>CAWJWL010000005.1:0-1875607 GCA_963846565.1 uncultured Solirubrobacterales bacterium | reverse complement strand
GCCGAAGGTCAGTCCGGCGACCCCGGTCGTGCCGACGACGCCGCCCGGCGTGACCAGGCCGTGGGCCTGCGTCGCGCGGTCGAAGTCGAGCCAGGTGGCGCCGCCCTGCGAGTGGGCGACGCCGGCGTCGGGATCGACGTCGACCCGGCGCATGAGCGAGAGGTCGATGACGAGGCCGTCGTCGCAGACGCAGTGCCCGGCGGGGTTGTGGCCGCCGCCGCGGACGGCGATCTCGAGCGAGTTCGAGCGGCCGTAGTCGAGCGCGGCGGCGACGTCGTCGGCGCCGAAGCAGCGCGCGATCACAGCCGGCCGGCGATCGATGAGCGCGTTGTACGAACGGCGCATGACGTCGTAGCCGGGTTCCCCGGGGGCGACGACGACGCCCGAGAACGAGCGGCGGAGCTCCTCCAGATCTCCGCTCGCCTCCGTCGCCGTGGCCACGGGCTCGACTCTATGTCACGGTCGCCGGGGCGGGCAATCGCTTCAAAGATCCGTGAAACCGGTTTCGCGTTCGCGGACCTCGGGTATATTCATCCGCACGGGTGAATATATTGAAACAAACTCGAGGAGGAGCCATGGAACTAACACCGATCGTCAGCGAGCACGAGTGGCAGGAGGCGCGCGACGCGATGCTCGTGAAGGAGAAGGAGCACATGCGGGCGGGGGATGCGCTCGCCGCGCAGCGCCGCAGGATGCCGCGCGTGCTGGTCGAGAAGGACTACGAGTTCGAAGGCCCCGACGGGAAGCTGAGCCTGCTCGACATGTTCGAGGGCCGCAGGCAGCTGATCCTCTACCGCTTCTTCTACGAGCCGACCGTGGAGGGCTGGCCGGAGAAGGGCTGCTCGGCTGCTCGATGATGGCCGACAAGACCGGGAACCTCGTGCACCTGAATGCGCGCGACGTCACATTCGCGCACGTCTCCCGCGCGCCGCAGGAGAACATCCGGCAGCTGAAGGAGAAGATGGGTTGGCAGCAGGTCCCCTGGTACACGATCACCGACGGTTGGGACAAAGACTTCGGCGTCGACGAATGGCACGCGACCAACGTCTTCCTGCGGGCCGGTGACCGGACCTACCGCACCTACGTGATCGACGGCCGTGGCGACGAGGCCCTCGGGACCGTGTTCAGCTATCTCGACATCGCCCCGCTCGGCCGCCAGGAGGAGTGGCAAGACCTGCCGGAGGGCTATCCGCGGGACAGCGGCGGTTGGTGGCGGCGAAACAACGAGTACGAGTCCAACCCCCCCGCGCTACCGCTCGACGACGAAACGCTGGTCGCCGCAGACGAAAAGGCACGGAGCGAAGCCGGGGTCACGACATGACCCTGATCGCCCACGTCGCCGGGGTCCCGGTGGAGGAGCTCGCGCTCTCGGCCGCGGGCGCCGGCGCCGCGCTCCTCGTCGCCCGCACCTGGGTGTCGGTTCGCCTGGGTGGGCGCCGGGGCGGGGCGGCATGACGCCCGCCACACTCGACCGCGTGTTCTCCGCGGTCTCCGATCCGACGCGCCGCGCAATCCTCGCGCGGCTCGCGGATTCGGACGCTCGCGTCACCGACCTCGCCCGCGACTTCCCGATCTCGCTCAACTCGACCTCGAAGCACATCCGCGTGCTCGAGGGCGCGGGCCTGGTGCGCCGCGACGTCCGTGGGCGCGAGCACATCCTCAGCCTCGAGGCTGAGCCGCTCGCCGAAGCGGCCGCGTGGATCGAGCATTACCGCCTCTTCTGGAGCGACCAGCTCGCGTCGCTCGATCGCTTCGTCACCACCCGCAAGACCGCGAAGGGCTCGACGTGAACGACGCTGCCGACTTCACCGTGACCGTGCGCCGCGAGATCGCTGCTCCGGCGGAGGAGCTCTTCGACGCATGGCTCGACGCCGAGAGCCTCAGCGCCTGGATGCGGCCGCGCGTGATCAGCGAGACACGAGCCGAGACCGATCCCCGCGAGGGCGGCGAGTTCCGAATCGTCATGGTCCAGGACCAAACCGACCTCCTCCATCATGGGACCTACCGGCAGATCGAGCGGCCGAGCCGGCTCGTCTTCACCTGGTCCTCGGCCGCGACCGGCCACCGTGACTCGGTCGTCACCGTCAACTTCGAGCCCCTGCCGGGCGGATCGACGTTGGTCGAGATCCACCAAGTCGGGCTCTCCGACGAGGATGCCCGGGCCGGGCACCGCGAGGGATGGTCCGACGCCCTCGCGGAGCTCGACCGACATCGCGGTTAGGACACGTCGCTCTCGCTTCGGTCGGCCTCCGGCCACCGTCGTCGGCTTGCCAGGGCAAGGTGAGGACGTTCGTCCAGTTGCGGTCGATCCTGGCCGCCATCGCCTCATCCTGTTCGCGGCACCCATCCGCGAGCTCCACCGTGACGTCGTCCTCGACGCGCACGGCGTACTCGCGAACGAGGTTGAGCGAGGCGATCTCCAGGTGCTCGAAGACGAAGGCGTTGCGATCGCTCGGGCCGGTGCGAGGACCGGCATTTTCGACGACTGCACCAGCCGATCGGATTCGCGGTCTCGAGCTTCTCGTACACGGGCGAAGGCTTCCGAGAGTGTTGCGGAGGCCCGACATTTCGCGATATGGTTCCCGCGAAGGGGTTCGTAGGGAGAATCGGGCCTGGGGGCTCGGGGGGAAGGAGCGGGATGAGCGGGATGTCTGGCGGGCGTTCGGGGCGGAAGGCACGATTTGGCGGATCCGTGATCGCCGCGGCGGCCTGCGTGCTCGTATCGGCGGCCCCTGCCGGCGCCGCCGCGGTCGCGCTCGTCGAGGACATCAACCCTGGACCCGCGGCCGGGGTCGACAATGCCCTGCTGACACAGCCCCCCTCCGCCCTTTCCGGCGGGCGTCATTTCTTCCCGGGCATCACCGCGACCAGCGGCTACGAGCCCTGGATCACGGACGGTACGGCCGCCGGGACCTACTTGGTCAAGGACATCAACCCGGGGACGGGCAACTCCGATCCCTTCGGCTTCGGCCACGTCGGCGGCAAGACGATCTTCGACGCCGGCGAGCCGACGCGCGGGGCCGAGCTCTGGGTGAGCGACGGCACAAGCGCGGGCACGACGCTGCTCAAGGAGCTCGTACCAGGGGCCGGCGACGGGGACAGCGGTCTACCGATGTTCTCCTTCACGCTCCACTGCCGGGCGCTCGTCTGCCTGACCTATGGCAACCTCGACGCCCCCGAGATGCTCAACGGCGAGCTCTACTTCACCGGGAACCGCCAGGTCACGGCCGACACCGGGGAGACGGAGAACCAGAGCGGGATCTGGAAGTCCAACGGGACGGCGGCCGGCACGCAGTTCGTCGACAGGGTCAGCGGCGGCGGCGGCCTGACGGCGCTCGACAACCGGATCCTGATGCGCGGCGAGACCTTCAACCGAAGTGGAATCGAGCTGCACGCGGTCGACGCGAACGGGGTCACGGAGGTTGCGAACCTGCACGGGGTCCCGGCCGACGACCCCAACCAGACCGGCGATCGGATCAGCTGGAGCTCGCTGCCGGACAACTTCACCAGGGTCGGTAACCGCGCATTCTTCAATGCGAGCTCGATCCACAGCGGGCACGAGCTCTGGGTCAGCGACGGCACGACCACGAATACGCGGCAGGTTGCCGACCTCAGCCCCGGAGGCGAAAGCGACACCGCGTTCGGATATGCGGCCGAGGTCGACGGCGAGCTCTACTTCATCGCCGGCACCCCCGCGGAAGGCCTCGAGCTCTGGCGCTCGGACGGCACGCAGGCGGGGACGCGGATCGCAGCCGAGATCAACCCCGGGCCCGAGAGCTCGCTCGCCTCTGACACGGGGTTCGTCGAGCTCGCCGGTCACGTTTACTTCGCCGGCGTCGACGCGGAGCACGGGGCCGAGCTGTGGAGGGTCGCGAAGTCCGGATCGGAGCCTGAGCTCGTCCGCGACATCAACCCCGGAACGCCGTCCAGCACCCCCCTCCGGGACGGCACCGTCTACGACTTCTTTCTCTTCAATCTCGAGACTCGGTTCCCGTGGCAGGCGCGGGCGCTCGGCGACGGCGTCTTCTTCGCCGCCGACAACGGGGTCGACGGCAACGAGCTCTGGGTCAGCGACGGCACCGAGGCCGGGACCCGCCAGGTCGCCGACATCAATTCCGAGGGAGCGAGCAATCCGGACTACATGCTCGAGTCGAACGGCAGGCTCCTGTTCGCAGCGACCGACCCCGACCATGGCCACGAGCTGCGCGTCGGCACACCGGACCTGAAGGCAGACACCCCGAACGTCGCCTTCGACGCGACAATGGTCGGCTCGACCAGCGAGCTCGAGGTGACGGTGCGAAACGCGGCGCCCGCGCCGGCGACGACGGGCCCGGTCGCGCTCAGGTTCCAACAGCCGCACCCCGAGAGCTTCGAGATCGTCAACGAGAACTGCAGCTCTCGCACGATCGCCCCGGGAGGATCTTGCGAGGTCACGGTCGGCTTCACGCCGCGAGTGGCGCAGCTTGCGACCGCGAACCTGCATCTCGACGCGGTCAGCGGGGGCGCGGTAGACGTGTCGCTGAGCGGGTCCGGAAAGCCAAAGTCGCGCGAGCTGCTCGTCCACAACATGTCCGGCGCGCAGACGCGTCCGACCTTCGGTGACGGCGACGGCCGCGGCGCCGCCTTGATCGACCTACGGCCGGGCGGCCAGCTGTGCGCGGGGGTGCGGTTCGCGAGGCTCCTGCCACCGGTCCTCGGCGTCGCCATCCACCGGGGTCGCGCCGGCACCGCGGGGCCGAGCGTCGTCGACCTCGGCCCGGTGCTGGCGGGGACCTCGCGCTGCGTATCGGCGAGCGGCGCCGTCCTGCGCGAGATCCGCAACTCCCCCGGCCGCTTCTATTTGAGCATCCAGACCGCAGGCTTCACGGGAGGCGCGATCCGTGGCCAGCTTTCACGCTCGGCGGTCGACAGCCGCTTCAACGGAGCGACCGGTCCTACGCACAAGTTCTCACGCATGAGCGGCGGCCAGGAGACCTCCGGCGCGGGCGACCCGAACGGCGTCGGCGTCGGCTTCGTCGACGTCAGCCCGGCCGGGGGACTGGTCTGCGTGGACCTGCGCTACCGCGGGATCCAGGCTCCGACCGCCCTTTCACTGAACCGCGGCACGCACGGAGAAGCGGGGCCGGCGGTGATCGATCTCGACCCGGTGTTGGGCGGGACCCGTTGCGTGTCTGCTCAACCGACACTGCTGAAGGAGATCCGCGATCGGCCCGGGCGCTTCTATCTCGGCATCCGTAACTCCGCGTTTGCGGCGGGCGCGATCCGCGGGCAGCTCGAATCCAGCGAGTAGCTTCGGTCGCGAACTCGAGGTTCGGGAATCCGGGATTCGATCCGGAGTTCGGTCCGGCGATCGACGCTCTCAGCCGGCCAGGGTCAGCGTGAGCACGTTCGTCCAGTTCCGGTTGATCGTGGCCGCCATCTCTTCATCCGCTGCCCGGCAGCTATCCGCGAGTTGGGCCGTGCGGTCGTCATCAGCGCGGAGGGCGAGTTCCCGGAGGAGGTTGAGCGACGCGATCTCCAGGTGCTCGAAGACGAAGGCGTTGCGAGCGTTGGCGCCGTGATTCTGTCCGCCGAGCCCGCTGAGCGCCACCCAGGCTCGCGCCCCGCTGGAAAGACAGGCGATGCGCAGGCGAGCTGTCCGCCCTCCGAGTTGCCGCATGCGTTGTTCAAGGCGCGCGGCATGCCCGGCGGTCTCGTCTCGATGACCCGAGAAGGCACTGTGCATGCGCGTGAGCAGCTCCGCAACCTCCGCCGAAGTTTCCGGGCTATCGCGCTCGGAAGCGACACGGCGGAGCATCGGGTCGAACATGGCCAGCGCTGCACCCTTGAGCGCATGCGTGCTTCGAAGCCGCTTGATCAGGTCGGCGCGCAGGACCTCGCCATCCGTCACGACGGCGTCTCTACCGGGTGCCCCATTCGCTTCCACTTCGGGACGCCGCCTTCGATCACGTGAATGACCTGCTCGGCGCCGTGGAGCTGAAGCAGGCTGGCACCGACTGCGGCACGTTCGCCGGATCCGCAGACGACGGCGACCGGCTTTTCTGGATCGATCCCATCGGGGATGTCGTCGATGTCGTGCCAGGGCGTAAAGACCGAGTCCGGAATGTGTCCAGCGTTCCACTCGCGCTCTTCCCGCACGTCCAGGACCTGAAGCTCGGGCGACTCGGCTCGAGCCCTGAGCTCGGCCAGGGGAAGCCGCTCGATTCCCTGCACGTCTCGCGCCTCTTGGCGCCAGCTCGTCATTCCGCCGCCGAGGAAGCCGGCCAAGTTGGTGATCCCGACCGCTACCGCCAGCCGTGCCGCCTGGCGCCCGTCCTCATCGTCGCGCCCGACGATCACGATCTCCTGCTCGCGATCGGCCAGCCAAGCGAGCTTTGACCCGAACCCGGCCGAGAGCATCGGGATGCAGATCGCGCCGGGGATGTGCGCGTCGTCGAACTGCTGGTCGGTTCGGGCGTCGATGATCATCGCGCCCGCGGAGCGCTTCTGCTCGACCTGGCGAGGCGCCAGCGGCAGGACCTCCGTCCCCTCGGTCAGAAGCGGCCCCTTGTTCAGCTCGACGATTGCCTCGAAGTTCGGCGGCTGCGGCCCCAGCTTCGCTACGGCCGTCTCGACGAACTCGTCCTCGTCCTCGATCGCGAGCGTGGGGTTGTGCCGGCGCTCGTAGCCGATCGTCGATGAGATCTTCATGTCCATCCCCGGCCCGCCGCACATCGAGCCGCCGAGGTGACCGGGCCAAACTTCACAGGTCTCCGGCAAGGCGAGCAGCTTCTCTTGCAGCGACCGGAAGATCCCGCGCGCCCCCTCCCGCTCTTCGATCGCGAGGTCGGGCCGGGCGACGTCGTTGACGAACAGCGTGTCGCCCGTCAGCGCGGCCCACGGCTCGTCCCCACGCGCGCGGTCGACAAGCGCAAACGCGGTGTGTTCCGGGCGATGCCCCGGCGTGTGCATCGCCCGGATCAAGAGGTCCCCGACCTCGAGCTCGAAGCCGTCGTCGATGGCGACGTGCTCGTAGGCCGGCGAGGCGTCGCGGTGGATGTAGATCGCCGCGCCCGTCGCCGCCGCGAGCCGCCCGTGCCCGGAGACGTGGTCGGCGTGGTTGTGCGTCTCGAGGATGTGCTCGATCGCGACCCCGGCGTACCGCGCCAGCGCCAGGTACTCGTCGATCTCGAACTTGGGGTCGACGACGGCAGCCACGCCGGCACTCTCATCGCCGACGAGATATGAGGCGCACCCGAGGTCGTCGTGTGTGATCTGGCGGAAGATCACGCGCGGGCTCCGGCGACGTCGTCGACGAGCTCCGCGAGCTCGCGGAGCTGATCGCGAACGGATGAACACACCTCGTCGCAGAGCCGCATCAGCGTCGGATCGGCGATCGAGTACATCGCTCGCGGGCCCTCACGCCGTCGCGCGACCATGCGCTCGCCGAGCAGCAGGCCCAAATGCTTGGAAACGTTGGCTTGGCTGCTCGCGGTCGCGGCCGCGAGCTCGCCGACCGAGACCTCGCCGCGCTCGTGCATGAGATTCAAGAGCCGTAGGCGCGTCGGCTCGCCGAGCACCGAAAAGCGGCGCGCGATGAGCGTGGCGAGCTCGGGCGGAAGATCCATGAGCGGACAGTATAGCCATCTGGTTGAATGGTCATATGGAGATACTCCTTGCCGTGCCCTTCGGCTTCGCGATCGGTGCCGTCGTCGGGACGGTCGGCGGGGGCGGCGCCATCCTTGCCCTACCCGTTCTCGTCTACGTTCTCGACCAGGGCGTGAGCTCGGCAGCCACGGCCTCGCTGATCGTGGTTGCGCTGGGTGCTTCCGTTGGCGCCGGCGCGCAGGCGCGCGATGGGCGTCTCTGCTGGCGGGTGGCGATCGCCTTCTCGATCCCGGCCGCGCTCGGCGCCTACCTCGGCACGCTCGCCAACGAGCGGGTCGACCCGAAGGCGCTCGTGCTGATGTTCGTTCCCGTGATGCTGCTCGCAGCCGTCCTCACGTATCGCCGTGGGGACGAGAGCGGGCGCTCGGAGGACGCGGAGGTCGCAGGGGACTGCCCACCGCCGCTGTCCGCCAAGGCCTCCGGCGGTGGGCTTGCCGTAGGCGCGATGACCGGGTTCTTCGGCGTGGGGGGCGGCTTTCTGATCGTCCCCGCGCTCACGGTCCTGCTCGGACTCACGATGCGTCGTGCCATCGCCACCTCCCTCGCGATCATCACGCTCACCGGCCTGGCTGCGCTGGCGAGCCATCTGGCCGCCGGCTCGGAGCCCGACTGGCCGCTTACCGCCGTACTGGCCGGATCCGCCGCGGTGGGCGCGGCGGCTGGGAGCTCGCTGGGCCGGCGACTCGATCCGCGGACCCTGGCCCAGGCGTTCGGCGTCATCGTCGGGCTCGTGGCGCTGTTCCTGCTCGTCGACGTGCTGATCCTCGGCGGCCCGCCGGTCGGCTGAGACAAGTCCCTATGCGCGGGCGCCAGCGGCAACGCTGACAGCTTGGTACGCGCTACGCGGCCATCAAGCGTCATTATCTGGGCGGCGATGACGACCCCCGACCAGACCGACAGCGCGGCCCTGCTGCTCACCGGCGCGACCGGGTTCGTCGGCGGACATCTGCTCGCCGGCCTGCTCGAAGCCGGGCCGGTGCGTTGCCTGGTGCGAGACGGATCGAAGCTTTTCCGAGCTCGAGGGGTCGAGGCGATCGAGGCAGACCTACTAGAGCAGGAATCGCTGCGGCCGGCGCTCGAGGGGATGGAGGAGGTCTACTACCTCGTCCACTCGATGGAGCCCGGGGTCGGCGGCGACTTCGCCGATCAAGACCGGCGCGCGGCGGAGAACTTCGTAGCGATCGCGGCCGAGTGCGGGATCAGGCGCACGATCTACCTCGGCGGCGTTCAGTCGACCGAGGGTTCGAGTGAGCACATCGAGTCCCGAAACGAGGTCGAGCAGCTACTCGCGGCGGCCGGCGAGGAGTTCGTCGCCCTGCGTGCGTCGATGATCGTCGGCGCCGGCAGCGCCTCTTTCAAGACCCTCGTTCAGCTCGTCTCTCGCCTGCCGGTCTTGCCGCTGCCTAGCTGGCGCGAGCGTCGCTCGCAGCCGGTGGCGATAGCCGACGTCGTCGCCGCGCTGGTCGCCGCTCGCCACGTCGAGCCCGGCATGTACGAGATCGCCGGACCGGACCTGCTCACCTTCGAGCGGATGACCGAGGTGGTCGCGAAACTGCTCGAGACCGAGCATCGGTCGATCGCGCTGCCGTTCAGCAGCTCGGCGCTCGAAAGCCGAGCGGCGGGGGCGGTGGTCGACGCGGATCAGGAGCTGCTGGAGCCGCTGATGGCCGGGCTTCACTCGGACCTCATCGTCGAGGAGAACGCGCTTGAGCCGGTCTTCGGCGTCACACCGACACCGTTCGCCGACGCGGCCAGGGTCGCCATCGAAGGGATTCAGGACGACGACGACGGCTGATCGATCGGGTCGAGCCCAGGCTCCCCGGCCGATGATGAGGTCGCGCGCCGGCGGGATCTGATGCGCGACCCTTTCGAGGATGTGAAGCACTGGCCCACGGGCCCTCAGTCCGCCGGGGCGGTCGCGCATCCGCAGCCGGCCGCTGCACGACGAAGCTCCTCGTCCCAGGTGACCATGGTGGTCGGGTCGCCGAGCGCCAGCGCGCCGGCGAGATGGACCGCGTCGTAGCCGCGCAGGCCCAGCTGCTCCGCCAGGTCACCTGCTTCGCGCGCGAGCGACACGTCGACACCGACCAGCAGGAGCTCATCCTGAATCGCCTCGAAGTCCTCGATGGCCTTCAGGTGATCCGTCGCTGAGAGCCGGCCACCGCGCTGTGCCGCGGCAAGGGCAGCGCGACCCTCCGGGTAGGCGAGGATGCTCGACGCCGCCGGGTGGCGGGTATCCCAGAGCTCGGCGGCAAGGTCGGAGCCGTCCTCGGCGACGACCAGCTTGATCAGCGCCGAGGTGTCGAAGTAGAGGTTCAGCGCCGTTGGTCGCGCACCAGCTCGGAGACCGAGCCTCGCGACTTGATTCGCGGCCGCTTCGATCGCCGCGACGCCGTCGGCGCCGTCACCAGCCTGCGCTGCACAAGCTCCTCGAGCGCGTCGTTCTGCACTACGGCGGAGAGGCGTGCGATCGGCCGACCCCGGCGGGTCACGACCACGTCGGATCCTGCCTCGACTCGGTCGAGATATTGGCTCAGCCGGTCGTGCAGCTCACGCACGCCGACCTGGTCGTCCTTCGAATGTAGCGTCATTGCTGTCACTGTAGCAGCTACATCCCGTCCTTAGCCGGAAGCGGTCTGCGAGTCCTCGAGCCGCACTGAGCACCGCGGGCGCGACGGCGGCGTCGTGGCTGTAGCCGCCGAAGCCGGCGAGCACCTGTCCGTCGCGCGAGAACGACTTGCACGGATTCGACTAGCCGCGGGCGGATATCTGCTGGACGGCCCAGCCGTTCCCGTCCGGGTCGCTGAAGAAGACGAACCCGACGTTGTCGAGCGGGTCGGCCTCAGGACTGGGATTCTCGCCCAACACCTCGACGTCGCCAACCTCGACTCCTCGCTCCGCGAGCTGCGCGCGCGCCGCGCGGATGTCCGAGACCACCAGCTGCAAGCCCTTCAGCGTGCCCGGCTGCATCTGCGCGGCGCCGCTGTCACGAAGCACGATCGAACAGCCAGACCCGGGAGGCGTGAGCTGAGTGACGCGATTCCCCTCGATGACCTCGACGTCGTGGTCAACCTTGAAGCCCAGTTGCCCGGCGTAGAAGGCCTTCGCACGATCGACGTCCGAAACCGGGACTACCACCACTTCGAGACTCCAGTTCATGAAGCTAGTTCTCCTTTGTTGTCGTGTCGGCCCAGCAAACGGTCCAGGGGCCACTAGACAGGAGACTCCAGAAGCTCACTGGATTCATCGCTTGGGTCGTGCCGCCACCAGATCGCGTGAAAGCAGAACTCCGGCGGCGGATTCGTCGCGAACGTCCCCATCGGCGCACCTATGGCGGCGCTGAGGCGCCTCCTCCGCGCACTAACGCGGACCCCTTGGCGCGCGCCGCGAGCGGCACCAGGGGGTGAGTGCCGGACTTCGCGCGAAGCGACAGCCCGATCGGGAGCCCGGCTCGCTCGCTAGGCGTGGGCGAGTCGCGGCCGACTGGCGGGCCGCTCGACCTCGGCGGACAAAGGGTGCAGTCCGAACCACTCCGGGAACGAGCGCACGAGATGCTCGGGGCCTTCGAGTTCGATCGCGCGCCTGCCGAGCGCCGCGCCCAGGCCGGCGTCTCCCATCCACACGGCGGTCAGCGTCTTCGGATCGCTGCGAACGGTGATGTCGACGCCGAACCCGGGATCGCTCAGACACAAGTCCGCCTCGGGTAGTACGAGCCAGAAGTAGCGCAGCTTCTCGGGGGCCCCGCGGAAGCGGAAATGGATCACGGTGCGGCCGACGGGCAGCGCGTCTATGTTGACCGTGCCTCGCATCCACCACATGAGCAGGCCGGTGTCGGGTGTCTCCTCGAAGATCGGCCGTCTCAGCCAGCGCTCGCTCCAGATGCCCATTTGAGTGACGACCGGCCCGAGCTCCTCGCCGGCGGGCGTCAGGTGATACTCGCTGCCCTTGTCGTCCGGGCGCCGTCGGCGCTCCACGATTCCCGCCTGCTCGAGCTGGCGTAGGCGCTTTGTGAGCAGCGAGGAGGACATCAGCGGGACTCCGCGCTGGATGTCGTTGAAGCGGTGGCTGCCGACTAGCGCCAGCTCGCGGATCACGAGCGGCGTCCAGCGCTCGGTGAGCACCTCGGCCGCCTGTGCGATCGGGCAGAACTGGCCGTAGCCGGGCATGGATCCACCCTAACGCCGAGCCGGCTCGGATCAACTGCAGATTTAGCAGTTGATCGCGAGCTTGGGGCGCGATGAAGTAGCTGCAATCAACAAGGCCTGATGAAAGGGAACCATGTACGTCATCGCAATTCACTCGGTATCCGACCCGGACGCATTCTGGGGCTCGCAGCTGGACCTCCCGGAGGGGACCGAGCTGCCGATCGTCGCGCCGAGCACCGACGGCACCCGGGGCGTGTGCGTCTTCAAGTCCGATTCCGTCGACACCGTCAGGAACCTCGTCGACGGCGGAGCGGGAGCGATCAGCAGCAACGAGTTCCACGCGATCAACGAGGGCAACGCGCAAGGCCTGCCGGTCTAGGACCCCTCACCGCACGGCGTCGAAGGCCCTCCAATGAGGGCCTTCGGCGCCTTCAAGCCGAGCGTCTAGAAGACGGTTGAGGGGCAACGGGAGGGTCACGATGGCAACGAACCAGGCGCTCGGACAAGCCAGCGGATCGAGAGCTCAAGGCGCGTCACCACGCCGTCTGGGCGCTGAGGCGGAGGTGAATGGTGCCGTCCGAGAGGAGCCCGCCGGTCGGGCCGCGCCAGGCGGGATACTTCGCCGGTGTCCCAATCGGACCTCGACCTGGTCAAGCGGATCCATGCAAACTTCAGCGACGGCCGCAGCTCGTTCGAGGACTTTCAGGCCGACCTCCTCGACCTATCCGAGCACCGCGATTGGGTGGTTAGTTCGATGCTCCTGCGCGGTCGCATGCGCGATTCCACGGCAGAGGTGCGGCTCGAGGAGACCTACGCTCGGCGCCTCGTCGACGACAAGGTCGTCGAGGTTCGCGAGTACCGAACCCGGGAGCAGGCGATCGCCTGGATAGCGGTCGCCTGATGGGGCAGGACTCGCGTCGCATGGGTTCTGAGAGCGTCAATCCGGAGCTTGCACGACGGGCATATGAGCTCTGGAACGCCGGCGGGGTGTCAGCCCAGATCGAGCACGTCTGGGCGCCGGACGTCGTCTTTCACGATTTTCCAGAGGCGCCAGACGCCGGCACGTTCCGTGGGGCGCGTGCGGTAGCTGCCCGATTGCGCGATCACATGGACGCGATCGGCGAGTACGAGATCGAGCTCCGCGCCATCCAGGCGCGGGGCGAGTATGTGTTGGCGACCGTCGAGGTGATTGGCCAGGGCGCCGCGAGCGCGATCGTGGTGAGCGACACGTTCCAGCACATCCTTCGGTTTGAGGGGGACCGCGTCAAGGAGATCCGCGTCTACATGGGTACCCAGACAGGGCTGGACGCGTTTTTCCGCCTGACCAAGACGGCGCCGCCCGCGCGGCCCTGACGCTCGCATCTCGCGCTAAGGAGGAGCGCGTGTCAAGGCCGGTCGAAAACTCACCTCCTTGTCAAGCGCGATTGAAAACTGGTCCGCCTGCAACGGTTGAAAACTGGGCCACCCAGAAGGGGTAGGCGCCTGCGGAGCCGAGCCGTAGGCGAGGCGGAGCAGGCGCCTTCGCCGGTTGAAAACTGACCCCTCAGTCCCGCGGCGGTGGCGAGCCCAGGTCCTTGTCGCGAAGCCGGTACCCCGGGCCAACACATTCGCGGGCCACGCCGCAACGGAAGCGCGGGCGAATCCAACGCACTCGAACTCCACGAGGCCGGGGTTCATCGCGGGATCGACCGGCTTTGAGGTGGCAGATTGCGATCTCAACCAGATGGCGTCACCCCCGCATCCAAAACTCCGCGTCGGCTTCCGATTGCCGGACACTAGGGTGAGCAGTTATGCCGAGCGTGGCTGTCAGCGCGAAACAGGAGCGGCGCCCGAACACCGGCCGGCTACCGGTGTTCGTCCAAGCGCTTGTTCGGCGCTAACCCGGAGTGGAGTGCGAGCCCGGTGTGAGGCTGTCGCTGGCTACATAGCCCAGGCGATCAGGTTTCCGCGGTCGAATGTGGCCCGGGGGCTGCCTACCGACCTGCAAACCACCCTGACGAAGTAGTCGCCCGGTGGGGCGAACGTCGCGCCCGAAAGCGAGATCACCGCGTGAATATCGTCGACGTCTTGCCGCACTGACATTCCGATTCCTCCCCGGCCGACGAGGTCGAGCAGGCACGTGACGTTGGACGTGCCCGCTTGTTGGTCAAGGAAATTGAGGCTCGCGCTCGCCATCACGTACCCGGCATCCCGGACGTGGACCATCGGGTCCCCGTGAGTGCCGTCGCCCGTGTAGATCACCTGACCGTACGAGCCGTCTGCCGGCAGTTCGAAATTGATCGGGTCGTGTGCTGAGTGCGCAGGCGAGTACGGCACGCCGTCGAGCAGCGACTCGTTGACGTCGGCGCCGCCGATCGTGTTGTTCTGGATATCGTGTCCCGTCAGCGACTCATCTTGAATCTGCGCGTGGGTCAAGGGATCGAGCAACGTCTCGTTTACGTCGGCGCCGCCGATCGTGTTGTCCTGGATATCGTGTCCCGTCAGCGACTCATCTTGAATCTGCGCGTGGGTCAAGGGATCGAGCAGCGTCTCGTTGACGTCGGCGCCGCCGATCGTGTTGTCCTGGATGTCGTGGCCGGTCAGCGACTCGTTGAGGACATTGGCGGTGCGGACCGCGTTGGCGGCGAGATCGACAGTTGCGATCGCGCCGTTCTTTACGTCCCGGGAGAGGATCGACTCGTCGATGATGTCTGAGCTGCCGATCGTATTGGCGGCATAGGCGACGCCGCCGGTCAGGACCAGAAAGAGCGAGAGAAAGCCCGCCCACTGATTGCGGATGGTCGAGCCCAGTCTGCGAAGCATCTTCCCCTCCAGTCGGAGCGAGGGAGACGCACACCCCCGGCGCGCGCTTTCCGAATCGTTCGGCCCCCCTCGGGTCGAATCGGATGCTTCGATCATAGACGCGGACGGGGGCTGTAACAAGCGGAGCGTGATGAGACTCACTGTCTGGGCTGCGACTGCCCACGCCTTCCGAACGCTTCCTCTCACGAGGTGTTGCGCTTCCCATTCGCACGGTTAGCGGCGTCTCCGGCTGAACCGGCGCTGCTCCTCCCGCGTGAGAGCAGGAGCGTGTGATCGAGCCGCCAGGCGCACTCGCTCGACAATCCGTGCGTCGTAGAGAACCGCATCGGGCGCCCGCCCTCGAAGACAGGTCGGCTACGCGGGCTTTCTGCTCCAGGGCCGCTCCGACGGTGAGGCGCCCTACTCCGATCGATGAACCTCCTCGGGGGTCACGTCCGGCTCCTCCCGGTCTTGTCCCAGCGGCCGAAGTAGTCCCGAACTGCATCCACCGACGCGCGTAGCCCTCAGATCAAACGGCGCGCGATCTCCACGTTCGCCTGCGACATCGCCCACGCAATATCGCGCGTGGATTGCCCGTCGGTGGATGCCGCCGATCCGGCCGGCTCGACCACGGACAGCTACAGGCAACGGGATCCCCAGAACTCGCAGCCCGGAGGGCGCGGGTTCGAATCCCGGTAGCGGTGCTGAGAAACCCGCTTGATCAAGCGGGTTTTCTGCTGCTTGGGCCCGCTGGGGGCCGATGGGCGGGCCAATGCGCGCGAGTCAGTGCATGGGATGGCCGCTCCCGGCCGCGAGGATTGAAAGCCTGGAGGAGAGGCGGGCATCGCGACGAGCCTGTCCTAGGTGTAATCCCTGAGCCCGTTGTTTCACGACACCCTGAGAAGCACGTGGCGAGCCGGCATCCCTTACCGAGGCCGCGGTGCGGGACTTAGGCGGTGCTGAAGAACCCGCTTGATCAAGCGGGTTTTCGCATGCCAGGGGCTGCCGTGGGCCAACCGGTGGGCCAACGCGCGAAACTCGATGCACGCCGGCGGAGCGTGTTCGTTCGAGCGAATCGAAGCCCCCCGGGGCGCTACCCCGGGCCCAACCGCCAATCGTGTATCGAGGCTTACGTCGTCGGCGGGCGACCCGTGCGCGGCGCGGATGTGGTCGGGCGGCGACGTAGCCACCAGGCATGCGTTGCGGATCTCGGCGACGTGGCGGTGGTCGGTTCCGCAGCAACCGCCTAGGACGGCGAGGTGGGGGAACCTGCCGCGAAGGGCGGCGTAGCGCGCACCGAGGTCGGCCGGATCCCCCTCGTCGAGCTCTGTAGCTTCATCGAGCTCGGCGTGACTCTTGGTCGACGCGGTCGCGCGTGCCCCCAGGAGCCGCTTGCGCCATCCCGCCCCCGGCTCTCCAAGCATCGCCTCGAAATGCGTCGGGTGACGCCGTCGAGCTGGGGCAGCCGGCCCCGGTGCTTCATGCAGCGTCCGTCCCGATCGGTCGATCGCCCGAGCAGACGATGTGGATCCGGCTGATGAGACCGTCGTCGACGTCGTAATACGCCTGCTGCTCGAAGACGAAGGCCCCCTCATCCTCCGATGACGCGCGGATCCTGTAGCGCACCGAGGGGCGGCCGAGGACCGTATCGCCTTCGAGCGCCTCGACTGCGTCGACGGGCGTGTACCAAGCCTCGAGGATCCTGAGCGTCTCTTCGGACCCGTCCGCCTCGAAGAGCTTCATCGGGGTGAGGGCGCGGAATTCGACACCGGCCGCGAGCAGCGAGCGGGCGCGAGCGAAGTCCTGGGACGCAGCCGCTCGGATCAGGCTTTCGCCGGGTGAGTCATTCATGTTCTTCTCCTCCTCGTCGTCGGCGGGGGCATCCCGCCGTGGTGCGACGTTAAGCGCAACGGTTGGCCTTGTCATGGGGCATATGCCCCATAAACTGACGTCGTGGAGGGCATTCGCGAGGTGCAGGGAGTGCGCCGCGCCGAGCTTGTCGCCGCGATCTCGCTGGCCACCGACCTGGGCCTTGGGCAGCCGATGGAGCACGTGCTGCGCTCGTGCGCTCTGGCGCTGCGGCTCGGCGAACGGGCCGGACTCGATGACTCGCAGCGGGCGACGACCTTCAACGTCGCGCTGCTCGCCTGGATCGGCTGCAGCGCCGATGCTCACGAACTCACACGCTGGTTCGGCGACGACATCTCCTTCCGGGCGGACAGCTATGACACCGACCTCGAGGGGGCGAGCACGGCGCTGTTCATGCTCCGCCGCATCGGGGCCGGCTCATCGCCGCTTGGTCGGGTGCGCGCCGCGGGCTCGTTCGTCCGCGACGGGGCCAGGGACTTCGATCCGATGCAAACCCACTGCGAGGTGGCCGGCTCGTTCGCACAACGGCTCGGGTTCGGTGAGGCGGTCCGCTCCACGGTGCTTCAGGTTTTCGAACGCTGGGACGGCAAGGGCGAGCCTCAAGGGCTGCGAGGCGATCAGCTCGCGCTCCCGATGCGGCTCGTGCACCTCTCGGAGATCGTCGAGGTCTTCCACCGGGTGGGTGGGGTCGACGCGGCGATCCAGGTCGCACGCAAGCGCCGGGGTACCCAGTTCGACCCAGCGCTGGTCGACGATTTCTGCGCGGAGGCTTCGTCTCTGCTCGCCGACCTCGAGACTGGATCGACGTGGGATGAGTTGATCGCCGCCGAGCCAGGGTTGCGGCAAGTCCTGTCCGGAGCCGAGCTCGACGCGGCGCTCGAGGCGATGGCCGACTTCGCCGACCTCAAGTCTCCCTACACGCTCGGGCACTCACGCGGCGTTTCGGAGCTATCGGCCCTGGCCGCAGCGGCCTACGGGCTCCCGGACGTGGAGGTCGAGGCGCTCCGGCGGGCCGGGCTGATTCACGACCTGGGCCGCCTCGGCGTGTCCAATGCGATCTGGGACAAGCCCGGCGGGCTCACCCCCGCCGAGCTCGAGCGCGTCCGGATCTGTCCATACCTGACCGAGCGCATGCTCGCGAGGCCGGAAGCGCTCGCGCGGCTGGGCCGGGTAGCTGCGCATCACCATGAGCGCCTCGATGGGTCGGGCTATCCCCGCGGGCTTGCGGGAGGCGCGATCGAACCCGCGGCGCGCCTCTTGGCTGCCGCCGACGTCTACCAGGCAACACGAGAGCCGAGGCCGCACCGCGATGCCCTTGACGGCGAGCGGGCGGCGGCCGAACTGCGTGCCGAGGCGCGCGCCGGGAGGCTCGACGGCGAGGCGGTCAGTGCTGTGCTCGAGGCCGCCGGCCACCGGGTGCCCACCCGTCCGGAGGTTCCGGCCGGGCTGACGCCGCGCGAGTTGCAGGTCCTGCGGCTGCTCGCGCGCGGCCTCACCAGCCGCGCGATCGGCGAGCGTCTGAAGATCTCCCCGAAGACGGCACGCAACCACATCGAGCACATCTACTCGAAAGCTGGCGTCTCGACGCGGGCAGGGGCGAGCCTGTTCGCCGTACGTCACGGGCTGGTAGTCGACTCATGAGGCGAATTCGATCTGCAGATCGCGGGATTCGAATTGTGGATCCCAATACTTCAAGAAGCGAAGCTTTGCTTGTTTAAGCCGCTTTTCGGGTCGTCTCGAGTCGTCTCGCGTCGCCTGAGCCGTGTGTCATTGGCCCACCGTTGGCCCACGGGCGACCTCGTCGCGAGCGAGCTCCGCGTCTAGGTATGCATCCATTCGCGCCCGGGCTTCGTCACGTGCGCCGGGGAACAGATGCCCGTATCGGTCGAACGTCTCGGTGATCGTCGAGTGCCCCATGAACTCCTGTACGGCCTTCGGGTTCTCGCCCGAAGCGATGAGGAGCGAGGCAAACGTGTGCCGACACTCATGGAGCGTGATCGGCTTGAGGCCTGCGCGCTCCCATGCCACCAACGCTCGGTTCCGAACGGTCGACGCAACGAACGCATCGGCCGCTGTGCGGCCCAGGACTAGCTCTTCACCGGAGCGGCCGGTCGCCAGTAGGTGCTCGTCCAGAAAGTCGCGAAGCACCGCCAGCAACGGAATCGTTCGAGCGCTCGCATCGGACTTCGGGTCGATCGGGCCCTCGTGCTGGTCCCAGGATCGAGCGACGGAGATCTCCGAGCGACCCAGGTTGATGTCGATGCACCTCAGGCCTCGCAGCTCGCCGCGTCGAAGGCCGGCGTAGAAAGCCGTCGCCCAGGTCGCACGCTCGGTCGCGGGCAACGCCAGGAGAAGCGCCCTCGCCTCCGCGGGGGTAGCGATGCGGTCCCGCTTCTTTCGAGACGCGGGTAGGTCGAGGTTGCTCGTCGGGTTGACGGCCACCTCGTCGCGCTGAATCGCGCGCCGGTAGATCGCTCGCAGCGGATCGATCGCATTTCGAACCGTGGATGGCGAGAGCCCGGACGCGAGCATGCGGTCCGCGAGCGCCTGCACTTCGGGTCGCCTGAGCTCTGACAGGCGATACTCGCCGAGCGCAGGTAGGACGTATCCGTCGAGCTTCTCAGCGTAGGTTCGGATCGTCGACGGCTTGTAGGAGCGTCCGGATCGGTCGCGGACGGTCCCCTCGCGAGCACCGCGCATCCACACCGCGGCCGCCTCCCTGACGGTCTCCGGCACCGGCGCCCGGAGGGTGCCCTGTCGCAGGGCGACCAGGGCCTCGGCACGCCATGCCTTCGCTTCGGCAAGCGACGCGAACGACTTGCGCACGCGCCGCCGCTCGCGGTTCGACCACACTCGGACACGGAAGGTTGGCGTGCAGTTGCAACGCCCACCGGAGCGGGCCCGACACCCCTTCTCGTGACGTACCTCGATCCCCTCTGCCATCGAGGCCCGACCTTACACCCGGTCCAAGTCGGAGCTGTGCCCGTTCGCAGCGCCCTCAAGCACTCTCTCCGCGTTCTCCTCCGCCCACCTTTCGAGCTCGCTCACCGGGATCACTCGCAGCTTGCCTCGGCGGACGATTCGCACCTGAGGCTGGACGTATTTCTTGAAGCTCGTCAGGCCCATGCCGAGCGCCGCAGCTGCTTCCGGCGGTGTCAAGGCAAGTCGCGGGACCGCGGCCACCGGTCGGTCTTCCGATGGCGCTCGGCCCGGTCGGCGGACGCTTCGAGGCGGCGCCTGGAGTCGCGTGACCCTGGCCAGCTGCGTCTGGCCTCGACTCACCGTGCTCATCGCACGGGCCGCCCCAACTCGGCCACGCGCACCCGCTCCTCTGAACATGTCTCCCGGACCGCTTGGTGGACGACCTGCTGGGTGGGGCTGGAGGGAGGACAGAGGTAGACGCACTGCTCTATCTCCCGGTTACGCCTCCAGGCCCTGACGATCGCCTCGAGCCGTCTCTGGGACTTCGGCGTCAGCTCTACCTCGTAGACGACGAGGCCCTCGCTTGTACGAACGGCGAGATCGGGCCAGTGAAGCCGCGAATGGCCGTTCAGCGTCTCCCCCAGCTTGCCGGCGCCGGTCGGCCTGCCCGTCAACTTCGCGTCGAAGCGGAGCTCGCGCTCGGTCAGGAGACGCTCGGGTCCGTAGTGGCGCTCGAGCTCGATCGCGACGTCGGCGCACGTGAGCCAGTGGTCGACCTCACCGATCCGGACGGTTGGTGTCTTCAGGCCAAGACCGGCGTAGGTGATCCCGGAGCGTGTCGCGCTGATCAGCGTCGGATCGCCGATCGCCGTCTGCGTCCTTTCCAGCAACCCGAACTCGACCAGCCTCCTCACCTGCTCATAGGCCACCGATCTACCGACATCGAATCGCCTGCCGATCTGGTCGACCGAGACCGCTCCGAGACGCGCCACCCAGCTGACGATCTCCCGCTCGCGGCTCAAGTCGCTTCCTCTTCTCAAGTCGCTTCCTCTTCTGTTCTTCCCTGAGCCCGATCCATCACTTCCTAGTGCCTCAAACAGGCAAAAAGTCCGGACCAGATGCCTCCCTAACTGCCCCTCGCCCGCTCGCCTACAGCTCTTCTTCCTCGCCGGGTCTGACCACCCGAACTCACGTTCATCGTGGGGGCGGGTGGTCAGACCCGGCGCGGGCCCGTGCGGCCTGTCTCGGTGCGGGCATGGGGCGGATTCGAGATCCGGGCATGAGTCCGGGACTGCATCCGAGGTCGCGTCGTCGTGATGGATCCCGAACGCACCTCGGCAAAATCCGCGCGCTTTGCGTGTCGCTCCGATGCCCACAAGCGGAGCACCGTGTCAACGCTATTCAGCGAGACTCGAGTCTGGGGGCCACGCTTGAGGGCTTTGCCGGGCCTCGAACCCCACCTCGCGAGCGTACGGGCGCCCAGCTCGACGCTTTAGCGATTTCGAAGAATCGTGACCGTGTCACCAAAGTTGGCGGTAGCGAGATCCGGATCGCCGTCACCGTCCACATCGGTCACGACCACCGACTCCGCGAAGGGTCCGGCCGACTCGGGGCTCGAGCCGGGCTCTGCGAAGTTGCCGCCCCCGTTGTTTCGCAGGATCGCCATCGTCGCGCCGGAGGAGTGGGTAACCGCGAGATCATGGTCACCGTCGCCGTCGAAGTCGGCGGCTGCGATAGCCCAACTGCTGTCTCCAACCGACTCCGGACTCGAAGGGAACCGGCCGAAGTTAGCCGAGCCGTTGTTTCGCAACACGTCGACCTTATCTCCCCCGCTAGTTGCGAGGTCGGTATCACCATCGCCGTCGAAGTCCGCACCGACGAGTGAATGCGGCTGACCCGTAACCTTCTCCGGGCTGGACGGCAGCTCGCTGAAGACACCGGCATCGTTGCGAAAGATGCTCACGGTCTCTTCACCGTCGGAACCGGCTGCGATGTCTGGATCGGCGTCGCCGTCAAGATCCTGAGCAATGACTGAGCGCGGGTTGACCCCGGTTCGCAAGAGCCCCGCATCCATGACAAAGTCGCCGTGGCCGTTGTTGCGATGGATCCTGACCGCATCGTGTCCCTCGACCCCGACTGCCAGATCCTGGTCGCCATCACCGTCGAAGTCGGCGGTGGCAAGCGCGGCAGGCCCTTGACCTCCTGCGAGTTCCGGACTCGAGGCGAACTCCACGAAATTCCCACGACCGTTGTTTCGCAGAATCGTCAGGTCGTTGGAGTCGTCGTTTGCAACGGCTAGATCCTGATCGTCGTCGCCATCGAAGTCGGCGGCCGCGAGTGCAGTCGCGAAGTCGCCCGCCGCCTCGGGGCTGGAGGCACGCTCACGAAAATTTCCTACGCCGTTGTTGATCAGGATCGTGACGTCGTCGGACATCTGGTTCGCCGTAGCAAGATCCTGATCTCCGTCGCCGTCAAAGTCGGCGGCAACCACGTCCCCGGGCTCGCTGCCGACCGCTTCCGGGCTCGACGGCAGCTCGCGGAAGTTGGTCGATGCGGCAAGGGCCGCTGCGGCGAGCCCGGCGAGGAAAACAAGGACGGTGACGGAGATCCGGATCACGGTGGCTTCGATCTTCACTGCTTGCTCACCACCTCGACTCTACCGGTGATGGCGACTGTGCCGGCCGGGGTGCCGCTGACCGTATACCCGAGCGCATACACGCCCGATGCGGGGGCATCGAAGTCTGCCGAGTAATCGCTCGTCGCCGCATTCGCCGCAGGCGAAGCGAACGCGACCGTGGAACCGGAGACCAGGTTCCAGGTCGCGGAGTTCGAGGCGATTGTGATCTCGTAGAGGCCGAGCGTCACCGTCACGCCCGGCGCGGTAGAGCCGACGCTGAGTTGCCCAGCGATGCGAAGGCGGGTCTCGAGACCACGCACGTCATAGTCGGCGGCCTCGATCGCGAACGGCCTGGCCGACGCGTAGCCAACCGCTGCCGGCGAGAGTGGCGTAGCGACGTCGATGGCGTTCGGCTGCAGGAGGTAGGTGGTGCCGCTGGACGCGGCATCGGTGAGCCGACCCGCGTTCTCGTGCAAGAGGCGGTAGAAGCTCAGCGGGGGGCCCGCGTACACGGGGTCGGTCGAGTTGTCCACGACCAGGCTGTCGGTGATCACGCCGGGATCGATGATGTTGTCGGTCCGGGCGATCGCCGAGCAGCTGTTGAGTAGAACGAACCCGTGAGTTAACGCCGCTGCGCCACCGGTGATCTGATTCATGCGCACCGAAGCATTCGCACAGCCAGCCAGGCGGATCGCCTCGATGTCGGCGTTCTCGCCGAAGTTCGGATCCTCGATGTAGTTGGAATCGAGGCGCACGTCGGTTGCCGTCTCGTCGGAGGCAAAGTAGATCGCCCGCCGGCCCGCCCGGATAATCCGGTTGCCCGTTATGTGAAGGCCAGTGATGGAGCTTCCCTCCTCGCAGAAGACGCGGATCGCATCGAGGGTGCCGCCGTCGCGCTGGCCCGTGTCGACGAGATCGAGACTCTCGATCGAGATGTCCCTTGGCGTGCTCCCGCTGTTCCCGAGATCAAGCTCCACGCCTTCTGCATCGCAGCCAAAGACGCCGCCACCACGAACGGTGATCGATTCACCGGAGAATGGGTCGTCCTGGACAGTGCCAATCCGGATGCCGTACCCGTGCGAGTCGTGCACGTGGGTGTCGAGGACCAGCAGGTTCTTCGTGGTGCACGTCTCCGAGTCGGTGATCAGTAGGCCGGCCCGGTCGAGGGCCTCCGGGGGCGACGGCGTCGAGCCGCGGATCTTGTTCGCGGTGGCGACCGAGTTCTGAACCCCGGCGAGGCGCAGGCCGTAGCCGGAGAACTCGGCATCAGCGTCCTCGAAGGCCTGCGAGTGGATCTCGTTGAGTCCGATCTCGAGGTCCCGCGGCCCTTCGTCGGCGTCGAGTCCGAGGATTGCGATCGCGTCGTCCGTTGAGGTGACCTGGTTCGCGATGATTCGGCCGCGCCGGACATTGCGGCGCAGGACGATGCCGCGGTTTGCTTCGGTGAGGTTGTGGCAGATCTCGAAGTCCTCTAGCGGCTTCACCTCCGGGTCGTCGTTGGGGCCATTGGCCTGGAAAGGCTGTCCGGGCCAGTTGACGATCGTGCAGAAGTGCATCCCGATGCGAGTCCCGCCGTTGGCGAGATTAACGAACGGCATGCGCAGGTTGCCGGAGCTTTCGAGGACGGGGGCACCGTTCGAGAGCATCGTCCCGTCGGGCGCCGTGCACCCTCGAAGGGTCACGGTCCCCGTGGTCCCGAGTACGGAGGTATACCGAACGAGAACAGAGCCAATCAGCACGACGCCGAAGTCGTCGGGAGCTCCGAAGGGGACGCCGACGCTACTGACGGTCAGGTCTCCAAACCCACCGAGGGGAAACGTGTATGAACCATCGAGCGTCCCTTGTGCCAAGGCAATCTCGTCCTTACCGCCGTCCGCATAGACATGCTCGAACCGCGTATCGGTGAGCCATTCGGCGCCGAAGAAGATCGGGGTGCTGTCGGCCTTGGCGAAGTCACCGCTGCGGACGATCCGCCCGCCCCAGCCTGAGCCTAAGAGTGTCACGCCTGACTTCAGGTCGATGCGGCTCTCGCCCGGGAGCAGGTAGCCGCCGGACGTCGGGCTCAGGTACACGATCCCGCCCCCAGCGTCGGCTGCTGCTGCGATAGCGTCCTCTACGGCCCGTGTGTCGTTGCGGATGCCATCGCCGCGCGCTCCGAACTGCTTGACGTCAAAGAACGGCCGGAACGTCGCTCGCTCTACGCCGACGCTGAGTGAGCGACGCACTCGTGGTGGTCCGATCGTGGCCATCTCACGTGCCGTACGTATACGTGACACCGTCGCCGTTGACCGTCGAATCGATCCAGACGGCGCTCAGGTCGACGACGTCCAGGGCGATCGTGTCGCCCGCGCCGAGCGGCGTACCCTCGCGAGTCGCCAAAGCCGCCTCCACACTCGCACCGCCAACGACAATCACGCGTGTGTTGTCCGTCTCCGCCGTGATGATCACCCAAAGGGACAGTATTGCCGTGCCCTGAAGCTGAACCGGCGTCCCGGCGGCAGCGACGGTTCTGCGACCTGTGCCGAGCGTGGTCGCCATCAGGGATGGTTCCGCCGGCCGGGTCCTTGCATCGGAACCGCGTCACCACACCCTGCGGATCGAATGGCGGATCCCCCCGTCATCAGGCGATTGACTTTAACACCGAAGGCCCTCGAGCGCGAGCATTGTCCGCTGTTACGTCCCGCCACCCCAGCGCGGGGACCCGACATGTCCTCCCAGGGCGGGTTCTGAGGCATTCGACGGCGATGAAGACGGCGGTCCACGTCCTAAGTCCCGCACCGCGGCCTCGGTAAGGGATGCCGGCTCGCCACGTGCTTCTCAGGGTGTCGTGAAACAACGGGCTCAGGGATTACACCTAGGACAGGCTCGTCGCGATGCCCGCCTCTCCTCCAGGCTTTCAATCCTCGCGGCCGGGAGCGGCCATCCCATGCACTGACTCGCGCGCATTGGCCCGCCCATCGGCCCCCAGCGGGCCCAAGCAGCAGAAAACCCGCTTGATCAAGCGGGTTTCTCAGCACCGCTACCGGGATTCGAACCCGGGTTTCCGCCGTGAGAGGGCGGCGTCCTAGTCCCCTAGACGATAGCGGCGTGAGCGGGCCAGTCTAGCGACCGAGCGCGCGCCAGCTGGGTCGCTTTACTCTGGCTCGGGCGGTGCATCGAGCTCGGTCGTGCAGGCATCGCCGACGCAGTCCCGGTAGACGGCGAGTGCCTCCGACAGCGATTCCTCGACCGCGGCGTAGCGACCCGCGGCGTCGCGGGATTCGAGCTCGTACGGATCGCGCTTGTAGTCGTAGAGCTCCTGGGCTCCGTTCTCGTACTCGGCGTAGAGATATCGCTGCGTGCGGATCGCCGAGTAGGGGATCCCGTAGTAGACGGAGCGGTCGCGGACGAGGCCCTCGATCACGAGCGGCCGCTCGACCCCGTCGTCGTCCCCCTCCGGCAGGGGGAGCAGCGGGTCGCCGTCGAGCTCGAGCGTCGGCTCGGCGCCCGCCAGCTCCACGATCGTGGGTGCCAGGTCGATGTTCCCGACCAACGCCTCGGAGGTCGTCTCGGGGTCGATTCCCGGCCCGCGCAGCATCAGCGGCACGCGACTCGACGCTTCGTGCGGGAGCAGCTTCCCGTAGCTGATCCGGTGCTCGCCGGCGAAGTAGCCGTTGTCGGAGGTGAAGAAGATGTAGGTGTTGTCGAGCTCGTCGCGGCGCTTCAGCTCGGCCACGATCCGCTCGACCTCGCGGTCGACGGACAGCAGCGATTCGAGCGCGTTCTGTTGGTAGTCGGCGACGGAAGCGTCGAGGTTCTGGGGCGGCGGTTGGTTGCGGATGAAGGAGGGCTTGTCGGAGACATCCTGCTCGGCGTAGTTGGGCACGTCGGGGAGCGGGTGGTCGGCGAATGCGCCGACGTCGCGGGGCGCCGGCGTCGCGGGCGAGTGGGGAGCGTTGAAGCCGACGTAGAGGAACAGCGGGCGGTCCCCGCGGGACGTGTGGCGGATCGTCGCCACCGCCTTCGAGCCGAGCACGTGGGTCTTGTACTCCTCGGGCGACGGGCCGTAATCGCGCGGCTTGCCGTTCTCGTTCAGCGTGTACTGGACGTAGTCCTGCGTCGTCGGATCGGTGAGCGCGTACCAGCGGTCCCATCCCGGGGCCACCGGGTCCTTCTCGTCGTAGCCGTTGAAGTACTTGCCGACGAGCGCGGTGGTGTACCCGGCAGCGCGCATCCACACGGGCAGGGTGTGGTGTGCGCGCAGAGCCGGAAGCGCGTTGGGCCCCCCGTTCGAGATCACACCGTGGTTGTGGGCGTACTGGCCCGTGAGCATCGTCGCTCGGGAGGGGCAACACAGCGGGTCGGTCACGAACGAGTTGAGGAAGGTGACCCCGGCGGCGCCGATCAGCTCGTTGGTCTCGGGCGTCCCCTCGCTGCCCCAGAGCGCCTCGTCGTCGGTCATCACAACGATGATGTTCGGCTTCTCCGCGGCGTCTGCGGCGGCGACCGACGGGGGCTCGCCTGAGCCATCGTCGCCGCCGGCACCCGTCGCCAGCGCGAGCAGCACACCGAGCGGGGCGCCGATCGAGACCCCGAGCGCTGTGAGACGCCGCCAGTAGGACGGCTGGCTCGCTCCCCAAACCGCCTGCACCGGGAGGACGATAGCCATCGGCGTGCCGAGGAGCGCGGATAAGATCGGCTCGTGGGGGCTACCTCATACGAGCACGGACTCGGCTCGGCGCCGCTCTTGGGCGAGACGATCGGCGCCAACCTCGAACGCACGGCGGCCCGCGTCGCGGACTCGGAGGCGCTCGTCTCGCGCCACCAGGACGTGCGCTTCACCTGGGCCGAACTCGACCACGCGGTCGATGACCTGGCCCGCGGGCTGCTCGGACTCGGGCTGGCGAAGGGCGATCGGGTCGGCGTCTGGAGCCCGAACCGATACGAGTGGACCCTGGTCCAGTACGCGACCGCGAAGATCGGCGCGATCCTCGTCAACATCAACCCGGCCTACCGGACGTCCGAGCTCGAGTACGCGCTGGCGCAATCGGGCTGCCGGGTGGTGATCGCGGCGCCTGAGTTCAAGGGCGCGGATTACGGGGCGATGGTGGCCGGGGTCCGCGGCTCGTTGCCCGCGCTCGAGCACGTGATCCTGCTCGGCTCGCCGGATTGGGACCGGCTCGCGGCCGGTGAAGGCGGGCCCGGGGTCGACGAGCTTCGCGCGCGTGGCGAGACGCTCAGCTTCGACGACGCGATCAACATCCAGTACACGAGCGGGACGACCGGAAGCCCCAAGGGCGCGACGCTCACCCACCACAACATCCTCAACAACGCCTTGCTCCAGAGCGAGGTGCTCGGCTACACGGAGGCGGACCGCGTCTGCATCCCGGTGCCGCTCTACCACTGCTTCGGCATGGTCCTCGGCAACCTGGCCTGCAGCCTTCGCGGCGCCTGCATGGTCTATCCCGGAGAGGCATTCGACCCGCTGGCGACGCTCGAAGCCGTCGCCGGCGAGCGCTGCACGAGCCTCTACGGCGTGCCCACGATGTTCATCGCAGAGCTCGATCATCCGCGCTTCGGCGAGTTCGATCTGTCCAGCCTGCGAACGGGGATCATGGCCGGCTCGCCGTGCCCGATCGAGGTGATGCAGCGGGTCGGCTCCGAGATGGGCGTCGACGAGATCACGATCGC
Organism: uncultured Solirubrobacterales bacterium; assembly: GCA_963846565.1. Classification (GTDB taxonomy): domain Bacteria; phylum Actinomycetota; class Thermoleophilia; order Solirubrobacterales; family 70-9; genus WHSW01. The sequence continues at coordinate 1,847,956 of CAWJWL010000005.1, read as the reverse complement.
CTTCGGGATGACCGAGACCTCGCCCGCGTCGACCATGGTGCGCCGCGACGACACCGTCGAGCACCGCTGCGGCACCGTGGGACAGGCGATGGCGCACACCGAGATCAAGATCGTCGATCCGGCGAGCGGGCACACCGTGCCCCGAGGCGAGTCGGGGGAGTTCTGCACCCGCGGGTACCTGGTCATGAGCGGGTACTGGAACGAGCCCGAGCGGACCGCCGAGGCGATCGACGCGGCCGGCTGGATGCACACCGGCGACCTGGCGACGATGGACGACGACGGCTACGTCCGGATCGTCGGCCGGATCAAGGACATGATCATCCGCGGCGGCGAGAACGTCTACCCGCGAGAGATCGAGGAGTTCCTGTACGGCCATCCGGCGATCGCCGACGTCCAGGTCGTCGGCGTCCCCGACGAACGCTTGGGCGAGGAGATCGTCGCCTGGGTGATCGCGCGTGAGGGCGCGACGATCGATTCCGACGAAATACGCGAGTTCTGCACGGGGAAGATCGCCCACTTCAAGATCCCCCGCCACGTGGTCGCCTGCGACGAGTTCCCGATGACGGTCACCGGGAAGATCCAAAAGCACAAGCTCCGCGACCGCGCGGTCGAGGAGCTGGGGCTGGGGAGAGCGTCGGCGCCCTCTGGTTAGCGCTCGGCGAGTGCGGCTGAGAGGACTCGAACCTCCACGTCCTTTCGGACACGGCGACCTGAACACCGCGTGTCTACCAATTCCACCACAGCCGCGTGGTGCCTCGAAATCTAGCGGGAGCGCCCGCGCCTTCCACGAGATCGCAGTTGACGACGCAATGCGTCGTCAATCGCGCACTCGCGTTGCTGACGCGCCTAGTCCGGCGGTCCGCCCGGCAGCGGGTCGTCGGGGTGGAACTGATCGAGCGAGGTCGTGCCGGTGAGCTTCCACTCGCCGTCCTCCTTCGCCAGCGGCACCGTCTCGTCCGTCGCGTCGCTCGCGAGCCTGACCTCGGCCTCCTCCCCATCGACGACGACGTCGCCGATCACGTACTCGGGGATCTCGACCTCCTCCTCGGCGACAACCGCGAGGCCTTGCGTGAGCACCTCGCTGCACGAGCCCGCGACCTCGAGGTCGGCGAGCTCGGATTCGCTCAGGAGCGCGCAGACCGCTTCGGCATCGCCGGCGCGGAGCGCGTCGAGGTACTCCTCCACCGTCGCCTGCACCTCGGCCTCATCGCCGCTGGACGAGTCGGAGCCGCAGCCGGAGAACGCGAGCGCAGCGGCGGTCGCGAGCAGGGCCGGCAGGAGCGTCTGTCTCGCCATCGGCGGCCGAAGCTACCCGAGCCCGAAACGGCGCGCGCCGGCTGAAGATGGTGAAACAATGCCCTCCGACGTAGCCGATGGCCGCAAGCGCACACAACTCCAGGCGACGGTTGCTCGCCATCGGTCTCGCGATCGCGGCGGCGATCGCGGCCCTGCTCGCGCTCTCCGCGAGCAACGACCCCTCCCCCGCCCGCGCGCAGGGCGCCGAGCACAAGCAGGCCGCCAAGGGCAAGAAGCTGCGCTCGGTGATCGCAATCTCGAACAACTGGGACGGGACGATCAGCTTCGCCGACGCCAAGACGTTCGAGGTGATCGAGCAGATCAGCGCGATCCCGGACCACGACGAGCGCATGTCGGAGTTGCTGCTCGACCCGGTCGCGCTCGGCTTCTTCCTCGGCGTCCGGGCTCTGATCGGCGAGGGCCACGACCAGTTCGTCGACGATGCCTTCCTGCACCCCAACGGCCGCTTCGTCTACGTCTCTCGCCCGAGCTTCGCCGACGTCGTGGGGATCGACCTCAGTACCGAGCAGATCGTCTGGCGGACGAAGGTCGCCGGCGTGCGCGCCGATCACATGGCGATCTCCGAGGACGGCTCCGAAGTGGTGGTCTCCGCCTCGACCGGCAACGTCGGCCAGGTGATCGACACCGCCACCGGCGAGATCGTCAAGGAGTTCGAGTCGGGCGACTCGCCGCACGAGAACAACTACTCGGCCGACGGCGAGGTCCTCTACCACGCGGCGATCGGCCGTGTCTACACACCCACCGACGAGGCCCAGCTCGACACGACCAAGGGCGCGACCTTCTTCCAGACAGTCGACGCGGACACGATGGAGATCATCGATCGGATCCATATGAAGGAGAAGCTCGCGGAGGCCGGCTATCCGAACATGAGCGACTCGGTGCGGCCGATGACGCTCTCGCCCAACGAGCGCTTCCTCTACTTCCAGGTCTCCTTCTTCCACGGGTTCGTCGAGTACGACTTCAAGACCGAGAAGGTCACGCGGGTGGTCGAGCTGCCGATCGCCGACTCGATCAAGCACCTGCCGGAGACCGAGTACCTGCTCGACTCGGCCCACCACGGGATCGCGCTGAATCCCAAGGGCAAGCGCTTCTGCGTCGCCGGGACGATGTCCGACTACGCCGCGATCGTGATGCGCAAGAAGCCCGAGAACTTCAACATCATCGACGTCGGCCCGAAGCCGTACTGGTCGACCAACAGCGCCAACGGCAAGCACTGCTACGTCTCCGTCAGTGGCGCCGACCGTGTCGCGGTGATCTCCTACAAGAAGCGCAGGGAGATCACGAGCATCCCCGTCGGCGACCATCCGCAGCGCGTCCGCACCGGCGTCGTCGTCAACAGCTACCTCAAGGACTGAGCCGCCCGCAAGCCGGCGCCACCGCCCGGCGTGGCCGCCGCCGGGAACGTCTGGATACATTATTCGGGCATGGACCTTTCCGGCTACTCCTCGCCCCGCAGCCCGGAGGGGCGCGCGAGCCTCGTCCCGGCGCCCCCATGGCACTACGTCGGAACGATGCTCGTGATCGAGTACTGGGCCGATCCGGCTGCGGCGGCGGCGGTCCTCCCCGCTTCACTGCGCCCGCATCCCGACGGTGGCCGCGCGGCGGCGATGTTCATCGACTGGCAATCCTGCAGCGCCGCGGGCGAGGAGTTGATCGACCCGGCGCGCTCCCAATACAAGGAGTTCTTCGTCACTGTCAACGCCCTCCACGGCGATCGGGACGAGGAGGTCGCGTACTGCCCGTACATCTGGGTCGATCGCGACTTCGCCCTCGCCCGCGGCTGGATACAGGGCTTTCCGAAGAAGCTCGGCTCGGTCTGGATCACCCGCAGCTTCGGCCTCGAGACGGCCGCGGATCCGGGCGTCCGCGAGGGCTCGCGTTATGGCGCGACCTGCGCGGCCAATGACCGCCGCCTCGCCGAGGCCACCGTGACCCTGAATGCGCCGAGCGACACCGGCCCCACCCACAACGACCCGCCGATCGTCAACGTCCGCCACTTCCCTCGCCTCGCCTCCGGGCGTCACGACGAGCCGGCCGTGCACGAGCTGGTGCGATCCAAGGGCTTCGACCGCACGGCGTCCGAGATCTGGGAGGGCGAGGCGGCCCTGGAGCTGTTCGGGGCGCCGAACGAGGAGCACACCGCGCTCGCCCCGGTCCGCATCGGCAAGGGCTTTCGCTTCACCGTGGGCTACTCGGTCGACGATCTCGAGACCCTCGAGGAGCTGTGAGCTCCGCCGCAACGTCCGACTCCGTCGCCTCCGTCGCCGGCGTCGACGTCTCGACGGACCACTTCATCGGCGGCGAGCGCGTCGCCTCGGCAGATCGTTTCGACGACCTCAGCCCGATCACCGGCGAAGTCATCGCCCGCGTCTCCTCGGGCGGGCCGGCCGAGGCGGAGCAGGCGATCACCGCCGCCGGGGGCGCCTTCGAGGCGTGGGCGGCGCTCGGCCCCGAGGGCCGCCTGCCTTACCTGACTCGCCTCGCCGATCTCATCGACGCCAACGTCGACCGGCTCGCCGCGGTCGAGTGCGAGGACATGGCGATGCTGCTCGAGTCGCTGCGCGCACGCGTGATCTCTCGCGGCGCCCGGAACTTCCGCGCGTACGCCGAGCTGGCCGCCGGCTACGAGGAACGGGTATGGAGCTCGAACGGCACCGCCAACACGGTGATGCGTATGCCGGCCGGCGTGGCCGTGGTGATCACGCCGTGGAACGCCCCGTTCATGCTCTCGACCTGGAAGACGGCCCCGGCGCTCGCGGCCGGGTGCACGGTCGTCCTCAAGCCGGCCGAGTGGTCGCCCCTATCCTGCTCGTTGCTGGCCGACCTGACCGCCGAGGCCGGCCTGCCGCCCGGCGTCTTCAACGTCGTCCAGGGGATCGGCGAGCGCGCCGGCGCGGCGCTCACCTCGGACCCGGCTCTCTCCCGGGTCTCGTTCACGGGGTCGCCTGAGACGGCGCGGGCGATTGGGCGCGCGGCAGCCGGCAACCTGGTGCCGTTCACGGGTGAGCTGGGCGGCAAGGGGCCGCTGGTCGTCTTCGCCGATGCCGACGTCGACGATGCCGCGCGGCGCGCGGCCAAGATGTACGACGACAGCGGCCAGGTGTGCCTCGCCGGGACCCGCCTGCTGATCGAGACCTCGGCCGCGGATCGGTTCATGGAGCGTTTCCGGGCGGCCGTGGACACCCACGTCCTCGGCGATCCTCGGGAACCGCAGACGACGATCTCGCCGCTGATCCACCCCGACCATCTGGCCCGCGTCGAGGGTTTCGTCGAGCGCGCCCGAAAGAACGGGGACGAGATCGTGTTCGGCGGGCGCCGCGCCGACGTCGAGGGTCCGACGACGACGTCCGGCCTCTGGTACGAGCCGACCCTGATCAAGCCGGCCTCGAACGACTCCGAGATCGTCCAGCGGGAGGTCTTCGGCCCGGTACTCACCTGGCAGGAGTTCAGTGAGGAGGCGGAGGCGATCGCGCTCGCCAACTCGACCGAGTACGGGCTCTCCGGCATCGTCTGCACCACCTCGGGCGCCCGAGCGCAGCGAGTAGGGCGCGCCGTCAGGGCGGGCACCACGTGGGTCAACTCCTTCCTCGTTCGCGACCTGACCGCGCCCTTCGGCGGCATGGGGATCAGCGGCATCGGGCGCGAGGGCGGCGACTACGCGCTCGACTTCTACTCCGAGCTCAAGACCCTCCAGATCGCCGAGGGCACGACCGACTAGGGCGATCCAGCGCCGGTCATTCGGTGAACAGGAGCTCCATCGCGCGCACGAGATGGCCGCGGGTGAGCTCCTCGGCACGGTCGGCCTGGCCCTTCTCGATCGCCTTCGCAATCGAGCGGTGCGCCTCGTGATCGGCGGCGAGACCGGCCGGATCGACGCGCGCCTCATAGAGCGTGGCGCCGATGCGGCCGATCCACACGTGCTCCATGAACTGGACCAACTGCGGGTTACCGGTCCCCTTGACGATCCCGAGGTGGAAGGCGCGGTTGGCCTTGAAGTGCTTGGCCGCCGAGCGCCCGGCGCGCTCCTCGTCGGTGATCGCGGCCTTCATCAGCGCCAGCGGCGCCTCGAGCTTCCGCTCGGCGGCCACCCGCGCCGCCCCCGGCTCGACGACGAGTCGCGTCTCGTAGCTCGACCGGAGCTGCTCGTCGGTCGCCGTTGCCACCCGCGCCCCCCGGTTCGCGAACAGGTCGACGAGCCCCTCGGCGGCGAGCCGGCGAAGCGCCTCGCGCACCGGCGTGCGGGAGACGCCGAACTCCGTCGCCAGGTCCTCCTGATGGAGGCGTGAGCCGCGCTCGATCTCGCCGCTCGCGATCCGCTCGCGCAGGACTTCGTAGACCTGGTCGGCGACGCTTTGGACCTGGAACCCTCCACCGTCCCCCGGCTTCGCTGCGCTCATCGGGAGCGAGGGTACCGATGCGTGGATTTCGTATCCAATCGAATGTTTCTGCTCGCGTTCCCGCGGAAAGCGAATCGGATACATTATTCATGTGCCCCACGAGCGACCTCGCATCGCAACGGTCGCCGACACGCGCGACGCGAGCTTCGGCGCATGGAAGGACGTCAGCTTGAGCGCCGTCTGGTCGCACTACGTCCAGGCGCTCGACCGCGCCGGCGGCGCGCCGCTGCTGTTCCCGGTGATCGAGGCGTATGCCCAGGATCCCGACCTCGTTCTCGAGGTGGCGGATGGGCTCCTCCTCACGGGCGGTCGTGACGTCGACCCGGGCTCCTACGGGGCAAAGGCAAGCCCGGAGAACGAGACGGGCGACCCGCTGCGCGACCGGGTCGAGCTCGCGCTGGCGAGTGCGGCGGTCGAGTCGGACGTGCCGCTGCTCGGCGTCTGCCGTGGGATGCACCTGCTGAACATCGCGCTGGGCGGCGGAATCGACCAGCATCTCGAAGATCCTGAGCGCATCCACCGCGACGAACCGGGGACGTTCACGACGCACGCGATCGAACCCGCCGAGGGCACTCGGTTGGCGCAGATCGTCGGCTCGAACCCGGCGCCGGTCCGGTCCCATCATCATCAGGGCGTCGCTCCCCTGGCCGACACACTCACCGCCTCCGCCCACAGCCCGGATGGCCTGATCGAGGCCGCCGAGACCCGTGGCGATGCCTACTGCGTCGCCGTCCTCTGGCACCCCGAGGAGGACCTCGATGGCGGCGGCCAGCGGATCTACGACTCGCTGGTGGCCGCGGCGAAGAACCGCGCGGAGGCAGCGCCGTGAGGCAGCGTGCGCCTCGAGCGGAACGGCGAGCCGTGGACGAGCTCTCACCGTCGAAGATCGTCGCCACGCATCTGAGCTACCGCTCACGCTGCGACGAGTACGCGATGGCGGCGCCACCGCAGTACCCGTCGTACTTCCTCAAGCCGCCGAGCTCGCTCGCCGCGCACGAAGCCGAGGTGGCCCGCCCGCGCGGCTGCCGCTTCCTCAACTACGAGGGCGAGATCGCGATCGTGATCGGCCGCCGCTGTCACGGCGTCTCACGAGAGGAGGCGCTCGACTACGTCGAGGGCTACACGGTCGCCAACGACTTCGGCGTTCACGACTTCCGCCACATCGATCGTGGCTCGATGCTGCGCGTCAAGGGCCAGGACGGCTTCTGCCCGCTCGGCCCGGTGCTCGTCGATGCCGCCGACGTCGATCCGGCGGAGCTGACCGTCCGCACGTTCGTCAACGGCGAGCAGGTGCAGGAGGGCGACACCGCCTCCGACCTGATCTTCAGCGCCGCCTACCAGGTCGCCGACGTCTCGCGGCTGATCACGCTCGAGCCCGGCGACGTCCTGCTCACGGGCACGCCGGCGAACTCGCGCCCCGTCGGACCCGGGGACGTGGTCGAGGTCGAGGTCGAGGGGATCGGCCGCCTTCGCAACACGATCGTCGAACTCGATCGCGAGCTCGAATCGGTCGGCGCACCCCCCGAGGTGAGCGCTCAGACCCTTCATGTGGCGCTCGCGATGCCGGAGGATCAGGCCGAGCGCGAGATCGCCGAGGGCAAGTGGGCATGATCCTCCGGGCCCACCACGCCGCGCTCCGCGTCGCGGACCCCGAGGAGGCCGCCGCGCGCTGGGGACGCCTCTACGGTCTCACCCGCTCCGATGCCGACGGCGCCGTGCTGCTGCGCTGCGCATATGAGGACTTCTGCCTCGAGCTGCGCCCGGCGGAAGGGCCCGGGCACGTGGAGCACGTCGCCTACGAGCTTCGCTCCGGCGTAAGCCTCGACGAGGCCGCGGATCGCGTGCGCACCGCCGGCGGCGAGGCGTCGCAGGTCGAAGTTCCGGTGCGTGGGGCCGGGCTGCGGACCGCCGACCCGGACGGCAACGGGATCGTCCTCGTCGAGCGTGTGATCACGGAGGACCGAGTTCCTCCCGTCGCCCGCTACACGGATGAGCTGCCCGGATTCCACCCCCGCCGCCTGCAGCACTTCAACTACCTCACGGCTGACGTCCCACGCCTCGCGGAGTTCTACGAGCGCGCGCTCGGGCCTCGCGATCAGCGACTGGATCGGCGACGGCGCCGTATGGATGCACGCGGACCGTGACCACCACGTCGTCGCCTTCCTCGACAAGGGGTACGCGCACATTCATCACGTCGCCTTCGAGCTCGTCGGACTGGGGGGAGATCCGCGTCGCGCTCGACCATCTGGCCCAGCATCGCCACCCGATCGCCTGGGGACCGGGACGGCACACGATGGCCCAGAACCTCTTCGCCTACTGCCGGATGGCCGAGGAGGAGATCTTCGTCGAGCTCTTCTGCGACATGGAGCAGCTCGAGCCCGACCACGAGCCGCGCGTCTTCGAGGACGACCCACACGGGTCGAACGCCTGGGGGATCCTGCCGCCGCGCTCGTACTTCCGCTTCGATCGCGAGTCGATCGAAACCGAGCGGCTCCAGCTCGAGGCCCAGCAGGGCCTGCGTTCCCCCCGGGGTTGCACCTCGACTGACTACATAATGTATACATCCGACGAAGCGCCGCCGAGGAGAGCGGCGCAAGGTTGACCGGGGGGCCCACCGGCGCCCCGGGGAGGAGGAGCGAATGGAAGCGACGACCGCCAACCAGGAGGTAGCGGGCGAGGGGACGAAGCTTCGGCGGACGGCGCTCGGCGTCCCCGACATCGTCTTCTTCATCGTCGCCGCGTCGGCGCCGCTGACCGTGATCGCGGGCGGCGTCGCGTCGACCTACCTCGTCACCGGCAACGCCGGCGTGCCCCTGCTGTTCCTCGTCCTCGGCGCGATCCTCGCCCTCTTCGTCACCGGCTACGCGGCGATGAGCCACCACGTCACGAACGCAGGCGCCTTCTACGCCTATGTCGCCAAGGGCATCCGCAAGATCGCCGGGGTCGGGACCGCCTTCCTCGCGCTGATCGCCTACAACGCGATGCAGATCGGCATCGCCGGTCTCTTCGGCGCCGCCTTCAGCGCTTACGCGGCCGCCGAGATCGGGATCGACCTGGCAGTGGTACTCGTGGGTCTTCGTCGCGATCGTGCTCATCGGCATCCTCGGCTGGCTGCGGGTCGACCTGAACGCGAAGGTGCTTGCCATCTTCCTGACCGCGGAGATCCTCGTCGTCGCGTTCTTCGACATCGTCGTCCTCGGCGACCCGGGGCCGCAGGGCATCAGCGCAAGTGCGTTCGACCCGAGCATCGCCTTCGGCGCCGGTCTCGGCGCCGCCCTGTGCTTCACGATGGCCGCCTTCGTCGGCTTCGAGTCGGCCGCGATCTACTGGCGAGGAATGCAAGGACCCGCGCCGCACGGTCGCCCGCGCGACCTACATCGCGCTCGGGATCACCTCGATCTTCTACGCGCTCTCGGCGCTGGATGCTCGCGAGCGCGGTCGGCCCGGACACGATCACGAATCCGGATGCGCTCGTCGAGGGCGGCTTCGTGGGCGCCACCGGAGGCCCGGATCCGACGACGATCCTCTTCATAACGCTCGACATACAGACGTCGACGACCATCGCCGACATCGCGACGCTGCTCTTCTGCACGAGCCTGTTCGCGGCGATGCTCTCCTTCCACAACTCCGTCGCCCGCTACTTCTTCGCGCTCGGGCGAGCGCGGGTGCTGCCGGCGGCATTCGGGCGCACGAACAGGATGGGCGCGCCATACGTCGGCTCGCTGGCGCAGTCGCTGATCGCGGCCGTGATCGTGTTCATCTTCTGGCAGTCCGACAGCGACCCGGTCCTGCAGCTCTTCACCTGGCTGACCAACCTCGGTGCCCTGGGCGTGATCGCGCTCCTCGCGCTCGCATCGTTCGCGGTGGTCGGCTACTTCGCTCGCAACCCGCACGAGGAGAGCATGTGGACCTCGCGCTATCGCGCCGGGGATCGCCGGCGTCGCGCTGACGGCGATCTTCATCCTCGTCCTCTTCAACTTCAACATGCTGATCACCGGCCTCGCTCGATGCGCCGACTGACGACCGGTCGATCATCCTGCCCGCGATCCTGATCGGCGGCGGCATCGTGGGCATGCTCGTCGGAGCGTGGATCAAGCGCTCGCGGCCCGACGTGTACGCGCGCATCGGCGAGATGGGCGAGGAGGACCTGCCGGGTCGGGCCGCCGCCCGCGTAAATGGGAGGGTCGGCGGCCTCGATCACCGTCGCCGAGCTCGACCGCGACCCGTACCCCGTCTACGCCCGGCTGCGAGCCGAGTCCCCGGTGGCGTGGGTGCCGGCGGTCGGAATGTGGCTGGCGACGACGCTGGGACGAGGCGATGCGCGTCGCCTCGGAGCCGGATGTGTTCGCGGCCGACATGCCGGACTCGCCGATCGATCGCAGCTTCGGCAGCCCGACGATCCTCACCTGCGACGGTGCCCCGCACCGGGAGCTGCGCGGATCGCATCGACCCGCAGTTCCGCCCGCACGCCGTGGACGGCTACATCGAGGCGCTCGTCGGCCCGATCGTCGACTTCCCGGCTCGAGCCGGCTCGCCGAGCGCGAGGAGGCGGAGTCTGATGGCCGAGCTGTTCGAACCGGTCTCGGTCCTCAGCCTCGCCGCCGTGCTCGGCCTGGGCGAGCTCGACGCGGACACGCTGCGCCGCTGGTTCTACTCGCCTCGCCGACGGCGCGACGAACTTCGAGCGCGATCCCGGCAAGCAGGCGCGCAGCGACGCCGTCTCGGCCGAGATCGACGAGCGCCTCGGGCCCGTGATCGATCGGCTCGAGCGCAGCCCGACGACTCGACTCATCTCCCACATGATCTGGAGCGGGCGTTCGCCCGGCGAGCCGCGCCCGCGCGAGCGCCTACATGCCGAGCCTGAAGGTGATCCTGCTCGGCGGCATGCAGGAGCCCGGGCACGGCGCCGGCAGCGTGCTCTTCGGGCTGCTCTCGCACCCCGACGCGCTCGACGAGGTGCGGGCCGACCCTGACGGGCTGCTGGCCGCGGCCGTCGACGAGGGCATGCGGTGGATCGCCCCGATCGGCACCCAGGGTCGGCGCACGACCGGGCCGGTCGAGCTGGGCGGCGTCGAGCTCCCCGCGGATGCGCCGGTCGCCGCTGTCGTCGCGTCGGCCAATCGCGACGAGCGCCGGTTCCCGGACCCGGACAGATTCGACATCCATCGCGACCGCAAGCGCCTGGCGACGTTCGGCTTCGGCCGCCACTTCTGCAGCGGTCACGCGTTCGCGAAAGCGCAGGAACGGATCGTGCTCCGCGAGCTCCTGCGCCGACACCCGAAGCTGGGCCTCGACGGAGGAGCCGCAGTTCTCCGGCTGGGAGTTCCGCGCGCCCCGGGAGCTCCGCGTGCGCCTGGGCGTGATTAGCTTGGCGCAGTGACGACAGAAGCTCGATCCGAGCGGAGGCGCGGGTATTCGGCCCTTGCCGATCGCGAGGCGGTGCTCGCGGCGCTCAGCGGCTGATCGCCGAGGCCTGGGACTCCTTCGAGCGCCCCGTCCCGAGGAACCGGCGATCGATGCCGACCTGCTCGACCGGCTCGCCGCGCCGCTGCCCGAGCTGCCCGACGCCCGGCGACCGTGCCTCGCCGACGCCGCCCGCGATCCTCGACGAGAGCGATCTCCCCCTCCCGCCCGCTCTCTCTCGCCTACATCGGCTCGACCGGGCTCGAGGTCGGCGTCCTCGCCGCGAGCGCTGGCCGCGACCTACGACGTCAACCTCGCCGTCACCGCACGGGCGGCGGACCTGCGTCGAGGCCAAGCCGTCGAGTGGGTCGCGGAGTTCATCGGCTTTCCCTGCGCCGAGGGCGCCTTCACCAGCGGCGGCATGACCTCGAACCTGACGGCTCTGCTGGTCGCCCGCGAGCGCGCGCTGCCGGGCTGCCGCGCCGCGGGCTTCGACGGGCGCCAGGGCGCGATCTACTGCTCGAGCGAATCGCATCATTCGGTCGTTCGAGCGGCCGAGGCGGCCGGGACTCGGCTCGGACTTCGTCCGGAGGCTGCGCGATCGACGACCGGCGCCGGATGCGCGTCGGACGAGCTCGAGCGCGCCGATCGCGCGCGACTGCGATGCCGGAATCCACCCGATCGCGGTCGTCGCCAACGGTGGCACGACGCTGACCGGCGCGGTGGACCCGCTCGGCGCGATCGCCGACGTTTGCGAGCGCCATGGCGTCTGGCTGCACGTCGACGGCGCCTACGGCCTGCCCGCCGCCGCCACCGAGACGGCCGGCGCCCTGTTCGCCGGGCTCGAGCGCGCCGACTCGGTCACGCTCGACGCGCACAAGTGGCTGGGGCGTGCAGAAGAGCTGCAGCGTCGTCCTCGTCCGCGACACGGGCGTCCTCGAGGCGACTTTCGGCCACGAGGAGTCCTACATGCGCCGCGACGACTCGATCCGCAACGCGGTCGAGCGCACGCTCGAGTACTCACGCCCGCTGCGCTCGCTCAAGCTCTGGCTCGCCTTCCGCTCGCACGGCGCTGCGGCGTTCCGGGGCTGGATCGAGCAGACCCTGGGCCTCGCCGGCCAGCTCGCCGATGCGCTCGCGGCCGACGATGCCGACTTCGAGCTGCTCGTACGACCCGACGCTGTCGACGGTGTGCTTCCGGCACCGGCCGGCGGCCGAGCCGACCTCGACGCCCACAACGCCGCCCTCGCCGCGGCTGTCCAGGGCGACGGCCGCGTCTACCTCGCTCGCGGCCTCGGTTGACGGCCGGATCTGCCTGCGCGTCTGCTTCGTCAACTTCCGCACCCGTCCCGAGGACGTCGACTTCGCCCTCGGTGTGGTGCGCGAGCTCGGCGACCGGCTCGCGCTCAGGCCGGCGTGAGCCGCACCGGCATCCGCTTGATGCCGTTGAAGAAGTTGGACTGAAGCCGCTCCGGCTCGGCGGTGAGCTCGAAGTTCGCAACGCGCCTGACCATCTCCTCGAAGACGATCTCGATCTCGAGCCGGGCGAGATGGGCGCCGGTGCAGAAATGCGGGCCACCGGGACCGAACGTCATCTGCGGGTTGGGATTGCGGCCGACGTCGAACGAGTAGGGGTCGTCGAAGACCTCCTCGTCGAAGTTGCCGGAGATGAACCAGTTGAGGACCTTGTCGTTCGCTTGATCTGCTTGCCGCCGAGCTCGATGTCGTCCGTGGCGGTGCGGCGGAAGTGGTGCACCGGCGTCGCCCAGCGCAAGGATCTCGTCGGCGGCAAGCGGAATCAGTGCCGGGTCGTCGCGGAGCCGCTGGAGCTGGTCGGGGTTCTCGAGCAACGCCAGCACGCCCTGCGAGATCGAGTGCCGGGTGGTCTCGTTGCCGGCGACGGCGAGCAGCAGGAAGTAGACGTCGAACTCGTGCTCGGACAGCGGACAGCCGTCGATCTCGGCCTCGACCAGCTTGGTGACGATGTCGTCGCGCGGGCACTTGCGCCGCTCGTCGGCGAGCTTGCGCCCGTACTCGAACATCTCCAGTGCCGCGGGATTCGAGAACGGCAGGTGGCGATTCGCCTTGGCGACCTCGGGGTCGATCGCATACTCCGGATCGTCCTGGCCCAGCATCCGGTCGCCGATCTCGACCAGGTAGCGGTGATCCTCCTCCGGCGCGCCGAGCATCTCGGCGAAGACGCGCATCGGCAGCTTCGCCGCCACCTCCTCGACGAACTCGACCTCCCCCTTCTCCAGCGCTTCTTCGAGGACCGCGTCGAAAAGATCGCGGATGCGCTCGGTGAAAACCCGCACCGCACGCGGAGTGAAGTCGCGGTTGACGATCGCGCGCAGCGCGTTGTGGGGCGGCGGGTCCATGTCGATCATCGACTTGCGCGCCTCGAGCTCCTCCTGCTCGAGATCCTGGAGGGAAGTGCCGCCCCGCTCGGACGAGAACGTGCGCCAGTCCTTCGAGACGGCGGTGATGTCCGCGTGCCGGGAGATGGCCCAGAAGCCGCGGCCGTCGCGCTCCTCCTGCCAGTGGACCGGATCCTCGCGGCGCAGGGTCGCGAACATCTCATGCGGGACGCGCTCGGCGAAGCGCCCGTGGTCGGTGAGGTCGACGTCGGCGAGCGAGATTTCCGGCACTGCGATCGTCATCAGAGGTGGTGCATGTACTCCGCGAGATCCCAGTCGGAGACGTGCTGGCGGTAACGGTCGACCTCGAATCGCTTCATCGTCAAGAACGTGTCGACGATCTCGGCGCCGATCGCATCGCGGATCACGTCGTCGCCCTCGAGCGCGTCGAGCGCCGCGGCGAGCCCGTCCGGCAGCGGAGCGCCCTGCTCGTCCTCGGGCAGCGTGTAGGTGTCGCCCTCGAGCGGCGCGCCGGGGTCGGTGTCGTTGCGAAGGCCCTCGAGGCCGGCGCCGAGGATCGCCGCCGTGACCAGGTGAGGATTCGCGGCGCCGTCGCCGACCCGGACCTCGAGCCGGCAGGCCGAGCCGCGTTCGGGCGGGATCCGGACGAACGTGGTGCGGTTGTCGAGTCCCCAGTTCGCGTGGGTGGGCGCGAGGCTGTCCGGAAGGATGCGGCGGTAGGCATTGATCGTCGGGTTGAGCAAGGCCATCAGCGCCGGCGCATGCGCAAGCACGCCGCCGACGAACCCGCGCAGATCTCCGGAGAGCCCGGCTGTCGTGCCCCTCGTCGCCCATGCAGTTGGAGCCATCGCGCTCCAGCGAGAGGTGAAAGTGGGCCCCCGAGCCGCCCTGGTCGTTGAACGGCTTGCCCATGAAGGTCGCCAGCAGGCCGCGCTGCGCCGCGTAGTCCTTGACCGCCGCCTTGAAGCGGAAGGCGTCGTCCGCTGCGGTGAGCGGCGTCGCCTCGCGCAGGTTGATCTCGTACTGACTGTTCATGTACTCGTGGTTGGCGGCGATCGCGCCAATCCCGAGTGCGGCGCACGCCTCGAGCAGCCCTCGCAGCACACCCTGCGGATCCGCCTGCGGGCCGACGGTGTAGACCATGCTCAGGTTGTCGACGTGGCGACTCCAACCGCCCTCGCCGTCCGGTGCGAGGAGGAAGAACTCGAACTCGGGCCCGACCTTTGCCGTCAGGCCGACCTCGGCGAGCGCGACCTCGGCGCGCCGCACGATGGCGCGCTGGTCGGTCGGCTCGGGCTCTCCGTCGCGCACCAGGTCGGCGATGCAGCTGGCGACCTCGGGCTCCCACGGCAACTCGACGAGGGTTGAGAGGTCGGGACGAGCGCCCATGTCCGGGTACCCCCTCTCGCCGCCGACGACCGGCGTGTGTCGGAGATCGGTGCCCATCACCGCCTGGCAGAAGTTGATGCCGCCGTCGGCAAGGCGCAGCAGCTCACCCACCGGGATGTCCTTGCCGCGCTGGATCCCATGCAAGTCCGGGTAGGTCACGCGGATCGTGCTGACGGCGGACGAGAGGCCCGCGATGATGTCGGCGCCGTCGGCGGGCGCTGCGGCAGGTTGGATGCTCACGCTCTCTCCTCTCCGGCGCCCCAGGGCGCCTTGGATAATGTACCCATTTTGCCTGGGCGACTCACGTCCGTGCCCACCAGGCGTCGAAGAGCCGGCGAGCCGCCCTCTCCGCCCCCGCCGCAGCGGCTGCGCCTGCAACCGCGAGTTGCTCCGCCTCTGCCTCGGAGAGCTTCGCGTCGAGGCGCGCCCACCCGGCCGCGATCGTCGGCGTCGACTCCGGGTGGAACTGGAGCCCGAGCGAGCGGCCGAGGACGAAGGCGGCGGGGCCGGCGGGCGCCCGGGCCACGACGCTCGCCTCGCCCGGTGGCTCGAGCTGGTCGTAGTGATAGTGGAGCCACGGTCCCCGCGGAACCAGGGCCGGGTCCTCGGTCTCGATCTCGAGCCAGCCGATCTCGGGCGGATCGGAGCGGCGTACGCCGCCGCCGCCGGCGAGCGCAAGCGCCTGGCCGCCGAAACAGAGGCCGAGAACGGGCATGTCCGCGTCGAGCGCCCGGCGCAGGAAGCGAACCTCGGCCCCGACCCAGGCGGGTGCCCGATCGTCGCCGGGAGTGTGCTCCGACCCGAGGGTCGCGATCCATCCGTAGGCGGCGGGGTCGGGCAGCTCCTCGCGCCAGGTCGCGTGCACCTCATAGGCGATGTCCCGCCCATCCAGCCAGTCGGCGAGGATCGCGGGCGGGCCGTGGTCGCCGTGCTGGAGGATCAGACCGCGACCGTTGCGACTCATCTCGCGAGCCTAGCGCGCGGGCCGCGGTCACCCGGCCGCGGCCGGATACAGTGCCCTGGACCGGGCGATGAAGTCGAAGAAGCGCGAGAAGATCGATCAGGGTGTCCGCGAGCACCTCGATGAGGGTGAGGTCGTCCTCGCCGCGTTCATCGCCCAGGCGCGCGGCACCACGCAGGCGCAGATGGGCGCGGTCAACCTGATCGCCGGCGAGCTCGGCGCCCGCAAGGTCCGCCAACACGCCGGCGCCGCCGAGGAGGCCGGCTTCGACATCGGCTTCGGCCCTCGCGCATTCGTGGTCACCGACCAGCGGCTGATCGCACTCGAGCTCGGCGGCCTCAGCGGCTCGAACGTCACCGGTCTGCTCGGCTCCCTCCCCGCCGCCGCCGTCGACTCGCTCGAGGTGAAGCGCTTCGGCCTCGCGCAGAAGATCCTGCTCACGATCGGGAGCGCCGAGATCAAGCTGGAGGGCCAGTCGAACGCGGACGTGAAGGAGGCTGCCGATGCCCTGGCGAGCGTGAAGGGCGGCGCCTAGCTCCGTGACCACCAGCCACGCACAGGGCCTCGCCAACATTCACGCGCGCTTCGGCGCCCACGACCGCCACCGCGCCCTGCACGCCAAGGGCGTCCACTGCACGGCCACCTTCACCGCCACGCCCCGTGCCCGCGAGCTGACCCGGGCCGGCCACATGGCCGGCACCCCGGTGAACACGTTCGTCCGCTTCTCCAACGGCGGCGGCGATCCGACGGTGCCCGACTACGCCCCGGACGTCCGCGGGCTCGCCGTCAGCTTCGAGCTCGCGGATGGCTCGCGAACCGACATCCTCGCCCAGACCCTCCCCCGCTTTCCCTTCCCCGATGAGGAGGGCTTCTTCCGCGCGATGGCGATCTCGAAACCGTCGCTTTCCAACGTGGTGAAGCTGCCCGTGTTCATCGCCCGCTACCCGCGCGCGGCGCGGGAGCTGCCGGAGGTGAACAGGATCCTCGCCCGGCGCGCGAGCTTCGCCGCCCGCAGCTACTTCCCGTTCCACGCGTACAAGTGGGTCGCCGCCGACGGCAGCGAGCGCTTCGTCCGCTACTTCTGGGTGCCGACGGTCGACGAGCCCGATTTGACCAAGGCCGAGGTCAAGGAGCGCGGGCGCGACTACCTCTTCGAGGAGCTTGCTGCTCGGCTCGAGCGCGAGCCGGTGCGGATGAGGCTCGAGGTCCAGATCTCAGGCGCCGGCGACGACCCGCACGTACCCAACGCCTTGTGGGCGGACGACGGCGAGCGGGTCGAGGTCGGCACGCTCGCGGTGACCGCGATCGACCCCGACGCGGACGACGGCATCGTGTATGACCCGCTGCGCCTGGTCGACGGGATCGAGCCCTCCGACGACCCGGTCCTCAATTACCGCCCCGGCGTCTACAGCCTCTCGCACGCCCGCCGCACCGGCGGTTGAGCACGCTCACCCGATCGCGATCGACCCGTACACGCCGTGAGCTCGGCGGCGCTCAAGCGGCGACTCGGGAGCGGCCCGACGCGAGCTCGCGTCCGGAGTCGCGCATCCACTCGTCGAAGTCGACCTCCATCGTGTGCCGGGGCGAGGCGTAGAAGCGCTTTCGGTCGTCCGCTCGCTGCTCGGCGATCACCGCGCGCATCTCGGCCGCCGGCGGCAGCCGGTAATCCCCGCGCAAGAGGCTCGCGATCCAACGTCCCTGCGCCTCGGCGAGCGGCATGATCGCGCCCAGCGGCTGCATCAGCCCGAGGAAGTAGACGCTCTCGACGTCCGGGTGGAAGGTGCGGTGATAGAGCGGGATCTCGTTCCCGGGCGCGGCGAGGAAGTCGTCCTCGAAGAACGGGAAGGTGACCCTGTAGCCGGTGCAGTAGACGATCACGTCCACGTTCTCCTCCGACCCGTCGTCGAAGGCGACCGTGTCGCCGCGCAGCTCGCGGATGTTCGGCTTCGGCCTCACCGCGCCGGCGGCGAGACGCTCGTGTATCTGGTCGGTGAGCGTCGGGTGCGCGTGCCCGACCTTGTGGTCGGGCTCGGGGAAGCCGTAGTCGGAGATGTCGCCGGAGCGCCGGCGCAGGACCTCGAACGCCTTCTGCTTGATCGGCCACGGCAGCCACGGCGGCAGCAGTGTCTGGTCGACCGGGGTGTTCTTTCGCCCAAGCCGCTTCTTGATCACGTGGTAGCCGCGGCGCAGGGACAGAAAGGTTGCCGCCGCGACGTGGCTCGAGTCGCGGGCGATGTCCATGCCGCTGTTGCCGCCCCCGACGACCACGACGCGCTTGCCCACGAACTGCTCGGGGCGGCGGTAATCGTGTGAGTGCATCTGGGTGCCGGCGAACTCGCCCGGGAACGCGGGCTCGGGCCAGCGCGGATCCCAGTGGTGGCCGTTGGCGACCAGGATCGCGTCGTACTCCCGCTCCTCGCCGTCGCCGGTCGAGACCCGGAACCCACCGCCGTCCCGTGGCTCGACCTTCCCCACCCGCGTGTTGAAGGTGATCTTGTCGCGGAAGCCGAAGTGGTCCACGTAGCGATCGAAGTACGCGCCGACGTCCTCGTGGCGCGGGTAGTCGTCGCTGCCGAGCGGGAAGTCCGAGTACGACATCCGCGGCCCAGAGGTGTTCATCTCCAGCGTCGAGTAGGCGCCCGACAGCCCGTTCGGGTTCTCGAACTTCCACAGGCCGCCGACCTCGGGACCGGCCTCGAAGCAGTCGAACGGCACCCGCGCTTCATAGAGCGCCTTCGCCGCCGTGATCCCACACGACCCGGCGCCGATCACGCAGGCGCGTGGTAACGAAGCGTCGGGCTCAATCGCCCCCTCGGGCCGGCCCGGCCCCGGCTCCCCACGGATCAGATAGCCCATCGCCGGGCACGATAGTCCCCACGCGCCCCCAAGCCGGCGCTACGGCTGCTCGAGCTGCTCCTCGCGCTCGGCCGCTTGCTTGTCATGGAAGGCGGCCGCGTTGCCGGCGCGTGCAGCCTCCTGCTCGAGCTTGCTCGCGCGCTCGGCATGCTCGGCCGCGGCAGCGGCGTGCTCGTCGGCAGCGACAGCGTGCTCGCTCGCGTGCTCGCGGTGAATGTCGGCGTCGCGCCCGCGCTCGCGGGCACGCTCCACGTTCGAGTCGGCCGTGTCGCGGTGCGCCGTTGCCTCGTCGGAGAGGCGAGCGTGCTCGAGCTCGCGCTCCGCCGAGCGCTGGCGGGCGAGCGAGATGAGCAGCCCGACGACGACGATCGCGGCGATGACGATGACGATGATCAGAAGCGTTGACATGACGAGGGGTTACCCCGCCCGCCGCGGATCATTCGCGCGACGTCCTACGCCGGCAGCTCGCGCCCGAGCCAGCCGCGGTAGAAGCCCTCGACGTCCGGGAGGAAGTCGTGGACGACGGGGTAGCCCGCTGGTCACCGCCTCGACCTCGAGCAGGCGCCCGGACCTCGGGCAGTAGAACTCGCGCAGCTCCATCCACTCGGGATCGCAGTGGGCCAGCTTCGGATAGACCTCGCCGAGCAGCTCGTCCGTGTCGCGGATGAAGACGGGGGCGTGCATCTTCCAGTTCTCGTCGAAGCGACAGAAGTCGTGGCCGGCCTCTGAGCGGATGATCAACTCGCCATCCGACTGGCGCCGCACCACGTCAGAGCGCCTCGCCCAGCGGGAGCACGATCGGGTCGTCCCACGGCACCCGGTCCTGCAGGACCGCGATCCACTTGTCGAAGCGGTCCGGGTCCTTGTAGCCCGACTGGATCTCCTTGACCTCGCGCCGGGAGAGCTTCTCGTCGAGCATCGCCTCGAGCGTGTCGCGCTCGAGCGTGCGGCCGACGGGCTTCGCCTGCTCGACCGTCTCCACCTCGGATGAGGCGAGGAAGGCGGCTGCCGACTCCTGCGGCGTGACCTTGCCCGGCTTCGCCTTGCGCGTTTCGGGCACGGTCGGCGTCTCGATCCCGAACATGAAGTCCTCGGGCAGGTCCCAGAAGCCGCGGAACTCGGCCGCCCAGCCCTCGGAGAGCTTCATCGACTCCTCATAGCCCACCTTCACCGGCTCGATCAGATCCCGGCGAGGACCCGCTCGCGCTCGGCCTGCCCACCACTCGCCCGCCGGGCGCGCGCGCTCGAGCCGCCGGGCGCGGGCGCCGTCGCGATCGTCGACGGCGTAGATCGACTCGGCGAACTCGGGCTCGATGTGGCCCCCGGCGACGTCGCGCTCGACGGCTTCCGCCGGGCGCTCGAGCGGGTCGCCGAGCCCGGCGGCGCCCTTCATCACCGAGTGGTAGAGGTCGCCGGACTTGAACGGGGCCAGCATCGTGAAGTTGTCGTGCTTCAGACTCGCGCTCGCCCTCGATCGCGAGCAGCGCCGGGTCCGCGAACGGCCCGTCGGCGACCGGGTAGGCCTCGCCCGCGGCGGCGAGCTCGGCGAGGTCTGTTGTCGCGGATGTTGTGCAGGTAGGCGACCGAGCCCGGGTAGCCGCCGAAGATCCCCGGCGAGGTGAAGCATGCGCGTCGTGCCGAGGTTCTGGAGCTCCCAGAAGCGGCGTGTTCCAGACCAGCGGCAGCGACTCGAAGCTCGAGCCGCCGCGGTGCCGGCCGGGGCCGGACGTGTTCGGCTTCATCCGCCGCGAGAGGTAGATCATCGGGCAGATCAGCTCCCACATCTCGATGTCGCCGACGTCGCCCTCGGGGTTGAACATCGCCGCGCCGGTCTCGGTGCCGTCGAGGACGTACTTGGCCGCCCATCCCCTGTGCCGCGATCTCGAAGTTCATGATCGCCGACGAGCTGCCGTACTGGTCGACGCCGCCGCCCTGGATCACGTTGCCGCTGACCGAGTACGCGCCGATCACCTCCTCGATGAAGCCGCGAGCCTGCAGCGCCCGCGAGAGCGTTCGCGGGTAGCCGGTGAACGCGGGCTGCAGGAACGCCCAGGCGATGCCGGTCGAGCCCTCAGCGTCGCCGAGGTTCGGCCACCGAGCCCTCGGGGAAGTTGGTCTCGATCGCGAAGTAGGCGCCGTCGTTGACCTTGTCGTTGCAGATCAGCGTCTGCGTGAACATCACCCAGATGCGCGCCCTGCATCCCCGACGGCGTGCAGTTCATCGAGTGCCAGCCCCAGGCCGAGGAGCCGTCGAGGTCGAGTGCGTCAGTCGCCGTCGCCACCGATCCGGACCTCGAACGGGGCGTGCATGACGAAGTCGCGGCGTGCGCGCGCGGGCAGCTGGACCTTGTCGGCGTAGCGTGATGTCCTGGAACGACGCGGCGCGATATCGACCGGGCACCGTCATCTCGCGAATCCGCGACTTGAACGAGCGCCGCCCGTCCTCGATCACCTCGCGGCTGAACTGCTTGAACGTGTCGAGGCCCTCCTCGAGGATCACGCGCTCGACCGCGTCGCGGACCATGTGGCAGCCGGCGAGCCGGGTGCGCTCGTCGAGCAGGTAGTACATCGGCGCCCGGGTCTGCTTCTGGCAGCGCACCAGGTGCCAGGCAGCGAGCTCGTCCTCCTCGCCGATCTTCATGCAGGGCAGGTCGATGCCGTCGTCGAGCCGGTTCGTCGGCCCGACCGGGACCCCGCCCGGGTGTCGAGGCGCCGATGTCGAGGACGTGCGTGACGCCGCCGGCCCAGGCGACCAGCTCGCCCTCCCAGAAGATCGGGACGAAGGTCTGCACGTCGGCGTTGTGCACGTCGCCGATCATCGGGTCGTTGTTGGCGAAGATGTCGCCGGGCCGGATCTTCGGGTTGTCCTCCCAGCCGTTTCGGACCATGTACTTGATCGCGTCCGACATCGTGTGGACGTGGACGATGATCCCGGTCGACAGCGCGATCGAGTCGCCCTCCGGCGTGTAGAGCGCGAAGCAGAGCTCGCCGAGCTCGCGCACGATCGGCGAGGCGGAGATGTTGAGCGCCGTCTCGCGCGCGGAGACGAGGCCGCCGCGCAGGCGGCGAGAAGAGCTTCTCGTAGCTCGATCGGCTCGCGAGTCCTTCAGCGCGAGATCGCCGGTGAGCCCGTAGTAGGAGCCGGTGGTCTCGAAGAGCCGCTCGGACTCGGCGAGCATCGCGTCGAGCCGTTTGCCGTCCCAGCCGATCCCGTCGACTGTGTGTGGCTCGAGATCGCGAGTCGCGTCGACGATCGCCATTTACGGCACTCTATCCCGGTGCGCTGTGCGCCTGCCGCTCAGCAGACGGGTGGGGTTGTGAGACCCCAGGCGTTCAGCGTGCCGACGTCCGCGCCTGCCGTGTCCGAGACGTTGAGCGTCCACGTTCCGCCCAGGTTCTTGCCGTCGAACGCCGATAGCGGTACCTCGGGTCGGAACGACCCCGCGAATGGCGCCGCGCCCGCGATGATCGCGGTTGCCGCCTCGTCATCGAAGACGGTGCCGGCGTAGTTGTCGCCGCTGCTGCCACGGTTGGTGGCCAGTTGCACCGTGGTCGCGTCGGGACCGGTGAGCACGATGCGCAGGTCGCCGACGAAGGGGTGGGTGATCGAACCGACGCGGACGTCGAGATCAGTGATCGTCCCGCTGCCCGGCACGTTCAGCGTCGATGACACCCCTCCGGGGTTGGCGTCCGGGATCGCCTTCGGCACGTCGGCGCTGTCGAACGCCGCCGGGGCTCCCGTCGGGAGCTCGAAGTTCACCGTCTGCGGCCCCTGCGCGGTCGCCAGAGAGAGCGACAAGGCGACGGGCTTCCCACAGACGTAATTGTTGGCAAGGCCCACGCGGAACTGGGTCGAGTTGGTCCCGACGCCACCCACCGCGATGTTGGGATATGCGGAGTTTGCGACCGACACGGTCGTCCGCGCAGGACCGGAGAGGGTGGACGTGATCCCGGTGGCCGCCGCGCCGCCGAGATTGCGCAGGCGCTCGCGCAGCCGGAACGATTCGCCGGGTTCGATGCCCCCGTCGCCATCGCCGATCTCGGTGGTGGTCGAGAGGTCGTGCGCGAGCACGGGGGTCGTCGGGACGTTCGCGTTCGAGACGACGAGCGCGTAGTCCTGGTCGGTGAGGTCGGCGGTCCCGGGGACGCCGTCGCCCGCGATGTTGGTCGCCCGGACGTCGACGAATACCCGTCCGCCCAACCCCGCGGGCAGGTAGACGTTCTCGACGTTGTTACGAGGGTCGGCGTTCCCGCCGGTGACCGAGGTGCCGCCGGTGAGCACGTTGCCCTTGAAGGTCTGGGCACCCCGGCGGACGACCAGGTCGAGGTCGTTGACGAAGGAGTTGCCCGAGGTCGGCCCGGGGGCGTCCGTCCACGCGAGCGTCACCTTGAGCGGTTTCGTGGTGTCGGCGATCGTGTACGCAGTGGTGTCCGCCTGGCCGCTCGCGCCGAGGCGGTCCGTCTGATCGATGTACTGCCGCGCCGTGTCGCCGAAGGTGTTCGCGAGGTTGACACGCCCCCAACCCTGGATCTGAGTCGGGATGTTCGTGTTCGTACCGCTCGCGCCGTCCTGGCCGCCGACCTGATCGGTCGCGGTGTTCACGAGCAGCGCCTTCGTCATCGCCGGCGATGGCACATCCGTCCCGCCGCCGATTTCGCGCCGATACCAGTCCCGGATCAGCGTCGAGGCCCCCGTCACCTCGGGCGTCGCCTGGGACGTACCGGAGACGAGCGAGTAGATGGAGCTCCCCGCCGGGAACTGCGGGTTGCAGGTACCGGAGCCGTTGAACTCCGCGCCCGTCTGCGGCTGCGCCCCCGTCACATGGGTGCCGGGCGCGACGATGTCGGGCTTGAGGCGGCCGTCGTCGGTCGGGCCGCGGCTCGAGAAGTTGATGATGTCCCTGGCGTTGTCGGCGCCGGCGTCGGTGACACCGCAGCCGTCGGTGCCACCGATCGGCCGCACGTTCTCCGAGGCGCCGACGGTGATCACGTTCTTCGCCGTCGCCGGCGAGCCGATCGTGTTGGCCCCGGCCCCCGAGTTGCCGGCGGCGACGACCTCGACGAACTGCTGGTTGCCCGCCTGGGCGGGCCGCGCGTCGCGGACGAGGAAGTCGAACTCGCGGGACTGAGCGTTGTAGGCGCCGCCGACCGGCGCTCCCCAAGAGTTGTTCGACAGGCGCGCACCGGCGGCGAAGGCATTCGAGTGCAGCGCCGCGAGGCTTGTCTGCACGTCGAAGCTGCCCGCGCAGTTGAAGATCTTCGTCGCGCCCAGCTTTGCCCGCGGAGCCACGCCGAGGCCGTAGTTGTAGCCGGCCGCGTCCTCGACCGACGCGCCGGTCGACTTGTTGTAACCCGCCGCGATCGAAGCGACGTTCGTCCCGTGCCCACCGCAATCGCGAGCGTTCGCGTCCCCCGCGGTCGCCTCCTGGGCGTAGGTGAGCCGCGAGCTCGCCGCGGGGTTCCCGTTGACGAAGAAGTCGACGTGGGAGCCCGCCGGGACCGGCACGATCCCCTTGTCGATGCCCTCGTCGGTGATGTCGATGACGTCCGGCAGGGTCGTGGTCGGGAATCCCTGGGAGTTGAGGAAGCCGAAGTAGTTCGCCGCTGAGAGCGTGTTGCCGGCGGCATTGACCCGTCCGGCGACGATCGACGCGGCGCGCTCGTCGAGCAGCTCGGGCTCGACCCACGGCTCGATCGCGACGACGCCCGGATCGTGCGCGAGAGCCTGCGCCGTGGCGGCGCCGACCGTCACGAACTCCGCCGTCGTCCCGTCAAAGCGCGCGGGTCCGCGAAGCTCGTCGGCCCCGGCGAGCGTCCCGCGCGCCGCGGTGCCCGGGGGGCCGTCGATGATCTCGACCGCGACGGCGACGGATCCCGTCGAGGCGACTCCCGGCTCGGTCTTCTCGCCCGCCCCGAATGCGGTTATCGCGCGCACCTCACCCGCCTCCGCAAACTCGGCGAGGGAGTTGGCCTCGGCGGCGCCGGCGTGGACGAGGTAAGCGTTCTGCGCCATGTACGTGACGACGGTGACCCCGGTCGCGCGCAGGTCCTCGAGCCACGCATCCTTGATCGGCCCCTTGAACTGGACGAGCGCAAGCGATTCGTCCGTGCGAGCGAACGCGCGCTCCGCCGCCGGGTCTTCCTGGCCCGCAGCCGTCGCCACGGTGCGCATGTCATCGCGACGCTCGGCGCCGGCCGCCCGCAGCGCGTCGTCGGACGATCCGTCCGCGGAGACGAGCTTGAAGGACTCGTAGGAGGCGACCACATCCGCCGCGGCGGCGTCGATGGCGACTTCACCCTCAGCGGTTGCGGGCACCACGTACAGGTGAGTGCCGGGGAGGGCGGGTTCCTGTTGGGCGATCGCCGACGCGGCCCCCGTGACCGCCACGGCAAGGACCGCAGCACCAAGCACCGCTCTGCCGACGCTACCTAGGTTGTCCATTGCGCTCCCCCCGGGATTGCCGATCGTCGGCCGGGAAGCTACGGCCTCACGAGCCGGAAGTCAACCGCTCAGCCGCCCCCCAGATGGAAGATCCCGTGGCGGTCGAGCCGTGCGGAGCGCCCGGGCGGAATCGCGAACGTGGTCGCGGAGTGCTCGACGATCGCCGGCCCCTCGATCTCGTGCCCCGCCTCGACGCGCTCGAGGCGGATGATCGAGGTCTCGGCGTCGCCCTCGCGCCAGCGGACGGTCCGGGTGGAGTCGACGGCCGGGGCGCCGGAGCCCTCGTCCTGGTCGGGCAGCGCCGGCTTCTCGACCTCGGACCGAGCCGTGGACGATCGCCTGCGTGACGAGATAGCCGAGCTCCGGCGAGCGCGCCGAGCGGGCGTAGACCTTCGATAGGTCGCCTCGAATGCCGCGATCAGCGCATCGACGTGCTCGCCCTCCTCCATCTCCATGTGCGGCGAGTCGATCTCGATGTCGTTGAGCTGGCCGTAGTACTGCATGCGCACGGAGTGGGTGAAGGAGATGTCGCTCGGCGATCGATCGCCCGACTTCGCGAACTCGGCGGCGACCCGCTCCTCGAGCGCGCGTCCAGGCCTCGGTGACCATAAGCCGATCCCGGCCTTCTCCATGTCGTCGGCCGTGGGCAGCGATCGGCATGTCGATCGTCTGGTCGTAGCGGTACTCGAAGTCGGCGCAGGCGCAGCCGAAGGCCGAGAAGCCGGCCGCCCAGGCGGGCACGAGCACGTCGCGGTAGGCGACCCCCTGCGTGTAGCCCGCGACGTGCAGCGGCCCGCCGCCGCCGTAACAGAGCAGCGTGTAGTCGGCGGGCGAGTAGCCCTTGCCGAGGATCCGGCCTGACCGCCTCGTTGCGGAGCGTCTGTCTCGAACAGCTCGATCGACCCCGGCGGCGGCGTCTCGACGCTCGAGGCCCAGCGGGTCGGCGACCTGGCGCTTGACCTCGGCGCGCGCGCGCTCGAGGTCGAGCGTCGACCTGGCCGCCGAGGAAGTACTCGGGGTTCAGCCGGCCGAGCACGAGGTTCAGGTCGGTCACCGAGACGGTCTCGAGCGCCGCCCTCGGGCCACGCGCGTGCCGATCAGCGCGCCGGCGGAGTCGGGCCGAGCTCGGGCCGGTCGCGCGTTCGGGGTCGATGCGCACGAAGCGAGCCGGATGCCGGCGCCGACCGAGTCGATCTGGACGAGCGGCATGTTGAGCATGAAGCTGCGCGATGTCGGGCGTCGGCGTGATGTCGTAACGTCCGTCCGGTGATCAGCGCGATGTCGAACGACGTGCCGCCGATGTCGGTGCAGAGCACGTTGTTGAGGCTCGAGCCGTCGGCGAGCGCAGCGCGCGCCGACGACGCCGCCGATCGGCCCGGAGACGAGCGTCGTGGCGAGCTCCTTCGGCGTCGATCGAGATCGTGCCGCCGTGCGAGGCCATCACCCGCAGCTCGAAGCCGGCGCCGCCTCCTTGGTCGCGTCGCGGACCTTCTGCAGCGTCCCGCGCGAGGGCTCGGCTGCGTAGGCCTCGATCAGCGTCGTGTTCAGCCGCGGGAAGTCGCGGCGCAGCGGGTACAGCTCCGACGCGAGACGAAGACCGGGACCGTCGCCGTTCGACCCCGCGCTCCGCCTTCACCTCCTCGACGATCTCGCCGACGCGCTGCTCGTGCGAGGCGTTGCGGTAGCTGAACAGCAGGCAGATGCACGATGCCCTCGACGCCCGCGTCGAGCAGCTCCGTGGCCGCAGTCGCGGACGTCCTGCTCGCGCAGCGGCGAGCACCTCGGTCGCCGAACAGGTCGATGCGTCCGCGGACTCCGTTCATGCGGCTCGCGCGGCACGAGCGGCTCGTTGTGGATGGTGGGTCGACGAGGTGCAGGCGGTCGGCGTAGGAGTAGCCGAGGTAGGTCTGGATCCCGCGCTCGATCCGCAGGTAGTCCTCCTGCCCGGCGGTGACGATGGCGCCGACGTTGCGGCCCTTGCGCGACAGCAGGCGGTTGAGCATCGCCGTGCCGCGAGTAGATGCCCGAGCGCGATCCGCGGGAAAGCCTCCTCCGGGCGTCGAGTCCCACTGGCGAGGCGTCGTCGCGCGCCGACGCCATGAACCCGACCGACTCGTCCTCCGGCGTGGTCTGCGCCTTGCCGACGACGAAGTTGCCTGCGCCGTCGACGATGAACGTGTCGGTCATCGTGCCGCCGGCGTCGATCGCCAGCACGCGCGGATCTCGCTCAGCCATGACTCACCGCGGCCGCAGCCTATTCACCCGGCGCGGCGTGCGTTGGCGCGGATCCCGTCCGCGATCCGATCCCAAAGCGGGCGTGGGAGATCGTGGCCCCAGCGCGGGATCGTGATCAGTTCAGCCCCCGGTACGGCCTCTGCCGTCGCGATCCCCCCGGAGACGTTGATCAGCGGATCGTCCTCACCGTGGAGGACTACGGTCGGAGCCTCGACTTCCCGCAGACGGGCGGTGCGGTCGCCGCTGCAGATCGAGGCGACCAGCTGACGCTGCGTCCCCTCCGGGTTGTAGCCGCGGTCATACGAGCGGATCGCCGTTTCGCGGACAGCGGGCTCGTCGATGCCGAGCGCCGTCGAGCCGATCACCCGGCGAGACACGAGGGCGGCTTCGGCGAAGCCTTCGCGGTCGTCCGGGAACCGGGTCATCAGGACCTCGAGGGCTTCCGGCGTCGGCTGGCCGACGCGGCCGGACCCGCTCGAGGACATGATCGAGGCCAGCGAGCGCACCCGCTGTGGATGCTCGATCGCCAGTGTCTGCGCGACGAAGCCCCCGAGCGAGGCCCCGGCGACGTGCGCCTCGCCGAGACCGAGCGCGTCGAGCAGGCCTGCCGCATCCGCGGCCATGTCCGAGAGCAGGTAGTGCGGGTCGGGAAGCTCCTTCGCGAACGCCTTCTGCACCGACTGCGTCCCGAGGTCGGTGAGCCAGGTGGACCGTCCGCAGTCGCGGTTGTCGAAGCGGATCACGCGAAAGCCGCGAGCGCCGAGGGTCTCGCAGAAGCCGTCGGGCCAGGCGATCATCTGCGCACCGATCCCCTGGATCATCAGGAGCGGGGGGCCGGCGACCTCCCCCAGCTCCTGCCAGCAGAGCTCGATCCCATGTCCGGCGTCGGCGAACGCCTCCTTTGACCAACTGCCAGGCATCGAGCAAAGACGCTATCGCGACGATCTAGGATCGGCGGCCGGGTGACCTCGCAGACCGATCGCAAGCTGAGCCTGCGCCGCACCCTGGCGCAGATGGGCTCGACCGGCCGCGAGCACGCCGGCCTGCTGCTTGTGGCCGCGCTCGTCGTGTTCATCCCGCTCGGCCTCGCCGACGTTCTCGACGAGGACATCCAGGGCGCGTTCGAGGACTTCGACTGGTCGGACCTGGGCGCGGGCGACATCGCGCTCGCCCTCAGCGCCGCATTCGCGCACGCAGTCGTCGCCCTCACGGGCGAGGTCTTCTTCGCCGGCGTGGTCGCCGCCGCGGTCCTCGCCACACGTGCGGGGGATTCTCGGCCCCGGCTCTCCGGGCTCGCCCGCCACCTCCCCTACGGCCGGCTGATCGCGGTCGACCTCCTCTACGCGCTCACGATCGCCGTCGGCACGCTGCTCCTCGTCGTCCCCGGCGTGATCGCACTCGCCTGGTTCGCACTCGTCGGCGCGGCGGTCGAAGTCGAGGACGCACGCCCGATCGCGGCCTTTCGCCGCAGCCGCGCGCTCGTGCGGGGGAACACGGGCCGCGTGATCGCGATCATCCTCCCGATCCAGCTCGTCTCCGACGTGATCTCGAGCCTGGTCCAGTCTTCGGCGATCGGATCGATCGGCGACACCTTCCTCGGTGACTGGGTGGCCGCGACCGCGACGGAGATGGTCGCGGCGCCGCTCGTGGCGCTCGCCGCGGTCGTCATGTTCTTCGAGCTGCGAGGAGACCCCGAGACACGGAAACCGTGACGCTTTCGATTTCTCGCTGGCGATTTGCCAAGCTATACATTGCCAATGTCTCGCTGGGGGCTGATCGTCGCGTCGTTGTTCGTCTTCGTCCTCGTTGCGACGCAGATCGCGCTGCCGAGCCTCGCCGAGCGCAAGGTCGAAGACCGGCTCACCTCCAACGGCGGCTCGGCGGACGTGACCATGGGCGCGCTGCCGGCACTGCGACTGCTCTTCAGCGACGGCGAGCGCTTCGAGGTCGACGCCCACGATCTCGACCTCGACATCGACCAGCAGCAGGAGATCTTCACGCGCCTCGATGGGTTCTCGCTCGTCGACGTCTCGATCGCGAACTCGATGGCCGGTCCGATCGAGCTGACGGAGTTCGAGCTCCACCGGGACGGGCTCGGGCCCTACAGGCTGACCGCCAACGGCGAGACCACCCCCGGCGACCTCGCCGCCTTCGGCCTCGACCAGCTCGAGGTCCCGGCGCCCGCCACCGGCCTGCTCGACATGCTCCTCGATCCCTTCGTCGAATCGGTCGACGGCCCCGTGCCGATCGCGCTCGACATGGAGCTCGAGTCGACCGACGGCCAGATCGAGGTCGTATCCGGCGACAGCGAGATCGCCGGCATCCCAGCCGGGCCGCTCGCCGAGCTGATCACCTCGGCGTTCGTCGTCCGGCTCTAAGTCGCGCGCCACGCGCCACAGCTCGCCCGCCATTCACGTGCGCGAGGTCGCCAGCCTCGACCCGATGCCCGAACTGCCCGGCTTTGCGCTCACCCCTCGAGAGGGATTCCGGGCAGTTCGGGTTGCCGGGGTGGCGACCCGGCAGGGAGGTGTGATCTCGGCCGAGCAACTCAGGGCGCTCGGCATCTCGACGGCAACCATCTACCGCTGGATGCGGGACGGGCGGCTGATCAGGATCTACCCCCGGGTGTTCGCCGTCGGGCACTCAGCGATCGGGATCTTCGGCCGCCTGAACGCAGCCCTCCTCTACAGCGGGCCCGCCGCCGCGCTCAGCCATCAAACTGGCGCGTGGTGGCGCGGCTTCATCAAGGCAGAGCCGAGGACGATCCATATCAGCGAGCCCGGTGAGCGCGCGAGCCAACGGCGGCTTCGCCTCCATCACCCCCGTGTCGTCAAGGTCGAGCTCTGGAATGGTCTGGCCGTGACCTCGGCCGCCCGGACCCTGCGCGACTTCGCCTGGGTCGCGGAGTACGCGGATCTCCGCCGCGCGCTTGCGCAGGCCGACCACCTCGGCCAGCTCGACCCAGTTGCAATCTACGCCGAACTCGGGCGTGGGCGACGCGGCAGCAGGCACCTTCGCCGGGCATTCGGCGAGCACCTCCCTGAGCTCGCGGCAACGTTCTCCGTGCTCGAGGAGCGGTTCCTCGCGCTCATCGACGAGGTCAGCCTTCCGCTTCCCGAAGTGAACGTGTTCGTGGAGGGGCTCCTCGTCGACTGCGTCTGGCGCGAGACCAGGCTCATCGTCGAGCTCGACGGCCACGAGACGCACGACCGCACGGCCGCGATCGAGGTGGATCGCCACCGCGAGATGACGCTTCGCCGAGGTGGCTACCGAGTGCTGCGCTACACCTGGCAGCAAGTGACGCGGGAGGGCCATCTTGTCGTCGCCGAGCTGAGGCGGGAGCTCAGCGGCCTTCGCCGCGAACCGCCCGGAGTTGGTTCCAAAGGGTGAGAGCGGATCCGGGCAGTTCGCGTTGCGGGTCGCGTGGGCGGCGGCGGCTAGGGTGCGTGGCGTGAGTGAGAGGACTGGATCGGGGCTCGTGTTCGAGACCGCCGGAAACGGGCCCGCCGTGCTGCTGATCCATGAGGGGATCTCGGATCGGACCTTCTGGGATCCGCAGTGGAGCTCAACCGAATGGACCGATCGATTCCGCCTGATCCGCTTCGACCAGCGCGGGTTCGGCGGGTCGCCCGACCCGAGCGGGCCGTACTCCCTTCACGCCGATGCGCTCGAGGTCCTCGACGCGGCAGGCGCCGAGCGCGCCGCGGTGATCGGCGCGTCGATGGGCGGCAAGGCGGCGATTGACCTGGCGCTCGCCGAGCCCGCCCGAGTCGGCGCCCTCGTCGCGGTCGCTGCGACGCCCTCGGGGTGGAAGCACTCCGCAGAGCACATGGCGAAGTTCGAGCACATCGACGCGGTCTGGGAGAGCGAGGGAACCGACGCCGCGAACGAGCTCGAGCTGCGGATGTGGGTCGACGGCATCGGGCGCGAGCCGGCAGACGTGGACCCGAGGGTGCGCGAGGCGATCTCCCGGGTCAACCGGGCCCTGATCGAGCGCCAGGGTGCCCTGGAGGAGGAGGTCGAGGCCGGCGAGCTCGATCCGCCGGCGATCGAGCGCCTGTCAGAGCTCGCCGTGCCGGTGCTGGTGATCACCGGCGAGCACGACCAGCCGAGCGTCAACGCCGGTGCCGCTGCGCTCGCCGTCGCGACCGGCGCCGCGACGCACGAGATCCCCGCGACCGCCCACGCAATCAGCCTCGAGCGGCCCACCGAGTTCCAGCGCGCGGTGATCCCCTTCCTCGAAAATCACCTGGCCGGGGGAGTGATTTGGCACGGAAGCTCTATCGGCTAGGCCTCGTGGCCGCGCGGCACTGGTGGGTGGTGATCGCCGCCTGGCTCCTCGTCGTCGCCGTGCTCGTGCTCGCGATCCGCGCCTTCGGCAGCAACACCACGGACAACCTCGACCTTCCCGGCACCGACAGCCAGGATGCGACCGACCTGCTCGCGGACCGCTTCGATCCGCAGCAGAACGGCAGCAACCCCGTCGTCTTCTACGCCCCGGACGGCAAGGTCACCGGCGGCTCCAACAAAAAGGCGATCCAGAGCTCGCACGAGGCGATCAAGGCGATCCCGCACGTGGTCAGTGCTCCGAGCCCCTACTCCCGCAAGGGCGCAGCGCAGATCAGCGATGACAAGCAGACCGCGTTCATCCCGGTCCTCCTCGACGTCGCCAACGCGGACCTGACCGAGCACCGCGCCGAGAGCGTCCTCAAGGCGGCCGAGCCGGCCGAGCGCGCCGGCATGAAGGTCGCCGTCGGCGGCTCGATCGGTAGCGAGCTCTCGGAGCCCGCGACCGAGTCGAGCGAGGTCGTCGGCCTCGCGGCGGCGATGATCATCCTCGCCTTCACCTTCGGCAGCCTGGTCGCGATGGGGCTGCCGATCGTCTCGGCCGTGACCGGGCTGATCGCCGGCCTCTCCGTGATCGGCCTCCTCGGCCACGTGGTCGACGTGCCGACGATCGGGCCAACTCTGGCGACGATGATCGGTCTCGGCGTCGGGATCGACTACGCGCTCTTCCTCGTCAGTCGCTACCGCACGGAGCGCGCCGAAGGCAAGCCGACCGACGAGGCGATCGCGACGGCAACCGCGACCTCGGGCACGGCAATCGTCTTCGCCGGCTCGACCGTCGTGATCGCGCTCGTGACGCTGTTCATCGCCGGCATCCCGCTCGTGACCACCCTCGGCTATGCGTCCGCGTTCGCGGTGATCACCGCCGTCGCCGCGTCCGTGACCTTCCTCCCCGCCGTGCTCGGAGCAATCGGCGACCGCATCGACTCGGTCCGGCTCCCTCGTTTCCTCCGCCCGGAGCCGAAGCCGCCCGGCCAAGGCCTCTGGGCCGTGTGGGCGCGGTTCGTGACCGGCCGTCCCTGGATCGCCGTCGGCATCTCGCTGACCATCCTCGTTCCTTTGATCATCCCGATGCTGTCGCTCGATCTCGGCCAGGAGGACGTCGGCGCGACGCCGAAGGAGACCACCGAGCGCCAGGCATACGACCTGATGGCGGCCGGCTTCGGCAAGGGCTACAACGGCCCGCTGCTGATCGCGGTCGACCTCGGCACACCGGCGAAGGAGAGCGACAAGGTCAAACAGCAGGAGGCGCAGGCGAAGCGACTGCAGGCGAAGCTCGAGTCCGAACAGGCCGAGGGCGAAGCCCAGCAGGCCGAGCTGACCCAGGAGGGTGACGCGCTCGAGGCCCAGCAAGACTCGATCGAAGGGCAGCAGGCGGCGCTCGAGGCCCAGGCGGCCATCCTCGGAACCGAGCGCGAACAGCTGGACATGAGCCGCGACGAGCTTGCCCAGCGTCGCACGCTCAAGGCGGAGCTCGAAGCGCTGCTCGCCGACGCGCGGCCGATCGCGAGCGAAGGCGCCGAGCTCGCCGCCCGCGAGGCCGCGCTGCACTCCCGGCTCGGTGCACTCGACGAGATCGCGGAGCGGCTGCGCCGGCGGCTCCGAAGCGCAGACACGCCGGGCGAGCAACGCCGGCTCGAACGCCGCCTCACCGCGGTCGGCCTGCGACAGCTGACCGTCGAGGGGGAGCTGTCGCAGGTCGTCACCCTGCGCCGCGCCAACGAGGTCCGGGCCCGGTCGATCGAGCAGCGAGCGACGGAGCTCCGCGCCCAGGCCGAGGCGCTCGGCGTCGAGGCATCGGCGCTCGCCGGCTCGCTCGAGGCACTTCTGCTCGAGGCGGCCTCGCTCGAGCAGGGCAAGAGCCAGCTCGAGCAGGAGGCGCTCGAGGCCTCGATGGAGGCGACGAGCCTGCAGGAGCAAAAGGGGCAGCTCGAGGTGCTCCAGCAGAAGGCGAAGTCTCAGCAGAAGAAGGCCGAGGACCTGAAGGACGAGCTGACGAGGGAACTGACCAAGGCGGGAGGCGACAAGCGCGCCACCGATCCGCGCCTCGTGAAGCTCCAGAATGCGCTCGCGAGGACCGTCGGGGTCGAACTGCTCTCGCCACCGCAGCTCAACGACAAGGGCAACGCCGCGCTCTTCACCGCGATCCCGGCCTCCGCGCCCGCGGCGACCGAGACCGCAGATCTCGTCCGCACGATCCGCGACTACGCGATCCCGCAGGCGACCGACGGCACCGATCTCGACGCCCACGTCGGCGGCCAGACCGCGAGCTACGTCGACCTCGCCGCCGGGATCTCCGCCCGGCTGATGCTCGTGATCGCCGCCGTCGTCGGACTCGGCTTCCTCGTCCTGACGATGGCCTTCCGCTCGATCCTCGTCTCCGCTCAGGCGGCGATCGCGAATGTGCTCTCGGTCTGCGCGGCGTTCGGCCTCCTCACCCTGTGCTTCCAAGAGGGCTGGGGCACCAGCCTCCTCGGACTAGACACGGCAAGCGGCACCGACCCGATCGCGAGCTTCGTCCCGCTGATCATGTTCGCCGTCCTCTTCGGCCTCTCGATGGACTACCAGGTCTTCCTCATGAGCCAGATCGAGCAGCACCGCGCACGATCGAGCGACGACCGGGAGGCGATCGCTGCCGGGCTCGCGAGCGGCGGCAGGGTGATCGCGGCCGCGGCGCTGATCATGATCTGCGTCTTCGCCAGCTTCATCCTCAACGGCGATCCGACGGTGAAGCAGTTCGGCGTCGGGCTCTCGGTCGGCGTCGCGCTCGCGGCGATGACCGTCCTCCTCCTGGCGCCCGCCCTGCTGGTGCTCGCCGGCCGCGGCAGCTGGTGGGTGCCGGCATGGGCCGACCGCCTGCTGCCGCGCATCGACATCGAAGGCGCTCACCTCGAGGCGGCCGCCGAGGATCAGGAGGCTTGAGCCACGAGCCAGTCCGCGATCAGCTTTCCGATCTCCTCGCCCGCGTCCTCTTGGAGGAAGTGAGACGCGTTCTCGATCTTCACCGGCGCCTCGGCGTTGATCGCGGCGGCGAACTTCTCGCCGACCTTGAACGGGATGATCGGGTCGGCGTCCGCCCAGAGGATCAGCGTCGGCCGTTCGTCGGTCCGCAGCGCCTCGAGCGCCCGCTTGCCGGCCGCGGCGCCCGGCATCCCGGGCGTCGTCGGAAGCATCAGCGGAAACGAGCGCGTCCCCGCCTTCGCCTCCGGAACCGGGAACGGCGCGTCGTAGGCGGCGAAGACGTCATCGGGCATCTCGCGCGCGCATCCGCCCTTGACCAGGAACGCGACCGGAAGGTCCTCGGTCCGCTCGACGAAGTCGCGGAACGTCTTCCAGGCGTCCGACATCGGCTGCTCGCCGGTGAACAGGCCGGTGTCCATGATCACGATGCGCGAGATCCGATCGGCGTGCTCGACGGCGAGCCGGAGCCCGATCGGCCCGCCCCAGTCATGAACGACGACCGTCGCGTCGCGCAGGTCGAGGTCGGAGAGCAGGGTCGCGGTCATCTCCGTGTGGCGGTCATACGAGTACCAGGCGAGATCGGTCGGCTTGTCGGAGCGGCCGAAGCCGGCGTAGTCGGGGGCGATGCAGCGATAGCCCGCGTCGCGGACCGGCGGGATCACCTTGCGCCACAGATACGACCAGGTCGGCTCGCCGTGGAAGAAGATCACCGGCGCCCCCTCGCCCTCGTCGATGTGGGCGAGCCGCAGCCCGGCGACCTCGCGGTAGTGCGGCTCGAACGGGAAGCCCGGCAGGTCGGCGAAGCGCTCGCCGGGTGTGCGGTAGGCGTCCATCGGCCGCCGCAGCCTATGCGGTGGCCGTCGCGGGGTGCCTCGCGCGCCCCGCGTTCTCGATCAGAAGCCTGGTGATCCGCTCCCAGAGCTGTTCGGGCAGATCGTGGCCCATGCCCTCGATCATCTCGAGACGAGCATCCGGGATCGCAGCTGCGACCGAGCGTCCGGCGGCCGGGCGGACCAGCGGATCCTTGGTCCCGTGGATGACGACCGTCGGCGCCTCGACCGTCCGCAGCTTGCGCGTGCGGTCACCGCCCGTCGTCGCGGCGTGCAGCTGCCGCGCCGCCCCCGGCGGATTGTGACCGCGGTCGTAGGAGGCGGCGATCATCTGCCGCAGCTTCGCGTCGTCCGGCGGATAGCCGGGCGACCCGAGGACCTTGAACGTCTTCGCCACGGCATCGATGAAGGCCTCACGCTCCCGCGGCGGGCGCGAGAGCAGCACACCGAGCGCCCGCAGCCTCGGGACGGAGTTCACCCGCTTCCCGGCCCCGGTCATGATCAGCCCGAGGGAGCTGACCAGCTCCGGTCGGCGGTAGCCGAGGATCTGGGCGATCATGCCGCCCTGGGAAGCGCCCACCACATGGGCGCGATCGAAGCCCAGGTGCTCGATCAGGGCCGCCGTGTCGTCAGCCATGTCGTCAAGCGTGTACGCGAGTCCCCGGTGAAGCCCGAGCAGCATCGGCACGGTGCCGGGGACCGGAGCGTCGATGACCGTCGAGTGGCCGATGTCGCGGTTGTCGAACCGGACGACGCGATACCCCGCGTCCGCGAGGTACGCGCAGAAACCCGGCTCCCAGGCGATCATCTGGGTGCCGAGGCCCATGATCAGGAGGATCGGCTCGCCCTCCGGCTCGCCCATCTCCTGATAGGCCAACTCGATGCCGTTGACGGCGGCGAGCTGCTCTGGCCCGAACTCGTGTCCCATGGCCCGCGAGGCTACCCCGCCGGCTCGCGCGCCGAATATGGCGCGACGCGGTCCACGGTGACGACCTCGGTCCCGGCCATCCGATCGGCCCAGGAGCGGCGCTGGTCCGAACGACAGATTGCGAGGAACCCGAGCCCGAACGCGAGCGCCGAGAGCCCCGAGCCCCAGAGCCGGCGCCACGCCCGGTGGGCGCCGATCCGCCGCTCGCCGTCGACGTCGAGTCGGATGCTGAGAAACCGCATACCGGGCGTCTGACCCACCAGTGACCAGAAGGTCACCAGGTAGACGCTGCCGAAGACCACCCAGGCCAGGGCCCCGAATGCGAGCGCCGGGCCCGAGACGCCGTCGCCCTCGAAAAGCTCTCCGATCAGAGCGCCGATCAGCGCCGAGGCGGCAAGGAAGATCCCGTTGAGGATCGCCCCGTCGGCGAGGAACGCGACTCCTCGGGTGACGATCCCGACCCGGTCGGAGACGGCCTCGCGGCGCGGGCGCCCGGTCAGGCCGCGGATGATGCGATCGGCGACGTCGTCGAGCCGCAGCCCGATCCTGCGGATCTGCCGACCGATGTCCTCGATCAACCCGAAGCCCTGCGACGCGATTGCGGCCCGGACCTCGGGGGCCGCGGCGATCCGCTCGACCAGGCGCTGGACCTCGTCGCTCGCGAGCAGGTGATCCCAGACGCGGTCGACGGTCTGCGAGTCGAGCGCCCGGATCAGCGCCTCCTCGACTTCGGGGCTCGACAGCGCGCGCTCGACCGCGGCGCTCGTGATCACGCTCTCGACCATCTCCGCCGCCGCCTCGGTCTCGAGCGCGCGGGCGATCGCCCTGGCGACGGCAGGGCTCTCGATCGCGCGGACGATCGCCTCCTCGGTCGTCTCCTCGACCGCTGCGTCGAGGCCCGTCGCCCCGGCGATCGCACGAGCCCCTCGCGCCCCGGCCCCGAACAGCCGCGGCAGGGGTCCGGCTGGTCCCGATCTCTCCCCGTCCGGCGCTGTCATGAGACGAGTCTAAGCTGGGCTGCGAGGATGCGCGCGTGCGCACGGCGGTGATCTCCGACCTCCACCTCGGCTCGGGCAGCGAGGTCGACCTGCTGCGCCGTGCCGACGCCCGCGACGTCCTTCTCGGCGAGCTCTCCGGCGTCGATCGGCTGGTCCTTCTCGGCGACATCGTCGAGCTCCGCGACCGGCCGATGCCGGAGACGATCGAGAAGGCCGCCCCGGTCCTGGCGGCGATCGGCGAAGCGGCCGGCGATGCCGAGTTGGTGTTCGTCGCCGGCAATCACGACCACCGCCTGATCGAGCCCTGGCTCGAAGAACGCTCGCTCGCCGGCGCCGAGCCGCTTGGCCTCGAGCAGCGAGGCGAGGAGGCCGACGGTGCCCTCGGCAGGCTCCTCGCCCACCTCTCCCCCGCCTCGGCCACGTTCGCCTACCCCGGACTCTGGCTACGCGACGACGTCTACGCCACCCACGGTCACTACCTCGACCGCTACCTCACGATTCCGACCCTCGAGCGGCTCGGGATTGCGCTCGTCGAGCGGCTCCTCGGAATCGCGCCGGTCGGCCGTGACCCGCTGAGCCCGCCGACGGAGCACGACCCGACGACGCCGGACGAGTACGAGCGCGTGCAGATGCCGGTCTACGGGTTCCTCTACGGCCTCGCGCAGGCAACCGTCGGCGAGCGTGCCGGCGGCGCCGACCCGTCGATCCGGCTCTGGCGGATGCTCTCCGGAGGCGAGAGCCGCGTTGCGCGCATGCGCAGCTGGCTGCTCGGCTCGGTGGCCCTCCCCGGCGCCGTCGGCGTCGCGAACCGCCTCGGCCTCGGCCCCGTCGGCGCGGACCTCTCGCCACGGGCGATCGCGCGCGCCGGCATCGACGCCATGGGCGAGGTCGTCGCCGACCTCGGGATCGGCGCCGAGCACGTGATCTTCGGCCATACCCACCGGCGCGGGCCCTTCGGCGGCGAGCCGGGATGGGAGGCCGGCGAGACCAGCCTCTGGAACACCGGCAGCTGGGTCCATACGCCGTCGCTCCTCGGCGCGAGCGCCGACGTGAGCCCGTACTGGCCCGGGACGATCGCCTTCGTCGAGGACGAGGGGCCGCCGCAGCTTCTCCACCCGCTCGACGGATGGAGCCGCGAGCGGCTCGCGAACCCGGCGTAAACTCGCGACGTGGACGAGAACGGCTCCGACCAGCTGACGATCGACGAGCTCGCCCGCCGCAGTGGGATGACCGTGCGGAACATCCGCGCACACCAGTCCCGCGGTCTCCTGCCGCCGCCCGAGGTGCGCGGACGCACCGGCTTCTACGGCGCCGAGCACGCCGCGCGGATCGAGCTCATCCGCGAGCTCCAGGCCGACGGCTTCAAGCTCGAGGCGATCAGCCGGCTGCTCGACAGCGCCGGCGGCTCCGGCGACGAGGTGCTGCGGTTCACGCGCGCGGTGAAGGCACCCTTCGAGAACGAGACGCCGCAGATCGTCACCGCCGAGGAGCTCGCCACCCGGTTCTCGGACACCGGCGAGAAGGCCGGCGAGATGCTCCGCCGTGCGGAGAAGCTCGGCCTCCTGCGCCAACTCCCCGACGGGAGCTTCGAGGAGCTCAGCCCCCGCCTGGGCCGCGCGAGCGACGAGCTGCGCGCGCTCGGGATCCCGACCGGGAGCGCGCTCCACATCGCCCGCGAGCTTCGCAAGCACTCCGATCAGGTCGCGAAGACCATGGTCGAGCTGTTCATCCGCGAGATCTGGAAGCCGTTCGAGGATGAGGGCCGCCCCGAGCACGACCTGCCGAAGGTCCGCGACGCGCTCGAGCGCCTGCGCCCGCTCGCCTCCGACGCGCTCCTGGCGATGTTCCAGCTGGCGATGACCGACGCCGTCGAGCAGCGGATGGGACGCGAGCTCGAGCGGCTGGAAAAAGGCCGCTAGACGGCGCTGGGCGCTCCGACCGCGCGCTCCACCAGCATCGCCCTGATGTCCTCGACGTCGACCTCGGCGGCCTCCGTCGTCTCCATCCAGTTTCGGAGGACGCGGGCGAACTGGCGCGGGCGCTCGAGCTGCGGGAAATGGCCGACGCCGTCGAAGACCTCGAAGCGGCTCCCCGGCATCGCCTCGTGCGCGGCGCGCCCATGCCCGACCGGGATGATCGGATCGCCGTCGCCCCAGACGATCAGCGCCGGCATCGCCTCGGCGAGGTAGAGGCGGTCGGTCGCGCTGACCCGCTGGCCGCCGGCGTCGAGCACGGCTCGCATGGTCGCGATGAAGGCTGAGCGCGCGTCGGCATCGCCAAGCGAGGAGTAGCCGGCCGCGACTTCGGCGAGGTCGGTACCCGCCTCGAGCTTGAGCCGCGAGAGCAACCGCCCGACGGCCTCGCCGAGGGCGAGCACGCGGGCGTGCGCGAGCAGCGGCAGCACGAGCTCCGAGCCGGGCAGGGTCGAAGCGCGCAGAAGTGGGTGGACCTGGCGGCCGAGGCCGCCGCTCGAGACGAGCGCGAGGCGCTCGCAGCGCTCCGGGAACTGGTAGGCGAACTGCATCGCGATCCCGCCGCCGAGCGAGTGGCCGACGACCGTCGCGCGGTCGTGGCCGAGGGCGAGCATGATGTCGCGAACTCCACTCGCGTAGGCGCCGAGCGAGTAGTCGCCGCGCGGCTTCGCCGATTCACCGTGCCCGAGCAGATCGGGCGCGAGGACCGTGTGCGAGTCCGTGAGCTCCTCGATCGCCTCCTGCCACTGCGCCGAGCGGCCGGTGATCCCGTGGACGAGGACGATCAGCGGCCCCCGGCCGCCGTAGCGGAAGCAGACCCTGTGGCCGTGGAGCTCGATCTCGTGCACGGCCGGCACGGCCCCGGGCTCGATCTCGAGCGTCGAAGCAACGGTTCGCGTCAATGTCGGCGATGTGATGGTCATATTGCGAGACGCCCTACCCGCCTCGATGTTACATACGCCCATGTAGCGGATTTGGCGGGCTGGGTCCCGGACGCGGCCACGACTACCTTTCAGGTGTGCCCGACCGCGCCCGCCTCATCGGCGTCAACCACATTGCGCTCGAAGTCGGTGATGACCTCGACCAGGCGCTCGAGTTCTACGGGCGCCTGTTCGAGTTCGAGCTCCGGGGCCGGATCGACAATCGGATGGCGTTCATCGACATGGGCGACCAGTTCATCGCCCTGAGTACGGGCCGCTCTCAGGCCGCCGACGACTCGCGGCACTTCGGCCTCGTCGTCGACGACCAGGGCCTCGTGCGGGCCGCGCTCGAGCGGGAGGGCGTCGAGATCCTGCCCGGCCGCGGACTCGACTTCCTCGACCCGTGGGGGAACCGGATCCAGGTCGTCGCCTACGCCGAGATCCAGTTCGAGCGCACGCCCGGAGTGAAGGGCAAGCTCGGCATCGCCGAGCTCGCGAAGACGCCCGAGGCGCGTGCGGAGATCAGCGATCGCGGGCTCGAATGAGCGCGGGCGCCGGCGCCCGGCCGTATCGCGGTGTCAGCGCAGTGGATCGCCGCACGAGGCGGCGCACGCAGCTGATCGACGCCGGGCTTGAGATCATCGGGCGCGAGGGGTGGGCCGGGGCGACGGTCCGCGGCGTCTGCGCCGAGGCGGGTCTGACGGAGCGCTACTTCTACGAGAGCTTCAGCGGCCGCGACGAGCTCCTGCAGGCGATCTTCGACTCGGTTGCCGAGGAGTCGACGACGACCGTCCTCGCCGCGATCGCCGCGGC
Organism: uncultured Solirubrobacterales bacterium; assembly: GCA_963846565.1. Classification (GTDB taxonomy): domain Bacteria; phylum Actinomycetota; class Thermoleophilia; order Solirubrobacterales; family 70-9; genus WHSW01. The sequence goes on along the minus strand of CAWJWL010000005.1, from coordinate 1,806,808 downwards.
GCCGCACGATGCTCGCGCGAAGTCGGAGGCCGCGATCACCGCGTTCGTCGAGATGCTGGTCGAGAACCGGGCGCGAGCGCGCGCGGTCCTGATCGAGTCGCTGAACGCCCCCGAGCTGCAGGCGCGCCGGAGCGCGGCGCTGCGGGCCTTCGCCGAGCTCGTCGCCGAGCAGGGACAGGCCTTCTTCGGCGCGGATGCGATCTCCAAGGAGGACGCCGAGCTCAACGCGGTCGCCCTCATCGGCGCCCTCGCCGAACTGATGATCGAGTGGATCGACGGCCGCCTCGACGTCTCGCAGGAGCGACTCGTCGCCCACGCGGTCGAGCTCTTCGTCTCGAGCGCCGCGATCTCGTCCGAGCCCACGAGGTAGTATCTGACTTACTGTGTTGTCAGAAGCTGCGCCCGCCGACGAGGGCTACTTCCCCCACGGTAAGTCCGTCTTGCGGCGGGTCCACGAGGAGCGCATCGTCGGTCTCCACTACGGCCAGCGGGCACTGCTGATCGGCGCCCTGAACCCGGTCGCGTTCACCGGCACGTTCGACCACACGGCCGGCAAGCTGCGCCCGTTCAAGCGACTCGCGCACACCGGCAAGATGTTCGAGGCCGTCTTCTTCGGCTCGCGGGCGGAGGCCGATGAGGCGCTCGCGTTCGTCGACCGTCTCCATCAGCCCGTCCGCGGCACCCTCCCCGCCGCTGCCGGGCCATACGCGGCCGGCACTCCGTACACGGCCTTCGACCCCGAGCTGATGCTCTGGACGATGTCGGTGATCGCCGACTCGGGCTTGTACTTCTACGAGCTGTTCGTCCGGCAACTCTCCGACGAGGAGCGAGAGTCGCTGTGGCAGGACTACATCCGGTTCGGTGAGCTGTTCGGCATGCCCCGTGAAGCCGCCCCGCCGACGTACCCGGAGTTCCGCCGCTGGTGGGCCGAGACGCTCAACTCCGATCGCATGCACCTGACGGCGGAGGGCCGCGAGACCGGCTACATGACCTGCTTCGAGATCCCCTTCTCGCCTGGGCGCCGGCCGGCGAAGGGCGTTCACGACCTGGTCATGCTCGGAAGCCTGAGTCAGCGCGTGAGGGACGTCTACGGCCTCTCCTACAGCCCGCTACAGGCCGCTGCGTGGCGCGCAGCGGTCACCGCCATGCGCGCCGCGATCAGGGTCGCCCCGGACTCGGTCCGACGCGGCAGCTGCGTGACCGAGTTCGATCAGGTGGCTCTGACCGAAGCCCGTCGAATCGAACGCGGAGAGTGGACTCCCCAGGCCGTCAGTTCGGGTTCGGGAGCCACTTGAACACGTCTTCGAACAGACGTGCCATGGCTGCCGCGCCCGAGTAGGTCAGGTGCAGATCATCCGGCTGAAACCACGCCGGGTGCCCCTGCGAGAACTTGACCCAGTCGAGCAGCCGAACTCGCTTGCTGTCGTGGGCGGCCTCGCGAACGACCTCGACGCCGTGGTTGATCGCTCCGCCGGCTGTAAATGAAGTCGAGAGGGCGAGGATCCGCTTCTTGCCGATGATGTCGAGCGCATCGCGGATGTTCTCCTTGGTCACGGTCCCGTTGCCGCCGAGGTGGATCAGCACGAGGCGGGGAAGCTTGTCCTCGTGCTTGAGCTTGCGCAGCAGGGCAAGCGCCTCCGGGTACTGACGGCAGCCGCGGGCGTTTGCCCGAAAGCCTGCCTTGGCCAGGTCGTCGAGGGCGAGCAGCATGTCGGAGGCCCCGAGCGCGAGCGGCGCCCGGCCCAGGTTGCGGTCGCGGCGCGGCTGCTCCTGCTCGACGCCGCCACAGGCGGCCTCGGCCGCCGCGGGAACGAGCAGGGCGAGCAGGACCGCGCCGAGCGCGGCGACGATCCGAGGCCGGCCGCTCAACCGGGCACGGACGCCGTCAGCATCCATGTGAGAGCTTCGATCCCTGCATCCGTCGGGTGGACACTATCGCCGAGGAGCCAATCGGGGTTGCTCTCCGACCACTCGGCCCAGGGAATCACGGTGACGCGCGGGTCGCGGGCGGCGGCGGCGTGGTAGAGCGCGGCATCCGGGTCGACGCCGGCGAAGAGGGTCCGCGGCGTCACGAGGCCGAGCGCGCGGTCGGGGCCGAGGATCTTCAGCACCTTGTTGATCATCCAGTTCTTGACGTCACCGGCAGTGCCGAGCTCGAAGACGACGAAGTCCGGGAGCGGGCGCCGATGGGCCTCCCGCTTGAGCGCCGTGATCCCGCGCGGGAAGGTGCGACATCCCTGTCCGTTGATCCGGAAGCCGGCCCGCCGCAGCTCCGCGATCGCAAACCCGGTTACGGAATCGCCGATCAGAAGCGGCGGCGGACCGGGGCCGGCATCGCCCTTCGGCGGGTACCGATGGAGCGGGCTGCAGGTGGGGATCGCGGCCGCGTCGCCGGGGGTCGCGAGCACCGCGGGGGCGAGCGCGGCCAAGACGAGCATGGCAACGACCGAGCGCGGCCCACCGAGCCGCGTCCGCGATGGGCCCCAAACCCCTGCTGGATGATCTAGCATCGCCGCTTCTTCGGGGGACTATAGCCTCGCCGGCCGCCGATCCCGCCGGCTCTCGACCCTGTCGCCAGCAGATGCTCTTCCCCACGATCGAGTTCGCGATCTTCTTCCCGATCGTGCTCGCCGCTGTCATGGGCGCTGATGTCGCCGGCCGTCGCTGTGGAAACCGTTCATCCTCTTCGCCAGCTACGTCTTCTACGGCGCCGCCGACCCGAAGTTCTGCCTCCTCCTCGCCGGGATCACGGTCGGGAACCATCTGGCCGCGAAGGCGATCAGCGCCACGGACGACGAGCGCCGCCGGCTCTGGATCTGCCGCGGTCGCGGTCGTCGGAGACCTGCTCGTCCTCGGCGTCTTCAAGTACTACGCGTTCTTCGTCGAGGACGTCGGCGACGTCCTCGACACCTTCGGCCTCGGGATGCCGTTGCCGCTGCTGACGATCCTGCTCCCGATCGGCGTCAGCTTCTACACCTTCCAGGCGATCACCTACGTCGTCGACGTGAAACGTCGCGACGCCGCAGCCCGCCTCGCTGATCGACGCCGCGATCTACCTCAGCTTCTTCCCTCACCTGGTCGCCGGGCCGATCGTCCGCGCGAGCGAGTTCCTGCCCCAGCTCAAGCGCCCGCGGGACCCGAGCCGGGTCGCGGTCGGCGCCGGCATCGCGCTGATCGCGCTCGGCCTGATCAAGAAGGTCGCACTCGCCGACACCCTCGCGCGCGAGCTGGTCGACCCTGTATTCGCGGTGCCACAGGCCTACGGCACGCCCGACCTGCTGCTCGCCGGCTACGGCTGGCTCGCCCAGGTCTACTGCGACTTCTCCGGCTACACGGACATCGCGATCGGGCTCGCGCTGCTGATGGGCTTCGTCTTCCCGCAGAACTTCAACAATCCGCTGCGCTGCCAGTCGTTCCGCGAGTTCTGGCGCCGCTGGCACATGACGCTGTCGCGCTTCGTCCGCGACTACGTCTACATCCCGCTCGGAGGCAGCCGCAGGGGCACGCTTCCGCACCTACTTCAACCTGATGTTCACGATGACGCTGCTCGGCCTCTGGCACGGGGCCGCGTGGACGCTCGTCCTCTGGGGAACCTGGAACGGCATCTGGATGTCGATCGAGCATTGGTCCAACGGCAGGCTGGGCCGCCGCTTCCCGGCCTGGGTGCGCTGGTTCGTCGCCTTCCACCTCATCGTCATCGGGCTCGTTCTGTTTCGCTCTCAGAACCTGGACCTGTTCGGCGTCTACGTCGAGCGGTTCTTCGACTGGGCGCCGGCGACGCTCTGGACGTTCCCCGTGGTGCTCTGCGACGGTGCTCGTAATCGGCGTCCAGCTCCTACCCGAGCGGCCGATCCGCCGGGCCCAGCGTGGATCGAGCAGCGCCACCCGGCGATCCTCGCGGCCGGGCTCGCCGCAGTCGTCACTCTTCGTCGGCGCCACGGTCCCGAGCCAGGGTGTGCCCCCGTTCATCTACTTCCAATTTTGAACGTTCCGCCCGGGTCGGCTGAGATATGACGAGCACACACTCAGACGACAGTCAGATGAGCCGCTTCGACTCCCCGCAGGTGCGCCGCGTGAGCGCGCTCCAGGCGGTGCTCGCGATCGCGCTCACCGGGCTCCTGCTCGTCCTCTTCTCCGGCGGCTCGGTGGAGGTCGCGGCGGACGAGATCGACCCGGGAGTCGGGCACGACATCGTCGCCGCGGTCGGCGACCCCACGGGTTGGATCGCCGACGCGTTACCGCTTGCCCAGGCGCAGGCCGACGTCACACGCGGCCTCTCACCCGACAGCGAGCTGGATCAGGGTGGCTTCGCGGCGACGCCCGAGGCTGGAGCCGGCGAGGGACCGGCCGCCACCAGCGTGCCGCCGGTCGGCCCCGAGTCGTTCGACCCGACGGCGATGGGTCAGCCTGCGGCGCCGAAGCTCGAACTCGAGAAGCTGCTCGTGACCGGCGACTCGATGTCGATCCCGATGGACTCCGTGCTCGCCCAGCGGCTCGCGCCGGACGGGGTCCAGGTCGTCCGCGACCCCAAGCTCGGCAGCGGGATCTCGAACAGCGACTTCCTCGATTGGGGTCAGGTCTCGAGCGCTCAGGTTCGCGACGAGGCGCCGGATGCGGTCGTGATCATGATCGGCGCCGGTGAGGGCTTCCCGATCGACGGCCCCGCGGGCGAGATCGAGTGCTGCGGACCCGACTGGGCCGCGGCGTACGCGAACCGGGCCCGGCAGATCATGAACACCTACCGTCAGGGCGGCGAGGCGCGGGTCTACTGGCTCAGCGTGCCGACCTCGCGCAACCCGAAGCGATGGGAGATCTCGCGGGTCGTGAACGAGGCGGTCCAGGTCGCGGCGGTGCCGTGGCTGTCGCAGATCCGCCTGATCGACCTGGTCTCGATCTTCACGCCGGGCGGCGTCTACAGCGACACGATCGAAATCGAAGGCGAGGAAACCCTGGTCCGGGACTCCGACGGCCTCCACCTGAACCAGGCTGGAGCCGAGGTCGCGGCCGACGCCGTGATGGCGAAGGTCGACCAGGACTTCAGCTACTGAGCGTGTGAAAGGGCGAGGCCGGACGGCCCCGCCCTTCGCAGACGCCTACAGGTTCATCGTGTACGAGTGGGTGACCTTCTTCGAGCCTGACTTGCAGACGACTCGGGCGCTGTACTGGACGCCCTCGACGCCCTCGCGCTTGCCCTCCTCGCACTTGTAGCCGGACACGCTGCTCTTGCAGCGGCCGTCACGGCCACCGTTCTCCTTGCGGCACTCGTGGAACGCCGCGATCACCTCACGGGCGTCGCCGCAGCTCGTGTTCTTGGCCTTGTACTCGGTGATGTAGGAGGCGAACGTTCCCTGCGCGAACGCCCGCGTGTTCTTGCACTTGCCGCGCTTGGCGGCGTCGTCGCCATCGGCGCTCGCCTGCGCGGGCGCAGCCATGGCGCTCGCCGCGAGCACCGCAGTGACCACGCCGAGCGCAGCCTTGGTTCCTGCCTTCATCTCAATCCTCCATCTCTTGCCGCTTGGTCCCCGCTGAAAGCCGCGATTGTAAAGCGGTGTGCGCCCGCAGGAACCCGTCCGGATTGCTTCAGTTTCGCCGCGGGCGTGCCGAACTTAGAGTGATGGGCCGTTCAGAGCGCTCCGCACAGCCGCGCCGCAGATCGCGCATCCGCGACGTTCTCACCGATCCACCAATGAAGGATCGGCTGACCTGGCGCGAGGGAATCTCGACGGAGACGCTGATCAGCGAGGACCGCGGGCTCATCGCTCGGGCCTTCGGGACCCTCTACGTGACCGGATCGGGCACCGGCTTCCTGATCCTCGCGCTCGGCGAGCCGCTCGAGCATGGCCGCGAGGTGGTGGCGGGGCTCGCCGGCGTCGCGTTGCTGCTCGGCCTCGTCTGCTTCGTCGGTTACAGCCGGTTGCCCCGGTGGTTCTTCAGCGCGATGCTCACCCTCGGCTCGCTGATGATCACGGGGGCTGCCCTGACCGCGACCGACGGCGCCGAGCCGGTCTACGGCTTCTTCTACATCTGGGTCGTGATCATGGCCTTCCTCTTCTTCCCGATCAGGGCCGCGGCCGGTCAGGCGATATTCGCGGCGATCGCGTACGGCGCCGTCCTGCTCACGAGCGACGCGCCGTACGCGACCAGCATCCTGCTCAGCGCCACTGCGACGATCGGCACGACCGGGCTCCTGATCGGCTTCGTCCGCTCCCACACCGAGCGGATGGCCACCGGCCTCGCGAGTGCTGCTCACACCGACCCGATCACGGGGCTGATGAACCGGCGCGGCTTCGACGAGCGCTTCCGGCGCGAGGTCGAGCACGCCCGGCGCACGCACCGTCCGCTCTCGCTCGTGATCTGCGACCTCGACCGATTCAAGGCCGTCAACGACGAGCTCGGCCATGAGGAGGGGGATCTGGCGTTGCGCCGAACCGCAGTCGCGATCGTGGAGGCGACGCGCGCCGCCGACGTCGTCGCCCGGCTCGGGGGCGAGGAGTTCGCCGTGCTGCTGCCAGATACCGACGGTCGCGGCTCCTTCTCCGTCGCGGAGCGGATCCGCGACAGCGTCCGGGTCGAGTTCGACGGCTTCCCGGTGAGGCTGACGACCAGCTGCGGCGTCGCCAGCCTCGCGGTCGGCGCCGACCATGACGTGCTCTACCGCAATGCGGATGCGGCGCTTTACTCGGCCAAGGAAGCCGGGCGCAATCGCACCGAGGCACACGAGCAGAGCACCGTCCCGCTGCGCCTGCTGCGCGGCCGCACCTGAGCGGCGCGCCCGCCCCGGCCCTCGCATAGGCTCGCCGGGCGATGCCGACCATCCCGCGCCTGCCCCTGGTCCCCGATCCGCTCCGGCGGATCCGCATCCCCGACGATCTCGAGGCCGCGACCACCGTCGGCGAGGAGGAACCGCCCGAGGCCGGCGGGGTCGAGCAGAAGAACGTCGACGCGATCTGGGACGCGGTCGCCGGCTGGTATCGCAGTGGCGTCCATCCTGCGATGCAGATATGCGTGCGGCGCAGGGGCGCCGTGATCGTCGATCGGGCGATCGGCCACGCGCGGGGCAACGGACCGCGCGACGACTCGGATGCCGAGAAGGTCGCGGCGACGCCGGAGACGCCGTTCTGCGTCTACTCGACCTCGAAGGGGATCACCGCGTTCCTCGTCCACAAGCTCTGTGAGCGCGGGCTGATCGCGCTGGAGGACCCGGTCGCCAAGCACGTCCCCGGCTACGAGGAGAACGGGAAGGGCGAGATCACGATCGGTCAGGTCCTCGCCCACCGCAGCGGCGTGCCGAACCTTCCGCGCGAGGCGCTCAGCCTCGACTACATCGGCGACCGCGACTACCTGCGCCGGGTCCTATGCGAGGCGAAGCCGTTCGCGAAGCCCGGGCGGATGCTCGCCTACCACGCGATCTCGGGTGGGTTCATCCTCGGTGAGGTCGTCCACTCGGTCACGGGCAAGGACATCCGCACCGTCCTCGGCGAGGAGTTCCTCGACCCGCTCGGCTTCCGCTGGACCAACTACGGCGTCGCCGAGGCCGACCTCGACAAGGTCGCGGTCGACTACATCACCGGCGCGCCGTCGATTCCCCCGCTGTCGACCCTGCTCACGCGCGCGCTCGGGAGCCCGCTCGACCCGCTGGTCGAGGTCGCCAACGATCCCCGGTTCCGGACCGCGATCGTCCCCGCCGGCAACGTGATCACGACCGCCCGCGAGGCCTCGCTCTTCTTCGAGGTGATGCGCCGCGGCGGCGAGCTCGGCGGTGTGCGCGTGATCGAGCCGGAGACGATCCGGACGGCGCTGAGCGAGCAGTCCCATCTCGAGATCGACCTCTCGCTCGGCTTTCCGACCCGCTTCAGCTACGGGCTCATGCTCGGCGCGCGCATACTCAGCCTCTACGGCCGCGACACCCAGCACGCCTTCGGCCACCTCGGCTTCACCAACATGCTCTCCTGGGCAGATCCGGAGCGCGGAATCTCGGCCTCGGTCCTCAACAACGGCAAGCCGGTGCTCTACCCCGAGATCCACAGGTTCCTCGGCACGATGCAGCGGATCACCTCCGAGATGCCGAAGGTCCCGGAGTCCGAGCGCTTCTTCTAGGGGGCGAGTTCTGAACGACTGAACGCTCAGTGCCCCTATGGGGTCATCTCGCGTTCACCGACCAACCATAGGCGAGGTTCTCGCCGTCGCTCGCCACCGCGTCGTCACTCGTCAGCAGCTTCTGGGGCTTGGATTCAGCGGGAAGGCGATTAGGCATCGCTTGTCCCGGGGCCGACTTTTCGAGGTCCACCCGCAGGTCTACGCGATCGGCGCTCCCGACTTGGGCAATGAGGGCGAGTGGATCGCGGCGGTGTTCGCTTGCGGTGAAGGCGCGCTGCTCAGTCACCGCAGCGCGGGGGCGCTTTGGGGCCTCGTGCCGTGGCGCGGGGGGTTGATCGACGTCTCCGTGCCGGCCAGGCGCAACCCCCGGCCGCGCGGAGTACGCGTGCATCGTCGGACCGCCGAGACCTTCGAGGTTTCCTCTCTCATCGACCGGATTGCGGTGACCTCGGTCATCCAGACCTTTATCGACCTGGCGACCGAGCTCGGTGACGACGAGATTCACGGGGCAGTAAGAGAGGAGATCGACTGGAGCGCGTTGACCCAGAAGGCCTGCGGCGCGCGCTCGAAGGCCACACGGGTCAGCCCGGAGCCGGCCGGCTTCGCACGCTGCTCGACCGCGAGACCTTCACCCTCACTGATTCAGAACTCGAGCGCCGCTTCATCCCGATTGCGAGGCGAGTTGGCCTGCCTCATCCACTCACTCAGGTGCACGTGAACGGATTCCGGGTCGACTTCTACTGGCCGCACCTTGGGCTCGTGGTCGAGACCGATGGCCTGCGCTACCACCGCACCCCCACACAGCAAACCCGCGACCGCGTGCGAGACCAGACCCACACCGCGGCCGGAATGACGCCGCTCCGCTTCACCCGCGCACAAGTCCGCTGGCGGCCATCGGTCGTCGAGGCGGTTCTGAGGCGCACCGTCCGGCAACTTGAACTTCGGCTGAACGTTCAGTGACCCCATAGGGTCACTCAGCGTTCACTCGCCCGCTTCGCGGTCCTTCAGCACGCGGCGGAGGATCTTGCCGCTGGGCGACTTCGGGATCTCGTCGATCGTCTCGACGAGGCGAACTCGCTTCTGTGGCGAGACCTGCCCGCCGACCCAGTCCATGAGCGCTTCGGCGTCGAAGTCCTCCCCGGCCGCGACCACGTACGCCTTCGGCAGCTCGCCGCACTCCTCGTCCGGGACGCCGATCACGGCGATGTCGGCGACGTCGGGGTGGGTGATGATCAACGCCTCGAGCTCGGCCGGCGCCACCTGGTAGCCCTTGTACTTGATCAGCTCCTTGAGCCGGTCGACGATCTCGAAGAACCCGTCCTCGTCGACGGTCGCGACGTCGCCCGTGTGCAGCCAGCCGTCGGAATCGATCGTGCTCGCGGTCGCCTCGTCGTTGTTGAGGTAGCCGGCCATGACCTGCGGCCCGCGGATCCAAAGCTCTCCGCGCTCACCCGCCGCAGCGTCCTCGCCGGTCTCGGGCTCGACGAGGCGGCATTCGGTCCCGGACAGGGGCGGGCCGATCGAGCCGGGCCGGTTCTCGCCGTCGGGCCGGATCATGTGGGTGACCGGGCTCGTTTCGGTGAGGCCGTAGCCCTGGATCACGGTGCAGCCGAGGCGCTTCTCGACCGCCGCCGCGAGCTCGGCCCCGAGCGAGGCGGCGCCGGACATGATCACGTCGATCGAGGAGAGGTCGTGCTCGTCGACCGCGGGGTGCTTGGCGAGCGCGAGCGCGATCGGCGGGACGACGTAGGCGCGCGTCACCCCGTGCTGCTCGATCAGGCCGAGGAACTGATCGAGATCGAAGCGCGGCATGGTCACGATCGTCGCCCCGTTGCGAAGCCCCTGGTTCATGATCACGGTCATCCCGTAGATGTGGAAGAACGGGAGCACCCCGATCAGCGTGTCGTCCTCACTGATCGGGAAGCTCGCCTGGATCTGCTCGAGGTTGGCGACGAGGTTGTCGTGGCGGAGCATCACGCCTTTCGGCAGCCCGGTGGTGCCGCTCGAGTACGGGAGCACCGCCAGGTCCTCGGCCGGGTCGATCTCGACCTCGGGCGCGGAGTCGGGGTCGCCGAGCAGCTCCGAGACGGGCCGCGCCCCCTCCCCCTCTCCGATCACGTAGACCTCGTCGACGCCCGCCTTCCCGGCCGCCTCGAGCGCCGCGTCGAGGAATGGGCCGACGGTGAGCAGCATCCGCGCGCCGGAATCGGTGAGCTGATGGGCCACCTCATTCGCCGTGTAGAGCGGGTTCATCGTCGTCGCCTTGCCGCCCGCCGCGGCCGCACCGTGGAAGGCGACCGCGTACTCGGGCAGGTTGGGGCTGTAGATCGCGAGCACGTCGCCCTTGCCGAAGCCGCGGGCGGCCAGGCCGGACGCGAAGCTCCGAATCGACCGCCCGAGTTCCGCGTAGGTGATCGTGCGCCCGCTCGGCCCGTCGATCAGCGCCGGCTTCTCGCCACGGCCGTCGGCGTGCTCGAGGACGTAGGAGGTGACGTCGAGGGCCGGGAACTCGAGATCGGCGTCCGGGGCGCGGTGAATCACGGCCGTGACCCTATCGGCCGGTAGCTTTCGCGCGCCATGACTGTCGGGATCTGGATCGTGCTCGGGCTCGCTGCGGCAGTGCTGTTGTTCGTCGGCGTGACCTACAACCGCATGATCGCCCGTCGCAACACCGTCGACTCGAGCTGGTCGCAGATCGACGTGCAGCTGCGAAAGCGGCACGATCTGATCCCGCCGCTGGTCGAGGCGGTGAAGGGCTACGCGGCGCACGAGCGCGGCACGTTCGAGCGCGTCAGCGAGGCGCGCTCGGGGGCGGTCGCGGCCGAGGGGGTCGTCTCCCGCCTCGCCGCCGAGGGCGAGCTCGGGCGCGCGACCGGCAGTCTGCTCGCCGTCGCCGAGGACTATCCGGACCTCGAGGCGAGCACGAGCTTCGCCCGCCTCGCCGACGACCTGCGCGCGGTCGAGGACCAGATCGTGATCACCCGGCGCGTCTACAACGACACCGTCGAGCGATACAACACGCTCGTGCAGATCTTCCCACCGCTGCTGGTCGCGAAGCTCTTCGGTTTCGGCGCGCGGGACTTCTTCGATGCTCCGATCGAGGCCGAGGCGACGCCGCAGGTCGACCTCGACGCGCGGCGGGGCTGATGCTCGCACGCCGCGCGCTCGCGCCCCTCGCCGTCGGGCTCGTCGCCCTCGTGGGCGCCGCACCCGCGCTCGCCCGCAGCGCCGACGTGATCGACGCCGACGTCGCGTTGCTCTTGGCGAAGAACGGCGAGCTGCTGGTCACCGAGACGCTCACCTTCGACTACGACGGCCACTTCCAGGGCTCCTACCGCGACATCCCGCTCAAGCACGGTGAAGCGATCACGGACGTACGGGTGAGTGAGAACGGCCGGCCGTACGAGCCCGGCGCGTGCACGGTCCTCGGCTGCTTCGACTTCCCCAGGCGCTTCGGCACCGAGGTGTACCTCGGCGCCCAGCGGATCGTCTGGCATTACCGGGCCACCGACGAGGAGCGCACGTACGAGATCTCCTACCGCGTCCACGACGGCGCGGTCGCCCATGACGACGTGATCGACATCGCCTGGACGGTCTGGGGCGATCAGTGGGAGTTCGATCTCGACCACCTGACCGCGAGCTTCACGGATGCCACCCTCGATCCCGCCAACGACGCCTACCGGGTCTGGGGTCATCCGCGCACGGTCGAGGGCGAGACGGTGCGCGGCGAGGGCCAGGCGACGCTCGAAGCGTCCGACGTCGACTCCGGCACCGCGGTCGAGCTCCGCGTCACGATGCCGCGAACGCCGGAGCGCGACGTAACCGGCATGCGGATCGAGGCGGGCGACGGCCTCCCCGAGATCGTCGCCTTCGAGCAGGGACTCGACGAGGACCACAACGCGCCCTATCAGCGCTTCAAGCGCTGGCTCGCGCACAACTCGATCCTCGCTGCGTTCGGGCTCGCCGGCCTCGCGGCGCTCCTTATCGCCCTGCTCAGCCTGCTCGCGCGCGAGCACCGGCGCGGCGACGTGCCTGAGTACCTGCCGGCGCCACCCGACGATGCCGGGCCCGCGCTCGCCTACGGGCTGGCGCGCGAGGGCGGCGACTCCACCGACACCGTGCTCGCGACTCTGCTCGACCTGGTCGAACGCGGCTACTACTCGACGAAGGAGACGCAGACCGAGAAGGAGAAGCTCGACATCGCGATCAAGATCGCCGACGACCGCCCGCTGACCGCGAACCTCGAGCGCTACGAGGCCGAGACGCTGGAGTTCTTCGACGCGCTCGTCGGCAAGAAGCAGATGCCGCTGAGCGAGATGGCGGACTCGCTTCCGAAGCACTCCGCGCTCTGGCGCGGGCGCTGGGAGCGGATGACGGAGAAGCTCGACGCCGCGGAGGAGCAGCACCTGAGCTGGGACCGCGACCTGCGCTGGTTGCGGCTGCCGATCCTGCTGGGGCTGATCGCCGGCTACTGGTACCTGATCGCGGTCCACCTCGACCTCGAGGACTCGTTCCCGTGGATCGCGACGACGATCGGGGTCGTGGCGTTGATCGGAGTCGCGGTGTATCCGGGTCGCCGGTTGAGGCGGATCGGGATCGAGCACTCCGAGCGCGCCGCCCGCTGGGCCGCGTTCGCCCGCTGGACCGAGGAGTTCCCGAAGCTCGAGGATGACCCGCCGGCAACGCTCGAGCTGTGGAAGCGAATCATCGTCTACGGGGTCGCGTTCGGGACCGCTGAGCGGATGATCGCGTCGGGCCGGATCCCGGAGCCCGTGCTGGCCGCATCGGGGGCCGCGGGCGGTTGGAGCTCGGCCGTCTTGCACGGCAACTTCTCGAGCTCGTCCTTCGACGGCTCCAGCTTCGGCTCCGGCTTCGCCTCCCAGGTCGCCCCACCGGCCTCTTCTTCGAGCGGTGGCGGCGGCAGCTTCTCCGGCGGCGGCGGCGGCGGATTCTCAGGCGGCGGCGGAGGCGGCTCCTGGTAGGAGCCCCCGCCGGGTCAGGAACTCGATCTGGCTGGTGGCGATCTCCCCGGCCGCGGGCTCGGTGAAGGGCTCGAAGTGATCGACGTCGAAGCGGTGAAGCTCCGCGTCGGGGGCGCGCTCGCAGAAGAGCTCGATCGAGGATCCGTGGACGCTGATGTCCCGGGCCCCGAGCCCGACCCAGATCGGGCAGCGAACCTGCCGCGCGAACGCGAGTGGGCGATGGAAGGGAATCGTCGCGAAGACTCCTGGGGAGATCTCGTTCCGCCACGGTGAGTCAGCCGTGGCGGTGCGCGCGAACCCGTCCTCCTCGCCGGCGAAGCTCATCGCCGCCGGGCTCCCCGGCGGACCGGTCACCGGGATCCTCGCCTCGATTCCGGCGAGGTCGGCAAGCGCGCGCGGCAGGATCCAGGCGCTCACGGCCGGCCGGGTGGCCGTGAACCGCCGAAACCCGTTCAAAAACGGACAGGTCGCAACCACGGCCGCGACCTCCGGCTCGCGTGCCGCGAGCTTGACCACGTGGCCGCCGGAGAACGAGTAGCCCCATAGGACCATCCGCCCCCTGTCGATCCCGGGCATCGTGCCGGCGAAGGTGAGTGCGTTCCGCCAATCGGTCAGCTGCCTGCCTTTGCGAAAGCTCTGGCGCGGCTCCCCGGCGGAGTCCCCGAGATGGCGGTGGTCGAAGCAGAGCACCGCGGCACCGGCCGCGGCAAGCCGCTCGGCGAACGGCTCGAGCCCGTCGTGGCGGGTGAGGCTGAAGCCGTGCGCCATGACCACGCAGGGGACCTCCCCACTCTCCTCCGCCGGCCGATAGAGCCACGCCGCGCAGCTCTCGCCGGCGGAGCGAAAGCTCACGTCCTCGCGCGTGATCGCGCTCATCAGCCTGCTTCGCGGGCGGCGCGGATGGTCTCCGCGAGCGTCTCGACGCTGTCTTTGACGGGTGCCCAGCCGAGCTCTCGGGCGGCCTTGGTCGCGTCCATGACTACGGGGATCGATGCCGCCCGCAGCCATTGCGCCTGCGCGGGCAGGAACGGAACCCGCTTGAGCGCGGCGGCCGTCGCCTTTACCGCCACCCCCGGCACCGGGATCCGCTGCCAGTTCATCCCGGCCGAGATCTCCGCCGTCGTGATCGTCCCCGGTGCGCCCAGGTTGTAGAGCCCCGGGGGCCCCTCGCCGAGCACCGCCGCCGCGATCGCCCGCGCGACGTCGTCGTGGTGGACGAGCTGCATCGGGACGCCCGGGTCCGGGAGCAACGGGCGAACACCCGGAAGCGCCGCCGTGATGCGGTTGACGATCGAGAGCGGGCCCTCGGCGCCGAGCTGGTCGATCACGGTGACCGCGTCGGGTCCGGCCACGATGCAGGGGCGGAAGACGTAGGCGTCGGTCTCCGAGCCCTCGACCGCCTCCCACAGCACCCCTTCGAGCTCCGCCTTCTGCGCCGAGTAGTAGAAGTCCTCGCTCCCGCGCGGCTCGGTTTCCTCGGTCAGCGGCTGCGGATTCTCCTCGTGGAAGCCGTAGGCGGCGACGGACGACGTGTAGACGAGGCGGCCGGCGCCACTCGCCGCCGTGGCCTCGAAGACATTGCGCGAGCCCTCGAGGTTGACCCGCTGGGTCTCGTCCTGATCGCCGAAGATGATGAAGGCGAGGTGGACGACGACGTCGACGCCCTCCACCAGCCGCTCGACCGCGGTCCGGTCGAGCACGTCTCCCTGCACGTACTCGGTCCGCTCCCAGCCGTGGGTGGCCGGATCGAACGGGCGCCGGGCCATGCCGACGATCCTGCCGACCTCCTCGCGGCGCTCGAGCTCGCGAATCGCCGAGCGGCCGATGTCGCCGGTGGGGCCGGTGACGGCGACGCTGATTGCCACTCGGCGACCCTATCGGCCCTGGCCCCGCCCCGCGCCGCCGCCCGCCCCCCGCTACCTTTCTCCGCATGCCAGACATCACATCCGAACAGGTGATCCAAGCCGCCCGCGAGCTGACCGAGAGTGGCAAGGAGGAGTTCTCCCGCCCCGAGCTCGCCGCTCACCTCGGCGTCGACAAGAAAGAAATGCGCCGCGCGTTCAAGGGCGTCCGTCAATCCGGGAAGCTCGAAAAGACCCGGGACGACGACGAGAACACCGGCTACTTCCGCCTCAGCGAGTAGCTCCGGCTAGAACACGACGATCGTCGTCCCCATGGCGGCGAAGTCGTAGAGCATCCTCGCCTCGGGGGCCGGGACGCGCACGCAACCGTGCGACGCCGGGAATGGCGGTACGTCCGGGTACTCGTGGAAGGCGATGCCGCCGGTGAAGTAGGAGGCCCACGGGAGCCAGACCTGGAACGGCACCGACCAGGAGCGCTCCTCCTTGCGGAAGACCTCGAAGGTCCCGGCCGGCGTCGAGGTTCCCGGTGCACCCGTCGAGACATGGACGGCCCGCTTGACGTTGCCGTTGGCGATCAGCAGCGCAACGCCCTTCTCGCGATAGACCTCGATTCGCTTCGGCGGCCCACCGGCGCGCGGACGTGGCCGGCGCGCGGTGGCGAGCGCGCCCTTGGTCTGCGGCCCGACGACGCCGTCTCGGGCTAGCCCCTCCCACGCCTGGAACGCCGTCACCGCCTGCTCGGTCTGGTACCCGGCGACGCCGTCCGCCGAGCCCTTCGGCAGGTAGTGGAGCCGGATCAGGCGCTCCTGAACGCTGCGGGTGGCGGCGCTCGCCTTACCCCTCGCGCGCTGCTCGCGCACCGGCCCCCTCGCCGGCTTCGCGTAGGCCGCGCGGGCGATCTGCGGCCCGACCGTCTCCCCGCCGGCGAGGACCTCGACGGTCTTCACGCCGTCGAACTGGGTCAGCGTGTAGGTGAGCTGCCCGAGCCGGGCGTTGAGGTCCTGCCGGTCGGCGTCGCTCGAGGCCGCGCCGATGCCGTCGGTGAACTCGGCGGAGAGCTCGACCGTCGCCTCGTCGCCGTCGAGGGTCACGCCCTCGACCTCTACCCGCGCGGGGATCGTCGTCTGCGCGGGCCCGTCGTCCTCCGACGGCCCGGCGACGAGCGCCTCGCTCACCCGCTGGAGCGAGCGTTCCGAACCGTCAGCCGGCAGGTCACGCTCCACCTTGCGGAACTGCTCGCCGCGGGTGAAGTAGAGCTCGACCTTCCCGTCGCCCGCGGCCTGCTCCTCAGCGCCCTCCGCGGGCGGCGCGGCGTCCGTCTGCCGGGTGGTGGTCGTGGTCGAGGCGCTCGACGCCACCGTGGTCGTCGTCTCCTCGTCCTCACCGCCGCCGCAGCCGGCCGCAAGCAAGGCCGCCGCACAAACGAGCAGCACGCACAACTTCCCCGCCGAACGGTCCATGGCCCGGAACGATAGAGGGCCGCCGGAGCCGCCCCTCCTACCCAGCCTCGACCGGGGTGCCCTGAGCAGCGCCTTGCGGGGCGCCCCGCGCGAGCCGCTGCTGCTGGCGCTCGGGCGTGATCAAGCACGACGTTCCACGCGAGGTGGAGCTTCCGCATCGCGAGGATCACGATGCCGGACGGGTCGAGCTCGTACCAGCGCAGGCCGTGGAAGGCCGAGCGCGGAAACGCATGGTGGTTGTGGTGCCACGCCTCGCCGAGGGAGGCGAGCGAGAGCCACCAGACGTTGGTCGAACGGTCCTCGGTCGCAAAGCGGCGGGCGCCGTGGAAGTGGCAGATCGAGTTGATCGACCAGGTGATGTGGTGGACGAAGAAGACGCGGACGAGGCCGCCCCAGACAGCGCCGCGGTGAGCGCGCCCGCGAGCGTCCCGGTGAGGAGGAAGCCGAGCGCGCCCGGGATCGCGAGCGTTGCGAGGACGAGCCACGGGAAGCTGCGGTTGATCCGCCGCATCACCGGGTCCTCGGTCAGATCGGGTGCGTACTTTCGCCCCAGGCCTGACCCTGGGTCTCGAACAGCCAGCCGACGTGGGCGTGCCAGAGGCCGCGCAGCCCGTGGCCGTGGCCGACGTGCGGGGAGTGCGGGTCGCCTTCCTGATCGGGGTGTGCGTGGTGCTTGCGGTGGTCGGCGACCCAGTCGATCACCGGGCCCTGGACCGCGAGCGAGCCGGCGATCGCGAACGCGTAGGAGAGCGGCTTGTAGGTCTGGAAGGCCCGGTGCGTGAGCAGCCGGTGGAACCCGATCGTGATCCCGAACGCGGAGATCACGTACATGAGGAGCATGATCGCTAGGTCGGTCCAGCCGACCGCCTGATTCCACAGCAGGCCCAGGGCGGCGACGAAGGCGACGAAGGGAAGGAAGACCGCGGCGATGTTGACGTTGCGTTCCAGGCGACTCATCTCTTAGAGGCTAGAACGCAATTTGGCACGAATCTGCGCGTTGAACCAAGACGCTGGCTTATGATTTTGTGATCGGCTCACAAATTCTTCCCCAGCAGGAACCCTGGCGCGAGATCCCGGCTCGGATCGGCGCGAAGCTCGTCCCCCACTTGCCGGCGCTCAGCGACGAGGTGATCGCCGCGATTCGGGACGGCGTCCCCGCATATCGGCGTCCGTTGACCGGGCGCTTCGGGGCCGGGATCAAGCTCGGGGTCGAGGAGGCCCTCGGGCAGTTCGCGGAGCTGATCGCCAACCCGGACCTCGACCGGACCGCGCTCGAGAACGTCTATCGCGGCCTCGGCCGCGGCGAGTACCGGGGTCGGCGCTCGCTCGACGCGCTGCTCGCCGCGTACCGCATCGGGGCCCGCGTCTCCTGGCGACGGGTCGCGGGCGTCGCGATCGACGCGAACGTCGACCGCCACACGCTCGCGCTGCTGGCCGAGTCCGTCTTCGCCTACATCGACGGGATCTCGGCGCTTTCGGCCGAGGGGTACGCGGAGGAGCAGTCGGCCGCCGCAGGGGAGACGCAACGCCGCCGGCGCCGGCTCGCACGGTTGCTGCTCGACCCCGAGCAGGACCCCGACGAGGTCGCGCTCGCGGCGGCCGATGCGGGCTGGGAGATCCCGGGCACGGTCGGCGTCCTCGCCTGGTCGACGGGCGGCGCGCGCCTGCGAGGCCGCCTGCCCGCCGACGCGCTCGTACTCGCGGACGAGGGCGGGGAGAGCGGCGTTGCCCTGCTCGGCGACGCCGGGGCGCCCGGCCTCGAGCGCCAGCTGCGGGCGGCGCTCGCGGGGACCGCGGTCCTCGGCCCTGACGTCCCCCTCACCCGCGCGGCCCAGAGCGCCGAGCGGGCCCGCGCGACGCTGGCGCTGATCGACGACGGCGAGCTCGAGGTGAGCGGACTGGTGCTCGCCGGCGACCATCTCGCGAGCCTCCTCGTCCATGCCGAGCCCGGGCTCCTGCGTGAGCTCGCGGCGACGCTCCTCGCCCCGCTCGACCCCGAGACGCCCGCCTCCCGCGCCCGCCTGCTCGCGACCCTCCGCGCGTGGCTCGCTCATCAGGGCGAGGTCGGCGCAATCGCGCGCGAGCTCCATGTGCACCCGCAGACCGTGCGCTACCGCCTCGCCCGCCTCCGCGAGCGGCTCGGCCCGGCCCTCGAGGACCCGGCCCGCCGCTTCGAGCTCAACCTCGCGTTGCGCGCTCCGGATCCGGTGCCGAAGCGCCCACCGCGTGGTAGCCGCCGTCGACGTGGATGATCTCCCCGCTGATCGCGCGCGAGAGGTCCGAGAGCAGGAAGAGCGCCGCATCGGCGACGGCGGCCGGATCGCTCGCGTCCCACCCGAGCGGCGCGCCGGCCGACCAGCCCTGCGCCAGACGGTCGAAGCCGGGGATGCCAGACGCCGCCGGGGTGGCCACGGGCCCGGCCGAGACCAGGTTGACCCGGATGCCGGCCGGCCCGAGATCGCGCGCCAGGTAGCGCGAGACGGATTCGAGCGCCGCCTTCGCCACGCCCATCCAGTCGTAGGAGGGCCAGGCGACGGACGCGTCGAAGTCGAGCCCGACGATGCTGCCGTGGGTCGGCGAGGACCCGTTTTGCGTGCCCATCAGCGGCGCCAGCGCCCGCGCCAGCGCCTTCAGTGAGTAGGCGCTGGTCTCGAACGCGATCCGGGCGCTTTCACGCGGCGCCTCGAGGAACCGGCCGCCCAGCGCATCGGGTGGGGCGTAGGCGATCGCATGCACGGCGCCGTCGACCCTTCCCCACCGCTGGCCGAGCTCTGCGGTGAGCTGCTCGAGATCGGCGTCGCTGTTGATGTCCAGCTCGAGAACGTCGACGGGCTCGGGGAGCCGCTTTGCGGCGCGCTCGGTCATCCGCCGAACCCGCCCGAAGCTGGTCAGGACGATCTCCGCCCCGGCTTCCTGCGCCCGCTCGGCGATCGAGTAGGCGATCGAGTGGCGGTTGACCACCCCGGTGATCACCAGCCGTCTTCCCTCGAGGATCATCCGCGCGTGCCGTCCCCGAGCTCGATCAGCCCGTCGGCGGCGAGCAGGCCGGCGAAGGCGCCACCCGCGCGGCGGTGTCCGAGCGCGGACGGGTGCAGGCCGTCGTTGCAGTAGTTCTCCGGGTCGGCGAGCGCGGGGTGCCCGGCGACCTCGAGACACGGGATCGAGCGCCGTTCGGCGATCCGGCGGGTCGTCCGGTTGAGCGCCGCGATCCCGCTCTCGACCCGCGAGCGCGTGCGCGGCCGCAGCGAGAGGAACTCGAGCCGCTCGGGCGTCGTCGCGGTCGCGATGCGCAGGCGCGGATTCGCCGAGCGCAGTCGCTCGAGAATCGTCTCGAGCGTCTCGCCGTAGCGCTCCACGTCGGGGCGCGTCGTGCGCAGCACGTCGTTGCCCCCGCAGACGACTGTGACCAGGTCGGGCTCGAGCTCGAGCGCCTCCGGGACCTGCCCGGCGAGGACGTCGGCGCTGGTGGCGCCGTCGACCGCCAGGTTGCGCAGCTCGAGCGAGGGATTGAGCTCGCGAAGCGCCGCGGCGAGATGCTCGGGCCAGGCGGTGCCGCCGCTGCCGGTCCCGGCGGTGAAGCTGTCGCCGATGGCGACGTAGAGCGAGAGCTCGCGCCCGCGCGCCTCGAACTCCCGCTGGCTCGCTAGCGCACGTGCGATCCGCGCCATCGGGTCGACCGTGATCACCGCCCCTCCAGTGCCCCGAGCGCCCAGCCGATGCGCGCCCGCGTCTCGGCCGGCTCGATCACCTCGTCGACGAAGCCGGCCGCGGCCGCGGCATCCGCGTTCAGATGGTCCTCGGCGTAGGCGGTCGCCAGGTCGTCGCGGGCGGACTCCGGGTCGCTCGCCGCCTCGAGGTCGCGGCGGTGGACGATCCCGACGGCCTGGCGCGCGGCCATGATCCCGATCTCGGCGCTGGGCCAGGCGAAGACCAGGTCGGCGCCGAGGTCGCGCGAGTTCATCGTGATCACGGCGCCCCCGTAGGCCTTGCGCAGGACCACGGTCAGCTTCGGCACCTCGGCGCCGGCGAAGGCCCGCAGCAGCGACGCACCGTGGCGGATCACACCGGCCCGCTCCTGGCCCGACCCGGGCATGAACCCCGGTGTGTCGACGAGGACGACGAGCGGCATGCCGAATCGGTTGCACGAGTCGACGAACAGCGCCGCCTTCTCCGCCGCGGCCGCGTCGATCACGCCCCCGAGCCAGCGCGGCTGGTTGGCGACGATCCCGACCGCGCGCCCGTCGATGCGGCCGAAGGCCGTGACCATGTTGCGCGCCCAGCCGGCGCCGAGCTCGAGCACCTGACCGCCGTCGCAGAGCGCTTCCGCGACGCCACGGACGTCGTAGGTCCGCCGCGGCTCGTGCGGCACGTCGGCGGCGGGATCGGGGCTCAGCGCCTCAGGCGCAGTGACGATCGGCCCGCTGCGGTCGAAGCGAGCCGGGAGGTAGCCGAGCAGCTCGCGCGCGATCTCGACCGCGCCCTCGGCCGAGGGGGCGACGAGCTGGCAGACGCCGTTCTTCGAGTGCACGCCGGGCCCGCCGAGGTCGAGCATCGAGACCTCCTCGCCGAGCGCGTCGCGGACCACCTTCGGCCCGGTGAGGAACATGCGCGCGGCCTCGGTCATGACGACGAAGTCCGTGAGCGCCGGCGAGTAGGCGCCACCGCCCGCGGAGACGCCGGTGACGATCGAGACCTGCGGCACCTTGGTCGAGAGCTCGACGCTGGCGCGGAAGATGCGGCCGTAGCCGGCGAGCGCTGCGTGCCCCTCCTGGAGGCGCGCGCCGCCGGACTCGACGAAACCCACGACGGGCACGCCTGACTGGCCGGCGAGGCCCATCACGCGGACGATCGAGTCGGCGTGCGCCGCTCCGAGCGAGCCGCCCATGAACCGGCGATCCTGCGCGTAGCAGAAGATCGGCCGCCCACCGACCCGTCCGGCTCCGGCGACGACGCCGTCGCCGCCGCTGCCGCGCTCGCCGAGCGCCGCCGAGCGGACGCCCGAGCGCACCGGCGAGAAGCTCCCCGGGTCGCAGAGGAGCTCGAGCTTCTCCCGCGGGCCGAGGTCGGCATCGGTCTCGACGTGCGGCTCGGTCGGGGGAGGCGGTGTCGCGAGGGTCGTCATCGGTCAGCCGGAGATGCAGAGGACCGCGTTGTGGCCACCGAAGCCGAACGAGTTCGAGAGCGCGACGAGCGGTTCGGGACCCGCGCCGTTCTGCCTGCGCTCGAGCTCGCGCGGCTGGTCGGGGACGTAGTCGAGGTCGAGCTCGGGATCGCGCTCCTCCCAGCCCACCGTCGGCGGGGCGATGCCGCGCCGCAGTGCCTCGACGGTCGCGATCGCCTCGACCGCGCCGGCGGCGCCGAGCAGATGCCCGATCACCGACTTCGTCGAGGAGACCGGAATGTCCGCCGCGGCCTCGCCGAGCGCGGCCTTGATCGCAGCCGTCTCGCTCGCGTCGTTGAGGGGGGTCGAGGTCCCGTGCGCGTTCACGTAGTCGACGTCGACGGCGCTGAGGCCGGCGTCGGCGAGCGCGCCGGCGATTGCCCGGGCCGCGTCGCGGCCGCTCGGCTCGGGTGCGGTGAGATGGTGGGCGTCCGAGGTCGCCGCGTAGCCGCGCAGCTCACCGAGGACCTCGGCGCCGCGCCTCTCCGCTGCCTCGGCGTCCTCGAGCACCAAGACGCCGGCGCCCTCGCCGATGACGAAGCCGTCGCGGCGTGCGTCGAAAGGACGTGAGATCCCGGTCTCGGAGGTGGCGCCCATGGCGGCGAAGCCCGCGATCGCGACATCGGTGAGCGCGGCCTCAGAGCCGCCGGTGACGACGGCGTCGGCGTCGCCCGTCTCGATCATCCGCTTCGCCTGGCCGATCGCGTGCGCACCCGCGGCGCAAGCGGAGAGGACGCCGAACGTCTCGCCGCGGAGGCCGTGCCGCAGGGCGACGACGCCGGCGGCCGCATTGCCCATGAGGAGCGGCACGGAGAGCGGCGAGACCGCCTTCGGGCCCGTCTCGCGGAGGACGTCCTGCTGCTCGGTGAGCGTGCCGATGCCACCGATCCCGGTCCCGATGACGCAGCCGATCCGCTCGGCCGGATGGCTCTCGCCGGCCTCGAGGCCGGCCTGCGCGAGCCCCTCCGCGGCAGCGACGAGGGCGAGCTGGGTGAAGCGGTCGGCCCGCCGGGCCTCCTTGCGCGAGAGGTGGTCGGCCGGCTCGAAGTCCGAGCATCGGGCGACCCCGTCGTCGATCCCGGCCTCGCCCGCCGCCCAGCGCTCGATCAGCGGCTGCGCGCCGACGCCGAGCGGGGTCACGGCGCCGACGCCTGTGATGACGACGCGACGGGTCATGCCGCCGCGCGCGCGACCACGAGCTCGACCACATCGCCGACCGTGTTCACGTCCTTGACCGCGTCGCCGTCGAGCTCGACGCCGAACTCCTCATCGACGATCTGGGCCAGCTCGACGAGGTCGAGAGAGTCGAGGTCGAGGTCCTCGAAGGTCGCCGTACGGGTGACCTCGCCCTCGGCCCCGATCTCGGTCAGGCCCGCGAAGATCACCTTCTCCACAGCCGGTTCCGTCACTTCCTGGGTTGCCATTCGATCTGTCTCCTTTTCGGTTTGTCGTCGTTCGCGTTGAAGCTCAGGCGCTGAGGCCGCCGTCGACGGTCAGCACGGTTCCGGTCACGTAGGAGGCCTGCTCTGAGGCGAGGAAGCCGATGCACGCGGCGACCTCCTCCGGCGTCCCGGTCCGCCGCGCCGGGATGCCGTCGGCGAGGCCGTTGCCGATCCCCTCGGTGAACTGGGTGTCGACCAGACCCGGGGCGACGGCGTTGACGGTGATCCCGCGCCGAGCGACCTCGACCGCGACCGTCTTCGTCATCCCGATCAGTCCCGCCTTCGAAGCGGCGTAGTTCGACTGCCCGGCATTCGCCCGCAGGCCGACCACTGAGGCGACGTTGACGATCCGGCCGAAGCGCGCACGAAGCATCGGGCGCAGCGCACGGCGCGTGGTGTGGAAGGCCGCCGAGAGGTTCGTGTCGATGACCGAGTGCCAGTCCTCGGCGGCGAGCTGCGGCGCGAGCCCGTCCACACGGACCCCGGCGTTGTTGACAAGCACGAGGACGGTGCCGAACCGCCCTTCGGCCGCACCGAAGAGCTCCTCCACCTCGGCGGGATCGGTGATGTCGGCGCGGTGGGCGTGCGCCCGGCCGCCTGCAGCCTCGACCTCGCCGACCAAGCCCTCGGCCGCCTCTGCGTCGCTGCGGTAGTTGACGAGCACCGGCCACCCGGCCTCGGCGAGCGCCCGGACGCTGGCGGCGCCGATGCCGCGCGCTGCCCCGGTGACCACCGCGCACCCCTCAGGCATCACCCGGCCCCCACTCGATCACGATCGCGCCCCAGGTGAGACCGGCGCCGAAGCCGGCGACGAGCACCGCCGCGCCGTCGGCGAGCACCCCGCGCTCCTCCGCATCGGCGAGCGCGAGCGGAATCGAGGCGGCGGAGGTGTTGCCGAATCGGTCGATGCAGTTGATGACCCGGTCCGGGTCGAGGCCGAGCCTCTCGCCGACGGCGGCGAGGATGCGGGCGTTCGCCTGGTGGAAGGCAAAGACGTCGATCTCGTCCGTCGTCCGCCCCGAGCGCGCGACCGCAGCGCTGGTCGCCTCGCTGAGGTGGTTGACGGCCTCGCGGAACGTGTCGTGGCCGTTCATCCGGATCAGCCGCTCGTCGTGCTCGGCCGTGATCAACTCGGTCTCGAAGCCGTCGGAGCCCAGCACCGCCGGGCCGATCCGCCCCTCGGCGGCGGCGCCGACAACCGCGGCGCCGGCGGCGTCGCCGAAGAGCGCCGCGGTGCGCTTGTCGTCCTGATCGGTCATTCGCGAGAGCACGTCGGCGCCGACGACGAGGACCTTCTCCGCCCGCCCGGACTCCACCTGCGAGGCCGCGAGCGAGAGCCCGTAGACGAACCCGGCGCAGGCGGCGCCGAGATCGAAGGCGCCCGCCCGCTCGGCGCCGGTGCGGGCGGCCAGCTCGGGGGCGGCGCCCGGGAGCAGCCGCTCATGGCTGACGGTGGCGACGAGGACGAGGTCGACGTCGGCCGGCGTGACGGCGGCGGCGTCGAGCGCCCTGCCGGCCGCGGTGGCCCCGAGGCCGACGACGGTCTCGCCCGCCGCGGCAATCCGGCGCTCGCCGATCCCCGTGCGCGAGCGGATCCACTCATCGCTGACGCCGAGGTGCGCCGCGATCGGCTCGTTCGTAACCCGCGTCTCGGGCACCGCGACGCCGATCCCGAGCACCGCCGAGCCACCTGGGCGCGGCGTAGCCGCCGGGTCGGGGCTCGGGCGGGGCGAGAGCTGCTCGGCGGCCGCGTCAAGCACGGACGGGCTCCTCGAGCGGGCCGATGTCGACGCCGTCGAGTGTCCGCTTGACCATCCCGGCGAGCGCCCGGCCCGGACCAGTCTCGCGAAAGCGGGTCGCACCACGCGCCTCGAGCTCGATCACGGTCTCGCGCCAACGCACCGGGCGGACGAGAGCGTCGGCGAGCTCGTCGCGGATCTGCGAGGGCAGTCGGTGCTCGGCGACGGTCGAGCATGAGATCACCGGGCGGGCGGGCACTCCGATCGCGGCGGCCTCGAGCCGGTCGCGAAACGGCTGCACGGCGCTCAGCATCGCGGGCGAGTGAAACGCGGCTGCGACCGGGAGGACCATCGCCCGGCGCACGCCGTGTGCCTTCGCCTCCATCTGAGCCCGATCGAGAGCCTCGAGGGGGCCGGAGGCGACCAGCTGACCGGGGTTGTTGTCGTTCGCGATCACCAGGCCGCAGGCGGCCGCGAGCTCGCGAGCGGCCTCCCCGTCCCCGATCAGGGCGACCATTCCGCCGGGGGACTCGCGTCCCGCCGTCTCCATCAGAGCTCCGCGCTCGAGCGCCAGCCGCAGACCCTCGCCGGGTTCGATCGCACCGGCGGCGGCGAGCGCGGTCAGCTCGCCAAGCGAGTGACCGGCGAAGAGCTCGGCCTCGGGTTCGCCCGCACGGGCGAAGTGCGCGAGCGAGGCGCAGTAGATCGCCGGCTGCGCGGCGGCTGTGCTCTCGCCCGCGTGGGCGAACGGGTCGCCGCCATAAGAGGCGAGCGCCAGCTCGAGCAGCTCAGGGCAGTGCTCGGCGACGAGCTCGCGCATGCCGTCCGCCTGGCTCCCCTGACCGGGGAAGAGAATCGCTGTCTGCCCATCCGGGCTCGCCGTCGCGGCCATCGGGTGATAGTTCTCCACGAGGCGGGCCCGGTTAAGGCCTACCGACGGGTAACCCCCCGCCCGGGGGGTGAAGGCGAACCGGTCGGGGGGTCGGGGCGGTCGAGATCGGCTCTCAGCCGATCAGGCCGAGGCGCTGGGCGTGCTGGACGGCCTCGGCGCGGTTGCGGACGCCGAGCTTGCGGTAGATCGAGCTGGTGTGCTCCTTGATCGTGTGCGGAGAGAGGTAGAGGCGGCTCGCGATCTCGGGATTGGTCGACCCCGTTGCGATCTGCTCGAGCACCTCGCGCTCGCGAGCCGAGAGCATCGTCGGCACCGGCGGCGTCTCCTGTGACCCGAAGACCTCCATCCCGAGCGCCACCATGCGGACGGCCTTGACCACGTCCGGCGCGCCCCAGTCCTTGGAGACGAAGCCGGAGGCCCCGGCGGCCGTCGCGACTGCGCGCGAGACGGTGCCGGCTCCGCTGATCAGGAGCACGCGCGTCTCCGGCGAGCGCTGGAGCAGCTCCTGGGTCAGCTCCGCCCCGGACTCCGCGCCGATGAAGAGGTCGACAAGCGCGACGTCGGGCTGCATCTGCCCGGCAAGCTCGAGCGCCTCCTCGGCGTCCGCCGCCGCGGCGCACCGCTCGACCCAGGGCTGGCGCTCGAGCAGCAGGCGAAATCCCCAGTGGACGACGTCGTGGTCGTCGACGACGAGCACCTTGAGCGCCAGCTCTTGGGTCTTGGTGCTCACGCGGCGCCTCCGGCCGGCCCGACCATGCGCACGTGCCATCGACCCTCGGTGAGCGGCCCGAACTCGACCAGCGCGTCCTCCTGCAGGGCCTCCAGGGTGAGCAGCCGCAACCCGAGTCCCGCTCCGGCTCCCGATCCGCTTCCGATCGTCCCGTCGTTCGTCACCTCGAGCTCGAACGCGTCGTCGGGCGCATCGACGCGGACCTCGATCCGGGTCGCCCGCGCGTGCTTCTCGCAGTTGCGAAGCGTCTCCAGGAACACCGACTGCGACAGCGACTCGAGCGCCTCGGGCACGTCGACGCCCTCGGCCCAGTCCACCGCGAGATGCGGTGTCCGCTCGGCGCGGCGACCGACGAGCTCGCGCAGGGTCGTCCGCGGCGGGCGCCGCTCGGCCTCGGCCGGGCGCACGAGCGCGGAGCGCAGCTCGCCGAGTGCCTTCTGCAGCTCGTCGTGACAGGTCTGACGCTCCTCGTCATCGAGCGCGCCATCGGCGCCGAGGGCGAGCGTGACGCCGAAGAGCCGCTGCATGACGCGGTCGTGAATGTCGCGCACGAGGCCGACCCGTTCGGAGAGCCGGTGCGTTCGCTCCTCCTGGCGGGTGGCGCGCTCGACGCTCGCCGCGAGCGCCGCGAGGCGGCCGAAGGTGAGCATCGTCTCCCGCTCCGAGGCGGTCGGCTCGAACCGGCCGCCTCCCTGGTCGGCGAAGATCACCCCGAACCAGCGGCCGCCGGCGGCCACCGGGGTGCAGGTCAGGGTCTTGATGCCGGCGAACTTGGCATAGCGAGGCGGGAGCTGGCTCGCCAGCGTCTCAGAGGCGGCGACGACGGCATTCTGCGCCAGCGCGCGCTGCGCGATCGGGGTCTCGTCGAGGGTGCCCTCGACCTCGCCGATCAGATCCTTGTCGAGCCCGTGCGAGCCGACCGAGCGCACGGCCTCCGTGCGCGGGTCGTAGAGCAGCAGGCCGGCGCGCTCGAGCGACGTGAGCCGGCAGAGGGCCTCACAGACATGGTCGTAGAACTCTCCTGCCTCGGTCGCGGAGTCGAGCTCGGCGATCAGATCGGCGAGAACCTCGACCGCCTCGGGGTGGGCTGACGTCGATTGGTCCTCGATGTGACCTGCTACCCGGTGGGCGAGCGTGGGTTACGCGTCCTCGGGAAGCCCGTAACGGGCGATCGCGCGGTCGTAGTTGATCCGCATGATCGCGATCACGTCGCGGATGTCGCCGTCGTCGTCGATCACCCGGGCTCCGAAACCGGGCTTGCCGGGAAAGACCGGGTGGTAGTCGATCCGGCCCTGATCGAAGAGCTCCGTCCAGACGTCCTTGGGAAAGCCGAAGTGGGCGACGCGATCTCCGTGGAGGTGGCCGATCTCGCGCCGGCCCACCTTGAAGGAGAACTCGCCTCGGTCGCCGTGTTCGGCGCTCACGCCGGCCCAGGAGGTGACCTTCTCGGTGATCTGCTCGCCGGCCGTCCGCGTGCTCTGTGTCGTCGTCATCGTTGCTCCTTGTGCATGGGGGTGCGCCACACGCTACAAGCTCAAGTGAACTTGAAGTCAAGCGCGATCCGCGCTAACGTCGAGGGAGTGGAGGATCTGCTCACGATCAGCGAGGTCTCGCGACGAAGCGGCGTCGCGTCCTCGGCGCTGCGCTTCTACGAGGAGAAGGAGCTGATCTCCTCCGAGCGAGCTGGTTCAGGCCATCGCCGCTACCGCCGTGCGGTGCTGCGGCGGATCGCCTTCATCGTCTTCGCGCAGCGGGTCGGCCTGAGCCTCGACGAGATCGGCGGCGAACTGGCGAAGCTCCCGCCCGACCGCGCGCCGACGCGGCGCGACTGGTCGCGGCTCTCCAGCGGCTGGACGACGCGCATCGACGAGCGGATCGCCGAGCTCGAACGTCTCCGCGCGGGACTGACGGAGTGCATCGGCTGCGGCTGCCTCTCGCTCGACCGCTGCAAGCTCTCCAATCCGGGCGACCGGGTCGGCGCTCGCGGTCCCGGACCGCGCTACTGGATCGGCGATCGCCCGCCGGCGCGCGCCTGAGGCGTTCAGGCTCTTCCGCCGATCGGGAAGACGCCCGCGATCGTGGTCCCGCCGCCGGGCGGGCTGTGAAAGTCGAGCTCGCCGCCCAGCGCCTCGACGCGGTCGCAGAGGCCCCGGAGACCGGTCCCGGAGCGCGCGTCCGCCCCCCCGACGCCGTCGTCGGCGACCTCGACGCAGATCCGCCCGGACTCGCGGACGACGCGCACCCGTGCCGAGCTCGCCCGCGCGTGCTTTGCCGTGTTGGTGAGCGCTTCGGCGATCACGTAGTACACGGCCGCCTCGAGCCGCTCCGGCAGGCGCTCGTCCGGGACCGTCTCGATCGCGACCGGCAGCGGCGCCCGGCTCGCGAGGCCGGCGAGCGCAGGGGCGAGACCACGGTCGGCGAGGATCGCCGGGTGGAGTCCGCGAGCGAGCTCGCGAAGCTCCTCGAGCGCGAGCTCGAGCTCGTCCGCGGCGGTTGCGAGCATCTCCCCCGCTCCGGCCGGATCGCCGTCGAGCCGCGAGCGCGCGAGGTTGAGGTCCAACGCGAGGCTGACGAGCCGCTGTTGCGCCCCGTCATGAAGGTTGCGCTCGAGCCGGCGGCGCTCCTGGTCGCCGGCGGCGACGATCCGCTCGCGGGAGGCGGCGAGCTGCTCGCGCGCGTCGGCGTTGGCGATCGCGTCCGCGACGAGCTCGGCAAAGCGGACGATCCGGTCCTCGGTGTCGCGCGGGAAGGCCCCCACGGCGCTCGTCGTCGCGACGATCGCGCCCCAGAGCTTGCCGGCGACGGTGATCGGGGCGGCGACCGCCGAGGCGATGCCCGCCGCTCGGATCATCCCGGCGAGCTCGCCGTCAACCGTCGAGTAGTCGTCGACCCGTGCCGGCCGGCCGGTGCGCGCGACCTTCGGTACCGCCGCGTCCCCGCCGATCGGGATCCCGCCGCCGACCGGGAACGTACGCCCCTCGTCGGTGCTCCAGCCGGCGAGCACGGTCTGCGTCCCGTCGTCCTCGAAGCGCGTCAGGTTCGTGCCTTCGATCCCCAGGACCCCTCCGACCTCGGCACAGACCCGTTCGAAGACATCCGCCGGGTCGGGCCCGCCGGCGACGAAGGTCGCCACCCGCCGCAGCGCCGCCTGCTCATCGAGCAGGACGCTCAGCCGGGCCCGCGTCGTCTCCGGTTCCGCGCTCAACGACTCGCCTCGAGGGCGATTATTCCTCGCGCCTCGATCAGCCGCGGTCCGACAGGCGCCGGCGGACCTCCTTGACGATGGCCGACTCGAGGTCGGCGCGGCCGGCGAAGTAGAGGTCGATCACGGTCGTGCTGACGAGCCCCGCGCGCTCGGCGATCTGCTCGCGCGAGGCGCCGCGGTCCTCACGCTCGGCGATCTCGGCGATCGCGGCATCGACGATCTGCGCTCTGCGCGCGAGCTCGTTGAAGGTCCGTCCCCCCTCTGCCGCCTCGGGCTCCGAGGCCGTAGCCCAGTCTTCGGCGAGCATCGTCACCACCTCGAGGCCGCCTAACCGGCCTCGTTGTAGGCGAGCTCCCCGCCGGCGCGATCGATCTCGCCATGCCCGCCATCGTCCTCGGCGCCCTCGCGCTTCGGATCCGGGCACAGGACCGTGACCGCGGCGACGATCGCGAATCCGATCAGGACCGCGCCGACCAGATAGGCGAGGTGATAGCCCGAGTTGAGCGCCTCGTCGACGGGGGTCCCCTCGGCCAGCAGGTTGTCGGTACGCCCGGTCGCGAGCGTGGTCAGGACCGCGAGCCCGATGGCGCCGCCGACCTGAGTCGTCGTGTTGACGAGGCCCGATGCCAGCCCCGCGTCGCTCGGCGTCGCACCGGACATCGCGAGCGTCATCAGCGACGGGAAGGCGAGACCGGCGCCGAGGCCGAACAGGATCTGGACGGGGAACACGTGCACCCAGTAGTCGCCGTCAACCGGGGTCTGCGTGAAGAGGAGCAGTCCGGCCAACGAGGCGACGAGGCCGGAGATCAGCGTCCGGCGGGCCCCGAAGCCCATGATCAGCTTCTCCGAGTAGCCGAGCGAGAGCGTGCCCATCACCAGGCAGGAGGGCAGGAACGCGAGCCCGACCTCGAGCGCGTCGTAGCCGAGGATCCCCTGCAGGTAGAGGGCGCCGAGGAAGAACATGCTGAAGAAGCCGACGACGAGGAACCCCATGACGAGGTTGGCGCCGGCGACGTTGCGAGCGCGGAAGAGGCGCAGCGGCATCAGCGGCGTCTCGATCCGCGCCTGGCGCAGGAAGAAGGCGGCGATCAGCGCGATCGCGATCGCGCCGAAGACGATCGTCTGCGCGTTGCCGAACCCGTTCTCGCCGGCCTCCAGGATCGCGTACACGCCCAGCATCAGGCCGGTGGTGCTGAGTATCGCGCCGGGAACGTCGGCGCCCTTCTCGCGGCCGATCCCGGGGCGGTCGTCGACCAGTCGGATCGCGAGGAAGGCGACCACGAGGCCGATCGGGACGTTGACGAAGAAGATCCAGTGCCAGTTGATCGCCTCGGTGAGGACGCCGCCGAGGAGGAGTCCGGCGGAGGCGCCGCCGGAGGCGACGAACCCGTACACGCCGATCGCCTTCGCCTGCTCCCGCGGCTCGGGGAACATCGTCACGATCATCCCGAGGATGACGGCCGAAGAGACGGCGCCACCGGCGCCCTGGAGGAAGCGGGCGCCGATCAGCATGCCCTGGGTCTGAGCGACCGCGCAGAGCAGTGAAGCCCCGGTGAACACCGCGAGCCCAACGAGGAACACACGGCGTTGCCCGAGCAGGTCGCCCAGTCTCCCGGAGAGGAGCAGCAACCCACCGAACGCGATCAGATAGGCGTTCACCACCCACGCCAGATTGGACTGCGAGAACCCGAGGTCTTCCTGCACCGTCGGCAGCGCGACGTTGACGATCGTCGCGTCGAGCACGATCATCAGCATGCCGCCGCACAGGACGTAGAGCGCCAGCCAGCGGTTCTTTTCGGTATCAGCAGTCACTTGAGTCTCCCGAGGGTCAGTTTGCGCGATCAGAGGTAAGACCGGGCGAGGGGCGACAACTAATCGCTCGAGGTAAGAACTCGGTTACCGAGCCGCCCGATCCGCACCGCGCCGAGGCTGATCATGCGGCCTCAGGCCGGTCGCGGTCGAGCTTTTTGACAAATACTCAACCGTCGCCGGGCAACGGCTGCAGGGCTGCGCCTACGCGGAAGCCTTCGCCTTCGACCACGCGGCCTTGTGCTCGCGCTTCGCCGCCTGATACTCGGCGAGCGCCTGCGGCGAGTCGACGTCGCCGAGCGTCGGGTGCCACGGCACCAGCTCCTGCGCGGCCTCGACGCCGAAGCGCTTCGCGAGCACGGATCCGAGCGCCTTCACCTTCATCTCGCCGAAGCCCGGGAGCGAGGAGATGTTCTCGCGGAGGGTCCCGGCGTCGGGGGCGTCGCGCCAGACCGCCGCGGCATCGCCGTCGTAGGTGTCGCGGATATGGACCGCGAGATCGCGGACCCGCTTCGCCATCACGCCGGGATACCGGTGGATCGCCGGCTTCTCGCGGAAGACCGGATCCAGGTCGGCGGCCGCCAGCGTCTCGGCGTCGAGCGCGCCAAGCCGCTCGCGGATCACGAACGGGCCGGCGAACGCCTTCTGCACGGTCACCTGCTGATCGAGGGCGAAGCCGACGAGCAGCGCCATCGGATCTTCCGCAATAAGCGCGTTTGCGGCGTCCGATTCGGTGAAGTGGAGACGGTTCGGCATGTGCCGATCGTAGTATCTCGCCGCGTTCGAGAACCGCCGCCACTCTCGGGTTTCGGGGCATGGCGCGACACAGCGACGATTGAGGGAGACCGCGTGAAGCTCGTGATCGGCATCGTGCGCCCGGAGAAGGCGAACGACGTGTTGGAGGCGCTCTATCGCGCCGAGGTCCGTGGCGTCTCGATCAGCCGCGTCCAGGGCCACGGCGGTGAGCTCGACCGGGTCGAGACCTACCGCGGCACCACGGTGCAGGTCGGCCTCGCCGACAAGGTCCGGTTCGAGATCGCGGTCTCGGACGACTTCGCGCAACCGGCAATCGACGCTCTTTGCGCCGGCGGGCGCACCGGCGAGGTCGGCGACGGGAAGATCTTCGTCGTCCCGCTCGAGCGGGCGGTGCGGATCCGCACGGGCGAGACCGACAGCCTCGCCGTCACCCCGGTCAGCAGCTGATGGACATCGCAAGCCTGCTTCCGGTCGGCAAGATCGACACGGGCGACACCGCCTGGATGATGACCGCAACCGCGCTCGTCCTTTTGATGACGCTCGCCCTCGGACTCTTCTACGCCGGCCTCGTGCGGGCGAAGAACACGCTCAACACCTTCATGATGTGCGTCGCCGGCGTCGCCGTCGCGGCGGTCACCTGGGCGGTGATCGGCTACTCGTTCGCCTTCGATCCCGGCAACGGGATCATCGGCGGCTTCGACTTCGCGTTCCTCAACGGGGTCGGCTTCGAACCGAATCCCGACGGCCTCGGCCCGACGATCCCGCACGTCGTCTTCTTCGCCTTCCAGGCGACGTTCTGCATCATCACGACGGCGCTCGTGTCCGGCGCGGTGGTCGAGCGGATGCGCTTCGGCGCCTACCTGATCTTCGCCGCGCTCTGGTCGATCCTCGTCTACGCCGTCCTCGCCCACTGGGGCTTCGGCTTTGCCGAGGAGGGCGGCGGCTGGCTCGTCTCGAACGGCACCCTGGACTTCGCCGGGGGCATCGCGGTGGAGATGGCCTCCGGGTTCTCGGCGCTCGCCGCGGCGCTCGTCGTCGGCGCCCGCAAGGACTATGGGCGCCAGGCCCTTCT
Organism: uncultured Solirubrobacterales bacterium; assembly: GCA_963846565.1. GTDB lineage: Bacteria > Actinomycetota > Thermoleophilia > Solirubrobacterales > 70-9 > WHSW01. The sequence continues at coordinate 1,773,601 of CAWJWL010000005.1, read as the reverse complement.
CCCCCACAACGCCGTCTACGTGCTCGTCGGCGCCGGCCTGCTCTGGTTCGGCTGGTTCGGCTTCAACGGCGGCAGTGGCTTCAACGCCGGCCAGAACAGCCAGCTCGCCCTCGTCAACACACTGCTCACCCCGGCCTGCGCGCTCGTCACGTGGTTCGCCCTCGACCTCGTACGCGGTCGCCAGGTGACCGCGATCGGGGCCGCTACGGCGATCATCGTCGGCTGCGTCCTGATCACGCCGGCGGGCGGTTTCATCAGCCCGGCGTGGGCGATGGGACTCGGCTTCGTCGGCGCGATCCCCTGCTGGTTCGCGATTCAGTGGCGGCCGCGCACGCGCGTCGACGAGACGCTCGACGTGCTCGCGGCTCACGGGATCGCGGGCTTCGTCGGCATCCTCGCCATCGGCCTCATCGCCCAGGTTGCCTGGAACGGCATCGCCGACGGCGCCGTGTACGGGAACTGGGAGCAGCTCAAGGACCAGGTGATCGCCGTGATCGCGGTGCCCGCCTACGCGTTCGGGATGACGTTCGTCCTGCTCAAGGGCCTCGGCGCGCTGATGCCGCTGCGCGCGAGCGAGAAGGAGGAGGCGCTCGGGATGGACGTCACCTACCACGGTGAGGAGGCCTACGCCTCCGGCGAGGGCGCGATCCTGGTCTCGCCCGAGGCGGGGCACGAGGAGCGCGTGCCGGTCGCGGACCCGGGGTAGCCGGCCCGCGCCCGCTCAGGCGACCAGGCGCAGCACCGCGCGCTCGACCGTGTGCTGGACCTCCGGGTCGCGGATGTCGGCGGTCTTGCCCAGGCGCTTCAACGTCGGCGCGATCGTCGCGCCCTCCTCGTAGCGCTCGATCACCTTCGGATTGATGTACGAGCGCCGGGAGACCGCCGGAGTGTTGCCGAGCACGAACGCGACGCCCTTGACGGCCTCGGTGATCTTCCGCTTCCGCGTCGCCTGCGAATCCGGTACCGGCAGCATCGAGGCGAGCGCGACGGCCGCGAGCACGGTGCCGTTCCAGGTCCGGAAGTCCTTGGCCGTCGCCTCCTCTCCGGCGATCTCCTTCAGGTACTCGTTGATGTCGTCGGAGCGGACGTCGGCCCAGCCACGGCCGTTTCGGTACGCGAGCAGCTCCGTCCCGGTGCGGCGCCGGCGAAGCGCCTCGATCACCGGCTGCACGTCGGGCTCGACCAGCGTGACCACGCGGCGGAGCCCTCCCTTCGCGTCGTAGTCGAAGACGATCTCGTCGCCGGAGATCCGCACGTGGCGCCGCTCGATCGTCGCCAGGCCGTAGGTCTCGTTCGTCTCGGCGTACTCCTCCCCGCCGACCCGGAACATGCCCCGGTCGAGCAGGCGCACGGCCGCCGCCAGGACCCGCTCGCGGTCGAGGCCCTCCCGATCGAGGTCGTCGTCGACGCGCCGGCGCAGCTTCGGGAGCCCGCGGGCGAAGTCGACCACGTGGTCGAACTTGTGCTGCTCGCGCCGCTCGCGCCAGGCCGGGTGGTAGAGGTACTGCTTGCGCCCGGCGGCATCGACGCCCGTGGCCTGCAGGTGGCCGAGCGGGTCGCTGCAGATCCAGACGTCCTTCCACGCCGGCGGGATCGCGAGCTCGCGCAGACGATCGAGCGTCGGCGCATCCGTGATCCGGCGCCCGGCGGCGTCGTCGAGGTACTCGAACCCACGCCCGCGCCGCCGGCGGCGGATCCCGGGGCCCGAGCAATCGCTTCTTCGCGTGCGTGGCATTCGGAGCCCTCTTTGTACCCCGCGCAGCGCGCACAAGTCGCGGCCGATGAGTTTTGCCGGCACTCCGGGTCTTAATCGCAAACGATCACCGAAAGGCATGACGATGACGGCGAAGACCCCCACGATCACCCCGGCCGGCCCCGCGGGCGGACTGCGCCGTCGCCACCGCTCCCGCCAGGCCGGCAGGCGGAGCGTCGAGACCCGCCCTCGGATCCACCGTCGCGGTGACGCCGGCTACGACCTCCTCCGCCGTCCGCTCAACCCGGCGCTCGACCCTCACCCGGCGCTGATCGTCGACGCTGCCGGGCCTGCGGACGCGCAGGCCGCGGTGAGGATCGCCCGCGAGCGCGACGTCCCGCTCGCGATCCAGGCGACCGGCCACGGAACTCACGACGCAGCCGACGGCGCCGTGCTGCTCCGCACGACGCGGATGTCGGCCGTCCACGTCGACCCCGCGCGGCGCGTCGCCCGAGTTGGCGCCGGGGCGACCTGGGGCGCGGTGCTCGGGGCGGCGGCGCCATACGGCCTCGCGCCGCTTTCCGGCTCCTCGCCGTCGGTCGGCGTCACCGGGTTCACCCTCGGCGGCGGCATCGGCTGGCTCTCCCGCCGCCATGGCTTCGCCGCGGACAGCCTGATCGGCGCCGACGTCGTGACCGCCGGCGGCACGATCGTGACCGCGAACGCCGAGCACCACCCGGATCTGTTCTGGGCCCTGCGCGGGGGCGGCGGCAACTTCGGCGTCGTGACCGCGCTCGAGCTGCGGCTCTTCCCCGTCGAGACGGTGTACGCCGGAACCTCCTACCACCCGGTCGAACGCGCCGCCGACGTGCTCGCGGCGTACGACGAGTGGGCCGCCGAGGCGCCCGACGAACTCAGTACGGCGGTCCTGATCACCCGGATCGACGAGGCCGCCGACGTCCCGGCGCGGTTGCGTGGGCGGCGGGTGCTGGCGCTCCGCGCGATGCACTCCGGGGCGCTCGCCGACGCCGAGTCCGAGCTCGCGTACCTCCGCCGGGCGGCCGGGCCCACGCTCCACGACGGGATGCGCCCGGTCCGCTACGCGAGCGCGGTGATGGGCGGCACTCCCCCGCGCCATCTCGACCTCGTCGATGAGCTCCCGGAGCCGCTGATCGGGGCGATCGCCGGTGCCGCCGAGGACCCGGAGTCACCGATCTCGACCGTCGAGGTCCGCCAGTGGGGAGGCGCGATCGCGCACCCCGCGCCGGGCGCGGGGCCGGTCGGTCATCGCGAGGCCCGCTTCTCGGTGATCGCCGACGCCGCCGATCCGGACTTCGCCGACGCGCTCTGGCCGTTCGCGACCGGAGGCTCGTTCCTCAACTTCCTCGCCGACACTTCGCGTACGGCGACGGCCTACGCGGCCGAGAATCACCGCCGGCTGGCCGCTGTCAAGGCCGCGTACGACCCCGCCAACCTGTTCCGCTTCGGCCACAACATCGCGCCGCGGAGCCAGCCGCAAGAACTAGCCTGACTCGGATGACGCCGACCGACGCGCTCGCCTTCGCCACGATCAAGGACTGGGAAGACTGGCTGGAGACAAATCACGCCGCGTCCGACGGCATCTGGATCGCCATCGGCAAGCAAGGCCGCGGGGTCGAGAGCATGAGCTCGGACGAGGCGAACGAAGGCGCCTTCTGCTTCGGCTGGATCTCTAGTAATCGCAAGGCGCTGGATCAGGACTGGTTCCTCCAGCGCTTCACGCCCCGCCGCCCGCGCAGCAACTGGTCGAGGATCAGCCGGGAGACGGTCGAGAGGCTCACCGAGGAAGCCCGGATGCGCCCCGCCGGGCTCGCCGAGGTCGAGCGGGCAAAGGCAGACGGCCGCTGGCAGGCGGCGTACGGATAACCGCACGCCCTGCCGGGTGCGTGCCACCTTGAGCGGTGGGAGGGCCAACCGCGATGATGCGCGCCGAATGCGGCCTGCCCGACCCCAAAGCATGAGGTGAAGCGAATGACCACGACCCCCGACCTCGCCACGATCGACCGGCTCGACGCCGAGGTGGGCGGGCGCGTGATCCGGCCCGAGGACGCGGAGTACGAGCGCGCCCGCGTCGTCTTCTCAGGCGCGATCGACCATCGCCCGGCGGCGATCGTCCGCCCCGCGGACGCGGCCGAGGTGGCGAGGGTCGTCGACTTCGCGCGCGACAGCGGCCTCTCGCTGGGGGTGCGCAGCGGTGGCCACAGCGCGGCGGGCCATTCGGTGCCGGAAGGCGGGATCTCGCTGCAGCTCGGCGAGATGCGAGCGATCGACATCGACCCCGAGGCGCGGACCGCGTGGGCGCAGACCGGACTCACCGCGCGCGAGTACACGGAGGCGGTCGCCGAACACGGGCTCGCTACCGGCTTCGGCGACGCCGGGTCGGTCGGGATCGGCGGCATCACGCTCGGCGGCGGAGTCGGCTACATCAGCCGCGCGTACGGCCTCACGATCGACGACGTGCTCGCCGCCGAGATCGTCACCGCCGACGGCGAGATCCGCGAGATCGACGCCGACAACGAGCCGGACCTCTTCTGGGCCATCCGCGGCGGCGGCGGGAACTTCGGCGTCGTCACCCGGATCAAGTACCGGTTGCACGAGATCGGGTCGGTCGTCGGAGGCATGCTGATGCTGCCCGCGACGCCCGAGGTCGTGCACGGCTTCATCACCGCCGCGGAGGCGGCTCCGGAGGAGCTCTCGACGATCCTCAACGTGATGCCGGCGCCGCCGATGCCGTTCGTCCCCGAGGGGCTTCACGGGCAGATGGTCGCGATGGCGCTCGTCTGCTTCGCCGGCTCCGCGGAGGACGGCGCCGAGGCGATCGCGCCGTTGCGCGCGCTCGCGGAACCGGTCGCCGACATGGTTCGCCCGATCCCGTTTCCCGAGATCTATCCGCCCGACCCGCCGGACTACCGCCCGACCGCGGCCGCCCGGACGATGTTCCTGGACGACTTCGACCTGGAGACGGCGAAGATGGTCATCGAGCGGCTCGAGTCCTCCGACGCCGCGATGCGCGTCACCCAGCTGCGCGTGCTCGGCGGAGCGATCGCCCGCGTGCCCGAGGAGGCGACGGCGTACGGACACCGCCAGGCGAAGATCATGGCCAACGTCGCCGCCTTCTTCACGAGTCCCGAGGACAGGGTGATCCGCGAGGCGTGGGTCGAGGAGCTCTCGACCGACCTGAGGAAGGGGAACGAGGCGGCCTATGTCAACTTCCTCGGCGACGAGGGGCCCGAGCGCGTCCGCGCCGCCTACACGGAGGCGAGCTGGAGGCGCCTCGGCGAGATCAAGGCGAGGTACGACCCCACGAACCTCTTTCGCCAGACGCAGAACATCCCTCCGGCCGCTCCGTAGATCCCGTGCCTCACAATCGACTCCACGAATGAGTCGATACGCCTCGCCCACCCCCGCCGAGGGGTTCCTGGATCCGGACCACCCGATCCTCTTCCCGCGCCTGACCCAGGCCCAGATCGAGCAGCTGGCCGTGGGCGCGGAGAAGCTCTCGCTCTCCCCGGGGGACGTCGCGTTCGAGCAGGGGCAGCGTGACGCGCCCCTGTTCGTGATCCTCTCGGGGGCGATCGACGTCATCGATCAGGCACCCGAGGGCGATCGCTACTTCACCCAGTGCCAGCCCGGGACATTCGCGGCCGACACCTCGATGTTCACCGGCGAGCCGACGATCGCCGCGGGCATCGTTGCCGAGGAGAGCTCGATCCTGGTCGTGCCGCCGGATGCGTTGCGCACCCTGGTCGCCGGCTCGGCCGACCTCGGCGACCTCCTCCTCCGCACGATGGTCGCGCGCCGTGAGTGGCTGCGAGGCGAGGGCATCGGCAACGAGCGGCTGATCGGCAAACGCCGCTCGGGCGACGCCTTCGCCATCCGTGAGCTGCTCGAGCGCAACCTGATCCCGTTCAGCTGGCATGACATCGACAGCGACCACGAGAGTCAGGCGCTCCTGGACCAGCTTGGCATCGGCGCCGACCAATGCCCCGTCCTCGTCCGCCCCCACAACGTGCTGCGGCGCCCGACCGTGACCCAGGTCGCCGACGAGCTCGGCCTGCGCGCCCAGGTCGATCAGAAGACCTTCGACGTCGTGGTGCTCGGTGCGGGCCCGTCGGGATTGGCGTCCGCCGTCTACGCCTCCTCGGAAGGCCTCACCACGCTGGTGATCGAGCGCTTCGCCCCCGGAGGGCAGGCGGGAACGAGCGCCAGGATCGAGAACTACCTCGGGTTTCCGACCGGCCTGTCGGGGTCGGACCTGACCCAGCGCGCAACGCTGCAGGCGCGGAAGTTCGGCGCCGTCATCTCCAGCGCCCACGGAGGCTGCGGGTTCGCCGGCTCGGTGGCAGACGGGCTTCGGCCACTCACGCTCGGCGACGGACAGCAGGTGGGCGCCCGCTGCCTCGTCCTCGCGGTCGGTGCCGACTATCGCCGCCTGCCGGCCGAGGGCGCCGAAGGCTTCGAGGGCCTGGGCCTTTACTACGCGGCCACGCACCTCGAGGCGCTCCAGACCTCGGGCGAGGACGTGGTCGTCGTCGGCGGCGGCAACTCAGCCGGACAGGCCGTGGTGAACCTGAGCTCCTACGCGCGGCGGATCCATCTGGTGGTGCGCCGGTCCTTGGCCGCGACGATGTCTCGCTACCTCATCGATCGCATCGAAGCCGCCGCCAACGTCGAGATCCATGAAGGCTGCGAGGTCAAGGCTCTCCAGGGCGACGAAGAGCTCGAGGAGGTCACGGTCGTTCGCCATGACCGCAGCGAGCATCAGCTGAAGACCACGGCGGTGTTCGCGATGATCGGCGCCACGCCGCGGACCGAGGATCTCGTCGGCCTGGTCGGTCTCGACGACAAGGGATTCGTCGTCACCGACGTGGACGCACGGGGGCACGAGAGCTTCGCCAAGCATCGCGAAGGCAGCGATGTCGAACCCCTGCTGCTCGAGACCACTCGACCGGGCGTCTTCGCCGTCGGGGACGTGCGCAGCGGCTCCACCAAGCGGGTGGCGTCGGCTGTCGGGGACGGTGCCCTCGTCGTCCGCTCGCTCCACCAGGCGCTCGCCGGCGGCGCTTAGCCGCAGGTCCTCGACGCGGGCTGCTAGCCGCCGAGGCCGGCCGGAATGGGCTGCGTCCTGGGTCGCGGTCGCTCGACCGAGCCGCGAACGACGTCCGCGAGGTGGGCGCCGATCGAGTCCCACGCATACGAGCGCTGGGCTTCGAGCCGGGCCGCCTCGCCGGCGCGGCGCCGCGCCGCCGGTTCGTTGACTGCGAACAGCATCGCCTCGACCAACGCGCCGAGGTCGTCGGGTGGCACCAGCCAGCCGGTCTCACCATCGTCGAGGATGTCGGCGGGGCCGCCCCTGTCGACCGCGATCGCGGGCAGCCCGCACGCCATCGCCTCGACCAGGACCTGGCCGAACTGCTCGTTGACCGAAGCGTGGACCAGCACATCGCTTGCGTTGAGGAAGTCCGGCAGCACCGCGTGCGAGTGCCACCCTGCCAGGAAGACATCCTGCGCACGACAGCGCTCAATCGCATCGTGCGGATGCTCGCCCTCCCACTCGCCGGGGAAGCCGCCCAGCAGGACCAGGGCCGTGCGGTCGTGAAAACGCGGGCGGGCGGCGACGAAGGCCTCGATCAAGAGCGGCAGGCGCTTGACCTCGGTGAAGCGGCCGACGCTCAGCAGCACCGTGCCGTCGAGCGCCCCGAGATCGGCCTCCCCGTAGGCGACGCTTCCGGGAGAGTGTCCCCGCGCCCACCCCTGCGGCCTTTGGACCAGGTTGCGACTCCAGTGCCCGGCCCGGTCGACCTCGCGCGGCGCGAAGTTGTCGTTGAAGCCGTTCGGGACCACCACGAATCGCTCCGGATCGATGTCGAGGACGAGGCTGGCGCGCTGCAGGCCCTTCGGGCTGCTGACGACGATGCGGGTACAGCTCGCTGCCCAGTCCGAGAGCCGCTCGGCCCAGGTGGCGGCACCGCCCCAACCCGCCGGGGTCCCATGGGCGATTCGCTCGAGCATCAGGAGCTCGGAGCCGTGGATCTGGCCCACCACCGGCGTCTCGGGCATGACCCGCGCAGCCGCCTCGTTGAGCGGTGTGAGGTGGTGCAGGTAGAGGAGGTCGATCCCGGCGGCGCTCGCCAGCTCGAGCTCGCGTGCCCAGGCCTCGACCTGGCGCTCGTAGAGCTCGGAGCCGAGCGCCGCCATCACGGGATCCTCGGCGCCGGGCCGATCCTCGTAGGAGGCATGCATCGGCGCGGTCCCGCGGCCGCCGTCGAAGGCGAGCGGGTCGTCGCTGCGAAGGGCAGGGGTGAAGTCGACCGGGTGCAGATCGGCGCCGGTGAAGAACGCCTGGGCGGAGCCGTGATCGCCGATGTCCGAGCGCGAACCGGCAAGGAGCGTCACGTCGATCCCGTTTCGCCCCAGCTCGGTCGCCATCGACCGGCACGCATGCGCGGAGCCCCCGCGGGGGTAGAAGTAGAAGCCCATCAGGACCCTGAGAGCTTCTTTCGAGATACACAGAGCGTAGTGGCGCGGCGTGCCGTCTCTGCCGCGCGCCGCTCAGCGGCGCTCGAAGCACAGCGCCGTGGAGATGCTGCGCCCGCCGGGAAGCGGCAGTCCGTGCTCCTCGTGCGGGACGTTGACCAGCTCCCCGCCGACGACGAGCGAGGCGGATCCGCCGCCATCGAGGTTGATCGCGTCGACGGCACCCAGGTCGAGCATCACCCCCGCGAGCTCGGTCAGATCGAGGCCGGCCTCGGCCTCGGTCCGCCCGTCGCAGACGGCCGCGATCACATCGGTCGAGCTGACGCCGAGCGCCGCTCGCGGATGGCGACCGACCGTGATGTCGGAATCGAACTGGCTCGCGCCGGCCGAGAAGCCCTCGGCGTCGTCATCCGGATCGATCAGGCCGACGCACTCGCGGACGAGCATCGGGCCCGCTTGCAGCAGGTCCCCGCCGGGCTCGGCCGGGAGCTCGAGCCGCGAGCGCAACACGACCTCGCCCGACTCGACGTGGACGCACGCGCGCACGCGGTCCCACGGCGAGTCGAACGGGACGCTCGCGAGCGCTCGCCCGTCGATGCGGACATCGCCGAGCGGCGTGCCCTGGGCGCGGACGTAGAAACCGCCGATCATGGCCTTTGCGACGCCGTTGCCGGCGCACCACTCGGCGAGTGGGCGGTGTGGCTCGATCGCCACCACGCGAGGCGTGTGTTCGGCGCGGGCCAAGCGGAGCACGTGGACCGTCGTGGCGCGGCCGTCGGCGGTGGAGACGACCTCGCGCCGGTAGGCCGAAAGATCCCCCCTCATGTCGGCAATCTGACAGCTAACGCCGACGCGACCGCAGGTAAGTGGGGTCCCGTCGGCGAAGCCACCCGAGGATGGCGTTCGTGTATCTACTGCGCTGCGCTGACGACTCGCTGTACTGCGGGTGGTCGTCGGACGTCGAACGGAGGCTTGCTGCACACCGGGCAGGCACCGCGAGCCGCTACACCCGGAGCCGCCTGCCGGTTGAGCTCGCGGTCGTGATCCCGGTCGCCGACAGATCCGCCGCGCTGCGGGAAGAGGCGCGCATCAAGCGTTTAACGCGCGCAGCGAAACTCGAGCTCATCTCTTCTTCGATATAGGATGGCCGCGTGGCGGGAACGACCGAGCCGCGGCACCGCGCCACGCTCGGCGGAGTTCTCGACGCCGCGCTCGGCAACCCCCTCGTCGGGCTCTCGCCGTGGATCGTCTACAGCCTGATCGAGGGCGGCGGCCGCCTCGAGGAGTCGTCGGCGATCGCCTTCGGCCTCGCGCTGATCATCGTCATGCTCGGCTGGATCCGAGGCGGCTCGCCGAAGATGCTCGAGTTCTCGGACGTGATCTTCTTCGGCGCGCTCGCGATCTTCGTCGCCGTCGCCTCCGACGACACGCATGCGTGGCTCGAGCGGTGGTCGGGTGAGGTCGCCAACATCGCGCTCGTCGTGATCGCGGTGGGGTCGATCGTGATCCGCAACCCGTTCACGCTCTCCTATGCGAAGGAGGACGCGCCGAAGGAGCTGTGGGACAACCCCGTCTTCCTGCGCACGAACTACGTCCTCACCTGGGTGTGGGCCGGGGCCTTCATCATCGAGGCAGCCTCGGGCTTGTACGGCGACGCGGTGCTCGACAACTCGAACAACATCTGGACCGGCTGGATCATCCAGACCCTGCCGCTGATCGTCGCCGCGCAATTCACCCTCTGGTACCCGCTGAGGGTCAAGGCCCTCGCGGCGAATACCGAAGCACCTCCGATGAGCGAGTTCTTCGGCCAGGTGACTCCCTGGATCGCGATCACCGGAATCATCGTGCTCGCCATGGACGAGTCCCCGGAATGGATCGGAATCGCCTTCATCGTCATCGGCGCCGGGTTGACGCGCTACTTCCACGCTCAAAACGCGCCACCGCCGAAATCGCGTCCGGCCGGATCCGGGAGCTGATCCAGTCAGTCAGTCCGCCAGCCCGGCGGCGCTGCGGGCCTCGTCGCGATCCAGGAACAACGCGATCCGGGTGATCAGGTCGTCGTCATCGAACGTGAAGAAGGCCCAGGCGTCGACGTCCATCTCGAGGCCGCTGGTCGCTCCGGTGACGGAGGTGGGGACGTGCGCGAGCACACCGCCACCTGCTGGCTCGAAGTCCCGCACGTCGAGGCTCTGCTTGGCGAACGCGTCGGGCTTCATCCACTCGCGGACCCGCTCGACCCCGCGGTAGGGGGACTGAGCTCCGGGCCGGGCAAGCTCGATCTCGGGGTGAAAGCGGGTCGCCGCCGCGACGTAGTCGCCCCGGTTGAAGGCGTCGGCCATGCGCCGCAGGGTCTCGATCCTCTCGTCCGGCATCGCCGGCTCAGCCGCTGTCCGCCGGCTCCGAAGGAGCCCCGCCGATGCGGTCCTGCCAGCGCAGGACGCGGCGCCTGCGCCGATCCTCTCGGGCCTCGGCCTCGGTCAGCTTCTTGCTGCCCGGGGCGTACCTGCGGCGGGCCCACGGGGAGCCCGGGCGGGCCAGGCGGATGGCGGCGACGATGCTGACCAAGGGGACGAACATCCCGATCAGCGCCAGCGCGAACTTGCCCTTGAGCGCCGCGAAGACGCAGAGCAGGAGGTTGATCGCGATCGTGACCACGAGCGCGGCCCCCGAGTCGGACTCCGACCCCAGCGGGACGAGACCGAGGACGAACCCGCCCGCGATGATCGACGCGATGATGACCGCGTCGACCGAGCGGCGACCCTCCTCCGCCCAGTAGACGTCCTCGAGGTAGAGCCAGAGCGCGTACTCGTCCAGAGTGAGGCCCGCGCCGATCCCGAAGGCGATCGCGAGCAGGTTGAGCAACATGCCATCGGGCTGGAGCGCGAAGCTGAGGAATCCGGCCAGCAGGATCAGCACGATCCCGAACACGAGGTGGTGGACGTGGAGCCCGCCCCCGGTCTCGATGCTGCCGGGCCACCACGGCACCTTCGGACTGCGCATCAAGCGGGTGCTCATGCGGATGAACCCGAACGACCCCAGCATGCCGAGCAGGGCGAGGAAGCCGGCCCGCTCGGGATCGCCGTCCAGGAAGTTGCCATCGAGGCTCAGCGTGATCTCGCCCAGCGGCATTGCCCGACCCTATCGACCGTGCACGTTGTACAGGGAACGTTTGATTGACTACAAGATCAGGTGGCGCTCCCGGTTGCCCTTCTCGCCCTCGTCCTCCTCGGCTTCGCGGGGTGCGGCGACGACGAGGGGCCCACGCCGCCGCCGGCCGCGGCGGCCGCGCCAATGGCACTCGACCTCCTCGTCTACAACATCGAGTACAGCGGCGGGCCTGAAACCGATCGCGTGATCCGCGAGCTCGACGCCGACCTGGTCGGGGTGCTCGAGTCGTACGCGCGGCTGCCCGAGATCGCCAGGAAGACGGGCTACCCCCACTACAACACCTCGCTGCAGATGCTCTCGAAGTACCCGATCCTCGAGCCGTCGGGAGCGGACGGGCTCTACGCGCTGATCGAGGTGAAGCCGGGCTTCGTGATCCCGTTCTTCAACGTCCACCTCGACTACGTCGAGTGGGGGCCGCGGGCGCTTCAGAACGGCGACCCGGTGGAGTCCGTGATCGAGAACGAGAACGCCGTGCGCACGGCGACGATGGAGGCGCCCATGGAGGCGATGGGCGAGTTGATCGAGGCGGAGTACCCCGTCTTCCTCACCGGCGACTTCAACCAGCCCTCGAGCCTCGACTACGGAACGGAGACCGTTGGCACCCGGAGGGGAATCGATGAGCCGGTGCCCTGGCCGGTCAGCGAGCGCCTCTTCGAGCTCGGCTTCCGGGACACCTATCGGGAGGCACACGCCGACCCGGTCAGGGATCCCGGCATCACGCAGGAGAGCACGGACGAGCGGATCGACTACGTCTACGCGGCCGGCCCGTCGAAGACGCTCGACAGCAAGCTCGTGGGCGAGCCGGGTGGCGAGGACGTCGAGATCGGGCTGGCGCCGTGGACGTCGGACCACCGCGCGGTCCTGTCTACGTTCGAGGTCACGCCCGTCGCGATGCCCGAGCTGGTCGCGGTCGACGAGGCTCTGCGAACCGTCGGCGACGAGCTCGTCATCACCCGCAACTCACCGGGCTCAGCCGACGGCGAGCTCGCCGTCGTCCCCAGCGGAGCCGAACCCGCCGATGCCCTCGAGACGCTCCCCGCGCCGGACGAGCGGGGAACGTCGAAGCTCGACACCGCCGGCTGGGAGCCCGGGGCGTATGACGTGGTGCTCAGAGACGGCGGCGGCGAGGAGACGGCTCGCGTGCCGTTCTACCTGCGCGACCCCGACACGGACCTCGAGCTTTCCACGGACAGCACGAGCTACGCGCCCGGCGACGCAATCGACGTCACGTGGAGCGCGGGACCCGCGAACCGCTGGGACTGGCTCGGTGTCTACAAGGCCTCCGCAGCGAATCCGGATTCCGACGACTACCTGATCTGGGACTACGCGGAGGGCCACGACGCCGGCACCGTGCCGCCGCGGGCCGACGGCGGGGCGACCCTGGGTCCGGAGAGCCAGGGCAACCCGTGGCCCCTGCCGCCGGGCGACTACGTCCTCCACTACCTCCTCGCGGATCAGTACGAGTCGGCCGCGAGGGTCGAGTTCAGCGTCGAGCCCTAGGCGTCGCCACGCACCGCGATTCCGGTGAGCACCTCGCGAACTACCCGTTCGCCGGCGAGCGCGGTGATGTCGGCGCTGCCGATCGCGCTCGGGAGCACCTCGACCAGATCGGCGCCGACGAGGTCGACCCTCGAAGCGATCCGGCGCGCGGCCCAGAGGAGGTCGGCGCTGGTCATGCCTCCCGGCTCCGGTGTGCCCGTGCCGGGCGCGAACGCCGGATCCAGGACATCGATGTCGATCGAGAGGAAGCACGGGCCCGACCCGGCGATGTCGACTGCCTGATCGACGACCGCTCCGATGCCGTGGTCGCGAATGTCGTGCATGAACAGGCTCGTGATTCCCCGCTCTGTCTGCCACGCGAACTCCTCTTCGCCCGGCCAGTAGCCGCGCAGCCCGATCTGGACGTAGCGCTCGGGATCGACGTGACCGTTTTCGACCAGCCTGAACATCGGGGTGCCGTGTGAAAGCTCGACGCCGAAGACCTCCCGTCCCGTGTCGGTATGCGTGTCGAAATGGATCAGGCCCACCGGGCCGTGTCGTTGTGCCACAGCCCGGATCTCGGGCTCCGTGATCGCATGGTCGCCGCCGAGGACGACCGGGATGGCGCCCGCATCCAGCGCTTCGCCGACCACGCGCTCGATCGCTTCGTGCGTCCGTCGCGGGTCGGCCGGGATTACGGCGGCGTCACCGAAGTCGACGGCCTTCAACACCGCGGACGCATCCACCTTGGCCTCGAGATGCGGACCCGGCGGACAGCTCGCGGCGCGGATGGCACGGGGACCGAACCGCGTGCCCGGGCGATCGGAGACCAAGTCGTCCGTCGGCGCCCCGATGATGGCGACGTCGGCGCCCTCAAGCTCCCGGGGATCTTCGGTGTAGGGGAACCCGGCGAAGGTCAGCAGCCCGGCGTAATCGGGCTTCTCCCCGTGCGCGGCCCACCGGTTGTTCGGATCGATCATCAGTCCACGCCCTTGGTAGTGAGGTTGGCGACGATCCTAGGCGGGCGCGGTTAGTCGGCGCTCGTCGCCGGTGCGGCGCGCCGCGCCAGGAGGAGGCCGGTGAGCGCGGTGAACACGATCGCACCCATGGCACCGAACACTGTGAACTGCTGGCCGACATCGACGCCGATCAGCGCCGAGGAGGCCCAGCCCAGCGCGAGCAGAACCGGCATCGCGGCCGCCCAAGGCAACGCGAGGCGCCTGCGGCCCTGTTGCGTGAGGGCGATGCCCTGCCCGACGCCGAGAAAGACTCCACTGATCGCGCCCATCACCGCGAGTGATGCGATGTCGGTGTTGTAACCGACCACCGCGGCGGCAACCACCAGCCCGCCGCCATACGTCGCGGCAGTGGTCGTGATCCACCTTCGAGGATCGCCGAACACATCCCTGGCAGCGAACCACTGCGCGGCGCCGATGCCCGCGCCCGTGATGAGGCCGCCCACCAGCGCAGCGAATGGACCGTCGACCGGACCGCTGATCCAGCCACCGATGTAACCCGCCACCGGAATGGCGAGCGCCATCGCGGCCCAGTTCCATCCCGGGAACATCCGAGTTGAGGCAGGGACCGGCCCGGCGCGATCCGTCATCCGGTCCTTCGATCTCGTTTCTCCGCGAATGGGCCGCACGATCAAGAGGGAGAAACGGAAGGTGCTCGAAGGGCGGCGGTGTTACCCCAAGGGTAGCCGCCCCCGCTGAAGACCGCTCGCGGCTCTTAGCTGCAGGGGGGGTCCAGGCAGAACGGCTGGTTCGGCGGCTGCTTCGGGGCGACGATCGCGGCGATGCGGTTGAGGATGTCGGCGTCGTAGCGGACCGACGGCTTGGCCGCGGGGCCGTCCGTGGAGAAGACGACGATGGCGATCCCCTTGGCGGGCAGGTACGCGAGCTGTCCCTTGTAGCCGGACAGGTTTGGGTTGTTGTAGATCCAGCCGTTGGTCACGCCGCTGCCCATGGCGTAGTGGCGCTCCTCGGTCTGTGCGTCCAGGCCGACGTTCTGCGGCCCGACCTGAAGTGCGTGCGACGCCGGTGAGACCAGCCTTCCGGTCCCGAGGGCCCGCGCCCAGATGCCGAGGTCGCCGATGGTGGACGTGCCGTTGCCGGCGCCCCGGAAGGTGCTCGGCGACCACCCGGTCGAGTCCTGGTACTTGTTGTCTCGCGCGCGCGTGAACCCGTGCAGCACCGGCGGGTCGATGTGGGCGCCGACCTGCATCGCGGTCCCCTCGAGCCCGAGCTCGTCCCAGATCCGAGTCCGCAGGAGCGTTTGCACCCGCTCGCCGCCGACCACCTGCAGGAGCTGCCCCAGGATGAGGAAGTTGGTGTCGGAGAACGCCCAGCTCGTGCCGGGCTCGAACAGCGGCGGGAGGCTGAACGCGAGGGCGTAGAGCTCCGAGACCTTCCAGCGGCGGAAGGGGTCTGCATAGACCGACTTCGCGAACGTGGGCGCGGCGCCGTAGTGCGCGTAGCCCGAGGTGCTCCGGGCGAGCATCCCGACCGTGACGTTCTGAGCGTTCGGCAGCTCCGGGAACCAGTTCGAGATCGGATCGGCGAGGCTGAGCTTCCCTTCGTCGACGAGCTGGAGCAGCACCGTCACCGTCATCGACTCGGTGATGTTCCCGATCCTGAAGTGATCCTCCGTCGTCGCCGGCACGCCGGGCTTGGCCTGACCGAGCGCGTCCACAGCGAGCTGCCGGCCGTTCTCCCAGACGCCGTACACCGTCCCCCGCAACGGGTACTCGTCGAACAGCGCGCGCACCGTCCGCTCCACCTTCTTGCCACTCGCGGGCGCCGCGCTCGCGGGTTGCGGCGCGCTTGCGCTGATCAGAAGGACTGCGAGCAGCCCCAGGCCGAGCCTATGAATAGAACGTCCTGTCATCCCGTCTCCCCTCTAGATCTTCGGCAGCTTCCGCGGCGTTTCGCCGCCACTCCTATACGCGTGCTCGCACTCGACAGCGACGTCTAGGCCGTCGATGATCGCGATGTCCTCTCCGGCGCCGCAACGGATCACGTCGCGATCCCCGTCGCGCGCGGAGAACCGGTCGTTGCCCGCGCCGCCGCGCAGGGTGTCTCGGCCCTCGTTATCGAAGAGCTGATCGTCGTCTGCCCCTCCGCGCGCGAGGTCGCTGCCCTTACCGGTGAGGACGTCGTCGTCGCCGTTGCCACCGACTGCGTTGTCGGAGTCGCGGCGGCCATGGATCAAGTCGTCGTGGGCGCCGCCGAAAAGAGCGTCCTCGCCAGCGCCCCCGTGGAGGTGATCTGCGCCTGCGTGGCCGTGGAGGCGGTCGTGGCCGGCCATCCCGATCAGCGCATTGTCGCCGTCACCTCCGTGAAGGGCGTTGTCGCCGCCATCGCCGCCGCCTGGCAACTCCCCCGGCGCGCCTGCGGCCGAGCCGTCTCCCTGCCCTCTGGCCGCGCCTCGGACGATTGGGTTTCGCACGCAGTCGAGGAAGGGCCTCACTGCAATTTGAGAGATGCCCTCCGAGAGGCCGCTCCAGTTCACCACCTGGAAACTGAGACCGTTGTAGGCCTCGAATCCCTCCTCGAGCCCCCCGTCCTCGGGATAGGCGCTGACTCCCCCGTCCCAGAGCACCCATTCGCCGCCGTCTACCCAGTAGTCCCAGCCCCAGTTGTACGAGAACGCGCTGCTCCAGTAATCGGTGCCCTTGATGTAGAGGTGTGGCGGGCACTCGAGGCCGTTCGCGGCCCCGTGGGGCAACCACTGGACCTCGCCGTCGTCGGACTCCACCTCGTACTGGGCGCCGCACAAGAAGCCTGATTCCGACAGATACCCGCCGTTGACTCCGGCAGCGGCGCACGGATCCGTGTCCGTGATCGCTGCCGCCGAGCCGGGGAAGGCGCCGAACGCCGCCGCGGCGAGCACCGCCGCGAGCGCCAGTCGTTGCCTCTCGGCCCGCCGTCGCCTCATCGCATCAGATCTTCGGCAGCTTTCTGGGCGTCTGACGCGCGGTGCGGAATGCGTACTCGCAACCGCTGGTGACGTCCGCGCGGTCGATGATCGCGATGTCTTCGCCGCGGCCGCAGCGGATCACGTCGCGGTCCCCGTCGCGGGACGAGAAGCGGTCGTTGCCCGCGCCGCCGCGAAGCTCGTCGCGGCCCTCGTCGTCGAAGAGCTGATCGGCGTCGGGCCCACCGCTGCCGACGTCGTGGCCACGGCCGGTGAGGATGTCGTCCTCGCCGTTTCCGCCCGAGACCCTGTCAGCTGCGCGGCGGCCGTGGATGAGGTCGTCGTGCGCTCCACCCAGCGCCACGTCGTGGCCCGCTCCTCCGTGGAGGTGGTCATCGCCGCCGCGGCCCACGAGGCGGTCGTCGCCGGCGAACCCGATCAAAACGTTGTCCTCACCGCCCGCCTCGAGCGCGTCGGCGCTGCCGTCGCCGAGCTGGGGCGCCGTGGCCGCTTTCCTTTCCGAGAGCTCGCACTGCCAGAAGATGCGCGCCGTGATCGCGTTAGGGCTCCCCCAGTTCCTGAACGGCGCCGTGATCGCGTTGTAGCCGTGCTTTTGATCCACACGGTTGGTCTGGGGCCACTCCCACGAGACGCGCCCGTCCCAGAGGACCCAGGAGCCGCCCTCGACGTAGTAGTCCCACTCCCACCCATGGGCCCAGAACTCCGTCCCCGGGATGATCGTGCCGCCCGGACACTGCAGGCGCTCGCTGCCCGGCAGGGCGTCGACGTTCTCGTAGTCCTGGAAGGGCACGCCCAGGTAGCGGTCCTCGTTGGCGGGAATCGACTCGAGGCCGGCGCAGACGAGGGTGGGGCCGGAGAAGGTCTCGTAGACCCCGTAGGTGCCCGGCGGGCACGGGTCGGTCTCGGTTCGCGCTTGGGCGGGGCCGGACGACACGGCAAACGCGAGCGCCCCGAGCCCGGCGAGCACAAGAAGCTTCCTCATGGCCTTCCTTCTCATTAGATCCTCGGCAGCGTCCGCGGCGTCTCACGCGCGGTGCGGAATACGTACTCGCAGCCCCTCGCGACGTCGGCGCGGTCGATGATCGCGATGTCGTCGCCGGGACCGCAGTCGATCACGTCGCGGTCGCCGTCGCGCGCCGAGAAGCGGTCGTTGCCGGAGCCACCACGGAGTGTGTCGCGGCCCTCGTCGTCGAAGAGCTGGTCGTCGTCGCTGCCGCCGCGGGCGACGTCGCCGCCCTTGCCCGGGAGGATGTCGTCGCTCCCGTTCCCGCCGACCGCGGTGTCTGCGTGACGGCGGCCGTGGATCAGGTCGTCGTGGACGCCGCCGTAAAGCGCGTCCTGGCCTACTCCGCCGTGCAGGTGATCGTCGCCGCCATGACCGAAGAGCCGGTCGTCGCCGCCCAGGCCGATCAGCGCGTTGTCGTTTCCGTTGCCGGCGAGGCCGTCGTCGCTTCCGCCGCCCATCTTGGGACGGGAGGCCGCGCGGTCCGAGTCGCGCGTGACCTGATTGCAGAACCAGAAGAGCCTGGTGACGATCGGGTCGCCACTGCCCCAGTTCGTGAACGGAGCGGTGAACGAGTTGTAGCCCTCCGCGCCCACGTCGAGGATCGTGCCGCCGCCGGGCCAGTAGTCGGAGATCCGCCCGTCCCACAGGACCCAGGCGTTGCCCTCGACGTAGTAATCCCAGCCCCAGTTGTAGGCAAACGCCCTGCCCCAGGTCCCGGTGCCCGGGATCCGGCGATTGAGGGGGCATTGGAGCTCGGAATCCGGCAGGTAGTTCGCGTCTTCATTCGCGTCGGTCAGCTCGGGCCCGAGGTACCGCCCTTCCGAGGCAGGGATGGCCACCTTGAAGTCACATGCGAGCAAGTCGTTCTCGAAGACCCCCGTGGCCGGATGGAGCGGGCAAGGGTCCGTGCCGGTTCGCGCCTGCGCGCCTCCGGGGAGCAGCCGCAAAGGCGATCGCAACCGACCCGAGCGCGACACTGAGAGCGCGGCGCATCAGAACGGCCGGCCGCTCACTCGAGCCATCCGCAGAACACGTCGGAGGCGGGCGCGAAGACGGGCTCCGCCTCGCGCATCCAGTCGTGGGGGTCGATCCCGAGACCGCCGGACTCGACCGATCCGAACATCGTCTGAAGCTGGTCGGGCGTGAGCCAGGAGTACGTGATGCCCGACTTCGCCGTGCTGATCCGGATGCGCCACTGGTTCTGGCTCAGGTCCAGCGGGTTGATGTGCTCGAGCGACCCGCTCCACGCCGCGCGTGGCGCCCCGTCGAACGGGTTGTTGAACTCGGTGCCGAAGCCACGGTTGCAGGAGAACTGGTTGAGGTCGATCGTGGCCTCGGTCGGCGCGGCGGTGAACTTGCCGGCGTTCGTCGACTGCGGATACGCCGCGATGTCCCAGACGCCGAAGGCCAGCGGCACGAGCTCCTCCCAGATCGTCTGTTCCACCCCACGGTTCACGATCTCCACGGCGGCCTTCAGGTCGTTGCTGGTGTCGGTCGGGTCGTAGTACTCCGCGAACTCCTGTTGGCCCGTCTCGAGATTGAAGGCGCCGCACCCGTTGACGGACAGCTTGCAGTTGCCCCACGTCCCGACCTCGGCCAGCTTCACCGGATCGCTGACGACGACGTTCGCCAGCTGGCTGAACGTCGCCGACGTGCTTTGCAGCCGCGTCTGCAGCTGATCGCCCAGCTGGTCGGCCTCGACCGCGATGTCATCAGCGGCGGAGCCTCCGGTCCAGTTCTTCTCCCACAGGACTCCGGCCTCTTCGATCAACCCCGCGGACACCTCGACGAAGGCCTCGAGCTTCTTGAGATCCGGCAGCCCCGCGGCACCCAGGATCACGTCCAGCACACCCTCGACGACGTCGAACCAGTTGGCCTGAAGCTCGGCCTTCTGCTTGAGGGCCGCAAGGTCATTGAGGAGCGCATCGCTCGTGTCCTTCGCTTCCTTCCAGGCCTGCTCGCCCGCGACGAAGGTCGGAAGCGCGAGTCCTCCCGAGACCTGGACGCCGTGGTCGTCCGACGCGCCGGTCATGTAGGTGCGGGCAGTCTTCACCCAGCCGAGTTCCAGGTAGAGCTGATCCACAGCCCACTTGAAGGCCTCCGCGCTGAACCCGTGGCCCGCCGGGTAGTCGGAGGCCGCGTTGTAGTTCTTGGTGATGTCATCCCGGATGTCCCCCGCGGTGTTCGCGTCGATCGGCGCCGCCCAGTAGGCGACGCGCGGGTCGGCCGTGCCGAACTTCTGCGGGAACTGACCCGCGAGCCATTTGAGGGCGGCGTTGCCGCCGGCGGGATCTGCCGCGTACTCTGGCCAGTCGTTGCTCGGCGGCTGGATCAGCAGGTCCGCGAGCCTGGTTGGCGAGCCCGTCCCGTCTTCGGTCGTGTGGATGGGCCTGAACCGATACTGCTCGTCGGGGACCAGTGTGCCGCGCAGGGTCGCGTTCTTGCCGGTGCTCTCGTCGCCCTCGCCTTCCTCTCCTCCCGTCCAGCCGAGCAGGCTGTAGTCGTCACCCGGGGTGACCGCGGAGAGGTTGAAGCGGTGCCGGGTACCGCCAAGGGCGACGATCTGATCGGCGAGGCCGTCCCAGAGCGCGGTCGAGACCGACCCGTTGACCAATCGGATGCCATTGCTCGCGGCGGCGGGGGTCACCAGCGTCGTGATCATGACCAGGCTTCCGTCTTTGTTCAGCTGATCCAGGAAGGCCGTCATCTGGGTGACGCCCGAGTCCGTCACGCCCGGACCGTCGGTCGCGAAGAACGCGGAGCCGATATGCGCGAGGGAGTGCTGGTCGTTCGCCGTGACGAAGTACCCGGTCATCCCATCCGGCACGCTCGCCGGGGTGTGCGTCTGATCGCCGATCGTCTGCGTCGCGTTCGCGTTCACCCGCGTGTCGAACTCCACGCGCACCTGCGGCACGAACCCGTAATTCGGCGTAGGCGCGTGCTGATCGGGGGCCAGGTATCCGTTGAGCGCGCGTCCGTCGGCGATCACCGCAACCTGAGCCTCGCCCAGCTCCATGCCCGCCGCGCCGATGAAGCTCGCCGTTCCCGGCGCGGCGGCGTTGATCTCGGCGCTGAAGCGGGCATCGTCGGTGTTGGGCGCCCCGAGCGCCGGCAGGGGGTCGTTGTTCACGAACCCGCCGGCGTTCGGCGGGCCCCACGCTCCGTTGGGCACCGAGGTCAAGGAGGGATGCGAGCGCGCGATGATCAGCGGCGGCTGGCCGTCGGGTCCGTTCGCGGTGAGCTCTTTGTGGGCGTCGATGAACACCGGCTCCCCGGCGTCGTTTCGCCGGCAGAACTCGCCGGGCGGTTCGTTCGGGGGACCCGGAGTGCACCAGCCGTAGGTGCGGTTCCACAACAGCTTGAGCGACGTGCGCTCGAGCGCGACGACCTGCCAGATCGCCTCGTACTTGTACCCGCCGGCCGCGGTGCCCGAGTAGCTCGACCCGTCGGCGGTCTTGCGCATCCACGGCGCCCGGAAGACGTCGCCCGCGATGTCGGGATCCCCGCAGGGGTCCGCGCACGACAGCTTGATCCCCCAGCGCGGATCCGTGGTGTCGGGCGGAATCGCCGTCGAGACCGGGACGAGCGGCTGCTGCGGGACCGACGAGAGCGTGAGGCGGTCGCGGGTTGCGTTCGCGCCCGCGCCGGCCTGCATCTCGAGCGTGTACGTGCCGAGCACGTCGGGCTTGAACGTCGGCTTGAGCGTCTTCCTCGCCTTCAGGGCCTTTCGCTCCGCCGCGGCCCTCCGCGCGACCGGCCCGCGTCCCAGTTTGCTCCCCCTCGGCGCCTTGACGACGTGCCAGCGGACGTGGCCGCCGAAATCGAGTGACGGATGCGAGCGGACGCCTCCGCGCAGCTTGAACTTCGCCCCGCCGGGGACGATGCGGTCACGGCCCGCGCCGGCCATGTGTCGCCTGTGCGCGACGGTGAAATGGACTGTGGCCCGCCTGAGCTTTCCCTTGCGCCAGGCCTTGACGCGAAGCACGTTCTCGCCGTGGCGCAGGCCATGGCTGTTGGAAGCGAGCAGGACGCGTTTGTTGTGGGGCTTGCGCTCGAAGTCCTCGCCGACCTCGACGCCGTTGAGGCGCGCCGAGACATCGCCGTACTCCGGGCCCGCCTTGACCTTGATGCGAACGGGATGGGTCCTGACGACCTGCCCGTCCGCGGGCGTGACGATGACGCGCGAACCGGCGACGGCGGCGTCGGCGGGCCCGATCAGAAGCGCGCACGCGGTGAGTGCAGTGCAAATCGCGCCCCACCCTGGCTTCAGTCTCTGATGGATCCCCAAACCCTCCTCTGGACCGACAGTATCAACTACCCCCTTTCAGGTACCCCGGTCAGCAGGCAGCGGTCAACGGCGGGCGTAACGGGCCGGGAGCCGGTCGCCGAACCGGGGTCATCCGCGCGTCCGCGCGTTTCCGGCCGTCCCCATGCGTTCTCCCGTTGCAGGATCGCTCGGCTCGCAGAGCGGAGCTTCGTCGGCGACCCTCTCGCAGCGGGCGTCGACGTTGTCCCCGGGATCGGCCAGGACCCTGTCGGAATGAGCGCCGCAGGTGACCGTGTCACGGCCGTCGCCGTCGCGGACGTTGATCTTGTCGGCGCCGGAGCCGGCGTACACGGAGTCGGCGTCGTTGGGTGTGTCGTCGACGATCACGTCGTCGTCCTTGTCGGCGGTGATGGCGTCGTCTCCCGCGCCACCCTCGACCCGGTCGTCACCTTCGAAACCGTTGATGAGATCGTCGCCGGCCATGCCGCGGATGGTGTCGTCGCCGGGGTAGCCGATGATGATGTCCTTTTCGGCAGACCCCTCCATGGTGTCCGCCGCGTCGGTGCCGTTGCAGTAGAAGCCGACCTCGCAATGGATGTCGGCGGCCACGGCTCCGCCCGCGACCAGCAATCCCACCGCGAACGCAAAAGCCCCTAAGACCGCCGGCCGCAATCCCCGCATCTTCACTCCCCTCGTCGCGAGCCGACCAACTCGGCTCATCGCCACACGGTATTCGCCGCGCCGCCCGTCGGGCGCCACCGCTGCGAACCGGGCGCCTAGCCAGTGAGCTTGACGCCGAGCGGCTGGGGGGTCAGCAGGGAGGGCGTGTGCAGTCGGGCAGATCGAGCGGGTGCTTGGGATCGACCAGTCTCGTGATCCCGTCGGCGATCGCCGACGCATAGGCGACAAGGGGATCGCCCTTGGGACCTTGAGTCGTGAACACGACTACCGCAGTCTTCTTCGAGGGCGAGTAGGTGACCACGCCGTTGTAGCCAAGCACCTGAGGGTTGTTGAAGATCCAGCCGTCGCGGACGACACTGCCCATCGCGTAGTACGTGGCCTCGGTCAGCGGTCCGAGCCCGACGTTCTGCGGGCCGAACTGAAGGGCGTGGGATTCGGGCGAGACGACAGATCCCGTGCCGAGGGCCGTGGCCCACCTCCCCAGGTCGCCGAGGGTCGAGTACATGTTCCCCATACCCGGGGCCCAGCTCGGCGACCAGCTGGTGGAGTCCTCGTAGCGGCCGCGATCCGTGCTGTAGGCGTGGATGACCGGGGCCGGGATATGCCGGCGAAGGCTCATCGCGGTCTCATCCAACCCGAGCGGGTCCAGGATCCGCTCGCGGAGGAGCTGGTTGACGGGCTTGCCGCCAACCTGCTGCAGGATCTCTCTGAGGAGCAGGAAGTTGGTGTCCGAGAACGCCCAGCTCGTGCCCGGTGGGAACAGAATGGGGCGCTCGAAGGCGAGGTCGATCAACTCGGAAGCCCTCCAGCGCCGGAACGGGTCGGCGTTGCTCTGCTTGGTGAACCTGTCGTCGGTGACGAAATCCGGGTAGCCGGAAATGCTGCGGGCGAGCATGCCGACCGTGGTCTGCTGGGCGCCCGGCAGGTCGGGGAGCCACCCCGCGATCGGGTCGTCGAGGCTCACCAGGCCCTCGTCGACGAGTTGGAGGAGCAGTGACGTCGTGAACGACTCGGTGACGTTGCCGATCCTGAAGTGGGCAGTCTCCGACGCCGCGACACCCGGGCGCGCCTTGCCGAGCGCGCCGGTGACCAGCGGGCGCCCGTCCACCCAGACGCCGTAGAGGGTCGACCGCACCGGGTACTTCTCGCTCAGCGCGCTCACGGTCTCGGTGACCTTCTTGGCGCTCGGAGCGGCGGCGTACGCCGTCTGCGCGCCGCCGATTGAGATCGCCAGCGCGATCAGCGCGAGCAGTTGCGACCGTCTCCGTACCAACTCCCTGGCCTTTCCTTCCCCTCGATAACCCGGAAGCGGAGTCTATGCTGCAACGAGAAGGAGGCATCCGATGAGCGACAACACCGAGACCGCGATCCTCGCCGGCGGCTGCTTCTGGGGCGTCCAGGAGCTGCTGCGCCAGCGCGACGGAGTCATCTCGACCCGGGTCGGATACACCGGCGGGGAGAACGACAACCCGACCTACCGGAACCACCCGGGTCACGCCGAGGCGGTCGAGATCGTCTTCGACCCGGAGCGCATCTCCTACCGGGACATCCTCGAGTTCTTCTTCCAGATCCACGACCCGACGACCAAGGACCGCCAGGGCAACGACATCGGCTCCAGCTACCGCTCCGAGATCTTCTACACGAGCGACGAGCAGCGCCAGGTCGCCGAGGACACGATCGCCGACGTCGACGCCTCGGGCATCTGGCCCGGCAAGGTCGTGACCGAGATCAGCGAGGCCGTCCCCTTCTGGGAGGCCGAGCCCGAGCACCAGGACTACCTCCAGCACTACCCGAACGGCTACACCTGCCACTTCCCGCGGCCGGGCTGGAAGCTGCCACACCGCGAGACCGCGGTCTAACTCCGTGCGGGCGTGACCCCGGCGACGCTGTTCTTTCAGGATCCGCTGTTCGAGGAGCTCGCGGCGTCGCTGGGCCTCGGGCTCACTTCGCACGGCGGACCGGAGCTCGGCGAAGTCCAGGTTGTCTGCGCGGATGTCGTCGACGGGGACGACCAGTCGTGGTGGACAGCGTGGTGCGCGATGGCGGAGCGCCTCGTGGGGGAGGCCGACGCGTCCGCGCAGGGCGGCCACGCCGTCAGCGCGCGCGAGGCATATCTGCGAGCGTCGCTCTGCTATTCCGCCGCGTGGCACCCGTTCTTCGGTGCGCCGGTGGATTCGCGCCTGCTGGAGGCGTTTCGCGGTCAGCGCGCGGCCTTCGACAAGGCCGCCGCTTTGATCGAGCCGGCCGGCGAGGCGCTGGAGATCCCGTTCGAGGGCGCCCGGCTGCCCGCCTATCTGTTCCGCGCGCCCGGAGCAGACGGACCGCGCCCGTTGCTGATCGCGACCAGCGGCTATGACAGCACGATCTACGAGGGCTACTTCGGCCAGGCCGTGCCGGCGCTGCGGCGCGGCTATCACTGCCTGCTGTTCGACGGGCCGGGCCAGGGTGCGGTGCTGTTCGAGCAGGGGGTCCCGATCCGGGCCGACTGGGAGACGGTCGTGAACGCGGTCATCGACGCGGTCATCGATACCGACGGCGTCGACCGCGACCGCATCGCTCTTACCGGCTGGAGCCTGGCGGGCCACCTGGCGTTGCGCGCGGCTACCGGCGAGCCTCGGCTGGCTGCGTGCATCGCCGATCCAGGGCTGCTCAGCATCCCGGCGGGCATGGTCGGCCGTCTGCGTGCCGCCGGCGTTTCCGAAGACCTGATCGCGCGGTATCCGGACATCCCCGAGGAGGTGCTCGAACCGATCGCGCAGGCGATCCACGCGAGCCGCCCGCAGCGCTGGGCGATCGAGCAGCGCGGTTTCCAGGTCCACGGCGTCGAGACGCTCGCCGAGTACCTGCGCGCCATCACTCCGTTCACGATCGAAGACCGACTGGCGCAGATCACCTGCCCGGCGGCGCTGACAGCAGCAGAGGACGACCCGCTCGCGCGAACCGCGGAGCAGATCTACGACGCGCTCCCGAACAGCAAATCCGTACTGCTGCGGTTCGCGACGGCCGAGGGGGCCGGCGAGCACTGCGAGGTGCGCAACCGCAGCCTGCTCGATCAGCGCGTCTTCGACTGGCTCGACACCGTCCTCGGGCCCTGACCCCGCGGACTCGATGGCGCGGCTGCCAAAGCGATACGGTCTCAACGGTGGAGACGCGTTCCAAAGCCTCGACGACGCGGGCGATCACGCGCGTCGCGATCGCGGTGACGGTGGCCGCTGTAGCAGGAGCGGCCGCTTCGACTGCCGCCGCCAAGGCCCCGATCGACCGCAAGCTCGACCGCGCGCTCGACCGGATCGTCGCGTCCGAGAACGGACCTCCGGGACTCTCCGTCCTGCTGCGAACGGACCAGGGGCGCGAGTACATCACCCGCGGCACAGCCAACACGAAGAGCGGCCGGCGGCCGACCGCCAACGACCACTACCGGATCGCGAGCATGGCGAAGTCCTTCAACGGCGCGATCGCGCTCGCGCTCGTCCAGGACGGGATCCTCTCGCTCGATGACACCGTTGGCGAGTGGCTCCCAGGCGCCCTCCCGTACGGCGCCGGCGTCACGATCGCGCAGGCGCTCCAACACACGGGGGGCCTCCCGGACTACATCCGCGCTAAGCCCTTTATCGACCAGTTCACGGCGGATCCTGCGGCCTACATCTCGCCGCCGGAGCTGATCGAGTTCGTCCGCGACCAGCCCTTGGACTTCACACCCGGCTCGAAGTACCACTACTCCGACACGGACAACATCGTCGTCGGCCTGATCGCCGAGCAAGCCACGGGCCTCTCCTATGACGCGCTCCTACAGCGCTACGTCTACGGCCCCCTCGGCCTCACCCAGACGACCCTCCCGGTCACGGTGGACATGCCGAAGCCCTACATGCACGGTTACGAGGTAGAGGCCGGGCAGGCGCCGGAAGACGTCAGCGAGCTCGTCAACCCGGCCGGTGCATGGGCCTCCGGTGGAATCGTCTCGACCCCGACCGAGGTCGGTCGCTTCTTCCGCGCCTACGTCGGGGCGCGTCTCTTCAGTCCGGCCACCAGACGCCTGCAGCGAACCTTCGCTTTGGGCTCGTCCTCACCACCGGGACCGGGAACCAACGAGCACGGTCTCGGCCTCTTCCGCTACCGCACCGGCTGCGGGGTCGTGTTCGGGCACACCGGTTCCTTCCCGGGCTACCGGCTGTTCGCCGCCAGCAACGGCAACGGCCGCCGATCGGTCGTCTTCTCCGTCAACGCCCAGATCGTCCCCGGCAGCGGGTCGCCTGAGGTCTCCGACGGGATTCGCCGCGCGCAGCGGCTCGCGGTCTGCAAGATCCTGGGCTAGAGATCCAGCGGATCCGGGCTAGCCGCAG
Source organism: uncultured Solirubrobacterales bacterium (assembly GCA_963846565.1). Taxonomy (GTDB): domain Bacteria; phylum Actinomycetota; class Thermoleophilia; order Solirubrobacterales; family 70-9; genus WHSW01. The sequence continues at coordinate 1,746,512 of CAWJWL010000005.1, read as the reverse complement.
CCGCGCAGCCGATCGCCGCGGTCGGCGCTCACGTCGGCCTCGCCTGAGCCGCAGATGAGTCGACGGTGGCCCCATCATCCGCGGCCGCCTGCTTGCGCGCAGCCTTCTTCGCCTGCTTTTCTTGCCGACGCTCGAGAAGCTTGCGTTCACGGTTGAGCTTCGCCATCGTGGTCTTCCGTTTGCTGCCTGAGCCCATGTGTCTTCTCCCTAATGCGCCTGTCTCGATCCCCTCGAGGACACGAGCTGTCGATGGGCGGAGGGGAAGGAGAAAGGACCCGAGGACAGCCGGACATCAAGGGTAGTCGGCCGGCTGCGGGTCGTCGTCGGTGAAATGCGGTGTGGCTCGCGCAGGCGGTGGCGCGCGTCGTACGGCATGGCCGCGCAAACCCGCAGCCACCCCGCGTGGTTCGTGCCTGCTCCGGTGGCGGGAAGTAGTCTCGCCCGCGGATGCGGTCGAGCCCGCGCCGCAGGCGCGCCAAGGTCCTGTGTAGCCGTGGTTACATCAACTCATGCCGGGGAGCCGCTCGGGGGAACTGATCCTCCGTGGTCGATCTTCATCCGCTTCCTGAAGTTCGGCCTGCTCGCCTGGGGCGGGCCGGCAGCTCAGATCTCGATGATCTCGAAGGAGTGCGTCGACGAGGAGGAGTGGGTCACCGAGGAGACCTTCAAGAAGACACTCGCCGTCTACCAGGTGCTCCCCGGCCCGGAGGCCCACGAGCTCTGCGTCTTCTTCGGCCGTCTTCGCGGCGGCAAGCTCGGCGGCTTTCTTGCCGGGCTCGGATTCATGCTGCCGGGATTCGTGCTCATGCTCGGCCTCTCGATCCTCTACGTGGAGGCCGGACTCGACGAACGCTTCGAGGAACTCTTCTACGGCCTGCAGGCCGCGGTGGGGGCGTTGGTGGCGATGGCGATCGTCCGTCTCAGCCGCAAGTTCATCAACGATGTGCCGCTTGCCCTGATCGCGGCCGCCAGCTTCGCTCTGACGGTCTTCGCCTCGGCGAGCTTCGTAATCGTCCTTGTCGGTGCCGGCGCCGCCTACTGGCTTTGGCGGGCAAGCACTGGCTGGAGCGCCCGCGCGACCTCGATCGCGCTCACCCCACTGACGGTGGTCGCCGTGGTCGCCGGTGGGATCACCGTCTCGCTCACGGCCGAGATCTTCTTCGAGGGCCTGAAGGCCGGACTGCTCACCTTCGGCGGCGCCTACACGGTGATTCCGTTCCTTCAGGACACCGCGGTCGACGCGAAGGGATGGTTGACCGAAGATCAGTTCCTCGACGGCTTGGCGCTCGGCGGGATCCTGCCCGCCCCGGTGATCATCTTCTCGACCTTCGTCGGCTACATCGCCGGAGGTCTGCCCGGTGGCCTGGCGATGACCTTCGGCATCTTCCTACCCGCCTTCGTTTTCCCGATCTTCTTTCACCGAGGACTGGTCTCGATCGCCGAGAACCACACCCTGCGGCCCTTTCTGCTCGGCGTCGCAGCCGGCGTGATCGGCTTGATCGGCGCGGTCACCGTAGAGCTGCTCGAGGTGGGCGTGGTCGACGTCCCCAGCGCGATCCTCGCCGCAGCTGCCTTCCTCGCCCTCTACCGCTTCCAAGGCAAGCTGACGGTCCTCTACGTGGTCCTGGGCTGCGGCGTGGCCGGGGCTGGTCTGCAGCTGGTTGGGATCGTCTGACCTTCTGGATCACCATCCGCCGGCGCTCCGAGCAGGACGCTGACAGTGATCTCTCTCCATGACAGCGGGGGTAGATCGCCATTCATCTCTCCGGTGCCCATGAGACGACCGTACGAGGGGCTGCCGGCAGCGACTACGCAGTTCTGGACCCTCGGATCGTCCAATGCTGGATCTTGGGGCGGCCCCACGAAACGCCCCGAGCGATGTGGAGTCAGTCAGCCGGCGCGGCGCGCGAGTTCGTCGAGGTCGAGCACGGTGATCCGCCGGCGCTCGGTCCTGATCCAGCCCAGGTCCCGCATCGTCCGCAGCGCGCTGGCGACGCCGGCGCGCCTCGGGTGTGTCGTCCAGCGGACGCGGATCGGCGACGCGTTGCTCGAAGTGAGCGACGAGCCGCGTCAGGACCTCGAAGTTCTCCTCGGGCTCGAGCACCTCGGGTACCCCGGATAGGTGCGCGACGATGAAGTTCCAGGTGGGGACCTCGATGTGATCGCCGTACCAGCTCGATGAGATGTACCCGTGCGGCCCCTGGACGATGACGAGGAGCTCGTGCTCGCCGAGCTCGTGCACCTTCTCATCAGGCCGGCCGACGTGGGTCAGGATCGACAACTCCTCGCGGTCCTCCTCGAGCAGGATCGGATAGTGCGATGCGACCAGTCCGCTCGACGAGTTCGAGGCGAGGACCGCCCACGGGTTCTCGCGGATCAGTCGCCTGATCTCGGTTTCGTCGGTGAGCTCGTAATAGGGGTTCTTACGCACGGCGCCTCCACCGTGTTCGATCGGGAGGTGCGCTGATCGGCTCGACGTTCTCCTGGGGCATCGCTTTTCGAGTATCCCGAAGAGTTGCGCTTCCCACGCGACCTCGTAGTCGTCGGCATCGGCGCCGCCGGCAGAGGGCGTCTGGACCGCACTCAGCGCGCCGGACGACGTGCGGGATCTGGCCTGGATGCGCCAGCTCGTCCCGTTGGTTCGCCGCGGAGAGCGTCTTCACGTCGCCGAGGACGCCGGCGGCACTCCGCGTGCGGCTCTCGATGCGCGAGTTCGCCCAGTCGACGCGCTCCCAGACGTAGACGACCTCACCGGTCGACTCGACGGCCGCGACCTCGGGTCCGCGACATCGTCCCCGGCAGCCGACACGTTGAACGACGCACCGATCGTCGCCAGCGGGGTATCCTCCGCCCCGGGCAGAGGGCGATGGTTCCAAGGGGCGCATTCACACGAGCGACGGGAGTGCTCATGGCATGCATCCTCGCCGGCTCGCTGCTGGCGGCGTCGAGCGCGAGCGGAGCGAGCACCGGATTTCGCTTCTTCAACCTCAGCGCCACGCCGATGAAGCTGACCGACGTCGACTGGAACGGGAAACCGGAGCAGAGCCCGACCGCTCCGACCCCGCCGAAGCCCGGCGACGTCATCCCTCCCGGCGCAACCGATCCCCTCCATATCGAGATCGCCTCGCCCGCTGCCGGCTCCGGGAACAGCTCAGTGGATCTGACCTATCGAGCGACGGGCACTGGCGACACCGTCAAAATTACGCTCTACGACTACGACAGGTACTGCGGCGGGTCGTCGGGCGGAAGCTGCGGCGAGCCTCGGACCGCGGTCTGCACGCTGCCGGCGAGCTTGGATTGCCTGCCGCATGGAACGCGCGAAGGCACCCAGATGATCATCCGCAACACCGACCGGATCCTGATCGCCGACGCGCCCGGAACCGTCCACCGGGTGGCACCGGACGACAAGGTCGAACAGGCCGAGGTGCTGAGCACGTTCTGCACCCGGAGCAACCTCGCATTCACATTCGCCGGCGCCAATCCGATCGCGTGCGACTTCGAGCCCGAGCTGCCGAAGTTCATCTACGGGCCGCCCCACATCACCCGGACAGGGGGCCTGATCAACTGCACCGGGACCGGCATCCCGTTCGAGGGCGGGTTCAGCGACCCGGCGGTTGTGACCAACAGCTTCGGCGCCGAGCGCGGTCACAACGACGAGACCGACGCCATGTTCGCGAGGGCGGAGGCCGCCGTCACCAAGGCCCGCGCTCGGTGGTTCGACCGGTACACGTTCGAGGGCGCGCTCCCGTTCACGGTTCCGCCCGCGAGCTTCGGACACATCCAAGCGAGCAACCCGATCATCAGGCACACCGGGAACTTCACGGTGACCGCCGGCAACACGGCCTGGACGCTGCCGGACGTGTACTTCGACGTCCCCGACGCGAGGCCCGAGATCAGGAGCCCGATGGTGGAGCCGAACATCCAGCCGTGGTGCCGCAGCGGCGACCGTCCGGCGAGCGGAGCGGCGCGACCGTCGCTCGCGACGCTGAAGCGGCGGGGAGACAGCGGCTCCGAGGCGCTCGTAGGCGGACCCGAGAGCACGACGATCGTCGCCCTCGCCGGCAGCGACATCGTCCGCGGCGCCTCGGGCGATGACAGGCTCTACGGCGGACCGGGGCGCGACGTCCTCTACGGCGGCCCCGGCTCGGACACGATCGTCGATTCACGCGGGCGAACGTGGATCTCAACCGGCGGCGGCGGGCGGTCCGGCCGGGAGGTCGTCGACGTGCGCGACGGCGAGGGCGACGACACGATCGTCTGCGGCTCGCGCAAGGCGGTCGTCAAAGCGGACCGACGCGACCGGGTCCACCACTGCGGACGCTGACTCCGCGCCCTTCCCGGCAATCTCTACCTCGGGCGAGCCGCTCCCGGGGACGATCTGGGCGTTGACCGTGAAGACGACGGATCGCCTGCCGTTGCGTGTGCTCGCCGCAAACAGGCGATAGCCGGGGAAGGAGCCGGTGTGGCCGAAAACGACCCCGCAGCCCGTGCGGTAGCGGAAGAGTGCGAGCCCGTAGCTTGTTCTGCCCCGGTCCGGGCGGCGAGGACTTGCCCAGAACGAAGGTTCGAAGAGGGGGCGGGGTCGGCGGCGGCGGAGCGTCGTTTCCGGCTTGAACACGTCCCTAGCCGCCCGCCAACCCCGGACGCCGTGTCCGGGGGCAAATCCGGGGGGAGGCACGAATGAAAAACGCACACTCCGCATGGATAACGACACTTTTCGCGAGATACTGCTCACGCGATGTCGGACGAGAACGTGGAACTGGCGAGGCAATACTGCGAAGCGTTCAATAAGGGCGGCGTTGAGGGCACGAGCCATCTCCGGCACCCGGATGTTGAGCTGTACGACCCCCCGGAGTTTCCAGATGCTGGCAAGCACGTAGGCGAAGTCGCGTTCGCCGCACGACTTGAGAGCTACCTCACCCTTGGCTGGGACGGTCAGGTGCGGGTCGATGAGTACATCGATGCTGGTGAGGAGGTCATCGTCGCATGGCGCATGAGCGGCCGGTCCAGCATGGGTCACGCTCCGGTAGTCGATGAGACCTTCGCCCTGGTCTTCCTCTTCAAAGGGGGCGAGGTGCTCAGACTTCGCCAGTATCTCTCGGCGGCCGAAGCGGTCAAAGCCGCCGGGTTGTCGGACTCGCAGAAGTAGCGCTTCGGACGACGAGTAGCCCTTTTCGTGCCCGGGGCGTAGAGGCCTCGAAACCGCAAAGGCCCACGTGAGCGGGCCTTGACTTTGCGGCCGGGGAGCTACCCCGGGCCCAGTTGCCAACCGTGGCCATAAGTGTACGTCGGCCGGCGGCCTTGCCACAACCGCCGCCGACAGTCGGCGGAGCGCGGGGGACTCGAACCCAGCCGAGCGCTAACCGGTCGTCTCAGTTGGCAACTGGACGCGACGCCTTGTCGCTTCACGCTCCGCAGCTGGGAGCTTGAAGCGGCGCCGATCACAGTGGCGCTCTGAGCGTGCCGAGGCTGCGCCGAAAGACACTAGTTTTCGGTTCGAAGCGCACCTTTCGCGAGCGTCAGCCGCTTGAGCGCGGCGAGGGAGCACTGAACGGTGGATTAGTCAACCAGGGGTTGACAAATTGACCACTCGGCGTGGTGGGCGCCGCCGCTGAGAGTGCTGCTTCCCACGTGGAGTGCCGCCTTTCGTCCGAAGCGGTACTTCTTCTGCTTTCGCGCAGAAGCAGCGAATGACGCAACTCATACGGGTTCGAATCCCTCATTACCGCTTGAAACTGACGTGGGCATCGCCCGCCCCAAGCCCACGACGTTGGGCGATCCGGGGCCTTAAGGGCCGCCCATTCCTGTCAGCTCGTTCGTGCGCCTGTTCAGCTCGTCCGCATCGATCTCGCCATTCTTGAACTGCTCGGCCAGCCGCAGCAGCTCTTCGTGGTGTTCGAGCGCCTTCGCCTGGATGTCAGCCGTCTTGTCGCGCTGCTCCTGGGTGAGGTCGGACATCGTCCCGCCGATCATCTGCTTGATGCGGTTGGGAGCCTCGTCCCAGTGGATCTCGACGTTCTCGGGGTTCGCGCGGTCCACCGTGACGGGCAGCACCACTCCGGGCCGCGGGCGCTTGTCGGCCCTGACCATCCCCTTCCACTCGACCTCCGTTGGTTCGAGCCCTTCGGCTTCGACCACGAGCCTCAGCACACGCCGCTCGACGAGGGCGTCGACGTCATGGCGATCCGCGGCCTGCAGGACCTTCGCCTGCCCGCGCGCCGGATCCTGCATCGATTTGCCGCGCATGCGGTTGAGGAATCCCATTCCGCTGAGCACCCTATCCCCTTAACACGGCCGTGATGCGGCGGTGACCGACCATCCGGATCCGGCCCAAGGCCTTGCGCTCGACAGCGGCTCGCGCTGCTCGCCCCCCACCCCGCTGGCGAGCTGGTTCTTCGGCAGCTCCAGATGGCGGTCGAGCGCATCGCCGCCGGGCTGGCCCAGTAGCGGCCCGTGCCGTGTTCGAACAGACCAGTCGACGCTGCACCTCTCGCGTGAACGCAGAAAGTATTCCTTTCCATGCGGAGTGTGCGTTTTTCGTGGCTACCACTCCACCCAGCGTCTACAGCGCGCTGGCTACCACACGGCTACCAGCACGGCGAAGAATCGCCTGATTCCCGACTCGCCGCGATCCACCCACGACGCGAGGCCAAGGACCACAAACCGAGTGACCATCAGGCCTCGTCGCGATCCGGCGCAACCTGCCGGATTTCCTTAACCAATCGGGGCGACTGGATTTGAACCAGCGACCGCTCGGCCCCCAGCCGAGTGCGCTACCAGACTGCGCCACGCCCCGAGGACGCGGAGTCTACGCGCCCGCTCTCGATCGCGACTTTGTGAACAAGGGTGTTCACGACTGTGGTAGCTTCGGCGCGATGGCGACGGCGGCCGAGCGGCTTCCCCACGGCCCCCACGGGCTCAGCCGCGAGCAGGTCGAGGATTCCCAGCGCGAGCGGATGCTTTGGGCGATGACCGAGGCGGTGTCCGAAAGCGGCTTCGCCGGCACTCCGGTGGCGGAGGTGCTGCGGCGGGCCCGGGTCTCGCGAGAGACCTTCTACGAGCACTTCGCCAACCGCGAGGAATGCTTCCTCGCCGCATACGAGGCGAGCGTCGGCCTGGTCATGAACGCGATGGAGGAGGCAGTCGCAGGCGGTGAGGAGGGTGGCGCCCGGCTCGAGCTCGCGCTCGAGCGCTACCTCGCCACCCTCGCCTCGGTCCCACCCGCCGCGCGCACCTTCATGGTCGGCGTCTACGGCGCCGGCGACGCGGCGCTCGCCCGGCGAAACGAGGTCCAGGAGCGGTTCGCCCGTCAGGTCGCTGCGTGGGTCGGAGCTGAGACGTCCGAGCAGCGCTTCGTCTGCGAAGTGCTCGTCGCCGCCGTCATCGGCCTGGTCACGCAATGGATCTGCGCCGGACGCGCCGAGGAGCTCGCCGACCTGCACCAACCCCTTATGGCTCACGTCGAGCCGATGCTCTCCAGCCACGGCCTCCCGGCCGCGAACTGAAACCACGAAGAGAAGGAGCCCCATGGCATTTGGATCCAACCCCTCGCTCGAAGGTCGGCGGGTGCTGATCACCGGCGCCGCGCGCGGGATCGGCGCGGCACTCGCCGAGCGCCTTCACCAGCGCGGCGCCCGCGTCGCGATCGTCGGGCTCGAGGAGGAGCAGCTGGCCGAGGTGGCCGCCCGTTGCGGCGACGCCCACTGGGGGCGCTGCAACGTCGCCGTGCGCGAGGAGGTCGACGCAGCGGTCGAGGAGGCCGTCGCCGCACTCGGCGGGCCTGGACGTCGTTGTCGCCAACGCAGGGATCGCGGCGCAGCTGCCGCTCATAGGCGGTGATCCCGACGGTGATGGAGCGGACGATCGGCGTCAACGTGCTCGGCGTGTACTACACGCTGCGCGCGGCCGGGCCCCACATCAGCCACAAGAACGGCTACGCGCTTCCGATCGCCTCCGTCGGCGCCGTCGTCCACCTGCCGATGCTCGGCGCCTACAGCGCCTCGAAGGCGGCGGTCGAGGCGATTGGCAACACGCTGCGGATCGAGATGAAGCCGACGGGGGCGCGGGTCGGCGTCGCCTACTTCGCCGAGCTGGAGACCGACATGACGACGCGCGGCTTCGGCACCGAGGCGGCGGCGAAGCTGCTCTCGGCCACGCCGATCCACCGGGTCGCGCCGCTCAAGGTCGGGATCGACGCGCTCGAGCGCGGGATCGCCCGTAGATCGAAGCGGGTCATTGCCCCGGCGTGGGCGAAACCGCTCCTGCCGCTGCGCATGGTGGTGCAGCCGTTCGTCGACATCGGCGCCCAGCGCAAGCTCCGCTCGGCGCTCGAGATCGCGCGCGAGGAGGATGCGCCACTGACGACCCCGCAGCCCGACGCCGAGGATTCGAACACCCCGGCGGGCGTCGGATGAGCGAACCGCGGATCGCACCGGGAAGCCGCAGCGAGACCGGGCTCTTCGCCTGGGGCTTCTCCCGCATCGCCGGCAAGGTCATGCGGACGAATCCCCCGAACCTGTTCACCACCCTCGGCCGGCACCCGAGGCTGTTCCGCGGCTGGCTTCGCTTCGCCGGGCGGCTGATGCCGGGCGGCAAGCTGCCTCGGCGCGAGACCGAGCTCGTGATTCTCCGCGTCGCCCACCTGCGCCAATGCGAATACGAGTATCACCATCACGTCCGGCTCGGCAAGCGGGCCGGGCTGACGCCTGCCGACTTCGAGCGGGTCAACGCCGGGCCCACGGCCGATGGCTGGAGCGAGCGCGAGCGGACGATTCTCTCCGCCGTCGACGAGCTCGTCCGGACGGACGACATCACCGACGAGACCTGGGACGCGCTCCGCGGTCATCTCGACGAGCGGCGACTGATCGAGCTCGTGATCCTCGTCGGGCACTACGAGATGCTGGCGACGACGATCGGCACGCTGCGGATCCAGACGGACGGTTGATGACCGCGAGGCGGTTCCTCCTCCCCACCGCGCTCGCCGCGGTCGCGCTGCTGCCCGCAGATGCTTCGGCAGCTCAGGAGGTAAAGGAGCTCTCCTTCACCGCCTCTGATGGAGTCCAGCTGCACGCGACCGTCTCCGGCGAGGCGCCGCTCGTCCCGCGCCCGCTGATCGTGGAGTACAGCCCCTACGGCCAGGGCCCCGGCGGCCCGCCGGTGGGACCCGCGTTCAACTACGTCCAGGTCCACGCCCGCGGTACCGGGCAGAGCGGCGGCGCCTGGGACATCATGGGCCCGCGCGAGCAGCTGGACATCCAGGAGAGCCTGCCCTGGCTCTGCCAACAGCCCTGGAGCTCCGGGAAGATCGGCCTCTATGGCTTCTCGGCGAGCGCGATCGCCGCGTACCACGCGATGCGAAAGCGAACGCTCCCCTGCGTGGAGACGGCGGCGCTCCTGGCCGGCACGAGCTCGACCTATCGCGACCTGATCTTCATCGGAGGGATGCCGAACCTGGCGCCGGCGACGGTGGTGGTGACCGCGATCGCGAGCGCGTTCGCCGCCAACCTGCCGGGCCGCTTCGGCTCGCAGCCGCAGTCGGTCATTCCGGCGAGCGGCGGAGTCACCAACGCGCTCGCCGCGTTCTTCTCACACGTCACCGAGGACGCGTTCTGGAAGGAGCGCACGTTCCCGGGGCCCAGCGGGCCGCCGAAGATCCCGATCCTCGCGGCGACCGGCTTCTACGACGTCGAGTCGCGCGGCCCCTTCGAGAACTTCCAGGCGGCGCGCAAGAGCGGCAGCCACCTGCTCGTCATCGGCGCCCACGACGGCGCCGCCGGCGGCAGCGGTGGCGTCTTCCCGCGCTTTCAGCAGTGGTACGAGCACTACCTGCTCGGCCTCGACAACGGCGTCGAGCGCAAGCCACCGGTGGACCTCTACGTCGGCCACGGGAGTCACGAGGCTCTTGTCGGCGGGCAGTGGACCCGGGTCAGAGCCGACGACTGGCCGGTCCCCAAAACGGCTTGGGGCGACCTTCACCTGAGCGCCGAGAAGAGCGGCGCGGCGACCTCGCTCAACGACGGCTCGCTCGCGCTCACCCCCTCCCCGAACGCGGTTACGCAGTCCGAGCCGACCGTGCCGAGCAACACGTTCGCCACCGACCCGTACACGACGGCGACGATCACGTCGACCCAGTCGACGAACCTGACCGAGGCGCTCTCGCTCACCTATACGACGCGAACGCTCACCGAGCCCGTGATGGCCGTCGGCCCGGCGGCCCTCTCACTGCGGCTCTCGAGCACGTCTCCCGAGACCGACATCGTCGCCGTCCTCTCCGACGTCGCCCCCAGCGGCGAGGCCAGGCCGGTTTCGGCGGGACGACTGCGCTCGACGTTTACGGGCCTCGACCAATCCAAGTCGCGGCTCGATCCGATCGGCGGTGAGATCGTGCAGCCCTTCAACGACCTCTCCCGCAAGGAGAACGTGCCGGTCGGCGAGCAGCGCGACTACGAGGTCGAGTTCTGGCCGATCGGGAACCGCTTCGAGGCGGGTCACCGGATCCGGCTGACCCTGGCCGGCACCCCGCTGACGTTCTCGCCGTCGGTCCCCGCGGTCAACTCGATCGTCGTCGGCGGCGCGAACGGAGCCGAGCTGCAGTTCCCGTACCTGCCGGGGTCGGACCTCTGCAAGGCGCTCGGCTCGGCCCCGTGCCCCGCCGGCGTGAAGCCCAGCTGCGTCGCGAAGCGGGCGCCGGTGACGAAGCGGGCGATCGCGAAGCTCCGCGTCGGCGCCACGCGCAAGCAGCTCGCCAAACGCGGACTGCGCCCGAGTCGGACCAAGGGCAGAGCGTCGGTCTACTGCGTCAAGGGCGAGCAAGCGGCGGGTGGCCGCCGTGTTCTCGCGCACGGGCCACGTCCGCGTCCTCACCAGCACAGCGCGTGGCCACTCGGTCCGCGGGGTGCACCCCGGGACGTCGGTTCGCAGAGCAGAGGCCAGGCTGCGCGACGCCGATCGCCTGCTTCGGCGCGCAATCAGGGTCGCCAAGAGCGATCCTCGCTTCTTGCTCACGCGCGACCGGCGGGTGGAGGCGACGGCGGTCGCCGATCGTCGCCTCGTCCGCCACCCGGCGGCGCTGCGGCGCTACCTGCGCCGGGCGCGCTGAGCGACGAGGTCCCCGGCGGTGATCCGCTCAGCGGGCACAGGCGCGACGGGTGCGGTCGACCGGGAAGGGCAGGTCCGCGACGATCGCCGTCTCGACGTAGGCGTTCTCGAGTGGCGAGCCGGAACCCGGGGCGAGCGCGGCGGAGGTGGCGCGGAGCTCGCCGCGCGGGCCGTCCGGCGTGACCCAGGGAGCGATCGCGAGGAATTGGCGCTTCGGGCCGGCGTAGCGCCGAAGCGACGGCGGGTCGGACTCGGGCGCGGCCGGATCGAAGGTGGAGTTGCCGACGTAGGCACAGCCCTTACCGCGCGCCCTGCCGCGTTGGGTTATGGCCGACTGGCCGTCGAACGCGAGATCGGCGAGGTTGCCGACGAGGTGCGGGGTGACGTTGTAGTCGAAGTCCACCGTCGGGTCGGCGACCGCGCGCCAGGTCGAGCGCATCCACTCGAGCGGCTGGTAGTTGCCCTCGCCGCTCTGCCCCGCCCAGCGGCCCGGGTTCGCCTCGTCCTGGATCACCAGGTTCGTCCCGAGCCGGTCGGCGCATGCCATGTAGTAGCGCGCCGTGTCGGAGCAGGGATCGAGCGGCGGCGGCGAGGCGCCGAGGTCGTAGCCGTAGACGAAGGCCGGCAAGCTGGTGGCGAAGGAGATCTTCGCCTTCGTCCCGGGTAGCTCGAAGGGGCGCAGGTTCTCGACCGCGTCCGGTCCGCTCGACGGGCCGGGCGCGACCTGGATCGTCTGCTCGATCGGAGTCACCGGCACCTTCTTGTTGCGGGCGACGACGTTTCTGAGCATCGGCGGTCCCTCCTTGCGCACGTCACGCGGCCCCCACATGAAGACCTCGTTGTAGGCGAGGCCCGAGGTGGCGACGTAGACCGATGTCGGCCGCGGCAGGTCCGGGTCGCGGAAGGCGTCGATCTCGGTCGGGTCGACGGACTCGCGGAAGGGCGCCTGGTTGTTGGAGCCGACGATGTAGACGCCGTAGCGCCGCGCCATGTCGGAGAAGACCTGCATCCAGCCGCGGGCGAAGGTGTCGGTCGCGGCGACGAAGCCGGCCGAGAGCGTCGGCATCGAGGGGAAGCGGATCTGGTACGCCGTGAGTTGCGGCGCGTAGGCGAGATCGATCGCGCCGAGAGCGCCGAGGACGCCGCAGGGGATCCCCTGCTGCTCGCAGCCCGGCGCACGGTCCGGGTCGGCGAAGATCGCGCGGGCGGCGGCGCCACGCGTGCCGGTGGCGAGGGTCATCAGGCCGATGTCCTCGTTCAACGCGACTACGTTCGGCCGGCCGTCGGCGAGGCGCGGCTTCACGTAGCGGCGCATCAGGCACTCGATCTTGGTCCGAAAGCCGGCGTAGGTGGCGACGTGGCGGAGCTCCTGCTTCGGCTGGATCGCGAACACGCGCGGGGCGTCGGGGTCGGGGCTGCGGGCGAGAATCGGCTCGGCGGTGCGGCTGGCGGCGGCGGCAGAGCACTCGGTTGCGCTCGGCGGCGGCGGAATCGCCGGTGCCGGGGGCGAGACGGCGCGCACGCGGGCTCGGGCTAGGCGCGGGTCGTTGGTGATGACCGCGTCGACGCCGCTCGCGGCGGCGGCGTCGATGTCGGCGGCGGAATCGAGCGTATAGGGGACGACCTGCCGGCCGAGCGCGTGCGCCTGGGCGATGTATGACGAGGAGACGGGCCACGACGGTGAGACCCACTCGTAGCCGCGGGCTGCGGCGAGGGCCGGGCCGGCGTCGTTGAGCGCGCGCAGAGTGAGGAGCGAGGTCGCGGCGCCGTCGAAGTACGGATCCGCTTCGAAGGCGTCGAGGTTCGTGGGCCAGAAGCTCTGCACGATCAGCCGCGAGGGCGGGAAGCCGGCCTCGCGGATCGTCGCGGCGATGCGTGCCGCGAAGGCGTTGGTGAGGTCGAAATCGGGATCCGTCGGCTGGTTCTTGATCTCGACGTTGACCTCGGCACCGGCGCGGCGAGCAAGCCGCAGGACGCTCGAGAGCGGCGGCACGCGCGAGCGGCGTTTGTCCTTCGGGCCGAGCTGCCGCGAGTTGCCCTCGGTGCCGAGCAGGTCGAGTGCGCATTGCGCGCGGATCACCTCGAACGACTTCGAATCGACGCGGCCCTCGCAGGGAGTGGTCCGGTCGAGGGTGGCGTCGTGGATGACCACGGGGATCTCGTCGGCGGTCAGCTTGACGTCGAGCTCGAGCACGAAGCCGCGCGCCGCCGCGTCGCGGAAGGCGGGCATCGAGTTCTCGGGGTACTTCGGCGCCTGCGCGCTCCCGCTAGTTGCGAGCGAGCCGCCGCGGTGGGCGTGTACGTAGGGGGAAGCCGCGGCCTGCGGAACGAGGGCGAAGGCGAGGGCGGCGATCAGCGCCGCGGCGGAAGCATTGCGGGCCGAGACCAAGAGCGGGCGACCGGGATCGAACCGGCGACGTGAGCTTGGAAGGCTCAAGTGTTACCAACTACACCACGCCCGCGCGGCGGCCGATGATAGCCCTGCGCGGCGGACCTCCCTGGCCCGAGGGCCCTACCCGACGCGGAGCCCGAAGTCGGTCGTGTAGACGCCGCCCGGGGCACTGTTCGCTTCGGGGGTGCCGGCGTTGAAGCCGATCCCGATCTCACGGAACTTGCCGTTGAGAATGTTCGCGCGATGCCCTGAGCTCTTCATCCAGGCGGCGACGACGGACCTCGGGGTTCCCTCGGCGCCGAGGCCCCAGGCGACGTTCTCGCCGAACGCCCACTGGACCAGGCCGCCGACGAGGTAGCTGATCTGCTCGAGCCGGTCGCCGAGGGTCGGCTCGCCCGGGCACTCGTGGGCGAAGCAGCCGGTCCCGAGCATCTCGACGTTGTGGCGTTGGGCGGCCTTGTCGAGCCGCTTGTTTCGCTTCAGCGGCGAGAGTCCGCGCGAGGTGCGCTCGGCGTTGACGAGACAGAGGACGGCCTTCCGCGCCTGACTCAGGCTGAGTTGCGCGGGCGCCGTGTCGCCGAAGCTGTCGCACGCACTCGCCTTCGCCTGCGCCTCAGGCGGCGCGGCCGAAGCGGGAGCGGAGAACGCGAGGCACCCGGCGACCAGGAAGAGGACGGTGGTGATGTTCCGACGCCGGAGGACCATGACCCCCGGATCGGCGCACACGTGCCGGCCGGTTACCCGACGGGCGCGGAGTTACGACATCCGTCCAGACCAACGCGGCCGGCGGGCCGCAGGCAGGTCGGGGAGCGCTACTTCTCGGTGTAGCCGAAGACGGCGGTGAAGGTGCCGTAGCCGTTCGCGCACTTGCTCGGAACGCGGCCGGGGGAGAAACCGACGCCGCCGTCCTCGAACTTCTTCTCGAGGATGTTGACGCGGTGGAACTGGCTCGCCATCCAGTTGGCGACCATCGCCTTCACGGTCAGCCCGCAGCCCGTGTTCTCCGCGAAGCTGAACTTGGAGGCCCCCTTGGTGTAGCCGCTCTGCTTGATCCGGGTGTCGAGGTTCGCCTCGCCCGGGCAGGCGTGGCTCAGGCAGTCCGTCTGGACCATCTTCTTGGTGTGCTTCTGCGCCACCTTCTGGAGGGTCTTGCTCTTCTTCAGCGGGCTGGCGGCGTGCCGGCGCCGTTCCTCGTTGAGCATGCAGAAGACGGCCTTGCGAGCACTGGTCGTGCTCAGCTGCTTGATCGCGGTCTCGATGTTCTTGCACTCGCTGCCACCGCCACCGCCCTTGCCCACGGCGGGCCCGGCAGGTGCGAGCAGGGCAAGCGCGCCGATCGTGGCGATCAGCCCCGCAACCCCAAGATGCTTTTTGCGTCCCGTCTCCATCCGATGCCTGTTGGAACCCTATCGCGTCGCCAACGTTGCGGTCACACCGTCTTCCCTCCGACCTTGCGGGCGCCGATCGCGTCGAGGACGCGGTCGACGAAGGCGGCCGGCTCACCGCACCTAGAATCGGAGCCCGCGCGGACGTGGTGGAACTGGCAGACACGCCAGGTTTAGGTCCTGGTGGGCTAGCGCCCGTGGAGGTTCGAATCCTCTCGTCCGCATCGGGACCGGAGCCTTTGGAGTCGCGGGAGGACCGCACTGAGATGGCCGCGCTGATCACGCGGACCACGCTGAGGCTGGTCGTGTCCGCCGAGGGCCTGGAGCCGACCGAAGTCCACTGGGCGGGCACGGTCGAGGGGAACCGGCCCACCGCCGCCGCTAATCTGCGAACGCACTCCAGGGGGACTGGTGTAACGGAAACATGGCGGTCTCCAAAACCGTCGCTCGAGGTTCGATTCCTCGGTCCCCCGCTAGGCAGACGGATCGGTCGCGGCCGAGGACGAGCGACGGCGCCAACCGCCGCGCCTGACCGCCCGAGGTCATATGCTTGCGGGGCATGGCGGTAGACGAGCCACGGCCCGGATACGAGCTTTGGTGGCCAAATCGCGAGCGTGCTTCGGCGAAGACGATGAAGGCGATCGTCTGCTTCGTCCTGCTGATCTCCGCGGCCCTCTTGGTGATCGTCACGATCGGCGGCTGGGAGCGCCTCCAGGGCACGAGCGTCGCCTTCATGACCCTCGCATGGGCGGCCCTCTACGTCGTCATGGCCTTCTTCGTCGCCCGCTGGAGCCGCGGCCTCTTGCCGCTCGCCGCATCCCTCGCGGTGATCCTCGCGATCTTCGCCGGGATCGCCGCGCCCGACTGGTTCGCGCGCGACAAGGCCGGCCTCGACTCCCCCGCCCTCCCCGAGGAGCTCCTCGGCCTGCTGACGTTGGTGATCGTGCCGGTGCAGTTGCTCCTCGTCGCGGTCTCGATGGCCGCGTTCAACCAGGAGTGGAACATCGAGGAAGAGCGGCCGATCGGTGGCCGGCCGCTCGCGGGCGAGGACGACGCGGGTGCCGGGCCGACGCCCGCCCCGGCCGCCGGCTGACCAGCCCGCCGCGCCTAGAAGAGCGTTTCGGTCTCCTGGCGAGGCTCGAGCAGAGCCGGCCCGTCCTCACGCACGTCGTTGACCAGGTCCGGAACCTCGCGCGCGACCATCAACCCGTCGGCCGCCGGGGCGAGCATCGCCAGCAGTTCGTCCTCCTCGGCCCCGGGATCGAGCCAAGCGCCCTCGAGCGCCGGATCGAGGATCACGGGCATCCGGTTGTGGATCGGGCGCACGAGCTCGTTCGGCGTCGTCGTCACGATCGTGCAGCTGTAGAGCGGCTCTCCGCCCTCCTTCGGGCGCAGCTCCGCCCAGAGGCCGGCGAACGCGAACAGATTCCCGTCCTCGCGGCTGAGCCAGACCGGCCGCTTGCCGCGATCGTCGGCGAGCCACTCGTAGAACCCGTCCGCCGGGATCAGGCACCGTCGTTCCCGGAAGGACTCGGCAAAGGCGGGCTGGCGCTCGATCCCCTCGGCGCGAGCGTTGATCAGCGGCCGCGACCCCTTTTTCTCGGCCCAGCGGCCCGGCATCAGCCCCCACCGCAGCCGCCCCGCCTCGCGGGCCCCGTCCTCGCGCCGGCGCACGGCGACGACCGGGTCGGTGGGAGCGATGTTGTAGCGCGGCTCCTCGGCGATCTCCGACGACTCGAGGATGTCGAAGCGCGCCCGCATGCGTGCCGGGTCGGGGTTCGAGAGCGTGTAGCGACCGCACATGCGAAAGCACGGTACCGACCGCCTTTGCGCGCCCGGGTCGTCAAACTTCCTCATGCGCGGCGGTGGCGAAACGGCAAACGCAATGCACTCAAAATGCATCGCCCGAAAGGGCTTGTGGGTTCGACTCCCACCCGCCGCATAGATAATCCTCGTCCGTGAACACGGCCGAACGCATGGACATCGTGCGGGAGCTCTGCTCCTTCGAGGACCGGCTCGCCGGCACCGACGCCGAGCGCCGGGCCGCCAACCGGCTCGCCGAGCGCCTGCGCGAGCTCGGCCGCCGGGTCGAGGTCGAACCCACCTACGTCCACCCGCAGCTCGGTCTGATCTACGCCGCGCACTGCCTCGTCGGGCTCGCGGGCAGCCTCGTGGCGGTCGCCGTCCCGGCGGTCGGCTTCGGGCTCGTCCTCTTCGCGGCGACGTCGATGTACCTCGACATGAACGCCCGCTTCTACCTCCTCCGCCGCCTCTTCTTCCGCCGCGCCTCCCAGAACGTGATCTCTAAGGGGCGGCGCCGGAACGCCCGGGCGCGGCTCGTGATCAGCGCCCACTACGACGCGGCGCGCGGCGGCAGCGCATTCTCGCCGCGGCGGATGCGCCTCTTCGCCCGGCTCCAGCGCGCCCTCCCCTTCCCGGTCTCCCCCGCCCGCGTCCTCTTCTGGTCGCTCGCGGTGCTGGTGCCGATCCTCGGTGCCCGGATGGCCGAGCTCGACTCGAACCTCGTCTCCCTGCTGCAGCTCGTCCCCACTCTCGTCCTCCTCTTCTCGATCTTCGCGTTCGTCGACCTCGCCCTCGCCGACGTCGTCCCGGGAGCCAACGACAACGCCTCCGGCGTCGCCGCCGCAATCTCGCTCGCGGCCGCGCTCGAGCGCAAGCCGCCGCGGAGCCTCGATGTCTGGGTCGTGCTCACCGGCGCCGAGGAGTGCCTGATGCAGGGGATGCGCTCGTTCCTGCGCACCCACCGCGACGATCTCGATCCGCGCAATACGTTCCTGATCAACTTCGACTCGGTCGGCAGGGGCGAGGTGCGCTACGAGGTCGGCGAGGGGCCCGCGGTCACCTTCGACCTGGACTCGCGGCTGACCGAGCTCTGCGCCGCGATCGCCGAGGCGGACTCCGAGAACGGCAACCGCTTCCGGGCGTCGCCGCTCCGCCACGGATTCGCCACCGACGTCCTCCCCGCCCGACTCGCGCGGATCCCGGGCACGACCATCACTTGCCTCGAGCGGGACGCGATCGTGCCGGCCAACTTCCACACCGCAGCGGACGTCCCCGACGCGCTCGATCCCGACGCGCTCGAGCGTGCGGGAGAGTTCGCGTTCGAGCTCGTCGCCCAGCTCGACCGCGACGTCGGCCGCAGGTTCACATCCACATGAGCGACGAAGCTGAACGCGGCGAGCTCCTCTGGACGCCCTCGGCGGAGACGATCGAGCGCTCCAACCTGACCCGCTACGCGCGCTGGCTCTCCGACGAACGCGATCTGCGCTTCGACGGCGACTACGACGCGCTCTGGCAATGGTCGGTCGACGACCTGGAAGCTTTCTGGGCGTCGATCTGGGACTACTTCGGTGTCCGCGCCTCGGCGCCGTACGAGCGCGTACTCGGCTCCCGCGAGATGCCCGGCGCCGAGTGGTTCTCCGGCGCCCGCCTCAACTACGCCGAGAACCTGCTCAGCGGCGCCCCCGACGAGCGCGTCGCGATCCACGCCGCCTCGGAGCTGCGCGAGCTCTCGACCCTCACCTGGGGCGAGCTGCGAGCCCAGGTCGCTCAGGCCGGCGCCGGCCTGCGGGCGCTCGGCGTGGGCCCGGGCGACCGCGTCGTCGCCTACATGCCGAACCTGCCCGAGACGATCGTCGCCTTCCTCGCCTCGGCCTCGATCGGTGCGATCTGGTCGTCATGCTCGCCCGACTTCGGCGCCGGCTCGGTCGTCGACCGCTTCGCCCAGATCGAGCCGAAGGTGCTCTTCTCGGTTGACGGCTACCGCTACGGCGGCAAGGACTTCGACCGCACCGACGTCGTCGCCGGCCTGCTCGCCGAGATGCCGAGCGTCGAGCACACCGTCGTCCTCCCCTACCTCGCCGCCGAGCCCGACACCGCGGCGCTTCGCAGCCCGATCAGCTTCGCCGAGCTGCTCGAATCCGGGGCCGGCGCCGAGCCGGAGTTCGAACCGCTCCCCTTCGACCATCCGCTCTGGGTCCTCTACTCATCCGGCACCACCGGCCTGCCGAAGGCGATCGTCCAGGGCCACGGGGGGATCCTGCTCGAGCAGTTGAAGAAGCTCCACCTCCACCTCGACGCGCAGGAGGGCGACCGGGTCTTCTGGTTCACGACCACCGGCTGGATGATGTGGAACTTCCTCGTCGGCGTCCTTCACACCGACGCGTCGATCGTCCTTTACGACGGCAACCCGGCGCACCCTGACATGGAGGTGCTCTGGCGGCTCGCCGCCGAGACCGAGACCACCTGCTTCGGCACCAGCGCCTCCTTCATAGCCGGCTCGATGAAGGCCGGCGCCGAGCCCGGGGCCGGTCGCGAGCTGAGCGCGCTGCGCTCGGTTGGCTCCACCGGCTCACCGCTCGCGCCCGAGGGCTTTCAGTGGATCTACGACCACGTCGGGTCCGACACCTGGCTCTTCTCGACCTCCGGCGGCACCGACGTCTGCACGGCCTTCGTCGGCGGCGTGCCCACGCTGCCGGTCTACCGCGGCGAGCTTCAGGGGCGCTCGCTCGGCTGCAAGGTCGAGGCCTGGAACGAGGACGGCGAACCGGTCGTGGGCGAGGTCGGCGAGCTCGTGATCACCGAGCCGATGCCCTCGATGCCGCTCTTCTTCTGGGGCGATGAGGACGGCGCGCGCTACCGCGAGAGCTACTTCGAGATCTTCCCCGGCGTCTGGCGCCACGGCGACTGGATCGAGATCACCGAGCGCGGCACGGCGATCATCTACGGCCGCTCCGACTCGACCATCAACCGCTCCGGGGTTCGCATGGGGACGAGCGAGATCTACCGCGCCGTCGCCTCGCTCGACGAGATCACCGACGCCCTCGTCGTCGACGTCCCCCGTTCGGGGACCGAGGGATGGATGCCGCTCTTCGTCGTCCTGCGCGAGGGCGAGGAGCTCGACGACGAGCTGCGCAAGGAGATCGCGCGCCGAATCCGTGAGCAATGCTCGCCGCGCCACGTCCCGAACGAGGTCTTCGCGATCGCCGAGGTCCCGCGGACCCTCTCCGGCAAGGTGCTCGAGGTCCCTGTGAAGCGGATCCTGATGGGAACACCGATCTCCCAGGCGGCGTCGAAGGACTCGCTCGCTAATCCGGGCGCGCTGGACTGGTTCGCCGAGCTCGCCTCAGCGATCGAATCCGCAACGTAGGCATCGAGGCTGCCGGCCAGGCAGCGGGGGTGGCTCGCCGCCTGGCCGGCGCCTACTCAACTGGAGCTCGCCAATGGGGCAGAGCGAGCAGCAGAGGGCCGCGCGAACGGCGCGACGTAGGCCGCCTCGATGATCCGGGTACGTTGGTCAAAGCTCTGGGCACATGCAGTCCTTGGTCGGATTGCGTCCTGTCCCGAGCCGGTGCCCTCCAGCCACTCAGCGTGTCCGTGGGCGCGTCCCGATATCTCCGAATCACCCTCTCGGCTCGCCGAAGCGGCAGGCCTCAGGGGCGACTGGCACCACCCTACCTTGCCTGGGCTCAGTCAAGCAACTGGCGGTACTGGTCGATCGTCGCCGCCAGGGCCAGATAGCGATCGCGTTGCTCGCGTCCCTCCTCCTCCACGGTACGTGCGAGCAGCCCCAGGTTCTCGACGAGGGCGTCGCGATCGAGCGCCAGACCGCCGCCCGCCGTGAGCGGAGCGCCGTTGCGGCCGAGGTGGTCGGCGAGGTCGCCTGAGGAGACGGTCAAGCTCGTCGCCGCGGTAACGAGCGCCTGCGACGCCTCCGCCCAGCGGTGCGCTGATCTCACCCATTGCTCGAGCGCGCGGACGTCGCCGTCGCTCAGCACGGGGCAGGCCCGGTCGGTCCGGCGAGTGCGAAGACCACGACGCGGCGCTCCATCTGCCTGCTGCGATTGGGGCCGCGCGAGGGCTGAGAGGCAGTAGAGATCCGCCGTGCGGATCATTCACAATACTCAGCGGGATGTCGGACGAAAAACTCACCGGTGGCGAGCTGCTCGCAGCGATCTCGAACAACGTCGTCGGAATCCTGCGCGAGCACTACGGCCGCGGGCCGATGAAGGCGAAGACATACGTCCTCGACGACCTGATCGTCTGTGTGCTCAGGAACGGCTTCACCGCGATCGAGAAGACGATGGTCGACGTCGGCGAGTCCGATCGGGTGGTCGAGATGCGGCACGACTTCCAGCGGATGATGGGCGAGAGGTACAAGGACATGATCGAGGAGCTGACCGGACGCGAGGTGGTCGCCTTTTTGAGCCAGGCGCACCTCGACCCGGACATCACGCTCGAGGTGTTCTTCGTCGACCGGCCGCTCGACGGCTTTGGCGCCGCCGAGTTGGTCGAGCCGCAGCGAATCGACCGCGAGTAGTCCGCGCTCGCCGCACGACTCAGCCCCGCGGCAGGCTGAACCGGAAGGCCGTGCCGCCACCCGCCACCGGCTCGACCCAGATCCGTCCGCCGTGGGCCTCGACGATCCGGCGGCACACCGCGAGTCCGATTCCCGCTCCCTCAGCCCCGCGGTCGGCGCGCGCGAACATGTCGAAGATCCGCCGTGTGTCGTCGACGTCGACCCCGATCCCGTTGTCGACGACCGAGATGACCCACTCGGTCACACCCTCCTCCGCCGCCGTGACCTCGATCCGCGGCCGTCGGTCACCGCGGAACTTGAGCGCGTTCTGGAGCAGGTTCTGGATCACGCGGCGGAGCTGTCGGCGATCGCCCTCCACCCGCGGCAGGTCGGAGAGCTCGAGCGTCGCGCCCGCCTCCTCGAAGGGCACCCGCAGATCCTCGCTCGCCTCCGCGACGACCTCGTTCAACGCCACCGGACCCGGCGCGAGCTCGCCCGAGCGCGCGTACACGAGGACGCCGTTGACCAGCTCCAGGGCGCGCTCCGTCGTCGCCCGGAGGTCGCCGAGCACGGCCTGATCCGCCGGCCGCGTCGGGTCGCCCTCGAGCTCGGTGACGAGCAGCGAGATCCCGGCAAGCGGCTCGCTCAGGTCGTGGGCGACGAGGTCGGCGTAGCCGCTCAGCTCGCTCTCCATCCGCCGATGCTGGGTGACGTCGTGGAGGAAGACGACCAGCCCGTCGCCGAGGCGCGCCGCGCGGTGAACGAACGTCCCGAGCATGTAGCCGTCGCCGAAGGGCGTGTCGTATACGACCTCTTTGACCCAGGGCTCACCCGACTCGCAGACCCGGACGTAGGCGTCGAATGCGTCGCTACCGCGGATCTGCGGCAGCGCCTCGAGCAGCGTGTAGCGCTCGGCGAGACTCGGCGCGAGCCCCGAGCGCCGCAGCATCTCCGCGTTGCCGTAGCCGAAAGCGAAGTCCTTGACCCGCCG
This sequence comes from uncultured Solirubrobacterales bacterium, assembly GCA_963846565.1. Lineage (GTDB taxonomy): Bacteria > Actinomycetota > Thermoleophilia > Solirubrobacterales > 70-9 > WHSW01. The sequence goes on along the minus strand of CAWJWL010000005.1, from coordinate 1,724,328 downwards.
CTCCTGGTCGCGAATCGCCCAGAGCACGCCAACCGCCTCGGGAAACGCGTCGAAGAGCGTCCGGAACTCGGCCGCGCCCTGCTCACCGAGCACGGCGACGAGATTCCGATCCTCTCCCCACGAAAGCGCTTCGTCCCCGAGCATGGAGGCTTCAGACACGCGTGCAGTAGGCGTGCGCGGTGACCGTCCCCGTCACCGGCGTCCGCGCCGAGGCGGCGACCTGCCAGCGTCGGTTGCCGACGAGGCGGGAGCGCACGGCGAGGGGGATGAGCGCGATGGCGGGCAGCCTGCGGTCCATGAGGCGACCTACCCCGGCCTGACGAGGCCGAGACCTCGGGCCGCCTCGCGCGCCCGCGCGACGACCTCGTCCGCGCCCTCGACCACGCCCCCGCGCATCAGCACGCGCCCGCCCACGACGGTCGTATCGACGATCGAGCCCGACGCGGCGTACACGAGCCCGGCGTCGAGCTCGCCGAGTGCGAGCTCGGGGGCGTCGGCACGAACGAGCAGGAAGTCCGCAGGTCCGCCCGCTTGGAGTGCCCGGCCACCGAGGAGGCCCGACCGCCGCCCGGTCGCGATCTCCAGCGTCTCGCTCGCGGTGACGGCGGCCGGATCGCGCGCCTCGCTCTTCTGCAAGAGGGCAAAGAACTTCGCGTCGATGAAGAGGTCGAGGGAGTTGTTCGAGCCCGGGCCGTCCGTACCGAGACCGACCTCGATACCCGCCGCGCGTGCCTCGCCATACGGAAACACCCGCCCGACGGCCAGCTTCAGGTTCGCGACCGGGTTGGTCACCACAGTCGCGCCGCGCTCGGCGATCAGCTCGAGCTCGGCCTGATCGAGCCAGCAGCCGTGGGCGAGGATCGTTCGCTCGCCCAGGAGTCCCACGCGGTCCAGGTACTCCGCCGGCCGCACACCGTTCGCCGCCAAGCACTGGGCCACCTCGTCCTCGGTCTCGGATAGGTGGATCTGGACCGGCAGACCGAGCTCCGCGGAGCGCTCGGCGACCCAGCGCAGGGATCGCTCGCTGACGGAGTAGATCGCGTGCGGCGCGAACCCGGGTAGCGCAAGCTCGCCGCCGCTCTCGCTGATCCGCGCGAGGCTCTCGCCCGCGTCGGCGCAGGCCCGGTCCGACTTCTCCGGGTCGAGATCGTCGATCAACGGCGCGGCGGTGACGGCTCGGACCCCGGCGTCCTCGACCGCCCGCGCCGCGGCATCCGCGTGCCAGTACATGTCCCAGAACGTGGTCGTCCCGGTGCGGATCATCTCGACGCAGGCGAGCCGCGTCCCCCAGTAGACGTCGTCGTCGCTCATCCGCTTTTCCACCGGCCAGATGTGCTCGGTCAGCCACTCGATCAGCGGCAGGTCATCGGCGTAGCCGCGAAACAGCGTCATCGCGGCGTGCGTGTGCGCGTTGACGAGGCCGGGGACGAGTGTCATCCCCTGCGCATCGATCACCTCGTCGCCGGCGCGCGGGTCGACGTCAGGCCCCAGCCCTGCGATCACCCCGCCGTCGGTTCGCACACCCACGGCGACGCCGTCGAGCGTCGCATTGGTAAAGCTGATTCCCACCTCCGCAAGCGTATGCGAGTCTTCCGCCGTGCGAAAGCATGAGGTTCGAGACGACCTCGCCGAGGTCCAGAAGCGCCAGAGCCGCAAGGGCGACGACGCTCGCTCCGAGGCGGTCGAGCGCCGGCACGCGGGCGGCGCCCGGACCGCGCGCGAGAACGTCGCCGATCTCGTCGACGAGGGGACGTTCGTCGAGTACGGCGGCCTCGCGATCGCCGCGCAGCGCATGCGCCGCGAAACCGAGGAGCTGATCAACCGCACCCCGGCCGACGGGCTCGTCGCCGGCACCGCCCTCGTCAACGGCGAGCTGTTCGGGGAGCGGGCCGCCTGCGCCGTGCTCTCCTACGACTACACCGTCCTCGCCGGCACCCAAGGCGCCACCGGCCACCGCAAGAAGGACCGCCTCTTCGAGCTGATCGCGCGTATGCGGCTGCCTACCGTCTTCTTCGCCGAGGGCGGCGGCGGGCGGCCCGGCGACAGCGACTACGCCGTCGTCTCCGCCCTCGACACCCGCGCCTTCGCGCTCTGGGGCCGGCTCTCCGGCGTGGTGCCGAGGATCGCGGTCGTCTCCGGCCGCTGCTTCGCCGGCAACGCCGTGATCGCCGGTGCCGCCGACCTGATCGTCGCCACCGAGTCGACCACTCTGGGTATGGGCGGGCCGGCGATGGTCGAGGGCGGCGGGCTCGGCACCTTCCCGCCGGAGGCGATCGGCCCGATCGACGTCCAGGCCGCCAACGGCGTCATCGACGTGCGCGTCACCGACGAGGCCGAGGCGGTCGCGGTGACGAAGCGGCTGCTCGCCTACTTCCAGGGGGCGACAGCGCTGTGGGAGGCGCCCGACCAGGCGCTGCTTCGCGACGTCGTCCCGGAGCGTCGCCGCCGCGCCTACGACGTCCACGCCGCGATCGACGGCCTCGCGGATGTCGAGTCGGTCACCTACCTGCGCGAGGAGTTCGCCCCGGAGATGGTCACGGCGCTCGCGCGGATCGAGGGGCGCCCGGTCGGGATCATCGCCAACAACCCGATGCGCCTCGCCGGTGCGATCACGAGCGACGGGGCCGACAAGGCGGCCCGGTTGATGCAGCTCTGCGAGGCATTCGGCCTCCCCGTGCTCTCGTTGATCGACACCCCGGGGATGATGGTCGGGCCCGAGGCCGAGGAAACGGCTCTCGTTCGCCACTGCTCCCGCCTCTTCGTCGTCGGCGGCTCGCTCACCGTCCCGTTCATCGCCGTGATCCTGCGTAAGGCCTACGGGCTCGGGGCGCAGGCGATGGCGGCGGGGAGCATGCACGAACCGCTCCTCACCGTGGGCTGGCCTACCGCCGAGCTCGGCGCGATGGGACTCGAGGGGGCGGTCAAGCTCGGTTTTCGTCGCGAGCTCGACGCGATCGCCGACGAAGCGGAGCGCGCCGTCGCGCTCGAGCAGATGGTGGCCCGCGCGCACGAGCACGCGAAGGCGCTCAACGCCGCGACGCTGTTCGAGCTCGACGACGTCATCGACCCGGCCGAGACCAGGGCACTGATCACGCGCACGCTGGCCGCCGCGAGCAGAGCGAGCCGCGAGCCGCGTCCGCGCTTCGTCGACACCTGGTGATTCAGAGCAGCCGGGGCAGCACCGCGCCGAGTGCCTCGGCGGCGATCGCACGCGTGCGTACCCGGTTCGCCTCGATCTCGGCGAGCGTCAGCTCGGTCGCAGCGACCCCATTGGCGAGGTTGTCCACCACGCAGAGCGCCGCGTAGCGCAGGCCGAGCTCGCCCGCGATCACGCATTCAGAGGCTGTCGTCATCCCGACGACGTCCGCGTACCCGGCGATCAGGCGAACCTCGGCCGGCGTCTCGAGCCTCGGACCGCTCACCTGCCAGTAGACGCCGCGATCGACGTGGTCCACCCCGGCGAGCTCGAGCGCCCCGAGCAGCCGTGCCCGCCACTCGAGGTGGAACCCGGGCACCCGGTGCGCGTCCGGCCCGTCGAGGGCGGTCAGCGGGGCTGCGTCGAGCGCGATGAAGTCGTCCGGACAGAGCAGGGTGCCCGGGCCGAGCTCGGCTCGCAGGCCGCCGACCGAGCTCACCGCGAGGACGCGGTCACAGCCGGCGTCGAGGAGGGCGCGCATGTTCGAGATGTGGTCGACGTCGTGCGCGAGCGCGTACCCGGTCCCGTGCCTGAGCAGGGCGACGGCCCCGTCCGGCGGCTCGATCCCGGGCGCGCCGCTGCCGAGAACCAGACCGAGCCGGCCGTTGCCCTGCGCCATCAGTCGATCAGCGTCTTCGTCATCTGGCGCACCGCCAGCCGCCACATGCCGAGCGCGAAGACCACGAGGAATCCGAGCCGGAGGAAATCGGTCGCCTCGAAGCCGAAAGCCGCGTGGCGGACGAGCTCGACCAGCTGGTAGAGCGGATTGAGGTTCGCGATGACCTGGAGGCCCTCCGGGAGCTGGTCGATCGGGAAGAACGTCCCGGCGACGAGGAAGAGCGGCGTGATGAACAGGGTCGTCACGTAGCTGAAGTGGTCGATCTTCGGCACCGTGCCGGCGACCGCGACCCCGAAGCCGGCGAAGCCGAGCGCCGTGACGAAGCAGAAGAGCGGCACCACCATCATCCCCCACGCAGGATCGAGCCCGAATCCCATGGAGACGAGCAGCGGGAAGCAGCCATAGAAGCCGGCGCGCAACCCGATCCAGAGCATCTCCGCGGTCACGAGCTCCTCGACATCGACCGGCGCCGCGAGGATCGCGTCGTAGGTGTTCTGGAAGCGGTGCTTGACGAACGTGCCGAACATCGCCGGGAGAGCGCTGGCAAAGATGACCGCCGTCGCGACCATTCCGGTGCCGACGAACTGCTCGTAGGGGAGCCCGTCGACGTTCTCGACGAGGGTCGCCCCCAGCCCGACGCCGAAGGCGAGCAAGTAGATGATCGGCTCGAGCACGCTCGAGAACGTGGTCGCCTTCCAGAAGGTGCGGAAGTTCGCCACCTCGCGGCTCATCACACCGGCGATCGCCGCCGGCTCGAGGCGTCTCATCCGCGGCCCGTCACTCATTCTGCTTCCTCACCCGTGAGCATCACGAAGACGTCCTCGAGGGTCGCCGCACGCTGGATCGCGTCCTCGGGGACGACCCCGTTTCGCGCCCGCTCCGAGCCGACGATCGCGATCGCCGGGCCGGCCGGGCGCACCCGCAACCCCTCCGCCTCGGCGGCCGCGCGGACCTCCGCGAGCCGGTCGGGCGGCCCGTAGACCTCCGCGGTGCGCAGGCCGGCGTGCTTGGTGATCAGCTCGGAGGGCACGCCGCGGGCGATGATCTTGCCCTTGGCCATCACGGCCACCTGGTCGGCGAGCCGCTCGGCCTCCTCGATGTAGTGGGTCGACATCAGGATCGTCTTGCCCTGCGTCCGCAGCTCGTCGATCAACGTCCAAAGCTGGGTGCGGATCTGCGGGTCGAGGCCGACGGTCGGCTCGTCGAGGAGCAGCAGGCGCGGGTCGTGCGTGAGGCCTCTGGCGAGCAGCAGGCGCCGGCGCATACCGCCGGAGAGCTTGTCGACCGCGTCGCGGCGGCGATCGGTGAGCCGCGCGATCTCGAGGCCGCGATCGACCGCCGCGGCGACGTCGGGGACGCGGTAGAGGCGGGCGAAGACCTTCAGGTTGTCCTCGACCGTGACGTCGACGTCGAGGTTGTCGAGCTGCGGGACGACGCCCATCTCCGCTCGCGCCTCCTTGGCCTCGCGCGGGAGCTCGTGGCCGAGCACCCGGATCTCGCCCTCGTCGGCGATCGCCTGCCCGGTCAGCGTCCGCATCGTCGTCGACTTGCCGGCGCCGTTCGGGCCGAGGAGCCCGAGGCAGATGCCGGTCGGGACCTCGAGGTCGAGACCGTCGACCGCGGTGATCTCACCGAAGGTCTTCACCACCCCCCGAAGCGAGATCGCCACCGGTGCCTGATCGGTGGTCTCGACGCTCACGCGGGCGAGGATACGCAAGGGCGTTCCGCCGATAAGTACGGGAAACCGCACAGACATCGTCCCGGCGACCGATTAGTTTCGACGGTTGCACCGGTCTCTACCTACGAATGGAACGAATGAGCTCCCTCCCCAACTTGGCGATCGAGGCGAACGGCCTCGTGAAGACGTTCGGCGACACGCGCGCCGTCGACGGCGTCGATCTCGCCGTGCGGACCGGCAGCGTCTATGGCGTCCTCGGCCCGAACGGGGCCGGCAAGACGACCACGATCCGGATGCTCGCCACGCTCCTGCGCCCGGACGGAGGCTCCGCGCGCGTCCTCGGGCACGACATCGTCAAGGAGGCCGACGCCGTCCGCGGGCTCGTGAGCCTCACCGGCCAGCTCGCCTCGGTCGACGAGGACCTGACGGGAACCGAGAACCTCGTCCTGCTCGGCCGGCTCCTCGGGGTCGGCCGAACCGCGGCGAAGGCCCGTGCGGAGGAGCTGCTCGAGGCGTTCGACCTCTCCGAGTCCGCCGGCAAGCTCGTGAAGAACTACTCCGGCGGGATGCGGCGGCGGCTCGACATCGCTGCGAGCATCGTCGTCACCCCCCGGCTCATGTTCCTCGACGAGCCGACCACCGGGCTCGACCCGCGGTCGCGTAACCAGGTCTGGGAGATCATCCGCGCGCTCGAGTCCGCCGGAACGACGATCTTGCTCTGCACGCAGTACCTCGACGAGGCCGACCAGCTCGCCGAGGGGATCGCGGTGATCGACCACGGGAAGGTCATCGCCGAGGGCACCCCGGCCCAGCTCAAGGCTTCGGTCGGCGGCGGCGCGCTCCACGTGCGGCTGCTCGACCCCGAGCAGCGCGCCGACGCGGCGCAGCGACTCGAGTCCGAGCTCGGAACGGTCAACCTCGAATCCGACCCCGCCGCGCTCACGGTCCCCTGCGCCGAGCCCGAGCGCGGCGCCGAAGCGATGGCGAACCTGTCGCGCGCCGGCATCGGCATCGGCGACTTCTCCCTCGGCCAGCCGAGCCTGGACGAGGTCTTCCTCGCGCTCACCGGCCACCCCGCCGAAGAGGACGAGGCCGGTCCCGAGGCAATCGCGGAAACGGAGGCAGCGTGAGCATCAACCCGGCAACCGACGCGGCGTTCTCCCCCGAGGAGGTCGCCGTACGCAAGGCCATTGCATCGACCCCACGGCCGCAGCGGGCCAGCGCCGTGTCCGCCGCGCTTGCCTTCGGCTGGCGCGGGATGTTGAAGATCAAGCACGTACCCGAGCAGCTCATCGACGTGACCATCACCCCCGTGATGTTCGTGCTCATGTTCACCTACCTGTTCGGCGGGGCGATCGCGGGTTCCACCTCTGCATATCTCGACTTCGTCCTGCCCGGCGTGCTCGTGGTCGCGGTCACGTTCACCACCGTCTACGCGGGGATCGCGATCAACACGGACATGACCAAGGGCGTCCTCGACCGCTTCCGCTCACTGCCGATCTGGTCGCCGGCGCCGCTGGTCGGCTCCCTCCTCGGCGACTGCGTGCGCTACCTCCTTGCCGCGACGGTGATCATGGTCCTCGGCTTCATCCTCGGGTTCAACGCCCCGAACGGGATCCTCGGCGTGCTCGCCGCCGTCGGCCTGGTGATCGTGTTCAGCTTCGCCCTCTCCTGGGTGTTCACCACGATGGGGCTCGTGATGCGGTCGCCGAACGCGGTGATGAACGCGGGCTTCATGGCGATTTTCCCGCTCACCTTCCTCTCCAACGTCTACGTCGAGGAGGACACGCTTCCGGCCGGACTGAAGGCGTTCGTCGAGGCCAACCCGTTCACCCATCTCGTCACCGCCTCGCGTGACCTGATGAGCGGAACGGTCCAGGCGGACAACCTGATCGTCGTGTTCGGCACGGCGGTCCTTCTGACCGTCATCTTCCTGCCGCTGACAACGCGGCTGTATCGCCGCGCCGGCAGCTAGCCGCCATTCACAAAGGAGAGACGAAATGGGAAAGCTAATCGCGACCACCCAGGCAACCGTCGACGGCGTCATCGACCCGGTCGGCGAGTGGGTGCAGGAGGGCGGCGACCACGCCGAGTACTCGTTCGAGCGTCAGCAGAGATCCGGCGGGCTGGTGCTGGGCCGCAAGACCTTCGAGGGCCTCGCCGGATACTGGCCGAGCCAGGAGGGCAAGTGGGCGGACATGGTCAACTCGATCCCGAAGTACGTCGGGTCGACCACCCTGTCCGGGGATCTCGAGTGGAATGGGACCCTGCTCGAGGGGGACCTCGAGACCTCGGTCCCGAAGGCGAAGGACGAGGTCGACGGCGACCTGTTCATGCACGGGAGCGGCGAGTTCGCCTACGCCCTCGCCGAGAAGGGCCTGATCGACGAGTACGAGGTCTACCTGAACCCCCTCGTCTGGGGCGAGGGAAACGTCCACGTGCTCGGCGACAGGGGCACGGTCCGTTTGCAGCTCGACGACGTGAAGCGGTTCGACTCCGGAGTCGTCCTCCTCACCTACCACCCGGCCGCCTGAGAGCGGCCGGCCCGGGCCTCAGCCCGGGCCACGCTGGCCGAGGAACCCGCTCGGCCGCGTCACCATGCCGAGGAGGATGCAGATGATCGCGACGACTCCTGCCCACGCCTGGTGATCCGCGAAGAGGTCGATCGCGACGAACACGATCGCGGCGATTCCGAACGAGTACGACAGCCATGACTGGCGGTTGCCGAGATGATCCCGCACCCCGTCGGCGTCGAACTTCGGTCCTCCGGATGATTCCATTCGTCCTCCTCGGTCGTGGAGCACGCGATCGTACCTCCGCGCCGGTCGAGAACCTCCCCGAGACGAAGCTTGTGGGTTATATACACCCCTAACCTTCGTCTCGGGCGGTGCGCGGCCGTACCTTTCACGGATGGACCTCGCCGAGGCGATCGCGATCCTCGCCGCCGGCGTCGGAGCCGGTGCGATCAACGCGGTCGTCGGTAGCGGCACACTGATCACGTTCCCGGTCCTGATCGCGCTCGGTTACGCGCCGCTGATCGCGAACGTCTCCAACAACATCGGCCTCGTCCCCGGGGCGATGGCCGGCGTCCACGGCTATCGGCGCGAGCTCCGCGGCCAGCGCACGCGCGTGATCTCGCTGGGCGTGTTCTCGGTGCTCGGCGGCATCGCCGGTGCGGCCCTGCTGCTCGCCCTCCCCTCCTCCGCCTTCGACGCGATCGTCCCGGTGCTGATCGCGATCGCGCTCGTCCTCGTCGTGATCCAGCCGCGGCTCGACCGCGCGCTCGCCGAGCGCCGCCGCGACGACGCCCACCTCGGCACACCGACCCGCGCCGCCATCACCGCAAGCGGTGTCTACGGCGGCTACTTCGGCGCCGGCCAGGGAATTCTGCTGATCGGGATCCTCGGGATCGCCTTCGACGACGAGCTGCAACGGCTGAACGGCCTCAAGAACGTGCTCGCCGGGCTCGTCAATTTCACCGCGGGGCTGATCTTCGTCTTCGCGGCCAACGTCGACTGGGGTGTGGCGGGCCTGATCGCCGCGGGCTCGATCGTCGGCGGTGTGGTCGGCGCCCGCTACGGCCGGCGACTCTCGCCGACCGTATTGCGGGCGCTGATCGTGGTCGTCGGGACGGTGGCGATCGTTCGCCTGACCGTCGGCTGAGACTCAGCTCAGCAGGCGCCGCCGCCGGAAATGATGAAGGACTTGTTGCCCTTGATGAAGATGGTGGCGATGACGCTCCCGGACTGGCCGCCGGCGCTGATCTCCCAGCCCTTGAACGTCACCGCAGCGTCGTTCCCGCACTCGGGCAGGAGGCCGAGCCGGCGCGTAGCCTTGCGCGCGACCTTCTTCGCCTTCTTGCACGAGACGCCGACGCGGTCGCTGATCGACTGCGCGGCGGTGTTGCACGGCCCCTTCGGCTCCGCTGAGGCAGCTGCGGACTGCGACGAAATAACGAAAAACGCGGCTACCAAAGCCGCTGCGGCCAATGAACTCTTGAGGATCCTGCGGGGGTCAGACATCGATCTCCAATCGGTCGTTCACAGCGGCCGAGTGTTGCGAGCGCCCCCAGACGACGAAAGGCTTTTGAGAATCCCTGAAATCTCAGGGTTGAGGGTTACGGGACCCCGGTCACGGACTCGCACAGGGTCGCCGAGTCGTTGCCGTCCTCACCGTGGCAGGCGTCCGTCTCCGTGCCGCCGTTGAGGGTGTCGTGCCTGGCCCCGCCGAACAACGTGTCTTCGCCGCCGTCGCCGAACACCTGGTCGTTCTCGGCGAATCCGCAGACCGTGTCGTTGCCCGTGCCGGCATGGATCTCGTCCTGGCCGGAGGTGCCCGAGATCACATCTGCGCCGGAGGTTCCGGTGACGACCTCGCCCGGCGCGGCGACGATGCTCGCCGCCTGGTCATTGCAGCGCTGGCCCTGGACCTCGTAGGCGCCGATGTCGCCCGCGGTGCCGCCGAGGGGATTCTGGACCGCGAGGAAGTCGACCCGGCGACGCAGCCCGCGCCCGTCGACATTGCCTGGGCCGCTGCCGGCGTCGATCGCGGGGCTCCCCGGGGCCAGCGCCATCGTCCGGATCAGCCCGCCATTGTCCTGAAGCGGGCCGATCATTGGATCGCTGAACGGCTGGTCGCCCGTCCCGTTCAGGTTGCAGCTCCCATCGCTGGCGAGGTTGTAGCCGTTTGAGATCAGCGATCCAGACCCGGCACAGCTGGGGTTCTCGTTCGAATCGAAGACGATCGAGCCCGCGAGCTGCACCGTCGCTCCCGCGGCGATGTTGCGGGGGAGATTGTCGACGAGCGTCGACCCCTCGACCGTAGCGGGCCAATCGATGTCGACGCCGCCGATGCCGTCGGGCGCGCTGTTCGCGGTGATCGTGCTGTTCCTCACCGTCAGCGGCCCAAAGCTCCCGACCGCGCCAGCATCAACCCCGGTGTTGCCGCTCACGGTGCTCCCGAGAATCGTCATCTCGCCGTCGTTGAGCACGCCGGCATAGGTACCCGCGTTGCCGCGTACGGCGACCCGATCGAGCGTGACCTTTCCGCCTTGGTTCGCGAATCCGCCAACGGCGCCCTCGCCGTTCGCGAGTGTCAGCCTCGAGATCGTCGACTCGAAGTTCCCGTCCAGCGCGAGAATCCCGAAGTTCTCGTTGGCCTCTCGCCGGAGCACGGTACGGCTCGCGCCGAGGCCGCGAATCGAGATGTCGTTTGTGAGCACCGGTAGCGCGCTCTGCAGCTCGATCGTCCCCAACGCTGTGCCGGTGAAGCGGATCGTCACCGGGTTGAGTGCGTCGTTGGCGGCCGCGATCGCAGCTCGCAGCGAGCCCGTTCCCGCGTCGTTGACGTTAGTGACCCGGAGGAGTTTGCTCACGCCCTCGCGCTCGAAAGCGCCGACGTCGGCCCCGTCGGCGTTCACCCCGTTGTTGTTCTCGATCAGCGGGAAATCCACCGGCCGCGGCTTGCCGCGCTGGTCCATAGTCGCGCTGCCACCGCCGATCAGGGCGCTCGTGCCGCGGTCGACCGCCGGACTCGTGGCCGGGATCGCCATCGTCTTCGTCGGGCCGCCGTTGTCCTGAAGGGGACCGAGCTGCGGATCGGAGCCGATTTGGTCCCCTGAAACGAAGCCGCAGGTCGCGTCGCCGAGGAGGTTGTACCCGGCCGATACGAAGTCGCCGTCGGCGCCGCAGTTGCTGGCCACTCCGAGAGGGTCGGTAACGATCGAGCTGCGTAGCGTCGTCGTCCCCGTGATCTCGTTGCTCAGGTTGGAGCCGCCGGTCTCGGTCGCGGTGTTTGCGGCGATCGTCGACCCTTCGATTCTTGCCGTCGCAACGTTGAACAGGGCACCGCCCTCATCGGCGTCGTTGTCGGTAACGGTGCTCGCAAGAAGCGCGAGGGAGCCCGTGTTGTGGATGCCACCGCCCTGCCCGGCGACGTTCGCACTCACGGTTACGGCTCGCAGGGTCATCGTGCCCTGGTTCGCGATCCCGCCGCCATGAGGGGAGATGCTCCCCTTCACCGCGACCCGATCGAGCGTCGTGGTCGAGGCTTGGTTCAGAAGCCCGCCGCCTGGTTGGGCCAGCATCGCTCCGTTGGCCAGCGTGAGGCCGGAGATCGAGACCGTGTGGCCACCGTTCCCGATCGTCAGGATCCGGTAGTTCCCGCCGGTGTCGCGGCGCACCGTGAGCGCACTCGCGCCTGGACCCTGGACGTTCAGGCTCGACGCGATCTGCGGCAACTCCGACTGCAGTTCGATCGTCCCGGACGATCCGGTGGTGAACGTCAGCGTGTCGAGGCCGGTGCCGTTCGCGTTCGCGCTCGTCAGCGCCTGGCGAAGCGACCCAGCGCCTGTGTCATTCGAGTTCAAGACTGAGAACGTCGCCGCGTGCGCAGCGGGAACGAACAGCCATGCGAGCGCTCCGGCCAGCGCAGCCAGCCAGATCCGACACCGGCCGATGTCGCGGCCGTTCTCCTTCCTCCCCATCATTTCCCCCGAATCGTTGTCGTCCGACCCGAACCGGTCGGTAGCGAGCGGCGCAAGTCAGGCCGGCGTGACGGGATTCCGCCGCTCGGTGAAGCTCCGGTCCCTCGACTCCGCGAAAGCGAAGCGGCGGATCAGATCGGCGCGAAGGTCGTCGGCTTCGACGATCGCGTCGACGACCATCTCCGAGGCGAGGTGGAGGATGTCGATGTCGGCCGCGTACTCCTCGCGCTTCGCGCGGATGAACTCCTCGCGCTCGGCCTCGCCCTCGATCTTCTGGATCTGGTTGAAGAACACTGCGTTCACCGCCGCCTCGGGACCCATGACCGCAATCGATGCACCCGGGAGCGCGATCGTGCAGTCGGGCTCGAATGCAGGGCCGGCCATCGCGTACAGGCCGGCGCCGTAGGCCTTGCGGACGATCACCGAGATCTTCGGGACCGTCGCCTCGGAGACGGCGCTGATCATCTTCGCCCCGTGGCGGATGATCCCCTGGCGCTCGACCTCCGTCCCGATCATGAAGCCGGGCACGTCGGCGAGGAACAGCAGCGGCAGGTTGAAGGCATTGCAGGTGGCGATGAAGCGCGCCGCCTTGTCGGCGGAGTCGACGAAGAGCACCCCGCCCTTCTGGCGTGGCTGGTTGGCGACCACGCCGATGGCGCGCCCGTCGAGGCGGGCGTACCCGACGACCAGCTCCTTTGCCCAGCGCGCGTGCACCTCGCAGAACGAATCGGCGTCGGTGAGCGCGTCGATCAGGTCCTTGATGTCGAACGAGGTCTTCTCGTCGCCGGGGACGATCTCGGAAGGCTTGCGCTCACTCGCCGGCTCGGCGGGCGGCGCCGCCGGGGGCTGCTCGCGCCAGTTCGCGGGCATGTAGGAGAGGTAGCGCTGGGCGAGGTCGATCGCGTCCTCGTCGGTCTTGACGAGGAAGTGCCCGCAGCCCGACTTGCCCGTGTGCATCTTCGCCCCGCCCATCTCGTCGAGCGTCACCGTCTCGCCGATCACCATCTCCGCCATCCGCGGCGAGCCGAGGTACATCGAGGCGTTGCCGTCACGCATGATCACGACATCGCAGAAGGCCGGGATGTAGGCGCCGCCGGCGGCGGACGGACCGAAGAGCAGGCAGACCTGCGGGACGCGCCCGGACATCCGCACCTCGTTGTAGAAGATCCGCCCCGCGCCGCGGCGGCCCGGGAACATCTGCACCTGCTCGGTGATCCGGGCGCCGGCCGAGTCGACGAGGTAGATCATCGGCAGCTCGAGCTTCAGCGCCCGCTCCTGGATCCGGAGGATCTTCTCGACGGTCTTCGGGCCCCACGAACCCGCCTTCACCGTCGGGTCGTTGGCCATCAGGCAGACCCGGCGCCCGCCGATCAGAGCGAGCCCGGTGACGACGCCGTCGGCGCCGAGGCCGTCGCCGTCCCAATTGGCGAGCAGGGCCTCCTCCGTGAACGACTCGGGATCGACCAGCCGCGCCACCCGGTCGCGAACGGGCATCTTCCCCTGCTCGGCCGTCTTTGAGTGGTGCCGCTCCGGGCCGCCGGCGAGGGCGGCCTCGAGCGCATGCTGGAAGTCAGTCCCCTCGCGGGTTCCCATCACCGACCGGCTCGTTCGCGTTCGTCTCGATCCGCCGCGTGACCTCGTCTTCGGCCGCCGGCGGCCGGTCCGGCTCTTCGGCGGCGGTGCTGCTCTCCCCCGCCGCCCCGGCGACATCGCTGGCGAGGCGACGGAGCTCCCCGATCACCGTCGTACGGCGCTGCTCGAGGTCCGCGATCACCTTCTCGATCTCGCCCCTCCGCCGATTTGCCTCCTCGACCACCTGGCGGGCCGTCCGCTCGCCGGTGGCCTTCGCCTCGGCGAGGGCGGAGTCGGCCGCGGCCCGCGCCTCCGACGTCTCGCGTTCCGCCTCGGCACGGGCGTCCGCGACGGCCGTTTCGGCCTCCGCGCGTAACTCCTGCGTCTCCGCGTCGGCGCTCGAGCGGACGCGGCGCGCGTAGGCGTCGGCGTCCTCGCGGACCTCCTCCGCGTACTCGTCGGCCTTCGTCCGCAGCCCTTCGGCCTTCAGGTTCGCGTCGGTGAGCAGCTTTCGAACCTCGCGGTCGGCATCGAGGCGCATCGTCTCCGCCGCGTCGTGGGCCTCGGTCAGGATCGCCGTCGTCTGCTCGCCGATCCGCTCGAGCTCGCCGCGGACGAGATGGGCGCGCGCCTCGTCGGTGCCGCCCGTCTCGAGCCAGTCGGCGATCTCGTCGAGGAACTGGTCCACCTCGCGACGCTCGTAACCACGGCGCGCCTGCGGGAAGCTGGCGCTTCGGATCCGGTCAATCACATCCCGGTTCACGCCGCGAGGGTAGCGAGGCTCGCCGCTTATCGCTCAGGCAAGCGGGTCCGCTGCGACAGGCTTCTCACCCGAGTAGTCGTAGAAGCCACGCCCGGACTTGCGGCCGTAGTGGCCCGCGTCGACCAGCTTGCGGAGCGTGTCCGGAGTCCCCATGCGCTCCTCGCCGTAGTAGTCGAGCAGTACGTCCCCGATCGACGCGAGCGTGTCGAGGCCGACGAAATCAGAGAGCGTCAGCGGCCCCATCGGGTGGCTGGCGCCGGCGATCATGCCCCGGTCGATGTCCTCGATCGAGCCGACGCCCTGCTCGTACGCGCGCATGGCGTCGAACAGGTAGGGCACCAGCAGCCGGTTGACGATGAAGCCGCGGTTGTCGCCGGCGGCGACGGTGGTCTTCTTCAGCTTCTCGCCGAACGCAAAGCCGAGGTCGTAGGTCTCGTCGGCGGTGCCCTCCGCGCGCACGACCTCGAGCAGCGGCATCACCTGAGCCGGGTTGAAGAAGTGGAGGCCGAGGAACTGCTTTGGCCGTGACGTCGCCGCGGCCTGGTCGGCGACCGACAGCGAGGAGGTGTTGGAGGCGAAGTAGGCCTCCGGCTTCGCGACCGACTCGACCTCGCGCCACATCTCGAGCTTGCGGTCGAGGTCCTCCGTCATCGCCTCGATCACGAGGTCGCAGTCGGCGAGCACCTCGTAGTCGAGGCTGGTGTCGATCCGGCCGCGGATCGCATCGGCGTCAGCCTGCTCGAGCTTGCCCTTCTCGACCGCGCGTGCGAGCTGCTTGTCGATCTTCGCCAGGCCTTTGTCGAGCGCCCCCTGGTCGACCTCGCGCACGGCGACGTCCCAGCCGGCCTGGGCACAGATCTGAGCGATCCCGTGACCCATCAACCCGCACCCGACGACTCCTACCTTGGCGATCTCCAACTCACGTCTCCTTCGCGTCTCGCGTTCGTCAAACGGACGGCAGACTACGGAGTGGCGAGTTTCTCGAGCTCTCGGCCCATCGCTTCCAGCAGCGAACGCAGGCCCGAGAACGGCCGGATCATCACCGTCAGCTCGGTCACGAGACCGTCGTCGTCGAAGCGGAGCATGTCGATTCCGTTGAGCTCGCGGTCGCCGACCCGTGCTGCGAAGTGGAGCACCTCGCCGCCCTCCCCCTCGAATGCGTCGACGTAGCGGAAGTCATCGAACACGCGCGTGACCGCCTGCAGCACGACCATCGTCGCATCGCGCCCCTCGTAGGGCTTGAACACCGCAGGGCTGTTGAAGGTGACGTCGGGCGCCAGAGCCGCCGTCATCGCATCGAGGTCCCCGTCGGCGACCGCCGCCTTGAACGCGTCGCTTCGCATCAGGCCACGAGCGCCGCGTCGAGGGTCACCTCGGGCACCGCCGCGAGCGCCTTCGAGACGATGCAGCCGGCCTTCGTCTCCTCGGCCAGGCGGGTGAACTCCTCGGCGTCGACGCCGGGGACGCGACCGCGGGTCGAGAGCGCGATCCGGCTGATCTCGAAGCCGTCCCCGTCGTCGGCCGGGGTCAGGTGCACCTCGGCGGTCGTCTCGACCGACTCCGGATCGTGGCCGGCCTGCTCGAGCGCGAGCGAGAGCGCCATCGAGAAGCAGCCCGCATGCGCTGCCCCGAGCAGCTCCTCCGGGTTCGTGCCCTCGCCATCGGCGAAGCGGGACTTGAAGGTGTAGGGGCCGGAGTAGGAGCCGCTTCCCAGCGCCATCTCCCCCGAGCCTTCCTGGAGCTTGCCTTCCCATTTTGCGTTTGCCGTTCGCGTCGCCATCCTCGCCTCCGCCGTTCGTGTGTCTTCTTATCGGACTGAGCCTATGCGCGGGACCAGTCCACCGGCCCGGCGGTGAGCACGTGGGCCCCGAGCGGACGCCCCAGAGCCTCCTGGGCCGCCTGTGACGCCGCGAGCAGGAGGCCGAGGTCGACGCCGGTCTCGACGTCCATCTCGTGCAGCATGGAGATCAGGTCCTCGCTCGAGATGTTCCCGGTCGCACCCGCCGGCACCGGGCAGCCCCCGAGCTCGCCGAAGGAGGACTCGAACGAGTCGATTCCCTGCTCGAGCGCGGCGAGCACGTTCGCGAGCCCCTGGCCGCGGGTGTTGTGGAAGTGCGCCGTCAGCTCCACGGCCGGCATCCGTTCCCGCGCCGCAGCGAAGAACTCGCCCACCTGGCGAGGGTTCGCCATCCCGGTCGTGTCGCCGAACGCGACCTCCGCGCAGCCCGCCGCAGCGAGCCGCTCGGCGATCGCGAAGACACGGTCGCGAGGCACCTCGCCCTCATACGGGCAGCCGAACGAAACCGAGATCACGCCTTCGCAACGAAGTCCCTCCCCGAGCGCGGTGGCGACGACCCGCTCGATCCCCGAGAGCGACTCCTCCACCGAGCGGTTGACGTTCTTTCGGTTATGGGTCTCGGAGGCGGAGAGGAAGAGGTTGACCTCGTCGAAGCGGTCGCGCTTCGCGAGCGCCCGCTCGAGCCCACGCTCGTTCGGGATCAGGACCGAGTAGGCGACGCCGTCGCGGCGCTCGATCGCCTCGAGGACCTGCTCGGCATCGGCGAGTTGCGGGATCACGTCAGCGCGCACGAACGAGGTCACCTCGAGCCGCTTCAGGCCGCTCGCCGCGAGCATCCCGATCAGCCGGACCTTCTCCTCGGTAGGGATCACCTCGGGCTCGTTCTGGAAGCCGTCGCGGGGCCCGACCTCGCGGATGCGGACGCTCGTGGGCAGCTCGGCCATCACCTCGAAGGGTATTCGCCGGTCCGCGCCTCTAAGACTCCGAAGCGCTCGAGGAGGCTCGTCACCCGACCACGAGCTCGGCCGGGTCGAGCGGATGGAGCTCGGACGCCTCGAGCGCCGCGGTCCGCAGCTGCGCTGCGGCGACGAACTCCGGCGAGGAGGTCATCTCGATGAATGCCTGCCGAGTCGGGTACTCGACCAGGACGACGAGGTCCCAGTGCCCCTCGCCGATCACCGGTGCGCCCCCGTTCCCGCTCCAGACGATACGCCCGCCCGCCTCTGCGAGCAGCGGGAGGACGGCCGCGCCGTACTCCGCGTAGCGCTCCTCGCCACCGGGCTTGAAGCGGAGCAGGTTGAGCATCACGACCGGCCCCTCGCCGGCTCGCTCGCTGAGCTCGGCCATGCCCGCCGCGCTTACGCCCGCGGCCTCGCCGGCGTCGGCCATCAGCCCTGCTTCACGGCTCCGAGGTCGATCACGCGGCGCTCATGCGTGCCGACGCCGATCGTCCTCTCGCCCTCGGTGACCTCGACGTCGAAGCGCAATTTGCGGCCGTCGACCACCTCGCGCAGCTTCGCGCTCACGGTGCAGGTGGCGCCCTCGACCGCGCCGGCGACGTGCTTGATGCAGACCTCGAAGCCAACCGTCGCCTTGCCCGCGGGGAGGTTGGCGTAGGCGAGGACGGCCGAGCAGCGCTCCATCATCCCGATCATCCCCGGGGTGGACAGGACCCGGATCCCGATCGTGCCGCCGACGTCGGTGACCAGGCGGCCCTCGACCGTGAACTCGTCGCTGCGCTCGAGGCCGGCCTCGACGGTCGAGTCGGCCGGGCGCGCATCCTCGTCGACGATCTCGTTCACCGGGCGCAGGCCGGACGTCGTGTCGTGATCGGCCAAGGCTCAGACCATCCCCATGCCGCCGGAGACGCCGATCGTCTCGCCGGTGACATACGAGGCGTCGTCGGAGGCGAGGAAGGCGACCGCGGCCGCGACCTCCTCCGGTTGGCCGAGGCGGCGCAGCTGCGTTCCGCCCTTCATGTTGTCGAGGATCTTCTGTCCGATCTCGCCGAAGTCGGCGGCCTGCATCAGGAGCGGGGTCTCGATCGGGCCGGGCGCAATCGAGTTCGCGTTGATGTTGAAGCGGGCACCCTCGCGCGCGATCACCTTCATGAACGCGATCACGCCGCCCTTCGCCGCCGAGTAGACGGCCGAGCCCTTCGAACCGATCCGGCCCGCCTCCGAGGCGATGCTGACGACGCGCCCGTAACCCGCCTCCTGCATCCCGGGGAGGACGGCGTGAGTGCACGCGAAGACGCCGACGAGGTTGACCGCGAGCACCCGCTCCCACTGGCCGGGCTCGGTGTCGGCGAAGAAGCCGAACTCGTCCATGCCGGCGTTGTTGATCAGGATCGCGAACGGCCCGTGCTCGGCGACCAGGCCGGCGGCGGACGCCGGGTCGGTGACGTCGAGGTGGGTCGCGGTCGCGCCGATCTCGCCCGCTAGCTTCTCGGCGCCGTCCACATTGAGGTCGCCGATCACGACCTCTGCGCCCTCGGCCGTGAGCCGGGCGGCGGTGGCCGCCCCGATTCCGCTCGCGCCACCGGTGACCAGCGCCTTTCGCCCCTCCAGTCGCATCGCGCGGGGCAGCATATGCCTTCGGGGTCGGCGCTTAGACTGCGGCGCTCATGGCATCCGGGGAAACGATTCCAATCATCGGCGGCACCGGGGCGCTCGGATACGGCCTGGCGCTGCGGTGGGCGAGCGCCGGCCACGCGGTCGTTATCGGCTCGCGGAGCGAGGAGCGTGCCGCCGAAGCCGCGCGCAAGCTGACCGAGACCCTCCCCGACGCCGAGATCGAGGGGCTCGCGAACGAGCAGGCGGCGATCCAGGGACCGGTCGTCTTCCTCACCGTCCCCTTCCGCGCCCAGTCCGAGAACCTCACGAACCTCAAGGACGTCCTGCGGGCCGGGCAGGTGCTCGTCGATTGCACCGTCCCGCTCGCCGCCGCCGTCAGCGGCAAGGCGACGCGCTCGCTCGGCGTCTGGCAGGGATCGGCCGCCCAGCAGGCCGAGGAGATGGTCCCCGAGGGGGTCGAGGTCGTCGCCGCGTTACACACCGTCAGCGCCCCGACGCTCTCGAACCTGGCGGCCGATCTCAACGAGGACGTCCTCCTGTGCGGAGACCGGAAGGTCACGAAGGCGAAGGTCGCTCGCCTGATCGAGTCGATCCCCGGCCTTCGTGCGGTCAACGCCGGGCAGCTCGAGATGGCGCGGATCGTCGAGCAGCTGACGCCGCTGATGATCTCGATCAACGCCCGCTACAAGACCCACGCCGGCGTCCGGATCACGGACCTGCCGGACGGCGACCACTGGGCGTGAGCGGCCGATGAAGGTCGCGCTGCTCGCCGGGGGGACCGGGGGCGGCAAGCTCGCGTCGGGGCTCCAGGCCGAGCTCGGTGACCAGCTGTCGGTGATCGTCAACACCGCCGACGACACCGAGCTCCACGGCCTCTACGTCAGCGTCGATCCCGATCTGGTCACGTACTGGCTCGCGGACCTGATCGACGAGGAGCGGGGATGGGGCTACCGCGAGGACTCCTTCACCGTCCACGAGCACCTGCAGAAGCTCGGCGCCCCGGGATGGTTCGGGCTCACCGACCGCGACCTCGCCACGTCGCTCTATCGCACCCACTTCCTCGCCGAGGGCGGGACGCTGAGCGCTGCGCAGGCGCAGATCGCCCGCGCCCTCGGCGTCGCCGCCGCGGTCTTGCCGATGTCCGACGACGCGGTGCGCTGCTTCATCGAGACTCCGGCCGGGAGCCGGGCGCTGCAGGAGTTCCTCATCCTCGACCAGGGCGAGGGCGAGATCGACGCCGTTCGGCTCGAGGGGATCGAGAACGCCAGGCCGACGCCGGGGGTACTCGAGGCGATTGGATCCGCGGAGTTGATCGTGATCGCGCCTTCCAACCCGGTGATCTCGATCGGGCCGATCCTCGCGCTACCTGGGCTTCGTGAGGCGATCGTCGGGGCCTCTGCGCCCCTCGTCGCCCTCAGCCCACTCGTCGGCGGGCGCTCGGTCAAGGGGCCGACGGAGGCCTTCCTCCAAGCCCTCGGTCGCCCGGTCAGCGACGCCGGGGTCGCCTCGCTCTACGCCGGCCTGCTCAACGGGATGGTCGTCGACGAGGGGGACCCGGGCCCGCCTCCCGACGGCGTCGAGGTGCTCAGGTGTCCGACGCTGATGAGCGACGAGGCGACACGGCGCGGCCTTGCGCGGCGGGTGCTCGACTTCGGTCGCTCACTCGGCTGAGCGGCCGTGCGCGCGACGGCGATCATTCCCGTCAAGCGCTTCGGCGCCGCGAAGCGGCGGCTCCTCGACCGGCTCGACCGCCCCCAGCGCGCGGCGGTGGTGAAGGCGATGCTCACCGACGTGCTCGACGCGGTCGCCCGCGCGGACTCGATCGAGCGGATCATCGTCGTCACCGGCGAGGGCAGGGCGGAGCGGATCGCGCTCGCCCTCGCGCGGCGCTCGAAGACGCCGCTCGAGGTGATGGAGGATCCCGACGACAAGGGGCATTCCGAGGCGGCCACGCTCGGGATCATCCGCGCCCTCTCGCATGGGACGGAAACGAGCGCGCTGCTGCCCGGCGATTGCCCGCTGCTCGACCCGAACGAGCTCGACGCCGCACTCGGGCGGATGAGCGCCGGCCGGGTCGCTGTCGTCCCGGACCGCCACGGAACGGGCACCAACGCCCTCCTGCTCGCCCCCGCCGACGCGATCGGGCCCGCGTTCGGGGAGGGCAGCCGCGAGCGGCACCTGGACCGCGCCCGACTAGCCGGCTACGACGCCGTGGTCGAGGAGCTCGACTCGCTGGCGCTCGATCTCGACACGCCCGAGGACCTGGAGGCGCTCGCGCTGGTGCTCGCCGACGCACCCGAACGAGCTCCGGCCACCGCGGCCGAGCTCGGGCGCCTGGAGATCGCGGGCTCGGCGTGAGCGGGCCGCTCACGATCGCGCCGCTCGAGGGGATCGGCGAGATCGGCGAGGGCGATCTCCTCGGCGCCGCGCTGGCCGCCGCCCTCGAGACCTCGCAGTCGGACGCGCGCGACGGCGACGTGATCGTCGTCTCGCAGAAGATCGTCTCGAAGGCCGAGGGCCGAGTGCGCGCGCTGGCGGAGATCTCGCCCGGCGAGGAGGCGCGGACCCTGGCCGCGCAGGTCGAGAAGGACCCACGCCTGGTCGAGCTCATCCTGGCCGAGTCGCGGGCGGTGATCCGCGCGAGCGCGGGGGTCCTGATCACGGAGACGAACGGCGGCTGGATCTGTGCCAACGCCGGCATCGATTCCTCGAACGTGGCCGGCGAGGGCGCCGTCGCCCTGCTGCCACTCGACGCCGACGCATCCGCCCGGCGGATCCGCGCCGAGCTCGCCGAGTCCACCGGCGCGCGGCCCGCAATCGTGATCGCCGACAGCTTCGGCCGCCCGTGGCGGATGGGACAGAGCGACGTCTGCATCGGCTGCGCCGGCATCCTCGTTCTCGACGACTGGCGCGGGCGCCACGACGCTCACGGCCAAACCCTCGCGGCGACCGCGATCGCCGCGGCCGACGAGCTCGCCGCGGCCGCGGACCTCGCCCGCGACAAGGCCTCGCAGACTCCCGCGGTGCTCATCCGAGGCGCCAAACGCTGGTGGCAGGCCGACGACGGGCCCGGGGCGGCGGCGACGCTCCAGCGCCCGCCACGGGACGACCTCTTCCGCTAGTCCGCCTGGAGCGGCTCGGCGTGCTTGATCCCGGCTGGGTCGGGCGCGCCTTCCTCGGTGAAGTCCGGCGCCTCGTAGACCCCTCCGGGGGTTGCGCCCATCGCGAGCACGCGAGCGGGCTCGGATCCGGTGCGCATCTTGCGCGCCTCACCCGGCCCGACTCGCGCGAACACGCCGGGCGCGAGCTCGTGCTCCTCCTCGCCGACGACCAGGGTCACCGTGCCCTCGAGCACGGTGTAGACCTCCTCCTGGCCATCGTGGATGTGATGGTGCTCGGGGTAGTAGGAGAAGTCGGGCGGCAGGTTCATGACCGCGATCCCGAACGAGCTCACGCCCAATCCGGCGCGCACGCGCAGGAAGCCGCCGCCGAAAATTGCCTCGAAGTCCTCCAGGCGCTTCACCGTCAGGTCGGGCATCGGTCCTCGCCACCCTATCGCCCGCCGTCGTTGGCGGCCGCACGAAAGTGACCTAGATCACATAAGCAGCACGGCGGTTCCGCGCAGCGACCCCGCGCGAACGTCGCCGAGAGCTCGCGTCGCATCCGCGAGCGCGTACGCGTTGGTCCGCGGACGGAGGCCGGCGCGCTCGGCAAGCGGCAGGAACTCCTCACCGTCGCGGCGGGTGAGGTTGGCGACCGAGCGGATCTGGCGCTCACCCCAGAGGTCGGCGTAGGGGAATCCGGGGACGTCGCTCATGTGAATGCCGGCGCAAACGACCGACCCGCCCGGCGCCAGCGCCCGCAGCGCAACCGGCACCAGCTCCCCCGCCGGCGCGAAGATGATCGCCGCGTCGAGCGGCTCCGGCACCTCCTCCGCGGTTCCCGTCCACTCCGCGCCGAGCTCACCCGCGAGCGCGCCCTTCGCGGACTTACCACCGCGGGTGATCGCGAACACCCGACGCCCCTCGTGCGCGGCGACCTGGCATACGATCTGAGCGGAGGAGCCGAAGCCGTAGAGGCCGAGCCGCTCCGGATCGCCGCACATGCGGAGGGCCCGAAAGCCGATCAGTCCCGCGCAGAGGAGCGGCGCCGCCGACTCGTCGGAGAACGCGTCCGGGATCGGGAAGCAGAAGCGCTCGTCGGCGACAGCCGACTCCGCGTAGCCGCCGTCGCGTCCGTACCCGGTGAAGACGGCCCGCTCGCAGAGGTTCTCCCGCCCCGAGTGGCAGTAGCGGCACTCCCCGCACGTCCAGCCGAGCCACGGGATCCCGATCCGGTCGCCAACCGCGAAGCGCTCCGCCCCCTCCCCCGCCGCCGCGACCTCGCCGACGACCTGGTGCCCGAGCACCAGCGGCAGCTTCGGCTCGTCGAGCTCGCCGTCGACGATGTGGAGGTCGGTGCGGCAGACGCCGCAGGCGCGGACCCGGACGAGCACCTCCGCGGGCCCCGGCTCCGGCTCGGGTCGCTCCTCCGCCTCGAGCGCGTCGCCGGGCGAGCGCAGCACCATCGCTCGCATCACCTTTTCCCACCGAGACGAAGGTTGTGGGTTATATGCACCCCGAAGTCCCGTCTCGCGGGGTCAGTACGTCTCGACGATCTCGTACAGGGTCGTCCGCTGCGCCGGGGTGCGCCCGGCCTTGCGCGCGGCGGCGATCAGGTCCTCCGGCTCGAGGCGGACGCCGTGGTGGGAGCCGGCCATGCGGGAGATGTTCTCCTCCATCAGCGTGCCTCCGAGGTCGTTGACGCCCCAGCGCAGGCTCTCGGTGGCCGCGTCGAGGCCCATCTTCACCCAGCTCGCCTGCAGGTTCGTGATCGTCTTCCCGAGCGCCAGCCTGAACGCGGCGGTGTGCTTGAGGTTCTCTGCAGCGCCGATCTCCTCGACGCCGTGCGTGCGCCCGAGCAGCGTGTTGAACGGGATGAAGGAGAGCGGCACGAACTCCGTGATCCCACCGGTGCGCTCCTGTAGCTCTCGGATCACGCGCATGTGCCGGGCGAGCTCGGTCGGCTCCTCGATGTGACCGAACATCACGGTCGAGGTCGAGCGCAGGCCGGCGCGATGGCAGGCCTCGATGATCTCGACCCAGCGCGCCACCGGCAGCTTGTTCGGCGAGATCCGCCCGCGGACTCCGTCGTGGAGCACCTCGGCAGCCGTGCCGGGCGTTGAGCCGAGCCCGTTCTCGAGCAGGTAGGCGAAGACCTCATCGGGCTCCTTGCCCGACCGCTCGCACATGTAGTCGATCTCCATCGGCGAGTAGGCGTGCATGTGGAGCTTCGGGTCGACCTCCTTGGCCAGCCGGAGCCAGTGGCCGTAATGCTCGAGCGTGTAGTCGGGGTGGATGCCGCCCTGCATGCAGATCTCCGTCGCCCCCACCGTCACCGCCTCGGCGATCCGGGCCTGAAAGTCGTCCTCGGTGACCTCGTAGGCGTCGGGCGAGCGCTTGCCCTGGCCGAAGCCGCAGAAGGCGCAGCCGACGATGCAGACGTTGGTGAAGTTGACGTTGCGGTTGACGACGAATGTCGCGGTCTCGCCGGCGAGCTCGGATCGCAGCTCGTCGGCGGCGGCGCGCATCGCCTCGATGACCTCGGGACGCGTCTCGGCGAAGAGCGCGGTGAGCTCGTCCTCGGTGAGCTCCTCTCCCCTGCGTCCCTTCTCGATCGCCGCCGGTGCGAGCTCCGGGTCGATCGTGATCTCGCTGCGCCGGCCCGAGCCCTTGCGCGGGATGAAGCTCCAGTACTTCAGCTTCACCACGTCGAGGACGCCCTGCTCGATCCAGTCGGGGTCGAGGTACTGCGGATAGACGCAGAGGCGCTCCGTGAGCGCGTACCCGCGCGGCGCGAGCCGCTTGCGCACCTGGTGCGGGCTCGGAAAGGCGTGCTCGGGCGAGATGTGGTCGCCGTTCGCGGAGAGGCCGCCGAGGTCGGTCGCCCCCTCCTCGACCAGGTCGTCCCACCAGTCGGCGAGATTCGGCGGGATCTGGATGCCGACTCCGGGCATGAGACGGCGCGTCTCGGCGACCAGCGTCCTCATCTCGTCGAGCGTGACATCCGATGCCCACTTCGGCATCGGAACCAACGATCCGCCCGCCTCCTCCGCTTCGCGTCCGGGGGCGGCCGGGTCAACCGAGGGTTCGCCACTCCATCGCGCCGCCGAAGCTGCGTCGGCGATGTCAGCGACTTCGGCGCCGTAGTACCGCGGGTGCGGAACGAAGTTCTGGAGGATCACCTCCTGGAGGTGGCCGTACTCCTCGTGCACTTCGGCGAGCGCCTCGAGCGCCTCGACCCGCTCCGCCTCGCTCTCCCCGATCCCGACGAGGATGCCGCTGGTGAACGGGATCTTCAGCTCTCCGGCCCAGCGGATCGTCTCCAGGCGTCGCGCCGGATCCTTCGTCGGCGAGCCCTGGTGGACGACGAGGTCGGGGTTGATCGATTCGAGCATCAGCCCCTGCGACGCGGTCACCTCGCGCAGACGGGCGAGGTCATCGCGGGAGAGGACGCCGAGATTCGTATGCGGGAGCAGGCCGCGCTCGAGCGCCCGCTCACACGCCCAGACGACGTAGGACGTGAAGTCGTCGTGGCCGTACTCGGCCAGGCGCCGGGCTACCTCCGGGTTCACCTCCGGCATCTCGCCGGTGAGGACGAGCAGCTCCTTCGCGTTTCGGCGCACCGCCTGTTCGAGCCGCTCCTCGACCTCGTCGGGCGAGTAGAGGTGCGCGCGATGGGTCGCGAACGCGCAGTACTTGCAGTAACAGCGACACGTACGCGACAGCGAGAGCGTGTAGTTGCGCGAGAAGGTGACGCGCCGCACGCCAGTGAACCTACCGAAGAGCCCTTACGGGCTCAGCTCAGCCGGCACCTAAACCCGTCCGTCCCCGGAGGCGAAGCCGAGGAGGCGGACGGAACGTGCGTTATTTGTTCCTCTCGCGGACCTCGGCGTCCGTGATCGCCTGCGAGACGGCCCTGGCGTCCGAGGTCGGCGGCTCCGCGCCCTCCGCGTACTGCGGGCCGGCGATGATGAAGCGGTAGACGCCGAACGCGACGATGGCGCCGACGATCGGGCCGAGCACGTAAGGCCAGACGTTTTCGAAGCCGCCGAAGGCGTCGCCGATCAGGGCCGGGCCGAACCAGCGGGCCGGGTTGAACGAGCCGCCCGTGAGTGGACCGAAGATCATCACCGCGAAGCCGAGCGTGGTGCCGATCACGTACGGCGCCCACTCCTGGCGGGCGCGCGGATTGAGCGCGACCGCGCAGATCACGAGCACGAGCAGGAAGGTGCCGAGACCCTCGACGACGAAGCCGGCGAACGAGCCACTGATGAGGTCGCTGATCTTGGCGGCCCCGTAGTCGGTGGCGCGGCCCTCATCGAGGAGGAGGCCCTTGACCATGAGGGCGCCGAGG
Organism: uncultured Solirubrobacterales bacterium; assembly: GCA_963846565.1. Lineage (GTDB taxonomy): Bacteria > Actinomycetota > Thermoleophilia > Solirubrobacterales > 70-9 > WHSW01. The sequence continues at coordinate 1,698,187 of CAWJWL010000005.1, read as the reverse complement.
ACGGCGCCGGAAAGCTGAGCGAGGATGTAGACGACGGCATCGACCGGGTCGATCCGGCGCAGGAACGCGGCGGCCATTGTCACCGCGGGGTTGAAGTGCCCACCGCTGACCTGCCCGAAGGCGATGATCAAGCCGAAGAGCACGAAGGCATGGGTGAGCCCGACGACGGCGAAGTCGGAGCCCGTCTGCGCGGCGGGATCGGTCGACACGTAGAGCGAGACGACGACTCCGATGACGAAGACGAGAAACAGCGTCCCGATCAGCTCCGAGATGTAGGCGGCGAGCCCTCGATCCTGCACTTGTCTAACTCCTCCTAGGCTTGGCTACAGGCGATGCGGGCGGCAGGCTACGGGTTCTGGCGGCGTCATGCGCCGTGCCCGTGCCCGTGCCCGTGTTCGTGACGGCCCGCCTGTACCGTCCCGGCGGAGATGGCAAGGGTCGTCGCGCTGCTGGCGGCCGTCATCGCCTGCCTGGCGCTCACGGCCTGCGGCGATGACGGTGCGGAACCGGGCGCCTCGCGAGAGGCGACCCTGGCCTTGGACTTCCAGCCGAACGCCGTCCACGCTGGGATCTACGTGGCGCCGTTCGCCGAGCACGGCATCGACCTCACGATCCAAGAGCCCTCGGCATCCACTGACGCCCCGAAGCTCCTCGCCGCCGGCCGCGCCGACCTCGCGATCCTCGACATCCACGATCTTGCGATCGCGCGCCAGCGCGGGATCCCAGTCGTCGGCGTCGGAGCGGTCGTCCAGCGCCCACTGGCCGCAGTCATCGCCGGCGACGGCGCACAAACGGCCTCGCCCGCGGACCTCGAGGGCGGCACCGTCGGCGTCACCGGCCTGCCCTCCGACGACGCGGTCCTCGATGCGGTGCTCTCAGACAGTGGGGTCGATCCCTCCGCCGTCGAGCGGGTGACGATCGGCTTCGACTCGATCGCTGCCCTCTCGGCCGGCAAGGTCGACGCGGCGACCGCCTTCTGGAACGCCGAGGGCGTCGCGCTGCGGGGCCTCGGCGTGCCGACACGGGAGTTCCGTGTCGACGACCACGGCGCGCCTCGATACCCCGAGCTCGTCATCGTGACCGGCGAGGAGACGCTGGCGGAAGACCGTCAGCTCGTCGATGACGCCCTGGAGGCGATCGCCGCCGGCTATGAGGCAGTTCCCGCCGACCCGGAGGGCGCTCTCGACGAGCTGATCGAGGGCGTTCCCGAGCTCGACCGCGACGAGCAGCGCGCCCAGCTCGACGCGCTGCTCGAGGCGGACGCGTTCACCCCGCCCGTGGACCTGGACCGTGCGGTGCTCGAGGACTGGGCCGCCTGGGACCTCGAGCAGGGCATCGTCGAGCGGCAGATCGACGTGAGCGACACCTTCCCGGAGCCCTGACCTGACCCGGCCCTCCCCGGGGGCGAGGCCCGAAGAGACGGGCGGAACGTTCGGTGCTTCTACTCGCCGAAGGCTCCGAGGAGCGGCGGCGCCACCTGCTTCTTGCGGCTCATGACGCCCGGGAGGCGCATGGCGCCGTTCGACAGCTGCTCGTCGAAGGCCCGCTCGACCGGCCCGGAATCGCCGGCGACGAGCAGGTCCGTGCCCTTGCCGACGATGTCGGTGACCATCAGCACCGCGATCGCATAGTCGTGGGCCGCCCGCATCCGCTCGAGTCCCGTCTGCAGTTCCTCGGTGCGGTCGGCGAGCGCCCCTCCCACGACCTCGATCTGCGCGATCGCGATCGTGCCGCCGTTGGAGAGGGCGTACTCCTTCGTGTCGCGGCCGACGATCTCGTCGGCGGGCACGCCCGTGACGTCGGATCCCGCTTCGAACATCTCCGATCCGAACTCCTCCGCGAGGACGCCGATGGCCCGCTCGAGGAACTCGACGACGCTGCGGTCCCGCGCGGTGGTCGTCGGCGAGTTGAGCAGCACCGTGTCGGAGAGCACCGCGGCGAGCAGCATCGTCGCCGCCGACCTGCTCGGCTCCATCCCGTTCTGGCGGAAGCGCTCGACCACGAGCGTCGCCGTCGATCCCACCGGATCGAAGGTTGCGGTCACCGGCACGCGCGTCTCGATCGAGCCGATGTGGTGATGGTCGAGGATCTCGATGATCTCCGCCTGCTCGATCCCAGGCACGCTCTGCGCCTGCTCTGCGTGGTCGACGAGGATCACCCTGCGCGGCTGCGGCGAGACGAGATCCGAGCGGGTGATGAGGCCCACCGGCCGGCCGGCCCGGTCGACGGCGATCGCCGCTCGATAATGGACGTCCTTGATCTGGTCTGAGATCTCGGAGACGAGGTCGTCGCGGTCGACGGTCACGGGCTCGGTGTCGGCGAGGGCCCGGCACGGCGCCGCGAGCGTGACCATGCGGCTGGAGACGTAGCTGTCGAGCGGGCTGACGACGACGCACGCGTCGCTCTCATCCGCGAGGGCGAGGATCTCGGCAACGGGCCGAACGCCGTTCGACGCGATCAGCAGGACGGCGCCGAGGTCGAGCGCCTGCCGCTGGGCGTCGTCGCGGTTGCCGACGATCACCACGTCACCGGGGCTGATCTTGCTCTCCGCATGCTCCGGGTCGATCGAGTGGACCCAGACCCGGCCTTCGACCATCCGGTCCTCACCCGCCACGAGCTCACCCTCGAGAACCTCGACGATCTTCGCGACCGAGGTCGGAGCGTCGACGAGGCTCGACGTCTTGCGCGACTCGCGGATATAGCGATGCGCGAGGGCGCGCTCGGTCATCACTCCGATCAGCGTTCCGCCCTCGTCGACGATCGGGACGATGTCGAGCTCCTCGCGCGCCATCGTCCGCCCGACCGAGCGCACGGGCTCGTCGTCGCCGGCGACCGGGAACTCCTCCCGCATCACATCCCTGACGCGGAGGAAGACGTGGTTCATCAGCTCCGGCTCGGCCGCGCCGCTTTGCTCGAGCGCCCAGGACGTCTGCGCGTTGACCTCGCCCAGCCGGATCGGCACGTACTCGCTGCTCGCGTCGATACGGCCCTTGAGCTCTGCGTAGCCGATCGCGGAAGCGATCGAGTCGAGGTCGGGGTTGCGGTGTCCGCTGACGTAGATCCGCCCCTTCGACCTCTGACCGGAGTCGCTCACGCGTACATCATCCGCGATCAGGTGTCGCGCAGCGTCGTTGATCCACCGTCGCTAGAGCGAGCGCCGGGCACGGAACTCGCGGCGCACCGACTCGGGCCGGCCCCACATCTGCACGACCTCGGCGCGCCCCTCGTGGAAATCGCGGACGACCAACTGGCCGGGGATCCCCTCCTGGTCGAGCAGTTTGAGCGTGCCCCACACGGTTTCGGCGGCGGCTGCGTGGCCGAAGGTGTGGGCGACGTTGATCCGCCAGTGCCATTCGGCCTTCGAATACGGCTGCGCGTTGATCTGCGTCATCAGCACGGCCGCGTCGACGTACTGGTCCTCGTCGTCGATGCGGAGGTCGCAGACGATGTCGGTCCAGTCATCCGGGAGCGAGTCGAGGATCGATTGGAAGTCCTCAGCGAGCGCCATCGACGTCGATCCTACTTGCGCTCCTTGCGCTTCACCGTCCAGGAATGCGAGGCGGCGTCGGGTCCATCGCTGCGGCGGCGCAGAACGGCGCCGAGCCCTTCCCCTGCGCATACCGCGTCGAGATCACCCCGGCGAGGCAGCTCCGGCGACCCTCCGCATCAGCATCCGCCGGGGTAGCTCGCCGGCCACCACGTGGCTTCTCCCGTCGCAAACGACGGTTAGCGGCTCGCCGAGTGGTCCCTTGTCGGTCACCTCGAGCTCGACCCCGGGGCGGATGTCGCGCTCGTCCAGGTAGCGGAGGATCTCGGGCTCGGAATCGGACACGCGTGTGAGCACGCCGCGCTCGCCCGGCTCCAGGTCGGCGAGCGGCTCGAGCGCGGTCTCGTGGCCCAGCTCGAGGTGCGCGTCCGGGATCGGGTCGCCGTGGGGATCGAACTCGGGATGCCCGAGCGCCGCCGACATCAGCCCCTCGAGCTCCTCGGAGATGTAGTGCTCGAGCACCTCCGCCTCGTCGTGGACGCGATCCCACGGCATCCCAAGCGCCTCGGACAGATAGGCCTCGATCAGGCGGTGGTGGCGGATCACCTCGAGGGCGACGCGCTCCCCCGGCGTCGTCAGTGAGACGCCGCGATAGGGCTCGTGCTCGGCGAGGCCCTGCTCGGCGAGGCGCTTGATCATCGCGGTCACGGTGCCGGGCGAGACGCCGAGCCGCTCGGCCAGCGCCGAGGTGCCGACCGGCCCAGCCGCCCGCCGTTCGAGCTCGTAGATCGCCTTCGCGTAGTCCTCGATCGCCTCCGTGTTGGTGGCGTCGCGATCGCGTCTGAAGCCGGAGTGCGCCATCAGACCGAGATCAGGAGGCCGGTGAGGTAGAAGGCGAGTACGCCGGCCGCGATCGCGGACGCCGTGGCGGTGTCGAGCAGGCGTCCGGCCTTGTCGCGCATCGCGGGGGCGATCTGGACGATCACCTGAACGATCGCGCCGACGCCAACTCCGAGGAGGAAGACCGAGAGCTCGCCGTTGTTGACGGTGGCGCCGATCACCGCCCCGAGGATCGCCGGGGCGCCGGCGATCAGCCCGAGCGCGAGCAGGCGCCGGATCGAGGGCCGCTCACCCGCCATCGGCGCGACGATCGCGAAGCCCTCCGTGGTGTTGTGGATCGCGAAGCCGACGACGAGGAAGGCACCGAGCGCGAGCTCTCCGATCGCGTACGCCGAACCGATCGCGAGCCCCTCGCCGAGGTTGTGGAGGCCGATCCCGAGCGCGATCATCAGCGCGAGGCGGCCGCCGGAGCCCGCGGTCGCGCCGGCCCGGTCGCGCCGGCCGACCAGAGCGCGATCGATCGCGGTCAGCGCCAGATAGGCCAAGCCGGCCCCCAGGAAGAGCAACTCGGCGCCGCCGAAAGCGCCGCCCGACTCGCCCGCGAGCTCGACGCCCTCGAGGGTCGCGTCGACCGCGAGGAAGGCAAGCAGGCCGACGGTGAGCGCCATCAGGACGCGAATCCAGTCGGACTTGAAGCGCCGCATCGCCGGCAGCAGCAGCATCCCGAGCGCCACCGGGATCACGCCGACGTACAGACCGAGAAGCGCCATCAGACCGAAGAGGTCGCCGTCGGCCTTGGGCGTCTCGACCGCGATCGGAATCTCGTGCTCGATCACGGCGCCGGTCGAGCTCACAAGCGAGATCAGGTACGGCTGCCCCTCCTGCCAGGGATAGACGAGCGAGAGCGTCTCCGAGGACAGGCGACCGATCGCCTGCTCGCCGCCGGTGAAGTCGACGTAGGCGTCGTTGACGATCGCCTGCGCGATCGTGACCTCGTCGGGCCCGGTGTTGCGGACGCTGACATCGATCCGGTTCGGCTCGAGAACCGTGCGCTCGACCGCCAGTTCCTCGACCGGCGGGCCGAGCCGCTCTGGAAGGCTGTCGCCGCCGACGAGCGCGAGGATGATGAGGACCGCCGCGATGATCGCGCCGGTCCCGAGCGCGAGGCCCCAGACGGGAACCCCGGCGAGCGGCCCGCCCCCGACCGTCTCGGTTCGCGCCTCCACGATCAGTCGACCTCGAAGAAGCCCATCCACCCGAGCTCCGCGAACTCGGTCTTGTGGGCGTGGAACATGAACGGCCCGGAGTTGGGGAACGTCATCTCGCAGATCCCGCGCTGCGCCTGGCCCTGGATCACCGTGTCGGTGAACTCGGTCGGCTCGAGCCGGGTCCCCGTCGGGTAGTAGTCGAAGAAGTTCCCGTGGATGTGGAACGAGTTGATCGGGTCGTACTCGAGCGCGTTGACGAGGTAGATGCGGACGAGCTCGTCGCGCTTGACCCGGATCGGGTCGTACATGTAGTGGAACGGGATCCCGTTGACGGCGTAGAGCTGGTTGCCGGCGGCGTCGAAGGTGGTGTTGTAGCCATGCTGGACCATCACCATCTCGTCCGCCTCCGGCCGCCCCTGCTTCGGATCGATGATGAAGGTCCCGTACATGCCGCGGGCGATGTGCTCGGCGAGCGGCGCGACGTGGCAGTGGTAGAGGTGGAGGCCGAAGGGCTCCGCGTTGAACTCGTAGACGGTCGACTTGCCCGGCAGGATGATCCCGTCGCCGACGCCCGGGATGCCGTCCATCCCCGAGGGGTGGAGGCCGTGGAAGTGGATCGTGTGGGGGTGCGCGGACCCGTTGGTGAACCGGATCCGCAGCAGCTCGCCCTCGGTGCAGCGGAGTGTCGGGCCCGGGACCCGGCCCTGATAGGTCCAGGCCGGGAACTTGACCCCCGGCGCGACCTCGATCTCCTTGTCCCCGGAGACGATGCTCCACTCGCGGAGGACTCGGCCGCTCGCGAGCCGCGTGGTCTTCCCGTAGTCGAAATCGCGCAGGATCTCGGTGGGGTTGAAGCCGTTCGCGTCGTGGTCGACCTGGCCGTTGCCGCGGAAGACGGGACCGGCGGTTCCGAGCCCGTTCGCGTGCGCGGGAACGCCGTGGGCCGCGTGGCCCGCGGTGGCGGCGCTTGCCGACGGATGCGCCTCGCCGCCGAGCGCGGCATGGAGACCCGAGTGCGGAATGGTCTCGTGCAGGAGCGCGACCGCCGGAGCGGCGATGACGCTGCCGGCGAGCAGGCGGCGGCGGCTGAGGCCGCGCTTGTCGGCCGCCTCCCCGTGAGGTTTTTGCTCACTCATAATATGGAGTTTGACACATCAAAACCTTTTGCCCGCAAAGCCTCGCTGTCACAATCGGAGGAGGTGGAAGCTGGAACTCGCACACCGGTCGAGATCGACGCCCAGTACCGGGTGCTCCGTGAGCAGGCCGGAATCGTCGATCGGCCGGATCGGCGCTTCATCGCCGTCAGTGGTGCCGAGGGCGCCGAATACCTGCAGGGCCAGCTCACCAACGACGTCGAGGCCCTGGCGCCCGGCGAGGGGCAGTACACGGCGCTGCTCGATCGCAAGGGACACATGCAGTCCGACATGCGCCTGCTGCGTCTCGGTCCCGACGAGATCCTGATCGACCTCGATGCCGTCGCCGCCGATGCCGTGCTCCGGCACCTCTCGCTCTACAAGGTCGGACGCGAGGTCGAGGTCACGGACGTCTCCCCCACCCACGCCCTGCTCTCGGTGATCGGCCCCGCCGCCGCCCACGCCGCGGGCGCCGGGCCGCTCGCCCCCGAGCACGCCCACACGGAGCTCGAGGTCGGCGGGCGCCCGACGCGTGCGATCGCGACCGCGCTCGGCCTCGACCTGGTCGTCCAATCCGAGCACGTCGAGGCCGTCGAGGCGGCGCTGGCCGCGGCGGGCGCGGAGCCCGCGAGCGCGGATGCGGCGGAGATCATCCGGGTCGAGAGCGGCCGGCCGCGCTTCGGCGCCGAGATGACGAGCGCGACGATGCCGGCCGAGGCGGGAATCGAGGAGAGCGCCGTGAGCTTCACCAAGGGCTGCTACATCGGCCAGGAAACGGTCGCTCGCCTGCACTACAAGGGGAGGCCGAACCGCCACCTGCGGGGTCTGCGCCTCAGCGCACCCGTCCCGCAGGGCGCGACCGTGACGCTCGGCGAGCGCGAGCTGGGCACCGTCGGCGGCTCCGTGCTCTCCCCCGCCCACGGCGCGATCGCGCTCGCGATCCTCCGGCGCGAGGCCGAACCGGGCGCAACCGTCGGCGTCGGCGACGACGTTACGGCCGAAGTCGTCGAGCTCCCCTTCTGAGGCGAGGGCACCCCAAGCGCGCCCGGGTGCGCCTTGGTGGCCAGCGCGTGTATTAGGCTGGGCCCCGATGAAGGTGAGGAGGAGGCTCGTAGTCGCAGCCGCGGCCGCAGCCGCGTCGGTCGCGCTCGCCGCCTGCGGCGAGGAGGACTTCCCGAATGACCCGCGGCCTCCGGCACCGATCGACCTGGCCGCCAACATCACGGACCGCGAGGTCATCCTCGGTACCGAGGAGGTAGGCGCCGGCCTCATCAACGTCACGGTGTCGAACCAGTCGAAGGAGCCGGCCGAGCTGACCTTCGACGGGCCGACGCTCGTCAACGGCCCGGACCTTCCGCCCGGCACCGTCGGGTCGGTGAAGGCGAACTTCGAAGAGGGCGAGTACGAGGTCACCGGCGGCGAGGACGCGCAGGCGCAGCCGACGATCCTCGTCGTCGGTCCCGAGCGCCCGTCCTCCCAGAACGAGCTGCTGCTGCCCTAGACCGTCTAGTAGTCGAGCCGAGGCTCGTCGGACTCGGTGACGTCCGCGACCTCGGCGACGAGCAGGTCGATGCGCTCGAGCTTGACCTGGACCGCCTCGACCATCGAGTTGAGCCCGTCGCGGGCACGGTCGGACTGCGTCTTGATCCCGGTGAGCGCTGAACGGACGGACTGCGCCTGGCGGAGCGCGGAGAGCGCCTCCTCGGCGGCCGCCCGGACCTCCGCCCCATCGACCGTGAGCTCCCGATCGTGGGCCATCGCAACCCGCGCGGCCGCGAGACGGTAGGCGACCTCGAGCGCGAGCCCGGCGGGCTCCTCGCGGTCGACAGCGACGATCATCTTGTTGCCCTCGTACTCGGTCAGCTGCTCGCGGCCGGCCGGGACCTTCTCCTCGTCGGCGACGACGAGCACCGCAAACGCGGCGGCCCGAGCCCCCATCGCAGCGTTGAGCTCCTTCCAGGCGTCGTTCTTGGAGAGCCGCTTGTCCTTGGCCTCGAAGACGATGCGCCCCCGACAGGGCCCGTCGCAGGCGCCGATCTCGACCAGCGTGTCGCCCTTCTTGCCCCCACCCTCGGCGACCTCGCCGCCGGTGTGGCTGGCGGCGTCGCCGCGGGTTGCGGCGATGCGGCCGATCGCGTCGTCCACACGCTCCTCGAAGCTGAATCCCTTGCGCGTGCCGGCCGCCTCGGCCTCGGCGAGCTCGATCTCGTGCTCACCCTTGTCGAGCAGGCGCGCCACCTCCTTGCGCATCTCGGCGACCTGGCCGTGCATCGCCCTCGCGTCCTTGGTGTGGGCCTCGCGGAGCCGTTCGACCTCCGCCCGGTGGCGCTCCTCCGCCTCGAGCATCGCCTTCCCGAGCCGAGCCTGGACCGCGACCAGGGGATTCGACGTGTCCTCCGCCGTGAGCAGCTTCGCGAGCGCCTGCATCTGCTCGCGCGTGCCGGTGGCGACGATCTCGCGGATCTGCGCCTGGACGGAGTCGTTTCGCTCGGCGCCGAAGGCGGTGCCGAGCTGCTGCGCGAGCGCCTCGGCGCCGACCTTCAGGGTTCCGCGCAGCTCCTCGTCGAGCTGACCGAGGCCTGACTCGAGCTCGCGCTTGACGTAGTCGACGTTTGCCGCGGTCGCCTCGCTGTCGAGAACGCGACTGCCGATCTCGATCGCCTTGCGCACGGTGTCCGCGGCGGGGCGGCCCGACTGCGCCCGGTCGCGCACGAGGCGGGAGGCGCGTTCGTCCTCGACCGTGAGCGACTCGATCACGAGCCGGTCGTCGAGCGCGCGCACGATCCCGTCGGCGGTTTCACCGAATGCGAGCTGGGGTCTTTCGGACGCTTCCATGAGAACTTACGACGGTAGTCGCTTCCCCGGACGCGAACCTGACGCTTGACCGGCGGGCGCCGGCGACCGGCGCCCGGCCGCTCAGCAGACCGCAATCACGTCGAAGGCGCGGTCGGCGCTCGCACCCGCGCTGGTCCTGGTGCGGACATCGATCGTGGTGTCGTCGAAGATCTCGATCGGGACGTCGACCACCGCCTCGCCGGAGGTCGAGTCCGAGAGCGTGACCGTGATCGCGCAGATGTTGACGACCGAGCGGTCGAACCCGACCGTGTAGTTGCCGGTGCCGACGCCGCCGCGCGCCGCGTCCACCGCGCCGTCCCCGCCGGCCAGCGTGCCGTTGTTGAGGACCTTCGCCGAGAGCACGTTGTCGGCGCTGTCGGCAGACTCGGCGGAGGGGACCTCGGCGAGCGTCGACTCGTCGACATCCGCGCCGGTCAGCGTGTCGAGCCGGACGTCGGCGCCACGAATGTCGTTGTTGCGAAGGTCGATGCTCCGCAGCGAGTTGTCGATGACATCCTCGCTGCCGACCGTGTTGGCGGCATAGGCGGTCCCGCCGACGGCGATGAAGATGGCGACAAGCGCGAGCGCGTGGCTGCGCACGAATGTGATCCAGCTCTGCATTTCGGTTCCTCCGCGTGAGTGGTTGCTGCTGACAGGCGGTCGGGCCGATTCTCCCTGCCTTCGACCCGTTTCGCAACCGCTACGATGCCCGCGCTCTTCAGTCCGACCAGAGGGAGAACCGTGGCCGTTGACGTGAATGAAGTCTCGAAGCTCGAGGTCGAGCCGGGAACGCTGCCGGAGACGATGGCGGCGTGGGTGATCCGCCAGGAGCGCGAGGGCGAGCCCAAGGACGCGTTCCAGCTGGAGGAGATCGAGGTGCCGGAACCCGGCGCCTTCGAGGTGATCGTCCGGGTGATGGCCGCGGGCGTCAACTTCAACAACGTCTGGGCCTCGCTCGGCAAGCCGGTCTCGGTCTTCGGCTACGGCGACCACCCCGAGTACGGGCATCACATCGGCGGCTCGGACGGCTCCGGGATCGTCTGGAAGGTCGGCGAGGGCGTCACCCGCTGGCAGCCCGGCGACGAGGTCGTGATCCACTGCAACCAGGCCTCCTATGAGGACGTCGAGGTCCACGGCCTCGACCCGATGGCCGCACCCAGCCAGGAGATCTGGGGCTACGAGACGACCTGGGGCTCCTTCGCGCAGTTCACGAAGGTGCAGGCGCAACAGCTCCTGCCGAAGCCGAAGAACCTCTCGTGGGTCGACTCGTCGGCCTACGGCCTCACCTACTTCACGGCATACCGGATGCTCATCGACCGCTGCAACATCCAGGCCGGCCACAACGTCCTCATCTGGGGCGCGGCCGGCGGCCTCGGCGTCTTCGCCGTGCAGCTCGCGAAGGCGGCGGGCGCGAACGCCGTCGGCGTCGTCTCGTCGGACGAGAAGGGCGAGCTCGTCAAGCAGCTCGGCGCCGTCGACTACATCAACCGCAACGAGTTCGGCGAGATGATGCGGACAAACGAGAACCACCCCTTCGTCGACCCCGCCGCCGACAAGGAGCGCTTCGGCGCCTCACGCGCGTTCGCGAAGAAGGTCAAGGGGATTCTCGGCGACGCCCCCGACATCGTCTTCGAGCACGTCGGCCAGGCCACCTTCCCGACCTCGGTCTTCACCGTGAAGCCCTTCGGCAAGGTCGTCATCTGCGGCGCCACCTCCGGCTTCAACCTGGACTTCGACGTCCGCTACCTGTGGATGAAGCAGAAGGAGATCCTCGGCTCGCACTTCGCGAACGCCTATGAGTGCTGGCGCGCGAACCAGCTGATGGCCGAGGGCAAGGTGCGCCCCGTCCTCTCCGACGCGATGCCGTTCGACGGCGTCCCCGAGGCGCACCAGATGCTGCACGAGAACCGTCACACGGGCAAGATCACGATCCGCGTCGGCGCCGGCGACAACGAAGAGGGCAAGCACGAGGACGGCGAGGGCGCGATCTGGGCCGAGGTCGGAGCCTAGCGCCGACCGATTAGGCTTAGGCGCCGATGGAGGTCCACTACACCGAATGGCACCTCGCGCCCTTCCGGCGCGACAAGTTCCTCGAGATCTGGACCCCTGCGCTCGACCGCGCGCTCGCGCACGGCGCCCGGGCCGCATTCCTCAGCCGCAACGAGGACGACCCGCTCCACGTCCGTCAGGTGACCGAGTGGGACAACCGCACCGATCACGAGCGCTGGTGGTTCTCCGAGGAGCTCTCGGCCATGCGCCAGGAGGCGCACAACTACTACGCGAAGCCGATCGAGCAGCATTGGCACGCCAAGATCTCCGACGCCGCGCTACAGGCGTCGAACGGGCACGGCTGAGCCCCGGCCGCAGCCGCACGGAGCTAGGCGACCAGCTCGAGCCGGTCGCGCGAGCGGGCGGCGAACGTGTCCCCCACCTGCTCGAGGATCGCGACCATCTCGTCGGTCGCGGGTGAGCGGGCGCCTTCCGCCCGGGTGAGCGCCCAGACGCGGCGCTTCGGCGCCGGCGGGTCGGTCGCGCGGACGACGAGGTCGCTGCGGAGGGTCGGCAGCGCCAGGTCCGGGAGCAGCGTCACCCCGAGACCGGCGGCGATGAAGCCCTGCATCACGTTGTAGTCGTCGGATTCGAACCCGACCCGCGGCTCGAAGCCGGCGTCGCGGCACGCGCGGACGACGACCTCGCCACAGGTCGAGGGGCGCGAGCCGCACAGCCACTCGACCTCCGCGAGCTCGGTGAGCTTGACGGTGCGCTTGCCCGCGAGCTCGTGGTCGTCGGGCAGCGCCAGGTACATCGACTCCGTCAGCACCAGGGTGCGGTCGAGATCGCGGTCCTCGGCCGCCGGAACGGACGGGTAGTCGAAACTGAGCGCGAGATCGATCTCGCCCGAGCGCAGGCGCGGCAGCGACTCCACGGGCTCGGCGTCGGCGACGCTGAGACGGACGTTCGGATGGCGCCGGTGAAAGAGCGAGACGGCCTCGGTGAGCAGCGTCGCGCTCGCGCTCGGAAAGCTCGCCAGTCGCAGCTCCCCGCCCTCGAGCCCGGCGATCGCCGCGAGCTCGCGCTCCGCCTCCTCGAGGCGCGCAATCGCCGCATCGGCGTGAGAAACGAGCACGCGCCCGGCGTCGGTCAGCTTCGGGCCCTCGCGGGTGCGGTCGAGGAGCTTCATCCCGACCTCCCTCTCGAGCGTCGCGATCTGCTGGCTGACGGCCGACTGGGAGAGGTAGAGCTCGTCGGCTGCAACCGAGAACGACCCCTGCTGCGCAACCTCACGCAGGATGGCCAGTCGCCTCACGTCCAGCATTAGGCAAGCTTATCAGGGCTGTCACTCATCCATGTTGCGCTAATGGGCAGGGCGCGAGATCCTGTGCTCATCAACCAACGAACTGAGGTGAGTCGAATGGGTTTCAAACACACAGGTCAGGCCCCGGTTGGTGGCGCGGTGACGATCCGCAAGCTCAGCGAGACCGCGGCGGACCGTGAGGCACTCGATCGGCTCGCCGAGCGTGACTCCCACGATCGCCTCGAGGGCGCCGTTCTCGTCGCCGAGATCGAGGGCGAGGTCGTCGCCGCGGTATCGCTCGCCGACGGCGCCGGCATCGCGGATCCGTTCAGCCGCACCGACGAGCTCCGCTCGCTGCTCGAGCTGCGCGCCGCGCAGCTTCGCCGGCGGGTGAGGCACAGCAGCCGGCGAGCGGGAGTCAAGATCACCCGCCGCCGCGCACGAGCGGCGCTCGCCTCCTCCCCTCCCGGGGCGGGCGGCAAGCTCCTCGAGCTCACGCGCTGGAGCTAGCCCTTAGTGTCGTTCCAGCGGGGCCATCGTCAGGCCGGCTGAGCTCAGCTGCTCCCAGTAGAGCTCGGCCGGCTCTTTCGGTCCCGTCCACACGATCGCCTGGCCGCTCGCGTGGATCTTGTCGGCGTAGCGGTAGCCCTGGTCGAGGCCGACGCCGGGAACCACGCGGGCCAGGGTCTTGGCGACGTGGTCGAACGTGTTGTGGTTGTCGTTCAAGACGATCACCTGCCAGTTGCCGCCCGCCCCCGAGCCGGGCCCGCCCGTACGGGGACGCTCGAGCGTCTCCGTCGTCATCGGGCTCGCTCGCTAGCGCGCGGGGACCCCGACACCGACGCTCTTCACGACCGCGATCACGTCCTTGCCGGACTCGCGCGTGCTGCCGATCGCGAAGCGGACCTTGCGCCCGGTCACCGGCGCCGGGTCGCTGTCGGTGACGGCGACCAGCTCCTTCTTGTTGGCGAGGGCGGTCACGGTCGAGCCCTTGGCGACGAGCGAGAGCCGGTTGCGGGTGCCGACGCCCTTGATCGCGTCGCTCTTGCCCTTCTCGGGGAAGTCGCCTCCGCCCGCGGGGCCGCGTACGAGCTCGAAGCGGCCCTTCTCCGGGAAGACCCGCAGCGTGTAGCCGGTCCCGCCGCCACCGGCGCGCACGCTGAGCTCGATGAAGGCGGCGCCGCGCACCGACTTGGGCGTGTCTTCGAGGATCTTCGCGTCGACGCCGAGGGCGTGATTCGGGAGCTCCGAGTCGCCCTCGACGGGCGCCCTGTACGCACACGTGAGCGGCCCGCGCTTGACCGAGACGAGCATCGTCTTCTGCTTCGAGCGGTAGCGACGCTCGCACTCCTTGCTGCCGCCCGAGCGGACGATCTGGTCGTACTCCTCGACCGTGGTGAAATCGTTCTGGTAGACGCTGACGCCGAGCGCCGCGCCGGCGACGATGCCGCCCGCGGCGAGTGCCGCGCAAGCGGCGAGGGCGAGCTTCGCGCCCGTGGAGCTTGTGGTGATCCTCATCAGTACCGGCCTCTCGCGGCAGGGTAGCCGCTCACGACCCCCTAACACCGGCCACACCCAGACGGCGCGGTCGACCCCTTGCAGCCGCGTTTCGGCCTACTCACCGCGCTTTCGCCAGTAGCGCTCGAGCCCGAGCCAGAGCTGCTCGGGCGGCGCCGCCTGGCGCATGCGCTCAGCCGTATCCGGGTCGGTGCCCGCGTCGAGGCGCTCCTCGATCGCGGACAGGAAAGCCTCCTGGTCGAGCGGGCGCGAGAGCTCGGCGGCGCGCGAGAGCGCCTCGCGCGCCCGGGCGATCTGGGGGCCCGGCTCGGCGGCGCCGAAGTGGGTCAGGTGGAGGCGCTCGGGCCTCATCTCCTCGATCCGGTCGAGCGACGCGAGCCACACCTCGACGTCGATGTCGGGCGGCGGCGTCGGCGCGATCGTGAACTCGCTGGGCGGGACGCGGACCCCGGCCATGTCGCCGACGTAGGCGTCGCCGCTCGCCTGATCGAAGAAGCAGACGTGGTGACTCGCATGCCCGGGCGTGTGCTCGACCAGCATCCCCTCGACCTCCTCGCCGCCCGTGAGGGAAACGATCCGATCCTCGGGCACCGGCGCGAACTCGCCCCAGAGGCGCTCCATGTTCTCCTCGCCGTAGATCCGCGTCGCGCTCGCGATCAGCTTCGCCGGGTCGACCAGGTGAGGCGCGCCCACCTCGCTGACGTAGACCTTGAGCTTCGGATAGCGGCGCACGAGGACGCCGGTGGCGCCGGCGTGGTCGAGGTGGATGTGGGTGAGAAGGAGCGCGCGCGGCTCATCCTCGAGCTCCCCGATCCAGTTCTCGAGCGACGCGGACGGCCCGGGATCGACGATCAGGCCGCGGACGACGTGGGCCCCGATCACGCGGTCGCGGCCGAGGTGCATGACGTCGTGGAGCCGCGGCGTCGATGGATCGGGGTCGGTCACCGCCTCGCAACTTACAATTCCGGCATGAGCACTGAGCACCGCCTGCCCGAGCCCGACCGTCCATGGGTGATGCGCACCTACGCCGGGCATTCGGATGCCCGGCGGTCGAACGAGCTCTATCGCAAGAACCTCGCGAAGGGGCAGACGGGGCTTTCGATCGCCTTCGACCTGCCCACGCAGACGGGCTATGACCCCGATCACGTCCTCGCCCGCGGCGAGGTCGGCAAGGTCGGCGTCTCGATCGTCCACAAGGGCGACATGCACGCGCTCCTCGACGGGATCCCACTCGGCGAGATGAACACCTCGATGACGATCAACGCGACCGCAGCCTGGCTCCTCGGCCTCTACGTCACGGTCGCCGACGAGAACGGGGTCGACCGCGCCGAACTCACGGGGACCACGCAGAACGACATCATCAAGGAGTACCTCTCCCGCGGCACCTACGCCTTCCCCCCGGGTCCGTCGCTCCGCCTGATCGCCGACACCGTTGCCTTCGCCGTCAACGAGATCCCGCGCTGGAACCCGACCAATGTCTGCTCCTACCACCTGCAGGAGGCGGGCGCGACGGCGGTACAGGAGATCGCCTACGCGCTCTCGACCGCGATCGCCGTGCTCGACGAGGTGAAGAAGCGCGGCCAGGTCGCGGAGGAGGACTTTCCCAAGGTCTTCGGCCGGATCTCGTTCTTCGTCAACGCCGGCGTCCGGTTCGTCGAGGAGCACGCGAAGCTGCGCGCGATGGGCCAGCTCTGGGAGGAGCTCGGCCGCGAGCGCTACGGCGTCACCGAGCCGAAGTTCCTGCGCATGCGCTACGGCGTCCAGGTCAACAGCCTCGGCCTCACCGAGGCGCAGCCCGAGAACAACGTGCAGCGGATCGTCCTCGAAGCCCTGGCCGTGACGCTCGGGCGTAACGCCCGCGCCCGCGCAATCCAGCTTCCCGCCTGGAACGAGGCGATGGGCCTGCCCCGCCCGTGGGACCAGCAGTGGAGCCTGCGGATCCAGCAGGTGCTCGCGTTCGAGACCGACCTGCTCGAGTACCCGGACATCTTCGAGGGCTCGAAGGTGATGGACGGCCTCGTCGAGGAACTGGTCGAAGGCGTCCGCGCGGAGATGGCGGTCGTCGCCGAGAACGGCGGCGCCGCCGAGGAGAGCGCTGTCGCCTACATGAAGGCGCGCCTGGTCGAGTCACACCGCGAGCGGATCACGAAGATCGAGCAGGGCGAGATCAAGGTGATCGGCCAGAACAGCTTCACCGAGACCGAGGACTCACCGCTCACCGCCGGCGCCGATGGCGGCATCCTGACCCCGGACCCGGAGGTCGAGCGGGAGCTGACCGAGGCGCTCGAGGAGTGGAAGGCGGAGCGTGACGAGGATGCGGTCAAGGCCGCGCTCGTTGAGCTCGCCGCAGCCGCCGCCGACGAGTCGCAGAACATCATGCCGGCGACGATCGCCGCCGCGAAGGCGGGAGCGACGACCGGAGAGTGGTCGCAGACGCTGCGTGACGTCTTCGGCGACTACCGCGCGCCCACCGGCGTCTCGGGCGGCGCCGTTCCGGGCGACGATGGCCTTCTCGACGAGATCCGCGCGCGGGTGAACGAGGTCTCCGAGGAGCTTGGGCACCGGATCCGGATCCTGGTCGGCAAGCCCGGCCTCGACGGGCACTCGAACGGCGCCGAGCAGATCGCCGTCAGGGCCCGGGACGTCGGCATGGAGGTGATCTACCAGGGGATCCGCCTGACCCCGGAGCAGATCGCGGCCTCCGCGGTCGACGAGGACGTCGATGTCGTCGGCCTGTCGATCCTTTCCGGCTCCCACCTCGAGCTGATCCCCGAAACCATCCGGCTGCTGCGCGAGCACGGCGCCGAGACGCCGGTGGTCGTCGGCGGGATCATTCCCAAGGCCGACGCCGAGCGCCTGCGCGAGGCCGGAGTCGCCGCCGTCTACACGCCGAAGGACTTCGACGTCAACCGGATCATGCGCGACATCGCCGAGCTCGTTCGTGACCGTGCTGCGACCGGGTCTCCGGCGTAGTGAGCCCGATGCTGCGCACGCGCCTGCTCGCGTTCCTCGCCCTGATGTCCCTCGGGGCCCTGGGCCTTGCCTCCTGCGGCGGCGACGAAGAGGAGAGCGGGGCCACGGACACGAGCCCGGCAACGTTCGCCCCGGCAGCCGCACCGATGTACTTCGAGGGGACGGTCCGCTTCGACGGCCGCGGCGCCGACAGCCTCGAGTCGATCGCGGCCCGTTTCCCGGGTGGCGAGGATCTCGAGGCGACGATCGCCGCCGCGATCAACGAGGCCTTTGCGGGCGACCCCGAGACCGAGGGCCTCACCTACGAGGACGACATCGAGCCGTGGCTCGGCGACCGCGCCGCGATCGCGGTCACCGACGCGTCGGCCTTCACGCCGGAGCTCGCCGAGATCGACGTCACCGGCATCGGCGAATCGGGCAGCGTCGACCTGCCCGAGAGCGACGCCGAGCCGTTCCTCGTCATGGCGCAGACCACCGACCCGGAGGCGGCCCGGGCCACGCTCGAGACCGGCGGCGAGTTCACCGACGCCGAGTACGAGGGGGTCGAGATGATCGTCTCCGACCACACGACGGTGGCCTTCCCGGACGACTACCTCGTCGCCGCGCCCGACCGCGAGGCGGTCGAGGCCGCGATCGACAGGTCCGCCGGCAACGAACCGTCGCTCGCCGACTCCGAGGGCTGGAGCTACGAGGTCGGTGACGTCGACGCCGCCGACGCGCTCGCCTTCGGCCGGCTCGACTTCGGGGCGGTCATCGACTCCGCGATCAGCGCGGACGGGGACCTCGACCGCGAGCAGTTCGAGGAGATCCTCGGCGGCTCCGGGTACGACTTCGACCAGCCCGCCACGCTCGCGCTCGTCGTTGAGGAGGACGCCGTCCGCTTCTACAGCCAGATGGGCGGCGCGGGAGAGGGCGAGCTGCTCGGTGAAGGAGTCACGGAGCTGATCGGCGGGCTGCCCTCGAACGCGAACGTGGCATTCGGCTGTCCCGGCTGCATCGGCGGCTTGCTGTCCGGGTTCGCGATCGGCTTCGAGCAGAGCGCCGCCGAGGACAACGTCGATGCCGAGCGCGCCGCCGAGCTCTTCGAGCAGACCTTCGGCGTCTCGATCGACGAGCTCCCGGAGATCGTCGGGGACGTCGCCTTCTTCGCCGCCCCCGGCGGCCTCGTCGGCGTCGAGGGCGGCGCCGTGTTCGGGGTCGAGGACCGCGACGCGATGGTCGACCTGCTCGAGTCGCTCACGAGGGTTCTCCAGCGTGAGGTCCCCGGGGTCCGCATCAGCGCGCAGAACGAGGGCGATCTCACCACGTTTGAGATCAGTGGTCCCGGGCTGCCGCCGCTTGGCGCGGTCCTCGGCTCGGACCGCTTCGCGATCGGCCTCGGCGTGTCGCCCGAGACGCTCGCGCCGGACGAGACGCTTTCCGACAGCGGCCGCCTCGACGAGATCTCCGGCTCGCTCGCCTCGGACCTCGAGCCGTTCGCTTTCGCGGACCTCGGCGCCCTGATCGATTCCGTCGGCCTGCTCGCCGCGAGCGATCCCGACTTCGCCCACGTGCAGAGCTACCTCGAGCCGCTCGGGCTGATCGTCATCGGCGCCGGTGAGGACGGCGGCGAGCTTGCGAGCGAGACGGCGATCACCTTCGACGACTAGCGCTCGCGTTGGCTCCGGCGCCGATCGAGCTTCCCATCGAGGGCCTCACGGACGGGGTCGTCCGCATGCGGCCGTCGAGCGACGCCGACCTCGAGGCGATCACCGCCGCCTGCCAGGACCCGGCGATCTCGCGCTACACCCGCGTCCCGGCGCCGTACGAACCCCGCCACGCCCGCGAGTGGATGAACGCGTCCGCAGCGGGGATGGCGGCGGGAACCGACCTCGGATTGCTCGTCGTCGACGCCCACAGCGGCGAGCTGCTCGGCGCCGTCGGGCTGCACGCGGTCGACCCGCTCAGCGGCCGCTGCTCCTCCGGGTACTGGGTTGCCCCGGAGGCGCGCGGGCGCGGCACCGCGGCGCGCGCGCTGCGCCTGCTCTGCGGCTTTGCCTTCGGGGAGATGGGGGTGCGCCGGGTCGAGCTCTGGATCGAACCGGACAACGCCCCGTCGCGCGCGGTCGCCGACGCCGTCGGCTTCGTCTGCGAGGGCCGGTTGCGCGCCTTCATGGTGATCGCGGGAGCGCATCGCGACATGCTCATGTACTCGCTCTTGCCCGACGACCTGCGTTGATGGACGCCTCGCACCGAGGTAGCTACGCTCACTGTCGATGAACGAGCTGAACGGCGACCGCGCCGCATGGCTTCGCTGCTATCGCTGCTGGTCCACTCGCCTCGAGGCACAGGTTCACTACGACGCGATCATCCGCGTCGATCCCGAGTCCGGCGAGACGGCCGAGCGTATGGAGGAGATTCAGGAGGCGGTGGTGCAGTGCCTCGACTGCATGCACGACCAACCCCATCTCGGAATCGAGGAGGGCCGCGTGGTCCCGGTCGAGGACCGCTGGGAGCGGATGGTAGCCGGCACCCCGTGGGTCGCCTCCTGCACCGTCACCATCGACCAGGACCTGGTCGAGACGTGCTCCGGCCCGGATGCGGCCGACAGCCTCACCTACGCGTCCTTCGGCGAGCAGGGGACGCGCGAGTTCTTCACCCACGTCCGCTTCCACAAGCACGACGAGGAGCGGATCATCGTCCACCTCCTGGTCGAGCTATATGCCCGCTCGGGCGAGGAGGCGAGCGAGGTGCTCGAAGAGGCCTCGCGTGGGGTTCTCGAGCTGACCTCACTCGCGGAAGAGTCACGCCCTCCGGCCCACGCGGCCGACGAGGCCCACTGAGCTCTGAGGGCCGGGCTAGGCCGAGCCCGGCCAGTCGGTGAGGTCGCGGACTGCGCCGATCAGGCGCAAGGGCTTCCCGTTCTCGTCGTGGGTCAGCTGCACCTTCGACTGCAGATGGCGGATCTCGCCAGACGGCCGCACGATCCGGTAGTCGCTGGTCGCCACCTCATCCCCGGCCAAGACCCCCTCGAGGATGCGGCGGCGCTCCGGGCGGTCGTCGGGATGGACGAGCGCGATGTAGTCGTCGAAGCCGCCGAGGCGTTCTCCGATCCCGAGGCCGAAGACGCGGTGCATGTTCTCGGAGAGGGTGATGGTGTCGTCGTCGATCTCCCAGACGAAGCTGCCCACGCCGGTCAGCTCTTCGGTGATCTCGAGTAGGTCGTGCTTGGCGCGATGGGCCTCGGCGCTTCGCTGAAGATCCGTGAGGTCGACGCTCACGCCCACCATGCGCAGCGGCGTCCCATCGGCGTCGAGCTCGACCCGCCCCCGGCAGAGCACCATCCCGGGGCTACTGTCCTCGATCGTGAGCCGGTGCATGACCGTGTAGTCCTCGCCGGTGGCAAGGGAGCGCCGCATCGCTCGCTCCGTCCGGGCCCGATCGTCGGGATGGACGATGCGAAGGTAGCCGTCGTACGTCGGCGCGAAGTCCTCGCCGACGCCCATGATCCGGTACTGCAGCTTCGACCAGATCAGCTCACCGCTGCGCGGGTTGTAATCCCAGGTGCCGACTCTCGCGATCCGCTCGATGTCGGTGAGGTCCATACCGCCCCCCACACTACCCCGCTAACGCGCTCCCAAGGGGTACAACAGGCAGATCGCTCATGCGCCGTAGTACTTCGCCAGACGCCGGTGGCGATGCCGGAAGAGAAAGGCGACGATGGTGCCCGCGATCCGCTCGGATCCGGGGATCCAGCCGATCACGCGCTTGGGCTCGAACGTGAGCCGATCGGTGATCCGGCAGCTGCCCTCGTCGGTCGCCTCCACGACCCGCTCGTGCTGCCACGGGTCCAGCGTCGACGTCTTCGAGCGTTCGAGGAAGCGCCGGCCGGGCTCCAGTTCGATCAGCCGGAGGTCGTCGTAGTCGACGGGCAGCAGGCCCCCGAGCAGGATCCAGCTCCGCCCCAGCTCGACTCCGACCTCGACCGTGTCGATCGTCTTCCCTCGCAGACCGGGCGGCATCGTCATCCGCAGAATGGGCGAGAGCTCGTCGTTGATCCCCTGCTCGGTGATCGCCCGCTCCCAAACCTCCGCCGCCGGCCGTGCGATCACGGATGTCTGCTCGACCGAGCCCACCGGGCGATTATGCCGCCGCTAGTTCTTCGGCTTCCCCTTCACGGTCCAGGCGTAGGTGACCGGGCTCTCGTCGATGTTTCCGGCGGCGTCCTTAGAGAAGAGGGTGAAAACGTGCGTGCCCCGCTTCACCTTGTAGCTCTTGGGCGAGGTGCAGACCTCGAACGGCTTCCCGTCGATGCTGCAGCGGAAGCTGGCGCCGGTCTCCGACGCGAACACGAACTTCGCCCTCTTCGATTTCGACCTCTTCTTCGGCTTCTTCGAGAGCGTGGTCTCCGGCGCGGCGCGATCCGGGCACGGCGCCTGCTGGGCCGGGATCAAGAGACAGAAGTCCTGAGTTTCATCTCCGTAGCCGTCATTGTCGGCGTCGGGTTCGAGCCGGGCGGACACGTCGAGCTGGATGAGGTCACCGGCGATGAAGGGCGCCGGCGTGCTGGACGGCCCGGCATCGCCGAACGTGAATCCGCGGTCGTAGCCGGCAGCACCGCGACCGCACGCGTAAGCGACGCTGGAGGAGAGGCCGAGGACGTCGCCCGCCTGGACGGACATCCGCGTTGGAAAGGTGCTGAGGACGCTCGGCGCCGGAGCTTCGATCCCGCTGCGCGCGACCGTGAGCATCGAGCTGGCCCCAACGATGCGCTGGACCCTCGCCCGCAGGGTGGACGGGGGGGCCGCGTCTGCTTGGAAGCTCCACGCGGTGATCACCCCGGCCGACGGCATCGCGTAGGAGACCGCCGGAGCGGGAGGGGAGGTGAACTGGAAGTAGGTGTCCGGGCCGCAGCCCGCGCTGGGGGGAAACACCTCCCCCACCGTCACCGCCGCCTGCCCGGCACCGGCACCGGCGCCGAGCCCGAGGACGGCGGTCGCAATGAACGCCCCGAACGAGTATTTCGTGCGCCCCTCCATCAACACCTCCGTATTCCTATATGAATCCTCCGTGGCCGGCATTGGCGCCTTCATCTCTCCGGGCAAGGAGCTGCGCAGGACGCTCGACCGCGTCGCCCTTGCCGACCGGCTCGGCTTCGACGCCGCCTACACGACCCACATCGCCGGCCGCGACTCGCTGACTTTGTTGATGGCCTACGCCGCCGAGAGCGAGCGGATTCGCCTCGGGACCGGCGTCGTGCCGATCTACTCGCGCACGCCCGCGACGATGGCGCAGACGGCAGCGACGATCGACGAGGCTTCGAACGGGCGCATGGTTCTCGGCCTCGGCGTCTCGCACCGGGTCACGGTCGAGAACTGGCACGGGCAGAAGATCGACAAGCCCGTGACCCAGATGCGGGAGTACGTCGCCGGCGTGCGGGCGATATTCCGCGGCGAGGAGCCGCCGGAGTCCGAGCGCTTTCCGACGAAGTTCCGCTTCATGGGCTACTCGGCTCGCCCCGAGCTGCCGATCTACATCGCCGCTCTGTCGCCGAACATGCTCCGGCTCACCGGCGAGATCGCGGACGGCGTGATGCTCTGGCTCTGCTGTCCGGACTACATCCGCGAAACGGTCATTCCCGCGGTTCAGAGCGGCCTCGAGAGTGCGGGGCGCTCGTTCGATGACTTCGACGTCGTCGCCGCGGTACCGATCGCGCTCACCGACGATCCCGAGAGCGCCAAGGCGACCTTCCGCCAGGATCTGATCCCCTACGCGTCCCTCCCGTTCTACCGGGCGATGCTCGAGGCCTCGGGCTTCACAGAGGAGATCGCGGGCTTCGACGCCGGAATGGCCGCGGGCGACATCGAGCGGGCAAAGGCCGCCCTCTCGGACCGGATGCTCGACCAGCTCGCGGGAATCGGCTCGAAGGAAGACGTCCACGCTGCCGTGCGCCGCTATCAGGACGCCGGCACGACCTCGCCCGGCGTCGGCGGAATCCCCAGGACGGATTTCGACGCCGGGCTCGAGGCCGCGGCCGAGCTGATCGCCTGAGCCGCCGGGCGCTCTCCTCAGCAGTTGATCGCCGTCTCACCGTCCGTGTTCGAGCACGTGTCGGCGCCCGAGCCGCCGTTCATCGTGTCGAGAGCGTCGCCGTCGGCTGTCGAGAGGGTATCGGCGCCTCCACGGCCGGCGACGATGCCGGGGACTCCATTCCATTGGACCGTGATGGTGTCGGCACTGGAGGTCCCCTTCACATGCTCGATCTCGAGGAAGTCGTCGGCGACCACGCCCGTCGCAGTGCCGTCTCCGGTCGTCGCGGTCACGTTCACCCCGCCCGACGGCGGAAGCCTCGTGTAGTTGAGCGTGTCGGCTCCCGCCTCGCCGAAGACGCTGTTGGACCCGAGTCCGGGAAGGAGAATGTCCCCGCCGCCGCCTCCGAAGAGGAAATCGTCGCCGCCCGAAGCCGCCTCAGGGGGCTCGCCATGGAGTCGGTCCTCACCGCCAACCCCGAGGATCGTGTCCGCCAGCAGGCCGCCGACCAGTGTGTCCGGGCCCGGTCCGCCCGTGAGCACGTTCGGCTGGTCGAGCGCTCCCCTGACCCGCTCGACGGCCGTGAGGGTCTCGGCGGACCCCTGGCCGTCATTGAAGGCCGTATCGGTGGCGATGTCGACGTCGACCGTCTGGTTCGCGTTCGGGTTGTAGTTGGCCGTGTCCACGCCGGCCTCGCCATCGAGACCGTCCGAACCGGACCCGCCCACGAGCACGTCGTCGCCTCCACCCCCGAACAGCGTGTCGGCACCGCCCCGTCCGTCGATCTTGTCGTCGCCGCCGAGCCCGCAGATCACGTCGGCTCCGGGCGTGCCTGGGAGCGTCTCGCCGCCCGCGCTGCCGCTGATCGTGCACGCGGTGATCACGACCGACGCCGGGGCGGTGGTGATCACCGGACCGGTGCCGCCCTCGGGGACGAGGCTCGAGCCGCCACCGCCGCCAGACGTCTCGAAGGCGCCCGGGCCGACCTGGTCCGAACCACCGCCTCCCCCGCCGTAGAGGCCCCCGCCGCCGCCGCCGGCCGGACCAGTGCCACCCGCGCCGAACGTCCCGGCAACACCGGGCCCTGCCCCTCCGCCGCCGGCCCCGCCGGCGCCCCCGGCACCGCCCGCGGTGTCGGTGCCGGCACCGCCGCCGCCAGGACCGCTACCCGGCTGGCCCGCATCGCCACCGGGGTTGGTCTGCGCGCCTCCGCCACCGCCGCCGGCGACGAGGAGACGCGAGTTCAGCGAGTTGGCGGACTGAACGTCGCAGAAGCTGCCGCCTTCGTCGTAGACCGAGATCGTGCGGACGTCGGAGGCGCCACCGCCGTCGCCGAGAGCGCCAGTGCCGGACCCGTTGCAGTCGCCGACGCCGCCGACCTCGACGTAGAGCTCCTGACCGGGCGCGACGGCGATCGTCCCACTGACAAGCGCTCCGTCGCCCCCCGGATGGACTGGGGACTCGCCCGCCGCCCCGGTGGCGTCGACGTGGACCGCCGTGACCCCGGCGGGGACGGTGTAGATCTGCTCGTCGCCGGTGAACGAGAAGGTGTCGGCCGACGCAGCGGCGGGCAGCGCCATCGAGGCGAGAATCGCCAAAGCGGCGACGAATCGCGGACGCGTTGACGCCGCCGCCAAAGACTGGTCCCGAAGCTTGCCGCGCATGGATCTCCCCTTCGATGCCTGTGGCGATCCACGGCCCCCCATGGCCCCAACTCGCCGCGTGGTCTACAGCTGCGGCGCGATCATATCGCGGCGAGCGCGCCCTCGAGCAGTTCGCCCGCCGCCAAGACGAGCGCGTCTGCGCCAGGCGGACCGACCAGCTGGACCGACGCGGGCAGCCCATCCTCGGCCGTCTCCGAGGGCAGGGCCAGCGCGGGAGCGCCCGTCGCATTGAACGGCATCGTGAAGCGGATGTAGCTCTGGCGGAGCTTGATCTCGTCGATGTCCGCCGGCGGGGGCACGGACGGCAGGGTCGGGGTTAGAAGTAGATCGATCCCGCCGAAGACCTCCGCGAGGCGTTCGCGGTAGAGCTCGCGAGCGCGCTCGGCGGCCCCAACCTGCTCGTCCGTGACCTCGAGGCAACGTCTGACCTTGGTGCCGACATTCTCGCCATAGCAATCGCCGCGCTCCGCGTACAGATCGCGGTGGCCGTCGGCGACCTCGCGCATGAAGATCGGCACGAGGTCGTCGGCGAACGGGACCTCGATCTCAGGCGAAGCGCCGAAGCACGCGGCGGCCTGTTCGACCCGAGCGCGGATCAGCGGATCGGTGGCTGCGGTCCATGCGAATCCCACCGAGAGCTCGGAGAGCGAGTCGAGGGAGGTCTGTGGCTCGAACTCCGGCGCCAGCGCCGCGAGCATCTCGGCGCAGGTCGCCACGGAGCACGCCATCGGCCCGGCGTGGTCGAAGCTCGGCGCGAGCGGGAAGCAGCCCTCGAGCGAGACGAGGCCGTAGGTGGGCTTGAAGCCGACGACGCCGCAGCAGGCGGCCGGGATCCGGATCGAGCCGCCCGAGTCGGTGCCGAGCGAGCCCTCCGCAAGTCCGGCGGCAAGCGCGGCAGCGCTGCCGCCGCTCGACCCGCCGGCGATCCGGCCCGGGGCTGCCGGATTGGGGACCGTCCCGTAGTGCGGGTTCTGCGATGTGACGCCGTAGGCGAACTCGTGCAGGTTCGCCTTGCCGACATTCGCCCAGCCGGCCTCCTCCAGGGCGGTGATCGCCGGAGCCGTCCGATCCGGAACGTGCTCGGCGAAGATCGCCGAGCCGTACGTGGTCGCCAGCCCGGCGGTGTCGAAGAGGTCCTTGACCGCGAGCGCACGGCCCTCGCGCGGCTCGGCCGGCCGCGCGAGGAAGATGGAATCAAAGCGCGCCGGCTGCTCGGCTTCGCCTCCGCTGCCGTCGCGGTTGGCGCTGGTCCAGGGAGGTTGAGGGTTACTCGACGTCGCCCTCTGCCTTCGGCGCGTCGCCGTTCGGGCGCTTCGGAATCAGCACCGCGCGCTTGAACTCGGCGACCAGATCGCCCGTCTGCTTGAACACGCGCGTATGGACCTTGACGATGCCTCGGTCGGGCTTCGACTGCGACGGGCGCACCTCGAGGACCTCGGACTCGCAGAAGAGCGTGTCGCCGTGAAAGACCGGATTTGGGTGGGAGAGCTCCTCGGTCGCAAGGTTCGCAATCGCCTTACCGGAGACGTCGGAGACAGACATGCCCAGAGCGAGGCTGTAGACGAGTGGCCCGACGACGACGTTCTGGCCCTGCTGCGAGGCCGACGCGTAGACGTCGTTCAGATGCAGGGGGTGATGATTCATCGTGATCAGGCAGAAGAGGTGATCGTCGGACTCGGTCACCGTCTTCGCGGGCCAGTGCTCGTAGACGGCCCCGACCTCGAACTCCTCGAGGTAGCGGCCGTAGGCGTGCGCGCCCGATGCCTCGCGCGCGGCCTGGTCGGTTGAAAGCTGATGCTCTTGGTCGCTCATCGCGTGCGTCTCGTCTCCTTGGGTCGGTTGGACCCCTCCTCCGGGCGCGAGATCGTAGCGGCAGTCAGCGCCTCGAACCGCACCACGTCGGCGATCTCCGCCTCGAGCGCCTCGGCGATCTCGGCCTGGAGGTCGTCGAACGGCTCCAGCGCGACGCTGAGCCGCTTGCCGCTCCTGCGCGACGACCAGGTGCCGACGATCTCGCCGTCCACCGTGATCGCCGGGCGGATGATCCCGCCGCCCGGCGCCACCTGTTTCGCGTGCTCGGCGGGGAGATGGAAGTCGCGGCTGACGTACCCGAGGTTGAAGTTGTCGTAGGCACCAAGCAGTCGGACGATCGGGAACGGGGCCGGTCGGGCCTGCTTGCCGAGGACCGCGAGCCGCTCACCGCCGACCTCGACCTCGGACAGCTCGCCGGCGATGCGCTCGAAGCCGAGCTTCGTATCCCGCAGCGGGAGTCCCGCCCAGCGGGCGAGATCGCGGTAGTCCGCGGGCGCGTAGCCGCGCAGGTATCGCCGCGCGAGCTCGGCGAGCGAGTCCTCGCGCGAGCGGCTCTCCAGATCTCCGACCCAGTCGCTCGTCCGCACGAGACACGTGTGCTCGCCGCGATCCGGGCCGAGGCAGAGCTTGCCGTCCAGCGTCGCCAGGAGCCAGAGGTGGACCTTGAACTCGTTGCCTGTTTCAAACCCGGCCTCGCCGGAGGCGCTCGGCGAGCTCTGGCCGGGTGACGGCCCCCTCCTCGTCGACGGCGCGGTGAAGCATGGCGAGCGCGCGGTCCTGTCCGTTGCGGTCGAGGCCAAAGTCCCCCAGCCGCTTGCGAGACCAGCGGACGATCGCCTCGGAGAACAGGGGCACGAGCCAGCCGGCGTCCTCGGTCGGGACGAGGTGGATCGTCTTCCGCATCATCCAGGCGCGCATCAGCGAGCGCTCCTCGGTCCGCGCCCGGTCGACGTCGGCGGCGGTCAGAGCTCGGGCGCGAGCGCGAAAGGCGAGCTTCGCCGCTCGGGGCTCCTGCGCCTGGATCGGCCCCGCGAGCCTCGCGACGTCGGCCGGGTGTCGAACCGCCGTCGGCCGGTGCAGGAGCTGGGCGGCCCCGCGGACCCTCGCCAGTCGTGCTTTACCCGGCCCGCGCTTTTGCATAAGCTTCCCGTCGGCACATCTGAGACAGATTGGTCTGTTTAGCCGATGCGGGATCTGGGCAGCAGACCGAAAGCTTCGCTCCTCCTTCGGGAAGGGCGAGTGGCGACGCGGCGGGCCTCCCCGTCATGCCCGGGGAGGTCCGTTCGTTCGCCAGCCTCAAGCGCCGAGTTCGCGCGCCAACAGCAGGGCACCGAGCTCCTGAGCGCGCCCGGCGGCGTCCTCGTCCCCCTCGCCAGCGGCGACGATCGAGCCCTTCATCAGGATGTGCCACTGGCGGGCGAATGCATCCGGGTCGGGGACGCCGGCCTCCTCGGCCTGGGCGCGGAGGAAGGCGCGAATGTTCGCGAGGTGCGCGACGCTCGCCTGGCGGAGCGGATTCTCGTGATCGCTGAACTCGAGCAGGATGTTGATGAACGCGCATCCCTCGAAGTCGTCGCGCGCAAACCACTCGCCGAACACGTCGAAGATCGCCAACAGGCGCGACCGCGGGCTCGATGCGCGCCGGGTCACCTCGTCGATCAGCCAACGCTTCGTCCACCGCTCCTCGCGCAGCCTCATATAGGCGAGCGCCAGCTCCTCCTTCGAGCCGAAGTTCCGGTAGAGGGTCATCTTCGCGACCCCGGCTTCGGCGATGATCGTGTCGATCCCGACCGGCTGGATTCCGCGCTCGCTGAACAGGTCGTAGGCCGCCTCGAGAACGCGGTCGTGCCCGCTCGAGGAACCCGTCGCGGTCATGGTCCGCCGATCGCCTGCGCGAGCAGCTTCTTCACCCGGGCGTCGCCCTCGACCTGGAGGTGCTTGTAGAAGTAGGCGTCGCGCCAGTCGGCGAGCCCGCCCTCATCCGCGAGGATCCCGAACATCGTCCGCGGGATCTTGAGCTGGAGCCGCGCGTCGCCGTTCTCCCCCACGCTGACCTTGGGCCCCGGAACCTCGACCCTGAAGTGCTCTGACTCCCCCGGCCCGGTGAGCCCGCCGGCCGTCAGCTCGAGTCCGAAGACCAGCTTCAGCTTTGCCAGCTTCGGCGCCTCGGACTGGACACGCGCGACTGCGCCGGCAATCTTGTCGGGATCGGTACTTGCCACCTCGTAGTCAGCCTACTCCGCTCTGCTCGCGCGGTCAGTGGGACTTGCGAAGCCGCCCGCGCGCCTCCGTGCGCTCAACCACCTGGCCGATCAGCTTCTGGATGTTCGGGTCACCCTCGGCCTTGATGTGTCCGAGGTCCCACGCCTCGTGCCAGTTGCCGACCTTGCCGTCGGCGACGAGCTCGTTGAAGTGGGATCGCGGGATCGAGACGCGGACGCGTTCATCCTCGCCGAACCCCTTGGTGATCTTCGGGCCGGGGACCTCGATCCGGTAGGCCTGCACGTCGCCGCGTCCGCGCAGCTCGAGCCCGAAGACGAGCTTCAGCTTCGCCAGCGCGGGCACCTCCTCTTGCAGGCGCTCGACGGCGGTGCGGATCAGCTCTGCGGTCGACGCGGCCACGGGGCCCAATCCTAGGGATACGCTCCCCGGCGGTGGAGAGTTCATACGACCGGCGCCCGATGCTCGCAGCCCTCGCGCTCGTGATCGCGCTCCTCGTGGTCGGCGCAATCGACTACTCCCGCACCTCCGACGAGCTGCCCCAGGCCCCGGCACAATGCCGCCTCGGCGACAACGCCTGCCAGCAGGCGGCGAACGCGGTCTTCACCGCGCGCGTCGAGCGCGCCTCCGAGCTCAACGACGATCTCGAAGCCAGGGTGTGGGCGTACGCCGCGGCCGCCCTGCTCGCGCTCCTCGGTGGACTCGCGATCGCGCTTCGGCGCACGCCCTCGAGCCGGAGGCGCGAGCCGTTCACCGACCTCGGCGTCGCCTCGGTGGCCTGGCTCCTGGCGACCCTCCTGGTCGCGGTGAGCAGCTCGGAGTCGCTGATCGAGGCTCCGACAGACCCGATGTTCGCGCTCGGCGGAGTCGCGCTGGCGCTCGCCGCGATCGGCACCCTGGTGACGCGATCGTCGAGCGACCCGCGCGATGAAGCGCGCGGCTCACACGCGCTGGTCGAGACGGGCGAGCGCTACGTCGCCTGGGCCGGCGCGGCCTTGACCGTGATCACGGTGATCCTGGCCGCGCGCGTGATCACGGGATTCGACGACCCGTGCGGCGGGCGCGAGCCGGATTGGGTCGGCCCCACATTGACCGCCGGTGGCCTGAGCGCACTCGGGGCGGCGGCGTGCGGCGTCGCGCTGCTCTTCAGGCGTCGCTGGATCGCCGCGCTCGCCCTGCTCGCGCTCGGACCCCTCTCGATCTTCTGGGCCGCCCTGACCGGGGCCTGCTGGAACTAGATCTTGTTGCGCTCCAGGAGCTTCTTCCCGATCACCATCTTCTGGATCTCGGACGTGCCCTCGCCGATCAGGAGCAACGGGGCGTCGCGGTAGATGCGCTCGATCTCGTACTCCTTCGAGTAGCCGTAGCCGCCGTGGATCCGCAGGGCCTCCTCAGCGTTGGCGTGCGCAGCCTCGGCGGCGAATAGCTTCGCCATCCCGGCCTCCATGTCGGAGCGCTCACCGGCGTCCTTCATCCGCGCCGCCTTGATGGTCAGCAGTCTCGCCGCCTCGAGACGCGTGCCCATCTCGGCAAGCTTGAAGGTGATCGCCTGGTGCTGGGCGATCGGCTTGCCGAAGGTCTTGCGCTCCTGGCTGTAGCGGAGGGCGAGCTCGAGCGAGCGCTGGGCGACGCCGACACCGCGCGCGGCGACGTTGACGCGACCGAGCTCGAGCGCGTCCATCATCTGGCCGAAGCCCTTGCCGACACCCTCGGTGCCACCGAGAACGTGCTCGTCACCGCACTTGAAGCCGTCGAAGACGAGCTCGGTCGACTCGACGCCCTTGTAGCCCATCTTCTTGATCTGCGGCGGAATCTCGAGGCCCGGGACCTCGGCCTCGCCGGGCTCCTTCTCGCAGATGAAGCAGGTCATGCCCTTGTAGGGAGGGTCGGCCTTGGTGTCGGTCTTGACGAGGACGAAGACGAGGCCGGCGCGCAGGCCGTTCGTCACCCACATCTTCTGGCCGTTGATCTCCCAGCCGCCGTCGACCTGCGTCGCGGTCGACTTGATGCCCTGCACGTCGGAGCCAACCTCGGGCTCGGAGAGCGAGAAGGCGCCGCGGACCTCGCCGGTTGCCATCTGCGGCAGGTACTTCTGCTTCTGCTCGTCGGTGCCGAACTTCATCAGCAGGTAGGAGCCGATGAAGTGGGTGTTGATGACGCCGGAGATCGAGATCCAGCCGCGCGAGAGCTCCTCGACGATCATCGCGTACGTCGTCAGGTCGAGACCCATGCCGCCGTACTCCTCCGGGATCGTGACGCCGAAGAGTCCGAGCTCCTTCATCTGCTCGACGATCGGCTCGGGGAACTTGTCCTCGTGGTCGTACTCCTCGGCGTGAGGGATGATCTCGTTGTCGGCGAACTGGCGCACCATCTCGGTGATCGCCTGCTGCTCGTCCGTCTTCTCCTGGAACGTCGCGGTAGCTACGGCCATGGCTCCTCTCTTGCTGAAGGGGCGGCAGAGGATACTTCGCGGCGGATGGCCGAATCGGAGGCAAAAGCGCGCGCGCTCTCGGTGCTGGGAGGGTTCGCCGGCGAGGGCAGCGACCTCGGCGCGATGGACGACGTGCTGCCCGTCCTGACCGCGTTCCTCTCAGAGGTCGCCGCGGACGACTTCGCCTGCACGATGGTCGGCCGCCCGCCGCTCGGCGACGTCACCTACCCGGGGATCAACGGTCTCGCCGACGCCTGGCGCGGCTGGGGCGAGATGTTCGAGACCGTCCGCGCCGTGGTGGAGGAAGTGCGCGACTCCGACGATCACATCGTCCTCCTGGTCGACCAGATCGCGACCACGCGCCACGACGCGGTCGAGATCCGCCAGCCGAGCGCGATGCTGTGGCGCTTCGACGGTGAGCACGTGAGCGCGGTGGAGTTCTACCTCGACCAGGACCGTGCGCTGAGGGCGGCGGGGCTCGGCTAGAGCTACGAGATCCGCGTCAGGCCGGCCTCGGCGCAGCCGGACTCGAGCGTGTCGAGCCCATACGCCTCCGCCGGGCCGATCGCGCCCGCCGCCTCGAGCCCGCTGGTCGCGGCCTGCGCGCCGCCCCAGGCGAGCACCCGGCCGGTGAACTCGTAGCCGTTGACGCCGCGCACCTCGACCGACGTGAGCTCCTCGCCTCCGGGGCCGTAGGCGATTGCGACGATCGCCGACCCTGTCCCCTCCCGATCGGACTCGCTCGGGCCGCCGGTCGAGCCCTTGACCCGCCCGGCGAGCGCGTTCATGCCCTGCTTGGCGCCGGGGATCTTGACGAAGCCAGCGTTCATCGCCGCGCTCACCTGCAACGCGCGCGTCGCCTTGCCGAACCAGCCCAGATACGCGTTGACCTCGCGCAGGTTCGGATAGATGCGCGGCAGGGTGAAGTGCTCCGACGCGGCGACCGACATCGCCTGCCGCTCCTTGCCGGCGGCCTCGAAGGTGCGCATCCGCTTGGCCCCGCGCTCGGTCTCGATCCGCCCGCGCCAGACGAAGCCGGGTTCGATCAGCGCGCCGGCGAGCGACGCTCGGGTGCCGCCGCTCATCCCGCCGAGCCCGCCGCCGGTGGCGAAATAGCCGATGTCGACGCGGGTCGCGGCGTCGCCGGCCTCACGCAGG
Source organism: uncultured Solirubrobacterales bacterium (assembly GCA_963846565.1). GTDB lineage: Bacteria > Actinomycetota > Thermoleophilia > Solirubrobacterales > 70-9 > WHSW01. The sequence continues at coordinate 1,665,604 of CAWJWL010000005.1, read as the reverse complement.
GCGAGGGCGCCCGCCAGGTTGCCCGGTACCCAGTCGTAACCGAAGGCCGTGATCAGGCCGATGCCGGCGGCCTCGGCCTGCGGGCCGTAGCGCTCGAAGACGCGGCGGATGAAAGCAGGCTCCCCGGTGGAGTCGATGTAGTGCGCCTTGGCGCCGATCGCCGCCTCCACGGCCGGATCGCCGAAGCGGGCGAAGGGACCAACCGTGGCGACGATCGCGTCGCCCGGCTCGAGCAGCGCACGGACGCTCGCCGGGTCGGAGACGTCGGCGACGGCCGTCTCGAGCCCGCCGAACTCCGCCCCCATCGCCTCGACCTTCTCCCGGGTACGCGCCGCCAGCAGGGGCCGGTCGCCACGCGCGACGGATGCTTCGACGGTGAGTCGGCCCGTGTAACCGGTGGCTCCGAAGATGACGATGCGGCCGGCCATTGCGTGCGGACCCTAGAGCTCCCAGCCGAAGCAGACGGACGTGTATTCGGCGCCTTCGCGGCGATAGAAGCGGTGCGCGTCCTTGCGGGCATCCGCCGAGTCGAGCTCGAGATGCGTCGCGCCGCGCTCCTTGGCCCACGCCCTCGCGGCATCGAGGAGAGCCTTGCCGATGCCCTCCGAGCGACGATCGGGGTGGACGGCCAGGTCCTCCACCCAGGCGCGATACCCATACCGAACCGAGTGGAGGTCCTGGTAGGTCGTGCAGAGGCCGACGAGCTCGCCTTCCTTCTCGGCGACGAGGACGACGGCGTCGTGGGACTCGATCGCGCCGCCCAGCGCGACGGCGGCCCGCTTCGGGTCCCAGGCGGCGGGCCGGGCTCCCGGCGGCGCGAAGAGCCAGTCGTAGAGGGCGACGACCGCCTCCTCCTCGCCCGGTTGTGCCGCTCGCACCTCGAACTCCATCGCTGCGGAGATTACGTCGCTCGCGTCTGCCGTCTAGCGTTCGCGTCGCCAACCCCGACCAGGAGACCAGCTTGCGAAACCCCCGTGACTTCTTCAAACCGCTCGCGATCGGCGCGCCCGATCCGATCACCGAGGTGCCGTTCAGGCCCTCGCGGATGATCCACTTCTTCGACGCCTCGAACGAGAAGATGGCGGCGAAGGTCCCCGACATGGCGAAGCAGGCCGACATCCTCCTCGGCAACCTCGAGGACGCGGTCTCGGTCGACAACAAGGTCGCGGCGCGCGAGGGCCTGGTCAAGGTCGCGAAGGAGACGGACTTCGGCGAGACGGCGCTGTGGACCCGGGTCAACGACCTCGCGAGTCCCTGGGTTCTCGACGACCTGACGACGCTGGTGACCGAGATCGGCGACAAGCTCGACGTGATCATGGTGCCGAAGGTCGAGGGCGCCTGGGACATCCACTACGTCGACCGGCTCCTCGCCCAGCTCGAAGCGAAGGCGAAGGTCGAGCGGCCGATCCTCGTGCACGCGATCCTCGAGACGGCCCAGGGCGTCGTGAACCTGGAGGAGATCGCCTGCGCGTCGCCGCGGATGCAGGGCATGAGCTTCGGCCCGGCGGACCTCGCCGCGTCACGGCGGATGAAGACGACCCGCGTCGGCGGCGGTCACCCCGGCTACCTGGTCATCAACGACCCCGACCCGGACGACCCCGAGGCCCCGCGGGCGACCGCCCAGCAGGACCCGTGGCACTACTCGATCGCCCGCATGGTCGACGCCTGCACCTCGGCCGGGATCCTCCCGTTCTACGGGCCCTACGGCGACATCAAGGACGTGCAGGGCTGCGAGGCGCAGTTCCGCGCGGCGTTCCTGCTCGGGTGCGTCGGCGCCTGGTCGCTTCACCCGGTCCAGATCGAGATCGCGAAGAAGGTCTTCTCGCCCGACCCGGACGAGGTCAGGTTCGCGAAGAAGGTGATCGAGGCGATCCCGGACGGACGCGGAGTCCACATGATCGACGGCAAGATGCAGGACGACGCAACCTGGAAGCAGTGCAAGGTGATGGTCGAGCTCGCCGAGATGCTGGCGAAGAAGGATCCGGACCTGGCCGAGGCCTACGGGCTCTAGCGCGGTCTCGCGGGTGCCCGCCTTCCGCCATCGCCTCCGGGTCCGCTTTCACGAGTGCGACCCGCAGGGGATCGTCTTCAACGCCAACTACCTCGCCTACGCCGACATCGCGGTCACCGAGCTCTACCGCGAGGCGTTCGGCTCGTGGACGGTGCCGATGGACGAGCACGGGCTCGATGCGGTCGTCGCCGAGGCAAACGTGCGCTTCCGCGCCCCGCTTCGCTTCGACGAGGAGTTCGACCTCGTGGTCACGATCCCGCGGGTCGGCGAGACCTCGACGACGACGCGGGTCGACATGGACCGCGCCGGCGAGATCACAGCCGAGGTCGAGCTACGGCACGTCTACGTCGACCTCGAGAGGCGCTCGAAGACGCCGATGCCCGAGGCGATCCGCTCGGTTCTCGCCCGCTACGCGGTCGCGTAGCGCTCGGCTGCCCGCGCCTTTCGCTTCTCCGCCTCGACCTCGCGGTCCTTCGGCGGCGCGTTGGTCACGAGCCGGTCGAGCAGCTCAGTCGTCGCGGCAACCACGGCGTCGATGGCGTCGTTGAAGGCCTCCTCGTTGGCCTTCGACGGCTTCGTCGATCCGCTGATCTTGCGCACGTACTGAAGGGCAGAAGCCTGGATCTCCTCGTCGGTCGCGGGGGGCTCGAAATTGTGGAGGGTTCTGATGTTTCGGCACATGACACCAGCGTAGCCAGGCGACGCGTTCTCGGTTAGGCTGCGCGCCGCATGGGACTGCTGACGATGGAATCGATCGGGTCCGAGGGCGAGCGCTTGGCGCTCGCCGCGGGCGACGTGACCGAGATCGCGGTCGGCTGGGACGGCGAGTTCAACTCGGCCACCTTCGACTCGGACGACCTCGAGGGCGCCGAGCTCGAAGCCGTGGTCTTCGACGCCCTGAACGGGCTCGACCCGGCCTGGCGCGAACACCTCAAAGTCGCCGAGTAGGCACATTCCGCGCACCACCCGCGCGCCGCGGCGCGCGACCGTCGACACCATGCCGCACGCGCGTGGAATCACCCACCTCCTGTGTGGGTCAACCCACACACGTCCGCCCGACATCCCCGACGACGAAGCGATAGCCGGCCTCGCAGCTCGCCAGCAGGGGGTCACGGGGCGCCGCCAGCTGCTCGAGCTCAGGGTCAGCGGACGCTCGATCGATTACCGAATCTCGGTCGGGAGGCTCCGGCCCCTGTTTCCGGGCATCTACGCGGTCGGTCACGACGCGGTCCCGCCCGCCGGCAGAGCGCTCGCGGCGGTGATGTCGTGCTGGCCCTATGCCGCGGGCAGCCACGAGACGGCGATCGCGCTCGCCGGCTTGATCGCATGGCCCGCGGGTGCGCCCCACGTGACCTGCACGCGCCACCGTGCCTGGCAGCCCGGCCGGATCACGCACCGATGCCGCACGCTCCCCCCTCTGGACCTCACCGTCGTCAACGGGATCCCCTCCACCACCGTGCCCCGCGCGATCTTCGACCTCGCACCGCGGTGGCGCGAGGCGGCGCTCCTGCGCCTGATCAAGGACGCCGAGTTCGACAAGAAGCTCAGGATCGGCGATCTCGCCCAGATCCTGGAGCGGTACCCCCGGCGGCACGGGCGGGTGGAGCTGATCCGTGTGATTCGCCCGCTCCTCGCCGATTCCCGGCCCACACGCAGTCCGCTCGAGGATCGGTTCCTCGCGTTCTGCCGCCGGCGCGGACTCCCGCTGCCCGAGACGAACGTGCGCCTGCGAATCAACGGGCGAATCTACGAGCCGGACTGCCTGTGGCGCGATGTCCGCATCATCGTCGAACTGGACGGCCGCGACGCCCACATGCGCGAGCTTGCGTTCCACGAGGACCGCAAGCGCGACCGCGCGCTGATCTCAGCCGGCTGGATCCCGATGCGGGTCACGTCGGACCAGCTCGGCAATGACGCGGATCCGCTCGAGGCCGACATCCGTGGAGCCTTCGCGACCTGGGCCGATGCGTGTCGGATGACCCACACAGGACGTGGGTGATCCGACACGGGTCGCCGGATTAGCCGAGTCGCTGCTTCAGGGCCTCGAGCTGCCCGGTGATCTCCGCGGGGAGGTCGCTGAACTTCGCCAGGTGCTCCTCGACCTGGGGCAGCTCCGAGCGGAGCGCATCCTCGTCGACGGTGAGCAGTTCGCGCATCGCCTCGTCGGAGACGCCGACGCCCTCGAGCTTCAGCGTGCCCTCGGCGGGGACGAGCCCGATCGGGGTCTCGGTCGCCTCGGCCTCGCCCTCGCAGCGGCGGAAGATCCACTCGAGCACGCGGCTGTTCTCGCCGAAGCCGGGCCAGAGGAAGCCTCCCTCGGCGTCCTTGCGAAACCAGTTCACGTAGAAGATCCGTGGGAGCTTCTCCGGGTCGGCCTGCTTGCCGAGCTCGAGCCAATGGCGGAAGTAGTCGGCCATGTTGTAGCCGCAGAACGGCAACATCGCGAACGGGTCGAACCGGAGCTGGCCGACGGTGCCAAAGGCCGCCGCGGTCATCTCCGAGCTCATCGTCGCGCCGCAGAAGACGCCGTGCTCCCAATCGAACGCCTCGCGCACGAGCGGCACGACGCTGGCGCGGCGGCCGCCGAAGAGGAAGGCATCGATCGGGACGCCGGCCGGGTCCTCCCACTCGGAAGCGATCGAGGGCGCCTGAGCGGCCGGAACCGTGAACCTCGCGTTCGGGTGCGCCGCCGGGTGCTCGGACTCCGGCGTCCAATCCTCGCCGTGCCAGTCGATCGCGTGCTCGGGTGGCTCGCCGGTCATTCCTTCCCACCAGACGTCGCCCTCGTCGGTGAGCGCGCAGTTGGTGAAGATCGTGTTCTTCTCGATCGCCTCCATCGCGTTCGGGTTCGTCTTGTAGCCCGTGCCGGGGGCGACGCCGAAGAACCCCGCCTCGGGATTGATCGCGTAGAGGCGCCCGTCCTCGCCGAACTTCATCCAGGCGATGTCGTCACCGATCGTCTCCACCTCCCAGCCCTCGAGCGTGGGGATCAGCATCGCGAGGTTGGTCTTGCCGCACGCCGACGGGAAGGCGCCGGTGACGTACTTGACCGTGCCCTCGGGCGAGGTCAGCTTCAGGATCAGCATGTGCTCGGCCATCCAGCCCTCGTCGCGGGCCATCACGGAAGCGATCCGCAACGCCAAGCACTTCTTTCCGAGCAGCGCGTTGCCACCGTATCCGGAGCCATAGGACCAGATCTCGCGGCTCTCCGGGTAGTGGACGATGTACTTGGTCTCGGCGTTGGTCGGCCAGGAAACGTCCTTCTCACCCTCCGCGAGCGGCGCGCCGATCGAGTGCACGCACGGGACGTACTCGCCGTCGGCGCCGAGCATCTCGAGCGCGGCGGCGCCCATCCGGGTCATGATCCGCATCGAGACGACGACGTAGGGCGAGTCCGTGATCTGGATCCCGACCTGCGACTTGTCGGAGCCGAGCGGGCCCATCGAGAACGGGATCACGTACATCGTTCGGCCCCTCATCGCACCGGTGAAGAGGCCCTCGAGGGTCGAGCGCATCTGCTCGGGGTCGGTCCAGTTGTTGTTCGGCCCCGCGTCCTCCTCCCGCTCGGAGCAGATGTAGGTGCGGTCCTCGACCCGGGCGACGTCGCTCGGGTCCGACCACGCGAGGTAGGAGTTCGGCCGCTTCGCGTCGGAGAGCTTGCGGAAGGTGCCTGCGTCGACGAGCTCCTGGCAGAGTCGGTCGTACTCCTCCGCGGAGCCGTCACACCAGTGGACGGAGTCGGGCTGCGTCAGCGCGGCGATCTCCTTCACCCAGCCGGCCAGCTTCCGGTTCTCGGTCGGGGCCTCGACGGCGGCGGTCGTCTCGCTCAACGGGTCGTCAACTCCTTTTCAGGCGCAGTGTGCGCGTCGGGGCGGCCCACCCGGCCGCCGGGAAGGCCGTCATTGTGGCATCCACGGTTTGGCCGTGGCGCACGAGGGAAGGTCACATTCATGCTCGGATTGATCCTCTACCTCTTTGTCTTCGGCGCAATCGCCGGGTACCTCGCGCGGCTTCTGGTCCCCGGTCCCGACAAGATCGGGTTCCTGCGAACGGTCGCACTCGGCATCGTCGGCAGCTTCATCGGCGGCTTTCTCGGTTACCTGCTCGTGGGGGAGGATCCGGGCCAGGGAGCCATCCAGGCCTCCGGAATCATCGGCTCCGTGATCGGGGCGGTGATCGCGCTGCTGATCTACCGCCGCGTCAGCGGCGGTCCGACACCCGCCCGCCCGCTCTAGAGCTCCGCGAGCACCTCTTCCGCCGCTCGCCTCCCCGAGGAGACGGCACCGTCCATGTACCCGTTCCAGGTCGTCGCGGTCTCGGCGCCCGCCCAGTGGATCGAGCCGACGGGCTCGCGCAACGCGGATCCGTAGTCGGTCCACCCGCCCGTCGGCATGAAGCCGCCGTAACAACCGCGCGACCATGGGTCCGCCGCCCAGGCGCGGTCGACGTAGTGGATCGGATCCGCCGCCGCCGGCCCGAACATCTGGGCGAACGAGGCCGCGACCATCTCCCGCCGCTCGTCCCGGGTGAGATCCGCCGCAGCCCGCGCCGCGCGGCCTTCGAGGAACCCGAGCAGCACCCCCGGGGAGCCGTCGGGCGGGGAGTTGTCGAAGCCGACCGAGACCGGCCCGCTGACGCTGGTGAGTGCGCCCGAGAGACCCTCGCCGCGCCAGAACGGCTGCTCGTAGACGGCCATGCATTTGACCACGCTCCCCTGTGCCATTCGCTGCGTGAGCCCGTCGCGGACCGCGGGCATCGGCGGCGCGTACTCGATCCGCCCAGCGAGCACCGGCGGGACGGCGACGATCACCCGCTTCGCCCGCACGATCAACCGGTCCGAGAGAATCCTCGCCCAGACGCCTTCGTCGGCGATCGCGCGCACCGGGGTCGCCAGCTCGACCGCGTCCTCGCCGAGCTCCTCCGCCATCCGGATCGAGATCAGCTGTGTGCCGCCGACGACACGGTCCTGCTGCGCGCCGCCCTCCGTGTCGGTGAGCAGCTCGAGCGAGCCGGCCGAACGGGTGTAGAAGAGGACGTGGAGGAGCGAGACGTCCTCCGGCTCCGCCGCCCAGACGCCGATGATCGCGAGCCGAAGGATGTCTCGCGCGACGGCGGTGCGCACGTTCCGCTTCATCCAGGTCGCGAACGTCTGTGAGTCCCAGCGCGCCGCCTTCGGCGCCTCCCATGGAGCCTCCGGCGGAATCTGCGCGGCCATCGCGTCGAGCCGCTTCATCGCGATTCCGACCTCGATCAGCCCGAGCGGATTCGCCCGCGGGATCGTCCCCGTGTAGTGACTCGTCCGGCCCTTGCGCTCGAAGATGCTCTTCCCCGCGATGTAGGTCGGGAAGGTCTCGAGCCCGAGCTCGGCGATCAGCTCGTTGATCCGCTCCTGTGTCGGACCGACCCATTGCGCGCCGATCTCGACGATCTTGCCGTCCCCGATCGGCTCGTTCAGCGTCCTGCCGCCGACCCGGTCGCGAGCTTCGAGCACGATCGCCTCGTGGCCGGCGGCGCGGATGGCGCGGGCGGCGGCCAGTCCGGCCAGGCCGGCTCCGACGATTGCGACATCGGCCTCGCGCGTCGTCACTGCGCGAGCCTATCCCGCTAGGGTTCCGCGCCGCACGCATGCGCTTCTACGAATACGAGTCACGCCGCCTGGTCGAGCGCGCCGGAATCCCGGTGACGAAGTACGGCTTCTGCACGACCGCCGCCGAGGCCCGCGCCGCGGCCGAGGAGATCGGCGGCTCGACGGTGATCAAGTCCCAGGTGCTGACCGGCGGCCGGATGAAGGCGGGCGGGGTCAAGTTCGCCGACACGCCGGAGGAGGCGGAGGCGCACGCGGCCGCGATCCTCGAGCTCGAGATCGGCGGCCACATGCCGGTCGGCGTCCTCGTCGACCCGAAGGCCGAGGTCGCGCACGAGTACTACGCCGCGGTGCTCTGGGACGGCCGCGCGAAGCGGCCGATGATGCTCTTCTCCGACATGGGCGGAATCGACATCGAGCAGGTCGCCTCCGAGCACCCCGACCACGTCGGCCGCGGCCACCTCTCCAATCTGCACCCGATCGCGGACTTCGAGGCGAAGCAGACGATCGCGCGCTGCGGGATGACCGGCTCCGACCTGAATCGCGCCACCGGTGTGCTCGCGAAGCTCGCGCGGATGCAGCGCGAGTACGACATGACCCTGGCCGAGATCAACCCGCTGGCGAGGCTCGCGGACGGCTCCTTCGTCGCCCTCGACGCGCACATGGAGATGGAGGAGGAGGCGGTCGGCCGGCACAAGAAGGTGCTCGAGGAGATCGGCGTCGACCTCGACGAGCCGCGCGAGCTCTACGAGCCCTCGGACTTCGAGCGCAACGTGAAGGAGATCGACGCCGCCGACCACCGGGGCGTGATCCAGGGCAAGGACCACGGCTTCGAGGGCAACCTCGGGCTCGTGATCGGCGCCGGGGGAGGCTCGCTGACGCTCACCGATGCGGTCCGCTCGCAGGGCGGCAAGCCCGCCAACTACGCCGAGATCGGCGGCAACCCCTCGGTCGCGAAGTCGAAGGGCCTGGCGATGGAGGTGCTGCGCAAGGACGGGGTCGAGAAGATCGCGGTGATGATGTCGATCGTGTCCAACACACGGGTCGACATCGTCGCCCGCGGGGTGATCAAGGCCTGCCTCGAGCTCGGCAAGGATCCTGCCGAGACGATCGCCGTCTTCCGCATCCCAGGAGCCTGGGAGGAGGAGGGCGCGAAGATCCTCGGCAAGTACGGGATCGAGTTCCGCGACCGGCAGACCTCGATGTGGGAGGCGGCCGGCGAGGCGGTCGCGAAGATCCAATGAGCGTCCTGCTGAAAGAGGACTTCACCTTCATCGTCCAGGGCATCACCGGGCGCGAGGCCGTCAACCTGACCCGCGAGTGCCTCGACTACGGCTCGAAGATCGTCGGCGGGGTCACTCCCGGGCGGAAGGGCCGCGAGGTCCACGGCGTGCCCGTGTTCGACACGGTCGAGCAGGCGGTCGAGCATCACGGCTCGCCCCCCGACGGCGCGGTCGCCACCGTGCCGCCCGCCTTCACCAAGGACGCCGTTTTCGAGGCGATCGAGAACGGGATCAAGCTGATCGTGATCGTCACCGAGCGGATTCCACGCCGCGACGTGGCCGAGATGGTCGAGCTCGCGAACGAGCGCGGCGCCCGCATCATCGGACCGAACTGCCTCGGCCTGATCGCCCCCGGCGTCGCCAAGATGGGCGGCATCGGCGGCCCGGCGAAGGACGCCCAGAAGGCATATGAGGCCGGCCGCGTCGGCGTCATGTCGCGCTCGGGCGGCATGACCACGGAGATCTCCTCCTCGCTTACCGCAGCCGGCCTCGGGGTCTCGACCGCGATCTCGATCGGCGGCGACGCGATCATCGGCTCCACCTACGCCGAGCTCATGCCTCTCTTCGAGGAGGACGAGCAGACCGAGGCGATCGTGATCTACACCGAGCCCGGCGGGCGTATGGAGGCCGAGCTCGTCGACTGGCGGGAGGCCAGCGACTCGAGGCTCCCGATCATCGCCTTCATGGCCGGCAAGTTCATGGACGACGAGGAGATGCAGGGGATGAGTTTCGGCCACGCCGGCACGATCGTCGAGGGCAAGGAGGACTCGGCGACGGAGAAGATCGCGCGCCTCGAGGCCGCCGGGATCCCGGTAGTCGAGCGCATCGACCAGATTCCCGACCGCGTCAAGGAAGCGCTGGGCGCATGAGCGAAGAGCTACACGGCGTCTTCATCGACGTGGAGGTCTCCGGCGAGGCGGCGAGCGACCCCGAGCTTGCGAAGAAGCTCGAGGAGGTCTGTCCGGTGAACATCTTCAGGGCGACCGATGCGGGCAGCGAGGTCGTCCGCGAGAACCTCGACGAGTGCGTCCTCTGCGAGCTCTGCCTCGAGGCCGCGCCGCCCGGCACCGTCGTCGTCAAGAAGCTCTACGACGACACCGAGCTGCGTCGCTAACGCCCGGCCGGCTCAGTCGTCCACTTCCCCTTCGAAGAGCGCGAAGGCGGCGCCCTGCGGGTCGTGAAGCACGGCGATCCGCCCGGGCGGGATGTCGAACGCGGGCGCCAGGACCCCGCCACCCAGCTCGCCGCCCTTGGTGACGGTGTCGTCGACCGACCCCGTGGTGAAGTACGGCAGCCAGTGGGGCGGAATACCCGCCGAGGCCTGCTCGGGCGCCAGCTCGCGCATCCCACCGTTCGTTCCGTTCGCGGCGCCGTCGTGGTGGATCCCCCAGTACGGGGGAAGGTCGTCACCGACGTCGAGCGCGTTGAACTTCCACCCGAACAGGCCCTCGTAGAACTCGATCGCCTGCTGCGAATCGGTCGTCGCCAGCTCGTTCATCGTCAGCGCGCCCGGGTCGTTGACGAGCGTCGCTCCGATGGATTCGCGCGCCTCCCACACGCCGAACGCGGCGCCGGCCGGATCGGCGATCACCGCCATGCGACCGGAATCCATGACGTCGAACGCGGGCGCGTGCACCGTGCCACCGAGCTCGGCGGCCCGGCTGGCGGCGTCGTCGGCGCTCGCAACCGTGATGTAGGAGAACCAGTTCGGCGGGATGCCCGCCTCGCGCTGGTCCTGCATCTGCTCCATGATCGCGGCGACGCTCTCGCCGTCGATCTGCATCATCGAGTAGACGCCGCCGTCGGGGATCTCCTGGTCGTCGGCCTCCCAGCCGAAGAGCCCGCCGTAGAACTCCTTTGCCGCTTCGGGCTGCGTCGTCGAGAGCTCGACCCAGCTGAACGTTCCCGGCTCGTAGCTAGTGCGCTTTCCCATTTGCCTCGGCCCTCCGCTTCGTTTCCGTGTGATCGGGGTTGGATACTGCACTAACCGATGAAGCCAAGACGTGAACATCTCGCGGCGGCCGCGCTGGCCGCGATCCTGATCGTCTCCGCGGGCGTCCCCGCGGGGGCGAAGCCACCGAAGCCGCCGAAGCCGCCGAAGCCGCGGGTCACCCTGCTGACCGTGAACGAGCAGGCGGCGGTCGAGAAGCGGGCGATCAAGATCCTGGTCGAGGCGAAACGCGGTGCCGAGGCGAAGGCGAGCGGCGACGTCGTCGTCGACGGGTATCCCGAGGACTTCCCGTTCGAGTTGGGGCAGGTGACGAGGCCGCTGCGAAACAGGCAGGCGAAGGTCTCGTTCCCGCTCAGCGCGCGCAAGATCGAGCTGATCTCGTTCGCTGCCGACACGTGTCGCGGGACGTCGGTCACCGTCCGCGCCGAGGTGAAGAAGCGCGTGCGCACCGTGCGCGCCAACCTCGCCGTGCCGTCGGACTGCTGAGCCGCCCCGTCTCCGAACAGGCGGGGTGAGCGTGTTCACCCCTTGGGGGTCTACCGAGCGCCGGTGTCGTGACAGACGATGACCGAGTCGATCGGACGAACCACCCAGAGAGGCAATGAGAATGCTCAGTACGAAGATCCGCGTTTCGGCCGCCGCCATCGCCACCGCCGCCGCGCTTTCGATCACGGGCGTCGCGACAGCCGCAACGACCGGCGCGATGACGCCGTCGAAGACGACGGCGACGACGGCTTCGCAGCCGACGCAGCCGACGAAGCCGAGGAGCACCTCCACCGCCCGGACGACCTCCAAGTACCAGACCGGCTCCGGCGCGAGCCAGTGGTGCCAGGACCAGGCGGGCCTCGCCAACGATTGGCTCGAGGAAGGCGACGACCGCTGGATCGAGGGCGACGATGTCGGCGCGGGCGAGGCCGAGCACAACGGCGACGTGATCGCCGGCGCCGCCAACGGCAATGGCTGCGAGCTCTTCCAGATCTACTAGGCCCACGCCTCCGGCCGCACTGAACGCCCCGGCCCCGGCCGGGGCGTTCGCACGTAATCGGTCTATAAGTCCGGGACCGATGCCCGACTCCGCGCGTCCATGAACCTGATCGAGGACCTGCTCGAGCAGTTCCCTTCCTCCAAACCGGCCCTGCTCGCGATCGGCGCCGACGGCGAGCGCCGCGTCTGGCACTTCGGTGAGCTGATCGCCATGTCGGCGGGTCTCTCGGGCGCCTTCGCCGCCCGGGGAGTCCGCCGCGGTGACGTTGTCCTGACCCTGGTCGGCAACCGGCTCGAGTGGGTGCTGGCGATGCTGGCCTGCTGGCGGATGGGCGCCGTTCCGCTGCCCTGCAACACGCAGCTTCGCCGCAAGGACCTCGACCTGCGGGCCGCGATCACGAACCCGCGGCTCTGCGTCGCCGACGAGGATCTCGCGGCCGCGCTGCCGGAGGGCGTCGAGGTGATGACCCTCGCTGAGATCGCCGGCGTGCTCGACGAGGATCGCCCGCAGGACATGCCGGCCGCACCCGCCGACCTCGAACCCGCCGACCCGGCGCTGATCGTCTTCACGTCCGGGACCACGGGGGAGCCGCGCGCCGCGCTCCACACCCAGAGGTACCTGCCGGGCAATCGCGTCCAGGCCGAGCACTGGCTCGGCGCCCGCGACGGCGACCTCGTCTGGTGCACGACGGCGACCGGCTGGTCGAAGTCGGCCCGCAATGTCTTTCTCGCGCCCTGGCTCTGCGGAGCGGCGGCGATGGTCGTCGACGGCCGCTTCGACCCGGAGTCCCGCCTCGCCCTCGCAGAGCGGGAAGGCGTCGACGTCCTCTGCCAGGCGCCGACCGAGTACCGGGTGCTGGCGAAGCGGACCGAGCTCCGCCCGGTGCCGTCGCTGCGGCGGTTGGTCTCGGCGGGCGAGCCGCTCGACCCGTGGGTGCTGGACGCATTTCGCGACGGCCTCGAGCTCGACGTCCACGATGGCTACGGCCAGACCGAGACCGGCCAGCTCACGGGCAACCTCGTCGGCGAGGCCGCCCGTGCCGGGTCGATGGGCAAGCCGCTGCCGGGCTTCGACCTGCGGGTCTCCGACGGGGAGCTACAGCTCCGCGCCGCCAGCTGCCCGACCTTCTTCGCCCGCTATCTCGATGGCGAACCGTTCGCGGGCGAGTGGTGGCCGACGGGCGACGGCGTCCGCCGGGACGACGACGGCTACCTCTACTTCGAGAGCCGCCGCGACGACCTGATCCTCTCGGCCGGCTACCGGATCGGCCCGTTCGAGGTCGAGGCGGCGCTCCTCTCGCACCCGAACGTCGCCGAGGCGGCGGCGGTGCCCGCCCCGGACCCGGAACGCGGCGCGGTCGTCCGCGCGGTCGTCGTGCCCCGCGACCGCGAACCGTCGGCGGAGCTCGCGGCCGAGCTTCAGGAGCACGTCAAGTCGGTGACCGCTCCCTACAAGTACCCGCGCATCGTCGACTTCGCGACCGAGCTCCCGCGGACGTCGAGCGGCAAGGTGAAGCGGGCGGAGCTGCGCTGAGCGCAACCCCGCCTCGCGCCGCGGTCAGCCGTGGCGCAACTTCAGCCGCTTCGCCACCTTCGCCTTCACGGGGCCGGCCTTGACCGTGCCGGTGAACATCACCTTCTTCGCGCTCTCGAGCTTGGCCAGCGAACGGCGCTTGACCTTCAACTTCATCGTCTTGCGCTTGCCGGGCTTGACCTTCGCCTTGCCGGCCTTGGTCGCCTTCGTGCTTCGCTTGCCCTTCTCGCGGGCGGTGAGCTTGAACTTGCACTTCGCCCGGGCCTGCTTCTTGCACTTGACCTTGACGTAGATGTAGCCACCGCGCAGGGTCGCGCTGAGGAGTCCGCCGGGGGCAGCGCCCGAGTTGCCGCCGTTGTTCGCGGTCCCGGAGGAGCCACCACCGTCGTCTCCGCCGCCACCGCTGCCGGCGCCACCGCCGCCACCGGGCGTGGTCCCGCCGGGCACCTCGGTCTTCGTCGCCCGCAGGACGACGTCGTCGACGTCGAAGGTGCCGCTCGGCACCAGGGCGACCGGCATGTCGAGATCGGTGACGAGCCGAATCCGGTACTCGTGTCCGAGGACGAGCTGCCCGGGCGCGATCGCGGCGCTCCCACCGCTGCCCCACGCCGGCGTCTTCGCCACGTCCGTCTCCGGAATCACGGTCGTCGCGCCGAGGGCGAGATCGTCGAGTAGCACCGTGCGATCGACGTCGCTGAGGAGATCGATCAGGGCATTGGCGTCGTTGCGGGCGCCGAAGGAGACCTGCACGCTCGTCGGCTGCGCCCCGCCGGCGCCGTTGTAGACGAAGTTCGGGCTGGTCCACGTCGTCCTCGTCGTGGTCAGCAGGCTGCCGAGGCCGACCACACTGCTGCGCAGGAAGCCGTCGTTGGCGCCGGCGGTACCTCCCGTACCGACGTGGAACCCGGTCACCTGGGGACAGGTGACGCCCGGGAGGCAGAGAACGTTGCTGCGCTCAACCCCGGCGGTCCAGCCACCATCCGAGCCGGCGAAGCTTCGTGCGTCCGGGGCCGGCGGATAGTCCGTGACCACATCGGCGCTTGCGAGACCCGGGGCGACGCTGGGACTCAGCGCGGCGGCGGACAGCGCCGCGCTGATGAACAGCTTCCTTGCGTTCATTGCGATCCTCCTTGATTGATGCCTAGGTGGTGGGGTTCGTGGGTGAGGTGGCTCCTCCTCCAAATAGCGACGGCCGGGTCGGATGACCCGGCCGTCGCCGTTAGGGATGCTTTGAACCGAACTACCGCTTGATCAGCGTCAGCTTCGTGAACTTCGTCGTCCGTTCCTTCGCCTGACGACTCTCGCGCAGGACCGACTTCAGGGTCACGCTGTCGAGCTCCTGGAGCTCGCTGCGGTACTGGAACCGGATGCGGGCGCGTACGACCTTGCCCTTCTTCGCGCTCACGACCCGCTGGATCGGGAACGTGTAGCGGGTACCACCCTGCGTGCGGAAGATGGTCGCGCGGCTGAAGCACTTGCCCTTCGTTTGGACTCCCAGGCACCGCATCTTGATGAACAGATTGCGACCGTCGAAGACGGCGTTGTTTCCGGCAACGCCGCCGGAACCGCCTCCGCCTGCGCTGCCACCGCCGCCGTTGCTGCCCGGCCCGTTCGGCGTCGGATCGCAGGCGTCGCCCACGCCGTCACCGTCGGTATCCGTCTGGGTCGGGTTCGCGATGGTCGGGCAGTTGTCCTGACCGGTCGGGATGCCGTCGCCATCGGGGTCGTTGTTGGGCGGGTTGGGCCCATTCGGGGTCGGGTCGCAGACGTCACCGGCGCCATCGCCGTCGGCATCCTCCTGGTTCGGGTTCGGGTTCAGCGGGCAGTTGTCCGTACCCGTCGGAACGCCGTCGCCGTCGGGATCGTTGTTGGGCCCGTTCGGGGTCGGGTCGCAGACGTCACCGGCGCCATCGCCGTCGGCATCCTCCTGGTTCGGGTTCGGGTTCAGCGGGCAGTTGTCCGTACCCGTCGGAACGCCGTCGCCGTCGGGATCGTTGTCCGGACCGTTCGGGGTCGGATCGCAGAGGTCGCCGACACCATCCAGATCTGCATCCGCCTGATTCGGGTTCGGGATGAAGATGCAGTTGTCCTGACTGTCGACGATGCCGTCACCGTCGGTGTCGACCGCGGTGGCATCGGCCTTCGTCGCGCGCAGGAGCACGTTGTCGAAGTGGAACGAGCCATCCGTCAGCACGCCCACGTTGGTCTCGACGTTCGTCTGGATCCTGATCCGGTAGTCATCACCCAGGCTCAGCTGGCCCGGCTGGATGGGTGAGGCCGGCAGGCTCGACCACTGCTCGACGTCCTGGATCGGCAAGTGGTCGTAGACGGTCAGCGACCCGCCGCGGGTGACGTTGTCGAGGTAGACGTTCAGGAATCCATCCTCGAGCAGCTGGATCAGCGCCTCGGCATCAGTGCGCCTGTCCAGTGTCATGAAGACGTTGTCCGGCTGGGCGCCACCGGCCCCGTTGTAGGTGAACACCGGGCTCCGCCAAGTCGCCTTGGTGGTCGTCACCAGGTTCGCAACCCCGCCGATCTCGGTACGCAGATACCCGTCCGTGGCACCCTCCGCACCGCCCGTCGCCGAGTGGGAGTTGTCCACACTCGGACAGGTGAGCGGCTGCAACAGGCACAGAACCTCGGCGAGCACCGGCTCGCGTTCGACGCTTGCCGTCCAGCCGCCTGCGGACGTCGCAAAGTTTCGCGCGTTCGAATCCGGGTGATAGTCGCTCGTCACCGCGGAGGCACTCGACGTGAACGCCGCTGCCCCCATGCAGGTGAGCGCAGCAGCCACCAGCGATAGAACCTTCCGTGACTTCATCGATCCCCAACCTTCCCAGTTGAATGATGCGCCGCCTTTCCCACAAAGGCGTCACTGCCTCCCCACGAGGCGAAGCCCGCATCCTACTCCAATTCGGTTAGTACGAAGTGGGGATATACGTCCAGGGGAGGATCTTGCAGCTCAGGCGTCGTCCTCGGCGGTCCGGCGCTTGACGACCTCATCGAGCTCCTTGACCACGTCGGGATCGCGGAGGGTGGTGACGTCGCCGAGCTCACGTCCCTCGGCGATGTCGCGCAGGAGGCGGCGCATGATCTTCCCGGAGCGGGTCTTCGGCAGGTCGTCGGCCCAGATGATCCGCTTCGGCCGCGCGAGCTTCCCGATTCGCTCGGCGACGTGCTCACGAATCTCGGCCACCAACTCGTCGGACCCCTCGAGGTCTCCCTCGAGCGTGACGAAGGCGCACACGGACTGGCCGGTGTCCTCGTCGGCCTGGCCGATCACCGCCGCCTCTGCGACCTTCGAGTGCGAGACGATCGCCGACTCGACCTCGGCGGTCGAGAGCCGGTGGCCGGACACGTTGAGCACGTCGTCGACGCGACCGATGACCCAGAAGTAGCCGTCCGAGTCCTTGCGCGCCGCGTCGCCGACGAAGTAGGTCTCGGGGCCGAACTTGGAGAAGTAGGTCTCGACGTAGCGGTCGTCGTCCTTGTAGAGGGTGCGGAGCATCCCGGGCCAGGGCCGACGGAGCGCGAGCAGACCCTGCTCGGTACCGGTCTCCTCCCCCTCCTCGTCGACGACCGCGGCCTCGACTCCCGGCAGCGGCATCCCAGCGGACCCAGGCTTCGAGCTCTGGGCGCCGGGCAGAGTCGTGATCATGATGTGCCCCGTCTCCGTCTGCCACCAGGTGTCGACGATCGGACAGTGGCCGCCACCGATCACCTTCCAGTACCAGAGCCACGCCTTCGGGTTGATCGGCTCGCCGACGCTGCCGAGCAGGCGGAGCTTCGACAGGTCGGCGCGCTCCGGGTACTCCGCCCCCCACTTCATGCAGGCGCGGATCGCCGTGGGCGCGGTGTAGAAGACGCTCACCCCGTAGCGCTCACATAGCTGCCACCAGATGTCCTTGTCGGGGTAGTCGGGCGCTCCCTCGTACATGACCGAGGTCGCGCCGTTCATCAGCGGCCCGTAGACGATGTAGGAGTGGCCGGTGACCCAGCCGACGTCGGCCGAGCACCAGAAGACATCGGACTCCGGCTTCAGGTCGAACACGTATTTCGTCGTCCAAGCAACCCCGGTGAGGTACCCACCGGTCGTGTGGAGGATCCCCTTCGGCTTCGCCGTCGACCCCGATGAGTAGAGGATGTAGAGGGGGTGTTCCGCGTCCAGCGGCTCCGCCGGGCACTCCGCCTCCGCAGCCTCGATCGCCTCGTCGTAGTAGATGTCGCGGCCCTCGGTCATCGGCACGTCGGCGCCCGTGTTGCGGACGACGATCACGGTCTCGATCGAGGGCACGTCGCCGAGGAAGTCGTCGACCGAGGGCTTTACCTCGGCGACCTTGCCCTTGCGCCGCGCCGCGTCGGCGGTGATCAGCGCCTTCGCCTCCGAAAACTCCATCCGCTCCTTCACGGCGGTCGGCGAGAAGCCGCCGAAGACGACGTTGTGGGGCGCCCCGATCCGCGCGCAGGCGAGCATCGCCACGACGACCTCCGGGATCATCGGCAGGTAGATCCCGACGACGTCGCCCGCCTCGACCCCGCGGCCCTTGAGGACGTTGGCGAGCCGCTGTACGTCGCGGTGGAGGTCCGCGTAGGTGACGTCGCGCATCTCCCCCTCCTCCCCGTGCCAGTGGAACGCGACCCGGTCGCCGTTGCCGGCCTCGACATGGCGGTCGAGGCAGTTGTAGGACGCGTTCAGCTTGCCGTCGGCGAACCACTTGTAGAACGGCGGGTTGGAGTCGTCGAGCACGGTCTCGAAGGGCTCGAACCAGTGGAGCTCCTCGGCCAGCGACGCCCACCAGGCCTCGGGGTCCGCGGCTGCCTTTTCGTGCAGGGACTCGTCTGCAACCAGCGCCTCGGATGCGAACTCAGAGGGCGGTTCGAAGCGCTCTTGCTCGAGCAGCTCCGTGAGCTCCTCGCCCAATCCGCCGGTTGCGGCCTCCATCGTCTCTCCTTCGTCTAGTGAGCGGGGACCGCGAACGCAGCTCGCGGTCCCCGCATCTTCCTACGGATGCATTCGGCTCGTCAGACGGCCGCCCCCTCGCGCTCCGTCGACTTCGCCGCGGGCCCGGCTCCGTTGCCGGAGCCGTTCTTCGAGGCGCTCAACGGGACCTCGGCCCCGAGCCCGGTGAGCGAGCGGACGTGGAGCTCCTCGAACCCCTTCTCCGCCTTGCCCTCGCGGCTCGTGAGCAGCGTCCCGAGGATGCAGCCCGCGAAGCCGAGCGGCACCGAGATGATCGCCGGCTGCGTCAGCTCGATCAGTGGATTGGAGGAGACGTCGGGCCCGACCAGCACCAGGCCCACCGAGCTGACCACTCCGAACAGCACCCCGGTGACCGCACCGGTGGTGTTGAACCGTTTCCACGTCAACGCCAGCAACAGAGCCGGGAAGTTGGCGCTCGCGGCGACCGCGAACGCGAGCCCGACCATGTACGAGACGTTCAGATCGGATCCGCCGATCACGGCGATCACGATCGCGATCGCACCGATCGCTCCGGCCGCGATGCGCGCGACGACAACCTCCTCCTTCTCGGAGTCGTGACCCTTGCGGATCACGTTCGACCAGACGTCGTGCGCAACCGCTCCAGAGGCGGAGATCACCAGGCCGGCGACGACCGCGAGGATGGTCGCGAAGGCGACCGCCGCGATAATCGCCAGGAAGGCGTCGCCGCCGACCGAGCCCACTCCGCCGCCGACCTCCTGCGCCAAGAGCGGCGCCGCGAGGTTGCCGGCCTCATCGACAGCGCCCGTCGTCCCGGCCTCGCCGAGGATCGCTCGGGCGCCGAAACCGAGGAACGTCGTCATGACGTAGAAGGCGCCGATCAGGCCGACGGCCCAAACGACCGAGGACCGCGCGGCCTTCGCATCCGGCACGGTGAAGAACCGCATCAGGATGTGCGGCAGCCCGGCGGTGCCGAGCAGCAACGCGAGTCCGAGCGACATCGTGTCGATCGGGTTCTCGAACCGCAGGCCGGGACCCAGGTATGCAGCCGGATCGTCCGCCTGCGCCTCAGCCCGGTTGAACAGCTCGACCGGGTTCCAGCCCATCTTCCCGAGCACGAAGAGCGACAGCACGACCGTCGCCGTCATCAGGAGGCCGGCCTTGATGATCTGGACCCACGTGGTCGCCAGCATGCCGCCGAAGATCACGTAACAGAGCATGAAGATGCCGGTGACCAGGACGGCGACGCTGAAGTCGATGCCCACCAGCGCCTGGATCAGCGTCCCGGCGCCGACCATCTGCGCGATCAGGTAGAAGGCGACGACGGTCAGCGTCCCGAGCGCCGCGGCCACGCGCGCCGGCTTCTCGTTGAGCCGGAACGAGAGGACGTCGGCCATCGTGAACTTGCCCGAGTTCCGCATCCGCTCCGCGAGCAGGTAGAGGACGATCAGGAAGGCGACGAGGAAGCCGACCGAGTACAGGAAGCCGTCGAAGCCGAAGAGGAAGATCAACCCGGCGATCCCGAGGAACGAGGCGGCCGACATGTAGTCGCCCGCGATCGCGAACCCGTTCTGCACGCCGGTGATCCCACGCCCCGCGGCCCAGAACGTCGTCGCGTCCTTGGTCTTCTTCGAGGCCCAGTAGGTGATGCCGAGAGTAATCGCGACGACGAAGGCGAAGATCGCCACCGCCTCGACGTTGACCTCGGCGATTGGAAGGGCGGCCATCAGTGGCTCACCTCACCGCTGGTCCCGACCGGTTGCCCGTTCTCGTCGAGCGGCTGGGCGGGGTCGAAGCGCCGGCGCTTCGGCACTTCCTCGCCCTCCGGCGTCGCCCGACGGCCAACGGCACCCTCGCGCGCCTTTTCCGCCGCGGCCCTCGCCAGCGGGTCGAAGACGCGGTCGCTCTGACGCAGGTAGAGCCAGCCCAGCACCCAGGTCATCACGAACTGGGTCAGGGCGAGCAGGTATCCGACCGTGAAGCCCTCGTAGATCGACTCGCCCATGAAGTCCGGGGCGTAACCGGCCAGGGCGATGAAACCGAAGTACCAGACGAAGACGAATGCGAGCGCGGGGGCGACGAACGAGCGCCGCCGTCGCGTGAGCTCGTTGAACTCGGGCGAGCGCGCCGCAGCGTCCCAATCCACCTCCGGATGGTGTTCGGAGCCGCCGGCGGTTGACTGAGCCATCTCTTCTCCCTCGTTGGGGTTGCCTCTCCTCAGGTCCCCGGGAGTCCCCCCGGTATCCCGGGGCCCAGATCTGCTCGTTCCCTTTCCCACGAGGGTTGCGCGCAAACCCGCCTCCGACCACTATCTATTCGGCCCGTGCTGCCGCTCGCGCGCCAACTCTCCCCCGCCCGCACTGCCTTCGCCGGGATCTTCGTCGTCACGATGCTCGGCCTGCTCTCGGTCGGGATGACCCTGCCGGTGCTGCCGCGCTACGTCACCGGGCCGCTCGACTCCGGCGAGCTCGAGGTCGGCATCGTCACCGGAGCGTTCGCGATCACCGGGCTCGCCTGCCGTCCGCTCGCCGGCTACCTCGCCGACCGCCGCGGGCGCAAGCGCGTCGTCATCCTCGGGGCGCTGTCGACCGCGATCGCGGGTCTCCTCTACTTCGTCCCGGCGGGCATCCCGGGGCTGATCGTCGCGAGACTCTTCCTCGGCGCGGGCGAGGGAGCCGTCTACACGGCCGGGTCGGCGTGGATCGTCGACCTGACCCCGCCGGAGCGCCGCGGCCGGATCATCGGCCTCTACGGGCTCGCGATCTGGGGCGGACTCGCACTCGGGCCCCCGCTCGGCGAGCTGATCCTGCAGGCGACCAGCTTCGACGCCGTCTGGGCCTGCGCGGCGCTGGCACCGCTGCTTGGGGCGCTGATCGCGACGCGGATCCCGGAGGCGTTCACGCCCAGCAAGCTTGCCGACTCCGAGCGCCGTCTGATCTCGCGCGAGGCGCTTCGTCCCGGCATCGCGCTCTCGCTCGCGATCGTCGGCTACGCGGCGATGGCAGCGTTCGTCGTCCTTCACCTCGACGAACGCGACGTCGGCCACGGCGCCGCCGTGTTCACGGCCTTCGCCGCGAGCGTGGTCGGGATGCGCGTCCTCGGCGGCTGGCTCCCGGATCGCTACGGCTCGATCCCCTGCATCATCGGCGCCGGGATCGTCGAAGCCGCCGGGCTGCTGGTGATCGCGGGCGCGGGCTCCGTCGGGGTCGCGGTGCTCGGCGCCGTCGGGATGGGCGCGGGGTTCTCGCTCCTCTTCCCCTCGCTGGCGCTGCTCGTCGTCAACCGCGTGCCGGAGGACAGGCGCGGCGTCGCGATGGGGACGTTCACCGCCTTCTTCGACCTCGGCATGGGCGTCGGCAGCCCACTGGTCGGCGCCGCCGCGGCGCTCGGCGGCTACGAGGCGGCGTTCCTCTTCGGCGCCGCCTGCGCGCTGGCGACGATCGGCGTCGCGCTGTCGCTGCGCGGCGTCGCCGCGACGATGGCCGTGCCCGCGCCGAGCGAAGCGCGCTAGAACAGGCGTGCCTGCGTGGCGCGGGGCGGCGCGGGGACCGGGGGCTCGTCCCGATCCGCCTTCTTCGCGGCCAGGAACCGTCGCGGTCGGGCGCCTCGGCCACGCGTGAGCCGTCTCAAACGCTCGGCCTCGGCGCGAGGCAGGTAGGCGCCCTTCGCGTAGAGCTGCTCATAGCGGGGCACGAGGTCAGGGCGGTACTGGCGCAGCCAGTCGAAGAAGATCCCGCGTACCTCCCCGCGGAGATGGAGCCCGAGTCCGCCGATCTGCTCGACCCCCGCCTCGCCGAGGAGGCGGAGGATCTCCTCGACCTGATGGGGGTCGTCGTTGACGCCCGGGATCAGCGGCGCGATCAGCGCGCCGACCGGGATCCCGTTACGGGCGAGCTCGGCCGCCGCCTCGATCCGCTTGCGCGGGTGCGGAGTGTGCGGCTCGGTCTCGCGCCAGGCGCGTTCGTCGATCGTCGGCACGGAGAAGTTGGCGACGAACTCGGTCCGCTCGACGAGCTCGCGGAGGATGGGCAGGTCGCGTAGGACGAGCGGCGACTTGGTCAGCACCGAGCACGGATTACGGAAATCGCGCATCGCCTCCCAGATCCCGGGCAGCAACCGGTAGCGGCCCTCGACCCACTGGTAGGGGTCGGTGTTGGTGCCGAGGGCGACGTGCTCGCCCTTCCAGCCTCGCCGCCCGAGTTCGGCACGGACCAGCTCCGGCAAGTTCACCTTGACGACGATCTCGCGCTCGAAGTCCTCGCGTGCATTGAGGTCCAGGTACTTGTGGGTGGGCCGGGCGAAGCAGTAGCTACAAGCGTGGGTGCAGCCCCTGTACGGATTGATCGTCCAGCGGAACGGCATCCGCGAGCGCTCCGGGACCCGGTTGAGGCCGGACTTCGCCTGCACCTCGTAGAACCGGATGCCGAGCGCCTCCGGCGCGTCGAAGGTGCGCACGGTGGACTCCCCGACTCCGGGCAGCAGCCCTTGCGTGCTTGCTTCCTTCTCCAGGTTGTCCCATCTCACGAACGTATGTTCGCAGATGGCGCGGATGCAGATCAGCTGATTCCCCCTGTGCCGAAGGGGACTCGACCCAGAACTGACCGACAGCAGAGAGACCGGCAGAAGTGGTCGTTGCGCTCACGAACCGTGGTCGCCGGGTCGTCGAGAAGGAGCGAAACGTCCCTTACGCCCCCCTATACGGGGGTATTTGGGACGTTTCCGACCAGCTCTCGTGCCCGCGGGACCAGCTCCGGCGGTAGCCAGTGGCCGGCGTCCGTCTCGACGTAGTCGACGCCGAGACCGGCCCCGTTGAGCAGCTCCGCCGCCTGGCGGCCGAAGGCGACCTCCATGATCGGATCCTGGCGGCCGTGGTGGATGAGGACGGGCAGGCCGTCGCGCCCGTCGAGCGCCGGCTCCCATCCCTCGACGGTCGGGATGAAGCCGCTGAACGCGAGGATCGCCGCCGGCGACGGGCGGCCCGGGCCGAACGCGGTCGCGTAGGACATCACCGTCCCCATCGAGAAGCCGCCGATCGCGGTGCGCTCCCAGCCGATCCCGCGCTCCGCGAGCAGGCCGTCGAGAAAGCCGGTGAGGAGTCCGTAGCTCGCGTGAAACGTCTCCGGGTCCGGATAGCCGACCCGCGGGACGACGTACCAATGCCGTCCCCCGGGCGGGATGTCGGTCAGCGGCGCCCCCGTGGTGACCCCGAGCAGGCGCCGCTCGGGATCCAGCTCGTCGAGGAGCGGGAAGAGGTCGTTCTCGTCCGCGCCGCGGCCGTGGTTCAGAACGAGCGCTCCCTCCGGCTCACCGGCGGGCTCGCGCAGACGGTGGACGAGCTCCTCGGCCATGTCGCTCAGCCTCTGGTGACGGCGCGCGGGTTCATCACCGGGGTCAGGTTCGCCTCGATCTCCTCGCGTCGGTCCTCGAGGAACGGCGGCAGGATCAGCCTCTCGCCCAGGTGCTCGGGATCCTCGTCGATCCCGAAGCCGGGACCCAGGGTGGCGACCTCGAAGAGGACGCCGCTCGGCTCGCGGAAGTAGATCGAGCGAAACCAGAAGCGGTCGATCACCGGGGTCGGGCGGGCGCCGTGCTCGGATGCCCGCTGTCGCCAGGCCTCGTGCTCGTCCGTCTGCGAGGCCCAGGCGATGTGGTGGACGGTCCCGGCTCCCTGAAGACCGGCCGCCTCCGGCGGCGCGTCGTAGCCCCAGCCGCCGCCGCGCGAACTCCCGCGCGCCTCCCAGCCGTATTCGCGGCGCTCGAACTCGAGGCCCTGCTCGAGCAGATCGGCGCTGCGCTCGGGATCGGCGCTGAACGCGCGGGCGCCGTCGAATCCCTGCAGGGCCACCTCGGCCGGAACTTCGGGATGGTCCGCGATCAAGGGCGGGTCGGAGACGTCGGCGACGCGGAGCTGATGCTCGAGGCCCTCCGGATCGCGGAAGCGGAGCGCGCCGTCGACCGACTCGGAGTCGACGCCGGCGCCCTCGAGCCGGTTCGCCCAGAAGTCGAGGGCTTCGGTGGAGCCCACCCGCCAGCCGATCCGGTGCACCATTCCCGCGCCCGCGCGGCCGAGCGGCACCCCGCGGAACTCGAAGAACGTGAGGTCGGCGCCGGGGCTTCCCTCCTCGTCGGCGTAGAAGAGGTGGTAGACGCTCGGGTCGTCCTGGTTGACCGTCTTCTTCACCATCCTCAGACCCATGGTGCTCGCGTAGAAGTCGACGTTTCGCTGCGCGTCGCCGGTGATCGCGGTGATGTGGTGAACGCCTTCCAGCTTCATCTGAACTCTCTCCTCATGGCTTAGGTCTTAGGTGAAGTATTTGACTGTGCAACTACTCTAGCACAGGTCCGAGACTTAGTTGACCTCGCAAGCACCTGTTACCCTCCGGGAGATGGGAGCAACCGAGGAGCAGGGTCTCTCATCCCGCGAGCTCGCCGCCTGGCGTGGAATGCTCGAGACCCACAGCGCGCTGATCACCCGCCTGGACCGCGAGCTCGAACGCGACCACGGCCTCCCGCTCACCTCCTACGAGGTGCTCATGTACCTCGCCGACACCGAAGACGGGGAGCTCCGCATGGGCGAGCTCGCCGATCGGCTCCTGCTCAGCCGCAGCGGGATCACGAGGCTCGTCGACCGGCTCGAGCGCCAGGGGCTGGTCGAGCGCCGTCGCTGCAGCGACGACGGCCGCGGCTTCAACGCGCACCTCACCGAGGCTGGGCAGGCGAAGGTGCGCGCGGCGCGCCCCGATCACCTCGCCGGCGTACGGCGCCACTTCCTCTCCTCGCTCTCCCCCGCCGAGATCGACTCGCTCGGGGAGCTCTGGGAGCGGTTGCGAGACGGGGACGCGCCGGCGTGAGCGACGAGGTCGCCGCCCTGAGGGCCAGGGTCGACGAGCTCGAACGCCGCGTCGCGGTCCTCTTTCAGCAGACGGGCGCCGCCGATTGGGAGGCCGACGCGAAGGCGGCGCCCCCGGTCTCCGAGGAGGTCCGCCTGCTCCTCTCGACCGGCGAGATCCGCAAGGCGGCGAAGAAGTACATGCAGGAGACCGGCGCCGGCCTCGGAGAGACGACGGCGGCCCTCGGCGAGGCCGAGAAGGAGCTTCGGGGCGAGTAGTGGCCGGAGGGTCCGCAGTCCGGCTATACCGCGCGGCCTGGTCGACCAACTGCGAGCGGGTCGCGCTCGCGCTCGGCCACAAGCAGATCGAGGCGCTCTCGGTGATGATCGAGTACTCGAACCGGGGTCCGGTCGAGGCGATCAGCGGCCAGCGGCTCGTGCCGGTGATCGTCGACGATGGCACCGCGGTCAACGACTCGGTCGCGATCATGCGCCACCTCGAGCGCCGCCGGCCGGACCCGCCGCTCTTCCCCGCCGACCCGGCGCGACGCGCCGAGGTCGACGTCTTCATCGAGTGGTTCGAGCGCGTCTACAAGGCGCCGCCGAACGCGATCGAGGAGGAGCTCGAGCTCGAGGATCCCGACCGGGCCGTCGTCGAGAGGCTCTCGGCCGAGATGGTCGAGCGCCTCGACACGTTCGAGCGGCTGCTCGAGGGCCGCGACTACCTCCTCGGCGAGTTCGGCGCCGCCGACTGCGTCGCCTACCCCTTCCTCAAGTACGCCGCCGGCCGCAACGCGGCAGACGAAGAGCTCTTCCACCGGATCCTCGAAGAGCACCAGCCGCTGGGCGACGGGCGCCCGGCCCTGCGCGCCTGGATCGCGCGTGTGGCCGAGCGCCCGCGTGCCTACAGCGAGGGCTGATAGCGCCGGACCTCGCCGGGTAGCCTCGAGGTGATGCCAAACCGGCTCGCCGACGAGACCAGCCCGTACCTGCTCCAGCACGCCGACAACCCGGTCGACTGGTACCCGTGGGGCCCCGAAGCGCTGGGGCGCGCTCAGGAGCTCGATCGCCCGATCCTGCTCTCGATCGGCTACTCGTCGTGCCACTGGTGCCACGTGATGGCGCACGAGTCGTTCGAGAGCGAGGAGACCGCAGAGCAGATGAACGAGCACTTCGTCTGCATCAAGGTCGACCGCGAGGAGCGTCCCGACGTCGACTCGATCTACATGGAGGCGGTCCAGGGCATGACCGGCCACGGGGGCTGGCCCCTGACCGCCTTCTGCGACCCCGCGGGGGTCCCCTTCTATGGAGGCACCTACTTCCCGCCGGAGCCGCGCCAGGAGATGCCGAGCTTCGCCCAGGTCATGGAGGCGGTCGTGCGCTCCTGGGAGACGCAGCGCGATCAGATCAACGGGGCGGCCGTGAAGATCCGCGAGCAGCTCGGCGCGGTCGGGCGCATCCCGCCGGCTGAGGGCGCGCTCAGCCGAGGCGTGGTCGAGGGCTCGGTGTCGAAGCTCCGCCTCGCCGCCGACATGGAGCACGGCGGCTTCGGCCAAGCGCCCAAGTTCCCACCCGCCTCCGCGCTCGAGCTGATGCTGACGGTGGGCGAGCCGGCGCCGGTCGAGGTGACGCTGGACTCGATGGCGGCCGGTGGGATCAACGACCAGATCGGCGGCGGCTTCTCCCGCTACTCGGTCGACCCGATCTGGCTCGTCCCCCACTTCGAGAAGATGCTCTATGACAACGCCCTGCTCGCCCGCGTGTACCTGCACGGCTGGCAGGTGCTCGGCCACGAGCGCTACCGGACGGTGGCCGAGCGGACGCTCGAGTGGGCGTTGCGCGAGATGCGCGGCCCCGAGGGCGGCTTCTACTCGGCGCTCGATGCCGACTCGGAGGGCGTCGAGGGGAAGTTCTACGTATGGGCGCCGGCCGAGATCGTCGAGGTCCTCGAGGCCGCCGGGATCGGCGAGCTCGCCGACGGGGTGATCGCCTACTACGGCGTCACGGAGCAGGGCAACTTCGAGGGCGAGAACATCCTCAACCAGATCGGCGGGGCATCGTCCGAGCCGCCGGAGCGCCTCGACGAGGCACGCGCGGCGCTCTATGAAGCGCGCTCGAAGCGGGTCTGGCCCGGCCTCGACGACAAGCGGCTCGCCTCCTGGAACGCACTCATGATCGGGGCGCTCGCGGAGGCCGGCGCCGTCCTCGGCCGCGACGACTTCCTCGATGCCGCCCGCGATGCGGCCGACTTCGTGCTGACGAAGATGCGCGACGCCGACGGACGCCTCCTGCGGACCTGGAAGGACGACGAGGCGAAGCTGAACGCCTACCTCGAGGACCACGCGTACCTGCTCGAGGCGCTGCTCACGCTGTATGAGTCGACCTTCGAGCTGCGCTGGTTCGACGCCGCGCGCGATACCGCCGACGCGATGATCGAGCGCTTCGCCGACCCCGACCTCGGTGGCTTCTTCACCACCTCGAGCGACCACGAGGAGCTGATCGCGCGCCGCAAGGACGTCGACGACCATCCGATCCCGTCGGGCAACTCATCCGCTGCCTACGGCCTCCTCCGCCTCGCTGCGCTCACCGGCGAGCACCGCTACACCGAGCACGCCGAGTCGGTCTTCCGCCTGCTCGGCCGCGTCGCCGAGAGCCATCCACAGGCCGTCGCCCACCTCATACGCGCGATCGACTTCCACCTCTCGCCGGTGAAGGAGGTCGCGCTGGTCTCGCCCGTCTCGGACTCCGACGGGCTCGGGGAGCTGACCTCCGTCGTTCGCTCCGCGTTCCGCCCTCGGCAGGTGCTCGCCGGCGGGCCCGAGGGCAGCGAGCGCCCGGAGCTGATGCGGGGCCGCGAGGCCGTCGACGGTCGCGCCGCGGCCTACGTGTGTGAGAACTTCAGCTGCCGGGTGCCGGTCACCGACGCGGGTGAGCTTGCGTCGGGCCTCGGCGGATAGAGTCCTGAGCTGATGGCCGAGACCGCCACGAAGGCCAAGCCGAAGACCACGGCGCAGGTCGCGAAGGCGTACTTCACCGCGATCTCCGAACGTGATCTCGACACCGCCACCTCGCTCTGGAAGCCGGGTTCGACGGACCGCCTCCATGGCCTCGCCGACCTCACGGCCCCGGACGGGATCCGCGAGTACTTCGAGGGCCTGTGGAACGCCTTCGGGGATTTCGACTTCCAGATCCTCGAGCTCGCCGCGAGCGGCAAGAACGCCGCCTGCCGCTGGCGCCTGACGGCCACCTTCACCGGCCCGGGCCGCTTTCAGGGCCTGACAGCGAACAACGCCCGGGTCGAGGTCGAGGGCTGCGACATGCTCCGGGTCGCAGGACGGCCGGATCGTGGCCAACGACGCCTATCTGAACGGCGCCCAGATCGCAGAGCAGCTGGGCGTCCTGCCGCCGCAGGACTCGGTCGCCGGCAAGGCCATGACGAGCGCCTTCAACGCGAAGACGGCGGCCGCCCGCACGGTAGCCCGCGCGCGCAAGCGGCGCGAGCGACCGGGTCGCTAACGGTTCGCTAACAATCTGCTAATCTGCCGCTCTTCCTGCTGAGACCTCGTCCCCATATGGGCGAGGTGCGGGGGACCCATTAGTAGGGGCGAATCGCGGCCAGATCAAACCGGCCGTGTAGCGCAAGCTCTTCACGCGCGAGCCCGTCAGCTAACCCCGTAAGCGACGAGAGCGGAACGTGGAAGGAACATGACTGAAAGCCGTTTGAAAGTGACCGCACGAGCGTTTGCCCTGGCCGCAGCCACGCTGGCGATCGCCGCGATCTCCAATGCTTCCCCCGCAAGCGCCGGCTCCGGCGGCGTTGGAGCCGCCGGCGCCTCCGAGGAGGCCGGCGCCTCAAGCTCCAGCGCGGGATCAGCGCAGAGCTCGACCGCCAAGTACGACCGGATCTGGGACGGCTTCTCCGCCGCGGATCGGCGTTGGGCGCACAAGACGGCCGATTGCGAGTCGGGCGGCGACCCGGACGCGATCGGCGGCGGCGGTATCTACCGCGGCGCGTTCCAGTTCATGCGCTCGACGTGGAAGTCCTCGCCGAAGAGTCCCGGTGGCGACCCCATCGCCCATCCGTATCGGACCCAGGCGGTGGTGGCGGTGCTGCTCAAGCGGCGCCAGGGCAGCTCGCCCTGGCCCGTCTGCGGCTAGTCCCCGGCCCTCGCAATGAGGGCATCGGCCAGGGTTTCGAGATCGCCGGCGCGCTCGGCGATCAGCCGATCTGCTGCCTCGGCGAGCAGAGCGATGCTCTCCGGGCTCGGGTCGTCGAGCGGTAGCGCACGCGGCAACTCGACCTGGAAGCGGTAGTAGCGCGGCCCGAAGCCGATCGCCCCGGCTCCCGCCATCCGCCCGCCCGGCTCGTGGTTCAGGAGCACGTGGGCCCAGTGGTCAGCGGCGTCTGACTGGCCGTCGAGCATCGCCGCGATCAGCGGCGGATCGCCCCCGCGTCCGGGGAGCGCCCAATCGGCGGCGCCCCAGCGGCGGGTCGCCGCGGGCTCGAAGCTCGTTTCGTAATGGCCGGTGCCGAGCGAGATCACGAGCAGGTCCGAGGGAACGAGCTGCGCCGGCGCTTCGGTGCGCTTGAGCGCCTCGACGATCGCGGCCACCGTCGGGTTCGCGGCGTACACGCCGCCGTCGACGAGGGCGCGCCCGTCGAGCTCGTACGGCGGAAAGAAGGTCGGTGCGGCGGCGGTCGCGAGCGCCGCGTCGACGATCAGCCGACTGGCGGACTCCGGCTGCCAACGCTTGAAGAAGGTCGGGCGGCGTCCGGTCATGTCGTAGGCGGCGACCATTACCTCGCTCAGCGCCTCGCCGAGCACCGCCTCGCCGTAGCGACGCTCGAGCACCCGGCGCAGCGGTGAGAGCGAGTACTTCGGCAGGGTCAGGTCGATCAGCCGGCCGATCACCGGTAGTCGCCGGACGAGCGGACGGCGGAAGATCTCGCGCCCGTCCTCGCCCTCGTAGAGGTCGACCAGGTCGGCGGCGCTCAGGAGCGCTCCGCCCCCCGGTGAGCGGCCGCTGAGCCCGAGCACGATCAGGCCCCCGGTCGAGGTTCCGGCGAGGAGCTCGAACCGCTGGGCCAGCGGTGTCCCGGGGTCGCGTTCGGCGAGCAGCCGCTCCAGGCGGCGGAGCACGCGCGCCGCGATCACGCCGCGGATCCCGCCCCCGTCAACACAGAGAATGCGGAAGCGCGGACCGGTCAGCTCAGTAGATCTCCGGGACGAAGGTTTGGTCGCTGATCGGCGGACGGACGTAGCCGTCGTCGGGCCCTCGCGGCGGCAGTTCGATCGGGTCCGGCGTCAGATCCTCGTACGGGATCTTCGAGAGCAGGTGCGAGATGCAGTTGAGACGAGCCCGCTTCTTCGAGTCGGCGTTGACGACGTACCAGGGCGCCTGCTTGATGTCGGTGTGGACGAACATCGCGTCCTTGGCCCGCGAGTAGTCCGCCCACTTCTCGCGTGCCTTCAGGTCCATCGGGCTCAGCTTCCAGCGCTTCATCGGGTCCTTCACCCGTGCCTTGAAGCGCTTCTCCTGCTCCTCGTCGGAGACCGAGAACCAGTACTTGATCACGACGATCCCCGAGCGCACGAGCATCCGCTCGAAGTCCGGAGTCGAGCGCATGAACTCCTGGTACTCCTCCTCGGTACAGAACCCCATCACCCGCTCTACGCCGGCGCGGTTGTACCAGGAGCGATCGAAGAGGACCATCTCCCCCGCGGCGGGCAGGTGGGCGACGTAGCGCTGGTAGTACCACTGTGTCTTCTCGCGCTCGGTCGGCGTGCCGAGGGCGACCACGCGGACGATCCGCGGGTTGGTGCGCTCGGTGATCCGCTTGATCACGCCGCCCTTGCCCGCGGCATCGCGGCCCTCGAACAGCACGACGACCTTGAGCTCCTGGGCCTTGATCCATTCCTGCAGAAGGACGAGCTCGCGCTGGAGCCTCTCCAGCTCCTGTTCGTACTCCTTCGTCTTCATCTTGTGGGCCTCGGCTTCGCCAGACCGCGAGCCTAATCGGTCGCGCGTCAGCTTCGCCCTTTGCGCTACCTCGGCGTCGCGACGCAGACGGTCTCGACCGCGCCGGCGATGTTGTCGTCCTCCCGGATGACCTGGGTGTCGCCGCTGAGGTTCTCGGCGACCCCCGTGACGTTGTGAAACTGGGATCCGCCGCCGTCGGTGTCATCGACGACATCCGCGGTCCAGAAGTAGCCGTTCGTGAGCGAGTCGTCGTGGCGCAGTGCCTGAAGCAGCGCCTCCGAGAGGTCAGGGATCCTCATACCCCTGCTCGTGCATTCTGTGATCGCGTTGCGCCAGGTCGTTCCCTCGCCCGCAGAGGGGGTCAGGTGCTCGACGCAGACGCCGTCGCGAAGCGCGCCGCGGGGGCACACCGGCGCGAGCGTCGTTTCGTTGATGTCGAGCCCGCTGAGGGAGTCGTCCTGGATGTCACCGCTGGTCAGGTTCGAAACGTCGTCGGAGACGATCGAGTTGTCGTTGATCTGCGCCGAGCCGATCGCGCCTGTCTGGATCGTGCTGGCCGTGATCGTCTGCAGGGCCAGGTCCTGACCGGTGATCGTGAAGGGCGCAATCTTCGCCGTGTTGCCGATCCCGTTATCCGCGATCTTGTCGTTCGTCACCGCGCTCGGAGAGATGCGGTCGTTCGTCACCGCGCCCAGTGCCAGCTCACTCGTGGAGATGCAGGAGGACGCGCACTGCACGTCGGTCGCGGCGCCCCCGCCCCCACCCCCTGTGTCGTCGACCTCGCAGCTGACCGTTCCGTTCGTGGCGATTGCGCTGATCGACTGCCCCGCGGGGCACGAGGCGGAGACCCTGGACTGGACCTGGTTCTGATTGATGTCGGCACCGCCGATCGTGAAGTCGGCGATATCCACTCCGGTGAGGGTCGCGTCGGCGACGTCCGCAGCGGTGAGCGCGCCGTCCGATACCTCTGCCGAGCCAACCGCGTTGTTGGCGAGCTCGGTGAACGTCACCGCGTTGTCCGGGATCTTCGCGCTCGTGACCGCGTCGCCGGCGATCTCGTCGACACCGACGGCGCCTGCGAGGATCTCCCCCGCCCCAACCGAGCCGTCCAGGATCTCCGAAGCGCCTACTGCGTCGTTCGCGATCTTCGTGGACCGCACAGCGTTGTTGGCGAGCTTCGCCGTCGTCACCGCGAGGTTCGCAAGCTTGGGCATCGTGATCGCGGTGTCGGCGATCTCGGACGTCTGCACGCACGGCGTGTCGCAATGGAGCTCCGTGGCCAGGGCGGCCAGCTCCGCCGCGGCCGCGCCCTCCGTGCCCTCCTTCGTGGTGCCCGCCGCCTTCTTCTTCGCCGGCGCCCGATCGACGTCGCCGGCCGCGAGGACCGGAGAGACGGTCAGCGCGAGGAAGCCGACGAGGTAGGCCGCGACATTCGAGCGAATGTGCCCACCGATGCGTGTGCTCATGTACTCCCCTAACCACTCGAGGCGAGACGACGACGCCCCGCCGACAATGGAGGGACCCTAGCGCCCCCGGCGGAGAGCGGCTGCTCCTCGTACAGAGGCGTGGCGCACCGGAACGCGGCACCCGCTGAGCGCCTCTCGCGTGGCCTAACCCGCGTTCGAGTTCGGGAGCGAGACGCAGATCGTGAAGACCGCGTCGCTCGTGACGCCAACGTCTCCGGCGAACTCGATCTCGCCGTTCTCGTCCACCCACACAGTCTGATCGGGCGAGACAGACGTGTCCGCGAACTCGTCGGTGTAGAACGCCTGGAACGTCCCTACGCCCGGCACGTCGTGATTCTTCGCGAACAGGACGGCTTCGCCCAGTGTCGGCAAGCGCATCGCCACAGCAGCGCAGTCGGTCGCTGCCTGACGCCAGTTGATCGTGTTCGAGTTGTTGATGTTCCGGGCGCAGATATCTCCGAACCTCGTTGCAGCCGCCGGGCACTGCTCGACGTTGACGAGCTCGGCACCGTTCAGGTTGCTCTCGATCACATCGTCAGCGCCGAGGGTGTTGTTGAGGATGTCGAGGTTCGTGAGCGTCGAGTCGCTCACGTCCGATCCCGTCAGCGACTCGTTGGCGACCTGCGCTCCGCCGACCGTCCCGAGCTGGAGGTTCTGCCCGGTGATCGTCTGCAGTCCGATGTCCGTGCCGGCGATCGCGAACGGCGCGATCTTCGTCGAGTCGCTGACGGCATCGGCGGCGAGCTCTCCGCTCGACACGCAGGTGGTGCAGTTGAGGTCGGTGGCCGTACCGCCACCACCGCCGCTGTCGTCTGTTTCGCAGGTGACCGTCCCGTCCTGCGCGATCGCACGGATCGACGAGCCGACGGCGCAAGTCCCGCCGACGCGCGTCTGGATCTGCGTCGCGTTCGTGTCGAGCGAGCCGAGCGATCCGTTCTCGACATCCGCGCCGGTCAGCGTCCCGTCGAGGACGTCGGCCGTGCGGACGTTGTTGTCGGCGATCTTGTCGCTGGTGACGTTGGCGTTGGCGATCTCGCCCACCTCGATGCAGGCGACGGCGCAGGCGACGTTGGTCGCGGTGCCACCGCCGCTGTCGTCGAACTCGCAGACCACGTTCCCGTTCTGGGCGATCTCGCGGATCGCAGAGCCGGTCGCGCAGTTCCCGCTGACCCGCGACTGAACCTCTGCACTGTTGATGTCGACGATCCCGACGGCGCCGTCGAGGATCTCGGATGTATCGACTGCCCCGGTGCCGATCTTGGAGGCCCGTACGGAGTTGTTTGCGAGCTTCGCCGTGCTCACGGCAAGATTGGCCAGCTTCGGCATCGTGACCGCGGCGTCCTCGATCTCGGCTGTCTGCACGCAGGGCGATGCGCAGGTGAGATTGGTGGCCGTTTGCGCGGTGGCGGTCGCCGGGGCGATCGCGAGCAGGGCGAGGAAGGCGATAGCGGCGCCGAGCACCTTCCGGTGAGCACCAACGCAATTCCTCATCTTCCCTCCAAGCCAGCTCGATTCACGTCCACGCAGCGATCCTGTCCCGCAACAGGGGCGCGGCGCATCGTGGAGGGCACCGAAGACTTTTGCGAGCGTTCGCTCAGCCGCTTTCGAGGGCGGCCGGGAGTTGCTCACGCGAGGAGATCTCGAGCTTCGAGTACACGCTCGTCAGGTGGACCTCGACCGTTCGGCGGGTGACGAAGAGCGACTGGGCGATCCGCGGATTGGTGTGCCCGGCCGCGGCGAGGCGGGCCACCCGGAGCTCGCTCGCCGTCAGCGCGTCGAGCCCGGTGAGCCGAGCGCGGCGCGGCCGGGCCCCGGCAGTCACGAGCTCCTCGTGTGCGCGCTCGGCGATCAGGCTCGCGTTGAGCTTCGTCGCGAGGTCGAGGGCGCGGCGGAGCTGCTCACGGGCCTCGTTGCGCAGGCCAGCGCGGCGCAAACCGGCTCCAAGCTCCGCACGCGAGCGGGCGAGTTCGAGCTGGGCCTCCGACAGCTCCAGGACCTCGACCGAGCGGCGCAGGTGCTCGAGCCCGGTCTCGCCCTCGATCAGACCCACGTTTCGCAGCGCCATCCCCTCCTCGCGTGGAGCGCCGAAGGCGCGCGAGAGCTCCAGATCCTCCGCGGCCACCCGGCTCGCTTCATCACTCTCGCCGAGCATGAGGCAGGTCAGCGCCAGGTCGTTGCGCCACTCGATGAACATGGGTGCGCTCATCCCGCCCAGCTCGGAGAGGTCGCGGCACCGCTCGAGGTCGGCACGCGCCTCATCGAGCCGGCCCTGGTAGCGGCGCAGCCGCCCGCGAGCGTTGAAGAACGCCGCCGTGGGCAGTCCGTCGCGCGCCCGACCCTCGACGACGCCGTGATCGTCGAACAGCTCCGATGTCTCCGTCGATGCGGCCGGCCTCGATCAGCGCCAGGGCCACCATCGCGACGGTGTACTCCGGGGCGAACGGGCCTTCGCTCGCCTCCGTCAGGGCCGTGCGAGCGTCGGCCTCGGCGTCGCGCAAGTTGCCGGCACGCAGGCCGATGAAGGAGCGAGACATGGAGACGAACACGAACTGGGTCGCATCGCCCGCCCGCCGCGCCTGGTCGAGGGCGCGGTCCAGCAGGTCGCGTGCCTCCCGAAGCGCGCCGCACATGGCCAGTGTCGCCGCCGTCAGCTGGAACACGAACGGGGAGTCCCCCTCCCCCTCGACGGGTCCGGCCGATCGCGCGACCTCGATTGCCTCGGCGGCGGGGAGCGCTCCGGACCCGGTTGCGACGTAGCCGTAGAACGCGCGCATCGCCCGGTCGTTGGGTGTCGAGCCCGAAGCCTCCTCCGCTGCCCGGGCCAGGCGGTCGAGCTTGACCGGCCCGGCCAGGAGCATGTGGTCGACGATCCCGATCTCCGCCTCGAGCGCGATGCGAAGGTCGCGGTCCTCGACGCCGAGCTCGCCCAGCGCACGCTCGAGCACCTGCATCGCCTCCGGGCCCTGGCCCGAGAGTCGCAGCACCTGCCCGAGCTCGAGCGCGAGGGCGCCGCGCGCGGCCGGGCCGTCGGTCAGCTCGAGTGCCTCGGCGAGGGCCTGCGCCGCGGCCTCGAGCCGGCCCGCCCGCGCTCGGGCGGCGCCGAGGTGGTGGTGGATGACCGGACGATCCTGGTCCGCCGGCGGCTCTTCGAGTGCCCGCTCGAGAAGAGCGATCGCGGATTCCGGAGCACCCCGAGCGAGCGCCTCCTTCGCGACCTCGACGAGCTGTCCCGGGACCCAGGGATCGCCGGCCGCCTCGGCCACGAGGAGGTGGGAGGTCACCCGCTCCGCCGACTCCCCTTCCTCGTGGAGAAGGCGCGCGACCCGGAGATGGTCGACGCCGCGGGTCGGCCCCGCAATGTCCTCGTGCACCGCGGTGCGAACGAGCGGGTGGGCAAAGTCGAGCGGGTCGTCGAAGCCGAGCACGCCGTCGCGGCGCAGTTCCTCGATCGCAGCCGCTGCCTGCTCGAGCTCGATCCGGGCCAGCGTCGCCACCCGCCGGAGGTTGGCGTCGGCGCCCAGGATCGCGACCGAGCGGGCGACCAGGGTCGGAACCTCTCCGCGGCGCGCGACCCGCGTGAGCAGGGCCCGCCCGAGCGCCTCCGGCCTGAGGCCGTCGAGCCTCGCCGCCTGCTCCGCGCTGGGTGCGGCGCCGGCCGCCCGGAGCTCGTCGAGCGCCTCGACCAGGAGGAACGGGTTCCCACCGGATGCGCGCGCGCATGCTGCATTGAACTCCGCCTCGGGCTCGTGGTCGAAGGTCGCTCGAACCAGCTCCGCCACACCTTCGTCGCTCAGGGGCTGCGGGCGAAGAACCTCGGACCAGGTCTCGTCGACAGCGGCGCGCAGCGCCACCCGCCTGCCGTCGAGCTCCGATCGCGATGCAGCGCAGAGGAGCAGAGCATGGTCACCGGCCCGGCGACCGAGGTAGGCGAGGAAGCGAAGGGACGCGTCGTCGGCCCAGTGCACGTCGTCGATGGCGAGCAGCACCGGGGCCTGCTCGGCGATGTTCGCGCACAGCCAACAGAGGCCGTGGAGCGCGGCGCCCTCGCTCGGCGCCGTCGTCTCTGCGGCGAGCCCGAGCGGGGGCCCGGCCAAGCGTGCCGCACCGTCGAGCAACGCGTCCAGCGCGGCTGGCCCGCACCCGCCGAGCCAGGGAACGAGCGCGTCGCGGACAACCGCGAACGCGATCTCGCGCTCGAGCTCGCTTGCTCGCGCGTGCATCACGTTCATGCCGGCATCCGCCGCCAGGCTCCGCGCGTGCGAGAGCAGCGACGTCTTGCCGATCCCCGGGACCCCTTCGATCAGGAGCGTCGATCCTGAGCCGTCGCATGCGGCGGCGATCCCGCCCCCGATCCGCCCGAGCTCTCGGTCGCGCTCCACGAGGCTCCCGCCGAGACGCCTCGGCGTCACGCGTGCCCCTTTCTCCCGGATCACACTCCCGAGGGCGAGTCTAACCGCGGCTTGCTATTCGGCGAAATCGGCGTCTTCGCCGTCCGCGGTCCGCATCCCGACCGCCTCGGGAGCCCGCGCTCGCTCCAGCGCGACCACGAGCTCGAGCCAGCCGGCGAAGCTCGCCGTCGAGCCACGCGAGCTCGAGATCACGCCACGGATCGGGTCGGCTCCGACCTCGAGCGCGAGCTCGATCCGCACCCGGCCGGCGTCCGTTTCGGCTTCCACGCGGCCAGTCTCCTCGCCAACGCTGGGCGTCCGCATCGTGGAGCGCACCGAAGACTTTCGCCGGGATCGAGCCTCGCTAGGTCCCGTTGGGTGTCGATCTGCTCGGTGCAACCGACCCTGACCGGGCCGGGAGGCAAGGCAACG
Organism: uncultured Solirubrobacterales bacterium; assembly: GCA_963846565.1. GTDB lineage: Bacteria > Actinomycetota > Thermoleophilia > Solirubrobacterales > 70-9 > WHSW01. Next base: position 1,628,221 of record CAWJWL010000005.1, on the reverse strand, counting down.
CTCAGAGGACCGGCAGGAACCGCTCGAGCTCCCAGGGAGTGACCTGGACCCGGTACTCCTCCCACTCCTCTCGCTTGATCTCGATGAAGCGCTTGAAGGTGTGCTCGCCGAGGATCCGCAGCACGAGCTCGGACTCGGCCGCAAGCTCGATCGCCTCGCCGAGGGTCTCAGGGAGCTGCTCGATCCCGCGCTGGGAGCGCTCCTCCGGAGTCAGGTGGTAGAGGTTCTGCTCCATCGGCTCGGGGAGCTCGTAGCCCTTCTCGATGCCCTCGAGTCCGGCGTGGAGCATGCCGGCGAAGCAGAGATACGGATTGCAGGCAGGGTCGGGGCAGCGGAGCTCGGCGCGAGTCGCGCCCTCCTTGCCGGGGTGGTAGAGCGGCACCCGGATCAGCGCCGACCGGTTGCGGCGCGACCACGCGAGGTAGACCGGCGCCTCGTAGCCGGGCACGAGGCGCTTGTAGGAGTTGACCCACTGCGCGAAGAGAGCGGAGATCTCGCGCGCGTGGCGCAGCTGGCCGGCGATGAACGCCTTCGCGGTCTCGGAGAGGAAGTACTGATCGTCGGGGTCGTAGAAGGCGTTCTTGCCGTCCTTGGCGAGCGATTGGTGGACGTGCATGCCGGACCCGTTCTCGCCGAAGAGCGGCTTCGGCATGAAGGTCGCGTGGAAGCCGTACTTGAGCGCGTACTCCTTGACCGTGATCCGGTAGGTCATGCAGTCGTCCGCCATCGCGAGCGCGTCCTTGTAGCGCATGTCGACCTCGTGCTGTGAGGGCCCGACCTCGTGATGCGCGTACTCGACGTGGATGCCGAGCTGCTCGAGCGCGAGGATCGTCTCGCGGCGCACGTCGGAGCCCGCATCGAGGGTGGTCAGGTCGAAGTAGCCGCCCTCGTCGAGGATCTCGGGCACGCCATCGGCGGGCCGGGCGTCGCGGAAGTAGAAGTACTCGAGCTCGGGGCCGATGTTGTACGTGTCGAACCCAAGGTCCTGCGCCCGCTTGAGCGCGCGACGCATGATCCAGCGCGGGTCGCCCTCATAAGACTCGCCGCCGGGCACCTGGACGTCGCAGAACATCCGCGCGGTCGCGTTCTCGTCGGGGCGCCAGGGCAGGATCGCGAACGTCGACGGATCGGGCATCGCGATCATGTCCGACTCCTCGATCGGGTTGAAGCCGGTGATCGAGGAGCCGTCGAACCCCATGCCCCCCTCGAACGCGTCCTCGAGCTCGGAGGAGTTGATCGAGAAGCTCTTCAGCTGCCCGAGCACGTCGGTGAACCAGAGGCGGATGAAGCGCACGTCCTGGTCGGCGACGAGCTTGATCACGTCCTCGGTGGTCTGCGGGCTTTCCTCGCTGGCGGACATTTTCGCCTCTCACCTTATCCGTGACGCCCTCTGCTGCGTATTCGTAGTTGTCGAGAAAAGCGCCGCCGGCGAGGCCGCGAGGTCGAAGCAAGCAGGCGACGAAACGCCGCACCGTTCGATACCCTACTTACGACAGGTAAGTAACCAGCTAAGAGTAAAGTAAGGGCAGTCTAAACACCTCCTAAAGAGCGAGAGAGCGCGATGACAGTCAAGACCGATTACAGCCGCTTCGACATCCACGATGAGCTCACGGCTCCGGACGGGAGCGTCAAGATCCTCAAGGCGATCCAGTCCGGCGGCGCCGAGATCTCGAAGTTCATCGGCGTCCTCGCCGGCGCCCCGGCCGCGCTCCGCGCCTACGCGCGTATGCGCCACGAGCTCCGTACCGGAGCCCTCGCCCGTCAGACGCGTGAGCGAATCGCGCTCGCCGTCGCCGAGCGTCGCGGCGACCCCTACTCGATCGCCCAGCACGCGCAGAGCGCGCGGGCGGCCGGCCTCGGGCTGGACGAGATCTCCCTCGCTCGCAGCTTCAAGTCGGCCGACGAGAAGGAGGCCGGGCTACTGAGCTTCCTCGAGGCGCTGCTGAGCGCCGAGGGACGACCGAAGCAGCACCCCGCCGAGGAGGCGCGGGAGCTTGGCTGGACCGACGAGGAGCTGCTCGAGGCGGTCTCGCACCTGGCGATGAACGAGTTCCAGAGCCTGGTCTCGAACGCCGCCGAGTTGCCGCAGGACCCGGCGAGCTCGCGGGTGCTCCCTGCCGCCGCATAGCGCGCACGCCTTCCTCCCCCAACGGGTACCCACCCGCAGGAGAGCCCCGGTGCCCCCCGCCGGGGCTCTTCGCTACTTGCGCTTCGCGCGAGCGAGCTTTGCGACCTGGATCGTCTCGACACCCTCGAAGCCGAGTTGCGCCGCGGCCGCCCGGGTGAGGTCCCACCGGGCGCCGTTCGCGTAGGGGCCGCGGTCGATAACGGTGGTGCGCACGTAGGTGCCCTCGTAGCGGATGACGACCCTCGTGCCGCAGGGAAGGGTCTTGTGGGCGACGCCGACGATCCGGCGGGTGAGCGTCTCGCCGCAGGCCGTCTCGTTGCCGTAGAAGCCGGGTCCGTACCAGGTCGCGATCTGCGAGGCCATGCTCGCGGCCAGCGCGCTGTGGGTCGCGGGCTCGAGCACGCCGTCAGTCTCGAGGTCCGCGCTGCGCTCGAAGTCGCGGACGGCGGCCTCGGTCGATGCGCCGTACTTGTCGGCGAGCGGCACGCCGGACGGGACCTTCGACTTAAGCAGCCAGTTCAGCGTGCGGACGTCGTCGCCGCAGTCGCCGAGCGCGAGCGTCCGCGTTCCCAGTTCGCTCACCGGGCACCCGGTCGTACCGCCGGTGTTACCGCCGCCGCCACCGGGCGGGTCACCGTCGCTGGTGACCGAGTCGCCGCTCCCGCCGAAGGCGCCTCCGCCGCCCGCCTGGGCGCTCGCGACCGCGCCCAGCAGCATGATGCCGCCGATCAGGACGCTGGCGATTGCGATCCGCGCGGGCTCCATCAGGGCTCGGCTGCGAATGGTTGGGTTGTCGTTCGCCGCAATGCGGCGCGAGCTGGATTCGTGCATGTGTTCGTTCGTCGCTTACGGGGTTAGCTGACGGGCTCGCGCCGACGAACGGTCGTGGCAGTGGCGCTACGCGGCTGATGCCTGCGATTCGCCCCGGGTACGTGGGAACTCCCCTTTTGGTGGGTCCCCCGCTCCCCGCGGATATGAGGCGGGGACTCAGCGAACGGGCCCGAATATAAACGTTCAGGGGTCTCTCAGTAGAAGAGCCCCTCGTTGGAGGGGCTCTTCCTTAGCGGGCCGGTAAGCCGGATCCTGTCTTGCGTAGCCATCTATCTGTGCGGCCTACCTGGATCTCGCCGGGCCGGGTCGACGATCCTGCTTGGCCTTGCACCGGGCGGGGTTTGCCTGGCCGCCGCGTCGCCGCGGCGCCGGTGCGCTCTTACCGCACCCTTTCACCTTTGCCTGTGAGCAGCTCAGCTGTGGCTGCCCCATCGGCCGTGTGTTTCTGTGGCACTTTCCCGCGGGTTTCCCCGGGTGGTGGTAATCCACCGCCTTGCCCTGTGGTGTCCGGACTTTCCTCGAGAGATCTCCTTCCGGTCGTCTCCCGCGACTACGTGGCCTGCAGCCTCGTATTTTACGGTGCGTGGCGCCCATGACCCAGCTCGGGGCCGGTTCGGCCTTCGGCGCGTACCGGATCGAGGGAGTCCTCGGGCGCGGCGGGATGGGCGTCGTCTACCGGGCGACGCAGGTTGCGCTCGACCGGGTCGTGGCGCTCAAGGTGCTCGCGCCTGAGCTGGCCGGCGACGAGGAGTTCCGGGCACGGTTCCAGCGCGAGTCGCGACTGCTTGCATCGATCGACCACCCGAACGTGATGCCGATCTTCGAGGCGGGCGAGCTCGACGGGACCCTGTTCCTCTCCATGCGCTACGTGCAGGGAGTCGATCTCCGCGACCGCCTGCGGCTCGAGCAGCGGCTCGCCCTCCCGCGAGCGCTCGCGATCGTCGAGCAGGTCGCGGCCGCCCTCGACGCCGCCCACAGCAACGGCCTCGTCCACCGCGACGTGAAGCCGGCGAACATCCTGATCGAGCGCCGGGCCGACGGCGAGCACGTCTTCCTCAGCGATTTCGGACTCACCAAGCACGTCGGCGATCCGGCCGGCGATCTGACGAAGACGGGTGAATGGCTGGGCACGGTCGACTACGTCGCCCCCGAGCAGGTGCTGAACGTTCCGGTCGACGCGCGGGCGGACGTGTATGCGCTCGGCTGCGTGCTCTACGCGAGCCTCGCCGGCGAGCCGCCCTTCGTGCGGGAGGGGCAGTACGCAACGGTCTTCGCTCACGTCAACGACCCGCCGCCGACGCTGACAGACGCCGACCCGAGCCTGCCGCAGGCGCTCGACCCGGTGATCCAGCGCGCGCTCGCGAAGGACCGCGACGCTCGCTTCCCTTCCGCCGGAGACCTGGCCCGGGCGGCCCGCGCTGCCGTTGATGGCGAGGCGACGGCCGATCCGGAGCGCAGCGTGGCGCGCGGTGCTGCGGCCATCGGTTCGGCATCGCGACGCCCGCCGCCGGGCCAGGCCACGCGGCGGTCCGCGCGCCCCGATGCGGGCAGACCGCGGCGGACGCTCGCGGCGATCGGAGCACTGCTGGCGGTCGTTGCGATCACGGTCGCGGTCGTGATTGGCGTCAGCGGTGGCGAGGGCGAGGGCGAGGGCGGCGACGCAGCCGCGCCCGTCTCCGTCGCCGCGCCCGAGGTGCTGCCGCGTCCGGGGGGCCGGCCGGAGGCGATCGCCAGCGATGGCGCCGACGTGTACGTCGCTACCGACTCCGGCGTCGCGCGCTACGACACGGCGGACCCCAGCGTGCCCGTGGTGGCGCGCGTGGAGGGCTCACCGGGCAGCATCGCCGCCGGCGCCGAGGGCGTGTGGGCGCTGACGAAGGACGGAGCCTTCCGCCTCGACGAGGAGCTCGAGCCGGTCGGCCGGTCGGCGGATGTCGGCTCTCGCGCCTCCGTGATTGCCGTCGGCGAGGGCAGTCTGTGGGTCACGTCGGGCGAGTCGGGTGGGGCCGTGTACCGGCTCGACCCCGATACCGGACGGCGCACCGGAACGGTCGAGCTCCCCGATACGCCGCGGGAGCTGGCGGTCGGCGGCGGCGCGGTTTGGGTCACCGTCGGCAGTGATCGCGTCGTCCGCATCGATCCGGGCGCCCCGGCGATCGCGGCCGAGGCGGAGGTGACCGGTTTCCCCAGCCCGATCGCGATTGATGCCGAGCATGCATGGATCGGGCTCACCGGGGAGAGCCTCGTCGTCCCCCTGGACGCAGCAAGCGCCGAGCAGACCCTCTCGCCGGCGGCGATCCGGGCACCGACGAGATCACTCGCGGTCGGCGGTGGGACTGTCTGGGCCGCAACCGCCAGCAACGGCACCGTGACCAGGATCGACGCAGCGACGGCTGAGATGGTCGGCGCGCCGATCCGCGTCGGCGGCATGCCCACCGGACTCGTCTACGCGGGCGATGCGCTCTGGGTCATCGACCGCAGCGGCGAGCGCGTGCTCCGGCTCCCGGCCGGCTAGCTTGCACTCTCCCGCGCGTCGCGCGATCATCCACCGAATGGAAGCGGGCACAGAGCGGACAGTAAGGGGCGCATGCCCGCACGACTGCCCGGACACCTGCGCGATGCTGACCGTCGTCGACGAGGCGGGGCGCGCGACGGCGATCGCCGGCGACCCGGAGCATCCGATCACCCAGGGATTCCTCTGCGGCAAGGTCTCCAACTACCTGGAGCGCGTCTACGCCGACGACCGCATCCTCCATCCGCTGATCCGAACCGGCGCCAAGGGCGCGGGCGAGTTTCGCCGCGCGAGCTGGGAGGAGGCGCTCGACGTCGCCGCCGCCGGGATCGAGTCGGCGATCGCCGAACACGGCGGGGAGTCGCTTTTGCCCTACAGCTACATGGGAACGCAGGGAGCGATCCAGGGCGGCTCGATCAGCCACAGGGTCATGAACGCGCTCGGCGCCACCGACCTCGTGCGGACGATCTGCGCCAGCGCCGGGGTCGCCGGCGTGGTCGCGACCCAGGGGCTCTCCCCCGAGGTCGATCCCGAGGAGTGGCCGCACGCCCGCTACCTCCTGGTCTGGGGCTGGAACCCGATGTCGACGGCGCCGCATCTGTGGAAGAAGCTGCTCGAGGCGCGCGCGAACGGAGCCCGCCTGGTCGTCGTCGACCCGTTCCGCTCGCGCACGGCCAAGGTCGCCGACGAGCACCTGCGGCCCCTGCCCGGCACCGACGGCGCGCTCGCTCTCGGGATGATGCGCGCCGTCCTCGATGCCGGGCTCGCCGACGAGGAGTGGTGCCGAGCCCATACCGACGGCTATGACGCAGTGATCGAGCGCCTCGGCGAACACCCGGTCTCACACTGGGCGGAAATCTGCGGGGTCGAGGCGGAGACGGTGGCGCGGGTCGGGCGGGAGTTCGCCTCCACTCAGCCCGCCCTGCTCCGCCTGGGCGTCGGCGCGCAGCGCCACCTCGGGGCGCCGATCGCATACCGGACGATCGCCTGCCTGCCGGCACTCGTCGGCGCCTGGCGACACCGCGGCGGCGGCTGCTCCTACATCCCGACCGCGACCGCAAATGCTGTCTCGAGCGCCTGCCTCGAGGGCGGCGAGCTGCGCTCGGCGCAGGCACGGCAGATCAACATGTCCCAGCTCGGCGACGCGCTTACCGACGAGGCGCTCGACCCACCGGTGAAGGCGATGGTCGTCTGGTCGTCGAACCCGGCGCAGATCGCGCCCGACCAGGACAAGGTCCTCGCCGGCCTGGCTCGCGAGGATCTGCACACGGTGGTCATCGAGCAGTTCATGACCGACACGGCGAAGCACGCCGACGTCATCCTGCCGGCGACGACGCAGCTCGAGCATCTCGACGCCGTCTTCTCCTGGGGCCACCAGTACTTCACCCTCAACGAGCCCGCGATCGAGCCGCTCGGCGAGGCGAAGCCGACGAGCGAGGCCTTCCGCCTGCTCGCGGCGCGACTCGGCCTCGACGGCGCGGAGTTCACCGAGTCCGACGAGGACCTCCTCGCCCGCCTGCTCGCGGACGAACCGGGCGGAATCTCGGTCGAGAGCGTCCGCGCCCGTGGCTGGCAGAAGGTCGACGTCGGCCAGGGCCCGACGCCCCACGCAGATGGGAACTTCATGACCCCGAACGGGAAGCTCGGCCTGCGCGCCGAGTGGCTCGGCGACGCCGGCGTCGACACGCTGCCGTTCTACGACCCGCCGGCGGAGGTTGCCGACGAGGCGCTCGCCGCCCGATTCCCGCTCGCACTGCTCACGCCGAAGACCCATCTCTTTCTCAACTCGACCTTCGCCAACCAGGAGCGCCAGCACTCGGCCCAGCCCGAGCCCTTCGTCGTCGTCAACCCGCAGGACGCGGAGACGCGCGGGATCACCGACGGCGCGACGGTCCGGGTGTTCAACGACCGCGGCGCCTTCCTCTGCCCCGCCCGGGTCTCCGACGACGCCCGCGCAGGCGTCCTAGTCGCCCCAATGGGCTGGTGGTCGCGTGATTACGCCGACGGCCGCTCGAGTCAGGCGACGACGCCGCAGCGGCTGACGCCGCTCGGCGCCGCCCCAACCTTCAACGACAACCGGGTCGAGGTCGAGGCGGCGTGAGCCGCCGGACCTAGCTCAACTCGGATCCGCAGGTTTCGCAGGGCGAACCGGCACGTAGCGGCGCTTCGCAAACGAGACACTCGGCGCGCCCGGAAACCTCGAGCTGCTCCCAGATGCCGACGATCGACCGCTCGAGCGTGGGACCCTCGCGATCGGGGTCCGGCGGCTCGAAGAGCCGCTCGGGGGCGGCGTCGAGTGTCGCCGGGGCGTGCAAGGTCAGACCTTCCTGAACACCCCCGTGACCCGGCCGAGGAGCTTCGCCTCGGTGGTCACGATTGGCTTGTAAGCCTTGTTCTCCGGCTGGAGCCTGACCTTGTCGGACTCCCGGTAAAAGCGCTTCACCGTGGCCTCGTCCTCGATCACCGCGACGACGATCTCTCCGTCGTCTGCGATCTCGGCGGGACGAACGACGACGTAGTCGCCCTCGATGATCCCCGCGTCCTTCATCGAGTCGCCCTTGACCCGGAGGATGTAGTCGCCGGTCTCACCGCCGATCACCTCCGGTACTTCGAGGTACTCCTCGATCCGCTCCTCGGCGAGGACCGGCTCTCCGGCGGCGACCTCGCCGACCACCGGAAGGCCGGGCCCGCGGATGGCCTTCTTCGCCTTGTCGACGAGCAACTCGATCGCCCGCGGCTTCGTCGGGTCACGGCGCAGGAGCCCGATCTTCTCCAGGTTCGCGAGGTGCGCGTGGACGGTGGAGGAAGAGTGAAGCCCGACCGCTTTGCCGATCTCCCGCACGGTCGGCGGGTAACCGGTCTTCTCGGCGTACTTGCCGATGAAGTCGAAGATCTCCTTCTGCCGCTTGGTCAGGTCCACGATCAAACTCTCCTTCATCGCTGAGGGTGGCGGTAACCGGTGGCTGAACAGAACATATGTTCGGATAGTAGACAGGGGTGCGGACGGATGCAAGCGGCGGCGGCCCGCTCTGCGAGCCGCCCGCACTCATCTACAATCGCCGTCCCTCGAGCGGCCGTGGCGGAACTGGTAGACGCGCAAGGTTGAGGGCCTTGTGTCCCTCACGGGACGTGGAGGTTCGACTCCTCTCGGCCGCACTAGATCCCGCATCGTCAGGCGGCCTTGCTCTGCCGTAGGGGCGGCGTCGGAACTTCCCGGAGCGAAGCCTCCACGCCGTCCAGCTCGTCCCGGGTGTGACCGATCTGGACGCATGGGACAAGCAGTCGGCATAAAGTCGCCCGATGACCCGGGCAGGCCTGCGGCCGACCATTGCGGCCTTCCTCCAGAGCGACCGCGATGACCAGTCCGGAGCCGAGCTCGGTCGTGCCGTCACGGCAGTGCTCACCATCGCAGTAGTCGTGACAAACCTGGTCGGTGCCGGTGCCGTGCTCGCGGTCATCTATTTGGTTGTGCCGCTGCCGTCGCTCGACGATGCCGCATATGTGCGGACGATCAACGCCGTAGTGGCCGCCGCCTACATCGCGGCGGCGGTGATCGTCGGCGCGGTGGTGGGGCGGCGGGCGCTGAAAGGGATCGCCGCCTGGCTCGAGTCGGGCCGACCTGCCGATGAGCGTCTGCAGAAGCTGATCGTGACGGCGCCGCTGATCCTGTTCCGCCTCCAGGTCATCCTCTGGTTCGGCGCCGCGATCGTCTTTGGCGCTCTCAACGCCGTGCACTCCGTGCCGTTGGCCGCACTCGTGGCATCGACGGTTGCGGTGACCGGGGTCACGACAGGCGCCTGCGCGTATTTGCTCGCGGAGCGCATCCTGCGCAAGCCGGCGTCCCGGGCACTTGCCGACGCCGTGCCCGAGGGGCTGGTGGTTCCCGGAGTCGCTACGCGCGCAGTCCTTGCGTGGGCGTTTGGTTCCGGTGTCCCCGTCCTCGGCCTGGTGGTGGTGGGAATCGTGGCGCTGGCGGGCGGCCCGGGCGGCGCGCATCAGTTGTCGGTGGCGATCGTCGGGCTCGGTGGGATCGCGATCACCGTCGGGCTTCTCGCCGTCGTCCTCGCCGCGCGCGCGACCGCGGACCCAATCGAAGGGGTCCGCCGGGCGCTCGAGAACGTCCAGCGCGAGCAGTTCGACATCCGCGTCCCCGTGTACGACGGCACTCAAATTGGAAAGCTTCAGCTCGGCTTCAACCGTATGGCCGAGGGTCTGGAGGAACGCGAGAAGATCCGCTCCGCGCTAGGCATTTACGTCGACCCCGACGTCGCCGCACGCATCCTCGACGAAGGCGTCGAGCTCGCCGGACAGGAGGTCGAGGTGACCATCATGTTCCTGGACATCCGCGGCTTCACGGCGTTCGCCGAACAGGCCTCGGCCACGGACGTCGTCGCAGCCGTCAACGGGCTCTTTGAGCAGGTCATACCCATCATTCAGACCCACGGCGGGCGGGTCGACAAGTTCGTCGGGGATGGGCTACTCGCGGTTTTCGGCGCGCCGCGACGGCTCGATGATCATGCTGACGCGGGCCTGAACGCCGCTCTGGACATCGCCGCCCTCGCAGGCACGGGGACGCTGTCGTTCGGCGTCGGGCTCAACAGCGGTGTGGTGGTGGCCGGGAACGTGGGCGGTGCCGGCCGGCTCGAGTTCAGCGTGATGGGAGACACGGTCAATGTCGCCGCCCGGGTCGAGACCGCAACCCGGGACACGGGGGACACGCTGCTCATCTCGGGGAGCACCCGCGAGCTTCTGTCAACCGAGCCGGTGGAGTTCGAGGAGCGCGAAGGCGTCGAGCTCAAGGGCAAGTCCTCAACGGTCCGGCTGTTCGCGCCGGCAAGTGTCTCAACCGATCCGGATTGACCTGTCAGAGGATCATGGCCAATCTCTCAAGGCTGCCCAATAGCGCCTGGCGCTGGCTGCTGCTCTGCGCGACGAGGAGCGGCCTCCACCCGATCAAGCACCTCTGCGGATTCTGGCGCGAGCTCGCCTAGGAGCTCGAAAATCCCCTTGATCGACTCGTCGCCTACCGCGAGCTTGTCGCTGAGAACCCGGCGGAGCTCAGCCGCGACCGGTTCGCCGGCTTTCCTGATCTCGTCGACGAGCCGCTCGGCATCCTCGGGCCCGATCCCCACGAGCTCCGCCGGGCGGGCACCAGAGCGGGCACCAATCTGAGCGAAACCGAGGACCTCACAACACCGTAACCCGCGTGATCAAGCCGAATCTGCCCGAGCCAGCCCGTTGTTCGACGAGGGGGAAGGCGAGTCCACGACGGCACTCTCAGAGAAGGCTCGAGGGGTGGCGAAGCTGCTCGGGATGGGGTATGGACGAAGGAAGGTATTGCGGCGACCCCGCCGCGAGCGAACCAGCAATACGGCCGAGCCAGTCCCGCAGAGCGCGATCAGGATGGTCAGCGCGAAGCCGGGAGTGAGGCGCCCGGCAATCAGGAGGCAGGTCGCAACCAGCGTGTCGATCATCAGGCTTGTCGCGACGACGACGAGCGCGGCCTCGACCCGACCGACGATGGGCATCGTCGCTGCGATCACGATCCCGGGGCACGCGAGCAGGAACCAGAAGGTGAGCGCGACGCGAACCGGCCCACCGGCGCCGGCGAGGACGAGGCAGGCGATCACCACGCTTGAGATGAGCACGACCCCCGCAAGCCGCTCCCTCATCGTCATCGCGGACCCCCGGCGGCAGGGACGAAAACGACGGCGTCGCGGTTATCGACCACCCTCTCGAACCGTGGCGAGCGCGATAGCGCCCGGTCGATCCGCTCGAGGCTGCCGGCGGCCATTACGCCCTGCTCGGCGACCTCGGCCTCCTGGCTCCGGGTGATGATCAAGTACGCGCCCGTGTAGGCCGGATCGGTCATCCACTCCGAGAGAACCTCGACCGGATCGTCCACCACCCTTGCCTGCGAGTCCTGCGGCTCGCGCGACAAGGTCACGTACTTGTAGCGCTCGTAGTTCATGAACTGCCCCGGGTAGCTGCGGGTGCCCTCGATCAGGAGCGAGCCCGGCGGAGCCTGCTCGTAGACGTACTCGGCCGCCGCCACCTCGTCCGGCGAGTAGTAGTACTGGCGCTCCTTGCCGTAGTAGGCGACGGTCAGGGCGCCGACCAAGATCAGCGCCGCGCTGGCAAACGACGCCGCATCGACCCACCGCGGGTGGGTGCCGGCGCTCGTGCTGGGGACGAAAGCATGTGCCGCGAAATAGGCGAGGAACGGCAGCGCGAAAAGGTAGATCCGAAAGAGGATCTCGCCCTCGTATCCACCGGTGGCGAACAACGCCAGCGGAGCCAGGGCGAGAAAGACCGGCGCCCGCCGCACCCGCCCGGAGAGCACGAGGCGGACGACCCCGAGGAGCGCCAGGAGGCAGATCACGACGACGATCCCCCGGGCAACGGCGGCGACCAAGAATTGGGTGTCGCTGAGCAGCCCAGTCTGAGTCAGGCTCGACCCGGTCGTCGCCCACGGCAAATGAACCGCATCGAGGGTGGAGCCGAGGTTCGAGAGCGTGTAATCGGAGGCGAACGTCAGACACCAGAGCGCGGTCAGAGCCGCGGTGACCAGCGGCAGGGTCCTGTACGCGCACCGCCCCGCCGCGACAAGCGCGACGAGGGCGACCGAGGCCATCACCGCGGTAAGCGGGTGGCTCACCGTGATCGTGACCGCCAGGCCGAGGGCAAGCGCCAAGGCCCACGGCCGGCGGCGGTCGAGCCAGTGGAGAACGACTCCGATCAACGCCAGATAGAGGAAGAAGGCAAACGCCTGGGGCGAGAAGTACTCCTGGCCAACCCAGTTCGCGACAACGAACAACCAACAGGTAAGCCAGATGAGGCGACGATCCTGCGTCAGACCGCGAGCGACGAAGGCCACCGCGGCCACGCTCAGGAGGCAGAAGAAGGGCGGGCCCCAGATCGCCTGACCAAGCGCACCGGGGAGACCGGCGAGGCCCGTCGCCAACGCGTCGAGACCAAAGAACCCGGGCCAGTTGTGGTAGACGGGTAGGTATGTCGCGGCGGTGTCGACGGCCTCGTGGCGCTGAATGAAGTCGACCACCCCGACGTGCTTCCACGCCCACGAATACCGGAGCGTGCCGTAGATCAGAATTGGCGTGGCGTGGATGATCGCGATCATGGCGAGCAGGTAGCCGCCGAGCAGCCGGGGGCGGAGCGCAGAGCGAAACGCCGCCACCGCGAAGCCGAGGGTGAGGATCCCGAGCGCGAGCCAGAACGACCACGGCAGCACGGTCAACAACCCGCCGTCGGCCATCCGGCGAGGGTCCACCGAGGCGATCGAGGAAACCCAGAGCAGTAGACCGGCGCCGATTGCGAGCCACCCAGCGGCCGTCGTCCGCGCCCACGAACGCGCGTGGTCGCGCTCGTCCCAAAGCTCGAGGACCGGCCGGACATTGCAACGCACCCAGAACCGCCCCGTACGCTTCGACTTCGAGACGTGCCCTGCCGCGTGATGGAGCCAGGCGAGAACGAGGGCAATCCGATCCGGCAGCCGGCCATCCGTCACGGGCTCGTGGCGACCCATTCTCCCCTGCATCAGCTCACGCACGACGTCGCCAAGTTCGCGTCCTTGACCGACGGCACGACTCGTGATCAGGAGATGCACGAGATCGACATCCGGCGCTCCGTGCGGGCTCGAGCCCTCCCAGTCGACGATCCCGGTCAGGGTCGCGTCGTCCGAATCAAGGAGCAGATTTCCCGGCCAAAGGTCGCCATGAGTCACCGAGGTCGTGATCTCACGTCCGGCAAGGGCTTCGTGAAGCTCAGCGCCGAGGTTCGTGAGCGCCGCCGCGTAGCGGTCGCCGAGGGCGCGTTCGAGCACCCCGATCGGGCGGTCGACCCAAGCCTCGAGGAGCGCCCGGTCGGCAAGCGCGGAGGTCGCTGTCGCTTGATACAGCGGCAGGATCCCCGCCGCTCCCGCCGCCAGCAGGCGCGCCTCGGAGAGGCCGTTGCCCAGACACGCGTCCCCGGGGGTCCCCGGGAGTGCCGATTCGACCACGAACGCACGTCCGCGGATCTCGCCGTCCGCCAGCACCTTCGGCACCAGTTCGGCGAAACCGGGTGCGAGTTGATCGGCGGCACGCTCGATCAGCGCGCTGCGCCCATCGGCAAGCGATCGCACGCTCGCGTCGCTGAGGGCGAGCTTGATGAAGGCTTCCGGCCGGTCGCCCGCACCCGCCGCCGCGACGGCCACGTCGCCCGCGGTCGGCACGGCGCGCACGATCTTCCACTGCCGGCGCCCGGCGCCGAGCCGCGCTTGGAGAGCGGCTAGCACGGGCCTCGCCGCGCGTCCGACCGAGGCCCAGCGCAGCGAGGCAAGGCCTGCGGCACGCGTTCGCGACAGCCATGCGAATGCGCCCGGAATTCGCAGCACGATGATTACGGCGACGAGCGTCTGCGCGGCGAGCCAGGCGACGCCGATGCCGACGGTGCCGAACGCGAGCAGCAGCGGCACCCCAAGCGCCAGGACCAACCCACAGAGGATGGCGTAGATGAGCACGACCTCGCCGATCCGACGTCGCACGCGTGCGACCGTGGCCGCGGTCGCGACGACAACGTAGGGGATCGCCGACAGCGCCAGCAGCCGGAGCAGCATCGCGTCGCCCGCGTAGTCGTTGCCGAGCGCGGCAAGGAGCACGGGGGCCGCCAGCACCAGCACGGCGACTGCGGGAATCACTATTCGAGCCGCCTCGGTGGCGATCCGGCGAGCATCCCGCTCGATGTTGTGCTCATTGCGAGCTCCTTCCGCGAGCAGCGACATGCCCATGCCACTACTGACCAGATAGAGCGCGTACGCGATCGACCAGGAGACGAAGAAGCCCGCGTTCGCCTCGGCGCCGGCGAGCGCGAGGACGATCAGCGGCAGCGCACCGATGGTCCCGGCCCAGATCACGTAGGCAAGCGAGTCGCCCGCGAGATAGCGGGCGACGGCCGGAGTCGTAGCCGTCGCGGCTGCCGGGCGTGCCTCGGAGGCGTGCCGGGGGATCAACCGGCGGAAGAGCAGCCAGTTCACCGGCAGGACAATCGCGAGCACCGGGAACGTCCACGCCAGGTAGACGCCGATCGTCGGCGCGGCAGCGGCAAGTACGACCAGCATTGCGATCTTCGCAACCGCGAACACGCCGTTTTCAAGCGGTACCCAGGCCGCCTGCCGGATCCCCGCGAGCACGCTGTCCTGCAGAACGAACACCGCCCAGGCCATCGTTGTGACGATGAACCAGGCGACGAGCCCAGCGTTCTCGCCCATGAACCGCAGGTCCGGAGACCAAATGCCGAGGCCGGCGAGGAAAATGGCGCTGACGACCGCCGTCCCCAGGAGTGCGGCGCCATATGCGCGGAGGACGAAGCCCGCGGCCCGCGGCCCGGCAGTCGGCAGGAAGCGGGTCAAGGCGTTCTTGAGATTCAGCTGCGCGATCGCCGCGAGCAACGTCATCGCCGAGATCAGGGCAGCACCGACGCCGAGCGAAGCCGCCGGATAGGAGCGCGCGGCGACGATCCAGAACACGAGCCCGAGAGCCGACGTGATCCATGACCCGCCGACGAGCGCGTACGCGTTGCGGTAGAGATGGGATCGATTGCGCTCACGGATCCACAACGTGATCCGGGCTGTCGCCGGTGGCCGGCGGATCAGTGCCGTCGGCGTGTTCATCGCCACACGCGGACCCAATCGATCGCCATCGTCGCCGGGAACTCGGTTGCGCCCCCGGGGCGGCCGGCCCATGGGCCACCAACGGCGAGGTTGGCGACCAGGTACATGCGCTCCGCCGGTACGACAGGCCCTTGCACTCGCCATCGCACCTTGCCGTCCACCAGCCAGGCGAGGCGACCTGGAGCCCAGTCGATCGCGTACGTGTGCCAGCCGCGCTTGATCGCCGCGGCCCGCCATGCATGCCGCAGCGAATCGGCGCCGCCACCGGGATGGAGGTGCATCTCGACCGTCGCGGGGCTACGCCCGAGGCTCTCCATCACATCGATCTCGGGTGTCGACTCGAGGTCCGCCGGCAGCAACCAGAACGCCGACCACAGCCCGCGGCCGTTCGGAACGCGAGCGCGGATCTCGGCGTGCCCGTACCGGAAGGCGAACAACGGGAGTCCCTCCTGACTGCGAGGCCCCGAGCTGATCATTCCGGAGCGAAACCGCCGCTTCCCGGCGGCCCCCGTTTGAACCGGGCGCCGCTCGGCGGTGAGCAGGAGCCGCCCGCGCCGAAGGCGAACCTGACCAGGCAGGTACCACTCGAGCTCGCCGGTGCCGGTGATCGTGCAGCCGCGGCGCGCCCACCAGTGGCACCGGTTCCACCGCGCGCGATCGAGCCGGCGACCGGAGAACCGCTCGTCGAGGATCGGCTTCGCCGTGGCCTCTGCTCTCGGCTCCGAGCCAGCCAGGAAGAGGCGCTCGACTCCGACCCCGAGCGCCGCCACCGCGACCACGATGACCACCGTCGCAAAACCACTCATCGACGCGATCCAACCGGGAACGAGATTCCTTCGCCGCGACCGGCGCGAGCGCGCCGCACCGCGCGCCAGATGCCGCGGCGGACCGTCCGGCTGCCGCCGGGGGCGACGACGGTCGCCCGCTCGAGCATCAGCCGCAGCGACTCGACGTCGGTGTCGTTGCGGACTACGAGACGTGGGATCGCGAAGCGATCGTCCACCCGGGTCGCGGGACGATCCGCGACCGCGCACGCGCACAGGAACCCGGCGCGTGCGACCGCATCCCGCACGCGAGCCGAGTGGTAGCCGTGCGGGTAGGCGAACGAGGTCACCGGCCAGAGCGGTGCGAGCGTCGCCTGACTATGCGCCACCTCGTACTCGACCGCGGCAGCGCCGACCGCGTCGAGCTCAGGGTGAGTGTGACTGTGCGCGCCGAGCTCGATTCCGGCGCTGAGACACGCTGAGAGCTGGTTCCACGTCATCGTCGGCCGTCGGCCCTCCCCCATGCCGCGCAGCCACCGCGCCGAGCTCCCGATGTACGCCGTCGGAACGAAGACCGTGGCGGTGAGGCCGGTTCGGCGAAGATGGGGGAGCGCGTTCGTGAAGAAGTCCTCGAAGCCGTCATCGAACGTGATCGCGACCGAGCGCGGGGGCGGCGGCTGGCCGAGCAGGTAGACGTGCTCGGCGAGGCTCTTGACCGTGTGCGCCGTGTAGCCGTTATCGGCGAGGTAGCTCATGTGATCGCCGAACAGCTGCGGCTTCACCGTCCATTCAGCGAAGCGCTCATCGGCGCAAGCGGCGACGCTGTGGTAGAGAAGGATCGGAATCCCGGGCAGGATCAACGCGCGGCCTCCCGGCGACTTGCGGCGTAGGCGAACGGGCCCACGAGCATGCCGAGCCACTCGAGCCGCATAAGCTCGCGGGGGTAGTCGTAGGGCAGCCGCCTCCTCCGGGGCGATCGCGGCCCGAGCGCATGTGCGAGGCCCGCCGGCAGTCGCCCTGCGATGCGGAAAAGCAGCGACGGGCGGTCGGAAACGCACTTTGCGAGGAAGGCCGTAAGGCCGACCCCATATCCGTAGACCTGGCCGCGAAGCGCGCTGTACTCGCGCGCGTGGCGATGGTGGATCACGGCGGCCGGCTCGTAGACGAGCCGGTGACCGCGTGCGATCACCTCGAAGAACGCCGAGAGATCGTCGCCGCCCCTGGCCCGCGTTCCCGCCCCGAGAGCAGGATCGAAGCCGCCGATCTCGTCCAGGAAGCTGCGCCGGAACGCCATGTTCGCACCCGACCCGAGCTGGCCCGCGGTGAACGGGAAGAGTGGGTCGCGTGGGCGATTCGCGTCCAGGTCGAAGAGCTGCCGGGCGCTGCCCTTCTCGTAGCCCGCAAACGCCTCGAGTAGGTGCTGCGCTCGAGACTCGAGGTCGTACGGGAGGATCCGCCCCGTCACGCACGCGACCCCATCCGCCACCGAGAATCCTCCCGCCAGCCATTCGAGCCAGTCCGCCCGCACGACGACATCGTCGTCGGTGAACGCGACCAGCTCCGAGTCGACCTCCTCGAGCCCGCGATTGTGAGCATCGGCGAGTCCGCGCCGACGACCCTCGACGTATCGCACGGGCCCGCGTTCGCCGAAGCGCGCGACGAGCGACGACGTTTCGTCTCCGCCCGGGTCGTCATCGACGACGATGACCCGGGAGGGTGGCAACGTCTGGCCTTCGAGCGAGCGAAGGCATGCCTCGAGCTCGCTCGGGCGATTGCAAGTCGCGACGATGACGCTCACGGAGGTCATCGCGCGAGCCTCCCGGCCACGGCGCTGGAGGAGAAGCCGACGGCGGTCACCGCGAACCCGAAGACGATCGCGCCGGCGCGCGCGAGGCCGGCAGGGTCGCCGCGGGCGAAGGCGCCGAGCGCCGCGCGTAGACCCGCCGGGAGGGTTCGTCGGGTATAGGCGCGCTCGCTCGCCAGCGACGCAGTCCGCCCGAGCCGTCGCGCGACGGCCGCCTTCGAGCGGCCCTCGGCGTGGCAGCGGCCGATGAAGTAGCGAACCCGGGCGCGCTCGGCGGGCACCTGGTGGACGACGCGAGCCGACGGGTCGTAGAGAACCACCGCGCCGGGACAGGCGGCGGTGAGACGGATGCAGAGGTCGGTCTCCTCGCAACCGGAGCCGTCCGAGCCGAGCCGCCCGAGGCCGCCGTCGAACCCGCCGGCTATCTCCACGGCGGCACGACGGAACGACATGTTGCACCCGATCAGGTTGCGGACCGGAGCTGGCTCCCGGGGAAGCCCGCGGTAACTACAGCCGACAACCCAATCGAACTCCTCGGGCATCCAGCGCGGTCGCCGCCGTTGCCAGGCCGGGACGACCGAGCCGCCGGCGCCGACGACGGCGAGGTCGGCGTAGGCGGCGGCCAGCCGCTCGAGCCAGTCGGGTTCCGCTTCGGCATCGTCGTCGAGAAAGGCGACGATGTCCGCGGTCGTCACTGCGATCCCCGCGTTGCGGGCCCCCGACAGCCCGCGGGGCTCACCGCTCTCGATTACCACTACCCCGCTCAGAGCCGATCGCGCCCACTCGAGCAGGGCGGGGGCGTGGTCGACAACGACGACGACCTCTTCGGGGGCCCGTGTCTGCGCGCACAGCGACTCGACAGCCGCGGCGAGCAGCGCTCGGCGCTCGATCGTGAACGCGCAGACGACAACCGCAACCGACGGCGCACCGGCCGCGGCCGCGGCATCCGACGCGCGCCGGTCAAGCATCGTGAAATCCGATCGCCCTCTTGACCGAGCTCCGGACGAGATTGGACGCCCGCGTGATCGGCAGGCGCTCGAAGCGGTACTCGGCGTAGGGCAGCGCAACGGCTCCGAACTTCTCCTTGAAGCGGGCGAGCGAGGCCGAGTTCGCGGTCTCGCCAAAGTGGTAGTGGCGGCATCCCGCGGCGCAGGCCTCCTTGATCGCCCGCCACTGCAAAAGCTCGTTCGCCCGCAGCGACCCGGCTCGCGATTTGTCCATTGCGCCGCGCGTGTAGCTTGCGTTCGCGCCGAGCAGCACGATCAGCCCGGCGATCGGAACGTCCGCGTCGTACGCGACGAGCACACGAACACCCTCGGGGAGGGCGCGCGCGAGATGGAGGAACTTCGCCGGCGGGTCGCGTCGATACGCCCGGACCCGTGCGAGCGCCACCGGCTCGCCCTGTGCCACCGCCCAGCGCTCAACCGAGAGCTCGAAAAGCCTGCGGAAGTCGACCAGGAGCTCATGGTCGCTGCCGCTGCGAATCTCCAGATTCGCAGCCTCCGCCTTGCGAACCGCCCGCCGAGCCGAACCGGAGAAGCGCTCGCTCCAGACGACGCTCGCGCCGCCGGCGAGGTCGAGAACGTGAGCTCGCCGGGGAATCACCTTCACCCCGGACCCGCGGCTGGCACGATCCCAAAGCTGCGCGTGGATCGGATTCGGCCGCACCAGTACTTGGAGCGCGGGCAGGGAGCGCAGATCCTCGACGACGTGTGCGACGTCGGCGACCGACGGCGGTTCCTCGGTCAGCAGACCTCCCATCCCCCACGCGGCGGGCATCGATGCCAGTGGAGCGAGCCGCCGCGGGAAGGACCCCACCCGGCGGGCGAGCGGAAGCAGCATCTGTGCGCCCGTCGCGGTCTCATACGCGCGCGTTGCATCTTCAAAGCCCGAGCGACACAGGACGTCGAGCCACTCCGGGGCCTGACTGACCAGCGCCGAAGCATCCGTCTCGACGAGCGCACTCCACCGCTCGCGCGCGGTCGGCGGCGCTTGAGCGAGCCGTGAGCGCGTCGGCGACTCAACGAGCATGAGCCACAACCCGCTGCTCGTCCCGCCCGTCCGCGAGCTCGCGGGCGGGCGGTGACGGGGCGGCGGACGGACCGAGCAGCGCGCGCTCGCGCAGGATCACGCGAAGAACGCGCGCCCCGTCACGGAACGTCCGCAGGTGCGTCACGCCATGGATGCGGGCGGCCTCGTGGCTCGGGATCTCGGCGACCCGGAGGCCGGCGGCCAAGGCGCGGACGTTCAGCAGCGTCTCGATCTCGAACCCGTCGGCGTCACCCTCGAGCGCGGGAAGCAGGCGTCGCCAGAAGGCGTTGTAGCCATAACAAAGATCGGAGAAGCGGCCCCCGAACGCGATCCGTACCGATGCCCGCAGAGCCGAGTTGCCGAAACGTCGAAGTGGCCCCATGTCGTCGGTCCCTCCACCCTGGAGGAATCGCGAGCCCTTGACGAAGTCGGCCCCGCCGACGAGGCAGCTGACGAACAACGGGATCTCGGCAGGATCGGCCGAGCCATCAGCGTCGAGTGTGACGATGATCTCCCCCGTGGCCGCCCGGAAACCGGCCCGAAGAGCCGCGCCCTTCCCCGGCCGGGGCTGCTCGACGACCCGGATTCCTGGCCAGAGCGACCGCGCGACCGCGACGGTCTCGTCGGTCGAGGCGCCGTCGACGAGGATCACCTCGTCGACCCAGCGCGGGATCCGTGGCAGGACGAACGGGAGGTTGCGCGCTTCGTTCAGGGTCGGGACGACGACCGTGACGGTGGGCTTCGCCGGACTCGGGTGCCGGTGCTGACGCGCGATTCCCTCGACTTCACGCGCGACGGCACGCGGCGGGCCGGCCACCCCTGTGCTGCTCGTTGCGATGTTGCGCATCCGTCTCCCCTCTCCCGTTTAACCCGGCGCGACGGTAGGTGAGGTTCCCGGCAGCGCGGCCCTAAATGGCAGACTTGTCATCCGCTTCAACCCCTGTTCGCAAGGGTCGGCGGGAGGCGAGCATGCGCGTACTGCTAATCGAAGACGAGCTCCGGATCCAGGATTTCGTGCGCGAGGCGCTCGAAGCCGAGGGCATCGAGCTCGAGAGTGCGAGCGACGGGCCGAGTGGGCTCGATGCGGCGCGAGCGGGCCGATTCGATCTCATCGTCCTCGACATCATGCTGCCGGGCGCCAACGGCCTCGTCGTCCTGCGCGAGATCCGGCGTTCAGATTCTCGAACCGCTGTGCTGCTGCTGACAGCGCGCTCCGAGCTACCAATCAAGCTGCTCGGATTCGAGCTCGGCGCCACCGACTACCTGACGAAGCCGTTCGCAATCGAGGAGCTGGTCGCCCGAGTGCGGGTGCAGATGAGCCGGCTCGACGACCCCGACAGCTCGACGCTCAGGATCGGCGAGCTCGAGCTCGACCTTCTCAGCCGCGAGGCTCGCCTCGGCGAGCTGGTGGCGCGGCTCTCCGAACGGGAGTTCGGTGTGCTCCGATGTTTGGCCGAAAGCGCCGGTGCCGTGGTGCCGCGAGAGCGTCTCCTCGCCGACGTCTGGGGAATCGACTTTGACCCACGCACCAACGTCGTCGACGTCTGTGTGCGCCGGCTGCGGCAGAAGCTCGGTCCGCGGGCGCACATCGAGACGATCCGCAACGTCGGTTACAGCCTCTCGCCATGAGCCCTAGATGAGAGGGAGATGAGAGGGAGATGAGAGGAGAGGGATGAGAGGGTCCTGAATCGCGGTAATTCCGGGCGAATCCGGGCCCGGAGTTGTGGAATCCGCTGCCCGGCCAGCTTCGTTCGCGTTAGCTTGCGCGATATCGCCGGGTCGGGTCAGGGGAGAAGGAGAGGATGATCGGAATTGGGGGTCTTTGGACGCGTCGGTGAATCGATGAAGACGGCACGGCGGGTCGCTGGTGCGTCGGCAGTTGTCCTGGCTGCCCTCGCCGCGTTCGCAACCGAGGCCGCGCGCGCCACTCCCTGCACCGACAGCGTCGCGGCTGCGCCCGTCTTCGACGCCTGGGGCGATCTCCGCGCCTACGACGAGGTTCCGGGCGGCAGCTTCGAAGGAGGCCTCGCTTGGACGCCGGCGGGTGCGGCGGGATTGGCCCCGGCCGTTGATTTCCCGGCCGCTGACGGCACCAACTCGACCGCGGCACATCTCGAGGCCGATGACGCGTCGATTACCTCCCCTGCCTTCTGTGTCAACGACCACGACCCGAGTGTTCGGTTCATCGCCCGTGCGCCTGAGCCGGGATCACACCTGAAGGTCGCGGTTCTCTGGACGGAGGCCGACGGTAAAGAGAAGGCGAAGCAGATAGCGGACCTCGACGGCAAGCGCTACTCATCGGCAATTCCGTCGGCGACGCTGGCGCTCCGCGACATCGTGCCCCGCGACGGCACCCGCGACGTGCGTCTGGTGTTCCGCATGGACGGCGGGTCAGGCAGCTGGCTCGTCGATGGCGTCTACATGTCCAGGACTGCGACGCCGGCCTGCGCCGACGTTCAGGCCACGCCCGTGTTCGCTCCCTGGGGCGACTGGGACCAGTACGTCGCGCTAACCGGCGGGACCTTCGAGGGTCCGCTGAGCTGGGCGACGACCGGCGAGACGGCGATCGTCAGCGAGTCGAACCCGCATCCGATCGGAGGCAGCGGTACGCGCGCGCTCAAGATCTCCGGCATGGGGTCGGCCACCTCGCCGCCGATGTGCCTCGACAGCCGCTACCCCCATTTCAGGTTTTTCGCCCGAGCGCTCGCCCCGGGATCGAAGCTCAGGGTCGCGGCGCTCTGGACGGACCCGGGCGGCAAGCAAAACGTGGTCGCGCTTGACGCCCAGGGCGGCAAGAGGTACACGGCTTGGGGGATCTCGGGCAGGGTGGAATTCCGCAGCGCGCTCCCGAAGCCGTCGATCGTGCGACAGGTCCAGCTCCGGTTCTACGTCACCGGCGGCCCTGAGGAATGGCTGATCGACGATGTCTACGTCGATCCCTACAAGCGCAACTAGCGTGCCCGCGGAGCCTCGTTTAGAGATACCGCCGGACGCTGCGGTGCCCGACTCCACGACCGAGCCGAACTGGGATGGGCGCAATCGGCCGATCAAGGGAAGCGAGCTCCGGCTCGAGCTCTCGATGACGGTGGCGTTCCTGCTCGCCGCCGGGGCGCTCGCGGTGGTGGCACAGCCGACGACGGAGATCCATCCGCTCGCGGGCGTTCTCGTCATTGCCTACGCGATCGCAGCCCGCGTCGAGTTCCCGATTGCGGGCGGCTCATTTACCCCGACCGAGCTGACGCTGATCCCCCTGTTCGTCCTCGCGCCGGCCGAGTACGTGCCGCTGTTGGTGTTCGCCGGTTTTGTCCTCGCCGCACTCTCCGCGTCGGTGACGCGCGCTCAGCCCCTCGATCGCGTCGTCTTCTCCGCCGGCGACTCGTTTCATGCGCTCGGTCCCGCCCTGGTGATAACCGCGGTTGCCGCCGGCGACGCGACCCATGCATCAGCACTGGCGCTGGTCGCTGCCTTCGCTGCACAAGTGGTTGCGGATTTCGCCTCGGCGAGCGTCCATGAGCTCCTGTCGCTGAAGGCCGGGCCCCGCGAGCACATCCGGATGATGTTCCGGGTCTGGGGCGTTGACGCCGCCCTCGCTACGGTCGGTGCGCTGGCGGCGTGGCAGGCGGTCGAGACGCCGCTCGCGGCTCTCGCGACGCTGCCACTCGTGCTCTTGCTCGGCCGGCTGGCAGCGGATCGAATGCACAGAATCGATGCCGCTCGCGAGCGGGCGCTCGCGTTGGAGCTCGAACGCGGCCGGCGACAGGCCGCGATCGACCTGCTGCACCGTCAGGTCGGCTTCCTCCAGGACGTCTCGCACGAACTGCGCACCCCGGTGACGATCGCGCGCGGTCACATCGACAACGCCCACCGCACGAGCGGGCGCCCGGAGGGCCTGGGCGTCGCCCTCGACGAGCTCGGGCGGATCGACCGGATGATCGAGCGCCTGCTGATGATGGCGCGCGCGGAGGAACCGGAGCGGCTCCAGCGCCGTCCGCTCGATGCCGTTGTCCACCTCGAGGAACGCTTCGTGCGCTGGTCCGACACGGTCCCTCGACCGTGGCGGCTCGGCGAACTCGCCCCGGGGACTCTCAACGCCGACGCCGACGCCCTCAACGCGGTCCTCGACGCGCTGCTCGAGAACGCCGTCAAGCACACGACCCGGACACAGGCGATTGAACTGCGCTCGCGAGACGACCACGGGACGCTGACTATCGAGGTATCCGACGCCGGTAGCGGGATCCCCGCAGATGCGCTCGGACGCATCTTCGATCGCTTCGGGCGTGCCGAGCCACGGCAGGCGTCGCATGACGGCGGCGCCGGTCTCGGTCTCGGTCTCGCCCTTGTTGACGCCGTGGCCAGGGCGCACGGCGGACGCTGCTCGGTCGAGTCGTCACCGTCCGGGTCGCGGTTCTCGCTCAGTCTTCCCGGGTTCGCACCGTCCCTGATGCCGACGATGCACGCCCCGTCCTCGCGGGTGAGTCGTGCGGCGAGCGCATCCGCCGGCGCCGAACGCCGCCGTGTGGACGTTGAGGTAGAAGCGAGCTGGGTGGTCGCGGATCTCCCTCACCAGAGCCGGGTCGGCGGCGACGCAGCGCGCGTCTCCTAGAACCGGGCCGAGGTCGAGCGCGAGAGCCGATTCGCCGCCCTGGCTCTCTCTTTCCGGGACTGCATCGCCTCTCGAGAGCGCCGGCTCTACTCGAAGATCGCCTCGTAGCCGACGAGCCAGAACAGAAGAATCGCGACGACCGCGATCACGAGGATCCAGATCATCGCTCGGTTCGCCTGGCGTTCCGTTGCGCGCTCCTGCTCCAGCTTGCGCCCGCTCGTCACGCCGCCCATCCTCGCAGGCCCGCCCGTTGCCCGTCACGGTCCCGCTCGCAGCACCCCGAGCCGGCACGCGGACGTGGTCCTCATGCCCGAGCTCGAGGAATTGCGCCACCTGACCGTGGACTTCGACGAGGACCGCGGCGCTCACAGCTCGCGCTGGGTCGGTAGCTAACCGGCTTCCTCGGCTCGCCCGCGTCCCGTGCCCGATCATATGGACGATGCCGTGGCGGGACCGAATCGTGGCGATTGCCGCCTGGGCGCCCGTCGCCGCGCTCGCCGCGTGGCTGCTGTTCCGCGTTCTCGGTCTCGACGAGCTGCGGATCTCGGTCGCGCTGATCTCGTTCACCCCGTGGGTGGCGCTGGCGTCGCCGATCGCCGTGGTGTTCGCCATCGTGCTGCGAAAGCGCGCCGCCGCGCTCGCTGCCGGGGCGCTGGTGCTCTGCTTCGCCCTGCTGATGCTGCCGCGGGCATTCGGAGGCGTGAGCTCGCCCGACGGGGAGCCCGCCGCGACCGCACGCATCCTCGCGATCAACGTCGAATTCGGCGAAGCGGACCCGGCCGCCGTCGTCGCCCTCGCCCGTGAGCTCGATGCCGACGCGCTCGCGGTGGAGGAACTGACGCCACGTTTCGCCGAGCAGCTCGGCCGCGACGGGATCGCCGACCTCTTCCCGCATCAGGTCCTCGCCGCCGCCCCTCGGGCGACGGGCACGGGTCTCTACCTGCGTGCCGGCCTCCGACCGCGGGCCTCCGACCGCTCGCTCCTGCCCGGCGGCTTCCGGCTCGTGCGGGCCACGGTGGCCCCGGCCGGAGCCCAGCCGGTGGAGATCGCCGCCGTCCACACCGTCCCGCCGACCTCGGGCGCCGGTGTCTGGGAGGCCGACCTGGCCGCGTTGCCGCGAGCCGGGTCGGCCCCCCTACGCGTCCTCGCCGGCGACTTCAATGCCACGCTCGACCACGAAGCGCTCCGCGACGTCATCGACGGCGGCTACGAGGACGCGGCGCAGCAGCTCGGCGAGGGTCTCACCTTCACCTGGCCCACAGATCGCCGCATCCTCCCGGCGCTGTTCGCGATCGACCACGTGCTCGCGGACGACCGGATCGGCATCTCCGAGTTCTCGGCGCACGACGTCGCGGGGACCGACCACCGCGCCGTCTTCGCCGAATTGGTCCTCCCGGCCCTAATCCCCTAGGTGAGGAGCACGATCAGCAGGATGATGATCAGAAGCGTCCCGATTCCGATGTACATAGCGTCCTCCTTTCCGCTTGTCACAGCGGATTACCCAAGCTGCAGAGCCTGAAACGAACCCCGCGACGAACACCGACGAAACCCGAGACGAACGATGAGCACGGCGACGAAGGTTCCGGAGACGCAGGACCTCGAGGGCGACGACGCCTTCGAGACGGTGCGCGCTACCGGCGTGAGGCGCCTCCTGCGCGATTCGTTCGTGCGCTTCCGCTACGCCGACGGGTTCAGCCACTCGCGCGCGCTCGCGTTTCAGTTCACGCTCACCCTGATCCCGGCGTTGATCGCGATTGTCGCTCTGGGACACGCCGCCGGTGAGCGCGAGCTCGAGGAGGTGATCAGCCAGACGTTTCGCGACCTCGCTCCGGGACCGGCCGGCGAGGTGCTGACGCAAGCCACAGACCAGGGATCCGAGGACAGCGGTGAGACGGCGCTCACCCTCGGATTGATCGCGGCGCTCATCGCCGGCTCGACCGCGATGGGCCAGATCGAGCGCGGCGCGAACCGGATCTACGGCGTCGAGCGCGACCGCCCTGCGCTCGCCAAGTACACCCGCGCGACCCTGCTCGCGCTCACGGCCGGGATCGCGACGCTTGCGGCGCTCACCCTCGTCGTCGCCGGCTCGGAGATCGGCGACGCGGCGAAGCAGGTCACCGGCTGGGGGGACGGAATCGACACCGCGTGGTCGATCGGGCGCTGGCCGCTCGGGGCGCTCCTGGTCGCCGCAGCCGTCACGGTGATCTTCCGGGCCGCCCCATTCCGCTCGCAACCGTCGCTCTCCTGGCTCGCGCTCGGCGCTGGCCTCTCGGTGGCGCTCTGGTTCGCGTTCACCGGCATGCTCGCCGCGTTCCTATCGCTGAGCCGCGGCTTCGGCGAGACCTACGGCCCGCTTGCCGGAACGATCGGGCTCCTGCTGTGGACCCTGCTCACAGCGCTCGCCCTCTTCCTCGGGCTTGCAATCGCAGCGCAGCTCGAAGCGCTGCGGGCCGGTCAGTCCGAGCCCGCGGAAGCGTGACCGTCCAGCCGCCCCTCGACCGGCATCGTCGCGCTCAACAGCGGCGAGGCCTCGTCGGGGTCGTCCTGGTCGCAGACGAAGGTGAAGTCGATCACGCCGGTGTCGATCGCCGCGTGCACACCCTCGACCTTCCAGCGCGGATCGATCGCCCGCAGGCGCTCGACCTCGCCGCCGGCGCTGATCGTGCCGACCACGGATCCGCGGATCCCACCGTCCTCGTCCCCGCCCGCATCGACCTCGGCCGAGGCGGTGAAGACGACGAGCTCGTCGGCAAGCGGCGTCGCGTCGCTGAAGCAGAGGCGGACCCCGTCGAGCTCGCCGAGCTCGTACTCGCGGACCACCTCCAACTCCTCCACGTCGATGCGCCAGTCTCCGCCCAATGACCCCATCACGGCCTCGAGGCTGAGCTCGGCGACGGCGTTCGCACCGGCGTCGCGGTTGCCACGATGAAACAGCCACAGACGATCGCCCAGCACCGACGCGCCCTCGACGTTGAGCTTCGGAAGACGCTCGCGGAGCAAGTCGTAAAGCGGATCGAGGTCGACCGTGCTCGGGGCGCCGGCGAGCGAGCCGTCGGCTTCGAGCGCCCAGAAGAACCCCCGGTTCCGCGTCTCCTTCGAGCCCGAGCCGAGCCCGAACAGGCCGCCGTGGGGAGCGCCCTCGAACGGTGGGAGCGCCGTGAGCGCCTCGAGGTCGGCTTTCGCCGCCTTGCGCTCCTTCGCGTCGCCGGGGAGCTCGCCGGCGAAGATCTTCCGCATCCGCCCGGGCTCCGCGGAGGAGAGCGTGAAAACGCCGAGATCGAGCTCGTCGTCGCCGATCACGTACAAGAACTCGCCCCGACGAACCACGCCGGACGCGGCGGCTACGTGCGGTGGTCCCGACTCGCCCTCGCCTCGCTCGACATCGAGCCGGCGCAGCTCGCGCAGCTCGAGCGGTGGCAGCTCCTCAGGATGTGCGGAGTGCTGGTCGATGCGCCGAGCCTAGCCGGGCCCCGCTACTCCGGCTCGCCCTGCTGCGGAGCCGCGTCCTCCGAGGCCTCGACATGATCGGCCTCCCCATAGACGCTGGGGTCGCTGCCCTCCTCGGGCTCGGGGGCGTCGTACTTGGGATTTCCCGCCGGGTCGCGGTGCTCGGCGCGGTCTCGCAAGAGCTTCTCGGATTCCTCGAAGCCCTCCGCCTCGCCGCCGCCCGCCTCGCGCACCGGCTGCTGTTCGGCCTCTCGCTTCTGTTCACGCTCGATCTCATCCATGCGGAGCCGATACCCCGCCCGCAACTCGGTAAGCCGCATATGATCCCGCGCCGATGCCGGAGCTCGAGCGCGACGGGGACGTCTTCGTCCTCAACCTCGGAGAGGACGAGAACCGGTTCCATCCGGACTGGATCGCGGCCGTCTCCGAGCTCCTCACAGAGGCAGCCGCCGCCCCCGCCCCCCGCGCGCTCGTGACGACGGCGACCGGCAAGTTCTTCTCCAACGGCCTCGACCTCGACTGGCTCGGGCAGAACAGCGACAAGGTCGACGACTACGTCGCCCAGGTCCACGAGCTCTTCGCCCAGGCGCTCGAGTTCCCGGGCGCAACGGTCGCGGCGCTTCAGGGTCACACGTTCGCGGCCGGGGCGATGCTGGCGCTCGCCCACGACCGGCGCGTGATGCGGGCCGACCGCGGCTTCTTCTGCCTCCCCGAGGCGGACATCAACATCCCGTTCACCGCCGGCATGGACGCGCTCATCCGCTGCAAGCTGACGCCGGCCGCGGCGGTCGAGGCGATGCTGACCGCGCGCCGCTACGGCGGCGAGGAGGCCCTCGCCGCCGGCCTGGTCACGGCAACCGCCGCCGAGGACCGCGTGCTCGCCGACGCGGTCGAGCTCGCGCGGCCTCTCGCGGCCAAGGACCCGGGTACACAGGCGGCGATCAAGGGTCGGATGTTCGGTCCTGAGCTGGCGGTCCTGCGCGACCGTGACGCGAACCGCTTCGGCAGCTAGCGCTTGCCGATCGTCACCTTCGTCATTGCGGTGCTCTCGTTGCCGGCCGCGTCAACGATCGAGACCAAGACCCGCGCCGCAACCGGGTCCGGGTTCCGCCGCAGCTGAGCGAGCGCCTTCTTCTTCGGCGGCAGGCTGAGCTTCACGGGCGCGTCGCCAGGCTCAACCCGAGCCTTGACCTTGCCCAGAACGACGGTCTTCGGCCGCGGCGAGGAGCCTCCGAGCCCAGCGCGCGTCGCGAGCGCGTGCGTATCGAGCCGGATGGCGACGCTCGAAGCCTCATCGACCCTGACCTTGACGGCGATCCCGTCCCGCTGGAAGGCCCTGCGCGAGATCCGCTTCGGGGCCCGCACCTTGCCCTTTGGGTCTTCGCGGTCCGCTCCCGGATTGAGCGGGCCGTCGGGACGGACCTCACCCGCCGGCGGACCGTAGACGAGGTCCTTCGGCATCCCGCCCTTCGGCAGGCGGAAGGGGCCGGTGACCTCGTAGACGGCACCGGGCGCGATCGGGGGAACGGCGGGGAAGGCGCGTTGCGAGGTGAAGTACAGACGCGTACCCGAGGGGTCGAAGGCGACGCCGCAGACCTCGGAGCCGTCGTGGTCGGCGCCGGCAAAACGCAGCAGCGGCGAGACCTCGCGGTCTGAGGTGATCAGCCCGATCTCGAGGTTGCCGCCGTCCTCGCAGACGAGCACGTCGCCGGCCGCGCTGACGGTGACGTTGTCGACCGCATCGAGCGAGGAGTCCAGCGCGAGCTGTCGATCGAAGAGCACCTCGATCCGGCGACGCTGGATGTCGTAGGCCCAGACCCTCTTGTCGCCCTTGGTCGTGAAGTAGCAGAAGCCCCGCGCGTACCAGATCCCCTCGCCGCCATTGAAGGCTGTCTTCTCCAAGACCTGCAGCCGGGTCGAGATCCCGGTCTGGGTCGTCGTCGGGTCGGGGACGGCTTTCCAGGTCACCTTGCCGCTCGCGGCGACGACCGCGACCTCGAGCGACCCTTTCGACAGATCGGGATAGCGATCCGGGGTGAAGCGGTAGAAGCCGCCGTCCGGGCGGTCCTCGGTCAGGTAGACGCCGCCGCCGACCGGGTCGACGGCGGCGGCCTCGTGCGAGAAGGCGCCGAGCGCCGGGCGCGGCTCGGCCGGGAGGACGCCGGCCGGGTCGCACTCCCAGATCAGGCCGTCCTCGGTCTCCTCGCCGGACAGCCACGTCCCCCACGGGGTCGGCCCGCCGGCGCAGTTCGCGTTCGTCCCGCCGAGGATCCGGTAGGCCTCGGTCGATCGCGCCGGATGATGTCGAAGCGAATCGCCGAGGCGCCGGCGCCGATCGCCGCCAGCGACTCCGAGTTCGTGACGAGGATCCAGCCGCCGTCGCCGGTGCGGAAGGTCGCCTGGCCGTCGGGAAAGATCGGCATCGTGTAGCCGGTCCCGGCGACCGGCTCGAGTCCGCGGGCGATGAGGCGCGAGCTGAACCCCGGCGGGAGCTCGAGCGCGTTGGCGTCCGCGGCGCCGAGCGCCCCGTAGGGCGACCGGCCCGCGCGGGCCGGGGCGGCGAGCGCGGCGCGGATCAGGCCGGGGCCGACGGCGAGCGCGCCGGCCGCCACCGTCCCCGACTGAAGCAGCTGCCGCCTACTGAGCCCCACCTCCGAATCAAAGCACGACCGGCAGGAGCTAGAGCGAGGTTCGCCAAACGCCGTTCAGCGACGGCG
This sequence comes from uncultured Solirubrobacterales bacterium, assembly GCA_963846565.1. Taxonomy (GTDB): domain Bacteria; phylum Actinomycetota; class Thermoleophilia; order Solirubrobacterales; family 70-9; genus WHSW01. Next base: position 1,597,717 of record CAWJWL010000005.1, on the reverse strand, counting down.
CGAGTTCACGGAGCGGGATCCCGCGCACCGAGCGCTCGGCCCCGAGGCCGCTGCCCTCGATCTCGGTCAAAAGCGGGTCCGAGGCGACCAGCTCGAGCGACACCGGCCCGAGCTCCCCCGCCACCTGCACCTCGCCGTCGACGAGCATCTCGACCCGCTCGCCCGCCGGGTCCCCGACGAGGAACTCGAGCAGGTCGAGCCCCGGGCCCAGCCCCTTCTCACTCCCCCACCAGTCCGAGTTGCGGGCGAGAAGAAGGCGGCCGGCCGCCCGCTCGCGCAGCTCGAACGCGCCGGTGCCGCTGGTCGCCGCGTCGGCACTGGAGAGCGGCTCACCCGCCGCGCGGGCCAGCGCCCGCGGCGCGACGATCCCGAGCTCGGGTGCCGCGAGCGCGTCCGGGAACCCGGGGTCGGGCTGCGGGAGCCGAAAGCGCACCAGGTCCGGGCGCGGTCCGTCGACGAGCGTTCCCGGGACCAGTCCGGTCCCGACCGGGAAGTCGAACGCCTGCCAGCGCGCAACGTTGGCGAGCACGGCCTGGGAGGTCAGCGGCGTGCCGTCCTGGAACCGGATTCCGGGCCGCAGGCGGACGAGCCACACGGTGTCGCCGCGAACGCCGACGAGCGAGCGCGCGAGGCCGCCGAGGCGCCGCGTGGCACCGAAAGGCGCGCTCAATTCCTCGACCAGCGGCTCGTGGATCTGGCGGCTGACGAGCTGCTCGCTGACCGTGGACGCGTACAGCGGATCGAAGGTCTCGGGGCTCTCGGCGATCGCCCAGGCGAGCGTCGCCGCCTCGCCGGATGCAGAGGAGACCGCGAGCGACGGCGCCTCGTCCGTACCCCCGCAGGCGACGAGGACCGCCGAGGCGAGGAGCGCCGCGGCGGAGCACAGGGCGCGCATGGACCGCCCGACTAGATCTTCAGCAGGACGACGGTGTTGAGAACGAACAGGACTCCGAAGAAGATCGTCCAGCGATCGAGGTTGCGCTCGACCAGCGATCCGCCGCCGAAGGACCCGCCTCCCGAGCCGATCCCGAAGGCGCCCGAGAGCCCCGCGTCCTTGCCCGAATGCAGGAGCACGAGAAAGATCAGGACCACGGAGATCAGGACCTGGCCGACGTTGAGCACGCTTTCCATCGCCGCGGAAGTGTAGAGGGCGGGCGCCCGGGCGCGACGGCTGCTGACGTGCCCGTAGGGGGCTGACAAAGGGTGGCTAGCGGGTCAGCTCCTCGTCAACTCCTCCAACAGGTAGACGAACGACTCGTAGCGCTCGCCGGTCGCGCGCTCGAGCCCGATCTCGCAGGTGCGGTTGCTCGACAGGTGGGCCGCCGCGCCGAGCCGGCGCACCTCGGCCGCCTCCTCGCGCGGTCGCCGCCGCGGTCAGCTCGGGGTGGAGGAAGCCGCGGTCGCCGGCGAAGCCGCAGCAGGTCGCCGATGGTGGGGACGACGACCTCGTCGGCGAGCGCCCGCGCCGAGCGCCTCGAGCGCCGTCGCCAGCCCGAGCTGGCGGGTCGAGCAGGTCGGGTGGACGACCGCGGAGCCGACCCGCCGCCTGACCTCGAGCGCCGGCAGCAGCCGGTCGTGGGCCCACTCGATCGAGTCGAGGATCTCGAGCCGGGCGTGGCGCTCGCGGTTCTCCTCGTCGAGGCGACCGGCGTCTCGGCAGCGAGGCCGTGCGTGCAGGAGCTCGCGTCGATCGACGATCGGCAGCTCCCCCTCCCCGCTCCAGCGCCAGAGCGCGTCGACGGTCGCGTTCGCCATCGCGCGTCGGCGCCGCGGCGATAGCCCTTCGACGTCCACGGCACCGCGCAGCAGCGGCCGGCGACGTCGTCGGGGATCCAGACCGGCGCGCCCGGCGCGGGCGGAGACGCGCGACCAGCGCCTCGGGCAGGCTGCGGCGCGGCCGCCGTTCCGATCCGCCGCGCGCGGCCGAAGATCCGGTTGATGCAGGCGGGCAAGTAGACCGCGGCGGCGCCGTCGCGGCTGCGTCGCGCGGCAGCCGCGCGGCGCCGGGGCATCGGCGGCCACTCGGGAGCAGCTCGTCGCCGACGCCGGCCGGAGCAGCGCGGCGCCCGCGCGAGGCCGCCGCGCCGCGCGACCGGTCCGCCGGCGCGAGGCCGGCGCGAGCCGCCGCTCGACCGGCCCCAGCGCTCGGCGGCCGCGCTCGGCGCGCCGCTCCGCCCGCGGCCGAGTGCTCGCGCGCGCGCAGCTCCTTGACCAGCTTCGCCGGTGTCGATCCCGACCGGGCAGGCGAGCGCGCAGGTGCCGTCGGCGGCGCAGGTCTCGATGCCGTCGTACTCGTACTCCTCGACGCAGCGCCGCTGAGCACCGGCGAGCCCTCGGGCTGGCGCGCCATCTCGCGCCGGACGACGATCCGCTGGCGCGGCGTCATCGTCAGGTCGCGGCTCGGGCAGACCGGCTCGCAGAACCCGCACTCGACGCAGGTCGGTCGCCGACCTCCTCGATCGCCGGCGTCGTCTTCAGGTTGCGCAGGTGGGCGCCCGGGTCGCGGTTGAGCACGACGCCCGGCGCGAGCACGCCGTCGGGGTCGGCGAGCTCCTTGATCCGCCACATCAGCGCGGTCGCCTGCTCGCCCCACTCGCGCTCGACGTAGGGCGCCATGTTGACGCCGGTGCCGTGCTCGGCCTTGAGCGAGCCGTCGTAGTTGTCGAAGACCAGGTCGACCAGCTTCGTCCATGAACGCCTCGTAGCGCTCGAGGTCCTCGGCCTTGCGCGAAGTCCGGGGTCAGCATGAAGTGCAGGTTCCCGGCCGACGCGTGGCCGGCGACGCCGGTCAGGAAGCCGTGCTCGCCGAGCAGCGCCTGGATGTCGGTCGCGGCCTCGGCGATCCGCGCCGGCGGCACGCAGACGTCCTCGATGATCAGCGCGGTGCCCGGCGGGCGCAGCCGGCCGATCAGGCCGTGGAGGCCCTCGCGGACCCGCCAGTAGAGCTCGATCGTCTCGGGGTCGCGGGTGAACGCCGGCGGCCCGGATCAGCTCGCGCCCGCGCAGCGAGCTCCTCGGCCGCCCTCGCCTCGCAGCGCGTCGAGCTCGGCCTCGTCGTCGCCGCCGAACTCGACCAGCAGCGCGGCCGAGTCGGGCGGCAGCTCCTTCCAGTCCTCGGGCGTGCCGGGGATGTTGTGCGCGGCGACGATCAGCGCCGGGCGCGACCATCAGCTCGACCGCGGTCGCGCCCGGCGGCGACGAGGTCGGGGACCGGCCGCGGTCGCCGCGTCGATGGAGGGGAAGTGGAGCCAGGCGAGCGTCGTCACCGGCGGCAGCGGCACGGTCTCGAAGATCGCCTCGGCGATGAAGGCGAGCGTCCCCTCGGAGCCGACCAGCAGGCGGCGGAAGATCTCGACCGGCTCGTCGGCGTCGAGGAACGCGCAGAGCCGGTAGCCGGTCGTGTTCTTGATCTCGAACTTGCGGCGGATCCGCTCGCGTCAGCTCGGCGTCGGCGCGGATCTCGTCGCGGATCTCGGCGAGGCCGCGCGGCGAGCTCGGGCTCGGCCGCGGCGAAGCGCTCCGCGGCATCGGGCGCGGCCGATGTCGATCGCCGTCCCCGAGGGCAGCACGAAGGTCAGCGCGGCGACGGTCGAGTAGGAGTCGGCGGTGATCCCGCAGCGCATCCCGCCCGAGTTGTTGGCGATCACGCCGCCGACGCGTCGCGATGTCGGTCGAGGCCGGGTCGGGGCCGAGCTGCCGCCCGTGGGCGGCGAGCGCGCGGTTCGCGTGGCCGAGCACGGTGCCCGGGCGTGACGCGGGCGCGCGGCGCCGTCGTCGAGACCTCGACCCCGCTCCAGTGGCGGCGGACGTCGACGAGGATGCCGTCGCTCTGGGCCTGGCCGTTGAGGCTCGTGCCGCCGGAGCGGAACGTCAGCGGGATCCCGCTCGCGCCCGTGAGAAGGCCATCAGCCGGCGCGACGTCGTCGGCGTCGCGGGCCGAGCACGACCGCCTTCGGCAGCAGCCGGTAGGGGCTCGCGTCGGAGGCGTAGCGGACGAGGTCGATCGCCCGGCCGAGGACCTGCTCGGTCGCCGACGAGCTCGGCCAGCTCGCGAGCGCAGCGGCTCGGGCGGTGCCGGCGGCGAGCGCGTCGGGCGCCCGGTCGGTCGCCGCGGTGCTCGCGCCTCGGCGCGAGCCGCTGCGGACTCGGGCTCAGCAGCGGCATCGCGACCCGTCGCTCAGAAGAGCCACATCCCGGGCTGCGACCGGGACCTCGACCAGGTTCGGGCCTGTCGGAGCCGATCGCGCGTGCGCCAGTCGCCTCGATCAGCTCGTCGCGGCGCCGCCGACCTCGCGTGCCGGGACGCCGTAGCCCTCGGCGACGTCGAGGCAGGTCAGCGCCGGCAGGTCGAGCGCCCGGAGCGCCCTCGACCTCCTCGAGCCCGGCGAACCACTTGAGGATCGCGTACTCGGCGTTGCGCAGGACGAGGAAGGTGACCGGCACCTCGTAGGCGGCGGCGCTCCAGAAGGCCGGTGATCGCGTACTGGGCCGAGCCCTCGCCGACGACGCAGACGACCGGGCGGTCGGGCTGCGCGAGCTGCACCCCGACCGCCGCGGCGAGGCCGAAGCCGAGGCCGCCGCCGGCGCCGAAGTAGTAGCTGCCCGGGCTGCGAGAGGCGGAGCTGGTTGCGGAGCGCGAGCGTCGCCGAGGGCGACTCGAGGACGACGATCCCGTCCTCGGGGAAGACCTCGCGCAGGGCGTTGATGAGCGGTCGTCGGGGTCGATCGGATCCATCTCCTCCGCCGGGCTCCGGCATCGGGGAGGGGCTCGCCCGGCGGCTCGCGATCGACCGGCTCGAGGATCGCGAGCAGCGCCTCGAGCGTCAGCCGGACGTCGGCGACGATCGCGTCGCCCATCGGCGCCCGGGCCGCCTCGTCGGGATCGGAGGTGATCGCGACCAGCTCGCGCGCCCTCGGGCAGCAGCGGCCCCGGGATGTTCGGGTAGTAGGGGAAGACCGAGGAGCCGACGACGAGGATCAGGTCGTGGCCCTCGAGCGTCTCCGCGACGGGCCCGATCGCCGGCGGCAGCACGCCGCGGAAGAGCGGGTGGTCCTCGGGGAAGCCGATCCGCCCGCCGCCGGGCGCGGGGACGGCCAAGACCGGCAGCTGCTGCCTGCTCGGCGAGCGCGACTGCGCCAGCTCCCAGGCGCCGCGAGGCGTCGATGTCGGGGCCGGCGACGAGCACCGGGTTCGAGGCGCCGCGCGAGCCGCGCGGCGAGCGCGGCGACCGTCGGCCGGCATCGGGCGCCGCCGCGCCGCGACCCGAGCGGGCGATCGCATGGCCGACGTCGGCGTCGTCGACCTCGGCGTCCCAGTCGTCCATCGGGATCGAGACGAAGGCCGGGCCGCGCGGCGGCAGCGCGGCGAGGTGGATCGCATGCCCGAGCGCGAGCGGCACGTCCTCGGCCCGCGGCGGCTCGTAGCTCCACTTGACCAGCGGATGCGGCATCCGGGTCGCGTCGCGGTTGGTCAGGTTCGCCTGCATCGTGATCAGTTCGCGCGCCTGCTGGCCGGCCGTGATCAGGAGCGGCGAGTGGTTCGCCTGGGCGTTGAAGATCGCTCCCATCGCGTTGCCGACCCCGGGCGCGGTGTGGAGGTTGACGTGGGCGACGCGCCCGCTCGCCTGCGCGTACCCGTCGGCCATCCCGACCACGACCGCCTCCTGGAGACCGAGGACGTAGCTGAAGTCGGACGGGAAGCCGGCGAGCATCGGCAGCTCCGTCGACCCCGGGTTGCCGAACATCGTCGTCATCCCGTGCCGGCGAAAGAGCTCGAACGTGGCGTCCTTGACCGTGGTCACGCGCGCCACCCTACTCGTCCGCGTCACACCCTCGGGACAAAGTGCGCACTACCCGTGGCAGTGAGGGGGTCAGGCTCGGCCGCGGTGGCTGAACTGATGCAGGATCAGGCCAATAAGCGGCCGGATCTCGCAGCGGTTCGGATCGCGGCTCGGCAGGAGGGAGTGCTTGCTCATTGGCAGCTCGTCCAAGCGGGGTTCACGAGGAAGGCGATTCGGCGCGCGTGCCACCGCGGCCGGCTCCACCTTCTGCATCCGGGCGTCTACGCAGTCGGGCATCCCGCCGTGAGCGAGACGGGCGAGCTCATCGCCGCCCTCTTCTACGCCGGCAGAGGCGCGGCGCTCAGCCACCGGACTGCCGCCTGGTGGTGGGACCTCACACCAACCAAAGGCGACACCATTCACGTCAGCGTCCCAAGACGACGCGAGCCCACCGACGGCCTAAGACTCCACCACCCGCGCAACCTCGTGGTGATGCGCCACAAGCGCCTCGCGGTCACCCCACCTGCCCTGACCCTGCTCAGCTTCGCGACGGACGCGAGCGATCGCGAGCTTCGTAAGTCGATCGCGGAGGCGGACTACCGCCGCCGAACAACCATCGTCGAGCTCGAGCGCGTCCGCGGCCGGGGCATCCCCGGGAGCGCGACCCTCGGCGCAGCCCTCGCCCGCCACCTCCCCGAGCTCGCTCGCACTGCCAGCCCGCTCGAGAACGACTTCCTCTTCTTCTGCGAGGAGCACGACCTCCCGCAGCCACTCATCAACCGCCGGATTGCCGGCAAGAAGGTCGACGCGTACTGGCCCGAGCACCGCGTCATCGTCGAGCTCGACAGCGTCGGCGCGCACAGCTCCGCTCCCCGCCGGCTCATCGACCGCGAGCGGGACCTCCACCTGCGCCGTCTCGGCTACACGATCCTCCGCTACACCTGGCACCAGTTGCACACCGACCCGGAGGCCGTCGCAGACGACCTCCGGGCCACCCTTACTGCTCGTTGCTGAGGCTCCCACCCCGCGCCTCGTCCAGCGCCCGCAGGATCTCGATCGCCTCTTGGCGGAGCGCGGCGTCGGCTCGAGCCCAGTCCGCGTCGGAGAGCTTGCCCTGCTCGCGGTCGAGCTCGGCGTCGCGGATCTCGCGGTACTTCGCCTCCTTGCGCGCCTCGAGGTCGGCGACCACCGGATCCTCGCGCTCGCCGCGGCTCGTCGCGCGCCAGAGCGGCGCGGTCGCGAAGCCGGCGAGCAGCACGAGCAGGAGCACGACGAGGAAAAACTCCACTGCAGCTAGCCGATCAGGCGCGGCCGAGGTCGCGCGCGAGGCGGGCGGCGTAGACGTCGGAGACGCGGCGGCGGCGCGCCTCGGGCGAGGGCCAGCCGGCGACGAGTGCACCGGCCACCGCGATCCCGCCACCGATCCAGAGCCAGAGCACGAACGGGTTCACGTTGACCCGGAAGTCCACCGGCAGCGCGGTCGCCTCATAGAGGGAGCCGAAGCGCAGGATCGCCTGGCCCTGAAGCGCCGGGATCTGCTGCATCGCCTCGAGCTCGGCGGGCGTCGGCCCGCCGGGGCCGATCTCGGGCACCTGCGCGTCGAGCCGCGCGTCCGCCGCCTCGATCACCTCGTCGAGCGGCTCGAGGTCGGGCCGCATCGCCGTCCAGAGGTCGCCGGCGAGGCCCGCACGGCGGCCGACCTCGCTGGTCGCCTCGCCCTCGAAGAAGCTCCGCAGCGGCCCGGCGGTGCCGTCGGACGTGTTCGCCGCGTAGTAGTTCCGCGACGGGTGCAGCGTCGCGAACGCGCTCGCCGTCGCGGTCGACGAGGAGCAGGGCGCCGAACGTCAGTCGCTCCTCGGCCGGCTCGTGATCGACGGTCGGACGCTCGTAGGTGAGCGTGTAGTCGCCGACCTCGGTCGACTCGCCGGGGAGCAGGCGCGCGTCCTCGCTGGTCTGGAAGCTGGACGAGGCGGCGACCGCGATCAGCAGGATCGCGATCCCGGCGTGGACGACGTAGCCGCCATAACGGCGCCGGTTGCGGGCGATCACGCGCCCGAGCGCCCCGCCGTAGCCACCACCCGTCAGCGCCCGCTGGGCCCCCGCCCCGCGCCAGAACTCGGCGACGAGGGCCGCGAGGGAGAAGAAAGCGAAGGCGAACATGAGCAGCGCCAATGGCTCCGAGAACGCATCGCCGAGGACGCCGACGATCACCGTGCCGACGAGCGCGACCGCGATCGGCACCCGAACGAGGCGCCAGAACGCCCCGGCACTCACCTTTCGCCACGCCAGCAACGGCCCGATCCCGGTGAAGAGCACGAGCACGATCCCCAGCGGCGCCGTGTACTGGTCGAACCACGGCGATCCGAGCGACGACTTCTCGCCGGTCACCGCCTCCGAGATCAGGGGGAAGAACGTGCCCCAGAAGATCACCACGACGAGGCCGACGAGGAGCAGGTTGTTGACGAGGAAGATCGACTCGCGGGAGGCGAGCGACTCGATCCGCCGCTCGCTTCGCAGCGAGTCGAGCCGGGTGACGATCAGCGCCGCGGAGCCGATGACGACGACCGCGATCAGCGCCAGCAGCGGGCCGCCGACGGTCGAGGCGCCGAAGGCGTGAATCGATTCGAGGATCCCGGAGCGGACGAGGAAGGTGCCGAGCAGCGCGAGCGTGAAGGTGCCGACGATCAGCGACACGTTCCAGACCTTCAGCATCCCGCGCTTCTCCTGGACCATCACCGAGTGCAGAAAGGCGGTGCCGAGCAGCCACGGCATCAGGGCCGCGTTCTCGACCGCGTCCCAGCCCCAGTACCCGCCCCAGCCGAGCTCGTCGTAGGACCAGAACGCCCCCAGCAGGAGGCCGACACCGAGGAACGTCCACGCGGTGAGCGCGAAGCGCCGGGTCGAGCGGATCCAGCTCGCGTCGACCCGACGCGTGATCAGCGCACCGATCGCAAACGCGAACGGGATCGACCAGAGGACGTAGCCGGAGTAGAGCATCGGCGGGTGCACCGCCATCGCCGGATGGCGGAGAAGCGGGTTGAGCCCGGCCCCCTCTGCCGGCACCGGGTTGAGCCGCTCGAACGGATTGGCGCCGTCCGCGAACAGCATCAGGCAGGTGAAGAAGAGGCCGAGCCCGGCGAGCACCGCGGTCGCGTAGGGGACGACCTCGCGGTGTCGGTTGCGGGTCAGCCAGAGGACGCCGCTGGCCGCGATCGAGAGCACGAACGCCCAGAGCAGGAGCGAGCCTCCCTGGCTCCCCCACATCGCGGTCACCTTGTAGAAGGTCGGCGTCGTCGTCGAGGAGTGCTCGGCGACGAGCGCCAGCGAGAAGTCCGAGCGGACGAACGCCGCGATCAGCACCGTGGCGCAAACAGTCAGAAGCGCGCACAGCCCGTAGACCGCGCGCCGGGAGACGTCGACGAGCCTCCGGTCGCCGGTCCTGGCGCCGGCGAGCGCGGCGCCAATCGCGAGCAGGCACGCGAACGGAGCCGCGATCAGGCAGGCGGTGCCGAGGTCGATCACCCGCGGAAGTATCGCGAAGGGCCGATCCCTCGGATAGGCTGCCGCGCCAATGACCCGCCTCCGCCGCAAGTCAACCGCCGCCGTTGCCCTCGTCGTCCTCCTCGTGCCGGTGGTGATCGCCGCCTGCGGCGACACTGAGGAGAAGAACGACTACGTCGACCAGATCAACGAGCTGCAGCTCACCTACGTCGACGACGTGACCGAGGTCGTGTCAGGCACCCCGCCGACCAGCCCCGAGGCCGCGGCCGAGGTGGCCGGCGATCTCGGCGAGGTGACTCAGGGGCTCGCCGACGAGATCGCCGCGGTCGAGCCGCCGGAGGAGGTCGCCGACCTGCAGGAGCAGCTCGTGAGCACCGTCGAGGACATCGCGGCCCAGATCGAGGATGCCGAGCGGACGCTGGCCGAGGGCAATCCGCAAGAGGCGGCGCAGGCGGCGACCGCGCTGCAGACGGCGACGAGCGAGGCGCAGACCGAGCTCGGCAGCATCATCGATCAGATCAACTCCGAGCTACAGAGCTAGCTACTCCTCGATGATCACGTGCTCGGGGTCGGCCTCGGCCTCGTCGGTGAACTTGGACGGGCACTTGGTGATCAGGCTGTCCTTCTCGGCGACGAAGACGCCATCGGTGACCGTGCCCGAGACGATCACCTCGCGGCCCTCCCGGAACGGGTCCGGGATCTGACCTGAGTACTCGACCGGGATCGTCGCGCTCGGGTCCTCGCGGTCGGCGACCTCGAAGGCGATGTCCGAGCCCGAGTGGACGACCGAGCCCTCGGCGACCTTGCCGGTGAGCTCGTAGTTGCCGCCGCTGACGCCGGCGAGCTCCGACGGCTGCTTGGTCTCGCTGCCGGCGCTGAACGACGTGTAGACGAGGCCCGCGGAGAGCAGCACAGCGACGCTGAGCGCGACCACGAGCCGGATCTTCCGCTTTCGATCCGGATCCATAGGACGACCGATTATCGCAAGGTGCCTTCGTAGACTTGGCGCCATGACCGATGAATCCGTGCAGCCAGTCCTCCTGATCACCGGCGCGTCCAGCGGAATCGGCGCCGCGAGCGCCCGCGCAGCCGCGGCGGAGGGCTACCGCCTCATCCTCGCGGCGCGCCGCGAGGATGAGTTGGAGCAGCTCGCCACCGACCTCGGCGGTGAGGAGAAAGCGCTCGCGATCACGTGCGACGTGACCGAGTGGGATCAGGTCGAACGCCTGGTCGAGAGCGCGATCGACGGCTTCGGTCGCATCGACGCGGTGTTCGCCAACGCCGGCTTCGGCGCCACCCGCGGCTTCCTCGAGGAGTCACCGGAGCAGTGGCGGGCGATGGTGCTGACCAACGTCCTCGGTGTCGCCTACACGATCCGCGCCACCCTCCCACACCTGCTCGAGCGTGGCGACGGCCACTTCCTGATCACCGGATCGGTCGCCGGGCGCCGGGCGCTTCCGGGCTCGCTCTACTCGTCGACGAAATGGGCGGTGACCGGAATCGGCGAGTCCCTGCGCCAGGAGCTCCGCCAGATGCACTCGAACCACGCCATCCGCGTCACCCTGATCGAGCCCGGGATGGTCGATACGCCGTTCTTCGACAGCCGCCCCGGTCCCGACCGCGCGCTGCACGAGGACGACATCGCCCGCGCCGTCGTCTATGCGCTCTCCCAGCCGCCGCACGTCGACGTCAACGAAATCCTGATCCGGCCGACCTCGCAGCCGACCTAGTTAGGCATCGGCCTCCCCCGGACCTAGACTTTCCCCCGTGAGGGGAACGCGTTGACCGAGGATCTGCCGAGGATCGGCGCCGAGATCGCCGGCTATCGCCTGCTCTCCCTGGTCACGCGGGGCGGGATGGCCGTCGTCTACCTGGCCGAGGATCTGCGCCTCGGCCGCAAGGTTGCGCTGAAGATCCTCGCCGCCGAGCTCGCCGAGGACGACGACTTCCGCACCCGCTTCCTGCGCGAGTCGAAGACGGCGGCCTCGATCGATCACCCGAACGTGATCCCGATCTATGACGCGGGCGAGGCCGAGGGCCACCTCTACATCGCGATGCGCCACGTCGACGACATCGACCTGAAGGCGCTGCTCAAGGTCGAGCCCGAGCTCGAGATCGCCCGCGCGACGTCCATCGCGAGCCAGATCGCCGGAGCGCTCGGAGCCGCCCACAAGCGCGATCTGGTCCACCGCGACGTGAAGCCGGCGAACGTGCTCATCATCCGCCGCACCACCGCGGGCTCCTTCGACCACATCTACCTCTCCGACTTCGGCCTCGCCAAGCACACGAAGTCGGTCAGCGGGTTGACCGCCACCGGGCACTTCATGGGCACGGTCAACTACGCCGCGCCGGAGCAGGTCGAGGGCAAGCAGGTCGACGGGCGCACCGACATCTACGCGCTCGGCTGCGTCCTCTTCGAGTGCCTCACCGGCCGCCCGCCCTTCCACAAGGAGGAGGGCGTCGCGGTGATCATGGCCCACCTGCGCGAGCCGCCGCCCTCGGTCCGGGACCTGCGCCCCGATTGTCCGCCGGCGCTCGCCCAGGTCGTCGCGAAGACGCTCGCGAAGTCCCCGGACGAGCGCTACCAGACCTGCGAGGACCTGATCGCCGCACTCCAGCTCGCGGCCCCTGCTTCCGGGATGACGGAGATCTCGGCGACCGCGGCGGCGGTGGACGCCCCGGCGGAGCCCCCGGAGGACGCATTGACCGAGGCACCCCCTGTCGCGCGGCCCGGCGACGACGAGCCGAAGCGCCGCAGCATCCCGGGCGGGCTCCGGGCCGCGCTCGCGCTCGGCCTCGTCGCGATCGCCGCGCTGGCGGTCGTCCTCCTCGCCGGGGGCGGGGATGACGGCGACGATGGCGCCTCGGGCGCGACGGCGAGCGTCGCGAGCACGACCGCGACCGGCACCGAGTCCGATCTCGCCTGGGAGGCGCTCCCGGACACGCCGACGCCCCGCCAGCAGGCCGCCGGCGCGGTCGTCGACGGGAAGGCGTGGATCGTCGGCGGGCTCGAGGGCGAGGAGGCGGCGACCGCGACCGACCGGGTCGAGTCCTATGACGCGAAGACCCAGACGTGGGAGCAGGGACCGGAGCTGCCGGTCGCCCTCCACCACGCGGTCGCGCGCAACTACCACGGCGAGCTGGTCGTGATCGGAGGCTGGACGCCGGAGGGGGAGGACCTCACCGCGAACACCTCGGGCCGGGTCTTCGTCCTGCGCGGTGCCAGCTGGGAGGAGCTCCCCGAGCTCAACCACCCGCGCGCCGCCTCCGCGGCCGCCGTGGTCGGCGGTGAGCTCGTCGTCGTCGGTGGCCAGGCGGACGGGCAGCTCGTCCCCGAGATCGAGGTCTTCGACGGCGAGAAGTGGACCGACGCGGCGCCGATGCCGACGCCGCGCGAGCACCTCGCAGCGGCCTCGGACGGGACGTACCTGTACACCGTCGGCGGCCGCGAGCTCTCCTCATCGGAGAACTCCGGCGCGCTCGAGCGCTACGACCCGGCGAAGGACGAGTGGACCTCGCTGCCGCCGATGCCGAACCCGATCGGCAGCTTCGACGCGACGATCGCGCAGGGCCGCCTGATCACGGTCGGCGGCGAGCTCCCGACCGACGTCAGCGGCGAGGTGCAGGCCTACGAGCTGAAGACGCAGACGTGGTCGACCCTGCCGTCGCTCGCGACCCCGCGCCACGGGCTCACCGTCGTCGTCGACGGCTCGAAGCTCTACGCGGTCGACGGCGCACTCGAGCCGGGCCACGCGGGCTCGACCACGGCCGCCGAATCGCTGGACCTCGCCACGGCCTTCTCCGAGGGCCCGAGCGCGGGACGCTGGCGCGAGCTCACGTCGCTCCCGACGCCCCGCCAGCAGGCCGCCGGCGCCATCTTCGGCGGCCGCATCTGGCAGCTCGGAGGGCTCGTCGGCACCGAGGCGGCGGAGGCAACCGCCACCACAGCGACCTACGACCCGGCGATCTCGAGCTGGACCGCCGGTCCCGACCTGCCGCAGCCGCTTCACCACGCCACCGCCGCGACCTACGACGGTGAGCTCGTCGTGATCGGCGGCTGGACCCCCGAGGGCGCCGACCTGACCGCGACCACCTCCGGCGAGGTCCTCGCCCTCCGCGGCGAGGCCTGGGAGGAGCTGCCGCCCCTCAACCACCCCCGCACGGCCGCCGCCGCAGCGGCCGTCGGCGACAAGCTCATCGTCATCGGCGGCCAGGCGGACGGGCAGCTCGTCCCCGAGACCGAGGTCTTCGACGGCGAGACGTGGACCGACGCGGCCCCGCTGCCCAACCCGCGCGAGCACCTCGCAGCGGTGACCGACGGCACCTACCTCTACGCGGTGGGCGGCCGCGAGCTCGCGGCCGATCAGAACTCGGCCGCGTTCGAGCGCTACGACCCCGCCACGGACGAGTGGACGACGCTGCCGGAGATGCCGGTGCCGAGCGGCAGCCTCGGCGCCGCGATCGCCGGTGGCGAGCTGGTCGCGGCCGGCGGCGAGGACGCGGCCGCGCCGATCGACGCCGTCCAGGCCTACGACCTCGAGGCCGGGACCTGGGCTGAGCTGCCGCCGCTGCCCACCCCGCGCCACGGTCTCGGCGTCTTTGGCATCGGCAACACGCTCTACGCGCTCGGCGGCGCGCTCGCGGTCGGCCACGCCGACTCGGCGGATACCGCCGAGGCCCTCGATTTCGACTGATGCCGGACACCGGCTTCCCCGACCAGGACGCGCGCACCGACTTCAGCCGCGCGCGCCGGCGGCGCCGGCTCTCCGACCTCTCGGCCCGTCTGCGGCGGGAGCCCGACGACGTCAACGTCATCCTGCCCTTCGATGAGGTCATCGCCGCGCTCGGCAAGCGGAGCGAGCGGCGGATCGGCCTCCAGACCATCCCGCTCGACTCGATCGTCGGCACCGTCGACCGCACGCGTGAGTTCGACCGCAGCTTCCGTCCCACCTCCCACCGCGTCCGCCAGCGCTGGGAGCGGGTGGCGCGCGCGATGCGCAAGGGCGAGCCGATGCCCCCGATCGAGGCCTACCGCGTAGGCGAGCTCCACTTCGTCGTCGACGGCCATCACCGCGTCTCGGTGGGCCAACAGCTCGGTCACGACGTGATCGAGGCCGACGTCACCGAGATCGTCACCGAGGTCCCGGTCGACCGGGAGACGATGGTCCACGATCTCGCGCTGAAGGGCCATGAGCGGCTCTTCTTCGAGCGCGTGCCGCTGGCGGCCGAGGCGCGCGAGCGGATCAAGATCGCGGACGAGTGGCGCTACGCCGAGCTCGCCGAATGCGTCGAGGCCTGGGGCTTCCGCGCGAGCCAGGCACGGCGCGAGTTCCTCAGCCGCCAGCAGGTGGCGGCGCTGTGGTTCGAGCACGAGTTCGTGCCGGTGGTCGAGTTGCTGCGCGATCAGAACCTGATCCGCCCGGCCGAGACGGAGACCGAGGCCTACGTCCGGGTGGTCAACCTGCGCTACATGCTGCTGCGAACGCACGCCTGGGACGAGAGCGTGCTGGCCGAGCTCCGCGACCGGCTCTAGCCGTCACCCGCCGCCGTCGCCAGGCTCCGCCCGTCTGAAGCGTCGAAGAGGTGAAGCTTCGAGGCGTCGACCCAGAGCTCGATCTCGACGCCGCGCTCGACCTTGCTCGCCGGGTCGAGACGGGCGACGATCTGATCGGTGCCGCCGCCCGGGACCTCCTCGGCACCCGCGTCCTGGGCAAGCTCGGCCAGCTCCTGGGACTGGATCCCCTCCCCCTCGACGCTGAAGTAGGCGTACTTCTCCGAGCCCATCGACTCGACCAGCTCGATCTGCGCCGTGAACGTCGAGCCGCGATCCTTGGCGTCGCCGACGAGCGATGCGTCCTCGAAGCTCTCCGGCCGAACACCGGCGATCACCTCGCGGCCGTCGGTCGCCTCGCCGCGTAGGCGCTCCGGCACAGCGACCTCGCCGAAGGGCAGCTTGACGGTGCCGCCCGTGATCTGGGCGGCCATGAAGTTCATCGCGGGCGAGCCGATGAAGCCGGCGACGAAGAGGTTCCGAGGGGTCTCGTAGAGCTCCGCCGGCGAGCCGACCTGCTGCAGGACGCCGCTTCTCATCACCGCGACACGGTCGCCGAGCGTCATCGCCTCGGTCTGGTCGTGGGTGACATAGACGGTGGTGGTGCCGAGGTCGGCCTGCAGGCGGGAGACCTCGGTCCGCATCTGCACGCGGAGCTTCGCGTCCAGGTTGGAGAGCGGCTCGTCCATCAGGAACGCCTTCGGGTCGCGAACGATCGCCCGCCCCATCGCCACCCTCTGGCGCTGGCCGCCGGAGAGGTTCGCCGGCTTGCGGTCGAGGTGCTGCTCGAGATCGAGCACCTTCGCCGCCTCGTTCACCTTGCGATCGATCTCGGACTGCTCGACCTTTGCCAGCTTCAGCGGGAACGCCATGTTCTCGCGCACGCTCATGTGCGGGTAGAGCGCGTAGCTCTGGAAGACCATCGCGATGTCACGGTCCTTCGGCGCCAGCTGGTTGACCACCTCGCCGCCGATCCGCAGCTCGCCGCCGGTGATGTCCTCGAGCCCGGCGATCATCCGCAGCGCGGTCGATTTGCCGCAGCCCGACGGACCGACGAGGATCATGAACTCGCCGTCCTTGATCTCGAGGTCCATCTCCTTGACCGCCTCGTAGCCGTCGGAGAACTGCTTCGAGACCTTGTCGAGGACGATGTCTGCCATGCGTATCTTGCTCCTTACCTTTAGCCCTTGACGGCGCCAGCGGTGAGCCCGGCGACGATCCGGCGCTGGAAGATCAGTACGAAGATGATGATCGGGATCGTCACGAGCACCGCAGCGGCGGCGATCGACCCTGTCGGCGCGGTGAACTGGGACTCGCCGGTGAAGAACGCGAGCGCCGCGGGGACGGTTCTCGACGCGTCCGAGGACGTCAGCGAGATCGCGAAGAGGAAGTCGTTCCAGCAGAAGATGAAGACGAGGATCGCGGCCGTGAACACGCCCGGCGCGGCGAGCGGGATGATCACCTTCGTGAACGCCTGGTACGGCGTCGCCCCGTCGACCTGGGCCGCCTGCTCGAGCTCGAACGGGATCTCGCGGAAGAAGGCCACGAGCGTGTAGATCGCCAGCGGCAGGCTGAACGTGAGGTACGGGATGATCAGCCCGACGTAGGTGTCGTAGATCCCGAGGGTCCGCCACATGTCGAAGAGCGGTCCGATCGTGGAGACGGCGGGGAACATCGCGATCGCGAGCGCGCCGGCGAGGATCGCCGCCTTGCCGGGGAAGTTGAGACGGGCGATCGCGTACGCGCAGAAGGCCGCGAGGACGATCGCGATCACGGTCGAGATCAGCGCGATCAGAATCGAGTTGATCAGCGGGGCGATGAACGGGCTCTCGTTGATCCCGCCCGTGAACAGCGCCTCGTAGTTGTCGAGCGTCAGGCTGGAAGAGATGAACTCGTGGTCGAGCAGCGCCTCCGGGCTCTTGAACGAGAGCGAGAGGATCCAGAGCACGGGCACGAGCGCGAACAGGAGCACGATCAGCATCCCGATCGACCAGAGGACGTATTCCTTGGTTCCCTTCTCCATCGTCTCTCCCTCTGTCGCCTAGCTCCCGGGCCTGTCGGCCATGCGCACGCCGAAGCCCTTGATGAAGATGAAGGCGATGATCAGGGTCGCGAAGAAGATCAGCACCGAGACGGCGGACCCCAGCCCAAGGTTCAATCGCTCGATCAGCTGGTTGTAGCCGAGGATCGAGACCGACTCGGTGTCCTGCGCACCGCCGGTCATGATGAAGATCGTGTCGAAGACGCGGAAGGCGTCCAGGGTCCGGAACAGCAACGCGACGAGGATCGCCGGCTTCATCAGCGGCAGCGTGATGCGCGTGAAGCGCTGCCATGCGCTGGCGCCGTCCACCTTCGCCGCCTCATAGAGGCCGTCGTCGATCGTGGTCAGGCCGGCGAGCAGGAGCAGCGCCATGAACGGCGTCGTCTTCCAGACCTCAGCCATGATGATCACGGCGAAGGAGCTGAAGCGGTCGCCGAACCACTCCATGTCGTCGGCGATCAACGGCAGGTTGTTGACGAAGCCGTAGTCGGTCGAGAAGGCGAACTGCCACGAGAACGCGGCGACCACCGTGATGATGCCGTAGGGGATCAGGACCGAGGTGCGGATGATGCCGCGGCCGAAGATCGCCCGGTGCATGACGAGGGCGATGATCATGCCGAGGGTGAGCTCGAGCGCGACCGAGACCACGGTCACGAACAGGGTGTTGAAGACGTCCTGCCACCAGAGCGAGGAGCCGAGCACGGTGATGTAGTTGTCGAGCCCGGCGAAGCCGCCCTCATCGGGGAAGCGCAGGTCGATCTCCTGCAGCGAGAGGACGAGCGCGTAGCCGATCGGATACGCGGTCACGAGCAGCATCGCGACGACCGCCGGCGCGCAGAGCATCCAGCCGAGCTTGCGCTCCGCCTTGCCCCTGTCGGTCGCGCCGCCCTTCTTCGGAGCCGGGGCGGGGGTCGGCACGCTCGCGGCTTCCATCAGAGGAGGCCCTCCCGCTTGACCGCCTGCTCGACCTTCTCGCGCAGGTCCTCATACACGGGGGTCGGGTCCGCCGGGTCGATCTTGCCCGGCGGGTGGAGCGCGCGCTGGATCGCCAGCGAGAGGTCCGTGTAGGCCGGGGTCAGCGGCCGCGGCGCCGAGTTGTCGAGTGCCTCCTTGACCAGCGGCGCGAAGCCATCGAAGGCTTTCTCGACCTTCGGGTTCGTGTACAGGCTCTCGGCGGAGGGCGGCAGGCCGTCGAGCTCCGCGACCGTGATCTGGTTCTCGGGGCCGGCGATGCAGGCCGCCGCCTCGAAGGCCAGCTCCGGGTTCTCGGAGAAGCTCGAGACGCCGAGGTTGAAGCCACCGAGCGGTGGGCGGGCCGGCCGGTCCTCGCTCACCGCGGGATAGGGCGCGATCCCGAGGTTCTTGGCGATGTCGGGGGCGTTCTCGCCAACGCTCGCCGGGGCGAACGTGTAGTTGAGCTGGAACGCCGACTCGCCGGACTCGAAGGCCGAGGCCGCGGTCGACTCGTTCGAGGTCTCGAAGCCGGGCGCGGGCGCGTCGCGGGCCACCGAGCCCATGATCGAAAGCGCCTCCTCCGTCGGCTTTTGGGCGAGGTCGACGGTCTCCGCGTCCTTGAGCACCTCGGTCCCGGCCGACTGCAACAGGCTGTTGAACCACACCACCAGGCCCTCGTAGCGGTCGGCCTGGAGCGCGATCGAAGAATCGAGCCGCTTCGCCTCCTCGATCATCTCCTCCCAGGTCGCCGGCGGCTTCGGGGTCAGGTCCTTGCGATAGAAGAGCAGCTCCGGGTTCGCGTTATAGGGCGCCCCGTAGAGCTCGCCCTCGAAGGAGGCGGTCTCGATCGTCGACTCGAAGCGGTCCTTCTTCGCCTCCTCGGCGAGCTTGCCCGTCCACGGGCGGACCCAGCCGGCGTTGGCGAACTCGGCGGTCCAGATCACGTCCATCGCGATCACGTCGATCGACGGGTCCTCCGCCCCGAGTCGGCGAACGAGCTGCTCGCGCTGGGCGTCGGCCTCGAGCGGCAAGAGCTCGACCTTGACCTGGTAGCGGCCGTTCGACTGCTCCGAGCAGCGCTCCGCCGAGGCCTCGAAGCTGCCGCCGCGCTGCACGGCGACGAACCAGGTGACCTCCGTGCCCTGGCCGCCGGCATCGTCGCTGCCGGTGCAACCAGCGACGGTGGCCGCGATCAGCGCCGCCGCGGCGAGCGCCGACACTGAAAACTTCCTGGACCCCCTTACGACCAAACGGGCACTCCTCTCTCTCCGCCGCGACCCGCGATCCGTGCGGGCGCTCAGGGAATGCCCCGATCAGGCGACCTTTAAACCGCGCTCATTCCAGATTGCGGACGCGGTCGATGTGGCGGGGTTTGACCTCGTTCGCGTCGCGCATGAACTCGACCATGGCCTCGAGCATCTCGACGTTCGGCCTGGCCATGATCTCGGCCCACCTCGACGAGCCGACCACGGGGCTCGACCCGGAGGTCCGGACCGAGATGTGGGAGGAAATCGCGGGACAAACCGCCGAGGGGCTCACGGACCTGATGCCCGGCTGGATGCAGACCGCGGCTGATTTCAACCCGGTCAACTGGGCGGTCGAGGCAGGGCGCGCGGCGCTCAGCGCCTCGCCCGACTGGGGCGAAATCGCCCTGCGAGCCGGGCTGCTGGCGACGTTGCTGGCGGCGATGACGGCCTTTGCCGTGCGCGCGTTCCGGGCGTATCAGCGCTCGGCCTGAGAAGGGCGGCGCTTCTTCTTGACCTTCACCTTGGCCACCGCGGGCGTCTGGTCGACGGTCGAGTTGGCGTGCGCGCGAATGAGGATCTTGTGCTTGCCCGGGGGAAGCTTGCTGAAGACGGTCGGCGAGCTGCACTGCAACTCCCTGCGCTGGCCGAGCTTGCAGAGAAAGGTGGCGGCCGGGTCGTTCGAGTGGAAGAAGACCTTCGCCTTGTTCTTCTTCTTCCCGAAGACATTCTTCGAGTCGATGAAGGTCTCCGGGGGCGCACATGGCCCTTGGGTTGCGGCCTGCGCCGGGCAGCCGTCCTGCGTCTCGTCGCCGAAGCCGTCGGCGTCGGCGTCTGCCTCGACGTCGGCCTGCAAGACGATCTCGCGGTCCGGGCTCGTCTGTAGCGGCGGGCGCGTCTCCCCCAGGCCGAGCGGAGGAATCCACGCGGAGATCGACCCTCCGATGGAGGCCCGCAGAACGCCGAGCTGGGGGTTCGGGGTCAGCATGTCGAAGCCCACGTTCTCGCCGGAGACGATCGGGAACTGCGTCGGGAACGTCTGGACGCCGTTGGCGTCGGCGACGACGATCGGGGCTCCGACCGCACCTCCGGTATCGACGCCCACCGCCCGGGGTGCAACCGCGACATCGCCAACCTGGGCCGCTGCGCTGACGGCGAAGCGGACACGAGTGACGATCCCGCGATCGAACGCGTAGGCGAACCCACCCGATGCGATGCTGCTCGTGGGAATCGAGCGCTGCGCGTAGGTGCAGGAGGGATTGCAGTTCGCGAATCCGGTCGGCGAGGTCTCCAGGTCGTGGCCGATCGTGATGTAGCCCTGGGCGGGCGCGGCCAGCGCCAATGCCGCCACCAAAGCGCACAACGCCGAACCGATCGCCGTCCCCCGAACCGTCCCCACAGCCGCATTGTAGGACGATGCTGGGAATGGTCAAGCCCCTCGGCTCGCAACGCGACCTCTTCGACGTCCCGCCCGACGTCGCCTACTTCAACACGGCCAACCTCTCTCCCCTCACTCACGGCGTCCGCAAGGCGGGCGAGCGCGCGCTCGAGCGCCGCGCCCGGCCGTGGACGATCGCGAGCGATGACTGGTTCACCGACGTGGAGCGACTGCGCGCGCTGTTCGCGCAACTGCTGGGCGGCGGCGCCGACGCCGATGGGGTCGCGCTCGTCCCGGCGACGAGCTACGGCCTCGCCGTGGCCGCGAACCAGCTCACGCCCGAGCCGTGGCAGCGGATCGTCGTCCTCGCGGAGGAGTACCCGTCCGGGATCTACACCTGGCGTGCACTGGCGAAGCGAAGCGGCGCCGAGATCCTCACGGTGAAACGGGAGCCGGGCGCAAGCTGGACGGAGGCGACCCTCGCCGCCGTCGACGAGCAAGCGGCGATCGTGAGCGTCCCGAACGTCCACTGGACCGACGGCTCCCTGGTGGAGCTCGAGCCGATCGCCGAGCGCGCGCACGAGCTCGGCGCGACGCTGGTCCTCGACCTGAGCCAGTCCGCCGGCGCGATGCCGCTCGACCTCGAGAGCCTGCGCCCCGACTTCGTCGTCTCGGCCGGCTACAAGTGGCTGCTCGGCCCGTTCGGCCTCAGCTACTTGTGGGTCGCCCCCGAGCACCGCGAGGGGGAGCCGCTGGAACAAAACTGGATCAACCGCTCGGGCTCGGACGACTTCGCCGGCCTGATCGACTATCGCGACGACTACCAGCCGGGCGCGCGCCGCTACGACGTCGGGCAGCGGACCGGCTTCCACCTGGTGCCGATGGCAATCGCCGCACTCGAGCAGCTGCTCGAGTGGGAGGTCACCCGGATCGCGGCGACGCTGGCGGCGCTCACCGGGAGGATCGGCGAGGAGCTGGCGAGGCTCGGCATCGCGGTCCCGGAGCACCGCGGCCCTCACATACTCGGGCCCGAGCTCGGCGAGGAACGGATCCGCCGGGTGACGAGCGAACTCGCCGAGGCAAACGTCTACGCCGCTCCGCGCGGCCGCGCGCTACGGATCTCGCCGCACCTCCACAACACGCCCGAGGAGGTCGACCGCCTGGTCGCGGCACTCGCTCGCGTGGCCTAGGCACGCGAACTCCGGGATAGGCTGCCGCGGGCATGGACGTCAACCGCGACGACATCCTCGTGGTCGCCGCGGTCGCGGCGGCGGCACCGCTGCTCGCCGACCTGAGCCGCAAGGTCAGGCTGCCGATCGTGGTCGCCGAGATCATGCTCGGGATCATCGTCGGCCCCGAGCTGCTCGGCCTCGCCCACGGCGACGTGCTGATCGAGGACCTCTCGGCCTTCGGCCTCGCCTTCCTCTTCTTCCTCGCCGGGCTCGAGATCGAGTTCGAGCGCATCCGTGGCAAACCACTCACGCTCGGCTTCATCGGCTGGGTGATGTCTGTCGGACTCGGTCTCGCGATCGCCCTCCTGCTGTACGCGACCGACGTGATCAACGCCCCGATCCTGGTCGCGCTCGCCCTCACGACGACGGCGATGGGGACCCTGATGCCGATCCTTCGCGACGCCGGCATCCTCGAGCGGCGGTTCGGCCGCTACGTCCTCGGGGTCGGCGCGATCGGCGAGTTCGGTCCGGTGGTCATCGTCTCGGTGATCCTCGCGCTCGAGTCGGGCGAGCCGTGGCGGACGACACTGCTGTTTGTCTTCGCCGCAATCGCCGTCCTCGTCACGCTGCTCGCCACCAGGGCGCAGCCAGGCCGCGTCGCCCGCCTGGTTCGGACCTCGATGCACACCAGCGGGCAGCTCGCGGTCCGCCTCAGCATCCTCATCCTCGCGGCGCTTGTCGTACTGGCGGCGGAGTTCGGACTCGACATCATCCTCGGCGCCTTCGCCGCCGGGATCATCGTCGGCTTCGTCACCCGAGGGGGAACCGACTCGGGCGAGTTCGAGGCGAAGCTCGACGCCGTCGGCTACGGGTTCCTGATCCCGATCTTCTTCATTGCCACGGGTATGGACTACGACATCGACGCGCTCACCTCGAGCACGTCGGCGATGCTGCTCGTCCCCGGGTTCGCGCTCCTGTTCCTCGTCGCCCGCGGTCTGCCGATTCTGCTCCTCTACCGCTCCGAGCTCGAGCCCCGCGAGCGGCGCTCTCTCGCCATCTTCAGCGCCGCGGCGCTGCCGCTCGTGGTCGCGATCACCGAGATCGGCACGAGCACGGGGATCATGCGCGAGGACGAGGCGGTTGCCCTCGTGGGCGCCGGGATGCTCTCGGTACTCGTGTTCCCCGTGCTCGCGCTGGCGCTGCAGCGGGACTAGCGCCCGCTCGGGCTAGTCGAGCGCGCCCCAGCGGGTGCACGCCTCGGCGGCGGCCGCAAGCGCCGGGCCGAGCGCCTCGCCGACCCGGCTCGGCTCCCAACCCCGCGCGGCGAGGCCGCCGACGAGCGTGCCCATGAAGGCGTCGCCGGCGCCGAGGGTGGTGACGACGCCGCCGCCCGGCAGATCCGGAGCCGTCAGCTCGCCTTCCCAGGCGCCGCGGACGACGGCGCCCTCCTCTGCGAGAGTGACCACGGCAAGCTCGGCGCCCATGCCCGCGAGCTCGCCGGCTGCCTCCCGCGGGTCGTCGACGCCGGCGATCGCGATCGCCTCCTCGCGGTTGGCGCGGACGAGGAAGGAGCCGGGGATGAGCTCGCGTGAGGCGCGGGCGGCCGGCTCGACCTCGCCGCCCCAGCGGTTCGGGCGGATGTTGGGGTCGAAGCACACCTTCGCGCCGCGCTCGAGCGCGAGCTCGCGGGCGCGCAACGTCACCGCGCGCTCGGCCTCGGTCGCGAGCGTGGTCGAGCTGTAGACGAGGGCGGTCGCCCCCTCGAAGACCTCCTCGATCCGCGGGCCGATCGACGCCACCGCGCGCTCGATCGCGTCGCCGTAGATCTGGAAGCTCGGGTCGCCGGCGTCGTCAAAGCTGGCGAACGCGATCGGCGTCGGCTCGCCCTCGAGCCGGTTGAAGAACCGCAGGTCGACACCTTCGCGCTCGAGCCGCTCGCACAGCCAGCAGCCCCATTCGTCGTCGCCGACCGCGCCCGCGAGTCCGGCGTCGCTGCCCGAGCGCGCGACGTGCACCGCAACGTTCGCGAGCGCGCCGCCGAAATGGGGCACGAACGAATCGGCCTCGACCAACGAGCCCACCCGCCGCTCGCAGATCAGATCGACGAGTCCCTCGCCGAGGCAGACGATCACGCCGCCAACATAACGAGGGCCGGCGCCCTTGGAAGTAGCTGTCACACGCCGGCGCGCCGCCCCGTCTCACTAGCGGACGATGAAGACCGAGGGTCTCGTGCTTCGCTACCGTGGCTTCGGTCCGGGGACCTCGGTTGCGAAGGGCAGCGAGATGGTCGAGACGGTGAAGGCAAGGAAGGTCCGCTGGTCGACGGTGATGATGACCGAGACGCGCGGGGCCAAGAACGCGAAGGCGAAGCGCGAGCTCGACTGGCAGCCGCGGTACGCGAGCTGGCGCCAGGGCTTCGCGGAGGGACTCGCATGAGCCCCGCAGACGCCGCCCTCGAACAGGAGCTCGAGGACCTACGCCCACGTGCCTTCGCAATCGCCTACCGGATGCTCGGCAGCGTCGCCGAGGCCGAGGACGTGGTTCAGGAGGCGCTCATGCGGCTCGTCGCCGCCCGCGAGCGAGCGGAGGAGATCGCCTCGCCACGGGCCTGGACCGCAACGGTCGTCACCAGGCTCTCGATCGACGAGCTGCGCTCGGCCAGGGCGCGGCGCGAGACGTACGTCGGCGACTGGCTGCCGGAGCCGGTGGTGAGCGACCCACTCCACGTCGCGGCACCATCGCCGCTGCCGGCCGATGAAGCGGAGACGGCGGACTCGCTCTCCTTCGCCTTCCTCGTCTTGCTCGAGAAGCTGACCCCGGAGCAGCGCGCCGCGTTCCTGCTCCATGACGTCTTCGGCTACGAGTTCGCCGAGGTCGCCGAGATCCTCGGCAAGTCGCCCGGAAACGCCCGCCAGATCGCCGTCCGCGCCCGCCGCCAGGTCGACGAGGGCCGGCCGCGCTTCGAGCCCACGCGCGAGCAGCAGACCGAGCTCGTCGACCGCTTCCTCGCCGCGGCGAGGGACGGCGAGGTCGATGCGCTCGAGGCGATGCTCGCGGAGGACGTCGCGCTCCAGGGCGACGGCGGCGGCAAGGTGCCGGCGCTCGCGCGCGCGATCTTCGGCCGCAAGCGGGTCGCCCGCACGATGGGCAACTGGATGAAGGCGGCCCAGCGCTTCGGTGGCGTCTTCTACCGCGAGGCCGAGGTGAACGGCCAGCCGGGGGCGCTCGCCGTCGACTCCGACGGGAGGATCATCGGCGCGCTCGCGATCGAGGTCGCCGACGGCAAGATCCAGAAGCTGAGCTCGGTCGTCAACCCCGAGAAGCTCGCCCACCTCGGCGAGCTCTCCGACTTCGGCACGCGGGTCAAGCGCTCCGGCCGCCAGCCCCCTAGCCCATAGGGGAGGGAGGAATCCGGGTCGCGCCGGTGACCTGCGGCAGCGCGAAGGCGATCTCGTCGGTGAAGCACCACGCCCAGTCCTCGCCCGGCTCGATCGAGCGCATCACCGGATGACCCTCTTCGGACGCGTGGCGTGACGCGTGCCGGCCGGGCGAGCTGTCACAGCAGCCGACCTTGCCGCACTCGAGGCAGATCCGCAGGTGGAGCCAGCCCTCGCCCGCCTTCAGGCACTCCTCGCATCCCTCCACCTCGGCGGGCAGTTCGGTGACCTCGATCGTGCCGAGGTGGCTGCAGGTCGCCATCGCCCACCCAGCATGCCAAACCGCCGAAGGACGACGCGGCGGGAGAGGTAGCACGCCCTGACCCGAGACGGCGGGATAGCGTTCCGCCATCGAGCGGGACGCCTTCGAGCCGCAGCCGGACGAGACGCGCGGCGAGCGCGCGGCGCACGCGATCTACGCCCTGATCGTGGTGCTCGCGGTGCTGGTGGTCCAGGCCGACACGGCGATCACCGCCCGCGAGGCCATCGGCACGGTCATCGGAGCGGCGGTGATCACGGCCCTCGCCGAGCTCTACGCCGACTACATCGGGGCGACGATCCGTTCGCGTCGCCACCTGACCAGCGAGGAGCGTTCCTTCGAGGTCCGCAACATCGCCTACGGCTTCCTCACGGCCCTCGCGCCGGTCGCCTTCCTCATGCTCGCCGGGTTCGACGTGCTCGAGCTGCAGACCGCCTTCGACCTCGCGATCTGGACGGGCGTTGGGCTCCTTGGCGCCTACGCGGTGGTCGCGAACCACCTCGCCGGATTCTCGCTCCGCCGCAGCCTCGCTACCGGGCTGGCCTTCACTGCGCTGGGCACCGTGCTGATCGTTCTCAAGGCAATTCTCTGAGCGCTATCCGGCGCGTTTGGCCTGCTGCCGCTCAGGGCCGATCCGGATCACGTCCCAGGCGAGATGGCAACGCTCGAGCGCGCCGATCAGCCAGCCTCCCGGGTCGAGCTGCCAGCGACTCAGGCCGTGCCGCGCGGATGTGGGGAAGGCGTGATGGTTGTTGTGCCAGGACTCGCCGAAGGCGAGCGGGGCGAGCCAGGCGAGGTTGCGGGACTCATCGCCGGTGGAGAACGGGCGCCGGCCGAAGTAGTGGCAGAGAGAGTTGATGCTGAAGGTGGCGTGGTGCAGCAGGAAGATGCGCACCACACCTCCCCACAGGAGGCCGGTGAGCCCGCCCACGATCGTGCCGGTCAGGAGCACGCCGAGCCCGAAGGGAATCGCCAAGCCGACCGCAACCCAGAGCGGGAAGGTGCGGCTGATGAAGCGCAGGTCGCCGTCGGCGAGCAGGTCCTTGGCGTAGCGGGCCGGATTGGCCATGTCCCTGCCGCGGAACATCCAGCCGACGTGCGCATAGGCCAGCCCGCGCACAGCTCCGCCCCACCCGGTTCCGTGGTGCTCGAGATGCGGGCTGTGAGGGTCGCCCTCCTCGTCGGAGAAGCGGTGGTGCTTGCGGTGCGTGGCCGTCCACTCGATTACTGGACCCTCGACGGCCATCGAGCCGAGCACGGCCAGCACCGCTCGCATGGCGCGCGACGTCTTGAAGGAGCGATGGGTGAAGAGGCGGTGGTAGCCGACCGTGATGCCCAGCCCGGTGAGCATGTAGGTCACCGCGAGCACGACTAGGTCGTGCGCGTGGAGCACTCCGCCCCACGCCAGCCATCCGGCCAGCAGGAGCCCGGCCGGCGGCAGGCCGAAGACCATGACCCGCACCACGCGCTCGGACAGTTCGTTCTCGATCGGGACCGTGTCCAGCGGAGCTGCACGCATTCGAGACCTCCTCGGGCCGTACGACGACGTTGATCGAGGAAGTCAGGCGGCGCGCTGCCTGCTGTCAGACGAGCAGGCCCCGGGGCAAATGCCCTCCAGGGACCAGCCTACTCCCCTACTCCTCCGCGCTGGCGTCGTTGGCGCCGGCCGCCCGGACCGGGGCGGGAATCAGGGCCGCGCCAACGATCACGAGGCAGAAGGCGAGAACCCGTCCGACGATCTCCACCGTCCCCTCCCCGACCGGGTCGCGGAAGACGAGGATGCCGCCGACGATCGCGGTCAGGTTCGCGGCGACCGATGTCATGGCGATGACGTCCACGCCCGGGCCGATCTGCAAGCCGCGAGCGGAGGCGAAGAAGGCTGCCACCGAGGCGATCAGCGCCGCCGCGGTCCAGGGGCTGATCAGCTCGAGCACGCCGCTCTCGATGTCATCGACGAGGAACTTGATCGCGATATCCGAGACGCCGAACAGGGCGCCGGCGGCGGCGCCGAGGATGAGGCCCTGAGCCCTCGATGGAACCAGCCGGTGAGTCGAGGCGGCGGCGATTGCGATCGCGACCACGAGCACGCCGCACTCGATCGCGATCAGGGCCGCGACGGCGTAGGCGCGCGGCTCGGCGTCGTCGGACGCGGATGTCACTCCGATAATCGCGAGCCCGCCCGCGGTGACGATCACGCCGACCCACTGACGTCGCCCGAGCCGCAGGCCGAAGTAACGCTCGGCGAAGACGGCGAGGAACACCAGCCCGCC
This sequence comes from uncultured Solirubrobacterales bacterium, assembly GCA_963846565.1. Classification (GTDB taxonomy): domain Bacteria; phylum Actinomycetota; class Thermoleophilia; order Solirubrobacterales; family 70-9; genus WHSW01. The sequence continues at coordinate 1,570,130 of CAWJWL010000005.1, read as the reverse complement.
CGAGAGGACCGCCTGGACGGTCGAGAGCGGAGCCAGGGCAAGTGCGCCCGCGTGAAGGGCCCAGGCGCCGAGCGCCACCAACCAGCCGAGCGCGAACCACTTCGAGCGAAAGAGATCGGCCGCGCTTCGCAGCGGGTGGCGGACCTGCACGTCGGGCGCGAGGACGGCGCCGCGGTGCTTGAGGAGGAAGCCGATGCTCGTCGCGACCGCGGAGGCGAGCGCGAGCGCGAGGCCGACGATCACGCCGAGAGGACTTGCTCGGCCGCGCGCCGTCCGCTACGCAGCGCCCCCTCCATCAGCCCGTGCCACTCGCCGGCCGTGTGCTCGCCGGCGAAATACAAGGGGCCGATCGGCTTCAACAGGTCGTCGTCGCGAAGCGGCGAGGAGACGGTGCGAGCCGAGTAGGAGCCCCGGACCCACGGATCGTCGTGCCAGGTCGAGAGGATCGCGCTCTCGGGCTCAGGATCGAGGTCCTCGCGAAGCTCGATGAGGGCCCCGGCCCAGCGCTCGAACCCGTCGGAGCCCCCCAGTTCCTCGATCGCGGCCTTCGTCCCCGTGTAGCCGGTCAAAAACGGAGCGGGCCGACCGTCCGCACCGAGCTGCGTGTAGCTCCAGAAATGCCCGGCCACGGACATGATCGCGCTCGGCGGCGCGGGTGAGCGCAGCCGCAGGAAGAGCTTCGAGTTCTGGCCGTAGGTGACGGCGCGCAGCGCATCCGCGGTCGCGCCCTCGAGCGGAGGATCGAACTCGATCTCGGCCAGCGGCGCCGTGGGGATTGCGATCACGACCGCGTCCACTTCGAGCCCGTCGTCATCGGTGGCGATCCTGACGCCGTCCTGCGACCAGCGCACCCTCCGCACCGGCGATGAGAGGCGCACGGATCCGCCGAGCTCGGCCGCGAGCGCGTCGGCGAGGCGCATGTTGCCGCCTTCCAGCGTGTGGTTGTCGAAATCGCCGAAGGTCGAGGCTCCCTCGTCGAGCACCGACGCCGCGAGATCCTCGGCGGGATGTCCGTTAGAGATCGCGACGCGTGTCTGGATCAGCTTCGACAGGCGTGGGTCCAGGTCCAAGCCCGCGATCGCATCAGCGGCGCTTGCGGCGTTCGACGCTCCCGCCGCGGCGAGGCGGTCGAACGCGCCCTCGAGGTCGGCCTGGGTAACGGCCTCCTCGCCGATCGGCACGCGCCGCCCGTAGGGCGTTCCCTTGAGCACCAGCGGGATCCCGAACCGCGCGGCGAGGGAGTTCATCGTGTCGTAGCCGGGCAGGATGAACTCGGCGCCCCGCTCGATCACCGCGCCCTCCCCGAAGGGCACCGACCACACGCGGCCCCCCACCCGGTCGCGCGCCTCGAGGACTGTCACCTCCGCTCCGTCGGCGCGCAGGGCATCGGCCGCAGCGAGACCGGCAAAGCCGGCGCCGATGACGCCGACCCGCTTCACGGTCCAACCGATTGCCGCTTGTCGATGCGAGGCACGTTCGGAAACGTAACCAGGATCCAGCGGTTGCGCGAGAGCGGGCGGAGGAACCGGCTCACGCCGGCCCTCCGCCGTCCCCTCGCAGGCCCCTGTTACTTGTCGACAGGGTGCGCCGAGACGTTGGCCGCGCCGGGCGGCGCGGGCTCGCCTTCGGCGAACGTCTCCACCTCGCCCGGCGGGGTCTCGGGCGGAGCGAAGTGCGTCTTGATGATGCGCTCCTGCAGCTGCGGATTGAGCTGATCGAAGCCAACCAGACGCGTCCGGCCGATGTCGGCCTCGAAGCGCTGGAAGCCGTAGGCCGCTTCGGGGTAGTTCGGGGCGCCCGACGTGCCGTAGTTGCGGCTCAGGCCATCGTTCGAGTAGACCGGGATGGTCTCCCTGTGACCCGACTTGCGCGGGTAGGTATAGGCCGACCACGTATTCGTGCCCGACATGTCGGCGAACGCGATCTCGTGCGGCGCCGTCGGATCGGTGAAGTCGATCACCGCCGAGCCGCTGCGGTAGAACGCGTTCACCAGCAGGTACCGGTCCTTCGCCGGCACCGGGATGCCGAGGTGCGAGGAGCAGTACGTGAGCCGGTTGGGATTGACCGGATCGAGCGGCGGGTCGTCGTTCGCTCCCCGCTCGTCGTTGCGGTACTCCGAGAGCAGCTCGCCGCTCTCCGCGGCGAAGAAGAACATGTTCCCGGACGCATACGTCCGCGGTGGACCCGGCAGGCCGGCGGTCTTCGTCGTCTCCGTCGGGCAGCCGTCGCCGAACGACTCGTCGATGAAGTTGGCGACCTTGCCGTCCCAGCTGAACGTGGCCGAATGCCAGAAGTCGACGTTCGGCTGATCATGGACCCAGCGCGGGTTCTGCGTCTTCGGCAACCCGGTCGCCGGGTCGATGTTCCACACCTGCGCCTGCTCCCCACATGCCGCCCCCACCATCCTCTTGGCGGGGAAGGCGCTGAGGTCGTGACAGCCGAGGAAGTTGTCCAGCGGCGCCGCGATCCCATGCTCGCTGACGGGCTTGTAGACACCGTCGGCATCGCCCGGGTAGACGATCGGGAGCTCGGTCAGCTCATGCGACGCGGTCCGGTTCTCGAACGGCACCTCCACAACCTGGACGACGCCATGGTTCACCAGGCGACCGTGCGCCACGCCGGGCGGGCCGCAGGTGGGGCCGTCGGCCAGCGGATAGCTCGAGTTCAGGACGTACATCGACTCGCCGCCCGGAGCCGGCAGCAACGTGTTCGTGTGCGAACCGCAGTCCTGGTAGACGGTGGCGACCTGGAACGGAGCCTCGGGGTCGGAGACGTCGAACACGCGCAGTCCCTCCCATGCTCCCGGCGGATACTGACCCTCGACCTTCACGGCCGGCGGGGCCCCGCACTCCGGTCCGGCGAGGACACTGTCGACCGAGAGCACGAGCGTGTCCGCCTCGCCGTTGCCGTCGCGGTCGAACACCGACGGGTCCCCCTGGGGCCCGTAGCAGCGGGTGTCCGAAACCAGCTTCGGCTTCGGCCTCGTGATGTCGAAGATGCGGAAGCCGCCGTAGTCGCCGACGTACGCGAGGTCGTCGAAGAAGGCGATGTCCGAGCTCGTCACGTGCGTGTTGGCGGGGTTGAACGGGTTCTGCGCCGTCTGGAAGTTGGTCACGAACCAGAAGTTCTCGCCGAACGGAGGACCGAGCGGCGACCCGACCTCGTCGGGGTGGTGCGCGAGCGCCGGACTACTGCAACACGCAGCCGCCGCGACCGCACAGACGGACGCCAGGATCTTCCACCGTCTCCTCATATTTCCTCCATCCCCCCAATCGGGCGGGCGCGCCGGACACGCGCTCGGAGTTTTTCCCCCTACTTGTTTCGCACCCTACCAAGCGGGAGGCAGGTGAAGCGAGTGACCCCTGCTGAAGCGGACGACGGGGCTCGAACCCGCGACCCCGAGCTTGGGAAGCTCGTGCTCTACCAGCTGAGCTACGTCCGCGCTGAGGCCGCAGTCTAGCCCCGAGCCGAGGCCCGGCCCCGGCTAGCCTCCCCCTCGTGAGCGCGCGCACCTTCGCCGTCACTTTGGGGGTCCTGGCCCTGCTCGGACTGCTCGGCTTCGGCATGCTCGCGAAGGGCGAGGGCCGGCTCGAAACCGGCGAGCCGGTGCCCGCGACGACCCTGCCCGTGCTCGGCGCCGAGGAGGACGGATCGCTCGCCGACTACGAGGGCAAGTGGGTGCTCGTCAACGTCTGGGCATCGTGGTGCGATCCGTGCCGCGACGAGGCCCCCGCGCTCGAGGCCTTCTACCGCGAGAACCGCGACCGGCTCGAGGTGCTCGGCATCGACACCCAGGGCGACAGCACGCAGGAGGCGCTCGAGTTTGTCGAGGAGTTCGAGCTCACCTACCCGCAGCTTCACGACGGCTCCGGCGACTACGCGGAGGGCGAGCTGAAGACGACCGGCGTCCCGGAGAGCTTCCTCGTCGCCCCCGACGGCACGCTTGCGGTTGCTCTCCCCGGCGCGGTAACCGAGACGTGGCTGCGCGACGAGGTCGCGCCGAGGATCGAGGCGAGCTGATGCGGCGAGTGCTCCTGCTCGCCGGCCTTGCGTTGGTTGCCGCGTCGCCGGCCGCCGCCCAGGAGCCGCAGACCTCCCTCGCCGACCTCGAGGACGAGGTCATGTGCGTCGTCTGCGGCGTGACACTCGAGCTGGCGACCGAGGCGCCGCAGGCGATTCAGGAGCGCCAGTTCATCCGCGAGCTCATCGCCGAAGGGCTGACCAAGGACGAGGTCAAGGACCGGCTCGTGGACGAGTTCGGCTCCGAGGTGCTCGCCGTCCCCGACGGCAGCGGCTTCGACCTCGTCGCCTGGCTGGTTCCCGGCTTGGTGCTGATCGTCGCCGCCGGCGCCACGTTCGTCGGGGTCCGCCGCTGGCGCGACGCAACCCGCGAGGAAGACGCGGACGTCGGCGACGATGCGGACAAAGGCGACGGCCCCGGAACGTCGAACGGGACCGTCAGCGCCGAGGACGCCAAGCGGCTCGAGCAGGATCTCGCCCGCTACGACCTATAGAAGGGGAGTAAAGACATGGAGAGCTCGCTGACCGCACCGGAGCGCCAGGCACTACAGGGCATCGCGAGGCTGTGGTGGCTGTGGATCGTGTTCGGGATCGTCTGGGTCGGGATCTCGGCCGTGATCCTGCAGTTCGATCAGGCCTCGATCAACACCGTCGGCGTCCTCATCGGGCTGATGTTCTTCTTCACCTCGATCCAGCAGTTCTTCATCGCGGCGACGGTCGAGCGGTGGCGCCCGCTCTACGCGATCTTCGGCGTGCTCTTCGCGATCGCCGGGATCGCCTCGTTCATCAGCCCGGAGAACACCTTCGCCGGGATCGCCGACATGCTCGGCTTCCTCTTCCTGATCGTCGGCGTCTTCTGGATCATCGGCGCGTTCGCATCCCGCGAGATCTCGGAGCTCTGGTGGATCGGCCTCCTCTCCGGGATCCTCATGGTCGTCATCGCATTCTGGACCGCCGGCCAGTTCTTCATCGAGAAGCAGTACGTGCTCCTCGCCTTCGCCGGCATCTGGGCGCTGATGACCGGGATCACGGACTTCGTCCGCGCCTTCCAGATCAAGAAGCTCGGGGAGTTCGTCTAAGGCTCGGGGCTAGTCGTGCTGTTCGATCGGGACCGTCTCCGACGCGGCACCACGGACGACTACGCGCGTGACGGGATCGCCGCCGAGGTCGAAGAACTCCTCGACCTTCTCGGACGTCGCGACCGGCGAGCCGACGTCTGAGTCCTCGACCTCGAGCTTCACGGCGAAGACCTCCGGGTCGTCGTAGATGCCCTCGTTGTCGCGGACGAGCCGCAGCGTGTGGCCCGAGCTCGTGCACTCGCCCTCGCCGGTGACGTGAAGAGTCCGCTTGCCTTTCTTTTCGTGGACGTGGGCATCCCAGATCGTGATCTCGCAGCTCATTATCGACCGAACCTAGCGGGCGCGGGAGCCGCTCGCAAGGGCGATCTGGGGGGATTTTTCCGTCCGGAACCGCACCTACTCTACGAACGTATGTTCGTGGCTGGATCTCCCTCTCAGGCTTCGGTGAAACGATTTGACCTTCGGGCCAATGAAGAACTCGAGCAGGACCTCGTAGACAGCTTTCAGGCAATGCAGGCCGGCACAGCGAAGCTGCTGGAGCTCATCGGGGATTTCGACCGCCACGAGGGGGGCAAGCGAAACGGGTACCGGTCGACCGCAACCTGGCTCGCGAGCCGGCCGGGCTGGGATGCTCGCACCGCGCGGGAGCACGTCCGGGTCGCGCGGGCCCTCATCCACCTGCCGATGGTCCGAGCGGCGTTCGAGTCTGGCGACCTCAGCTTCTCCAAGGTTCGGGCCCTGTCCCGTGTGACGGACGCCGAGAACGAAGATGCCATGCTGGACCTCGCCCACGGCCTCACGGCAGCGGAGCTAGAGCGCCGGCTCAGGACTGCCCCACGAAAGTCCCACAGGCCAGCGCCACCGCCAAGCGATCAAGAGGCGGCTCTCGCGCCGCCACTTGTTGAGACGGCCGACGCCCCGGCACCGACCGAGGTCAGGCGCGCTGTCTACAAGCGGAGCGACAAGGTCCGCAATTACGTGCGAGCGCGAGCCGCCGGCATCTGCGAAGGCTGCGGCAAGCCAGCGGCATTCCAGGACCGATCCGGGCGTCCCTATCTAGAGCCGCACCACACGCAGCAGATCAGCGATGGTGGCCAGGATGACCCGCGCTCGGTGATCGCCATCTGCCCGACCTGTCATGCCCGGGTCCACTACGGGGAGGACGGCGATAAGTACAACGCCCAGCTCATCGCGCGACTCGCCGTGATCGAACCCAACCGGGCGGGAGCGCCGAAAGCGGAGGCGAGCCACACGTTTTCTCCGATCAGGAGCGCCGAGCGGACTGTCGACCAGCGGCGGGGCGAATCGCAACGGCCGCCCGTCTTCCACGGGTGACGGTCAATCCATCGTTAGTGTTGGCCTGTGCGATTCGGGCTCGCAGCGGTGGTCGTGGCTGTACTAGCCCTTTGTATGCCCGCCGGCGCTAGCGCCGAGCATGAGGACCGCGCCCGGGGCGGAAGCGGCTTCGTCGACTGCGGCGACGAAGGCGGCATTGGGTTCCAGTACATCAACGTCGAGGCGCAAAACATCACGTGCAGCAACGCCAGAGCCATCGCCCGTCGGCTCACGCATACCGGGGACGACACGCCACGCGGGTTCACCTGCGTGACTAAGGCCGTGGAGTCTCACCGCTCGAAGCACCGCTGCCACAAGGGCACCGGCGGTGACCGGAAAATCGTCAAGTTCGAGACCGTTTCCTAGTGGTCGTTACTGCGCCGACGAGCTCTTAGCCCGCTCTTCTCTCCGCTCGTGAATAGCCGGCGGGAGCAGGCCGCAGCAGACACCGAGCGCTCCGAAGGCGACGATCTGGATGACGGTCGGCGGGTCGACAGCCGCAATCAGAATGCCGACCAGCACCGCCACGGGTAGCAGGAGGGCGATCGCGATCAGCACGGAGGTCCAGGTCGAGACCTTGGGGTCCGGGTCGGTCATCTGGGCCGAAGCCTAGTCGCGGACGGAGACTTCGACGGGCTTCGTTCGGCCCTGGAGGAAGGGGTACTCGGGTTGCCGCGGGGCGAGGGCGCGGAACGCGTACTCGACGTCGCCCTCCTGCTCGCGGAAGCGGTAGGAGCACTCGAACCTGCCCGCCCCGTCGGTCTTGCCGACGCAACCGGGGAAGTCGAGCCATCCCGCCGGCGCGAGCGCCTGAACGGCGACGCGGCGGTGGGCTCGATAGGGCCCGGCCAGGCGGACCCGGAAGCGGACGCGGCCCCCGTCGGTGAGCTTGCGCTTCGAGAGCACCTTGAGGTCCGGCCGGGCGCGAACGCCGAGCTTCGCCTGACGGATCTCGACCTCCTCAGCGTCGGCCCAGTAGGTCAGCTTGACCCGCCGCGAGGCGCCCGGTGGCAACTTCACCCGCGCGGCGCCGGCGCGGTTTGTCTCCACCTGGCCGAGGTCGATCTCCGGCGCTCCCTCGACGTCGTCGCGCTGGGAGAGGCAGACGCTTGCGCCGTCGACGGGCTTGCCCTCGGCGTCGACGAGCTTGCCGACGACGGTCGCCCTCTTGCCGAAGCCCACCGTGCGGCGCTTGCCGGCGAAGCGGAGATCGACGTCGGCCGCATCGGGCCGAGGTGACACCTGACAAGAGTTGTCTACGTAGACGCCCTTCGACGCGCACGATTCGCCGGCGAACGATGCGGGATCGGCGGTTTCTTGCGCGTAGTCCGTGGCGCAGACCTCGATCTCGTTCTTGCCTTCCCCGAACGGAGGCCCCGTCGTATCGATCGCGAGCTGTTCGTTCACGGTTGTCGGGCACGGAGCGAGCTTCAGCGCAGTCCCGTCCGGCGCGAGTGCGCAATCGGGACTGATCGAGGCGTAGCGCTTGCCATTCACCTTGACCGTGACCCCGGCGACACCTCCACCCGCGTCGGTCGCCGGCGCGGCCAGCAGCTGCACGCCGCGCTGCGCAGGCCCCTCGAGCAACGCCCCGCCCAGTCCGCCGAGGACCGGCGGCGACACATCCTCGATCGAGAACCTGATGTCGCCGATGAGGAGATTCCCGTAGTCGCCGGTGGCGCGGGGTTCGCAGGAGGGTTGGGCGATGCATTGGATCTCGAACGACGACCTGGTCGGCGGCCTGTCCAGCCGGCGCGACCAGGTGTAGTACGTCGTCGCCGTTGATCTCCCGTCGAATGCCCAGCCTGGCTCTCGCCGACCAGGCGATACTGCGAACTCTCGATGAGTACGCGCCAAGGGCCGACGATCCGTGCCACGGATTCGCTCCGAAACTGCCCGACGACGAACTGAAGACCCGGGGGCGCGAGCATCGCCACGCTGCGCGCCCGCCAAGAACGCACGCGAGCCACCTGCCAGCAGCACGTAACTCGAGAAACCGGCCGGAAGTCACAGGGGTCGATGTGGAACCCATCGTCCGCCGCTCCAGTCGCGGTCTCGGGCATCGGGGCGCCAACCGACGGCGAGCAAGTGAGCGCCTCGAACGTCCCCGCCCACGCTGCCGGACTGACGGCCAGGCTCGCTAGCGACAACCGCCGCAGTGCACACCACGAGGCAAGGCCCGCCCGGGTCTTCGACTGGGCGATCAATTGCCTCCAACCAAGACGGCAGTGAGTTCCGTACACCTCGACACGCACGCCGGGTGCACTGTCGAAGCACTGCAAGGACGCGCTTGTGCGGTCCCGCCGCGACCGGCGCGCTGAGCGCGGCGATGGAGAAGTCGCGCCTGCCCCTCGGCCGAAATCGGCACCTCAGCGATCCACTTCCCGTCGACGAACACCCGGCACTCACCACTGCCTTCAGGCAGCGTGTCCGGAATCATCTCCCCACTCGCGAGCACGAGTATCCGTCCCGCCGTTGGCGTGTTGATCGAGACCTCCCCACACGGCACCAACGGCCGCCTGTCGGGTTGCAGGTGATCGGCTCGTCTGCCCCGTTGCCGACGAATGGTGTGCTCGCCGCAGCGGTGAAGCCCTTCGTGTCCAGAGAGGCCTCGATGATGTCGCGGCCCTTGAGGGTGTCGTCTTTGACGTCGGCCGACTTGACTGCGCCGTTCTGGATGTGACGTGACTTCACGTCGCCCTTGCCGAGCGAGATTGCATATGCGCCTCCGCCGAGCGCGATGAAGAGGGCGATCGTCGAAACGACGTGCGGATAGGTCAGGTGCCTGCGGAGCTTGCTCACTTGATCTCCTTCCGGGTCCCGCCGAACATCAATCATCCCCCTCCGAAGGCGAAATCTCCACTGGGAGCCCCTCCTCCTCCTCCACCCTCTCCGCCTGCTGGCGTGCTCGTCGGCGCGGGTGCCGCCGGCGCGGGGGCGGGGGCGGGCGCCGGCGCGGCGGGGTCGGACTCGAAGGAGAAGTCCGACTGCGCCGCCTCCTGTGCCTGGACGGGCTCGGCCGATGCGCTCGCGGCCGGCTCCGCTGCCGGATCCTGGCCCGCGCTCGCCTGCTCGGCGCCCTCGTCGGTCGGCGGCGGGGTCGCTGGAGCCGGGGCAGTCTGGTCGACCTCGTTGCCAACCTGATTTGGGAGCACCGGCGCAAGGGTTGCGTTGGTCGCCCTGGCCTGGCGCTGTGGTGTCGGCCGGGGATCCGCGACGGCCTTTTGCGCCGGCTGGGTGTTGGCGAGGTGGGTCAACCCTGGGCCGGGGACGAGCGTCGTCACGCATGCAGCGGTCGCAGCGGCACCAGCGAAACAGCCGGCGACGACCTTCGCCGTCCCTCCGATCCCGAGGATCCCGCCGATCCCCGCCCCGGTCCCGGCTCCCGCGCCACGCGTGCCGCCGCCGGCGAGGATCGATCCGGCGGCCTGCTCGGCGTTCTCCGTCCCGTTGCCGACCGCCTCCTTGACCCTCGTCCACGCCCCGAGCGCTCGGTCGGCTGCGGATGCGTGCCCGTCGATGCCGGCGATGGCAGCGGGGGCGACGAGGGCGCCGCCGAGGTCGTGGAGGTGGCCGGTCAGCCGGGCGACGAACTCCGAGCACTGCCGGCAGTGCGAGAGGTGGGCCTTCGCCTGGCGGGTCCCCTCATCGTCCGCGACTCCCGCCACGTATGTCTTCAGCACTCCCGCACGCTCCGCGCACCACTCTCCACGCTCGAACGCCCGCACGCGCTCGCTCAGCTCGTCGACCCCGCGGGTCACCTCCTTGCGATAGGCACGCGGCGAGAGCCCGTCGACCATGCGGCAGACCTGATCAGGATCGAGACCCCAGCCGTAGCGAAGCAGCATCACCGCGCGCCGGCGCGGGGGCAGGGAGCTCAGCAGGTCGCGCGCGACCCGCGAGCGCTCGGCCCGGGCGGCGGCCTCCTCCGGTCCGATACCGAGGTCTGGTGTCGCGTCGTCGAGCTCGAGTGGCTGTGTCGGCTTGCGCCGTCGGCGGCGCAGCTCGCGCCCGGCCTGGTGGGCGACGGCGGTGAACAGGTAGCTGCGCACCTCGTCGTCGGTGAGTTGCGCGTGGCGAGTCTCGAGCGCGCGCAGGGTCCCGACCCATGCGGTCGCGTAGATGTCATCGAGCTCGTCCTCGCAGAACGCTCCGCGGAAGGCGCGGCGGACCATCGCGCGGGCGGGACGCTGAAACTCGGCGAAGAGCTCGGCGGCCCGGTCTTGCCAGGCCCGATCAGACGGGCGGTTGGGCCGTAGCTGCGGCGGCCGCGTTGGAGCGCTTACAGGCTTCATCACTTGTCCCACTCCGGACAAGCCCGAACCTCGATCTCTTGCCCCCGAAACCCCATTCGCCGTTGGTCTCGATTCGAAAGCGCGGTCGTTTACATGCCGCACCCATCGTTAACCCTCGGCGGGCAGACGTGGGCCGGAGATCACGACATCGATCGCAAATAGCGCAAAAAAGGACTCCGGACTACTGAGTAGATCTACCCCCGCGCCAGCTCATCCGGCTCCTCATCCAAGGCGCGGATCCACTCGGCAAAGAAGGGCTCCGAAATCGCGTACTCGCGCCCCTCGCCGCGAGCGACGAGCTCGCGCTGCACCAGAACCCGGAGTGTCGATTGCACGGTCGCCTGGGGCGGGAGCGCCTGACGCGACCGATACGCAGTCGTCAGCGGCCGGCCCGGTTCGGCCGCCAGGGCCTGGAGCACCTGCTTCTGGGCCGCCGAGGCGTCGTCCCATCTCGCGGCGAAGTGGGCCGACTCCGAGCGCAGGACGGCCCGGAGCGCGGCGTCGAGCTCGGCCTCTCCCGCCTCGCCGTCGAAGGGGGTCTGCTCCCAGAGGAAGTAGCAGAGCTCCTGGGTCGCGTAGGGGTGGCCGGCGGTGCGGGCGAGGAGGCCGTCGATCGTCGCCGGGGCGGCCTTCTTGCGCGTCTTCTTGAACCGCTTGGCGATGAACGGCTTCCACAGCTTCGGGTCGATCGGGCCGAGCTCGACCTTCTTCGCCGAGCGCCAGAAGGGCTCGTTCTCGTCGTTGAAGATCCGCTCCATCATGTGGCGGCGCGAGCCGAGGTAGATGCGGGAGACCTCCGGCTGCTGCTCGAAGATCGTCCGCATCAGCTTTGGCAGGCCGGGGTCGATGGTCTGTATCTCCTGGAACTCGTCGAAGACGATCACGACGCGGCGCTTGGTCCGTCCTTTGCTCTTTGCGGCGAGCTCGGCCGGCAGCTCGAGCAGGCGCTCGAGGGTGGCGTCGATGTCGGCCGGTGAGTGCTCGACGCCGAAGGAGAAGCTGTAGGCGCCGTCCTCGGGGCTGACCGTTACCTGCGGCACGATCCGCAGCCCGCGGAAGGGACTGAGCGCCGCCTCCTTTGCCCGTTCGAGCGGCGAGGCGACGTGCTCGTAGATCGCGGCGGCAAGCTTCTCGGCGAGCTTCTGCCGGGTCGGCGTCGTCATCAGGTTGACGTAGGCGACGAGCGCGTCGGCGGCGGCGAGCTCCTGCATCGTCCGCCACACGAGTGAGGACTTGCCGTAGCGCCGCGGCGCGAAGACGACGACGTCCTGGCCGTTGAGCGCGTCGGCCTTCAGGTCCTGGACCTCGGCCTCGCGGTCGGCGAAGGCCTCATCCAGCGCGAGGCCGCCGTAGCTGAACGGGTTGGTGGGCGCTCTTATTGCTTTCGCCATAATTGCGAGCACCATAGTACTCGCAATGGCGGACCTCAGCCCGTAGCGCGGGCCTTCAGCAGGTGACCGCCTCCGCCTGCGAGGCGACGACCTCGAATGCCGAGGGCGGGATCTCCTTGAGCTGGTTGAGATCGTTGTCGTTCCAGCGTGGGTCGGTGCTGCCCGAGAAGTACCAGTCGGAGCCGTTGTCGGCCATGATCAGGCCGTAGCGCTTGAGCGCCTCGGCGATCACGCGCGCCTGGCCTGTGATGGCGGCGATGTCGTAGCTCGCCTTCAACCGGAAGCGCATCCCCATCGGCGGCACGGTCGCCGAGTTGGTGTTCCCGGCGCAATGACTGGCGGGGTTGATGTAGGCGTCGCGGGAGGAGGCGAAGGTGAGACGGATCGCGTGGTTGACGGCGCCCGCGGCGACCTCGTCATAGCGGACGAGGCCGGGGAAGATCGGGAGTCCGGCGGCGTCGGCGGAGGTCCAGCCCGCCGTCCGCAGGCCGGCGCTCTTCAGGTCCCAGATCGCGCCGCCGTCCGCCTCCCAGCGGTTGCGCTTCTTGTTCGGGCGAGCGTTGAAGAGCTCGTAGAGGAGACAGCGGGACTTGTCGTAAGCGATGACGTGGCGATCGCCGTCGGCGTTCTTGCCGCCCTCGATCGGCGCGGTGAGCGGGATCCGATACGGGCCCTTGTCGGACTCGCCGGGGTAGGCGATGAACTTGACCTTGACCTTCTTCGCCTTTGCGCCGACGACCGTGTACGGGATCCCGTACTGGCGCGGTGACCCGAAGTCCGGATGCAGCTCGCCGGGCAGGCCGCCGATGACCGCGTCCGAGTTCGCGGCGACCGGGGATTGGGAGATGTCCTGGTTCCACGCGGTCTGGTCGGGCGCCGAGGCGAGACCGAGGCCACCGGTGAAGAGCGGGAAAGCGCCGCACGGATTGCCGAGCACGGGCGCGGGCGGCTTTGCGGCTGAACCGGACGAGAACACGCCCACGGCGACAGCGCCGATTATGGCCAGGCCCGGCACGACGATTCCGATTCGCATCCTGCGAGTCACTGATCCCCCGATCAAGGTTGGTGGTCCGCTGAGATTATCGCGCCGTGTCAAGTACGTCGGCCGCGGCGAGAAAGAGCTCGCGTCCCTCCTCGGTATCGGCGCCGAACGGGATGACCCCGCCGCCGGGCGTGTAGACACGGGCGAACGGCTCTCGGTTGGTCCGCCGGCGGCGCAGGAAAGCGGCGGCCTCGTCGGCGTAGCCCGTGACCCGGTCGAGGAGCGCGCGGTGTGGCTTCGGCGGCATCAGGCGTCGACGAGGTCGGAGAGGACGACGCGGATGTCGAAGAAGAGGAGCGAGGTGAGCGCGAAGCGCTCCGCCGCGGCGATCAGCGCGTAGCCACGGTCTCGGAGCACGAACGCCTCACCGTCCTCGGTGCCGACGTGGGCCTGAGTCACCGGCTCGGCAGCCGCCGCGTCGGCAGCGGCCAGCAGCGCCCGCCCGGCCTCGGCCCAGCGCGCGAGATCGTGACTGGCGCCGAGCGCCTCGCCCTCGGGATCGAGGATCACGCAGCCGCGCAGGTCGGGCGACATCGCCCGCAGGCGGGCGATCGCGACCTCGGCGTCGGCGGCGCTGGGAGAGGTGCGCGCCCGGTCCGCCTGGTCTGCGAGCGCTCGGTCTGGCACGTCGGCGACAATAGCGGCGGTGAGCACCCTCGGAAGAGCCTCCTGGCTGACGATCGTCGTCATCTGCGCCGTCGCGGCGCTGCTGCTCGCGATCAGCGGCTACACCGGGTACTCGATCGTCGTCACGGCGGTCGGGCTCTCGGCCGCGGTCAACCTGACCTGACCTACGGCTACGACGTTGGCGGCGGCGGCTGCTCCGGTGGCGGCGGCGCGACCTGGGGGTGCTCCCCCGTGTCCTCGTGGATCGCGCCACCCGCCGAGGCGGTCGAGGGCCACCAGATCTTGTCGCCGATCAGCTCGACGGCGGCCGGCACCATGATCGTCCGGACGATGAAGGTGTCGAGCAGGATCCCGAGCGCGACCATGAATCCGAGGTCGAAGGTGTAGGTGACCGGCAGGGTCATCAGGACCGAGAAGGTGCCGGCGAGGATGACCCCGGCGCTCGTGATCACCGGACCGGTGGCGCTGATCGCGCGCAGGGTCCCCTCCCGGGTGCCGTAGGTGCGCGCCTCCTCGCGCACGCGCGCCATGAGGAAGATCGTGTAGTCGATCCCGAGCGCTACGAGGAAGATGAAGGCGAAGGTGGGGATCGAGGCGTCGACGCCCGCGTCGCCGACGACGAAGCGGATGAAGAGCATCGAGAGGCCGATGGTGCAGAGGAAGCTGAGGATGACGCTCGCGATCAGCACCAGCGGGGCGACGATCGCCCGCAGCAGGATCGCGAGGATGATCGCGATCACGAGCAGCGCGATCGGTGCGATCAGCTTCAGGTCGGACTCGATCGCCTGGTCGAAGTCGTAGGAGATCGCCGAGCCGCCGCCGACGAGCGCGGTCAGGCCCGGACGGGAGGTCCTCGAGGCTCTCGCGGATCTCCGGGACGATGCTGAGCGCGTCCTTGGTGTATGGGTCGTCCTCGAGGATCACGTCGAGGCTCGCGTAGGCGCCGTCGGTCGATCCGCGACCGGTTTCGGAGACCAACGCGACCCCGTCGACGCCCTCGACCGCCTCGGCCGCGGCGGCGACGTCGGCCTCGGTGAAGTTCCCGTCCTCGCGGTGGAGCAGGATCGTGGTCGGCGCCAGGGTGCCGGCAGGGAAGCTCTGCTCGAGGATCTCGAACGCCTCGACGCTCTCGACGGACTTCTTGAAGAAGCCCGTGGTCGAGTAGTCGACCTTGTACGCGAAGAGGCCGAGGGCACCGATCACGAAGGCGGCGCCCGTGACCGTGAGCGCCAGACCGGGCCTGTGCAGCACCTTGTCGCCGAAGCGCCGCCAGACGCCGGGGCGGGCGTCGGTTGAGGCATCCGACGCCGGGTCGAAGGCGACGGTGTTGCCGCGCGGCCAGAAGCCCTTGCGGCCGAAGATCGTCAAGAGAGCCGGCAGCAGCGTCAGCCCGGCGACCATCCCGGAGAAGACGCCGATCGCAGCCACGGGGCCGAGCGTCGAGGTGAGGCGTGCGTCGGCGAGCGTCAGGGTCAGCATCGCGAGCGAGACCGTCAGCCCCGAGGCGAGGATCGTGGGGCCGGTGCGCGCCAGCGCCTTTTGCGCAGCCGCGTGCTTGTCCTCTATTCGCCGTAGCTCCTCGCGGTATCTGGAGACGAGCAACAGGCAGTAGTCGGTCCCCACCCCGAACATGAGCACGACGAGGATCGTGGTGCCGTTCGACGAGACGGTCGAGCCCGACTTCGCGAGCGCGTAGACCGCGGCGGTGGCGACGCCGTAGGCGAGGAAGACGACGATGATCGGCGTCAGCGCGACGAACAGGGCGCGGTAGATCGCGCCGAGCAGGACGAGGACGAGCAGGACTGTGGCGATCAGGAGCTTCGTGTCGAGCTCGCCGAAGACCTCCTCAGCGTCGGCGGAGAACCCGAGGTCGCCGGAGACGAGAACCTCGAGCCCGTCCTCTCCCTGGCCGGTGATCTCGCGGACGGCCTTGCCCTGGTCGGCCTGCTTCTCGAAGTCGGTCGGGACGACGAGGACGGTGTAGGCGACGCCGCCGTCGGGGGCGACGAGCTCGGGCGGCGCCTGGGGGGTGAACGGCACCGTCGGCGGCTGCACCAGCGGTAGGTCCTCTTCGGGGAGCGCCTCGACCTCCGCCGCATCAGCCGCGATCTTCTCCTGATCGGCCGGCGTCAGGCCACCCTCGCGCTTGTAGACGATCAGGCCCTGGGTCGTCTCACCGTCGGGGAACTCGGAGTCGAGGATCTCGACGACCTCGGTCGACTCGGCGCTCTCGGGCAGGTAGGACTGGGTGTCGTCCTGGGTCTCGTCGGAGAGCTTCGCGCCGACCGGGAAGAGCGCGAAGGCGATGACGATCCAGAGGGCGAGGACTACCCACTTGGAGCGGCGGCCGGTGACGAATGACGCAAAGGCGGACACGATCGCCGCGCAAAGTAGCCCAGGCGGCGGTCGCAGATGGTGCGGCTATCCGGCCAAGTGGGGTGCGTTGCGCGCTAGGTGTAGCTGAGGTTTCGGGTCTCAGCCCGCCCGATAGGGGCCCTTGGCCTCTTCGTCGGGCGGCCGTAGCGACTCCTCCGGCTCCGCGTGGATGAGGACCTCGGAGTGCGGGATCGCCCGTTCGATCGAGGAGCGGACCTCGTGCGCGAGCTCGTGCGCGAGCTCGAGCGTCGTCCCCTTGCGGAACTGGAGGTGGAAGTCGATGTAGCGCTGCGCGCCGCCGCGGCGCGCGCGGAGCTTGTGATACCCGCAGATCTCCGGGTGATGGGTGCGCTCGGCGGCGATCGCCGCCTCGATCTGGTCGAGCTCTGCGGGCGGGGGTGCCTCGTCGACGAGGACGCGGCCGGAGCGGCTGAGGATGCGGACGCCGGCGACGACGATCGCGGCGGCCACGGCGAGCGCGGCGATCGCGTCGAAGGCGGGCTCGCCCGTGATCTCGACCAGGGCGAGGCCGACGAAGACGCCGGCCGACGTGAACGCGTCGGTGCGCAGGTGGGCCGCGTCGGCCTCGAGCGCAGCCGAGTCGAGCGCCTTCGCCCGGCTGTAGAGGAAGCCGGACACGAACAGGTTGGCGAGCATCGAGAAGCCGATCACGGCGAGGCCGACCCCGAGCTCCTCGAGCTCGCTGCCCGTCACGAGCCGCCTGGTCGCCTCGAAGACGATGATCCCGGCGCCGACGAGGATGAGCATTCCCTCGATCGCCGCGGCCAGGTTCTCGACCCGCTGGTGGCCGTAGGGATGCTCGGCGTCGGGCGGCTCGTCGGCGCGTCGCACCGAGATCAAGGCGATCACCGACGCGAGCAGGTCGATCGCGGAGTGGATCGCCTCGGTGATGATCGCGATCGAGCCGGTGATCGCGCCGGCGGCGAGCTTTAGCGCGATCAGGATCGCGTTGGAGACGATCGAGAGTCCGGCCGCTCCGGCCTTGGTCTGGATCACGGCGCTTCGCTACCGGTCTTCAGTGCGCGAGCCAGCAGCCGCGCGGCGATCCCCCGGTGGCTGATCGCGTGCTTCTCCTCCGGCGAGAGCTCGGCCATCGTCCGCGAGTCCTGGGCTCCGAGGGCATGCGGGACGAAGGCCGGGTCGTAGCCGAAGCCACCGCCGCCGCGCGGCTCGAGAATCAGCTCGCCCTCGCAGCGGCCCTCGTAAAGGGACTCGTGACGGGACTCCTCGCCACCCGCGTCGACGTGCGCGATCACGCAGACGTAGGCAACCGAACGGTCAACCGCGTCGCGGAGCTCCTCGATCAGCAGGTTGAGGTTGTCCTCGTCGGTGGCGTCCTCGCCGGCGTAGCGGGCCGAGCGCACGCCCGGCCGACCGCCGAGCGCATAGGCCGCGATCCCGGAGTCGTCGCCGATCGCCGCCTCGCCGGTTGCCGCCCGCGCCGCGCGGGCCTTGATCAGCGCGTTCTCGGCGAACGTCTCGCCCGTCTCCGGCGGCAGCTCGACGTCGTCGGGCAGCGGCAGCAACTCGATCCCGTCGAGGATCTCGCCGAGCTCGCGCAGCTTGTGGTCGTTGCGGGTCGCGACGATCAGCCGCATGCGTCCGCTTGCAGCTCACGGAGCTGCGCCACGGCGGCCT
This sequence comes from uncultured Solirubrobacterales bacterium, assembly GCA_963846565.1. Classification (GTDB taxonomy): domain Bacteria; phylum Actinomycetota; class Thermoleophilia; order Solirubrobacterales; family 70-9; genus WHSW01. The sequence goes on along the minus strand of CAWJWL010000005.1, from coordinate 1,552,306 downwards.
CGGCGAGCTCGAGCATCTCGTCGAGCGAGGCGCGCGAGACCGGCGTTCGCTCCGCCGTCGCCTGCACCTCGATCAGCCCGCCGTCGCCGGTGATGACGATGTTCGCGTCGACCTCGGCGGTCGAGTCCTCCGAGTAGTCGAGGTCGCAGAGGACCTCGCCGCCCACCATGCCGCAGGAGATCGCGGCGACCGAGCCGTTCAGCGGGTCCTCCTTGAGGCCCCCGTCGGCGAGCAGCTTCTGCGCCGCCAGGCGCAGCGCGACGTAGCCGCCGGTGATCGACGCGCAGCGCGTGCCGCCGTCGGCCTGGAGGACGTCGCAGTCGACGTAGATCGAGTGCTCGTTGAGCTTGTTCAGGTCGACGACCCCGCGCAGCGAACGGCCGATCAGGCGCTGGATCTCGGTCGCGCGCCCGTCCGGCCGGCCCTTCTTCACGTCGCGTTCCTTGCGGTCCCCGGTCGAGGCCGGGAGCATCGCGTACTCAGCGGTGACCCAGCCGCGGCCGCTGCCCTCGAGCCACTTCGGCACCTTCGCCGTCGCGCTCGCGGTGCAGATGACCCGCGTCTCGCCCTGCTCATACAGGCAGGACCCGGTGGCAGTGCGCACGTATCCGGGCTCGATCGAGACCGGGCGGACGTCGGCGGGGGTGCGGTCGTAGCTTCGCGTCACGGGGGCCATGCGAGGGGAGTGTTCCAGGCTACGGCCGGATCCGGCTGATCGTGCCGTCCTCGCCGGCCACCCAGACCGAACCCTCCTCGGGAGATCCGGGCGGCGCGATCGAGATCGAGGTCGGCGCGCTGTCGAGGTCCGCCCTGGCGACCGGCAGGCGATCGGTGGCGTCCACCTGGATGACGCGGTTGGGATCGCGGACGGCAACCCACAGCGACTCGTCGTCGCCGGCGAGCGCGACCGGTTCGCCCTCGAGCTCCACGCGGTCGCCGAGCTCGCCGAGCGCGAGGGTCATCGGCTGCAGCTCGCGGCTCTCCTCGTTCGCGACCCAGAGCGTCTCCCCCGCGGCCGCGAGGTCAACGATCCCCGCGGGGAACCCCGTGTCGTTGCGGACGGAGGTCCCGTCGGCATCGAGGCGGAAGACCGTGTCGTTCGCGACGCTCAGCGCCCAGACCTCGCCCGAGGCGGCGGCGATCGCGCTTGGTGGCGCGTTCAGGTCAACCTCGACGGCCGCCTCTTCGAGCGCGCTCGGGTCGACCCGGGAGACCGTCGAGTCCTCCTCGTTCGCGACCCAGACCGCCTTGTCGACCGCGACGTCGACCGGGTCGGCGCCGACGGGGATCGGGGTCGGAATGTCCCGGCTGTCGGGTCCGTAGTGGAGGAGCGTGCCCTCCCCCCGCTCGTCACCCAGACGGACTCGAAGCCGATCGCCACCGAGGTCGGCTCGGCAATCTGGTCCGGGTCTTCCTGGGCGGGCTTGCCCTCGTTCGGTCCGCCGGGCTCGATCCGGAAGAGGGCCGATTCCTCCTCGGAGAGGACGAGGACGTTGATCTTGCCGGCCACCAGGTCGCTCGCCGGCGCGCCGCCGGTGACCTCGAAGCTGTCGACGTCGTCGAGCCGTTCGAGCTCTTGTCCCTGCGCCGTCTCACCGCCCCCGCCGGTCCCGGACGCACCGCCATCCTCATCGTCGCCGCCGGGGAGGAGGACGACTGCAACGGCCACCGCCGCGACCGCGCCGAGGGCCCCGAGGGCGTAGAGCGGCCCGCGGGGGCGCTTCGCGGGTGGCGGTGCCCCCACGGGCTCGGGCGGGAGCTGGACGGTCTCGGGCGCGGCGACGGTCGGAGTCGGCGCAGACGTCGAGGTCCGCGAGCCGCGGCCGATCGCGTCCGTGATCGCGGCGCCGAGCTCGCCGGCGGTCTCGTAGCGCTCGGAGGGCTCGACGGCGCTCGCGCGAGCGATCACGTCGTCGATCTCCTCGGGCAGGCCCGGCTCGAGCAGGGTCGGGCGGGGCCGCTCGGCGTTCGCGTGCGCGTAAAGCGTCGCGAGCTGGTTCTCGCGCGCGAAGGGCGGCTCGCCGGTGAGCAGGAAGCAGGCGACGCAGCCGAGCGTGTACACGTCGGAACGGGCGTCGGCGCGCTGGCCGCGGATCTGCTCGGGGGCGATGTAGTCGGCGGTGCCGATCACCTCGCCGGTCGAGGTGAGACCGGCGCCGGCCGCGTCGGAGGGGCGGCCGATGCCGAAATCCGTGAGGTAGACCCGCTCGCCCTCGGAGCCGAGCTCGAGCAGGATGTTCGCGGGCTTCACGTCCCGGTGGACGATCCCGTGCTTGTGAGCGGCATCGAGGCCGTCGCCGACCGCGGCGACGATCCGCGCGCTTCGGCGGGGATCGAGCGGGCCCTCGCGATCGACCAGGTTCTGCAGGTCGGGCCCGCGGATCAGGCGCATGACGATGAAGAGCCGCCCGTCCTCCTCACCAGCCTGGTAGACGGGGACGACCGAGGGGTGCTCGATCTTCGCCGCCATCCGCGACTCGCGCTGGAAGCGCCCGCGGAATGCCTCGTCCTGAGCGAGGCTCGGGTCGAGCACCTTGAGCGCCCGCTCGCGATCGAGCGCCTCGTCGTGGACCCGGTAGACCCAGCCCATCCCGCCGCGACCGAGGACCTCCTCGACCCTGAAGCCGGCGAAGACCTCGCCGATGAGGAGGTTGCTCAAGGCGCCGGCGTCTCCAGGTCGCGGGGGGTGACCAGCCCGCCCTGCCGCGCGAGCTCGACCAGCCGCACCCGCTTCTCGTTCTGGGGCAGGGCGGCGATTCCGAACCGCTCGAACAGGATCCGCAGGTGGCGCTTCACCGCGTCGACGCTCAGGTGCGTCTCCTCGGCGATCTGCTTGTTCGTCGCCGGCGTCGCGTAGGCGCTGTCCCCGGCGTAGGGGCGCGAGAGGGAGACGAGCACCTCGCGCTGGCGCTCACTCAGCTTCGGTGGCGCGGCGTGGTCGGAAACGCTGGCGGCCGTCGGGGCCGCGACGGTGCCGCGCGGGCCGAGGCCGGGTTGGCGGAAGGTGAGCCTGGTGTCGCCGAGCTTCAGCTCGTCGCCGTTTCGGAGCCGGCAGCGGCCGTGGATGCGCTCCCCGTTGAGGAAGGTCCCGTTGCGGGAGAGTCCGTCGTCGCAGACGACCCAGTGGCGGCCGAGCCGGTCGAGCTCCGCATGCAGGGTCGAGACGGTCTCGTCGAAGTCGAGCGCCAGGTCGACGCCGCCGCCGCGCCCGATCGTCAGCCGGTCGGCGGTCTCGGCGAGTGGGAACGTTTGCTCGCCGTCGGCATCGTCATACCGGAGGAACGGGGTCCGCTCGCTGATCGCCTCCGCGATTTCGCTGCCGTCGGCGCTCATGCCGTAATCATGCCTCGCCCGTACACCAAGGGTGCGCAAGGTGACACCTCGGGTGCGCCCCGCGACACGTAGGACTCCTGTTCTCGGGGCCTCCGCGGCCCGAATATCGGTGCACAGCAGCAAGAGCGGTAACCAACACCGATATCCGACCGATTCAGGAGAACCACAGCGATGAACTCACTCACTTTCAAGAGCCTCGGAAAGGCCCAGCTCGCCGTCGCGGCGATCGGCGTCAGTGCCGCGGTTGCGCTGACCCCGGCGGCCGCCTCGGCGGCGCCGACCTGCATGGGCAAGAAGGCGACGATCCACAGCACCGCCAAGCAGATCAAGGGCACCAAGGGCGCCGACGTGATCGTCGGTGGGCCCAAGGATCAGGAGATCCACGCCACCTTCGGAGACGACGTCGTCTGCGGCCTCGACGGGCGCGACGACATCTACCTCGGCCCCGGCAACGACAAGGTCGACGCCGGCGCCGATCGCGACCTCGTCGAGGGCGAGAAGGGCCGGGACCAGATCAACGGCTCCTCGGCCGCCGACGACCTCCGTGGCCAGGCGGGTGACGACGTGATCCTCGGTGGCCCGAACACGGGCGATCACACCGACTTCCTCCAGGGCGGATCGGGTGACGACGTGCTCAGCGGCGGCCCCGGCATCGACTCGATCGCCGACGGCCCCGGCAGCGACAAGGTGTCCGGCAACGCGGACGACGACTACCTCCGCCCGCAGGAGGACGGTACGCCCGACCGCTACTACGGCGGCCCCGGGACGGACGAGATCGACTACTGGGGCGACTACGACAGCTACTTCAGCGACGGCGTTCACGTCTCGCTGGACAACGTCGCCAACGACGGTGAGAAGTGCCCTGCGCAGTGCGAGGGCGACAACGTCGGCGCGGACATCGAGAACGTCACCACCCCGTACGGCAACGACGTCGTCATCGGCAGCGCGGCCTCGAACGTGATCTCCGATGCGGGCGGCACGAACACGATCGACGCCCTCGCCGGCGACGACATCGTCAACGGCGGCTACGGGATCGATTCGATCCTGGGCGGCGCCGGCGCCGACCTGCTTCACGCCGGATCCGGCGACGACGCCGTCGACGGCGGCAGCGAGGTCGATCAGTGCTTCGGCGACGACGGGACCGACACGGCCGCCAACTGCGAGTCGATGATCAGCTTCCCCTAGGGGCGGGCCGGGACGGGGGAAGATAGGAGGCGATGCGCGCAATGAGCAAGCTCGGCAGGGTGCTCACGGCCATGGGGGTGGCCGGCGTGCTCGCCTCCTGCGGACTCGGCGGCGGCGAGGATTCCTCGCCGCCGCCGGCGTCCTCGCAGGCTCCGCCGCAACCGAATGTCCTTCTGGTCGTCGCCGACGATCAGCCGCTCGGGACGGTCGAGCGGATGCCGACGCTGAGCTCGGCGCCGGGCTTCGTCAGCTTCGATTCCTATTTCGACAACAACCCGCTCTGCTGCCCCACCCGGGCGACGCTGCTCACCGGCCTCAACTCCCACCGCACCGGGGTCGAGGTGAACCTCGATGCGCCGGAGTTCGACGACTCCTCGACGCTCGTGACCTGGCTCAACGACGCCGGCTACGAGACAGGCCTCTTCGGCAAGTACATGAACCTCTTTCCCTGGGAGCTGGGCGAGGACTACGTGCCGCCGGGCTGGGACGAGTGGCTCGCGTTCACCCCCGACGCCGCCTACTACGACTACACGCTGCTCGACGGCAAGGGCGCGGAGCGGTTCGGCTCCAAGCCCGCCGACTACTCCACCGACGTGCTCGCCGAGCGAGTCGACGAGTTCATCCGCGAGGCGGCCGAGGGGGGCGCGGAGGAACCCTTCTTCGCGTACTTCGCGCCCTACGCGCCGCACGCGCCGCGAACCTCAGCGCCGCGCCATGCCAACGCGTTCGCCGGCGAGCCGGTGGAGCTGCCCGAGAACTTCAACCGCATCGCCGAGGGCGCGCCGCGATGGTGGGCCGCCCGGCCCCCGGTCGACGCGGCGGAGAGCGAGGCCGCGACCCGGGACCAGTGGCGCTCGCTGCTCGCGCTCGACGACGCGGTCGGCCGCTTCCTCGCGACCCTGGAGGAGACGGGTGAGGCGGAGAACACGGTCGTGATCTACCTCTCCGACAACGGCTACTCGCTCGGCTCGCACCGAAACCGGTTCAAGGATTGCGCCTATGAGGAATGCATCCACGTGCCCCTCCTCGTCCGCTGGCCTGGGCACACCGACGCCCAGGGCGGCGCCGTCGGCGCGATCGCCGGCAGCATCGACATCGCGCCGACGATCGCCGAGATCGCGGGCGCCGAAGCGGGCGAGGTCGACGGCACGAGCCTCGTGCCCGTCCTCGAGGGGGACGAAGGCACCGAGCGCCCGATCCTGCTGCGCCACGTCAAGTACCCGAAGGTCGCGCCGAGCTTCTGGGGCGTACGGACCCGGCGCTGGACCTACGTCGTCTACGAGCGCACCGGCGAGACCGAGCTCTACGACAACCTCGCGGACCCCGCGCAACTCGAGAACCTCGCCGGCGGCCTCGAGCAGGCGGAGCTCGAAGACCGGCTCTCACGGCTGATCGCGGAGCTCCGCGGCTAGGGCGGCCTACCGGAACGTAATCGCGTTCACCGCCTGCTTGACCTTCGAGACGATCACCTCGGCCAGCTCGAGACCCTGCGATCCGTTGAAGCCCTTCATTGCGGCGACCATGCCGACCATCAGCAGGCTGACGAGCAGGATGAGGCCGACGTACTCGACCGTGCCCTGGCCGCGCTCGGAGCGCAGGCGGCAGGCGAGGAGGTGGGCGTGCGCGAGAAGCTTGTGCATGGCATTCCTTCCGTTGGTATCGACGGAGGGGATGCTCGACCGCACGGGCACGCGGATCTAGACCCGGATGCCGCGAGTCTGCCGCGCGGGCGTGCCGAGGCCTGCACGGCCGTGCACGGGATTGGGAGGAGACCAGTCCCGCCGAGGATCTTCCGTAAAGTGCCCGCCCGATGGCAAGACGCCGATTCGGCATCTTCAGAAAGGACTCTGACGAAGAGTCCGCTGGGCAGAGCGAGGAGCAGACGGAAGCGACCGGGACCGACCCGGACGACGCGTCGCAGCCCCCGCCCGGCGCCGAGGACCCTGCTCCCGCCGAGGACCCTGCTCCCGCCGAGGGGGACGGTCCGCAGACGGAGGTCGCTCCCGCGCTCACGGATCCGCCGGCGAAGCCTTTCGACGCCGCGAGCGAGTTCGACGGTGAGACCAAGCCGGAGGCGGCCGACGAGCCGGCCGCGGAACCGGCGCCGGCCGACGAGCCCGAGCCCGCGCCCGAGCCCGAGCCCGCGCCCGAGCCGGAGCCCGATCCCGAACCCGAGCCGGAGCCGGAGCCCGCCACAGAGACTGAACCCGAGGAAGCGACGCCGCCCGCCCGCGAGCCGATCGATCCGACAGCGACCGCGGAGCGAATCCGGGTCGCGGCCGAGGCCGCCGCGCAGCGCGCTGAGGAGCGCGCGATCGATGAGATCCTCGCGCTCGAGGACGACCTCGAGCGGGCGAAGGTCGACGCGAAGACGCAGCTCGAATCCGTCGAGGAGCAGCTCGCGGCCGCCCGCCGCGAGGCCGAGGAGGCCGAGGCACGGGCGAAGGCTGCCGAGCAGCGGGCCGAAGACGCAGCCGCCGAGGCGGCGGAGGCGAAGACCGTCAAGAGCAAGAAGGCGCCGGAGGGCGACGTCGAGGCCGTCCGCGCGGAGGCGGAAGACAAGGCCCGCGCCGCCGCTGCGGACTGGCTGCGGGCGCAGCTGGCCGAGGCCGAGAAGGCGACCGATGCGCGGATCGAGGAGGCCGTCGCCAAGGCTCGCAAGGACGTGGTGCCCCCGAAGCCGCTGCCCGGCGGCGACGCCAAGGCCGGCGACGCCGAGGTAAGCGAGCTCAGCGCCGCGCTCGAGAAGGCCGAGGCCGAGGCCGAGAGAGCGCGCGCCGAGGCCGCCGCGGCCAAGGCCGAAGCGATCGAGGCGAAGGCGTCGACGTCGGCGGCCGGGGGCCGCGGCGCCTCCGCTACCGCCGCATCCACCGATACGGCCGTGCAGGAGGCGCTCGGTGAGGTTCAGGCGGCGGAGGCACGGGCGACCGAGGCCAAGCGCGGTCAGGTCGAGGCCGAACGGCGCGCCCGGGAGGAGATCAGCCGCCAGGTCGCGACACAGACCGCCGATCTCCAGCGCGAGCTGGACACGCTGCGCGCCGAACTCGACGAGCGGATCCGCGAGGCGGTGGATGCAGCACGCGAGGAGGCCGAGGCGGCGGCGAAGGAGGAAGCCGATGAGCGCGCCCGGGTTGCCACCGAGGCCGCACGCGCCGAGATCGAGAACATCGCGCTTCAGGACGCCGAGACCACCCGCAAGGCGGTCGAGGCCCAGGCGCTGGTGAAGGCGCGCGACAACGTCCAGGCCGAGATCGAGCGCGTCCGAACCGAGGCCGAGGAGAAGGCGCGGGTCGAGGTCGAGGCCGCGCGCGAGGCAGCCGAGGAGCGCTACCAGGCCGAGCTTCGCCTGCGCGAGGAAGAGCTCGAGACCGAGCGCGAGGAGAAGACCCGCATCGTCGAGCAGGCCGACGCGCGGCTCGCGGAGATCGAGCAACGCGCGCTTGCGGCCGCCGACCGCGTCGCCGCGGCCGAGCGCGAGCTGAGCGCTGAAGCCGAACGGCTGCAGGCGGAGGCTGAGCGCCGGATCGCGGAGGAGACCGAGCGGGCGCGCGAGGAAGCGACTGCCGAGGCCGACGGCCGTGTCTTCGATCGCGAGGAGGATCTGAAGAAGGCACAGGCGGAAGCCGAGACCGAGACCGAACGGGCGAGGAGGGAGATCGCCGAGGCGAAGGCCGCCGCTGAGGCCGCGCTGAAGAAGGCGCGCGAGGAGGCCGAGCGCCGGGTCGCCGAAGCCGTCAAGGAGGGCGAGGACCGCTACAACGAGCTGAAGGCCGAGCTCAACACCGAGCGGTCCGAGAAGTCGAAGTCGCTCGCCGCGTCGGAGCGAACCGTGCAGGAGGCCACCGAGGCCGCCCGGTTGGCGGAGGAGTCTGCCGCGCGGGCCGAGGTCGAAACTCGGACCGCGGCGTCCTCATGGCTGCGCGACCAGGCCGAGGCCCTGCGTAAGGAGGGCGAGCGCCGTGCCTCGGGCCAGATCCGCGACGCGGTCGCGAAGGCCGAGCAGAAGGCGGCCGCGGAGACCGAGAAGCGGCTTGCCGAGCAGTCCACCAAGCTCGCGAAGGAGGCCGACAAGCGGGTCGCGCAGGAGGTTGCCGATGCACGCCGCGCCGCGGAGGCCGAGGCGCAGGAGGCGCTCGCCGCGCGCGAAGCGGAGCTCCGGGCCGAGACGGCGAAGGTCGAGGCCGAGCATGCCGCCACGAGCCGCCGCCTCGAGGAGGCCGAGGCGCGAGCCGTCGCCGCCGAGCGGCGCACGGTCGAGGCCGGGATCGAAGCGCGCCGTGAGGCGGACGTGAGCCGCGAGGCGCGCTTCTCCGAGACCGAGGCGAAGGTCGCCGAGGTCAGCGAGGTCGCCGAGGCCAGCGAGCAGGCGGCACGAAAGCGGGTCCACGAGATCGCGAAGCAGCAGGGCATGACCAGCAAGGAAGTGCTCGCCGCGCTCAGCGCCGCCGGGATCGAGGGCAAGACCGCCGCGTCGAGCGTCGACGAGGACGTCGCGCTCGTGGCAATCGTCAAACAGACTGAGACGGAACCTGAGTCCGGACCCGAGCCGGAGGCGCCGGCGGGCGGCGACGCGATCGCCGAGATGGGCGCCGAGGCGGAGAAGCTGGGAGAGGGCACTGCGGCCGTGGAGCCCGCCGACGAGGAACTCGAGCCGCCGAGTTGGGTCGCCGAGGACGAGGAGTCAGAGCCCGAGCCGGAGCCGGAGCCCGAGCCGGAGCCGGAGCCGGAGCCCGAGCCGGAGCCGAGCCCGAGCCGGAGCCGGAGGAAGCGGAGACCGAGACCCCCGCCCAGCCCGAGGAGGCGCCCGAGGGCACGGTCAGCCTCACGCACGCCGATTTCGACGAACTACGCGAGCTCGGGATGTCGGTGACGCAGGCGAAGCGGGTGATCCGCTGGCGCGACGAGGGCGCCGGCTTCACGAGCGTCGAGGACCTCGATCAGGTGCCCGGGTTCCCGAAGTCCTTCCTCAACACCATCAAGGACCGGATAACGCTCTAGGCGGGTCAGCCGTTGGACAGTGCATCGATCGTCGCGACGACCGATTCGGCCAGCGCCTTCGGCGAGTAGCCGCCCTCGAGGCAGACGAGGACGGGTGCCCCGACCTCCTCGCCGAGGTCCCTGACCATCGCCGCCATCTCGCCGTAGGCGTCGGTGTCGACGAGGCACGACGCGAGCGGGTCGTCGCGGTGGGCGTCGTAGCCGGCGGAGACGATGATCAGACCGGGCCGGAACTCACGCGCACGCGGGCGCGACCACGTCGCGGACGAGCCCGACGAACTCCTCCGAGCCGGAGCCGGGCGGGACCGGCAGGTTGAGCGTGTAGCCCTCCCCCTCCCCCTCGCCCGTGTACTCGGCCGGCCCGGTACCCGGGTAGAGGGGCCACTGGTGGATGCTGACGTAGAGGACCTCGCGCGAGCGGGCGAAGATCTCCTCCGTGCCGTTCCCGTGATGGACGTCCCAGTCGAGGATCAGCACGCGCTGGGCGTTGCACTCCGCGAGCGCGTGCGCGGCGGCGACGGCGACGTTGTTGAAGAGGCAGAAGCCCATCGGCGTGTTGCGCTCCGCGTGGTGTCCCGGCGGCCTGGTGCCGCAGAAGGCGAACTGCGCCTCGCCGGCGAGCAGGCGCGCGGCCGCTGAAGCGGCGCCGCCGGCGGCCCGCAGCGCCGCCTCATGCGAATGAGCGCTGGCGACGGTGTCGAGGTCGATCGACCCGCCGCCCTCGGCGGAGATCTGGTCGATCCTGTCGATGAGCTCGTCGGTGTGGACGCGCTCGAGCTGCTCGCGGCTCGCCGGCGGAGCCTCGACCCGCTCGAGGCCCGCCCATCCGATCTCGCCGAGAGCCGCCTCGATCGCGACCAGGCGGCGCGCGTTCTCAGGATGAGCGCCGGTGTCGTGCTCGTGCGAGGAGGGATGGGAGACGTAGATGCCCGGGGGCGCCATCCGGATACGGTACTTCGCTCTTGACGGGCGCCACCGACAGAGTTGCGACAGCCTGCGACATCGCCGTGGTCGGCGGCGGCGCTGCCGGTCTCCACGTGGCCCTGGAAGCGGCGGCGGAGGGGGCGAGCGTCGCAGTCGTCTCGCGAAAGCCGCTCGCCGAGAGCTCGAGCTTCTGGGCCCAGGGAGGACTCGCGGCCGCGCTCGCCGACGACGACTCGCCGGAGCGTCATGCCGCCGACACCTTCTCCGCCGGGCGCGGCCTCTGCCGGGCGAGCGCGGTCGAGACCCTGACGGCGGAGGCGGCGGCCGCGGTCAGGCAGCTCGAGGAGCGCGGTGTGCGCTTCGATCGCGACCCCGACGGCGGACTCGCGCTCGGGCTCGAGGGCGGGCACTCGGCGCGCCGGATCGTGCACGCCGGCGGCAGCGAGACCGGGCGCGCGATCACGTCGAGGCTCGCCGAGCTGGTCGCGGAGACGCCTGGGATCGAGGTGCTCGAGGGCGCCTCGGCGACGGCCGTCGCGACTGGTGAGGACGGCGTCTGCACGGGCCTGATCACCGACCGCGGGCCGGTCGCCGCACCCGCGACCGTGCTCGCGACCGGCGGCGGCGCGGCTCTCTGGCGCCGGACGACCAATCCGTGGGGCGCGATCGGCGCCGGCGCCGTGCTCGCCCACGCGGCGGGCGCCGAGCTCGCCGACCTCGAGCTCTGCCAGTTCCACCCGACGGCACTCAGCCTCCCGGGCGAGCGGCACGACGGCTCGCTGATCACCGAGGCGGTCCGGGGCGAGGGGGCGATCCTTCTCGACGCCGCAGGGCGGCGGTTCACCGACGAGCTCGCCCCGCGCGACCAGGTGACCTCGGCGATCCTCGACCGCATGGACGCAGACGGCACCGAGCACGTCTGGCTCGACCTGCGCGCGCTCCCGGCCGAGCGCTTCCCGAACGTGTTCGCAGCCTGTGCCGAGGCGGGGCTCGACCCGGCGAACAAGCCGGTTCCGGTCTCGCCCGCGGCGCACTACCTGATCGGCGGGATCGCGACCGACCTCGACGGACACACCACGCTCGCCGGCCTCTTCGCCGTCGGCGAGTGCGCCTGCACCGGCCTCCACGGCGCGAATCGGCTCGCCTCGAACTCGCTCTCCGAATGCTTCGTGTTCGGCAGCCGCGCGGCGCGGGCGGCGCTCGACCGCACCGGCGAGGCGGTCGGCGGGACGTCGCCCGACGGCTGGACCTTCACGCCACCGACGATCGAGACCCGGGACGCGGTCTGGCGCCTGGCGGGGCCGCGGCGCGAGCCGGCCGAGCTCGAGCGCCTCCTCGACGATCCGTACCCGCTCGCCCGCATGATCGCCGCCTCGGCGCTCGAGCGGCGCGAGTCGCGCGGGGTCCACCGGCGTCGCGATCTGCCGCTTCCCGGGGGCGAATTCGACCATATACACCTGCTTATCGACCGTACGGGCGCGATCCGGCGCGAGCGCTGGAACTGAAAGCCTCGTTCGATCGAATAGGACAAATGTCCACCGATCGGTTAACCCGTCCTTAACCTGATCGCCTTGTGATTTCACACACCACTGGGATACTCGCGATCGGTCAAGGCAGGCAGACCACTCCAGCGGAATGGAAACCACAGGAGACAGGGGTAGGACATGTATCGCTTCAGCCGTTCGATCTACAGGGACATCGCTCCGGCGGTGATCGAGGACGAGCGCGACCCGACCGGTTGCGCGAACAAGCAGTTGGTTCTCGACGCGTGCGAGGGCGTAATCAGGAGACTCACGTATGACCGTCGTTACTTCGGTCGCCCGGCGCGGGCGCTGTTCAGCGAGGTGCGGATCCACTTCGCGATCGGTGATCAGCTGCGCGTCTGGCGCGTGATCGAGAAGAACATCAATCTCGCGCTCGAGCATCTCGAGCGGATCCCCGAGGGCTCCGGCCTCTCGGGAATCCCGCGAAATTGCCGGGCGCACACGCGCAAGGGCACCCCGTGCCAGCGCGAGCCGCTGCCGGGGCGGGACTACTGCCCTTCCCACAAGCATCTCGAGGAGACCTTCGAGGGGCCGGAGCTGCCGATCGAGCACCTCGACGAACTCAGTCGCGCCGACTCGGAAAACGAGCGCGTGGCTGTCTGAACCACGGCGTGTGGCACGGCCGCCTGTGGGGGGTGGCCGTCAGGGGTGAGGGGAGAGGCCCCGGTCCATGAGGACCGGGGCCTCGCACTTGTAGGGTCAGCCCGTGCTCCTCGGTGTGGACGTCGGCGGTACCTTCACCGACGCCGTGCTCTTCGACGGCGCCGCCCTGCACACGGGGAAGGCACCGTCGACCCCCGACGACCAATCGCGCGGCGTGCTGGCGGCGATCGGGCAGGTGCTCGAGCGCGCCGGCGCCGATCCCGGGGCGGTGGAGACATTCGCGCACGGGATGACCGTGGGGACGAACGCCCTGCTCGCCGAGCGCGGCGCGCGCACCGCGCTGATCACGACGGCCGGCTTCACCGACCTGCTCGAGATCGCCCGCCAGGACCGCCCCAGCCTCTACCGCCTGTGCGAGCCGAAGCCCGCGCCGCTGGTCGACGAGCGGCCTGCGCTTCGGCGCCGCCGAGCGGATCGGGCCGCAGGGCGTCGTCGATGCCCTGTCCGCGACCGAGATCGAGCGGCTGGTCGAGGAGGTCCGCGGATCGGGCGCCGAGTCGGTGGCCGATCTGCCTCCTCTTCTCCTACCTCGACCCCTCCCACGAGCGCGACCTCGCCGAGCGCCTGCGCGCCGAGCTCCCCGACCTCCACGTCTCCGCCTCGCACGAGGTCCTCGCCCGCTTCCGCGAGTACGAGCGCTGCTCGACGACCGTGATCGACGCCTACCTCTCCCCCCTCCTCGGCAGCTACCTCCGGCGGCTCGCCGCCGGCGCCGCCGAGCTCGGGATCGCGGAGCCGTCGGTGATGCTCTCCTCGGGCGGGCTCGCGCCGATCGACGAGGCGGCTCGAAGCGGCGCGGCGACGGTGCTCTCCGGCCCGGCCGGCGGCGCGGTCGGAGCCGGCCTGCTCGCCGGCATCTCCGGTGAGCGCGGGGCAAGCGGGATGTCCTCGGCCTCGACATGGGCGGGACGTCATGCGACGTCTGCGTGATCGAGGACGGCGAGGTCCGCCGGACCGAGTCGCGGACGATCGGCGGCCGCGTGATCCAGCTGCCGATGGTCGACGTCCACACCGTCGGCGCCGGCGGCGGCTCGATCGCCTGGCGTGACCGCGGCGGGGCGCTGCGCGTCGGACCGCGCTCCGCCGGCGCCGAGCCCGGACCGGCCGCCTACCGGCGCGGCGGCGAGGAGCCGACGGTGACCGACGCGAACCTCGCGCTCGGCGTTCTCGACGCGGATTCCAGGCTCGCCGGCGGGGTCGAGCCTCGATCGCGAGGCGGCCGAGGGAGCCCTCGCGCGCCTCGCCTCCGAGCTCGGCCTCTCCCCGCTCGCTACCGCCGAGGGGATCGTCCGCGTCGCCAACCAGGAGATGGTGCGGGCGCTGCGGGTGGTCACGGTCGAGCGCGGGATCGATCCGCGTCGGTTCGCGCTGATGCCGTTCGGCGGCGCCGGGCCGATGCACGCCGCCGCGATCGCAGGGGAGCTCGAGATCACGCGCCTCTTCTGCCCGCGGGCTGGCGGGGTGCTCTCCGCACTCGGGATGATCGCCGCCGAGCGCCGCCGCGACACCGCGCGCACGGTGATGCTGAGCGACGACGAGCTCACGGGCGAGCGGGTCGCGTCCGAGGTCCGAGCGCTGCGCGACTCGATCGCCGCCGGGCCTCGAGGCCGCGCGGGCGGAGGCCGTGTACGAGCTCCGCTACCGCGGCCAGGCGTTCGAGCTCCCGATCGAGGCCGGGCTCGAACCGGAGCCGGATGAGCTCGCGGAGCGCTTCGCTGCTGCCCACGAGGACCGCTACGGCTACCGCGACCCCGACGGCGAGGTGGAGCTGGTGACGATCCGCGTGGCGCTCGCGGTCCCCGCTGCCGCCCCCGAACCGCGCGCGGCGACCGAGGGCGCGCTCGAGCGCGGGACGCGGCGCGCCCGGCTCGGCGGCGAGTGGGTCGAGGCGATCGTCCTGCGCGGCGAACCGGGGAGCGGGGAGCGGGTCGAGGGGCCGTGCATCTTCGAGCTGCCCGAGACGACGCTGGTCCTGCCGGGAGGCTGGGTCGCGGAGGTCGACGAGGCGGGCACGATCGTCGCCGACGCCAAGGGGGAGGTGCGCGCGTGAGCCGGGCCGGCGGGCTCGACCCGGTCACGCTCCAGGTCCTGATCGGTGCCCTGCGCGCCGCCTGCGAGGAGATGGGCGCGGTGCTCGATCCGCTCGGCCCACTCGGCGAACATCAAGGAGCGCCGCGACTGCTCGACCGCGCTGTTTGACGCCGCGCGGCGAGCTCGTGATGCAGGCCGAGCACATCCCCGTGCACCTCGGCTCGATGCCCGACGCGGTCGCCGCGGTCCTCGACTCCGAGCAGCGGCCCGGCGATCTGTGGATCCTCAACGACCCCTTCCGCGGCGGCACCCACCTGCCGGACATCACCCTGATCTCGCCGCTGTTCTCAGGCGATGGGGCGGGCGCGGGCACGGACCTGATCGGCTTCGCCGCGAGTCGCGCCCACCACGCCGACGTCGGGGGGCCGACGCCGGCCGGGATGCCCGCGGACTCGACCGAGCTCGCCGAGGAAGGGGTGGTGATCGCCCCCACCGGTCGATGACGCCGGCCTCGCGCGACCTCGCCGAGCGGATGCGGAACCCCGCCGAGCGACTCGCCGACCTCCGCGCGCAGCGCGCGGCGAACCTCGCCGGCGCAGCTCGACTCGAGGAGCTCGTCGCCAGGCAGGGCCGGGCCGAGCTCGCCGCCGGAATGGCCGAGATCCTCGATTACGCCGAACGACGCACGCGTGCCGCGCTGGCCGAGCTCCCCGACGGCACGTACGAGGCCGAGGATGTACTCGAGGGTGCCGAGGGCGGCCCCGGCGGGACGGAGGAGATCCGGCTGCGAGTGCGGGCGACGATCGCCGGCGAGGAGCTCGAGCTGGACTTCGACGGCTCCGCCGAGCAGGTGGCGGGCAACCTCAACTGCCCGCTCTCGGTCACGAGATCGGCTGCCTTCTTCGCCGTCCGGGTGCTCGTCGACCCCGACGCGCCGCCGTCGGCCGGCGCACACCGGCCGGTCGAGGTGATCGCGCCCGAGGGGACGATCGCTCAACGCGCGGGCTCCGGCCGCGGTCGCGGCGGGGAACGTCGAGACGTCGAGCCGGATCGCCGACCTCGTGATCGCAGCGCTGGCGGGCGCGACCGCGGCGCCGGCGCAGGGCCAGGGCACGATGAACAACCTCACGCTGGCGGGAGAAGGGTGGACGTACTACGAAACGCTCGGCGGCGGGCAGGGGGCGTGCCCGGAGCGCGACGGGCCGAGCGCGGTGCACGTGGCGATGTCGAACACGCTCAACACTCCCGTCGAGGCGCTCGAGCTGGCCTATCCGATGCGCGTGCGCGAGCTCTCGCTTCGTCGCGGGAGCGGCGGCGCGGGACGCCACCGAGGCGGCGACGGGATCGTGCGCGAGCTCGAAGCGCTCGCGCCGATGCGCTTCACCCTGATCACCGAGCGGCGCCGGCGAGCTCCCGCGGGTCGCGACGGTGGCGCCGATGGGAGCCCGGGGCGCAACCTGCTGAACGGCGAGGTGCTGGCGGCGAAGTGCGCCGGCAAGCTCAGCCCGGGCGACAGGCTGCGGATCGAGACCCCGGGCGGCGGCGGGCACGGATCCGCCGGCTGATTGGGGTTCTGGAGCCAAGAAACGCAACATCCATCACAAACTTGGAATCCGAACGTCGGTTCTCTAGACTGCCGTCCCCTGATCGGGCCCGAACGCCCCATGCCGGGCGACCGCCCCGACCGAACCGTCCGCGTCCCCCAACCCCAAACCTACTAATGCCTATTGCGTTCAAAGAGTGGGCCGTCACCGTGCGCGCCCTGTCCGAAGGAGAACAGCTGGTCACGCTGCGTAAAGGCGGGATCCGCGAGGACAACAAGCACTTCGAGCTCGAGCACGAGCAGTTCTTCATGTACCCCACCTTCGACCATCAGCGCAATGACCTCGTCCGCGAGTCCCACCACCCCGAGCTGCGCCGAGCGCTCGAGGAGGGCGTGTGGCCCGACGAGGAGCCGCCGCCGCGCGCACTGCTCCAGGACGGCGGGATCCCCCAGCCCGACCGGGTTCGCATCCGCGCCTGGGCTGAGGTAGCCGACCACTTCGAGACCGACGATCCGCGCATCGTCGACGCGCTCTCCCCCTTCCACGTCTGGACGCAGGATTACGCGAGCAAGCGGCTGCGCTGGAAGCGGACGCATCCCCTCCACGTGCTGCTGCTGCGGGTCCACCGGATCCCGCGCCCGGTCACCGTCCGGGTCAAGGACGAGTACCACGGTTGCCGCTCCTGGGTCGAGATCGACCGCGAGCTGCCGTTCGAGGGCACGCCGGTGATGGCGGACGAGGAGTTCGACCGCGCCGCGGCGCGGATCCGCGAGCTCTGCCACGCCGACCCCGTTCTGGTCTGACGACCAGAACGGAATACCGAACGTTCCGACTGAATCCTCCGCTTCGCGTCCGGTTTGAATACCGAACGTTCCGTTGGCTTTGACGTTTGAGGAGGCCGTAGCCGCCGCTTCGCGCGCCCTGGTGCTCGGCATCGGTGGTGGTGGGGATGTCGTCGGGTCCCTGGCGATCGCGCGGAAGTGCGAGGAGCTCGGGACCGAGTTCGTGCTCGGCGGGGTTGCCTGGGAGCGGATGCCCGTCGATCCCGTACCCGGCCCGCGGCCGGCGAGCGAGATCGTCGGCGGGTCGCCGCTGGGCGGTGGTGCGGTGCTTGCCAACGCGAAGACCACCACGCCCGAGGGTGTCCCGTTCTCGGAGTCCCACGTCGCCGCGCACCTCGGCGCCGACACGGTCCTGATCGACATCACCGGCGGGGCCGTCGGGGCGGCGGCGGGGATCGCGGGGGCGGCGGGCGCGCTCGGCTGCGACCTCGTCCTCCAGGTGGACATCGGCGGCGATGCGATCGCGGACGGCTCGGAGCCCGGACTCGCGAGCCCGCTCTGCGACGCGGTCATGCTCGCCGCCGGGATGCGGCTCGCGCTGGACCTCCCGCACGCGGTCGCCGTCCTCGGCGCCGGCTGCGATGGCGAGCTCCAGCCCGAAGAAGTGCTGGCTCGAGTCGCCGCCCTCGCGGCCGCGGGGGCCTGGACGGGGACGTCGAGCGTCAGCGTCGCGGTCGCCGAGGAGATCGAGCGCGCCGCGGCGCCGACGGGCACCGAGGCGAGCCGCTGCGTCGCTCGCTGCGCACGTGGCGAGACCGGCCTCGCGGAGATCCGCGCCGGCCGCCGCCACGTCCCCCTGTCCCCCCTCGGCGCGCTCGCTTTCTGCTTCGACCTCGAGCTGGCCGCAAGCGCCCTCCCGCTCGCCGTCGCAGTGCGCGAGAGCACCGACCTCGAGGGCGCGCGCGAGGCGCTTGTCGAGCTCGGCGTCAGCACCGAGCTGGACTACGAGCGCCGCCGCGCCGTCGGGACGGCCTGATGGCGGCCGCGACGATCGAGCTGGCGCGTGCGCTGCTGGCGACGCTCAGCCGGCGTGACGTCGACGGCCTGCTCGAAGCCTCGGATCCCGAGGTGGAGTGGCACTCGTTCTTCGCCCAGCTCGGCGGAGAGGGCGTCTACCGCGGGCCCGACGGGACCCGCGCCTACATCCGCGACCTCGGCGAGTCGTGGGACGTCGTCCGGGCGGATGTCGATGGCGCGGTCGCGGCCGGCGATATCGCCATCCTCACCGGGCGCATCCACTACCGCGGGCGGGAGAGCGGACTCGAGACGGAAACGGCGGCGGGCTGGGTGCTCAAGTTCCGCGACGGGAAGCTCCTGCGGTTTCGCGCCTTCCGCGAGCCCGAGCTGGCCGAGGCTCTCGCGGGCCTCGGATTGGCGCCGTAGTCGGGCCGCGGGCTCAGTCGATCCGCAGGGCGGCCGTAGAGGGGTGCGGGGGGAACTCGGTGCGCAGGAGGTCGAACATGACGACGTCGCGATGAGCGCCGAAGGCGTAATGGGACTCGCGGGCGACGCCGAAGCGCCTTGCGCCGAAGCGGGCCATGTGGCTGGCCACCGCGCGCACCATCCGCTCGTTGACGACGATGAAGGCGATCTGCACCCGGTGGAGGCCGAGCGCGTCGAAGCCGTAGGCGCACAGGAGCTCGGCAGCCTCGATCCCGTGGCCGCCGCCGCGGTCATCGTCGAGATAGAGCGAGACGGCGATCTCACCGCTCGCGTGCGGCCACTCGATCCCGCCGATCCAGCCCTCGCCGAGGCAGCGGCCGTCGTCGATGCGGCAGATGTCGAACAGCGGGCTGTTGTTGGACTGCAACGTGTCGAAGAGCCCGGCGCGGTGATCGGGGCCGAGCGGCGGCATCGGCATCCCGAGCGCCGGCAGCATCAGCAGCGTCGCGAAGACGGGATCGTTGAAGTGGCGCCAGCGTTCGATGAACTGCTCGCGCTCGGGCGCCGCGAGGCCGACGAGTTCGCCCTTCACCACCCAGACGGGTTCACCCAGGGCGTCCATCCGGGGGTCGAGTCTACGTTCGGGGGTGGATGGGTTCAGGCGGGAATGGCGAGCCCGGTCGCCTCGAGACGGCCCCGCAGCACGGTGCGATCCGTGACCGACCAGCTCTCGCCCTCGTCGCCGCCGGCGCGGTGGAGCGCGCTCTCCGACGCGATCACGTTCTCGGCCCGCTGCTTGGCGAGGTCGCAGAGGCGCGCCGCCTCGTTCACCGCATCGCCGATCACCGTGTACTCGAAGCGGCTCTCCGAGCCGACGTTGCCGGCGACCGCGCGGCCCGCGGAGACGCCGATGCCGAAGCCGATCTCGGGCAGCTCGCGGTCGAGGCGGTCGGCGAGTGTGCGGGCGGCGCGCAGCGCCTGCCCGGCCGGGTCCTCGCCCTCGACCGGGGCGCCGAAGACGCAGAGGGCGGCATCGCCCTCGAACTTGTTCACGAGCCCGCCCTCGGACTCGACCACCTCGATGACGACCCGGAAGAAGCGATTGAGGACGGCGACGACCTCGGTCGGCGGCATCGCCAGCGAGAGGGAGGTGGAGCCGGAGAGGTCGACGAAGAGGGCGCCGATCTCGCGCTCCTCACCGCCGAGACGCGTGCCCTCGCGGAGCGCCTCGCGCGCGACCTCGTGCCCGACCTGGCGGCCGAAGAGGTCGCGGATCTGCTCGCGCTCGCGCAGGCCTTCGGCCATCCGGTTGAAGCCGGCCTGGAGCTGGCCGACCTCGCTCGCGTCGTCGATCAGGACCTGCGTCTGCAGCTCGCCGGCGGCGACCCGGTCGAGCGCCTTGCGCACGGCTCTGACCGGATCGGAGATCGCCCGCGCGGCGATCATCGTCGCCGTCAGGCCGACGGCCAGCGCGACGCCCCCGAGGAAGACGACAGCCGTCGCGATCTGATCCGGCTCGACGTTGTCCTTGGTGAGGCCGACGATGCCGACCATGACCGCGCCGAAGACCGGCACCGCCGTGCCGAGGCTCCAGGCGTAGAGCAACCGGTCGCGAATTCCCGGCGCCTCGAGCCGCTCGGGCTGGCGGACGGCGAGCGCGAGCGCGGTGAGCGGGCGCAGGGTCCGCTCGTAGAGGAGGTACACGAGCGCGGTCGTCGTCTCACCGGCGAGCCAGACGACGAGCATGACGACGATCGCGAAGCCGAACGAGTACTCGAGCGTGAAGATGAAGGCGCCGATCCCGCCGGCGAACCAGGCGATGAGGCCGAAGAGCGCAGATCTGGTCGCGAGGCGGAGAGTGAGCTTGTGCTCGGCGTGGGTGGGTTCACGGCGATCGACGATCCAGTTGAACGCCGCCTCCTCCTGCCGCCGCGAGAGCACCGTGATCACCATCCCGGCGACGACGAAGCTGCCGGCGAACCAGGGCAGGAGGTCGAGCGCGAACTCCTCGCGGCGCTCGAGCTCGAAGAAGATCGGAATCAGGAAGCCGATCGCGCCGACCATCACCAGGGCGCCGATCCCGTTCGCAAGCCAGCCGATCCAGAACAGCCGGCGACCGATCCCGCTGACGAGCCGCTCGGGGGTGCCCTCGTCCGCGTCACGCCACTCGCGGAGCTGCTGCATGAAGCAGCGGTCCACGGCGATCAGGTTGCGACCGGCCTCGGCAGCGGCGGAGGCGCTCATGCCGGGACCGTCGCGCGCCCCGGGGCGGGGGCGGATGCGGTCGACCTCGCGCGCACCCGCACACGCGCGCCGCGGCTCGGCGTGACCGAGATGCCGCGCCGGACCGCGGGCTCGGGACCCGCGTGCGCAGCGGATACGTCGTAGGTGCGGAGGATCTCAGCGATCACGATCCGCATCTCGAGCAGGGCGAAGCTGGCCCCGAGGCATCGCCTGCGCCCGCCGCCGAACGGGATCCACGTGTAGGTGCCGGGCTTCGTGTCGAGGAAGCGCTCGGGACGGAATGCATGGGGCTCCGGGTAGATGTCGGGGTCGTGGTGGACGAGGTAGGCGTTCGCCTGCAGCGAGACGCCCGGCTCGTAGTGCCAGCCCCCGACCTCGATCGGCTTCACCACGTGGCGCGGCATCGTCCCGGGCAACACCGGCCGGTGTCGGAGCGTCTCGTTGATCGTCGCCGTCAGGTACCCGTTCGCCTCCCCCGCGCGAACCTCGTCGGCGAGGGAGCCGAGCGCCGCCGGCGCCAGGGCGAGCTGCTGGAAGGTCCAGGCGAGCGACGACGCCGTGGTCTCGTGCCCGGCGACCAAGAGCGTGAGCAGCTCGTCGCGGATCTCGTCGTCCGACATCGGCGAGCCGTCGGCGTGCCTCGCTTCGAGCAACATCGAGAGCACGTCGGCGCGCTCGTCCGACTCGAGCCTCCGCTCTGTGATCTGCTCGTAGAGGAGCTCATCGACCCGCCGCTGCGAGCGGAAGAACCCGGCCGTCATCGGCAGCCGCTCCCAGAGCGGGAGCTGCCAGTCGGGCGGCTGGCCGAGGAGGCTGAGCGGGTTGTCGCCGAACGAGAGCATGTCTCCCAGGTGCTCGCGCATCGCGTCGAGCCGCGGTCCGGGATCGAGCCCGAAGACGGCGCGCAGGACGATCTCGAGCGTCAGCGCCTGCATCCGCGGATGGAGGGCGAGCTCGCGCTCGGCGCCCCACGCGCGAACCTCGCGCTCGGTCACCTCCTGCACGAGATCGCTGAGCTGCTCCATCTTCTCCCCGTGGAACGCGGGCAGCATCAGCTTGCGCTGCTCCATGTGCTCGCCCTCGTCGAGCAGGATCACCGACCGCTTGCCGACGATCGGCTCGAGGATCTTGGCGCCGACGCCGGGGTGAAGCACGTCGGGCGGAGCCGTGTAGATCTCCTTCACGTGCTCGGGATCGCTGTGGTGGACGAAGGCCGGCGCGCCGAGGATCTGCAGCGTGAACCGCTTGCCGTATCGCGCTCGCAGGCGCTCGAAGTAGGGCAGGGGCCGAGTCCAGAAGCCGAGCATCTGCACGGCGGATGGATAGCGGGGGCCCGGGGGGAGGCTCTGGCGCACGGTGCTCCTTGCAGTCGCTGGCCCTGGAGAGGCAGCTTCGTGATCTCCGTCACGTGCCAGGGTGACATGCGTCACAGATCGACCGAATAACCTCGCCGCCGATGGCGTGGGTCGAAACCGAGTCGTTGAGCTTCGTCGCCCGGCACGAGACCGCCGACGAGGCCGCCGCGCAGCGCACGCTCGACGCGCTCGAGGAGCTCCGCCTGCGCCTCGAGGACCGCTTCGACGACGCCCCGGGCGGGATCACGGTTGTCGTCCACCCCACGCCGGCCTGGCTCGCGGCCGCGCACCCGTTCCTCCCTGCCGCCCGCCTCGCGGCGGCGCCGGCGGGGCGCCGCTACCTCGCCGGCTGGGCGATGGCGTCCGAGCTTCACGTCCTCAACGACGAGTACCTCGACCGGCGCGCGGCCGGTGAGGACTCGCTCGCCGTCCTCCGCGGCACGGCCGAGCGGCTCTACACGCAGATCGTGATCGCCGCCAACAACACCCGGCTGCCGCCGCCATGGGGCCCGCGCAAGTTCGTCCGCTATCTGCGCTGGGCGTGGCTGATCGAGGGCGGCGCCCAGTACTTCACCGCCCAGACCCAGTACTTCCGCGCCGCGGTCAACACACGCATGCGCCAGGGGAAGGCGCCCGAGTTCCCGCCGTCGCCGCGCGACGCGATCATCCTCGGCGGGACCGTCTTCGACCTGCTCGAGCGCGAGCGCGGCCGCGACGCCTGCTCGGTGCTCGTCTCCCGCCTGCGGCGCGAGGGCAGCGAGCGGGCGCTCGAGCTCGCCTTCGGCGCCGGCCTCCGCGAGATCGAGTCCGAGTGGCGCCGCTACCTGCGCGAGGAACTGCCGCGGACGAGCTCGAGCGCCGAGCTGGAGCTGCCGGACGAGGAGCCGTTCGCCTAGGACCAGCGGTTCAGGTCGCGAGCTGGTAGAAAATCCAGACCAGGCCGACGGCGAGCGCGAAGGCGATCAGGACGCCGAGCAGCAGACGGCCGGGACGGTCCGTATCCGCGACCAGGGGAGTTGCACGCGCCGGCTCGTCGCCGGTCGTCGAGACGAGCTCGCGGGCGGTCTCATAAGCGGCCTCGGGGACGAGGATGTCGCGAGGACCGCCGGCGAGGAAGTCGGGGACGTCGAAGCCGCGCGTGCGCCTCTCCGAGCTCGGGATCCCCTGGTCGAGCAGCATCCCCTGGAGCAGCTCGGCCTCCGCCAGGTTGCTGGCCCAGGCGACCTTGACCAGCTTCCCGCCCAGGTACTCGGGCCTCACCTTGCGCGCCTTCTCGTGGGCGCCGGTGACAGGCTCCTCCCCGCGGCGGCCGACGTAGACGAGCGGCATCTCGCAGTCCCGGCAAAAGCGCTCGGACAGCGGGTACTTGCGGGCGCACGTCGGGCAGGCGAGCGGCTCGGTCGCGGGGCCGGCTCCCGGTTCACTCGACACCGAGCTCGAGCTCCTCGACCCTTGCGCCGTCGATTCGGAACAGGCGGACCACCGGCTCGCTCTCGGCCAGCGAGCAGATCGCCCACAGCGCACCGGGCCAGTCGGCGGCGAGGTTGATGTCCGTTTGCGAGGGAGCTGCCTCGGTACTCGGGTGCGAGTGGAAGATCGCGACCCCCTCGCCGCGCGACTCGATCTCGGTCCAGATCCGGATCTGGTCGGCGGCGTCGATGCGAAACCGCATCGGGCTCGCGAACTCGTTTGCGGCCGGGAAGAAGGCGGTGAAGCGTCCGTCGCCGGCGGCGAGCATGCCGCACGACTCGTTCGGGAGCTCCGAGCGTGCGTGTTCGACCATCTCTTCGTAGATCTGTCGCGTCACCCGGACCTGCATCCGCCCGAGGCTAGCGGCCGTACACTGCGGCGCCCGTGAGGTCCTGGGTCGCGATCGCCGCCGCTGTGAGCGTCCTGGCCCTGCCTGCCACGACGCAGGCGCAGAACTTCTGGACCGGCCACCGGGTGATCAACATCGCCCACCAGGGTGGCGAGGGCGAGGCGCCCTCGAACACGATGTACGCGTACGAGCGCGCCCTCCGCCTGGGCGCGGACATGCTCGAGCTCGACGTCCACTCGACCGCGGACGCTCGCATCGTCGCCATGCACGACGCGAAGGTCGACCGGACCACGGAGGGGACCGGATCCGTATACGGGATGAGCCTGGACCAGGTCCAGGCCCTCGACGCGGGGCATGACTTCGTGCCCGGCGTCGGCACCCGAACCGGGCTGCCCGAGGAGTCCTACCCCTTCCGCGGCGTGCGCACGGGCGCGAAGGCGCCGCCGTTCGGCTACGAGGCGCAGGACTTCCGCATCCCGACGCTCGACCAGGTGATGCGGAGCTACCCGGAGGTGCCGATCAACATCGAGATCAAGGGCCTCGCCGACAGCCACTACGGCTCTTTCGCCCGCAACGCCGACCTGCTCGCCGAGTTCCTCAACCGCCTGGGGCGGACCGAGGGCATCATCGTCGCCTCCTTCAACAGCGCCGCGCTCGAGCGCTTCCACGCGCAGGCGCCGCAAATCGCGCTGGCGCCGTCGATCGGCGAGGTCGCCGCGTTCAAGGTCGCGAACACGCCGCTCTCCGACGGGATGGTCGCGTTCCAGGTCCCGATCACGTTCGAGGGCATCCCGGTCACCGACGCGGACTTCGTCCAGCGGGCTCACGCCCAGGACTACGGCGTCCACGTCTGGCTCTCGAACGACGGCGAGAACGAGGAGATCTACGACCGCCTGCTCGGCTTCGGCGTCGACGGGATCATGGCGGCGGAGCCGGGGCGGCTCGAAGGCGTTCTGTGTGCCGCGGGAGTCCCCCGCCCCGCGCGGCCCGCGGATTGGCCCGGGCGCGCTCACTGCTCGCCGCGGAACTCGATCGCCTGCGAGGCGCGTGTGGTCGGACTCGAGCTTCGGTCGGCGCGAGCGATCACGGCGACGCTTCGCCGGACCGACGACTTCGCCGGCTCGTGTGCAGGCAAGGTGCGGGTGCGCCGCCCGGGCGCAGGCGTGATCGCGAGGGGCCGCTTCGACTTCGGCAAGCTGCCGCCCTCGCAGGGCGGCCAGCGGGAGCTCGCGTTCACGCTGAGGCGGGCCGGCAACGGCGGCGCCAAGCCGGGACGCCTGCGCACGGTCGCCGAGCCGTTCGAAGGGTTCGCCTACCGCTCGCGTGTGCCACTTGACTAGTACAGCTATCCCGGATACTGTGCTTTTTGATGGCACAGTCGCTCACGACCCCGTTTACCACCGACCCGACTGACGAGATCCCCGTCGGCGTCCAGCTCGGCTGGCGCCTGCGCGCCCTGATCCGCTCGGGCCGGCTCGGGCAGGGCGAGCGGATGCCGAGCGTGCGCACCCTGGCGGACTGGGCGGGGGTCAACGTCAACACCGTCCGCGGCGTCTACACCCGGCTCGAGAACGACGGGTTGATCACGACCCGGCACGGTGCCGGCAGCTTCGTCGCCGCGGGCGTCGGCGGCTCGGCCGAAATCGAACGGATCGCGGGCGATGCGATCGAGAGCGCCCGCGAGGCTGGCGTAGACGCGCGCGATGTGGCGATCGCCGCCCTCGTCGCGACCTCGCTGCCCGAGCTCCCGCCACTGGACCCGGCGGTCCCCACCGACGCGGACGCCGGGGACGAGCCGCTCGAGCTCAGCCTCGCCGACCTCGCGGCCGAGCTCGACATCGACGACTCCTGGCTCGAGGCGGACGAGGTGGGCGCGCGCCAGGAGCTCCGGCGCCAGATCGGCCGCCTCGAGGCCCAGCTTGCGAGCTATACGGTCGACCTCGAGAGCCTCGCCGGCGATGCCCCTCCCCGCGTGCGGGCGGCCGAGCCCCGGATCGCCTCCGCCGCCGACCTCGAGCGCACCCGCGACGAGCTCCTTCACCGGCTCGCGACTGCGCGCGCGGTGGGGGCGCGACGCGCCCGGGCCGAGGCGCGGGCGCGCGAGGTCCGCGACGCGATCGTCGCCGACCCGGCCGCCCACCCGTGGCAGAAGGTCTCGGCCGCAGAGACCGGTGAGGACGGCTGCACCACCTGGGAGTCGTCGCCGCAGATGGGACCGTTCGGAGCGCTGATGAAGTGGTGGCGGGTGAGGGTCTCAGGCGGCTGCCCGTAGTGGTGCAGGCGACCGTAGATCGCGCGTTCCTCCCGGCGAAGTCGCTCTTCGAGCAGATCGGGAACATGGTCCTGCTGACCAGCAAGACGCTGGTCGCGGTGGTCCGCCCGCCCTATCCGTACGGCGGCGAGTTCGTCCACCAGTTCCTCTTCGCGCTCCAGCTCTGCTGGTTCCCGATGGCGGTCTCGATGGTCGCGGTCAGCTTCGGCGCGCCCGGCCTTCAGGCCGCGAACTTCCTCTCCCTCTTCGGCGCGCTCGACCGCCTCGGCGGCTTCTTCGTCCTCGCCTCGGTCCGGGAGTTCGCCCCCTTCGTCAGCGCGATCATCGTCGCCGGCGTCGCCGGCACGGCGATCACGGCCGACCTCGGCGCGCGCAAGATCCGCGAGGAGCTCGACGCGCTCCAGGTCCTCGGCGTCGACCCGATCAAGAACCTCGTCGTCCCCCGGTTTCTCGCCCTGATGCTGCTCACCGGGCTGCTCGACGTCTACGCGATCATCTTCGGTATCTCCGGCGGCCTGATCGCCGAGGCGATGTACGGCCAGCCGTTCGGGCCGTTCTTCGCCACCCTCTTCAACAACGCCTCGGTCACCGACCTCTGGGCCTCGCTGCTCAAGTGCACGATGTTCGGGGCGATCGTCGCCGTCGTCTGCTGTTACAAGGGGATGAATGCGTCCGGGGGGCCGGAGGGGGTAGGCCGTGCGGTGAATCAGGCGGTGGTGACGTCGCTGCTCGGCGTATTTGCGTTCAACTACGTCTTCACGCAGACTCTGCTGGCCACCAACCCGGACATCTCGGTGATCAAATGACGGGAATATCGAACGCTCCGGCCAAATCCTCCGCTTCGCATCCGGTTTGGTCGGGTCGGCGGCTGGTCGCGGGGCTTGTCTTGGTGCTGCTCGCGCTCGGGTGCCTGGCCCTTTGGACCGCGGTTCCGGTGGCGACGCTTTACCTGCTCGGGACGGCCACGGACGCTTCGGTGGTGCACCTGATGGTCGGCCTGGTCGGCGTACCCGTGGCGATGGCGCTCTGGGGCTCGCTCCTGGCCTGGCTCAACGGCCTCTACCTGCGGGTGAGCGGGATCCTCGCCGTGCTCGAGGCCGAGCACAAGGAGACCGGGTGGCACCGGCGGGTCTCCGGGCCGCTCGAGCCGATGCTGATCGTCTCGTTCGCCCTCTGCGTCGCCGCCTTCCTGATCTGGTTCTTCGTCTACGCGGAGAACCCGGGGTCGTTCGTCCTCTAGGCGGGCCGCCCCATGTACCGGTCGCGGGCGTCCTTCGGGAGCCGCTCGAGCGAGTAGCGCAGCATCGTCCTCGGCATCTGGATCGCGTGGCGGTCGAGGAAGCCGCGCAACGCCGCCTCGTCGCGCTTCCCGACTTCGCGCAGCATCCACCCCACCGCCTTGTGGATCAGGTCCTCGTCGTCGCGGAGAAGTGCCTCCGCGCACCGCAGTGTCTCGGTCAACTGATCATCCTTGATCAGCGAGAACGTCGCGAGCACGGCGATGCGCCGGTCCCAGAGGCTCGGAGAAGCGAGCAGCGGGTCGAGCAGGCCGCGCGGATCGGCGCGCACGCGGTCCCGGAGGAGGATGTGCGCGGAGAGGTCGACGAGATCCCAGTTGTTGACGCGGTCGCGGTGCTCGAGGAAGAACGTGGCGAGCTTCTCGCGACCGGCCTCGTCGGCGCGCTTGAAGCGCAGGGTGAGGATCACGAGGGCGACGAGGCGGCGCTCGTGGACCGGGCTCGCGAGGAGCTTCGCCAAGTCGCCAAGCGGCGCGTCGCGATGGCGAGCCGCCACCTTGCGCTGCTCCGGGACGGCGATCCCGAGGAGGACGTCGCCCTCGCCGTAGCCACCCGGAACCGCGCCGACGTAGGGCGCGACGAACTCGGCGCGCTCCGGGTCCGCGAGCGCGTCGAGCTCGGCGGCGATCTCGCGGGCAGCTGCCATCAGTACCACGCCGAGCCGGGATCGCGCGGGGGCTCGCGCAGGTCTCCCCCGGCCGTGCCGAGGAGGTCCGGGTCCTCGCGGCCGAGCTCCCAGAGCACGTCGTCGAGGACCGGCGGGCTGACGCCGGCCTCGGCCGCGAGTTGGCGGAATGCAACACGGGTCGCGTCGCGGACCTCGTCGAGGCCCCCCGGCGCGACCAGCCCCGAGCGCAGGGCGACCCGCATGAGGACACTGTCGGCGGATACATCCCAAGCCTCGGGATCGTGGGCTTCGAACCAGCGCCGGCGCTCGCAGATCTTCGCGTAGAGCTGCGCCTTCTTCGCCAGCGGATCCGAGTACGCCTCGAAGGCCGCCAGTCGCTCGAGCAGGCCTCCCTCCCCGCCGAGCCGGCCGTCCGCGGCGGCGTTGAGCTCGCCCGCGGCGCCGCCATAGTGCTCGAGGAGCCCGGCGGCGAGGTCGCGCCAGAGCGTCGCCCTCCGCTCCGGGTCCGCGACCGTGTCCCCGTCGATCGCGAACGCGGCCGCGATGTCCTTCGAGCCGATGTCCGCGAGGGCTCCTGCGCGGAGCTCGAATCCGCGCCGCTCGCGCGCGGCGCGCAGGCCGACGAGCCACATCAGCTCGCTGCCGCGGACCGGCCCCTCGCCGTCGATCACGTGCGAGCGCTCATAGCCCGCCTTGTG
Source organism: uncultured Solirubrobacterales bacterium (assembly GCA_963846565.1). Lineage (GTDB taxonomy): Bacteria > Actinomycetota > Thermoleophilia > Solirubrobacterales > 70-9 > WHSW01. Next base: position 1,523,545 of record CAWJWL010000005.1, on the reverse strand, counting down.
GTCGACCGCGCAGAGGAAGAGCGCCGAGTCCACGTCGGGGACGTGGGCGAAGTCGGGCGGCGCGTGGGTCGCGAGGAGATCGCGAACCCGAGCTAAGACGTCGTCCGTGCCGGCGTCTGCTCGAGGATCCAACGGGCTGCTTCCTCGACGTTGGCGACGGTCACGTCGGGGGCCGCGCGCAAGCCCTCTTCGTAGCCGCGCTCGATGTGGATCGTGCGCGTTCCGGCATTGTTGCCGGCGTCGATGTCCCGCCAGCGATCGCCGATGGTGAAGCTGGCGGCGAGGTCGATGTCGAATCGCTTCGCCGCGTCGAGGATCATTCCGGGCTTCGGCTTGCGGCACTCGCAGTCGTCGGCGTCGTCGTGGCGACAGTCGATCACCGCGTCGAGCCCGAGCTCGCTCTGGAGGACCCGGTTCATCTCGTCGAGCTCGGCCGGTTCGAGGTGCCCGCGGGCGATCTCCGGCTGGTTCGTGACGCAGATGCGCAGGAACCCGGCCTCGGCCAGCATCGCGCACGCGGGCGCCGCCTCGGGGACGATCTCCATCTCCGTCGCGACCGCCGGCGAGCTCGGCTTGCCGTCGGCGGTGACGACGGCAGCGGTCAGCACCCCGTCGCGATCGAAGAAGACTGCCTTGGCGCTGGCCTTGGCTCTGTCGCTCACGGCAGTATCGAAGCACGAACGGGTCAGCGCAGTACGCGCAGCAGGGCACGGCGAGCAGCGAGGCGCACGCGCCGGACCGGCGCGAGCATCCTGCGGCTCAGCGGTTCCACCGCGACGCCGTCGCCGAGTGCGAGCTTGGCTGCCGCGGCGGTGTTCGACCTACCGCTGCGCCCGGCGGCGAGCTTCGCGGTCGCGGCGGCCAATGCCTCATCGCGGCTCGGCGACGCCCCGGCGTCATCCGCAAACTCGCGCTCGCGCAGGTGGGCTTCGATCGCCCGTTCGATCCACTGCTCGCGCGGGGACGACAGCGTCCGCATCATCGAGTCGCCGCGGACGCGGTAGCCGATCAGCGCCTCGGGAATCACGTGCCCGATCGCGTCCGCCCGGCGAAGCTCGCGGTACAGCGCCCAGTCCTCGAAGCCCGCGACATCGAGGCTGTAGGGATGGCGGTCGAGCAGGTCGCGGCGAAAGAGCGCCGTCGCGTCCCCGGCGACGTTGTGCCGCTCGACGAACGCACTCGAGTTGCCGATCGGACGCAGGCCCTCCTCCGTGCCCTTCCACTGGCCTCCGCGCTCGTCGATGTAGTGCAGCCAGGACGTGACGTACGCCGCATCCTGGTCCGCTTCCAGGGCCTCGACGCAGCGGGCGATGAAGCCGGGCTCGAGCACGTTGTCGGGATCGAGGGGCACGATGTAGCTGCCCCTCGCCGCCGCGATCCCGAGGTTGCGCGCGGCGCCGAGCCCGGAGTTCGGCTGGACGAGGAGCGTGGCGCCGTGGCGCTCCGCCAGGCCCTCGAGCACGGCGTCCTCGGGGCGAAAGGAGCCGTCGTTGACGATGACGATCTCGATCCGTTCGGAGGGGTAAGTCTGGGCGGCCACCGAGTCGAGGGCCGCCTCGACGTAGGCGTCCATCTCGAAGTACGGGATCACGACCGAGACCAGCGGTTGCTCCGAAGCCGGCCCTGCCGTGGACGCCGGCGTGGATGTGGGCGGCTCGCACAGCTCGGCGTAAGCGGCGGCAATCTCCTCCGCACCGGCAAGAGCCGCACCGGCCGCGCGCACGCGATCAGGATCGATCGCGGCACGCGCGCGTTCCGGCTCGGCGACGAGCGGCCGCAGCGCGCGGCGAATGTCGGCCTCGGAGGTGCCGGCGGCGAACCAACCGTTCTCCGCTTCGGTGACGAGCTCCACCATGCCGCCGGTTGGCGTCGTCAGCACCGGCCGCCCGCGCTCCATCGCCTCGAGCGCGACGTTCGGCCAGCACTCCCACAGCGAGGGAACGGCGACGAGGTCGTGAGAGTCGATGAGGGCCGGGATCTCGCCGCGCGGGATGCGCTCGCGCAGCTCGATCCGGGCATCGCCGGCGATCTCCGCGGCGAGGAGGTCGCGCATCGACTGCCCGAGCGGCGCGGTCTCCGTGTCGCCGCCTACAAGCGTTAGCCGCCACTCCCCCTCGTCGATCCCGCGCAGCGCCCCGAGCAGCGCGCGAACGCCCTTGCGGCGCTCGAGCCGGCCGAAGTAGAGAACCCGGAGCGGCCCGGAGGCGGGGCCCGGCGCGGGCGGCGGGGATTCCCCCTCCCACGCCAGCGGATGGCGGACACGCACCGCGCCGGCGATCTCGCCGGCGCCGTAGAAGCGCTCGTAGGCATCGAGGACGTCGCCGCCCGGCCAGAGGAAGTTGTCCGCGTAGCGCAGGGCGTAGCGCTCGAGCTCGTAGGTGAAGGCGCGCTCCTGTTCGTCGGGCAGGAAGCCGTCGAGCACGTCGTATATCTCGGCCGTGCCGTAGGCCCGGGCGCAGATCCGCGTCTCGCGCATCCAGGGAGCGCGGGTGCGCCGCGCCTGGACGGTCACGCAACCTTCGCCGAGGAAGTCGGGGAACTCGATCAGGTGCGGGCCGTGATCGCCGTAATGGGAAGCGAGGGCGGCGTGAACGCGGGCGCTCCACTCATGCAGGAGGTTGTACGAGCGGCGGGCGTCCCAGCTGCGGGGCTCGTCGACGAAGACGATCGGCGCCCTCGGCAGCCCCGCTCCGCCCTGCTCGCGGAGGCCCTCGTACGCGGCGAGGTGGCGGCTGGTCGTGAAGATCGTCGGCTCGAAGCCGTCGGTGGCTGCGAGCAAATCGGCCGTGGCCCGGACGTAGGGCCCGATCCCGCCGCCGCCGAAAGGGGCGAGCTCGCGCGTTACGAACGCGATCCGCCCTCGCGCGCCTACCACCAGACGGTTGAGTCGAGACCCTCGAGCTCGTCGACCGGAGTTGTGTAGACGCCCGAGGAGAGGTACTTCCAGCCGTCGTCGGGGACGAGGAAGACGACGTTGCCCTGCTCGAGCTCGCCGGCGATGCGGACGCAGATCGCGGCCACCGCGCCGGCCGAGACGCCGGCGAACAGGCCCTCCTCGCGGAGGAGCTTCTGCGTCCAGATGACCGCGTCGCGGTTGGAGACCATGATCTTCCGGTCGAGGACCGAGAGGTCGATGATCGGCGGGATGAAGCCGTCCTCGAGCGAGCGCAGGCCGGAGACGAGCTCGCCCTGCATCGGCTCCGCGGCGACGATCTTCGTCTCCGGGTCGGCCTCCTTCAGGCGGCGCCCGTTGCCCATCAGAGTCCCGCCCGTTCCGAGGCCGGCCACGAACGCTGCGACCCCGCCGCTGGGCTCGAGCTCGTCGAGGATCTCGACCGCGGTGCCGTCGTAGTGGGCGCCCGGGTTGGCTTCGTTGCCGTACTGGTATGGCATGTAATAGGAGCTGTCCGCGCCGGCCATCTCGAGCGCGACCTCGACCGCCCCGTTGGAGCCCTTGGCGCCCTCGGTGTAGACGATGTCGGCGCCGAACATGCGCAGGAGCTGGGTCCGCTCCTCGGTGACGTTGTCCGGCATCACCGCCTTGAACGGGTAGCCCTTGCGCTGACAGATCATCGCCAGGGCGATGCCGGTGTTGCCCGAGGTGGGTTCGAGGATCGTCTGCCCCGGCGCGATCGCGCCCTCGGACTCGGCGCCCTCGATCATCGCCTTCGCGACCCGGTCCTTGACCGAGCCCGTCGGGTTGCGGCCCTCGAGCTTGGCGAAGATGCGCACGCCGGGCTTGGGCGAGAGGCGGGGCAGCTCGACCAGGGGCGTGTTGCCAACGGCCTCGATCAGGTTGCCGTAGCGTCCCCCGCAAGGCCGGTTGAGAGTCGGCTCCAGCATTAGCTTCATTAAGTGTAGTGCCGTCCCTGCTCAGCGACATCGCCTCCGCCGGCCCTGCAATCGACACCGACGCGTGGGCGCTCGGCGATGCGGAGCTCGAGCTCGTCCTCGAACAGATCGACGGCGGGCGGACGCGAGTGATCGAGTGCGGCTCGGGCTGGTCGACGATCGCGATCGCGCGCCTGCTCCGCCGGCTCGGCGCCGGATCCGTGCACTCGCTCGAACACGACCCGGAGTGGGCCGCGCTCGGGCGCGAGCGGCTCGCGGAGGAGGAACTCCGGGCGTTCGCGACGATCATCGACGCGCCGCTTGCCGACCACCCGCTGGTGGCGCCGGGCTGCGGCTGGTACGAGCGCGCGGCGCTCGCAGGGCTGCCGGGTCAAGTCGACCTCCTGCTCGTCGACGGGCCGCCGGCCTCGGCGGACGGACCGGCGGAGCGCTCCCGCTACCCGGCCCTGCCGCTGCTCTCCGACCGCCTGGCGAGCGGCGCGGCGGTGATCCTCGACGACGCCGGGAGAGAGGGCGAGCGATGGGTGCTGGAGCGCTGGGAGCGTGATCACGGGCTCTCGTTCGAGCGCCACGGGGAGTGCGCGATTGCCTGGTCGGCCGACTAAGTGCGAATATGCGCACCACAGCGCAAATCAGCGCAAGCCAGTACATCGAGAGAGGGAGAGCACGGAAGATGAGATCGCGTTTGCTGATCCTGGTCGCGGCATTGACGCTCGGCCTGACCGCCCTTGTCGGCGTCGGTTGTGGCGATGACGACGAGGACACGTCCACCAGCGAGGACACCGAGGCGACGACGGGCGCCGGGTCCACCGAGGACCTTGGCCTGATCGCCGACGGAGTGCTGACGGTGGGCACCGACACGCCGTTTCCGCCATTCGAGATCGGCCAGCCGCCGAACATCTCCGGGTATGACATCGATGTCCTCGACGCCGCTGCCGAGGAGCTCGGCCTGACGACGGAGTACACCGACACGTCGTTCGACACGATCTTCCGTGACGTCGCGTCGGGCCAGTTCGACATCGCCGCGGCGGCGTCGACGATCACGCCGGGCCGCCAGAAGACGGTCGACTTCTCCGATCCCTACTACGAGGCGCAGCAGGCGCTGCTCGTGCCCGAGGGCTCTGACATCGCGACGACGGCTGACCTCTCCGGCGCCATCGTCGGTGCCCAGGACGGGACCACCGGGGAGACCTACGCCAACGACGAGACCGACGCTTCCGAGGTCCGGGGCTTTCCCGAGGGCCCGGACGCCGTCGCCGCGCTCGTGAGCGGTCAGGTCGACGCGGTGATCATCGACCAGCCCGTCGCCGCCGACGCGGTTGAGAAGCAGGGCGGCGTGGTGATTGCCGAGGAGATCGCGACCAACGAGCTCTACGGCTACGCCATGGCCAAGGGCGCACCGCTCGTGGCGGCGATCAACGGAGCGCTGCAGACGCTCAAGGACGACGGCACGATCGCGGAGCTCTACGAGCAGTACTTCGCGACTGAGCCGCCCGAGGCGGTGCTCACGGGCACGACCGACAACCCGAGCTGAGCGAGGGCCGAAACCAGTTCGTGCGAGGGGCGCCATCCGGCGCCCCTCGTCGTTTGCGCACTTCGGGTTAGGGTGCCGACGAGCCTGCGGAAAGGAGCGCGATGGACTTCATCGTCAACTACTACTTCGACTTCAAGAACTACGTCTTCTCGGACGGCCGCTTCGAGCTGTTGATGGACGGCTTCTGGTTCACCATCAAGCTCCTCGTACTGGCCGGGATCCTCTCCCTCGCGTGGGGGCTGGTGCTGGCTGTCCTGCGGCAGACGCGCACGCGGGTCATGGCTCCCGTGCGGTGGCTGACGATCGCCTACATCGACATCTTCCGCGGGATTCCCCTGCTCATGGTGCTCTTGCTCGTCTCCGGCGTCTCGGTCTTCGGGGCGCCGATCAGCGGCGAGATCCTGCCGCGCGGCCTCGTCAGCCCGACCTGGCTCGGCCAGCCGTCGCCGTTTTGGTACGGCATCGCGGCGCTCACGCTCACCTACGGCGCCTACATGGCCGAGGTGTACCGAGCCGGCATCGAGGCAGTGCCGAGCGGTCAGATGGAGGCGGCGCGCTCGCTGGGCATGGGCCACGGGGACGCCATGCGCTACGTGATCGTGCCGCAGGCGGTGCGCAAGGTCATCCCGCCGCTCCTGAACGACCTCATCGCCCTGATGAAGGACACGTCGCTGGTCGCGTTCATCGGGCTCGTTGAGCTGACGCAGGCGGGCCGCGACATCCAGGCCGAGACCTACAACGGCTCGGCTATCGTCTTCGGAGCGCTGCTCTACCTGCTGTTGACGATTCCGATGGCACGCGTTGTCGACATCCTGATCGCCCGCGAGCAACGGCGAACCCAGCGCGGTGGCGGGGGCGGCGACGATGAGCCGGTGGTACCGCAGAACACCGGATTGGCGGGCGCCTGAGATGGCCGGCGAGACGATGCTCAAGCTCGAGAACGTGTGCAAGAGCTTCGGCACGCTCGACGTGTTGTGCGGGATCAACCTCGAGATCCAGAAGGGGGAGGTCGTCTGCGTCATCGGGCCGAGCGGATCCGGCAAGTCGACGCTCCTTCGCTGCATCAACCTGCTCGAACCGCCTGACGAGGGGCGGGTGTTCCTCGAAGGCGAGGAGATCACGGGCAAGGACACGAAGGAGAGCGTCGACATGGTCCGCCAGCGGATGGGCATGGTGTTCCAGCAGTTCAACCTGTTCCCGCACAAGTGCGCGCTCGACAACGTCTCCCTCGCCCAGCAGAAGGTGCTGGGGCGCTCGCCGGAGGAAGCGCGCGGCAAGGCGGAGGCCCTGCTCGCGCGGGTGGGGCTGGCCGACAAGGTCGATGAGTTCCCGGACCGGCTCTCGGGAGGTCAGCAGCAGCGGGTCGCGATCGCGCGGGCGCTGGCCATGGACCCGCGCGTGATGCTGTTCGACGAGGTCACCTCGGCGCTCGACCCGGAGCTGGTCAAGGGGGTCCTCGACGTGATGCGCGAGCTCGCCGAGGAGGGGATGACGATGGTCGTCGTCACCCACGAGATGAACTTCGCGCGGGAGGTCGGGAGCCGGGTGGTGTTCATGGACCGGGGCGTGATCGTCGAGGAGGGCCCGCCCGCGGAGGTACTCGGCAACCCGAAGCAGGAGCGGACGCAGCGGTTCCTCGGCCTGGTGCTGGACCACTAGGCCTAGGTCCCGCCGGAGAACCCCAGGTATGCCTGCCATGCGGGTTTTGGCCTGAGCTCGGACAAGGGATCGAGGAGCCCGCCGCCGGCGCCGTAGAAGAGCCCACTCCAGGGGCACCATTCGCAGATCGCCGGCCCGTGACGATCCCGCCAGCTGAACCACGAGACCAGCTGGACGTTCCAGCGCTCCCGGTTGTGGATGAAGAGCCGGAAGGCGCGGGTGAGGAACTTCGCCTGCCCGTCCTCGCCCATGTTGAGCGGATGCGGCGTGCCGGCCGAGGACCAGCCGATCTCCGTGATCCAGGTCTCGACGTCGGGATCGCCCGCTCGCGCGGCGACCGACCGCAGCGCGCGCACCTGGCGGGCGACCGCCGGGAAGTTGTGTGAGTAGGGCTGGATGCCGATCCCCTCGAAGTGGCGCGCGATCCCGCGCTGGTGATAGAGGCGGGTGAGGAACCCGCGCCCGGGGAGTCCGCCGAGATTGGGATCGCGCATCGCCTTGATCATTCCGCCGAGGATCACGCGCGCCCCCGGGTCGTGCGCCTTCACCGCCCGCGAGGTCGTCCGGACGATGCGCGCGTAGGGCCGGACGGCCGGCTGCGGCTGGGTCAGGTGTCCCGAGTTCTGCTCGTTCCAGACCTGCCACGCTCGGATCGGCCGGGGCTCGATCTCCGGGATCGTTCCCCAGAAGGTCCCGCCCTTGCCGTAGCGCTCGGCCGCGGCGCTCGCGAACTGCTCCCAGGCGTGCACGGCGAGGTCGCCGGTGGGCAGATAGTCCCGGCAATCAGTGCCGCATCCGGGGTGACCGTCGAGGGCAGCGACCCATTCCGGGGTCTGGTAGAGCACCGGCAGGATCCGGATCCCGCGCGCCGCGGCCGTCCCGACCACGGGGTCGAACGCGGTCCAGTCGAAGCCGCCAGCCGGCTCCTGCGGGTCGACGATCGCCCATGGGAACTCGAGCCGCAACGTCCCCACGCCACCCTGGGCCATGCGTTCGAGATCCCACGGGCCGACCCACGTCTGCGGACCGACCCCGAAAAAGCCGGGCGGTGGCTGCGGCGACGTGGCCGGCGGGGCGGCCTTTGCCGGCGCGACGCCGAGCAACGCGAGCGTCAGTAGTGATAGGGCGGCTCCCGCCTTCCCCCGGGACATGGTCTCGGGATTATGCGGGGACTACCCTCCTCGCGCGCGATGAATGTGCCCGCCGCAATCGACGTCGTCATCGTCTCCTACCGCTGCGAGTCGCTTTTGCGCGACTGCCTCGCCTCGCTCCGCGAGTTTCCTCCCCAGCGCGAGATGCGCGTGCACGTGGTCGACAACGCGTCGCACGACGGCACGGCGGAGATGGTCGCGCGCGAGTTCCCCGACGTCGAGCTGGCGGCGAGTGAGGACAACCTCGGGTTCAGCGTCGCGAACAACCTTGCGATCCGGGCGGGCGACGAGCCGTACGTGCTCGTGCTCAACCCCGACACGCGGATCACCGAGGGCGCGCTCGAGACGCTGTCGAAGCTCCTCGACGAGCGACCCGAGATCGGCATGGTCGGGCCGCGGCTCGAGCAGGAGGACGGCAGCTTCGATCACGCCGCCAGGCGGGCGTTCCCAACCCCGCTCAGCGCCCTCGGCCACTTCACCGGGGTGGGGCGGCGGGCCGACTCGGGGCGCCTGAGCGAGTACCGGGCGACCGAGCTCGGTGAATTCGAGGCGGGCCCCGTGGAGGCGATCAACGGCGCCTTCATGCTGATCCGCCGCTCGGCCCTCGACCAGGTCGGGCTCTTCGATCCGGGCTACTGGATGTACATGGAGGACCTCGACCTCTGCTACCGCTTCGCGGAGGCCGGGTGGACGACCTGGTACGAGCCGTCGGTGACAGTTATCCACGCCAAGGCCGGGTCGAGCGGGAAGAACCGGAGCCTGCGGCTGAACTACGCGTTCCACTACGGCATGTTCCGCTTCTACCGCGCCCACTACGCGCCGGAGGGCAACCCGCTCGTCAACGGCGGGATCTACGCCGGCATCGCGCTCAAGTTCGGCCTGTCCGCCGTGCGCAGCGCCTTCAACCGGGCCGTCGCCCGGCTTCGCGGCGGCGGCTGAGACCGCGTCCGCCTCGGCGGATTTCCCTACCCTCGGCGCGATGCAGGGCACCGAACCGGGGGCATCGGAGAGTGCCGGCGAGTCGCGATTCGCCGGCCTCGGTGCGCGGGCGGGCGCGACCGTAGACCGGATCCCGCTCGCGCTCGCGGTCGTGGTCCTGATCGCCGCGGTGATGCGGATCGCGCTCGAGCTCAGCTACCGGCCCCTCGTGCTCAGCTTCCCCGACTCCGGCGCCTACATGCAGATGGCGCACGACTCGATGTTCGACGACCCCGTGCGCACGGTCGGCTACCCGGTCTTCCTCGAGATCGTCCACTGGTTCTCCGCCAACGTCGAACGGACGATCGAGATCCAGCACATCCTCGGACTCGTCACCGGCGTCCTCCTCTACGCAACCGTCCGCCGGTTGGGCGCGCCGATCTGGGTCGCCCTCGTCGGCGCCGTCGCCGTCCTCCTCTCGCTCGATCAGATCAAGCTCGAGCACATGCTCGCGACGGAGGCGCCGTTCACCTGCCTCTATGCGGGCACGCTCTACTGCGCTGTCCGCGGACTGGATCCGGGCCGCGAACTCGCCGGCCCGCTCGGGACGCGGGAGCTCTGGCTGCTGGCCGCCGGGCTCCTGCTCGGGGCCGCCGTCTGGCTGCGCGGGATGGCGATCGTTCTGATCCCGTTCATCGCCGTCTGGGGCGCGTTCGCGATTCCCGGCGATCGCCTCGCCCGCGCCAGCCGCGCTGCGCTCCTCGCTGCGCCGGCCGTCGTCCTCGTCCTCCTCTACATGGCGATCAACAGCTCCTCCGCCGGCACGTTCGGCCTGATCCAGGCCGACGGGCGGGGGGTCTACGTGCGCACGGCGCAGTTCGCGGACTGCGCCCGGTTCGACCCACCGGCCGGCACCGAGGAGCTGTGCGAGACGACTCCGGGGGACGACCGGCCGGCGACCTACTTCTACAGCTCGCAGCCCGACTCCCCGGCCTACGAGGAGTTCGGGCCGCCACCGGCCGGCGACGAGGAGCTCGGCGACTTCGGCTGGGCCGCGGTCGGCGCTCAGCCGCTCGACTTCCTCGGCGCCGCCGGGAGCGACTTCGTCGGCTACTTCTTCCCCGAGCTCAGCCGCGGCCGGCCGTTCTCCGACATCGGCCTGGACCTCGAGATCTCCTACCGGGTCGAGGAGGTCGAGAACGACCTGAGGACGCGCTTCTTCGGCGCCTACTACGACCGGATCGGCCCGGTCGAGGTGACGGGCTTCGCCGGTGTGCTCGAGGACGCGCAGGCGCTCCTGCGCGCGCATCCCATTCTGCTCGCGCAGGCGGCCCTGCTCGCCCTGCTCGGCCTCTGGGCGGCGCGCGGGCGCCCCCGGGCCGGAATCGTCCTGCTCGGAGGGAGCGCGTTGGTCCTCCTCGCCGCAACCGCGACCGCGACCTACGCCGCTCGCTATGCCGTCCCGGTCGCGGGGCCGTTGATCGCCGCCGGCGCGATTGGTCTGTGGGCGCTGCTGCAACGTTATCTGAGGACATGACCCCGGAAACGGCTCCGACACCCGGCTTCGCCGACCGCCTGAAGGCGGCGCTCGCTCGCGTCCCAACAGCCCTCTGGGTTCTGGTCGGGGTGGGCGTCGCACTGCGAATCGCGCTCGAGCTCAGCTACCGCCCGGCGGTCTTGACCTTCGCCGACTCGATCGCCTACATAAACATGGCCGCCGGAGACATGTTCGCGGCCGATGCGGCGCGCACCGTCGGCTACGGGGTCTTCCTCGGGGTCGTGCATACGGTCTCGGCGAACATCACCGTGACGATCCTGCTCCAGCACCTGATCGGCGTGGTCACCGGCATCCTCGTCTACGCATCCGTGCGCCGGGTCGGGGCGCCCGTCTGGGTCGGCCTCATCGGGGGCGCCGCGGTCCTGCTCAGCCTCGACCAGATCTACCTCGAGCACGCGATCGCCTCCGAGAGCGTCTTCACCTTCCTCTTCATCGCCGCCCTCTACGCGTGCGTGCGCGCGCTCGAGCCGGCGCGCCAGCTCCGCGGCGCGCTGACGACGCGCTGGCTCTGGCTCTTCGCCGCCGGTCTGCTCCTCGGCGCCAGCGCCTGGGTCAGAGGCGCGAGCGCGCCGCTGATCCCGTTCTTGGCGCTGTGGGTGTTGCTCGCGATCCCCGGCCCGTGGAAGCGGCGCTTCGGCCGCGCCGCCCTCGCGGTCGCGCCGGCGGTCGCGATGATGCTCGTCTACTTCAGCCTCAACAGCGCCCAAACCGGCAACTTCGGCCTCATCCACGCGAGCGGCTGGGGCATGTACTCCCGCACGGCGCAGTTCGCCGACTGCTCGAAGTTCACGCCGCCGGAGGGCACCGAGGAGCTCTGCGAAACGAAGCCGCCCTCGGAGCGGCCGGGGCCGGACTTCTACTCGTGGCAGCCGGACTCGCCCGCGCAGAAGGCGTTCGGCCCGCCGCCCACCGCCAACGACAGGATCGGCGAGTTCGGCCGGGCGGTGATCAAGGCGCAGCCGGTCGACTACGCCCGCGCGGTCGGCAACGACTTCGTCCGCTACTTCTTCCCGGGGCTCAACCCCACCCGCGAGTACGCCACGGCCGGGTACGACCTGCTCGAGATCACCCGACGCGACCGTGTGGTCGAGGAGGACGTGCGCGAGAACTCGATCTCGAACTACTTCGACCCGGTCGACCCGGTCCAGGTGACCGGATTCGCCGGCACGCTCTCGGACATTCAGCAGGTCCTGCGGGTCCACCCCCTGCTTCTCTTCCAGGCGGCGATCCTGGCGCTGCTCGGGATCATCTGGGGTCGCGGCAGGACGCGCGCCGGCATCGTCCTGCTGGGCGGCTCGTCGATCCTGATGCTCGGCGTCGCCGCTTCGACCACCTACAACGCCCGCTACGCGATCCCGATCGACGGCCCGATGGTCGCCGCCGGGGCGATCGGGCTCTGGGTCGTTCTCGAGCGTCAGCGCGCCCGTCGCCGGAGAACCGCTCAGGCCGGCGAAGGCGGGCTGGCGCCGGCGACCTCGGCGAACGCGTCCGCGTGAAGCGCGGCCATCCGCTCCCAGGTGTAAACGGCTGACGCCTCCTGCGCGGCGCGGGCGAGGCGCACCCGCTCCGCCGGCTCCCCGATCGCTCGCCGCAGTGCGCGCGCGAGGTCGGCGGCGTCGCCGGAGCGGAACGTCAGCCCCGTCTCGCCGTCGGTGATCAGCTCCTTGTTCGGCTCGATGTCCGAGACGACGTTGCAGCGGCCCGCCGCCATCGCCTCGAGCACCGCGAGCGCGAGGCCCTCGGTGTAGGAGGCGCGGACGACGATGTCCGCCTCGGCGAGGCGGCCCTCAACGTCGCCGACCTGACCGGCGAACTCGACCCGATCGCCGATCCCGAGCGCTTGCACGCGCTGCTCGAGCCCCGAGCGCATCGGGCCGTCACCGAGGAAGACGAGGCGAAACGCGAGTCCGTCGGCGGCCAATATCCCGGCTGCCTCGACGAGGAGGTGCGGGCCCTTGTTGTCGAGCAGGCGCCCGACGGCCATCACCGTCGCCGGGTCCCGCTCGACGATCGGCTCGAGCCCAAAGCGGGTGTGATCCACCCCGTTCGGGGCCAGCGAGACGATCTCCGGCGCGGCACCGCGGAAGATCGCATGTGCGCGAGCGGCCTCGGACACGGCGAGCACCCGCGTCGCGCGCTTGAGGATGTAACGGCCGACGGTCCGCTCGTAAGCGTTGCCCGGTAGCTGGGTGCGTGGCGGCAGGTGGTCGAGCGGGCCGAGCTGTGCGGTGACGACGAGCGGGAGGCCGCTGCGCGCTGCGAGCCAGGCCGCCGCGGCGGTGCCGGTCTGGTGAATGGTGTTCGCGTGCAAAACCTGCGGGCGGTTGTTCTTCACCTCGTCGAGCCCGACGCGAAACGCCCCCGGCGCGGGCGCGACGTAGCCGCCGACCAGCTTCGTCAGGTCGAGCCCGCGGACCACCCGCACCTCGACGCCGGGGTCTTGATGGGGGCGGCCGTGGGCCGCCGAGACGACGTGCACCGCGGTACCCGCGGCACCGAGCCGTCGATAGATCTCCCAGGCGGCGCGCTCGGCGCCGCCCGACGCCTCGGGCGTATACCAGTCGCAGAAGCCGAGCACCCGCATGCCGCGGGCGGCGGCCGGCGAAGGGGCGTCTAGGGGGTCGGCGGCGGCTCTCACGGAGCGCATGAGGATAGGCGGCGAGCGGGCGCAATCGCCCCGGACACGCGACAGGCAGCCACTACACTGCCCGCCGTGCCCGGGTTGGAGGAAGCCAAAACGGATACACACCTCGAGCGCGTCCGCATCGCCGTCGTCATCCCCTGCCTGAACGAGCAGGGGTCGATCGCGAAGGTGGTCGGCGACTTCAGGGAGGCGCTCCCCGGGGCCACCGTCTACGTCTACGACAACGGCTCCGAGGACGAGACGTCGTCCGTCGCCCGCGAGGCGGGCGCCGTGGTCCGGCGCGAGCCGCGGCGCGGCAAGGGCGAGGTCGTGCGGCGGATGTTCGCCGACATCGAGGCCGACGTCTACATCATGGTCGACGGCGACGGCACCTACGACCCCGGGAGCGCCCGCAAGATGGTCGCGGCGCTGATCGAGGACAACCTCGACATGGTGATCGGGCGCCGCCCGCACGCCGTCGGCGAGGCCTACCGCCGCGGGCACGTGATCGGCAACCGGGGTCTCGTCTGGATGTACCGGGTCTTCTTCGGCAGTGAGTTCGAGGACATGGAGTCCGGCTACCGGGTGATGTCACGCCGGTTCGTCAAGTCGTTCCCGACGACGTCGAGCGGGTTCCAGATCGAGCCCGAGCTGACCGTGCACGCGATCGAGATCAAGGCGCCGAGCCTCGAGATCGAGAGCCCCTACTTCGCCCGCGAGGAAGACGAGAGCAAGCTGCGGACCTTCCGCGACGGGTTCCACATCCTCCGCGGCTCGATCGTCTTCTACAAGGAGCTTCACCCGGGCCGCCTCTTCTCCGCCCTCTTCTTCGTCTTCGCCCTCGCCGGCGTGATCGCCGGGATCCCGGTGATCCAGCAGTACGCGGACACCGGCGAGGTGCTCCGGATCCCGCTGGCGGTACTCGCAGCGTCGCTCCAGATTCTCGGCTTCCTCTGTCTGGTCACGGGCCTCATCCTCGACTCGATGGCCCGCCGCCACCGCGAGCTCAAGCGTCTTCACTACCTCACCTATCACGCACCTGCGGAGCTGGTCGCGCACCGGGCCGCGGTGCCGCGTTCGGCGACCGAGCTCTCCGCGGGCTACGTGGAGCAGCACCGCAACGTCGAGCAGGAGGGCGCCGCCTCCCCGCCCGAGCCGGTCGGCCAGGCGCGCGAGTAGTCAGGTCCGCGATCGACTGATCGCGCGGCCGCGTCGCGGTGGCAGATTGCAGGCAGGGGTGGGAGGTGAGTGGCCGGGCCGGTCGCCTCAAGCCGCCGGCCGGCGCAGGATCGCGCAGGTGACCGCGGTCTGACGGAAGAGGTAGCCCAGGGCGCCGGAGCCCGGCGGGCGGTCAGCGGCCTCGTCGGATGCCGGCTCCTCCCCGCCCTTACGTCCCAGTGCGATCTTGACCCCGTTCGAGATCGAGGTCCGAAGCGATCCCGAGCGGCGCAGGTAGGCGAGCAGCGTCCCGCACTCGACCTCCGCGCCGGCCTCCACCTCAAGCCCTGGGAACTCGGACGCGAGCTCGGCCACCGCGGGCCGGTACATCGTGTCGATCGGGTCCGGGTGGTACGGGAACCGGTGCGGCACGCTGAGGATCAGATGCCCGTCCGGCGTCAGCAGCGAGTCGAGGAGGGCGACGGCGCCGCTTCGATCGGCGAGGTGCTCGAGCACGTTGCAGCAGAGCACCGAGCGGGCGCCGAGCGCGCGCAGGCGCTCAGCGAGCTCCGGGTCGGCGAGGTCGCCGGCGATGTCGACGCCGGGCCCCTCGATGTACTCGTGATGGATCGTGCGCACCCCGCGCGCGGCGAGCGGCGCGTAGACGCGCTCGTTGATCCAGGGCTGCAGGACCTCGCGCGAATGAGCGGTGCCGCTGCCGATGCAGAGCAGCGGGTCGAGCTCCTCGGTTGGGATACCGGCGAGCTCGCGCTCGAGCCACGCCGCCTCGTTGGTCAGCATCGCGTCGGGCCGGTCACTCCGGCTGCGGCTCGGGGAGCTTCGCCCCGCCGCGCCCCGGCATCACCGCCATCCGCGCCGTGTAGTCGACGCGGCTGAGGAGCAGTGGGAGGTCGTTCGCCTCCAGGTACTCGTCGACGGCCTTGCGGGCGCCCTGCCAGTGCCCGTAGTCGTCGAGGATGAGGACGCCGCCGGGCGCGAGGCGCGGCATCAGGTGCTCGAGCTCGTGCTTGGTCGACTCGTACCAGTCGGTATCGAGGCGCAGGAAGGCGATCCGCTCCGGGATCGTCTGCGGGATCGTCTCCTCGACCAGGCCGGGGACGAAATGGACCTTGCCCATCGGGTAGCCGGTCTTGCGCAGGTTGATCTCGACGTCGGGGAGCGAGGCGTTGCACCACTCGCTGCCCGCGCCGCCGGGCTCGAGGCCCTTGATCTGCGACATCGCCGTACGCCCGCGGCGATCCGTGTCCATCTCGCTGGGCTCGGTCATGCCCGCGAAGGTGTCGTAGAGGTAGAGCTCGCGATCCGGGGCGCCGATCTCGAGCAGGGTGCGGGCGACCGCCATCATCGAGCCGCCGCGCCACACACCGCACTCGACGACATCGCCCTCGATCCCGGCGCGCTCGATGTAGCGGGTCGCCTGGCAGACGGCGTCGATCCGCTCGGGCGAGGTCATCGTGTACGGCTCGACCGCGCGGATCGTGCGCCGCTCGGAGTCGTCGAACGCGTTGCCGTGCGCGACCAGCATCGGGTCGAACCCGACCCGGCGCAGGGTCCGCGTGACAGCGCGCTTGGCGGTGTCGGCTCGGTCGCTGAGTGTCTGCTTCGGTCGTTCCTGGGTGCTCATCGAGCCTGGGAGTGTAGGAACCGGCTGTCAATATGCCGCGTCGAGATGGTGAAGTCCTACCGTGAAAACGTGCTCGACCGAATGCGCGAGACGCTCGCGCCGATCGCGCCGATCGGCCGTGCCCTCGACTTCGGCTGCGGCGAAGGATGGTTCGCGCAGCAGCTGATGGACGAGGGCCTCGTCGGCGAGGTCGTCGGCGTAGACGTCATGCGGCGGGAGGACCCGATCTTGGAGCCCGTGATCTACGACGGGACGACGCTGCCGTTCGAGGACCGCTCGTTCGACCTCGTCTACTCGATCGACACGGTCCACCACGCCGACGAACCGACGGCGAGTCTCGCCGAGGCGATGCGCTGCACCGCGAGTCACTTCGTGCTCAAGGACCACACGTATGAGGCGCGCCGCACGTACTGGAAGATCTCGGTCCTCGACGAGCTCGGCAACCGCCGCTTCGGCGTCCCCTCCCCGCACCATTACCAGCGTGGCTGGGAGTGGCTGCCGACGTTCGAGCGCGAGGGGTTCGAGCTGCGCGAGCTACGCCACCCGATTGTCTGCGACACCCGGCCGGTCCTCGCCCGGCTCGGCAACCACTTCCAGTTCATCGGCCGCTGGCGGCGGCTCGATCGAGACGCTGCCGCGCAGTAGCGCGATCCCGCCGGGCAGCGACGCGAGCGCCATCGTCGGCACGCTGAGGACGGAGATCAGCGCCGCGTCGGCAGAGGCCACGCCGACGGCGCCGAGCAGCGCCACGTAGGTGCCCTCCCGGATGCCGAAGCCGGCGATCGAGACCGGCAGCAGGGTCGCGACGACGACGAGCGCGGACACCACCGCGAGGTAGGCCGGCGAGAGGTCGAGCGAGAGTGTCTCGGCGAGGGCCCAGACCACCGCGACGATCGCCGCCTGCGAGAGCAGGCCGAGGCCGAAGGTCGTCGCCTGCAAACGCAGGTCGAGCAGGATCCTCCGCAGCGCCTGCGCGATCTCGCGCGCCCAGGGGCGCAGCGTCTCGGGGAGGAAGCGGCCGAGCCCCTGGCGGCGCAGGAGGAGGACCAACGCGACCACGACGACGATCCCGGCGCCGGTGAGGGCCGCGAGCAGGCCGATCTGGTTGCCGGGGATCTCGTCCGAGTAGAAGATGACCCCGAGCCAGGCGAGAGCGACGAGGCACGCGAGCGAGCTGAGCCGGTCGAAGACGACCGACGTTGCCGAGCGCGCCAGGCGCACTCCGGTGCGCCCCACGAGCCAGGTGCGGACGGCGTCGCCGCCGAAGCCCGTCGGCAGGGCGCTGTTCGAGAAGCTGCCGACGAAGTAGGCGCGCTGGGCCCGCATCGGCGTAACGCCCATCTCGAGCGCCTCGAGATAGAAGCGCCAGCGGATGCCGCTGATCACGATCGAGACGACGCCGAGCCCGATCGCGAGCAACGCGTACTCCCAGCGAGCCCGCTCGAGCGCGTCGGTGAGCTCGCCCCAGTCGATAGAGGCCGCGACGAGCCCGAGCAGCAGCGCTGTGATCAGGATCCGCCCGGGGAGCGACGTGAGGGCGCGAAGGAGTCGGGAGAGCCCCGATTTCTGCTCGTCCACGGCGGGCTGAAGCTAGCACCGGCCCCCGCTCTATCCTCCTCGCCGCATGTTGAGCGAGCGCCTCCGCAACCGGCGGCTGAAGGGACGGCCGTGGCGCGAGGCGCCCCTGCCTTCGCAGGCCGTGCTCGACGTCCCGACGATGCTCACCGAGCCCGAGCTCCAGCTCCTGCACTGGCTCGGGGCCGAGTACTGGAGCGGCGAGGGCAAGATCCTCGACGGCGGTTGCTTCCTCGGCGGCTCGACGGCCTCACTCGCCTCCGGAGTCGCGGCGGGCGGCAAGGAGACGGCCGGCGAGCCCCCGATCGTCACCTACGACCTCTTCCGCCTCGACCAGTTCATGCCCGTGCACCTCTCCGACGCCGACGCGGAGGAGCTCGACGAGGGCGACAGCTTCCGCGGGATCTTCGACCGCAACATCGCCCCGTGGTCGGAACTGGTCGAGGTGCGCGAGGGCGACATCACGCAGTACGGCTGGTCGGGCGAGCCGATCGAGGTTGCCTTCCTCGATCTGCTGAAGACGTGGCCGCTCAACGACTACGTGCTGCGCGAGTTCTTCGGCGCGATGATCCCCGGCCGCACGATCCTCGTCCAGCAGGACTTCACGCATGAGTTCTGCCCCTGGATCCACGTGACCATGGGGATGCTCGACAACTACTTCGAGCAGCTCGACTTCCTCGACTACTACTCCGCCGTCTACCTGCTGCGCGAGCCGATCCCCGCAGAGGTCCTCGCGACCCGGACCGCACGCGACCTCACCGCCGAGCAGATGATCGGCTACATGGACGTCGCGATCGCGCCGGCGGAGGGTGAGATCCGTGGCACGCTGGAGGTCGCGAAGGCGATGCTGCTGCGGATCGTCCGCGGCGAGGACGCGATGACCGAGCAGCTCGCCGCGGTCCGTTCCGAGTACGCCGCGTCCGAGCGCGTGCTGACGTCCGCTGACATGGTCGCCGGCTGGGGGACGCTGATCGGCACCTGGGGACTGAGGCTGCGCGGGCGATGAAGGAGACGCGGCAGCAACTGCTCCGGCGCCTGGCGATTGCCGAGGAGGTGGCCGAGGAGCGCCGGCAGCACATCCTCGAGCTCGAGGGCTCATCGAGCTGGCGGATGACGAGGCCCCTGCGCGCGCTGAGCGACCGCCTCCGGGGCGCAGCGCCGGCCGAGCGCCCCTCGCCCGCGCCGATCGAGGCGCCGAATCCGGTTCCGAGCGGAGGCGTGCCGGCCGCGGAAGACGCGGAGAGCGGGCTCGGCGGCCGGCCCTGGCGCACGGGCCCCGACCCGCCTACCGAGGTGATGCAGATCCCGGCGATGATCATCGATGACGAGCGGCGGCTGCTCCACTGGCTCGCATGGGATTACTGGAGCGGCGAGGGGAAGATCCTCGATGCGGGCTCATACCTCGGCGCCTCGACGGCAGCGCTCGCCTCGGGACTCGCCGCGCGCGGGGAGCCACCGAGCGACTGGGTGATCGCCAGCTACGACCGCTTCGTCCTCGACTACTTCATGCTCGCCCAGCTGCCGCCGGAGTCCGAGCTCGACGAGGGCGACAGCTTCCGGGCGATCTTCGACCACAACCTCGCGCCCTACGCGGGCCTCGTCGACGTCCGCGAGGGCGACCTCGCGGAGATCGGCTGGTCCGGCGAGCCGATCGAGATCGCGTTCTTCGACGTGCTCAAGACCTGGCCGCTCAGCGACTTCGCCCTGCGCACGTTCTACCCCGCGATGATCCCGGGCCGGACGGTGATCGTGCAGGAGGACTTCGTCAGCGAGTTCTGCCCATGGGTCCACGTGACGATGGGGCTGCTCGACCCATATGTCGAGCTCCTCGACCTGCTCGAGTGGGGCAGCGCCGTCTACCTCGTGCGCGAGCCGATCCCCGACGAGGTGCTCCAGACGCGGACCGCGCGCGACCTGACGCCGGAGGAGATCGTCGCCCACATGGACACCGCGATCGCCCCGGCCACCGGCGAGGTGCGCGGAACGCTCGAGGTCGCGAAGGGAACGCTCCTGCGGTGGGTCGACGGGTTCGACGCGATGGAGGCGCACCTCGACCGGGTCGAGGCGGAGTACGAGGGCTCCTACCGGGTCGTGCGGTCCTGTGAGATCGTCCGCGCCTGGGGCATGGAGATGAGCTACAACGCGCTCAGGCTCCGGGGCAAGCGCGATCCGGCGAGTGCGATCTCGCCACCCGCCTAGGATTCCGCGGATGCGCGTTCGCAGCACTCTCGAGATGGACGAGGTCTTCCCGACGATCGAGGCGGAGCTCGGCCCCTACAAGCACTGGTTCAAGGGCCGCGTCCTGAACGCCGGCGCGGGCAGCCGCGACATCAGCCATCTGGTCGAGGGCGAGCTCCTCAATCAGGACATCTTCGAAGCGCCGCACATCGACTACGTCTCGCCGCTTCACGCCATCCCGGTCGAGGACGGCTTCTTCGACACGATCATCTGCAACGCGGTGCTCGAGCACGTCGCGAACCCCGAGCAGGTGCTGGCCGAGTTCGCGCGCGTCTGCAAGCCGGGCGGGACGCTCTACCTCTGCGTCCCGTTCATGCAGCCCGAGCACCTCGACCCGACCGACTTCCAGCGCTACACGCTCGACGGGCTCGAGCGGGAGGTGGTCCGCCACGGTTTCGAGGTACGCGAGTCGGGGCCCGTCCACTCCGTCTACACGACGCTCGGCTGGATCATGCGCGACTGGCTCGGGCCGAAGACCAACGTCTCCGCGCGGATGCTGAAGGCGGTCATCTTCCCGGTGCTCCGCTACAAGTGCCGCACCTCGAACGAGCAGGTCCACTCACTCGCGTCCGCCTACCGAGTGATCGCGGCCCGCACCTGAGCGGCCGCGTGTCGGACCTCGACCGTCTCGCCGCGGACCTCGGCCGGGCCATCGGCTCGGAGCCGCTGCGCTCCGTCGAGCTCGACGACGATCCCGTGCGCCGCTCCGCGCAGCTCTCGGAGCTGCGCGAGCTGCTCGCGAGCGCGCCGGCGGCCCTCGCGTCGACCCGCGACGCGGATCTCGCCGACGACGGGGTCCCCGGCGGGCTCGGGGCGACGGAGCTCGAGCGGGAAGCCGAGGCTGCCGGGCTCACCGTCGGCTGGCTCGGCGTGATGGACGGCCACGGCGGCGTCGGCCGCCGCGCCGGGCTCACGGCGCTGCTCGAGGGGACGAAGGGAGCCGAGGCGCGGGAGCTGCTCGCACCGGGACCGCTCGGACTGCGCTTCGACCCCGAGGTGCGAGGGGCGGGCGAGGGCGGCAAGGCGCGCGTCTGCATCGCGAGCTACGAGTTCGTCGGCCCCACTCGCACCGGCGGCATCGGCACGGCGTATACGTCGCTCGCCGATGCGCTCGCCGAGGAGGGCCACGAGGTCGTCGTCCTCTTCAGCGGCGGAGAGGAGCCGGGCGGCGACCCCTTCGCCCACTGGGCCGGGCAGTACCGAAAGCGCGGGATCGAGCTGCACGCCCTAGCGCCGGGGAAGCCGCTCGCGCGCGACCTCGGACTCGGCCACCAGGTCCGCGCGCTGCGCGTGTATGAGTGGCTCCGCGACGCCGATCGCGAGCGCCCCTTCGACGTCATCCACTTCCCGGAGGTGCTCGGGCACGCGGTCTTCGCCGTCGAGGCGAAGCGGCTCGGGCTCGCGTTCGCCGGCGCCACGCTCGTGCTCGGCACCCACAGCTCGACCAGCTGGGTCCTGGAGACGAACGGCACGCTGCTGCAGGCGCGCGACAACTTCGTCGACGACTTCTGCGAACGGCGCTCGGTGGAGGAGGCCGACGTCGTCGTCAGCCCGAGTGCCTACATGATCGATTGGATGCGCTCGAAGGGCTGGGTTCTTCCCGACCGCTCGTTCGTGCAGCAGTACGTCCGCTCCGGCGCGGTCGGCGAGCTCGCGGCGTCGGCGAGCGGCCCCGACCCGCTCGGCGGCCCGGGCGAGACCGAGCTGGTCTTCTTCGGCCGGCTCGAGCCGCGCAAGGGCCTGCGGGTGTTCTGCGACGCGCTCGACGCCCTCGCCGAACGCGGCGGCCCTCCCCCGTCACGGGTCACCTTCCTCGGCAAGGCCTCGACGATCGACGGGCGCCCCGCCGACGACTACGTGCGCGAGCGGGCCGAGGCGTGGCAGTGGCCGGTCGAGGTGATCTCGCACCTGAACCAGCCGCAGGCCGTCGCCTACCTGCGGGCGCCGGGCGCGCGGCTGACCGTGATCCCCTCGCTCGCCGACAACTCGCCCAACACCGTCTATGAGGCCCTCGCCCTGCGGCTGCGCTTCATCGCCTCGCGGGTCGGCGGCACGGCGGAGCTCATCGACCCGCGCGACCTCGGCGCCGCCACCTTCGACCCGGGCCGCCCGGAGGACGAGCGCTCGCGGGCGCTCGGCGCCGGACGGCTCGCGGACCGCCTCGCCGACGCGCTCGGTGCCGAGGGGCTCGATCCGCCGCGCGTGGCGGTCGAGGCCGATGTCTCGCGCCGGGCGCACGTCGACTGGCACGCGGCGCTCGCGGGGCGCGGGGGCGAGGGAGGTGCGACTGCCAAAGCCGCACCGCTTCCGGTCGTCATCGTCGGCGCGGATCCCGGCCTCCTCGCGCGCACCCGCGCCTCCCTGGGCGACGCGGCCGAGGTCTCAGAGGCGCCGAGCCACGCCGAGGCCGGCCCGGGGGCGGGCCCGACGCTCTACGTCGACGCGGGCATCGAGCTCGAACCCGGAGCGGCCGACCTGCTCGCCGGCGCGCTCGCGACATCGGGCGACGAGCTCGCCGGGCTCACGGTCCACCCCACCGCCGGGGGCGAGATCCCACGGCTGCCGCTCGGCGGGCCGCCCCTCCATGGCCTCTTTCGCCGCTGCTTCGGCGACGCCGCGTTCGTCGCGACGGGCGCGGCCGTCGCCGAGCTCGGCGGCTTCGACGCCGGCGTGCCCGCCGACATGCAGGCGCACGTGCTGCTGGCGAGGGCCTCGCTCGCGGGCAAGCGCATCGCTTCCGTGCCCGAGCCGCTCGCCCGCGCGCAAGCAGACGCGCTGCGCCCGCTCGAGCTCACCGACGCCTCGCGGCGGGTTCCGGCACTCCTCGAGGCCTACGCGCAGGCGTCACCCGAGGTGCTCGCGCCACTGCCGCTCCTCTCCCAGCAGGTTTGGTCGACGATCGGCCTCTACGAGGAGGCCTACTCCCACCTGTACCGCTACCGCTTCGGGCGATTCAGCGTGCAGGTGCGCTTTTTCGTTCACATCTACCGCCAGTTGCAGGCACTATGGGCGCGAGTGAAGCTCGCCGTGAAGCGGCGGCCGTAGTTATGCAGCCAGCCTCGACCGCGAAAAGCGCCATGCTCCAGGTCCCGGCGAGCCCGGAGCCCGCCGAGTTGGCGATCTCGGTCCGCGACGTCTCGAAGACGTACAAGATCCCCACCGAGCAGGTCGACACGCTCAAGGAGCGGCTCATCCACCCGCTCAGAAGCCGCGAGACCCGGGACCTCGAGGCGCTCAAGTCGATCAGCTTCGAGGTCGAGCGGGGCGAGTTCTTCGGCATCGTCGGGCGCAACGGCTCCGGCAAGAGCACCCTGCTGAAGCTGCTCGCGAGCATCTACCGGGCGGACCAGGGAAGCATCCGGATCGCGGGCCGGGTGGCGCCGTTCATCGAGCTCGGCGTCGGCTTCAACCAGGAGCTGAACGCCCTCGACAACGTGATGCTGAACGGGGTGATGATGGGGCTCACCCCACGCGAGGCGCGGCGGCGCTTCGATGCGGTCCTCGCCTTCGCCGAGCTCGAGGACTTCGCCGAGATGAAGCTGAAGAACTACAGCTCGGGGATGATGGTCCGCCTCGGCTTCTCGCTGATGACGCAGGTCGACGCCGACGTCTTCCTCATCGACGAGGTGCTCGCGGTCGGCGATGCCGCGTTCCAGCAGAAGTGCTTCGACGCCTTCGGGCGCCTCCACCAGGAGGGCAAGACGATCGTCCTCGTCACCCACGACATGGTCGCGGTGCAGAGCCACTGCGACCGGGCGATGCTGCTCGAGGGCGGCGTCGTCGCCGAGGCGGGCAACCCGGCCGACATCGCCCGCGACTACCTCGAGGTCAGCTTCGCCCGCCGGCGCGAGGCGGCACGGCCCGAGGACAGCTTCTGGCGCGGCGAGAAGGGCGTGGTCGAGTTCGGTGAGGTCAAGGTCGCCGGCGGCACCGGGGCCGAGGGAGCGACCAGCCTCGAGAGCGGCGCCCCGCTTCGAATCGAGGCCGAGGTCGAAGCGGTCGGGACGCTCGAGCGGCCGGTGTTCGCGTTCACGATCGCGACCGTCGACGGCCAGATGATCTTCTCGACCAAGCCGATCGCCCTCGCGGAGGGGAGGCTCAAGCCGGGCCAGCGGGCGAAGGTGAGCGCCGAGGTCGACAACAAGCTTGCCCCCGGCCACTACTTCGTCCATCTCGGGATCGGCCGCGAGGGCCACGAGCTCGAGGTGATCGCCTTCCGCAAGAACGCGACGGACTTCGTCATCTACGGAGCCGAGGAGTTCATCGGCTTCGTCGCCCTCGACTACGAGGCGAAGGCGTCCGTCGACGCCGACGAGAAGGCGGAGGGCTCGTGACCCGCGACCGGCTCGACCTGCAGGAGATCGCCGGCCCGACGGCGCTCGGCGGCGGCTGGCGGCGCTTCTGGGACCTGCTCTGGCTGACGGCGT
This sequence comes from uncultured Solirubrobacterales bacterium, assembly GCA_963846565.1. GTDB lineage: Bacteria > Actinomycetota > Thermoleophilia > Solirubrobacterales > 70-9 > WHSW01. The sequence goes on along the minus strand of CAWJWL010000005.1, from coordinate 1,499,207 downwards.
CGACGGAGTTCCGGCTCACCTACCACGGGACCGTCCTCGGGGTGCTGTGGTCGTTCCTGCGCCCGCTGCTCCTCTTCGCCGTGCTGCTCGTCGTCTTCACCAAGGTGTTCCGCTTCGGCGAGGACGTGAAGAACTACGAGGGGATGCTCCTGTTCAACGTCATGCTGTTCACCTTCTTCGCCGACGCCACCGGCCAGGCGGTGACCTCGGTGGTGCGAAACGAGAACGTCGTCCGCAAGATGCAGTTCCCCCGCCTGGTGATCCCCCTGGCGGTGGTGGTGACGGCGTCGATCCAGCTGATGATGAGCATGGTGATCGTCTTCGTCTTCCTGCTCGCCACCGGGGTCGATCCGATCTGGACCTGGGTGCTGACGCCGCTGATCATCGCGGCGATGATCGTGATCACAACCGCCACCTCGATGCTGCTGGCCGCGCTGTATGTCCGCGTCCGCGACGTCGCGAACATCTGGGGCGTGCTCTCGACGATCCTCTTCTATGCGACGCCGATCCTCTACCCGATCGAGTACGCCCTCGAGAACGCCCCAAACGGCTTCAAGCAGCTGATCCTCTGCAACCCGCTGAGCCCGATCTTCGAGCAGGGGCGCGAGTGGGTGATCGACTCGACCGCACCGGGAGCGGCGGAGGCGGCCCAGGGGGATCAGCTCCTCGTGCTCATCCCCGCGCTGCTCTTCATCGTCATCTGCGGGCTGAGCGTGTGGGTGTTCAACCGCGAGGCGCCGCGGGTGGCCGAGGCGCTCTAGCTCCTACTCGTCCTCGCGCCCGAAGAACGGCTGCCACTCGGTCCCATGTCGAGGAGCGGTCAGCTCCTCGACCGGAGCCGGGTTCCGCTCGATCGCGACCAGGAACGGATAGCGGTGGATCGAGCGGACGATCGACTGGAAGGCATTGGTCCGCACCGTCGCCGGCGACTCGCTGATCCACTCGTCGGCGTTGAGGTTGCGCGCGAGGCCGTCGACGTAGGCCTGGAACTCGTTCGCGGTCCCGACCGCGTCCTCGCAGATGTAGACGCCACCCTCGCGCAGATGCGGCAGCAGCGCCTCGAGGGTGGCGATCTGCTGGCCGGGCTCGTGGCCGCCGTCGTCGATGACGATGTCGAGCGGCCGGTGGTCGCGGGTGAAGGCCGCCCAGAACTCCTGCGAGCCCTGATCGCCGATCACGATCTCGATGCCGGTCGCCTCGTAGGCGCGGCAGGCCCCCTCGATGTCGACGCCGATCACCTGAGCTCCCTCACCGAAGTAGTCCCGCCACATGCCGAGGCTGCCGCCGCTGTACACCCCGATCTCGACCAGGCGCGGTGCGCGGCCGACGAACTTCGCCAGATGGCGCTCGTACGCGTCGAAGTACTGGCGCCACTTCCAGATCCCCGGGCCCTCCCGGTTCGCGTCGAAGTACTGCTCGAGCCGGCCCGCCGAAGGCTGCTCGGCGACCCCGGCGGTCTCGCCACCGGCCGGCGGGCGCTCGAGGCGGTGGCCGAAATCGAATCCGTCCGCGGCACGGTCGGCGTCGGCGCGGCGGCGGTTCCAGAAGCCGGTCACTGCGGCGGCGACGCTAGCACCGGCTCGACCACGCTGCGAAAGCCGGCGACGCTCGCCTGCGGGCTGAGCCGTTCGCGGGTGAAGGCGGCCGCGGTCGCGACGATCCGCTCGCCCAGCGCCGGGTTCGCGACCAGCCGCTCGATCGCCGCGGCAATCGCCTCCGGATCCTCGGGTGGAACGACGAGCGCGTTCTCGCCGTCACGGTAGAGCTCGTCCGCGGCACCCACCCTGGTGACGACGGCCGGCGTGCCCGCGAGCGACGCCTCGAACGGGATCCGGCCGAAGGGCTCGTCGAAGCGAGCCGGGTTGACGACGACGTCGGCCGCAGCGAGCAGGCCGGGGACATCTTCGACGTGGCCGGCCAACGAGACCACGTCCTCGAGCCCGAGCTCACCGACGAGGTGGTCGAGACGCTCGGCGAACGCGAGGTCCTGCGGGCGATCGAACGGCGCGCCGGCGATCACGCAGCGGAGCTCGGGCCGCTCGCGAGCGAGAGCGGCAACGGCGCGGACGAGGAGATCCTGGCCACGGCCCTCGGTGATCGAGCCGGCGGAGACGACGAGCGCTACGTCAGCGTCGATGCCGCGCGCGGCGCGCCAACCCGGGCCGTCTCCGCTCGCATACTCCTCGCCCGCCGGCGGGTAGACGGCCAGGACCGGACCCCGCGCGGTGCCGTCGAACTGGGCGGCGACGGTCTCCGAGCCGCAGACGATGCCGGCAGCGAGCCGCGCGGTCAGCCGAGCGACGGCGCGGCGCGCGAGGAGCTGAGCGCCGCCGACGCCCCGCTGGGCGAACAGCTCGCCGCAGTAGACGACGGCCGGCACGCGCTCGCGCCGCGCCGCGATCAGCGCCGCGGGCAGCATCGCGGTCGCGACGACCACGAGGCTGGCGCCGTGGGCGCGGATCAGCTCACGGAAGCGGGCGACATCGGCGCGCTGGGTGCGGAGCGTCGCCAGCGTCCCGCCCCGCCCCGGGGGGCGGTTGAGAGCGTCGTAGGGCAGGGTCGCGACCGATGCGAACTCGCCGAAGAGGTCGGCCACCGCGCCGGGGCCGGGGACGACCACCTGGAGGTCTCCGAGGCCGGCGAGCCATTCGAGCTCGCGCTCGAGCGAGCGGGAGGGACCGCTCGTTTGGGGGAGGTGGAAGAAGGCGATGCTGCGAACGGGGTCGCTCGGCCGGGGACGGGACCGCAGCCGCGATCGCCTGTGCAGGCGGCGTCGCAAGGTGTCGTGGGCCTTGGGCGCCTGGCCGAGGGGAAGGCCCGCCGGGTACTCGTAGGTGGGCTCGGCGGCTCGCCAGCCCTCGACCCGGCCCTTGATTCCGGAGAGCGTGCGGTCGATCGCTGCCTGTCCTGCGCAGGTGATCAGGTCGCGGACGAAGACGGGCCCGGCGCGGCGGGGGCTGATCACCCCCCACTTGCGCAGGACGTATCCGCGGCCGTAGCCGGTGAGGTAGTTCTTGCGCGCGGACCCCGAACGGAAGGAGGCCGAGTGTTCATGCGTGCCGCGCGCGTCGCGCGCCAGCCGGCAGACGAAGCCGGCCCGGCGGAGGCGCAGGACGAGATCGACGTCCTCCCAGTAGGCGAAGAGGCGTTCGTCGAAGCCGCCCTCGGCGCGGAAGGCGGCGGCGTCGAAGGCGGCCGCGGCGGCCGACGGGCCGACCGGGTCGGCCACCTGGGCGTCGAGGAGCGAGAGTGACTCGCCGTTTAGGTAGTCCCAGACGAGCAGGGTCGGGTCGAGCTCCATCCCGGCGCTGTCGATCAAATCCGACTCGGCCCAGTCGCGCATCACCGCCGCCGCCATCCCAACCCCGGCTGCGGGGTCGAGGGCGGCGACGAGGCGCTCGAGAAAGTCCGGGTCGACGACGCAGTCGTCGTTGAGCAGCACGAGCGCCTCTCCCCCGGCTCGTGCGGCGCCGGCGTTGACGGCGCGCGAGAAGCCCGAGTTGCGCTCCATCCGCACCACCTCCGCCCCACCCGCGTCCTTGACGGCGCCGGTGCCCGAGTCGTCGACGACGATCACCTCGTGCTCAGCGGACTGTGCCTGGAGCGAGTCGAGGACACGCCCGAGGCGCGAGCCGCCGAGCGTCGGGACGACGACCGAGATCGGTGACGTGGATGCGCTCAGGCTCAGTAGGCGCCGGAGCCGCGAATGGCGACGGGCACCGTCTCGGCGAGGATTCGCAGGTCGCGGGCGAGTGAGAGGTTCTCGATGTAGTCGAGCTCGACCGCGAGCCGCTCCTGGAAGGTGAGGTCGCCGCGCCCGAAGACCTGCATCGGACCGGTGAGCCCGGGCTTGACCGAGAGGCGGAAGCGGTGCTCGGGCTTGTAGTGCTCGACGAGCTCGACCATCTCCGGCCGCGGGCCGACGATGCTCATCTCGCCGCGCAGCACGTTCCACAGCTGCGGTACCTCGTCGATGCTCAGCCGTCTCAGGACGCGGCCGATTCGGGTCACGCGAGGATCGTCGGAGAGCTTGTACATCGGGACCTCGAGCTCCTCGACCGTGATCACCTCGTGGAGGCGGTCGTGCGCGCGGTCGACCATGGTGCGGAACTTGTGCATGCGGAAGGGCTCGCCGTCGAGGCCGGCGCGGACCTGCGAGTAGAACACCGGTCCGCGCGCGTCGAGCTTGATCGCGAACGCGATCAGCGGCCAGAGGGGGAGCGTCACCAGGAGCCCGAAGGCGGCGAAGCAGACGTCGAAGGCACGCTTGATCATCACGGTCGAGCGCGACTGGTCCCAGGTCTCGTACTCGAGCACCGGCAGGTCGGCCACCCGGGAGAGGCGCACCGGCCCGGAGCGGCCGTGAAGCGGCGAGATCACGCTCAGCTTCACCTGGCGCTCGCGGCAGACGGCGACGACGTTGCCGACCTCGCCGGGCTCGATCTGCTCGGAGGCGAAGATCACCCGGTCGACGCGGTCGGCGAGCTGCGCGAAGGGCTGGCCGGCACCCTCGACCAGCAGGTCGAGGTGCATGTCGGGAAAGAGGACCAGCTTGCGCCGGATCATCCGGGCGAGGTCGCCGTCGCCGAGCACCGCCGTGACCTCCCGCGGCGTCGTCCGCCGCCAGATCCAGCGGGCGAGCCCGCGCAGGACGACCCCCGCACCGCCGGCGACCGCGAACGCGATTACGGCCGGTCCGACCTCGAGCGTGCCCGCCGGGGTGAGCGGGAGGACGACGGCCAGCATGCCGACGCCGAGACCGGCCCACGCGGCCACCGCCGGGATCTCGTCGACGGTCAGGTGGCGGATAGCGACGTGGTCGCGGTCATAGAGGCCGAGCAGCTTCGCGATCAAGACCCAGGCGGGAAGGAGGGCGATGGCCCAGAAGGCGTGCTCGGTCGAGAGCCCGGCCACGGTGCTCGCGGCGGCGGCGGCGGCGAGGTCCGCAAGCGCAAGCAACCGGCGCCGCCGAGCGTCGCGCCAGTATCGCGGGTGCTCGGACGCACCCGTCGGCCCTTCGGCTTCCTCTGTCAATGTGGCCCCCATACCAGTCGCGACAAGGGTAGTGCTCGCAGGATCAAACCCGCCGGCGGGGCGGGAGTCGCGTTACTTTCCGCCCGTGAACTTGACGAACTGCGAGAAGGCGGGCTTCGGCGCCAGCGTCGGCGAGAAGAGCCCGGCGGTCGGGCACCAGATGCACAGGGGTGGCAACTCGGGCGGGTAGTCCTTCCACGAGAACCAACTCACCATTCGCAGGTTCAGCTTCTTGCGCTTCTTCGTGAAGTACTCGAACGCCTGACCGAGCTTCTTCGCCTGCCCCTTCGGGCCACGGTTGAGCGGGATCTCCTTCGACTTCGAGCGCGAGCCCCAACCGATCTCGGTGACCCAGACGTCGGTCGCGAGGTCGCCCGCACTCTCCATCTCGGCGCGGATGATCTTCACCTGCGCCCGGATTCCGCTCATTCCCTGCGAGTAGGGATGAATGGCGACGCCTTCGAAGCGCGAGGCGAAGCCCGGGATCGCGTAGAGCCGCCGTAGGTAGGTCCACGAGTTGGTCAACGGGTCCCGGTCGCCCTCGGGGGTCGCGAACATGCCACCGAGGATCACCTCGGCCTGCGGGTCTTCGAGCTTGATCGCGCGCGAGGCCTCGGTGACGAGCTTCGCGTAGACATCGGAGTTCGGCTCCGGGGCGAAGTACTGGTACGAGTTCTGCTCGTTCCAGATCTGCCACGCCGTGATCGGCGTCTTCGGCACCTCCGGGTGCTCGGTCCAGTACACGCCGTCGGGCCCGTAGCGCTGGACCATCGCGCGCAGGAACGAGCGCCAGGCGAGGAGCGCGAGGTCTCCCTGCGGCGGCTGCTCGGTGCAGTTGGTGGGGCACTCGTCGAGCTGGCTCACCCAGGTGGGGGTGGACGTCAGCGTCGGCAGGACCTTGACGCGGTTCTGCGCCGCGCCGCCGACGAGCTTGTCGAGTTCCGTCCACTCGTAGTCGAGCGGGACCGCGGTCGGGTCGATCGCCGACCAGAGAATCGGGATCCGCAGCATCCCGACGCGCGCCTGGCCCATGCGGACGTAGTCCTCCCCGCTGAGCTGCGTCTGCGGGACGACGCCGTAGAAGCTTCGCGGTGGTTTCGCCTCCGCAGCGCTCGCCGCGAGCACGCCGACCGCGAGCGTTGCGGCAAGCACGGCCCCGGCCGCCCGACTGCGAGTCGCGCGGCTCACAGGCCGAGCGCGAGTCGCCGGAAGGCGCGGCCTGCGGCCTTCGTCTTACCGCCTTGGGTGAGCAGCCCTGCCTCGGGACACCAGGCGCAATCGCTCTCGCCCGGTCCGGCGTCGCGCCACGTGTACCACTGGACTCCGCGGAGCTTCCACGCCTTGCGCTTCGCGATCATCATCTCGTAGGACTCCCGCAGCAGGCGGGCCTGCGCCTTCGGCGTCTTCACGAGCCCCTCGCTCCGCGGGCCCCCGGAGGCCCAGCCGAGCTCGGTGACCCAGGTGCGGACGGCCGGATCACCGAGGCGCTTCACCGCCTTACGCACCCGCTTCATCTGCGCCTCGACGCCCGCGAGCGTCGGCGCGTACGGATGGACGGCGATCGAGTCGAACGCCGCCTCGACGTTCGGGACCGAGTACATCTGCCTGAGGTATTCGACGGTGTGAACGACGGCGTCGGTGTCGGGCGGGCCCCACATACCGCCGATGACGATGTCGGCGCGGGGGTCGACCGACTTGATCGCGCTCCCCACCGTGTTGACGATCGCGGCGTAGGCGATCGGGTCCGGGTCGGGCGCGTAGTACTTGGGCGAGTTCTGCTCGTTCCAGATCTGCCACGAGAGGACGGGGAGCGGCTTCGTGCACTCACACGGCGCCGGCTGGGACGGGCACAGCGAGGGGATCCCGCAATCGTCTCCGGAGGGCTTCCAGAAATCGCCCTCGGGGCCATATCGCTTCACCGCCGCGACGGCGAAGTCGGCGAAGGACTGGCGGCTCGCCGCGGCCTCGGGGGCGCAGATCGCCCCGCACGCGTTCTGGCCGGCGAGGAAGTTGACCCAGCCGGGGGTGCCGAAGAGCGTCGGGAAGACCCGGACGCCGGCCTTCGTGGCCTCGCGGAAGAGGAAGTCGTAGGCGGTCCAGTCATAGGCGCCGGGAGTCGGCTCGATCGCCGGCCAGAAGAGGCCGTGGCGGACCATGCCGACGCCGTGCGCGGACATCTGCGCGAGATCGCCCGGCTTGACCGTCGTCGGGACCACGCCGAAGAACTCGGGCTTCGGCTTCGCCTCGGCGCCGCGGGCGCCGAAAGCGACGACCCCAACGAGGGCCGTGGCGAGCAGCAGGGTTGCGAGTAGCGGCGCCCTGCGGCGCGTAGGGGTGGCGGATGACATCAGCTGGAGGAAGCTCCGCGACTGGCCGGTCGGTTGCGGCGGGTGGACGTCGCCTTCGCGGCAGCGGGCCGCGCGCGGCGCCGATCGCCGCGGACTCGGGCAGCGGCGGGGCTCTCGCGAGGTGGCTTGACGCGTGGGCGGGGCCTCGTCGCCGGCTCAACTGTGTCCTTCGGAGGTACCGGGGCGGTCGGCTCCTCGCGGCGATAGCGCAGCCGCCAGACCGCCAACAGGCAGCAGGCTCCAGCGAGGCCGGCGACGCCGAGCGGCATCAGCGCGCTGCCCTGCTCGCCCTCGGGGACCTTCAAGGTGGGGACCCGCTGCGGGCCGAGCTGACCGTTCAAAGAGGTGCTTCCGAGGATCGGTTCCGGCTCGCGCTTCGGCTTCTTGCGCCCGCCGTCGACGACGACGGACCCGCCGTCGTCCGTGATCGTCGTCGGCGCCACCGGAGCGATGGGTGCCGTTGGGGCGGCATCAACGGGGGCGGCCTCCTCGACCGGCTCGCCGCCGCCGGGAGCGGACTCGCCGTTGCCACCGTCCGGTAGGTTCAGCGAGTACTCGTCAGGGCCTTGGGCAGGGGCCAGCGCCGGCGTCGCAACCAGTGCGAGTGCCGCGACGAGGACCACCAGAACCGTCGACCTAGACTTGCCAACCCGTGCCATGAGCCGAGGATCGTAGCGTTTGCCTGTGCGCCAACTATCCACTCCCGAGCCGAAACACTTGCTCACGACCGCGGTTGCGGCGGGCACCCTGGGACTCGCGCTGGCGAGCACCGCAGCCCCCGCTCCGCGAACGGTGTACGCCATCGCCGCGATCGTCGTCTGGGCGCTCGCGATCCTCGGCGTCGTCCTCGGCGCGTTCCCTCGTGCCCCGGTGCCGCGGGCGGCCCTGCTTGCCGGAGGACTGCTCGCCGGCTACTCCGCGCTGACGGCGCTGTCGGTGCTGTGGGCGAGCGACCAGGGCAATACCCTCGACCAGATCGCCCGGGCGACCGGCTACACGGGCCTCTTCGTCCTCGTCACGCTCGCATCGAAGGACGGTGAGGGCGGGTGGTGGCTGCGTGGGCTCGCCGCCGGCCTGATCGCGATCGCCGCGGTCGCACTGGGGCCCCGGATGCTGCCCGACCTCTTCGGAACCCCGGACGCGAGCCTCGAAGCGCAGGGGCGAATCGGCTATCCGATCCGCTACTGGAACGGACTCGCGGCGTTGATGGCGTTCGCCGCCGTGCTCACCACCTGGCTCTCGGTTCAGGCGGCGACACGCACCGGGCGCGCACTCGCGGCCACGGCGCTCGTGCTGCCGATCCTCGTCCTCTACATGGCCCAGTCGCGAGGCGGAGCGCTGGCGCTGATCGGCGCCTTCGCGATCCTGATCGCGGTCGGGCCCGCGCGCGAGCGGCTCGTCGCGAGCGTCGCGCTCACGGGGCTGCTCGCGCTGCCGCTGATCGGCTTCCTCCGCGCGCAGACGGCCTTCCTCGAGAAGCCTGGCTCCGACCTCGCCGCCGACCAGGGCCCAAAGGTGCTCGCCTTCGGCCTCCTCACGCTCGTGGTCGTCTACCTCGTCCGCCGGGCGCTCGACCGCCGCCTCGCGCGCTTCGAGCTCTCCCGCGGGGCGGGCCGCGCGGCGCTCGTGGGCGGTGCGGTCGTCGCCGTGATCGCGCTTGCCGCGCTCGACCCGATCGAGCGCTTCGAGTCGTTCAGGGAGCCGCCGACCGCCGAACAGGCGGAGAGCGACGCGACCGCCGCGCTGCTGACGCGAAGCGGCGGTGGGCGCTGGCAGTTCTGGGGTAGCGCCCTCGACGCCTTCGGCGACGAGCCGCTGACCGGGATCGGGGCGGGCGAGTTCGGCACCTACTGGAACCAACACGGGGCGTTCGGCTTCCAGGTCCAGAACGCGCATTCGCTCTTCCTCGAGTCGGCCGGCGAGCTCGGCCTGCCCGGATTCCTGCTGATCGGCTCGCTGTTCGCGATCGCGATCGTCGCCGGAGCGGTGCGCTCGAGCTACGTCCGCGACGGCGCGGCAACGGCGGCGCTCGCGATCGTCGTCGGCGGCGCGCTCGCGGCGGCTTTCGACTTCCTCTGGGAGCTGCCGGCCGTATTCGCTCCGATCGTGCTCGCGATCGCGCTCTGCACCGGCGGCGCGCTCACCCCGCAGCTGATCAACCCACCCCCCGCGCCGCCGAAGCCGCTGCGCCGCTCCCGCGGCGGCCTGCTCATCGCGGGCCTCACCCTCGCCCTCGGCTGGGCCTCGATGCTCCTCTGCGGCCTCCTGCTGCTCACGGAACGGACGCTCGATCAGAGCCGCGAGGCGGTCGACGCCGGCAACTTCCAGGAGGCGATCGTGAAGGCCGAGGACGCGGTCGACCTGCTTCCGCTCTCGGCCGAGCCGCGGATCCAGCTCGGGCTCGCCTACCAGCGGGCCGGGGACCTCGTCTCGGCGCGGAGGGCGATCGTCGCCGGGATCGAGCGGGCCGACGAGGACTGGCGCTGGTGGCGAGCGCTCGCGCTCGTCGATGGCCGGGCCGGCAACCTCGATGCGGCCTGCGACGACATCTCCCGCGCCCGCGCGCTCAATCCGCGCCAGGTCCTGCTCTACGGCAAGGTCGAGGGCCTCGAGTGTCCCGGCCTGGCGAAGAACCCGCCTCCGCTGCCGGAGTAAGCGGGTCGGGCTGCCGGGCGGGGAACCCCCTGGCGTCGGGCCCGGGCGCCGGCGCTCGTAGCTGCTGGGTGGGGGCGTGATGGCGACGTTTCGCGACACGCCACGCCACGACTGAACGCTCGGTGGCCCTATAGGGCCACTATCCGTTCAGTCGTGGTGCGCGGCAACATCGACGCCCACCCCACCTGCGAATGCGCCGCGGCCGACCCCTGCCAGGGCACCGAGAGACGCCGGCCGCGCTCAGTCCTCGTCGACGATCGGCTCGATCGGGACGCGCTCGGCGAGCCACTCGTACTGCGGGGTTGACGGGTCGAACGGGGGCTCGACCATCGCCAGCGGGTCCGGGAGGTGGAGAAACAGGCGGTAGTGGAGCTGGACGATCTCGTCGAGGTCCAGGTCGCGAGACTCGTCGGGAAGCCCGCCGCGCTGGCGCAGCGGATAGTTGTAGGTGGCGGAGAGGGTGCGCGTGCGGTCGGCGTAGTCCGCCGACGCCCCGGCCCAGGAGATCTGGTCCATGAACTTCTCCATCCGGAAGTAGATGATGTCCTTCTCCATCAGCGTGTCCAGGGCCCACTGCCAGCGGGCGAAGAGGCCGGCCTCACGCTTGACCGCGATCAGGCCGCTGTTCCAGTAGGCGCGGATCCGCATGTTTCCCACCGCGGTCTCGACGAAGGGCTCGGTTTTGACGTCGAGCGCCTCGTACATCCGCTGCCAGAAAGGCTCGTTCTTGCCCTTGCCGCGCGAGCCCGCGATCCGGCGGTCGACGGGCCGGGCGGCGGCAACCCAGTCGCCCTCGAGCAGCTCGGTCGGCTCGTTGAGGATCACCGAGTCGGTGTCGAGGAAGACGAGCGTCCCGTGCTCGAGCTCGCGCTCGGCCCAGGCGCAGGCGTAGACCTTGTTGAAGGTCGGCAGCTCGTCGCGCAGGCCCTCGAGCGGCTCGTCGACCTGGGTCACGTCGAGCTCGCGCAGGCGCTCGAGCGTCCCCGGCTCGGGGAGCTTGTGGGGGCGCGGCGTGAAGGCGTAGATCGGCGCTTGGGCGGTTGCGCCGCCGAAGCGGCGGATCGACTCGCAGAGGACGATCGCCTCGTTCTCGAGCCGTCCGTGCTCGACGCAGATGAGGAATGCGAGGTCGCTCACGATCGGGGCAAGGCTAGCTAGAGCCCGGCGACGAGCTCGGAGATCGGCTGGTCGAATACCGGGATCCGCGGCGCGAGCGAGCGCGCGCGCTCGGCATCCGCGAGAGCGCCCTCCTCATCGCCGGCGGCGGCGCGAAGCCGGGCGGCGATCAGCCACAGCCGCCAATCCTCCGGCGAACGGTCGATTGCCTTGTCGATCTCCTCCTCCGCGCCGGGGAGGTCGCCCTGCGCTTCGCGGACGAGCCCGAGCTGCTGATGCGGCTCTGCCGCCCAGGGCTGCACGTCGATCGCATTCTGAGCCGATCCGGCGGCGCCGTCGAGCTCGCCGTCGGCGAAGCTCCCGCGACTCGAGCTCAGCGACAGATTGGTCAAGAGCAGCAGGGTCGAGGCGCAGATCGCGACCCAGGCGAACGCGAGGACGACGACCCCCCCGGCGAAGCGCCGGCGACTGCGTCGCTCGCCGGCTGCCGCCGGCGTGGCGGGGCCCGGCGCGGTCGCGGGACCGGTGAGCAGGGCCGCCGCGACGATGATCGGGCCGAAGGCGGCCGGGTTCTCCCAGAGCCAGTCGACCGACGCGCCGGCGAAGCCGGCGACGAGGACCCCGATCACGGCGACCAGCTCGCCGCGATGGTCGTCGTCGAGCTCGCCCGGAGCGCGCCGGATCGCGAGCAGCCGACGGATCGCGACGACGACGCAGATGGAGGCGAAGGCGAGAATCGCGGCGAGGCCGAGAAGGCCGAGCTCGGCCGCGGTGTCGAAGAGGAGCGAGTGGCCGTTCGGACCGGGCACCTCGAGCGTCCCGTTCTGATTCCAGTGCGACTCGTACCCGGCGGCGCCGACGCCTCGCAGCGGTTGCTCGCCGAATGCGTCCACCGCGCTCTCCCAGAACTGGTAGCGGCCACTCGAGCCGCCCCGCGAGAGCAGATCGCGCGCCTCGCCCGCGACCGGGCCGCCCGAGGGCGGCGACTTGAACTCCTCCCAGCGCTCGGCCGGATTCGCGACGATCACCACGGCGATCACGGCGAGCAGAACGGCGGCGATCGCCGCCTTCGCCGGGATCCGGACGGAGGGCGCCTTGAGCCGCCCCAGCAGCGGGTCGGCCCCGTACGCGAGCCCGCCGCAGGCGAGCACGACCAGGACGATCGCGAGCTCGAGCCCACCGGCCTGGCTGCGCGCCAACTCGCTCAGGGGCAGGTCGAGCAGCGCATCCTTGGTCGACGCGAGGACGATCAGCGCCGCGGTCCCGGCGAGGCCGATCGCGAGTGCGCCGGCGAGGCGGACCCGGCGCGGCCCGCCGAGGATCAGGACCGCGAGCCCGAGCAGGGCCGCGGCGGCGCCGCCTCTGGACGTGGTCATGTAGAGGGTCAGGCCGGCGAGCGGGATCGCCGCGACCGCGAGCGAGCGCCCGATCCGCTCGCGGGTGCCGGCGGCGAGCCAGCCGAGCAGGACGAGCGCGGTCGCCATCGCGGCGGCGAGGGCGTTCCAGTACAGAAACGGGTCGCTGAGCCGCCCTTGCGCCGCGGGGAGGCGTTCGAGCAGGGCGGCCTCGCCGTCGCCGAATATCGACGGCTCGAGCCGGGCGCCGAGGGCGAGGACGGCGACGAGCCCCAGTCCGATCGCGAGTCCGGCGAGCCACGGACCCGCCTCCCCCCGCCGCGAGCCGATGAGGACGCCGACGAACAGCCCGGCATAGCCGAGCGCGACGACGGTCTCGTCGAACGCGGCGCCGGCGTCGCTGGCCCAGATTGCGGAGAGGCCGCTGATCAGCGCGAACGCCACCAGGCAGGCGCCCGCTGCGAACCCGCTCGACGGCGGCGCGGCGCGTGGGAGGAAGCCCGCGGCGACCCCGACCAGGATCAGCGCCCAGAGCGCCAGCGCCTCGACCGAGTACGCGGTGGGCGCGCTCCCACCGTCGCCGAGGGCAAGCGCGAGCGTCGCCGCCGCAACAAGCGCGGCGGTCGCGTGTTTGGACGGGGGATGTCGGAGGTATCGGGCCATGCGACGTCTACTTTGACCGGGTCAGTCTGTACCCTGGCCCCGGGACGAACTCGTAAACGGCGTTCTCACTGGGGGCGAAAGGAAGGAACTGCGACGATGAGACGAAGCAGCAAGTCTAGGTGCGGCCATGTCGCCCGCGGAGCGCGCGGGGTAGTGACGGCTGCACTGATTGCCGTCTTCGCACTCGCGTTCGCGCTCCTCCCGGGAACAGCGATGGCGGGCGAGTGCGAGTACTGCCTCGAGCTCCCCGAGGGCGACGGCGGCGGCCAGGATCCGTCCGCGAACGCCTCCGGAGGAGGCGGCGGCGTCGACCAGCCCGACAGCTCGAACGCCACCGAGGCGACCGCGCCCGAGGAGACGGTGACCACGCCCGAGACGACCGACGACACCTCCTCAGAGGAGGGGTCGAGCGGCGGCGGTACCGGCGGCAACAACGGCAAGGGCGGCGGCAACGGCGGCGGCCCCAGCGGCGAAGGCGCTGGCGGCGCGGACCACGAGACAGTTTCAGCGACCGATCCGACCGGGACGGTTGACGCCAGCCCCGCCTCCTCCGAGGACTCGGGCGGCGGCGTTTCCGGTCTCCTGATCGCGATCGCCGCGATCGCCGCGCTCGCCGTGGGCGTCGCCGTGTGGCGTCTGCGCTCCGGTCGTGAGAGCGGCGGCTCGGGCGATTCCGCGCCGACGACCGAACTCGACAAGGGCGCTCAGTCTCTCTGATGGCAGCGGCAAGGCAGGGAGGGCCCCGGCGGCGGGCAGTCGTCACGACGCTACTGGCGCTCGCGGTTTCGCTGATGGCTGTCGGTTCCGCGCAGGCGGCGCCGAAGAACATGTTCGGCGTCATGCCGCAGAAGCCGCTCACGGCGGCCGACCTCGAGCGCATGGCTCAGGCGAAGGTCGGCACCCTGCGCTTCGGCATCGACTGGTCGGGGATCGATCCGTCGGCCGCGGCCGGCGACTACCAGTGGGGCAACGTCGACGCTCTGATCGGCGCGACCGCGCGGGCCAACATCCGCGTGATCCCGATCATCGGCGCGACCCCGAACTGGGTCGCCAAGGACCTCGACAACAGCAACTGCAAGGTCCCGGGTTCCAGCACCCCCGACTGCGCGCGCTACGCGCCGCGGTCGAATGCGGCGATCGCCGCCTGGAAAGTCTTCGTCACCGATATCGCTCAGCGCTACGGCCCCGGCGGGGACTTCTGGGCGCAGAACCCCTCGATCCCGCAGAAGCCGCTCGGCGTCTACCAGATCTGGAACGAGCAGAACTCGGACCACTTCTACCTGCCGAAGCCGAACGTGAAGAAGTACGCGAAGATGCTGAAGGCTGCGCACGACGCGGTCGACACCGTCGACCCCACCGCCGACATCGTCCTCGGCGGGATGTTCCGCAGCCCGGGCGGCGGCCGCAAGCCCTCGATCTTCTCCGAGGTCTTCCTCGACAAGCTCTACAACATCGCCGGGATCAAGCGCTACTTCGAGGGAGTCGCGATCCATCCCTACGCGGCGAGCCTGAAGAAGGTCATCGGGCAGGTCGATCTCATGCACGAGGTTGTCGTCGAGAACCGCGACACCGGCGCCGGCACCTACATCACCGAGATCGGCTGGGCGTCGAGCGGTCCGAAGAATCCCCTCGTCAAGGGCTCGCGCGGGCAGGCGAAGCGGCTCGAGGAGGCATTCGACTACTTCCTCAAGCGGAAGCGGGCGCTCAACCTCCAGACGATCGTCTGGTACTCGTGGCAGGACAACTTCGACACCGTGGGCCTCTGCGAATGGTGCGCGGGCTCCGGTCTGTTGACCGAGTCCGGTGGGGAAAAGCCTGCTTTTGACGCCTTCGTCGGTTACACCGGCGGCTCCTAGCCACCCGGGTTCCACGGACCGTCTCGCCTCGAGCATCCTCGCCGTGGCGGGGGTGCTGTCCGCTGCGCTGATCCTCTTCCAGACGCGCGGCAACACCTTCTTCAACGACGAGTTCGCGGTCCTCGCACAACTCGGCGGGGGCTTCGACGCCGAGGCGATCCTGACCCCGCACAACGGGCACCTGACCGCGGTCGCTTACCTGGTCTACGAGGTCGTGCTCGAGGTCTTCGGCGCCGACGCGGCCGCGTTCCGGGTGGTTGCGGTGCTCGCGCTGCTCGCCTGCGCGACGCTCGTCTTCGTCTACCTCCGCCGCCGGGTCGACCCGCTGCTCGCGCTCGCGCCCGCCGTCGTGCTGCTGTTCCTCGGCGCCTCCTGGGAAACGCTTCTGTGGCCATTCTCGGTCGCGACCTGGGTTTTCGCGGCCGCGGCGGGAATCGGAGCGCTGCTCGCGCTCGAGCGCGAGGACCGCACCGGCGACATCTGGGCGTGCGTGCTCCTCGTCGTCGCGGTCGCCTCGCACTCGACCGGGCTCGCGTTCATCGTCGGCGCCGCCGTCTACGTCCTCCTGCGCGGCGATCGCTGGTCACGGGCCTGGGTCGTCCTCGTGCCGCTGGCGCTCTACGCCGCCTGGTGGCTGTGGGCGCTCAAGTTCGATCAGGACAGCCCGCTCGCGGCCGAGAACTTCTGGCTCATCCCGAGCTTCGCCGCCGACTCGCTCGCCGCCGTTGCGGGCGCCGTCACCGGCCTTGCGGCGAACCTCGGCGCCGAGTCGCCGAATGCGACGATCCAGATCGAGCCCGGCTGGGGCCGCGCCCTCGGGCTGGTCGCGATCGCGCTCGTCGCCGTCCGGATCGCCCGCGGGAACGTCCCGCGCGCGATGTGGGCGACGCTGGCGCTCCTGCTCGCCTTCTGGGCCTCGCTCGCGCTCGGGTTCGGCCCCGGGCGAACGCCCGATCAGTCGCGCTACATCTACCCCGGTGCGGTGCTCCTCATCCTCGTCGCGGGCACTGCGCTCACCGGGATCCGCGTGCCGCGCAAGGGCGTGATCGCGGTCCTCGTCGTCGCCGCGCTCGCGGTTACGACCAACATCCGGCAACTCCACGACGGGGAGGTCTTCCTCGAGGACTACTCGCAGCGGGTCAAGGCCCAGCTCGCGATGCTCGAGCTCGGCGGCGACGCAATCCCGCCGGCATACGACCCGCGCACCGATCCGGCGCTCGCGGAGGTCGTGCCGGCGCAGCTACCGCTCCAGGCCGGGTCCTACCAGCTCGCGGTCGAGCGTTTCGGCTCGGTCGGCTTCAGCCCCGACGAGGTGCTCGAGCAGAGGGCGTCCGTCCGCGAGGGCGCCGATCAGGTGCTCGCGAGCGCGCTCGCGATCGGCCTCACCCCCGCCGCCGGCGGCGGGGGGGCGGAGAACTGCGACGTCACCGCGGCCGAGACGCCCGGCGGCGCCGTCGTCCGCGAGCTGCCTCCGGGGACATACGAGCTCCGCGCCGAGGCGCCCGCGACGGTCGCGCTCGGCCGTTTCGCCGACGGCTATCCCGTGGCGCTCGACGAGCTCGCCGCGGGCGAGGCCGCGGCGCTCGAGATCCCGGCGGACGGCGAGGCGGGACGCCCCTGGCGGCTGTCCACCACCAGCGCCGAGCCGGTCGCGGTCTGCGCCTAGTCCGTGGAGCGCGCTAGCGCCCGCCCGCCATCGCGGGCAGGATGACGACCGTGTCGGAGTCCTGGGCCGCGGTGCCGAGCCCGTCGAGGACGCGTACGTCCTCGTCGTTGAGGTAGACGTTGACGTAGCGGTTGAGCTCGCCGTCTGAGGAGAAGAGCTGCTCGCGGGTGTCGGGGTGGGATGCGGCCAGCGCCTCGAGCACTTCGCCGACCGTCGTCCCGGCGGCGTCGACCTCGGCCTCGCCGCCCGTTCGGGCGCGCAGCACGGGTGGAATCTTCACGGTCGGCATCGGGTCGGAACGCTAGTCGCTAGGAGAGCGTCGGCGTCGCCTCGCGTGCCGGGGCGCCGCAGAAGAGCTCGTAGTCGGGGAACTTCCCCATCTCCTGCGCCGAAATCTCCGGCGCGTGATCGCCGCAGATCGGGCACTCCGGGTCGCGCCTGACCTTGAGCTCGGTGAACCGCGTCCCGAGGGACTCGTAGAGAAGCAGGCGGCCGACGAGTGGCTCGCCGATCCCAGCCGCGAGCTTGATCACCTCGTTCGCCTGCAGGAGGCCCATGACGCCCGCCATCACGCCGAGGACGCCGTTGGCGCCGCAGCTCGGAGCGAGCTCCGGTGGCGGCGGAACCGGGTAGAGGCATCGGTAGCAGGGGCCCTCGTAGGGGACGAAGGTCGAGGCCTGGCCGTCGAAGCCGAGGATCGAGGCCGAGATCACCGGCTTGCGCAGGCGAACCGAGGCGTCGTTCAGCAGATAGCGGGTGGGGAAGTTGTCGGCGCCGTCGACGATGAAGTCGTAGGGCTCGATGATCTCGAGGATGTTCGAGGCGTCGAGGCGGGTGTTGTGCTCGACCACCTTGACGTCGGGGTTGAGCGCCTCGATCGCGACGCGCGCCGAGGACGACTTCGCCATCCCGACCCGCTCGGTGTTGTGGATCACCTGGCGCTGCAGGTTCGATTCGTCGACGACGTCGTCGTCGACGATCCCGATCGTGCCGATCCCGGCGGCGGCGAGGTAGAGCGCGGTCGGCGCGCCGAGGCCGCCGGCGCCGAGCAGGAGGACCTTTGCGTGGAGCAGCTTCAACTGGCCCTCGACCCCGACCTCGGGCAGCAGCGTGTGGCGCGAGTAGCGCATCCGCTGGTCCTTGCTCAGTCCGGACGCGTTGATCGTCGGCAGGCCCGCGGCCTCCCAGGCGACGATCCCGCCCGCGATCACGCCGACGTTCTCGTAGCCGAGCGATTCGAGCGCGTCGGCCATCCGCGCGGAGCGGTTGTCGGTGCGGCAGTACAGGAGGACGCGCTCGGAGGTATCCGGGGCGATCTCGTCGATTCGCTCGACCAGCTCAGCCTGCGGGACATGGACGGCGGCCTCGAAATGGGACTCGTCCCACTCGTTTTGCTCCCGGACGTCGATCAGCTTCGTGCCCGCGGCGATCTCCTCCTCGGCAGCATCGAGACCGATCATCTCGATCCGCTGCTTGATCTCCTCGACGGGCGTCGACGCCGTTGCCATCCCTTAAAACTCCTAATCCCTATCCGGATTCAAGGTTTACTTCAGAAAGGATAGCAACGGCGCCCGGTGCAGGCGCCGGATGAACTCGATCCCGCGCCGGAGCTCAAACGTCATCGGCCGGACGTCAGCCCCGGCGGCGGGGAGGCGAGGGCCGGCGGCGGATTGGCCGCAACAGCTCCCTCGAGCGCTTTGCGGTCGCGCTCGCTCGCTCGCCCGAGAAGCGTCTTTGAGAGCAGCCGCAGGCGCAGGTTGAGGCGCAGCGCGCGCCACCCCAGCCACTCTCGCCGCGGGCCGTAGGCGCGGCGGACGACGGCGCGCCACATGAGCGTCCCGGTGGGCCGCCAGCCGTCGCCGGAGCCGTACACCTGAGACGAGGACCCCTGCCCGTGGTGGACGATCCGGCAGGCGAGCGGGTCGAAGAACGATCGG
Source organism: uncultured Solirubrobacterales bacterium (assembly GCA_963846565.1). Lineage (GTDB taxonomy): Bacteria > Actinomycetota > Thermoleophilia > Solirubrobacterales > 70-9 > WHSW01. Next base: position 1,480,577 of record CAWJWL010000005.1, on the reverse strand, counting down.
ACCCCGGCGGCGCCGGCCCGGAGCCCGAGGTCGATGTCCTCGCCGTACATATGGAGTTGCGGGTCGAACGGCCCGAGCCGGCGAAACTGCGCCGTCGGCCCGGCGACGCAGGCGCCGGTCAGCCAGTCGACCTCGGTTCGGCGATCGAGCCGGTACGGCTCGGTGCGGGCGAGCATCCTGCGCGGTTGCACGGCGCCGGGCACGAGCGCGCGCAGCCACGGCCACCCGCCGACCTCCGGCCCGCTTGCGGAGGCCTGTAGCGAGTGGTCGGCGTTCAGGATCCGCGGGCCGACGAGCGCTTCGAGCTCGAGCGCTACGCCGGCGAGCCGGTCGAGCCCGTCATCGAGGAGCTCGGTGTCCGGGTTGAGCAACACCGTCGTCTCATGGGCAGCCGCCGCGACGCCGACGTTCGAGGCCGCACCGAAGCCGAGGTTGTCCGATTGCGCGAGGAAGCGCGAGCTGCCCTTCCAGGCCGCCGCCTCGACCGCCGGGTCATCGTCGGATTGGTTGTCGACGACGATCAGCTCCTGGGAGCCGTCGAGGTGCTCGTTCATCGAACGGACGAGCGCGCCGAGGTGGGCGGCGCAGTTCCAGCTGACGACGACGATCGAGTACACGCCGCCCCGATCCTAGGGGCGGCGTGTACTGGCGGCTGACCCGTCCGCCCCCGGAGGCGAAGCCGAGGAGGCGGACGGAACGTTCGGTGTTTCTTAACCCAGGGCGGGGCGCATCTGCCGCAGGCGGCGGACGCGCTCCTCGATCGGCGGGTGGGTCGAGAACAGCTTCGAGATCCCACCGCCGCTGAACGGCTTCACGATGTAGAGCGGCTCAGACGCCTGGTTGACCTGCATCGGGTTGTCCTGAACCCCCTGCTCGAGTCGCAGCAGCGCCGAGGCCAGCGACTCCGGGTTGCCGCAGATCTGGGCACCCGTCGCGTCGGCCGCGTACTCGCGCTGGCGCGAGATCGAGAGTTGGATCAGCGATGCAGCGATCGGCGCGAGTAGCACCATCGCGATCGACGCGATCAGGCCGAGCGGCGAGTCGTTGTCGCCGCCGAACCACATCATCATGTAGGCGACATAGGTGATCGCACCGCCGATCGTCGCGGCCACCGACTGGATCAGGATGTCGCGGTTGCCGATGTGAGCGAGCTCGTGGGCAATGACGCCGCGGAGCTCGTCCTCGGAGAGCAGCTTCATGATTCCCGCGGTCACCGCAACGGCCGCGTGGTTCGGGTTGCGGCCGGTCGCGAAGGCGTTCGGCTGCTCCTGGGGAATGACGTACAGGTCGGGCATGGGCAGGTCGGCGCGAGTGGTGAGCTCGCGAACCATCTGGTAGAGGCCAGGGGCCTCCTGCTCGGAGATCGGCTTGGCGCCGCTCATCTTCAGCGCCAACTTGTCCGAGAACCAGTAGGCGGCGAAGTTCATCGCCGCGGCGATGAAGAGGAACAGCAGCGCGGTTTGGGCACCGCCGACGGCAAAGCCGATGACGACGAGCAGACCGGTGAGCGTGGCCATCAGCACGGTCGTGCGCAGCGCGGCTGCGACGTTCGACTTGCGAGTGGTGGTCATCGCGGGGTAACTCCTTGATGCGGTCGTCCGACTCTCTAAGAAACGGTCTTTGCGCAGGCGGCCGGACTTGAACCTGCTCCATTGATTCTAGGTTGCGCTCCTGCGATCGAACCCGTTTCTCATAGGGGCCAGCCCCTATTTCTCGCTGGGGGCGGACCCTAAGCCGCGCGCACGATCCGGGCCGACGCCCGTCGATGACGCGAGCCCGGGACGCCGCTCGCCGATACTTCGGCCATGCGTCGCCGCGATCTGCTGACGCAGGTCCTGATCGTCAATCTGCTCCTGGTCGTCGCCGCCGTGGTCGCGGCGATCGTCGCCTCGAACCCCGACATCGACCTCGGCGAGAAACCCGAGGCCGCGCTCGTGCTCGGCCTCGCCGTCAGCCTCACGATCCTGATCAACGTCTACCTGCTCCAGCGCCGCTTCGGCCCGCTCGAGCGCCTGGTCGATCAGATGGAGCGTGCCGACCTCTCCCGCCCGGGGGCGAACCTGCGCGACGCCGAGGTCCCCGAGGGACCGGAGGAGGTCGCCCGCCTGCATTTCGCCTTCATGCGGATGCTCGAGCGGCTCGAGGCGGAGCGCCGTCGCGCATCGAGCGCCGCACTCGACGCCCAGGAGGAGGAGCGGGCCAGGGTCGCGCGCGACCTCCACGACGAGGTCAACCAGTCGCTCACCGGCCTCCTCCTGCGGCTCGAGGCCGCGCGCCGAAACGCACCGCCCGAGCTCGCCGGCGAGCTCGCCGAGATCCGGAGGGTCGCGAACCAGGCGATGGAGGAGCTGCTGACGCTGGCCCGCCAGCTGCGACCGACCTCACTCGACGACCTCGGTCTGAGCGCGGCGCTCGCCGCCCACGCGACCGAGATCGACCGCCAGACGGAGATCAACACCAGCTACGACGCCGACGGCGCGCTCGGGGGCCTCCCCGCCGACGTGCAGATCGTCGTCTACCGGGTCGCCCAGGAGGCGCTCTCGAACGCCGTCCGCCACTCCGGCGCCTCGACGATCCGCGTCCACCTGGCCCGAAACGCCGACGGAATCCGGCTCACGATCGCCGACGACGGCGCCGGTTTCACCTTCGACCAGGCGACCGGCGGTCTCGGGCTCGCCGGCATGCGCGAGCGTGCGCTGCTCGTCAACGGCGACCTGCAGGTGACCTCGCGGCCGAAGGAAGGCACAAGTGTTCGGCTCGATGTGCCGATAGAGGTAAACGATGCTGCCGTCGACGGAAGATGAGGCCGTGCGCGTCCTGATCGCAGACGACCACGGGATCGTGCGCTCCGGCCTGCGGATGCTGCTCGAGAGCCAGGGTGACATCGAGGTCATCGCCGAGGCGGAGGACGGCGCCGCGGCCCGCGACGCGGCCATCCGCGAGCGGCCCGACCTCGCCATCCTCGACGTGAAGATGCCGAAGCTCACCGGCCTCCAGGCGACGCGCGAGATCCGCGAGCAGGCGCCCGACGTCGCCGTCCTGATCCTTTCGATGTATGACGACGAGCGCTACCTGTTCGAAGCGCTCAAGGCCGGCGCCTCCGGCTACGTGCTGAAGACGCAGGCCGACCACGACCTGATGGAGGCCGTGCGCGCGGTCGAGCGCGGCGAGCCCTTCCTCACCCCGGAGGCCCAGCGGATGCTGATCAAGGACGTGCTCGGCGAGAGTCGTGGGCGCTCTGACGATCTCACCCCCCGCGAGGAGGAGGTCGTGAAGCTCGTCGCCGAGGCGCATACGAACAAGGAGATCGCCGCGGTCCTCCACCTCTCCGAGAAGACGGTCGAGAACCACCGCTCGAACGCGATGCGAAAGCTCGGCATGCGCGACCGGGTCGAGCTGGTCCGCTACGCGATCCGCCGCGGCCTGATCGAGCCCTAAGCGCGATAATCGCGCGGGCGTGAGATTTTTCGGCAGCTTCGGGGCGCCGCGAGGCGAGCTGCGCGGCTACGCGGAGCAGCGGGGCCTGGTTCACCACGGGTCGGTGGCGCCGCCCGGCTACGCCACCCACGTCGGCTTCGACCCCTTCTTCAACCTCGTCGAGGGGCTCCTCCCGGGCGGCCTCTACGGCATCGCCCTGCACCAGCATTTTGACGAGGACGACTCCCGCGGCCTGCAGAACCGCCACGTCAAGCATCACGTCACCAGGGTGATCGTCCCCCTCGCCGCCGGCATCGGCTCGATCCAGCGCATGAGCATCCGCCCGTTCGAGTTCGAAGATCCCGAGTTCGGCTGGGCACAGGTCCCGCCGGACCGCTACGGGATCGACGGCCGCTATCTGTACTTCGGCGTAAATGCCGACCGGCCCGCGATCGACGCCGTGTTGAGCGCGGCGGCGCCCTGGCTGGTGTCCGCTGAGAGTCCGGGCGCGTGGGAGGACATGGATCTCCGCTTCGACTACGGCCTCTTCTCCCTGGCGACGAAGGGCTACCTGGAGGACGCCGCTCTCGATGCCGCTTGTGAGGCCGCCTGCTCGGTGGCCGTGGCGCTGCGCGAGGCGAGCCTCGCTGCCCACCCACCGCGCCCGTTCGCCGATCAGCTCGATGCACCCTTCTGGGCGGGGACGGAACCCGGCCACGCAGCCCCGCCCGCGAACCCGGTGCAGACGCCCGACTCGCAGGGCCTCGAGTCGCCTCCCGCCGAGTCCTGGGTCACGGCGATGACGAAGTGCGCCCAACTCATGCCGACGATGAACCGGTTCGAGGACTCGCTTCAGTTTCACCGTGCCTATCCGTGGCTGCCGGCGCCGGGACACGCCATCGCCGTCATCGACGGGACGCTCCCCGGGTCGGAGGTCCACGGGCGAGTCGCGCTCCTGATCGAGCGGGCCACCGGCTCGGGGGTGAACGGGGTGATGATGGCGGTGAAGGACGGTTCGTCGACCACGTCGCCTGCGTTCGAGTACGGCACCGATCTCCAGGCCGGGATCAGGGACGGGGTCGCCACGTTCTGGCGCCCGCGGGACGGGACGAGCGTCGCCCGCGGAATGCCCGAACTGGTTGCAGCGGCCCTCGAGCACGCACACCGCCGCGGCTGGCTCTAGGCCCGGGCAGTTCGCGCGGCTAAAACCGACCCGTGGGCTAGGATTTGTCGCGATGCTCTTCTCGACCAAGGCCGAATATGGCGTTCGCCTCATGGTCGAGCTCGGGCGCCGCGCGGAGGGTCAGGAACCCGCTGTCGCGGTCCCGGTCTCCCTCGGCGCCGTCGCCGAGGCGGAAACGCTGCCGCTCGCTTATCTCGAGCACCTCGTGGCGAAACTGCGCGCAGCGGGCCTCGTGAGCTCGGTGCGTGGCGCGCACGGCGGCTACCGCCTGGCGCGGCCGGCCTCCGAGATCACGATGCTCGAAGTGGTCGAGGCGCTCGAGGGCGCAATTACGCCGATGGACTGCTTTCACCCCGACCAAGACGGCCGCGTGCTCTGCTCGCACGAGACCGACGCAGACGAGGCATGCGCGACGAAGTTGCTCTGGACCCGAGTCCATGGCGGCGTCACCAAGGCGCTCGCCGGAACGAAGCTCGCCGACCTGGTCGAGTTCACCGAACGCCGCAAGCCCGCCGAGCCGATCCCGGTCGGCTGACGAACGGAAACGAAAGGAAGACGTGGCTGATCTCGCAATTCGCAATCTGCACGTGCGCGCCGAGGAGAAGGAGATCCTCAAGGGACTCGACCTCGAGGTCTCCAAGGGCCAGGTGCACGCCTTGATGGGACCGAACGGGTCCGGCAAGTCAACGCTCGCGAACGCGATCATGGGCCATCCCGGCCTCGAGATCACCGACGGCGAGATCATCTTCCAGGGCGAGGACATCACCGAGGCGGCCCCCGAGGACCGCTCCCGCGCCGGCCTCTTCCTCGCCTTCCAGTACCCGGTCGCGATCCCCGGGGTCACCGTCGCCAAGTACCTGCGGATGGCGCTCAACGCGCACCGCGAGGCACGCGAGGAGAAGCAGATCTCGCTGAAGGCTTTCCGCAAGGACACCGAGGCGGCGATGGAGCTCGTCAACATCCCGAAGGAGTTCTCGAGCCGCTACGTCAACGACGGCTTCTCCGGGGGCGAGAAGAAGCGCCTCGAGATCCTTCAGCTGGCGATGCTCCGCCCGCAGCTCGCGGTCCTCGACGAGACCGACTCGGGACTCGACATCGACGCGCTGCGGGTCGTCGCCGAGGGTGTCAACAAGTTCGCCGGCCCCGACATGGGCGTCCTCATCATCACCCACTACCAGCGCGTCCTGCACCTGGTCAAGCCGGACTTCGTCCACGTGATGTTCGAGGGCCGGATCGTCAAGCAGGGCGGCCCCGAGCTCGTCACCGAGCTCGAGGACAAGGGCTACGGCTGGATCCGCGAGGAGGTCGAGGAGAAGGTGGCATGAGCACGACGGCCGAGGTCTTCCCGATTGAGCGCATCCGGGCCTCGTTCCCGGCGCTGGAGCGTGAGATCAACGGCCGCGAAGTCGCGTACCTCGACTCCGGCGCGAGCTCGCAGCGCGTCCTCGCATCGATCCAGGCGGTCGACCGCTACGAGCGGCGCCATCACTCGAACGTCCACCGCGGGTCGCACACGCTCTCCGCGGAGGCGACCGCAGCCTACGAGGGCGCGCGGGCGACGATCGCCGACCACGTCGGCGCCGCCGACCGCCGCGAGGTGATCTTCGTCCGCAACGCCACCGAGGCGATCAACCTCGTCGCCCGCGCGTGGGGCGACGCCAACGTCGGCAGCGGCGACCGGGTCGTGCTCACCGAGATGGAGCACCACTCGAACGTCGTCCCGTGGCAGCAGCTGGCCGAGCGCGTCGGCGCCGAGATCGACTGGGTCCCGGTCACCGACGACGGCCTCCTCGACCTCGACGCGTACCGGGCGCTGCTCGAGCGATCGCCGAAGCTGGTCGCCGTCGCCCACGTCTCGAACGTCCTCGGAACCGAGAACCCGCTCGCCGAGATCGCCCGGCTCGCCCACGAGGCGGGCGCCCTGGTGCTCGCCGACGGCGCCCAGGCGGCGCCGAAGCTGGCGCTCGACGTCGCGGAGCTCGGCGTGGACTTCTACGCGCTCACCGGCCACAAGGCCTACGGCCCGACGGGGATCGGAGCGCTCTGGGCGCGGCTCGACCTGCTGCGCGAGATGCCGCCGTTCCTCGGCGGTGGCTCGATGATCCGCAAGGTGACCAAGGACGGGACGACCTGGGCGGATCCCCCGGCCCGCTTCGAGGCCGGCACGCCCGCGATCGCGCAGGCGATCGGGATGGCGGCCGCGTTCCGCTGGCTCGATGCCGTCGGGATGGACGCCGCGACCGCGCACGAGCGCGCGATCGCCGCCTACGCACTCGAGGCGCTCGGCGCGGTCCCCGGCCTGCACATCTACGGCCCGCCCCCCTCGCCGGAGCGCCTCGGCCCGATCTCCTTCGAGCTCGACGGCATCCACGCCCACGACGTCTCCGAGATCCTCGACCGCCACGGCGTCGCCGTCCGCGCAGGACACCATTGTGCCCAGCCGCTGATGGACCGCTTCGGCATCACCGCGACCGCGCGCGCGAGCTTCGGCGTCTACACGACGACCGAGGAGATCGACCGCCTGGTCGAGGGGCTCGCGGACGCGCGGCGGGTTTTCGACGCGTAGCGCTCCGCCCGAAGGGAGCGAGCGGGGCGAGTCAATCGCGTCAAGCGCCCCGCCGGGGATCGAAGACCTCGTCCACGAGCTCCTCACCGATCGACGGCTGCCCCCGCTCGCGCCGCAGCCGAGCCCGTGCCTCGAGCATCTCCGCGATGTCGTTCTCCTCGACCTCGATCTGGGCCGCGATCGCGCGCTCGCGCTCGCCGAGCGCGCGCCGGCGTTCGCGAGGCAGCGCGGCGACGCCGAGCATGACGACGAGCACGAGCAGGACGAACAGCGCGATCACGAGGCCGATGCTCATCGCGCCGGCGAGTCTATGCCGATCACCGCCCTCAGCTACCTTCACCTGGGCATCAACACCCACCCTGGCGGCGGCGGACGCGAAGCGGAGCAGCCGACAGGCATTTGTTCTATGGACGACCTCTACCGCGAGAACATCCTCGACCACTACAAGCGGCCGCGGAACTTCGGTCGCCTGGAGGAGTTCGAGCTCGAGTTCGAGGACACCAACCCGCTCTGCGGCGACGAGCAGCACGTCTTCATCCACCTCGACGAGGACGACCGGGTCACCGGGGTCGGCTTCGAGGGCAAGGGCTGCGCGATCTCGACGGCAGCAACCTCGATGCTGACCGAGGAGCTCGCCGGCAAGACGCGCGAGGAGCTGCTTCGGCTCGACAAGGGCTTCGTCCTCGACCTGCTCGGGATCGAGATCTCGGCGACGCGGATGAAGTGCGCGCTGCTCGGGCTCAAGGTCGTCAAGTCGGCCGCGCTCGGCGACGCCGCGGACTGGGAAGAGGAAGGCGCCACCGGCGATCCGATCGCCGAGCGGGACCGGATCTGAAGGCTGCCCGCGGCCTCTAAGATCGACGCTGATGAACCGGGTCTTGGTGGGGATCACCGCGGCGATCGTGATCGCCCTCGGATGCGCCGTTTCGGCGGGCGCGCGCGAGGCCCCGCGCGCCTTCTACGGCGTCACCCCGCAGACGAAGCTGGCCAAGGCCGACTTCGCGGCGATGGGCCGCGGCAAGGTCGGCACCCTGCGCTACGAGTTCTCGTGGGCCAACCTCGATCCGACGCCGCTCAGCGAGGAGGACCTCTTCGCTCCCGATCGCGCCTACAACTGGTGGCTTTACGACTACATCGTCTACTTCGCGGCGAAGCAGGGGGTCCGGGTCCAGCCGACGATCTACGGCACCCCCTACTGGGTCGCCCAGCTCCAGGGCTGCCCGTCGACCTGCCACAAGCTCGGGCCGAACACGATCGGCGCCTACATCGCCTTCTCCCAGTTCATGAGGGCGGCGGTCCAACGCTGGGGGCCGGGCGGCTCGTTTTGGCACGAGCACCCGGAGCTCGAGCCGCAGCCGATCCGCGCCTGGCAGATCTGGAACGAGCAGAACTCGAGCGATTACTGGAAGCCGAGTCCGAACTCGACCGAGTACGGCAACCTGGTGATCGCCGGCGGCAACGCGGTTCACGACGCTGACCCCGGCGCCCGGGTGATCCTCGGCGGGATGATCGGCGAGCCGGGGCAGGAGGGCAAGAAGACCGTCTCCGGCTGGGAGTTCCTGCAGGACCTCTACGCGATGCCGGGCGCGCGCGAGGCGTTCGACGGGATCGCGGTCCACCCCTACGGGGCGAGCATGTTCTCGATCAAGCGGGTGCTGTGGCGCTGGCGGCAGGAGCTGCGCAAGGCCGGGGCGGCAAACGACCCGATCTACGTCACCGAGATCGGCTGGGCCTCCGGCGGCGGCGAGCACCCGCTGAACCGCGGCCTGCGCGGCCAGGCCGACATGGTTCGCAAGGCGCTCGCCTTCTTCACCGACAAGCGGAAGAGCCTCAACATCGCCAACGTGATCATCTACGCGTGGCGCGACGCGGCGCCGGGGGCCGATCAGTGCCAGTGGTGCGCGAAGTCGGGGCTCTTTCGCTACGAGAACTTCCAGCCGAAGCCGGCCTGGGACGCGTTCACCTCGTTCTCGAGATAGCCCTGCGGGTCTTCACCCGCCGTACGGAACCAGGCGGCCCTCGCCGCTGAGCGACGAGTTCGCCTCCCCGACGGCGATCGCCTGCAGCTCGGCGACCCGGGTGAGCTCGACCCCCGGCCGCAGCGAGATCGGCTGCCAGGCCCCGTCGATCCGCATCTCTCCGGCGGCCACCGGCTCGGTGTCGAGCTCGAGCGCGCCGAAGATCACGGCGCAGAGCCCCTCCTCACCCTCCGCCGGCACCTCGGCAGCCTCGGTCAGCCGGGTGACCTGGACGCGGTCGTAGCCGTGCGTGCCGTAGTTGTGCTGGCCGTAGGCGAGCGCCTCGGGATCGGCGTTCCACGCCTCGATGCACTGCGCCGGAGCGGCGGTCGAGGCTTCGTCGCCGGAGCCCCCGGTGAGCACGATCACGGCGACGACCGCCGCCAATGCGATCGTGCCGCCGACGGCGATCACGACGCGACGGTCGCGACCCGGTCCCGTGCCCGCTTCCGGGCTCACTCCCTCCATCGCGGGGAGAAACTACCGACCGCTAAAATCCGACTTCGAGGGTAGGAATAAGAAGAGTGACCTCCGTCAACACATCAGTCGCGGTCTGCAAGGCCTCCGAGCTCGCCGAGGGCGAGATGCGCCTGGTCGAGGTCGACGGGCGCAAGATCGGCGTCTTCAACTGCGGCGACGGGGAGCTTCGCGCGATCGAGGACCGCTGCTCGCACGACGACGGGCCACTCGCCGAGGGTGAGTTCGATCTAGCCTCCTGTACCGTGGAGTGTCCCCGCCACGGCTCGCTCTTCGACCTGCGGACCGGCAAGCCACGCACCCTGCCGGCCTACCGCCCCGTGGAAACGTTCGAGGTGCGCATCGACGGCGACGAAGTGAAGTTGGAGCTCTGATCACGAGACGATGACGAAGCCACCCGAGACCCTGACCCCGTCCGGCAAGCAGCTGACCGAATCGGAGGCCGCGCTCAAGGGCATCGGCTCCGACTACAAGGAGAAGTTCGGCTTCTCCGACCCGGAGACCGGTTACGCCTACAAGGCGCCCAAGGGCCTCAGCCGCGAGCTGATCGCGTCGATCTCCGAGTACAAGGACGAGCCGCAGTGGATGCGCGACTTCCGCCTGAAGGCCTACGAGCACTACGAGAGCCGCCCGACCCCGCAGTGGGGCGGCGACCTGGACCAGATCGACTTCGAGGACATCCACTACTTCGTCCGCGCCTCCGAGCGCAGCGAGCGGACCTGGGACGAGGTCCCCGAGGACATCAAGAACACCTTCGACAAGCTGGGCATCCCCGAGGCGGAGCGCAAGTTCCTCTCCGGCGTCGGCGCCCAGTACGAGTCCGAGTCGGTCTACCACCAGGTGAACGAGAAGCTCGAGGCGCAGGGCGTGATCTTCACCGACATGGACACGGCGCTGCGAGAGCACGAGGACCTCGTCCGCGAGTACTGGGCGACCGTCATTCCCCCGAACGACAACAAGCTCGCGGCGCTCAACTCCGCGGTCTGGTCGGGCGGCTCGTTCGTCTACGTGCCCAAGGGCGTCAAGGTCGCGATGCCGCTGCAGGCCTACTTCCGGATCAACACCGAGAACATGGGCCAGTTCGAGCGCACCCTGATCATCGCCGAGGACAGCTCCGACATTCACTACATCGAGGGCTGCACCGCGCCGGTCTACTCGACCGACTCGCTGCACTCCGCGGTCGTCGAGATCGTCGCCAAGCAGGGCTCCAGGGTCCGCTACACGACCGTCCAGAACTGGTCGCAGAACGTCTTCAACCTCGTCACCAAGCGGGCGATTGCGATGGACGACGCGACGATGGAGTGGGTCGACTGCAACCTCGGCTCCAAGCTGACGATGAAGTACCCGTCGATCTACCTGCTCGGTGAGCGGGCCCACGGCGAGATCCTCTCGATCGCGTTCGCCGGCAAGGGCCAGCATCAGGACGCCGGCGGCAAGATCATCCACGCGGCGCCGAAGACGACCTCGTCGATCTTCTCCAAGTCGATCTCCAAGGACGGCGGCCGGGCGACATACCGCGGTCTGCTCGAGGTCGCCGAGGGTGCGACGGAGACGAAGTCGAAGGTGGTCTGCGACGCGCTCCTGCTCGACGAGGACTCGCGCTCGGACACCTATCCGACGATCCGCATCGACGAGTCCGACGCCAACGTCGGCCACGAGGCCTCGGTCTCGAAGGTCGGGGAGGACCAGCTCTTCTACCTCCAGGCCCACGGCCTCGACGAGGAAGAGGCGTCGAAGATGATCGTCAACGGCTTCATCGAGCCGATCGCCAAGGAGCTGCCGATGGAGTACTCGGTCGAGATGAACCGGCTGATCGAGTTGCAGATGGAAGGCTCCATTGGTTGATGGGGCGGCAGCGCCTCAGCTCCAAGAACCGGACTGGCTGACCGAGGAGCGCGACGAGGCAAGGCAGCGGGCGCGCGAGCTCGAGCTGCCGGGGCCGAAGGCGAAGGGCTGGGAGTTCACCGACCTCTCCGACCTCGACTTCGAGCGCTACCCCGAGGCGGTGGCCGATGTCGACGGGCTGCCGGCGGACCTCGGCGCCGGCGTGGTCGTGATGCCCCTCGCGCAGGCCGCGGTCGAGCATGCCGACCTGGTCCGCGCCCACCTGGGCAAGATCGTTCCCGGCGGGGACCCGTTCACGGCGCGCAACGAGGCGCGCTGGCGGGACGGCGTCTTCGTCCACGTCCCCCGCAACACGGTCGCGACCGAGCCCCTGCGGTTGAACGTCTCCGCGAGCCCCGGGAACGAGACCTCGTGGCGCGCTCTGATCGTGCTCGAAGAGGGCGCCGAGGCAGAGGTCTGGGAGCGCTATGAGAGCGAGGACGGCGGCGGGGACTCACTCTTCAACGCCGTCGTCGAACTGGTCGTCGGCGACGGCTCCAACCTCCGCTACGTCTGCGAGCAGGAGCTCTCCTACGAGAGCTGGGTGTTCGCCACCCAGCGCGCCGAGGTCGGCCGCGACGCCAACCTCGAGTGGGTGGCGCTCGGCTTCGGGTCAGGGCGCGGCAAGGTACGGATGGAGACCAAGCTCGCCGGCCGGGGCTCCTCGGCCAAGGTCACCGGCGCCTACGCCGGAGACGGCACCCAGCACCTCGACTACGACACCACCCAGGAGCACGCGGCCGAGGACACGACCTCCGACCTCGCGTTCCGCGGCGTCCTCGCCGACACCTCGACCGCGGTCTGGCGCGGCATGATCCGCGTCGATCCCGGAGCCCAACGCACCGACGCCTTCCAGGAGAGCCGCAACCTGCTGCTCTCGAACCAAGCGCACGCGGACGCGATCCCCGGGCTCGAGATCGAGGCCGACGACGTCCGCTGCACACACGCCGCCGCCGTCGCCCAGGTCGATCCCGAACAGCTCTACTACCTCTCCGCGCATGGGCTCGAGCAGGAGGAGTCGAAGCAGCTGATCGTCGAGGGGTTCCTCCAGGAGCTGGTCGAGCGAGCCGCCGAGGGCCCGATCCGCGAGGCGCTCTCGAGCGAGCTCGAACGGCGCCTGGGCGAGCTCCTCGCGGCCTAGACCCGCGGGCGCTGGGGACGACTGCGCGAACGTCCATTACGACGCGTCGTGCGGCACGATCGTGATCCAGTGCTGGGACACGATCCCGGTCAGCTCGAGGATGCGCAGCACGCGCTCGCGCGCGCCGAGAATGGTCAGCATCCGATCCTGATCGTGGAGCCGGCGCGCCGCCGTCACCAGCGTCGCGATCCCGATCGAGTCGACGAAGTCGCAGGCGCGCATGTCCAGCTCGACGTCGGAGCCCATCCCGATCGCCTCCTCGAGCGCCCTGCCCACGTTCGGCGCCGCCTCCTGATCGAGCTCGCCGATCAACGTCACCCGGGCCGCGCCATCGGCGCTCGGGGCGACGCTCACCGATGTCCCGAGGTGGGTGGCGCCGCGCTCGCGTCCTTGCTCGCCACTGTGCATCTGAAAACGAGTACCCGTTCGCCGTCATCGGCGAACGGGTATGTTCGGCCAGGCGATCAGAGGAGCAGGCCTGTGCCGATCGACTGGCCCTCGGCAACCCCCCGGGGGACGGCGAAGACGGCGCTCGACGTGTGGACGATGTACTCGTTCAGCAGGTCGGGCGAGAGGCTGCGCTGGATCGTCTCGAACTGCTTCGGATCGCGCTGAAAGCAGATGAAGAAGAGCCCCGCGTCGAGTTGCCCGGTGACGTCCTCGAACCCGTCGGTGAACGAGTAGCCGCGACGCAGGATCTTCGTTTTCAACCGGTCGCCCGAGGAGAGCCGGATGTGGGCATCGCCGTCGATCAGGCGTCCTTCCGGGCCACGGGCGGAGAAGTCGGGTTGGGCGAACTCGTCCGTTTGCCCATGCGGCGCCCCGTTCATCTTCTCGCGCCCGATCACCCGCTCCTGCTCGCGGAGGTTGGTCCGGTCCCAGCTCTCGATCAGCATCCGGATCCGGCGGGCGACCAGGTAGCTGCCCCCGCGAAGCCACTCGGGCGCCTCCTCCCCGGCCCAGACGAACTCGTCGAGCTCGGCGGTGTCCTCCGCGCGCAGGTTGTTGGTGCCGTCCTTGAAGCCCATCAGGTTGCGCGGAGTGTCCTGGGCGCGGGTCGTCGTCGCCGTGCGCCCGAAGCCGAGCTGCGACCAGCGCAGCACCACCGCGCCGCGGCCGATCCGGGCCAGGTTGCGGACGGCGTGGAAGGCGACCTGCGGATCGTCGGAGCAGGCCTGGACGCAGATGTCGCCGCCCGAGATCTCCGGGTCGATCGCCTCGGCCGGCAGCGGCGGCATCTGCTGCAACTCGCGGCGGGCGCCGCGCGCTCAGGCCGAACCGGTCGACCCCGTCGCGCTCGAACAGCCCCGGCCCGAAGCCGAACGTGATCGTGAGCCGGCTCGGCAGGTGGCCGAAGGCCTCACCGGTGTCGTCGGGCGGCACCAGCGGCTCGTCGTTGCGAGAGCCGACCGGGTCGCCGGCAGTGAGCGCGGCCGCGGCCACGGTCCAGTCACGAAGGAGCGTCTCGAGCTCGGCTCGGTCCTCGGCGGTGACGTCGAAGGCGGCGAAGAACAGGCGGTCCTGCTGGGTGGTGACGATCCCGGCCTGGCGCTCGCCCCAGAACGGGACCGTGCCCGTTCCCTCGGCCTCGTCGCCAGAGGCCCGCTCCTGCCCGAGGGCGTAGCCGGCGACGCCGAGCCCGAGCCCGGCGCCGGCGGCCCCTGCCGTCGTCAACAGGCCCCGCCGCGTCAGTCCGCGGCGGGACGCTGAAATGTCGAGTCGCTTCTCGTCGGTCAACCGACCAGCGAAGGTGCCTGCGAGAGCGGTTCGCCGAGCGTGTCGATCTGCTGTGCGAGCTCCTGCGTCTGCTCCTCGCTCAGCGTGTCGTAGAGGACGAACCCGTCGCCCTCGCGGTGCTGGTCGAGGACCTCGTACATCGCCGCGAACTCCGCCTCGATCTCCGCCACCAGATCCGGATCGATCCGCTCGAGCGCCGGCTCGAGCGCCTCGAAACCCGCCTCGGCCCCGGCGACGTTGGCCTCGAAGTCCCAGAGGTCGGTGTGCGAGTAGCGCTCCTCCTCGCCGGTGATCTTCGACGCCGAGACCTCGGCGAGCAGGTCGACCGATCCCTGCGCGATCTCCTCGGGATCGAACTCGGCCTTGATTGCGATGTCGTCGAGGTTGGTGACGTCGTTGCGGAGCTCTGAGATCGTCTCCTCGAGCCCCTCGGTGGACTCGGCGACCCACAGCGCCTTCTCGATCCGGTGATACCCGCCCCAGTCCATGGGCGGGATGTCTCCCTCGCGGCCGTCGATGTCCGGGTCCAGGTCGCCGAACGCGCCTGCGACGGGCTCGATCCGTTCGAAGTGGACCCGGGCGCCGGGATACGCAGCCTTCGCCGCCTCGATGTCGCCGGCCTCCACAGGGGCGAGGAACTCCTCCGTCGCGACGACGAAGTCACCCGTCTCCCGCTCGACGTATGCGTCGTATTCGATCACCGCTTCGTCGAGCAGCGCCGCATCGATCTCGCCGGTCGCCGCGGTCGTGCTCGTTTCCTCGGCGGCGGCCGTCGACGTCGAATCGGAGTCCTCGTCCTCGCCGCAGCCGGCGGCGAGCAGCGCCGCGGCGGCGAGGGTGAGCGCGAGGGCAACGGCGCGCGAAGGGCTCGAATGCGTGGACAAGAGCGGACCTCCCAAGGTCGGATTCCAGGCTGAGTTAGGTAACCCTAATTAGGGTACCCGAAATCCGACCTTGGGGATCGGCTTGAAGCGCGGTCAGCTCTTGCGTGAGCGCGAGAGCGCCACCCCCCCCGTCAGCAGCCCGAGCCCGCCGGCCACGAGCCCGGCGATCGCGAGGCCGTCGGAGCCCCCGTCGTCGTCGCTCACGGTGACCTCGGCCGCCTCCGCGTGCTCGGCGTCCTCCGGCTCCTCCCCGGACGCCGGCTCGGCCCCGTGTTCCTCCTCCGCAGCGGTGAGCGTCACCGTCGGCGCCGGCTCCTCGGAGTCCGCGCTGCCGATCCAGCGCACCACCTCGCCGCCCTCGTACGTCTGCAGCGCCGGGAAGGTGAGCGTCTCACCCTCGGCGTCGGGGGTACGGAGCGAAACGCCGAAGTCCTGGAAGGCGCCGGGCGGAACGATCCCGTCCTTGCCGTCGCCGGTCCAGGTGATCTGCTTGACCTGCTCGGTGACCTCCTCACCGTGCACGTCGATCGGCGTCGTCGAGCTTCTCCGTCTCGACCTCGACGTCCCAGCCGGCCACCGGCTCGTAGGACGCGAATGCGATCCCGTCGGGAAACTCGACCTCGACCTTCACGGTGCCCTCGTCGTCGCGCTCGTTCGGAACGCGGACGTCGACGCGGGTGAAGCTCCCCGCGGGCTGCGTGGCGGGCTGCACGGTCACGTGAGCGGCCGCGGGCGCGGCCGCGAGCACGGCGGCGAGACCCGCCAAGATCACTGCTGCTTTCTTGATTGACATCTGATTCTCCTTTGCGCTTGGTTCAACGGTTGCGATTGCGGCACGAACCGGGAGGGGCGGCCCCCGCCCCGCGAGCGCTTCGGAGATCAGCTGACCCCAGCGCCTGCGCGCGCGACGGGGTAGCAGCCGGGCCGGGAGGATCGTCGAACCGACTCGCTTCGGCCGCGCCGGTCGCGCCCGCATGCGTTCGATTGCGGCCTCTCCGGGATAGACGCCGCGGGCGAGGACGAAGAGGAGGAGGGCCGCCGGCAGCAGGCCGAGGAGGAGCGAGAGGGCGCTCATCGGATCGGCACCTCGACCTCGGTCTCGAACTGCTCGAACGCGGAGACACGTGCGATGAGCTCGAGCGTCCAATCGCCGGCGACGCCGAGCTGCGCATCGCGGACGACGAAGTGGCCGGGGCCGGACTTGGTCACGTCCTCGATCAGGGGGCCGATCTCCGACGCGGGCAGCTCAGCAGTGAGCTTGACCTCCTTCGCGGCGTCGTACTGACTGCCGTCCTCGCGATCGAAGAGGTAGAGGTGGATCTCGTTCGCGCCCGCCGTGGCCGGATCGACGGTCAGCTCGAGCTGCGCCGGCCCGAGCTCCGCCGAGGCCGAAAAGGGGCCCGAAGGCTCACCGCCGGCCGAGGGCGAGAGAAGTGTCAGCAGCGCCGTCACGACCAGCACGCCGCCGATCAGGGCGACCTCGGTGCGCATCGTGCGCCGCAGGAGACGACCCGTGTCACCCGGCGCCTCGGTGCCCGAGCGGGCGAGCTCGTCCAGACGCGGGCGGTTCCGTTGCCGGTTGATCGCGCCGAGCCCGATCAGGATCGCAAGCAGCGCCGCCTTGGCGAGGATCGCGCGCCCGTAGCCGGTGTCGAGCAGCTCGCTCCAGGCCTCCAGCTGGAGGATCGTCTGAATCACGCCGCTCGCGAGCAGCACGGCGACCGCGGCGAGCGCGACGACGGAGAAGCGGTCGACGAGCGCCGCCAGGAGCCTCGTCTTCCCGGCGCCCTCGAGCGCTCGGGTCGCCGCCGGCACGGCGCCGACCAGGAGGGCGAGGCCCCCGGCCCAAACGGAGAAGGCGAGCACGTGCGCGAAGCTGGCGAGAAGTGACGCCCAGCGGGGATCCGTGGCCCCGGGGTGCCCGGCCAGACCGGGTGCGAGCACGAGGAAGCCGAGCCCGAGCCCGAGCCCGAGGACGGCGAGGACACTGCGCGGGAGCGGGTCGACGGGGGCGGCGCCGGTGGCGCCGAGCTCCACCGGTTGCATCAGCCGGTAGCGAATGCCGAAGGCCGCAATGAGGAGGATCGGGGCGAGCAGGGCGAGGTCGAGAAGGCGCAGCGCCCAGATCGTGCCGAAGCGGGTCCCGAGGACATCGCCGATGACGGAGGGGCGCAGGCCCTCGGCAACGCCGCCCCCGGTGACGATCGCCCCCTGGAAGACGATCCCCGCGATCGAGCCGACGACGGCCGCGATGAGAGCGAAGACCAGCACCCGCCGCAGGCGCCCGGCGAAGGCGGTCGCCGCCGTGACCCAGCGCCCGCCTCCGGCGGCAGCCGCGCCCAGTGCCGGGCCCCAGACCCAGATCAGGAACGCGAGCCCGCCGACGAGGAGGGCGGTGGCGACGTAGGTGAGGAACTTCGCGACTCCGAGGCCCACATCGCTGCCGGTTCCGGCCCCCGCCTCGTCGATGAGCTCGGCGACACCGAGCTCAGGCGCCGCGCCCGGGTCGCCGACGGTGAAGGTGAAGCCTCCCGAGATCGGATGCGAGTCTGCGGAGACGACCCGGTATGTGGCGGTGTAGATGCCGTCCGGGAGAGCGGACGGAAGGCTCACCGCGATCGAATCGGAGCGATCCTGCGGCCGGAAGGCCTCCCCCGAGTCCACCCGCTCGCCTTCCCGGTCGTAAACGCGAACGCCGCCGAAGGCCGCCTCGACGGGCTCGTTGAAGCGAACCGAGACCTCCTCCGGCGAGCGCTCGAGTGCCGCCCCGCGACCGGGTTCGCTCGACTCGAGCACCGCGTGCGCGGAAGCCACTGCGGGGACGAGGAGCGTCGCGGCAAGCGCCGCGATCGCGCAGCGGATCGGGGTCCGTCCTCTCACCAGGCCTCCGCTCGCTCCTCGCTCTCGTCCGGCAGGCTGGCGTTCCGCCGCCGGATCCGCCAGACCGCTAGCGCGAGGCTCCCAAGCACGGCGACGGCGAGTCCGCCGACCAGCGCGGGCGAGATGCCGCCACCCTCGTCCCCGACCCACAGCAGGGTGCCGGACAGATCGGCGCTCTCGCCGTCGAGCTCCATCGGCACCGTCCAGTCGAAGATCTTCGTTTCCTGCGACTCGTCGGTGACCTGGCCCGGGACGTCCTTGGCCATGTAGTGGACGCGGTGGTCGTGCCAGCTGTAGGTGCCCTGGGCGCCCACCTGCTCCCAATCCGGCTCCGCCTCGGCGTCGGCGCTCTCGGGCGTCTCGACGGCGGCGAAGCGATCCTCGTTCAGGTAGTAGGCGGGGGAGTTGCGGTTGACCTCGACCGTCCCGTCCTCGAGGTAGCGAACGTAGGGCTCGTCCTCATAGCCGTCGACGACGAGCTCGTGGCCGGGCTCGACGTCGACCTCGAGCGTGTCGTCGAAGTTGAGCATCTGCGCGCTGACGCCCGACGGCATCTCGGTGATCTCGGATCTGTAGTTCGGATTACCCTCGTGGGCGAGGGCAAGGCTGGGGACGGCGAGCGCCGCGATCGCGGCGAGCGCCGCCGCCGCGGCCGGGCGGCGGAACATCGGTTACCTCCTCGGGTCGGGACGCGGACTAGGCGTACGCGATCGCCGCGGGCGGGGGCCGCTTGGCGAGCGAGGAGGCGATCAGACGTCCGCCACGGACGTCGAAGAGAGGCGGGCGGACGCGGGTGCGCAGAGCCCGCTCGGGGCGGGGCCGCGAAGCCGCACGGCGGCGCTCGATCAGCTCGTCGAGCTTGTCGGCGCCGAGGTAGTGGCCGGCGATGAGAGGCAGGAAGGCGAGCATCGCGGGCAGCGCCGCAAACGGGCCGGCGGCGAGCACGAGCAGCGCGCACAGGGCTAGGGTCACCGCGACGGCGAGCAGAATCCGCCCCGGGGACTGGTTTTGCCTACCAATCACGTCGCCAACCATAACGATGAGCAATAAACGCTGGATCATCTGCGTCACCGCGCTGCTGCTGGCGGCGTGCGGCTCGGACGCGGCTTTCACCGCGGAGGATTTCGTCGCCGAGGCGAACGCGAGCGGGGCCGGCCTCGTGCTGGGCGCCGAGCTCGCCTCGGAGCGCAGCGGCGTCTCCATCCATACCGTCGAGGCCTCGCAGGGGCCGGGAAACGCCCACGGCGGCGGTTCGCTGACCGTGCTCGAAGACGCGGACGCCGGCCTCGCCGAGTACGAGCGCTGCCAGCAGGGAATCTCTCTCGTCTGCTTCCGGGCGGCGAACGTCGTGCTCATCTTCGGCGGCACGCTGACGCCCGACCAGCAGGCTGCACTCGAAGACGCGCTGCGGGCGATGGCGTCTTAGCGGTCGGGCGCGGAGGGCTCTGGATCATCCGGGCCGCGACGGCGATCGCGGACGACGGTGAGGACGATCGAGCCGAGCACGATCAGCACCGGGACGGCGTAGAGGACGTAGATGGCCCAATGGCCCGCGTGGGCGAGCGGCAGCACGAACTCAGTATCGCGGAGCGGGGCGCACGATCAGGAGCGCGATGAACACGGTCACCGGGACGAGCACGATCGAGGCCCCGGCCGCGATGTCCAGGTGCCAGGAGAGCAGGAGGCCGATCGGCGCGCTGATCGCGGCGATCGCGGCGGAGAGCAGCATCATCGACGGCAGCCGCTTGGTCACGAGAGCCGCCGCGGCGGGCGGCGCCATCAGCATCCCGAGCACGAGCAGCGAACCGACGACGCGGAAGCCGACGACGACGGCAAGCGTGATCACCACCAGCATCACCAACTGCAGCAGATCGACGCGGAGGCCGAGGGCCGCGGCACGCTGGCGGTCGAAGGCGAGCAGCAGGAACGGCCGGTAGAGCCAGGCGACGAGCGCGAGGACGAGCGCGGTGAGGATCGCGGTGACGACGACGTCGGTGCCGTCCACACCGAGCACGTCACCGAACAGGAACGCGGTCAGGTCGACGCTGTAGCCATCGGTGCGCGAGATGAGGACGACGCCCAGCGCGAGCATGAAGACGAAGACGACGGCCGCGGCCGTCTCCTCACGCAGGCGACTGCGACGCAGGATCAGGCTCGTCCCACCCGCGGTGATCAGGCCGGCGACGAGTGCGCCGAGAGCGATCGCGAGCTGATTGGGCTCCTCGGCGGCCGATCCGCCCGCCGTGAGCATGAACGCGACCGCGATTCCCGGGAGGACTCCGTGGGCGAGGCTGTCCGCCATCAGCGCCATTCCCCGCAGGACCACGTAGCAACCGACGACCCCGCAGAGTACGCCGACGATGGCGGCGGCGAGCGCCCCGGTCCGGACGAACTCGGCATCGAAGGGGTCGGTGAGGAACTCCATCAGGGTGCCTAGCCGGCTCCGTGATGGTGGTGAGCGATGTCGACGATCAACTCGCCGACGCGGACCACGTGACCGGCGAAGGCGTCGGCGAGGACCGTCTCGGTGCAGACCTCCGCCGGGGGGCCGAGCGCCACGAGGCGCCGGTTGAGGGCGAGAACGAGGTCGTAGTCGCGGGCGGCGCTCTCGAGGTCATGCGTGGCGACGATCACCGTCCGGTGCTCTTCCCGCCAGTTCGCGAGCAGCTCGCGAACGGTCTCGTGGGTCGGGCGGTCGACGCCCGTGAACGGCTCATCGAGGAGCAACAGGTCCGCCTCCTGAGCAGTTGCCTGGGCGAGCAGGACTCGCTGGCGCTGGCCGCCGGAGAGATCGCCGAAGCGGCGCTCGGCGAGCGCCTCGACGCCGAGGCGCACCAGGGCCGCGTCGACCAGGTCGTGGTCTCGCGACGTGAAGCGACCCCGCCAGCCGACCTCGGGGTAGCGCCCCATACGCACGACGTCGCGCGCCGTGACCGGAAACGCGGGCTCGATCGAGAGGTGCTGGGGCACGAATGCGACGCCCCCGGCCGCGGTTCGGATCGACCCCGATCGCGGCTGGACCAGGCCCACGGCAGCCATGAAGAGCGTGCTCTTCCCGGCGCCGTTGGGACCGAGGAGGGCGACGCTCGCGCCCGCCGGGATCGCGAGCGAGATCTCGTCGAGGGCGACGTTGCCGTCGAAAGCGACCGTGAGCCGATCGGCCTCGAGTGCAGGCGGCGCGTTCACGACGCGCGCTCGCAGCGCGCGCACTCGCCCCGGATGAGGACGTCGTGACCGGAGACCTTGTGGCCGAGGCGCTTGGCGAGGCGACCGATCGCGCGCTCGAGGCTCTCGTCCTCGAACTGGCCGATGCGCCCGCAGGAGTCGCAGACGACGTGGTGATGATGGTGGCCGCCCGGGATCACGGCCTCGTAGCGCGCCGCTCCCTCACCCACCTCGATGCGCTGGACGAGGCCGACCCGGTCGAGGGCCTCGAGCGCTCGGTAGACGCTCGCGATGCCGACCCTGCCGCCACCCTCGCGGAGGCTGTCGGCGATCTCGTGGGCGGTAACGCAGCAACTCTCGCGGGCCAGCTGCTCGACCACGGCGCGCCGGGCTCCACCGCTGCGATGGCCCGCCTCGCCGAGGGTCGCGAGTGCGAGCTCGCTCCAATCCCGGTTGGCTTCCATCATCGCCGGGAGGATACACCTGCCGTGAGAACGATTATCATTCTTGCTCCATGCGAATGAGAACGATTCTCATCTGCTCGGCCGCCATCTTGCTCATCGGCGGCATCACCGCCTGCGGCGACGACGGAGCGGGCGAGGGTGAGGGCCCGCGGGTGGTCGCGACCACGGGGATCCTCGCCGACATCACGGCGAACGTCGCCCGTCCGGACGTGTCGGTCGAGCAGCTGATCCCCGACGGCGCCAGCCCCCACGACTTCCAGCTCAGCGCCGAGGACCGCCAGGAGCTCGAGGAGGCCGACCTGATCGTCGCCAACGGCGCCGGTCTCGAAGCGGGTATCCCGCTGGCCGACGTCGACACGCCGATCTGGGAGCTGACCGCGAACGCGGGCGAGCTCCTCCCCTCCGGCGAGAGCACCGACCCGCACGTCTGGATGGACCCCGTCCGCGTCGCCGCGGCCCTGCCGTCGCTGGCGGGCGCGCTCGGCGACGCGGACCAGGCTCTCGCGGCGGAGTTCGACGAGCGCGCGCGCGGGTACGCGAAGGAGCTCGCCGCGCTCGATCGCGAAATCACCGCCGAGCTGCGCTCGGTTCCGGAGTCGGATCGCGAGCTGGTCACCTCCCACGATGCGCTCGGCTATTTCGCCGACCGCTACGGGCTCGAGGTGATCGCGAGCGCCTTTCCCGCGTCCGGGCCGGAGGCGGAACCGAGCGCCGAGCAGCTCGCCGAGGTGCTGACGGCGATCGAGGACAACGATGTCGCCGCAGTCTTCGCCGGCGCCGAGGACGACCCGAAGACGCTCGCGCTGATCGCCGACGAGGCCGGAGTCGCGATCGAGGACGGCCTCCTGGTCGAGTCGCTGAGCGAGAACGGAACGTACGCGGAGATGCTGCGAACGGACGGCGACCTGGTCTCCGGCGCCCTCGGCGGGTAGCCGGAACGACGCGGGCCCGCCGCGCCTGCGCGCGACGGGCCCGGAGTCGGACGCGACCTTGCCTACTGGCGCTTCAGCTTGATCTTCTTCGTCTGCTCGCTCGGCAAGCCACCCGTTGGGGTGAACGTGAACGTCGGCGTGACCTTCACCTTGCCCTTCTTCTTGAGCTTCTTCTTCTTGTTGCCGGCCGCCTTGATCAGGACCGAGACCGTCTCGGCCTTGGTCGAGTTGACGGTCTGCGCCTTCACCGAACTGCCCGAGACCTTGATCACACCGGCACCGGGCACGGTGACGGCCTGATTGGCGGTGCCCTTCTTCTTGTTCTTGGTCACCGCACCGAGCGTGAACTTGTTGTCGATCAGGTTCGCCGGGATCGTGTAGGTGAGCTGGACGAACGGCACGCCCGCCGTGTCGATGGCCTTCGAGGTGTTCGTAACGCTCGCCGCAAAAGCGCTCGAGCCACCACCGCCACCGCCACCGGCGGAATCGCCGCCGCTGCCGTTGACCGCGCCGCCGCCGCCGAAGGCGCCACCGCCGCCACCGCCGCCACCGCCGCCGCAAACGCCTGCTGCGGAGTCGCCGCCGAGTCCACCCTGGCCCTCAGAGCCCAGCCTCGGCCCGCCGGGAGTGGTCGGAGTCGCCCCGGTGCCGCCGGTACCGCCCGCGGCACCGCCGCCGCTGCCACCAGCGGCTTCAGCTGCGCCGCCGCCGCCCGCGCCGGTCCCGGTGACCGTGCTGCCGCCACCACCACCGCCGCCGCCGGCCGTGACGAGCCGACTCGCGAGCGTCGATCCGGTCCGGACATCGCTGGCGCCGCCGCCGCCACCGGCACCGTTGCAGGTGCCGCCGCCGCTGCTACCGCCGTTTCCGCCACCATTGAATCCTCCGGCGCCGCCGGCGTTGCCGGTCGAGCTGACGCCGTCGCCGCCGACGTTGATGAACAGCGGCTGTCCCGGCGTCACCGTGATCGTGCCGGTCGCCCGGGCGCCGAGGCCGCCCGGTGCGGCGGTCGCCGGTGCGTCGGCGTCGCCGTTACCACCTCTGCCGCCAACCGCGACCACCTCGATGCTCGTCACCCCGGCAGGGACGACGAAGACCTGCTCCGCCCCGGTCGAGAGAAAGCTGGTCGTCGCGGCCTGCGCCGATGCGCCACCGGCCAACAGGGCGACCGAGCACGTCGCGCCAAGCGCCGCGACCCTCCGCCCTCTGCCCCCTCGCCGGGATCTAAGACTCTCACTGCTACGCATGAAACCCACCCTCCATTGGTTGCCTGGGGACGCCCTGACGGCTGAGCCCCGCAATGCGACGGGACTCTATGTCACAACCCTCGGTAGCGCCACCAGGGTGTGCGAACTCTCACTGATTCGCCTGTGACAGCAGGTAGAGGCCGAGCGAGGTGAAGCCGACCATGAGCGCGAGCATCCAATACTGCGAGCGCGCGGCGGTGCGGGAGTCGCCGTAGACCTCGAGTGCGCGGTCGTGGCCGAGGACGAGGGCCGTTACGTGGCCGATCACGAGCGTCGCCACCTGCACGTACCAGATCGCGTTCGCGCTCAGGAGCGTGTAGTCGATTCCGCTCCCCGCCGTCCCGAAGTAGTCCGAACCGTCGCCGAGCGGATCCGAGAGCAGGTAGGTGAACTGCGCCTGCTCCTGGAAGACGACGAGGCTGAAGTAGTGCGCGACAAGGTAGGCGAGCGCGATCGGGATGAACGCGTGCGCGAACAGCGAGCCGAGCTTCGCGGTCGAGAACTGGGTGCGGACGGTGTGCATGCCGTAGATCCCCGCCCAGAAGAGGCCGGAGACGAAGCCGATCGTGAGCGCGAGAAAGATCGAGTTCGAGACCCGCAGCGACGCGATCGGCCCGAGGCCGATGTCGCCGGCGAAGAAGTCGTACGTGCTCGCGAGCGGATCCGCCAGCGCGCCCTCCGAGGCGCCGTCGAAGGTCGTCGCCGAGATCGTCAGCAAGATGAGCGCGATCGATCCCGGCATCGACACCCAGCGAGTCGCCGCCGAGAGCATCGGCCGGACGCCGAGACGGCCGTCGCGGGCCTCGAGTGGGGCGAGGCTGGCGAACATGCCGAAGTAGACCGAGAACGCTTCGCCTCGCTCGAGCCACTTCTCCGAGCCGAAGAGCGCGATGGCGACGAATGTGTAGGCCGTGTAGACGAGCGCCGCGACAGCGACCGTATGCGGCGTCAGTCCGACCGTCTGAAAGCCGCTCTGGCCGTACACGAGCTCGAGCCAGACGAAGGCGAGGATGCCGATCACCGCGGGCCAGCGGCCGAGCTTCTCCGGGTAGGTGAGCGGCGCCGGTGGCGACTGACGGGCGACGAGCTTGAAGACGCCGCCGGCCGCGCGCGCGATCGCCCGCCACGGGTTGAAGGCGCGAAAGACGTCGCCCACGAAGACGCTCAAAAACGCGATCACGAGCCAGAACGTGACGAAGACGAACGTGATCGAGAAGTTCCGGTCGGGCGCCTCCGTGCCCTCGAGCCCGGACCAGATCACGAGGACGAGGAGGAAGACGGAGACGAGCCCGGCGAGCGTCTCGGTTACCGGGTTGACGAGCGCCCCCGAGATCCGCGCGGAGACCGGCCGCCACTTGTCCTCCTCGAACCGCGTCTTGTGCCAGGCCACCGAGAGGCCGACGAACGAGACGATCAGGACGAGCGATGCGCCCCAGGCGAAGAGCCACTCGGGGATCGGCAGGTCCTGGCGGCCGACGAGAGCGTGGCCGATGACGAGCAGCGGCTCGGGCAAGGTCAGCTCGCCGCGCTCAGGCCGGGTTGACCGTGATCTCGGCGATCGGGACGACCGAGTGCTCGAGCTCGACCTCGAACACCCCCTCGATCGTCGCCGGGACGTCGAACCCGACCTTGCCGCCGGCCTCGACGTCCTGTGAGACGTCGTAGCCGTGGAGGTGGACCTCCTCGGCGACGTCGGAGGTGACGACGAAGCGGATGTCGTCGCCCTTCTCGAAGCTCAGCTTCTGAACGCCGCCGACCGGCTGGCCGTTCTCGACCTCGATGATGGGCACCTCGGGCTTCGGCTCCTCGGGCTTCGGCTCCTCGGGCTTCGGCTCGCGGGAGCCCTGGGGCTCGTCCGCCGGTGACTCCGTCGTCGTCACCGCAGGGGTGGTCGTCGAGTCCTCGTCACCGGCCTCGTCGCTGAGGAGAAGGAAGAGGACGATCGCGACGGCCACCCCGAGCACTCCGATCGCGATCTTGCCTGCCGAACCCATGTGCGCGGGATTCTACGAACCCCGCCAAAGCGTGGATCAACGCCCGCCGCCGTCCGCGGGCTGCTCCGTTCGCGGACGCTCGTCGATCGACGGCGCGTCGACGGTGTCCTCGCTGAAGACGAAGACGAACACGGCGACGATGGCGACGCCGAGGACGATCCCGAGCACGATCCCGAGCGCCAGATCGGACCTACGCATGGCCGCTACTCATAGCGCAGCGGCCGGGCGGAAGCCGGTCGATCAGACCCCGTCGAGCAGGCGCCAGTTGGCGCGGAAGGCCGACTCGGCCGAGGCGACGAGTGCGTCCTCGTCCTCGTCCGAAGCGATCTCCTCGATCAGCTCGCGCACTTCCGCCGCATGCTCGGCGTCGCGGCTCTCGTGGACCTGGAAGTAGGCGGTCCCGGGCCCTTCCTCGAATCCGTAGGAGCCGTAGAGGCCCTCGAGCTTCGTCTTCGAGATGTCCGGCTGGCTCGCCTCGATCGCATAGAGGCGCGCGAGCGACTCGACCGGGTTGCCGTTGCCGGTCCAGACCCGCACGCACTCGGCGGTCTCGCTCGTCGGCTCGGCGTCGACGTCGCCGCCGCTCGTGTTCACGAAGCCATCCCAGAGGCGGACGTGTCCGCGCTCCTCGGCGGCGTGGCGCCGGAGCTCCGCGCGCTCGGGAAGATCGCCGGCGACGGATGCGCTCAGCGTCGCGATCGCCTCGACCGCGTGGCGGTACTGTCCCGAGTAGTTGGCGAGCTCCTGCGCGGACAGCTCACCGGCGGACCAGCGCTGGTAGAACGGGTGACGGAGCACGTCCCACCGCTTGCGACTCCGCTCGATCCGCTCCCAAGTGCTCTCGTTCACGTCGGTCTCCTCTCGCCGGTTCTGCGCTGCGCGCGGGAGGATGAGAATACCGACCGCGTCAGCTCGCACCCCGGCGGTCCCTACGATCCGGCCGCGTGCGACCCGAGCGCGCCGACATCGCCGCCCCTCCGTTTCCCGGCCGCCTGCGCTGGCTCAACGTCGAGCGCAAGCCCGAGCTCGCGGCGCTGCTCGCCACCGGACCGGTGCTCGTCCACTTCTTCGACTTCGCCCAGCTCAACAGCGTCCGGGGCCTTCCGTACGTGATCGAGTGGGACCGCCGCTACCGTGGCGCCGGCCTCAGCACGGTCGGTGTCCACTCGCCGCGGTTCCCGTTCACCGCCGAACGAGCGGCGGTCGGACCCGCGCTCGGGGCGCTCGGGATCACGCACCCGGTGATCGACGACTCCGGCTTCGCGGTGTGGCAGGACTACGGCTGCGAGGGCTGGCCCTCGCTCTTTCTCTGGGGACAGAGCGGCGGGCTGCGCTGGTTCCACTTCGGCGAGGGTGAGTACGTCGCGACCGAGGAGGCGATCCAGGCCGAGCTGCGCGAGCTCGATGCGCTCGTCTCGCTGCCGGCGCCGCTCGAGCCGATGCGGCCCTCCGACGCACCCGGGGCCCTGGTCGCCGCCCCGAGCGCCGAGGTCTTCCCGGGCGGATCTGCGCGCGAGCCCTGGCCCGGCGGGCCGCTCGAGCTCGACTACGAGGCCGCCGGCGCCCACGCCTCGCTCGCCGGGTCGGGTGAGCTGCTCGTCGCGGTCGACGGCGCTGAGCCTCGGGCGGTCACCGTCGAGCGGCCGGGGCTCGCCGATCTGGCCCTGCACGAGGGCCACGAGCGACACCGGCTGCGGCTCGAGCCCGGCGACGGCCTCGCCCTCTACTCGGTCAGCTACTCAGCCGGCCCGCCCTGATCGATCTGCAGCAGCGTCGGCGACTGATGGTCGACCTGGAGCGTTGTGTGCTCGAGCCCGAAGCGGTCGGCGAGCATCCGCTCGACCTCGAACCGCTTCGCGTGACAGTCATCGTCGGCGCCGACGATCAGGTGCGCGGCGAGCGCCGGGAAGCCGGAGGTGATCGTCCAGACGTGCAGGTCGTGGACCTCGACCACCCCCGAGATGGCGGCCATCGCGGTCCCGATCTCCTCGACCTCCATCTCTCGCGGCGAAGCCTCGAGCAGGATCGCGGTCGAGTCGCGGAGGATCGTCCACGAGCTCGCGAGGATGAGGACGCCGATGAGCACGCTGACGATCGGGTCGGCGTACTCCCAGCCGGTCGCGAGGATGACGAGCGCCGCGAGGATCGCGCCGACCGAGCCGAGGACGTCGGCCAGGACGTGCCGCATCGCCGCCGAGACGTTGAGGCTCTCCCCGGCGCTCGCGTGCAGGATCCGCGCCGCGACGAGGTTGACGACGAGGCCGCCGCTGGCGACGATCAGCATCGGGCCGGCGAGCACCTCGGGCGGGTCGCCGAACCGCATCCCCGCCTCGACGAAGATCCAGATCGAGATCGCGACGAGCGTTACGCCGTTGAAGAGGGCCGCGAGGATCTCGGCCCGCTGGTTGCCGAACGTGCGCCGTGGGCTCGTCGGCCGCGCCGCGAGCCAGATCGCGAACAGGGCGACCCCGAGCGAGAGCGTGTCGGACAGCATGTGGCCCGCATCGGCGAGCAGCGCGAGGCTGTCGGTGAGCAGGCCCCCGACGACCTCGGCGACGGTGAACAGGCCGGTGAGGACGAGGGTGATCGTGAGCGCCCGCCGCCCCCGCGCCCGGTCGGGGTTGATTGCGTGGGCGTGGCTGTGAGCGTGCGACACGTTGCTCGCACCGTAGCGCCGGCGATCGCCGGCGGCCCGGGTTGACTTCGAGCTAGGCCGGCTCGAGCGGTGCGATCGCCGGCGTCGGGGCCGCCGACCGCATCGACGAGGTCCGCGCCGCCTTCGCGCGCGAACGGTGCGAGGTGATCGTCCCCGAGGCCTCGTAGCGCTGGATCGCCAAGCGCGCCTCTGCTTCGCTCAGATAGACGCCGAGGGCGACGATCCGCTCGCTGCCGAAGCGGCGCTCGCCGCCGAAGATCACTGCCACGTGCGCCGGCCAGCGAAGCTCGGAACGGCTCGCGATGCCGCGGGCGCGGACCCGAACCTCGCCGAGGAGCACGTGCCCGGCGACCTCGCCGCCGACGCACTGGACGTCGACGAAGGCGAAGACCCGAGAGAGGCCGCCGAACCAGCGCCGGAGGCCGTCGTGGCCGACGGCGGACTCGCCCCAGATCTCGAGCATCGGCGACTCGACCTCGATCTTGCGGTGGCAGATCGGCAGCGCGAGCGCGACGCTGAGCTCGTTGATGGACTCGAGCAACCGGCGCGCCAAGGCGCGCCGGTGCTCGATCCCCCGCGGACCAGGGCCCTCACGGCCCTGTTCTCCGTGCGTCCCCGCCGCCGTCCCGAACTCGGTCTTGGACTCGTCCATCGATAGATATGACGCCGCGGCGCGCAAAAGATCACCAAGATTTAGAGTTCGCGTTGCGATTCCACGATGGATCGGTGATTCGCACGGGCATGGAGGGCACATAGTGCAAAGCGAGGGAAGCGGCGTCGCGCCCGAACCGGCGCTGGTCGAGGCGGCCGCGACCGGTGACCGGCAGGCGTTCGACGCGCTCGCCCGCCGCTATCGCCCGCAGATGCTCTCCCGCGCGCGATCGATCGTCGGCCCGAGCGATGCCGAGGATGTGGTGCAGATCGCGCTCGTCAGCGCCTTTCGCGCCCTCGAGCGCGGCACGCCGCCGGATTCGTTCGTCGCCTGGCTGAGCACGATCACGCGGAACACCGCGATCTCCCACCTCCGCGGGGGCGTTGCGACAGCCCCGCTCCGCGACGAGCTGCTCGTCCGTCCGATCGACGAGGCTGTGATCGAGCGCGACGAGGTGCGACGCCTGACGACGGCGATCAACGAGCTCCCGGCGACCGAACGTGCAGCGCTGATCGGGCGCGAGCTCGAGGGCCGCGGTCATCAGGAGATCGCGGCGATGGAAGGAATCTCGCCGGGCGCCGCCCGCCAGGCGATCCACCGCGCGCGGACGCGGGTCCGCGCCGCGCTCGCCGCCGCCCTGATCCCCTTCCCCGCCCTGCTCTCGCCCGCGCGCTGGCTCGCCCGCATCCGCAGCATCGGCGCGACCGGGGGCGCGGCCGCCGGCACCGCCGCGCTCGCCGCCACTGTCGCGATCGCAGCCGGCGTCGGAGGTGGTGGCAGCGATGGTCGCGGCTCGGGAGCGGCCGCGGCATCCGACCCGGCCGGCGCCGCGGCCTCGGCCGCGTTCGTGCCCGGCTCGGGCGACGGCGGGCCGTCTTCGGGCGCAGCCGCAGCCAGCTCGGATGGCAAACACGCGACGGCGCCAGGGGCGTCGCGCGCTGCGGGCGTGGTTCCGGCGAGCGGCTTTACGGCTGCACCCGCCCCGGCACCCGCGACGGCGATCGCCGCCGTGCCGCCTCCCGCGCCTGAACCCGAGTCGTCGCCCCAAAGCGCGCCCGGGACCTACCCACAACCCCCGGCGCCGCCACCGGGCGTCGAGGACGCGGAGCCGGTCCCGCCGCCGGCCGATCCGCCGCCGATCGACCCGCCGCTTGTGCCGCCACCGACACCGCCCGCGGCCGTGGAGGCTTGCGTGGGCCTCGTCCCGTGCGTACTCGACCTGGTCGAGACGGTCGTCAACGGCGGCGGCTGAGCGACGCCGGACGGCCTCAGGCTCGCGCCGAGAGCTCCTCGCGGATCGTCTTCGGGAGCATGAAGCGGACGCTCTCGTCAACCGTACGGAGCTCGGAGACGTCGCTCGTGCCGCGGGCGCGGAAGAACTCGACCAGTTCGGCGACGAGCGCCTCCGGCGCACTGGCGCCCGACGTGATGCCGACGGTGCGCGCGCCCTCGAGCCATTCCTCGCGTACCTGCGACGCGTTGTCGATCAAATGCGAGGCGGCGCCATGCTCGCGGGCTACCTCGACCAGCCGGTTCGAGTTCGAAGAGTTGGTTGAGCCGATCACCAGCACCAGGTCGCATTCCGCGGCGAGCTGCTTGACCGCGATCTGGCGGTTCGTGGTCGCGTAGCAAATGTCCTCGGACTTCGAGCTGACGATCTTGGGGAACCGCTCGCGGAGCCGATCGATGATCTGCCCGGTCTCGTCAACCGAGAGCGTCGTCTGGGTGATGAAGGCGACCCGGTCGGGATCCTTGACCTCGAGTGCGTCGACCTCGGCGATCGTCTCCACCAGCGTGATCGCCTCCGGGGCCTCACCGGTCGTGCCCTCGACCTCCTCGTGGCCGGCGTGGCCGATGAGGATGATCTCGTAGCCCTGCTCGGCGAACTTGCGCGCCGAGACATGGACCTTGGTCACCAGGGGGCAGGTGGCGTCGATCGTCCTCAGGTTCCGGGTGGCCGCGTTCTCGTGCACGCTCGGGGCAACGCCGTGGGCCGAGAAGACGACGAGCGCCCCTTCGGGGACCTCGGTCTCCTCCTCGACGAAGATCGCGCCGCGCTCGGCGAGCTCCTCGACCACATGCTTGTTGTGGACGATCTCCTTGCGTACGTAGACGGGCGGCCCGTACATCTCGAGCGCCTTCTCGACCGTCTCAACGGCCCGGTCGACCCCGGCGCAGTACCCGCGCGGGGCGGCGAGCAGGACTCGCTCAGGGACGTGCTTGATGGCGGCGGACGGCACCCCCAAAGGGTAGCCGCGGCCGCCTACCGGACGGCCCGCTTCACCTTCAGGGTGGCTGGTCCAGTTCCCTTCCGCGTGCGTTCAGCGCCCCTGCGCAAGCACCGCGAGGACCGCCTCGCCGACGGCGTCGAGGCTCTCCGGGCAGACCTTGTCGAGCGTGTCCTCGGTCGTGTGCCACCAGGCGCCCGGCGTCGGCCCGGGCCCGAAGGTGTAGTCGATCAGGTCGACGGCGGTGATGCCGCGCTCGAGGAACGGGACGTGGTCGTCGGAGATCGGCGTCGTCTCGCCACCGAAGGGCGAGTCCCGGCCGGCGGCCGCAGCGATCTGTCCGTAGAGGCGCTGGTCCGAGTTGAGCTCGCGCGGGATCTGCAGGTCGCAGTCGCCAACGAGGTCGAAGAGGATCATCGACTCGATCCGGCGCAGCGGCGGCGCTCCCTGCACGGGATGCCCACGGCGTTCGGCCGCCTCCGCGTAGCGCACGTACTGGCGCGAGCCGCGGGTGCCGTCGGTCTCGAAGGGCCGCTCGCCGCGTGCCTCCTCGGCATCGAAGAGGGCGAGCTGGACCGACGGGCCGTCCACGCGGCGCGGCAGCGCGCGGGCGAGCTCGAGCACGACGGCGACCCCGCTGGCGCCGTCGTTGGCGCCAAGGAACGCCGGAATGTCCTTCGTGTCGTGGTGGGCGCCGAGCAGGATCGCGTCGCCCTCGGTCCCCGGGATCGTGCCGACGACGTTGCGGTGGGGCTTCTGGATGCGGACGTCGCTCACCCCGGCCGCTCGGAGCGATCGGGCGATGAACTTCGCCTGGCGGCGGTTCGCGGGGGAGCCGGACGGTCGCGGCCCGAAGGCAACCTGGCGCTCGAGGTCCGCAAAAGCCCGCTCGGAGTCAAACCGCCCCGGCTCCCCCACCGGCCCGCTCTTCTCCTCCTCCCCGCAACCGCCCGCCGCCGTGGCGCACACGAGCAGCGTCGCCAGCAGCGCCCTCATCCGGGCCTGCTCATCAGATTGTCGCCTTCGGCGATCTCGAAGCCGAAGCGGCGGTAGAGGCCGTGCGCATCTGCGGTCCGCAGCATCATCAGGCGCAGGCCCGTGAGCCCCGGATGGTCGAGCAAGGTCTGGACCAGCCAGACGCCGAGGCCACTGCCGCGATGTGGCTCGAGCACGAAGACGTCGGCGAGGTAGGCGAAGGTCGCCCGGTCGGTGACCGCGCGGGCGAAGCCGGCTTGCCCGCCGCCAGGGCCGTAGAGCCCGATCACGAGCGAGCCCTCGATCGCGGCCGCGACGGTCTTCCGCTCGACGCCGGGAGACCAGTAGCTCTCCCGCAAGAAGGACCAGACGGCGTCGAGGTCGACGCGCGCCGGGTCATCGGAGATCACGTATCCGTCACGAGTCCACTCCACGGACGTTAAGTTAGGCGTCGTGGCTCAGGGACACATGGACCGCCTCAGCGCGCTCGACGTCTCCTTTCTCACGAACGAGAGCTCGACGGCGCACATGCACGTCGGCGGCGTGATGATCTTCGAAGGGCCGCCGCCGAGCTACGACGACCTGCTCGATCACGTTCGCGGGCGTCTCCACCTCGTCCCCCGCTTCCGCCAGAAGCTCGCCTTCCCCCCGGCCCCGACCGGGCGGCCGTACTGGGTCGACGACCCGGCCTTCAACCTCGAATACCACGTCCGCCATTCGGCGCTGCCCGCCCCGGGCTCGGAGGAGCAACTCCGCAACATGGCCTCGCGGGTGTTCTCCCAGCAGCTCGACCGGACGAAGCCGCTCTGGGAGCTGTGGTTCGTCCAGGGGCTGACGCGCAAGCGCTTCGCGCTCGTGACCAAGACCCATCATGCGCTCGTCGACGGCGTCTCCGGGGTCGACATCGCAACCGTCCTCTTCGACGTGCAGCCGGTTCCCGAGCCGGCGACCTCGGAGCACGAGTGGGTCGCGAGCCCGTCGCCCTCGAGCGCCGAGCTGCTCGCGCGCGACGCCGAGGCGCTCGCCCGCGCGCCGGTCCGCTTCCTGCGCCGGCTCGAGCGCGCGATCGAGCAGCCGCGGACGACGCTGAGCCAGGTCGGCGAGGCGGCGGAGGCGGTCGGCGAGGTGGGCTGGAACTTCGCCAACCCCGCACCCGAGGTGCCGCTCAACGTCCCGATCGGCTCGCACCGGCGCTTCTTCTGGGTCCGGAACGACCTCGCCAGCTTCAAGCGGATCAAGAACGCCTTCGGCGGCACGGTCAACGACGTCGTGCTCGCGGTCGTCGCGGGCGCGCTCCGCCACTGGCTGATCTCGCGCGGCGTCCGCACGGAGGGGGTCGAGCTGCGCGCCCAGGTTCCGGTCTCGATCCGCGCCTCCGACCAGCACGGCCAGCTCGGCAATCAGATCGCCGCCGTTCGCGGCCCGGTTCCGGTGTACGCCGAGGATCCGGTGAAGCGGCTTGCCCTTTGCCGCGAGGGGATGAAGGACGTGAAGGAGTCGAAGCAGGCCCTCGGGGCCGAGGTGATCTCGCGCTTCAACGACTTCGCCCCGCCGACCCTGCTCGCCCAGGCCGCGCGGGTCAACTTCTCCACCCGCCTCTTCAATCTCGTGGTCACGAACGTGCCCGGGCCGCAGTTCCCGCTCTACCTGATCGGACGCGAGCTCGAGGACATCTTCCCGGTCGGCTTCCTGCCGCCGAACCAGGCCCTGTTCATCGCGATCATGAGCTACAACGGCGAGATCAACTTCGGCCTTCTCGGGGACTACGACGAGTTGCACGACCTCGAGCAGCTCGCCACGCTGTTCGAGGAATCGCTCACCGAGCTTGCCGAGGCGGCGGAGGCCGCCGAGCAGGAGAGCGGGAAGTCGCTGCACACGGCGTAAACTCGGGGAGTGGAGTCGATTCGCTACCACCTCGAGCTGACGCCGGCACAGCTGAAGATCACGCACACGGCGCTGCGCAGCCTGCTCGATGACTTCGGTCACGATCAGACCGAGATCGTCGAGTTGATCCAGGAGGTCCTGGCGAAGCTGCCGGACGAGCACGCGATCCGCGCGATCAGGCTCGACACCGAGCTCGAGGTCGCCGAGCCCGCGCCCTCCGACGACGGCGATCCTGACTCCGCAGCCTGAGCGTCTCGGTCCAGATCGGCCTCCTGCTCGCGCTCGCGACCGCGTTCGCGTCGATCCTCGGGTTCCTCTACAAGCACCGCGGCGCCGTCGACTCGCCGCCGGTCGAGATGCGCCGCCCGATCAGCACCTCGCTCGCCCTCTTTCGCAACCCCTGGTACACGCTCGGGATCGTCATCGCGATGGCCGGCTGGGGCTTTCACGTCGGCGCCCTGGCCCTGGCGCCGATCTCGCTCGTGCAGTCGGTCATCGCCGGTGGCCTCGTCCTGCTCACGGTGACGGCCGACCGCCTCTTCGCCCACGAGGTCACCCGCCGCGAGTGGATCGGCGTCGCCCTCGCGGCGCTCGGCCTCGCGTTCCTCGCGGCGACGCTCGAGGGCACCGGCGACGAGTCGCACTCCGACTACGAGTCCACGCGCCTGATCGCCTACATCGTGATCGTGGCCGGGGCCGCCATCGTGGTCTCGTTCGCGGCACGAACCTCCATCCGCGAGGGCGTGCTCTACGGCGCCGCGGCCGGGCTCTTCTGGGCCGCCTCCGACACGGCGATCAAGGCCCTGAGCGGCGAGATCGGCGACACCGGCTGGCTCGGGATCCTCACCGACCCGCTCGCCGTGGTGATCGCCCTCGCCTCGGCGGCGGGTCTCGTCGTCTCCGCCCGCAGCCTCCAGATCGGCAAGGCCGTCCCGGTGATCGCGCTCACCAGCGTCGCGGCGAACGCGCTGACGATCGCCGCCGGGCCGCTCGTCTTCGAGGAGCCGTTCCCCGACACGCCGGCAGGCGTGATCCTCCGCCTCGCTGCGTTCACGCTCGTGATCTGCGCCGCCGCGCTGACCCCCGCGCCGGTGAAGGCGGCGGAGGAGCTCGAGGCGACCTGACCCGGGCTCAGGTGAGCTGGATGTCGACCTCGAACTTCACCCGCGCGCCGTTGTCGGTCTCCTTGCAGCCGATCTTCACCGGGTCGCTGCCCTTGCCGCGGCAGGCGTACTGCGCGCGGGGGAGGTCGACGACGCAGCGGCCCGCGTAGCGGCAGAACTCGAGCCACTCTTTCGCCACGCGCTTCGCCTCCTTGCAGGAGGTCCCGTCCGCGGTCACGTTCTTGGCCTTCTTGACGTCCCCGCACCGATCGGCGGCCGCCGTCGCCGGCGACGCCGGGCCGCTCATCGCGACCCTATCCCGCGGGGGCCGAGAGCAGCCGCAGCAGGCGCTCGCGTGTCTCCCCCCAGGCCTTGTCGAGCGCCCGGCTCGAGACGCCGTTGCTGACCTGCAGGAGGGCGAGGCCGCGAATCGTGGCCAGGGCGAAGATCAGGTCCTGATGAAATCCCGGCCGGCGGGCGTCGGAGCCGAGAGCCGCCTCCGCCTCGCGGACCACCGCCGCCGCGACGTCGCGCTCGATGCGGTGGAGCGTCCGGCGGAGCTCCTCATCGGTCCGTGACGCGACCCACAGCTCGAGGGCCGCGTTGAACATCGTCCCCTGGTGCTCCTCCCACAGCACATCCAGCGCCTCGTCGACCGATACCGGCCGCGCCGCAAAGCGCGCGTGGACGGCCCGTGTGCGCTCCTCGGCAAGATGGGCGACGGCGGCGCCGACGAGCTCGGCACGGGTGCGG
The DNA here is from genome assembly GCA_963846565.1 of uncultured Solirubrobacterales bacterium. Classification (GTDB taxonomy): domain Bacteria; phylum Actinomycetota; class Thermoleophilia; order Solirubrobacterales; family 70-9; genus WHSW01. Next base: position 1,444,337 of record CAWJWL010000005.1, on the reverse strand, counting down.
AAGTAGGGGATCTGCGCTCCGCGCGAGACGCCCGCGAGCTCGGCGATCCGCCCCGTGGTCGTCTGCGCGTAGCCATGCGTGACGAGGCACGTGATCGTCGCGTCGAGGAGGGCGGCGCGGGTCTCCGCGCGCCGCTCGGCCTGAGTCCGGCGAGGCGATCGCAGGTGGGTCGCGGACTGGTTCAATGGAACCCTAAGATAGCTGCAGTGCTGCAGCTATGATCTGCGCGATGGAGGAGTGGGGACGGCGGAGCCGTTACGTCGCGCGCCTCGCCGTGGCGCTCGCGGCGACCACGCTCGCCCTCGTGCCCGGGGCCGCGCAGGCGGACGCCGCCGACCCGGGGAGGACCGAGGCACTGACGTACGGCTCGGGCCCGCTGAGCAACTCGTACATCGTCTACACGCCGACCACCTACCGCCCGGGCCGTCCGGCGCCGTTGCTGGTGATGGTGCACGGCTGCCAGACGACGGCGGAGCAGCAGATGCGGGCGAACCTCTACAACCAGCTCGCCGAGCGCGAGGGCTTCATCGTCCTGTACCCGGACCTCGACCCCACGGGTCAACTCCAGCCGGGCCCGCTGCGGCAGTGCTGGAGGTTCCCCCTGCCGACGAGCCAGCACCGCGGCCAGGGCGACGCCGCCGCCCTTGCGGGCATGACCCACGCCGTGATCGACGGCCGCTGGAACATCGACCCCGAGCGCGTCTACATGATGGGGATGTCCGCCGGCGGGTTCATGACGTCGATCATGGCCGCCGCCTACCCGGACCTCTATGCCGCGGTCGGGATCATGGCCGCCGGCGCCTACGCGGACGGCCTCTGCATCGCCGGCAACCCGGCGGCGCTGCCGGTCGACGTGAGCGCCCGGCTCGCGTTCGAGGAGATGGGCCCGCGCGCGCGAATCGTCCCGCGGCTGGTGATCGGCGGGAGCGCGGATCTCGGCATCACCCCGGCGTGCGCCGACAAGGCATTCGAGCAGGGCCTGCGGACCAACAACCTCGTGCTCGGTGACGCCCAGGACGGCCCGATCAGCCTCGCGCCCGCGGCGACGAGCGACGCGGCCGTACCGGGCGGCTACTCGTACACGGTCAGGACCTACAGGGACCCGTCCGGATGCCTGATCGGCGAGCGCTGGCTGATTCACGGCATGGACCACTCCTGGTCGGGCGGGTCGGCCGATCCGCAGTGGAAGTCGTGGACCGATCCGAAGGGTCCGAGCGGCGCCGAGGCGTCGTGGGCCTTCTTCTCCCGCTTTACGAAGAGCGATACGGCGATGCCGTGCGCCGAAAGGCCGCCCTGCGCGGTGCGCATACGTCTGCCGTTGCGCGGCGGCGAACGCGTCCGCCGCGCCCGGGCCTGGGTGGACGGCACGCGCGTCCGCACGCGGGTGAATCGCCGTCGCCTCACGGTGAAGGTGCGGCCGCCGGTTGTCGTCAGGGTGCGGGCGAGGACGGACGGCGGGCGGACGATCAAGCTCCGCCGCGCGGTCGGGTCGTGCGACAGATGAGCACCCGGGGGCTTCGCGCACTCTGCTTCGTGGCCGCTGTCGCCGCGGCGGCCGCGCTCGCCGGCGCCCACTCGGCTGCGGCGAGCAAGCTCGTCGACATCGAGGTGACGAGCCGCTTCGTGGACCTGGCCGAGGAGCCCCACCTCTCGGGCCGCCCACCCGCCCTGCACGCGAACGTCCTGCTTCCCGACGGGTACGACCGGAAGAACCGTCGCGGCTACCCGGTGCTCTACCTCCTGCACGGCGCCAACAGCGACTATCAGAGCTGGGAGAAGCGAACCGACGTGATCGAGATGCTGGCCGGCTTCCCGGGGATCGTGGTGATGCCCGACGGTGGCAGCTTCGGGATGTACACCAACTGGTGGAACGGCGGCGCCTTCGGGCGGCCGCAGTGGATGTCCTACCACCTGATCGACCTGCGCAGCGCGATCGGCGAGCGGTATCCGATCCGCACCGGCCGCCGCTGGCACGCGATCGCGGGCGTCTCGATGGGCGGCATGGGCGCGGTGCGCTACGCGGCCGCCGACCCCGGGTACTTCGGTTCCGCGGCGGCGTTCTCCGGCGCCGCCCTCGACCTGCAGGCCGTCGAGACGTTGCCCGTCGTCAACCTCACCGGCGCCGCGGCGGCCGGGGGCGCCACATTCGACGATGTCTGGGGACCCGCCGGCGGCTTCTACGCGACGGCCAGCAACCCCCAGGGCCTGGTCCCGAACCTGCGCGACACGCGGATGTTCCTGACCTCGGGAGACGGCACTCCCTGCCCGACCGACCCGGTGCCGGCGGCGATCGACATCGTCACCGAGGTGGGCCTGCGGCGTCAGGCGGACGCCTTCGTCGCCGCGGCGCGGAGCGCGGGTGTCGATGTCACCGATGCGCACACGTGCGGCGCCCATACGAACCCGACCGCGCAGCGCGCCATGGCCGCGGCGCTCGAGTGGGGCTTCTTCGCACCCGTCCCGGCCCGGGTTCGCTCTTGGACCTACCTGACGGCGTCGCGTGTAGGGGAGATGCACGGCCTCCGCTTCCGGTTTGCCGCCCAGCCGACGAGCGTGGTCCGCTTCGAACGCCAGGGCCGGGTGCTGCGCGGGGACGGGAGCGGCGCCGTGCGGATCCGCCGCGGGCAACGGTGCGTGATCGACGCGACGCTCCCATTCGAGATCGAGATACGACGACGCTGCAGGCGATGAGGTTCCTCTGTGCGTGCCTGCTCGCGATGCTCGCCCTCGTCGCCGGCGCGAGCGCGCATTTCACCGGCGGCTCGCAGCCGCCGCCGCCGAAGCCGCCGGACCCCGCGTACTACACCGTCACCTCGGCCGCGAGCATGGACACGAGCGAGATCCGCTTCGGCCCACGGCGCGCGGTCCCGCAGCTGCCCTGCCGGCCTGGCGATCACCCGGAGACCGGCCTCCAGGGCCGCGTGCCGCCCGGCGATCGCGCGAGCGGACGAGCGTTGCTCGGCTACAACTGCAACCTCGACCTCGTCGGGAAGTACCCCGGGTCGGGGGCGGGCACGCTCGAGTCCTTCGGCGACTGCGCCTACTTCGGCCCAGGGGGCCGGCGCCGGCGGTACCCAGGTGCTCGACGTCCGCAACCGCAGCCGATCCGCTCTACCGACGCGCCTCGGGACCGCGGCGATGCATCGATCCGTGGGAGTCGCTGCGGGTCAACGCGAAGCGCGGGCTGCTCGTCGCCGACAGCAACCACAACGGCTACCTCGACATCTACGACGTCTCCGGCGACTGCACGCAGCCGCGCCTGGTCTCGAGCACCGACATGTCCCCGGCGCGCGGCCACGAGGGCTGGTTCTCCCCCGACGGCATGACCTATTACATGAGCACGACCGGCCCCGACGGCACGCCCACCGTCTTCCCCGTCGACATCTCGCGACCCGGCGAATCCGAAGCTGCTGGCCTCGTGGGCCTTCGAGTCGCAGACGCACGGCGGCTCGACGACCGAGGACGGCACGCGCTCCTACATCTGCCAGCAGAACGCACCGCCGAAGGACAAGCTGCTGATCGTCGACACATCGGAGGTCGCATCGGGCCGGCCCGACCCGCGGCCGGCCTGCTCGCGGACATCCCGCTCGACGACAACCAGTGGTGCCAGGCCGCGCTACCGCGTCACCTACGACGGGCACCCGTTCCTGATCCAGTACGGCGAGCGCTCGGGCGCGGCGGACTGCAGCCGCAGCGAGGACAACTGGGCGAACTTCGGCTACCCGCGGATCTACGACCTCGCCGACGAGCGCCATCCGAAGCTCGTCTCGAGCCGCGCTGCTCGAGGTCGACCTGCCCGAGCACTGCGGCGAGGTGACGCGGCGAGGGCGCGATCAACGGGCTCGGCTACAGCGTCCACCACTGCTCGCCCGACCGCCTCTATGACCCGACGATCCTCGCCTGCGGCTACTTCGGTGCGGGCATGCGCGTGCTCGACATCCGCAACCCGCGACAGCCCGGTCGAGATCGCGCTACTTCAACCCCGGCGTCGACCCTGGTCGTCGGCACCGGCGTCGCGGCCCGGTGGTGCGCGCCGAGCGCCGCGAGATCTGGTTCGTCAACGACGTCGGCGGTTTCTACGTCGTCCGCTTCGCCGACGGCGTCTGGCCGTTCGAGGGCTCGGCGCGCTGCCCGGAGTTCGACGACTACTACTACGCGCAGTACAACCCGGGCTCGACCTGCCCGACCGCCAACCTCGACGGCATCGGCAAGCCGGCGCCCGGTGGCGTCCGGCCGGGGCAGGCGCGCAAGCCGAAGCCGGCGCTGAAGCTGAGGGTGTCACCGGCGCGTGACCGCCGGGCGCCGTACCGCTTCGAGGTCGCCGGCCACCTGGTGCCCCCGGACTTCATCACCCTCGGCCGCGGATGCCGCGGCAGGGCGACGCTGACGGCACGCAGCGACGGGCGGGCGGTGCGCAAGCGCCGCCTGCGGATCGAGCCGGATTGCAGCGTCGCCGCGGGTGTGTCCGTGAAGCAGCCGCTGCGGCTCGAGTTCGTGCTGCGCTTCCAGGGCAATGCCGCGCTCGCGGGCGCCGGCCGGCGCAAGGTCGCGCGCGCGGGCTGAGCGGACCCGCGCGCGGTGAGCGCGGGCGGTCCGATCAGCCGGGCGGGCTGAGCGCTTCGCCTGCCGAGCCGATCAGTACCCGAGCGCGAACTTGGCGTCCTCGGACATCATCTCCGGGGACCACGGTGGCTCGAAGATCATCTTCGGGTAGACCTTGTCGACGCCCTCGAGGTCGCCGACGAACTCCTTCATCTGCTCGGAGACCTGCGGGCCGATCGGGCAGGCCGGTGTGGTCAGCGTGAAGGTGACGTAGACCTCCTTCTGTCTTCGATCTCGACGTCGTAGACGAGGCCGAGAGAGACGAAGTCGAGCCCGAGCTCGGGATCGATGACCTCCTCGAGCGCCTCGTAGACGACTTCCTCGTGCTTTCGCTGCTTCGCCATGGCCCAAGGAGCGAACTAGCGATCGACTCGGCACGGCGCCTCGCTACGCTGCGCGATGCCACTGCTGGTCTTCTCTTCATCCTCCTGCCGATCGCGGAGCTCTACGTGATCATCCAGGTCGGCCAGGCGATCGGGCTCCTGCCGACGCTCGCGATTCTGGTCCTCGACGGCTTCATCGGCGCCGCCCTGGCGCGCTCACAGGGGCGCGCGGCGTGGGGGCGCTTCAACGAGGCGCTCGCCGACGGCCGCCCGCCGGCGAAGGAGATCTTCGACGGGGCGATGATCATCTTCGGCGGTGCGCTGCTGCTCACCCCGGGGTTCATCACCGACGTCTTTGGCTTCGCCCTCCTGATCCCGCCGACCCGCGCGCTGCTGCGCGGGGGCCTCTCCCGCCTGGCGCGACGGCGGATGTCGTTCGGCTGGACCGTGGCATCTCCCCCGCCCCGTCCCTGGGCATACGGCCCGTCCCAGTCCCCGCCGGGCGGCCCACGCCAACGCCGCACGGGGACCTACGACGTCGAAGGAACTGCGCACGAGGTGACCGAGCGGCCCGACGAGCTGTCGCGGGGAAGCGCCGATGAGTGAGACCGTCTCGGTCGAGTTCGCGGCGCCGTCGGGTGACGAGCTCCGCTTCGACTGGGACCTCGGCCGGCTGCGCTCGCTCGATCCCGCGGTGACCGACCCGCCCCTCTGGCGCCTCTCGGGCGAGCTCGACTGGGACGAGGTCGACCGCGTCCGGGTCCTGTCCGCCAGCTACGAGTCAGGGTCGATGCTGACGATCGCGGCGATCCGCCCTGCGGGTGTCGCCGGGCACGGCGAGGAGGCGATCACCGGCCTCGTGATCGACCCGGAGCGCGGGCCCGAGCAGCTCGGCGAGGTCCTCTTCTCGGCTGAGCACGGCGCCGAGGGCGCGCTCGAGCGCATCGGACTCGAGCTTTACCGGCACGAGTCCGGGCTGCCCATCCGCGTCGCCGGCGAGCCAACCGCGGTCGAGTCGCACCCGGACGGGCGCGTGGATCACCGCCACTACGTCCTTTCCCTGCGCGGGCCGGATGGCGCCGGCGTCGCGGCGCTCGACGTCCTCGCGACCGAATGAGCGAGCAGATCCGGGTCGTCGTCTCCGACTTCGGCGGAGTGCTGACGACGCCGCTGATGAACGCGTTCGCCAATCACCAAGACCGGACCGGGATCCGCACCGAGGACCTGGGGCGCGCGATGCAGGCGATCGCCGATCGCGACGGCGCCCACCCGCTGTACGAGCTCGAGAAGGGGCTCATCACCGAGGCCGACTTCCTCGCCGCGATCGCCGGTGAGCTCGAGCGCCTGCTCGACCATCCGCCGGAGATGCACGGCTTCAAGGAGATCTACTTCGCCGCGCTCGAGCCGAACGAGCCGATGATCGCCCTCATGCGCCGCGCGAAGGCGAGCGGGCGACGGATGGCGATGCTCACCAACAACGTGCGCGAGTGGGAGCCCCTGTGGCGCTCGATGATGCCCGTCGACGAGATCTTCGAGCTCGTCGTCGACTCCGCCTTCGTCGGGATGCGAAAGCCCGATCGCGAGATCTACGAGCTCACGCTCGAGCGCCTCGGCCACGACGTCCGCGCGGCCGACTGCCTCTTCGTCGACGACCTCGAGCTCAACATCGAAGCGGCGCGGGAGCTCGGCTTCAGCGCCGTCCACTTCCGCGACAACGAGCAGGCGATCCCCGAGATCGAAGCCGCGCTCGGGCTCGGTTCGACGAACTAGCCCGCACGGGCTAGGTTTGGCGTGATGAAGCGCGACGCCGCGGTCGAGGCAGTGTTCAAGCCGGTCCGCCCGCCGACGACCTTCGAGGAGACGGTCGAACGGCTCGGGACCGCGATCCGAACCGGGCTGCTCGCCCCGGGCAGCCGGCTGCCGCCCGAGCGCGAGCTCGCCCGGGTGCTGCGGATCTCGCGCTCGACCTTGCGCCAGGCGCTGACGACCCTGGTCCAGAGCGGCCACCTGACCGCGACCCGCGGCCGCACCGGCGGCACCTTCGTCGCCGACCGCCCGCCGCTCTCCGAGGCCGTTCCCGAACCGTTGGGTGAGGCGGCCTGGGCCGTCCTCGACCACCGCGTCGCGGTTGAGACGGGCGCCGTGATCCTCGCCGCGGAGCGCGCCGGATCGCCGCAGCTGGAGCGACTCGCCGCGCTCGTCGAGCGGATGGCCTCGCCCGACGACTTCGAGGATTACAGGCTCGCCGACATCCGCTTCCACATCGGCATCGCGGAGGCCGCGGCCTCGCCGCGACTGGTCACCGAGATGACCGAGGTGCAAGGACAGATGAGCGGGCTGATCGGGCGCATCGCCCATCCCGAGGAGGTGCTGGCGCAATCGAACGCCCAGCATCTGCAGCTGCTGAAGCTGCTGCGCAAGGGCAACGCCGATCGCGCCGTGCCGCTGATCCGCCAGCACATCCGCGGCACCGAGCACATCCTCGCCGGCTTGATCTAAATCAACCGTCTAGCCTCGTCGCGATGGCGAAGGCGAAGCGCGACGACGAGGTCGGCGAGCTCTACGCACTGCCCTTCGACGAGTTCACTCCCGCGCGGGACGAGCTGGCGAAGAAGCTCAAGGCCGAGGGGCACGCCGATGAGGCCGCCCTGGTCAAGAAGCTGAAGAAGCCGAGCCGCTCCGCCTGGGCGATCAACCACGCGGTGCACGCGGACCCCGCAGCCGCGGAACGGCTGGTCGCGGCCGGAAAGGAGCTCGAGGCCGCCCAGAACGCCGCGATCGGCGGCAAGGGCGCGGACAAGCTCAAGGCCGCGATGGCCGAGCAGGGCGATGCGGTCGGGGAGATGCTCGCCGCGATCCGCGAGCACTCCGGCGACGAGCTCAGTCCCACCCTCGTCGACCGCACCCGCGAAACGCTGCGGGCGATCGCGGGCGACGCCGACCTGCAGGCCGAGTTCGCCGCCGGGCGGCTGACGAAGGACCGCGAGGCGGTCGGCTTCGGCGGGCTCTCGCCCGCGACGGTGGTGAAGCCGTCGGCGCCACGCAAGAAGCCCGCGGAGGAGACGACGGCGAGACGTGAAGCCGAGGCGCAGCTCAAGCGGGCCACCCGGGCACTCGAGGCAGCGAACAAACGCGTCGGGCAGATGCAGAAGGGCGTCGAGCGTGCCCGCAGGACGCTCGATCAGGCCCAGGGCCGCCTCGCTGAAGCCGAGCGCGAGCAGGCCGAACGCACGACCGAGCGTGACGCTGCGATTGCCGCAATCGGCGACGCCGGCTGAAGAAACGGATCCACTCTTCCAGCAAACTTGACTTGCCGTCGAGGGCGGATAGTCTGCGCGCACCCATAAGGTGGGCGCGCCACACCATTTGCGCCCATGAGCTGACCGAGGAGGTCCGTCTTGGCGTCAGAGCGACGGCACGTAGGTAGCGTCGACTACGAGCGGGCGGGCGAGGGGTACATGGACAAGCGCTCGCTGCGCGCGGGCGCGGCCGGCTGGGTGTTGCTTGCCGGCCTCGGGGTCGCGTACGTGATCTCGGGCGACTACGCGGGCTGGAACTTCGGTCTCGGCGAGGGCGGCTGGGGCGGCCTCCTGATCGCCACGATCCTGATGGCGATCATGTACACATGCATGGTCCTCGGCCTCGCCGAGCTCTCCTCGACACTGCCCGTGACCGGAGCCGGCTACGGGTTCGCACGGCGGGCTCTCGGGCCGCTCGGGGGATTTGCCACCGGAACGGCGATCCTGATCGAGTACGCGATCGCCCCGGCCGCGATCGTCATCTTCATCGGTGGTTACGTCGAGTCGCTCGACATCTTCGGGATCGAGGCCGGCTGGCCCGTCTACCTGTTCTTCTACGCCGTCTTCGTCGGCATTCACCTCTACGGAGTCGGCGAGGCGCTGAAGCTGATCTTCGCGATCACCGTGATCGCGGTGGTCGGTCTGATCGTCTTCGTAATCGGTTCGATCGGCGAGTTCGACTCCGCGAATCTGACCAACATCGCCCCGACGGACGCCGCTGGCGCGAGCGACTTCATCCCCTTCGGAATCGCCGGCGTCCTCTCCGCCTTCGTCTACGGGATCTGGTTCTTCCTCGCGATCGAGGGGGTCCCGTTGGCGGCAGAGGAAACCCGGGACCCGAAGCGCGACATGCCGCGCGGCATCATCGCCGGAATGATCGCGTTGCTTGTCTTCGCGGCATTGATCCTCACCCTGGCGCCTGGTAGCGCCGGCTCCGAGCAGCTCGCGGCCTCCGACAATCCGCTGCCCGAGGCGCTCGCGATCGCACACGGAGACGACTCGTTCTTGAAGGAGTTCGTCAACTACGTCGGCCTCTTCGGCCTGATTGCGAGCTTCTTTTCGATCATCTACGCCTACTCCCGCCAGCTCTTCGCGCTGTCGCGTGCGGGATACCTGCCACGGGCGATGTCGGTGACCAGCGGCCGCCGGACTCCGCACGTGGCGTTGATCATTCCGGCCGTGGTCGGCTTCCTGCTCGCGTCGATCACCGAGGACGGAGCGACGATGATCAACATCGCCGTCTTTGGCGCGACGGTTTCCTACGTGTTGATGACGCTCTCCCACATCGTCCTGCGACGCAGAGAGCCCGACCTTGAGCGGCCCTACCGCACGCCGGGCGGCATTGTCACCACGGGAATCGCGTTCGTGCTCGCGTGTGCCGCCGTCGTCGCGACCTTCTTCGTCGACGAGAAGGCGGCGGGGATCACCGCGGGCGTGTTCTTCGTGATGGTCGCCTACTTCTGGTTCTTCAGCCGGCATCGGCTCGTCGCCGACGCACCCGAGGAGGAGTTCGCGGCGATCGAGCGGGCGGAGTCGGAACTCGCCGGCGGATAACGTGGCCGGGTGACGCTCGACGAACTGAAGAAGGCGGTCGCCGAGGGCACGGTCGACACCGTGCTGTTGGCGATCGCCGACATGGAGGGCCGTCTTCAGGGCAAGCGGCTGACCGCGTCGCACTTCCTCGACGAGGTGCTCGAGCACGGCGCCGAGGGCTGCAACTACCTGCTCGCCGTCGACGTCGACATGGAGACCGTCGGCGGTTACGCGATGGCGTCGTGGGAGCGCGGCTACGGCGACTTCGAGATGAAGCCGGACCTGGACACGCTGCGCCCGATCCCCTGGCACGAGGGCACCGCGCTCGTGCTCGCCGACCTCCAGTGGGCCGACGGCAACGACGTGGTCGCCTCGCCGCGCCAGATCCTCCGCCGGCAGTTGGCTCGGCTGGCCGAGCGCGGCTGGACCGCGGCCGCGGGGACCGAGCTCGAGTTCATCGTCTTCAACGACACCTACGAGGAGGCGTGGAAGAAGGCGTACCGAGACCTCGAGCCGGCCAACCTCTACAACATCGACTACTCGCTGCTCGGCTCAGCTCGCGTAGAGCCGCTGATCCGCCGGATCCGCAACGAGATGGGGGCAGCGGGGATGACGGTCGAGAACTCGAAGGGCGAGTGCAACCTCGGCCAGCACGAGATCAACTTCCGCTACGACGAGGCGCTCACCGCCGCCGACGATCACGTCGTCTACAAGAACGGCGCGAAGGAGATCGCCGCTCAGGAGGAGATGTCGATCACGTTCATGGCGAAGTGGAACGAGCGCGAGGGCAACTCGTGCCACATCCATCTCTCGGTGGCCGGCGAGGACGGCGATAACGCCTTTGCGGCCGACCGGACCATGTTCGACCGCTTCATCGCCGGACAGCTCGACTGCCTGGAGGAGCTGACCCTGCTCTACGCCCCGCACCTCAACTCCTACAAGCGCTTCGCCCCCGGGTCGTTCGCGCCCACCGCGGTCGCCTGGGGCAACGACAACCGCACCTGCTCGATGCGCGTCGTCGGGCACGGCGAGGGGCTGCGGGTCGAGAACCGGCTGCCCGGTGCGGACGTCAACCCCTACCTCGCGCTCGCGGCGATGATCGCCGCCGGCCTCCACGGGATCGACTCCGAGCTGGAACTGGAGCCCCCGGTCGAGGGCAACGCCTACACCTCGGACAAGCCCCACGTTCCGCGCAACATGTACGCGGCACGCGACCTCTTCGCCGGGAGCGCCGTCGCGCGCGAGGCGTTCGGGCAGGAGGTCATCGACCACTACCTGAACCGGGCGCAGGTGGAGCTCGACGCGTTCGAGTCCACGGTCACCGACTGGGAGCGGTTCAGGGGATTCGAGAGGCTCTGATGCCGTCCCGGCCTGTGATCGGGATCACCGCGGCGCTCGAGCCGGCCGGCTGGAGCGTCTGGAGCGCGGTCGACGTCAACCTCTCTCAGCGCACCTACTCGCTCAACGTCTCCGACGCGGGCGCGATCCCCGTCCTCCTCCCCGCCGACGAGGCGAGCGTCGCGGACCCGAGCGACCTGCTCGACGCGATCGACGGCTTGCTGCTCTCCGGCGGAGCCGACCTCGACCCGGCGAGCTACGGAGCCGAGCCGCACGAGCTCACGGGCGGCTTCAACGCGGAGCGCGACCGCTTCGAGCTCGCCCTCGCCCGCGGCGCGATCGAGCGCCGGATGCCGCTGCTCGCCACCTGTCGGGGGATGGAGCTCCTGAACGTCGCCTGCGGAGGCACCATCGACCAGCACGTCGAGGGCGCTGATCGCCACATCGAGACGCCCGGCGAGTTCTCCCAGCACGAGGTCCGCCTCGAGGCCGGATCGCTCGCGGCGCGAACGCTCGGCGCCGAGCGGCTCCGGGTCCACTCCCATCACCACCAGGGCATCGACCGGCTCGGCGGCGGACTGGTCGCGAGCGGCTGGTCCGAGCCCGACGGGCTCATCGAGGCGATCGAGCGCCCGGGAGAGGAGTTCGCCCTCGGCCTCCTCTGGCACCCGGAGGAACACCGCCGCAGCCCGGTGATCGGGGCACTCGCCGAGGCAGCTCGAAGCCGGGTTCCGGCATGACTCTCGCAATTCTCGAGCCCGCGACCGAAGCGGTGATGGCGGAGATTCCGCGGGCCGGGGTCGAGGAGACGAACGCGGCCGTGGCACGTGCGCACGCCGCGTTTCCGGCCTGGCGTGCGGTGGCGCCGGCCGATCGCGCGACGCTCCTGCGCCGCCTCGCCGACGCGATCGAGGTTGAGGCCGAAGCGCTTTCGACGCTCGAGGCGCGAAACGCCGGCAAGCCGATCGGCGATGCGCGTGGCGAGATCGGCATGGTCGTCGAGTGCTTCCGCTACTACGCGGGCGCCCCGGAGCGGCTCCTCGGCAAGACGATCCCGGTGGCGGGCGGCGTCGACATGACGTTTCGCGAGCCGCTCGGCGTCGTCGGGCTGATCACCCCGTGGAACTTCCCCCTCGTGATCGCCTCGTGGAAGGTCGCGCCGGCGCTCGCCGCGGGCAACACCGTCGTCCTCAAGCCGGCGGAGCTGACCCCGCTGACCGCGGTCGAGCTCGAGCGGATCGCGCTCGAGGCCGGACTGCCCGAGGGCGTCCTCAACGTCGTCGCCGGGCCGGGCTCCGTCTGCGGCCAGAGGCTGGTCGAGCACCCGGACGTCGCCAAGATCGCCTTCACCGGCTCGACCGCGGTCGGTCGCCGGATCGCCGCCGGCGCGGCGGAGACGATCAAGCGGGTGACCCTCGAGCTCGGCGGCAAGTCGCCGAACGTCGTCTTCGCCGACGCGGATCTCGACGCGGCCGCCGCCGCGGCGCCGATGGCGGTCTTCGGCAACGCCGGCCAGGACTGCTGCGCGCGCTCCCGGATCCTGGTGCAGCGCGACGCCGTCGAAGATTTCCTCGCCGCGCTCGAGCCGGCGGTGAAAGGGATCCGCGTCGGCGATCCGCTCGCCGAGGAGACGCAGATGGGCCCGCTGATCTCGGCCGACCAGCGCGAGGCGGTCGCCGCCTACGTCCCCGAGGACGCCCCCGTCGCGATCCGCGGCTCGGCTCCGGAGGGGCCGGGCTTCTGGTTCCCGCCCACGGTGCTCGCGCCGGTCGCCAACTCCGACCCCGCCGCGGAGGAGGAGATCTTCGGGCCGGTCGCCTGCGTGATCCCGTTCGACGACGAGGCGGAGGCGATCGCGCTCGCCAACGACACGATCTACGGGCTCTCGGGATCCGTGTGGACGCGCGACGGGGCGCGGGCGTTGCGGGTTGCGCGGGCGATGGAGACGGGCGTGATCTCGATCAACTCGAACACCTCGGTGCGGGTCTCGACCCCGTTCGGCGGGTTCAAGCAGTCGGGCGTCGGCCGCGAGCTCGGCCCGGACGCGCTCGAGCACTACACGGACGTGAAGAACGTCTTCTACGCGACGCAACAGGGGTGAGGCAGATGGCAGGGCGGCTCGAGGGGAAGGTCTGCGTGGTCACCGGGGCGGCGAGCGGGATCGGCGCCGAGTCCGCGCGCGCTCTTCGACACCGAGGGCGCGACCGTGGTCGGGGTCGACCTCTCCCCCGACTCCGAGGGAGCGCTGGCGATCGAGGCCGACGTCACCGACGAGGATCAGGTCCGCTCGCTCTACGCGCGGGTCCACGAGGAGTACGGGCGGATCGACGTGCTCTTCAACAACGCCGGCATCAACCCCGGCGACGACCAGTCGGCGGTCGACACGGAGCTCGACGCCTGGCAGCGGGTCCAGGACGTGAACGTGCGCTCGGTCTTCCTCTGCTGCAAGCACGGGATCCCCTATCTGCTCCAAAACAGCCCGCCAGGTGGCTCGGTGATCAACACGGCGTCGTTCGTTGCGTTGCTCGGCGCGGCGGTCTCGCAGATCTCCTACACCGCCTCGAAGGGCGCCGTGCTCTCGATGTCGCGTGAGTTGGGCGTCGAGTTCGCGCGGCGCGGCGTGCGCGTGAACGCGCTCTGCCCCGGCCCGGTCAACACGCCGCTGCTGCAGGAGCTGTTCGCAAAGGACCCGGAGAAGGCGGCCCGGCGGCTCGTTCACATTCCGATGGGCCGCTTCGGCGAGGCGCGCGAGATCGCCAACGCCGCGCTGTTCCTCGCTTCGGACGAGTCATCGTTCGTGACCTCGTCCACGTTCCTCGTCGACGGCGGGCTGGCCGGCGCTTATGTGACGCCGGAGTAGCGCCTGGCTGTCGGCCCGCCGGGTAGTCCCGACCTAGAACGGCCCGACGTTCGGCCCGAGGTTCTGCATCGCGGTGGTGCGCGGGTCGTCGGCGGTCGGCGGGCGCTCCTCGGCTCGCGTCTCCGTGGTCGTCGCCTGAGTCGGCGGAATCGCGATCTTGACCACCGACCAGGATCCGTCCACCTCCTCGCGCGGGCGCCACTGATGCGTCTCGCGGTCAGCGTGCTCGCTCGCGTGCTTCGCGCACGCCGCTCGTGCCTCGGCCTCGGTCATCTCAGCAACCTTACGCCTGCGCCGGCCGGAAGCCCGAGCACAGGATCCGGATCCAGTCGATCCGGCCCTCGCGGAGCGTGAAGTAGGCCTGCTGCTCGACGACGAACGGCCCGTCGTCGTTGTGGCCGCGAAACCGATACGCGACGTGTTCCCGGTCGGCGACCGAGCCGGACTCCACCGAGACCACCTCCTCGATGTGGTCCGAGGGCTCGAACCACCGCGGGAGCACCTCGGAGACGAATCGATCGGCCCCGGATGCCTCCCACGTCCGCCCCGGCGTCAGACCGAGGAAGTCGACCTGCGGGTCGAGCAGCGCAGCCATCCCCTCGTAGTCCTTTGCGGCCATCGCCTCGGCGAACCCCCTCCCCACTACCGGCGCAGTCGAGTCATCCATCGAGCCAACGTACCGCTCCAGCGCGAGAAGGGCTTCCGATCGCAGCGAGCCAGCGCCGGCACATCTCCCGGCCGAGCTCGTTCCAGTCCTTGATCTTGGCCTCGGTCTCGGCCGCGAGCGCGTCCGGGTCGAGCCCGATCCGCACCGCGTCCTCGTCGACCTCGAAGTCCCGCGTCCACTTCGACGCGTCGGCGTGCGTGACTTCGGCGTGGAACTGGATCGCGTGGGCGCGCTCGCCGATGCGGTACGCCTGCACGCAGACGGGAGTACGGGCGAGCACCACCGCCTCGGGGGGAAGGCGGCACTCGTAGCTGTGCCACTCGAACGCCTCGAAGGAGGGGGCTAGCGGCGCGAGCAACGGGTCGCCGGCGCCCTCGTCGGTGACCTCGACCTCGAACCAGCCGATCTCGGGCTCCGAGGCGCGCACGGCGCTCCCACCCGCCGCCTCCGCGAGCAGCTGCGATCCGAGGCAGACGCCGAGCACCGGCGTCTCGCGCGCGAGCAGCTCCCGCAGGAGCGCCTTCTCCTCCGCGATCCATGGGTGCTCGGCCTCCTGGTCGGCGTGCATCGCGCCGCCGAAGGCAACCACCGCGTCGTAGCCGAGCGGGTCGCCGGGTGGCTGCGCGGTCTCGGCGCGGTGCCAGGTGTCGAGGCTCGCGCCGGCCTCCGCGATCGCCGCGGCGAAAACGCCCGGCCCGGCTTCGCGCTCGTGCGAGATCGCGAGTACGCGCATCAACTGAGTCTCCCAGGCCGCTCGCGATATAGGCTGCTGCCTGATGGCCCAGCGACTGCTCGCCTCGATCGCCTTTGTGGCCCTGTTCGCGGGCGTCTGCACGGCGCAGTCGCTCGGCGCCGAGCCGGGCGCTTCAGAGCGCGAGACGCTCGACTCCTACTGCAGCCCATCCGGGGACTACTGCACCGCGGTCAAGGTCAAGAAGGACAGGCTCCGGTTCGAGGTGCGGGCCTTCGCGCCGTACTTCGCCGAGTACAAGGTCTGCGTCAAGGGGCCCGGGGGCGGCCGCGAGTGCGCGGAGTCCCAGCTTCACGAGGCCGCCGGCAACAAGTTCAAGGACAGCATCGACTACCTGAAGCACTTCACCGCCGAGGGCCCCGGCGACTACAAGGTCGTCTGGAAGATTCCGGGCTCGCGCCTCGGCGACCCTCTCTTCTTCAGCGCCGGCGCCGAATAACTCCGGGCGTGGCCGTCGTCTATCCGGTCAACGGCAAGGTCGCGTTCGTGACCGGCGCCGCCCGCGGGATCGGCTTCGAGACGGCGAAGCTCCTGCACGCCCGCGGCGCCTCGGTCGCGATCATGGACCTCGACCTCGAGGACGCCCGCAACGCATGCGACGCGATCGGCCCGCGGACGCTGGCGATCGGCGGCGACGTGACGGATAAGAGCGCGCTCGAGCGCGCCGTCTCCGACACCGTGGAGAAGTTCGGCGGCCTCGACATCGCCGTCGCCAACGCGGGCATCGCCCCGCCGGTCCGTCCGATGACCGTGATCGGCGAGGAGGTCTTCGACCGCGTCGTCGACATCGACCTGATGGGCGTCGTGCACACCACTCGGCGCGGTGCTCCCCCAGATCGTGGAGCGCCGCGGCCACATCGTCGTGATCGCGTCGGTGTACGCGTTCGTCAACGGCGTCCTCGCCACCCCTTACGCGATCTCGAAGGCCGGGGTCGAGCAGCTCGGCCGCGCACTCCGCACCGAGCTGAGGATCCACGGTGCCTCCGCCAGCGTCGCCTACTTCGGCTTCATCGACACGTCGATGGTCCAGGACGCCTTCGAGGACCCGATCGCGAAGCAGCTCGAGGAGACCTATCCGAAGTGGATGCTGAAGCGACTGCACCCCTCCGTGGCGGGCAAGGGGATCGTCGACGGGATCGAGAAGCGGGCACCGCGGATCATCCGACCGCGCTGGTGGGCGATCTGGTCGACGGGGAGAGGGCTGATCAACCCGGTCTTCGACCGGCTGATGGACCGCGACGAGAACGTCGAGCGCTCCGTCCGCGACGGCGAAGCCGCCGGCCGGGCCGAGCGGACCTAGCGGTCAGGCAGCCCGCAGCCGGCGCCTGCGCACCGTGCGCGAGTTGACCAGCTCCTCCCAGTCGGACTCCTCGAGACGGTAGGCGTCGGTCGTCTCGATGAAGTCGGCCAGGACGGTCGCGAGCCCGACCGGGTCGTCGAGGTGGGGGAAGTGCGCTGCCCGGGGCAGCGTCTCGAAGCGGCTGTGCGGGACCTGCTCGTGGGCCAGCCGGCCGTGCTCGAGCGGGATCGTGCGGTCGCGCTCGCCCCAGACGACCAGAGTCGGCACCGGACCGAGCAGGTAGAGCCTGTCGACCGCGCTGACCCGCTGGCCGCGGGCGTCGATGACGGAGCGCAACGTCTGCAGGAAGGCCTTACGCGCCTCGGCGCGCTGGAGCGGGCGCAGGGCGCGAACGATCGCCTCGACCTGGACGCCGTAGGCCGAGCCGCGGCCCTTGAGGCGGGCGGCGACGTCGTCGAGGCTGTCGAGCACCCGCGGCTGCGCGGCACCGGCCAAGAGGCCCGAGAAGCCGGGGAGCGCCGCGGCGCGAAGCAGTGGGCTCACCTCCGGGCCGAGGCCGCCGCTCGATACGAGCGCCAGCCGCTCGACCCGCTCGGGGAACTGCCAGAAGAACTGCATCGCGATGCCGCCGCCGAGCGAGTGCCCGACCATCGTCGCCGAGCGGATCCCGAGCGAGGAGAGCAGGTCCCGGATCGCCGCCGCGTGAGCGCCGATCGAGTAGTCGCCACGGGGCGTCGCCGAATCGCCGTGGCCGATCAGGTCGGGCGCGATCACGGTGTAGCGGTCGGCGAGCTCGAGCGCGACCCGCTTCCAGTGGCGTGAGGAGTTGACCATGCCGTGGATCAGCACGACCGGCGGTCCGCTGCCAACCGTGCGGTAGATCACCTCGTGGCCGTGGAGCTCCGTCTGCCAGGCGTCGAACTGAGGCGTGCCTTCCAAGCACGCGAGCTTACGAGAACGCAATCATGGCCGTATGGCGATCGAGATCAGACGGGCGAGCGCTGACGACGCTGCCACGGTCGCCCAACTCCTTCACGACTTCAACAGCGAGTACGAGGACTTCACCCCCGGCGTCGACGTCCTGACGAGGAACGCCCGGCGGATGCTCGACAACGACGAGATGCTCGTGTTGCTCGCCGGCGAGGGGCCCGACGGCCTCGTGGAGCTCCGCTTCCGCACGTCGGTGTGGAGCGACGGCCTCCATTGCTACCTCGAGGAGCTCTACGTCGTCCCCGACCTGCGCGGCCAGGGCATCGGTCAGGCGCTGCTGGTGCGCGCGATGGAGGTAGCCCGCGAGCGGGGCGCCGACTTCATGGACCTCGGCACGAGCGAGGACGACGTCGCCGCCCGCGGCCTCTACGAGAAGCACGGTTTCACGAACCGCGAGGGACCTGATGGGCCGATCATGTACGCGTACGAGCGCGAGTTGTAGGCCGCTCGCCACCGCGATCGCGCCCCCGTAAGCCTCGGCCGCGGCGTTGATGATCGCGAGGATCGCGTCCCGCCCGTCGGGCGTCCTAGCCGCCCGGGAAGGCGATCACCTCGTCGCCGAGCGGCATCCGGTTGCGCTGCTGACCGGCCCAGACGGCAGTGTCGACCGAAACGGCGCCGCCCTCTTGGAGCGGCCCGATATCCGTGATCCGCCCTTGTCCGTTGAACTTCGTGAACGTGAAGGGGAGCCCGTTCGACTGCAGCGGCGACGGCGAATCCATGATGTGGAAGTGCAGGTGCGGGCCGTCGCTGTTGCCCGAGTTGCCGAGCAGGCCGAGGACCTGGCCCGCGCGTACCCGGTCGCCGACCGCAACCGCAACCGAGCCCGGCTGCATGTGCGCGTAGAACGCGTAGCGGCCACCGCCGATGTCGACGACGACGTGATTGCCACCGGCGCTCTGCACGGTCTGGCCGGGAGGCAGGTTCCCCGGTCCGGGCACCTGCTCGGGGTACGCGTCAACCACGGTCAGAACCTTGCCGGCGGCCGCTGCGCGGATCTCATCGCCGAAGTACGGGTAGCTCGTGAGCTGGTCGACCGGCCCGCTGAACAGGGTCAGATCGGGCTGCATCTGGACGAAGTCGATCGCGTAACGCTCCGGCACGTGGGCGACCCCGTTGATCGCCAAGGTGGCTCCGCGGTGGGCGTTCGGCGGCGAGCAGCAACCGTTCGCGATCACCCAGTTCGGCCCGCGAAGCGGCGGCTTGACGGTCACGACCTTGGCCGGGTCGACGGGGACCGGGACGCCCGTGAAGGCGAAGCTCTGCGTCGCCGACGGGTCATCGGGCGGGTTCGCGACGAGCGAGACCCGGTGGCGGAGGGTGCGCGGCGTCTGCGCGTTCTTGGCGTAGGCGACGTCGACGAAGAGAATCCCCGAGCCGCCGGGCGGGATCGTGATGCCGCTCGCCTGGCCGCCATCGATCCGCATCAGGTCGCCGACGTTGGCGCTCGTCATCGGCGTCCCGATCGGCTCACGCCGGCTCACCGGCTGAATCAGCTCCGGCGTGACCTCGAGTCCGGACTGGTTGCGAAAGCGCATCTCGTAGGCGAGATGGAGCTGGCCGTCGGCCCCTCGCACGGGGATCGGGTCGTCGACGACCTCGAACGCGAGCGGCCCGAGAACCGCCGAGTCGTCGCTTGCTGCCGACGCCGAGGTGGCGCCGAAGGCGAGTAGCGCTGCGATCACGATCGTCCCAGCGATAGGCCTGAACATCTATCCCCACTCTCAGTTAGCTACCTAGTGCCCGCTACACCCTAGTCCTCCGCAGGCGGTTGACGGCGGCGCGGGGCGGCGTGGTTCTCGCGCCGGCCGGGTCCGGGGAGTGAGTCGAGCCCTCCCCCTAGTTGTCGGAGCCGGCGCGGTCCCAGATGTAGAGCTCGACCGCTTCGAGGGCGAGCTGCATCAGGCGCGGGCCGGAGAGCCACTCGAGCACCGTCTCGAGCGCGCGCTCCTCGGTGACGCCGCGGTCGACGGCCTCCTCGCCCCGGAAGCCGGCGGCGAGCTTGAGCGCCTCGCGCCGGTGCTCGCCGAGCGAGGGAAACGCGCCCATCAGGTAGTCGCGGTTGGGGATCGGCGTGCCGACCTCCATCGAGGCGTGCCACGCGGCGAGCATCGAGATGTCGTGCTCGTCGAGCTCGGAGATCGCCTTCGCGTAATGAGCCTCGAGCTCGTCGTCGGGGATCTCGTCGACCCAGGCGCGGACGGCCTCGCCGAGCAGCTGTCGGCGGGCCTCGCGCCCGATCGAATCGGCGATCGCGCGGATCGCATCGGCCGGATCGATGAAGCAGAGAGCCATTGGCGCGCAGAGTAAGCCGGGCATAGGACGTCAAAAAGCCGCGTGGAAATGCGGTGGGAGCGCGTTCGGCCGTCGGAAATGGCTGCCGCGGGCCGACCTATGCTGAACAGCATGGCGTTGCGAGTGATTCAGGGACCCCCGAACTCGGGGCGGGCCGGCGAGATTCTCGCCGCATTTCGCGACTCGCTCGAGCGTGAGCCGGTTCTCGTCGTCCCCACGGGCGACGACGTCGCCACCTTCGAGCGCGAGCTCTGCGGCGGCTCCGGGGCGACTCTCGGCGGCTCGATCTCGACCTTTGCCGGGCTCAACCTCGACGTTGCTCGCACCCTCGCCGTCGAGCTGGCGCCGACGCTCACCGTCGCCCAGCGCCAGGCGCTGCTGCGCGCCGCAATCCGCGCCTCGGGGCCGAAGCGCCTGCGCCGCTCGGCGTCCCGGCCGGGCTTCGCCCCCGCCCTCGACCGGCTTCTCGCCGAGCTGCAGGCGGCGCTGATCTCGCCGGACGAGCTCCGCACCCTGGTCGGCGAGCTCGAGGACCCGGGCTACGAGTCCGAGCTGTGCGACCTCTACACCGCCTATGTCGACCTGCGCGAGGCGAGCGGGCGCGGCGACGCCGGGACGATCGCCGCAGCCGCGATCGCCGCCCTGCGGGCAGACCCCGAGGCCTGGGGCGGCCGGCCGGTCTTCGTCTACGGCTTCGACGACCTCACCCGCGCGCAGCTCGAGCTCGTCGACGCGCTCGCACGGGCGGGCGAGGCGACCGTCGCGGTCAACTACGCCGATCGCCGCGCGCTTGCCGTCCGCGCGCACCTGATCGGGGTCCTGACCGAGGAGCTCGGGGCCGAGGAGGTCCGCGAGGTCCCGTTCGATGAGGCCTACACGGACAGCGCGACCCTGCGACACCTCGACCGCAGCCTGTTCGAGCCCGACGCCACGACCGTCGAACCCGACGGTGGGCTCACCCTGCTCGAGTCGGCGGGGCCGCGGGGCGAGGCGGAGGCGATCGGGGTCGAGATCGCACGGCTGCTCGCGCAGGGCCTCACCCCCGATGAGATCGCGATCGTCCTTCGCCATCCCGAGTCGAGCGGGCCGCTGGTGGCGAGCGTCCTCCGCGACCTCGGGCTCCCGGTCGCGCTCGAGGCCTCGAAGTCGCTCGCGGCGACCGCCGTCGGCACCTCCTTGATCGCCCTCTGCCGCGCCTTCGCCGACGAGCGGGACACCGGCGCGCTGCTCACCCACCTGCGCTGCGATCCGTCGATCGCGCCGGCGGTCGTCGACACGGTCGAGCGGCGGATCGGCCGCGGCGAGGCGCAGACCGTCTCCGACGCGGTCGCGAGCTGGGAGAAGCCGCCGCTTCATCTCCGCCGCCTGCGCGAGGCCGCGGGCGCCGCCGAGCGCCTGCGCGCACTCGCCCGCTCGGCGCGCGAGCTCGCCGAGCTCGCGCATCGCGAGCGGGCGCCCCTGGCCGAGCGCTCCGCGAACGATGCCGGGCCACCCTTCTCCGCGCTCGAGCTCCGCGCCGGGGTCGCCGCCGCGGAGCTGCTCGAGGAGCTCGCGGGGATCGGCGCGCTCCCGGGCTGCGAGCAAGCCGACGTCCGCGAGGCGGTCGAGGCGATCGAATCGGCGAGCGTCCCGTTCTGGCGCGGCCCCGCCGAAGGTCGGATCCGGATCATGAGTCCCTACCGCGCCCGCGCCGCCCGGGTCCGGGCCCTCTTCTGCGCCTCGCTTCACGACGGCGAGTTCCCGAGCACGATCGCGCCCGACCCCCTGCTCGCCGAGGAGCGCCGGCGCGAGATCGGCAACCCCGACCTGCGCCGCACCGAGCCCGCGGAGGAGGAGCGCTACCTCTTCCACTCGTGCGTCTCCCGGCCGACCGATCGGCTCTATCTGAGCTGGCAGGCCTGCGACGAGGATGGGACCGCGATCGCCCGCTCGCCGTTCGTCGACGACGTCCTCGACCTGGTCGCACCCGACCCCGAGACCGCGGAGCGGCAACTCGTCACCCGCCGCGGGCCGGAGCGCACGGTGCTCTCGGCGAGCGAGGCGCCGACTTCGCGCGCACTCGCGCGGGCGCTCGCGCTCGGCGGCTGGGGGATCGACCGCCCGGGGACGCTGGAGCGCCTAGGCGTCGGCGGTGCGGAGGCCGCCGCGACCCTCTCGCTCTTCGACCGGGTCCCCGACCCGACGGTCCGCCCCGGTCCGCTCACCGCCGCCGCCGTACTCGAGGACCTCGGCGCGCGCGACACCTTCAGCGCCAACTCGCTCGAGGGCTGGGTGACCTGCTCGTACAAGTGGTTCGTCGACCACGAGCTCTCCCCGCAGCGGCTCGAACCCGAGTCCGACCCGCTCTGGCTCGGCTCGATCATCCACGACTCGCTCGAACGCCTCTACCGCGAACCGCCGGGCGCCGAGGCGATCCCACGACCCGGGGATCTGGAGCGGTGGCGCGAGCGCTTCCGAGAGCTGCTCGAGGAGATCGCGGCGGAGCGCGCCGCGGCACCGCTCAACCCGGCGCGGCGGACGGCGCTCAACCGGGCGCGAATCCAGGCCGAGGCGTTCCTGGCCGTCGAGGCCGAGTCGGACTCGGACTTCCGCCCCGACCCGGAGCTGCTCGAGGTCTCCTTCGGGCCGTTCGAGGACGAGAACGGGGAGCCGATCGAATCGCACCCGGCGCTCGCCCTCGGGGACGGGGAGGTCTCCCTGCGCGGGCGGATCGACCGCATCGACCTCGGCTCGGACGGTCGCAGCGCGATCGTGCGCGACTACAAGACCGGGAAGAGCGTCGCCTCGGCGGACAAGTTCACGGACAAGGGAACGCTCCAGATCCAGCTCTACATGCGCGCCGTGCGCGAGGTCCTCGGGCTCGAGCCCGTCGGCGGCCTCTACCAGCCGCTCGGCGCGACCAGGCCCGACGACCGGCGCCCGCGCGGGATCGTCCGCGCCGAGGACGAGCGGACGAAGGAGCTCGGCATCGTCCGCAGCGACCGCCGCGACGGCGATGCGTTCGAGCACGCGCTCGCGGCCGCGGAGGAAACGGCGCTCGGCGCCGCCCGCGCGATGCGGGCCGGCGAGATCGACCGCGACCCGCTCCGCGGCCAGTGCCCGAAGTACTGCACCTACCAGCCGATCTGCCGCCTCGAGCGCGCGATCGGCGCGGTCGGTGACGAGAACGGCAACGGCCGGAGCGAGAAGTGAGGCGGCGACCCGTGGGTCCTGATCAACTCTCGCTGATCGGTGGCGCCGGCGAGCCCTCGAACGGGAGCCCGCCCGCCGAGGACCCGGCTGCGGTCGAGGTCGAGACGGCTTCTGAGCCGGACGCCTCTCCACCACCGGCGGTCCGCCCGGAGCCCACCGCCGAGCAGCGCGCGGCCATCGCCGCGCGCGAGCGCGACGCCTTCCTCGAGGCGGGGGCCGGGACGGGGAAGACGACGGTCCTGGTCGACCGCTACTGCGCCGCCGTCCTCGACGACGGGGTCGAGGTCGAGCGCATCCTCGCCTTCACCTTCACCGAGCGCGCCGCGGCCGAGATGCGAACGCGGATCCGGCGCGAGCTCATGCGCCGCTCGCGCGCGTTGCGGGCCGACGGCGAGAGCGAGCGGGCCGACGAGCTCCTGCGCGCCGCGCGGGCCAGCGAGCGCGCCTGGGTGATGACGATCCACGCGTTCTGCCGCCGGCTGCTCGCCGCGCACCCGCTCGCGGCGGGCCTCGACCCGGCGTTCCGCGTTCTCGACGCCGCCGAGGCGACGAGGCTGCGCGATCGCGCCGCCGACGCGGCGCTCAACGCCCTGCTCGCCGACGGCGACGAGCGGGTCGCCGCCGCTGCCGCCGCGTACCAGCCGTGGCGCCTGATCGCGATGGCGCTCGGCGCGCACGAGCGCCTCAGAAGCCAGGGGATGTCCGCGCCGCGCCTGCCGGCGATCGACGAGCCCCTTCACTCCCCCTCCTCCAAGGAGGAGCTGCGGACGCTGACCGCGGAGGAGATCGCGGCGGCCGGCGGTGCCCGTTCCGCGCTCGAGCTCGTCCTCGAGGGACTCGACTCGGGCTACGAGGAGCTCAAGCGCGAGCGCTCGGCGCTCGACTTCCAGGACCTCGAGCTACGGGCGCTCGATCTGCTGCGCTCGAGCCCGGCGCTCGCTGCGAGCTGGCGCGAGCGCTTCGAGCATGTGATGGTCGACGAGTTCCAGGACACGAACCGGGTCCAGCTCGAGCTCGTCGGCATGTTGCGCGGGCCGCAGACGCGGGCCCTGATGGTCGGCGACGAGCACCAGTCGATCTACCGCTTCCGCAACGCCGACCTCGAGGTCTTCCGAACAGAGCGCCGGGCTGCGCGCGACTCGGAGTCGAGCGACGTGCTGCCGCTGCGCGGCAACTTCCGCTCCGTGCCGAGCGTGCTCGCCGCTGTCAACACCATCGGGCGAACGTTGCTCGGGGACTTCACCGAGCTCTCCGCCGGACGGCGCGACGCCGGTCCCGGCGAGGTCGAGCTGCTGCTCACCCTCGACGAGGGCCGCGGCAAGGAGGCGCGCAAGTGGAAGACGGACGAGATCGAGCTCGACCCGCCGGCGAGCGGCTCGGCGCCGCGAATCGTCGCCGAGGCCCGCTGCCTCGCCGAGCGCCTGCGGAACCTGGTCGATTCCGGCGAGGCCGAGCGCGGTGAGATCGTCGTCCTCCTGCGCGCCTTCACGCACGTCGACGCGTACGAGGAGGCGCTCGAGCGCGCCGGCCTCCGGCCGTTCGTCGTCGGCGGGCGCGGCTACTGGACCCAACAGCAGGTCGAGGACCTGATCCGCCTCCTCGGGGTCGTCTCGAACCCGCTCGACGACGAGTACCTTTTCGGCGCGCTCGCCTCGTTCGCGAACGGCGTCAGCCCCGACGCCCTCTGGCTCCTGCGCCGCGCCGCCGCGACGGAGGACGGGCACGCTCGCCATGTCTGGCCGATCGTCGCCTGGCGGTTCGGCGGCGGATGCCAGCCTGACTACATCAGCCCGCCGGCTGACCCGGCCGCCCCCGAAGGCGAAGCCGAGCAGGCAGGCGGAACGTTCGGTGTTCAGTGGCTCGAACGGATCGACGCCGACGACGCGGCGCGGCTGGAGCGCTTCTGCGCCGCGCTCGAGCCGCTGCGGGCGGAGGCCCCGCTGCGGACGCTCGAGGAGCTGATCGAGCGGACGATGAGCGCGTTCGGCTACGACCTCGGCCTCCTCGCCCGCTCCGGTGGCGCCGGCCGGATGGCGAACGTGCGCAAGCTGATGCGGCTGGCGCGCGAGTACGAGCGCAACGAGGGCCGCGACCTCGCCGGCTTCCTCGCGCTCGCCGCCGAGAGCACGAAGCGCGACGAGCGCGAGGGCATGGCGCCGGTCCAGGCGGAGGGCCATGACGGCGTCCGGGTGATGACCGTGCACGCGGCGAAGGGGCTGGAGTTCCCGGTCGTCGCCGTGCCCGATCTCGGCCGGCGGCTGAACGCCGGTCACCAGAGCGACGACATCGTCATCGGCACTCCGGCCGACGATGCCGAGGGCGAGCGCCGTTTCGGGATGCGGCTCGCCTTCCCGTCGGCGAACTCGGTGGGCCTCTGGGAGCTGGTCGAGCTGAACGACGAGGCGAGCGCCGCGGAGGCGGAGGAGGGGTGCCGGCTCGTCTACGTCGCCGCCTCGAGGGCCCGCGACCGCCTCATCCTCTCGAGCGTGTACGGGCCCAACGACCTGAAGCCGATCGAGCAGGAGAAACCCAATGAGACGCCGATCCGCCGGCTGCTCCCGGCCCTGGTCGCCTGCGGGTGGACCGGCGGCGAGGAGGACGTCTCCCTGCTCGGCCCCATGCCCGTCGACGGTGTCGTCCGCCTTCCGGACGCCCCCCTCCGGATCCGGCTCAGCATGCCAACCCCGGAGCGGGCGCAAGAGCTCGTCCGCCGCCACCCGGCGCCGACGGAGCCCGACGCCCTCGCGGAGGAGACCGAGACGCCGCCGCTCCTCGACCCGGCGAGCGCGAGCGTCCCCGTCGGCCACCTCTCCTACTCGGCCCTCGCCCTCTATGAGCGCTGCGGCTACCGCTTCTACCTCGAGCGCGTCCTCGGCGCCCGCGAGGCGCTCGCCTCTCCGGCGTCCGCCTCGTCGGAGCAGGGAGACGAGGCGAGCGACGATGCCGAGCCCGGCGCCGTTCGCGGGGTCGCCCTCGGGGTCGGCAACACCGTCCATGCGGCGCTCGAGTGGAGTGCCCGCAACGGCTGGGATCGGCCGGCCGAGGGCGCTGATCCGCTCGCTCTTGGCCGCCGAGGGACTCGCCGGCGACGATGAGGCGTTCGAGCGCGCGAGCGGCTTCATCGCCGGCTGGCTCGATTCCGAGCTCGCGGGCAGCCTGCGGGAGGCGAGCGCGCGCCCGGAGGTGCCGTTCGTGCTCGGCCTCGGGGGCACGGTCATCCGCGGGCAGATCGACCTGCTCGCACCGGCGACCGACGGGACCGTGCCGACGGTGATCGACTACAAGACCGATGCGCTCGGCGAGCGTCCGGCGAGCGAGGTCGGCGAGCGCTACACCGCCCAGCGCGAGATCTACGCGCTCGCCGCCGGTGGCGAAGAGGGAGCGCGGGCGGTCCACGTCTTCCTCGAGGCGCCGGGTGACCCCGTGGTCGAGGAGTTCGACGCGGCCGGGCTCGAGCGGGCGCGCGAGCGCCTCGAGCAGTTGGTCGGGCGGATCCGCGGAGGCGAGTTCGAGGTCACCGAGGAGCCCTACGAGGCGCTGTGCTTCGGCTGCCCGGCGGCGGCGCGTCTGTGCCCGCGGCCGGCGTGGAAGCCGCGGGTCGGCTGAGGCCCGACGTGAGCGGGCTGGCGGTCTTCGGCTACGGATCGCTGGTGGCACCCGACAGCGTCGCCGCCACGCTCGCGCGCGATCCGCGCCCGGCGCCGCTGGCGCGGCTCGAAGGCTGGCGGCGCGACTGGACCCTCGTCCGCGACAACCTGGCCTCGGAGAAGACGTTCGCGCGCGAGGACGGATCGCTGCCCCGCCACTGCCTCGGCCTCAACCTCGAGCCCGACGCGGAAGCGCCGGCCCCGAACGGCGCCCTGATCGAGGTCACCGACGCCGAGCTCGCGCGGCTCGACCTGCGCGAGATCCGTTACTCGCGGGTCGACGTGAGCGAGGCGGTCACGCTCGATGGCGGCGGCGCGCACGGGTTCGACGCGGTCATCGCCTACGTCGCGAAGCCCGAGAACCACGCCCCCGAGCCGCCGCCCGACGCGGTCATCATCGCGACCTACCCGCGGACGATCGAGGCCGCGTTCGCGAGCGTGTCCCCGGAGGCCTTCGACCTCTACCGCGCGACCACCGCCCAGCCGCCGGTGCCCGTGATCGAGGCGACCCTCGTCGTGGACTCGATCCCGGCGGGCAATCCGCGGGACTGGTAGGGCGGAGGACCAAAGCGGACCCACGGGCACCACTCGCGATCGCGCCACACATCGAGTGCGCGCCCAGAACACGGAGCGTTCAGCTCTCGACCGGGCGCAGCGGTTGCGAGCCGTCCCAACCCTTCGCGGCGCCCCTCACCAGCCCGAAGAAGCCGCGCAGTCCCTCGCTGTCGACATGGATCTCGATGTCGTGGCCCAGGGTGGCGGAGGCGTCGTGGAGGGTGGTGTCGACCTCGCCGAGCTGAGAGCTCAGATACTCCGACAGCCCTCGTCGATCGAGCAAGCGCCGGACATCGGCGACCTCCGCCGGCGGTAGGGCGTAGGCGACGTGCTGGATTCGCGGCCGGGGGCCGGAAAACCCCTCTTCGACGCGCTCAGGTGCGAGCTTGATGGCCTCGATCAGCTCGACCGCGCCGCCGCCACAGGAGCCGAAGGCGGAGTTGTGAACGAACTCCGCCGGCTCACCGCGCGAGCGGACGTTCTCGAGTGGCACGCGCTCGACGAGGAAGAACGGCCCGGCGCCGAGTTGGTCGGCCAAGCGACCCACGGTCGCCTCGATGTCTTCGACGACGTACGCGAGGTGGTGCGGCTCGCCGAGCTGCGGTCTGAACAGGCCATCCGGCACGGTCTCTCCCATCGGTAGCTGGACACTTACGAATGGTAAGAGCGCAGTCGGGCAAGGACTACGGGAGGCATCAGGCGGCCGGCGGGCTCGACAACATCGAGTCGCGCGTGAAGCCCAGCATCGCTACGGCGGTCAGGGCGAGCGTCGCCGCCGCGACGAGGAACGGCAGGCGCAGATCGATCGACGCCAGCACGGCGCCCAAACCCGCACCCACGGCCAGTGATCCGATCGCGGCGAAGCGATAAGCCCCGTTGACCCGGCCCAACAGCGCATCCGGTGCGAGGCGTTGGCGCAGCGAGACAGTGATGACGTTCCAGGTCACGGCGCATAAGCCCGAGAGCGCGAGCGCAAGTGCAGCGACGAACGGGCTGCCGGCGACGGCCAGGCCAAGCTGCGCGAGCGCGGCCAGGCCAACCGAACCCACCAGCACCGATCGCCGGCCGAGCACACCGACCAGGCGCGACGCGCACGCGCTTCCCAGAACGCTTCCGATCGCCCCCGCAGCAAGCAGGATCCCGTACGCGCCACTGCCGAGGCCGAGCAGCTCCTGGGCGTAGAGGACGAGGACGGCGCTGCCCGCGGCCCATACGAGGTGCCAGACGGAAACCACGACCGCGAGGGCTCGAAGCAGGCGGTGGGCCAAAAGCCAACGGATGCCCTCGCCGACGGCTTCGCGAACGTTCGCCTGTTGTCCGGCCGCAGCGGACGGGCGGAAGCGGCCGCCGATCGCGAGCACGCTGGCGGCGGCCAGCAGAAACGAGGCGGCGTCAAGGAACAGGGGCGCGCTCGCCGCAGCAGCGAAGAGGAGGCCCCCAAGCGGCGGTCCGAGAAAGCGGTTGGTGACGATCTCAGTTCCCTGAAGCCGCGCATTCGCACGCTCGAGCTCGTCGCTCGGAACGAGGCTCGGCAGCACCGACCGGTACGCGGTGTCGAAGACGGTTTCCGCGATGCCGAGGCCGAATGCGATCGCATAGAGCAGCGCGAGCGAGCCTTGATCGAGAGCGATCAGCAGGGCGAAGCCCGCCAGGGCCAGTCCACGCAGGAGGTCCGCGCGCCACATCAGACCCTTGCGCTCCCAGCGGTCGACGATCACGCCCGCCGGGAGCGCGAACAGGAGCCATGGAAGCTGCTGCGCGATCGTCACGCCGGCCACGAGCGCCGGGTCTCGAGTCAGCGCAGCCGCCAGCAGCGGTAGCGCTACGGTGGCGGCTCCGTCGCCCAGGTTCGAGATGCCGACGGCCGCCCAGAGGCGCCCGAAGGCGTGACCGTCGCGCCGCGGCCGCACGCGGGCCCGGCCGAATGTCGTCGCGGTCGCACTCATGACCCGCTCCGAACCGTGTAGTGCGCGGCGATGTCGTCGTTCGTCATTACTCGCGTCACTTTGCCCCTCGCATCGAGTCCGATCAACAGCCAAACGTCGAACGCATCGCGTAGGATTTCTTCACGGTGTGGCAGACCGTTGATCTGAGAGAGCTGCGTCTCTTTCTCGCGCTCGCCGAGGAACTGCACTTCGGCCGAACGGCCGAGCGGCTCGAGATCACGACCTCCCGCGTGAGCCAGAGCCTTCGAGCTCTCGAGGACAAGCTCGGGGCGCCGCTCCTTCATCGCACCAGTCGCCACGTCCAACTGACGCGTCTGGGTGAGTCGTTCTTGCGCGAGCTGGGGCCGGCGGTCGCGGACCTCGACGAGGTGCTCAAGCGCTCGGAGCCCGCAGCGCGCGGGCCCGAGGGGACCGTGCGGCTCGGAGTCTTCAGCGGGCCGGCCGGCGGACGACGCGTGGGGGAGATCATCCAGGCGTTCGAAGCCCGCCAGTCTCGATGCGACGTGGAGGTCGTGCAGGCCTCGTGGGATGACCCGTTCGCTCGCCTTCGCTCTGGTGAGCTCGACGCGATGGCGACCTGGATCCCGCTGCGCCAACACGATCTTGTCGTCGGCCCGACGCTCGCGCGTCAGCGCCGCGCCGTCGCCGTCGCTCGCGACCATCCGCTCGCGGACCGCGAATCGGTCACGGTCGAAGAGCTCGCCGACCACCGCGTACTGCGGTTCGCGAGGTGGCCCAAAGAGCTCCAGGAGGCCGTGGCACCCACCCGAACCCCGAGCGGGCGGACGATCCGCGGCACGCGAATCCGCGTCGGCGAAGGCGGCGTCCTCGACCTGGCGGTTCGCATCGCCCGCGGCGACGTCGTCTTCCCGACGGTTGCCTCAGCCGAGCCCTACATGGGCGAGCTCGAGCTTGCGTTCGTGCCGATCACCGGGTTGCCGGACCTGGCCAGCGCCTTGGTCTGGAGGCGCCCAGCCAGTGATCCGCGACTCCTCGAGTTCATTCGCGTCGCACGCGAGGTGGTTCGAGGCGACACGCGGCAGGCAACGCCAAAGGCAGCCGGCTGACCTGATCGATCAGGCGCCGCGTCCCGCTCAGGACTTGAGAACGTCGCGGGCCACTCGGGTGAACGCCCGGAGCTTCGGGTCACGCGCCGGCCGGCGCCAGACGAGGGCGCTGCGAAGCGGCTTCATGCCTGAGATCGGGATGAACATGAGGTCGAGCTCCCCCATGTAGGCGGCGGCCGAGGCCACGGTTGGATGCACAACCTCCCCGCGGGCGACGCGGAGAGAGATGTCGAGGACGGCCCGCTCACCCGGGGGAAGGCGCAGGGTGGGTATCGACCGGCCCCCGGGGGTCGTGGACGGGAAGACCGCCTCATGGAGCTCCCTCGGCCAGTTCTCGAACCGCACCACCTTGCATTCGGCGAGCTCTTCGACGTCAACGCTCTCGCGCTCCGCGAACGGGTGGTCGTGAGCTACGGCGAGCAACCGCGGCTCGGTCGTGAGAACCGGTCCCACGACGAGATCGGGTTCTTCCAGCGGGATCCACGTGGCGATCACGTCGACATCGTTCTCGCGCAAGCGGCCGAACGGATCGTCCCATGACATCTGCACCACGTCGATCCGGCACTGCGGGTGAAGGACCTCGAACGCGCCTATGAGCTCGAGCAAGCGTGGACCTCCGGCCGGTCCGCTCAGCAGCCCGAGGCGCAGGCTTCCCTCGAGCCCTCCTGCGTTCTCGTGCGTCCTCTCGAGGACGCCCATGACGCCCTCATAGACCGGCCGGACCTGATCCAGAAGACTCTGACCGGCCGGCGTCAGCCGAACCTGGCGACTGGTTCGGTAAACGAGCTGGACACCGAGCTTCCTCTCCAGGTCGCGCAGGACCTGGCTCGCACGCGAGGGCGTAAGACGCAGCCTCTCAGCGGTGCGCCCGAAGTGAAGCTCCTCACCGATCGTGAGCAGTAAACGCAGCTCCCGCAGCTCAACGGCGCGCCACATCGTGAAGCAATGCTACGTGGTGCGTTCTCACCTCGGCTGTTGAAGGCGGCGGCCGGGTGCCCGATCGTCATGGCACACCGAATGAACGGACGAGGAAGGAGTTGGACGATGTTCGGATACCTACAACAGAGAGCCCGGAGCGCTCAGACGGCCACGCCGTGGCTCAGTGGAGGTGCGGCACGATGACGCCCGAACCCGGCTCCGCCGTCGCGGACAAGAGGTGGATCGGCATCTTCCTCTACCAGGTGGCCGAGGAGATCGACGCGATCGGGCCGTGGGAGGTGTTCGCGTGGTGGACGCGTCATTTCCCGGACGATGGCTGGGATGTGACGACATTCTCGGCCGACGGCAAGCCAGTCACGTGCGACAACTCGCTGGTTGTCCATCCGCATCACAGTTTCGCGACCGTACCTCCGCTCGACGTTCTGGTTCATCCCGGCGGCGACGGACACATCGCGATGCTCGATGACCAGGAGCACCTGGCCTGGGTGCGGGAGCAGAAGGAGAAGGTCGGCGTGATGACCAGCGTCTGCACAGGCTCGGTCGTCTACGCCGCGGCCGGCCTGCTGCGCGATCGCCCGGCGACCAGCAACCGCAAGCACCTCGATCACATGAACGAGATCGACCCCACGATCGACGTGCGCCGGGGCGAGCGCTTCGTCGACGATGGCGACGTCGTCACCGCGGCCGGACTGTCGGCCGGGATCGACATGTCGCTTCACCTCGTCGGGCGATTCGTGGGCCCGGAGCGGGAGCGTGACGTTCGCCTGGGAATCGAGTACGAGGGCTGAGATCGAGATCGCCAAGGAGATGACAATGTTGATCGAGGGAGTACAGACCGATCCGGACCCGTACAAGCCCTACCTTCTGTCGCAGGCAACTCGTGCCGGGCACCTCTTGTTCGTTTCTGGACAGGCCGGTTACGACGACGGTGGGCAGATCGTCGAGGGTGGTTTTCGAGCCCAGGCAGATCAAGCGTTCTCGAACCTCGACCGGGCTCTCACGGCAGGCGGTGGATCACTTGCTCAAGTGGTCAAGGTGACGATCTTCGTCACGGACATGAGCAACTTCTCGGAGGTCGTTGAGAGCCGGCGCCGCTACTTCGCGCCTCCGTACCCGGCGGATTCAATCGTCGAGGTGGCCGGCCTTTACACGCCGGAAGCCGAGATCGAAATCGAAGCGATTGCCGTGACCGGAGGCAGCCCGGATGACCAGTCCGCGTCGCCGATCCGCTCCGCCCGGCCGGGGGCGTAGGCTCCGCCGGTCCCCGACCGGAAGGTGCCTCAAGTGCCCATCACAGCGCTCATCCTCACCGTCGCCGCGATCGTCGCGTTCATCACCGGTTCGACCGTGATCGGGATCATCTGCCTGGTCGCAGCGATCGCCCTCTTCGGCTTCGCGTTCGCCCAGCGCCGGTCGGACGCACCGAAGCCGGGGTAGAGCGACCCAACCGCAGCTACGGCATCCGCAGCGCGATCGTCGCGACCCCGGCCTCCGCGAGCGCCGCCGGCAGCAGCGACGCGAACGGGTGCTCGTCGGCGGTGAGACCCTCGGGGTTGGCGATCACGTAGCCGACCCGGTCGAAGCTGCGCTGGACGCTGTAGCTGGCGCCGAGGGAGCTGAGCACGCCCTCCGCCGCCGGCGCGGTCGCGGGCGAGACCGCAAGGCGGATCGCCTCGGTGTCGCCGACCAGTGCGCGCGCGGCGTCTTCCGCCTGCTGCTCGTCCGCCGTCCGCACATCGGAGCCCGCCGCTGCGGACTGCCCGCGCGCGGACTCGGGCTCGGCGCCGAGCAGCGCGTTGCGGAGGATCTCCTGGAACCCGGTCGTGAAGGCGCGGAAGTTCGGCTCGACCGAGAACACGGTCGCCCGGCCTCTGCCCACCGGCTCATCGATCACGGCGGCCGTCCCGCCGAGCTCCTCGGCGCCCTGGGCGAAGCCCGAGACGAACCAGTCTGCGGAGGCGGCGGGCGGGAACTCCACCGCGACCTGTTCCGGCTCCGACGCGGTCATCACGCTGTCGTACTCGTAGAAGGCGTAGGCCTCGTCGCCGACCCCGGAGCGCAGCGGGCTGTCGGGGTCGACCCGCACCCGGAACAGGGTCCCGGGGGCATCGGAGGTCGGGTCCTCGAGCGTGGCCGTGCTCACCTTGAGCCGGGCCGCGAGCTCGGTGCCTCCACGCCAGGTGACCAGATGGCCGCCGCGGTTCACCCAGCTGCGAAGCGCCTTCCGCCCGGCCTCGCCGAGATCGGCGATCCCCACGTCGGCGGGCCCGTTGGGCACCACGAGTACGTCGCGGCGGTCGAGGGCGCCACGGCGGATCGCGGCTGCGGTGAGGTCCCGGTACTCGACCTTCCAGACCCGGTCGAGCAGGTAGCGCAGCCAGCCGCTCGACTCGATCGCCGAAGTCGAGCCCTCGGAGAGCTGGAACAGCGCGATCCGCGGCTGCTCGGCCGGGGCTTCGAACTGCGGCTGCGCGAGCTCGGCGACGGGCTGCGCGTTGACGTCGAGCGGCCTGCCGGAGTAGCCGCCGTGGACGTTGTAAAGCAGCGGCTGGCTCCACGCCGTGACGTCGTAGAAGTAGGGGAACGGGGTGTAGGTGTCCTCGTGCAGCATCGCCTGCACCCAGTGCTTCTGCATCTGCGCCATCGGCACGTACCAGGTGCCGGGCGGCATCCACTCGCGGCCGCTCGGGCGGCCGTAGGGCGTGAAGTCGGGCACCGAGAGCCCTTCCTGCAGCCGGTATACGTCCACGTCCATCCGCTGCAGCCGGCGGACCATCGCCTGGACCTCATCCTGCTTCTCGGCGCTGCGCTCGGTGATGAAGTAGTGGCGTACGCGCATGTCGGGGACCTCGGTGACGAGCTCGCCCGGGTTGATCAGCTCGTTCGGCTCCAGCAACCCGCGCTCGCCCTGCGAGTAGGCATCGCGCCAGGCGGCCGCCCACTCGGTGAGGATCTCCTGCTTGTAGAGCGCCGCCTGCGACAGCGACACCCACTGAGTCAGGTACTGCTCATAGGAGCGTTCGGAGATCGGGCTCACGCTGCCCTTCTCGTACGTCATCCCGGCGGAGAGGAACCCGGTCGCGGGCACCGTGTCGCCGTAGCCCATGTAGAAGAGGTCATAGACGTCGCGGTTGAAGTAGTCGATGCCCTGGCGATCGAACTCCTCGGCCATCGCGGCGCCGTAGACGTTGTTGATCCAGTTGATCGGCTCGCCGGGGATCTCGTGATAGACGGGATCGGAGTTCGGCGGGAAGAAGTAGCTCGTGCCGCCCATCTCGTGCGCGTCGATGAACAGGGGGCCGGGGTACTCGCGCAGCAGCTCGAGCTTGGTGTCGGTCTCGGGCTGGGTACGCGCGAACCAGTCGCGGTTGAGGTCGAAGCCGTAGAGGTTGCGGCGCGTGTCGGCCTCGCGCCCGTCGGGGTTCTGGATCGGAAGGAGGACCACGATCGCGTTGGCGAGAATCCGGTTGGCGGCGCAATCGCTTCGGTCGGCGAGCTCGTAGAGCACCCGCAGCGAGCCCTCGGTCCCGGACTCCTCGCCGCCGTGAACGTTGGAGGCGACCCAGAGGATCGCCGGATGCCGCTGTGCGATCGCACGTGCCTCTGCGGCCGAGGTCTCCGGGTCGCGCAGCGTCTGGGCCGCCGCCTTGATCTGGCCGAGGGCGGCGGGCTGGAGCCGCCCGGGGTTGCCGACGATCGCGTAGCGCAGCTCACGGCTGCCCCACGTGCGCTGGCCGAGCGCGCCGGTGATCACCCGATCACTGGCTCCGTCGACCGCCTCCATGTAGGCGTACGCCTGGTCGGTGGTCACCTCGCCTGCCTCGCCGCCCGGGAACGGGATCACGTCGGCGAGCGCCGGGACCTCGCCGCGGAAGACCGGGGGCGTCTGCGTTGGATCGCAGGGTGTCTGCCCCGCGGCCGGCGCCGCAGCGGCGAGCGCCGCGATCAGAGTGGTGACGTAGACGGCGGCCCTTATGTGCATGTGGCTCCTCCCATGGCGCCCGACGAAGTTGTGAAGCGTCCATACCCTCCGCGCCTCGGCTCCACACACGGACCGCGCAGAGCAGTCAGAGCGCGGCGGCGAAGAGCGTCGCGAGGTCGGCGACCGAGAACTCGCTCGAGCGTCGCAGCTCAATCGCCATCTGCGGCCGAACGAAGCCCGAGCCGCTACTCGTCGCGCGGCGTGATCCGGAAGACCGAGACGACCTCGGCCTGGTGCGCTTCGGGGTGGGCAACGTAGGCGCTGGGACCGCCCCCGAACCAACCGGCGGACTCGTTGTCGCCGACGAAGATGCCGGGGTGATGCTTGCCGTCTCCGTCCTCGACCCAGACCTTGTCGCCCTCTCTGAATCCCTGCGGCTCGCCGTTCATCGCCGCGAGCGTACCGCGCTCAGCGCCGCGTCTGCTCGCGGACGAAGTCGACGAACGCGCCGGCGGCGGCCGAGCGATGCCTTCCCTCGCGCCAGATCAGGGAGACCGGGAGGACGATCGGCGGGTCGAGCGGACGGGTGTCCACCGGCGGCCCCACGCGAACCGCGAGCGAGGCAGGGAGGACGGCGGCGCCGAAGCCCTCGGAGACGAGCCAGCGGATCAGGTACGGGTCGCCGCTCTCGAGCGAAACTCGGAACGTCTCGCCGGCGGCGGCGAAGAACTCGTCCGCGGCCTGCTTGATCGTCGAGCCGCCGCGCGGGGTCGCGAGCGGCCGGCCGGCGAGGTCGGCGGCGCCGACGCGGCGCTTCTTCGGCGCTGTGCCCGGCGGATACGCGGCGACGATCTCCTCCTCGCCGAGTTGCAGCGACTCGATCCCCTCCGGCAGGCCCCTGTGGACGATCGCGAATGCGGCGTCGACCTCGTCGGCGAGGACGAGCGCGTGCATGTCGCTCGCCGTTCCCTCGCGCAGCCCGACGTCGATCCCCGGATAGGCGGCGCTGAAGCGGGCGAGCAGGGCGGGTACGTCGATCTGCCCCGCCGGCAGCAGGGCGCCGATCTCGATCCGCCCCCTGACGACGCCCTCGAGCTCGTCGAGCTCGTCGCGGATGCCATCGAGCTCCGCGATCACGTGCCGGGCGCGGGCGGCGACCGCCTCCCCGGCCTCGGTCGGGACGACGCGCCGGCTGGTGCGCTCGAAGAGCTCCGCGCCCAGCTCGGCCTCGAGCCTGCGGATCTGGTGTGAGAGCGCCGACTGGGCGACATGGAGCTCCTCGGCGGCCCGGGTGAAGTGGCGGTGCCGAGCCACGGCCTCCGTGTAGACGAGCTGGCGCAGCTCCATCGATCAATCGTAAATCACGATTGATCTGTTGACAACTAGATGTTGCGAAGATTGATCGGCGGACCGACAATGGGGTTCATGATCTCTCCCGTGACCATCCGCCCCGCAACCCGTCGCGACCGCGAGGCGATCGCCCGCATCGCCGGCCGCGACACGAGGCCCGTGCCGGCCGAGCCGGTTCTCCTGGCCGAACAGAACGGAACCCCGCTCGTCGCGATGTCGATGCGCTCCGGCGAGGTCGTGGCCGACCCGTTCGCGCCGACCGCCGAGCTCGTCGAGCTCGTCCGACTCGCGGGCGGAAGCTCGTGAACGCGCCGACCATCCGCCGCAGCCTGCTTCCCGGCGATCTCGGCCGGATCATCGCCCACCACGGCGACGTGTACTCAGCCGGGTGGGGCGTGAACGGCGAGTTCGAGGCCCATGTCGCCGCCGCGGTCGCGGCCGCGGGCAAGCGCGGCTGGCCGGGAGAGCGCGAGGCGGTCTGGATCGTCGAGCGCGAGGGCCGCCACGCGGGCAGCCTCGCGCTCACCGAAGAGGCCGACGGCGGGGCCTTCATCCGCTTCTTCGTGCTCGACCGGGAGCTCCGCGGCCACGGCCTCGGCCGGCGCCTGCTGGGCGAGCTGTTCGAGTTCGCCGCCGCCGCCGGCTACGAGCGGGTCGGGCTCGAGACCTTCTCCGAGCTCACCGCGGCGGCCCATCTGTATCGAGAGCACGGGCTCGAGGTGGTCTCGGCGGACACCCGCCCGCGGTGGGGCCGCGACTCGATCACCTATCAGCGCTACGAGGCGCGGGCGCCCTACGAGACCGCGTTCCAGCGCTTCGCCCACGAGCGCAGCTCCCGCAGCGCCGGCGAGAGCGCGCGGCCCTTCTCGGTCAGCGCGTAGGAGACGCGCGCCGGCGGGCCGTCGTGAACGGAGCGCGCGACCAGGCCCTCCGCCTCGAGCTCCCGCAGGCGCTGTGAGAGCAGCCGGTCGGAGAGGCCGGGCACGGCGTGGGCGAGATCGGCGAAGTAGTGCGGGCGCTCCGCGAGCGCGTAGAGGATCGCGCCGGACCAGCGGCGGCCGACGAGCTCGACCGCGGCGTGGAAGTCGGGACAGACATGCGCGGAACGCGCGCCGCCATAGGCGTGAGTGCCACTGGCGCTTGGATTTCCGCGGGGCTGGGCCTCCACCCTGCTGCCGAGGGTACCGGACGGGTCCTACGGCCCCGAATACCGAACGTTCCGCCCGCCTCCTCGAATACAAACGTTCGGCCCGCCTCCTCGGCTCTGCCTCCGGGGGCGGCCGGGTCAGGGGCTAGTCACGCTTACGCCGCACACGGTCCCGTCCCGGTCGGCTCGAGAGTACCGCGCAGCGCCTCGGCCACCACGTCGTTCGGGACTCCGAGACCGCTCGGCGGGCCACCGCCCGCGGAGGCGGCGAAGACCGTCGCGACGACGTCTCCGCCCCCGTCGACGACGGGCCCGCCGGAGTTCCCCGGCCTCACCTGGGCGCGAAACGGGGTCATCGAGCGCTCCACGGGACCCCGCCCGTAGGAGTCCTCGCTGGTCACCGTGCCGGTGCGCCCGAGGCGCGCCGGTGTCAGCGTCAGCGGGCCGTTCTCGGGAAAGCCGATCACCGCCGCGTCGGCGCCCTTCGACGCCGTCGCCGCGAGCTCGAGGGGCTCCGCCGCGAGCCCCGGGACACTGAGCAGGGCGAGGTCGTTCTCGGGGTCGTAGTGGACCGGCTCGGCATCGAGCTCGGGCCCGCCGGAGAGCGACACCGTGGTGTCCTCCTCCCCCGCGATCACGTGCGCGTTGGTGGCGACCAGCTCGGGCGCGGCGACCCACCCCGAACCCGCGACGCCGAGGCCGCAGGCGCTGCCGAGCACGCGCACGGCGCTCTGGGAGGCGACCCCGATGTCCGGATCCTCAACGATCACCGGATCGGGCTCGCCGACGTCGGCGTCCGGGCCGCGGACCGTCTGTCGGGGGTCGACCCGGCGAAGGACGTGCAGCAGCGGACCCGATGGCGGCATGACGTCGTTGAGCGCCGCGAGGATGCTCGAACGCTGGACCGCCTCCCGCAGGCCCTTGCCGCTGACACCGCTCGTGTGGAGGGCGACGGCGCCGAAGCCCCAGGCGAGAAAGAGGGCGAGGCCGACGAGCAGCGTCGCCCCGCCGAAGCCGTCGGCCGCGCCGGCCGCGCCGCTCGGCGCCTTGGGGCGAATGGCCCCGGCGATCCCGTCGAGCGCGACGGCGAGGAAGGCGCCGACGAGGATCCCCGTGGCGACGGCGACGAGCGGCGCGTACTGCGACTCCGACCCGCCCTCGAGCAGCGCGGGGCCGATCCGCGCCCCGAGCGCCGCTCCGCCGAGGAAGCCGGCGAGCGGCAGCGCGCTGGCGATCAATCCGCGCTCGAATCCGAGCGCGGCAAACGCGAGCGCGAGGACGACGATCCCGATGTCGATCAGGTTCACGGGCGCAGCCTGAACGTGGCATTGCGGCGATGTGAGTGAACTCTCACAGGGGGGAAACCATCTACCGTTCCAGCCTCTTAGGCGGCGGCTAGCAGGCGGGCGCAAGGGTACGTGACCGAGCAGAGAACGTTCACAGTGATGAGCCCGATCAACCCCTCCGCCGAGCGCCGCCGACGCCTCCTCACCAGGGTCGTGCCACTGATCGTGGTCTCGGTGGGCGCCTTCGCGATCGGGATCGCCGTCGGCGCCGGACCGGACGCGCCCGCCGCCGCCCGCTTCCTGACCGCTTGGGAGGCCGGCGACTACGAGGCGATGTACAGCGAGATCACACCGGGCGCCCAGGGGGAGGTGACGCTCGAGGAGTTCACGCGGGCGTACGAGGACGCGCGCAAAACCGCGACGATCGCCACCCTCGCGGCCGGCGAGGTGCGCGACCAGGGCGGCAGCGCCCGCTCGCAGGTCAACTTCGAGACCCACATCTTCGGCAGCCTCGGCGGCGAGCTCGTGCTGCCGATCGAAGACGGGTTGATCGACTGGAAGCCGGAGCTCGTCTATCCCGGGCTCGCCGACGGCGAGCGGCTCACCCGGCGCACGCGCGCGCCGCCGCGTGCGGCCATCCGCGCCGCCGACGGCAGCCCGCTCGCCCAGGGCCCGGCCGCGGCGCGGACGATCACGCCGTCGGCGATCGCGATCGCCGGCGAGGTCTCATCGCCGAACAAGGCGCAGGCCGACG
This sequence comes from uncultured Solirubrobacterales bacterium, assembly GCA_963846565.1. Lineage (GTDB taxonomy): Bacteria > Actinomycetota > Thermoleophilia > Solirubrobacterales > 70-9 > WHSW01. The sequence goes on along the minus strand of CAWJWL010000005.1, from coordinate 1,404,574 downwards.
AGCTCACGGCCGAGGGGTTTCCCCCCGGCTCGCTCACCGGCACGTCAGGGCTCGAGCTCGCCTTCAATCAGCGCCTCTCAGGACAACCGGGTGGGCAGCTGCTCGCCGCGTCCGCCGGCCAGGAGAGCTCGCTCGGCGGCGGCCACGAGCTCGCCTCGACGATGCCGGTGCCCGGGGAGCCGGTGCGCACGACCATCGACCCTGACCTCCAGGAGACGGCGGTGAGCGCGCTCGGCGACCTCTACGGCGGCGTCGCGGCGCTCGATGCCCGGGACGGCTCGGTCCTTGCCGTCTCCGGTCTCGGCTACTCGGCGCCGCAGCCGCCCGGATCGACCTTCAAGGTGATCACCGCCACCGCCGGGCTCGACGCGGGCGTGGTCAAGACGACGGACGAGTTCCCGGTCGAGGTCTCGAACTCGGACATCGGCCGCGAGATCGACAACGCCCACGACGCTCCCTGCGGCGGCACCTTCGTCGAGAGCTTCGCCCATTCGTGCAACACGGTCTTCGCCCCGCTCGGGGTCGATGTCGGACCCGAGAGGCTGATCGAGACCGCGGAGCTCTTCGGCTTCAACTCACCGCCCGCGCTCTTCAACGAGGCGGCGACCGAGGCGCTGAAGCCGCCCGCCTCGACGCTGCCGACGGAGCTCGATTCGACGGTCGCAACCGGGGAGACCGCAATCGGCCAGGGCGAGGTGCTGGCGACGCCGCTCCTGATGGCATCCGTATCCCAGACGATCGCGAACAAGGGAATGCGGTCACCGACTCCGGTGGCGAAGGCGCACGAGCTCCAGCCGGACGTCGAGCCGGTCATGGTGACGAGCCCCGAAACGGCGGCGACGGTGCGCGACATGATGATCGAGGTCGTCGACGCGGGAACCGGAGTCGCCGCCGCGATCGAGGGAGTCGAGGTCGCGGGCAAGACGGGCACCGCCGAACTCGGCCCCGCCGCACTCGAGCCCGGTCAGACGCTCGCCCCCGGAGAGGACCCGCCGCTGGAGCAGGACGCCTGGTTCACGGCGTTCGCGCCGGCGAAGAAGCCGCAGGTCGCGGTCGCGGTGATGATTGTCGACTCCGAGGGCGACGGCGGCACCGTCGCTGCGCCGATCGCCCGCCAGGTCATCGCCGCGGCGCTCGGGGTCGAGTAGGCCGCCCAGGCGGCTCAGCCGTCCTCGACGTCGACCGGGAAGCCAATCGTCGCGCCGACGATCACGAGCGCCGAGCCGGCGATCGCCATGATCCCGCCGGGCGTGTCGGCGATCTCGGCGATTCCGAGGCCGGCCAGCGAGAGTGCCGCTCCGGCGGCGATCAGCGTCCACCAGCCGCCACCGCGCCGCCGCCGCTCGCTCGCGGTGAGCATTGCGACCACGGCGATCAGGCCGAGGCAGCCGAGCCGGACCGGGGCGGAGAAGAGGCCCAACATGACCACGACCGCCGCGACGGCGGTGAGCAGGAGCGTCAGCTGGAGCCCGCGGAGCGACAGGGGACGGATCAGATATCGAGCTCGACTTCGCCGGCTCCGGCGTCCGAGCCGATCTCCATCGTCAGCGGCCGGTTCTGACTGACCTCCTCGTCGACGAGGAAGAGCAGCATGGCTGCCTGGTTGAGGCCCGCGGCAGGGGTCGAGTCGGGCAGCGGGATCACGCCCTCGGCGGGGACGTCACCACCGATGGCGAGCGCGTAGAGACTGGTGCTCGGAATTGGCTCGTAGGCGTTGTCGAGCGTGTCGTGGATGACGTACTCGGTCGCAGAGGCGAGCGCCTCCTCCGAATGGTTCTCGATCGTCAGGAACACGCCGAGATAGTCAGTGCCCGGCGCGAGCTCCGGCTGGCCGACGAGGTAGCTCGCGTCCTCGACGTCTGCCGGGTTCAGGAAGCGCGTGATCAGGACGTTGTAGCCGAGCTCGCCGAGCTCGAGCGGCTCGCCCTCGACGACCTCGACCTCCTCCTCCTCGCCGCAGGCGCCGAGCGCGAGCGGCACCGCGACCAGCGCCAGCAGGCAGAGCAGGGCGGCGATCGGCCGGCGAATACGTGAGGGGTCGCGCTCGGGACTCATGGCGGCCGGAAGCATATGCGAGAAGCCTGCCGCGGCCGCGATTCAGCGGACGAAGGTGGGCAGCCGATCGCCACCGGCGACCGTCAGCCGCTCGACGGCCTCACCGCTCTCCGCCAGCTCCTGCAGGCGGCGGAGGGCGCGACGCCAGTTGCGGCGTAGGCGCCGGGCGCGTCCGAATGGATTGCGGAGCTTGTCGAAGGCGTTCTGCGGTTCTGTCCAGAAGTTGAAGGAGAGCTCGGTCCCTCTCGGGCTCGGGCCCTCCGCGAGCTCCCACACGGTGAACACAGGAAGCCGGTTCGTCCGCCCGCCGTGCCCGCTCTCCCGCACGAGGTGCGGCGACTCGATCCGCTCGATGACCGTGTCGAGCCAGGCGCCCGAGTCGCCGAGCCGAAAGCGCGCCGACGCGCCGACCCCGACCGGCTCGAGGCGCTCGAGCCGGAACCCCGTGAGGAAGTGGTCCGTGAACGCGGGCCGGATCGAGAGGTCGGTGATCAGCTCGATCAGGCGCTCACGCGGGACGTCGATCGTGATCGTCTCCGAGATCGGGCGCATCGCGGCGATTGTATTCCGAGCGGCGATCGGCCCTGGCCGCGGGACGGTTCGCAAATTCCGTGCGATTCCTTTGGTTTAACTGGCGGGCCGCGGGAAGAGCGTTAAGATCGTCACGAGTAAGGCATGAGTGTGCTGATAGACGGACCTACCGCACCGAACCCCCCGACGCCCCGCTCCGGCTACCCAGCCGGGAGCTTCTCCGGACCCGCCAAGGTCCACGAGAGCGGCGAGCAGATCACCGAGGCCCGGCCGGGCTCGCTCTACTGCGTCGGCTGCGGCTTCGCCTTCTCGACCGCCTCGCTCGACGCGCTGCCGGAGTGCCCGAACTGCGGCGGATCCCGCTTCCGCCGCGCATCGATATTCCGCCAGCCGACCGTCGACGCCGACGCCGTCCAACCGGCCGAGAACGCACCCGAGTGGGTCGAGCCGACGCGCGCTGCGCTCGAGGGGCCGGGTTGCTTCCTCGGCTTCGAGGACGCCGTCGGGACCGTCCACACCTTCGCGGTCGAGCCAGGCTGGACGCGGATCGGGCGCAGCAGCGTCGCCGACATCCGCTTCGACGACGCCACCGTGTCCCGGCGTCATGCGCTCGTCGTTCTCACCGAGGAGGGCGAGCTGCGGGCGCTCGACGACCGCAGCCTCAACGGCCTCTACGTCAACGGCGAGCGGGTCGAGTGGGCTCGCCTCCACGACGGCGACGAGCTCGAGGTCGGCCGCTACCGCCTCTACGTCTTCGAGCTCTGACCGCGAGGCGCGGAGCCGTCTAGGTTTCGCCTCGATGGGGTGGGATCGCTCGTCGGTTGAGACCGGGGACGACGATCCCGACGAGCGCCCGCAGGGTGCCGATCGTGAAGTCGACGAAGTCGAACCGGTCGCGCCAGAGCACGACCTTGCCGTCACGGACCTGAAAGGTCCCGCAGACCCAGAAGACGGAGCGCAAGCGGCCGGCTTCGAGCACGTCGATGCGCTCGGTGAGCACCGTGTCGCCGTCGGCGGCGATGTTCAGGATCCGCGCCTCGAAGCCGGAGCCGAAGCGCGCGGCCGTCTTCATCTGCCGCCCGAAGACCGCGATCCCGCGCGCCGGCGGGAAGGGGACGTTCTGGTAGACGATCTCCGGATCTGACAGCTCGAGCGCGGCGTCGATGTCGAGGCGCTCGAGCGCGGCGAGGAACGCCTCGACGGTGTCCTGGGCGGAGCCCGTCGCGGTCGCCGGTGCCTGCTCCTGGACGCTCACGCGCGGCATCTCCGCACTTATAGTCCGACGCGTGCCCGATCCGCTCGAGACTCGGGAGGAGCTGAAGCCGGCTCTGGCGTTCGCGGCGGAAAAGGCCGCCGCCTACGCCGGCGGCGTCACCGGCGAGCCCGTCCTCGACCCCGCCGCCCTGCCGCGCCTCGAAGAGTTCGACCAGCCGCTGCCCGAGGATGGCTCCGGGGCGATGCAGGCGCTGGCGGAGCTCGCCGACCGCGGCGCGGCGACGGCGACGCGGTCGAGCGGGCCGCGCTTCTTCCACTTCGTCGTCGGCGGCACGACGCCCGCCGCGCTCGGCGCCGATTGGCTCACGGCGGCGTTCGACCAGGAGGCCTACGGTTGGGACTCCTCGGCGCTGGCGGCGAAGGCCGAGCGGGTCGCCGGCGAGTGGCTGCGCGACCTGTTCGAGCTCCCGGCCGGGTTCACCGGCGTCTTCGTCACCGGGGCGACGATGGCCAACTTCACCGGCCTCGCCGCGGCGCGGAACTGGTGGGCCGAGCGATCCGGCCTCGACGTCGAGGAGGCTGGGCTTGCGGGCGCGCCGGCGCCGCGGATCCTGACCAGCGGTTACGTCCACGCATCCGCGATCCAGGCGATCGGCATGCTCGGCCTGGGCCGCGCCAACGTGCGCCGGCTGGCACGCGGCGGGAGCGGGCGGATGGACCTCGACGCGCTCGCCGCCGCGCTTGAGGGCGACCAACCGGCGATCGTGATCGCCAACGCAGGCGAGGTCAACGCCGGCGACTTCGACCCGATCGCGCAGATCGCCGAGCTCACGCGGGACCGCCGCGCCTGGCTCCACGTGGACGGAGCGTTCGGCCTCTTTGCCCGGATCGCCCCCGAAACCCGCCATCTGACCGACGGCGTCGAGCACGCCGACTCGATCACCGTCGATGCGCACAAGTGGCTCAACGTCCCGTACGACTGCGGCGTTTCGTTCGTCCGCGAGCCGGCGCGGTTGGCGCGGGCGCTCAACGTCGGCGCTCCGTACCTCCCATCCGCCGACGATCCCCACCCCAATCCGGGCTTCCTCACGCCGGAGAACTCGCGCCGCGCCCGCTCCCTCGCGGTCTGGGCGACCCTGCGCGCGTACGGGCGCTCCGGTCACCGGGCGATGGTCGAGCGCCATCTGCGTCTCGCACGGCACCTCGGCGAGCGGGTCGACGCCGAGGCCCGGCTCGAACGCCTGGCCGAGGTTCAGCTCAACATCGTCTGCTTCCGGGTGCGGCCGGAGGGCCTCGACGAGGAGGGGCTCGATCACGTCAACCGCCGCCTCGGCGCCGCGCTGCTCGCCGACGGACGCGTCTTCGCGGGGACCACCCTCTATGACGGCAAGGTCGCGTTCCGGCCCGCAATCGTCAACTGGCAGACGACGGCGGACGACGTCGACCTGCTGATCGACGTCCTGCTCGAGCTGCTCGACGCGGACACGGCCATATAGTCCGAGCCGTGGCAACGACGATCGCCATCCTCTCGCAGAAGGGCGGGACCGGGAAGACGACGATGACCCGGACGCTGACCGACGTGTTCGGGCGGCTCGGGCTCGACGTCCTCGCGGTTGACGCGGATCCGCAGGGGAACCTCTCCGACTACTTCGACACGGAGCCGGACGCGCACCCGACGCTCGCCGAGGTGCTGCAGGGGCAGGTGCGCGCCGCGGAGGCCGTCCACGGCCAGGTGATCCCGGCGAACATGCGACTGGCGGAGTCCGAGCTTGCCCTCGCGGGCAAGATCGGCCGCGAGATGACGCTGCGAAACGCCCTTCGGGACCTGAAGCGCGAGAAGGACATGATCCTGATCGACTGCCCGCCGACGCTCGGGCTGCTGACGGTGAACGCCCTCGTCGCCGCCGACTACGCACTGCTCTCGACCGAGGCGCAGTACTTCTCACTCCAGGGCGTGGAGCAGGCGATGGAGGTCCTCGATCTGGCCCGCGACTCGCTCAATCCCGACCTCGAGCTGCTTGGAGTCGTGCTCAACATCGCCAACATGCGGACCAAGCACGCGAAGCAGACCCTCGAGGCACTGCGCGATCGCTTCGGCGACGCCGTCTGCCGCTCGGTGATCCGCCAGTCGATTGCGTACGCCGAATCCGCGGAGCGCGCGATCGGGATCCTCGACTACCGCCCCGACCGCGGCTCCGACTACCTCTCGCTCGCCGGCGAGCTCCTGCGGCGGCTCTCGCGCCAGGACCTGCTCACCGAGCTCGACGAGCTCTCGGTCGAGCTCCTGCCGGCCGGCGCCCGCGCCTAGTTCGCGACGACCGTTAGCTCAGGCGTGTTGGCGAGCGTCTGCAGGACGACGCAGTAGCGCTCGGTCAGCTCGACCAGCTTCTCGATCTTCTCGGGCTCGGCGTCGGTGTCGAGGTCGAAGCGCAGGCGGATCGCGCCGAAGCCGACGGGCGCCTCTCGGTCGACGCCCAGCGTGCCGCGGAAGTCGAGATCGCCCTCGGCGGTGACACGGCCCTCGACCGGGATCGAGAGCGCCGTCGCGACCGAGCGCATGGTGACGCCGGCGCAGGCGGCAAGGGCCTCGAGCAGCATGTCCCCGGAACAGAGCTCCGTTCCGGCGCCGCCCGTCGCGGGGTGCAGCCCGGCGCTGGCGATCGCGCCACCCGTCGAGACCTTGCAGGTGACGCCCTCGCCGAGCGTCGCGTCGGCGCTCAGCGTGATCTGGGCGGCGCCCGGCTCTTCGCGGTAGCGCTCCTTGAGGGGCGCCTGCAGCGCCCGTAGTCCGTCGGAATCCATGGATTTCCTCCCCTAGAGCTCGACGACGTCGCCGCCGAGCGGGCTGAACGGCACGCGCCGCACGTCGGCCCAGTCTCCCACGGCCGCGCGCGCGGCCTCGACCACGGCGCCGGTGTCCTGCCAGAAGCTCCACAGCATCACGCCCGGCCCGGCGCCGGAGATCGTCGCGCCGAGGGCGCCGAGCTCGGTCGCCGACTCGACCAGCTCGAGCGAGCGTGCGTAGAGATCGCGCCGGGCCGGCTGGTGCAGCCGGTCGGCCAGGCCGCGAGCGATCAGGCCGAGGTCGGAGCGCTCGAGCCCGAGCACGAGCTGCGTCGCCGCGGCGACGTTGGCGACGGCATCGACGACGGGGATCGAGGCGGGCATCGCCGCCCGCGCGTCCGCCGTCGGCACGGTCTCGTCGGGGATGACGAGCACGGCCTCGAGCCCCTCGGGCGGGTCGAGGCGGGCGGGTGCGGGGTGCTCGTCGCCGTCGGCCTGCGGGCAGACGACGAAGCCGCCGTAGAGAGCCGCGCCGACGTTGTCGGGATGTCCCTCGAGCTCGACCGCATGCCTGTAGAGCGCGCTCTTCGAGAGCCCGAGCTCGAACATGTGGTCCGCGGCGAGCAGGCCGGCGACGATCGCCGCCGCGCTCGAGCCAAGACCGCGGGCGAGCGGAATCTCGCTGCGGATGCCGAAGGCGATTCCGTCGGCGGAATGGAGACGCTCGAATGAGCGGACGCAGAGGTTGGTCCGGTCACGCGGCAGCGGCTCATCCGCCTCGACGCCGAACTCGCCGGTCTCCGAGACCTCGACCTCGCAGAAGATCGTCAGCGCCGCCGCGAGGACGTCGTAGCCCGGGCCGAGGTTGGCCGACGAGGCGGGGACGCGGACGACGCGCCGTCTGGCGGTCATCTCACCCCTTCCACTTGACCGAGCACCCGACGGCTTCGGTCCGCGCCGGCTCCGGGTCGGAACCGGCGAGCACCGCGTCGAGCGCGCCGCGCAGCCAGGCCGCATCCAGGTCGGGGTCCCGATGATCGGCGTCGGGCGCGCCGGCGTAGCGCACCTCGAGATCGCGGTCGAGGACGAACGCGTGCGGGGTCACCTCGGCGCCCCATTCGCGGGCGCGCGCCTGGCTCTCGTCCCAGAGGTAGGGGACGCTCCATTTCTCCTCAGCGGCTCGCTTGCGCATCGCCTCCGGCGCGTCGTCGGGATACCGCTCCGCGTCGTTGGAGTTGACGAAGAACGCGGCAACACCGCGGTCGGCGTAGTCGCGCGCGACGGCGGCGAGGCGGTCGTGCCAGGCGAGCGCGTACGGGCAGTGGTTGCAGGTCCAGACGACCAGCGTCGCGGACGCCTCGCCCGCTGCAGGCAGCGAACGGACCACGCCCGCGGTGTCGGGCAGATCGAGTTTGAGCATCAGTGCCCCTCCCCGCCGCCCGCGGACTCGAGCGCCGCGGCGACGTCGGCGCGGTCGGGCACCGGCGAGTGGCGGCCGTCGCGCAGACGGTAGACACGGCAGGTCAGGCCGACCGGATTCCGGCCCGGTTCGACGACGTCGCGGCCGTCGATCCGGATCGTCGGCGAACCCGGGAAGCCGAGCGCCTCGGCCTCGGCGTCGCTCTCGATCTCGCGCACGCTGACAGCCGCCGGGTCGAGTCCGTGCGCATCGAGCTCGGCGCGCAGGTCGGCGAGCGCCTCGTCGGACGACGGGCATCCACTCCACCAGAGGAACTCGATCTGCACGCGCTTCAGCCTATTTGGCGGCGGCGATCAGCCTCGCGACCTCGGCGAGCAGCTCGTCGGCCTCGAACGGCTTCGGCATGAACGAGTCGGGCTCGATCCCGTGTTCGCGCACCTCGCGTTCCTCGTCGACGGTCGCGGTCAGGATCAACACGGGGATCGACGCTGTCTCCGGATCGGAGCGCAGGCGCCGCAGGACCTCGAAGCCGTGCATGTTCGGCATCCGGCCGTCGAGCACGCAGAGATCGGGCCGGCACTCGCGGGCGGCGCTCAGGGCCTCGTCGCCGGCGGCGACGGGGACGGGCTCATAGCCGCCACGGCGCAGCAGGATCACGAGCAGCTCGACGATGTCCGGCTCGTCGTCGGCGACGAGGACGAGTGGCTGCTTGCCGGTGTCGCTCACGTGCCCGCCTCCGGGCCGATCGGAAGCTCGACCGTGAAGGTCGCCCCGGCACCCTCTTCGCTGACCACTGAGATCTCGCCCTCGTGAGCATCGACGATCGCCTTCACGATCGTCAACCCGAGCCCGGTCCCCTGGATGTGGCGCCGCTCCGCCTCGCGAGCGCGATACATGCGATCGAAGAGCAGCCGCTGCTCGGATCCGGGAATGCCGATCCCCGTGTCGGCGACATCGAGGCGAACCCGGTCCGTCTGCGGGCGCGTGGCCCGCAGCGTCACGGCGCCTCCCTCCGGCGTGAACTTGATCGCGTTGGAGACCAGATTCGACGTCACCTGCCCGAGCCGGTGCGCATCACCCTCGATCTGCGGCAGGTCAGCCGCCTCGACGATGAGCTCGACCCCGGCGCGCTCAGCGGCCGGCGCCGCCTCCTCCACCGCTTCGGCGACGACTCGCGCGAGGTCGGCGACGCCCCGCTCGATCCGGAAGGTTCCCGCCTCGATCCTGGTCAGCATCAGCAGGTCGCCGACGAGCCCGAGCTCGCGCCGCGAGTTGCGCTCGATCACCTCGAGGAACTTGCGCCCCTCGTCGCTGAGGCTGTCGCCCTCGACCTCGGCGAGCAACTCCGTGTAGCCGATGATCGAGGTGAGCGGCGTGCGCAGCTCGTGCGAGATCAGGTTGAAGAAGTCGTCCTTGAGCCGCTCCGCCTCGCGTTCGGCGGTGACATCGCGCGTCGTCCCCGCGATCGCGGTCCCGCCCGGCTCCACCGTGCCCCGTGCCTCGAGCTCGTGGACCTCGCCGTTCGGGTGGATGACGCGGTAGGAGATGACGAAGTCGCGCTGGCCGGCGCCGGCGCTCAGCCGGCGTTCGAGCTCCCCTCGGTCTTCGGGGTGGACGACTCGGAGGAACCCGTGGCGGTTCGGTGCCCGCGTGGCCGGCTCGAGACCGTGGTTGCGGAAGTTCTGCTCGGACCATTCGAGCTCGCCCGTCGCCGTCTGCCAGCGCCAGCTGCCGACGCTCGCCGTCCGCTGGGCCTCGGCGAGCTGGCGCCGCTCCCGCTCGAGCGCCCGCTCGGCTTCGATCCTCGCCGTGATGTCGGCGATCGTGCCGAGCGCTCCGGTGCGTGTCCCGTCGGGCGCCGTGAGCGTGACCGCGCGGCCGACCACCCACACGATCTTGCCGTCGAAGCGCCGGAAGCGGTACTCGCGGTTGAACTCGCGCCCCTCGCGCGCAGCCTCGATCCACGCCGTCCGCAGCCCGTCGAGGTCGCGTGGGTGGATGAGCTGGACCCAATCCATGCCGAGCACCTCGGGTGGCTCGACCGCGAGCAGGGAGCAGAAGTAGTCGTTGACGAAGGTGCAGTTGCCGTCCGCGTCGAGCTCGTAGATGCCCACCGGCGCCGTGTTCGTCAGCGCGAGCAGCCGCTGCTGGCGCTCCGCGCTCTGCTGCTCGATCCGGCGGCGCTCCGTGATGTCCCGCCCGGCGGTGAAGACCCGCTCGGTCGATACGTCGAGCACCGCCACCCACTCGACCCAGCGCCACTTGCCGTCCTTCGTCTGGAAGCGGTTCGTCCCGCCTCCCTCGCCGCTCTCCAGCATGCCCCGCATCACCGCGATCAACGGCTCGCGCTCCTCGGGATGAATGAGCTCGACGAGCGCCATCGTCGAGAGCTCGTCGGTATCCCATCCGAGGGCCCGCTCGAAGGCCGGGTTGACCCGTCCGATCCTCCCCTCGAACGTGAGGGTGCAGATCATGTCGTGGGAGATCTCGAAGTGGCGGGCGGCGTCGATGAGCCGGCGCTCGACCTCCTCACGCTCGAGGTCGGCCGGCGACATCAGCCGAGGGCGCCGCGCCGCCCGATGATCGAGGCGGACAGCAGAGCCTCGGCCGGAACCTCGGCGCCAGGCAGCAGCACGGACTCCTTCACCCGCGCCCCGGCTCCGACGCGTGCCCGAGGGCCGACGACGAGCGGCCCGTCGAGCCTCGCGCCCTCGCCGATCTCGGCGCCCTCGCCGACAAGGATCGGGCCGGTGGACTCGACGCCCGGGCCGAGCGCCCCCGTGGAGTCGCCGTCGACGAGCTCGCCGCCCATCTCGACGTCGACCGCGCCGGCGACGACGTCGAGGTTGCCCTGCAGGTACTCGGGTGGGGAGCCGACGTCGTTCCAGTAGGAGTCGGTGTCATGGACGTAGACGGGCACGTCCTGGTCGAGCAGGATCGGGAAGATCTGCTTCGCCCAGTCGACGTGCGGCGGGTCGGGGAAGTAGTCGAAGATCTCCGGGCGGAAGACGTAGATCATGCAGTTGGCGCGATCGGAGAGCGCCTCGGCGGGGTCCGGCTTCTCCTGGAACCCCTGGACGCGGCCGTCGGAGCCGGTGACGACTACCCCGTACTCGCCCACGTTCGGCACCTGCTTCACCGTCATCGTCGCGACCCCGTCGTGGGATTCGTGGAAGGCGACGAGCGCCGCGAGGTCGACGTCGGTGAGGGCGTCGCCCGCCATCACGAGGAAGGAGCCGTCGGCGGTCAGGTAGTCGCGGACGTTCCAGACTCCCCCGGCGGTGTCGAGGAGCCGCTCCTCGCGGCTGTACGTGAGCTCGATGCCGAGGTCGGAGCCGTCGCCGAAGTGGCCCTCGACGGTCTCCGGGAACCAGTGCAGGTTCGAGATCACCTCGCCGAACCCGGCGGCTGCGATGCGCCGCAGGATCAACTCCATGACCGGCCGGTTGGCAACCGGGACCATCGGCTTCGGCACCTCATAAGTAAGCGGCCTCAGCCTCTTGCCGAGGCCGGCCGCCATCACCATCGCCCTCATCGTCTCGCAGCGTAGTGAACCTCCCTTTGCTCTACCCTCGCAAGCCGAATTTCGACAATGGGAGACGTATGACCACCACGCAGACGAGTACCGAGGACTACAAGGTCGCCGACATCGGCCTGGCCGAGTTCGGCCGCAATGAGATCAGGCTCGCCGAGCACGAGATGCCCGGCCTAATGCGCACGCGCGAGGAGTTCGCCGACGCCCAGCCGCTGAAGGGCGCGCGGGTCACCGGCTCGCTGCACATGACCGTCCAGACGGCCGTCCTGATCGAGACCCTGACCGCCCTCGGCGCGGAGGTCCGCTGGGCCTCGTGCAACATCTTCTCGACCCAGGATCACGCCGCGGCTGCGATCGCCGCCGCCGGCATCCCCGTGTTCGCCTGGAAGGGCGAGACGCTCGAGGAGTACTGGTGGTGCACGGAGCAGGCCCTCACCTGGCCAAACACCGATGGTGAGGGCGACGGCCCGAACATGATCCTCGACGACGGCGGCGACGCCACGCTCCTGGTCCACAAGGGCGTGGAGTTCGAGAAGGCCGGGGCCGTGCCGGACCCGAGCTCGGCCGAGTCGGAGGAGTTCCGGATCGTGCTCGAGACTCTGAAGGCCTCGCTCGAGCGCGACGGCGAGCGCTTCACCCGTATGGCAGAGGGCATCATCGGCGTCACGGAGGAGACCACCACGGGCGTCCTGCGCCTCGTGCAGATGGCCGAGACGGGCGACCTGCTCTTCCCGGCGATCAACGTCAACGACTCGGTGACGAAGTCGAAGTTCGACAACCTCTACGGCTGCCGTCACTCCCTCGTCGACGGGATCAACCGCGGCACCGACGTGATGATCGGCGGCAAGGTCGCCGTGATCTGCGGATACGGCGACGTGGGCAAGGGCTGCGCCGACTCGCTCCGCGGCCAGGGTGCCCGCGTGATCGTTACCGAGGTCGACCCGATCTGCGCGCTGCAGGCGGCAATGGAGGGCTACGAGGTCCGCACGCTCGACGAGGTCGTCGAGACGGCGGACATCTTCGTCACCGCCACCGGCAACAAGGACGTGATCACGCTCGACGAGATGAAGCGGATGAAGCACCAGGCGATCGTCGGCAACATCGGCCACTTCGACAACGAGATCGAGATGGCGGCCCTCGAGTCCTCGGGAGCCGAGCGCAACGAGATCAAGCCGCAGGTCGACGAGTGGAAGTTCGAAGACGGCCGCTCGATCATCGTCCTCTCCGAGGGCCGGCTGCTCAACCTCGGCAACGCGACCGGACACCCCTCGTTCGTGATGTCGAACTCGTTCACGAACCAGACGATCGCCCAGATCGAGCTGTTCACGAAGAGCGAGGAATACGAGAAGCAGGTCTACGTGCTGCCGAAGCACCTCGACGAGAAGGTCGCGCGCCTCCACCTCGACGCGCTCGGCGTCTCGCTGACGGAGCTGAGCCCGGAGCAGGCGGCGTACATCGGGGTCCCGGTCGAGGGCCCCTACAAGAGCGACACGTACAGGTACTAGGCGCCGCCCGACGATGACCCCCGCGCCCGGATATCGAGAGATCCGGCCGCCGGGGTCACTTCGCCGCGTCGTCGCCTGCCTCTGGACCCGCGTCACGGACGACGCGGGTGAGGTGCGCGTGGTGCCGGACGGGTGCACGGACGTGGTCTGGCGGCGCGGCGAAGGCGCCAGCGTGGCCGGCCCCGACACCTCCGCAAAGCTCGCGGAGCGCAAGTCCGGTGACGTCCTCGTCGGCATCCGCTTCCTCCCCGGGGCAGGAGGGAACGTGCTCGGCGTGCCGCTGGACGAGCTCCGCGACCTGCGGGTCGACGCGGCGGAGATCAACCGCGCCTTCGACCTGGACCCGGGGCTCGAGCCCGGCAAGGTCGCGGCTCGCTTCCTCACCGCGGCAATCGGCCGCGAGGCGGACCCGCTTGTGGTCGAGGCGGCGCGGCGCGTCGACCGCGAAGAGGTGGGAACGGTCGCGCGAGAACTCGGGATCAGCGAACGACAGCTTCGCCGCCGCTTTCACGCCGCGGTGGGTTATGGGCCGGCGACGCTCGCGCGGGTGCTTCGCTTTCGCCGGTTCGTGGAGGAGGTCGACGCCGGGCGGACCGACCTCGCACCGCTTGCGGCGGACGCCGGCTACGCCGACCAGGCCCACCTCACACGCGAGACGGCACGCCTGGCGGGGCTGCCGCCGCTCGCGTTCATCCGGGCGCGCGGGGCGTAGCGGGGTCAGGCACCGTTTAGGGAGGCCTGGCACCGCGTTTCCCCTGAGCAGCGCCGGGTCAGCGCCAGTGAGGTGGCGCGTGGGCACGCCTCAGGCACGAAATGCACCTGGGCCGGCTCGACGGTCTTCCTAAACGGTGCCTGACCCGTCTTGCCTTGTCGGCCGCGCGCACCTCCCGTTCCTACCTGCGATCCGGGAGCGCGCACCGCCACTGCGCCGTCGACACCCAGCTTCCGCGGAGGCGCGGATGAACGACGTGGTGAGGACCTGCATCTCTCGTCCGCCGCAAGGCGTCCGTTCCGTTCAAGACAGGCGGGACCGGGAGCGGGACACTGCCCCCATGAACATCGATTTCCCGGCAGCCACCGACTTCATGGCAACCCACGCTCGAATTCTCGACCGCCGCCGCTACGAGCGCCGCGACGGCCGCGCCGACTCCCGTGCCGTCCTCGCCGCCCTCGACGGCTACGGCAATCCCGACGGCGGCTACGGCTGGGGACTCGAGCCGGACCTACGCTCGCCCGAGAGTCAGCCCGGCGCCGCCCACCACGCCTTCGAGGTCATGGCGGAGGTCGGCCAGGCGGCGACTGAGCAGGCGATGGCGCTCTGCGACTGGCTCGACTCGATCGCTCTGGACGACGGCGGCGCGCCGATGGCCCTCCCGCTCGGACTCGAGGCCGGGTCCGCACCGTGGTGGCGGGGTGCCGACCCTTCGGCCTCCTCGCTTCAGATCACGTCGATCACCGCGTCGTCCGCCCTGCGGGTCGCTGCGGCCGATCCGGCTGTCGCAGCGCATCCGTGGCTCGAGCGGGCGACCGAATACTGCCTCGGCGAGATCGAGCGCACGCAGGGTCCCCCCTCCGCCTATGTCCTCGCGTTCTCGGTCCGCTTCCTCGACGCCCTGTACGAGAGCCGTCCGGAGGACACCGAGAGGCTCCTGGGAGGTCTCGCAGAGTTCGTCCCGGCGGACGGCAGGATCCCGGTGAGCGGTGGGACGGAGGGCGAGGCGCTCAAGCCCCTCGACCTCGCTCCCCATCCCGGGCGCCCGGCGCGGACCCTGTTCAGCGACGAGATCATCGAAGCGGACCTCGAGCGGCTCGCGGCGCTGCAGCACGACGATGGCGGATGGGTGGTCGAGTACGCCCGGATCTCGCCGGCGGGCGCGCTCGACTGGCGCGGGTACGTGACGCTCGGTGCGGTCGATGTCCTGCGTAGGAACGCCGTCTAGTCGATGCCGCCGCGCCGCACCCGGCGCCACTCGGCGAGCACGTAGTCACGCACGTGCTCGCCCTCCGGACGGGCGCAGACGATCTCGTCCGGATCCACCTGAATCCCGCTGGTTCGCTCGAGCCGCACCATGTCGGAGCCATCAACGAACCTCGGGACCCACGCCGCGAGGCTGAAGCCGAGCGCCTCGAGGCCGTCGAGGGAAACGACGCCGGTCGGGTCGGAGAGCGGCACATCGAGGTGGATGACGTCGAGGCTGAAGGCATCGAGGCCGTCCAGGGCGTCCGCGACCTTCGAGGGCAGGTCCGCGCCGGGCGCGTCGACCCGGATTCGCGCGAGGCCCGAATCGGACTCGACGGTCGTCCAGAGCTTCGTCTCCCCTGCGAACGTCCCAAACACCGCCCTATACGGGGGCAAACGGGACGTTTGGTTGGACCCGGGCCTAGTCGATGCCGCCGCGGCGCACACGGTGCCACTCGGCGAGCACGTAGTCGCGCACGTGCTCGCCCTCGGGGCGGGCGCAGATGATCTCCTCCGGGTTGACCTGAATGCCCCCGGTTCGCTGGAGCCGCACCATGTCGGAGCCGTCGACGAACCGCGGCACCCAGGCTGCGAGGCTGAACCCGAGCGGCTCGAGCTCCTCGACCGCTGCTGCGCTGGCGGAGTCCGAGAGCGGGAGGTCGAGGTGGATGACGTCGAGGTTGAATGCGTCGAGCCCGTCGACCGCATCGGCGACGTTCGAGGGCAGGTCGGCGCCGGCCGTTTCCACGCGGATCCGGGCGAGACCGGCGTCGGACTCCACCGAGGTCCACAGGCGCGTCTCGCCGACCGGCTCCGTCATCTCGGTGGCGAGCTCGCGCTCGGCCCCGACCCGCTCGGCAAGGGCGAGCACGAACTCGGCGTGGCGCTCCGGCAGGTACACCGTCTGCGCTCGCCGGTGCAGCGGCGTGTACATCGCGAGCAGCGTCCGCCGTCCCGCGGCGCCGGCGAAGCCGAGCATCTCCGAGGGCGGAGAGGCGCCGATCAAGAGCCCGACCTCGCGGCCTCCGTTGTCGATGAACTCGCGCTGGCTGGCCGGGTGGTTGGTCACCGCCTCGGCCCAAAAGCCGGGCAGCGATGCCTTTTCGACCAGCTCGCGGCGTAGCCCTGCCATGCGCCCGGCGAGCCCGCGACCTCGATACCGGGGGTCGACGATCATCCGGCCGGATTCGGGGACCGCGTCCCCAGCGCGCTCGATGAAGACCGCCGCGTGCCCAACGACGGAGCCGTCGCCCGCAACCGCGACGACCGACGTCATCGTCCCGTTGCGCAGGGCCCGCCGGATCTCGCTCGGCTCGTACATCACGGCCGCCTTGTAGGAGTAGCCGTAACAGCGGTAGACGCAGCGCACGAGCGCCGCAGCGTCGGCCGGCTCCATCTTCCGGATCTCGACCTTGGCCGCCTCCTCGTCGGAGATGCGTTCGGCGTCGTCCGCGAGCGTCTCCCCGGCGAGGTGGCCGCTTTCGGTGGGCGCGATCCGCAGCGTGCAGCGGGCGACGTTGCCGCGCTTGCCCTGCGTGCGAATGTGGAGCTCGTCGACGAACCCGAGGGCCGCGAGACGGCGCGATGCCGCGTGTCGGCTCTCCTTCGCCGAGATCGGCAGCGCCTGATCGACGACCTCGATCTCCACCTGCCCGCCCTCGGCGACGACCTTGACGAGGATCTCGTCGTTCGCGGTCGCGACCTGCCGCGCCCGCGCCTCGCGAACCAGTTCCTCGACGACCGCCCGCAGTCGCGTCAGCCGGGCCGGGTCGACGCCTGCCTTCGACGCCATCGAGCGCGCGAGCGCCCCGGCCGAGTCCTGGACGTCGCGCGTGCCGGAAAGTCGCAGCTCGGCGGTCGCCCGCCCGGACTTGCCCTCCGCGGGCTCCTCGGTTGCCTTTCCGCTCGCGGACGCCATCGGCCCGCAAGCCTATGGAAGCGGCAGCAGTGCCCGCATGCAGCGGCGCGCGCGGGCGCTCGCCCCGGGCTCGTCGAGCTGGATCGCCTGGCTCGCCGCGGAGGCGAGCGCGTACAGGGCGAAGGCGACATCGGCCGGCTCGGTGTCTGCCGACAGCTCGCCGGCGTCGATCGCGGCGCGGAGATCCGCCTCGAGCGCTCGCTGCATCCGCCGGCGGACGCGGATGACGGCATCGCGGAGCGGGCCCGGCCGCGCGTCGAACTCGATCGTCGCCGTGGTGACGAAGCAGCCGCCGGGCAGCAAGCGGCGACGGTGGTAGGCGAGCCATCGGTCGATCAGGGCGAGCAGGCGGGCGCGTCCGGCGGGCCGCCCGGCGATCGGCTCCCAGACCTCGCGCATGAACTCGGCGACCGCCGCGTCGAAGGTCGCCACCTGGAGCTCCTCCTTGCTGCCGAAGAGACCGTGAAGCCCGCTCTTGCTCATCGACGCCTCGTCGGCGAGGCGCCCGATCGTGAGGCCCTCGAGGCCGTCGATCGAGGCCCGGCGGAGGGCGACGCCGAGCACCTCGGCGCGGGTGTCGGCGACGGCGGCGGCGGACCTGCGGGGCATGGTGCGCCATGATAGCGTACGAACGATCGTTCGCTAAACAGCAATTGGAGATGAAGGAGGTTCGGATGAGGGTGCGGTGGCTCGGATGGGCAGGCGTTGAGGTCGAGGCTGACGGCGAGACGCTGGTGATCGATCCACTCGGCGATCCCGCGGGCACGTTCGCGGGCTTCGGCGCGAGCGCTGTCGAGGTCGAGCTGCCCGAGGTGCTCCCCCCTGCGGGCGGCGCTCTCGCCGGGCTCGTCACCCACCTGCATCGCGACCACACCGACGCGGGAGCGCTCACAGCCGCGCTCGCCCCGGACGCGGCGGTCCATCATCCGGTCGGCGCCGAGGACGGCAACCTCGCCCTCGCCCAGGCCGAGTACGAGCTCGCCGCGACCGAGCTCGAGCGCCGCCCGGTCGCGACCTGGGAGGCGATCACCGCCGGCCCGTTCACATGCACGGCGCTGCCCGCCGTCGACGGCCTCGGCGATCCTCAGGTCTCGTGGCTCGTCGAAGCGGGCGGCGTGCGGGTCCTCCACCTCGGCGACACCGTCTTCCACGGCGCCTGGTGGCAGATGGCGCGGCGCGCGGGACCGTTCGACCTCGTCTTCGCCCCGGTCAACGGCGCGATCGTCGACTTCCCGCACCAGCAGCCTCCGAGCCCCCTGCCGGCGGCGATGGACCCGGAGCAGGCGGCCCTCGCCGGCGAGTTGCTCGGGGCCGGCGTCGTGATCCCGATGCACTACGGCGCCTACTCGTTCGAGCCGCACTACCGCCCGGTCGCCGAAGCAGGCGAGCGCTTCGAGCGCGCCGCCCGCGGGCGCCCCTACCGCGCGGCGCCGCTGACGGTCGGCGAAGCCCTCTGACGCGCCGAGACGGGGCTTAGGGGTGATATCCACCCGGAACCTTCGTCTCGGCGTGGATACTTGCGCGGATGGCGGACACGCTTCGCGCCGGGGGGGTCGAGATCCCGCTCGCTGAGATTGAGATTCGGACCAGCCGCTCGTCCGGGCCGGGCGGGCAGCATGCGAACGTGACCGAGTCGCGGGTCGAGGCGATCTTCGACGTCGCCGCCTCGAGCACGCTCACGGCCGATCAGAAGCGCCGGCTGATGGCCCACTGCGGGGCGCGGGTGAGCGCCGTCGCCCAGGACGCCCGTAGCCAGTCCCGCAATCGGGCCCTTGCGCTGGAGCGTCTGGCCGGCCGGCTCGCCGCAGGCCTCAAGGTGCGCAAGCAACGCCGCGCCACCGGGCCGAGCCGCGGCGCCCGTGAGCGACGGCTGAACCAGAAGAGGCGGCGCTCGGATATCAAGCGCCACCGCCGCCGCCCTTCCGGGGACGAGTAGCCGCGGCGGCTGAAACTACCGTCGCGTAGGATCGCCGCGTCCCGAGACCCAGAGACGAAGGAGTCGCGCATGCCTCGCATCCCGAACCCCGCCGGCGGCCTGATGAAGCGGGTCGACAACACGCTCGAGAGCGTCGACGGCGTGCTCGGGCGGGTCGACGGGACGCTCGCCAACGTCGACAGAAAGCTCGGGACCGTCGACGAGACGCTGGGCGAGGTGCGGGGGACGCTCGAGGAGGTCAAGGGCCTCCTGACCGAGCTCGAGGAGGAGATCTCCCTGGTCAAGCGCCTGCCCGAGATGGCGGCGAAGCTCGACGAGATCCACGCCGCCGTCGTCGCGGGCGGCGGCTAACGACCAAACGTCCCGATCACCCCCGCATAGCCGGGTGTACGGGACGTTTCCTCCGGGTGAGCGTCATTCGTAGCTGATCGCCTCGATCACGTCGAGCCGGGCGGCGCGGCGCGCCGGCAGGATCGCCGCGATCAACCCCAGGAAGACACCCGCAACCGCCACGTAGCCCATCGTCGCGACGGGCGGCCGGTACGTCACCCCGGGGATCCCGGCGGCAAGCCCCTGCAGCAGGGCGTAGCCGAGCCCGGCGCCGACGGCGATCCCCAGCAGCGCGCCGATCAGGCCGATGACGACGCTCTCGTTCGCGATCTGACGGCGGATCTGCCAGCGCGAGGCGCCGAGGGCTCTGAGGACGCCGATCTCGCGCGTGCGCTCGAGCACCGACATCGTCAGCGTGTTGATGATTCCGAAGAGGCTGGCGAAGATCGCCACGCCGACGATCGCGTAGAAGATCCCGAACTGCTGGTTGACCCGCTCCTCCACATCGGCCTTGAGCTCGGCGTTCGAGAGCACCGCCAGGTTCGGGTAGTCGGCCTCGACGATGCGCTCGACCTTGCGCTCGAGAACCGGCCGGTCCGCTTCGCTGCGAGCCTTCAGCGCCAGCTCGGAGTCGGCGGTCACGCCCCAGATCTCCTTCATCGTCTCGAGCGACATCGAGATCGTCTGCCCGCCGAAGACGACCGTCTCGACGATGCCGGCAACGCGCGCGCGCCGGTCGCCCGAGGGGCCCTCGAGCTCGACCGTGTCGCCGACCGCCAGGTCCTGCTCCTCCGCGTGTCCCTTGCCGACCGTCACCTGTCCGCGCGACATCCGGCGGAAGACCTGATCCCGGGTCCCGCCCTGGAGGTCGGTGGTGTCGACCTCCGCGTACTCGTCGGGGTCGAAGGCGAGCAGGAGGCCGTCCGACTTCGTCTTCCCCTCCGGCCCCGGCATGTCGGGGACGTAGAGAAAGCGCTCACGGGCGACGACATCGGCCTCGGGGATGCGGGCGAGCCGGTCGCGCAGACCGTTAGCGATCGTCTGCTGCGCCCCGCGCCCCGGCGAGAAGCCGCTCGGCTGGACCGTGAGGTCGCGGGCGAAGGACTGATCGAACTCGTCCGAGATCGTCTTCAGGAAGCTGGCGCCGAGGCTGTTGACCGCGACCACCATCGCCAGCCCGATCAGGAGCGCGGTCGCCGTCGCCGCCGTCCGCCCCGGGTCCGAGCGCGCGGCGTCGGCGGCGAGCCGGCCCTCCACCGGGAAGGCCATGCGCACCGGCCACGAGAGCACCCGGACGAGCGGCCGGATCACGAAGGGGGCGAGCAAGGCGATGCCGAAGAAGATCGCGATCGTCCCCGTCATCCCGGCGATCGCAACCAGGGTGGTCGTCTCGTCCGCTGCGCCGAGCCAGAAGGCGCCGCCGAGGCCGGCCGCGATCAGTGCGAACCCGGCGAGCGCCCGGGACCAGCCCGGGCGCGATCGGATCTGATCGCCGCCGAGCACGGCGCGGATCGGCGAGGTCCGCCCGGCGCGCCGGGCGGGCTGCAGGGCACCCAGGACGGCTGCGAGAAGGCCCGTTGCCACGGCGACGATCGGCGCGTACCAGGTGATCACGAGCTCGCCGACGGGGAAGTCCGCCGCGCGCACGAGCGCGATCAGGGCAACCGCGAGGCCGACACCGAGGCCGACGCCCAGCACCGCGCCGATCGTCCCCAGGAGTGCCGCCTCGCGCAGGACCGAGCCGGTGATCCGCCCGCGGGTCGCGCCCAGCGCCCGCAGCATCCCGATCTCGCGCGTGCGCTGGAGCACGGTCATGCTGAAGCTGTTGAAGATCAGGAAGCCGCCGACGAAGAGGGCGATCGCGGCGAAGAAGTAGAGGATCGTGTTGAAGGCCTGAAGCTGCGATTCGACGTCCTCGGACTTCGCGTCGGGCGTCTCCACGTCGGCCCCCTTCGGCAGGGATCGCTCGAGCCGGCGGCGGACGTCCTCGATCGAGCGGGGGCCGCCCCCGGCGACGATCACCGCGACCTCGTCCCAGGCGCGGGGGCGGTCGATGACCCTGCGCGCGGTCTCGAGCGGCAGCACGGCGAAGCCCTCGCCGCCGAACTGGAAGCCGCTTCGGTAGGAGAAGAGGCCGACGACTTCGAAGCGCCGCTCACCCTCCGGCGTGGTCAGTTCGACCGCCTCACCGACCTCGATCTCGTTCGCCTCGGCCCAGCTCTCCTGGAGCGAGATCTCACGTCCGCGTTCCGGGTCGCGCCCGGCAACGGTCTCCGCCGAATCGACCTGCGGACTGCCCGGCGGCTCGCCGATCACGTTCAGCTGCGCGTCCTCCTTCGCCAGGGTGAAGACGCTGGTGACGCGGCCCACCGCGGCCTCGACACCCTTCGACTCCTCCACCCTGCCCAGGGTCGAGGGGCGCAGGGAGGTCTGTCCCGAGCCGGCGACGAGCAGGTCGGTCTCGCCGTAGACGGAGTCGTAGAGGTCGCCGAAGGTGCGGTTGATCGTCGCCGTCAGCAGGAGGACGCCGAGGATCATGCCGACGCCGAGAACGATGCCGGCGGCCGTCAGCAGCGAGCGGCCGCGGCGGGCCCTGACCTGGCGCAGGGCGAGCGCGCCGAAGGAGCGCATCACTCCAGTGCGGTGAAGGCGCTGGCGACCTGCTCGCGCGAGCCGCCCTCGATCTCGCCCGCCACGCGGCCATCGCGCAGGAAGACGATCCGGTCGGCGACTGCCGCCGCGCCGGGGTCGTGGGTCACCATCACCAGCGTCTGCTCCTCGGCGTCACTGAGGCCGCGCAGGAGGTCGAGGACCTCGGCGCTCGAGCGGCTGTCGAGGTTGCCGGTCGGCTCGTCCGCGAGCACCAGCTCGGGCTCGCGCAGCAGTGCGCGGGCGATCGAGACGCGCTGCTGCTCGCCGCCCGACATCTCCGCCGGCAGGTGCTCGCGCCGCGCCGCCAGCCCGACCCGGTCCAGCAACGCACGCGCCCGAGCGACGGTGGCCTCGTCGCGCGATCCGGCGATCAGCGCCGGCAGGAGGACGTTCTCCTCGGCGGTCAGCGAGGCGAGCAGGTTGAAGAACTGGAAGACGAAGCCGATCCGGTCGCGGCGGACGCGGGTGAGGCCCGCGTCGTCGAGCCCGTCGTAGCGTTCGCCGCCGAGCGAGATCTCCCCTCCGCTGGGAGTCTCGAGCGCCCCGAGCAGGTGGAGCATCGTGCTCTTCCCCGATCCCGACGGGCCCATGATCGCGACCATCTCGCCGCGGCGGACCTCGAGCGAGGCGCCGTCGAGGGCGCGCACGGTGGCGCTGCCTTCGCCGTAGACCTTGCTCAGGTCGCGGGCGAGGAGGATCGCGGGGGCCGGCGGCTTGGCCGGGACGAGCACCTCGGCCTCGCTCGGCGCGTCCGGTCCGGCGCCGTTGCGCGAGAGGCCGATGAGCGCCTCACCGGCGCGTCCGAGACCCGAGCGCACGGCGCCCGCGAGATCATCGATCAGAGGCACGGGCGAAAGTCTGACCGATGCGGGCCCGGCCGAGTGTGAGCAGCGGCGCCGCTCGGCCCCGTCTAGGGGCGTCCGAGCTCGTCCTTGAGCCGCTCGATCACCTCGACGGGCTCGGGGTCGACGCCGTTGTGCGCGGCGACGAAGAGTGAGACGAGGTCGCCGAGCATCACCGCCCAGAGCGCGCGTTGCACGCGCGTCGTGCCCACCGTCTCCACCTCGACCACCGCACGCGCGCCCGGTGCGACGAGCTTCGCGGTCAGCTCGATCCGCCGGCGCTGGCGGGGATGCTGGTCGGAGTCCGTGATGAAGACCGCGGAATGAGCCGGAGACTCGACCGAGCCCGACCAGCCGACGATCTCGTTGTGGTCCATCTCGGGAAGCTCATGCGCGAACGCGTGCTGCTTGGCGTTCTCGTTCAGCTGGCACTTCCAGCGGTAGGCGACCGGGACGGTGAGCTCGCAGCCGTAGACGAGCGGGATCGTCCCCGCGAGCAACTCGGCGATCTCGGCGGCCTTCGCGATCAGGCCCTCGCGCTCGGCCTCGAGGTGCGCCGCGGCGGCGTCGATCTCGGTCTTGATCCCGTCGGCGGCGCCGATCAGCGCCGCGACCTCGCAGACGACGGTGAAGCCGTAGGCGACCGCATGACGCGGCTGGAGCCCTCCCGGGAGCCCGATCACCGGAACGCCCGCGGAGCGCGCCACCTCGGCGAGGGTGCCGCCGGTGGTGGCGACGTAGCGGCGAGCGCCCACCGCCTCGGCGGCGGCGAAGACGGCGAGCGTCTCCTCGGTGTTGCCGGAATAGCTGAGGCAGAGCACAGCGCGGTCGGGCGGTGTCCAGCTGGGAAGCTCGTAGTCGCGGAAGACCAGGATCGGAGCCGTGGCCTGGTCGCCGAGCGCCGCCCGGGCGAGCACGGCGCCGATCGCCGAGCCGCCCATGCCGCTGACGATCAACCCGCTCGCCCGTGCCGGCTCGAGCGCCGCCGATTCGACCCGCCAGAGCGCGTCGCGAAGGTGATCGGGGAGCGCGAGGACCGCGTCGAGCTGCCCGCTCGCGTCGACCGCGCGAATCGGTGCGAGTGCCTCGGTCACGGTGCCACCGCCTCCGCCGCGACGAGCTCGCCGGGCTGGACCCGCGCGTCGGCGGGCACCGTGGCGCCCGCGGCGACGGTCGCTCCCTCGCCGAGGACGGCACCGGTGCCGACGGTGGCGCCGGCGCCGATGTCGACCCGTGGGGCGAGAATCGCGCCTTCGACGGTCGCACCGTCGCCGAGAACGCAACCATCGAGGAGCACTGACCCGACGACGCGTGCATCGTCGCCGATCTCGCAGCCGGGGGCGAGCACGGCGCGCGGCCCGACCTCGGCCCCATCCCCGACGGTCGCGGTGGGGTCGGTGAGCACGCCGTCGCCGGTCGCTGTGACGTCGGTCTCGACGCGGTTCTCGAGGATGTCCCAGCTCGCCTCGAGGTATCGCTCCGGGGTCCCGATGTCCATCCAGTAGCCCTCGAGGCGGCGGGCGAAGAGGCCCTGGCCGACCACGCGGGGGAAGACTTCCCGCTCGATCGAGACGGTGCGACCCGCGGGGATGAGATCGAGGATCCGGCGCTCGATCACGTAGGCGCCGGCGCTGACCTCGTCGGTATCGATCGCGCCGGCGTCGGGCTTCTCGAGGAATCCGAGCACCTCGCCCCCCGGCTCCGCCGGCTCCTCCCCGGGCGCCGAGGGACCGCCGCGGCGGCGGACGAGTCCGTACTGGGTCGGGTCGGCGACCGGATAGAGCGCGAGCGTGATCGCGGCACCGGTCTCCGCGTGCTGGCGCTGGAGCGCGGTCAGGTCGAGGTCGGTGAGCACGTCGCCGTTCAGGACCATGAAGCGCTCGCCGAGGAGCCCCTCGTCGGCCGCGAGACGGACGGGGCCGGCGGTGCCGAGCGGCTCGTCCTCCTCGATGTAGGCGATCGTGATCCCGCTCTCGAGCTCGTCCCCGAGCGCGTCGCGCAGCGCCTCCGCCTTGAAGCCGCAGGCCATGATCACCTCGTCGATCCCGTGGCGACCGAGCCACTCGACCATGTAGCGGATGAAGGGCCGGTCGACGAGCGTCAGCGCCGGCTTCGGTCGCGTCAGCGTCAGCGGGCGCAGTCGCGTGCCCTCCCCACCGACGAGGACGACCGCCTGCATCAGGCCGAGCCGCCGTTGGCGCTCGGGCGGCCGACGCCCTCGTAGGTGAAGCCGGCCGCGCGCAGGGTGGCTGGATCGAGGAAGTTGCGCCCGTCGACGATCAGCGCCCGGGCCATCGTCCCGGCCAGCCGAGCCCAGTCGAGCTCGCCGAACTGAGGCCACTCCGTCACCAGGATCGCCGCATCGGCGCCCCGAAGGGCTTCGGCCGGCCCGCTTGCCATCTCGATGCTCGGCAGCAGTTCGGATGCGGCGTTCTCGGCGACCGGGTCGAACGCGACCACGGTCGCACCCTCACCCTGCAGGCGGGCCGAGAGCACCAGGCTCGATGCCTCGCGCATATCGTCGGTGTGCGGCTTGAACGCGAGCCCGAGCAGGGCGATCCGCTTGCCGACCAGCGACCCGAGGTGCTTCTCGAGCTTCTGCACGACCCGCCGCTTCTGCAACTCGTTCACCTCGATCACCGAGTTGAGGAGCTGGAAGTGGTAGCCGGTGTTGCCGGCCAGCTGCTTGAGGGCGGTCGTGTCCTTCGGAAAGCACGAGCCCCCGAAGCCAAGGCCCGCGCGCAGGAAGCTGGGGCCGATCCGTGAGTCGAGGCCCATGCCGCGTGCGACCTCGGTGACGTCGGCGCCGGTCGCCTCGCAGACGTTGGCGATCTCGTTGATGAACGAGATCTTCGTCGCCAGGAAGGCGTTCGACGCGAGTTTGATCATCTCGGCGGAGGCGACGTCGGTGCGGACGACCTCGCCGCCGAGCGGCTCATACAGCGCCGCGACCGCGTCGGCGGCCCGCTCGTCGCCGCGATCGGCGCCGACGACGACGCGATCGGGATGAAGGAAGTCCTCGACCGCCGAGCCCTCCTTGAGGAACTCGGGACAGGAGACATAGGCGAGATCCGGTTTCGAGCGCCGGATGGCGGCACCGGTGCCGGCCGGGACGGTGCTCTTCATCACCAGGGCATGTGCGGAGTCCTCGGGCAGCTTCGCGACGACCGCCTGAACGCGCGAGAGGTCGGCGTCGCCGGAGTAGGTCGGCGGCGTGTCGACGCAGCAGAAGAGCAGGTCGGCCGCGCCGAGGACGTCCTCCATCGATGTCGTGAAGGTGAGCCGCTCGCTGTTCTTCGCCACCAGCTCGTCCAGCCCCGGCTCGTGGATAGGCAGCGAGCCGCCGCCGCTCAGCAGCTCGATCTTCGCCTCGTCGACGTCCATCGCGACGACGCGATGGCCGAGCTCGGCAAAGCAGGCGGCGCTCACCAGGCCGACCCAGCCGACTCCGACGACTCCTATCGCTCGCTCGTCCGTGGACACGGGACGCGGGAGGCTACGGGCTCAGTCTTCGCGTTGGCGCGCGGACACGGCGATCGCGATCATCTGCTCGTAGCCGAGGCTCTGCGAAAGCGTGTTGTTGACCCAGTACGAGTTGCCGCGCTTGTCGTGCCAGGCGACGAGGCGCAGCCGGTCGCCGTCGTAGTACAGGTTGTACTCGCGACCGTCGATCTGCTTGTTCTCCTCGCTCGGGTTGGCGAGGATCGGCGGGTCCTCCCAGTCCGTGCCGGAGATGCCGTAGTACTCGGTCAGGAGACCGTTGCCGAAGTACTCGCCGGGCACGCGGACGACCATCTTGTAGCCGCGGTACGCGTCGTCGCCGGGACCGTCGATCGGGAACGCACGGGATGCGCTGTCGATGAGCGAGCCCGGGACGAGCTCCGTCGGGTAGAAGATCGGGAACTCGACCATCGGGTCGCCGCCGCGGGTCTTCACCTTCGAGATCTGGTTCGCGTACTGCTCGCCCTGGGCGGTCGCGTCGTCCATCGTCGGCCCGTCGTTCTCCTCGGGCTTCGGCTCCTCCTTCTCCTCGCCCTTGCCGTCGCCGCCGCCTCCGTCGCCGCCGCCGTCGCCCTCCTCCCCGGGCTCGGCGGAGTCGCCGGTCTCCGGCGGACCCGGAGTCCCCTCGTTGCCCATGAACGTGTCGATCGTGTCCTTGATCGCCTTCTCCGAAGCGGTCACATAGCCGGTGGTGCCGTCGCCGAGGTCGGCCGGGAAGTGGACCTCGTGAAGGGCCGCGTTGCGGGCGTTGACGAACGTCTTCAGCAGCTCGAGCAGCGTGATCGGGTCGTCGATGTCGGACGT
Source organism: uncultured Solirubrobacterales bacterium (assembly GCA_963846565.1). Lineage (GTDB taxonomy): Bacteria > Actinomycetota > Thermoleophilia > Solirubrobacterales > 70-9 > WHSW01. The sequence goes on along the minus strand of CAWJWL010000005.1, from coordinate 1,377,586 downwards.
CGTGTGGTCGGTGAAGATCTCGATCAGCTCGTTGCGATCCTCGATCAGCTTCGAGGGCGGAACCTTCTGGCGCGCCTCGCGGAGGAAGTCCTGCTGGCGCGCGGCGCGGATCAGGTCGTTGTCGTCGTGGCGGTAGCGCACGTACTGGAGCGCGTAGAAGCCGCAGAGGCGCTGATAGCCGGCCTCGATGTCGATCTCGGCAACCTCGTCCTCCTCGGGGATGTAGTAGCGGCGGTCGACGTCGACGTAGACGCATTCGATCGCGTTCACCGCGTCCGCGAACCCCGTGAAGTTGATGTTGACCAGGTGGTGGATCGGGACCTCGGGGCCGAGCAGGTTCTTCAGCGTCTCGAGGGTCAGATCCGGGCCGCCGTAGGAGTAGGCGGCGTTGAACTTGTCGATTCCGTGGCGCGGGATCGAGACCCTGAGGTCGCGCGGTATCGAGAGCAGCGAGATCGCCTGCTGGTCGGGGTCGACGCGAAGCAGGATCGTCGTATCCGAGCGCTTGTCGCCAGGGAGGTCGAGGCGCTCGTCGGAGCCGAGAATGAGGATGTTCTGCGGGTCCCCGCCGTCGACGTGCTCGAGCTCGTCCCTGACCTTGTCGCCGAGCGCGTTGTTGTCGTTGAGCGCGTCGGCGATGTCGGTCAGATAGACGAGGACGCTGATCGCCGTCGCGGTCGCGGTCGAGGCGACGATCAGGATCGTCGCGGCGAGGAAGCGGGCCCACAGGCGCTTCGCCCGCGGCGGCTCGCCGGCCTGCCCCGCGGCGTCCCCGGCAGAGGCTGCGGCGACCTCGGCGGCGACCGCCGCCTTCTCGGCGTTCGGCTCAGCCTCCCGCTTGCTCTCACCGGTTCGTGCCTTGAGCCCCGCGAGTGCCTGCTCTGAGGCCTGCTCGCGATCGGCGAGGCCGATGGTTTCCGCCTCGACCGTCTCCCCCGACTCCGGTTCGGCCCCCTCGGCCTCCGGCTCATCGGTCCCCGGCTCATCGGTCTCCGGCTCATCGGTCTCCGGCCCCTCGGCCTCCGGCTCATCGGCGGGCTCCTCGGCCTCGACCTCCTCTTCGCCCTCGGGCTCCTTCTCGGCCAGGTCGGGGGCATCCGCCTCCTCGGCGACGGGTTCGGGCTCCGATTCGTCCTCTGCTTCCTCGGCCTCCCTCTCTTCCCCGCGCCCGAGGCCCTCGAGCTCGGCGTCGAGATCGCGCTCGATCTGATCGAACTCGTCGGTGAAGCCGGGAGTGTCCTGCCCCCCCGCCTCCCCGTCGCCGGAGCGCTCGCGTCCGGCCCAGGTCGACGGCGGCACTTCGTGCTCACCGGCCTGCTCGTCGCTCGGCTGCTCGTCGTCGGCGTCCGGCGGCTCGAGGTTCTCGTCGTCGGGTCCCATGCTCATCGGGCGGCTCCGTCCGCGCTCGCCGCGAGGCGATCCGGCAGGGCGTTGACGAAGTCGACGATCGCGTTCCGATAGCTCGCCAGCGAGGCGACCGAGACCCACTCGTCCGGCCCGTGATGGCCGGCGCCGATGGGTCCGAACTCAACCGCGGGTACGCCGACGCGCAGGAATGAAACGGCATCCGAGGCACCGTCACGGCCGACGCTCATCACCTCGCCGTCGTGATGGGGCGCCGCCGCCTCGCAGAGGGCCCGTACGTACGCGGACTCGGGATCGACCAGCGCCGGCGGGCGGCGGAAGGTGGAGACGATCGTCGCCCCCGGGATCCCGCGTACCTCATCCAGGATCGCGTCCGGATCCTGCTCGGGCAGGTGGCGCACGTCTACGTCGATGAAGCAAGTGTCGGGCACCTTGTTCAACGCATCCCCGCCGAGGATTCGACCGAGGTTGATCGACGGTCGGTCGAAGAGCTCGGAGCTCTGGGAGGCGAACGGTAGCGACTGGATCGCGCGGAACACGTCGACGGCGCGCAAAATCGCGTTCTCGCCCAACCACGGGGTGGATCCGTGCGCCGCGCGGCCGTCGACGCGCACCCGCATCGCGACGACACCCTTCGCCGCGACGCCGACATGCATGTCCGTGGGCTCGCCGGTGATCACGAAATCGCCCAAGAAGCCCTCTTCGACGAGCTTGTCGCCGCCCCTCTCGACCTCCTCCTCCGACTCCTCGTCGGGGACGATCCCGAGGCGCACGCGGACGCGGCCCTGCTCGCGCAGGTCGGCGATCGCGAGCAGGAGCGACGCGAGCGCCCCCTTCATGTCGTAGGAGCCACGGCCGATCAGCCGGTCCCCGTCGAGGCGAGCCTCGAACTGATCCGCGTGGCCCGGAACGACGTCGACGTGTCCGTGCAGGAGCACCGTGTGCGACGCGTCCTCGGGGCCGACCTCGGCGAGCGTCACGGGGAGATCGCGGCAGGCGATCTGGCGGGTCGAGATGTCGCGGGCGTCGAGCCAGCCCTTGACGAACCCGGCACAGAGCTTCACGCCCTCCGCGTGGGAGGTGTCGTAGCCGATCAGCTTCTCGGTTAGGAGGCGCTCTTCCAAGCGGCCTAGGCTAGCCGCCGGGCCCTATCGCCCGGCTAAATCAGCTCGACTCGGCGATCGCGAGGAAGGCCTCGGCCCGAGCGCGCTCGCGCTCGGCCTGCTCGGCCGCGGCGCTGCCCTCCTCGGCCTCTTCGAGCGCCTGCTTCGCGTCCTCGAGCCGCTGCTTCAACTCGCTCACGTCGAGCTCGTCGGGCGGTACGGCCTCGGCGACGAGGACGCGGACCCGGTTTGCGAACACCTCGAGCCAGCCCTCGCCCTGGGCGTACGTCTCGACCTCGGATTCGGACTTGTGCAGGCGAAGCTCCGCCGGCAGGAGGCGGGCGACCATCGGGATGTGCTTGGCGAGGATGCCGACCTCGCCGACCGTGGTCCGGGTCGAGACCTGGACCAGCTCGCCCTGGAAGACCGGCCCCTCGGGCGTCAGAACCTCGGCCTCGAGCTTCTCGTGCTCAGCCATCGTCCTCCTGGGCGTCCTCGGACTCCTCGGCGTCCTTGTCGGCCTTCTCCTCGGCCTCGGCCTTCTCGCGCTCGACGCCTTCGTCCTTGGAGCCCTTCTCCTCGGTGCCGGTGACCTGGTCGATCGCGCCCTTCATGTAGAAGGCCGACTCGGGCAGGTCGTCGTACTTGCCCTCGAGGATCTCGGCGAAGCTCCGGACCGTGTCCTCGACCTTGACGTACTCGCCGTCGCGGCCGGTGAACTGGGAGGCGACGAAGAACGGCTGGCTCAGGAACCGCTCGATCTTGCGCGCCCGGTTGACGGCGAGCTTGTCCTCGTCGGAGAGCTCGTCGATCCCGAGGATCGCGATGATGTCCTGCAGCTCGCGGTAGCGCTGCAGGTTCTCCTGGACGCCGGTGGCGACGCGGTAGTGCTCCTCGCCGAGGATGTCGGGCTTGAGGATCGTCGAGGTGGAGTCCAGGGGATCCACGGCGGGGTAGATCCCCTTCTCCGAGATCGAGCGCGAGAGCGTCGTGGTCGCGTTCAGGTGCGCGAACACCGAGGCGGGCGCCGGGTCGGTGAGGTCGTCCGCGGGCACGTAGACGGCCTGGATCGAGGTCACCGAGCCCTTCTGGGTCGAGGAGATCCGCTCCTGCAGGCCACCCATCTCGGTCTCCAGCGTCGGCTGGTAGCCGACCGCCGAGGGCATCCGCCCGAGCAGCGCCGAGACCTCGGAGCCCGCCTGGACGAAGCGGAAGATGTTGTCGATGAACAGGAGCACGTCCTTGCCGCCCTGATCGCGGAAGTACTCCGCCATCGTCAGACCGGACAGCGCGACGCGCAGGCGGGCGCCGGGCGGCTCGTTCATCTGGCCGAAGACGAGCATCGTCCGGTCGATGACGCCGGACTCCTTCATCTCGCCCCAGAGGTCGTTGCCCTCACGCGAGCGCTCGCCGACGCCGCAGAACGCCGAGAGGCCCTCGTGCTCCTCGGCGATGTTGCGGATCAGCTCCTGGATCAGGACGGTCTTGCCGACGCCGGCGCCGCCGAAGAGGCCGACCTTGCCGCCCTTCGCGTACGGGGCGAGCAGGTCGACGACCTTGATCCCGGTCTCGAGGATCTCCTGCGCCGGCGCGAGGTCCTCGACCGACGGCGCGGCCCGGTGGATCGGCCAGCGCTCACCGCCCTCCGAGAGCTCGGCGCCGTTGTCGATCGGCTCGCCGAGCAGGTTGAAGATCCGGCCCAGGGTCTCGTCGCCGACGGGGACGGTGATCGGCCCGCCGGTGTCGATCACCTCGGCACCGCGCTGGATGCCATCGGTGGCGTCCATGGCGACCGCGCGTACGCGGTCGTCGCCGAGGTGCTGCTGCACCTCGCAGATCAGGTCCATCGCCGGCCGGTTGCCCTCCTCGGCGATCTTGATCTCGATCGCCGAGTAGATCTCGGGCAGCTCGTCGGGAAAGAGGGCGTCGATGACGACGCCCGTGACTGACTCGACCGTGCCGGTGTTGGTTCCGTTTCCGTTTCCGTTGGCCATCTGCCTCTACTTCTCCTTCGATCCTTAGGGTGGCTCAGCCGAGCGCCTCGGCGCCGCCGACGACTTCAAGAATTTCCTGCGTGATTTCCGCCTGCCGCGCCCGGTTCATCTCCAGCGTCAGCGCGCCGATCATGTCGTCGGCGTTCTCCGCCGCACTCCGCATCGCCGTCATTCGCGCTCCGTGCTCGGACGCCGCCGACTCGAGCAGCGCCCGGTAGACCGAGAGGTCGACGTACTCCTCGAACAGCATCGGGAGCAGCTCCTCCGGCTCGGGCTCGTAGTCCCAGTACGCCTTCTCGTGCGCCTCGGCCAGCTCATCGTCGGCGGGCTTCTCGGCCTCGGGTATCCCCTCGCCGAAGACCTCGGCCTGCTGCATCGGGAGCAGCGTCTGGCGGCGAACGTACTGCGTGAGCGGCGAGACGTAGCGGTTGTAGACGAGCTCGACCCGGTCGATCTCCTCGTCGACGTAGGCGGTGGTGACGTCGCGCGAGATCCCGCGCGCGTCGGTGAAGGCCGGGCGGTCCGTGAAGCCGATGTAGGAGTTCGCGATCGTCTCGCCGCGGAAGGTCAGGGTCGAGTTTCCGCGCCGCCCGACCACCGCGTAGGAGACCTCGGACCCGTCGCCCTCGAACTCGCGCTTCAGCCGCAGCCCCTCGCGCACGATGTTGGTGTTGAACGAGCCCGCGAGGCCGCGGTCGCCGGTGACGAGGATGATCGCGACGCGCTTCGGGTCGCGCTCCTCGAGCAGCTTCACGCGGGAGATCGTGGTCGAGGCGTCGGCGACCTGCTGGGTCATCTTGCGGATCGCCTGCGCGTACGGGCGCATGTCGTCGATCCGCTGCTCGGCCCGGCGCAGGCGCGCGGCAGCGACCATCTCCATCGCACGAGTGATCTTGTGGATGTTCTTTACGGACGAGATCCGGTTCTTGACTTCCTTCTGGGTGGCCATTACGCCGGCACGGCCTCCTCGGCCTCCTCATCGGAGGCCTCGTCGGCTGAGTCGTCGTCACCGGAGTCCTCATCGCCGCCGGTGCGACCCGGCTTCGAGCGCTCCTCCTCGGACATGATCCGGTCCGACTCGCCCTCCTCGAGCGGCTGGCCTTCGGCGTCGAAGTCGGGCCCGAAGTCGTCGATCGCCTCGGCGATCGCGTCACCCAGGTACTCCTCGTCCTCCTCGGAGAGCTGACCCTCGTCGATCCTCGACATCAGGTCGGAGTTCGACGAGCGCAGATGGCTGATCAGCGTGTCGAGGAAGTCGTGCACCCGCTCGACCTTGATCCGGTCCAGGTAGCCGCCGGTGCCGGCGTAGATCGAGGCGACCTGCTCGGCGACCGAGAGCGGGCTGCGCTCGTTCTGGTTCAGCATCTCGACGAGGCGCTCACCGCGGGAGAGCTGCTTCTGCGTCTCCGGGTCGAGCTCGGAGCCGAACTGCGCGAACGCCTCCAGGTCGCGGTACTGGGAGAGGTCGAGCTTGAGCTTGCCGGCCACCTTCTTCATCGCCTTCGTCTGCGCGTTGCCGCCGACCCGGGAGACCGAGATGCCGACGTTGATCGCCGGCCGGATGCCCGAGAAGAAGAGGTCGGACTCGAGGAAGATCTGCCCGTCGGTGATCGAGATGACGTTGGTCGGGATGTAGGCGGAGACGTCGTTCGCCTGCGTCTCGATGATCGGCAGCGCCGTCAGCGTGCCGCCGCCGAGCTCGTCGGAGAGGCTGACCGCGCGCTCGAGCAGGCGCGAGTGCAGGTAGAAGACGTCACCGGGGTACGCCTCGCGGCCCGGCGGGCGGCGCAGGAGCAGCGACATCTGCCGGTAGGCGAAAGCGTGCTTGGTGAGGTCGTCGTAGACGCAGAGCGCGTCCTTGCCGTCGTAGAGGAAGTGCTCCGCCATCGCGCAGCCGGCGTAGGGCGCCATGTACTTGATCGGCGCCGCCTCGTCGGCGGCCGCGGCGACGATGATCGTGTTGTCCATCGCGCCGGCCTCCTCGAGCACGTTCGCAACCTGGACCACGGTCGACATGCGCTGACCGATCGCAACGTAGACGCAGATCATGTCCTTGTCCTTGTTGTTGATGATCGTGTCGATCGCGATCGCCGTCTTACCGGTCTGCCGGTCGCCGATGATCAGCTCGCGCTGACCGCGACCGATCGGGATCATCCCGTCGATCGCCTTCAGGCCCGTCTGGACCGGCTTCGTCACCGGCTGGCGCTCGACGACGCCCGGCGCCTTGAACTCGGCCGGGCGGGTCTCGCTCGTCGACACCTCGCCCTTGTCGTCCATCGGCCGGCCGAGCGGGTCGACGATCCGCCCGAGCAGCTGCTCACCGACCGGGATCTCGAGCAGGCGTCCGGTGCGCTTGACCGTGTCGCCCTCGACGATCTTGTCCCAGGCACCGAAGAGCACCACGCCGACGTTGTCCTGCTCGAGGTTGAGCGCGAGCCCGGTGACGTCGTGGGGCAGGTCGAGCATCTCGAGCGACATGCAGTTGTCGAGCCCGTGCACGCGGGCGATGCCGTCCGCGACCGAGAGCACGGTGCCGACCTCCGAGAGGTCGGCTGCGTCGGTCTCGAGGCCCTCGATCCGCTGGCGCAGGATCTTTGCAATCTCGTCGGGCTTGATGTCCACTGTGGCTCAGTTGCTCCTTGTAAATGGGTTCGGGGTAACGGTTAAGCCGCTCTCGCGACTTCCTTTCTAAGTCTGTCCAGCTTGCTGCGAAGGCTCGCGTCGAGAACCTTGTTGCCGACCTGGAGGACGAGCCCCCCGATGATCGAGTCGTCGACGTTGGCCGAGATGTCGATCTTGCGATCGGTCTGCCGGGCGATCTCGTCGGCGACCTTGTCGACGACCTGCTGATCGAGCTCGACCGCGCTCGTCAGCGTCACCTCGAGCCGCTTGCTCTCCTCCGCCCAGAGGTCGTCGAAGTTCCGGCGGATGCGGAAGATCGCCGGCATCCGGTGCTTCTCCGCGAGCAGCTCGAGGAAGTTGACGAGCTCCGGCTCGGCGCCTTCGACCGATTGCGCGATGCCGTCGCGCTTCTCCTGCGAGGAGAAGTAGGGGCTGAAGAAGAACACCTGCATGTCGCGATCCGCGTCGATCGCGTCGGTGAACTGGCCGACCTGCTCGTGGATCGTGTCGAGCTTGTCCGAGTCCCTCGCGGACTCGAACAGCGCCTCGGCATATACACGCGCGACCTCTTCCACGCTAGGCCTCGGAGCCCCCGTTGCCGGTGCCGGCGGCGTCGCCGGCGAGGGCGGTGAAGTCGACCTCGGAGAGCGCCTCCTCGACCAGGCGGCGCTGGTCGTCCTCGGAGAGCGACTTGCGGGTGATCTTCTCGGTCGCGAGCACGGTCAGGTCGGCGACCTCGCGGCGGATGGTCTCGAGCGAGCGGCGCGTCTCCACCTCGATGTCCTTGCGCGCCGCAGCGACGAGCTCCTCGCGCTTCGCCTTGCCCTCGTCGACGGCGCGCTTCTCGGCTTCCTCGCCGGCCTTGCGGGCCTTCGCCTGGATGTCGGCGGCCTGCTCACGGGCCTCCTTGAGGCGCTCGCGATACTCGGCCAGCAGCTCGTCGGCCTCCGCGCGCTGGCGCTCGGCGGCCTCGATGTTCTCCCGCACCGCGGCGGCGCGCTTCTCGAGCGCCTCGCCGATCTTCGGGAACGCCGTCTTCGAGAGGATGAACATCGTCCCGCCGAAGAGGAGCAGGGTCCAGATCATCAACCCGAGCTCGGGCGAGACGAGGAAGCTGCCGCTTCCCCCCTCCTCCTCGCTGCCGGTTGCAGCGTGCTCGGCCTGAGCGATCAGGAACGCGCCGATGTCGCCAAGAACTTCCACTGGTGACCTAGAGGAAGAACGCGATCAGGCCGAAGATGAAGGTGTAGAAGGCGACGGCCTCGGTGAGCGCGAAGCCGAGCCAGCGGATCGACTGCAGCTCGTCCTTCATCTCGGGCTGGCGGGCGACGGACTCGATCTCCTTGCCGAAGATGATGCCGATGCCGATGCCGGCTCCAATCGAGCCGAGGCCGGCCCCGATGCCGAGGGCGATCGACTTGAGGCCGTCGTCGGTAACCCCCTCCGCGGCTGCCTGGGCGATCGGAATCAATGCGTCCATTTGATCGGTACTCCTTTTCTAGTGAGCTTCGGCGGTTGCGCCGCCGAGGTAGATGGCGGTAAGCGTTGAGAAGATGAATGCCTGCAGAGTGGCGATCAGGCCGATCTCCAGCAGGAAGAAGGCGAGCGCGAGCGGGTAGGTGAGTGCCCCCAGCGCGGCGACCCCGAGCAGCACTGCCAAGCCGCCGCCCATGAACAGAAGTAGCAGGTGGCCGGCCAGGATGTTGGCGAAGAGCCGCACCGAGAGCGAGATCAGGCGGGCGAAGTGGGAGATCGCCTCGATCACGAAGATAAAGCCCCGGAAGGGCTTGTTCATGTCCTCGAGCCCGGGCGGGATCCAGCTGGCGATGTACTTGCCGAAGCCCTTCGCCCGGATGCCCTCGACGTGGTAGGAGATCCAGACCACGAGGGTGAGGACGAGCGGGATGGAGAGGTTCGCGGTCGCGGCGTAGAAGGCGAGCGAGGGGACCTCGAGGCCGAAGATGTCGACCTTGTGCTCGGTGTTGATCGGCAGCGGCAGGAAGCCGATCATGTTCGAGAACCAGATGAAGAAGAAGAGCCCGGCGAGGAACGGGAACCACTTCCGGCCCAGCTCCTCGTCGGCGATATTGCCGCGGGTGATGTTGTTGCGGGTCAGGTCGAAGGCGAGCTCCATCGTCATCTGCACCCTGTTCGGCTCGCGCTTCATCCGGTTGGCGATCCACGTCACGGTGCCGACGGTGAGCACGGCGGCGAGCAACAGGTAGAAGACGGCCTTGTTGATCGAGAGATCGATGCCGGCGATGTTGATCTCGATCCAGGGGTCGAGCTTGAACTCGTTCTGCGGCTGGAAGTGGTCGTTCTTGCCCTCGTTCCCGAGCAGGAGGAGGAGCAGGATCGTGATCCCGAAGTAGACGCCGAGGCCGACGAAGACCTTGGTCTTGGTGCTCCAGGAGCTCACCCCCTCACCGCCGGTTCGGGATAGATGAACTTCGAGAAGGCAAGGCAGCCGAGGTGGACGGTGACCAGGACGAACGCGAGCACGGCGGCGGCGAGGCCGTCCTCACGCTCGGCGACGAGGCCCACGGCCAGGATCGCGGCGGTGACCAGCCACAGTCGCAGCAGGGTGGCGCCACCGACGATGCCGAGCGCGAGCCGGCGGTCCCCCTCGGTGAGCGCCGCCCTCGAGCGCGCCTCGGCGTACGCGTTGACGGCGTGCTGGGCGAGCCAGGCGGCGGCGAGCGCCGCGTAGCCGACCATGGGCAGGCTTGCCACGAGGAAGATCGGGAGCGCGACCGCGAGGACGATCAGGTCTCCGTAGCGAAGGGCGAGGGGCGCCCGACCTCTCTCGGGGGCGCCGTCCGCGGTTCGCTCAGAGCCGCCTAAAGCGAGCGTAGACAAGGACCAAACCCGCGACGAGCCCCGCGAAGAGGCCTAACAACCCGATTGGGATCGCAAGGCCCACCAGCGACCCGAGCCCGTACCCGACCACCGCTCCGGCGATCATCGCAGCGACCAGCGACAGGCCGGCCGTCGCGGCATCCGCCCTCACGCGAGGGGCCTCGGTCATCGAATTCGGAGTCTCTGAAGTGGCGGCCTGGCAAGGAGGATCGGCACCAGCCTAGCCGAATCTGAGCTAGTTAAGACGCGAGCTTGTAACAAGTTTGTGACGCCTGGTACCCATCGGTTATGGCGATCTAGGGCGGTGGCTCCACCGCTTCGAATTCCCCGGTCTCCGGGTCGATCGCCGACCACTCCCCCGTCTCGGGGTCGACGGCCGTGAAGCTGCCGGTCTCGAGCTCGCGCGCAACCCCCTCGTCGACCTCCGCCCCGGCGGGCTCGGAACCCCGCACCCGGAAGAGCTCGCGGAAGCGCTTCCGGCGCAGCTTCAGGATCTCGAGCGTGACCACGAGATAGAAGCTGGCCGCCAGGGCGACCAGGATGCAGACGACGATCACCACGGTCCACAGCGGGTCGAAGTTGCCGCCGTCGTCGGAGTAGGGGACGAAGCGGAGCGCGAGCGCGAGTCCCGCCATGACCAGCGCCCACCCGTACATGTACGCGAGCGTCCGCCGTTGGGAGAAGCCGATGTTCGCCATCCGGTGGTGGAGGTGCCAGCGGTCGGCGCGGTAGATCGGGCGCCGGTACTTGATGCGCTTCGCGACCACGAAGCCGGTGTCGAGGATCGGCACCGCGAGCACGAATAAGGGGAAGAAGAGCGCGACGACGGCATTCGTCTTCAGCGCCCCCTGGACGGCGATGGCCCCGAGTAAGTAGCCCAGCAGGTTGGAGCCGGTGTCGCCCATGAAGCTCGAGGCCGGCGGGAAGCCGTGGCGCAGGAACCCGAGGGCGGCGCCGGCGGTGAGCGCGGCGAGGACGCCCGCGCCGGGCCGGTCGAGGGAGAGCGCGATGATCGAGAGCGTCCCCGCGGAGATCACGCACACGCCCGCGGCGAGCCCGTCGACGCCGTCGATCAGGTTGATCACGTTGATCACCGCGACGATCCCGAGGATCGTCAGCACGTGACCGGCGTGGACGTTGCCGAGCAGGGCGACGTCGAAGAGCTGCGCCTCGCGCAGGTCGACCCCACCGACGAACGGCAGCGTGAACACCGAGACGTTGACCCCGTTCAGCGCCGGGATCGCCGCGGCGACGATCTGGCCGGCGAGCTTCACCAGCGCCGGCAACTCGAAGACGTCGTCGAGGACGCCGACGATCGTGATCACGAGCGCGCCGACGAGCAGCGCCTGGGTCTGCTGTGCCCACGGGAGGAAGAGCGCGATCGCGACGACGACGGCGACGAAGATCGCGAGGCCGCCGAGCTTCGGGGTCGGGCTCGTGTGGAGGCTGCGCTCGTTCGGGCGGTCGACCGCGCCGATCTTCCAGGCGAGCTTCTCCGCCAGCGGGACGAGCAACCAGGCGATGAGCGCGGCGACGCCGAAGGCGGCGAGCGCGTAAATGGTCTCCGGCCGGCCGTCGACGAACATGACCTATGGTCCCATTGCGCCTAGGACGGCATCGACGAGCAGCACCGGATCGCGCGGATTCTGCGGCCCCGGCTCGGTGCTTCGCTTGACCAGTTCGAGCGCATGCGGGTCGTCCAGCTGCCGCAGCAGGCCGTCGGCGATGAGCCGCTCGTCCACCGCCCCCATGCGGCCGCTGAAGATCGTGTAGACGGGAGTGCCGAGGGCGACGGCCTCGCGGTTCATCGTTCCGCCCGCGCTGACAACGAGGTCGGCGTAGGCGATCAGGGACTGGGCGTCGAGAGCCCGGGTGGGAACGATGAGGTTCGCCGCCGGGGCCACCTTCGCCTGGGATTCCGTGCGCGGGATCAGGACGGTGGTGACGCCCCCGGTGGAGGTGAGGCGGTTGAGGAGGCGGTCGTAGATCGGGTTCTCGGCGTGGTAGGCCGAGGTCTCCGGCGGCGGGCGCACGACCGCGAGGACGGCTTCGGGATCGATCCCAAGCTCGGCCCGCGCCGCAGGGTCCGGGGTGAAGTCGGCGAGGTAGTAGTCCTCCTTCAAGCCCGGGTAGCGGAAGACCTTGTCCGGCCTGGCGCCGGCGCGCTCGAGTCGGTCGAGCGGGATGGCATCGGGCACGATCACCCGGCTCGCCACGCGCCAGCTGAGCTTGCGCTGCAGGCCGGCCCACTCGTAGTCCTGCATCTGCACCGATGGGATCCGCAGGATCGTGCCGACGACCGGCACGTCAACCGAGCCGTGGGCGAGCGCGAGGTCGAAGCCGCGCCCGCGGGCCCAGCGGGCGAGCGCGAGGCTGCGCGAGGCGAGCGCCCGTCCCTTCGCCGCGGTCCCCGCGCCGCCGTGATGGCCGAAGACCTCGTAGTCGATCCCGAGCCGGTCGAGGATCCCGGTCAGCTGCCCGTACTCGCGTGCCGTGACCACGACCTCGTGCCCGCGCTCGCGCAGCCCGGCGATGATCGGCCGGAGAACGAGCGGGTGCGCGGCTGCGGTGCAATCGACCCAGACCCTCATCGCGGGGCACAACTTACGGTCCCGTCGGCGGTTACGAAGGTCTGAGTGGGGGAACTGTCCGCTCCGATCACTCAAGCCAGGAGGTAAGGAATGCAAGGCAGGACACTGCCCTCGCCCGCGTTGATCGTCGCGATGATCGCGCTCGCCACCGCCATGGGCGGCTCGGCGCTCGCGCTCGACGGCAAGAACAGGGTCAAGGCCAACGACATCGCCAAGGGCGCGGTCAAGGGCAAGGCGATCGCCACCGAGGCGGTCAAGCCGCCGAAGCTCGACCTGATCAAGGTCGACGGATCCGCCGGGCCGTTCAGCACCACTTCGGTGCCGGCCATCCCCAGCGGCGACGGGCCCACCGTGACCGTGAACGTCCCGGAAACCGGACTCGTCGCGATCTACGCCCGCGGGACCGGTCAGATCGTCGGCGGCGGCGCCGGGGCGCGCGCCCAGGTCCACCTGTTCGAGCCGTCGCTGCTCCCTGGCGCGCCGCGGATCCTGGAGTTCACGACCGCCGAGCCGCAACTGCGGATCACCGCACCGGGCACCGGCGAGGTCGACGGAGCGGTGTCGCTCGTTCGCGGTGGTTGGATCGTGTTCCCGGCGAACAAGGGCAGCTACACCTTCGAGCTTCGCTACAGCGTCGCCGGAGGCGGCCAGGCGATCTTCCAGAACACCGGCCTCTGGGCCGGCGTCCTCGGTTAGGCGGGAGTAGGCGAGAGCTGTGGGTAGAGCGGATAGCGGTCCATCAGGGATCGCGTCCGCTCTGCCAGCGCCTCGCGCTCGGACTCGAAGGAGTCGGAGAGCGCGCTCGCGATCACCTGCCCGATCTCGCGCATGTCGTCCTCGAGAAGGCCGCGGGTGGTCAGCGCCGGGGTGCCGATCCGGAGGCCGGACGGGTTCATCGGCGGGCGCTCGTCGAACGGAATCGCGTTGCGGTTGACCGTGATCCCGACCTGCTCGAGGCGATCCTCGGCGGTCTTGCCGTCGAGCCCGGTGGGGCCGAGGTCGACGAGAACGAGGTGCACGTCGGTGCCGCCGGTGAGCACGTCGACCCCGTTCTCGATCAGGGCCTCGCCGAACGCCTGCGCGTTCGCCACCGTCTGCCGCTGACGAGCGCGGAAGGGCTCCGAGGCGGCGATCCCGAGGGCGACGGCCTTGGCGGCGATGATGTGCATCAGAGGCCCGCCCTGCTGGCCGGGGAAGATCGCCTTGTTGATCTGAGTCGCGAGCTCCTCGTCGTTGGAGAGGATCAACCCGCTGCGCGGCCCACAGAGCGTCTTGTGGACGGTGGTCGTGGTCACGTGCGCATGCTCGACCGGATTCGGGTGCTCGCCGGCGGCGACGAGCCCGGCGAAGTGGGCCATGTCCACCATCAGCCTTGCGCCGACCGAGTCGGCGATCTGGCGGAAGGCGGCGAAGTCGAGGTGCCGTGGGTAGGCGGACCAGCCGGCGACGATCACCTTCGGCTTGTGCTCTTCGGCGAGCGCGGCGACCTCGTCCATGTCGCAGAGGTAGTCCTCGCGGCGCACGTGGTAGGCGACGACCTCGTAAAGCTTTCCGGAGAGGTTCAGCTTCATCCCGTGGGTGAGGTGGCCGCCGTGGTCGAGCGCCATCCCCATGATCGTGTCGCCCGGGTCGAGCATCGCCATGTAGGCGGCGTTGTTCGCCTGCGCGCCGGCGTGCGGCTGTACGTTCGCGAACCCGGCGCCGAAGAGCGACTTGGCGCGGTCGATGGCGAGCTGCTCGGCGACGTCGACCTCCTCGCAGCCGCCGTAATAGCGCTTGCCCGGGTAGCCCTCGGCGTACTTGTTCGTGAGCACCGAGCCGGCGGCATCCAGGACCGCCTGGGGGACGAAGTTCTCCGAGGCGATCATCTCCAGCGTTCCCTGCTGGCGCTCGAGCTCGCGCTGTAGGACGGTCGCGATCTCGGGATCGACGTCGGCCAGCGGTGCGGTCTGGAAATCGTCGGGAAGCTCGTTCAAGTGGTCTCCTCGTCGGTCGAAACGGGACTCTCGCTCAGGGTGACAGACGTTACGCGTCGGAGCCGATGGACGAGGAAGACGGGCATGGAGCGGCTCGTCGCGCGCGACGACGCGGAGCTCGCTGGTGTAACGCTCGCCGTGGGCATCCTCGAGCCAGCGCCCCGACGGCGCTGCTCAAGGCGGGCCCGTCCTCACGAACCTCGCCCACGCGCGCGGGCCGAAGAACCACTCCTCGGTGAGGCCGATGGTGCGCGCCGACGGTGTGCGCGGGCATCTGCCGACGATATCGCGCGGCAGGTGGGGGTTGACATTATTAGTCGCTTGATCAATAATCGTCGCGGCCCCACCCACGACACCGTCGAAGCCCAAGGAGGCACCAACAGTGAGCAGCAGCGAGAACGGATCCGGTAACGGCATCGGTACCGCCGAAGCCGAGCCGACCGACGAGCAGGCCCTCCAGATCCTCATGGACGGCGACATCGACAAGGTGATGTCGGGGCTCGACCGCATCATCGAGGCCGCCCCCTCCTACGAAAAGCTGCTCATGCGCTGGCAGCGCCAGCACTGGTCCACCGAGGACTTCGACTTCACCGAGGACGCCCGCCAGTGGGCCGACCCGGACATGTTCACCGAGGACGAGCGCCGCTTCCTCCGCTTCGGGTTCTCCCAGTTCTTCATCGCCGAGGATCGCGTCACGGTGGAGCTGATCCCGTTCGCACTCGCCACGCCTCAGAAGGAGGCGCAGCTGTTCCTGACGACGCAGATCTCAGACGAGGCCAAGCACGTCGTCTTCTGGGACCGCTTCTACCGCGAGGTCTTCGGCGACGAGGCTCCCGGGATCGGAGAGATGCTCGACCAGAACCGCTCCGTCGTCAACGAAGACTGGAAGACGCTGTTCGACGGGATCCTGCACGACGCCGCCGAGCGCCTGCGTGAAGACCCAACGGACTTCCCCTCCCTCGTCCGCGGCGTCACCGTCTACATGGTCGTGATCGAGGGGATGCTTGCCCTCAGCGCGGCCCGCTTCATGATCAAGTCGCTCAAGGAGCGGGACTGGTTCCCGGGGTTCGTGCAGGGGTTCACGGCGGTCAACCGCGACGAGTCCCGGCACGTGGGTTTCGGCGTCAAGTTCCTCTCCGACGCGATCAAGGCCGATGAGGCGAACGCGGAGATCATCCTCGCCACGCTGCGCGAGACGTTGCCGGTGGCGCCGCTCGTGTTCGTGCCGCCGTGGGTCGATGATCCGTACGACTTCGAGACGCCGTTCTACCACTCGTCGGAGATCTTCGAGTACGCGACGAAGGCGCTGTCGAAGAAGCTCGCGGCGATGGGACTCGACCCAGCGAAGCTGGGCGCGGCCGCTTGACCGAGCTCGCCACACGGCGGCCCGGTCCGGGCCGACCGTCGACCGGCGCCCGCGAGCGCATCCTCGAAGCCGGCATCGAGACGCTCAAGTCGGAGGGTTACGCGGGCACGACGATCGCCAAGGTCGCCGCGCGCGCGGGCGAGAACAAGGGGCTCGTCTCCTACCACTACGGCTCGAAGCAGGGCCTCGTCGCGGCCGCCGGCAGTGCGATCGCGGAGCAGATCACTGCGGCCGTACTCACGGCCGTCGAGGGTGCCGTCACGGTCGAGGAGGTCGTCCGCGGAGTCGCGGAGGAGGTCGACCGGATCGCCGCCGACGACCCGCGGGTGGCCCGGGTCTACTTCGACCTCGCCGCCGTGTCGGTGGTCGAATCGGATGTCCGGGCGACGATCTCCGCGATCAACGGGCAGTGGCGACAGGTGCTGATCGACCTCCTCCGCGGTGCCCGCGACGGCCTCCCGCAGGCGCGAGCGCGAGCGACGACAACGCTCCTGATCGCCGCCGTCCAGGGCATGGCCCTGGAGCGGATCGAAGGCACCGCGACGCGCGACCTCGCCGCGGCGCGCGCGATGCTGGTCCGCGGAATCGTCGCGGCGGCGCGCTAGCCGAGACGCTCGGCGACCTGTGCGGCGGGCAGTCCGCCCTCGCGCAGGATCGACCAGGCCCCGCCCGTCTCGATCGCGGTGATGTCGACGACCGTCGACGGCATCCCGGTCAGCTCGCCGCCGTCGATCGCCAGGTCGACAGCCGCGACGATCGCCGGGTCGACGTCCTCGAAGCGCGCCGGGGCTGCGGCTCGCCGGTGAGGTTGGCGCTCGTCTGGAAGATCGGGCACATCGCCCCGGCCAGCGGCCCGTCGATCAAGCGCACGCCGAGGCGCTCCGGATCCTCGCGACAGGCGAGCGGGTAGCGTCGCTCGGGATTGGCGACGACGAGGGTGACCGGCCCGGGCAGCAGCGCGCCGAAGGCGTCCCGGGTGCGCGGGCCGACCGATGCCGAGCAGCTCGCGCATCGCCAGCGGGGAGAAGTACAGGACGGCCGAGGGCTTGCCGTCGTCGCGGCCCTTGAGCTCGTGGATGCGGGCGATCGCCTCGGCGTTCGAGCGGATCGCAGGCGAGGCCGTAGAGCCCGTCGGCCGGGAAGACGGCGACGCCGCCGGCAGGCGATCCAGCGCTCGAGCGCGGCGTCCTCACCGCGTCCCCGACCACCACCCGGCTCGATCCCGGCCAGGTCGGCGCCGCGTCTCGACGCGCTCGAATCCCGCGCGCCGCGCGATCTCGGCGACCGTCGCGGCCTGGCCGGCCCCGACCTCGAGCGCGATCGCCGGGTGTCTCGAGGTCTCGCCGTGCGCGATCCGGCCGAGCAGCTCGTCGATCGCGTCGAGCCCGTCGGCCCGCCGACGAGCGCCTCGCGCGGCTCGTACTCGCGTGATCTCCGGGCGCCAGCCCCGCCCACTCGTCCTCGGCCACATAGGGGAGGTTGGCGAGGACGAGATCGACGCGCCCGCCGGCACGGCTCCGAGAACGAGACACGCTCGCTCGAGCCCGAGTCGTTCGGCGTTGGCGCCGGCGACCTCGAGCGCCGCCGGCGACGTGTCCGTCGCCGCCACACGCGCACGCCGGGAAGCTCGTCGGCGACCGCGAGCGCGACCGCGCCGGAGCCGGTGCCGACGTCGAGCACGGTCGCCGGCCCGAGCTCGAGCGCGACCTCGACCAGCAGCTCGGTCTCCGGGCGCGGGATCAGCACCCGACGGTCGACGCTCGAGCTCGATGCGGCGGAAGCCCTTGCGCCCGAGGATGTAGGCGACCGGCTCGCGCTGCACCCGCCGGCGGACCGAGCTCGCCGAACGCGCGCGCGCCTGCGGTCGCACTCGACGGCCGGCGTCCGGCGACGCGAGCAGAGTCGCGCCGTCGATCGCCGGTGGCCGCGCCGAGCAGCAGCTCGGCGTCGAGCCGCGGCGAGTCGACGCCAGCCGCCGCAGTGCGTCGACGAGCCGCCTCGAGCGCCTCGCCGACCGTGCCGGCGCTCACCCGCGCCCTGCGGCGACGACGGTCTCTGCCGTCTGCGCCTCGAGCCGCGCGCGCTTCTCCTCGGCGCCGAGCGCGTCGGTGAACTCGTCGAGGTCGCCGTCGAGGATCTCGTCGAGGTTGTGCGCGGTCAGCTTGATCCGGTGGTCGGTGACCCGGCCCTGGGGGAAGTTGTAGGTGCGGATCTTCTCCGAGCGCTCGCCGGTCCCGACCTGCGACTGGCGCTCGGCGGCGATCGGCCGCCGCTGTTCGGCGATCTGCGCGCTCGTAGAGCCGGGCGCGCAGCACCCGCATCGCCTTGTCGCGGTTCTGAAGCTGCGACTTCTCGTCCTGCATCGAGACCACGATCCCGGTCGGCTTGTGGGTGATCCGCACCGCCGAGTCGGTCGTGTTGACCGACTGGCCGCCCGGGCCCGAGGAGCGGTAGACGTCGATCTGCAGATCGTTCTGGTGCGACCTCGACCTCGACCTCCTCGGCCTCCGGCAGCACCGCGACCGTCGCGGTCGAGGTGTGGATCCGCCCCTGCGACTCGGTCTTCGGCACCCGCTGGACGCGGTGGGTCCCGCCCTCGAACTTGAACACGGAGTAGGCGCCGTCGCCCTTGATCGCGAAGGTCGACCTCCTTGAAGCCGCCGACCTCCGCCGCCGAGATGCGAGAGCACCTCGGTCGTGAAGCCGCGCTCCTCGGCGTAGCGGGTCAGCATCTTGTAGAGGTCGCCGGCGAACAGCGCCGCCTCGTCGCCGCCGGTCCCGGCCCGGATCTCGACGATCACGTTCTTGTCGTCGTTGGGGTCGCGCTCGACCATCGCCAGGCGGATCTCGTCCTCGAGCTCGTGCGAGCCGCGCCGGTGCCTCGTCGACGACCTCGCGCAGCTCCTCGTCCTCGCCGTCCTCCTCGGCGAGCAGCTCGCGGGCGCCCTCGAGGTCGTCCTTGCAGGCGTCGCGTACTCGGCGGCGAGCTCGTGCGCGGGCTCGAGCTCGCGGTACTCGCGCCCGACCTCGGCGTAGCGCTCGCGGTCGGCGATCACCTCGGGATCGCGACATCTGCCGCTCGAGCTCGGCGAAGCGGCCCTCGATCTGTTCGACCAGCTGCTCGATCATGGCCCGGTCAGGCTAGCCACGTTCAGCCCAGTGCACCGAGACGAACGTTCCGGGTGCATATAACCCCTGAGCCCCGTCTCGCGTTCGTGGGGCTAGGCGACGATCTCGATCGCGTGCGGGTCCTTGGCCTGCTCGCTCGGGGCTCTCGACCGCGAGCACGGCCTCGAGGGCGGCGATCGCGACCGCGAGCTGCTCGCGGTCGGGCTCGCGCGTCGTCAGGTTCTGGAGCATCAGGCCCGGCCACATCAGCGCGCGGACCCAGCGCTTGTGGCGGTTGCTTGCCCGCCCACTTGATCACCTCGTAGGAGAGGCCGGCGATCAGCGGGATGCCGAGGATCCGGGAGGCGAGCAGCCAGTACCAGGCGGGCAGGCCGATCGGGGCGAAGACGAAGATCGCGAGCACCATCACGATCAGCAGGAAGCTGGTGCCGCAGCGCGGGTGCAAGCGGGAGTAGAGCTCGGCGCGGGCGGGGATCAGCTCGTCCCCGGCCTCGTAACAGGAGATCGTCTTGTGCTCGGCGCCGTGGTACTCGAAGACCCGCCGCAGGTCGGGGAGGCGGCTGATGAGCGACGATGTAACCGATGAAGATCGCCGTCCGCAGGATCCCCTCGACGAGCCAGAAGAGGAAGGCGGAGCCGAGCTCGTCCTTGATCAGGCTCGTGGCGCCGACCGGGACGACGAAGAAGAGGCCGATCGCGAGCGCGAGCGAGAGCGCGATCGTCAGCGCCCAGATGAAGCCGCCGATCGGCTCGGCGTTCCTCGCCCTCCTCGGCCTCGGGCATCTGCGCGTTGGCGGAGATCGCCAGCGCCCGAAAGCCGATCTTCAGCGACTCGCCGAGGGCGACGACGCCGCGGATCACCGGCAGGCGCAGGATCCGGTGCCGCTTCGCCCACGAGACGAGGGGCTCGGAGGTGACCTCGATCGGCCTCGGCGCCGAGCCGGCGCCGCGATCGTCGCGAGGTCCTCGGCGCTCGGTTTGCGGACGGCGACGGCCCAGGTCGAGACGCCGCGCATCATCACGCCCTCGAGCACCGCCTGGCCGCCGATCGGCGCGTCGCGCGATGCGACCAGCCGGCCGTCGGGCATCGGCGCCCGCGTCGGTGCTCATGCCGTCGCGGCGTTCGTCGAGCCGCGGGCTTCGAGCTTCAGCTCTTGCTGCGGGCCTGGCGGCGCTGGAAGCGCTCGACCCGGCCACCGGTGTCGACCAGCTTCTGCTTGCCCGTGTAGAACGGATGGCAGGCGGAGCAGATCTCGACGTGGAGATCGGACTTGGTCGAGCGCGTGTAGAACTCGTTCCCACACGAGCAGTGCACGTGGGCGAGCGTGTAGTCGGGGTGGATCCCGGTCTTCATGGTCCCCTGAGTTTAGCTACGGCTTCAATCCCCTCAACAGGGATCCGAGGGTCTCGCCGACCTCCGCCCGCGCGCCGCGTGGATCCTCCGCACGGGCGACCACCATCGCGAGCTCGTCGAGCGCTCCGATGAGGGCGTGAGCGAGCGGTCTGACCGGCTGCTCACGGATCTCGCCGATCTCGATTCCGTGTCGCAGCACGGCCTCGATCAGCCCGAGGGCGTACTTGGCGTTGATCTCCCGCCACAGGTCCCAGCCGAGCACCGCGGGCGCGTCGAGCAGCGCGATCTGCTGGACCTCGGGCTCGAGGCACTGGTCGAGGAACGTGTCCGCCCCCTCGCGCAGCACCGTCAGCGGATCCGCTCCGGGCGTGATCCGGCTCCCGAACTCGGCGGAGAGCTCGGCTTCGAGCTGCTCGTAGACCGCCCGCATCAGGTCGCGCTTGCCCTCGAAGTGGTGGTAGAGGGCGCCGCGGGTGACCCCGGCCTCGCGGACGATCTCCTCGGTGCCGACGTCGGCGTACCCGCGCTCGGCGAACAGGCGGCGGCCGGCGCCGACCAATGCGGCCCTGGTCGTCTCCGACCGCTCCGCCTGAGATCTCTTCACGTTGACATTCATACTGTCTGTATGTTATTACCTACTGCATGCATGTTATTTCCGGCAGCACCCGCGAACTGATCGACGACTACTCCGCGGCCTGGGCCTCGCACGACGCGGACCGCATCGCCGCGTACCACGCCGAGGACGGCATCTTCCAGCTCCACTCCGGCGCCGTCGGGCCGCTCGAGGGCCGAGCGGCGATCCGCGACGGCTTCGCCGCCTTCCTCGCACAGTTCCCCGATCTCGCCTTCTCGGAGCAGGAGCTCCACGAGGCCGAATGGGGCTGGTCGGTGCGCTGGACGATGAGCGGCACCCTCGCGCTCCCCTTCCCCGTCGGCGAGCAGACAGCGGATCCGGGAGCGCGGATCTCGATCGACGCCGCGGACATCATCACCGCGTCGAACGGGTTGATCGACGCCAAGCACACCTACCTCGACTGGGCCGCGGGCCTGGAACAGCTGGGGATCGCTTGACGGCGTTCGCCGAGACGTTCACCGAGGGCTGGAGGCGGCCGGCGAGCGCCGACGCGTTCGCCGACTTCTTCGAGCCGCATTTCACCGACGACGTCCGGATGATCCAGCCGCAGCTCCCGGTCCTCGTCGGCAAGCGGGCATTCCGTGAGAAGTTCGCCCGTCCGACCTTTGCGCTCATTCCCGATCTCCACGCCGACGTCCACGAGTCGGCAGCGAACGAGGCCGGCGATGTGCTGATGATCTCGTTCACGCTCGCCGGGACGCTCGGTGACAAGCCGATCAGCTGGCCCTGCGTGGATCGAATCGTCCTCCGCGACGGCCTCGTGGCCGAGCGCCGCGCGTACTTCGACCCGACCCCGCTCCTGCGCGCGGTCCTCACCCGGCCGCGCGCCTGGCCGAAATTCACCCGAATCCGACTCCTAGGAGGCAAGTAGATGCCCACCGCCAACACCCCGTCCGGTCCGATCGCCTACCGCGAGTTCGGCGAGGGCGAGCCGCTCGTGTTCGTCCACGGCCTGCTCGTCGACGGCCGCCTCTGGGACGGCGTCGCGGAGCACCTCGCCGATCGCTACCGCTGCATCGTCCCCGACTGGCCGCTGGGCTCGCATCGCCTGCCGATGAATGCCGACGCGGCCCTCGATCCGCCGGCCGTCGCCGAGATCGTGATCGCCTTCATCGACGAGTTGGGCCTCGACCGCGTGACGTTGATCGGCAATGACAGCGGCGGCGCGATCTCCCAGATGGCGACCGCCGCGCATCCGGACCGGGTCGAGCGGCTCATCCTCACCAACTGCGACACGCTCGAGCACTTCCCGCCCTTCCCGTTCAGCCTCATGCCGCCGATTGCCCGCATCCCCGGCGGGATGACCGCGATGTCGATCCCGTTCCGGTTCGGCCCACTCGCCCGGTTCACGTACGGCATGTTCACAAAGCACCCGATCGCGCCAGAGCTGATCGCGGCCTGGCTCGAGCCCGCACTCACCGACAAGGCGATCAAGCGCGACGGACGCAAGCTCACGGCCGGCGCACACAAGCGGCAGACACTCGCCGCGGCCGAGGGCCTGCGCACGTTCGAGCGTCCGATCCGCTTCGTCTGGGGATCCGAGGACGGGTTCTTCAAGCTCGCCCACGCCGAGCGGCTGGCGGCGATGGTTCCCGACGCGAGCATCGCCGAGATCGCCGACGGCAAGACGTTCGTCCCGCTCGACCAGCCGAAGGCGGTCGCGGATGGAATCGCCGCAGCCGTCGGGAACCCGGTTCCCGCTTGAACGGCGGCGTCTAGGTCTCCTGGTAGAGCGGCCCGTCGCCGCCCTCGGGCATCGTCAGGCGCCCGCCCTTGGCGTTGATCGCGCCGCACTGGACGCAGTTCGAGGCGGTGACGTGGACGTCGACCGTCTGGGCGCCGTTTGAGAGCTGGTCGTCGGGGATCTCGTAGACCTGCGCCGGGCAGAGGTTGACCCACGTCTTGGCCAGCTCGCGCGGAACGTGACTCTGGATTTTGACGTGGTTGGGCGCATCGTCGCGGGTCGCGTTGCCGGAGAGGAAGACCGAGTCGAGCTTGTTGAACGTCAGCTCGTTGTCGGGGTCCGGGTAGCTCTTCTCCGCGCCGTGGTCGCCCATCACGATCTCCGTGTCGTGCTCGTACTCCCACTTGCCGCCGGGGAAGTTGCCCTTCGTGATCGTCATCGCGCTGGCGATCGCGCCGCCGACGAAGAAGCCCTTCGAGAACGGGGCGCGCATGTTTCGCGACTCGAACAGGTCGAGCCCGATCTCCGACTTCTCGACCTTGTCGTTGAACGCCTCGAAGTTGACCGAGTCCTGCTTCAGCGAGTCCACGATCGTCTCCGCGGCGAGCATCCCCGCGCGGATCGCGTAGTGGACGCCCTTCAGCGTCGGCACGTTGACCATGCTCGCGGCGTCGCCGGCGATCAGCATTCCGGGCACCGTGAGGCTCCGCGGCATCGCGTAATAGCCACCCGAGGGAATCGTCTTCGCCCCCCAGGCGACCCGCTTGCCGCCCGCGAGCATCTTGCGGACGAAGGGGTGCGTCTTCAGCTCCTGAAGCAGGTCGTGGACCGACAGCGTCGAGTCGGTGTAGTCGAGTCCGACGACGAGCCCGATGCAGAGCTTGTCCTCGCCCATCGGGTAGATGAAGCTGCCGCCGAACTCGTTCAGGCTCGCCCGCTTTCTGAGCGGCCAGCCCATCGTGTGGATCACCTTGTCGAGCGGCTTCTCCACCTCCCAGACCTCCTTGACGCCGAGCTCCCAGCGCGCCGGCAGATTGCCCTCGAGCTCGTAGTAGGAGGTCGCGGCCTGGCTCAGGTGGCCGAGCGTGCCCTCGGCGAGCACGGTGGCCTGGGCGACGACGTCCGAGCCGGGCTCGAAGTTGCCCAGCGGCTTGCCGTCCTTGCCGCGGCCGCGGTCGCCGGAGCGGACGCCGCGGACGATGCGGTCGGAGATCAGCAGCCTGTCGGCGACCGTCTCGGTGAGGATGTAGGCGCCCTTCTCCTCCGCCTTCTCGGCGAGGAAGCGGGCCAGCTTGGAGACGGAGATGACGTAGTTGCCGTGGTTTTTGAAGTTCGGCGGCATCGGCACCAGCGGTAGCGCCGCCTTCTTCGTCAGCAGGTAGACCGCGTCCTTGGTCACCTCCTGGTAGGCGAACGGCCAGTCCTCGGGCTTGATCTCCGGGAACAGGTCCTGCATCGGCCCGGGCTTCATGTTGGCCCCGGAGAGCTCGTGCGCGCCGGCGACCTTCCCCTTCTCGAGCACGGCCACCGGCACCTCGCCGAGCCGCTCGTTCAGCTCGGGCTCGTCCTCGAGCAGCGTCAGCAGGTGATTCGCGCAGGCGAGCCCGGCGGGACCGCCGCCCGCGATCGCGATACCGACCTCGATCCGCTCGTCCTCGGGGTCGGTCGGCTCCGCGATCAGATCCGCCTCCTCGAAGGGAGGCGGGTAGTCAGCCGGCTCTACCGGGGCGCCCGCGGTCATCGCCGCTCAGCCGCCCTTCTTCGCCTTGATCGCCTCGGTCAGCTTCGGCAGGATCTTGTGGAGATCGCCGACGACGCCGAGATCCGAGAACTCGAAGATCGGAGCGTTCGGGTCCTTGTTCACCGCGAGGATGTTCTCCGAGCTCTGCATTCCGACCTTGTGCTGGATCGCGCCGGAGACTCCGGCCGCCAGATAGAGCTTCGGCGAGACCGTCTTCCCGGTCTGACCGATCTGGGTGGCGTATGGGGTCCACCCGGCGTCGACGATCGCGCGGGTCGAGGCAACGGCGCCGCCGAGCGCAACCGCGAGATCCTCCGCGACGTTGAGGTTGTCCGCGCCCCCGAGGCCGCGGCCGGCGCCGACGAGGATGTCCGCATCCTCGATGTTGACCCCGCCCGTGTCGCCCGACTCGCCGCGCGTGACCATGCGCGCCTTGGTCGAGAACTCGGAGAGCTCGACCTCGACGTCCTCGACCTCCGCGTCACCCGAGCCGTTCTCCACCGTGTCGAAGGCGTTCAGGCGGCCGATGATGATCCCCGGCTCGCCGACGTAGCCGACGTCGACGATCGCCGAGTCCTGGAGGACCGGGCGCTCGGCGATCAGCTTCTCGCCGTCCGCCTTCACGGCTGTGACCTCCATGGTCACGCCGGCGTTGAGGCGGGCGGTCAGGCCGGCGCCGATCTCGAAGCCCAGCAGGCCACCGCCGAAGAGGGCGTAGGAGATCGAGTTGTCGGTCATCACCTTCGCCATCGCGTCGACGATCGGCTGGGCGAGGCCCTCCGGCACGGACTTGGCGCGGTAGACCTTCGCCGCGCCGTACTTGCCCAGCGAAGCGCAGGCCGCGTCGTCGATCTCACCGACGACGAGCGCGGCGGCCTCGCCACCGGCCGAGCCGGCGAGCTTGGCGGCCTCGGAGATCGCGCCGAGTGAGTTGTTGTTGAAGTTGCCCTCGTCGTCGTGGAGGGCGTAGACCAGGATGCCTGCCATTTAGATCAGCTTCCTTTCGTCGAGCCAAGCGACGATCTTCTCGACCGTCTCGTTGGTGTCTTCGTCCTCGATGATCTCGCCGGCCTGCTTCTCCGGCGGCGGATTGATACCGAGCACCTGCGTCCTCGAGCCGGCCTCGCCGACCCGGTCGCCCTCGATGCCGACATCGCCGGTCGCCTTCGTGTCGAGCGGCTTCTTCTTCGCACCCATGATCGCCTTCAGGCTCGGGTACCGAGGCTCGTTGATCGCGTCGCCGACGCTGATCACCGCGGGAAGGTCGACCTCTACCGTGTCGTAGCCGTACTCGGCCTGGCGCTGGCAGGTGAGCTTCCCGTCGGCGACGTCCATCTTGATCACCTGGGTCAGCGAGGGCATCTTCAGGTGGTCGGCCAGGACAGCTCCGATCGTGTAGCACTCGCCGTCGTCCGACTGCTGGCCGAGCAGGACCAGGTCGGGCGACTCGCTCTCGAGCACCTTCGCCAGCGCGTAGCCGGTCGCGTTCACGTCGGAGCCCTCGAGGGCGCCGTCGGTGAGGTGGACCGAGCGGTCAGCGCCGAGCGCGACGGCCTTGTGGAGCGCGCGCACGGCGCTCTCCGGGCCCATCGTCACGGCGATGATCTCGTCGACCTCGGCGTTGCCGCCTTCGCGGATCTGCATCGCGGCCTCGATGCCGTGGGTATCGAACGGGTTCAGGTTCTTCTCGCCCGAGCGGTCGAGCCGCTTGGTGCCCGGATCGATCCGCTTCTGTACGGCGGCGTCCGGAACCTCCTTGACGAGACAGCAAATCTTCAAGTCAGGGTCCCTCCGTGAATGGGAGTTGGGGAATGAGCGGCCGGGATGTTACTGCCCCGTAGGTTGGATTGACTGACGAGTCAATCGGGCGCGGTGGCGAAGCTGGAAAGTCCAGGTCGCGGCGATCGCGAAGAGGATCGAAGACGGGCCCCGGGAGATCATCTCCGGCGGTCGGTAACGGCCGGATCAGGCCCGCTGGGCGACCGCGCCCTCGATGAACCCGACGATCTCGTCGGTCGAGGAGCCCGGCGTGAACACCTCGGCGACGCCGAGCTGCTTGAGCTCCGCGACGTCGTCGGCCGGGATCGTCCCCCCCACCGTGATCACGACGTCCTCGACGCCCTGCTCACGGAGCAGGTCGAGCACCTTGGGTACGAGCGTCATGTGCGCGCCGGAGAGGATCGAGAGCCCGATCGCGTCCGCGTCCTCCTGGATCACAGTGGCGGCGATCTGCTCCGGCGTCTGGTGGAGACCGGTGTAGATCACCTCCATGCCCGCGTCGCGAAGCGCGCGGGCGATGATCTTCGCCCCCCGGTCGTGTCCGTCGAGGCCGGGCTTGGCGACGACGACCCGGATCTTCCGCTCGCTCATCGCGCGCAAGCGTAGAGGAAGCGCGCGCGCCTACCGGCGCTTCTTCTTCACCGCGATCGTCTGAACGAACGGGGTCGGATCGGCGTTGCCGGCCGGATCGACCGCGTAGGCGAAGAACTCGTGCTTGCCCTTCTTCAGCTTCGCCTTGAACGGCGACGTGCACGGCGCCGCGTCGCCCTTGTCGAGGTCGCAGAAGATCTGGCCGCCCTCGCTCGAGGAGAGCTTCCAGGTCGCCTTGACCTTCTTCTTCTTGCCCTTCAGCTTCAGCTTCGAGTTCGGCCCCTTGACCTTCGTCTCGGGTGGATCGGCGTCGTCCGGAACGGAGAGCGTCGCCGCCGCGACGCCGAAGGCGCCGGCGCTGTCGGTCCCCTTCACGTAGATGTTCCGCACGCCGTCCGCGCCGACGTTCACCGACGGCGTCGGACCGGCCGCATCGTCGAACAAACCGTCACCGTTCAGGTCCCAGGCGTAGCTCACGCCGTCGCCCTGCGGATCCGATCCGCTCGCGTTCAGGCCGATCGTCGTCCCTTCGGCTGCGGAGTACGGGCCGCCCGCGTTCACGGTCGGCACGTACGCCGAGACAGCGGCGGCGAGGTTCGGCATCGGCCCGATATTGCCCGCGAGCCCGAAGACCTGCGGCGTCGCCCCGATCTCGAGCAGCGACCGCGCCTCGCGCGAGTTGAGGCCGTCGGCGTCGCCCTGCTGCTGGGCGAGGCTCGACAGGGATGCCGCGGCGGCGGTGACCTGCGGGCTGGCGCCCGACGTGCCGCCGAACGGTGTTCGAGTAGTCGGCATCGATCCCGGCCTGATCCAGGAGCGTGTCCGTATCCCGTCGTCACCAGGCAGTTGCCGAAGCCGTGCAGGTCGACCCGGATCCCATAGTCGGACGATGAGTTGCGTCCGTGCGGTGTCGCTGAGCAGCTGTAGTAGTTCCCCGCTGCGCCGACGATGATCGCGCCGGAGTCCGCACGACTGGCCGGGAACGGGTTTCCGTGGTCGCCGTCGCGACTCGAGGTTCTGCGAGCCGTTTCCGCCGCCTCGACGACGATGATCCCGGCGTTCACGGCGGTGACGATCGCCTGGTAGGTCGCGAGGTTCCACTCGACCGGGACGCAGCCCACCTGGCTTTGGCCGCAGGCCGCCGTTGGCGCCGACGGTCTGCGCCTCGAGCAAGATCACGTCGCCGGGGCTGAGCGCCGCCCGCGCGATGTTCACCGCATTCGCGTGGTTGTTACCGCCACCGGTCGTGTACTGGTTCGTCATCCCGATTCCGGCTCCCGGCACGAGCCCGGTGACGCCGAAGCCGTTGTCGTCGCCGACCAGCATTCCGAGGACGGCGGTGCCGTGATTGTTGTCGGGAAACGGATTCGCCGGAGTGCCCTGCGGGACAGACGCGCCGGGGAGCCGCGCCTTGCTCAGGTCCTCGTGGTTGACGTTCCAGGCGTACTCGATGTCGATGATCCGCACGTTCGAGCCGTTGGCTCCGGGCTGGGCCTGGACCGCGTCCGCGTCGATGCCCCGCGGTGCGAGATTCGAGTAGCCCTGGAGGCCGCTGAAGTCGGGCGTCGCCGGCGGCGGGGCGGGCAGCCCCTCCGGGAAGGCGTCCTCGACCACGTCGATGGCGTCGAGGTCGGTGAGCAGCTGCTCGCCATCGATGGGGCCCGGCGCCTGGAGGCGGTAGAAGAGGTTGAGATCGGGCTGATACCGGCTGGTCTCCCGGTCGATCCGCTTGATGTCGGCCGCGAGCTCGCTCTGCGAGGCGCCGGTGAACGTCCGGGAGATCTCGATGCCGGGGTAACCGGCGAGCACGGCATCCACCTTGCTCAGATCGGCGCCGGAGAGGCTGGTGAGCTCTGCGCCGCGCAGGCGGACGTCGGTGCCGTCCGCGAACTTGACGTTGAAGATCTGCTGCGAGTGGCCGGCGGGAATCTCCTCAGCCCGCGCGGATCCCGCCATCGCCACGAACGCCAGCGCAAATGCCAGCCCTGAACGACCCCACCCCGAACGCATATAGGCAAACCCCCCGATCGAATGAACTAAGTACCCGGCCGGCGCGGAGCTTATCGCTAAGAGCCGAAGCCCGTCAAGGACCCGGTCAGCGCGAGGATGACGAGGAGCAGCGTGACGAGCGCGAGCAGTCCGCCGAGGAAGAGGAACGCCGGCGCCATCCCCTTGCGGTCGTCGTCGATTCCATGGACCTCGTCCTCACGCACGACGACGGGCTCACCCCCCGCGTCGTTGACCCGCTCCTCATCGGCGCGGATCTGCGCTGCCTGCTCCGCCGACTCGCGCGTCGGGTGATTGGACATCGCCGCGTCTTCGTCCTCGCGGACGACGTCCCAGCCGGCAACTTCGTTGCGAACGACCTTGATCGCCATCTCCGGCGATTACCCGGGCCGGCCTGCGCAAAACGAACGACGCTGACCCGGCCGCCCCCGGAGGCGAAGCCGAGGAGGCGGGCGCAACGCTCGTACTTCCTAGAACTGCGGGTGCTCGGTGTACGTGCCGAAGACGCCCTGCATCGCGACGATCATCTCCCCCTCCGAGGCGCGGGCGCGGGAGGCGGCGATGATCAGGGGCATCAGGTTCTCGTCGGTCGCGGCGGCGCGCTCGAGCTCCGCCAAAGCGCTCGCCACCGCGGTCTCGTCGCGGGCGGAGCGGGTGCGCTCGAGCCGCTCGCGCTGGCGCCCCTCCGCCGCCGGGTCGGGGCGGTGGATCTGGCCTTCGACCTCGTCGTCGAGGACGTAGTCGTTGACGC
The DNA here is from genome assembly GCA_963846565.1 of uncultured Solirubrobacterales bacterium. GTDB lineage: Bacteria > Actinomycetota > Thermoleophilia > Solirubrobacterales > 70-9 > WHSW01. Next base: position 1,348,040 of record CAWJWL010000005.1, on the reverse strand, counting down.
CGACGACGGTCCGCTGCTTCTCGTCAACCTCGCGCTGGTAGGCGAAGGCCGCGTCGGCGATCTCGCGCTGTGGAAAGCCGGTCTTGATCGCGTCGACCATGCCACCGAGCTCGTCGATGCGGGCGAAGTAGGAGTACGCCTCGGCCTCGAGCTCGTCGGTGAGCTTCTCGACGAAGTAGGAGCCGCCGAGCGGGTCCGCGGTGTTCGTCACCCCGGTCTCGTGAGCGATCACCTGCTGCGTGCGCAGCGCGATCCGCACCGCCTCCTCGGTCGGCAGGGCAAGCGCCTCGTCGTAGGAGTTCGTGTGCAGCGACTGCGTCCCGCCGAGGACGCCGGCGAGCGCCTCGATCGTCGTCCGCACGATGTTGACCAGCGGCTGCTGCGCGGTGAGGCTGACCCCGGCCGTCTGCGTGTGGAAGCGCATTCGCATCGACTCGGGCTTGCGCGCCCCGTAGGTGTCGCGCATCTCGGTCGCCCAGATCCGGCGGGCGGCGCGGTACTTGGCGATCTCCTCGAAGAAGTCGAGATGGGCGTTGAAGAAGAACGAGAGCCGCGGCGCGAAGTCGTCGACGTCGAGACCCCGCTCGATCGCCCGCTCGACGTACGTGAAGCCGTCCTTGAGCGTGAACGCGAGCTCCTGCGCCGCGGTCGAGCCCGCCTCGCGGATGTGGTAGCCGGAGATCGAGATCGGATGCCAGCGAGGCATCTCGGCCGTGCACCACTCGACCATGTCGGTGACCAGGCGCATCGCCGGCTCGATCGGAAAGCACCACTCCTTCTGGGCGATGTACTCCTTCAGGATGTCGGTCTGGATCGTGCCGGCGAGCTGTGCGGCGGGGATTCCGTTCTCCTCCGCGGCGACGACGTAGAACGCGAGCATGATCGCCGCGGGCGCGTTGATCGTCATCGACACGGTCACCCGGTCGAGCGGGATCCCGGCGAACAGGGTCTCCATGTCGTCGACGGTGTCGAGCGCGACCCCCTCGACGCCGACCTCGCCGAGCGAGCGCCCGTGATCTGAATCGAGGCCCATCAAAGTCGGCATGTCGAAGGCGGTCGAGAGGCCCGTCTGGCCGTGATCGAGCAGGTAGCGGAAGCGCTCGTTGGTCTCCTCGACCGTTCCGAACCCCGCGAACTGGCGCATCGTCCACAACCGGCCCCGGTACATCGACGGGTAGACGCCGCGCGTGAACGGGAACTCGCCCGGGTGCCCGAGACGATCGCCGGGGTCGAAATCGGGAAGGTCCTCGTCCGTGTAGAGCGGCTCGATCGGGTGGCCCGAGATCGTCTCGAAGAGCGCCTCGCGCTCGGGGGTCTTCGAGTAGACGTCCTCGCGCCACTGGTGCGCGCGCCGCCGAGCGTCCGGTTCGATCGCCATCGCCGAAAGTCTAGGCGGGCGGCCTCAGGAAACCGGTGGACGCCGAGCGGCCCAGGGCCGCTCGGCCTCGAGCTGCGCGGCGAGCGAGAGCAGCAGGGGCTCGTCCTCCGGCTTGCCGACGAGGCTGACCGAGCGCGGCAGGCCGTCGGCGGCGAACCCGGCCGGGACCGCAGCCACGGGCTGCCCGGTGTGATTCCAGATCGGCGTGAAGACGTAGACGCGGCTCATCCCGACCAGCGTTCGCGCCGCTCCCCGGCCCTCCCAGCGGCCGACCTCGATCGGCTGCTCGCCGACCGTCGGCGTGACGAGGACGTCGAAGTCGGCCCAGCTCGCGTTGATCTTCGCGGCGTCGGCGGCCGCGGCGCGGGTGGCACGCTCGACGACCGCCCTCGGAAACGCCCGGCCGAGGCGATCGAAGCCCTTCGTCCGCGACTCGAGCCGCTCGGGGTGCTCGGCGCGCGCCACGTCCGCGCTCACCCCGGCGAGAAAGCGGGGGCTGAAGTTGGTCGCCGCGACCCCGAACTTGGGATCGTGGCGGCGGACGTCGTGGCCGAGCGAGCGCAGGAGCTCCTCGGTTTCGGCGAGCCCGCGCTTGACCTCGTCCGACACCCGCGGCGGCGCGAGAACGACGAGCGGCTTCTCTGAGATCGCGATCCTGAGCTTCCGCGGTGGCGTCCGGGCCGCTTCTGAGAACGGCCGGGACGGCGGCGGCGGCCCGCCCCGATCGCTCGGCCCGTCGGTCACGACGTCGAGGAAGAGCGCGGTGTCGGCGACGGTGCGGCTGACGCAGCCGTTGACCGAGAGGCCGTGCCAGTGATCGGGCGGCTCGAGCGGGACGCGTCCGCGCTGCGGCTTGAGCCCGAAGAGCCCGCACCACGCCGCCGGGATCCGAATCGAGCCACCCCCGTCGGAGGCATGCGCCGCCCCGACCATCCCCGCGGCGACGGCGGCGCCGCTGCCCCCACTCGAGCCGCCGGTCGAACGCTCCGGGTTCCAGGGATTGCGTGTCTTGCCGGTCGCGACCGACTCGGTGAAGCCGCAGATCGCGAGCTCGGGCAGGGTCGTCTTCGCGAGGATCACGGCGCCGGCCGCCCGCAGGCGCCGGACCATCTCGGCGTCCGCGGATGCCGGCGTGTCGAAGGCGGCGGTCCCATGCTGCGTGACGACGCCCTCGACGTCGGCGATGTCCTTGATCGCGACGGGGACACCGTGCAGGGGCCCGCGCTCACCGCTCGCCGAATCGGCGGCCTCGGCCTCGGCCATGGCGCTCTCGGCAAGCACCTCCGTGAACGCGTTCAGGGTCGGGTTGAGGCGCTCGATCCGCTCCAGGTACATGGAGACGAGCTCCGCCGAGGAGACCTCGCCGCCGCGCACCATCTCCGCCTGGTGGGCGATCCCGGCGAAGGCAACGTCGGCGTCGGCCACGGCGCGATCCTAGACGGGACGCCTCGCCCGCAGGCCGCCGCCGCGACGGCGGTGCGCACTGCCGGCGATCCCGACGGCCGCCGCGAGGACCGTCAGGCCGGCGAAGGCGAGCCGGCGGCCGAGCTCCTCGAAGCGCATCACCCGCCACCCCTCCTCGCGGGCGAGGCGCGCGAGCTCGGCGTCCGGATTGACGACGACCGCGTTGCCGACGGCTCGCAGCATCGGCAGATCGGAGGCGGAATCGGAGTAGGCCCAGGAGTCGGCGAGGTCGACGTCGTGCTCGGAGGCGAACCGGCGCATCCCCTCGAGCTTGCCCTCGCCGTACATGAACGTGCCGGCGAGCTCGCCGCTGAAGCGGCCGTCGGCGTCGAGCCCGTACGCGGTCCCCACCCCGCCCTCCATCCCGAGCACGTGGGCGACGAGCTTGACGATCTCATCGCCCGCGGCGCTGACGATGAACGCCGGACGGCCCTCGTCCTGATGCGCGTAGACCTCGTCGAGCATCTCGGGGTAGATCCGCGGCAGGATCCCCGCGAGCACCTCCGGCGCCAGCCTCTTGAGATCCCGCTCCGGGACCCCGGTGAGCAGGGCCTTGACCTCGGCGAGCACCTTCTCGGTCGCCTCGTCGGTCGAGCCGCGGAGGCGGAAGCGCACGTGATCGACGCCCCAGCGCGCCAGCTGGCGGCGGCTGACCAGCCCCGCCCTGCGGGCGGCGCGCGCCCATGACTGGCCGGAGGACCCCGCCATCAGGGTCCTGTCGAGGTCGAAAAAGGCCGCGGCGCGCGGCACGCGACTACCCGCCGTTGACTTCGATCAGGATCGCGTCGCCCTGCCCGCCGCCTGAGCAGATCGCGGCGCAACCGAGGCCACCGCCACGGCGGCGGAGCTCGTGGACGAGGGCACCGACGATGCGGGCGCCGGAGGCGCCGATCGGGTGGCCGAGCGCGATCGCGCCGCCGTTCACGTTGACGTTGTCCTCCTCGACCCCGAGCATGCGGAGCGAGTTGAGGGCGACGGAGGCAAAGGCCTCGTTGATCTCCCAGAGGTCCACGTCGGCGGGGGCCTTGCCGATCTTGTCGAGCGCCGCCTGGGCCGCCTTCGCCGGCGTCTTCGCCAGGTACGGGAAGTCGTCCGCGACCTGGCCGTAGCCCACCACGCGGGCGAGGACCTCGCCGCCGTTGGCGCTCGCCCACTCCTCCGAGGCGACGACAACCGCCGCGGCGCCGTCGTTGACGCCGGGGGCGTTGCCCGCGGTGTGGGTGGCGTCGTCGCCGCCGATCGCCGGCAGCTTCGCCAGCGACTCGACCGTCGAGTCGGGGCGGATCGCCTCGTCGGCCTCGACCACCGTCTCGGCCTTGCGGCTCTTGACGGTGACCGAGACGATCTCGTCGGCGAGCCGGCCTTCGTCCGTCGCCTTGGCGGCGAGCTGGTGTGAGCGGGCGGCCCAGCGGTCCATGTCGGGGCGGGTGATCTCGAGCTCGTTCGAGACCTCGCTCGCCTCGTTGATCATCTGCTTGTCGGTGAAGGGATTGGTGAGCCCGTCGTGGGTCATCGCGTCGACCGCGGGCTTGTCGCCCATACGGAAGCCGAAGCGGGCTCCGGGGAGCAGGTAGGGCGCGCTCGACATCGACTCCATCCCGCCGGCGATGCCGACCTCGAGGTCGCCGGCGCGGATCGCCTGGTCGGCGAGGCCGATCGACCGCATTCCCGAGGCGCAGACTTTGTTGATCGTCTCCGACGGCACCTCCTTCGGGATCCCGGCCTTGATCTGCGCCTGGCGCGAGGGGATCTGCCCCTGGCCGGCCTGCAGCACCTGGCCGTAGATCACCTGCTGGATCTGGCCCGGGTCGACGCCGGCGCGCTCGAGCGCCGCCTCGATCGCGGCGCCACCGAGTTCGGTCGCGTCCTTGGAGGCGAACGCCCCACCCATCTTTCCGAACGGCGTGCGGGCGGTACCGAGGATCACGGTCTGAGACATCGGAGGCTTTCCTCAATCTTTCTGGTCGGGCGGCTGCGGGCGCCGCGGGAGGCGGAATGGTAGATGAGCGCCGGCCCCCGGATCACCGACCCGTCAAGGCTCGAGGATCATGCACGTCGACGTCGCGTGGGCCAGCAGCTTGCCGCTCTCGCGATCGGCGAGGCGGGCCTGCGCGGTCGCCTGGCGGCGGCCACGATGGAGCACCTCGCCCTCCGCGCGCACCCAGCCGGTCTCGCGGGTGATCGGCCGGACGAGCTTCATCTCGAGCGTCAGCGTCGTATAGCCCACCCCGGCCGGGAGCGTCGTGTGCACGGCGCAGCCGAGGACCGAGTCGAGCAGCGTGGCCGCGTAGCCGCCGTGGACGACCCCGATCGGGTTGTAGTGCTCCTCACCGGGCTCGCCCTCGAAGACGGCGCGGCCGGGCTCGAGCTCGACCGGGTGCATCTGCATCAGAACCGCGATCGGCGGCGGCGGCAGCTCGCCCGAGGAGATCTTGCGGACGTAGTCGAGGCCCGCCAGCTCGGCGCCGGCGCTCGCCGTCGCCACCGGGTCCTGCCAGGTCAGCGTGCGCTCGCGGGTCGTCTCCGGCGAGCGCTCCGCATGGAGGGCGGCTGACTCCGCCGCCGACGCGACGCTCACCGGCGCCCGCCCGCGGGCGCCGGGTAGAGCAGGTCGCCGAGGATGTCCTCCGTGGTGATGGTGATCTCGAGCGGTTGGATATCGGTGTCGATGAGCCGCATGCCGGCCTTTCAGTTGCTTGACGAAACTGACGCTACCATTATGGGTTGCGTGATGCAACCTAGTGTGCAAAGATCACACCGGTGCTAGGACGGGAATACGACCAGGCGTGTTCGATCGCGCGCACCCTCGAGGTGCTCGGGGAGCGCTGGACCCTGCTCGTGATCCGCGACGTCTTCAACGGCCGCCGGCGCTTCGACCAGATCCGCGACAACCTCGGCGTCGCCCGCAACGTGCTCGCAACGCGTCTCCAGTGGCTCGTCGACGAGGGCATCCTCGAGAAGCGCGCCTATCAGCAGCGCCCACCGCGCTGCGAGTACTTCCTCACCGAGAAGGGCCTCGATCTGTGGCCGGTGCTGATCTCACTCATGCACTGGGGCGACCGGCATCTCGGCGAGGGCGAACCGGTGGTCGTCGTCGTCCACAAGGAGTGCGGCGGCGAGATCGACGATCGCCGCATCTGCGGCAAGTGCGGCAAGCGCCTCGACGTGCGGGAGGCGCGCGCCGACCTCGGCCCCGGGGCGCCGCCCGAGTGGCGCCGGCCCGAGCGCGAGCCCGCAGCTCTTTCCTAGATCCGGGGGGCGTACGCGCGCGCCAGCATCTCGTAGTAGCCCCGGGCGATCTCCGCCGGCGAGAGCCGGCCACCGGGGCGCATCCACTCGGCCGTGCCATTGACCATGCCGAGGAATCCGAGCAGGACGAGGCGGCGATCGCCGAAGCTGAACGCGCCCTCCTCCTCCCCGGCTTCGAGGACGCCGTCGAGGACCCGCTCGAACTCCTTGCGCTGCTTGCGCACCCGCCGCCACTGCGCCTGCCGCTCGATCACCTGCCGCTCCTGCTGGAAGACGAGCATGTGGTGTCGGTGCTCCGCGATGTGGGCGATCCACACGCCGATCAGCTCCTGCAACCGCTCCGCCGGCGGCTCGTCGGCGGCGGCGATCTCGCGCGCGCGCTCGAGCAGCGGCTCCATCAGCTGGTCGCAGACGCGAACCAGGAGCTCCTCCTTGCTGCCGATGTAGTGGTAGAGGCCGCCGGCGGCGAGGCCGGTCGCCCCGGTCAGGTCGCTCATCGAGGTGGCCTGGTAGCCGCGCTCGGCGAACAGCCGCGCCGCGACCGCGATCACCTCCTGCTGGCGGCGGTCGTATCGGGCCCTGAGGGCTGGTCGGGTCGGCGGCGCACGCATCGTCTTTGGCCCGCGCACGGTACCCGCAGCCGTCGACGGTGGCTCAGGATTCCGAACGCTCCTTCGATCTTAGAACGTTCATTCGGTAAACTTGCCCCGCCATGGACTTCGAGCTCAGCGACGAGCAGCGCCTGCTGCGCGACACCGTGCGGGACTTCGCGCGCAACGAGGTCGCCCCTGCGGCGGAGGAGCTCGACCGGACGAAGTCGTTCCCCTACGAGCTGGTCGCCCAGATGGCCGGGCTCGGGCTGATGGGGATCCCGTTCCCGGAGGAGTACGGCGGCGGCGGGGCGGACACGCTCTCCTATGCGCTGGCGGTCGAGGAGCTGGCGCGCGCCGACGCCTCGGTCGCGATCACGATGGCCGGGCACACCTCACTCGGCACGACGCCGATCCACCTCTTCGGCAACGAGGAGCAGAAGCGCGACTGGATGCCGGCGCTCTGTTCCGGCGAGCGGCTCGCCGCGTTCGGGCTCACCGAGCCGGAGGCCGGCACCGACGCGGGCGCAACCCGGACGACCGCGCGCCTCGACGAGGGCGAGTGGGTGATCGACGGCGCGAAGCAGTTCATCACCAACGCCGGCACCGAGATCACCGCCTGCGTGACGATCACCGCCGTCACCGGCGGCGCGAACGGGAGCCGGGAGATCTCGAACATCATCGTCCCCAACGACACGCCCGGCTACGAGCCCGGCGAGCAGTACCGGAAGATGGGCTGGAACGCCTCCGACACTCGCCCCCTCTCCTTCGCCGATTGCCGGGTGCCCGAGGAGAACCTCCTCGGACCGCGCGGCGAGGGGTTCAAGCAGTTCCTGCGCGTGCTCGACGGCGGCCGGATCGCGGTCGCGGCGATGGGTGTGGGCCTCGCCCAGGGGGCGCTCGATCAGGCGCTCGCCTACGCGAAGGAGCGGCGCGCCTTCGGGCAGCCGATCTCGAAGTTCCAGACGATCCAGGCGAAGCTCGCCGACATCACCGCCGACATCGAGGCGACCCGGGTGCTCACCCATCGCGCCGCGATCGAGAAGGATCGTGGTGACTCGTTCACGCTCACGGCCGCGCAGGCGAAGCTGCTCTCCGGGCGGCTGGCCGTGCGGGCGACCGAGGAGGCGGTGCAGATTCACGGCGGCTACGGCTACATCGAGGAGTACCCGGTCTGCCGCATGTACCGCGACGCGAAGATCCTCACGATCGGCGAGGGGACGGACGAGGCGATGCAGATGATCATCGCCCGCGAACTCGGCTGCTGACGGCGGCTGACGGGAAATCGGCGCCCAGCGCCGCGCTTCACGTCAAGAGCTCGGGCGGAGAGAGGAAGCGATCGCGTCGCACATCCCCTCCGGATCCTCATCGACACGAGAATCGGCGATCCGCCGCACCGTGAATCCGATCAGGCCGAGTTCGATGTCGCGGTCGCGATCGTCGCGAAACGCCCGGCGCCCGCGGTGGTAGCGGTACCCGTCCACGGTCCGACTCGTGGTCACCCAGCGGATAGCCGGCCACCTCGGCTGTCCGCAGGGCGTTGCGAACGACGCCGACCCATTCCGTCCGCCTCGAATCCGTGATCGTCCGAGCGGGCGAGGTGAGCGGATCAACAAACGCCATAGCTCCGCCGCGCTGCGGTGGCTGAGCACCGCGCCCGAGCCGAGCGCCAGCGTTGCCGCCATCCACTCGGCCTTGAGACTCAATCCGTGGTGCCCGACGGCGTAGACGCCGCGATGGATGCGATGGAGACGCCCCGTGCGGACGCGGTGACGGATTGCATCGTGGGAGGGCCCCGCGTCGTAGAGCTGAATGGTGGTGAGGAGTCCGTGCTGGCGGGCCGCGATCCGCGCGACGATCTGATCGGCTGTGACGCGGAATCGGGGCACCGACCCGTATAAGCCGTCAGCGTCCCGCCGCGCCCCCCGGTCGACCGTGCTGAATGCCCACTTTGCGAGTTCGTCACTCGCCGCACGAAGTTACGTCCGGCGGACGGGCATACACTCGCGCCCATGGACAGTGCCAGCTTCGACGAGCTAGCGGCAATCCGCGACGAGCTCGATCAGCAGGCGGTCGTGGTCCCGATTTGCGTCAGCCGGTTGGATGGCAAGCCGCACGAGCTCTCGCCGAAGGCGAGGCGGTTCGCGGAGGCTCTGTCGTTCTCGGATGCCTGGACGCGGATCGACGACGCCCGCCAACGCCGCGCCGCCTGAGCGTCAGCCGGGCTTCGCGGTGACTTCGGCGTCGTCGCGTTCGGTGATTGCCGCGCCGCGCCCGGCGTCGGCCAGGATCCCGTAGTGGGCGAGTAGCTCGCGTTCGGCGGCTGCGTTGAGTGGCGCGGAGGTATTCGCCTTCGGCGCGCGGCGGATCTGGTCGCGGGTGTAGGGGACCCACACCCGCTTCACGCCCTCGACCGCGTCGCGGGCGGGAACCAGGGTGTGATGACCGAAGCGGCCCATCCTCGCCAGCAGCCACTCGGGCTCGCCGGTCGTCTCGTCGACGAATACCCCGTCGACCTTGCCGACGTTCGCGCCGCCGATCTCGTCGAGCCGGTGGCCGACCCATGCGCGGATCTCCTCGGCGCTCGCGGGGGCGATGGTCTCGGGCTCGGCGGCGTCAGCCATCGGCCTGTTCTAGCAACTCCCGGGCAGCCGTGGCAGGGTCGATCTCCCGGCGGACGACCCGCTCGAGCAGCCCGGCCCATTCCGGGTCGCTCGTGGCGCGCTGCTCGAACTCGCGGCGCATCCGCGCGGCGGCGATCCCGAGCACCTCGGCGCGCAGGTTGCGCGCGCGGCGGTCGTTCAGCGTTCCCTCCTCGATGATGTGCTCGCGGTGCGCGTCGATCGTCTCGACCAGCTCGGTGATCCCCTCGCCCTTGACCGCCTCTGTGCGCACGACCGGCACGCGCCACGAGCGGCTGGGCCCGAGCGCGAGGACCGCCTTCACCTCACGGATCATCGTGTCGGCGAGCGGGTGATCCGCCTTGTTGACGACGATCACGTCGGGGATCTCCATCACCCCCGCCTTCAGCGCCTGGATCGAGTCGCCTGAACCCGGCATCAGCGCGAGCACGACGGTGTCGGCGTGGTCGACGATGTCGATCTCCGCCCTGGCCGACGCCGACGGTCTCGAGGATCACGTCGTCCTTGCCCGACGCGTCCATCAGCAGCGCCGCCTGCAGCGCGGCCTCGGCAAGCCCGCCCAAGGAGCCGCGGGTCGCCATCGAGCGAATGAAGACGCCGGGGTCGAGGAAGTGCTCGGAGAGGCGGATCCGGTCGCCGAGCACGGCCCCCTGGGTGAACGGGCTCGACGGATCGATCGAGAGCACGCCGACCTCACGATCGGCCGCTCGCAGGACGCCGGACATGGCGCCGATCAGGGTGCTCTTGCCGACCCCGGGCGGGCCGGTGAGACCGACGATCCTGGCGTCGCCGGTACGCGGGTAGAGCTCGGCTACGAGGCGGTCGCCCGCGAGATCGCGGTTCTCGACCAGGCTGATCGCCCGTGCGAGCGCGCGCTTCTCGCCGGCGACAACGCGCTCGGCGAGCGATTCGGTGGTCGCGTTCGTGCCCTCGGTCATCGCCCGCGGCAGATTAGAGTCCGCGCGCGACGATGCTCGGCACGCTCCGATTCTGTGCCCGTCGCGGCATGCTCAACCTCAGCTATGCGCGGCTCTTGTGGCGGTACCTGTGGCGCCGCTACCTGACCCGCGCCGGCTGGCGGTGGGAGACCGACGGGATGGTCTTCTTCGGCAAGAACCTCGAGCTCGAGATCGGCGAGCGGGCGACGATCCGCTTCGGGCGCTTCGCCTGGGTCGGCGACGGGACGAAGATCCGCTGCCACGAGGGCGAGGTCGAGATCGGGACGAAGACCGTGCTCGGGCAGGAGGTGACGATCAGCGCCTATCAGCACATCCGCATCGGCGAGCAGTGCGTCGTCGCCGACCGGGCGATGTTCATCGACTTCGACCACGGGGTGACCGAGGTCGAGCGCCCGATCCGAGCCCAGGGCATCTACAAGCGCGACGTCGAGGTCGGCGCCAACGTCTGGGTCGGCTACGGCGCCTGCGTACTGCGCGGGGTGCGCGTGGGCGACAACTCGATCCTCGGCACGAACACGGTCGTCACCCGGGACGTCCCGGCGAATGCGGTCGTCGCCGGGGCGCCGGCGCGGCTGATCCGGATGCGCGAGGCGCCGAAGGAGCTGCAGCTGGCCCGACCCGGTCGAGCCGCCGACCGATTCGGGACGACCCCTCGGGGGTGAGCTCCGCGTAGAGGATGGCCGTGCTCTCGGCGACGTCGGCCCAGTCGAAGCGCAGGACGTGCTCGGAGCCTCGGCGACGAGGCGGCTCGCGCAGCTGCGTCGTCGGTGAGCACGCGCTCGACCATCTCGCCGAGCGAACGCGAGTCGCGGGCGCGGAAGCGCAGCCCGACCTCGCCGTGGGGGACGATCTCGCGCAGGCCGCCGGTGTCGGCGACGATGCACGGGCAACCCGAGGCCATCGCCTCGAGCGCGACGAGCCCGAACGGCTCGTAGATCGAGGGGACCACGCAGACGTCGGCGATCCGGTAGAGCGAGTGGAGGACGTCGTCTCCGATCCACCCGAGGAAGTTGCCGTGGTCGTCGAGCCCGAGGTCCGCCGCCTGCTTGCGGAGCTCGTCCTCGTGCGTGCCCGACCCGGCGACCAAGAAGCGCGTCCCCGGGACAGCCTCGATCAGCCCGGGCATGGCCTCGAGCGCGAGCTGGAAGCCCTTCTCATAGACGAGCCGCCCGATCAGCAGCACGAGCTTCTCCTCCGGGGCGGCGAACTGTGCCCGCAGGCTGGCGAGCCCCGCCTCGTCCTGAGGCTGGAGGTCGCCCGGGTCGATGCCGTTCGGGATCACGGCGACCCGGCGCTCCTCGACGCCGAAGATGTCGGCGATCTGTTCGCGCATGTAGTACGAGCAGGCGATGACGCGGTCGGAGCGGTTCGTGATCCACCGCTCGACGCCGTGGATGTGCGACTGCGGATGCTTGTCGACCCAGCCCTGGTGGCGGCCGTACTCGGTCGCGTGGATCGTCGTCACCAGGGGCGCGCCGAAGCGGCGCGCGAGGTGGTCGCACGCCGTTGCGACGAGCCAGTCGTGGCCGTGGACGATGTCGAAGTCCCAGCTGTCGCCGAGCTCGACCCCGGCGGCGAGCATGTCGGAGTTCATCCGTTCGACCCAGGCGACGAACTCGCCCAGGTCCGCCGGGCGCTTCGGCTCGCGCACGCGGTGGATGTGAACGCCGCCGGCCGTCTCCTCGGCGGGAGACTCCTCGCTCCCGCGGGTGAGCACGTGCACCTCGACATCGTCCGACGCCGCGAGATTCTCCGAGAGCTTTCGCACGTGCCGCGCGAGCCCGCCTTCGATCAGCGGCGGGTACTCCCAGGAGAGGATCAGAATGCGGGTCAAGGCGACTGCGAGAGTGGGGTCAGGTCGAGATCCGGTGCCAGATTCCGCAGGCGCGGCTCCGGCGCGACGGCTGAGTGTATGGCCTCGAGCAGGGCGTAAGCGTGGCCGGTGGAGCGTTGCCAGGGGTAATCGCCCGCCTGCTTTCGGCTGTCGAGGAAGGCCCAGTCGCTCGCCTGGAGGGCGAGCAGCTCGCGCGTGGCGCGTGCGGCGGCGGCCTCGCCCAGCTCGCCGGCACGCAGGGCGCGGAGGAGGCGAAGCTCGAGCCGTCGCGCGGCCCAGGCCATGTCGGCGACAGCCGGCGAGTCCCAGGTACGCAGGTCCTTGCCCTCCCCCCAGGTCGAGCGGCGCAGCTCGCGCTCCGTCGCCGGGTGGCGCTCGAGCGCCTCGGAGCAGGTCAGCAGCTCGACTCCGTGCTCGGGCGCGAGCCGCTGGACCTCGGCCAGCCACGTCGGTCCCTCCCACCACCAGTGGCCGAGGAGCTCGGTGTCGATCGCGAAGGTGAGCAACCCGGCGGATCCCGCGCGCTCGCGGTGCGCGGAGAGCCGCCCGGCGACGGCGGCGACGAACTCGGCGGCCTGCTCGCGGGCGACGGACTCGGCACGGTCGGCTTCGTACGCCGTGCCGCTGATCGACCAGGGCCGTGCGCCGCGCCAGGACTCGCGGTGGAAGTCGCGATAGACCTGCTCGGAGGGATAGCCATCGAGCGACCAGAGCCAGGAGACGGCCTCCCAATCGATCGGCAGGGCGCGCGGGCCGGCCGCGGTGGAGATCGGAATCAACGCGGCCCCGGGCCGCTCATGGGCGCTCTGGTCGACGACGAACCAAGCCGCGCCCGCGTCGCCGAGGATGGCTTCCAGTCCGGGCTCATACGCGCACTCCGGGAGCCAGAATCCGGACCAGCTGCCGAAGCGGCGCTCGTGCGAGGCGATCCCGGTGCGGACCTGGAGGTTGCGGAACCGGTCGCTCGCGACGAGTGGCAGCACCGCGTGCGTAGCGGCGGAGGGAACGAGCTCGACCCTGCCGGCCTCCGCCGGCTCGCGGTAGACGGCGAGCAGGTCCTCCCCCACCCCGTCGAGTCGCTCGAGGCCCCTCCGGTAGCGCTCCGCCTCGGAGATCGCCGCGGCGCGCTCTCCCTCGCGCTCGAGCTCGCGGGCGTCGAGCTCGCAGCTCCCAACCCGGAACTCGCGCACGAAGTCCGTCAGCCTCCTGGCGATCCCCTCCGCCTCGAGCTGGTCGGCGAGCACCGGCGTCACCGTGAGCGTCACTCCCTCGGCCACCTCCAAGACCGGTAGGTGCGAGCGAATCACCGCGTCGAAGAGCCACTCCTCACCGAACGGGTACGTGCCGAAGCCCTCGACGTAGGGCATGTGCGAATGCAGGACGAGGCACAACGAGCCGACCGCGTGCTCCGCTTCGCGTCCGCCGCGGTCGGGTCGCGGAGGATCCGGAATCACGACCGGCAGACGGCGAGGAAGTCGAGCGCCTGATCGAGGTCGCACTCCGACTCGGGGCGGAGGGCGAAGTCGGAGGCGGAGATCGCCGGGGTGAACCGGTCGTAGAACGGCTTCGTGATCCGGAGCGCCGGGTGGACGCGGTCCCAGCCGGCCCGCAATGCGAGCGCGTGGATGCGGAGCTTGCGCGCGTGGAAGAGGCCGTAGAGCTCGACCGCCTCGAACTCGGCCTCGAGCAGCTCCCGGTACTCGGCCGCCGTGTACTCGCGCAGGTGCCACGGGTTGTCCGACTTCTCGGCGCCCTCGGGGGCGAGGGTGAGCCGGTTCGGGGTGGAGACGTAGGCGACGGGCGCGAGGCGCGCGAACCCGCGCAGGAGCGCCGCCGGGTCCGCGATGTGCTCGATCGTCTGCAGGAAGACGATCGCGTCCGCCGGCTCGGCCCAGGTCTCGACCAGGGTGCGTTCGAAGCGCAGGTTCGGGCGCCGGTAGCGGAGCCGGGCGTGCTCGTGGGCCTCGGGGTTCGCGTCGACCCCGATCACCTCCGCGGCCGCCCCGGCGAGCACGTCGGAGCCGTAGCCCTCGCCGCACGCGAGGTCGACCACGCGGGCGCCGGCAACTCGCGCCGCAAGCCATTCGTAGACGGCCAGATGGCGCCGGTACCAGTAGTTCTCATCCGGGACGTCGGGCAGCGTGCGCTCGCCTGTGAGCGCCAGCGGCGGCACGCCCGTGGGCTGGTTTTCCTGCAGATGTGGCTCGGAATCCATTGGGTCGCGCTCCGCTGGAAGACCATCTCCTTGGGTCTGCTCCGCGCTCAAGGCGCCGGACCGTACTATCTGCCGCCGTGCCAGCCGCCCCGACAGCGACGCCAGAGCGGATCAAGGACGTCAACACGCGCTACCACGACGTCGCCGCAGCCTCCTACGACGCCAAGTGGGGGATCGACTTCGGCGGCATCGGCCAGGACCAGGTCGCGGCGAAGCTGATCAAGGCGCTCGGCTCGAGACCCGAGGCGCCGTTCGGCGACACGCTCGAGATCGGTGCCGGGACCGGCTACTTCACGCTCAACCTCGCGCAGCTCGGCCTGATCGAGCGCCCGATCGCCTCCGACATCTCGCCCGGGATGCTCGCCACCCTCTCGAGCACCGCGCAGCGGCTCGGAGTCGAGGTGGGGACGATCCGCACCGAGGCCGAGTTGCTGCCGTTCGCCGACGAGAGCTTCGACCTCGTCTTCGGCCACGCCGTGCTCCACCACATCCCCGATCTCGAGCGCGCCTTGTCCGAGTTTCTTCGCGTCCTCCGCCCCGGCGGCCGGATTGCCTTCTGCGGCGAGCCCTCGCGTAACGGCGACCGGCTCGCGGTGGTGCCGAAGCGAGCCGGGGCACTGGCCGGGCCGCTTTGGCGGCGCGCGCTCGGCGCCTCCGCCGCGCGCGGCCACGGCGACGGCGAGGACGCGGAGAGTCACAAGCTCGAGTCGGAGGTCGATGTTCATGCCTTCGACCCCGGCGAGCTGCGCCGCCGGCTCGGGGACGCGGGCTACGACCAGGTCCGCGTCGGCGGCGAAGAGCTGGTCGCGAACGTCTATGGCTGGCTGCTCCGCTCGCTCGAATCCGGCGCCGAGCCGGACGAGGTCCCAAGCGCCTGGCGACGCTTTGCCTTCAACAGCTACATCGCGCTGCAGAAGCTCGACGCGACGGTGCTCGAGCCGCACCTGCCCGCGGGGCTCTTCTACAACCTCGTCCTCAGCGCCCGCCGCCCCTTCTGATGGCGTTCACCACGCTCGAGGGTCGCAATCAGATCCTCGGCAATCTCGGTGCTGCGATCGAACGCATCGCGCTGGCGGCCGCCTGCCTCGCAGAGGCATACGAGCAGCTCGACGTGACCACCGCGGACCGCCTCGAGGAGGAGCTCTACCGACCGGCGCAGAAGGCCTTCGGCCGGGCGAAGCGGACGCTCACCCAGTTCGCCGAACGAGTCGGCCTCTCGGCGCCATCACTCGACGCGGCGGAGCCGGCCGTGAAGCGACTGAGCGTCAAGGAGATCATCGAGCGCGCCGCGGCGTCCGCATCGATCGGCGATCACCAGATCGCCGAGCTTCAGGACACGATGCTGCCGATCGAGGTCGGCGACGCCGAGCTGCGTGCCGGCCTCGCCGAGATCCGGGACCTGCTGGCCGTGCTCGCCGAGCGCACGCCGCAGTTCCTGCGCACGCTCGGGCGCTGAGAGCTAGCCGAACGTGAACGCGTAGCCCGAGATCCCGGGCTCGAAGCGCAACGTCAACGTGTGATCGCCGGCCCGCGGTAGGTCGACGAGGCGGTAGAGCCGCTGCGGGCCGATCGTCGCGGCCGCGCGCCTCACGTCCTCACCCGCGTCGTCCGGTCGGAGCGGTTCGCCGTCGAGCTCGACGGTGACGCCGGCGGGGTCGTTCTCGGCCCCGAGGACGAGGAAGACCTTGCTCGCCTTGAAGCGGAGGGCGATCGTCGACCCGGCCACCGACGTGGCGGACTCGCCATCGATCCGCCAGGTGCCCCCGTATGCGAACTCGTTCGGGGCGAGCTCCTCGGCAGCGGGGGCCGCATAGTCGCGCTCGCCGGGCACCGGCGCCTCGACCCAGCCCTGCGCGCGCTCCCAGCCGAGGTAGGTCTCCGGCGTCGCCAGGCCGGGGTCGACCGTCTCCGCGTCCTGACCGGCGATTCCACCCCCGGCGGGCTTCTCCCCGGCCTCGGCGAGCAGCGACCGGATCGCCGCCTCCGTCTGCTCGTAGTCGCCCTCCCCGAAGTGAACGTAGCGGACCTCGCCCGCGGCGTCGATCAGGTACTTCGCAGGCCAGTACTGGTTCGCGAACGCGTTCCACGTCCCGAAGTCGTTGTCCTGAACGACCGGGTAGGCGATCTCGTTTCGCTCGATCGCCTCGGCGACGTTGCCCGGGTCGCGCTCGAAGGCGAACTCGGGCGCGTGGACGCCCACGATCGTGAGACCGTCGTCGCGGTACTCGTCGTCCCATGCCTTGAGATAGGGCAGCGTGCGGATGCAGTTGATGCAGGTGTAGGTCCAGAAGTCGATCAGGACGACGCCTCCCTGCTCACGCGTGAGCGCCGGGATCGAAAGCGACTCGCCGTCGGTGTTGAACCACTCCCCCGGCTCGGCGAAGTCAGGGGCGGCGCCGTACTCGGGCAGCGCGACGCCCGCCTCGACCTCCTCGGCCCCGCCCTCCACGGCGCCGTGTCCCCCACGAACCGCCGCGAGCTCGTCGGTGATCGCGTCCGATTCCTCGAGCTCGCCACTCGGGTTGACGAGGACCGCCGGCAAGTCGTCGGCGATCGCGTTCTGGAACCTGATGTCGAGGTCCGCGGTCATCGCAACGGCGACGACGATCATCGTCGCGCCGATCCCGGCCTGGACCCAGCCCTGCCAGGGGCGCAGTCGGGCGGCGATCCTGCGGCCCCCGAGCATCAGCGCGTAGAGGACGGCGCCGGAGCCGACCGCGTAGGCAAGCGCGACCGCGAGCTTGCCGGCGGTGAAGTCCTGGGCGGCCGAGACCGTGATCACGCCGGCGAGGATCGGCCCGGCGCAGGGCGTGTAGACGATGCCGAGGCTGGCCCCGAGCAGGAGCCCGGAGCCGAAGCCGTCGCCGCCGACCCGCGCGGGACCGGGGGTGATCCGGCTCGCGAGCGCCTCGATCCGGTCGCCGAGGCTCGGGAACAGCAGGAAGATGCCGAAGGCGAGCAGGGTGACGATCGCCAGCGTGCGCAGGAAGCCGTCGGGGAGGCCGAGCGCATCGATCACGTAGACGAGGGCGACCGTCGCGAACGTGAACGCGAGCACCAATCCGGTGACGACGCCGAGCGGCCGCCGCCGGCCGCCGGTCGCGCCGGCGCCGAGTACGACCGGTAGCACCGGGAGCACGCAGGGCGAAAGTGCCGTCGCGGCGCCCGCCACGAACGCGAACAGCATCAGCAGGACCATGTGCTGACTTCCGTCGGCCGAGGTGCGCGGGCGTTACGCGCGATCCGGGCGGCGGGCACGGTAGAGCTTCACCTCGCCGTCGATCCCCTTGAGCCGCTTCCCGCCCGCAAACGACCACCGGTAGTCCCCTTCGAGCTCCTTCTGGACCTCGGCGCTCGCAAGCACGGTCCCCGGCCGGGCGCGGTCGGTGATCCGGCTCGCCAGGTTCACCGGCGCCCCGTACCAATCGCCCCCCTGAGCGAGCGCCTCGCCGGCGGCGACGCCGGCGCGCAGGATCGGGAAGTCGCCGCCCTCCTCGGCGGCCCGCTCCACCAGCTCGAGCGCCGCGTCGAGGACCCCGGCGGTGTCGGGGCCGACGATCATCGCCGCGTCTCCGATCATCTTCACCAGGCGTAGCGGCGGTGCGACCACGCTGGAAGCGAGCTCGCTCAGCTTCCCGGTGACGCGCCCGAGCTCGTCCGGGGCGAGCTTCTCGCCGAGCTGGGTGAAGCCGACCATGTCGGCGAAGCAGACGGCGACCTCCTGCGTCGCCTCGCCATCGCCCCCGGCGACGGCGTCGTGGGTGATCTGCTGACGCAGGTGAAGGGTGAGCACGTAGCCGAGCGAATCACCGACCGTCGGCATGAAGGCCCTGATCGCCGCCGCGAGCCGCTCGTCGCGCTCGTCCTCGGGCACCCCGGCCGAGCTCACCGCCTCGCTGATCATCTCCCGGTTCGCCGCCGCGAGCTGGGACATCGTCATCCCGAGCAGGCGGGCGATCTCGAGGATCCCGGCATCGGGGATGCCGGCTTCGCGGAGCCCGGCGACGCGCTCGGCCGCGGCGAGGTCGTCGTCGGTGTAGACGGCGCGATCGCCATCGGCGAGCGCCATCCCGAGCGCCCGCCAGAGGCGGTCGAGGAAGTCTCGCTCCAGTCCGGTGCGCTCGGCGAGCTGCTCCGGGGAGTAGCGGGCCTCGCCGCCGAAGGCGTCGATCACGCGCGTGAGTGCCGGGCTTGGCTCCACCATCGGAGGGGATCCTAGAATCCGGATGCGGTGAACGAGAGTGTCGAGCTGCCGATCTTCGAGCTTCCGCTGGTCCTGCTGCCGGGCGAGCTGGTCCCGCTTCACATCTTCGAGGAGCGCTACAAGCGGATGATCGACCACTGCCTCGAGCAGGAGGAGCCGTTTGGAGTCGTCTTTCGCGACGGCGACACCGGCGCCCGCCGAGTCGGTTGCGAGGCCCGCGTGACCGAGGTCACCGAGCGCTTCGAGGACGGCAGGCTCAACATCGTCGTCACCGGCGAGCGCCCGTTCCGGGTTCTCGACCGCCACGAGACCACCGACTTCCCCGCCGGAGAGGTCGAGCCGCTGACAGGAACCGCGGCCGAGGCGCAGGAGCCGAGCGACGCGCCGACGCGCGCCCGAGACGCCTTCGCCACCCTGCTCGAGCGAGTCGACTCCGACGCGCTCGAGCGCGCCGACCTCGACGCGCTCGACTCCTACGGGCTCGCGGCCCGCGTCGAGCTGCCCCCGGATACGAAGCAGCACCTGCTGGAGTTGCGCTCCGAGCGTCGCCGCATGGATGTCCTCGCGGCCGCGCTCGAGGCGCTGCTCGCCGCGCTCGAGCGCTCCCAGGAGATCGCCGAGCGGGCGAAGATGAACGGCAAGCTGGTCGTCGGATAGCGAGCTTCTAGGCCACCGCGACCGCTCCGCCGCGGCGGGGATCGCCGGCTCCGCCGAGCTCGCCGGTCGCGGGATCGCGTGAAACGGCGTGGACGCCGCCGAAGAAGACGTTTCGGTCCGGCCAGCGAACGACCTCGTAGCCATCGTGCTCGAGCCGCTCGAGCGCCACCTCGTCGACGCCGGGCTCGGCGTCGACCGCGCCGGCCTCGTAGTGCACGCGGGGAGCGATCACCGCGGCGGAGAGCTCGTGCCCGCCGGCGAGCAGCCCGACGATCGTCTGCAGGATCGCGGAGCGGATCCGGTTCGAGCCGCCGCTGCCGAGTCCGGCCTCGACCTCGCCGTCTCGGAGGACGACCGTCGGCGACATCATCGAAGGCATCCGCCGCCCGGCCCGGTGCCGATGGAAGCCGAACGGATTCAGGTCCTGCTCTCCCATCATGTTGTTGACGTGGACACCCGTCCCGGGGACGACGAGACCCGACCCCGTCCCGTTCGAGCAGGTCACGCTGGCGCACCGTCCCTCGGCGTCGAGCGCCGAGATGTGGGTCGTCGAGCCGAGCTTGTCGGCGAGGAACGAGGCGGCGAAAGCATCGTCCTCGAGCCCATCGACGAACTCCTCCGTGCGGGCGTCCTGCGCGGCCTCCATCGCGCGAACGACGGCCTCCACGCCGGAGTCGCCGCCCCGCTCGAGCAGTTCGAGCGCGTACGCGATCAGGACCCCGCCCGAGGACGGCGGCGGGTTGGTGAGGATCCGGCGGCCGGCGAAGCTCGCGCTCACCGGCTCGCGCGCGATTGGCTCATACGCGGCGAGGTCGGCGCGACCGAGGGTGCCGCCGCGCTCGACCACCCAGTCGGATATCGCCGCCGCGATCTCGCCCCGGTAGAACGGCTCGGCGCCATCGGAGGCGAGGCGCTCGAGCGCGTCGGCGAGCGCCGGAAAGCGCATCACCTCGCCCTCGCGAAGCGGCTCCCCGCGCGGCGCGTAGATCGCCCCCGCCTCCTCGTAGTGAGTCAGGATCGGCGCGAGGATCTCGACGAAGTAGGCCTGCTCGCGGTTCAGCTCCACCCCATCGCGGGCGAGCGAGACGGCCGGGCTGACGAGCTCGGCGAGCGGCATCGACCCGAATCGGCGCAACGCCTCGACGATCCCGGCCGGCGTGCCGGGAACGCCGCAGGAGGCGGCGCCGACGTTGAACACCTGCGAGGACGTCGGCGTGAAGTGGACGGGGATCGGCTGGAGCTCGGCGCCGCGCTCGATCCCGTCGGCGCCGGGAGCGGCGACGAAGAAGTCGAGGATCGTGGTCTCCGCTTCCGTATGGACGAGCATGTAGCCGCCGGCGCCCATCCCGGTGAGCGGGCTCTCGGTGATGAACGAGGTGGTCATCGCGGCGATCGCCGCGTCGACCGCGTTGCCGCCCTCGCGCAGCGCCCACGCGCCGGCCTCCGCGGTCAGCAGGTGTCCGGCGGCAACGACCCCACGCGAGCTCATGCTCGCAGGGTGGGTGCTAGTTCCCGGGGACGAACTCCGGGACCTCGAACTCGAGGTCGCGCGGTCGCGACTCGAAGCTCTTCGCCGTGCCGGCGCGGCGGTCGGCCGGCCGGCGAGCGGCAGTCGCGGTCGTTCCCGGCGTGCGCCGCTCGCTCAACGCGGAGCCGTCCTGGCGGCGTCCGCGCCCGTCGAAACGAGTCGCGATCACGGTCACCCAAACCTGGTCGCCCAGCGATTCGTCGATATTGGCGCCGAAGATGATGTTCGCCTCCGGGTGCGCCGCCTCCTGGACGACCTTCGCCGCCTCGGAGACCTCGAGCAGAGTGAGCTCGTCGCCGCCGGTGATCGAGAGCAGGATCGAGCGCGCGCCGTCGACCGAGGTCTCGAGGAGCGGCGAGGAGACCGCGCGCTCGGCGGCGGAAACGGCGCGGTTGTCGCCGGTCCCCATGCCGATCCCGAGCAAAGCCTGGCCGGCGTCGCGCATCGTCGTACGCACGTCGGCGAAGTCGAGGTTGATCATCCCCGGGAGCGTGATCAGCTCGGAGATCCCCTGGACGCCCTGGCGCAGCACGTCGTCGGCGACCTGGAAGGCCTCGACCATCGTCGTCGTCTTCGCAAGCACGCTGAGCAGCCGCTCGTTCGGGACGACGATCAGCGTGTCGACCTCGGCCGAGAGCGCTTCGATCCCGTCCTCGGCCTGCTTCGAGCGCCGCGAGCCCTCGAAGCCGAAAGGCTTGGTGACGATCCCGACCGTGAGCGCGCCGACGTCGCGCGCGAGCCGGGCGACCACGGGGGTCGCGCCGGTCCCCGTGCCGCCGCCTGCGCCGGCGGTGACGAAGACCATGTCGGAGCCCTTGAGCAGACGCTTGATCTTGTCCTGCTCCTCGAACGCGGCGCGGTAGCCGAGCTCCGGGTTGGAGCCGGCGCCGAGGCCGCGGGAGACGCCGCTGCCGAGGTGGACGGTGACGTCCGCCGCCGACTGCTGCAGCGACTGCAGGTCGGTGTTGATCGCCATGAACTCGACCCCGGGGATCTGCGCCTCGACCATCCTGTTGATCGCGTTGACGCCGGCACCGCCGACTCCGACGACGCGGATCACGGGTGCGTGCGGGGTCGGATCACCGATCGGGCCGGAGCCGTAGCTCGGCTCGTCGCGCCCGTAGGCGGGGCCCTCGACGTCGTGGGTGTCCTCGGAGAAGATCCTGGTGAGGCGCTCGCGTGAGCTCGGGGCAACACCAACGCCCGACATGTCTTCGGCTTCGCGCCTGGGCGGATCGGGATCGGCGAAGGCCGGGGGTTCGTCCGATTGGGCCTCGGGTTCGAAAGCCTGCTCCGAGGCGGGCTCGCGCTCGGTGGAGTCCTCCTGGTAGATCCGCGTCTCCGCCTCCCCCTGATCGGAAGGTGGCGGCGAGCTGCCGGGTCCCGGCGGTGCCTCGGGCGGATCCTCGGGCTCGACGGTCGAGCGGAAGAGATCGGCGAGCGGGCCTTCGCGCATGCTGGCCCGCTTACGACGCGCCATTCGTCAGAACCTCCTGGGCGAGCGCCCGGTAATAGTCGGCGGCGTTGCCCTTGGGATCGTACTTGAGCACGGAAGCTCCACGGACCGGAGCCTCGGCGAACTTGATCGCCTTGCGGATCCGCGACTTGAAGACGAGGTCGCCGAAGTTCTCCTCGAGGATCTCCACCGCCTCCTTCGCGTGCACGGTGCGCGAGTCGAGCATCGTGGGCAGGATCCCCTCGATCTCCAGGTTCGGGTTGAGGTTGTCCTTGATCATCTCGACCGTGTTCTGAAGCTGCAGCAACCCGCGCATCGAGAGGTACTCGCACTGGACCGGGACGATCACCTTGTCCGAGGCGGTGAGCGCGTTCACGGTCAGCAGCCCGAGGCTCGGCGGGGTGTCGATGCAGACGAAGTCGTAATCGTCCTCGACGCCCTTGATCGCCTTCTCGAGCGAGCGCTCGCGGCCGATCTGGGTCGACATCGCGATCTCGGCGCCGGCGAGGTCGATCGAGGCGACGGCGATGTCGATCTCGCGCTCCTGGATCGCCTCGGTGAGCGGGATGTGGTGCACGAGGACGTCGAACATCGACTTGTCGACCTTGTCGGGGTCGATGCCCTGGCTCATCGTCAGGTTGCCCTGTGGGTCGAGATCGATGCAGAGGACCTTGTGGCCCGACTCGGCGAAGGCGACGGCGAGGTTGAGGGTCGTCGTCGTCTTCGCGACGCCGCCCTTCTGGTTCGCGAACGAGATCACCTTGGCCCGCTTCGTCCGGGCGCCGCCCGCCGCTGAGGCTGCCGGGTGGCGGCTGGGCGCGAGCGCCTCGCTCGCGGTGATCCGAATCTCTTCCTCGGCGACCTCGGGCTCGCGGGTGACGGGCTCGGGGGCCGGGTTCGCCGGCGGCCGCTCCGGGGCGCGCGGGGGCTCGGGGGGCGAGGCGGTCTCGGCCTTGACCTCGACCTCGACCTCGGGCTGCGGCTCGGCCTCGGGCTCCGGCTCGACCTCAGGCTCCGGCCTGGCCTCGGGCTCGGCGACGACGGCGGGGTCGACCTTCACCTCGGGCTCACGCTCCGGCGGCGTGGCGGACGCGGTCCGCTGCTCGGGCGCCGGCACCTCCCGCGGCTCGGTCCGGGTCTCGATCGGCTCGTCGAAGACCGGCTCGGGCGGCTCGGGAAGGGAGCCGTTGGCGCGATTCGCGTCGAGGGATCGGCTGACGTTGTGCTCGGAGCGAGCTCCGCGGTTGAAAAGTCCCATACGTTCGCGACTATTCGCACGCGGCGGCGGCTTTCCTCCTCATGCAGCGGAACCCGCTCACGATGCGGCCCCGCGAGTACGATCCCGCGACCCGGACGAACGGTCTCCCCGGGCCCGCTGTGCCCAAGGCCCTGCTCGACAAGCGACTCGTGATCGTCACCGGCAAGGGGGGAGTCGGCAAGTCGACCGTAGCCCTCGCCCTCGCGCTTGCCGCTGCGCGGTCCGGCAAGCGGACGATCGTCTGCGAGGTCTCCTCTCAGGAGCACTCCTCGCAGGTGTTCAGGCGCACCGAGGTCGGCTTCCACGAGGTCGAGATCGCCGAGAACCTGTGGACGATCTCGATCGACCCCGACGAGTCGATGCGCGAGTACGTGCTGCTGCAGCTGAAGGTGAAGGCGATGCGCGACATGCTCTTTCGCTCACGGTTCTTCACCTACCTGGCAGCGGCCACACCGGGTCTGAAGGAGCTGGTCACGATCGGGAAGATCTGGGAGCTGGCTCTGGACGAGCGCAAGGTCAAGTCCGCGCGCACGTACGACACGGTGATCGTGGACGCTCCGGCGACCGGGCACGGAGTCGGCTTCCTGCAGACCCCGCGGACCTTCGCGGGGATCGCGCGTGTGGGGCCGATGCACGAGCAGGCGCAGGCGCTCGACGCCTTGCTCACGAACAGACGGCGCACCGGCGTCGCGATCGTCGCCCTTCCGGAGGAGATGCCGGTGAACGAGACGATCGGCCTCGAGCGCGACCTGACCGAGGAGGTCGGGGTCCAGGTCGACGAGATCTTCCTCAACGGCCTCTATCCCGAGCGCTTCGACACCGACGAGGGGGAGCTCCTCGAGGCGGTCGCCGGAAAGAGCGGCGACGACTTCGTCCGCGCCGCCTGCCGGGCGGCCGTCAGCCAGCGGCGGCGGGCGAGGACCCAGCGCGAGCAGCTCGCGCGGCTCGAGGAGCTGACCAAGGCGCCGGTGAGCACGCTCCCGTTCCTGTTCGAGCCCGAGCTCGGTCCCGACCAGATCGCGACCCTGTCCGAGGCGATTGGCTGATGGCCTCGGTCGCCGACCTGCTGGAGGACAAGCGGATCTGCATCTGCGCCGGTTCGGGCGGCGTGGGCAAGACGACGACCTCCGCGGCGATCGCGGCCGGGATGGCGGCGCGCGGGCTCAAGGTCGCCGTGCTCACGATCGACCCGGCGAAGCGGCTCGCCGACTCGCTCGGCCTCCCCGAGCTCGGCAACGAGGAGCGCCAGGTGGACCCGGCCCTGTTCGAGGCCGCGGGAGTCGAGACCAACGGCGGCGAGCTCTGGGCGATGATGCTCGACTCGAAGCAGACCTTCGACGAGGTCGTCCGCAGTCACGCGCCCGACGAGGAGACCCGAGACCGGATCCTCGACAACCGGATCTACCAGCAGCTCTCGTCCGCGCTCGCCGGCTCGCAGGAGTTCATGGCGATGGAGAAGCTGTTCGAGATCCACGCCGAGGATCGCTACGACCTCCTCGTCCTCGACACACCCCCGACCCGCAACGCGCTCGACTTCCTCGACGCCCCGAAGCGCCTGCTCCAGTTCATCGAGGGCCGCGCGCTTCAGGTGTTCATGAAACCGGCCGGATTCGGAATGAAGGTCTTCGGGCGCGGCGTATCGGTCATGTTCGGCATCCTGCGGCGAATCACCGGCGTCAACCTGCTCGAGGACCTGTCCGAGTTCTTCCAGGCATTCAGTGGCATGGTCGAGGGGTTCCGTGAGCGCGCGCGGCGTGTGAACGAGCTGCTCTCGGCACCGGAGAGTGCCTTCCTCGTCGTCTGCGGGCCGCAGGGCGAGCCGATCACGGAGGCCGTGTACTTCCACCGCAAGCTGGTCGAGGCGAAGATGCCATTCGCCGGCGTGATCGTGAACAAGGTCCACTTCGAGGCAACGATCGGGGAGCCGGACGAGAGCCTGGCTGCGCGGCTCGCCGGGGAGCTCGGCGACGAGGACCTGGCGGAACGGGTGGCCGACAACTTCGCCGACTTCCGCGCGCTCTCGGCGCGCGACCGGGCGAACGTCGAACGGCTCGCCGGGGAGCTCGGCACGAATGCCGTCATCCAGGTGCCTTACCTCGACCACGACGTCCACGACCTCGGTGGGCTGATGGAGATCAACCGCTACCTGTTCGCATCGGGGGCCGAGGAACGAGCGGAGATAGCCGCATCCGCGTAGCGACCGAAGGGGTCGCGACAACGGCATCGACTTCTGCCTGAAGAGGCACCGGCCGGGCTAGGCCGCCGGCCCCGCAAGGGGGCGAATCCGAAGCGGTTGGACGCTCGGGTAGTGCATGGGCTCCCCGAGCGTCCAACTCTCGGCGGTACTCGCTCTGGCCGAGCGCCAGCACGGCGTCGTGTCGCGCCCGCAACTGCTGGCTCTCGGGCTACATCCGCAGGCGGTCAAACACCGAGTGGCGCGAGGTCGGCTGTTCGCCGTCTTCCCGGGTGTCTACGCCGTAGGGAGACCACACGTTTCGCCTGAGGGCCGATGCATGGCCGCGGTTCTCTACGCGGGAGCGGACGCGGTCGCAAGCCACCAGAGCGCGGCAGCGCTCTGGGGCCTGGTTCGATCGCCGCCGTCGATTGTCGAGGTGACGGTCGCTCCGGCGCGTCGGGTGCGAATCGACGGGATCAAGTCTCACCGGACCAGGCGACTCGAAGGCCTAGACGTCGGGGTTTGCGATGGCATCCCGGTGACAAGCCCCGCTCGCACGATCATCGACATGGCGCCACGCCTGGGGCCGATCGGGCTGGAAGGCCTCATCGTCGAGGCCGACAAGCGCGATCTCATCGACCACGTCTCGCTCTTGCGCTTCGCGCGGTCACGCGCCGGCCTCCCCGGAGCGGCGAGGGTCAGCCGCCTACTCGAGGCGCACGCATTCGTCCTCACGGATTCAGAACTCGAGCGGTTGTTCCGGCCGATCGCACGCGCTGCCGGCTTGCCGGCCCCGCAAACAGGGGCACGCGTCCACGGGTGGAAAGTGGACTTCTACTGGCCACAGCTCGGCCTGGTCGTCGAGACGGACGGCCTCCGCTACCACCGTACGCCGACGCAGCAGACCCGCGACCGGCGCCGAGACCAAACCCTGACCGCCGCCGGACTCGTCGGCCTGCGCTTCACGCACTGGCAGATCGCGCACGATCGGCGTCACGTCACCCGCATCCTTCGCGAAACGGCCATGCGGTTGGACGCTGAGGTAGTCCGGGGGCTACCTCAGCGACCAAGGGCTGCCGAGGCCGGCTCGGGATAGGCCGAAGCCATCGAGCTCCGCTCGATGGCCTGGCCTGCTCTTCCTGGGGTGATCGGAGGAAGTCTGGGGGCTAGGAGGCCTGCTGGGCCTCCGGGTCGCCGTCTCGGATGACGGCGCGGCGGCGACGGTCATACGCGACCTCGCGGATGTTCCACTCGGTCGTCTCGGGGGGCGGGAAGAGGTCGGCGACGCGCTCGTTGCGCTCCAGGCGCTCGGCGCGGGTCTGCTCGATCAGCCTGAGTACGGGGCTCGTGCCATCGGCGGGGACTTCGTCGGCGGAGCGATCGTCCGGCGGCGGCGGCGACCCCGGACGCGAAGCGGAGGAGGTGGCGGGCAGTTGCTCGAGCGCTGCGATCTCGGCTCGGATGTTGTCTTCGGTGGCAGAAACTGGCATTTCCTCAGGCTCCTCGGTCATCCAGATGGTTCTCTCTACGGGGCGGGAGTCCTCCAAGGTTCGGTCGAGGCGGTCGAGCTCGTCGATCAGCTCCGGCTCCTCGGCATCGAGACCGAGGGGGATCGGCTCGCGCTCGGGCTCCTCCGCCACGGGCCCCTCCTCGGGCTCGAGGCCGTCCTCCTGCGGGAAGGTCTGCTCGAGCTCCTCCTGGATGCGAGGGCTCCACTCCGCGGTCTCGCCGCGCTGGTCGGTGTCGCCGTCGCCGGCCGCGAGGCCATCGGCGAGCAGGATCTCGTCGGCCGTGGCGCGAAGATTCGAGCCGAGATGGCCGCAGCAGGCGTCTTTCAGGATCGCCCGGGCGAGCTCCTCGAGCTCGATCGCGGTCTCGGCCGGCATCGTCCCGGCGCTCCTCGGCGCGGGTTCGCCACTCCAGAGCTCGCGCTCGAGCGCGGCCGCGCGGTCGATCACGGCCTTCACGTCCTCGCGCCGGTCGGGCTCGGCGCAGAGCGCCGCGACCCGGATCGAGAGCCCGAGGCTCGCCGGCCCGCCGCCCTCGAGCACGAAGCGGAGACAGAGGAGGTGGTCGTTGAGCGCCTCCACGACCACGTTTCGCTCGAGGCCGGCCTCGAAGCGTGACACCGCCCGGTTGAGCGCACCGGACATACCCGTGCCGTCGACTCGGGCGCGTCCGAACGGGCTCGACGGGGAGGCCAGCGTGCGCGAGAGCGCCACCAGCGGGCCGAGCTCGGTCTCGGTGAGCCTGTAGCCGCCCGGGCGCGGGCGCCCTGCGCCGGTGCCGATCCGCCGCCACCGATCGCCGCTGACCTTGGTCCAAGCGTGCGGGCCGAGGCCGACGCCGCCGGCCTTGAACAGGCGCAGCGTCGTGATCAGGCGCCGGAAGGTTTCGACCGCGATCGCGCCGGCGTCCTCTTCCTCCTCGGAGAAGGTGGGATCGGGAACGCGGACGACCGCGAGGAAGGGGGGCTCCCAGGGCGAGGCCCCGCTGAGGTCGCCCGACTGCGCCTCGGTCGGGACCTCGACCGTGTCGGCCCGGACGACGCTCACCCACTCGAGGTCGAGGCGTGCGAGCGGAAGCTGTAGGCCGCGGACGGGGACGATCACCTCGATCTCACCGGTGGCGACGTCGCTCCCGGCCTCGATCTCGTCGATCGCCGCATCGAGGCGAGCCTGTTCGAGGGAGAAGTCGGAGCTGTTCATCCACAGCCGGCAGAGGAAGGCGACCCCGGCGAGGTCCGAGCGCCGGCCCGGGTCGTCCGGCACGGCAATGCCCATGCGCTCCAGGTAGTGAGCCGCGAGGCCGCTCGACTCGAGCGCGGCGGCGGCGGTGCCGAAGGAGTCGAGCGCCCGCAACTCAGCGGCGTGGGCGTGGACGAAGCGCTCCGTCAGCGGCTCGTAGCGGCAGAGGGGCGAGCCGTCACCGGACTCGTGCACCTCGTAAGGGATCTCCTCACCGGCCTCGACCAGAGCCCGCAGGCGGTCGGCGGCATCGGCAGCCATCGCTCCAAGTCCTTCACGGACGACCAGATCACGCATGCCCCCACTCTTCGCCCCGGGCGTGGGCGCTTCCTGCCATGCAAGGACGCTTGCAGGGTCGGCGGGCGGGCTAGCTGCCGACGAGGGTGGGCTCGTTCTCGACCAGCCAGCGGCGGCCGTAAGCGCGCATCTGCTCGATCACGGGCACGAGGTCGCGGCCCTTCGCGGTCAGGGCGTACTCGACCCGCGGCGGCACCTCGGGATAGGTGTGGCGCTCGACGATGCCGCACTCCTCGAGCGCCCGCAGGCGCAGCGACAGGGTCCGCGGGCTGATTCCATCGAGCGAGCGCTCGAGCTCGCAGAAGCGACAGCTCGAGTCCGCGAGGTCACGCAGGACGAGGAGCGTCCATTTGCCGGAGATGATCTCCGCGCACGAACCTACTGGGCAGGGAGAGTCGTTCATGTCGGTCTCGGTCCGGGCGTCGAACTGCTTTTGCGGTGCCCTGGACCACGCCCGAGTATAGCCAAGGCTTTACCAAATGAAGTGGGGTTGAAAGCCGGCTCTCAGCGGGCGAATACGGAGGTTGCGAGCGGGTGCTCGGCCGGGAGCGGCGTCGGGGCTTTGCATCCCGCCGGCGATTCCAGGCCGAGCGGCTTCGGGGCGGGCCGCTTGCTCAGCCGCGCCCGAAGGTGGCGGCTTCCGCCGGTTCCTCGGCGGCGAGAACCTGCTCGATGCCGCTCGCCCGCTGGCCCTGAGCCTGGAGCATGAGCTTGAAGTCGTGCGGGCTCGAGGCGGTCTCGTACGCGACCTCCTCGTCGAGGGTGCCCGCCATCACGTGCTTGAGCAGCGCCTGGTCGAACGTCTGCATCCCGTAGTACTCGCCCTCGGCGATCACCTCGGTCAGGCGGCCGGTCTCCTGCGGGTTGAGGATCAGGTCCTGAACCCGGCCGGTGACGACGAGCACCTCGCAGACGGCGACGCGGCCGTCGCCGCCGGCGCGCTTCACGAGCCGCTGGCCGACGACCCCGCGAAGCGTCGCGGCGAGCATCACGCGCGCCTGCTGTTGGAGATGCGGCGGGAAGAAGTCGATGATCCGGTTGACGGTCTCCGTCGCGTCGAGCGTGTGCAGGGTCGAGAGCACCAGGTGGCCGGTCTCGGCGGCGGCGAGCGCGGTGCGCACGGTCTCCTCGTCCCGCATCTCCCCGATCAGGATCGCGTCGGGATCCTGGCGCAGGACACGGCGCATCGCCCGGGCGAAGCTCTCGGTGTCGTCGCCAACCTCGCGCTGGTTGATGATCGAGCGCTTGTCGCGGTGCAGATACTCGATCGGGTCCTCGAGCGTGATGATGTGGCGCGCACGCGTCGAGTTGATGTGGTCGACCATTGCCGCCAGAGTCGTCGACTTGCCCGAGCCGGTGGTCCCGGTCAGCAGGATGATCCCGCGCTGCTCCTCGGCGAGCTCCCGGATCACCGGCGGCAGGCCGAGGTCGTCGACGGTCCGGACCTGGAACGGGATCGCGCGCAACGCGATCGAGATGTGGCCACGCTGACGGAAGGCGTTGACGCGGAAGCGGGAGAGGCCGGGGATCGCGTAGGAGAAGTCGACCTCGCCCTCGCGCTCGAACTCCTCGAGCAGGCGCGGGTCGGTGAGGATCCGGCGCAGCGCGCTCTCGGTGTCCTCCGAGTCGAGCGGCTCCGCGCCCTCGATCGGCCGCAGCTCTCCGTGGACACGCGCCATCGGCGGCGCCGGCACCTTCACGTGCAGGTCCGAGCCCTCGTGCTCAACGAGCCAGTGCAACGCGGCGTCGATGTCAAACATCACTCGCTCTATCGGGCGTTAGGGCCACGGTCTTGAGCCAAGTCATCCTTACGACCACCCCGACGGCGGCGGACGCGAAGCGGAGCAGCCGGCGGGACTTATGTCGGTGGGGGGACGTTTGGCGCTACCAGGCAGTTGGAGCCCGTGCAGCCGCGAAGGACGGAGAGGGCCAGCGCAAGCGTCGCCTGGGCGTTGGCGTAGGCGGGGTCGAGATGGCGGCTGTCGAGCTCGAACGGGTCGAGCTGGAGGTCGTAGAGCTCGCGGTCGACGAGCGTGCCCGATCCGATCGGCAGCTGGGTGCCGTCGGCGACCGTCGGCACGGTGGCGCGATAGTGCTCGACGTAGGTGTAGCGCTCCGTCCTCACCCCCACGAACGAGGGCGCGACGATCTGCCCGCTCGCCTTGGAGAGCCGCGCCGGGCGCTTCGCCTCGATCAGCACCGTCCGCGTCGGGTGGCTGAAGCCGGCCATATAGGGGATCAGCGAGAGCCCGTCGATCGGACGCCCCATGAGCAGCGGCTGGCTCGCGTTGGCGAGGTCCATGATCGTCGGCGCGAGGTCGATGTTCCCGACCGGATCGGCGATCGTCGCCCCGGCGGGGATCCCGGGTCCGCGGATCACGAATGGGACCTTGAGCGCCTCCTCGTAAGGCTGCACCTTCTCCGCACGGATTCGGTGCTCGCCGTGCATGTAGCCGTTGTCGGAGGTGAAGATCACGTACGTCTGCCCGGCGGTACCGGTGGCGGTGAGCGCCTCGTCGACCTGCTTGACGGCCTCGTCGACGGCGAGCAGGCTGGCGAGCTCGCAGCGGTAGCGGGTGGTGATCTCGCGGACCACCTTCGGGCGCAGCCGCTTGCGGCCCCGGATCCCGGCCGGCTTGTCGGAGAGGTCGGCCTCGTCGAACGACGGCGGCAGCGGCAGCGCCTCCCTGGTGAAGCGCTGCGCGTGTCGCGGAGCGGGCTTTGCCCGCGCGGTCTCGAACGCAAATGGCTTCCCGTTTGCGCAGCGCCTGCCCGCCTCGTCGTTTCGACCCGTCCCCCAGTGCGGTGCCGTGAACGAGAGGTGGAGGAAGAACGGGTCGGGGTCGCCGGCGTGCGCGTAGACGAACGGCAGGGCGAAGCGCCGGGTGAGCGCATCGGTGAGATAGTCGGCGTCGGCGTTCCCCAGCGTCACCTTGCCGCCACGCGAGTCGGTGATCTCGTTGCCGTAGTACCGGGTAACGGTCGGCGGCACGATCCCGTTGTAGACATCCCAGCCCGGTGGCTTCGCGAACGAGCGGTAGTCGTGCAGCCACTTCCCGACGAGCGCCGTGTCGTATCCGGCAGCATCGAGCCAGACGGGGAGCACCCTCGACGGATCGCGGAGCGACTGATAGCCGCCGCCGTTGCGGACGGTGTTGTCGAGGACGCCGTGGTTGTGCGCGTACTGGCCGGTGATCCACGTGGCCCGCGAGGGGCAGCACAGCGGGAAGGTGGCGATCATGTTCGAGAACGTCGTCCCCTGGGCGGTGAGGACCGAGTTCACGCGTCGCATGGCGACGATCGAGGCGGCGGTCTGATCGTCGGTGGTGATCAGGACGATGTTCGGCTGGCCGGGCGCTCCGGCCGCCGGCTCGCTGCGCAAAGCGGCGAACCCGCCCGCGACGATCGCGAGCAGCGTCGACGCGGCGACGCCCGCCCTCAGCCTCGTGCTGATACTCCCCTCACTCACGCAGACCCGTGAAGGTACCGGGGTCGGTCACCGCGTCGGCGCTGGAACCGTGGCGGTGATCGCGCATTCGGCGCCCTCGCAGCGCTCGAGCCGGGCTGTGAGATCGGCGAGCACCCGGCGCGCCGCCCGATACCCCCTGTCGCGGTGGAGGCTCTCCAGCTCGTAGGGGTCGCGATCGAGGTCGTAGAGCTCCATGTCCGTCACCGGGCCGGAGCCGATCGGGAGCGCGATCGCGGTCGCCTTGTTCGGCGCGGAGGCGCGGTGATGCTCGATATAGGCGTAGCGGTCGGTCCGAACGCCGACGTAGGAGCGGGCCTTGTAGCCGTGCTTCGAGCGGGCGACGTTCTCGCGCCCCTCGATCAGCACCACGCGGCCCGGGTCGCTGAAGCCGTTGCGAAGCGCCGGGACCTGGGAGATGCCGTCGACCGTCCGGGCCAGCTCCGGCGGTGGTTGCGTGAGGGCGAGCTCGAGCAGGGTCGGCGCCAGGTCCGCGTTCGGGACCGGGCCGTCCGGCGTGGCCCCGGCCGCGATCGTCGGGCCGCTGATCATCAGCGGCACCCGGATCGCCTCCTCGTAGGGCTTGTTCTTGCCCGCCTTGACGCGATGCTCACCCGCGAGCGCCCCGTTGTCGGAGGTGAAGACCAGGATCGTGCTCCCGAGCTGGCCGCTCTGCTCGAGTGCGGTGACGATCGAGCGAACCGCGTCGTCAACGGCGAGGAGCGCCGCGAGACCGCACTGATAGTTGAGCCGGATCAGCTCGAGGTCCCTCGTGCTGAGCGGCTCGTGCCCGCGCATGAACTCGGGCTTGTCGCTCAGGTCGCGCTCGTCGAATGACGGCGGGCGCGGCGGGGCTGTGCCGCCGAAGCGCTTGGCGTAACGCGGCGGCGGAATCGCGCTCTGCTTCGAGGCGCGGCTATCGGGGTCTCCGAGAGCACAGCGCCGGCCGGCGCTGTCGTCGCGCCCGAGGCCGTCGTGAGGCGGGTGCATGGCGAGCCAGAGGAAGAACGGCTCGGGGGTCGTCGCCTGCGCCGCGACCAGCGGCAGCGCGTAGTCGCGCAGGAGCGCATCGGTCTGGTAGTCGCGGGGCGCCGTTCCGTAGTGGCGCGAGGGCAATCCGGCGCCCTGGAAGACGTCGTAGTCGAAGAAGGAGGAGAGGCCCTCGCCGCCGGCGCCGACGAGGCCGAACCAGTTGTCCCAGCCCGGCGGAGCAGCGCGCGGCGTGCGGAGGCCGTTCAGCCACTTGCCGGCAAAGGTCGTCTCGTACCCGGCGGCCTGGAGCCAGGCGGCGAGGTTTCGCCGCGGCTCGCGCAGTGCGGGATAGCCGCCGCCGCTCGCCGGGCCGTTGCCGAGAGTGCCGTGGTTATGCGCGTACTGACCGGTGAGGAAGGTGGCGCGTGAGGGGCAGCACAGCGGATAGCTGGCAAACGCGTTGGTGAAGGTCGCGCCGCGGTCGGCGATCAGTCGCTCGACCGAGGGCAGCGCGCGCATCATCCCGGGCGGCTGGTCGTCGGTCATGACGACGACGATGTTTGGCTGGATCGGCGTCGCCACCCCGGCGTCGGCGGTGCGCGTGGCGCTGGCGCCGAACGCGATTACGAACGCAAGAACGGCAAGCCACCTGAGCGGCGAGAGCCAAGCCCGGCAAGGAAGCAGGGAGCGTGGCGTGCTCCGCACGCGAGCGACCGATGACGCAGCCGGGCGCCGGCTATCGCCGCTCAGGCGACTTCGCGGAGCTTCTGGGCCTCGGCCAGGCTCTGCAGCTTCTTCAGCGACTGGTTCTCGATCTGGCGGATCCGCTCGCGGGTGACGTTGAACGTGCGCCCGACCTCGTCCAGGGTGCGCGGATGCTCGCCGCCGAGCCCGTAGCGAAGCTCGAGTACGCGGCGCTCGCGGTAGGAGAGGTTCTCGAGTGCCTCGCGTAGCGCTTCCTTGGTGAGCAGGTCGGCAGCGCGCTCGAACGGCGACTCGGCCTTCTCGTCGGCGATGAACTGCCCGAACTCGGACTCCTCCTCGTCGCCGACCGGCTTCTCGAGCGAGACCGGGGCCTGGGCGGAGCGCTTGATCTGGTCGACCTCCTCCGGGTCGATGCCGGTGACCTCGGCGATCTCGTCCGGGGTGGGCTCGCGGCCGAGCTCGGTGACGAGCTTGCGCTCGGCGCGGCCGATCTTGTTCAGCTTCTCGACGACGTGCACGGGGATTCGGATCGTCCGCGCCTTGTCGGCGAGCGCGCGTGCGATCGCCTGGCGGATCCACCAGGTCGCGTAGGTGGAGAACTTGAAGCCCTTGCGGTAGTCGAACTTCTCCGCCGCGCGGACGAGGCCGAGCGTCCCCTCCTGGATCAGATCGAGGAAGGGCAGGCCCTGGTTGCGGTAGTTCTTCGCGATCGAAACGACGAGACGCAGGTTCGACTCGACCATCTTCTGCTTCGCGTCGAGGTCGCCGCGCTCGATGCGCTTCGCCAGGTCGACCTCCTCCTGCGCGGTGAGCAGGCGCACCTTGCCGATGTCCTTGAGGAACAGCTGCAGGCTGTCCGTGGTCATGTCGGGCTTCAGGTCGAGCGCGGCCTTCTGGCGGCGCTTGCCGCGCTTGGGCTCGGCGCGCTCCGAGTCCGGCGATGCGGACTGCGCCGGATCGATGTCGTCGACCATCTCGACGCCTTGGCCCTCGAGGTAGCCGTACAGCTCCTCGATGTCGGACTCGTCGACGTCGACCTCAGCGAGGGCCTGCGCGACCTGCCCGTAGGCGATGACGCCTTCGGCCTGTCCCTTGGTGACGAGGTTCTTGACCTCCTCGAGCTCCTGCAGTTCCGCGATCAGCATCTGTTGCCTTAATCCTTCCCAGATTCCTTGGTCTCTAAGTGCTTGCTCGCGGGGCCACTGAGGTCTCTATCGGATGCCGGGGCTCGCAGCGTGAGCGCCCGGGACCTCCACCGCCGCGAGAGCGAACCGGACCGATCGGGTCCGCAGATGCCCTGCTCGAAGTCAGTCGCTCCGCGCGGTCGTGGTCGTGGTCAAACGAGTGTTCGTATCGTAACGTCGTCGGTTTCGTAGTCAACATCGGTTCGCCGTTTGCACGCATTCTCCGCGGTCCGCAAGGCGAACTGCACGGGTAGCCCTTCAACACCCATTCCCCGCTCGAGTTACGGGAAAACGCATCCAGGTGACATACGATCCAAGGCGCTCTTGAGCGACGACACCGACAACGCCAACGGGGCCGGGCAACCGTCCGAGGGCGGCATCTTCGGCAAGCTCCCGGATTCGAGGCCGGGGACGCGCAGTCCGCGGCGCCGCTCGCCCGGCGCCGCCAAGGCGGAACCGAAGCGCGCGGCGAAGCCGAAGCAGGCGGTCAAGCCGGCGAAGCGGAAGCCGGTGGCGAGCCCGAAGCCGCCCCCCCAAGCCGCGCCGTCGCTGGAACCCGAAGAGGACGCGGCCCGGGTCGCCGCGGCTTCCTCACCCGACGATCACCGGGCCGATCCGCCCGGCGACGAGCCGGTCCCGAGGAGCCTCGAGGATGTCGCCTGGGCCGGGGTCGCCGCCGCAGCCGAGGCCGCGACCCTCGGCGTGCGCATTGCAAACAAGGCGATCGAGGCATTCCGAGGAACCTCGGAGCGCCGTTGAGCACGCAGCCAGAGGCGGGCCGCGCCGCGGCCGCCTCGCGCCAGGGCCGAACCTGGCTGCGGCTGTTCTGGGAACGCGCCTACCGCGAGAACGTCACCGGCCTCGCGGCGATGGTCGCGTTCAATCTGGCGCTCGCAGTCTTTCCGTTCGCACTTCTGCTCCTGTTCATCTTCGGCCAGGTGCTCGAGAACTCCGACATCCAGGCGAGCGTTCTCAACGACCTCCAGGGCCTGTTCCCCGCGGCCGAGCAGGACGAGCTCGACCGCGCGCTCGAGCGGATCCAGGACAACTCGGCGACGATCGGCATCGTCGCCGCGCTGGGCGCGGTGTGGATCGGCGCGTCCTTCTGGGGCGCCATGGACACCGCCTTCTGCCGGATCTACCACGTCGAGTGCAGGAGCTGGGTGGCCCAGAAGCGCTTCGCCCTCGTGATGCTGATCGTGGTCACGCTCTTCCTCGCCGCGAGCGTCATCGTGCCCGTCGCCGAGACGGTGCTGACCTCACGCGCGGACGACCTTCCTTTCGGGCTCGACGAGGTGGGCGAGCTGCGGACGGCGTTCGTGCTGGTCGCCGCGCTGACGTTCACCTTCGCGATCACCTCGCTGATCTACTACGTGGTGCCCAAGGGCCACATTCCCTGGCGCGGCGTCTGGCCCGGGGCGCTCTTCGTCACCCTGACGACGGCGATCGCCAACGCGGTCTTCCCCTTCTATCTCGGTCAGTCCTCGATCGAGCAGGTCGGAGGCGCGCTCGGCTTCATCCTCGTCGCGCTGGTCTGGTTCTACCTGGTCGCGCTATCGCTGATGGCGGGCGCGGTGATCAACGCGCTGCGCTTCGAGCTCCACGACACCGGCTCGGTGGAAGAGCAGCGGGCGCGGGCATTCGCGGAGGAGATGGAAGAAGCGGAGCGGAGCGGCGCTCAGCCGTAGCGGCCGCCGGTGACCTCGCGCAGCTTCGCCTGGTCGTGGCGGCCGGTGACCGTGCGGACGGTGCCGGAGCGCGAGCGCATCACGAGTGACTCGGTCGTCGCCTTGCCGCGGCTGTAGCGGACGCCCTGCAGCAACTCACCGTCGGTGACGCCGGTCGCGGCGAAGAAGACGTCCTCGCCGGTCACGAGGCGATCGACGTCGAGGGTCTCGTCGAGGTCGTAACCGGCATCGAGCGCCGCCTTGCGCTCGTCCTCGTCGCGGGGCCAGAGCTTGCCGAGCAGCTGGCCGCCGATGCACTTGATCGCCGCGGCCGAGATCACGCCCTCGGGAGTACCGCCGATCCCCCAGAGGAGATCGACCCCGGCGTCGACTGAAACCGCGAACAGCGCCGCCGAGACGTCGCCGTCCGAGATGAAGCGGATCCTCGCGCCGACCTCGCGGATCTCGGCGACCTTCTCCTCGTGGCGCGGCCGGTCGAGCATGATCACGGTGACGTCGCCGACGTCCTTCTCCTTGCGCTCGGCGACCTTGCCGATGACCTCGGTCAGCGGCTGATCGAGGCTGAGGACGTCGGCGATCTCCGAGTTGCCGGCGATCTTCTCCATGTAGACGCACGGTCCGGGATCGAACATCGTCCCCCGCT
Source organism: uncultured Solirubrobacterales bacterium (assembly GCA_963846565.1). Classification (GTDB taxonomy): domain Bacteria; phylum Actinomycetota; class Thermoleophilia; order Solirubrobacterales; family 70-9; genus WHSW01. Next base: position 1,310,728 of record CAWJWL010000005.1, on the reverse strand, counting down.
CCGAGAGGGCGATCACGGCGAGCGCCGAGGGCATCCCTCGTGCGGTCAGCGTCGTTCCCTCGAGCGGGTCGACGGCGATGTCGACCTCCGGCGGGCTGCCGTCGCCGATCTGCTCGCCGTTGTAGAGCATCGGCGCCTCGTCCTTCTCGCCCTCGCCGATGACGACGAGGCCGTCCATCGGGACCGTGTCGAGCAGCAGCCGCATCGCGTCGACCGCCGCGCCGTCGGCGGACTCCTTGTCGCCGCGCCCGACCCAGCGGGCAGCGGCCAGCGCCGCCGCCTCGGTGACCCGGACGAGCTCAAGCGCGAGGTTGCGGTCGGGCTTCGAGCCCGAGCGCACGTCTTGCGAGATCACTCCCACGTCAGACGGTGCCCGGCGCCTTGCGAACCTTGTGGCCGCCGCTCTCGAGCGAACGGGTGAAGCCGACCGCGGCGATCGCGACCGAGGCCAGCAGCGCAATCCAGTAGCCGTAGGAGAGGTTGACGCCGATCTCCGCGACGGCGGACCCGGGACGGTCGATGATGCCGTTGTATCCGATGAGGACGAGCGAGGTGAAGCCCGCGATCATCGTCAGCTCTCCCGGGGGGTATGAGGTCTTGTGGCCGCGTACCAGGATGTACGCGAGGATGATCGGGGCGAGCGCCGCGAGGACGAGGAGCCAGCGCATGAGCGGGAAGGTCTCGAACCCGGTGCACTCGAAGTTGCCGACGCCGCAGACCCATGCGTCCGGGTTGACGTTGGGTCCCTCGACGACCCGCTGCGGGTTCTCCTCCAGCGAGTACCACGGCAGGAAGAACAGGCTGATCAGGAGCAGCGCGGCCGCGGTGAGGCCGACGGCGAGGCGCGGGTAGTTGAGGCGGGAGAAATCCATGCGATCCGGTGGCGGCGAGCCTATCCGAGAAGGCCCTAGGCGCGCGACGCTCGCCGACGAATAGATTGCCGGAATGCGTTGGGGACTGACCCTGCCGCTGGCGCTCACCCCGCTCAGCGCGCACGAGGACCTGGTGAAGCGGGCAGAGGCCGCCGGTTACACGGACCTGTGGAGCGGTGAGACGAACGGACCCGACGGGTTCACCCCGCTGGCGCTCGCCGCCGCCTGGACGACCGAGGTGCGCCTCGGGACCGGCGTCGTCGGCGTGTTCCAACGTGGCCCGGCGCTCCTCGCCCAGCAGACCGCTGCGCTCGCCGAGGCCAGCGGCGGGCGCTTCGCGCTCGGGATCGGCGCCTCCTCGGACCGGATCGTCGAAGGCTGGAACGGAATCCCGTTCGAGCGCCCGCTGTCGAAGGTCGCGGAGACGCTCGAGTTCCTGCGCCCGGCGCTCGCCGGAGGGCGAACCGAGAACGGGTTCAAGCTCGAGCAGGCGCCGCCGCCGGTGCCGATCGTGCTCGCCGCGCTGCGCGGAAAGATGCTGCGGCTCGCGGTCGAGAAGGCCGACGGCGCCTTCACCAACTTCCTCCCGCTCTCGGGGCTCGAGCGGGTCACCGGCGAGCTCAGGGGCGCCCCGGGAGACTTCGAGCTCCTCTGCCGCTTCTTCTGCCTTCCGGGCGAGCGCGAGCAGGTCGAGCCGGTCGCCCGCTTCATGTTCTCCTCCTACGTCACCGTGCCGGTCTACGCCGCCTTCTACCGCTGGCTCGGCCACGCGGAGGCGATCGCCGAGATGTGCGAGGCCTGGGAGGCCAAGGACCGCCAGCGCGCGGCCGAGGCGGCGCCGTGGGACCTGATCGAGGAGATGTTCATCTTCGGCACACCGGAGCAGATGAAGGCCCGGCTGGGCGAGTTCGTCGCCGGCGGGATCACGCTTCCCGTGCTGACCCCGATCACGACGCCCGACAAGCTCGGCGAGCTGGTCGAGGCGCTCGGGCCGCAGTAACGAACGTTCCGCCCGCCTCCTCGGCTTCGCCTCCGGGGGCGGACGGGTCAGCCTCCTAACGCCTCCTCAGCGTCACTTTCTTCTTCTGCGTCGTCGGCGCCGAGCCGTCGGGGTCGAAGCGCACCTTCGCGGTCACCTTCGCCTTCCCGCTCTTGCGCAGCAGCCGCTTCGCCTTGCCCTTCGCGCGCACGGTGAGCTTCTCGGTGCCGGCCCTCTTGACCGGCTTTGCGGTCGGCTTGACGCCCTTGCCGCGCAACTCGAGCTCGCCCGCTCCCGGGACCTTGACCTTGAGGACCGCGGTCCCGAGCTTGCGGTCGAGCACGGTCTTCGCCAGCTTGAAGATGTTCGACGGAGCGCCGGTGTCGACCGCGACCCCGTTCGGGTTCGCCCCCGCGGCGATGAACGTCTGGTCGACACCGGTGCCGTCGAGGTTGGCGCGCGCGACCGTCGACGGGGGAGCTCCGGTGTTGGTCCAGTAGAGGTGCTTCGGGTCGAGCGCGACGCCGCTCGGGCCGGTGGCGCCGGTGATGAAGCTCTGGTTCACGGCCGAGCCGTCGATGTTGGCGCGGCCGAGCGTCGACCCGCTCGGGTAGATCGGGCTCCAATTGCTGTTCGCCCAGTAGATCGAGCTCGCGTTGACCGCGACCCCGCAGGGACCGCTCGCCCCGGTGATGAAGCTCTGGTCGACGCCGGTGCCGTCGAGGTTGGCGCGGCCGATCGTGCCGGTGCCCGAGTTGGCCCAGTAGATGTGGGTCGCGTCGACGGCGACGCCGCACGGCGCACTGGCGCCGGGAATGAACAGGTTGTCGACGCCGCTGCCGTCGATGTTGGCGCGGCCGATCGTCGTCCCGGGGGAGCCGCCGCCTCCATTCGCGCCCCAGTTCGCCCAGTAGATGAACCCGCCCGCGACCGCGACGCCGCAGGGACCGTTGGCGCCGGTGATGAAGCTCTGATTCGCGCCCGTGCCGTCGAGGTTGGAGCGGCCGATCGAGCTGTCGACGAGGAAGCCGGGGTCGAAGCGGCTGTGGTTGCCCCAGTAGATGTGCCCCGAGTCGACCGCGACGCCGCACGGGCGCTGGTCGGGCACGTGGCCGTCGACGACGAAGCTTTGCTGCGCGCCGGTGCCGTCGAGATTGGCGCGGCCGATCGTGCGGCTGACGTTGACGTTCGCCCAGTAGATGTAGGCGCCGGCGTCCGCGACTACGACGAGGAAGGCGAGGCAGGCCGCTGCGACTGCCCCCGCGAGCCGTCGCCGGGTCCCGAGATGCTGCCGATCCATCCGCGTCCCCTCCCTGATTGGTCTGACCCCAGACAGCGGACTCTAGCGCTGCCGCGGTCGCCGGATCAAGCCTCGCGGGTCCTTGCCAGAGACAGCGCGTAGAGGTCGTCCGGGTCCGTCCACCACTCGACCAGCTCGAGCCCGGCGTCGGCGTAGCTCGCCTCGAGGCGCTCCCGGGTGAACTTGGTCGAGATCTCGGTCCGCATCTCCTCGTTGCGGGCGAAATGCGTGCGCATGTCGAGCGCCTTCAGGTCGATGAACTGCTCGGCGAGCGAGCGCAGGCGGATGTCGACCCACTCGTTGTCCGCATCCCAGAACGCGACGTGCTCGAACTGGTCGGGGTCGAAGTTGGCGTCGAGCTCGCGGTTCAGCACGTGGAGGACGTTCTTGTTGAACTCGGCCGTGATCCCGTGCGGATCGTCGTAGGCGAGCTCGAGCGTCGCCGCGTCCTTGACCAGGTCGGTGCCCAGCAGGAAGCGGTCGCCCGGGTACATCAGCGTCGCGATCCGGGCGAGGAACGAGCGTCGCGGCCCGGGCCGGAAGTTGCCGATCGTCCCGCCGAGGAAGGCGATCAGGCCGCCCTCCTCGCGCGGCACCCGCTCTAGGTGCGTCTCGTAATCGCAGATGATCCCGTGCACGCGCAGGCCCGGGTACTCGGCGATGAGCTCGCTCGCCGCGCGGCGCGTGATCTCCTCGGAGATATCCACCGGGACGTAGGTCTCGAGCGCGCCGGTGGCGCGCATCGCGTCGAGCAGCCGGCGCGTCTTCGCTGCCGCGCCGGAGCCGAGCTCGATCAGCGTCGTCGACCTCGCGGCGGCGATGATCTCGCCTGCGCGGCCGTCGAGAATCGCCCGCTCGGCGCGCATCGGGTAGTACTCCTCGAGCTCCGTGATCCGCTCATACAGCTCGGAGCCACGCTCGTCGTAGAAGTACTTCGGCGGCAGCTCCTTGAAGGGGCACGAGAGGCCTTCGCGGACGTCCTCGGCGAGGCCGGCCAGCGTCCCGCCCGCGGGGAGGTGAACCTCGATCGTGATCTGCCCGTCGGCAGTGCTGGTCGACACTGTGTTGCTCTCGTCCCGCTCTGCGCCGGTCCGTTACAGATCCCTCGCGCAACGGACGCCGGAGAAGATCTGCGAGCGCTCGGGCAGGTCCCAGTTGCGAAAGCTGGTCCGGATCACATCGCGCCGCGAGGCCCAGGCACCGCCCCGCAACACCTTGTACGTATTGCCGAAGAAGACCTCGGAGTACTCCGGATACGGGAAGGCCTCGAAGCCGGGATAGGCGGTGAAGTCCGAGGACGTCCACTCCCAGACGTCGCCGAGCATCTGGACCGCACCGCAGTCGGCCGCACCGTCGCCGTAGGCGCCGGCGGGCGCGCAGCCGAAGCCGAGCAGGTCGAGGTTGGCGCGATCGCGGTCGGCGCCCGCGGCGGCGGCCTCCCACTCGAACTCGGTCGGGAGCCGCTTGCCCGCCCAGGCGGCGAACGCGGTGGCGCCATGCCAGTCGACGTGAACGACGGGAAGCACCGGGTCGAGCGGCTCGCGGGAACCGAAGCGGGTCGTCACCCAGCCGGCGCCATCACGCTCCCAGTACATCGGCGGCTCGGCGCCGGTCTCGGCGACGAACTCGGCGTAGGCGGCGTTGGTGACCGGCGCGCGGTCGATCTCGAACGGCGCCAGCTCGACCGTGTGCCGCGGGCGCTCGTTGTCATAGGCGAAGCCGTCGCCGGCGCCGATCTCGTGCGCGCCGCCGTCGACTCCGACCATCTCCGGCCCGTCGGCGACCGGCTCGGCGCGGACGCTCTCGTCGACGCGGACGGGCTCGTAGGCGTCGACCATCTGCAGGAGCTGGAGCATCGTCTCGTTGTGCTGGTACTCGTGGGCGAGCAGCATGTCGTAGATGAAGCCGTCCGCAAGCAGGGGGTCCCCGGCGGACTCGAGCTCGATCCCGGCGAGTACCTCGAGTGTCCGCTCCCGCACCTGCCTCATGTAGGCGCGCAGGTCGTCGCCGCGCAGGATCGGAAGCTCGTTCCGGACCTTGCGCGGGTTCTCGATCGCGTCGTAGAGCTGGCCCAGCTCCCCGCGCATCGGGTCGCGGCCGCCGATCCGCTGCACGAGCCAGAGCTCCTCGAAGTTCGCGATGTGCCCGAGGTCCCACGCGAGGGGGCTGAGGAGCGGGCTGTAGACGTGGTTGAGCTGCTCGTCGGCGAGCGGCTCCACGAGGAGAAGCGTCCGCTCGCGCGCCTCGGCGAGGCGTCCGGCGATCTCGGCGTTGAGCTGGGCGATGGTGGTCCCGGGGATAAAGGGCAGACTACCCAGGCGCCAACCTCGGCAACCTACGTCGGCGCTCGCGGGCGGCCCGGTTGATCAGGCTGCCGCCCGATGATCCGTGAAGCGCTCGAGTCGAAGCGATCCGGCCCCGAGGCGGTCCTCGATCTGCTGCCGCCGGGCGCCGACGGGATCGTCGGTCTCGCGAACGCCGAGCCCGTGACCGTCATCGACGCGATCGAGGCCGGCGCGGACAGGCTCCGCGACGTTCGCCTGCACCAGATGTTCCCGCTGCGCGCCCGGGGTTACATCGACGGCGAGGCCCCGAACCTGCGCCACGTCTCCTGGTTCCTCTCCCCCGTTTGCCGCGACGCCTTCCACAACGGCAAGTGCGATCTCGTCCCGAACACGTTCAGCGAGGTCCCGGCGCTGATGAAGGCGGCGACGAAGCGATCCGCCGTGTTGGTGGCGGCGAGCCCACCCGACCGCCACGGGTACTTCTCGCTCGGCCCCCACGCCGAGTACACGGCCGCGATGATCGGCGAGGTCCCGTTCTTCATCGAGGCGAACGCCCAGATGCCGCGGATGTTCGGCGAGAACCAGATTCACATCTCCCAGGTGGCCGGCTGGTGCGAGGCCGACTATCCGCTCGTCCACGTCGACCCGCGGGAGGCGACCGAGAAGGACCGCACGATCGCCGCGATGGTCGCCGAGCGGATCGTCGACGGCGCGACGCTTCAAGCCGGCATCGGCTCGGTTCCCGGACCAGGTCCTGCGACTGCTCGCCGACCATCGGGACCTCGGCGTCCACACCGAGCTCTTCGGCGACGGGTTCGTCGACCTGATCGAGGGAGGAGCGATCAACGGCACCCGCAAGGCGACCCACCGCAACAAGGCGATCACGACCACCGTGCTCGGCTCGAAGCGGCTGCTCGATTTCGCCACCGAGAACCCCGGGATCGAGGTCTGGCCGGTCGACTACACGAACGACCCGCGCAACATCGGCCGCGAGCCGCTGATGACGGCGATCAACGCGACGCTCGAGGTCGACTTCCTCGGGCAGTGCGCATCGGAGTCGCTGGGAACCGACTACTGGTCGTCGACGGGCGGCCAGGTGGACTACGTCCGCGGCGCGCTCTTCGCCGAGCACGGGCAGTCGTTCATCGTCCTGCACTCGACGCCGCACGACGAGTCGGTCTCGCGGATCGTCCCCACCCTGCACCCGGGAGCGGCCGTGACCTCGTACAAGAACATCGTCGACAAGGTGGTCACCGAGCACGGGGTCGCCGAGCTCCGCGGGCCTCGATCCGCGAGCGGACGCAGCGGTTGATCGAGATCGCGCACCCGAAGTTCCGCGAGGAACTGACGGCCAAGGCTCGCGAGTTCGGCTACGTCTAGATCGGCGCGCTCGATCTCGCAGCAGAGGTAGATGAGCGCCCGCACGGCAACCCGTAGGCTGGCGTGCGATGTTGGTCGAGGGAACCTCAGCGCTGGTCGCCGGCGGAGCCTCCGGACTCGGCGAGGCGACGGCCCGGCGCCTCCACGACGGCGGTGCCAGCGTGGTGATCGCAGACCTGAACGCGGAGAAGGGCGAGGCCCTCGCGAGCGAGCTCGGGGCGGCGCGCGAGGTTCGTCGAGACGAACGTGATCGAGGCCGAGCAGGTCCAGGCCGCGGTCGACGCCGCCGCCGCCGAGGGCGGGCTGCGGATCTCGGTCTGCTGCGCCGGCATCGGCTGGGCCCAGCGCACCGTCTCGAAGCAGGGTCCCCACGACCTCGAGATCTTCTCCAACGTGGTGAAGGTGAACCTGATCGGGACCTTCAACGTCCTCCGCCTCGCGGCGACGGCGATGTCGGAGAACGAGCCGGACGCCGGCGGCGAGCGTGGGGTGTGCGTCAACACGGCATCGATCGCCGCCTTCGACGGGCAGATCGGCCAGGTCGCCTACTCGGCCTCGAAGGGCGGGATCGTCGGGCTGACGCTGCCGGCGGCGCGCGACCTCGCCGGCCGCGGGATCCGCGTCAACACCATCGCCCCTGGGCTCTTCGACACGCGCTCCTGGCGGCGCTGCCCGAGGAGGCACGCGAGGCGCTCGGCGCGGAGTGCCATTTCCGTCACGGCTCGGTGCGCCCTCGGAGTTCGCGGACATGGTCGCCTCGATCATCGGCAACGCGATGCTCAACGGGGAGACCATCCGCCTCGACGGCGCCCTGCGGATGCCGCCGAAGTAGACGCGTCAAACGGCTCGATTCGTCGAGCGGCATCTTTCGTCCCTACCCGGGGACGTTTCGTGCCGCTCGGCCCCAGATCCACCTGCCTCGGCCCGAGATCCACCTGCCGCTAGGGTGCGCCGGACCCGATGAGACTTGGATTCCTCCTCCTCACAGACCACAGCGAGTCGATCAACGGCAAGCTCTACGCGATGGGCGCGGGCTGGAACATGCTCCGCTTCGCCGAGCTCCCGACCCAGCACCAGTTCGGGATCGCGTTCGCCGTCGACGTCGAGTGGGACGAGACGAACGAGCGCCACTCGCTCGAGCTCGAGATCCAGGACCCCGACGGCGTCCGCCTCGGCGACGAGCTCACCTTCGAGATCGAGACGGGCCGGCCGCCGGGCTCCGTGCCCGGCCAGGACCAGCGGCTGGTGATCTCGCTCGCGGCGGCGATCGAGTTCTCGACCGGCGGCCCGCACGCCGTGGTCATCCGCGTCGGCGAGCTCGAGATCGGCCGCAGTCGCTTCTACGTGCTCGAGACGCCGGACGCCGCCGCGACCGCGTAGCCGCTCGCTCAGGTCCCCTGCGCCTCCGGGTCGCGGAAGACGTCCTTGAGCCAGGGCGGGACGACGGCGAAAAGCCCGTCGTCGGCACCGGAGGCACCGATCGGCTCGATCGGGATCAGGACGAGGTCGGAACCCGGGGTGTACGCACCGCCGTCGTGATCGCCCTCGACGTGGCCGGCGTGGCTACCGGCGGAGACGAAGTACGTGCCGGCGAATGGTCCCCAGCCGGGCTTCGGATCGATGCCCGCGTCCGAGGCCCAGTTGCCGATCCCGCCCTCGTGGTTGTAGGAGTGGTGCGAGCTCGCGCGGGCATCGGCGACGCCGCCGGTCAGGCGGACCTGAAACGACTCCCAGTCGTCGGGGTGGTAGCCACGGTCGCCGAAGGGGTCGGTCTGGCTGTCGGGGTAGTAGAGCCAGTACTGGATGTAGAGCGCTCCCGCTCGATCGCCCGAGCAGTCGTAGCCCTGCGCCGTCGCCGCCGCGATGCCGTCGGGCCGGCAGTCGACCACGTGGACGAACCCCGTCGCCGGGAGTCCTTCGGAGGTCTCCGAGACGGGCCCGCCGCCTTCCTCGATCGTCGCGCAGGCGTCCTCGCGGCAGTCGCGGTAGTCGACGGGCAGCTCGCGCATCGACTCCTCGTAGAGGAGGTCGGGCACGTGCTCGGAGACGGCCTCGGCGACCTCGGCACCGTAGGCGACCGCGAGGTCCGAGCCGGGCCCGCCGCAATCGTCGGCGAGGCCGGTGGCGCAGATGATCTTCGAGGCGACCGTGTGCGCGAGGGCCGCGCCGGGAAGCCCCAGGCCCGCGAGGGCGCCGAGGAAGGCGATCCCGAGCGAGACGATCAGGATCAGGCCGACCCACTCGACGGTGCTCTGGCCACGCTCCTCGCGCGCGCGATTCATCCCGGCCGACGCTACGAGCGCTCGGCGCACCGCTCCAGACGCGTTGGGACCCGGTTCGTGACCGGTTCGAGCCGATACAGTCGCGCCCATGGCTGAGCGCCCGCCAGGGATCGAGGGACTGCCGCGCAAGGAGGGGCGCGGCTGGCGGGTCTACGTGCTCGGCGTCGCCGGGCTCCTCTTCGCAATCCTCGTCTTCCAGAACATCCAGAAGGTCACGGTCGACTTCCTCTTCGTCGAGACCGACACCCCGCTGATCGTCGCGCTGCTGGTTGCGGGCGGGCTGGGCGCGTTGATCGGGTGGGCGCTCCCCCACGTGCGCCGCAGCCGCCGTCTCGAGCGCGACCGCGAGAACTAGGTTCAGATCCCCGGTCGCAGGACGCCGCTCATCAGCGTCACGGACCCGCCGTCGCTGCGGTTGGCGCGATCAGAGCCCGGTGATCTCGGAGGCGATGTCCGCGGCCGCCTTCTTCGCGTCGTCGAACAGCATCGAGGTGTTCTCGAGATAGAAGAGGTCGTTGTCGATGCCGGCGAAGCCGGGCGAGAGGGAGCGCTTGATGACGATCACCTGCTGCGCCTCTGAGACCTCGATGATCGGCATCCCCGCGATCGGTGAGTCCGGGTCGTTCTTCGCTGCCGGGTTGGTGACGTCGTTGGCACCGATGACGACGGCGACGTCGGTGCGCGGCATCTCCGGGTTGATGTCCTCCATCTCGCGGAGCTTCTCGTAGGGCACGTCGGCCTCGGCGAGGAGGACGTTCATGTGCCCCGGCATTCGCCCGGCGACCGGGTGAATCGCGTAGTTGACGTCGACCCCGCGCTTCTCGAGCTCGTCGGCCATCTCCTTGACCGCGTGCTGGGCCTGGGCTACCGCGAGGCCGTAGCCGGGGACGATCACCACCGAGTCGGCGTAGGCGAGCTTGATCGCGGCATCCTGAGCGCCGATCGACGTGTGCGGGCGCTCCTCGCCCGTCCCCGCGCCGGCCGCCGGGGCGCCGCCGAACCCGGAGAAGAGGATGTTCGCGACCGAGCGGTTCATCGCCGTCGCCATCTCGAGCGTGAGCAGGGTTCCGGAGGACCCGACGAGGGTCCCGGCGACGATCAGGGCGACGTTGTCGAGCGAGAACCCGGCCGCCGCGGCAGAGAGGCCGGTGAAGGCGTTCAGCAGCGAGATCACCACCGGCATGTCGGCGCCACCGATCGGCAGCACGACCAGGTTGCCGAGGATCGCGGCACCGACCAGGACCGCGATGAAGATGCCCTCCGAAGGATCGTCGGACGAGGTGAGGACGATGCAGGCCGCGAGCAGGCCGACGAGGAGCAGTCCGTTGATCACCTGCTGACCGGGGACCGCGATCGGCCGCGTCGGGATCAGGTCCTGGAGCTTCGCGAAGGCGACGTTCGAGCCCCAGAAGGAGACCGAGCCGATCACCGCGGCGAAGAGGACCGGGATGAACTCGTCGAGCGGGAAGTCGGGCGGCGCGTGGCGGAACTCCGACCAGGCGATCAGCGCGACGGCGCCACCGCCAACGCCGTTGTAGAGCGCCACCATCTGCGGCATCTCTGTCATCTGGACGCGCAGCGACGCGACCACGCCGACGGCCGAGCCGACGACGAGCCCGCCGACGATCACCCCCCAGTTGCCCATCCCGTCGAGGAGCAGCGTCGTGACGACGGCGACCAGCATCCCGCCGGCCGCGATCAGGTTGCCGTTCTTCGCCGTCCTCGGATGCGTGCCCTGCATCAGCCCGTAGATGAAGAGCGAGAACGAGAGCGTGTAGAGGACGATCGAGAGTTCCCCGCCCGCTTCGATGACTCCGGCCTCCATCAGCTCGAGCCCTCGGCAGACCCTGACGGCCCCGCAGGCGAAGCCGAGGAACCGTCGGGAGTTGTTTTGCTTGGGGTGTTCACCCGCTTGCGGGTGAACATCCCAAGCATGCGGTCGGTCACCATGAAGCCACCGACGATGTTGATCGCGCCGAAGGCGATCGCGATGAAGCCGATGACCAGCTCGAGCCCCCCGTCGGCGACGCCGGCGACGATGAGCCCACCGAGCATGACGATCCCGTGGATCGCGTTCGTCTGGCTCATCAGCGGGGTGTGGAGCGTCGTCGGGACCTTCGAGATCACGGCGAAGCCGACGAACGCGGAGAGCACGAAGATCACGAACTCGGTCGCCAGGTCCACCTAGCTCTCCTCCCGGCCGGCGGCACGCTCGTTCTTGATCTCGCCCTCATGCGTGAGGGTGGCTCCGGCAAGGACCTCGTCATCGAAGTCCAGAGCCAGGTTGCCTTCCTCGTCGACCAGCAGGCCGAGCAGGTTCTCGATGTTCTTGGCGTAGAGCTGCGACGCGTGGGCGGCCATGTCGGAGGGCAGATTGACCGGCGAGATGATCTTCACCCCGTTGTCGGAGACGACCGTCTCGCCGCCCTCCGTCAGCTCGCAGTTGCCGCCCGAGTCGCCGGCGAGGTCGACGATCACCGAGCCCGGGCTCATGTTCGCCACCGCCTGCTTGGTGAGCAGGATCGGCGCCGCGCGCCCGGGGATCTGCGCGGTCGTGATGATCACGTCCTGCTTCGTCGCGTTCTCCGCGAGCGCCTCGCGCACCTGCTCGTTCTCCTCGTCCGTGAGCGGGCGGGCGTAGCCGCCCTCGTCCTCGGCGTCGGGAATGAAGTCGAGCTCGAGCGGGCGGCCGCCGAGCGAGGCGATCTGCTCCCAGGCGGCTCGGCGGATGTCGAAGCCGGAGACGACGGCGCCGAGGCGCTTCGCGGTCGCGATCGCCTGCAGGCCGGCGACGCCGGCGCCGAGCACCAGCACCTTCGAGGGGCTCACCGTGCCGGCAGCCGTGGTCATCATCGGAAAGAAGCGGCCCGCCTCGCGAGCGGCGAGGAGGGCCGCGGCGTAGCCGGCGACGTTCGCCTGCGAGGACAGCGCGTCCATCGCCTGGGCGCGGGTGATCCGCGGAATCGCCTCCATCGCGAAGCTCGTCACGCCGCCCTTGGCCAGGGCCTGGTTCGTTTCCGCCGATGTGAGCGGCGCGAGATGGCCGATCAGGATCTGGCCCTTGGCGAGCTTGCCGATCTCCGCGGCGGTCGGGACGGCGACCTTCGCAACCACATCCGCGGACCAGGGATCGCCGATCTCGGCGCCGGCCTCGGTGTACTCGGCGTCCGGATGCCCGGAGCCCGCGCCGGCGCCGGACTCGACGACGACGTCGATCTCCTTGGCGGCGAGCGAAGCGACCACGTCGGGGATCAGCGCGACGCGCAGTTCGCTGGCAGCGGTCTCTTTCGGAACCCCGATCTTCATCACAAACACAAGGGCGGGAGGACGAGTCCCTTCCCAGGAGCGGCAGGAGACTAACGAAAGCTGCCGCTCAGCGATCTCGGCGGATCAGCTGCATCATCGGGAGTCCGTTCCAGCGGAAGTCGTTCTCGTTGTTCCGCACGGTCACGATCGCGCTCTGGCCGCGCGAATTGCTCGCCGTGCACTCGAAGGTCGCCCCGACCGCGGCGTCCTCGACGTCATCCGGACAGTCGATCGTCAGCGTCCCGCCGCGCCCGGCGGCCCAGTCGGCGAGTGCCGTCTCCACCTCCTCCGCGCTCGGCCCGGTCGGATCGTCGAAGAGGCCGCCGAAATCGGCGGCGCCGAACCCGATCGCGGCCAGGACCCAGAAGAGAACTGTCCAGCGGCGCTTCTTCGGGGCGCTCTGCGGCACGGTCTCGGGGACCGGCTCCGACGTCTCGCTCGTTGTCCCCGTCTCGAACGTCGCGGGAGCGGTCTCGAAGGTCGGCTGGGCCTCGAGCGGCTCCACCTCGACCGGAGAGAAGCCGCATTCGGTGCAGGGCTCGACCGAGCCCGCCTTCGTGTCCTCGCCACAAGCTGGGCAGGTGCGCATCTAGGCGCCCGGGTCGATCCGGGTCACCACACCGTCGGCGCCGTTGGCGACCCAGATCGACTCGTCGTCCGCCGTGATCCCCTCGAGGCCGTCGGTGAGCGGGATCTCGTCCGCGATCTCTCCGGTCTCCGGGTCGATCCGCGTCACCGCCCCGGCCGCGCTCGCCACCCAGATGGAGCCGAACGCAAAGACGACCCCCCGCGGTTCGTCGGCGACATCGATCCGGCCCGCCTCGGTCCCGTCCGCGGCGTCGAGCTCGACCACCTCGCCCGACTCCGTGAGCGCGACCCAGACCGAATCGCCCGCAACCGCGATCCCCTTCGGCCCGTCGCCGAGCTCCGCCGTCGTCGTCACCTCGCCCCCTCCGAGCGGCACCCGCGAAACGGTGCCGTCGGCGCGGTTCGTGACCCAGATCGCGTCGGCACCCCCGGCGATCCCGTATGGCTCATCGCCGACGGGGATCGGCTCCTCGGCCCTCGCAGTCGCGGGCTCGATCTCGATCAGCTCGTCGGAGCCCGAATCCGTGACCCAGATCGAGCCGTCGGCGAAGGCGACGCCCTGAGGTTTGTCGAAGCCGTCGATCGTCTTCTTGAGCGAGCCGTCGAGCTCGTCGAGCTTCGCCACCGCGCCGTCGCCGCCGAGCGCGACGAACAGGCTCCCCGCCGCCGCCGCGATGCCTTCTGGGGCATTGCCAACCTGCTTCGGCGCACCGGCCTGCCCGGCGCTGAACTGGGTGTCGATCAGCGTCACCGAGCCGCTCGATCGGCTCGTCACCCAGATGCCCTGGGTGACAGGCGTGAGCTCGACCGGGAGCCCGCCGACGGCGACCGGGATCGGAGATGTCGCACCAGCCGGCGGGGGCGGAGGCGGGGCGTCGTCGGCGCTCGGCTCCTCGTCGCCGCCCCCGAGCAGGACCAACGCGGCGACCACGATCGCGATCGCCGCCAGGACCGCGACGACGACCCGCGGCGGAGCCTGTCGCGACCCGCCGGCGTCCGGGGGCGGGGTCGCATCGATGCCGGGGCGCGAGATCGGTGGCTCGGTGTCCTGGCCCGTGAGCGCCACGGTGTCCTCGACCGGGGCCGCGGCGCCGGTCGCCACGCTTCGCTCGGAGGCCGAAGCCGCCTCGCCCTCGAGTGCCGCCTCGGCGGCGCGCGCGAAGTCGCCGGCGGAGGGGAAGCGCTCGGCGGGGTCCTTGGAGAGGGCACGCTCGACGACGAGGTCGAGCTCCGCAGGAACGTCGGGGCGCATCACACGCAGCCGCGGCGGCTCGTCGCGCATGTGCGCGTACATCTTCTCGATCTTGTCCTCGCGGGCACCGAACGGCGGATTGCCGGTGATGAGCTCGAACAGGACGCAGGCGAGGGAGTAGACGTCGGCCCGGGCGTCGACCCGCTCCCCCATGATCTGCTCGGGCGCGACGTAGTCGAGGGTGCCGACGAACGCCCCGGTCGCGGTGACGCCGCTCGTCGCCTCGACGTGGCGCGCGAGCCCGAAGTCGGTCAGGTAGACACGCTTGCTGCCGTCGGCGTCCTCGATCATCACGTTGCCGGGCTTGATGTCGCGATGGACGAGGCCGGCGGAGTGGGCGGCGTCGAGGGCCGACGCGACCTCGGCGACGATCCGCACCGCCTCGCCGATCTCGAGGTCGCCCTGCCGATTGAGGATCCCGCGCAGGTCGGTGCCCTCGATCAGGTCCATGGTGACGAAGAGGAGGCCCTGCTCCTCTCCGGCGTGATGGATCTGAACCACGTTCGGGTGGCGGAGCTGGACGGCGTGGCGGCACTCGTCGGCGAAGCGTCGACGGAACCGCGCATCGCCTGCGAGCTTCGGCGAGATCACCTTGAGCGCCACGACATGGTCGAGGGCGAGATGCGTGGCCCGGTAGACGATCCCCATCCCACCGCGGCCGGCAACGCCCTCGATCCGGTGACCGGCGAAGACCGACCCGGGCAAGAGATCCGCCATGGCGGAATCCTACGGGCGCGGGCCGCGGGACCCACGGCGCACTCCCGCCACACCCCGCGCACCACCCGCGCGCCCCGCCGGCCCAGGCTCGACTTCGTGGCCATCGACCGGGCGAAAAGACAACCAGCGGTTGACAAAACGCCCGCTCACGTTGATGTGCGGATTGCCTCCCGGGCGAGCACCCAGGACGGGGTCCTGACCACGCAGGAGCTCATCGCGTGCGGACTCACCCGCCAGGCGGTGGCGAAGCGGGTGCGGTGCGGGCGCCTGCACCGCCTCTACCAGGGCGTGTACGCGGTCGGTCATCGGTCGGTCTCCATCAGGGGGCGGTTGCGGGCGGCGTTGAAGGCGGTCGGGCCCGGCGCGGTCATCAGCCACCGCGCGGCCGCCGTGCTGTGGGACTACCTGGACGCGGGCTACCCGTTCGTGCCCGAGCTCACGGTCAGCCGCGACCTCCATTGCCGTAGATCCGGCATCCGGGTTCATCGCAACGATGGGCGCGCCGGCTCCACGGTCCACCGCCGGGAGAACCTCCCGGTGACGTCACCGTTGCAGACGATTCTCGATTGCGCCGCAGTGGTGTCCGAGGCTGAGTTGCGCACAGTGCTTCGCCGGGCGTTCGGCGCCCGGCACATCACGACAGTCAAGCTCGCGCGCGCAGTGATCACGGCACGCGGGCGGCGTGGCGTGAGAACCCTCCGCCGGATCCTCGCCGAGGGCATCGGAACCCGCAGCGAGCTCGAGGACGTCGTGCTTCACCTCATCGTCAGCTCGGGCTTCGCGCGGCCGGACGTGAACGTGCCTCTCGTTCTCGGCGGCCGCAGGGTCATCCCCGACTTCCGCTGGCCGTCCGCGAGGCTGATCGTCGAGGCCGACGGTGCCGCGTGGCACGACAACCCGATCGCGCGGGCGGAGGATCGCGAGCGCCAACAGCTGCTCGAGGCCCATGGCGAGCGCGTGATCCGCGTCACCTGGCGCCAGGCGGTCGGCGCCCCGGACGAGACGCGACGACGGATCCGCGCGGCGGGCGCCCCCACGCTCCAGCGAGCGGTCGTTTTGTCAACCGGTGGTTGACAAACTCGCCGCTCGGCGCCGCGGCTAGGTGCCGACGAGTGCCGCCAGGCGCTCGATCGTGTGCACGCGCTCCGCCGGGTCCATGTGGACCGCCGACACGATCAGGCGATCGACTCCGGCTCCGTCGAGCTTCGCGATCCGCTCCGCGACCTCGTCCTCGGTCCCGACCAGCGACGTCGCCTCGACGAGCTCGTCGGGGATCGCCTTGTAGGCCTCGTCCCGCTTGCCGTCGAGGAAGAGGCCCTGGACCTCGTCGGCGACCTCGCCGAAGCCGAAGCGGTGCGTGAGGTCGACGTAGAAGTTGGTCTCGCGGCTGCCCATCCCGCCGAGGTAGAGCAGGAGCCCCGCGCGGACGACCGCCTTGGCCGCCTCCTGGTCGCCGTCGATCGCGACCTGAAGCGACGGTGAGATCTCGAGGTCCTCGCGGCTGCGGCCGCCCTTGGCGAAGCCCGCCTCGAGGTGCTCGCCCCAGGTCTCCTCGAATGCGTCGGCGCTGAAGAAGATCGGGATCCAGCCGTCGCAGATCTCGGCCGCAAGTCTCGACGGACTTGCGCCCGATCGCGCCGACGAAGACGGGGATCTCGTTGCGCAGGGGATGGAAGTTGAGCTTGAGCGCCTTGCCCTGCCCCGTCCCGCCCTCGATCGGCAGCGTGTAGTGCTTGCCCCGGTGCTCGAGCGGACCCTCGCGGGCGATGATCTCGCGCACCACCTCGATGTACTCGCGCGTGCGCCCCCACGGCTTCGCGTACTCGACGCCGTACCAGCCTTCGGAGACCTGCGGGCCCGAGGGACCGAAGCCGAAGATGAAGCGCCCGCCGGAGAGGAAGTCGAGCGTCGCGCCCGCCATCGCCGCCGCCGCGGGCGGTCGCGCCGGCACCTGCATGATCGCGGCGCCGAGCTTGATCTTCTCAGTCTGCCCGGCGAGCCAGCCGAGCACGCTGACGACGTCGGAGCCGTAGGACTCGGCGACCCAGACCGAGTCGTAGCCGTTCGACTCCGCCGCGCGGACGAGCTCCAGCGCGTCGTCGCCGGCCGGGCCGATTCCGAAGTAGCCGAGGTTGATCCCGAGCTGGGGCGCCATCGGCGGCGAACCGTATCTCTATTGGGTCAGCGAAGTGCGGTGGCGTCGAGACTTTCGCGGAGCTCGGCGACCGAGTCGAAGACGTCAACCGCGCCGGCGCCGCGCAGCTCCGTCTCCGAGAAGCCGCCGCTCAGAACCCCGATCGTCTTCACCTCCGGCCCGGGCTGCCGCGATCACATCCCAGACCGTGTCGCCGATCATCACCGCCGAGAGCTCACCTGCCTTCCTGATCGCGGCGGCGACCAGATCGGGCTGCGGCTTCGTCGCCTCGACATCGGCCGAGGTCGTCCACTCATCGGCGAGATCGCGGACGTCGAGCAGGTCGAGGTAGTGCTCCACCTCTTCCTCCTTCGCGGAGCTCGCCAGGACCACCGTGTGCCCGCGTCGCTTCAGCTCCTCGATCAGCTCGCGCGCACCGTCGAACGGACGAACCTCCTCGATCAGCTCCGAGTAGAGGCTCTTCTCCGCCTCGCGAACCGCGTCGCCGATCTCGGCCTCCGCGTCCTCACCCGCCACGGCCTCGACGAGCTGATCGCCGCCCATGCCGATGTGACGGTGGATCCGCCAGATCGCCGGGGTCAGGTCACGCTCGCGAAAGGCCCGGTACCACGCGATCGCGTGGTGGTAGTTGGTGTCGACGAGCGTCCCGTCGATGTCGAGGATGGCTGCTGCGCCCACGGGCCTCAATTACCCGTGGGCGCAGCGCCAAACTCAAGGCGGCTACTCGATGTAGCCGAACTCCTGCAGATACTGGGTCGCCGCGTCCTCCGGCTTCTCCTTGTCGATGTCCACGCGGGCGTTGAGCTCCTGCATCACCTCGAGCGAGAGGCTCTCCTGAACCTTCTCGATCGTCGCGCCGAAGTCGGGACCGGCCTCGTCGGCCGCTTCCTGACTGGCGACGAACAGCACGTTGCCCGCGGGGAGCACGCCCTGATCATCCTCGAGGATCGTGTAGTCCTCGGAGGTGAAGAGCTGCGCGTCCGTGGTGAAGAGGATCGAGAGATCCGCGTCGCCCTTGTCGAGCACCTCGTAACGGAGCGCGATGTCGACGGGGGTGAACCCTCCGAACTCGAGCCCGTAGTTCTCCTCGAGCCCGACCAGGCAGTCGATCCGCTGGCGGCACTCCGGCGAGCCGTAGAGCGTCAGGTCCTGTGACTTGCCCTCGAGGTCGGAGATCGACGCGACCCCGAGATCCTCGGCGGTCTCACTGAGGAGTCCGACCGCGTTCGCGCTCGAGAACGGCGTCGGCGGATAGGCGACGAGGCCCTTCTTCTCGAAGTCGGCCTGAGACTGCTCGAACGCGGCCTGAGGATCGCCGGGTACGTCTTCGGGCGCGTAGTCGAAGAACGACGTCAACGCGGTCGAGGTGTACTCCGGGTACCCGCTGACCTCGCCGGACTCGAGCGCCTTCAGGGCAACCTGCTCGGAGCCAAGGTTGAGGTCGGTCGACACGTCGTAGCCGGCCGCCTCGAGCGCCTGCGCGTAGATCTCGCCGAGCACGATCTGCTCGGTGAAGTTCTTCGAGCCGACAGTCAGCGAGACGGCGCCGTTGTCCGGGTTCGAGACGATCGCGTCGCCGCTCGCCTCGGTGGTTTCCTCGGTCGTCGCGGCACTGGTGTCGTCGCCTCCGTCCTCGTCGTCATCGCCACCACAGGCGACGACTCCGAGTGCGAGGACGAGCGCGGCGAGCAGCGCGAACAACGCCCGCAAGCGGGTCTGGGTACTCATCGTGGGGTGATCCTCCCTCTCCCTGATGCCAGGTATTTATCCCAATGGGTAAGCCGCGGAGCGCGCGGTTTACCCAATCCTACGCAGATGCGGTGGCGGCCTTTCGCTCGAGTTCCAGCCCGCGCGGGGTGAGCATCCGCTGGATGCCGGCGAGGCCGAGCTCGAACGCGAGCGCAAGGAGCGCGACGAGGATCGCCCCGGCGATGACGCCCTCGTCGCCGTAGACGTTGCGGTTGATGATGAAGTCGCCGAGCGTGAGTACGCCGGCGAGCGGAGCGATCGTCGCCGTGGCGACGATGTTGATCGCGCCCGTGCGGACGCCGGTCATGATCGTCGGCACTGCGAGCGGGAGCTCGACCTTGCGGATCACCTCGAACTCAGTCATTCCCTGGCCGCGAGCCGCGTCGACGGCGCCCCGGTCCACCTGGCGGATGCCGATGAAGGCGTTGGTGAGGATCGGCGGAATCCCAAGGATCATCAGCGCGATCGTCACCGGGACGACGCCCACGCCGATGAACGCGGCCATGATCGCGATCAGCGCCAGCTCCGGGATCGCGCGGCCGGCGTTGCCGAGCGCGACCGCCAGCAACTCGCCGGTGCCGCGGTGCCCGAAGTAGACACCGACTGGGAGCGCGATCCCGAGCGAAACGCCGAGCGCCAGGAGGCTGATCCAGGTCTGGGTCCACAGCAGTTCCAGGCACTGCTCGGGTCCGCCAACCTGAACACCGCCCCCAACCGCCTCGCGCGAGGAGAAGATGAAGTCGAAGGCACCTGTGAAGGAGTCGAGGAAAGCGAGCGACATCTCAGATCCCCTGGCCCATCGACGGCCGCCGTGCCGTCACTGATCGGAACCGGGACGCACGTGCTTCGCCGGCTCGCTGCCAGCGGGCGAGATAGCGCTCCACGGCGACCAGGATCACGTCGAAGATGATCGCCATCGCCAGCAGGATCAGCATGCAGATGATGAGTCCCGTCTTGAAGGTGAGGTTGTTGTAGATCTCGGCCCCGAGTCCGCCGGCGCCGGCGAAGACGGCGAGTGTCGCGATCGCCACCGTGGAGACGGTCGCGATCCGCACTCCCGCAATGATCTCCGGGACGGCGAGCGGCAGCTCGACCCGCCAGAACAGCTGGCGGTCGGTCATTCCCATGCCCCGCCCGGCGTCCTTGGCTGAGGCCGGGACGTTCGCGAGCCCGGTGACGATGTTGCGGTAGATGATCTGCAGCGTGTACAGCGTCAGCGCGATGATTGCGGTCGTCGTCCCGCGACCTGTGATCGGCAGGAGCAGAAGGAACAGGGCGATGCTCGGAAGCGTGTAGATGACCCCGGTGGCGCCGACGAAGGCGGGAACGAGCCAGCGGCGGCGATGCGAGAGCAACGCAAGCCCGAAGGCGATCGCGAAGCCGATCACGACCGACGGGAGCACGAGAACGATGTGCTCGAGCGTCGGGGTCACGTAGCGATCGACGTTCTCGAACGCCCAGTCGACGCACACCGTGTCGTTCTCGGCGACGCAGCTCGTCGCGGCGTCGTCCGGGTCGCGAACGAATCCGTCGCCGCCCTGGGCCAGAGGGAGCAGCGCGCCTGGCGCCGCGAGGCTCATGCCGGCTCGGCCAGTGGCCGCTCGGCCGCCGAGTGCTCTTCCGTGAGGGCGTCCGGGGAGCTGAGGAACTCGGAGATGATCTCGACCGAGAGCACACCGGCGATCCGGCCCGCGCCGTCGACGACCGGCGCGTAGAGCGATTCCGCCTGAAGCAGGTCGGCGAGCGCGTCGCGCATGACATCGCTGAGGTCGAGGACCGGGTCGGGCGACGTGCCCGCCTTGGCCGGCACCGTCGCCTGGGTGAGGTCGCGCTCGGAGAGCCAGCCGAGCGGCTTGCGGTCGGAGTCGACGAGCAGGGCGTGCGGCACCTCGGCGCCGGAGAGCTTCGCCTTCACCTCGGCGGTCGCCTGGCCGACGAAGGCGAGCGGCGCCTCCCAGAGGTCGATGTCGGAGACGCGCAGGAGGGCGAGCCGCTTGAGCGCCCGGTCGGCGCCGACGAAGTCCTCGACGAACTCGTCGGCCGGCGCCATCAGGAGCTCGGCGGGGGTCGCGTACTGGGCGAGCTCGCCGCCGACCTTGAGGACGGCGATCCGGTCGCCCATCTTGATCGCCTCGTCGATGTCGTGGGTGACGAAGAGGATCGTCTTGCGGATCTCGGCCTGTAGGCGAAGGAACTCGTTCTGGAGCCGCTCGCGGTTGATCGGATCGACGGCGCCGAACGGTTCGTCCATCAGCATGACGCCAGGGTTCGCCGCGAGCGCACGGGCCACGCCCACCCGCTGCTGCTGGCCACCTGAGAGCTGCGCCGGGTAGCGGTCGGCGAGCTCCCGGTCCAGCCCGATCAGATCGATCAGCTTGTGGGCTCGCTCCTCGTGGCGCTCCTTGTCCCAGCCGAGCAGACGGGGAACGGTGGCGATGTTCTCGGCGATCGTTCGGTGCGGAAAGAGCCCGATCTGCTGGATCACGTAGCCGATCTCGCGCCGCAGCTCGGAGGGCGAGCGGTCCTTGACCGAGCGATCGCCGATCAGGATGTCGCCCGAGGAGATCTCGACCATGCGGTTCGCCATCCGCATCGCGGTCGTCTTCCCGCAGCCGGACGGGCCGACCAATACGCAGATCTCTCCCGCCGGAACTTCGAGGCTGAGTCGGTCGACGGCGGGCGCGGCGGCGCCCGGATAGAGCTTCGTCGCCTCGCGGAACTCGACCGAGAGCGCCTCGGCCTCGCCGGTCTCGGAGTTCGCCGCCTCAACCACCGCAGGCGATCGTAACCGCGACACTGCAGTTCACGGTGTCCGGCACCGGCAACGAAATCCTCGATCCCGCCGCGGAGAGCGCCGCGAGCGAGCGACGGCGGCGCCTGCGCGACGCGGCGCGACGCCGTCGCGAGATCGCCCGGCGGCGACTCGCGGCGCTCGGGGTGGCAGGGCTGTTTGCCTTCATCTTCGGCGTCGTCGCCGGCTCAGGCGGATCCGAGAACGAAGCCGATGAGGCGACCGCGGAGACCGGGGTCGAGCTTCCGCGGGGCGGGCGCACGCTGCTTCCCACGTACCGGCTGGTCGGCTTCTACGGCGCCCCCGGCGACGAGGCGCTGGGGGCACTCGGGATCGGCTCGCCGGACGAGGCGATGCAGCGGCTGGTTGAGCAGGCTCGTGGGTACCGCGGCAACCGCCCGGTGATGCCCGTTGCCGAGCTGCTGGCGACGACGGCGACGACCGATCCCGGGGAGGACGGCCTGCACCGGATCCGCCAGTCGGGCTCGGTGATCCGCGAGTACCTCGACGCGGCGCGGAAGCGAAACGCGATCCTCCTGCTCGACATCCAGCCCGGCCAGGCGGACTTCATCGGCGAGATGGCCCCGCTGAAGCGCTACTTGCGCGAGCCCGACGTCGGCCTCGCGCTCGACCCCGAATGGCACGTCGGCCCGGAGGAGGTCCCGGGAGAGGTGATCGGGTCGGTCGACGTCGAGACCGTGAACGAGGTCTCGGCCCGGCTGCAGGAGATCGTCGACGAGTTCGACCTGCCGGAGAAGCTCCTCGTCGTCCACAACTTCACCCGGGGGATGATCGAAGGCGGCGAGCCGCGCGACCTCCCCGGGATCGCAACCGTGATCAACGTCGACGGCTTCGGGGATCCGGCGAGCAAGATCGCCAAGTACCGCCAGCTGCGCCCGCCGAGTGGCAGCCCGCTGGCGGCCGGCTTCAAGCTCTTCTACAGCGAGGACGTCGACCTGATGGCGCCCGACGACGTCCTCACCCTGAGCCCGAAGCCGGACCTGGTCGTCTACGAGTAGCTCGGTCGACCGCGGCGGTCGCCTCGATCCCGTCGGGGCCTTCAGGGCCTCTACGGGGCTCATCGGTCCCTCTCTCGGTCGTTCAGCTTCGAGCTCGCACCCTGGCGGCGTCACCTGACCGGGATGGCGACCGTGTATAGATGAGCCGGTGGAAGCCGCCGCGCATACGCAGGGACTGACGAGCGCCGAGGCGGCGCGCCGGCTCGAGCGCCTCGGACCGGTCGAGGATCACTCGAGCCGCTCGAAGTCATCGATCATCGCGGCGAACGTCTTCACGCTCTTCAACGCGATCATCGGCTTCTTCTTCATCCTGATCCTCTCCCTGGGGCTGTGGGCAGACGCGATCTTCGGCTTGATCGCCGCGCTCAACTCCTACATCGGCATCCGCCAGGAGCTGAAGGCGAAGGAGACCCTCGACCAGCTCGCGCTCCTCGTCGCGCCACGGGCAAAGGTGATCCGCGACGGCCGCATCATCGAGCTGCGCGCCGACGAGGTGGTCCCCGGCGACGTCGTCCGGGTGGAGCCGGGGGACCAGCTCGTCGCCGACGGCTCGGTGATCGACTCGCGCGGCCTCACCGTCGACGAGTCGCTGCTGACCGGCGAGTCGGACGGGATCCGCAAGCGCGCGGGCGACCGCCTCCTCTCCGGCGCCTTCGGGACCTCGGGCTCGGGCCACTACGAGGTCGACGCCGTGCGCGAGGACTCCTACGCCGAGAAGGTCGCCGGCGAGGCGCGCGAGTTCCGCCATCCGCCCTCGCCCCTGCAGGAGGAGGTCAATCTCATCCTGCGGGCGACGACGATCGCGCTCGGCCCGATTGCGCTGATCGTCATCGGCGGGTTCCTGATCCGCGACACCGAGTTCCGCGAGGCCGCGCAGGAGGCGACGGCCGGCCTGGTCACGTTGATCCCGGAAGGCCTCGTGCTGCTGATGAGCGTCACCTTCGCCATCGCCGCGGTCCGGCTCGCGAAGCAGAACACGCTCGTCCAGCAGATGGCGGCGACCGAGTCACTCGCCGCCGTCGACACGATCTGCGTCGACAAGACCGGGACGCTCACGGACGGCAACCTGAAGCTGATCAAGGTCGAGACCCTCGATCCCGCCGGCGCGGCCGCGGTCGAGCGTCAGCTCGGCACGTTCGCCGCCTCCGCGGGAGAGCGCAACCGTACGCTGGAGACGATCGCGGAGAGCTTCCCCGCCCACGCGGAGAGCGTCAGCGGCGAGGTCCCGTTCTCCTCGCAATGGAAGTGGAGCGGGCTCACCATGAACGGGTCGAGCTTCGTCATCGGCGCCCCCGACATCCTCCGCCAGGCCGGGGCGCTCGACCTACCCGAGGGCCTCCAGCGGGCGCTCGAGGAGCACACGACCCTGGGCCGGCGGGTGATCGCGTTCGGCGAGGCGCGGGGCGCGCTGCCCTCCGACCCGGCGACGCAGCCGCCGCCGCAACTCGAGCCGAAGGCGCTCGTCGTGCTCGAGGAGAGCCTGCGACCGGACGCGGCGGAGACGATCGCCTACATGCGCGAGCAGCAGGTCGACCTGAAGCTGATCTCCGGCGACGCGCGCGAGACCGTGACCGCGGTCGCCCACGCCGTCGGCGTCCCCAGCGACGCGAAGGTGATCGAGGGCCCGCAGCTCCCCGACGACAAGGGCAGCCTCGGGGCAGTCGCCGAGGCGCACACCGTCTTCTGCCGGATCCAGCCCGAGCAGAAGAAGGCGCTCGTCGCGGCGCTCGGGGACCGGGGCCGGTTCACGGCGATGATCGGCGACGGAGTCAACGACGTTCCGGCGCTGAAGCAGGCGCGGCTCGCGGTCGCGATGGGCTCCGGGAGTCAGATCACCAAGGGGATCGCCGACATCGTCCTGCTCCGCGATCAGTTCTCGATGCTGCCGCGCGCGGTCGCCGAGGGCCGGCGGATCGCACGCAACATCCATCGCCTCGGCCGCCTCTACCTGACGAAGTCGGTCTACGCCGCCTTCCTTATCCTGCTCACCGGGATCTTCGACATCACCTTTCCCTTCCTCCCCCGCCACCTGACCGTCGCCGCCTTCCTCACAATCGGGATTCCCTCCTTTGTCCTCGCGCTCGCCCCGAGCGCCGGGCCGCTGTACCGCGGGCGCCTCTTACGCGCGCTCGCCGCGTTCGCGTTCCCCGCCGGGATCGCAATGGGGATCGCCTCATTGCTCTCCTTCTTCTTCGTCGACGGCCTGGCCGGCGGCTCGCTCGAGGACGGCCGGACTGCGGCGACGACGACCCTGGTCGTGCTCGGGCTCTGCTTCATCATCCTGCTCGAGCGCGGACCGGGGCGCGAGCACATCACGATCCAGAGCTACATGCTCGCCCTGGTCGCGGGCCTCGGGGCGCTCTTCGCGGGCATCCTCGCGATCACGCCGGTGCGCGAGTTCTTCGAGCTCGCGCTGCTCTCAGGCGGCCAGTGGTTCCTGGCCCTGTTGTGCGTCGCGATCGGGCTCGGGATCGCGGGCGCCGCATGGCAGCTGCCATACGTGCAGCGGCTCGAGCTCGCCGAGGGCGAGGAGCTCGAGACCGACTCCGGGCCCGAGGCGACCCACACGCCGCACACGGGCGAGTTCGACGCCGTCTCCCAGACGCCGACCCGCCGCGCGCCGACGCGCGAGACGGCGGCGCCCGCCGGCCGCCACGACGCCGGCCCCACCCATACACCCCAGCCGGCGCCGGAGCCCGATCCGCCACCGCCGTCCACGCCCGGGACGCTCGTCGAAGGCGATGAGAGCCAGACCCGGACGCTGACGCCCGACGAGGAGCCGACGCGACAGGTGCACCGCGATGAGTGACGAGACCCCGCACGAGCACCGGCGGACGAAGATCGTCGCCACGATCGGGCCGGCGACGCGGACGGTCGAGCGGATGGTCGAGCTGATCGAGGCCGGCGTCGACGTCTTCCGCCTCAACTTCTCCCACGGGACCCGCGACGAGCACACCGAGAACGTGGCGATGGCCCGCGAGGCGGCGAACCTGACCGGGAAGCAGATCGGCATCCTCGGCGACCTGCCGGGACCGAAGATCCGCATCGACGAGGTCGAGGGCGGGATCGTCGGCCTGCGGCCCGGGAGCGAGCTGACGCTGACGACGAAGCCGACCCTCGGCACGCAGGACCGGATCTCCGTCGGATACGACGGCCTGCCGGCCGCGGTGGCCCCCGGCGGCGAGGTCTACATGGCCGACGGGCGGATTCGCCTGCGCGTCCAGGAGTGCGGCGCCGACGAGGTGCGATGCACCGTCGAGGTGGGCGGGCGCGTCGCCTCGCATCAGGGTCTCAACCTGCCGGGGGCGAAGGTCGAGCTGCCCGCGGCCGGGCGCGCCGACCTCGAGTGGGTCGACTTCGCCGTCGGCCAGGGGATCGACCTGCTCGCGATCTCGTTCGTTCGTCGCGCCGAGGACATCGCGCCGGTCGAGCGCCGGGTGCGGACCTCTGGCTCCGACATCCCCGTGATCGCGAAGATCGAGAAGCCGGAGGCGACCGAGCGCGCGGAGGAGATCGTCAAGGCGGTGCTCGGAGGGATCATGGTCGCGCGCGGCGATCTCGGCATCGAGTTGCCGATCGAGCAGGTGCCGCTCGTTCAGCGCCGCCTGCTCGCGATCGCGGGCCGCCACTCCGTGCCCTCGATCACGGCGACGCAGATGCTCGCTTCGATGGTCGCGGCGCCGCGCCCGACCCGGGCCGAGGTCTCCGACGTAGCCAGTGCCATCTTCCAGGGGACCGACGCGGTGATGCTCTCCGAGGAGACGGCAATCGGTGAGTTCCCGGTCGAGGCCGTCCGCGTGATGGACCGGATCGCGCGCGCGACGGAGCCCGACCTCCCATACGGCGACTGGGTCTTCAACCGCACCCGCACCGACAACGCCGACGTCGCGAACTCGGTCGCTCGGGCGGCGGTCGGCTCGACCTACACGCTCGGGCTCGCGGCACTGGTCGTCCCGACCCGCTCGGGGCGCACCGCGCGGCTGGTCTCGGCGCACCGCCCGCGGGTGCCGATCCTCGCCGTCTCGCCGCGGATCGAGACGGTCCGCCGCCTCAACCTCCTCTTCGGGGTCCAGTGCGCGATCGCCGATGAGTGGAGCGGCATCACGGCCCTGCTCGATGATTGCGCGCGGCTGGCGAAGGCAAATGGGGTGGCGAAGTCCGGCGACCTGATCGGGATCACCGCCGGCCTCCCCCAGCAGGGGCTCGGCACGAACCTGTTCGAGGTCCACCGGGTGCCGTGAACCCACAGGGACGGCGGGCCGCCGCCTTGCGGGCCCTGGCGCCGCTGGCGCTGATGGCCCTGATCTTCTATTTCTCGGCGCAGCAGCAGGTCGGTCCCGAGCTGCCGGCGTGGACGCGGATCGTCGCCCATGCGAGCGAGTACGCGGTGCTCGCGGCACTGTGGGCCTGGGCGCTCCTCCCCGTGCTCGGATACCGGGCCCTCCTGGCCGCGGCGGCGATCTCATTCGCCTACGCGATCAGCGACGAGTTCCATCAGAGCTTCGTCTCCGGGCGCGACTCGGATCCGCTCGACGTGGTCGCCGACACGATCGGCATCGCCCTCTCGCTGGGCGCGGTCGGATGGCTGATAGCTTCGCGGCGTGGCTGAGGGGGAACCAGACGTCGTCGTCTTCGGCGCGACCAGCGTCACCGGGCGCAACGTCGCGGCGTATCTGACCGAGCGCGCCGCGGAGACCGGGCTCAGCTGGGCGGCGGCCGCGCGCGACCCGGCGAAGCTCGAGCGGACGATGGCCGAGGTCGGCGCCCGGCCGCCGGCGACGATCACCGCCGACGTCGGCGATCCCGCCTCGCTCGCGGCGATGGCCTCGCGAACCCGCGTGATCCTCAACCTCGTCGGGCCCTACACCCGTTTCGCCACGCCGGTGATCGAGGCGTGCGTGGCCGCCGGAACCCACTACGTCGACCTCACCGGGGAGATCCCCTTCTCCCGCCGGATCCTCGACCGCTTCCACGATCAGGCAAAGGAGACCCGGGCGAAGGTGGTGCAGACGAGCGGCTTCGAGTCGCTCCCGCCCGACCTCTCGGTGCTGGCCGCCTGCGAGCGCGTCGCCGAGCTGGGCGATCGCGCTGCCGAGGTGGAGCTCGAGGTCCACATCCGCGGCCTCCCGCCCGGGCTCCCGCGACCCTCGGACTGGATGTCGGGGGGAACGCTCCAGAGCGTCGCCGCGATCACCGGCGACCCCGACGCCCACCGGATCAAGGACCCGGCCCTTCTCGTTCCCGACGAGAGCGCCGCCGCTGCGATCCGGGCACGGAGCCCGATCACGCTGGCGCCGCGCCGCGGCCCGAGCGGCGCCGTGCTGTCGCCGATGACGCCGGCGGCGTTCATCAACCCGGCCGTGATCCACCGCACCGCCGTCTTGGAGGCCGAGGCCGAGGGGGTCCCGTTCGCGCCCTTCCGTTTCCGCGAGGGCGTCGCCGTTCCCGGCCCCGCGATCACCCTGCCATTGCGCTACGCGGCCGCCGGTTCGCTCTCGGGGATGCAAGCCGGGATCGCGGCGATCGCGGGCAGCAAGCCGGAGCGCAGGGCCCGGATCGGAGCCCGGCTCGCGCGACTGCTTCCGGATTCGGGCTACGGCCCGGCGCCGGACCGGCTCGATCAGTGGAAGTGGCGGATGCGCGTCTTTGCCCGTGGCGCCGCGGGTGCGGAGGCCACGGTGACGATCGACGCCGAGGGCCATCCGGGCTATCTGACCACCGCGCGGCTCATGGGCGAAGCGGGTCTGCTGCTGGCCGAGGAGGGCGCCACGCCCGATCGGGCGGGATGCCTGACACCGGCCGCCGCGATCGGCACCGGGCGGCTCGAGCGCTTCGACGCGGCGAAGCTCCGCTTCAGCGTCGTCTAGGCCCTACCGGAGCCCGCTCAGCCGGACTCGAGCTCGGCGAGCAGCTTCGCGTCCTCATCCGACATGCCCTCGATCGGCTCGCCGTCCCAGGAGATGTCGCCCGCCATCGAGATGAAGAGCTCTTCGTGCTCGCGCAGGCTCATCGCCTTGTCGTGGATCACGGACAGGGTCGAGTAGAGCGTCGGCAGCGGGTCGTGCCAGCCGTCGCCCGCATCGTGGACGCGCGCAAGGTCGGAGATCGTCTGCGGCAGCCGCCTGAGCCGGTCGGAGAAGGCGTCACCGATCGTCGCCAGGTCGAGCTGGATCTCCTGACCGGCGGGGACCGTGTACGTCTCGCCGTCCGGGGGGTCGAGCAGGCCCTTCGCGAGCGGCTCGGGGTCGACGAGCAGGGCGCCGTCGGTCGCCCGCGGGTTGCACTCGATCAGCACGAGCCCGTCCTCGCCGCGGTCGATGAAGTCGAACGAGACCTGGCCCGTGTAGCCGAGCTCGCCCATGATCGGCTCGATCAACGCCAGGGAGGCGGCGCCGTCGATCGAGCGAAAGCCGATCCCGGTGGAGTGGCGCCACTGGCGCGGGATCTCGTACATGCAATGCGCGGTCACCGTCCCGTCCCGCACGGTCGAGTAGGTGCAGACGGTCGGCCCGTCCACGAACTCGCCGACGAGCCAGGGCGAGGCCGGCGTCGGCTTGCAGTCCTCGATCGAGATCGCGCCGGCCAGCGGCCCCGAGTTCGTGAGCAGCGAGACCCCGCCGCGCGAGAAGGCGGCGCGGCCGAAGTAGCGCGGGAAGGCCTCGGTCGCGGCGCGGAGCTCGTCGTCCGACGTCGCGACGATCGTCTTCGGCACCGGCAGACCGAGCCGCTCGCAGAGGTGCTGGAAGCTCGCCTTGTCGTGGAGGCGGGCGATCGTCGCGAACGTCGGCGCAAACAGGGTTGTGACCCGGTTCAGCCGCTCGCGCTGGGTCGAGAGGTAGAAGGCCTCCTCGAACGCGGGGACGACCGCGTCGATCTCGTTCTCGGTCGCGATCCGCTCGACGTCGGCGATGAAGTCCAGCGTCGCCCGGCGTGGGCTCGCGGTCTGAAAGTGGCCCTCGACGTACTTCGAGTGGCTGCCCGGGGCGAGCTTCGTGTCGTCGCTCGCGAAGACCTCGTGCCCGGCGGCGGCCAGCTTGCGCACGATCGCGAGCGCGAACGGCATCCGCGAGCTGGTGAGGAGTACGCGGCTCAACCGCCGCCCGCCGTGTATCCGCCGAGCCCGTGGTCGCCGTAGGGCTCGTCGCGCTCGCGGACCGCTTCGCGGAAGCCCTCCGTGACCGCCTTGCGGACGAAGTCGTGGCCCTCGCTCGTATGCCGGGCGATCCCGTCGAAGAACGTGCCCAGGGTTTGCGTCGCGGCGAGGCCCTGGGCGTAGAGCGCTTGGTTGACGAGCAGCTTGTGCATGACGAGCTGGTTGATCGGGACCCGAGCGACGCGCTCGAGCAGCGACTCGAACGCGGCGTCGAGCTCCGCCGCGGGCGCGCACTCGTTCGCGAGCCCCCAGTCCACCGCCTCGCGGCCGGAGAGCGAGTCGCCGGTGAGCAGCAGGCGCTTTGCCCTCGCGGGGCCGATCCGGTGGGCCCAGAGCGCCGTCGTCGGCACGCCCCAGACCCGCGCGGGCGGGTAGCCGATCTTCGCCTCGTCCTCGATCACGAGCAGGTCCGAGCAGAGCGCCATGTCGGTCCCGCCGGCAACGCAGTACCCGTGCACCTTGCAAACGACGGGCTTCTCGGAATGAAAGAGGCTCATGAAGCCGCGGACGTTCCGCGACATCATCTGGAAGTCCGTGACCGGATCCCACGTCGAGTCGGGGATGTGGTTCTGGGCGACGACCGCGGGGTCGATCGGTGAGCCCTGGGGAGCTTGCTCACCCTGCGCGTCCACCCTTCCCTCCGCTGACGCCACCAGGTCGTAGCCGCCACAAAAGCCGGTGCCGTTGCCGGCGAGGGCGATCGCGTGCACCTCGGGGTCGAGGTTGGCGCGCTCGACGCAGGCGCTGAGCTCGCGCGGCATCTCGAACGTGATCCCGTTACCGCGCTCGGGCCGGTCGAGGGTGATCCGCGCGGTCCGCCCGTCGACCTCATAGGTCATCGTCGCCAGATCGCTCACGGACGGGCACGCTATCGCGAGCTATGGTCGCGGCGACGAAAGGAGCGCGATGAACGAGTCCCTACGACCAGCTCCATACCGACGAGCGCGACGTTCAGCGCATCTACTCGATGAGGCTGGCCGACGGCGTATGGAAGCTGTGGCGGGAGGACGAGCCGTTCGCCCAGCGGTTCACGGGCCGCTTCTCCGAGGACGGCGAGACCTGGGAGACCGACTTCGACGTCACCTATACGAGAGTCGATTGACGCGTTGAACGGCCGAGGTGGAGGCTGAGCGCGCCGAAGCCGATCACGATCGCCGTGTAGGCGACGAAGAACGCCGCCCGGTTGAGCAGGATCGCCGGCGTCAGCATCACCGCCCCGAGAACCAGCGCGAACCACGCCGCCCACCGAGGGAGCAGCCGGCCCGTTCGCAGCGCCGTGAACCCCGTGGGCAGGGCGATCATCGCGACTGTCACGCCGGCTGCGTGCGCACCGAAGGCGTACGACAGGTCGAAGTAGGTCTGGGCGGCGTCGGCGGTGAGCTGACCATCGCGGGCGGCCATCGCGCCGGCCATGTTGATCGTCTCGGCCGCCAGCCCGGCCGCCGCCATGAGCACCGCGCCGGCGAACGCCACCATCGGCAACCCGCTCCGCTCAGAGCCCTCTGCGGCGAGCAAGCGCTCGCGAAGAACCGCTCCGAACCACACCAGGAAGACGAGGGACACGAGGCTCATCGTCCCGCCGATCAGGATCTCGGTCGAGGACCCGTCGAAGAAGCGGACGATCTCGTCGCTCTCGGCTCCTCGCGAGGGCTGGTCCAACGCCCACATCGCGCTGCCCAGCCCGAAGAGGACTGCGAAGACGAGACCCGAGAGAGGGGCTATGCGGCCGACACGGCTCACATCGTCAGGCAGTATCCCAACCTCCCTCGACCCGAAAGGGAGTTGCCGATGACCTACGAGACGATCCTCTACTCGACCGAGGGCGCGATCGCGACGATCACGCTCAACCGGCCGGAGCACCTGAACACGATCGTCCCGGCAATGCCCGGGGAGGTCGAGGACGCCGTCCACGCTGCCGTCCGCGATCCCGAGGTCAAGGTGATCGTCCTGCGCGGGGCCGGTCGCGCCTTCTGCGCCGGCTACGACTTCGGCGGCGGGCTGGAGCATTGGGAGGGCTGGGACCTCACGGATCGCGAGTGGGACCCGGGCAAGGACATGATGCTCGTGACCGCGCAGGCGACCTCGCCGCACCACAAGTTCATGAGCATCTGGCGCTCGCCGAAGCCGGTGATCGCCCAGGTCCACGGCTGGTGCGTGGGCGGCGGCAGCGACTACGCGCTCCTCGCCGACATCATCGTCGCGAGCGAGGACGCGCGGATCGGGACCCCCTACTCACGGGTCTGGGGCGCGTACCTCTCCGGGATGTGGATCTACCGGCTCGGCCTCGCGCGCGCCAAGCACCACGCCCTCACCGGCCGCCCGCTCTCGGGCAAGGAGGCGGCCGAGGTCGAGCTCATCAACGAGGCGGTGCCGTTCGAGCAGCTGGAGGAGCGCGTGCGCGAACGGGCCGAGGAGCTCGCCGCCCTGCCGATGGGCCAGCTCGCGGCGCAGAAGCTGATGGTGAACCAGGCCTACGAGAACATGGGCCTCGCCTCTACCCAAACGCTCGGCCCCATCCTCGACGGCATCATGCGCAACATCCCCGAGGCGCACGACTTCATCGATCGCGCGGCCGAGGCTGGCGTGCCGGGAGCGGTCGCCGAGCGCGACGGCGCCTTCGGCGATTACAGCCAGGCGCCCGCCGACGAGCGACCAAACCCCGATAACGTCATCGAGCCGTAGTCAGTCGCCGAGGACGACCCGAAACTTGGTCTTGGCCGGTGTCGGATCGAGAACGCCGCCGGTGAATGCTCCGACGTAGGCCGTCACTTTGAACGTGTGGCGGCCCTCATCGAGCTCGATCAGCTTCTTCGGCGACGGGCAGTTGAAGCTCGCGGTCTTGTCGACCTGACAGCGGAACCTGGCGGCCGCGTTGTCGGACTCGAAGGCAAACGTCGCCGAGCGCTTGTGGATGACGGGCTTCGGCGCCTTCGTGATGGTCGTGTCCGGCGCGATCGGCCCTGAGCTCGCGGGGGCGGCGGCGGCGAGTACGGCAAATGCAAGTACGCCCACGACCGCCTGGCTCACGCGCCTCAGCAGCCCGCGCCCTCGCAACCCCGTCGCTTGTCCGCCGTCGAGCCCCGGGCAGCGGTCCGTTCCGCTGCCCCCGTCCTCGGGGTCCCGCGGCATCCCGTTTGCGAATCCGCCCCGACCGCCCTGAACCACCAAACCCTCCTTGCGCAGGAACCCCGTGTGCGTCGCAGCGTAGTCCAGAACGGCCCGGCGCGAGCTTCTCAAACGACGTTCAGTTCGAGTGCGAAGAAGTCGAGCATGTGCGGGAGGGGCTTTGCCGTGTCGATTCGGGGGGAGGCGAGCTCGACCGGCATCGCGAAGAGCTCGGCCAGCACGGCCTTGCCGAGCAGCAGCGACATGCGCGCCCCCGGGCAGCCCTGCGGACCGCGACTGAAGTGATTGAAGGCGATCTCGGCCGAGGCCTCGCCGTCGACCCAGCGCTCGGGCGCGAACCTGTCGGCGTACTCGAAGCGGTCGCGGTCACGGTGCAGGAAGGTGTTCGGGATCAGGACCTGCGTACCGACAGGGACCGTCACCCCACCCCACTCTGTCTCGGCGAGGGTCTCGCGCGAGAGCATCGTCGACGTCGGATAGAGACGCATCGCCTCGGAGAGGCAGGCTTCGAGGTAGCCGAGCATCGCTGCGCCGTCGCCGTTGCGGCTCGCGTCGCCCTCCACACGCCGGCGCGCGTGGGGATGCGCGGCGATCAGAGCGGCGGCGCGCAGGGCGTTGATCGCGAGGGTGTCCCCCGCCGCGAACAGCCAGTGGGGCAGCTGGCCGACCGGCTTCGTCTCGGCATCGGCGGGCGATCCGGCGAAGCGGGCGACGAGGCTCCCCTCCTCGGCCGCGGCGACATACTCGCCGAGCCGAGCGATGAAATCGCCGTAACGCTCTGACGTCTCCCCCGGCATGCCGTTGCCCTCGGACATCATCTCGGCCAGCGTTTCCGAGAGCTCGTAGTCCTCTGCCGCGGCGTCGCCGAGGATCACGCGGCGGGCGATCCGGCGAAACGACTCGTTCCATGCCTCGAACCCGAGCTCCGAGTGAACCTCGAGCATCGCGACCGCCTCCTCGCGGGCGACCGCGGCGAAGCGGTCGTCCTCCTCCGCCTCGCTCCCGGTCCCGATCACGGCCTCGGTGAAGTCGCGCCGGTTCCGCCACAGCGCGCCGCGCGAGATCGTCAGCGCGTCGGGCTGAAAGGCGACCATGCCGTCGCGCTTGGCCGGGGGGTCGGAGGCGAATGGATCGGGGGACCCGACGAGGGCCCGGTTGACGTCAGCCGGGGTCAGCAGCAACAGCGCCCGATCGCGAATCACGCGCACCCAGACCGGGCCGCCATGATGCCGCTTGTACATCCCGGAGAGCAGACCGACGGCCTGCCCGTCGACGTTCGCCCGCGTCGCCGCAGCGACCGGCATGCGCCGCCGCCGGAAGACCCCCTGGACCGCGTTGGGGACGATCACGAGCGCGTTGAAGCGCGCGTTCTCGAGCAGTGAGGCGCTGCGAATTGCCAAGCCGTGCGCCTACGCGAGCCGGCGCCAGGGGGCGAACGCGTTCTCGACGCCGTCGAGCGCCGGCGCCAGCTCCGGA
The DNA here is from genome assembly GCA_963846565.1 of uncultured Solirubrobacterales bacterium. GTDB lineage: Bacteria > Actinomycetota > Thermoleophilia > Solirubrobacterales > 70-9 > WHSW01. The sequence continues at coordinate 1,276,298 of CAWJWL010000005.1, read as the reverse complement.
TGGTGGCGAAGCAGGACGTCGACCATGGTGTTCTGCTCGACCCAGTTGAGGCCCTCGGGCGTGTACACATCGACCGAGTAGTCGTTGGTGAAGAAGCGGTCGCTTCGCAGCCGCCGCGACGCCATCAGGATGAAGATGCGGAAGGCGGTGTCGGAGAACCCGAAGCCCGGCGGCAGCGGCTCGGCGAGCATGCCGACCTGCAGGTCGACGCGGTCGATGTCGTCGTCGTAGACCTCGCGGATCTCCTCGGCGAGCTCCGGGTCGTCGGTGAGGTCCTCGAAGCGCTTCACCCGCGACTTGCCGAGCTTCTCGCGGAAGTCGTTGTAGCGGGGCACGCCGCGCTCGCGGTCGCGCATGATGTCGATCGTCCCGAGGTCGACCCGGTCGCCGTTCAGGCGGACGTGGTTGGAGAGCACCTGGGGGTGGTTTCTCAGGGTGATCGCGCCGGGGTGGGCGACGCCGAACGAATAGAGCAGGTTCGACCAGCCGTGCTCGATGATCGTCGGTCGGGTCCCGTGCCCCTGCACCGGGTCGAAGCCGAGCTCGGCGACCAGCTCGCCCGTCTGGTGGTCGCGGATCTCGTACTCGTCCGGGAGCAGCGGGTGGAGCCGGTAGACGGAGACGAACTCCTCGGTGATCGCGTAGGGCGCCGCGTGGTGCTCCTGGTCGGAGCCGACGATGCCGCCGATCATCTCGGTGCCGACGTGGCCGAACTTCTGCCGCACCCAGCGCGGCAGGAGCCCGTACCAGTTCGCGTGCATCGCCCGCTCGAGCACCGGGTTGGCGAGGATGCCGGGCGTCCACTCGACCGTGTGGATCTTCGCCAGCAGCGCCGAGTTGCACAGGCGCGCGGTGAGGAAGAGCCGCTCGTCGTCCCAGGTCGGGTAGGCGCCCTTCAGGTGGTCGCAGATCGAGTTGTGCTCCTTGACGAAGAGCGTGTGCAGGAGCGAGAGCCCGATCCAGTAGTTGTCGGCGAAACCGGTCAGGTCGACGCCGTCGAGGTGCGGGTCGGTCTCGTTCGGGAGCATCCCGTCCTCGACCTCGAGCTTGCCGTCCTCGCCGCTTCGCAGCTCGCGGTTTCGCTCCTCTGTGGACCCGTAGATCTGCGAGCCGTCCCACCAGTGGGTGACCGTGTTGACGTAGGTCGGCGGCAGGCCGCTCTTGTTGGTCCGGGTGCGGTCCGGGCTCGTCGCGCGGATCCGCATCGGCGAGCCCTCGGGCCACTGGTCGTTCTCGTCGAGCTCGATGTCGATGTAGGTATCCGGCGCGTTCTCGCCGTGGCCGAACCAGTCGTGGTTCTGAAACTGGATCCAACACCCTGCGAGCACGTTGAGCGACGTCGCCGGCTTGAACTCGTCGCGGGTCAGGAGACGGTTCGAGACCAGCCTGGGGTTCGGCTGCATCCGCTCCTCGAGCGGCTCCGGCGCCGTCGCGTCGGTGGGCGCGTTGCGGCCGAAGCGCGTGCCGACCATGCCCATCTCGGGATCGACCGGGTCCTGGCGCGAGCCGTCGTAGGTGCGGTGCTTTGGCAGGTCGTCCCGCGTCGCCGGGGCTCCATCCTCACTCGGCGCCCGGGTGTCGTAGAGGTTGTGGACGCGGAGGTCGTCGCGGTGTGCGCGCAGATTGAGAAGGGCGATCGGCGTCGGCAGGTTCCACCAGTCCGTCGCCCGGTTGACCTGATGGAAGACGGTCCGGTTGACGCGCGAGAACGCTCCCTCGATGGTGCCCAGCAACCCCATGGGCCCACTCTATTGCCAACATGCCGGCGATGGCGAAGGAGGCGACCACGATCGACGCGGCCGGCCGCGCCGTGCGCCTCTCGAGCCCGAGCAAGGTGTACTTCCCCGAGCCCGGATTCACCAAGCTCGACCTGGCGAGCTACTACGTCGCGGTCGAGGAAGCGGCGTGCCGCCACCTCGCCGAGCGCCCGACGACGATGAAGCGCTTCGTCGAGGGGGTCGAAGGCGAGTTCTTCTTCCAGAAGCGGGTGCCGAAGACGGCGCCGGACTGGCTCGAGACGGCCACGGTCAAGTTCCCCAGCGGCCGCAGCGCGACCGAGCTCGTCGCCGGTGACGCCGCCCACCTCGTCTGGGCGGTCAACCTCGGCGTGATCGACTTCAATCCGTGGCCGGCGCGGCGAGCGGACCTCGACTGCCCGGACGAGCTCCGCGTCGATCTCGATCCGACGCCGGAGGTCGGCTTCGAGGAGGTGCGCGAGGTCGCCCTGATCGTCCGCGAGGTCCTGGCCGAGAACGGCGGCCTCGTCGGCTACCCGAAGACCTCGGGCTCGCGCGGCATCCACATCTACGTCCGCGATCGAGCCGAAGTGGGGGTTCACAGAGGTCCGCCGCGCCGCGCTGGCCCTCGCGCGTGCGGTGGAGCGCAAGGCGCCCGAGCTCGCGACCTCGAAGTGGTGGAAGGAGGAGCGCCACGGCGTCTTCGTCGACTACAACCAGAACGCCCGCGACCGCACGATCGCCTCCGCGTACTCGGTCCGCCCGGTCGCCGACGCCCGCGTCTCGACCCCGCTCGAGTGGGACGAGGTCCCCGACGTCGACCCCGCGGACCTGCGCCTCGACACGGTGCCGCAGCGGCTCGCCGAGCGCGGCGACCCGTCGGCGACGATCGACGACGTCCACCACTCGCTCGACCCGCTGCTCGAGCTCGCCGACCGCGACGAGGCCGAGGGCCTGGGCGACGCGCCGTGGCCGCCCCACTTCGCGAAGCAGAAGGGCGAGCCGAAGCGGGTGCAGCCGAGCCGGGCGAAGAAGCCCTAGGTCATCAACGGGCCGGCGATCACTGGTCGAGCTGCCCGAGCTTGCACTCCTCGGGCTTCTTGTCCTCGCGCCAGCGGAGGATCTTCGAGCCGTGGCGGATGCGCCCCGCGCTGACGTGGTCGAAGCTGATCTCGATCACCAGCTCCGGCCGGAGGCCGACCCATGCGAGGTCGCGGTCGGCGGACCAGCGGCTCGGGTCGGCGGACCCCTGCTCGCCGGATGCGTACGGGGCCAGCTTCTCGACCAGATCGCGCTTCTCCTTCGCCTTCAGGCCGGAGGTGTGGCCGACGATGTGGAGCTCGCCCTTCTCGTCGTAGAGGCCGAGGATCAGGGATCCGACGGTCCCCTCCTCCTTCCCGGGCCGCCACCCGGCGACGACGGCGTCGATCGTGCGCAGCCGCTTGATCTTGACCATGCCCTTGCGCTCGCCGGGCAGGTACTTGGCCTCGGCCTTCTTCGCGATCACGCCCTCTCCCGACTGGAGCCACGGCTCGGCCTCGGCGGGATCGTCGGTGATCGGCGTCAGCTCGACGGTCCCCGGATCCTTCCAGCCCTTGAAGAGCCTCGCCAACGCCTCGCGACGCTCGCCGAACGGCGTCGCCAGCAGCTTCTCGTCCTCGACCGCGAGCACGTCGAACGCGCGGAAGACCGCCGGGGTCTCCTCCGAGAGCATCGCCACCCGGGACTCCGCCGGGTGCAGGCGGTTCTGGAGCAGGTCGAAGATCTCGCGCCCGTCGTCGTCGAGGATCAGCAGCTCGCCGTCGAGGACGTAGCGGCCCTTCGGGAAGACGAGCTCGGGGAAGTAGCGGGCGAGCGGCTTCGATCCCCGCGACTGCAGATAGAGCTCGTCGCCGTCGACGAAGGCGAGGGCACGGAAGCCGTCGTACTTCGGCTCGTACACCCACCCGTCGTCGCCGGGAAGCTGCTTTCGGGAGAGCGCCAGCTGCGGCTTCACCGGAGGACGGATCGGGAGCGACATCGGGCCCGATCTTAGATGGCTGGCGCCGCTGCGAAACTGACGCGATGGCGAGCGCGCCGACACTCAGCGACCCGCCGCCCGAGTGCGACGTCGCCGTCGTCGGCGCCGGCATTGTCGGACTCGCGGCCGCGCGCGAGCTCGCACGGCGCCATGGCGGACTGCGCGTAGCCGTCCTCGAGCGCGGTGAAGAGCTCGCCGGGCACCAGACCGGCCACTCGAGCGGCGTCATCCACGCCGGCATCTACTACGAGCCCGGGTCGCTGAAGGCGCGCCTGTGCGTCGACGGGATGAAGGAGCTCTACGCCTTGTGCGAGGAGCGCGGGATCCCCGCTAAACGGAGCGGGAAGGTGATTCTCGCCACGGACGAGGGCGAGCTCCCCCGCCTCGACGAGCTCGAGCGGCGCGGGCGCGCCAACGGGGTCCCCGGCCTCTCCCGCATCGGCCCGGACGAAATTGCCGGGATCGAACCGCACGCTCGCGGGATCGCGGGCCTCCACTCTCCCTCGACCGGCGTCGTTGACTTCCGCCGCGTCGCCACGGCGCTCGCCGAGGACCTGATCGCGCACGGCGGCTCGATCTCGGCCGGTTGCGGGGTCGCGGCGATCGCCGACTCCAACGGCGCCGCGGTCGTCGACCATGCCCAGGGCCGGGTCCGGGCATCTGCGGCACTCATCTGCGCCGGAGCCTGGACCGACCGGCTCGCGGTGGCCGCCGGGGCGCCGAAGGATCCGCGGATCGTCCCCTTCCGCGGGGCCTACCTGCGGCTGCGCCCCGAACGGGCCGGGCTCGTGCGTGCGAGCGTCTACCCCGTGCCGGATCCGGAGCTGCCGTTTCTCGGCGCCCACCTCACCCGGACGATCGACGGCGACGTCCTCCTCGGCCCCTCGGCGTTGATGGTCGGCGCCCGCGACGGCTATCGGCCGACCCGGGTGATCTGGCGCGATCTGGGCGACAACCTCTCCTGGCCCGGGACCTGGCGACTGGCGGGCCGCCATTGGCGCGAGGGGCTGCGCGAGCTTCGCCGCGCGGTTTCAAACCGCGCCTTCGTCGCCGCTGCACGGCGCCTCGTCCCGGAGCTCGAGCCGGCTGACTTCGTCCGCGGGCCGGCGGGCGTCCGCGCGCAGGCCCTCGATCGCGAGGGGATGCTCGTCGACGACTTCGTCGTCTCGCGGACCGAGCGGGCGCTCTTCGTCCGCAACGCACCCTCCCCGCCGCGACCGCGGCCCTGCCGCTCGGGCGCTTGATCGCCGACGAGCTCGACCCCATTCTGGGAATCTGAGCTGGATCCGAATGGCCCGCGGCGTCACGACCGACGAGCTCCGACGAGATGGCGCTGGCGCTGCCCGAGGTGGAAGAGGGCAAGTCCTGGGACTCGACCTCGTTCAAGGTCCGCAAGAAGCCTCTGGTCTATATCCGCTCCGACGGCGAGACGCTCGCGCTCAAAGTCGACCGCTTCGAGCGCGACGCGCTGATCGCCGACCCGAGCGGCGCCTTCTTCATCACGCCGCACTACGAGAACTTCCCCTACGTCGTCGTTCGTCTCGATCTGGTCGAGCGCGAGGAGCTCCGCGAGCTGCTGGTCGAGGCCTGGCTACGCGCGGCCCCGAAACGCCTCGCCGCCGAGCACGAGGCGGCGTTGCTCGGGGGCAGAGCGGAGTAGGTGCTCGACGGCGCGCGTAGTTGGCGACGCGCTACTTCTTCTTCGCGGCTCCGGCGAGGTGGGCAATCGCCGCGACGACGACGTCAGGCGCCTCGATCTGAGGCGTGTGCCCGACTCCCTCGAGCATCTCGATCCGGGCCTGCGGCAGCAGCTCGGCGAGACGCGCGGCGCCCTTCGGCATGCAGAGGCGGTCCCGCTCGCCCCAGATCACCGTCACCGGACAATCGATCTCGTCCGCGTCGAAGGGATCCGCGAGATGCGACCGGATCCGCTTCGCGTAGCCGATCCTCCTCGAGACCTCGGCCCGGTCGAGGTTCTGCCGGGTGAACCGGTCGACGACGACCTGGTCGACGCGATTGGGCTCCGCGTAGGCGAGGGTGCGGTAGAAGCGGCCGACGACCGACTTGACGACCGCCGCGGGGACCGGCGCCGGCAGGCTGATCAGGCGGCTGATCACGGGGATCCTGTCGGCGGTGAAGAAGAACGGCGCCATGTCGATCCCGGCGGGGCCGATCGGGACCACTCCGGCGAGTGGGAGATCCAGCTGCCCGGCGGCACGGAGGGCCACCCACCCACCGAGCGAGTTGCCGACGAGGACGACCTTGCGCCCGCTCTCCTCGGCCGCGCGCTCGACCGCGGCGCCGGCGAACTCCACCAGCTGGTCGAGCACGTCTCGGTCCTCCATCGGTGGCGCGGTGCCGAACCCGGGCAGGTCGTAGGCGACCCCCGGGCGGCCGCCGGCGGCGAGGCCGGATAGGACCGCGCGCCAGGTGTCGGCGTTGTCCATCCACCCGTGCAGAAGCACCGCCTGGACGCCGGGACCGTCGACGAAGATCGAGCGGGTCTCGATTCCGCCGACCGTGACGCCCTCGCGATGAAGCTTCGCCGGCTTCGCCGTCGGCGCCGCGTGGTCGATCGCCTGTTGTTCCCCGCCGAGACGTATCGCTGGTGACACGAGATGCTGGATTCTTGCGTGCCGAGCGCCCTGCCGCGCCGCGCCTCAGCCGACGGCCGAAGTCGCGGATTGCTCCTCGCGCTCCGGAGCCCCGGGCACGGTCGCGCGGAGGAAGCGCTCGATGCCCTCGACCACGCGCGCGGTGCGAAGCGAGGGGAAGATGTCGAAGGCGTGCTCGGCCTCGGGCAGCTCGACGTAGCGCGCGATCTCGTCCGAGACCTCCTCGAGCCGGGCGGCGAAGGCGCGCCCGTCCTCCACCGGAATGAGCGTGTCGTCCTCGCCGTGAAAGATCAGGAACGGTGGCGCGCCGGGATGCACGAGGTAGGTCGGCGACGCGGCGCGGAAGGCCTCGGGGTCCGCGTCGCGCCGGCGCTTGAGGACGATCTCCTCGAACAGCCATCCGCGGACGCCGGCGTGGTGGTGCTCGTCCAGGTCGAGCCAGTCGTAGAGCCCGTAGAAGGGCACCGCCGCGGCGACCGAGGTGTCGGAGTCCTCGAACCCCGGCTGGTAGGCGGGATCGTTAGCGGTCAGTGCCGCGTGAGCGACCAGGTGCCCGCCGGCCGAGCCACCCGTGAGCGCGATCCGCCCCGGGTCGATGCCGAGCTCGTCAGCGTGCTCACGAACCCAGGCGATCGCCCGTTTGACGTCGATGACGTGGTCCGGGAACGTCGCCCGGGGGCTGAGCCGGTAGTCGACGTTGAACCCGACCCAGCCGTTCGCCGCCAGGTGGTTGAGGAGTGGGATCCCCTGCTCGAGGCGGGAGCCGAAGATCCAGCCGCCGCCGTGCACCTGGATCACCGCAGGGCGCAGCTCCCCCTCGGGCGCCTGCGCCGTCGGCCGGTAGACGTCGAGGCGCACCCGTCGCCGCTCCTCCGAGTGGTAGACGACGCCCCTGCTCACGGTGACGCTCCGCGCGAACAGCATCAGCGCCGGGAGGACGAGGTGCGTCCGGGGGAATCGTGTCTCCTCGGGCGACTGCGGCAGGTCGGCGAGCTCCTCGGCCACGGCCGCGGCGCTACGCCATGCCGCCCACGCGAGCCGGAGCTCGTACGCGAACAGGACGCCGAAGATCGCGGCGATGACCGCGCCGAGGGTCGACCCGGTGGCGCCGGTCGCGAACAGGATCCCGACCACCAGCGCGTCGATCGCCGCGTACTGGAACGCGAACTCGCGCATCAGGAAGCGCACCGTCCACCTCGCGACCCTGATCTGCAGGCGCATCGGTGCGCCGAGGCGGGCGAGGCTGAAGATGCGGCGGCAGAACGCCCAGGCGGTTGCGAGGATCCCGGCCACCGGCCGGGATTACAGCCCGTAGGTCTTCGAGATGATCTCGCGCTGGATCTCTGAAGTGCCGGCGTAGATCGTCGAGACCAGGGTCATGCGGACGAGACGCTCCATGTCGTACTCGGTCGAGTACCCATATCCGCCCATCATCTGCATGCCCTCGAGCGCGACCTTCTTCGCCACCTCGGTCGTCTTCAGCTTCACCATCGACGCCTCGCGAGGCAGCATCTGGTCGGGCGCCTCCTCGGTCTTGCGGGCGACGTCGTAGACGAGCAGCCGCGCGCACTCGAGCTCCGTGCCGAGGTCCGCGATCCGGTGCTTGAGCGTCTGGAACGAGCCGATCGGGCGTCCGAACTGCTTGCGCTCCTTGATGTAGGCGAGCGCGTCATCGAAGGCGCGCTGGCCGAGGCCGAGGATCGTCGCCGCCGTGATCAGGCGCTCGACGTTGAGGCCGGCCATCAGCTGCATCCAGCCGCCGTCGACCTGGCCCAGGACGCGCTCCTCCGGGACGTAGCAGTCGGTCAGGAAGACGTCGTTGACCTCCTTGCCGCCCATCGTCTCGATTCCGTTGATCTCCACCCCCTCGGAGTCGGCAGGGACCGAGAGCATCGTCACGCCCTCGTGCTTGTTGCCCTCGCGATCGGTGCGGGCGACGACGAGGATGTGGTCTGCGATGTGCGCCGCGGAGATCCACGTCTTCTGGCCGTTGAGGACGAAGCCGCCGTTCTTGCGCTCCGCCCTGCACTGCAGGTTGCCGACGTCCGAGCCCGCTTCGGGCTCCGACATCGCGATCGCCTCGACCCTGCCCTCGCAGATGCCGCCGAGGATCTCCTCCTTCTGCTCCTCCGTGCCGAAACGCTCATACGCGCCCGCGACGATCAGGCTGACCGGGAAGCCCGCCATCGGGACCATCCCGCGCGACGTCTCCTCGAGAAAGAGGCAGGCGTCGACGATCGAGCCGCCGCTGCCGCCGTAGTCCTCCGAGATCGAGGCCCCGAGCCAGCCGAGCTCGGCAAGCTTCGAGTACATCTCGGCCGAGTGCGCCTCGGCGTAGTCGTCTGTCGCCGCGGAGCGCTGCTCGCGGGTGCCGAGCTCGCGCTTGGTGAAGTCGCGGATCGCCTCGACGAACGCCTTGCGCTCATCGGTCATCCACGCGTCGTGCGCAGGGGCTTTCAGGGTGGTGCTCATCCGCGTGACTCCTCTCGACTAGGCGGTCGCAGGCTTGTAGACGCTCACAACGGCGGCGCCGCCCAGCCCGATGTTGTGCTGGAGGGCGACCTTGGCGCCGTCGACCTGGCGCTTGTCGGCCTTGCCGCGCAGCTGCCAGGTGAGCTCGGAGCACTGGGCGAGGCCGGTCGCGCCGAGCGGGTGGCCCTTCGAGATCAGACCGCCGGAGGGGTTGACCACCGGGCCGTCACCGCCGAAGGTCGTCGCCTCGGCCTCGACCAGCTTGTGGCCCTCGCCCTCCTCGGCGAAGCCGAGCGCCTCGTAGGTGATCAGCTCGTTGGCCGAGAAGCAGTCGTGGAGCTCGCAGACATCGACGTCGGCGGCGCTCACGCCGGCCTCCTCGTAGGCCTGGTTCGCGGCCTCCTTCGACATGTCGAAGCCGACGATCTTGATGCAGTCGGTGTCGTCGGCGAAGGTCGAGCTCAGGTCGGTGACCATCGACTGGCCGGCGATCTCGACCGCCTGCTCCCAGAGGTCGTGCTCATCGACGTAGCGCTCCGAGGCGACGATGCCGACGGCGGCGCCGTCGGAGGTCGGCGAGCACTGGAGCTTCGTCAGCGGCTCGTGGATCATCTTCGCGTCCTTGATGTCCTGGAGCGAGTACTCGTCCTGGAACTGGGCGTAGGGGTTGTTGACCGAGTGCTTGTGGTTCTTCCAGCCGATCCAGGCGTAGTGGTCGGCCTCGGAGCCGTACTTCTGCATGTGGTCGCGGCCGGCGTTGCCGAACATCTGCGGCGCAAACGGTGACTGCTCCGGTGCGCGGACCTTGAACATCGCCTCCATGTGCTTGTCCATCGCCGGGGTGCGATCCGTGTACTTCATCCCCAGGGAGCCCATCTCCATCTTCTCGAAGCCGAGCGCGAGCGCACAGTCGACGACGCCGCCCTTGACCGCCTGGCGAGCGAGGAAGAGGGCCGAGGAGCCGGTGGAGCAGTTGTTGTTGACGTTGACTACCGGGATCCCGGTGAGGCCGAGCTGGTAGAGCGCACGCTGGCCGTAGGTCGAGTCGCCGTAGCAGTAGCCGGCGTAGGCCTGCTCGACGTCGTCGTAGGAAATCCCGGCGTCGGCGAGCGCCATCTCGCCGGCCTCCTTGGCCCACTCCGGGTAGTCGCCCTCCTTGGTGCCGGGCTTGTCGAACTTGGTCATTCCGACGCCGATGACGAAGGTGCGGTTGCCGTTCGAACTCACGTTTCCTCCAAAGCTTCGATGACCCCGACGGCAGCGGACGCGAAGCGGAGCAGCCGGCGGGCGTTGTATGCCGCGAACAAACATACAGAACGGACGCCCGGTTTGTTACGGTGCGGGGCGAAACTTCGAGTCAGGAGAGAGCGATGAGCACGGAAACGGCCCCCACTTTCAAGCCCGAGGGCATCGGCGTCGCCAGCGACCCGGTCGAGTTCGAGGTCACCCGGGAGCGGATCGCGGCATACGCCGCCGCCACCAACGACTCGATCGCCAAGCACGCGTCGGGTGAGATCGCGCCGCCGGTGTTCTCGGTGGTCCCCGCGTTCCAGGCCGCCGGAATGGCGAGCCTGACCGTGATCCCGGGCGAGCTGCTCGGCGCGATCCTCCACGGCGAGCAGGACTTCCACTTCCACCGCCCGATCGAGCCCGGGATGACGCTCTCGACGACCGCCACGCCGATCGGGATGCGCCAGCGCTCCTCCGGCGTCACCGTCGTCACCAAGGCCGACACCAGCGAGGCGGGCGGCGAGCTGGTCACCGAGCAGTACATGACCACCTTCGTCCGCGGCGCCCAGGGCGTCGAGGACGTCGGCGAGGACGCGCCCAAGCACGCCTTCGATGAGTCGCTGCGCGAGCGCGAGCCCGACGCCGAGGTGGCGCAGACCTATGACTCAGACCAGACCTTCCGCTATGCAGAAGCCTCGGGCGACCCGATGCAGATCCACCTCGACGAGGAGTTCGCGAAGGCGGTCGGCCTCCCGGGAATCATCATCCACGGGCTCTGCACCATGGCCTTCACCTCGGTGGCGACGATCGAGAGCTTCGCCGCCGACGACCCGACCCGCCTGCGGCGGCTCGCGGTGCGCTTCGCGAAGATGGCGTTCCCGGAGCAGACGGTCACGACCAGACTGTGGAAGTCGGGCGAGAACGACGGCCGCACGGTCTACTCCTACGAGACCACGGCCGACAGCGGCGACGTCGTGATCAAGGACGGCCTCGCCGAGATCGCCTGAGTGGAGGCTTCGCGGGCGACCAAGGCGCCGGGCCCTCGACGGACTCAGTCCGAGCGGCGGGCCGAGACTCGGAAGAGGCTGCTCGACGCGACGGTCGAGAGCCTGATCGCGGTGGGTTACGCGGGCACCACGATCCGCCACGTCACCGAGCTCGCCGGAGTCTCGCAGGGCGCCCAGAGCCACCACTTCCCCCATCGGGTCGACCTGGTGACGAGCGCGTTCGAGCACCTCGCCGAGGGTCGCATCGACCGCTACCGGGAACAGGCGCGCTCGCTCACCGGCGACCGTGCGACCCGGATGCGGGCCCTGCTCGACCTGATCTGGGAGGACTTCTCGAGCTCCGTCTTCACCGTCGCGGTGAAGCTCTGGGTCGCCGCCGCCGAGGATGAAGAGCTGCGCGAGCGCCTCGTTCCGGTGGAAAAGCGCATCTACAAGAGCATGGCCGAGCTCTCCGCCGAGGTCGCCGGCGACCTCGGGGCAGAGCCCGGCTTCGACCGCAAGCTCGCGATCGCGATGAACACCGTCGCCGGCCTCGCACTGACGCGCGAGTTCGATCCCTCGGGCCGGGCCAGCAAGGGCAACCAGTGGCCCTACCACCGCGCGGCGCTCGAGCTGATGCTCGCCGACTGAGGCCGAGCCCGCCGGGTAGTGTGGTCGCGTGGAAGCCGCGACCCAGGCGCAGATCGAGGATGAGCCGGAACGCGCCGTCTCCTCGTTCGCGAAATCGCTCTTCCTTGGCGAGATCCACGAGGAAATGGTCTTCCCGTGGCCGTCGCCGAAGGAGGAGGAGCAGGACCGGATCCGGAAGCTGAACGCAGCGGCCCGCGAGATCGGCTCGCGGATGGATCACGCCGCCATCGAGGAGAAGCGTTGGATCGGCGACGACGTCATCAGGGATCTCGGCGAAGCCGGCCTCTGCGGTCTCTACGTCGACGAGAAGTACGGCGGCCAGGGGCTGTCCCAGACGGGCTACGCCCGGGTCTTCGAGACTTTCGCCCAGATCGACGCCACCCTCTCGATCGTCCTCGGCGTGCACCAGTCGATCGGCTACAAGGGGATCGCGCTGTACGGCTCCGATGAGCAGAAGGAGCGCTGGCTCCCCGACCTCGCCTCCGGGCGCAAGCTCGCCGGCTTCGCTCTCACCGAGCCCGAGGCGGGATCGGACGCCTACGAGATCAAGTCACGCGCCGTGCAGCAGCCCGACGGCTCCTGGGTCCTGAACGGCGAGAAGCGCTACATCGGCAACGGATCCAAGGGCGAGGTCTTCACCGCCTTCGCCCGCTGCGAGGTCGACGGCAAGGAGAAGCACATCGCGCTGATCCTCGAGAAGGGGATGAAGGGCTTCGAGGTCGGCCACCACTACGACACGATGGGCCTGCGGGGCAACGACCTCCGCCGCCTCCACTTCAACGACGTCAAGGTGCCGGCCGAGAACGTTCTCGGCGAGCCCGGCGACGGCTTCAGGATCGCAATGCAGATCCTCAACAACGGTCGCATCGGGCTCGGCACAGGCTCGGTCGGTGCGACGAAGAGGCTCATCGACCTGACCATCGACCACGTCAAGGAGCGGCGCCAGTTCGGTCGCCCGCTGGCCGACTTCGAGCTCGTCCAGGACAAGGTCGGCTGGATGGTCTCCAACCTCTTCGGCCTCGAGGCGACCTGTTACCTCACGTGCGGTCTCGTCGACGCCGGCGTCGAGGACTACTCGCTCGAGTCGGCGATCTGCAAGGTCGCCGGGACCGAGTACCTCTGGTACGCCGCCAACCGGGCGATCCAGCTCCGCGGCGGCGAGGGCTACATGAAGACGGAGCCCTACGAGAAGATCCTCCGCGACATCCGCATCTTCCCGATCTTCGAAGGGGCGAACGATGTGATGCGGGCATTCATCGCCCTCTCCGGGATCAAGCCCGTCGGCGAGAAGCTCTCCGAGTTCGGGGAGATCGGGCTCGGCGATCCGATCGGCTCGATCGGACTGCTGGTCGACTACGTCGGCGGCCGGATCAAGAGCCAGGTACGGCCCGACAAGATCTCCATGGCCCACCCCGAGCTCGAAAAGCACGCGGACGCGGTCTCCGACCAGGTGGGTGAGCTCCGCGCCGTCTCCGAGAAGCTCCTGCGCGAGCACAAGAAGGAGATCATCGACCGCCAGTTCCAGCAGAAGCGGCTCTCGGCGGCGATCTCGGACATCTTCGCCCAGGTCGCCGTGCTCTCGCGGGTCAGCGCGATCTTCGAGGACCAGGGCGTCGAGCCCTCAGGACAGGAGCGCTACATCGCCGACACCTTCTGCACCCGCGCCGCCGGCCGCGTGCGCTCGGAGCTGCGCAGGATCGAGTCGAACGACGACGAGCGGATGTCGGCGATCGCGAAGCTCGCCTACAAGCGCGGCGAGTACGGCTACTCGCTGTTCGAGGACTAGCTCGCCCCGATCGACCGCCTAGGTCGCCAGCCGGGCGCCTGGGCGGCGGTAGGGCTCGTGCGCAATCGGCCCTTCGTCGTCACCCGATCACGAACGGTGCTCTGCGGCGCGCGGTTGCCTAGGCGCTCGTCGAGGACCGGCCGGCGTAGCGGCGCCAGCGCTCCCGGACCACCGGCCACGCCTTGCGAATCCCCTTCCACACGACCCTCACTAGAAGCACCCCGACTATCAGGAGCACGATCGCGATCACGGCGGCGATCTCCGGCTGCTCGAGGGCGAACGCGGTAACCGCGGCGACCGCGAAGTCCTCGGCGATCGAGGCGCCGATGTTGGTGAACGGTTCGGGGGAGGCATTGAGCCCGAGCCGGAAGCTGGCCTTCACACCATGGCTGACGAGCGCGAGGGCCCCGGTGCCGCCCCCCGCGAGCGCCTGGTCGAATCCGGACAGATTGTCCGCGGAGGCGAACTCGACCCCGATGAAGCCGCCGATGAACGGGCGGATCAGCGTGTGGGCGATGTCCCAGAGGCTGTCGAGAATCGGGATCTTGTCGGCGACGAACTCGATCGCGTACATGACCCCCGCCGCGATCAGGACCGGGTTGGTCGTCAGCTCCTCAGGGACGGCCTCGACGCCGAAACCGACGCGCCCGGCGACCCCGAGGACGAGCAGCGTCGCGTACGCGTTGACGCCCGAGGCCCACCCGGTCGCGATCAGTATCGGGAGTAGATCCACCGCGCGGAGTCTCCACGCTCAGCCGGGTTCAGCGGCATTCATGGGACCCCGACGCCGCGAACGTCCCGAATGACCCTGCATAGCAGGGTGTTTGGGACGTTCGTGGTTTGGGCGGCCACCACCCCGGGTCAGGAGGGCAGGCAGCCGCGCTCGCTCGGGGCCACGCCGATCAGCGCGCTGGCCGTGTCCTCGGCGCCCTCGGCCGTGGCCTCGCCGGGATGGACGATGAATGCCGCGCCCTGCTCGAGGTCGCCTAGCGGGAACTGGACCGGGGTGTAATCCCCCTCGAGGCCGAGGATCTCACCGCCCTCGATGGCGTCGTAGCCGGCTTCTTCGAGACACGCGATCAGCTCGTCCGCGCCGCCCGGCGCCTCGCCCGGCGCCTCGGTGCTCGAAGGCTCATCGTCGTCATCGCCGCAGCCGGCGACGAGGAGCGACGCGGCCAACGCGGCCGGTGCGAGAACGCCGGCGATCCCCCTTGAACGCCTCCCCACTAACCGATCCGCTCGACGATCATCGCCTCGCCCTGGCCGCCGGCGACGCACATCGTCTCGAGCCCGACCGCGTGGTCGTCGGTCTCCATCACGTTCAGCAACGTGGTCATGATCCGCGCGCCGGTCATCCCGAACGGATGGCCGAGGGCGATCGCGCCGCCGTGCGTGTTCATCTTCTCGATCGGGATGTCGCACTCGGCCATGATCGGGATCACCTGCGCGGCGAACGCCTCGTTCAGCTCCACCGCGCCGACATCCTCGATCGTCATCCCGGCGCGGTCGAGGACCTTCTTGATCGCGCCGATCGGGGCGACGCCCATGTACTCGGGCTCGTTGCCCCAGGTCGCGGAGGTGACGATCCGCGCCTTCGGGGTGAGGCCCAGCTCCTTCGCCTTCGTGTCGGACATGATCAGCGTCGCGGCGGCGCCGTCGTTGAGCGGGCACGAGTTGCCGGCGGTGACGCCGCCGCCGCCCTCGAACGCCTCGTCGAGCTGCGAGAGCTTCTCCAGGGTCGAGGAAGCGCGCGGGCCGTCGTCCTTCGTGACCTCGTTGCCGTCCTGGTCGGACACCGGGACGATCTCGCGGTCGAAGAAGCCGTCCTCCTGGGACCGCACGGCGAGCTCCTGCGAGCGCTGCGCGTACTTGTCCATGTCGGCGCGGCTGACCTCGTAGCGCTTCGCGACGTTGACGGCGGTCAGGCCCATGTCGATGTAGGCGTTCGGCTGCCCGTTCTCGCCGATCAGGTTCGGGTTGCGATCCGCTGCGCCGGCCGGCTCCGTGCGCTCGTTGAACCTGCTCACCCACTCGAGCCCGGCGCCGATGTACACATCGCCCTCGCCGTTCTTGATCGCGTTCGATGCGTGGCGGATGGCGTCGAGCGAGGAGGCGCAGTAACGGGAGATCGTCGTCCCGGTGGTCTCGTTGCCGAGCTTCTCGGAGAGCAGCGTGACGATGCGGGCGACATTGAAGGCCTGGAGGCCCTGCGGCATGCCGCAGCCGCAGTAGAGGTCCTCGACCAGGGCCGGGTCGACGTCGGGGTTGCGCTCGAGCAACTGGTCGACGACATACGCGGCGGTCTCCTCGGGGCGCAGCTGGGCGAGCGACCCCTTGAAGGCGCGCCCGATCGGGCTGCGGACGGCGTCGACGATCACGGCTTCCGGCATCTGAGTGAGGCTCCTCGCGTTCGGGGAAATCGGCGGCCTGCGCCGGCGGTCGGGGCTCGGCCGGGTGCGGATGGTAATGATGTTCGCGTGACCGACACCGAGCAGACGACCAGTGAGCTCAGCCCCGATGAGGCGGAGGCGCTGATCTCCGGCGGCGCGGAGCTCGTCGACGTGCGCCGCCCTGAGGAGTTCGACGGCGGCCGCCTTCCGGGCGCGCGGAACATCGAGATGAACGACCTCACCGCGGCCGCCGAATCGCTGCCTCGCGACCGCGCCATCGTCTTTTACTGCCGAGGGGGAAACCGCTCGCAGATGGCGGCGCAGGCCTTTCGCGAGGCCGGCTTCGACGTTCACCACATCGGCGGGGGGATTCAGGCCTGGGCCGACTCGGGCCGTGCTCTCGAGCCCGAGGACGGCGAGATCCGCGACCCGGCGCCGCCGACCGCCTGACCGTGGAAGCCGGACAGCCAACGCCGCCGCCCACCCCGCCGCAGCAGCCGACGCAGGCGCCGGCGAAGGCGCCGCAAACGGTCGATGCCGGCACCGAGGGCCTGCGCGCCTGGATCGCCCAGGTCGACCGCAAGCTCGGGATCCGCTCCTACGCGGGCGGCGCCGCGATCGTGCTGGCGCTCGCGGCCGGGATCGCCGGGGTCGTCCTCGCCTCGAGCGCCAAGGACGAGTCGGCGACCAAGGACGAGGTCCAGGCGCTCCGCGACCAGGTCGAGTCGGTGCAGCAGGAGACCGCCAGCGAAGCCGAGCAGGACATCGCCACCCTCGGCGAGCGCGTCGACCAGCTCGAGGCGCGGATCACCTCGATCTCCTCCGACCAGCGGACCACGGCGAGCGAGCTCACGGTGGTCCAGGACGACATCGCGGACCTCCGCACCGAGATCGCCGGGCTACGCAGCTCGGGGCAGAACTCGGGCAACTAGCCGTCGCCGCCCGACACCTCGTTCGGCTCGCCGCGGTGTCTCTCCGCGGCAATGAGACTGGGCCGGGGGCTACGCCTAGCCGTCGCTACATGCGAGCCCTGCCGCCCTTCGTCGGGCCGCGCGTCCCGCGCGCCGGGGTCATGCTCTCGTCGCCGCCCTTCGCGAGCTGTTGCTCGAGCTTGTCGAGGGTGTGCCTGAGCTCGCGCAGACGATCGGCGATCGACCCGTCCGCGGCCGCGATCTCGTCGTCGATGGCGTCGAGCTCGGCTGCCTTCTCGACCTCGTGCACCTCCTCGACGGAGTTGATGATGATCGCGATCAGGATGTTGATGACGAGGAACGAGGCGACGAGAACGTAGGAGACGAAGTAGATCCACGAGGCCGGTGCGATCTCCTGGCCGGCCTCGAGGAAGCTCGGCCAGTTCTCCAGCGTGAGAATCTGGAACAGGCTCAGCATCGCGTCGCCGATGTTGCCCCAGTCGGCCGGGTCGTCCTCACTGAAGAGGATCCAGCCAACCATCCCGTAGACGTACATGATCAGCAGCGTCAGCAGGGCCAGGCTGCCGATCGGCGGCAGGGAGCGCGCCATCGCGCGAACGAGGATGCGCAGGTCGGGCATCACGCTCACGAGGCGGACGACGCGAAGAAGGCGCACGAGCCGCAGCAGGGTGACGTTGTCTCGCAGGCCGGGCACGAAGGCGAGGCTGATGACGACGAAGTCGAAGACGTTCCAGCCGTCCTTGAAGAAGTCCTGCGGCCGGCGCCCGAAGGCGCTGATCCGGATGATCAGCTCGACGACGAAGATGCCGAGGAACGTGTCGTCGAGGACGATGATGACCTCGTTGACCGTGTCGCTCCAGTCGTACGTGCCGAGCCCGAGGGTGACCGCGTTGAGGACGATCACGACGAAGATGAAGTTCTGGAACCGGGACGAATCGGCTATGCGGCGGCAGCGTTCGGCCATGGTGAGCGGGGAATCCTCGCACGGCCGTCAACTGCCATTAGTTGCAGAACGCACTAATCCGCCCGCCAAGCGTCCGACGAGCGGTCTACGGTCGCTCGAACGTCCCTATTGGAAGGAGAGGCGCGATGCCCGAGGGCTACTGCGTTAAGGAACGTAAGAAGGTCGAGATCAAGGACCCGCAGCAGGTGACGATGAAGAATGGTCGGCCGGCGATCCAGGGTACGTGCCCTGATTGCGGGACGAAGATCTTCAAGATCGGGAAGCTCGAGGGATAGCCCCTCGATCGCGGTCGGGTCGCGACTGACTAGACGGCCGCCAAACCCGACTGGCGGCGGCCGTAGAGGTAGCCCACCAGGGCTTCGACGACGCGGGGGTCGAACTGGCTGCCGGCGTTCGCCGTCAGTTCCGCCATCGCCGCGCGGTGCGGAAGCGCCTTGCGGTACGGGCGGTCCGAGGTCATCGCGTGGTAGGCGTCGCACGCGAGGATGACGCGCGCCTCGATCGGGATCTGCTCGGCGGCGAGGCCGTCGGGATAGCCCTTGCCGTCCCAGCGCTCGTGCTCGTGGCGGACGGCGCGCGCGATCGCGCCCATCCCGGGGATCGCGCGGATGATCCGCTCGCCGATCACCGGATGCTGGCGCATGATCTCCCACTCGCGATCGTCGAGCGGGCCGTTCTTGTGCAGGATCTCGTCGGGGACGCCGACCTTGCCGATGTCGTGGAGGAGCGCCGCGGTGCGTAGGCGCCCGATCTCGTCGGGCCCAAGCGCGAGCGCCTCGCCGACGCGTTCGACCAGGTCGACGACGCTCTCGGAATGGTCGCCGGTATAGCGGTCGCGCTCGCCGAGCGTCGATGCAAGCGCCGCGATCACCGCGCCGGGCCCGCCGGCGAGTTGCTCGGCATCCTCGCTTCCGGGAACCGCGGGGGTGTAGACGATCGCCTGTCCGCCGCCCGCCGCGCGCGCCTCGTCGAGCGCCGAAGCGGCGGCGGCGAGCAACGACTCGGGGCCCTGCGAGCCGTCGAGCATCGCGACGCCGGCCGAGGCGGAGTGGCCCTGGACCCCGCCGGCGTCGAGGCTCTCGAGCGAGACGAGGATCCGCTGCACCGCCTCGAGGGCGCCCTCGACCTCGGTTTCGGGGAAGAGGATCGCGAACTCGTCGCCGCCGATCCGGCAGGCGAGGTCGTGCGCGCGGACCGCCGCGGCGACGACTCCGCCGACGCCGCCGAGTACGAGGTCGCCGCAGGCGTAGCCGTGCTTCAGGTTGAAGTAGCGGAAGCGGTCGATATCGAGGACCGCGATCGCGAGCGGCCGCGAGTAGCGACGGGCCCGCTGGATGTCGAGGTCGACCTGGGTGCGAAACGCGCGCAGGGTGAGCAGGTCGCCGGAAATCTGGTCGCGCGAAGCGGACTTGGAGAGCTCCGTTTCGAGCTCGGTGATGCGAGCGCGCGCTGCGGCGAGCTCCGCGGCGAGGTTGTCGCGGTCGCGTGAACTGAACACCCATCTTGCTATCGGCCGTCGGCGCGCGTGCCTTGAACGAACCCGTGCCCGGCGCGCGCGCGCGTTGCGATCGGGACAATCGGTGGAAGAATGCCTCCGACGCGCATGGAGTCCCGCGAGCGCACCACAACCGAGCCGCCGCAACGGGGATCGCAATCGCAGAAGCCCCTTGAGCTGATCCTGGCGCGGAATCTGCTCACGAGCCTCTCGACGCCCGCCTTCCTGCTCGACAACGACGCCGCACTCGTCTTCTTCAACGAATCCGCGGCGGCGCTGCTCGGCCGCTCGTTCGAGGACGTCGGCCGGTTGACCGCCGCGGAGTGGAGCGAGGTCGTCGGCCTGATCGACCAGCAGGGCAAGCGCGCGGTCATCGACGAGCTCGACACGACCTCAGCGGTCCGCGCGGGGCGTCCGGCGCACGGGCGGTTCGCGATCCGCGCGGCGAACGGCAACGAGATCCAGATCGAGGCGAGCGCCTTCCCGATCGTCGCCGGTGAGAACAGCACCTCGGGGGCGATGATCCTCTTCTGGCCGGGACAGACGTGACCCGATGACTGACGAACTTCGACACCCCCGCAGGCGAAGCCGAGGAGGTGGCGGGCGTTTGCTCCAGGGAGGTGGCCGGTCTTGTTGGTAAAGGTCTGGGGAGCCAGAGGCTCGGTGCCGTCGCCGGGGCCGCACATGAACCGCTATGGCGGCAACACCTCCTGCGTGCAGCTGACGCTGCCGAGCGGCGAGATCCTGATCCTCGACGCGGGCACGGGGATCCGAACGCTCGGCCTCGGCCTCTCCCCCACCTCGCGGATCCACATCCTGCTCACCCACCTGCACCTCGACCATATCCAGGGCCTGATGTTCTTCCCGCCCTGCTTCCGCGCCGAGTCGGAGATCGTGATCTGGGGTCCGTCATCGCCCGAGGCCTCGCTCGAGGACCGGATCGCGCGCTACATCTCCGCCCCGCTCTCCCCGGTTGAGGTCCGCGAGTTGCCCTGCTCCGTTTCCTTCCGCGATACGCCCGCGAGCGAGTGGGAGCTCGGCGGCGCGACGATCCGAGCCGAGGCGGTGACCCACCGCGGGCCGACGCTCGGCTACCGGATCTCCGACGCGGACTCGACCGTCGCCTACATCCCGGACCACGAGCCGGCTCTCGGCAGCTCGCTCGAGGGCCTCGAACCGGAGTGGATCTCGGGCTTCGACCTTGCCCGCGAGGCAGACCTCCTGATCCACGACTGCCAGTACACCGACGACGAGTACCCCGGGCACATCGGCTGGGGGCACTCGGCGATGTCGGACATGCTCACCTTCGCGAGCCGGGTCGACGCCCGGCGGCTGCTGCTCTTCCACCACGATCCCCTGCATACGGACGAGTTCCTCGACGACTTCCATGCCTCGGCACGGCGGCGCTGGGAGGAGCTCGGCCACAAGCCAGACGCGGTCGTCATGGGTCAGGAGGGCGCCGAGCTCACGGTCGGACCGGCTGTCCAATCGGTCCACGCCTGAGCGCGGGCACTTTCGACCGCCGGTACAAGGACTCGGCGCAGAACTTTCGACAACGGGATAAGCAAGTCCCGGCGGGCGAAACCTACCTTGGGTCGCGATTCGTCCAACCGCGACCGCTTTCGGCTACCCGGAGGCGGCAAGGAGGCAACAAAGATGAGAATGAGGATGGGCTTGGGCGCCGTGATGGCGCTGGCCGCACTCCTCGTCCTACCCGGGTCGGCTCTGGCTCAGGGGCAGGGCGCGCTCGACGCCGTCAAGGGCGAGCTCGATATCACGTGGGTGATGGTCGCCTGCGTGCTCGTGCTGTTCATGCAGGCGGGCTTCCTGCTGCTCGAGATCGGGTTCTCGCGCCAGAAGAACGTCGGGACCGGAGTCGCGAAGGTTCTCGTGAACCTCGCCGTCGTGACGCTCGCCTGGTGGGCAGTCGGTTACGGGATCTCGTCCCTGACGGGGAACAAGATCTTCGGGACGGAGGGCTTCTTCTTCCACAACGGCCAGGTCATCGCGGGCGCACAGGTAGGCGGCACGGACACGGCCCTGATGCTCTTCGGGATGCTCTTCTGCGCCGTCTCCCTCGCAATCGTCTGGGGCACGACGCTGGAGCGGATCAAGTTCGCGGCCTACGCGATCTACGCCGCGGTGTTCGGCGCGATCATCTACCCGCTGGTCGCACACGGCGTGTACGGCGGCGGCTTTCTCGCCGACGTCGGCGGCAAGCCGGTGATGGACTTCGCCGGTTCATCGGTGGTTCACCTCACCGGTGCGGTGGGCGCCCTCGCGGCGCTCCTCCTGCTCGGACCGAGGCTCGGCAAGTACGGGAGCGACGGCAGGCCGCGGGCGATCCCGGGCCACTCGATGCCGCTCGTCGGCCTCGGCGTCGCGATCCTGTGGGTCGGCTGGTACGGCTTCAACGCCGGATCGACGTTCGGGACCACGGACAACTTCATGGCCGAGGTTGCCCTCAACACCCAGCTCGCCGCCGCCGCCGGAGTGGTCGCAGCGTGCATGTTCTCGTACTTCAAGACCAAGTCCGTCGATGTCGGCATGGCCGGTAACGGCGCGATCGCAGGACTCGTCGCGATCACGGCCCCGTCGGGCTACGTCGAGTTCTGGGCGGCGCCGCTGATCGGATTCGTCGGCGGGATCATCGTCGTCTACGGCGTCTACGCGATCGACAAGTACCTGGACGACCCGGTGGGCGCCCTCTCGGCGCACGGTCTCGCCGGCATCTGGGGAACGCTCGCAGTCGGTCTGTTCGCGGCCCCGAGGCTGATCCTCGAGGGTGCATCGCCCGGTGTCTGGTACGGCATCTTCGGCGACGCCGAGCTCGGTTCGACCGTCGGCCAGTTCGCGGTCCAGGCAGTCGGTGTGGCGGCGATCTTCGCCCTCGTGTTCGTCCTCTCCTACGCCACCTTCTTCTTGATCAAGAAGACGGTCGGGCTGCGAGTGGACGACGATGAGGAGGTCGCCGGACTCGACATCTCCTCACACGGTATGTATGGCTACCCGGAGGCCTTCATTCCACCCGAGGAATGGCCCGGTGGACCCGAGAGCATCGGAGTTCCGGCACCATCGGGGGCCACGGCAACGGCGGCGGCCACCGCGATGACCGCGGATCGCCCCGCCGATAAACCCCAGATCTAGGGAGGAGGTGAGTCAGATGAAGAAGATCGAGGCGTTCATCCGCCACGAGGCATTCGAGCCGATCCGCTCAGAGCTGCTCGACAAGGGCTTTCCGTCCCTGTCGATCTGTGAGGTGAAGGGCTCGGGCCGCCAGCGTGGCATCGTCGAGACGTACCGAGGATCGAGCCTGACCGTCAACGTGCGGCCGAAGCTCAAGATCGAGGTCGTCGTCGAGGACAAGGACAAGTCGGTCGTAGTCGAGACGATCCTCAAGCACGCGCGGACCGGTGACGTCGGCGACGGGAAGATCTTCGTGATCCCCGTCGAGGAGGCGATTCGGATCCGCACGGGCGAGGAGGGCGACGGGGTCCTCCAGGCCCATACCGAGACCGAAATCCCGGCCTAGCCGAGTTGGTAGGCGACAGTGCGCAGTCGGCGGGCTCCCAGCGAGGGGCCCGCCGACTGCGTGACCTCCACACCCGGATGCTCGGCGCCCTGCTCGCGGGCGAGGGCCTGAGCGGGATCGCCGAGCTGGCCGCCGAGGAGGCCGGCGCCCCTGTCGCGATCGTGCTCCCCTCGCGGGGGGTGTCAGCCTCCTCGGCGCCCGGGTATGACCTCGACGCCCTCTCCCGGCTCGCAGCCGCTCCCGCCAAGCCGGACCGCTCGCTCCCGATCGAAGCGGGCGAGGAGACGATCGGCTGGGTCCTCGCCCTCGATGCCGCGGCGAACGGCCTCCCTCAGGTTCGCGTCGACGTCGGAGAGATCCTCCGCACTACGGCGCTGGCAGCGCTCGCCGACGTTGCCGTCACCGACGCTCGCGACGAGGTCGCGACGGATCTGCGGGGGAGCCTCCTGGAGGACCTGCGGGCGGGGCGCGCCGACCCGGGCGAAACGATGAGCCGCGCGGGCCGCCTCGGTTGCGACCTCTCTCACGGCGCCGTCGCGCTCGTGGCCGAGGTCCACTCTGCGCGCCCGCGCCATGTCTCGGCACTGATCGCGGGAGAGCACGAGGGAGCGCTCGCCGAGCCGCTCGCGGCAGGTGACGGCGAGCGCGTCTACGCGCTCCTCCCGGCCCGGGGAGAGGAGGGCGGGGCGCGAGCGGAGAGCTCCGCAAAGGCGATCGTCACCAGGCTGCGTGCTCACGGGCCCGCCGCCAGCTCCTCGTATTGCGGCCAGCCGGCCGAGCTCGACCGGGCGATCGCCGAGGCCGAGCTGATGCTCGACGTGATCGCCAGGGACGACCGCGTCGCGGATCAGCTGACAGCCGAGATCGGCAACGGCGTCTACCGGCTCCTGTTCCGCGCGATGGCCACTGACCCGCAGGAGGTCCGGCGCTTCTACGACGAGACCGTGGCGCCGCTGGTCGAGCACGACCGTGCGTACCGCACCGACCTCCTCGGCACGCTCGAGACCTATCTCGCGAATGACTGCAACATGAACGCGACCGCGCGCGCGGTCTTCGCCCATCGCCACACGGTCGCCCACCGGCTGACGCGGATCCGGGAGCTGACCGAGCTCGATCCATCGGTCGGCGAGGATCGCGAGCGCTTAGGCCTCGGGATCAAGGCGTACCGAATAGTCGCCCCTACGCTCCAGCGTTAGGCGGCTGACCCGGCCGTCCCCGGAGGGCGAAGCCCGAGGAGACGGGCGGAACGTTCGGTATTCAGGCGTTACTCGCCCAATGCCTCTCTGCGCGCGCGGTCCGCCGCGGAGCGGGCGGCTTCTTCCGCTTCGCGCTCGAGCCGTTCCGAGAGCTCGGCGCGGCGGCGGTCGGCGTCTCGCTGGGCCTCGACCGCGGCCTTGCGGGCGCTCGCCTCGACCTCGCGCTCGATTCGCGTCTCCAGCGTCTTCAGCCGTTTCTCGGTCTGCTCGCGGGCGCGCTCCTCGGCCTCCGCGCGTACCTTCTCCCCTTCCTCCCGCAGGCGGGAGCGGAGCTCCTCCTTCGCCTTGCGGTCGGCCTCCGTGCGGGCCCTCTGCGCGGCGATCTCCGCCTGCCGCTCGAGATCCTCGGTTTGCTCGCGCAACCGCACCTGTGCCTGCTCGCGCGCGCGCTCCTCCGCCTCGGTCGCGAGCCGCTCGACCAGCCGCTCGAGCTTCGCCTCGGTGCCGGCGAGCGCCCGCTCTGCGTTGTTGCGGCGCTCGGTCTCGGCACGCACCCGGCGCTCCGCCTCCTCGGAGGCCATCTCGACCTTCTGGTCGGCCTGGCGTGACTTGCGCTCCGCCGCCTCGATCCGTTTCTCGAAGTCCGCCCCGATCTGCTCGCGAGCCTCAGCGAGAGCCACCCTGTGCTCGGCCTCGGCTCGCTCGCGAACCTGCGCGGCGTGCTCGGCGGCCAGCTCTTTAGCCCGCTCGGCCGCCTGCGCCTTGATCCGCTCGACCGCCGCCCGCAGCTTCTCCTCGGCCTTCACCCGCAGCCGCTCCCGTGACTCGGCGAGGCGCTGCTCGGCGCGCGCCCGGATCTCGGCGACCTCGCCGGCGGCGCGTTCGCGCACGTTCGCGATCTCCGTTTCCGCCTGCTTCGTCGCCGCCTCGATCGCCGCGGTCATCCTCGCCTCCACCTGCGCGGTGGTCGTCTCGGCCCGGATCGTCTCCTGCTCGAGCTCGCGGATCCGCGCCTCGGCGTCGATCCGAGAGACGTCGGCGTCGCGCGCGCGCCGCTCGCTCTCGAGCGCCGCGTCGCGGGATACGAGGAGCTCGGCGCGGAGACGGCGGACCTCCTTCGCCAGCGTCGCCGCGCTCTCCCGGCGGGCCTCGCCGGCGGCCTCGCCGACCTCAGCCGCGGCCTCCTTTGCCGCCGCAACGGCGCCAGCCGGACTCGCGTCGCCCCTGGGGGAATCGACTGCACGCAGAACTGGCTTCGAAGGATCGCCGGCGGCCATCAGTAAAGGTGCCTGGACGGGGGCCCCTGGCGCGCGAGCCTAGCGCACGTAACGACGGTCACGCGAGGCGCTCATGGCGCCCGCCCGCGGACCCTGCACAACGCTTAGGAAAGCTCCGCGGCGATCCGCCTCGCGGCGCACTCGGCGAGCGCCATCGTCGTCAGCTGGGGGTTGACGCCGAGACTGGTCGGGAAGACGCTCGCGTCGCACAGGTGAAGGTTCGAGGTCCCGTGGACTCGAAACGTGCGCGGGTCGACGGGACCGCCGCCGGGATCGGCGGCGAGGGAGTTGCCGCCCTGCGGGTGCCCGGTGCCGAGCTGGATGTCCTCGTTCGTACGCACCAGATCGTCGAGCTCGTCGAGCTGCTCGGGTCGGGTGTAGGCGCGGAAGCCGAAGGTCGCGGGCATGACCTTGGTCGCACCCGCGGCGAGGTAGATCCGTGCTGCGAGCTTCAACCCCTGGACCAGGCGCCGCAGGTCGGCGGCGGTCGGCTCATAGACGACGTCGGCACCGCCGAAGAGCGCCTTGTCCACCTTCCCGTTCGGCTCCGTGCCGATGAGGACGCCGGTGGCGGCGAGGCGGTCGTAGGCGCGCATGTTGCGGCGATGCTGCTCGAACCAGCCGGGCATCGCGAGCGCCTGCGAGACGACCGGGTTGAACCAGGTCTCCATCACGACGTCGGGCCCGTCAACGGCGGGCTCGAATACATGGGTGATCTGGAGGCCCGCGTAGGAGCGCAGCGTCTCGTCGAACTCCGCGGTGATCGTCGAGCCGACGTTGAAGGAGAGCCCGCGGCCGACCCGCGGCCCGCCGATTCCCGAGCGGCCGAGCAGGTAGGAGGAGTTGATCGCGCCGGCGGCGACGACGAAGCGCTCGCCACGCACGCGGAAGCGTCGGCCGTTGGCGCGGCAGTGAATCGCGCTCACCCGACCCCCCGACTCCTCGATCCCCTCGGCGCTCGCGTCGGAGAGGATCCGCATCCGCTCGGCGCCGAATCGCTCCTGGCCCCAGGGAAGCAGCGTGTCGAGCATCGAGAGCTTGCGACCGTAGGCACAGCCGATGTTGCAGTAGCCGCAGCCGAGGCAGCCCTCGATGTTGGCCTCGATCGGCGCGTAGCGACGGGCGCTCGCGGCGAGGCCGAGCTCTCGAACCCCTTGGACGAACTTGCGCGCGCCCTCGGGGACGACCTCGGCCGGCTGCGCCTTGATCCGCAGCAGCTCCTTGATCGACTCGACTCCCTCGGCGACCGCAGCCGGGTCGAAGGCACCGCCGGTCTCGCGCTCCCAGCGCTCGAGCACCTCCGGCGGGGGCGGGATCGAGACGGCGTTGTTGATCACCGTGGTGCCGCCGACGCACATCCCCTGCAGCACCTGGAGCTTGAAGTCGCGCGCGAGCTGAACCGCCCCGTCGCGATAGAGGGTTCCCAGCATCTCGACCTCGTCCTCGGTGAACTCGGCCGGATCGACGTGGCGGCCGCGTTCGATCATCAGCACCTCGTGGCCCTGCTCGGCGAGCCGGTAGGCGATCACCGCCCCGGCGGCCCCCGAGCCGACGACGACGACCTCGGCGGAGAGGTCGCCGTCCACGTCGTGGGCGCTCGTGACCTCGAGCGTTCCGCGGCGCTTGCGCGCTACGCCGGCGCCCTCGGGACGCTCGGAGAAGGGGACGTAGCCGACCGCCGGCCAGGTGCGGCGGTCGCTGTAGAAGCCGAGGTAGACGACCTGCTGCGCGAGCCGGATCATCCCCTGGACGAGCCAGCGCCGGAAGCTGCCGATGCGCCGCCGCGCGACGTCGTCGCCGAAGCGCCGCTCGAGGAACTCGCGGCGCTCGTCGGCGCCGAGCAGGGTGAAGGTGGGCTTCGCGAAGACGAGCGGGTAGAGGTTGATCCCCACGAGCGCCACCTTCATCACCCACTTGCGCTTCGCGGCGAAGCCGGCGAGGTAGCGATCCGCGTTGCGCGCGACCTCCTCAGGAGTGAGCTCGGGCGGCGGTCCCTCACCCGCCGGCGAGGTCCAGAGAATCGCCTCGGCCACCGCGGTCAGGGTCCGGAACTGGCCGGCGGAGAAGAACGTGATCTCGTGCCAGGCGCGGAAGGCGCGGCGGTGAAGGATCGCGAAGCCCGCAGCCAGAGCGCCCTCGAAGAGAACGCCGATCCAGAGAACCAACGTCATCGAGACTTCGACCCCGAGCAGCTCGACGTCCTGCGAGTGCTCCCCGAAAGCGAGCACCGCGAGCCCGCCGGGCACCCAGAGGCCGAGCCCGACGACGATCAGCGTGACCGCTCGCTCGAAGCGCCGCACGTCGGCTGCGGCGATGAAGCAGACACCCCCGATCAGCCCCGCCTTGAGGAAGGAGTTGACGACGAACGGAAGCTCGCCCCAGCCCGGGTTGCTGCCGAGGATCGCCGGCAGCAGGTAGACCATCGTCTCCGCAGAGAAGGTGAACGCGGCGAGGCGCAGGACCCAGCGAAGCTGCAGCTCCTCTTTCGTCAGCGGCTTCGCCCCCACGAGCCCCATCCTCCTCTAAATGCCGGGCGTCTCCGGGCCCGGGCGGTCGGGCTGGTTGTCGGTGGTGATCTCGAGCGCGAGCGGGAGCAGCAGCGTCGCGAGCATGATCACGATGATCCCGATCGCGATCGTCCACTTCGAGCCGCTCATGTGGCCGAAGATCGCGATCAGGAAGCCGAGGCCCATGAGGAGCGCGTACGGCGCGACGGATTCGGGCAGCACGGCGCCGAGGGAAAACGCGACCATCATCGTCATTATTCATCGGCGATGGCAAGCGAAGAGCAGCTCGACTCGGTCGCCGGTGTAAAGGATGCGCTCGGCGAGGTCGGATATCTCGCCGACGAGCCCGCCGCGCTGGTCTCCTATCTCGCCGGCCAAATGGGCAAGCCGGTGCTGGTCGAGGGGCCCGCGGGGGTCGGCAAGACCGAGCTCGCCAAGGCCCTCTCCCGGGCCACCGGCCGCCGCCTGATCCGCCTCCAGTGCTACGAGGGCCTCGACGAGGCGAAGGCCATGTACGAGTGGAACTACCGGAAGCAGCTGTTGCGCATAAATGCGCAACAGCAAACAACGGACGTTCCGCCCGCCTCCCGGACTACAAACGTTCCGCCGACCTCCTCGGCTTCGCCTCCGGGGGCCGGCGGGTCAGGCGAGGGACGGGGTTCGGCGTTCGATGAGATCTTCTCCGAGGACTTCCTCCTCACCCGCCCCCTGCTCGAGGCGATCGCCTCCGAGGAGCCGGTCGTGCTCTTGATCGACGAGATCGACAAGACCGATCAGGAGTTCGAGGCGATGCTGCTCGAGGTCCTGTCCGACTTCCAGATCTCGATCCCGGAGCTCGGCGTGATCGAGGCGCGCACCCATCCGCTCGTCCTCCTCACTTCGAACAACTCGCGCGAGCTGACCGAAGCGCTGAAGCGACGCTGCCTCTATCTCTGGCTCGACTACCCGGACGTCGAGCGTGAGATGGAGATCGTCCGCCTGCACGCGCCGGAGCTCGACGAGAAGCTCGCCCGGCGGCTGGTCGAGGTGATCCACATGGTGCGCCAGCTCGACCTGAAGAAGCCACCCTCGATCGCCGAGTCGATCGACTGGGCCCGCGCGCTGCTCTTGCTGGGCGGCGGGGAACTCGACCGCGCGCTGTTCGAGCGGACGATGAACATCATCGTCAAGCACCGCACCGACATCGATCTGGTCGCCGAGCGGATCGGGGCGCAACTAGGGCCGCCAGGGCTCGAGGCCGCGCAGTGAGCGCGGGGGCCGGGCTGGCCCCGCGGCTGGTCAGCTTCTGCGAGGAGCTTCGCAACGAGGGCGTCGCGGTCGGCACCGCCGAGCTGCTCGACGCCTTCGCCGCCCTGGAGGCCGTCCCGTGGACCGATCAGGCCGATTTCCGCGAAGCGCTCGCCGCGACGGTGGCGAAGTCGCAGGAGGACCGGCGCGTCTTCGAGCTCGTCTTCGATCGCTACTTCTTCCGCGCCGCCGAGGCGGAGGCGATCGAGCTCGGCCTGCGCGAGGAGAGCCGCTACGAGGGCGGCGGCGAGCTCGACCTCGAGCAGCTCCGCGAGGCGATCCGCCAGGCCATCGCGGAGGGCTCGGACGGCGAGATGCGCGACGCCGCGCGGCTCGCGATCGCCGCCTTCGGCCGCCAGGGCGAGGGCTCCGGGGTCGTCGGGGTCGACGTGCAGCGGATCCGCCGCAACCTCGGGCTCCAGGTCGGCGGTCGCGACGGCGACCCGGACGGGGTCGAGCTCGAGCGCGAACAGATCCGCGCCTTCGAGAAACACCTGCGGCGCGAGCTCGAGCGGGCGCTGATCGCGCGGACCGAGAAGCTGCCCCCCTCCCGCCCGCTCGCCGACCTCGACCGCTCGCTGCCGACGAGCCCGACCCAGGACCTCGCCGCCGTCCATCGCGCCGTCGCGCAGCTGAAGCGGCGGATCGCGACGCTCGGGCAGGAGCAGCGCGGGCGCAACGCGTGCCTCGGCCGTCGACATGCGGCGGACGATGCGCGCCTCGCTCGAGACCGGCGGCGTACCGCTACGCCTCAAGTACCGGCCGAAGCGCCCGCGCCGGCCCGAGATCTACGTCCTCTGCGACGTGTCGACGTCGGTCACCTCGGCGAGCGTCTTCTTCCTCTCGGTCCTGCACGCGCTCCACGACTCGTTTCGCAAGCTGCGGAGCTTCGTCTTCATCGAGCGGATCTCCGAGGTGACCGAGGTCTTCGAGCGCGAGCGCGACTTCCGCGAGATCGCGCAGAAGATCAGCCGCGAGGGCGGCGTCGCCGACGTCTCCGGCTACACCGACTACGGCCGCGTCTGGCTCGAGTTCCTCGAGGAGATCTCCGGCGACCTCGATCCGCGCTCGACGGTGATCGTGCTCGGGGACGCGCGCACGAACGGTCGCCCGCCCCACGCCGAGGTGTTCGCGCAGATCGCCGAGCACGCCGGGCGCACGTTCTGGCTCAACCCGGAGCCGAAGCTCTACTGGAACTACGGCGACTCGGTGATGTCGGCATACGAGCGCCACTGCACGGGCGCCTTCGAGTGCTGGACGACGAAGCACTTGGAGAACTTCGTCGACGTGATCGCGGGGGCGACGCCCGTTGCGGAGTAATGCCGTCCGCGGGTGCCTCGCGGTCGCGGCCGCCCTCGTCGGCCTCACGCTGCTCTCGGGCGGATCGGCAGGCGGCGCGTCCGGGGACGGGTTGGCCTGCTCGCCCGCCATCGGGGTCGAGATCCGCTCCGCCGCCCAGGCGGACCTGCTCGACGCCGGCCGCCTGCGCGTGCGACTCCGGTTCTGCCCCGGGGCCGCGAGAACGAAGCTGCGGGCCCGCGTGCGGGCGGATGGGGAGACGGACAAGATCGCTCGGGTGCGCACCGTGGACGTCGGCCCACGGATCCGATCCTTCCGGCTGACGCTGAGCCGCCGCGGCGAGCGGCTGCTGGCCCGCTGCGGGGAGCAGGTGCTGATCGTCAGCGCCTCCGGCCTGTTCGAGAGCGACATCCTCGTGGCGGGGGAGGACCGGGAGCCGGTCCAGCCGGACCCGGGCATCTGCCCGGGCTGAGCCCGCGAAGGCGCTCGCCCGCGGGGGCCGCTAGAAGCGAACGGCGCCCGCCGGGACCCACCATTCCTCGGCGTTCGCATCGCCGCGGCTGCCGGTCGCCGGGGTACCGCGGATTGCGCGGATCTCGGCACCGCCCTCGACCTTGACGAGCGCCTCCAGTGCAAGCTCGCGCGCCTCCGCCTTGCCTGCCCCGCCATCGCGAAGCGCCTTGATCACGCGCGACTGGTTGACGGCAAATCGGCGCTCGGGACCGGTCCGCGGCAACTCCTTCACGTTTGCCGGGTCCGTGATCAGCGTCACAGCGTCGTCGACTCCTGCCATGAGCCTCACCATAGAAGGTCGCAACTCTTCAGAGATTCCGAAAAGGCTTGCCGGGCACGGGCGCGACTCCGACCATCACTCGCGGTGGGGGCCACGGGAACCCGCAGGAGGTCGGAGCTTGAGGTTGATCGGAGCAGTGGGCGGGCTGCTGTTGTCGCTGCTCGTGCTGTCAGGCGGTGCCGCCCAAACCGCGTCCGCCGGCTCCCCGCCCCGAGAAGGCCCGTACAACGCGTTCCTCGACAGCGCTCCCGGCGCCTATCCACAGATCCAGTTCGAGGTCTTCGACGACATCGACGGCGAGCTGATCCCGTTCCGTAAGGAGCTGCGCTTCATCGATGTGATCTGGCCGGCGAGCGACTGCAACCTCGGCACGGGGCCCGTCGAGATCAACCCCGACTGGACCTTCCGCCACGTTTGGCCCCTGCCCGACGGGCAGATGGCTGTCATCGAGGGCGAGTTCACGTCGCGGACGACCGTCACCGGCACGTTCTTCTCGAACCTCGACAACCGCTACTCGCGCTGCGTCACCGGCGGGGCGCTGCCGTGGTCCGGAGGGCCCTGTTGTCCCACGAAGCCTGACCCGCAGCCGGGCCCACCGATCGCCAGCGGCCGCTACGTCGCGCTCGGCGACTCGTACTCGTCCGGGGAGGGCGTGCCGCCGTTCGAGCGCGGAACCGATAGCCGCCGGAACCGCTGCCACCGCTCGGTGGGCGCCTACTCGCGCGTGTTCGCCGAGCTCGCCTCGGAGCCGAGTTCGAAGTTCCCGGGCACCTACAGCGGCTTCGACGGCCTCGGCGAGGGCTGGTTCGGCCCGGGCAAGCCGACGTTCCTCGCATGCAGCGGCGCCACGACGACCAACCTTGGCCGGCTTGCAGCCGATGGAGCCGGCATCGAGGGCAGGGCCCAGCACAACGAGCCGGCCGTTCAGCTCGAGCAGCTCGCTCCCGAGCAGTGGTGGTTCACCGACCTCATCACGCTGACGATCGGCGGCAACGACGCCAACTTCGGCGGCGTCCTCGCCCAGTGCCTGTTCCGCTCCTGCCATCAGGGGATGCGAGCGGAGGCGATCATCGACCGGATCGCGAACGAGGTGCCGCCGCTGCTCGCCGGCGCCTACGCCGGCATCCGCCGGCTGGCGCCGAATGCGAGCGTGATCGCGCTCGGCTACCCGCAGCTCTTCCCCGACGACCCGCGCAAGCCCTGCTCGCTGGGCAAGCGGCCGATTTCACGCGCAAAGCAGGCCTTCCTGCGCAAGCGCGGCGACCAGCTCAACAGGGTCATCGCCAACACCGCCGCGGCAGCCGGCCTCCACTACGTCGACGTGGGCAAGGCATTCGACGGCCACGAGCCCTGCGGACCCAAGGACGAGTGGATCCACGGGCTCGTGCTGCGTCAAAAGGTCTGGTCCTTTCACCCGAACAAGTCCGGCCAGCGAGCCTACGCGCGCCGGCTGGGCGCCTACTTCATCTGCCTCGCCCGCCACGGTTATCCGTTCACCCACTTCGGCGGGATACCCGAGGTCCCGAGCCCGCAGCAACCCGTTCCCGAGGAGTGCGTATGAGGGCGCGGCCGGCCGCGGTGATCGCCGCGATCGCCGCGCTCACGCTCACGTTCCCGGCCTGCGGCGACAACGACAATGGTGGCGAGGGCGGTCGGTCGGCGGTCGTCACGGGCACCGGCTACAGCTACGACCTGCCGGGGGGCTGGGTCGACGGCAGCGACGCCACGGGCGCGGCGACCGAGGAGCTGGGCCTCGGCGCCGACGCGATCGACACGCTGGCCACCGACGATCTCGACGCCGAGTTCGCGGCCAACATCAACGTCGCGACCGGGCCCGCGCCGCCCACGGCCGACCTGAGGGTCTTGGAAGCCGTCTCGCTCGACGCCGTGCGGAACCCTCAGTCGCTGCCGCCCGGCGTCGAGTTCACGTCGCCGCCGGCGAAACCGGTCGACGCCGAGCTCGACGGCGTGCCCGCCCGCCAGTTCGACTATACGGGCACGTTTCAGGGCAACGATGCCGAGCTGCGACAGCTGATCGCGATCCACGACCGCCATGCCTTTGCGATCACGTTCGCTTCACCCGCCGGCCAGTTCGACGCGGACACCCCGACGTTCGACGCCGTCACGGAGTCCTGGCGCTGGGCTTCGGACTGATCGAGATCGACGATCACTTGTAGAGCTCGAGCAGCGCACTGCCGCGAGCCGAGCGGTGCACGATCACGCGACGCCCGGAACGCTCGCGGACGACGAGCCCGGCCGACTCGAGCGCCTTGAGGTGGTGCGTGGCCGCGCCCGGAGTCGCGATCAGCGCGTCGGCGAGATCGCCGGCGGCCCGCGGGCGGTCGAGCAAGCGCAAGATCGTCGCCCGCTGCGGACCGATCAGCGCCTCGAGCGCGGCCGGCGGCGGGAGCACCGAGCCGCTGAGGACGCTGCTCACACCGGGCAACGGATAAAGCACCGAGATCAGCTCGCCGTCCTCGCTGTAGAGCGCGCGCGACGTCCCGGCGCCGCCGAGGACAGGCGTGATCACGGTCCCGCCGGGGCGCGGGCGAAGCGCAACCGGAGACCCGGACGGGATCCGCCACGTTCCGTCGGCGATCACGCCACCGTCGTGGAGGCCGATGAGGAGCTCGATCACCGATCCGTGGGAGGTCGCGGTCTCGACCCGCTCGATCTCACGGTCGAGCAGTCCGGCCGAGGCGGCCCAGGGACCGCGCATTCCCTTCCAGACGCGGGCGAGGGCGCGGGCGTAGCGGACGAGCCAGCGGCGGGGCTGGCGGGCGATCGAGTCCCAGGGAGCGGCCGGCGCCCCGCCCCAGACCGCCTCGATGTCCTCGAGCAGCCGCTCGCCGGGCAGGGTTGCGATCTGCTCGATCACGTCCGGGACGCCGGCGGTCTGGCCCTCAGGGGTCATCGTGGTCGCGAAGCCGGGTGTGTCGCGACCGGCCGGGGCCCCGATCGGGGCGAGCGCCGCCAGGTCGGAGCGCTCGAGCTCCGCCCGGGCCGCGTCGACCCACTTGTGTGGCATTCCGCGCCGGGCGCCGGCAACGTCGGCGGCGAGGGCGAAGAGCGAGGGGCCTGGGGTGATCGCGATCTGCGGCGGCGTACGCTCGAGCTCATCCAGCTGGAGCGAGGCATAACTTCGCGGCGCATCGGTCCCGACCATGAAGAAGCATTCTCGCGTGCCGCGGGCGGCGGCACAGTAGGGATAACCGGCTAGTTCGCGGCGGCGGGGTAACCGAACATCGACACGCGGGCTAGCCTCCTTCCCGATCGTGGGGGCCGATGCGACCGTTGGCTCGAACTTTTCCGGTAGCCATGCCGATAGGAGGCAACTAAGTGTCGTCCCTCACCCGCTGGGTCCTCTCGCACAAGCGCACCGTCGCCCTCGCCTGGGTGGCGCTGACGATCGCGGGCATGATGGCCGCGGGTCCGGCAACCGACGCGCTCGAGCCCGAGTTCTCCGTGCCCGACAAGGAGGGCTGGGAGACGAACCAGGTGATCGCGGCCAAGTACCAGGGCACCGGCGGCGATACGGCGCCGCTGGTCCCGGTCGTCACCCTGCCGGAGGGTGAGTCGGTCGACTCACCGGCCGTCAGGGCCGAGCTGGCCGAGGTCGACAAGCGAATCGCCGAAGCGCTGCCGAACGCTCGCGTCGCCTCCTATGCCTCGACCGGGGACGAGACCTTCGTCTCCACGGACGGCACCACCACCTTCGCGGTCGTCTACCCGCAGCCCGATCCCGACTCCGCCTTTGGCGAGAACCCGGCCGCCGAGAAGGCCGCCAGCGGTGCGCTCGAGGGCGCGACCGTTGCCGGGCAGCCGGTCCACCTGACCGGTCTCGACGCCCTTTACGAGGACAGCGGCAGCGACAGCGAAGGCCCGGGCCTCCTGATCGAGGCCGTCGTCGGCGGCGCCGGAGCGCTCGTCGTCCTCGTCTTCGTCTTCGCCTCGTTCCTCGCTGTGGTCCCGCTGCTGATGGCGATCGCGTCGATCATGACCACGTTCCTGCTGCTGCTCGGCCTCACCGAGCTGACCACGGTCTCGCCGATCGTCCAGTTCCTGATCGCCCTGCTCGGACTCGGCGTCGCGATCGACTACTCGCTGATCGTCGTCTCGCGATGGCGAGAGGAGCGCGCCCACGGACGCACCGGCGACGAAGCGGTCCAGATCGCGATGGAGACCGCCGGGCGCGCCGTCGTCTTCAGCGGGATCACGGTCGCAATCGGGCTCTTGGCGCTGATCGCCCTGCCGCTGCCGTTCCTGCGCTCGATGGGCTACGGCGGGATGCTGATCCCGCTCGTCTCGACCCTGGCCGCCATCACCCTGCTGCCGGTGGTGCTCGCCAAGTTCGGCCACAAGCTCGACTGGCCGCACCGGCATACCGACGACAAGGCGAGCCGCGCCTGGGTCCGCTGGGCCGAGGGCGTTGCGCGCCACCGCTGGGTCGCCGCCGGCGCCGGCATGGCGATCATCCTCGCGCTCGTCGTCGCCGCAACCGACCTGCAGCTCGGCGCGTCCGACGCCGACACGATCGCCACGTCCGGCGACGCCAGGGACGGTCTCGTCGCGCTCGAGGAGTCGGGGATCGGCGAGGGCTCGCTGCTCCCGCACGAGATCCTGATCGAGGGCAAGGGCAATCCCGACCAGGTCGCCACCGCGCTCCGCGACGTCGAGGGTGTCCACGGAGCCGTCGCGCCCGACGCCGCGACCTGGCGCGCGGACGGCACCGCGCTCGTCGAGGTGATCCCGATTCCCGATTCGGGGAGCGCCGAGGGCGAGGAGAACCTCGAGGCCGTACGCGACGCCGCGCATGCCGTTGGGCCGGACGTCCTCGTCGGCGGCCAGCCGGCGGCGAACGCCGACTTCATCGACGCCGTCTACGGCGCCTTCCCGCTGATGATCGCGCTCATCTGCGTGACCACGTTCCTCCTCCTGGCGCGGGCGTTCCGCTCGCTGCTCCTGCCGCTGAAGGCGATCATCCTCAACGTCCTCAGTGTCGCCGCGGCCTGGGGCGTCCTCGTCCTGGTGTGGCAGCACGGCTACGGCTCGGAGCTGATCTGGGACATCCAGGCGACCGGCTCGATCCCGTCGTGGATGCCGCTGATGATCTTCGCCTTCCTCTTCGGGCTCTCGATGGACTACGAGGTGTTCATCCTCTCCCGGATGCGAGAGGAGTACGACCGGACGGGGTCCACGGACGCCGCCGTGGTCCAGGGCATCGGCCGCACCGGCCGCCTGGTGACGAGCGCGGCGCTGATCCTCTTCCTCTCCTTCGTCGCCATGGCCTCGAGCCCGGGCACGGACCTGAAGATGTTCGCGACCGGCCTCGGGGCAGGGATCCTGCTCGACGCGACGATCATCCGTGCGCTGATCGTGCCCGCCGTGATCATGCTCATGGGCCGCTACAACTGGTGGCTGCCGGCATGGCCCGCGCGCCTGCTCAGAGTGAAGCCGGCGCCGCTGGCGCCGCGGGAGGCCCCGGCCGAGGCCTGAGCCGGCCCGCGCGCTGGACATCTGCGCGCGGAAACGGGTAGACACGGGGGATGAGCGACCGCCCCACGCCGGCCGTGGTCAAGATCTGCGAGGACCCGGAAACGACCGAGATCCCGCAGACGGGTGCGGTGACGTCGGTCCAGCGGGCCGAGGTCGAGATGCCTGCCGAGCAGCTCGAGCAGATGTGGAAGCACGAGTACCTCGAGCGCCTCGGGCGCGCCTACTGGGCATATCTGAGCCGGATCTCCCTGCACCTCCTGCGGGTCGTCTACGAGCCGGAGGCGCGGACCGTCGTCTTCCTCTTTCGCCCGTTCGCGCTGCTTCGCTTCCACGCGCCCGAGTACGAGGCCGATGCGGAGCGGGGCAGCGTCACCTGGAAGATCGATCGCGGTTTGCTGGTCGCGCGCCAGGGTCACGACAGCGGCGGGTTCCTGCGGATCGCCGTCGAGCGCGCCGGCGACGGTCCCGACGGCACGGCGCGGCTCGGCGTTCAGGCCGAGGTGCAGAACTTCTATCCGTGGCTTCGCGGCTCTGGGCGTTTCGCGCGACTCGGAACCTGGCTCTACGGCCGCACCCAGGTCCGCATCCACGCGATCGTCACCAACGGGTTCCTGCGCTCGCTGGCCCGGCTCGACCTGCCGCCGTCGCGGGTCGGGGCCCTGCGGGCGGAGATCGAGGGCGGGCCCGCCGGAGGCGACGCCGTTTGAGTGCCCGGGGGGCGGGCAGGAGCGGACGATGCGCGCCCTGATCGTCGGAGCGACGGGATTCATCGGCCGCCGGCTGGCCGAGCGCCTGCTCGACGACGGCAGCGACGTCGCCTGCATGGTCCGCTCGCCCTCGAGCGAGGAGGCTCGCGCACTGGCCGAGAGCGGCTGCGAGCTGCGCCCCGGCGATCTCACAGAGCCCGACAGCCTCGCCGCCGTGGTCGAGGGCATCGAGGTCGTCTACTACCTCGCCCACCTGATGAGCGGCGATGGCGAGGACCTGGTCGAGGTCGAGGAGAACGCCGCAGAGGCCTTCGGCGAGGCGGCGAAGCGCGCCGGCGTCGAGCGGATCGTCTACCTCGGCGGCCTCGGCGATCCCGATGCGTCCGAGCATCTGACCGCGCGCCACCGGACCGCCCTCGCGCTGGCCGAGAGCGGTCCGCCGCTGACCTACTTCCGCGCGGCGATGGTCGTCGGCGCCGGCAGCGGCTCGTACGAACTGCTGCGCGCGATCGTCGAGCGCCTCCCGGCGATCCTCACCCCGGCCTGGCTCGACAAGCGCACGCAGCCGATCGGCGTCGACGCGGTCGTCGAGTATCTCGCCCACGCGCCCGAGATCCCCGCGACCACGGGGCGCGAGGTCGAGATCGGCGGCCCGGAGACGATGACCTACGCGGAGATGCTCGAGGGCATGGCATCGGCGCTCGGCATCGACGGTCCGCGCCGCCTCCCCACCCCGCCCGGGATTCCCGCGGCGGCCGTGGCCGGCCTCGCCGGAGTCGTCACCCGCGGGGAGCCCGAGGTCGCGGAGCGCATCGCGCCCGGCCTCGCGACCGACACCGTGGTCGAGGATCCGAGCGGCATGGAGCTGTTCGAGATCGAGCCTGCCAGCTACCGCCGGGCGCTCCTGCGCTCGATCGAGGACGACTTCAGGGCCGAGGAGGCCGAGCGCGCGTGAGCGGGCGGGCGGTCAGCACCGAGGCCGAGTTCGACGTCTCGCCGGAGGATCTGTGGGAGGTGCTCATGGACCCGAGCCGCCTCGAGGAGTGGGTGACGACGCATGACGGCCTGGAGGGCGACGCGCCCGAGAAGCTCGAGAAGGGAACGACGTTCGGCCAGCGGATGAAGCTCGCCGGCAAGTCGTTCGAGGTCACCTGGAAGGTGGCGGAGCTCGAGCGCCCGAAGCTCGCCGTCTGGGAGGGCGAGGGTCCGGCGGGGTCGAAGGCCCATGTCCGCTACGAGCTCGAGCCCGCCGGGGAGGGCCGGACCCGCTTTACCTACGAGAACGAGTTCGAGCTTCCCGGGGGCATCCTCGGCCGAGCCGCGGGCCGCACGGTGGGCGACCGCGTCTCACGCCGCGAGGCGGCGCGCTCGCTCGAGAACCTCGCGGGGATTCTCCGGTAGACGGGCGCGGGCACCGGGCGTCAGCGTTCCGGATCCGGACGGCAACGCCATCGCGTTCGCGGAGGCGCCCGAGGCCTGAACTACCCGTCGGCGCCTTGCTCTTCCAGCGCCTCGCGGACGGCGTCCGCGAACGGGCTGGGCTCGATGTCGAAGAGGCCCATCCCGCTCGTGTCCTCGACCACCGTCTCGGTGCTCAGGCCCTCGACCAGCGGGCGCGCCACGCCTGCGTCGACCGGGGTGACGAGGCCGATCCAAAGCGAGGAGAGCCACGGAGTCAGCAGCGGGACGGGGATCATCGGCGGCTCGTGCTTGCCGAGCTCGCGAGCGACCACGCCCAGCATCTCGCCGTAGGTGACGACGTCGGGGCCCCCGATCTCGACCTCGCGGCCGGCGGAGGCGGCGACCGCGGGCGCCTGGCGCAGGTAGGTGACCGCGTCGTCGATCCCGATCGGCTGCGTCTTGGTGCGCAGCCACGCCGGGGCGATCATCACGGGCAGGCGGCGGACGAGGTAAAGCAGGGTGCGAAACGACTCGCTTCGCTCCCCGACCACCATCCCGGCGCGGAAGTAGGTCAGCGGCGGACCCTTCTCGGCGAGCCGCTTCGCTGTCTCGTGGCGCGAGCGCAGGTGCGGAGACTTCGGCTCGCCGAGGCCGCCGAGGTAGACGACGCGCCCGACCCCCTCGCGCGCAGCCATCGCGGCGAAGTTGTCGGCGGCGGTTCGCTCACGCTCGCCGAAATCGCCCTTCGAGCCGCGACCCATCGAGTGGATCAGGTAGTAGGCGGCGTCGACGTCCTCACCCGCGCCGGTGAGGCTCTCGGCGTCGAGGGCGTCGCCCTCGTGGATCTCGCAGCGCTCGAGACCCTCCGCCTTGGCACGGTCGCGGACCATCGCTCGCACCTCGACTCCGTCCTCGAGCAGGGCATCGATGAGGCGGCTGCCGACGAACCCTGTCGCCCCGGTCACGAGAACCTTCATCCGCCCAATCTTCCCGGTCGAGAGCCGTCTACACTAGCGGCGGAAGTCAACAGGGGTGCTCGCGGGCAAGCGGGCTGAGATCGCGCCTTTGGATATCCGCCCGGCGCCGACCCTCAGAACCTGTGCGGTAATGCGCGCGGAGGGAGCATGCGAATCCTTTCCGAGGCCCCCGCCGAGCCTCGAACCTCAAGCGGCGCGGATCAACCTCGCCACGGCGAGGGGGTTGAGATCGCAGGCCTCGGGCATCGCTTCGGTGACCTCGAGGTGATCTCGCGTCTCGACCTCACGGTCGAGCCCGGCGAGCTCGTCGCCCTCGTCGGGCCCTCCGGCTGTGGCAAGTCGACCCTGCTCGAGCTGGTCGCCGGGCTCGAGGCGCCGAGCGCCGGGACGATCCGGGTGGGTGGCAGGGCCGAAACCGTCAAACGGCTCGCCGACTGCGCCTACATGCCGCAGAGCGATCTGCTGCTGCCGTGGCTGAGCGCGATCGACAACGCTGCCCTCGCCGCTCGAAACCGCGGCGCCGGGCGAGCCGAGGCACGCGCGGGCGCCGCCCCGCTCCTCGCCCGCTTCGGCCTTGCCGGGTTCGAGCGCTCGCGTCCCTCGGAGCTCTCCGGCGGGATGCGCCAGAGGGTCGCCTTCGCCCGGACGCTGCTCGCCGGGAAGCCGGTGCTCCTGCTCGACGAGCCGTTCGCCGGGCTCGATGCGATCACCCGCGGCGAGATGCAGGAGTGGCTCGCCGCCGCGCTCGCGGCCGAGCGGCGCACGGTCATCTTCGTCACCCACGACGTCGAGGAGGCGCTCTACCTCTGCGACCGGGCGGTGATCCTGAGCGCACGGCCGGCACGCGCCGTGGAGACGCTCGCGAGCCCGCGACCGCGGACGCTCGAGCGCGGCGCCGCGGTCACGGACCCGGCCTTCGTCGCGACCCGCGAACGCGCCATCGAGGCGCTCCGGGAGGGTTCGCGATGAGACGCTGGCTGCCACCGCTCGCGGTGATCGTCGTCCTCCTCGGCCTCTGGGAGCTGGCGGCGCAGCTCGACGTGATCGCGGAGGCGCTCTCGATCGAGCCCTACCTCGTCCCCGCGCCCAGCGAGATCGCCGAGGCGCTGTGGCAGGACCGCGAGCTGCTCGCCGAGAACGCCTGGGTCACCCTGCAGGAGATCGTCCTCGGCCTCGCGCTCGCGATCGCCGCCGGCTTCGGCTTCGCGATCGCCCTGCATCGCTCGGAGCTCCTGCACCGCGCCTTCTATCCGCTGCTGATCGCCTCGCAGACGGTCCCGGTGATCGCGATCGCGCCGATCCTCGTCGTCTGGCTCGGCTACGGGATCGGTCCGAAGCTGGTGATCATCGCGCTGGTCTGCTTCTTCCCGATCACGGTCAACATGCTCGACGGATTGCGCTCGGTCGATCCCGAGCTGCCGCGGATGATGCGCACGCTGGACGCGAACCGCTCCCGGATCCTCTGGGGCGTCGAGGTCCCGGCGTCGCTTCCGTTCCTCTTCAGCGGCGTCAAGATCGCGGCCGTGATCTCCGTCATCGGTGCGGTCTTCGGCGAGTGGTCCGGCTCGAACTCCGGGCTCGGGCACCTGATCCTGATCGCCCAGGGCCAGGTGCAGACCGCGCGCGTCTTCGCCGCAGTCGCGGTCCTCTCGGCGATCGCGATCGTGCTCTTCCTCTTCATCGGAAGGCTCGAGCGCCGCTTCGCCTGGTGGAGCCCACGCGCGATCGGGGCGCGGGCATGAGGCGCGCAGTCGCAGTCCTCGGCCTGCTCGCGGCACTCCTCGCCGGGGGCTGTGGCGAGAAGGAGGAGCGAATCGGCGGCGAGCCGGAGGAGTTCACGCTCGCGCTCGACTTCTACGTCAACCCCGACCACGCGGGGATCTACACGGCGCTCGAGCGCGGCTACTTCCAGCAGGCCGGGCTCGAGGTCGAGGCCCAGGTCCCCTCCGATCCGTCCGCCCCGGTGCGCCAGGTCGCCGCCGGCCGCGCGGATCTCGCGATCTCCTACGAGCCCGAGGTCCTGCTTGCCCGCGAGGAAGGCCTGCCGGTGAAGGCGGTTGCGGCGCTCGTCCCCCAGCCGCTCACGTCGGTGATCTGGACCGAGGACGCCGGCTTGCGAGAGATCGCCGACCTGCGCGGGAAGACGGTCGCCACGGCGGGTATCTCCTACCAGGCGGACTTCCTCGACGAGATCCTGTCCCGGGAGATGATGAGCTCCGACGACGTCGAGCAGATCGAGGTCGGGCTCGGCCTGCTTCC
Source organism: uncultured Solirubrobacterales bacterium (assembly GCA_963846565.1). Taxonomy (GTDB): domain Bacteria; phylum Actinomycetota; class Thermoleophilia; order Solirubrobacterales; family 70-9; genus WHSW01. The sequence goes on along the minus strand of CAWJWL010000005.1, from coordinate 1,234,290 downwards.
CGCGGTGCTCTCCGGGCGGGCCGACGCGATGATCGGCGGCTTTCTCAACGTCGAGGGCGTCGATCTCGCCGAGCGGGGCGAGAAACCGACCGTCCTCCCCGTCGACGAGCTCGGCATCCCCACCTACGACGAGCTGGTCCTCGTAGCCAACACGGATCGGATCGAGGAAGACCCGGAGGCCATCCGCCTCTTCATCGACGCGCTCGCCCGGGGGACCCGCGACGCGGTCGAGGATCCGAAGTCGGCAACGGAGTCGATCCTCGAGGCCGGCGACGGGCTCGACCCGGACCTGACCGCTGCCGAGATCGAGGCGACGCTGCCCATCCTCGCCCAACGGGACCCGAAGAAGCCGTTCGGCTACATGGCCCCGGCCGAGTGGGAGCGCTTCGCGGGCTTCTTCGCCGACCGCGGGCTGATCACGACCAGGCCGGGCGCCGGCGAGCTGCTCACGAACGAGCTGCTTCCGGGCCGCACCCCCTAGTTCGCTGCGGGCGGCATCAGCTCGTTCCCCTCGACGTCGTACGCCCTCACCTCGAGGCGGCTGCCAGCCGCGCCGGTGGGCCGGCGCCCATCGCCCTGCCCCAGTGGCCGGCTGCGAAGCCCCCGGCGAGCGCGCGGAACGGCGCGTAGGGGGCGAAGTACTCCTCGACCTCCTCGACCGTGGCCCGGCGCCCAAGTCCGGTCAGGTAGCCCACGAGCTTCACGTAGGTGAGGTCGCCGGCGGGGAGCGCGTCCGGGTCGCCGCGGCCGAAATGGCCGAGGCACTGGACGGTCCACGGTCCGATCTCCGAGATCCGGAGCAAACGGGCGTCGGACTTCTCGCAGCTGAGGTCGGCGCGCCCCGCCGTCACCTCGCGCGCGCACTTGGTGAGCGCGATCGCGCGTGCCGGCGAGAGATCCATCGCCGCGAGCTCGGCCGGAGCGCGGCCGGCCATCACGGCCGCCGTCGGCATGTCGCGAAGCGGCCCCGGCCCGCGCCACGCCCCAGCACAGGGCGGCTCGTGCCGCGTCCCCCAGCGACGGACGATCCGGCGCTGGATCTCGTGCGCGCGGCTGACCTGGATCAGCTGTTCGGTGACGGCCCAGGCGAGGGCTTCCCAAGGCCACGGCCGGCGCCGCGTCCGCGCCCACGGCCGGCGCCGGACGGCGGGCCCGACGAGCGGGTCGGAGCGAAAGGCGTCGTAGAACTCCTGCAGGTTCTCGTCGACGCCGATCGCGAACCGCATCCGCTCGATCGCCAGCTCGAGCGCGTCCCGCGGGGGCGGTTCGCGGCCGGCGCCCGCGGCGCGCAGGCGAACGTCCTTGTCGGCGGGCTGCCAGCAGTGGACGACGATCGGGCGGCCGTCGACGTGGAGGAGGCGGGTGAGGACGCCGTTTCGGTAACGCGCGACGCCGTCGCCACCGCCGCGGCGCGGCAGGCGGTAGGGCCACGGCGGGCGCACCGCGACCTCGAGCGGGGCTGGGCGCCCCACGCGGCTACTTGCTGCCGAGGAGGTGGACGTCGACCAGGAACGAGCGGCTCGCGACGACGTTCTGCGGCCGCTCCTTGCCGCGCAGCATCCGCCGCCCGCGCTTCTTCGGGCTCGCCGCCGCCCGCGTCGCCCTGACCACGGCCACCGTTGCCGCGCCGGCGAGGACACCGCCCGCGGCCGCCAGCGCCGCCGTCTTGACCTCGTCGCTGAACACGGCCAGGTCGGTTGTTCCCTGCGCCGGTACCGGCAGCGGCCGGGCCTCGCCGACAGGTTCGCCATCCACGCCCGGCAGCTCCACTGCCTCGGTTTCCAACAGCTCTTCCCTCATCCGTTCCTACTCTACCCCCGCGTCAAGCGGAGCCACGCCCGCGAGTGGGAGCCGGTAAACGCGATAGGTCTGGACGACCTTGCCGCCCATCCCCTCCATCGCCCGGTTCATCGACTTGTTGTTCTCGAGGATCCAGCCCATGTGTCCGCCCGGCGGGCCGATACTCCCGGCGGTCTGCACGTGGCGCTCATAGAGGGCCGCCGCGACGCCCAGGTGCTGGTAGTCGTGCTTGACCCCGAGCGCGAACACCCGCAGGCGGTCGATGTACTTCTTGCGGCGCAGAAAATGCCACCACCCGAAGGGGAACACGCGGCCGTTCATCTTCACCAGCGCCTGCTCGACGTCGGGGAGCGTCAGCGCGGCACCGACGACCTCGCCGTCCTTCTCGGCGATCATCGCCCAGTTCTCGTCGAGGACCGGCTTCAGGTTCTTCGCCTGGAAGGCGACCTCGGCCTCGGTGATCGGGACGAAGCCCCAGTTCTCGCCCCAGGCCTCGTTGTAGACGTCCATGAAGCGCCCGACCTCCGCCTCCATGTCGGCGCGGCGCATGTTGCGTACGACGACGCCCTTCTCTCGCGAGTACGCGGCGGCCTTGTGGATCAGGGGGTGCATCTCGGTGCCCTCCCTGAGCTCCCCGAACCACAGCCCCCACATCAGCAGGTCGATCTCCTTCTCCAGTCCCACCGCCTCGAGGCGAGCCGCGTAGTAGGGCGGATGCCAGGGCTCGAGGATCATCGAAGGCTCCTCGAAGCCGTCGACGAGCACGCCGCACTCGTCATTCATCGTGAAGTCCATCGGCCCGAGCATGCGATCGCGGTCGCGCTCTCGGAGCCAGCCGGCTGCCGTGCCGATGAGCGCGTCGAAGACCTCGGCGTCGTCCTCGGCGTCGATGAAGCCGAACATCCCGTCCTTGCCGCCCTGAAACTCGTCCCAGCGGTGGTCGATGTGCGCGCTGATCCTCCCGACGACCTCGCCCCCGCGCTCGGCGAGGAAGAACTCCGCCTCCGAGTGCTCGAACCACGGGTTCTTCGAGCGGTCGAGGAACTGGCGGCGCTCGAAGCGCAGCGGCGGGACCCAACTGGGGTCGTCCTTGCGCAGCCGGTAGGGCAGCTCGATGAAGGCATTGATGTCGCGCTTGCCGGCGACGGGACGGATGGCGACGGTTCCCACGGCCGCTCAACCTACACAGAAGAAATCCCGCCACGTCCTCCGCTTCCGCGTTCGGGCGTGCGGAGGCTGGCAGACTCTCTGCCCATGAGCGATACGACCCGCGCGCCGGTCGACGTGTTCGAGAAGGCGCGCACGCACGACCGCATCGAGCAGCTCGCGCAGGCGAAGCAGAACGACCTTCTCCCCTACTTCCGGGTCCTCACCTCGGAGGCCGGGCCCGTCGTCGAGATGGAGGGGCGCGAGACGATCATGCTCGGCTCCAACAACTACCTCGGCCTGACCGGCGACGAGCGGGTGAAGCAGGGAGCCCGCGACGCGCTCGAGACGTACGGCACGGGGCTCACCGGGTCACGCCTGCTGAACGGGACCACCCCGCTCCATCTCGACCTCGAGCGCGAGCTCGCCGAGTGGATGGGGAGCGAGGACGCGATCGTCTACACGACCGGGCACCAGGCGAACGTGGGCGCGATCGGGACGATCCTCGGCCCGGGCGACACCGCGATCTGCGACTCCGGCGATCACGCGTCGATCCTCGACGGCTGCAAGGTCTCCGGGGCGAAGCTGCGGCCGTTCCGCCACAACCGGATGGACAAGCTGGAGAAGATGCTCCAGCGCGCCGGGGATGACGGCGGCGGGGCGATGGTGATCGTCGACGGGGTCTTCTCGATGGAGGGCGACGTCTGCGACCTGCCCGCGATCGCCGAGCTCTGCGGAACCTACGGGGCGCGACTGATGGTCGACGAGGCGCACGCGGCAGGCGTCCTCGGCGCCCGGGGCGCCGGGACGTGCGAGCTCTTCGGCCTCGAGGATCGCGTCGACCTGCGGATGGGCACCTTCTCGAAGAGCCTCGCCTCCTGCGGCGGGTTCATCGCGGGACCCGCCGACGTGGTCGAGTACCTGCGAATCGCCTCGCGCTCGTTCATCTTCACCGCCGCTGCGGTCCCGGCCGCGGTCGGGGCGGCGCTGGCCGCGCTGCGGGTGATCCGCAGCGACGGGCCCGAGCTGATGGCGAAGGTGCTCGACAACGCCGCCTACCTGCGCGAGGGCTTCCGCGGTCTCGGCCTTGCCGTGATCGAGCCGGGGACGCTCGCCGACGGCACGGTCGCCACGACCCCGGTCGTCCCGGCGGTCGTCGGCGAGGACTGGCAGGCGGTCCTCCTGTGGAAGGCGCTCTTCGATGCCGGCGTCTACACCAATGTCGCGATCCACCCGGCGGTCCCGCCGGGCGGCGCGCTCTTGCGGACGTCGCTGATGGCGACCCACGAACGCGAGCACCTCGACCGGGCGCTCGAGATCTTCGACCGCACCCTCACCGACTTCCCGGATCTGCGCCAAGCCGGCTGAAAGGCCGGCCGCACCACCCAGCCGGGTGAGATTTGTCTTGTCCAGTTCTGGACAAGAGGCTCCAGCGAACAAAAACCTTGCTCTTTGCGAGTCCCGCCTCTTGTGAACAACCCGTTATCGGTTGACGCGGGCGACGGTTCTTCTCTAGGTTCCCCCTCACGCCGTACGCACCCCGGGGCAGGGGAGCGAACGGGGGAAGAGAGGCTTTTCCAACCCCGTTGGTTCCCCATCAAACGGCACCTAGAGTGCCGTCGGGGACGTATGGCCGGATACCCGCAATCCCTGATTTCTCGCTCAGAGAGGAGTGACAATGGATGCTGCCTCGACCCTCGCCCCCGCCGCGATGCCGCAGCACATGGAGGCGCTCGCGCACGCCAACCGAATCCGGCTGGCGCGCGCAGCCCTGAAGCGCTCGGTCGCTGCCGGCGATGTCGACGCGGCGGAGGTCGTCCAGGAGTGTCCCGCCGAAGTCGAGTCGATGACCGTCGGAGAACTGCTGCGCAGCCAACGCCGCTGGGGCCGCACGCGCGTGAGCAGGTTCCTTTTTCCGCTCGACGTAAAGGAGAATCGGCAGCTCGGCAGGCTGACCGCGAGGCAGCGTCTCGTGCTCGCTCACGAGCTCTCGGCCAAGCGGCCGGCAAGCGGCTGAACCGACCCGAGCGTCGGGGGACACCACCCGTCGAAACGGGGCGGGCGCTCTGGCGCCCGCCCCCTTCGCCTGCCGTCGGTGAACGCTGCTGGGGCGCCATGTAACAACGGCAGGGGGAAGTGCCATTTAAGGGGTGTAAGGGCCAAGCTGGCCAAGAACCCTGGCAGGGAGGAATCAATCGATGAGGCGGACGAGGTTGGCGGTCGCGGCGGTGGCGGCGACCGCGGCGGTTGGAGGCGGACTCGCCGCCGCGAAGGGCGGACACGGGCTACTCGGACTCGAAGGCCCGTTCGATCTCGCCGTGGATCTGCGAGGACACCAGGTCGACCCTGGGCCCGGCGACATGGACGGACGAGCCGCGCTCGGCTTGAACACCGACGCTCGTCAGAACAGACTCTGCTGGGACCTCCACTCGACGAGGCTTGACCCGATCACCGGCGCTTTCCTGCATCGAGGAGGGTCACGCCAGGCGGCAGCGCCCCAGATCGTGCTCTTCGAGGATCCGGCGGGCCGGCCCGGGAAGGGCGAGTACCGCGGATGCGTCGGCGATGTGAGTCCGTGGACGATCCGGCAGATCTGGAGGTCGCTTGGTCGAGAGGGCGGAGCCAAGGACTGGCACGCGGAGGTCCGCACGACGGCGTTTCCTGAAGGTGCGGTGCGCGGCGAGATGGGTGCCGGTATCCCCTGTCCGACTTGTGTGCTCGAGCCGTCGAGCCGTGACGGGCGATGAGGGGACGCGCGGGTAAAGCTGCGACTACCGTCCTCGTCGCGGTCATCGCTCTGGGTGGGCTCGCGGTCGACCGGGCCGCTGCCGAACTGGACGAGCATGAGTACGACCTGTTGCTGCCGGAGCCGAGCGGTACCGGCGGCGAGGTCGGGCCCGCGGGCGAAACGGGCGCCGAGGACGGTACGGGCGAGGAATCCGCAACGACAGCGGAGCAGGCCACCACGACGCCGGCGTCGGTGCCGGCGGAGAGCGCTGCGGAGACTCCGGCGAGCGACTCCACGGCCGGCCGATCAGGCAAGTCCGAGGATCGCCCGGACGGCCCGCGCTATCCGCGCGGTGAGACGTATGCCCTGGGCCCTGCGGAGCAGGCCGGCGCGGGGCCGACGGACCCCGCGAGCGGCGACGGCAAACCGGGACTCGCGATCGCGGTCATCGCCGGGCTCAGCGGCATCCTCGTGGCGGTCGGCGCCTGGCGGATGCGCGCCCACAGCCTGGATTCCCGCGGATGAGACCCTCCGGGTCGGTCGCACTGGATGCGATGGCGATCGGCCCGACCGCCGAGCGGCGCAAAGCGGCCTTGAGCGACGCCGAGCTCCTCCGCGCTTCGGGGCGCGATCCACAGGCCTTCGGCGACTTCTACGACCGTCACGCAGAGGCCGTCCTCGCCTACTTTCAGCGACGCCTCGCCTGCCCGCACTCCGCCGCGGACCTGACCGCCGAGACCTTCGCCGCCGCCTTTCTGGCGCGCAAGCGGTTCAAGGAAACGGGAGCGCCCGCGACGGCGTGGCTCTTCGCCATCGCCAAGCGCCAGCTCGCGAGCATGTTTCGGCGCCAGCAGATCGACGCCCGCGCGCGGCGCCGGCTCGGAGTGGAACGCGTCGAGCTGAACGACGATGCGCTCGCACGGATCGAGGAGCTCGCCGACCTTGCGCCGATCGCCGCCGCCCTCGAGCCCGCGATCGAGCAACTCCCGCCCGACAGCGTCGAGGCGGTGCGCCTGCGGATCCAGGAAGAGCTTCCCTACGCGGAGGTCGCCCGTCGCCTCGGCTGCTCGGCGGGCGCGGCGCGGGTGCGTGTCGCCCGTGCCCTCTCACAACTCGCGGACAGCATGGAGGTGAGGCCATGAGCCGGAAGGTCGACGAGGCCCGACCGGGCGCCGACGGGGCACGGTCGGCGCCGGCGGCCGAAATTCGCAACGCCCTCGTCGCCGGGATCGCCCGGCGACGGCGGCGCGCCCGCACGCGGGCCGCACTCGGGGGCGCCGTGGCGCTGCTGGCAGCCGCCGCGATCGGCGCCGCCACAGAGCTCTCGGACGGGCCCTCCTCCGCGCTCGCGCTCACGATCGAGGCCCGCGGCAGCTGGATTCAGGTCGAGATCACCGACGCCGATGCGAGCGCCGCGCAGATGACCCGCGAGCTGCGCCTCGCCGGGATCGACGCCACGGTGCGGGTGATCCCGACTAACGATCGTCACGTCGGCCAGTGGCTGGGATTCCAGCGGGTCGGAGAGGAGCCGAGCCGCCGATCAGATCCGTCCCGAGCGGAGATCTGGGATGCCGGGAGGATCGGAGCGCGCGGGCGCACGCTCCTGCTGCGCGACGGGGCGCTGGCCCGACTCGAGCCGGCCCGAATCATCTTCTATATCGGCCGCGCGCCGCACGACGGCGAGGCACGCTATGCCCTCTTCGCCGACGGTCCGCACCCAGTGAACTGACGTCTGCCCGCGACTAGCGGACCTTCACGGAATAGCCGCCGCTCTTGCGGCGGAAGGTGCGGACCAGGACGAATCCTGCGCCCACGGCGGCAGCGGCCCCGGCGCCGATCGCGATTGCCGGCGGGAGGTCGGCGACGTAGTAGAGGCCGAGCATGACCACGAGGCCCGCCGCGGATGCGAGCAGCAGGGTGTGGGAGCGGAAGCCGGCGAAGTGCTCGCGGATCGAGAGCTCGAGGCCGGCGAGCGCTGCGAGGACGACGCCGGTGCCGAGCAGGAGCTGGCCGCGCGGCTCCTCGAAGCCCACGATGAAGCCGATCGCGATCATGATCAGCCCGATGAAGACGATGAGCTCGACCAGGGGGAAGCTGCCCCACGGCGCCGGCGGGCGATCGTCCGCCGGCGCGCGTCGCGGCCTCGCCTTCGCGGCGCTCGCGGCTTGCTTCGGCGCCTCCGTCCGCTGAACGCTCGCGGTGGCCGCCGTCGGCGCGGGATTACGCGGTCGGCGCTTTCGCCGCTTCTTCTTCGAGGCTGAGCTCACGCTGCTCTGTGGGGCGGGCCGGTGGCCGCCCCTCGGCTAAGGGACAACCGGAGGAGAGGCGGATCCGCCACCAGCCCAGGAGCATCCCGAGGATGCCCCAGCGCGGGCGCGAGTGCCAGTGGCGACAGCCCTCCTCGCCGATGTCCTCGTTCGAGACGCGGACCCAGTGGTAGCGGTCCGGGGCGGCGATCATCTGCTCGAGCAGGCCGCGGTTGGCCTCCTCAACGTCGGCGAGCCGCTCGAGCTCGCGACGGATCTCGCGGATGCGGACGACGAGCGCGTCGCGGACGCGCTCCAGCTCCGCGGTGCCGAGGATGCGGGGGCCGCCGAGCGCGCCGACGCGGGTCTCGATCTTCCGCCGCGGGAACGATGCGGCGACGATCTCGCCGAGTTCGTGCTCGAGCCGAGCGATCTGCAGCCGCAGGTCGCGCCGCATGCGGCGATCTTCGGCCGCGCTCGGGGCAACCGGCGGAAGCTCGGCGTCGCGAACCGGTCCCAGTACTTGCAGTTGCTCGAGTGCGTCAGGCACGCGCTTCCCTTCTGCCCCGAAGAGCCGGATGAACGGTGCCGAGAAGTGTAAACGGACTCGGCGGCCCGGCTACAGGGATCACTCGAAGTGAGGGTCCTGAGTAGCGCCCGTCGCAGGCTCGGATCGATAGATCGCGAGCAGCGCGCTCCCACGCCGCGTCCGCCGCACGATCACCTCTCTTCCGACCCGGCGGCGGCTGACCAGGCCCGCCGCCTCGAGCGTGTTGAGGTGATAGCTCGCCGCGCCAGGTGTCGTCTCGAGGACGCCCGCGAGCGTGCCCGAGGTCTCCGGGCGCTCAAGCGTTCGCAGAATCGCGGTACGCGGGGCGCCGAGCAGTGCTTCGAGCTGACGGGAAGCCAGGTCGCGCATGCCGCCACGATCCGGGAATGGGCGCGGTGGCGCAAACGCTTCGACTACATCTCAACCTTCGAGCGCTTCGCCGGCGAGCCAGAGCGCCTCCTCGACCGCGATCTCGGGCACCCCCTTCACCTGAATCGCGGCCAGCAACGTCCGCTTCGTTCGCGGATGGACGCCGCGCCCGGCGGCGAGCGCGCCGAACAGCAGCGAGAGCGGCCGGGCCTCGTCGGCGATCACCAAGGTGCCTTCCGGGAGCTCCCCGGGGCGCCCCTCGAGCGCCTCGCCCGCCTCGGTCGGCCGCACTCCCGGGCGTCCCTCGACCTTGTCGGCATCGAAGGCGCGCAAGGCGACGCCGGACTCGACGGTGGCGATCGTCAGCGCGTCGTCCAGCAGGTTCCGGCTCGCGAAACCGCCCGACCGCATGCGCTCGAGCACGTACGCCTCGACCGGCGTCGGCTGCTCGTCGGGATCGAGCCCGATGTGGCGAAAGAACACCCGGTACGCCCACGGGATCGGCTGGTGGCGCAGGTTGATCGCCTGGCCGCCCGAGAAGCGGCTCGAGAGCATGCGGAGCCGGTCCTTGACCGCCCGGGTCGACCGTCCCGACCCGCGCTCGAGGACGAAGTAGCGAAGCGCGATCCCCGGCAGCTCGTCGTTGAGTGCGGGCGCAACCCAGCCCTCGAGCGGCGCCTCATCCACGCTCAACGGCTCTCCTCCGCCCGTCGCGCAGACTGATCGACGAGCTGCTCGACCGCGTCCGCGAGCTTCGCCTCGGTCAGCTCCTCGCTTCCCAGCGTGGCGGTGCTGAGGACGCCGCCCGGGAGGACGAACGCGACCGTCGGGCAGACGCCGACCCGGTAGAGGTTCGAGACGGCGCCGTCGCGGTCCCAACCGACCGGGACCTCCCAGCCGCGCTCGCGGACGATCTGCTCGAGCTCCGAGCGGTCGCCCCGGATCGCGACCGTGAGGAAGTTGACCTCGCCCTCATAGCGGCGGGCAACCGCGTCCACGGTGTCCTGCGTCGGCGGGCAGTCGGGCGGGGTGGTGAACCAGAACGAGAGCACGAGCGGGCGGTCGAAGAGGTCGCAGACCCGGATCACGCGCTCGAGCTCGACCTCGCAGGCCGGAGTCCTGACCTCGTCGGAAGGACACGGATTGTCGGAGCTCTCGCAGTCGTCCTGGTACACGTTCGCGTCACCGTCGGGACCCGCGGGCAGTTCGGGGACAGCGAACTCGGGCAGCGCGGTCCCGGCCTCCGCCGCGTCCGCGCCGAGGACGCCGCCCTCGTCGTTTTGGATCGTGTTCACGGTCGCGACTCCGATCAGGATGAGGAAGGCGACCCCGACCCAGAGCGAGTAGCGGCTGGTGCTGCGCAGGCGCTCCCGCTCGCGATCGCCAGGGCGGCTCTCGCCCTCGCCCGGCTCGTCGCTCACGACGCGCTCACGAGGTCGCGGTCGAAGCCCTCTGCCGGCGCGCCCGCCACCGCCCGAGCCCTGACTTGAACGGCGCGAAGCCGCCCTCGGCCCAGACGAGGGCCGCCGGGAGCACGATCAGAACCCCGATCAAGGCGATCCCGAGGTCGAGCACGGTGACGATGCCGAAGTCGCGCAGCATCCTGATGTCGCTGGCGATCAGCGCGGCGAACCCGGCGATCGCGGTGATCCCCGACGCGAGCACCGCGGTCCCGGTGCGCGTGTAGGCGCGCCGCAGCGCCTCGCCGATCACGAAGCCGGCCTTGCGCTCCTCCTCGTAGCGGTGCGAGATCAGGACGCTGAACTCGGTCGCGATCGCGATCACGAGAGCGCCGAGAGTCGCAGACATCGGGTTCAACGGCACCCCGGCGATCGCGAGTCCGAGCGCCGACCAGCCGGTGGCGAGGACGATCGGGATCAGGGGGACGAGCGCGCGGCGGAAGGAGCGGTAGACGGCGAGCAGCGCCAGAGCGACTGCGAGGAGACCGGCGACCGTGAGCAGGTAGCGATTCGAACCGAGGGCTGAGTTGGCGTCGGCGGCGAGTACCGGGAGGCCGACGACCTCGGCGCTGACGCCCTGCGGCGGGTCGTTCTCGGTCCCGGGCGGGTTGATCTCCGCGCGGATCGCGTCGATCAGCTCCTTCTGCTCGTCGAACGGCATCACCTTGATCCCGAAGGCGATCACCGCGGTGTCCCCGCGCTCGCCGGTCTCGGGGTCGGTGGCGATCACCGCCTGGGAGAAGTAAGGAGGCAGCAGATCGAGGACCCGCTCCGCGTACTCGGCATTCGGCGGGCCGCCCTCGGCCTGGAACAGGTCGGGCAGCGAGATCGACGGACAGAGCCGGGTCTCCTGGTCCCGGCAGATCGGTCGACTCCCCGGTGAACCCGGCGCGCTCGAGCACGCGCTGCTTGAACGCCGCCATCCACGCGAGCACCTCCGGGTCGGTGAGGCGGTCCGACGTGACGGTGACGTCGACCTCGCCGGAGACGCCGGTCGCCTCCTGCAGCTCGTCGACGTCCCGAAGCTCGGGCAGGCTCGCCGGGACGAGCTCGCGGATGTCCGAGATCACCTCCGTCTGCGTGCTCAGCGTCCAGCCGCCAACCGCCATCGCGACGGCAATCCCGAGGACGATGCCCGGCGAAGCGACCGAGGCGGCGAGCGTGCGCCGGCCGATCGAGTGGATCCGGGCGCCGCTGCGGCCGCGGGCCTCCGCAATCCGTGAGAGCGCACGCTGGCCGCCAGCCGGTCCCACCGCCTGACCCGTCCGCCCCCGGAGGCGAAGCCGAGGAGGCGAGCGGAACGTTCGTGATTGGTTGTCCTTGGCGCGCCTGCGCGCCAAGGACAAGCCGGCGAGGCCCACCGTGACCGCGAGCCAGAAGGCGATCGCGACCCCGACCACGAGCAGGATGCCGAACCCGCGGACCATCGGAATCGGCGAGAGCAAGAGGACGCAGAAGCCGGCGACCGTCGCGAGCGCGGCGGTCGCGATCACGGGTCCGCCTCGCGCCGCCGCCTCGACCGCCGCGCGCGCAGGCGAGCTGCCGGCCTCGATCTGCTCGCCGAAGCGCGCCTGGAACTGGATCGCGTAGTCCACCGAGAGCCCGATCAGGATCGGCAGCACCGCCAGCGAGGCCATCGTCAGGGCGCCGCCGACGGCCGCCAGGAGGCCGAACGTGATCGCCGCTGCTGAGAGGGCGATGACGAGCGGCAGCAGGCGTAGCGGCGGGCCGAAGAGGAGCGCCAGCGTCAGCGCCATGAGCACGAGGGCCGCGGCGAGGAGGATGTAGATCTCCGAAGAGAGCTCCTCCGCGAGGCCCTCGACGACGACGGGCACGCCGGAGACGACGTACTCGACGTCGCGGATACCGAACGCCGGGTCGGCGATCGCCTCGCGGATCAACCCGATTGCCTCGCGCCGCTCGGACTCGCTCAGGTCGGGCTTCAGCCGGACCGAGATCAGGGCCGACTCCGCGCTCGGGAACAGGTACGACCAGCGCGACTTCGGCTGCCCCGGAGCTCGCGAGTCGAAGATCACCGACGAGACGAAGGTCGGGTCGTCGATCGTCGGGATCCCGGTCTGGCCGTAGCGGACCGCGAGCGAGGCGAGCTGCGCCTGGAACGCGGTGACGATCTCCTGCGCCGCGGCGTCGGCGGCGATCAACTGCTCCTCCTGGCTCGCCCCGGCCTCGCGCGCGTCGATCGCAGCCTGGGCGGCGGCGGCGCGCGCCTGGCGCACGGTCGCCTTCGCCTGCTGCTCGAGCAGCTTGCCCGCCTGGATCGCCATCTGGTTGAGGAACGTCGCCGGGCCGTAGACAACCTGGGCCGGCTGCAGCTCGGAGAGCTCGGCGCAGGGTGCGGGGGCGGCCTCGTCCTTGAACACCTGCCCGCCCGGAGCGTTGCCCGACAGGCAGCCCTCGAGCGAGAGCAGCGTCCCGAGGTCGGAGGTCAGCATCAGCTTCTCGAGGTCGCCCTTGACGAGGACGACGACCGCGTCGTCGCCGAACTCGCTCTTGAACTGCTCCGTGGCGACGAAAGTCTCGGAATCGGAGTCGACGAGCTGGTCGGTGCCGGCGTCGGCCTCGAGGCGCAGCGCCCCGATCGCGCCGACGAGCGTCGCCAGCGTCACCGCTGCGAGCGCCAACGCGGGGCGCTCGACGCACCACGCCGCGATCCGGGCGAACAGATCCCTCACCGGGCGAAGGTTACGCAGCGGCAGTGCTCTGCAACGCCACTTCCGGCGCTGGGTCTAGGCTCCCGGCTCAATGTTGCGCGGGAGCGGGGGCAGGATCGGACGGGGCGGACGAGCGGCGATCTTCGCCGTGCTCGCGGCCGCGCTGATCGGCGCGGCCGCGATCTCCTCGGCCGCGGCGCCGAAGGGAGAGGCCGAGGGGCCGCTCGTCCGGGTGGCGACGACGGGCAACGGCTCGGAGCTCGTGAAGACGCTCCCGATCACCCGAAGCCCGGGTGCCAATCCGCGGGTGGTGATGTCGATGGGACCCGGTGAGCTCCCTGAGCTCGCCTTCGGCGACCGGGTCGAGGTGACGGCCGAGATGCAGGTGACCGGCAACTGCGGCCACCAGGACCCGCGCTGCAGAGGGCCGATCTACAAGTACGCGCCCGACGTGCGGGGGACCCTCATCCTCGCCGCCTCCGAGAACGCCACCGGCGGGCCGGGGACGCTGAAGATCTCGGGCACCGAGCATGAGGAGTGCACCCAGCGCCGGCCCGACTACGAGCACCACTGCGTCCTCGTCTTCACCGGCGCCGGGTTCACAATCCGCGACCCGGGCCGGCTCCCTTGTGCGCTCGACGCGTGCCACATCAACCTCGTCGCCCATGCGAGTCATCCGCAGGCGCGCTCGGGCGAGCTGATCACCGTCGGCGGCCTGCGCCCCGACGGGGCGATCCCGCAGGACCGCGGGCGAATCAACGTCGTCCGCTACCGCGACGCCTCACCTGCCGACTTCACGAGCACGACGACCGAAGCGAGACAGAAACGCCGGATCCCGCCCGATCTGAAGCGCAGGGTCGTGTACTCGAAAAGACTCGAGGGGCTCGAGGCCGACGAACAGCTCGCCGTCCTGGCCCGCTATGCGACGGACATCTCCCACCTCCGCTACGCGGTCCGCACCAGCGTCCGCCTGATCCTCGCCGAGTCGCCGAACGCGACCCGGCAGGGGGATTTCGTCAAGGCGAACGCGTCGCTCCAGGGCGAGGTCTCCGAGAACAACGGCTCGAACTGCACGCAGGACGAGGGCACGTGCACCGCGCTCAAGGTCGGCGTCGCGGAGATGAGAAGTGACGCGAGAGGCCCGCTCTACCTCAACCTGATCACCGTGCTGGGCCCGAAGGTCCTGAAGGCCCGCCCGGAGGACCGCGTGATCGTGCGAGGAGGCGGGATCGAGGTGACCCGCTTCCCGCCGAGCGTCAACGGCTAGGTCGCCTCAGTCCATCGCCAGAGGCCCGTGGGTCTCCGCGTTCAGGAACTGGCTGACGAACTGGTTGTCGGAGTTGAAGAGCTCCTCCGAGGGTCCGGACTCGACGATCTTGCCCTTCCAGAGGACGGCGATGAAGTCGGCGATCCGCCGCGCGGTCCCGAGGTCGTGGCTGATCACCATGTAGCAGCCCTGGTTCTCCTCGTGGATCTCGCGGATGAGCTCGCAGAGCAGCGCCGTGCGCACCGGGTCGAGGCCCGAGTCGGGCTCGTCGAAGAAGACGATCGCCGGGTCCAGAACGAGAGCGCGGGCGAAGCCGGCTCGCTTGCGCATGCCGCCGGAGAGCTCGTTCGGCATCTTCTCGGTCGCGTGGCCGAGGCCGACCTCCTGCAGGCGGCGGTTGACGATCTCGCCGATCTCGTCCTCCGACTTGTCGGTGTGCTGACGCAGCGGGAAGGCGGTGTTGTCCCAGATGTTCATCGAGCCGAAGAGGGCGCCGTCCTGGAAGAGGAGGCCGAACTTCTTCCGCATCTCGAAGAGCTCGTCGTCCGACATGTTCGGCACCGACTCGCCGTGGACGAGGATGTCGCCCGCGTCCGGGTACAGGAGGCCGACGATCAGCTTGATCAGCACGCTCTTGCCGGTTCCCGACGGGCCGAGGACCATTGAGATCTCGTCGTCGGGGAGGCCGAGGTTGAGGCCGTTCTGGATCCGCGTGCGGCCGAACTGCTTGACCACGTCGATGATCTCGATCGCGTCCTCGCCACCGTGGTCGCGCTTCTCGCCGGTGTGCCAGCGATACGGGCTGGTCTCGTCGGAGGCGACGCCGGGGATCGTGTAGTCCTTGTTCAGCGCACCGAGCTCCGGAGCGGGCTCCTCGTAGGCGGGCGCGTCGCGCTCGGCCTCCTCTGCGAAGCGCTCCAGCTCGTCCGCCTGATGCTGCGCGTGCTCGTCGGCGGCCTGCTGCTCGTCCGCGGCCTGCTGTTCGTTCGTTTCGTCAGCCATGTCCCTCTTCGCCGCGTAGGTGGTTATCCGCCGATTGGCGCCCGCGGGTTCGCTCCCCAGAAGACGAGCGTGCCCATCATGCCGATGATGTGAACCAAGACGATGTTGAGGACCATCGATTTCGCCGTCGCCGTGCCGACGCCGACCGGTCCCCCCGATGCCGTGAAGCCGTAGTAACACCCGACGAGGACGATCACCGTCGCCATCGTCATCCCCTTGATCATCGAGAAGATCATGTCGGGTGGGTTCTGGAACATCCAGAAGATCAGGAAGTAGCCACCCGCCGAGACCTCGGCGACCTGCTCGACGACCGCGAGGTAGGAGCCGATGTAGCCGACGCCGATCCCGGCGAGGTAGATGAACGGGAGCGTCATCCAGGCGCCGAGCAGGCGGGTCGCGCAGAGGAAGATCATCGGGTTGACGCCCATCACCTCGAGCGCGTCGATCTCGTCCGAGATCCGCATCGCGCCGAGCTCGGCGACGATCCCGGTCCCGACCTTGGCGGCCATCATGTAGCCGAACGCGTACGGGATCACCTCGCGCAGGTCGCACCAGGCGGCGAAGGTGCCCGCATTCGAGGGCGCGCCGACCGAGCGCGAGAAGTACGCGCCCTCGACCCCGCACTGCAGGCCGAGGATGAAGACGAGGCCCCAGATCACCACCGCGCTGCCGAGCACGAGGATGCCGGCCTGGCGCAGCGCCTCGCCGAAGAAGCGGAAGACGCGGCCGCTGAAGACGAGCCCCATCACGCGGCCGCCGAAGCGAGCGATGTCGCCGAGCGAACCGAGCCAATCGCGAGGTATTGCCAACCAGCCAGGCATCACTTGATCAGCGAGATCTCCGGGTTGGTTGCCAGCAGCGTTTGGGTGAACACGTAGTTGAACGCGAACACCCCCAAGAAGGCAATCACCACCGCTTGGTTCACGGCTCTACCCACGCCTTCGGCGCCTCCGGACGCATTCATCCCTTTGTAGGAGCAGACGACGGCGATGATCGCGCCGAACATCGTGCACTTGAGGATCGATCCCCATAAGTCCGTGACCGACGCGTTGTTGAAGAGCGTTGCGAAGAACGGGCCGAGCGGCTGACCGTAGGCGATCTCGGCGAAGATGCCGCCGGAGATGCCGAAGAGCAGCGCGTAGATGTCCATCAGCCCGGTGATCAGCATCAGGGCGAGGAAGCGCGGCACGACGAGGTTCTTGATCGGGTCGACCCCGAGGACCTGGAGCGCATCGAGCTCCTCACGGATCTTGCGGGCTCCGAGGTCCGCTGTGATCGCGGTGCCGGCGACGCCGGCGACGACGACCGCGGTCACGAACGGCGCGAACTCGCGCACCGAGGCGAGGATGAAGAAGCCGCCGAGGCGGTCCAGCGCGCCGAAGAGGCTGAGGAAGTTCGCCGCCTGCAGGCCGGGGGCCCCGAAGCCGAAGGCGATCGTCGAGATCATCATCGGGAACCAGCAGAGCTGGAGGGCGAAGAGGAACTGGTGCACGAACTCGCCGCCGTACGGGTACGGCGGCTTGACCGTCGCGACCATGGTCTTGCCGGTCAGGATCATCATGTTCCCGACCTGCTCGAACATCGACTTCGCAGGCAAGAACGCGCGGTCTACTGTGGCTCTAACCATGAGTCCCCGACAGACCCGAGCAGGAGCTTGCTCCTGGGAGGCATTGCTTCAGTCCCGGCACGAGTGCAGCGAAGAGTATTCGTTCCTCAGACGGACCGCCACCCCCAACCGCACGAGGCGGATAAGCCGGATCGTACGGGCGCGGTGGTATGTTCCCGGCGCCTTGGGGGAGGAGACGACTGCAACAAGCGCCCGTCCGCCCCAGCGAGCCCGCTGCGTGCGCCCGCATGCCATCGCAGCCGTCGCCGTCGCCACCGCGCTCATCGCCGGCTGCGGCAGCGACGCCCAGCGGCAGGACGCGGACGAGCCCGAGGCGGACTTCCCGGTGGACGTCGTCTCCGCGAAGTTCCCCACCGAGCAGCGCCTCGCGCAAACCAGCGACCTGCAGCTCGAGCTCGAGAATGCCGGCGACGAGACCGTGCCCGCCATGGCGGTGACGATCTGGACCGGTGAGGAGAAGGCGGCCCAGCCGTTCTCGACCATTACCGACCAGCCCAACGTCGCCGACCCCAACCGGCCCGTCTGGATCCTCGAGAACGGCTTCCCGAAGCTCGCCGTTCCGGAGGGCGAGGACCTCGCGAAGGCGCCTTCCGCGGGCGCCGGGGTCGCACAAACCGACACCTTCTCCTTCGGCGAGGTGGCGCCCGGCGACACTGTCAGCGCCGTCTGGAGGGTGACGCCCGTGCAGGCCGGCACCTACACCGTCCACTACGAGATCGCCGCCGGCCTCGCCGGAAACGCGAAGGCGGTCACCTCCGACGGGAGCCCGGTCGAGGGCGAGTTCGTCGTCACGATCACGGACAAGCCGCCGCGGGCGCGCGTCACCGGCTCCGGCAAGGTCGTAATCCAGGACTGACCGGAGGGCCGGTAGCGTCTTGGCGGTGCGGGACGCTCTCAGTCGAGCCGGCGCGGTGTTGATCGCGGCGACGCTGCTGCTCGCCGGCTGCGATGACGATGGCGGTGACGGTGGCGGCGTGGATCCGACGAGCACGGTGACCGATACCCGGCCCGTGGTCCCCACCGGCGAGCCGCCTCCCGACGAGGGCGCCGGCGGGGGCGGGGTCGCGCTGGAGAAGCTCGGCGACTTCGAGCAGCCCGTCTTCCTCACCCAGGACCCGGCGGGGCCCACCGACGACCTCTACGTGGTCGAACAGTGCGGGCGGATCCAACGCGTCCCCGACGACGGCGGCGCGCCCTCGACCTTCCTCGACATCGGCGACCAGGTCACCTGCGGCGGAGAACAGGGCCTGCTCTCGGTCGCATTCGACCCGTCGGCGGGCGAGGGCCTCTTCTACGTCTACTTCACGGACACCGAGGGAACCGCGCGGATCGTCGAGTACCGGCGCTCGGCGGACGACCCGCTCCTCGCCGATCCGCAAAGCGCCCGCGAGGTGCTCTCGATCGAGGACTTCGCCTCCAACCACAACGGCGGCCTGCTGCTCTTCGGTCCCGACGGCAACCTCTACATCGGCACCGGCGACGGCGGCGGCGGCGGCGACCCGGAGCGGACGGCGCAGGATCTCGGCAGCCTGCTCGGCAAGATCCTCCGGATCGACCCGCACGAATCCGGCGGCGAGCCATACGCCGTCCCGCCCGACAACCCGCACACGGGTGAGAACGGTGCGCGGCCCGAGGTCCTCGTCCACGGCCTCCGCAACCCGTGGCGTTACTCCTTCGACCACGACTCCGGCGACCTCTGGATCGGGGACGTCGGTCAGAACGAGTTGGAGGAGATAAATGCGTTGTCCGCCGTGGAGGTGGCTGACCCGAAGGTGGCGGAGGCGGAGCCGAGCACATCTTCGGAACGTTCGGGATTCAATTTCGGCTGGTCCGCGTTCGAGGGGACCCAGCCCTACAACGACGACCAGGAGGCGCCAGACGCGCGCCCGCCCGTGCTCGAGTACGGGCGCGACGGCGGCTGCTCGGTGACGGGCGGCTACGTCGTCCGCGACCGCGACCTGCCCTCCCTCTACGGGCGTTACCTCTACGGCGACTACTGCGAGGGCGAGTTGCGCAGCTTCACCGCCGACCCGGCGAAGGAGGCGGGCGACGACCGGCCGCTCGGGCTCCAGGTCCCGTCGTTGAGCTCCTTCGCCGAGGACCTCTCCCAGCGCGTGTACGCGATCTCACTCGACGGCCCCGTTTACCGGTTGAACGCCGAGAGCGGCGGGGGATGACCGGTCGCACCGGGGCGCGGATGGCGATCGTGGTCGCCTTCGCGGCCATCGTTGCGCTGGGTACCCCATCCGCTGCGCCCGGCGGCAAGACCGCGCCCTCCGGCCTCGCGCTTCGCCACATCGCCGGCTTCGAGTCCCCGGTCTACGTCGCTCAGGCGCCCGGCCAGCCGCACACGCTCTACGTCGTCGAACAGCCGGGCAGGGTGATGGCCGTACGCAAGGGCCGCAAGTCGAAGCGGCCGTTCCTCAAGATCACGGACCGGGTCCGCTACGGCGCCGGCGAGGCCACCTCGCGCGAGGCCGGCCTGCTCTCGATCGCGTTCGACCCGAACTATCCCCGCACGGGCCGCGTCTACGCCTTCTACACCGGCCCCGGCGGCCACAACTACGTCGACGTCTTCCGCCGCCAAGGCAAGCGCGGCAGCCTGCGCGCCGCCCGGCGGTCCCGGCGTTCGGTGCTGAAGATCAGCCACCCGTACGCCGACAGCCACAACGGCGGGCAGCTCCAATTCGGGCCGGACGGGAATCTCTGGATCTCGACCGGCGATGGCGGCTGCTGCGACGACCCCAACGATCAGGCGCGCAGCCTCGGCACCCTGCTCGGCAAGCTGCTGCGGATCGACCCGAGGGCGAACCGGTCCGGCTACCGGATCCCGCGCTCGAACCCGCTCCGCAAGGCGCCGGGCCGCAACGAGATCTACGCATGGGGGTTCCGCAACCCGTGGCGGTTCTCCTTCGATCTCGCGACCGGGCAACTGTCGATTGCCGACGTCGGCGACGAGGGCAGGGCGCAGGAGGAGGTCAGCATCCTCAGTCCCGCGGCCGCCGCGGGGATGAACTTCGGCTGGCCCGAGTACGAGGGGCTGCGCCGCGCCCACCCCGCCCGGCCCGGAACCGGGCCGAAGATGTTCCCGGTCTTCGCCTACGGGCACGAGACGCGTGAATGCGCGATCACCGGCGGCTACGTCGTTCGCGACCCGAAGCTGCCACAGCTCTACGGTCGCTATGTCTTCGCCGACTTCTGCCTCGGCCGTTTGAAGAGCTTCGTCCCACCGGCGATCCCCGCCGGCGGCGCGCCGCTCTCACCGGCGACCGACGTCCGCGACGAGGGCCTTTACGCCCGCTTCGTCTCGTCCTTCGGCCAGGGCCTGGGCGGTCAGATCTACGTCGTCTCGAACGGCGGCGGCGTGTACCGCCTGGAGCAGAAGCGGTAGTACGCTGGGCGCGTGGCGCATCGTCTCGGCAGGGACCGGATCGTCGTCATCGCAGCGCTGCTCGCGCTCGCCGCGTCGCTCTGCGCGCTCGGGGCGCTCGAGCGGCCGCGGCAGGCCGCGGCGCAGGGCGGTGGCATCGGCACGCAGCGGATCGGCAACTTCGACGCGCCCGTCCACACCGCGCAGGCGCCCGGTCAGCGGAAGCTCCTCTTCGTCGTCGAGCAGCCGGGGGCAATCCGCGTCGTCCGCAACGGCAAGACGCTCCGCCAGCCGTTCGTCGACATCTCGAAGGTCGTGGGTTACGGCGGCGAGGAGGGTCTGCTCTCAGTCGCCTTCGACCCGAAGTACGAGCGTAACCGGCTCTTCTACGTCTACTACACGACCAAGGGCGGCAACATCCGGGTCGACTCGCTACGGCGGAAGCGCAACAGCGCCACCCGGGCCGACGCCGGCTCGCGCCGCAAGGTGATCGAGGTTCCACACCCCGTCAACTCCAACCACAACGGCGGCCAGCTGGCGTTCGGTCCCGACGGCTTCCTCTACCTCGCGCCGGGTGACGGCGGCTCCGCCGGCGACCCGCAGGGCAACGCCCAGAACCGCGAGAGCCTGCTCGGCAAGCTCCTGCGAGTGGACCCGAGGCCGAAGGGCGGCTACTCGGTCCCGGGCTCGAACCCGTTCGTCGGGGGAGCCGGGAAGGACGAGATCTTCGCCCTCGGGCTTCGCAACCCGTACCGGTTCTCGTTCGACAGCGTGAACGGCGCGCTCTCGATCGGCGACGTCGGGCAGGACGCTTGGGAGGAGATCGACTACGTCGCCGGCGACCGGGCCAGGGGCGCGAACTTCGGCTGGGACCTGTTCGAGGGCACCCACGTCCACGAGGGCGGCGGCACGCAGCCGCCGAACTACGTGCCGCCGATCCACGAGTACTCGCTCTCCGGTGGCACCTGCGCCGTCACGGCCGGTCCCGTGGTCCACGACCCGGGCCTGCCCTCGCTCGCCGACCGGCTTCTCTACGCCGACTTCTGCGGTGGCGAAGTCCGCTCGCTCGACCCGGACGCCACGGCCCCCGGCGCTACCGACCACCCCGCCGGCCTCTCGATCGACAGCCCCAGCTCGTTCGTCGAAGGGCTCGACGGGAAGATCTACGCGACGTCGCTCGACGGACCGGTCTACAAACTGCGGTAGCAGTTCTGGTACCGCCGTACCGACTCACTCGGCCGGCGCGGTAGAGTCCGCTTGTCTAGCCGGTTTCAGAACCCAGGAGGAGAGTCGAGCATGGAGTCCGCGACCCAGCCCGAGGCGGCGAGCGCCGCTGAGACGGAGACGAACGGGGCCGCGCCCGCCGCGCCCGAGACCTTCGAGGTTCACCGGCCCGTCGACGGTTCCGTGATCCGCGAGGTGCCGATCAGCTCGCCGGATGACGTCGCCGCCGCGGTCGCCGCGGTGCGGGAGGCACAGAAGGAGTGGGAGGCGATCGGGTTCGAGGGCCGCTATCACTGGCTCGGCCGCCTGCGCGACTGGATGTTCGCGAACTCCGACGAGCTCGCCGACGTGATGCAGTCCGAGACCGGCAAGGTCCGCGCCGACGCAGAGATGGAGGCGCCGTTCCTCTGCGACGCGATCAACTTCTGGGGCAAGCACGCCGCTGAGTACCTCGCCGACGAATCCCCCGCGGCGCCGAACCCGATGTTCAAGGTGAAGAAGCTGCGGATCACCTACCACCCGTATCCGGTGGTCGGCGTCATCAGCCCCTGGAACTTCCCCCTCATCCTCGCCTTCGACGACGCGATCCCGGCCCTGATGGCCGGCGCCGGGGTCGTGATCAAGCCCTCCGAGGTGACGCCGCTGATCGCGATCGAGATCGAGCGCGGCTGGCGCGAGATCGGCGCCCCCGACGTGATCCGGATCGTCAACGGCACTGCCGAGACGGGCGGCGCGCTGATCGACGAGGTCGACTTCCTCCAGTTCACCGGCTCCGAGCGGACCGGCAAGATCGTGATGAAGCGCGCGGCCGACACGCTCACCCCGGTGAGCCTCGAGCTGGGCGGCAAGGATCCGATGATCGTCTTGAGCGACGCCAACATGGAGCGCGCCGTCAACGCCGCGGCCTTCGGCGGGCTCGCCAACACCGGGCAGATCTGCATGGCGATCGAGCGCGTCTACGTCGAGGAGCCGATCTACGAGGAGTTCGTCGGCAAGCTCGCCGACCACGTGCGCACGCTCCGCCAGGGGACGGACGACCGCTCCTACAGTCAGGACCTCGGCGCGATGACCTTCCCGCCGCAGCTCGACATCGTCTCCGACCACGTTGAGGACGCCCGCGAGAAGGGCGCCCGGATCCTCACGGGCGGCAAGCGCAAGGACGGACCGGGCAACTGGTACGAGCCCACGGTGATCGCCGATGCGGACCACTCGATGAAGGTGATGGTCGACGAGACGTTCGGCCCCGTGCTCGGCGTGATGAAGGTCAAGGACGCCGACGAGGCCGTGCAGATGGCCAACGACACCCGCTACGGCCTCTCGGCCTCGGTGATGTCGAAGGACACGAAGCGCGCCGAGCAGGTCGCCCGGCGGCTCGAGGTCGGCGCCACCAACGTCGACGACGTGCTCACCAACTACTTCCTCCACAACCTGCCGATGGGCGGCTGGAAGCAGTCGGGCGTGGGCTTCCGCCACGGCGCCTACGGGATCAAGCGGTTCTGCCGCACCGAGTCGATCGTCACCCCGCGCGTCCCGCAGGGCAAGCGCGACCCGCTCTGGTTCCCGCACAAGCGCCGCGAGCGGCGGTTCATGAACGGCATCCTCCGTTTCATCAACGCGCGCGGCCTGCGCAACCGGTTCGGGCTCGGGAAGCGTTAACGACGCCGCCGGCTAGCTGCGGTGCGTGGTCGAGGAGAACGTGCCGTTTTGTCGTGTGGCCGGCACACGGCACGCTCTCGGGCGTAGTTGGGGTCGATTTCGTGCGCGGCCTGGGCCGAGATCACGGTTGACCACGCTATTCGTCGTCAACTGTGATCTCGACTCGGAGCCCCCTGTCGGCCAGGCGGCCGAACTCGCCGACGGGCATCAATCCACACGAGAGGCGCACGAACACGCGCAGCACTGACGCCCACCCCACCCGCAAACGCTGCGGCCGGCCCAGCTCTCACCGCAGCGACAAATACCGCGGCGAGCCGAGCAGCGTGTTGGGTAGCTACGGCCAGTCCCAGATGCCACGGCTCTGGACGCGCTCACGCAGGCGAAAGTCGAGCTGCGGGTCCTCGTGGGCGCTTTCGAGCCCTCGGCACGCACCAACCCGACAGCTTCGCCATCGAGCGCGATCACGTCGGCACTCGAGTAGATGCCGCGCTCGAGGTCGTCGGGTCACCTCTTCCTCGCTCAGAACCGGTATGCGGCCAACGTATCGCGATGGACGGCGCCGATGCATGGGCAAGAATGCCCCGTGGGGTGAGCGCGTGATTCGGGAGCGGCGAGTCGAGTTCGGCGGCTTCGGCAGCCGGGCGCTCGAGTCGCCCGGCGAGGGGACCCCGCTGCTCCTCATCCACGGCTTCTCCGACTCCGCAGACTGCTGGCGGCCGACGATGTCCGCGTTGGCGAAACGGGGAATCGGCGCGACGGCGCTCGATCTGCCCGGCTTCGGACGCGCCGACCGCCTCGACCGGGTCGAGCCGATCCTGCCGCAGCTCGACCGCTTCCTCGCCGCCGCGGTGCGCGAGGCGCACGAGCGGTCCGGAGGTCGGGACGTGGTCGTCTGCGGGAACTCGCTCGGCGGCTGCGCCGCGATGCGCGCCGCACAGGACCCGGACCTGCCAATCGCCGGGGTCGTCCCGGTGGCGCCGGCGGGCCTCGACATGGCGCTCTGGATCACCCTGATCGAGTCGGCCCCGCTCGTGGGGATGATCCTGCGCGCGCCGGTGCCACTGCCCGAGGTCGTCGTCCGCGAGGCGGTTGCGCGCGTGTACCGCGCACTGGCCTTCACCGGGCCGGTCGACGGCGCCGTGGTGCGCTCGTTCAGCCGCCACCTCGCCAGCCGCCGTGACGTGATCCGAATCACGGCCACCGGGCGCAGATTGCGGCCCGAGATCCGTGACCCGTTCGAGCTCGACCGGATCAGCTGCCCCGTGATGATCGTCTGGGGGGACAGCGATCGCCTCGTCTTCCCCACGGGCGCCAACCGGGTGCTCGACGAGGTTCGGGGCTCGCGCTTCGTCAGCATCGAGAACTGCGGGCATTGCCCGCAGGTCGAGCGCCCCGAGCGGATGGCCGAGCTGCTCGAGGAGTTCGCCGCGATTCCCGCGACGCCGTAGGTTCGCCACGGGGGGCGATCCGCAGTGGCGAGAACGCGGCCGCGGCGCGGCAATCGCGACGGCCTAACCGATCTCGTAGACCGCCTCCTGGTAGCCGTCGTGGCTGCCGTCCGGGATGTAGTCACCCTCGACGTTGCCGGCCGCGTCGACGGAGAACCAGCGGAAGGTCGTGGTCCGGTCGACCCGGATCCTCTCGCCGCCCTCGCGGATCCCCTCGGCCTCGTAGCTGGGAGAGCTGAAGGTCGGCGTGCGCCCGTTGGTGGTGTAGTAGATCGTCGCCGGCTCGGAGGTCACGAAGCGCACCTTGATTGGCTGGTCGTAGGTGCCCGGGCCCGGGACCAGCCTGCTGCGCGGGTTTCTCTGGTCGAAGGAGAAGTCGCGGGCGACGCTCATCAGCTCGACGAGGCCGTTCGAGAACTCCATCGCCTCTTCGTGAGCCTCCTCCCAGTCCGGCTGGAACTCGGTGCCGATCTCGAAGTTCCAGGCGAAGATGTCGTACCCGTACCAGAGGGCGTCGCCCGAGTTCCCGGCGGCCGAATAGAGGACGTCGGCGATCGGGCCGGTCCGCGCCGGCGTCACCGAGAGCCCTCGGTGGCGCTTGATCGCGGTCAGGATTCGCGTCGAGGCGCCCCAGAAGTAGGACTCCTCACCGAGCGTGGGACGCGGCAGCGTCACCCTCCCAGGGACCGTGTAGGCGCCCGGGGACCACATGAAGTAGTTGCCCGAGCTGTGCAGGTTCATCGAGAAGCGGATGTTGGGATACTCCTCGGGGAGCGAGAGCACGTTGCGGCTCTCGGGCTCGGAGAGCTCGAACGGTCCGGCGTAGACGCCGGAGGTGCAGTCCGTCGACGCCCCGAAGAACCCGTCGAACAGCGAGCCGACCGGGTAATTGCGGTTGTTGTCGACACCCCAGGCGTTGCGCGCCGCCGGATCCGAGGGGCCGTTCTCGGGGCAGTAGTTGAACATGTTCTTGCGCTGGAAGTTCTCGTCGTAGAACGAGTAGTGGCCGCCGTCCGTGTTGACCGAGGGGACGATGAAGATGTCGAGGCTGTTGACGAGCCTCTTCGTCGCCGGATCGGTCTCGTAGTTGCGCAGGAGCCGTTCGGCCGCCTCGACCGTGACCAGCGGGGGGACCCACTCGCGCGCGTGCTCCTGGGCGTAGGCCATGACGCCGAGGCGCGAACCGTCGCGGTGCTTGCCGATTCGCAGCGCCAGCGGCTGGAAGGGCTCGCGGGTGATCTCGGCGGGCGCGTCGAGGAAGTCGGTCAGCTGCGTTTCGAACTGCGGGCTGACGACGCCGGCGCCCGGATTGCCCCGGAAGGTCGACGCGTTGACGGTCTGGCCGACGTTCTGATCGATCGCAGCCACGACCTCGGCGGCCGTGCTCGTGATCGCGCCGGAGGCGTTGGTCGCGAGGTCGACCTCGATCAGGTTGCCGTCGAGCCCGACCGCGAGCTCCTCGTTTGGATCGTCCGGGTCGTTGAGCTCGATCGCGAGGTCGTTGCCGCCGTCGTGGCCCCAGGCACGCGAGCTGACGACGACCGCCGACGCCTGCGCCGCCTCCGAGCCGGTCGAGCCGACGATCGCCTGCGCGTGGCGGCGGTAGCCGTTGGTCCTGTGGGGGAGCGCGATGATCTCGGCCAAGTGGGGGAACTCCTCCGCCAGCGAGATGATCCGCTGCTGGAGTTCGGTCGGGTCCATGTAGTGGTCGACGAAGTCCTTGAAGTACGGGTCCGGCTCGGAGCCGTTGTCCGGGGGAAGCCACTCGGTGACCGCGGCGGTCGCGCTGTCGCCACCCGAGCTGGTCACCCGAATTCGCGTGGGCTGCGTCCCGACCTCGAACTGACCTCGGTGGTAGAGGTAGGTGTCGGCGTCGACGAACGGATCCAGCTCCTCGGAGCCACCGGACCCGATCGGCGTCCCCGGCCCGGAGTTCCAGCGCACGGTCAGGGTCGCCGCGTCGAGGTCACTGCTCTTCGCCTCGACCGATAGGAACTCACCGCCCAGGCTGGTGAAGTAGTCGGCGCGCGCGATCCGAACTTCGTCGGTCGCAGTCGCCGCGGGCGCCGATGCCGCGGTCCGCGCCTCGCGCCGCTCGAGCCGAGCGATCGACTCCGCACGCTCGCGCAGGACGGCATCGGTAGCGGCCTGCGTATGCGTCGTCGCGCCGATGGCGAAGCCCCCGGCACGCAAGGCGGCCTGCTCGCTGGGCGTGACCACAGCCTCGGCGACGATCCGATCCGGCTCGAGCTCGACATGCTCGGTGAGGTCGACCCCGGTCGCGATCAGGCGGTCGAGCTCGTCACGGTCGGCGAGGACGATCTCGACCACGCTCTGTGGCTCGGGCTCGGCGGCGGCGCCACCGGGGACTTCCCCGCTCGCAGTGCCCACCGCGACGGTCGCCGCGCCGACCACCGTGGCGGCGGCAAGCGCAAGGATCCTTGTACACGCTGCCATCCTCGCCGTCCGAGTCGGAACGGGGCGGGGGCCGGCAGGTGCAGGCATCTGATTCTCCTTGCAGGGGTGATCGCGCTTCAGTGCGCGCGCCCGAGATACCCCGACCGGCGTCGTCCGAAACGCGACACGACCACAGATGAATCCGTGATCTAGGGCTGTCGCCGTGTCAGAGCGCCAGGAGTACGCCCGACGGGCTCACGCGATCTTCCCGCGCGAGCGTCTCGGCGCCCACGACCACGGCCCGGCCGCGCCCGAGGCGGCGGCCGGCGGCGAGTAGACCCAGGGTCCGGCGGCCGCGAAGCGCGCCATCGACAGGGCATCGGCCTTCGCGTGCGCCAGCTCGCGGAGTTGGGTCGTTGCGGAGCGTCCAGCGTTATCAGCGTGTTGTCTCATGCCTGGTCGATTGACTCGGCGCGGGTTCGCGCCCCCCCAAGGACGCCGGGGATCCGGGCCTCTTCCCGAACGAAGATCACCATGCGTGCCGGCCAGATCACGCACTCTGCTTGGGGCACGCCACGACCGCCACGAGACTCGCGTCCGGGAATGCCTCGTCGATTGCTTTGGGTCCTGGCGCTGGCGGGCGGGTTGTCCGTCGCCAACCTGTATTACATCCAGCCGCTCCTCGAGGCGGTGGCCAACGGTCTCGGTGTCGGGCCCGGGACGGCCGGCCTGCTGGTAACGCTGACGCAGTTCGGGTTCATCGCGGGCCTTGTGTTCCTGATCCCCCTTGGCGACAGGGTCGACCTCCGACTCCTGGTCACCGCGCTCCTGGTGATCGCCGCCGGGTCGTTCGTCGTTGCTGCGTTCGCCCCGAGCATCGCGGTGCTCGCTGCGGCGATGACGGCCATCGGGGCGACGTCGGTGGTGGCGCAGATTCTCGTTCCGTTCGCCGCGACGATCACGTCGGCCGCCGACCGAGGCCGCGCCGTCGGGATCGTGATGACAGGAATCATGCTCGGCACGCTGCTCTCGCGCACGATCTCCGGTGCGGTCGCCGAGGTACTCGGATGGCGCGCCATGTGCTGGCTCGGCGCAGCGCTCATGCTCGCCGTGCTGCCGCTCCTTCGCTCGAAGCTCCCGGAGCTGAAACCGACCGGCGAGCTCCGCTATTCCGAGGTCCTGCGCTCACTCGCCGCGCTGGTCCGGCGCGAGCCGATCGTGCGATGGCGCGCGACCTACGGGGCGGTCTCCTTCGCGGCCTTCACCGGCTTTTGGACGGCGATCCCGTTCCTGCTCGCGGACCCGCCGTTCGAAATGGGCGAGGCGGCGATCGGCGCTGTCGCCCTGATCGGACTGCCGAGCGCGTTTCTCGCACCTCGTGCCGGCCAGATTGCGAACCGCTGCAACGGGGACGCGCTCACCGGCGACCTCGCCCTGATGATGGTCGGGGTCCTGATCTCGTTCGCCGGGGCCGGGCATTTCTACGCGATCGTCGGGGGCGGCTTCCTGGTCGTAGTCGGGTCCGGCTGCCTGCACGTGACCAACCAGTGCCTGATCTACGCGTTGGACCCGGTCGCGCGCAACCGCCTCACCACGGCGTACATGAGCGCCCTCTTCGGCGGCGGCATGGCGGGGTCGGCGCTCGCCGCCACGCTCTATGCCTCAGGCGGCTGGAACGCGGCCTGCGGCCTCCTGATCGTCCTGACCGCCGGAGGGGTCGTGATCTGGCTCTGCGAGCTTCTGTGCGGCGCGCGACCCAGGGCCGCCCCCCTGCTCGGTCAGCTCGCCGTCGCGAGTTCGCGCTCGAGCCGACCGGCCTCACCAGCGCACCAATCGGCGACGGCGCGCAGCCACTCGGCCTCCGCACGCGTCCGCACGCCGACGTAATCGCGGTAGCCGCTGCCGGCGAGTTCGGTCGCGTCAGCCACCGACACGCCGTGTTCGCCACCGCGCATGCGGTCGGTGCGCAGCCAGCCGGCGCGGCCGTGCTCAGCCGATTCAAGGTGCAATACGCTGCCGTCGCTCAGGATCAGCTCCTGCGGCGTCTCGCCACGGGTCCAGATCCCGCGCACGCCGTCGTGGTCGACACCGTGGATGTCGATCATCTCCTCGGTCATCTCTCCTGCCCTCCTTCGCCGCTGCGGGTGCGGCATCGTTTTCGGGCCAAGAGCCACCGTAACGCGGGTACGGACGCGTTTCGTAATACCTCCGTAAAGATCTCTGCGGCTCGATGCCTACTTCGGCGGCACCGGCAAGCCGTGCCGGTGACACCACCGCACGAGATCCTCACGGGCTCGCTCATCCGGCGACTTGATTCGCTCAGCGGGGCGGCGCGAGCCGGCTCCACCGAGCACAGGGCGAAGGGCGGCCTTCCCTTTGGGATTCGTGATCATGTACCCATCTCTATGGCGCGAGCACGCGCGAGCGCCCCCTTTACATGTGGCTTTCACGCCAAATCGAGCTCTCGCCACGCCCCCGGGGCATCCACCTCGTCACCTCGGAGGTGCTCGCGCCGGTGCCCGAGCTGGCGCAGGTGTCGGCCGGCCTCCTGCACCTCCACATCCTCCACACGTCGGCGGGGCTGGCGCTGAACGAGAACGCGAGTCAGGACGTCAGGTTCGATCTGGCGGAGTGGTTCGACCGGGCGGTCCCCGACGGTGCTCCCTACTTCCGCCACACGCTGGAGGGCCCGGACGACATGCCGGCCCACGTCAAGTCGGTACTCGCGGGACCGTCGCTGACGCTTCCGGTAGCCGACGGCGCGCTCGCGCTCGGCACCTGGCAGGGTATCTACCTGTGCGAGTTCCGCGACGACGGCGGTTCCCGGCGCCTGAGGGCAACCCTGCAGGGCCGCCCGTAGTGGGCTCTTACCGGTTACGCAGGATCGTGACGTTGCTCGAGGCGTGGTTCGCGACAGCGAGGTCCAGGTCGAAGTCGCCATCCACGTCAGCGACGGCGATCTCATACGGCTCGTCGCCTGCGGGCTCGGGGCTGCTCGCAGGGATGCTGAAATCGCCGAGACCCTTGTTCTTGAGGATCGTTACGTCGTTCGAGGTCTCATTGGCGGTTGCTAGATCGGTATCGCCATCGGAGTCGAAGTCGCCGGCGGAAATCCCGAGCGGATGATCTCCCGCGCTCTCAGGGCTATGCGGGGCATCGACGAAGTCTGCGCCGCCGACGTTGAGGAGGATCGTGACGGTATCCCCGATGCGGTTGCTGGTGGCCGCGTCGGTGTCGCCGTCGCCGTCGAGATCGACCAGGGCCACCTCCCCCGGGGCGTCGCCGACCGGCTCGGGACTCGTGGCCGCCTCGGTGAAGACTCCGCCCCCGTTGTTGCGAAGGATCGTCAGCTCGTCCTCGAAGCTCGTGACCGCGAGGTCGGGGTCGGTGTCGCCGTCGAGGTCTTCGGCCGCCAGCCCGGCAGCAAAGGCGCTGACGGGAACGGGGCTCGTCGCCAGCTCGGCGAAGTTGCCGCTGCCGTTGTTGCGGAGGATGGTGACATCAGACGTGTTTGCGACCGCGAGGTCGGCGTCGCCATCGGAGTCGAAGTCCGCCGCGACGATGTCCACAGGGGACTCGCCGACCGCCTCGGGACTGGATGCCGGCTCGACGAAGTTGCCGAAGCCGTTGTTCCTCAGGATCGTGACGTCGCCCGAATCGCGGTTGGAAACCGCCAGGTCGGCATCGCCGTCGCCATCGAAGTCGGCCGAATCGATTCCGGTCGGGTCGAGCCCGGCGGGCTCGGGGCTCGTTCCGAGCTCGACGAAGTTGCCCGTCCCGTTGTTGCGGAGAATTGAGACGTCCCCGGTGACGAGGTTGGCCGTCGCGAGATCGAGGTTTCCATCGCCGTTGAAATCCGCCCGCACGATCGAGCTCGGGCGGAGACCATTGAGCGGCTCAGGGCTCGACGCCCGCTCGAGGAAGTTCGTCGAGGCGGCGAACGCCGCGGCGGCGAGACTGCCGAACAGCGCCAGCGCGACTGCGACGACCGTGACGCGATTGATTCGACGACCCCCCATCGAGGGACGGGAGCCTATCACCTCCCGGCCGGCGGTCCTCTAGCTGGTCGCTCTCTCCATCGCAGGCGTCTCCGCCTCGGCCTCGATCGTGCCGTCCTCGGCGGCGGGATCCTCGTCGGGCGGCAGCTCGCCGCCGCGCTCGGTGCCGGCGATCAGCTCGTCGCCCTTCTTCTCCGCGGGGACGAAGCCGGACTTCATGCCGAAGTAGACGGCCTGCGGATGGTGGGCGATGATCGCCACCGTCGACTGCTCGGGCTCGACCGCGTAGCCGTCGGAGAGCTCATGCCGATCTCGTCGAGGCCGAGCAGGCGCCAGACCTTCTCGTGCTCGGACTGGTCCGGGCAGGCGGGGTAGCCCCAGGAGTAGCGGCGGCCCTGGTCGAGCTCGATGCCGAGCTCGCGGCGGACCTCGGCGTGAAGCCACTCGGCCAGGCCCTCGGCCGCCTGGACGCCGAGGCCGTGGACGAAGAGCTGCTCGGCGAACTCGCCGTCCTCTTCGAGCTGCCCGATCCGCTTCGTCACCTCGGCGCCGACCGTCACGCCCTGCAGCGCGACGACGTCCCGTTCGCCCGGACGGTCGGAATCCGTCCGGCTGATCCAGCGGCCGGTAGAAATCGGCGAGGCAGATCCGGTCGTGCCTCGGCTGGCGCGGGAAGACGAGCCGCTCGAGCTCCTTGTCGTGGTCCTCAGGGTCGAAGACGACGAGCTCGTTGCCGTCGGCGTTGCAGGGGAAGTAGCCGAGCTTCGCGCGCGGCTTCAGGTAGTCCTGCTCGCGCCACATCCGCTCGAGCTTCGGCGCGAAGCCCTCCTCGCCGTCGTGGCCCTCGACGATCTGGCGCCACTCCTCGCCCTTGTTGCCGCGCCCGCCCCAGTGGAGCTTGAACAGCACGTGGCGGTCGAGGTACGGGAAGACGTCGCTCGAGATCGACCTCGATCTCGCGCACGCCCCAGAAGGGCGGCTCCGGGATCGCGGCGTCGGTGGCGGCGGCGGAGCGGACCGAGTCGTCGGTGACCGGCGGGCCGGTGTCCACTTCGACCGGCTTGTTGCGCAGCTCCTCGGCCTCGTCGCGGATCTTCGCGACCAGCGCCTCGCGCGCCGCCTCGTCGATCAGCGCGTCCATCGTGTCGAGGCCGGCGAAGGCGTCCTTGCAGTAGAAGACGCCGGGCTCGTAGATCTCGTCCGACTCCTTGCCGTGCGGGTAGAGGACGCGGCGGCCGAAGTCGCGGTTGATCGCGGCGCCGCCGATCAGCACCGGGAACTCGAGCTCGCGCTGGTGGAGCTCCCGGATGCAGGCGGGCATCTGCTTCGAGGTCGAGACGAGCAGCGCCGAGAGGCCGATCGCGTCGGCCTCGTGCTCGACCGCGGCGTCGATGATCGTGTCGACCGGGACCTGCTTGCCGAGGTCGACGACCGTGTAGCCGTTGTTGGTCAGGATCGTGTTGACGAGCGACTTGCCGATGTCGTGGACGTCGCCGAAGACGGTCGCGATCACGACCTTGCCCTTGGTGTGGCCCTCGATCCGGTCGAGGTAGTTCTCGAGCTGGGCGACGGCGCGCTTCATCACCTCGGCCGACTGCAGGACGAAGGGCAGGATCAGCTCGCCGGCGCCGAACTTGTCGCCGACCTCCTTCATCGCCGGCAGCAGGACCTCGTTCAGCGTCGGGACGGCGCCGATCTTCTCGACCGAGCGAGTCGATCCAGTCCTCGACGCCCTCCTTCTTGCGGCGCAGGATGTGCCAGTGCAGCGCCTCCTCGGGCTCCATGCCCTCGGTCGGGTCGCCGGCCTCCTCGGCCTCCTCGCCCTTCGACTCGAAGTGGTCGATGAACTGCTCGAGCGCGTCCTCGCGGCGGTTGAAGACGAGGTCGTCGGCGAGCTCGCGCTCGTTCTCGGGGATCTCGCCGTAGGGCGTGATGTGGTTCGGGTTGACCATCGCCAGGTCGAGCCCGGCCTCGACGCAGTGGTGCAGGAAGACCGAGTTGAGGACCGCGCGCGCCGGCTGGCCGACGCCGAAGGAGACGTTCGAGACGCCGAGCGAGGTCTTGACCCCGGGATCTCCGCCTTGATCCGGCGGATCCCCTCGATCGTCTCGACCGCGGAGGGCCGCCACTCCTCGTCGCCGGTCGTCAGCGTGAAGGTGAGCGCGTCGAAGATCAGAGCCTCGGGGTCGAGCCCGTGCTCGTCGCAGGCGATCTCCTTGATCCGCTTGGCGATCTCGAGCTTGCGCTCGGCCGTCTTCGCCATCCCGACCTCGTCGATCGTCAGCGCGATCAGCGCCGCGCCGTGGGCGCGGGCGAGCGGCACGACGGTGTCGGCCTTGTCGCGGCCGGCCTCGAGGTTGACCGAGTTGACGATCGCGCGGCCGGGGGTGCTCTCGAGCGCCGCCTTGATCACGTCGGGCTCGGTCGAGTCGACCTGGATCGGCGCCGGCTGGGTCAGCGAGATGCGCTGGACGACCTCGCTCATCTGCTCGTCCTCGTCCTGGCGCTCGGTCAGCGCGACGCAGACGTCGAGCACGTGGGCGCCGCCGGTGACCTGGTCCTCGGCGACCTGGACGAGGCCGTCGTAGTCGTCGGCGAGCAGCAGTTCCTTCGCCTTGCGCGAGCCCTGCGAGTTGACGCGCTCGCCGACCAGCGTCGGCCGCGGCTCCTGGACCAGCGGGGTCGCGGTCATCATGCTCGAGACCTCGGGCGGGCCGGGCTCCGGACGCTTCCCGGGACGCGGCCCGCTACGCGCTCGGCGATCGCGCGGATGTGGTCGGGCGTCGTCCCGCAGCAGCCGCCGACGATGCCGACGCCGTAGCGCTCGACGAACTCGCCGAGCACCTTCGCGAGCTGCTCGGGCGTCTCGGGGAAGATCGTCTCGCCGTCGGGCCCCTGGAGCGGCAGGCCGGCGTTCGGGATGCAGTGGACCGGCAGCGGCGAAGTCTCGCCGAGGAAGCGGATCGCGTCGCGCATGTCCTCGGGGCCGGTCGAGCAGTTGAGCCCGATCACGTCGACGTCGAGCGCGGACAGAGTGGTCAGCACCGCCTGGATGTCGGTGCCGAGCAGCATCTTGCCGCCCTGCGGCAGCAGCGAGACGGAGGTCTGGATCGGCAGCTCGCGGCCGGCCTGCTTGAACGCCTCGCGGGCGCCGAAGATCGCGGCCTTGACCTCGAGGATGTCCTGCGCCGTCTCGATGATGATCAGGTCGGCGCCGCCGTCGACCAGGCCTAGTGCCTGCTCGGTGAAGACCTCGACCAGCTTGGCGAAGGAGATGTCGCCGAGCGTCGGGTCGTCGGACGCGGGCAGGAAGCCGGTCGGGCCGATCGAACCGGCGACGAAGCGCTCCGGACCGGCCGCCTTGCGCGCGATCTCGGCCGCCTTCGTGTTGATCTCGAGCGTGTGCTCGCCCAGGCCCCACTCCTCGAGCTTCAGCCGCGAGCCCTGGAAGGTGTCGGTCTCGACCACCTCGGCGCCGGCCTCGATCATCGAGGTGTGGACGCCCTCGATCACATCGGGGCGGTTGAGCACGAGCGCCTCGTGGCACTTGCCCTCGAGGCCACCGTAGTCCTCCTGCGTGAGCTCGAACTGCTCCAGCGTCGCGCCCATGCCGCCGTCGAAGACGACGACGCGCTCGCGGGTTGCGGCTAGGAAGTCTCTATCGGCTTGGGGCAGTTGCGATCACCTCCATCGATCCCGGCTGTCGCACCATGCCTAGCTCCGGGGAGTTCGGTGGTTGCGGCGGCTTCGACGGTCCGGGTCCCTCAGCCGCTCCTGATGGTCGATGGAAAGGATAGCGAGGGGTGAGCCGCCCTACGCCCGCAACGACTCCGCCGCCTCCGTACGCGGCCGCAGGCGTACCGGGGCCGAGGCGAGGACGCGGAGGCGCATGTCCTGCCAGGTGACGCCCTCGCGGACCAGGGCCGGCAGGCCGAGGCCGACGGCGGTCGCGATCTCGACCGCCTGCAGGACGACGCCGTAGGCGAGCGCGTCGGCGTAGGAGACGTCGAAACCGGTCGTCAGGACGCTGATGGTCGCGAGCTGGAAGATGCCGATGTTCGACGGAGTCGCCGGGATCACCGCGGTGACGTTCACGGCGAAGAGCACCGCCGCAGCGGCGCCGATCCCGATGTCCGGGTTGTGGTCGAGGCCGAGCGCCGTGAAGAGCGTGAAGCAGGCCAGGAGCTGCAGGCCCCACGCGGCGAGCTGGAGGAAGATGGCGAACGGCGCCCGGCGCGGGTCGCGGAAGACGTGGAGGCCGGTGCGGACCTTGACCAGCGCCTGGCGGATGGCGCCGATCACGCGCGCCACCCGGCCGCTGCCGGCCTGGCGCACGAGGAGCGGCGCGAAGACGACCGCGAGCAGCAGGATCATCGGCGCGAGGCTGAGGAGGAAGAGCTTCTCCGAGCTCGAGTGGAAGAGATCGGTCGAGCCGACGATCAGGAAGCCGAGGATCACGAGCGCGCCGACGTTGATGACGCTCTGCGAGACCAGCGTCCCGAGCAGCACCGGGAACGTCTCGCGCATGCGGCCCGTCCGCCGGGCGAGCACCATGGCGCGCGCCGGCTCACCGAGGCGCGCCGGCAGCGTCGCCGACATGAGCACGCCGATCATCGTCGCCGAGGTCACGTCGCGGCGGCGCAGGGTGCGCGCCGGCAGCGCCGAGCGCGCGATCGAGTACCACGAGCCCGCACGCAAAAAGAGGGAGGCAACCATCAGGCCGGTCGCGACGAGGAGCCAGGTCGCGTCGGAGCCGACCAGCTTGTCGGCGACCTTGTCGACGCCGATCCGCTGGACGGCGATGAAGGTGAGCAGGACGCCGAGGATCGCCGCGATCCCGACCCCGATGCGCTTCGCCGTGCGGTGGCGGCCGACGGACGCGGCCGGGGCTGGATCAAGGGCCGGGAGCCGGCGCGCCGGCTCGGGCCGCCCGCCGTCGATCGGCACGATCCCGGCGCGGCGCGTGATCCGCTCGACGGCGCCGGCGGGCTCGGGCGCCTCCTGGACGCGCTCGTATACGCGCTCCACCTCCTCCGCGACGTGCGGCCATGCGTAGCGCTCCGCGGACTCGCGAGCCGCGAGGCCCATGCGGGCGAGGCGCTCCGGCTGCATGCTGAGGGTGTGCAGCTCCTCGGCGAGGCGCTGCGCGTCGGCGGGCGGGACGAGGACACCGTCGACGCCGTCGGTGACGACATCCGCGTAGCCGGCGATGTTCGAGGCGAGCACCGGCGTGCCGGCGGCGAACGCCTCGGTGAGCACCATGCCGAAGCTCTCCCCGGCGAGGGACGGCGCGCAAAGCAGATCCGCCTCGTGCAGCGTCGACCAGAGCTGGTCCGCGCCGACCCGCCCCAGGGCGTCGACGCGATCGGCGACGCTCTCGTCGTCGAGATGGCGGTCGACGTCGGAGGGGTCGGCACCGATCACCGTGAGGCGCGCGTCGACGTGCTCGACCAGCGCGCCGAATGCAGCGAGCAGGACCGGCAGGCCCTTGCGCTCCTCCGGTCGGCCGACAAAGGCGAGCCGGAAGGTGTCGGACTCGGGCTTGGGACCGCTCGGCGAGGCTGTCAGGTCGACGCCGTTCGGGATCAGCGAGTAACGGCCGCCGAACCAGCGCTTGCCGGTCCAGGCCGCCGCCTCGGACACGGCGATTCGCGCGCTCAGCTGATTGAACCTGCGGTCCGCCCCCGCGAGCGTCGCGACGTGGTTGAGCAGCGGCTTCGTCGAGTAGGCGTGGAACGTGGCGACCGTGGGCGCGTGTCGGTAGGTGACCGCGTCCCAGCTGATCAGCCCGGCCGGTGGCTCGTGGACGTGGACGACGTCGGGCTCGAACGCGCGGAGCTCGCGGCGCATCGTGACGACCCCGTCCGGGAAGATGCCGATGTTCGAGATCGAGCCGTTGGCGCCGAAGGCCTTCGTCCGCGAGAGCTCGACCAGATAGTCCGGATGCGTGCGGATTTCAGGCAGGCCACGGTGAAGCGCCCGGGTCAGGCGATCGGGTGGGTCCCAGGGGGCGAGCACGCGGAGGTCGTGGCCACGGCCGATGAGCTCGTCGGCGAGAGCTTCCACGTGTCCGTTCACGCCCCCCGGATAACTCCAGGAATAGGGCGAGACTATGGCGACACGCACGCCCCTAGCCTACCCCCTCGCTCCCCGTAAACGGGTTCGGTTAGCCCCCGTTGGGGGATTCTCGCGCGCTTTCCGACGCCTGGCTCGCCCAGAAGAATCCGGCGCTCGTCGCCAGGCAGATCGTGCCCAAAACCAGCAGCACCGACCCGGAATCGTTGGCGACGGTGCCGACGAGGACGCCCGCCAGGGCGCCGAGGAAGCCCGCCCGCGCGGGACCATCGCCGAACCAGCCGAGGACCGCGTCACGGCGCGCGAATCCGGCGATCAGGAGCGCCGCGGCGATGACCAGCAGCTCCGGGTAGACCGGATCGGTGAAGGTGTCGAGCATCAGGTCGACCCTGCGCTCGAGGACATCGATGAGATCGCTCGCCTCGCCGGCGCCCAGCACGGTGCGGCTCAGGTGCGCGCCGCCGAGCAGCTGGTCGACGACGAGCAGGGCGACGAGACCTGCGACACCGGCGCCGACGACGAGCAGCGCCGTGCGGCGGCGATCGAGTCCGAGCGAGAGCGCCACCGCGCTCGCCCCGCCGACGCCGAGGACGATTGCCGCGCCGACGTCGGCGCCGAAGCGCCCGGGTGCGAACGCGGCGGCGGCGAGGAGCGCGACGCCGGCGAACCAGAGCGCAGCCGTCCGCCCCGTGCGCCCGGTTGCGGCGAGGCCGGCCCCCGTGGCGATCAGCGCCAGCGGGGCGAGGATCGCCTCGAGCTCGTTGCCGATGCCGAAGAATCGGACCCCGTAGCCCGGATTCGGGCCAAGGACCGAGTACGCGGTCAGCGGGGAGCCGACGACGACGTCGACCGCGTAGGCGGCGACCGTCGCGCCACCGGCGAGCGCGAACGCGCCGAATCCTGGAACCAGGCGGCCGACGATCGCGGCGACGGCGAGCGAGCCGACGCCGAAGAGAAGCGCCGAGGCGGCGGCGCCGGCGTCGAAGGCAGCGGCGACGAGGAGCAGCAACGGCCCGCTTGCGACCGCGAGGCCGAGCAGTCGGAGGGCGACCCTGGCGCCGCGCCCGCGCCAGGCGAGCGAGGCGAGTACAGCGGCGAGCAGCCAGATCGCGAACGGCAGCAGGACCACCGTGTCGCGACTGGGGCGCTCGTCGAGGCGATCCTGAAGGTCCGCGACCTCGGCGGGGTCCCGCTGGTCGCCGGACGTGATCTCGCTCCCGTTGACCTCGTCCGGGATGCGAACACCGAATGCCCCGAGGATCGTCGGCGCGAGGTCGGAGGTGGTCACGAGGCCGTCGGTCCGGGTCGAGGAGGAGGTCAAGTCGCCGTCGAAGCCTTCGCCCGCGATCCCGATCGGGAGCAGCTGCTGCTCGCCGCGGGCGCCCGCCGCGAGCGCGATCAGCACGTCTGCGCCCTCGAGGTCCAGTCCCGCCACGATCTGCGGGAGCTCGTCGGCGGACGCATCGATGAGGCTCAGGCCGGAGCCGCACGAAGGTGCGCAGGAGCCGACATCGGCGACAGCGATCTCACCCTCGCGGTCGACGCCGATCAGCGCCGGCAGCCCGACCGCGTCCTCGGCCGTGACGTCGACTCCGGCGGCGATCAGGCTCGAGGCCAGGAGCCCGGGGATCACGTCCGCGGGCGCTGCCTCCGCTCGCTCGACCACGCGGGCCCACGCCGACGGCGGAACTCGCCCGTCGTCGATCCGCAGCGGCGGCAGCTCGCCGTCATAGAGCGCCTCGTTCACCCGATTGCCCTGGGAGATGTCGAGCAGCGTCTGCGTGAACGGCACACCGCCGAGTCCGGCGCTGACGATCCCCGGGACGAGCTCGGGTGTCGCCCCGATCTCCTCGACCGTGGTCCCGTACGGCAGCACGGCTACGACCACGCTCCGCTCCTCTTGGGCCTGAGCGGTCCCGCCCGGCGCTAGCATCGCGAGCGTGAACGCGACGAGCGACAGGACTTTCGCCAAGTTCACGTTCTTCAAGCTCGATCCCGCATGGCATCGCCGCGAGGCCGCAGCGCGGGCGGAGGATAAACGCGAGTTGCTCGCCGCCTGCGAGGACTTCGCCGCAGACCGCAGCCTTCGCGCCTACTCGACCGTCGGCATGCGGGGCGATACGGACCTGATGCTGCTCGCGCAGAGCCCGATCCTCGACGACATCCACACGTTCCACGTCGTCCTCTCCCAGAGCGGGCTCGCGAAGTGGATGTCGATCCCGCACTCATACCTGGCGATGACCAAGCGGTCGCCGTACTCCGAGTCCGACGCGCGGCCCGAGATCTGCACCTCGGAGCGCCGCTACTGCATCGTCTACCCGCTCGACAAGAAGCGTGAGTGGTACCGGCTGCCGCTCGAGGAGCGACGCCGGGTGATGAGCGAGCACATCGAGATCGGCCGTCGCCACCCGGAGATCACGATCAACACCGCCTACTCGTTCGGCCTCGACGACCAGGAGTTCGTCGTCTCCTTCGAATGCGACGACGTCGGCGAGTTCCTCGACCTGGTGCAGGAGCTGCGCACGTCGGAGTCGAGCGCCTACACGCTCCGCGACACGCCGATCTTCACCTGCGCGTCGATGTCTACCGCGCGTGCTCTGGACGCACTCGACGGAACCGCAGCCGGCGCCGCGCTGCCCGCCTAGAACAGGCTCACTTCAGCCTGGGAGACCTTGAACCCCTCGCCGTTGCGGGTGTTCACGCACTTGATCGTGTCCTCGCCCTTGTTCTTGCACTTGAAGCGGCCGGTCTTGATCTTCTCGCCGTCCTCGAGCACCTCGTGCTCGGGATCGAGAGTCGTGTCGCCGGCGCAGACGTAGGCGGCGGGCTCGTGGCGGCCGACGCTGACGCCGAAGCCGTAGTCCAGCTCGCACGGCATCGTCGGCGGCGGCGCCGTCCAGTCGGGCTTGCTCACGTCGCAGCGGGCTCCCTTGCCGTTCACGTAGCAGCCGACGTTCTCGTCCGGCGTCTGAAAGCCGACGAGCTTGGCTGAAGCCGAGGGTGCCAGGACGGCGATCGCAGCGAGGGCAGTGAGCAGCGTGGGAACGATCAGGCGGCGGTTCATGCGCCGCAGCCTAGCCCGGATCGAGCCGGGGCTACCCTCTCCCCCATGCCGGCACTCGGAACCCCGGACAACCCGCTGCGCGTCGCGATCATCGGCTCCGGGCCGGCCGGTTTCTATGCCGCCGAGGCACTGCTCAAGCGTCCGGCAGCAGACCCCGCCGGCCCCGGACGCGAAGCGGAGGAGCCGCCGGGCGTTCTCGTCGACATGTTCGACCGCCTGCCGACGCCGTTCGGCCTCGTGCGCGCCGGAGTGGCTCCCGACCATCCGAAGATCAAGAACGTCATCCGCCGCTACGAGAAGACGGCGGCGATGGAGGGCTTTCGCTTCTTCGGCAACGTCGAAATCGGCCGCGACCTGACGATCGCCGAGCTCGAGGAGCGCTACGAGGTCGTCGTCTACGCCTACGGCACGGCGACCGACCGCCAGCTCGGCATCCCCGGCGAGGACCTGCCCGGCTCGCACGCCGCGACCGAGTTCGTCAACTGGTACAACGCCCACCCGGACTTCGCCGAGCACGAGTTCGACCTCACCGCGAAGCGCGCCATCGTGATCGGCAACGGAAACGTCGCCGCCGACGTCGCCCGGATGCTCGCTCTCCCCCGCGCCGAGCTCGAGATCACCGACACGGCCGACCATGCGATCGAGGTGCTCGCCGAGTCGGGAATCGAGGAGATCGTCGTCCTCGGCCGTCGCGGCCCCGCGCAGGCGGCGTTCACCAATCCCGAGGTTCGCGAGCTCGGCGAGCTCACCGATGCGGACATCGTCATCCACCCGGACGAGATGAAGCTCGACGAGGCGAGCCGCGAGTACTTCGAGTCCGAGGACTGCGACCCGACCCACCGCCGCAACGTCGAGATCTTCACCGACTTCTCCGGCCGCGACCCGGAGGGCAAGCCGAAGCGCGTCGTCATGCGCTTCTGCTGCTCGCCGGTCGAGATCAAGGGCGACGGCAAGGTCGAGTCGATCGTTCTCGCCCGCAACGAGCTCGTCCGCGACGAGTCCGGCGCCGTCCGTGCCCGGGACACCGGCGAGCGGGAAGAGCTCGAGTGCGGGCTCGTCTTCCGCTCGATCGGCTACCGCGGCGTCGCGATCGAGGGTGTCCCCTTCGATCACGGCCGCGGCCTGATCCCGAACGAGAGCGGGCGCGTCGCCGACCCCGAGTCCGGCGAACAGCTCCCGGGCCACTACGCGGTCGGCTGGATCAAGCGCGGGCCCTCCGGTGTGATCGGCACGAACAAGAAGGACGCTCAGGAAACGGTCGACGCCCTGCTCGACGACCTCGCAAGCGGCAAAGTCCCCGACCGCCCGCCGGTCGAGCCGCCGGTCGAGGAGTTGCTGGCCGAGCGCGCGGGCGACCACGTGACGTACTTCGGCTGGCAGGCGATCGACGCAGCCGAGGTCGCGGCCGGCGAGCCGCACGGCCGCCCACGGGTGAAGTTCGCGACCGTCGCCGAGATGGTCGAGGCGTCCAGGGCGGCAGAGCCTGCCTGACCCGCACGGACCGAAAGGTGCATTTGTCAACCCACGGTTGACAAACGCGCCGCTCGGTGCCGAGTAAGTTTCCGTGGCGATGGCCGAACTGGTGGAGATCAAGGGCATGATCGAAGCGGCACTCCCGGGCGCCGAGGTTGAGATCGTCGACGAGGGCGGCGGCGACCACCTGCGGGCGATCGTCGCCGCGCCCCAGTTCGAGGGGCTGTCGCGAATCGACCAGCACCGGCTGGTGAAGAACGCCGTTCGCGAGCGCTTCGAGGACGGCTCGATCCACGCGTTGTCGATCACGGCGAGCACGCCGAGCTGACCAGCCGGGACGCTTCGCTACTCTGGATTCATGGCTGACGACGCGCTCAAGGCGCAGGTCCAACAGGCAATTGCCGACAACCCCGTCCTTCTGTTCATGAAGGGGTCTCCGGAGATGCCGCGCTGCGGCTTCTCGATGCGCACGGTCGCCGTGCTCGAGCAGCTCGGCGTGGACTACGGCGCGATCGACGTCCTGCCCGCGCTGCAGCCGCTGCGCGAGGTGACGACGGAGCTCTCGGACTGGCAGACCTTCCCCCAGCTCTACGTCAACGGCGAGCTGCTGGGCGGCTGCGACATCGTCGAGGAGATGTACGAGAGCGGCGAGCTCGCGACCCTGCTCGGGGCCGAACAGCCGGAGAACGCAACCGCCCCCGAGGCGGACCGCATCCTGCCCGGCGGCTCCCAGGTGAGCCCGCCGATGCAGCTCGGCTAGGCGTCCGCCGCCTCTTCCCAGCTTTCGAGCAGCTCGGCGAGCCGAGCCTTCGCCGCCTCGTGGCGGCTGGTCGCCTTTGCAACGGCGCGCGGGTCGGACCAGTGCGAGGGGTCGGCGAGCTCGTCCTCGAGCTGCTTGAGCGCCGTCTCCGCCTCCGCCACCTGACGTTCGAGCCTCGCCACCTTCGCCTGCTGATTCTTGCTGGGGCCCGTGGCGCCCTTACTGCGCGCCTGCTTCGCCGGCTTCGCGCCGGCGGCCTCCCGCTCCGCCTCCTCACGATCCGCCCGGTACTCGGCCCACCCGCCCGTATGGCTTCGCAGCTGGTGATCCTCGATCACGACGGTGCGTGAGCCAACGGCCTCGAGCAGCGCCCGGTCATGGGAGATCAGCAGCAGTGTGCCGTCGAACGCCGTGAGCGCGTCCTCGAGCGCCTCGCGGCCGTCCAGGTCGAGATGGTTGGTCGGTTCGTCCAGGATCAGGAAGTTGGCGTCGGAATGGGTCAGGAGCGCAAGGGACAGCCGCCTGGCCTCGCCGCCGGAGAGGTCCTTGACGTTCTTCTTGACCTCCTCGCCGGAGAACAGGAACCCGCCGAGGAGCGAGCGGACCTTGGCCTCGGCGAGGCCGGTGTGCTCCTGGGCGTAGGCGAGCATCGTCTTCCCGGCGTGACCGCCGAGCTCCGTGTGCTGGGAGAGGTAGCCGAGGGTGACGTTGTGCCCGCGACGCAACTTGCCCGACGGGAGCTCGCGGTTGCCCGCCAAGGTCTCGACCAGCGTCGTTTTGCCTGATCCATTCGCCCCCACGAGGCAGACGTGCTCGCCGCGCTCGAGCCAGATCTCGGCGTCCTCGAGCAGGGTCTTCGTCCCCGCCTCGATCCGCCCGCGCTCCATCTCGAGCACGACGCGGCCCGAGCGCTCGGCGTTTCCGAACGAGAACGCCAGCGACCGGTTGTCACGCGGGTCGGCGGTCTGGGCGCCCGCCTTGATGCGGTCGATCGCCTTGATCTTCGACTGCGCCTGCCTGGCCTTGGTCTTCTTGTAGCGAAAGCGCTCGACGAAGCGCTCGAGCTGGGCGACCTTTGCCTCGCGCTTGGCCGTGTCGCGCTCGAGGGCGAGCTCGCGGGCGGCCTGCTCCGCGCGCCACGCGTGCCACGGGCCCCTGAAGTACCGCGCCCTGCCG
This sequence comes from uncultured Solirubrobacterales bacterium, assembly GCA_963846565.1. GTDB lineage: Bacteria > Actinomycetota > Thermoleophilia > Solirubrobacterales > 70-9 > WHSW01. Next base: position 1,190,782 of record CAWJWL010000005.1, on the reverse strand, counting down.
GCTTCGATCTCGAGCACCGAGGTGCCGACGGACTCGAGGAACCAGCGGTCGTGCGCCACCAGGATCACCGCGGCGTCGAGGCCGACGAGGTAGCCCTCGAGCCACTCGAGCGACTCGATGTCGAGGTGGTTGGTCGGCTCGTCGAGAAGCAGCAGGTCGGGCCTGGCGGCCAGAGCGCGCGCGAGGGAGATTCGCGTCAGCTCGCCGCCCGAGAAGCTCTGCAGCGGACGGTCGAGGTGCTCCTCGCCGAAGCCGAGATGGCGCACGGTCTGCATCGCCTCCTCGCGCCACAGATATCCGCCCGCGAGGTCGAAGCGAGCCTGGGCCTTGGCGTAGGCCTCGAGGGTCGCGTCGTCGGCGCCGTCGGCGGTCATGCGCTGCTCCAGCCTCGTGAGCTCGTCCTCGATCGCAACGATCCAGGCGAGGCCGGCGGTCACATACGCGCGCACGGTCTCCTGACCGCGCGGCGGACGCTGGTCGTGGAGCATCGTCCGCACGCCCTTGCCGAGCGCGACGGTGCCCGCGTCCTTGCCGACCTCCCCTGCGATCAGGCGCAGGAGGGTGGTCTTGCCGCTGCCGTTGCGACCGGAGAGTGTCATGCGCTCGCCGCGGTCGAGCTTGAACGCGACGTCCTCGAAGAGGGGACGGTCGCCGATGAACTTGGACAGACTGGAGACGCTGATTACAGACAAGGTGATGCTCCGGCTTAGGGGCTCGTGACGAGCGACGAGACGCGTTTCCGCGCCGTCAGGCCTAAACCGCGGCTGCTTGTTCGGCTGCGTCTTCCTTCACCTGGAAGGAGGAGCCGCAGCCGCACGCGGCGACGACGTTCGGGTTGTTGACGGTGAAGCCGGCGCCCTGGAGGCCCTCGACGTAGTCGACCTCCGACCCGAAGACGAACTGCATGCTGACCTTGTCGACGAGCACCGAAACGCCGTTGTGCTCGAAGATGTGGTCGTCGTCCTTGCGCGTGTCGAGCGCAAGCGCGTACTGGAACCCGGAGCAGCCGCCACCCTTGACCGCGACGCGGAGCGCCTGCTCGGTCTCGTTGGCTGCGACGAGGTCACGGATCTTCTCCGCGGCCACGTCGGTGATCTGTACCGCTGAGTCGGGCGTGTCCATGGCCCAAGATTGTAGACGGCGGCTCAAGCGGCATCGCGATCGCGCTTGCTGCCGTCCGGATAGCGCCATTCCAGGTACTGAAGGATCCGTCGCGAATCCGAGATCACCTCGTCATCGTCGACCAGCACCGGGACCCGTCGCTGTCGTGTCAGCTCTTCGATCTCGGGGCGGGATTTGCGCCGATACGGAACGCGCACCGTCTCGTGTTCGAGCTTCATCTTCCGCAGCCGCCGCTCGACGGCGCCGCACGGGCAGAGGACGTTAGTGCGGGTCGGGCAGCGGTAGAGGACGAGGCTCATCCGACCACCCGTTCCACCACTCCGAGCACGCGGCCGGCGGCGCGCAGCACGGACCGCTGGGCGTCGGGCACCGGACCACGCCCCAGTAGCTGATCCTGTTGCCAGCGGACCGCCTCCTCGAGGGTCTCCTCGTGCGGACGCGGCTCGAACCCCAGCTCCCGCTTCGCCTTCACCGAGCGATAGGTCCACCACAGCGCCGCGGAGCGCACCTCTTCCCCCGCACCGGGACCGGCAAGCCGAGCCGCTCGGCCGCCTCGAGCCCGGTGAGGGCGAGCCGGCTCGGCAGCTTCAGCGGCGGTGGCTCGACCCCGGAGAGTCGCGACAGATCGGCGAAGAGCCGGTCGAAGGTGAAGTTGCGCCCGCCGAGGATGTACCGCTCGCCCAGCTCCCCCCGCTCATCCGCGAGCAGGTGCCCGACGGCGACGTCGCGAACGTCGACGATGTTGAGCGCCCCGTCGACGTACGCGGGGATCTGGCCGAGGAGGAACCGGCGCACGAGGCTCATCGATGTTCCGGTCGGGTCCTCGGGGCCGAGGGTGAACGTCGGGTTGACGATCACGAGCGGCAGCCCGTGCGCCGCTTGGCGGAAGCCCTCCAGCTCCGCCTCGTGCTTCGAGTTCGCATAGGAGATCCCGAGGTGCCCGATCTCGAAGGATCCCTCCTCGTCGATCGTCCCGCCCGGCTTCGCAGCTCCGATGGCGGCGACGGTGGAGGTGTGGACGAACCGCTGGACCCCCGCCGCGCGCGCCTCCTCGAACATCGTCCGGGCGCCGCGGACGTTCGCCGCGAAGACGGCCTCCCGGTCACGGGGGCGGAGCGAGGTCCGCCCGGCGACGTGGAAGACGCGGTCGACGCCATCGAGGGCGCGGCGGACGGCTCGCCGGTCGGTGATGTCGCCGGTCGCGCGCTCGTAGGAGATTCCCTCGAGCGGGGAGAGATTCGCGCTTCGGCGGGCGAACACACGGAGCTCGTCGCCGCGCGCTGCGAGCGCGGAGGCGACGTGCGACCCGATGAATCCGCTCGCCCCGGTGAGCAGGGTCGTCATCTGGAGGCGGATCGTAGACAGCTTCGGAGCACGGCTCGACCGGGCTCGCGGCGGGGAACTGATAGAACCGCGAGCGGTGGGCGACGACACGAACACGGCGGTGGTCACGGATTCGACCGCTTACCTGCCTGACGAGATCGTCGCCGAGCTCGGCGTCGACATCGTCAGCCTCTACGTCACACTCGACGGCGAGGAGCGCCGGGAGACGGAGATCTCCGGGGCCGCGTACGACGACTTCTACGAGCGGCTGGCGAAGAGCGAGAAGGGCGCGACGACCTCGCAGCCGTCGATCGGCGACTTCCGCGCCGTCTACGAGCCGGCCCTCGAGGCGGGCCGCGAGATCGTGTCGATCCATATCTCGTCAGGCATCTCGGGCACCTGCGAGGCCGCCCGGCAGGCGCGCCAGCAGTTGATCGACGAGGAGCGTGGCGGTGAGCGCATCACCGTCTGGGACAGCCGCTCCGCCTGCGGGGGGCAGGGCATCGTCGTGATCGCCGCAGCCCGGGCCGCGGCCCGCGGCCTCGACGCGGCGGCGACGATGGAGGTCGTCGAGGACACCCGCGACGATCTGAAGATGTGGTTCGCCATCGACACGCTCGAGTACCTGCGAAAGGGCGGCCGGATCGGCTCGGCGCAGGCCTGGCTCGGGTCGGCGCTTCAGATCAAGCCGATCCTCACGCTCGAGGAGGAGATCACCCCGGTCGAGCGCGTCCGGACGAGGCGCCGGGCGTTCGAGCGCATGGTCGAGTTCGCGCGGGAGCGCGCGAGCGACGGGGCCGACGGCTGGGTCGTGCAGCACATCCACGACCCCGACACCGCCCGGCGCCTGGTCGACGAGTGCCGCCAGGTGCACGGCGGCGACCCGGTCTTCGTCTCCGAGATCGGCCCCGTGATCGGCGCCCACATCGGCCCCGGCCTGCTCGGGGTCGGCGGCGTGCCGAGCTCCGTGTTCGAGGCCTGAGGCCCGCGCCTAGCGGCGTCTGAGCGCCAGCAGGCCGCCGATCGCGAACCCGACGACGGCCGCGCCGATGACGATCTCGCGACGGTGCTCGCGGACCTGGCGCTTCCAGTCGGTGAGCTCGTTGACCCGCCCGCGCAGCATCTCGACCGAGTGCGAGAGCTGCTCACGCTGGGCCTCGATGTCGGCTCGGATCTGCTCCGAGCTTCGTCCGGGGGCCCCGGCCGTGCGACGGGCGACCGGCTCGCCGGCGCCGCTGTAGATCTCCGGATCCGGGCTCATCGGGTGGAGGTCGGCTCCTTGACCGCGGGGGTCGTCCCGGACTCGAGCGTCTGCTTGATCCGCTTGCCCTCCTCGATCGCCATCGCCGGAACGGGCGGCGCGCCCGCCTGGACGGCGCGGTAGGCGAAGAGGCCGGCGAGCCCGGCCGTGACGAAGAACAGCACCGCCTCGATCAGGAACCCGAGCCAGAAGTTGTCGCCGAAGAAGAGGTCGTTGAGCAACCACGCGAACGAGTGCATGAGGAGGATCAGGCCGAGGAAGGCGAAGATCCCGGCCGCGATCCCGACGACCGAGCCCTTGACCAGCTTCGTGACCTTCTCGGTGACCTCGGTCTTCGCGAGCTCGATCTCCTCGCGAACGAGGGTCGACACGCGCTCGGAAACGTCGAAGACGAGCTCGCCTACCGAGCGGTCCTCATCCGGGCCGGGGCCCGGCGGCTGGTAGCTCACTCGGGTGGGTCCTCGTTGAAGACTCGGACGTAGACGACCGCTGCAGCCCGGCTCGCGGCGATGCTGGCGAGCGCGCCGAAGGCAGCGAGGATCCCTGTCCAGGCCAGTCGCTTGACAATGTCGTTGTCCACGTTGCCCACAATACAAACGTTCCGCCCGCCTCCTCGGCTTCGCCTCCGGGGGCGGCCGGGTCAGCCGGTCTCCAGCCCACCACAGATCGTCTCCACGACCATCTCGCGAGCCTTGGCGAAGTCCCCTTCACCCTCCGGGATGAGCTCGAAGACCCAGCCGGAGAGCAGCTGCTCGATCGCGCCGTAGAACCACATCGAGGCGAGCATCGGATCGATGTCGCGGCGAAAGCTGCCCTCGGCCTGGGCGTCCGCGACGATCTTCGCGATCCCCTCGTACGCCTTCGAGATCTGGGGCAGGTGGGTACGGCCGAACGAGTTTGCGGCCCGGGTGACCTCGACGATGATGACCTTCATCAGCTCGGGGTCGTGGCGGTAGGACTCGATGATGAAGCCGGCGACCGCGTCGAGCTTCTCGCGCCCCGGGATCGGGCGCTCGTCGACCTCGTCGATCGCATGCAAAAGCAAGGACCAGCGCTCGTCGAAGAGCTCGCTCAGCACCCCTTCCTTGGTGTCGAAGTAGTGATAGACGAGCCCGTAGGCGACGCCCGCCTCCTGGGCGATGTCGGAGACGCGGCAGGAGTGGAATCCCTGGCGCGCGAACACGCGAATCGCGGCGTCGAGAATCTGGCGCCGGCGGTCGATCGGCGGAGCCTTGGCCATCACGACATCACCAACGTTCCGCCCGCCTCCTCGGCTTCGCCTCCGGGGGCGGCCGGGTCAGCCGAAGGCCAGACGTAGGCATGGGGCTGGCGGTTGGCGAGCGAGGGGAGCGATTCGCGGATCCGCTCCTGCTCCGTGAAGTCGAGGTCGGCAACGACGAAGCCCTCCCCGTCGGGCGCCTCGGCGACGACGCGGCCCCAGGGGTCGACGATCATCGAATGGCCCCACGAGTCGTAGTTCGGCGGCGCTTCACCGACCTGGTTCGGGGCGATGACGAACGCTTGGTTCTCGATCGCACGCGCGCGCAGCAGCACCTCCCAGTGATCGCGTCCTGTCGTGGCGGTGAACGCCGACGGGACGGTGAGCATGCGCGCCCCCCGTACCGCGAGGATCCGGTAGAGCTCGGGGAAGCGGAGGTCGTAGCAGACGCTGAGGCCCACCTCGAGCTCGCCGACGGAGGCGACTGCGATCTCGTCCCCTGCCAGCTCATTCTCCGACTCGTGGTAGCGGACCCCGCCGACCTCGACGTCGAACATGTGGATCTTGCGGTAGACGCCGGCGATCTCCCCGCCGGCCGCAACCAGGACCGAGGTGTTCGAAAGCCGTTCCTGATCATCGACCTGCTCCGCGATGCTGCCCGCGAGCACATGGACGCCGAGCTCCCGTGCCCAGCCTCGGGCCGCCTCGATCGCCGGTCCGTCAAGCGCCTGGGCGCCGGCGCGGAGGTTCTCGGAGTCACCGAGGACACTCCACTTCTCCGGCAGCGCGACGAACCCGGCACCGGCGGCGGCGGCCTCGCGGACGAGCCGGTCCGCGGCCGCCAGGTTGCGGTCGAAGTCGCTGGTCGAGTTGAGCTGGATGGCTGCAGCGCGCATGACTTTCGAGGTTGACTGACCAGTCAATCTACAGTCCCGCCGCCGTGCTCGTGCAACGGCTGACCCGGCCGCCCCGGAGGCGAAGTCGAGGAGGCAGACGCAACGCTTTAGTTCGACAGGAGCCAGAGAACGAGCGTGATCAGCACGAGTACTGCCTCGACCACGCAGACGAGGCCGAGCGAGCCGAGAAGCGAGTCGGCGCCGAAGCCGCCCGGGAGCCCGAGAAGCAGACCGAGGCCGAGGACCCCGAGGCTCACCGCCCCCCACAACAGCAGCGCGCGCTCCCAGCGAGCGTCGGCCTCGAGCAGGTCGCCGAGCGCTCCGTGAATGGCGAACGGGGTCGCGAACAGGGCGATGAAGAGGCCGACTGCGAACGTGACGATCCAGGGGCTGAGCTCGGAAAGCGAGAGATAGGGACCACCCGCCGCGGCGGCGAGCGGGATCGAGATGCACGCGATCGCGGCGCCGAGGACGATGAAGGTGACCGGGCGCCGGTCCGTGTAGCCGCTCGCGTCCACGATTCGATCAGCGCGTGACGCTCGTCCGTGAGCCATCCGCGGCCGGCGGCAGCGATGCGGGCAGACCTGCGTAGCGGATCGCGACCACGGCGGCGTCGTCCTGCCGGGCGTCGGCGCCGAAGGCCGCGAGTGCTCCGCGCACCCGCTCCACGGTCGCCTCGGTGGTACGGCACCCGTTGAGCCGGCGCTGAAGGCGATCGGTGCCGAACCGCTCGCCGCTCTGGCCCCGGGCCTCGATCACCCCGTCGGTGTAGAGGACGATCTGCTCGCCGCGTTCGATCCGGACCCGCTCGGCGTCCCAGTGCGCGTCGGGGACGATGCCGAGCATCGGGCCGTGCGAGCCGACGCCCTCGACGCCGTCCTCGCGAATCACCAGCGGCTGGGGGTGGCCGGCGAGATAGACGACGAGGTCCTCGCGGTCCGGATCGTCGGGGAGGACGAGGATCGCGACCGAGCAGAGCGCCGCGTCGTCGCGCTCGCGGAGGTTCTGATCGAGGATGCGAAGCCCGGCCCGCGGATCGGCGGAGAGTGCGCCCGCGGCACGAATCGTGTGCCGCGCCTCGGCGGTCAACGATGCCGCCGCGGCCCCACGCCCGGAAACGTCGCCCAGCACGACCGCCCAACCGCCGTCGACCCGGAAGACCTCGTAGAAGTCCCCGCCGACGTCGTTGAGCTCGCCGGCGGGCTCGTACATAGTCGCCATCTCCCAGCCCGGCATCACCGGGAGGCTCGGCGGCAGCAGCTCACGCTGAAGCGCCTCGGCGATCCGGGCGCGTTCGTCCGCAATCCGCGCACCCTCGATCGCGACTCCGCAGCGGCGCCCGATCTCCTCCGCGAGCTCCAGCTCCTCGGAAGCGAACGCGCGCGAGTCCGCCTCGTTGACGAAGGCGAGCAAGCCGACGACGCGCGCGCCGGCGCTCATCGGGACGATGATCGCGGAGCCGATGCCGAAGTCCTCGAGCATGCGCGCTCGGGCTTCCCCCCCGGAACCCGCGCGCATCGCGTCGATCTCGCGGGGGTCGACAAGGCGCCCGCGCCCGGTCTCGAGCACCTCGGCCGACGGGCTCCCGTCGCCCACGCGCGAGGGATATCGCCGTGTCAGCCGCCTGCCCTCCTCCGTGCGCTCGGCATCCTGGTGGGCGAGCGATACGACTTCGATCGTCCCGTCGTCGCGAGGCATGCTGACCGCGCACCAGTCCGCGAACTCGGGGGCCAGCATCTGGGGGACCTCCTGGAGCATGCGCCCGAGGTCGTCGGCATGGGCCGTCAGCTCGCCGGCGCGCGCGAGCAGCCGTTGTGCGAACTCCGCCCGCTTCACGTCGGTGACGTCCTCGATCGCGGTGACCGAGTAGAGGACCTCTCCATGCGCGCCTTCGATCGCCCGCGACTTCGTCCGCGTCCAGCGCTCGCGGCCGGTATCCCGGTCGACGACCCGCAGCGTCCGCGGGCTCGTCATGCCGCCTTCGTGCGCCTGCCGGCCGGAGAGCGCCTCCGCTCCGAGCTCCCGGCCGCTTTCGTCTCGGACCGAGTAGCGGGCCCCGATCTGGTCGGTCGGAGTCGAAACCGCCTGCTCGGAGGTCTCGAACCCGAGAGTCCGAGCGGCCGCCGGGTTGGCGAAGACGAGCTCGCCGTCGGTTCCGTGGATCACGACCGCCTCATCGAGAATCGACATCACCGAGTCCATCCGGCGCTCGACGCTCTCGAGGTCGGAGAAGAGGCCCGCGTTGTCGAGCGCGAGGCCGACGCGGCTGGCGAGGATGCGGGCGAAGCGGAGGTCGTCCGCGTCGTATCGGCGTCCCGACCAGGCGGCCACCAACGTCAGGGCGCCGAGGTTGCGGTCGCGGGCCATCACCGGCACGGTGATCGTCGAGCTGATGTCGAGCGAGCGCAGGAACTCCAGGTCCTCGGGCGAGTGCGCCATCCGCCGCAGGTCCTCGTTGTTCATCCTGGGCATCCAGCGCGGGATCTGCCGCCAGGGCCGATCGCCGCGCACGATCCACGCCGGAAGGCTCGGGGAGCGCGACCGGATCCGTTCTTCGACCGCCAGCGCGTCCTCCCGCCCGCGCGCACGAACCGCGAGGCGGGTCACCCGCCCGTCGTTGACCGCGTCGATCATGCAGAGGTCGCCCACGGCTGGGACGACGACGCCCACCACCCGGTCGAGGGTCTCGCCCAGCGGAAGCGAGCCGTCGGCGACGCTGCCGACCTCGTTCAAAAGCCCGAGCCGGTCCGAGCGGCTCCGACCGCGTTCGCGGATCCACGCGCTCGCCACGGCAAAGCCCGAGCCGATGATGATGACCACGAGCCGGGCCACATAGTCCGCGTCCTCGGGTGCGTTCATGTTCCAAACCGGACTGAGCGCCGCCGCACAGACCGCGAGCAGTCCGGCGAGGGCCGCCACCCACGGACCGGCGATGAAGGCGGCGATGAACGGCGTGATCACGTAGCTGCCGACGATCGCCGCGGACTCCTCCCCGAGCGCGGCGTCGATGAGGACGAGAACCCCAAGCGTGCCGGCGCTGGCGGCGAGTCCGAGCAGGCCAGAGCCGAGCCTAGAGGTCGTCGCCGAACCTCTTGCGCTCGCTGCAGTCATCTCCTCTCGAGGCTGCCTTTCCGCCCCCCCGGGGGTCGTCCGTGGCCGATCCAATCTACCGCGAAGCGCCGCTATGCTCCCGCTTGCACTGATGGCGCCGCTCCTCCAGGATCAGAAATGAACGTTCCCTTCCAGGTCGAGGCGGTCTCGGCACCGACGCTGCACACCGTCCGCGTCGCCGGCGAGCTCGATCAGGGAACCGCGCCGGAGCTCCGTGAGGTGCTCGGCAATGCGGTCAACGGAGCCGGGCTGCCGGTTCTGGTCGACCTCTCCGACTGCAACTTCATCGACTCCACCGGACTCAGCCTCCTGGTCGAGGCCAAGCGCCAGCTCACCGACGCCGAGCGCGGCTTCGCCGTCTGCTGCCCGGACGCGGACGTTCGCAGGCTGCTCGAGCTGACCGGGGTCGATCGGGCCATCGGCCTCTTCTACAGCCCGGACGAGGCCATCGCAGCGCTCGTCTAGGCGGCGCTGGTCCCGGCCTCGTCGTCCTCGACAGCGGTCAGCAACTTGTGCAGCGCCTTGCGCGAGATACGCGAGATCTGCATCTGCGAGACGCCGAGCCGCTCGCCGATTTCCGTCTGCGTCATCTGAGCGCCGAAGCGCAGCCGGAGCACCAGCTCCTCGCGCTCGTCCAGGTCCGCGTCCCCGGCGGAGATGTTCGCGTCGACCCGGTCATAGCCGGCATCCCGCTCGCCGACGGTCTCGATCGTCGGCAGCGACTCCTCGTCGGCACGGGCGACCGGCGCGTCGAGCGAGCCGAGGCGGCGCGCGTTCGATGCCTCGAGCGCCTCGAGCACCTCGTCGTCCTCGAGTCCGAGCTCGGCCGCGACCTCCTTCACCGTCGGTGAGCGCCCACGCAGGGCAGTGAGCTTCGCGACCGTCCGGTCGACCGAGAGAATCGACTCCTGCAGGCTGCGTGGCATGTGGATCCGCGGCACACGGTCGCGGAAGTGCCGGCGCAGCTCGCCGACGATCGTGGGCACCGCGTACGCGGTGAACGGGCGTCCGCGCTCGGGGTCGAAGCCGTCGACCGCCTTCACCAGCGCCAGGTTCGCGACCTGCACCAGGTCTTCGAACGGCTCGCCTCGGCCTGCGTAGCGGGTCGCCAGCGAACGCGCCAGGCCCATGAAACGCTCGACGATCGCCTCGCGATCGGCGGGCGATCGGGTCGTGGCATAGCGGCGCAAGAGGTCCGATTCGTTCCGCCGCTCGACCTCGGTTACCGGGGTGCGGGTGCGCGTGCGGTTGCGGGATCCGTCCAGCTTCGACAGGGTCGCCGTCGCTTCCATTGGAACCACCTCCAGACAACCCGGTCTCCGTTCACGGCGGCGCTAAACGCGGGTGGACGAACGTCAGGGATGGAAAGTAGGTCGCAAATTGCGAGTTCTTTCGCTTTTGCGAACCCGGTTGCAGGATGTTTGGGATTTCAGCGCGTGGGGTAACTCGCCCAGCGGGACCAGGGCGTTCCGGGAACTCCCCCCTTTCCGGGCCGTGTGGTTGAGGTTGGACGGTAACCACGCCTTGTCCCTCTCTGAGTGGTGCGACGGGCCCCGATTTACTCGGGGCCCGTCTGCTTTCCCCGTCCGTGGTTAGGCTGGACCGCGTGAGCGTCGTCCCCGACAGCGCCTTCGTCACCGGCGGCTCCGGCTTCATCGGCCGCCGCCTGATCGAGCGCCTCGTCGCGGGTGGCAGCCGCGTCCGCGCGCTCGCCCGCTCCGAGCGTTCGGCCGCCACCGTCTCCGCGCTCGGCGCCGAGCCGGTTGCCGGGGACCTCTCCGACCCCGCCGCGATGACCGCCGGCGCCGAGGGCTGTACGACGGCGTTCCATCTCGCGGCCCACCTGGGCGCCTGGGGAAAGCGCGAGGACTTCGTCCGCGACAACGTCACCGGAACCGAGAACGCCCTCGCCGCCTGCCGCGAGGCCGGCGTCTCCCGCTTCGTCCACTGCGGCACCGAGGCGGCGTTGATGGCCGGCGAGCCGCTCGTCCACGTCGACGAGAAGACACCGCTTCGCCCGGACTCGACGGTGCTCTATTCCGCCACCAAGGCCGAGGCCGAGCAACGCGTGAGCGAGGCGAGCGGCGAAGGCTTCGATGCGGTCGTGCTGCGGCCGCGGTTCGTCTGGGGCCGGGGCGACACGACCCTGCTGCCCGGGATCGTCGGCATGGTCGACTCCGGGAGGTTCGCCTGGGTCGGCGGGGGTCGTCACCTCACCGACATCACCCACGTCGACAACGTCGTCGAGGGACTGCTGCTCGCGGCGGAGAAGGGGCGTGCCGGGGAGGCGTACTTCGTCACCGACGGCGAGCCGGTGGTCTTCCGCGAGTTCGTCGAGGCGATGCTGGCAACGCAGGGCGTCGAGCCGCCGACCCGCTCGCTCCCGGGCTGGTTCGCCGGCCCCCTCGCCGGCACCTCGGAGGCAATCTGGCGGATCTTGCCGCTCGGGGGCGAGCCGCCGCTGTCGCGATTCGCATTCTGGATTTCCTCGCAGGAGTGCACCATCGAGATCGCGAAGGCTCGCTCCGAACTCGGATACGCGCCGGTCAAGGGCCGCGAGGAGGGCCTCGCGGAGCTCCGTGCTGAAAGTGCCGCCGCAACGTAGTGCGGGGATGAGGCGTCCGCAACGCACATTCGCAGCGCTTGCCCTGACGGCGCTCACGCTCCTGGCGGCCTGCGGCGAGGGCTCCTCGGAGGAGCCCGAGACGCCGACCACGACCACCGGCGGAGCGCTGGTCGAGTACTCGCGCACCGGAGGAGTCGCCGGGATCGATGAGCGACTCGAGATCCAGGCGGACGGGACCGGCACCTACGGCGTCGGTGAGCCGGAGCCGCGGGATCGGCCGATCGAGCTCACCGAGGCCGGGCTCGAAGAGCTCAAGGGGCTGCTCGAGGCGGCCGCGCTCAACGAGCTCGAGCCCGCGCAGACCGGCTGCGCCGATTGCTTCATCTACACGGTTACGTCGGGCGGCGCGAGCGCCCAGCTCGACGACGTCAACCTGCTCGACGCGCCGGGCTCCGTCCAGCAGCTGATCGGCTTCTTGAACGAGCTCGCGGCGAAGTCGGCGCCGACGCCGCGGTAGCTACTCCGCCGGTTTGAGCGCGTCGCGCAGGAGCTTCGCGTGCAGGGCGCCGATCAGCGCGGGAAACGGAGCGGCACCACCCTCGACCAGCTCGCGGGCCCGCCCGGGATCGAGCGCCGAGAACCGCTCGACCAGCAGGTTGAGCTCATCGGCGATGACGGGCTCGAGCCCCTCCATCAGGCGAGCGACGTCCCGCGCGCCGAAGCCCGTGGTCTCGTTCCAGCCGGCGTCGCGGAAGCGAGCGATCGCCTCGAGGATGCGGACGTCGGTCGGGCCGTAGCCGTCGCCATTCGGGCTCAAGACGCCGACCTCGGCGAGCCGCTCGAGCGCGCGAGCGGGTAGCCCGAAGCGCTCGACCAGGTCAGCCTCGGCGGTGCGCTCCGACTCCGGAGCAAAGGCGGTGGCGACGAGCGCATCGCCTGTGTCCGCGAGCTCGCGAACCCGGTCGATGTCACCGCCGGCGGAATCGAGCAGGTCGCGGATCACCCGCAACGGCATGAACCGCTCCTCCTGGAGCTGCTTGATCAGGCGGATGCGCTCGGCGAACTCGGGCGGGTAGTAGGCCATGTTCCGCGACGTCTTGACAGGCTCCGGCAGGAGCCCCTCGCGCAGGTAGTGGCGGACCGTCGCGACCGGCACGTCGGCGCGATCGGCGAGCTCCGAGATCTTCAACAGCGTTCCGCCCGCCCCGTCGGCTTCGCCTCCGGGGGCCGCCGGGTCAGCTGTGGGGCGCGTCTCCATCAGCCCATGAACGAGTGGCCGGCGGAATCGGTCGCGGCGCCGGCCGCCGCGCCGGAATCGAAGAGCGCCTCGATCTCCTCGGCCGAGAGGCCCGCGGCCTCGAGGACCTCGCGCGTGTGCTCGCCGAGCGCGGGCGCCGGCGCGTGCACGGTCCCCGGCGTGCGCGAGAGCTTCACGGGGACGCCGAGCTGACGGACCGTGCCGAGCTCGGGCTGCTCCCACTCGACCACCATCTCGCGCTCTGAGACGAGTTCGGAATCGAGCGCCTCGTCGACGTCCAGCACGGGCTCGAGCATCGCGTCGTGCTCGTCGTTGAAGGCCTGCCATTCGGCGCGGGTCTTCGAGCGGAAGACCTCGGCGATCTCCGCCCAGGCCTCCGAGCCCGCCTCCTCGAACTGCTTCTCGACGAAGTCCGGACGCCCGACGCCGGCGCAGAAGCGGGCCCAGAACTGCGGCTCGAGCGCACCCATCGTCACGTGGCCGTCGGCGGCCTCGTAGGGCAGGTAGCAAACGAACTTGCCGGTGAGCTGGCCATCGCCGCGCTTCGGAACCTCGCCGTCGCAGAGGTAGGCACCGGCGACCATCGTCAGCCAGGAGAGGGCGCCGTCGGCCATCGAGACGTCGACGAACTGGCCCTCGCCCGAGCGCCGCGCCTCGTGCAGCGCGGCCATGATCCCGAAGGCGCCCATGAGGGCGCCGCCGCCGAGATCGGCGATCTGGCCCGCCGACTGGATCGGGCGACGGTCGGCCTCCCCGGTGAGTCCAAGGAGACCGATCAGGCCGAGGTAGTTCATGTCGTGACCGGCCCGCTGCGTGTTGGGGCCCGTCTGCCCGTAGCCGGTGATCGCGCAGTAGACGAGCGCCGGGTTCTCCTCCTTCATCCGCTCGTAGCCGACGCCGAGCCGGTCGAGGACGCCGGGGCGGAAGCTCTCGAGCACGATGTCGAAGTCGCTCACCATCCGCAGCAGCGCGTCGCGGCCGCCATCGGACTTGAGGTCGAGCCGGACCGAGCGCTTGTTGCGGTTGAGCGAGAGGTAGAGCGCCGAGCGGGTCCCGAGCGCCTGGTGCTCCGCCTCGCCGTAGTAGGGCGGCGCCCAGCGCACGTAGTCGCCCATGCCGGTGTCCTCGACCTTGACGACGTCGGCGCCGAAGTCGGCGAGGAGCTGGGAGCAGAAACCTCCGGGGAGGAGGCGGCTGAGGTCGAGGACGCGGACGTCGGAGAGGGGCAGGGAACCAATGCCCGACAGCTCCTCCGCTTCGCGTCCGGGGCTGTCGGGGTTCATGCAGGCACCCGCCTCTTGAGGCCAAGCATCTCCCTCGCCTCCGCCACCGTTGCCGGGCGTCTTCCGATGTCTTCGGCCATCTGCCGTGCCTTCGCGATCAGCTCGCCGTTCGACTTCGCCATCTCTCCGTCCGGCAGGTAGAGGTTGTCCTCGAGCCCGGCGCGCACGTTGCCGCCGAGGTTGAGTGAGGCGGCGAGCAGCTTCCACTGGTCGCGCGAGACGCCGATCACCTGCCAGTTGTTGTCACCCTCGCCGCCGCCCGGGATCTGGTCGGACATGAAGGTGACGTTGCGCGGCGTCGGCCTGATGCCGCCGGTCACGCCCATCACGAGCGAGATCTGGAGGGGCGGCGTCAGCAGGCCCATGTCGAGCAGCGGATCGAGGTTGGCGACGTGGCCGGCGTCGAAGCACTCGTGCTCGGGCTGGATCCCGAGCTCGTTCATGACCGTGACGAACTCGATGATCGTGTCGAAGGAGTTCTCGAACACCGTCTTGAAGACGAAGTCCTTGCGCCGGCGCGAGTACTTCGCGTAGTTCATCGAGCTCATGTTCAGAGCCGCGACGTCGGGCCGGAGCTCGCGCAGGTAGGCGATCCGCTTCTCCATCGGCACGCCGATCGCCCCGGTGGAGTAGTTGACGATCACGTCGTCGACCTCGGCGAGGATCGCGTCGGTGATCGCCTTGAAGTCCTCGATCTCATAACTCGGCACGCCGTCGGGCGTTCGCGCGTGGATGTGGATCTGCGAGGCGCCCTCGTCCACGGCCCGGCGCGCCTCGGCGGCGTACTCGGCGGGCGTGTAGGGGATCGCCGGGCACTGCTCGCGGTTTGCGATCGCGCCGCTGATCGAGCAGCTGATGATCACCGGGTCTTCGAACTTGCTCATCGGCTCCTCCTCATACGGGCATCACGCCATGCTTTCGCCACGGTCGTTCGACGCGCTTGTCCTTCGACATCCGCAGCCCGCGGATGATCGTCGGACGGGTCTCGCGGGGATCGATCACGTCGTCGATGAGAGCGTTCTTGGCAGCCAGGTAGACGTCGATCTGCTCGCGGACGGCCTCCAGCATCGCCTCCCGCGTCGCCTCCGGATCGTCGGAGGCCTCGATCGCGGAGCGGCCGATGATGTTGACCGCACCCTCCGCCCCCATGACCGAGATCTCCGCACTCGGCCAGGCGACGATCAGGTCGGGCTCATACGCCTTGCCGTTCATCACGTAGTAGCCGGCCCCGTAGGCCTTGCGGATCACGACCGTGATCTTCGGCACCGTCGCCCGCGAGATCGCGTAGAGCATCTTGGCCCCGTGGCGGATGATCCCGGCGTGCTCGACCTTCGAGCCGACCATGAAGCCGGGGACGTCCTGAAGGAAGACGAGCGGGATCTCGAACGCGTCGCAGAGATTGACGAACCTCGCCGCCTTGTCGGCTGAGTCGTTCTCGAGGATGCCGGCGAGCTGCTTCGGCTGATTGGCGACGATGCCGACCGGCATTCCGCCGAAGCGGGCGAGGCAGGTGATGATCGTCTTCGCGAACCGCGGCTTGATGTCGAAGATCTCGCCGTCGTCGACGATCTCGCGGATCACCTCGTACATGTCGTAGGGGTGGCGCGAGGACTCGGGGACGATGTCGAGCAGCTTCTCCGACATCCGGTCCTCCGGATCCTCGGTCTCGCGGATCGGCGGCTTCTGCTCGCAGTTGGACGGGAAGAACGAGAGATAGGTCTTGATCGCCTCGATGCACTCGGCGTCGTCCTTGCACTCCAGGTCGCCGACGCCGGACTTGCGGCAGTGGACCTTGGCGCCGCCGAGGTCCTCCATCGAGATCTCCTCGCCGGTGACCGCCTTCGTCAGATGCGGGCCGGCGAGGGCCATCGCCCCCTGCCCGACGACCATCGGGACGAAGTCCGAGAGGCCGGGGATGTAGGCCGTGCCGGCCGCGCACGGCCCGAGCATCCCGGCGACGAGCGGTACGACCCCCGACATCGTCACCTCCTCGCGAAACAGGTGGCCCGAGCCGGCGAACAGGCTCCCGGTTGCCTCCTGGATCCGGGCGCCGGCGGAGTCGAGCAGCCAGACGAGCGGGATCCGCTTCTGCAGGGCCAGCTCTCGCAGCCTGCCGGCCTTGATCTCGCCGGTCATTCCCATGGAGCCCGCCATCACGGTGAAGTCGTAGGCGGCGATCGCGACCGGGCGGCCGTCGACGTCGCCCCAACCGGTGATCACCCCGTCCGCCGGTGCCTCCTTGCCGTCCATCGAGCGCTGCGAGAAGTGCGGCCCGGCGTGGATGCCCATCTCGACGAAGGTGCCCGGGTCGACGAGCAGATCGATCCGCTCGCGCGCGGTCAGCTTGCCGGCGGCATGTTGCTTGGCGATCTTCTCCTCGCCACCGCCGAGCTTCGCCCGCTCGCGCCGGGCGTGCAGGTCGGTGACGAGCTTCTTCAGCCCTGTCTCTTCGCCCGCGTCCGTTTCGGGCGGCGCCTCCGGCGCCTCCGCCTCTTTGGCCGCCTCGGCGACCTTGTCCGCTTCGCTCATCGTCCCTTCCACTCGGGTTCGCGTTTCTCGAAGAAGGCGGTGACGCCCTCGATCGCATCCTCGGTCGCGAGCTCGATCGTCAGCTGCGAGCGCAGGAAGTCGAGAGCATCCATCAGCGGCATGTCCATCTGGCGCCACATCGCGTCCTTGCCGAGCCGCATCACCAGCGGCGACTTGCCGGCCAGCTTCTGCGCCCAGTCGGCGACCGCGGCGTCGAACTCCTCGGCCGGGACCACCTTGTTCACGATCCCCGCATCGCGCGCCTCCTCCGCCGTCAGCCGCTCGCCGAGCAAGAGCATCTCGCTCGTCTTCTTGCGCGGAACGTTGCGGTAGATCAGCGCCATGATCATGAACGGGAAGAGGCCGACGTTGATCTCGGGAGTGCCGAAGCCGGCGGTGTCCTTGGCGACGATCAGGTCACAGGCGAGAGCGATCCCGAGCGAGCCGGCGAGCACGTGGCCGTTGGCGGCGACGATCGAGGGCTTGCCGAGCTCGCCAAGCTCGCGGAAGACGTCGACGAAGTGGTTCGTGGCGAAATGCTTGAGCGCGACCGGCGCGTCGGCGGCGAAGCCACCGAGGTTGCCGCCCGAGGAGAAGACTTTCTCGTGCGAGGAGGCGAGCACGACGACGCTCACGTTCTCGTCCGCCTTTGCCGCCCGCAGTCCGTCGACGAGCTCGAGCAGGAGCTCGTCCGAGAGGGCATTGCGCGTCTCGGGGTCGTCGAGCGTGATCGTCGCGACTCGCTCCGCGACCTCGTAGGTGATCTTCTCGTAAGCGTCCATGAGTGCGAAGTACTACTCTACACTTTCTACTTTCTAGGCACGGAAACGAAGGAGACCCCGCCCGTGGCCACAGCCGATGCCGTAATCAAGCCGCAGCACGACGCCTCGCGCCAGCACCTGATCTTCACCGACGAGCACCTCGACCTGCGCGAGTCGATGACGGCCTGGGTCAAGAAGGAGCTCTTCCCGCACCGCAACGAGTGGGAGGAGACGCTCTGGCCCGACGAAGCGCTGCGGCGCGCCGGCGAGCTCGGATACCTCGGCCTCTGCTTCCCGGAGGAGTACGGCGGCCAGGGCGGCGACTACTACTACTCGCTGATCCGCGCCGAGTGCATGAGCCACGCCGGTTCCGGCGGCACCGGCATGGGATTCGCCGTCCAGACGGACATGGTCCTGCCCCCGGTCCACCTGCTCGGAACGGAGGAGCAGAAGCAGCGCTTCCTCGTCCCCGGGATCAAGGGCGAGCGGATCGGCTGCCTCGGGATCACCGAGCCGGGCGCGGGCTCCGACGTCGCCGGCATCCGCACCACGGCGATCCGCGACGGCGACGAGTACGTCATCAACGGCTCGAAGATCTTCATCACCAACGGCGCCCGCGCCGACTTCTGCGTCCTCGTCACGAAGACGGACCCCGATGGCGGCCACGGGGGGATCACGCTCTTCCTGATCGACCTGCGCGACGACGACGGGAGCACGGTTCCCGGGTTCACGGTCTCCCGGACGCTCGAGAAGATGGGCATGCACGCGTCCGACACGGCGGAGCTCGCGTTCGAGGATCTGCGCGTCCCCGCCGACGCGGTGCTCGGCCAGGAGGGCAACGGCTTCTACCACATCAGCTGGGAGCTCCAGGGCGAGCGCCTCGTGGCCGCCGCGGGCTGCTACGCCGGCGCCGAGCGGATGTTCGAGCGCACGCTCGAGTACGCCAACGACCGCGAGGCCTTCGGCCGCCCGATCGGCCGCTTTCAGGTGATCCGCCACAAGTTCGCCGACATGGCGACGAACATCGAGGCGGCGAAACAGATGACCCACGCGACCGCCTGGCGCTTCGCGAACGGTGAGTACCCCGTGCGCGAGATCACGATGGCGAAGCTCTTCGCCTCTCGCGTCTGCCACGAGGTCGCCGACGAGTGCGTTCAGATCCTCGGCGGCTACGGCTACATGAAGGAATACGAGATCGAGCGCGCCTACCGCGACCAGCGCCTGAACCGGATCGGGGCGGGCACGGACGAGATCATGTTGGACGTGATCGGAAGGAGCTACGGACTGTGAGCACAGTGACCGAAGACACCGTCAACCTGCCCGTCGTCCCCACCGACGAGGAGCAGGGGATCCGGGCGGCGGTGGCGGGAATCTGCGGCAGCCTCGGCGGCCCCGATTACCACCGGCGGATCGTCGAGGCCGACGAGCCGCCACGCGAGCTCTGGGACGCACTCGCGGAGAAGGGCTACCTCGGCGTCAACCTGCCCGAGTCCTACGGCGGCGGTGGCCTCGGCATGCATGCACTGCAGGCCGTCGGCGAGGAGATCTCCTACGCGGGGTGCTCGCTGCTCCTGATCGTCGTCTCACCGGCGATCGTCGGCTCGATCGTCACCAAGCACGGCACCGAGGCGCAGCGCGAGCGCTGGCTGCCCGGGATCGCCGCCGGGACGACCCGGATCGCGTTCGCGATCACCGAGCCGGACGCCGGCACCAACTCCCACAACCTCGCCACCACGGCGACCCGCGACGGAGACGTCTACCGCCTCAACGGCCAGAAGACCTATATCTCAGGGGTCGAGGACGCCCACGGGATCCTCGTCATCGCCCGCAAGAAGGAGGCCGACGGGACGCTTGGCCTGCCGCTCCTGATGATCATCGACACCGACTCGGCCGGGCTCGAGAAGCAGTTCATCCCCGTCGCCGTGAAGGCCTCCGACAAGCAGTGGCAGCTGTTCTTCGACAACGTCGAGGTTCCCGCTGACCGCGTCATCGGCGAGTCCGAGACGGCGGGGCTGAAAGCCGCCTTCGACGGCCTCAATCCGGAGCGGATCATGGGTGCCGCGGTCTCCAACGGCGTCGGGCGCCGAGCGCTCGACCTCGCCTCCGCCTACGCGAACGAGCGCGTCGTCTGGAAGACGCCGATCGGCGCGCATCAGGGGATCTCGCACCCGCTCGCGCAGGCGAAGATCGAGCTCGAGCTGGCGCGCCTGATGACGCAGAAGGCGGCCGCCCTCTACGACGCCGGCGCCCCGGCGGGTGAGCCGGCGAACATGGCCAAGTACGCCGCCGCCGAGGCGGCGATCCGCTGCGTCGACCAGGCGATCCAGACGCACGGCGGCAACGGCTTCGCGCTCGAGTACGGCCTCACGGACATGTACTGGGGAGCGAGGCTCGGCCGCACGGCACCTGTCTCGCGGGAGATGATCCTCAACTACGTCGCCGAGCACTCGCTCGGGCTGCCGCGCTCGTACTGAGTTTCTGACCGTCGCTCAGGTTTCGGCTTTTCGCCGGGCGGGTAGCGCGGATCCGGGTTCCCCGGAAAAAGAAACGAGGGTGGTTTGCGTATGTGGAGGAACGGTCTGATGGCGCTCGGCGTCATCGCATTTGCGGTCGCGATTGCGCCGTCCGGCGCCGCGGCAGAGGGCGAGTTCGTGCCTGGTGAGGTCGTCGTCAAGTACGCCGATGACGCGTCTGCCGGCCAGAAGGCAAGCGTCCGCAACGCCGCGGGCGTAACCGAGACGCTGTCGAGCGTCAGCGGAATCGACGCGCGCGTCGTTTCAGTGGCCGGAAATGTCCGCGCAGCCGCCGCGCGACTGGAGCGCTCGGGAGCGGTCGAGTACGCGGAGCCGAACTTCATCTACCGGGCCAGCGCGACGCCGAACGATCCGCTCTTCGGCGAACTCTACGGCCTCAACAACACCGGGCAAACCGGCGGCACGGCCGACGCCGACATCGACGCGCCCGAGGGCTGGGACGCGCTCGGCCTCGGCTCCTTCCCGTTCAGCGGCGGCGCCAAGGTGGGCATCATCGACACCGGGATCATGCAGAGCCATCCCGACCTCCAGGGCCGGGTCAGTGACTGCGGCGGCGTCAACAACTTCGGTACCAGCCTCGTGATCGTCATCGTCGGGTCCGATCCGACGATCGTGAACGGCAAGTGCGACGACGACCACGGGCACGGCACGCACGTGGCCGGCACCGTAGCCGCCACCGCCAACAACGGCACCGGCGTCGCCGGCGTCGCCTTCAACTCGCCGCTCGCCGTGTGCAAGGCGCTCAACGCGAGCGGCTCCGGCACGCTGGTGATGATCGCCAACTGCATCGACTGGGTCGCCGCGCGCGGCGTCGACGTGATCTCGATGTCGCTTGGCGGTAGCTCGGGCTCGGCAGCGCTGCAGTCCGCCGTCCAGCGCGCGACCAATGGCGGCGCGCTGGTGATCGCCGCCGCCGGTAACAGCGGCAACTCGTCGCTGAGCTACCCGGCGGCCTACCCCGAGGTGGTCTCGGTCGCGGCCACGGACGCCAACGACCAGCGGGCCTCGTTCTCGCAGTTCAACTCCGACGTCGAGATCGCGGCGCCGGGCGTGAACGTGACCTCGACCTGGAACGACGGCGCGTACAACACGATCTCGGGCACCTCGATGGCGACCCCGCACGTGGCCGGCGTCGCGGCGCTGATCGCCGACAGCAACGCGAGCGGAGGCCCGACTGCCTGGCGCGCCGAGCTCGACGCCGCCGTGGACGACAAGGGCGCCCCCGGCCGCGATCCCGAGTACGGGTTCGGGCGCGTCAACCTCTCGAAGGTGACGCCCTAAGCCCGGAGGCCACACGAGCGCGGAGCCGTGCGTGATCTACGCACGGCTCTGCCCTCGGCCTTCCTGAACCGTCGCCCCGCCGGAGAAGTCGGCCGAGCTCGTCGGATCGAGGCCGGACTGCTGCAAAAGCCCGTCGACGGCACCGTCGACGCCTCCTCGCGCCGGCGGGGCGAGGGCGGTTCATCGATCGAGAGCTCCTCGAGCGGCGGCTACTGAGCGCCGAGCTCCGCGCGCCGGCGCTCGATGAAGGCCCGCTCAACCGGATTGCCGGCGAGCTCGTGCGCCCGGCCATAGGCCTCCGCGGCCTCGCGCCCACGGCCGAGGCGGCCGAGCAGGTCGGCGCGCGCGGTGTGCAGGTGGAGGTAGGAGTCGAGACCGTCGATCGCGTCGATCAGCTCCAGCCCGCGCTCGGGCCCCTCGGCCATCGCCACCGCGACCGCGCGGTTGAGCTCGACCACCGGCGATGGCTGGACCGCGCGGAGGAAGTCGTAGAAGAGCGCGATCCGCGCCCAATCGGTCGCTTCAGCGCTCGACGCGGCCGCGTGCTCGGCGGCGATCGCCGCCTGGATCAGGTAGGGCCCTGGCGTGATCGGCTCCCCGGCGAGGTCGGAGACCAAAGCGCGGCCCTCGGCGATCTGCCCGCGATCCCAAAGCGAGCGGTCTTGGTCGGAGAGCAGAACCAGGTCGCCCTCGGGATCGACGCGCGCGTCCCGCCGCGAGTCCTGGATCAGCATCAGCGCGAGCAGGCCGGCTACCTCGGGCTCATCCGGGAGGAGGCCGTGGGTCACTCGAGCGAGTCGGATCGCCTCGTTGCAGAGATCGCGGCGGATGAGGCCGTCGTCGGCCGTCGCGAGGTAGCCCTCGTTGAAGATCAGATAGAGCGTCGCGAGGACCGCGCCGAGCCGCTCCGGAAGCCGGTCGGCCTCCGGCACCTCGTAGGCGATGCCGGCGTCGCGGATCTTCCGCTTCGCCCGCACGAGCCGCTGCGCCATCGCCGATTCGGCGACGACGAAGGCGCGGGCGACCTCCGCCGTGGTCAGCCCGCCGAGGGTCTTGAGCGTCAGCGCCACCCGCGCCTCGGGCGCAAGGGCCGGATGGCAACAGGTGAAGATCAGGCGGAGGCGGTCGTCGGGGAACGACCCGAATGCAGGCGTTCCACCAGCCGCGTCGGCTTCGCCCCCGGGTGCGGCCGGGTCAGCCGGCAGACCACGCTGGAGGCGCTCGAGCGTTTGCAGCGCGTCTGTCTTTACCCGCAGATTTGCCTCGCGGCGCAGTCGGTCGAGCGCCTTGTTGCGGGCGACGCGGATGATCCAGCCGCCCGGGTTGTCGGGAACGCCGTCGGCGGGCCAGCGCTCGATCGCGGCGATGAACGCCTCCTGGACCGCCTCCTCGGCGACGTCGAAGTCGCCGGTGATGCGGATGAGCGTGGCGACCGCCCGCCCCGACTCGCGCCGGAACACAGATCCAAACGTTCCGCCCGCCTCCTCGGCTTCGCCTCCGGGGGCGGCCGGGTCAGCCGGAGGGGCGGGCGGGTCGGGCACCGGCTATGACGCCTCGAATGCGCTGAGGTCGACGACTGCGCGGACCTCGATCGCGCCCTCACCCAACGGGACCTTGCGGGCCCAGGCCAGCGCCTCCTCGAGGTCCGCGCACTCGAGCACGTAGAAGCCGCCGATCTGCTCCTTGGTCTCGGCGAACGGGCCATCCGTGGTGAGTCGCTCACCATCGGCGCTCAGCCGCACCGTTGTCGCGGTCGAGCTCGGCTCCAGCGCCTCCCCCGCGACCATGGCGTTCGCCGCTTGAAGCGCGGTCTCGAACGCGGTCCACGCGGTCATCGTCTTCTCCACCGCTTCGGGCGACTGGCTCTGCCAGTCGTCCTCCGGGCCGATCAGCGTCAGCATGTACTTCATCCGTGCCTCCCGGGCTACGACGCAGCGGCCGCCTGGGCCGGAGACTCGTCGCCGAACTGCGTGTAGTCCATGACCGGACGCACCTCGACTGAGTTGCCCTCGCGCACCGGGACCTTCTTCGCCCACGCCAGCGCCTCGTCCAGGTCGCTGCACTCGAGCAGGTAGAAGCCGCCGATCTGCTCCTTGGTCTCGGCGAACGGGCCGTCGCTGACGATCCGCTCACCGCCGGGAGCGTGCTCGAGCGTCGTCGCCGTGGGGCTCGGCTGCAGCGCCTCGCCCGCGACGTAGACGCCCGCCTCGACGATCTCGGCGCCAAAAGCGCTCCACGGCTCGATCATCGCCTGCATTTCTTCCGGCGAGAGCTCGGCCGCGGCCTTGTTCGTGTGCTCATCGCCGATCAGGACCAGCATGTAACGCATCGGTTCTCCTTGCCTTCGCGCGGCACCCAATGGCCGCATTCTCCTTGTAGACGAACGGCGGGCCCCTAGATCGACACCGGTTGCGTGCAGTGGGCGCAACGACCGGCGCCGACGGGGATGCTCGACAGGCAGTGCGGGCAGTCCTGGTGCTCGGGCGAGATCCCGCGGTGCTCCTGGTAGGTCTGGTACGGCTTGACGATGAAGAAGTAGACGGCCGCTCCGACCGAGACGAACGTGATCACGGCGTTGATGAACGAGCCGTAGAGGAACTCGCTGCCGTTGATCGAGAAGGTCAGGTCCTCGAAGCTCGGCTCGCCGAGGACGGCGCCGATGATCGGCGTGATGATGTCCGTGATCAGCGCCTGGACGAGCGCGAACGTCGCCAGCGCCATCACCAGGCCGACCGCGGTCTGGATCAGGTCGCCGCCGGTGATGAAGTCCTTGAAACCCTTGAGCAATTGAACCTCCAACGTTCCGCCCGCCTCCTCCGCTTCGCGTCCGGGGGCGGCCGGGTCAGCTGTTTAAACGGTCGACGCGAACCTACCCCTCCGTATAAGAGAATCCACTTCATGCCCGTGATCAAGGACTCAGGCGCCCGGGCGCTCCTACCCCCGTTCACCGAGGAGCACGAGCAGCTCCGCGAGACGATCAACCGCTGGGTGACGAGCGAGATCGTTCCCAACGTCGACGAGTGGGAGGAGGCGCGCGAGTTCCCGCGCGAGCTCTACAACCGCGCCGCGGAGCTCGGCTTCCTCGGGCTCAAGTACCCGGTCGAGCTCGGCGGCCAGGGCGGCGACTACGTCCACGACGCCGTCTGGGCGGAGGAGCTCGCCGCCGGCGGTGCGTCCGGCGGGGTCGGCGCAGGCCTCGGCGCCCACACCGGGATCGCGACGCCGCCGATCTACAAGTTCGGCAACCCCGAGCAGCACGAGCGCTTCCTCCGCCCCGCGATCGCCGGCGAGAAGATCGGCGCCCTCGGGATCACCGAGCCGGGCGCCGGCTCCGACGTGGCGGCCATCCGCACCTTCGCCCGCAAGGTCGAGGGCGGCTACGTCGTCAACGGCTCGAAGACGTTCATCACCAACGGCGTCCGCGCCGACTTCCTCGTCTGCGCCTGCAAGACCACCGAGTCGGGTGGACACCACGGAATCTCGTTCCTCGTACTCGAGCGTGACATGCCCGGCTACGAGGTGGTGAAGAAGCTGGAGAAGATGGGCTGGCACTCCTCCGACACGGGCGAGCTCGCCTTCACCGATGTCGAGGTCCCCGACGAGAACCTGTTGGGGCGGGAGAACGCCGGCTTCCAGATGATCATGGCCAACTTCCAGTGGGAGCGGCTCCTGATGGCGCTCGGCGCCGTCGGCGGGATGCGCCGCCTGCTCGAGGCCGCGATCGAGTACTCGAACGAGCGCGAGGCGTTCGGGCGACCGATCGGCAAGTTCCAGGCGCTGCGCCACAAGATCGCCGAGATCGGCATCAAGGCCGAGGTCGGCCGCGCCCTCGCCTACCACGCGCTGCGCGAGTTCGTCTCCCGCGAGGACGACCGACGCGAGGCGATTGCGTCCGGCGACTGGTCACACGAGTCGATCACCTACGGACTCGAGGATGTGACCAAGGCGAAGCTGATGACCCAGCGGGCCTGCGTCGAGGTGGCCGACGACGTGATCCAGATCTTCGGCGGCTACGGCTACATGCGCGAGTACGGCGTCGAGCGCGCCCTGCGCGACGCCCGCCTCGGCCCGATCGGCGGCGGCACTGACGAAGTCATGAAGGAGATCCTCGGGCGGCGCCTGGGCCTCTGAACGCCGAGACGAACGATCCGGGTGCATATAGCCCTTAACTCCCGTCTCGGCGCGGCTCGAGCAGGTCCGTGTCCTCGTCGGAGTAGGGCGGCGCGCATGCGCACAACAGGACGAGCGGCTCGGGACCCTGGTTCCACAGCTTGTGCGGCGTGCCCGGCGGGATCAGCACGGTGTCGTCTCCGCCGACCTCGAACTCGTCGGTCCCGAGCCGCATCCGCCCCACCCCCGCGGTGAAGTGGTAGATCTCCTCCGACACCCGGTGCAGGTGCTCGATCGTCTCGCCACCCGCCGGCACCACGGCCTCGGCCAGGGAGAGCGCCTTGGCCCCGTCGCCGACCTGGACCAGCTCGCGGACGGTGGAGCCGTCGAGCGTGGTGAACGGCTCGCGCGGGTGCGGCGCTGACACGTGCCGATCGTAGTTACCTTCGGGGCGTGAGTCGTACACCAGCGCCGCTATGCGTCCTCGCCCTCGCGGTGTGCGCCATCGCCGCGGCGCCCGCGGGCGCCCAGACGCCGCCGCCAGACCTCTGCCTCACGAACCCGTTGCCGGCGATCGCCGCCCCGGCCGAGCGGCTTCGCTTCGGGATCACGCCGCAGCTCGCGGGCACCGTCGGCGAAAGCCAGGGCGCGGTCGCCGCCGAGGATCCCGCCGCGCGCAAGGCAGCGCTCCGCATTCTCCGACCGCCGCGGCGGGCGGTCGTCATCCGCCTCAACCGCCTCTTCATGTCCGACGGCGACGCCGGGATCCGGCGCTTCGCCGCCCGCGCCCGCCGCTACGGCCGCCAGGGGTTCGCAATCGAGTCGCAGGTCCGCTACCACCCCTCGCCCGACGAGGAGGGCGACATCGGCGCGTGGCGGCGCTTCGTCCGGCGTGCAGCCCGCAGGCTCGGCCGCAATCCGGCGCTGGTCTCGCTGACGATCACGAACGAGGTCAACCTGCCGCTCTCGGCCAACACCTCCGATGGCGCGTTCGCCGGCGCGACCGACGCGATTCTCACCGGCGTCCCGACGGCGCGCCGCGCGCTCGACCGCGCCGGACGCGAGGATGTCGAGCTCGGGATCTCCTTCGCCTACCGCTACCTGCCGAACACGGACACCGGCTTCTGGCGCACGCTCGGCGAGCGCTCGACGCCGGACTTCAGCGCGGCGCTCGACTACGTCGGGATCCAGCTCTACCCGGGTCTCTTCTGGCCGCCGGTCCTCCTCACCCAGACCACCGGCGAGGCGACGATCGAGGCCCTCGACCTGCTGCGCACCTGCTGGATGCCGCAGGCGGGCCTCGGCGCCGACGTCGGCATCTGGATTTCCGAGAACGGCTACGCGAGCAACGCAATCCGCACCGAGGAGCGCCAGGCCGCCGAGCTGGCCGACACGATCGAGCTCGTCCACGCCTACTCGGGAACGCTCGGCGTCAGCGACTACCGCTACTTCAACCTGCGGGACAACAGGCCCAACGGAAGCGACCTGTTCGACAACGTCGGCCTGCTGCGCGCCGACTACTCGCGCAAGCCCGCGTTCGATGTGTACCGCGAGCTGATTACGCGGTACGGCAGCTAGAGGTCCGGTCCGGTCTTGCCCTCGCCGTAGTCGGGGATCTCCTGGACCGCCCAGCTGTTGCCGTCCGGGTCGCTGAAGTGGACGAATCGGCCCCAGGGGAAGTCCTGGATCTCGGACACCTCGATGCCGCGGCCGGCGAGGTCCTCGCGCGCGGCTTCGATCTCCTCGACCACGAGCTGCATGCCCTTGAGCGAGCCCGGCTCCATCTCGGTGATGCCCTCGCCGATCGAGATCGAGCAGGCCGAGCCTGGCGGCGTCAGCTGGATGAACCGCAGGCCCTCCTTGACGGCGTGATCGTGGTCCGCGTTGAAGCCGGCCTTCACGTAGAAGTCCTTCGCGCGGTCCGGGTCGGAGACGGGAATCGGGATGAGCTCGAGCTTGAAGTCCATGGCCCGCACTCTATCCACGCGGTAGCCTCTCCCGCCGTGAGCACGGCCACCGAGACCCAGGCCCCCTACTCGCTCCCGCAGGAGTTCGAGGACTTCCGCGAGACGATCCGCAAGATGGTCGTCGAGAAGGTCGCACCGCGGGCCGCCGAGATCGACGAGAAGGCCGAGTACCCGCGCGACATCCGCGAGCTCTTCGCCTCCCACGACCTCATGGGACTGCCGTTCTCGGAGGAGTACGGCGGCACCGGGACCGGGACGCTGATGCTCAACATCGCGATCGAGGAGGTCGCGAAGGGCTGCGCCTCGAGCGCCCTCATCCTCATGGTCCAGGAGCTGGGCACGCTGCCGATCAACCTCTTCGGCTCCGATGAGCTCAAGCAGCGATTCCTACCCAAGTGCGCCTCGGGCGAGTGGTCGCCCGCGTTCGCGCTCTCCGAGCCCGACGCCGGCTCCGACCCGGGCGGGATGCGGACGAAGGCGACCCGCGACGGTGACGAGTGGGTGATCGACGGGACGAAGAACTGGATCACCAACCTCGGCGTCGCCGACTTCTACATCTGCTTCGCGGTCACGAACCCCGACGAGGGGCACTCGCGCGGGATCTCGGCGTTCATCGTCGAAGCCGACCGGCCCGGCTTCTCGGTCGGCAAGCTCGAGCACAAGATGGGGATCCGCGGCTCGCCCACCGGGCAGCCGATCTTCGACAACGTCCGCGTCCCGGCCGAGAACCTGATCGGCGAGGCGAACGAGGGCTTCAAGGTCGCGATGGCGACGCTCGACCGCTCGCGGCTCGGGGTCGCCGCGCAGGCCGTCGGCATCGCCCAGGGCGCGACCGATTACGCGGCCGCGTACGCCCAGGAGCGCCGGCAGTTCGGCAAGCCGATCGCGGCCTTTCAGGGGATCCAGTTCAAGCTCGCCGACATGGAGTCGCAGACGGCGGCCGCGCGCGAGCTGCTCTACCGCGCGGCGTCGAAGATCGACGCCGCCGAGCCCGACATGGGCAAGTACTCGGCGATGGCGAAGCTGATCGCCTCCGACACCGCAATGCGGGTGACCACCGAGGCCGTCCAGGTGCTCGGTGGCTACGGCTACGTCAGCGAGTACCCCGTCGAGCGGATGATGCGCGACGCGAAGATCACCCAGATCTACGAGGGCACGAACGAGATCCAGCGCCTCGTGATCGCCCGCACCCTGCGCTAGCGGCGCGCCCCTGCAGAGGTGGCGGTGGACGAGGCGGCGGTCGCGAATCATCCGGTGCGCGCACGGTCTGCCTCTCAGTGCCTCCACGTACCAGCGTCCCGCGCTGCAGCCACCCGGGCCCTGACCACATCGCCCGGGCTGACGAGGATGGTCGTCAGGCCCAGCTCGACGCGGTCGATCGGGCGCGGACTGCCGCTACGAGCTGAGGCACGGCTGAACACTTGACCTAGCCGCGGCACTCGCGCCGTGCCTCGCGCAGGTCGAGCTCGAATGGGAGCTCGACGTGGACGCGGCAGTCCTTCTCCGGGCGCAGCGCGACCGCGCCTGCGCCCTCGCCGCGCAGGATGTCGCCGTCGCGGATCAGGGTCTGGACGCGGGTCGGCTCGTGGTCGAAGCGGAACTCGATCCCCCAGGCGCCACCACGCTGCGAAACCGTGCTGTAGGTCCAGCGGTTGTCCGGGTCCGGCGGCTTCGCGAACAGGTCCCACCGGATCGCCGCAGCGAGGTCCGCACGCCAGTGGGGCCACGAGTGGATCCCAGGGTGCGGCGTGTAGGTCACCGGGGCGCCGGTCTTGCGCGCGGCGAGGACGAACTCCGCGGCCTGCTGGCTCACCTCGAGCTCGAGCACGGCGCCGAGCGCGTTCCGTCGAGCTCGGCCGCGGCCGGGATCCCGTTGCCCGAGGAGACGAAGATCCTGGTCGATGCCAGGTTGTGGACGAGCGCCAGCGGGTCGTGGCCGCGCCAGTAGAACTCCTGCACGACCGGGTTGCCAAAGATCGCCTCCGAGGAGACGCCGGTGCCGATCGAGAAACCCTGCTGGAAGGTGAGGCGGCGGATCGACAGGGGAGCCGAGAACGCCGCGACGGACCCGAAGTAGCCCGGCCTCTGGGAAGCGTAGTACATCGCCCCCTCGCCGCCCATCGAGAGCCCGGCGATCGCATGCCAGCGCCGCCCGCGCTTGATCCGGAGCCGATCGGAGACGATCCGGGTGAGCTGCTCGAGGTGGTAGCGCTCCCAAGCGGGGTCGCCGCGCTCACCGCCGTTCCAGTGGTCCGCATAGAAGCCGCGGTCCCCCTCGGGCATGACGACGATCGCCTCGAGCCCACGTGCGGCGTGCAGGAGGTCGCCCTGCTCAGGATGAACCCAGGAGTCGTAGGCGTCGCCGTTGCCGTGCAGGAGGTAGAGCACCGGCCAGCGTTGCTGCGGATGCTTGCCGTACCCCTTGGGGAAGTAGACGTTGACCTTGAGCGCGTTCGGGCGGTCGGCGACACCGGGAGGCTCGTTGTAGGAAGAGGGCGGCGCTGCGGCCGGGTCGACGAAGCGGCTCTCGGAGACTCCCGGATCGCTCCAGGTGACGATCCGCGCGGCGTTCGCGGGCGTGGCCGCGAGCAGGAGCAGGAAGCTCGTCGTCGCTGCCGACGCGCCGAGGCCGATCGCCTGCCGGAGCGTGATCCGGACCATCGAGCGGGAGCGTAGGCCAGGGCTCAGGCCGACGCGCCGGTCCGGCGAGCGCATAGAGTCCCGCGACCGAAACCGAATCAACGGACTTAGGAGAGCGAAGAAGAAGATGGGACTGCTTGACGGAAAGGCCGCGATCGTCACCGGATCGGCGCGCGGCATCGGCCGGGCCACGGCGGAGCTCTTCGTCGCCGAGGGCGCGAAGGTCTTGATCAACGACATCGACGGCGACATCGCCGAGCAAGCGGCGGGCGAGATCGACGGCGAGACCGCCGTCTTCTCGGGCGACCTGACGAAGGAGGGCGTTCCCGACGAGCTCGTCAAGACGGCGATCGACGCCTTCGGCGAGGTCGACATCGTCGTCAACAACGCCGGCTACACCTGGGACAACGTCGTCCACAAGATGACCGACGAGCAGTTCCAGGCGATGCTCGACATCCACACGGTCGCCCCGTTCCGGATCACCCGCGCGATCGCCCCGCACTGGCGCGAGGCGGCGAAGGCCGAGCAGGCCGCCGGCGAGGAGCGTTTCCGCAAGATGGTCAACATCTCCTCGATCTCGGGGACGATGGGCAACGCCGGGCAGGTCAACTACTCGGCCGCGAAGGCGGGCATCGTCGGCTTCACCAAGACCCTCGCGAAGGAGTGGGGCGGCTTCAAGATCAACTGCAACGCGGTCGCCTTCGGCTTCGTCGAGACGCGCCTCACGCAGGCGAAGGAGAAGGGCGAGCAGATCGAGGTCGCAGGCGGCGAGAAGGTCGACATCGGCGTCCCCGAGCAGATGCGGGCAATGGCCTCGATGATCATCCCGCTCGGCCGCCCGGCGCAGCCCGAGGAGGCGGCGGCGCCGGTGCTCTTCCTCGCCTCGCCGCTCTCGAACTACGTGCACGGCCAGGTGCTGAACGTCACCGGCGGCCAGTTCGGAGGGATGTTCACCTGAGCCTCGTCCGCACCCTGCTCGCGGTCGGCGCCGTGGCGCTGATCGCGGGCTGCGGGGCGGACGAGCCGGCCTCGACCACGGCTGCCGGAACGTCAACGAGCGACGTGCCGGTGCAGACCGACACCGCACTCGTCGCCGCCCTCGGTGACTCGATCACCGAGGGGTCGGGGGCGAAGACCGACTTCGAGTACTGGGCGCACGAGGCGCGCCCCGAGCTGGAGTTCCGCAACTGCGGCATCTTCGGCCAACGCACCGATGAGATCGCGCAGCGGCTGGACGACTGCGCCGAGGACGCGAACATCCTCATCGTCCAGGGTGGCATCAACGACATCGCCCAGGGCCGGCCGGTCGCCGACGCCGCCGATGACCTGACCTCGATGGTGAGGCGCGGCCAGGAGCTCAGCCTCGACGTGTACCTGACCGACGTCCTGCCCTGGAACAACGCTCACCCCGCCGCCGACGGTTCGATCGCCGAGCTGAACCGCCTGATCGGCGAGATCGGCGCGGAGGAGGGCGTGCCGGTGATCGGCTTCCACGACGCGCTCGAGAACCCGCAGGAGCCGGGGGTGATGAAGGCCGAGTACACCGACGACGGCGACCACCCCTCGTCCGAGGGCTACCGGGTGCTCGGAGACCTCGTCGCCGAGCAGATCCAGTTCGCCGGCGCCTGAGTCACTCAGGACCTCGGCTTGCGTTCCTCGACCAGCGGCTCGCCCGAGGCGGTCGGCGGCCAGGTGCCGAACCAGTTGTCGCGCGCGCCGTCCATGGTGATCGTCGTCCCCGAGTAGAAGTCTCCGGCGGGTGAGGCGAGGTAGGCGACGAGCCACGCCCATTCCTCCTCGGTGCCGAGCCGCTGCGCAGGCACGGTCGAGGCGACGGTCTCGACCATCTCCTTCGGGTACTTCGTCCGCAGGGTCTCGGTGTCGAACTGGCCCGCCGCGATCGCGCAGAGCTTGATCTGAAAGCGGGCCCACTCGATCGAGAGGCCGCGCATCAGGTTCTCGACCGCCGCCCGTGCGGCGCCCGAATGGACCATCCCGGGCATCCCGTTGTGGGGCGAGAGGGTGATGCTGATCACCTTGCCGCCGCGGTTCTCGGGGATGAACGCCTTCGTCGCCACGGCGTGGGTCATCAGCCAGGTGCCGGTGACGTTGAGCTCGATCACCGTCCGGAAGCCCTTCGGCGAGATCGCCTCCGCCGGGCTCAGGAACTGGCCGCCGGCGTTGTTGACGAGCACGTCGATGCGGCCGTGGCGCTCGAGCACCCCGTCGACCATCGCGTCGACCGCCACCTCGTCGCGGATGTCCATCGCCTCGAACTCCGCGGCACCTCCCTCCGCCTCGATCTCGGCCACCATCTGCTCGAGCGGCTCGGGGCGGCGCCCGCACGCGACCACGGTCGCGCCGAGGCGGGCGAGTTCGAGCGCGGTCGCCTTGCCGAGGCCGCTGCCGGCCCCGGAAACGATCGAGACCTGGCCCGCGAGCAAGTCGGGCGCAAAGATGCGGGAGCCGTCTGGGGCCATTCGCGGGCGGAATCTATCTGTCTAACTACGGTGGCGATGAGTGTGCGCGCCGACACGAAGCCGTTGACGCTGCCGATCCCGGGCGGGCGCCAGGGCGCGACCGTGGCCGTCGAGCCGCTCGATCACGGGCCAAACGCAGGCGCCGCCGCACTTCCTGGAGCGGCGCAAGCGCTTCCCCGTTGCGCTCGGGATGAGCGGTTTCGGCACGCCGCGGTCGAAGTGGAACTGGCTGCCGACGCCGGCGTTCATCGTCCACCACCCGAGCTTCGGCCCGTTCCTCATCGATACCGGCTTCCACCCGTCCGTCGCCTCGAAGCCGGTCGAGAACCTCGGCCTCATGGGCCGCTTCGCGAGGCCGCGGATGGAGCCCGGCCAGGACGTGGCAGCCCAGCTGCGCGCGCGGAAGATCGACGTGTCGAAGATCAAACTCGTCGTCATGACCCACCTCCACTTCGACCACGCCTCGGCGATGTCCGAGTTCTCGAGCGCGACGTTCATCGTCACCGAGGATGAGTGGGAGGCGGCGAGCACGGTCAGCCGGCCGCTCTTGCACGGCTACCACCGCGCCCAGTTCGACTACGCCTTCGACTACCGCACCGTCTCCTACGCCGGCGACGAGGTCTCCTCCTACGCGACCTTCGGCCGCACGATCGACCTCTTCGGCGACGGCAGCGTCCGCCTGGCCTCGACGCCCGGCCACAGCGCCGGGCACCAGTCGGTGATCCTGCGCCTCGCCGACCGCGACTTCGTCGTCGCCGGCGATGCCGTTCTACACGATGAACCAGCTCGAGGGCGGGGCCGAGCCACCCCGCCCGGAGGATCCGCACAACTGGCGCCGCTCGATGCGCGAGCTCGCCCGCTTCCACGCCGGGTTCCCCGACGCCGTGATCGTCCCCGGCCACGACCCGGAGTTCTGGCCGACGCTCGAGCGGCGCTACGAGTAGCTCGGCGAGTGCTCTGAGCGGGCGGCGGGTCCCGCGACGGCGTCGGCGGCGCCCACGGCGCCCGACTTCAGCGACTTGATCACGCCCGCTCGCCCCTGCTCCTCGAGCGCCACGTACATCGCCTTCACCCGGTCGAAGATCTCGTTCGCGGCCTCGAGCTGGTCCTCGCGGGTCGGCGAGTCGACGGGGCTGAAGGTGACCGGTTCCCCGTACTGGACCGTCACCTTGGGGAAGGTGAGCCGCTTCCAGCGGCGGACGCTCTGCGAGCCGTGGATCGCGACCGGGATCACCGGGACGCCGGATTCGAGCGCGAGCCGGCCTACGCCGGGCCTCGCCTGGCCGAGCTTGCCGCTTCGCGAACGGCCGCCCTCGGCATAGATGAGCACGCAGTTGCCGCGCGCGAGCACGGCGTGGGCGGTGATGAACGCGTCCTCGTCGTGGTGGCCTCGGCGGACGGGGAAGACCCCGCCGACGCGGAAGACGTAGTCGAGGATCGCGTTCTGCCCGTAGAGCTGCGACTTGGCCATGAACTGGATCTTCCGGCGGATGTAGACGCCGGAGAAGAAGTGGTCCATGTTCGAGAAGTGGTTCGGCGCGAGGATGAACGGGCCGTCCGCGGGCACGTTGGCGGTCGAGATCGCGCGCTCGCGGTAGATGAACGACCGCGATCCAGGTCATCACCAGGCGGACGAGGGTGTAGGTCCAGCCTGGGCGATGGGTGCGGACCCACTCGTGGATGGGCATGAACTGAGATGCCGGGCGGTCCTCCCGGTAGTTCTGCGGCTTGAGATCCGTGCTCAGATCGGGCATGCGGGTCGGCGCCCACGGCGCTGACTCCCCTACCCCGGCCGATCGAGCGGGTTACTCGGCCTCCGCCCGGGCCCAGCCGCCGGCCCGCTCGACCGCCTCGCGCCAGCGTCCGAGGAGCCGCTCGCGCTCCGCTTCATCCTTTCGCGGCTCGTAGCGTGCGGCCTCGCGCCACATCTCCCCCACCTCCTCACGGGTCCAGAAGCCCGCGCCGATTCCGGCCAGGTAGGCGGCGCCGAGGGCCGTCGTCTCGGAGATCTCGGGGACGATCACCGGCGCCCCGAGGGCGTCAGCCTGGAACTGCATCAGCCAGCGATTGGCGACCGCGCCGCCGTCCGCGCGCAGCTCGGTGAGCGCCTGTCCGGCGACGGCTTCCTGGGCCCGGACCGCGTCCACCGTCTGAAAGGCGATCGCCTCGAGCGCGGCGCGGGCGAGGTGGGCGCGGGTGGTGCCCCGGGTGAGCCCGACGATCAGCCCGCGCGCGTAGGGATCCCAGTGGGGGGAACCGAGACCCGTGAGCGCGGGGACGAAGTAGACGTCGTCGTTCGAGTCGAGGCTCGCCGCCATTCCCTCGGTCTCGGCGGCCTGGGCCACGATCCCGAGCCCGTCGCGAAGCCACTGCACCGCCGCCCCGGTCACGAATACCGCCGCCTCGAGCGCGTACTCGACCCGGTCCTCGAGACCCCAGGCGATCGTCGTCAGCAGGCCCTCACTCGGTTCCGGCATCTCCTCGCCCGAGTTGAGGAGGACGAAGCTGCCGGTGCCGTAGGTGTTCTTCGCCATCCCCGCCTCCCAGCACGCCTGGCCGAAGAGCGC
The DNA here is from genome assembly GCA_963846565.1 of uncultured Solirubrobacterales bacterium. Lineage (GTDB taxonomy): Bacteria > Actinomycetota > Thermoleophilia > Solirubrobacterales > 70-9 > WHSW01. The sequence continues at coordinate 1,155,874 of CAWJWL010000005.1, read as the reverse complement.
CGCCTGCTGGTCGCCGGCGATCCCGGCGACGGGGACCTCGCCGCCGAACTCGCGCGTCGTGCCGTAGACGTGGGCGCTCGGCAGCGGCTCCGGCAGGCGCTCCGGCGCAACCCCGAGCAGGTCGCAGAGCTCGGGGTCCCAGCGACGCTTGCGGATGTCGAAGAGCATCGTTCGCGAGGCGTTCGAGTAGTCGGTCACCGCACGCCCGGTGAGCTTGAACGTGAGCCAGGCGTCGATCGTGCCGAAGGCCGCGTCGCGCGCGGCCTCGACGTTGCGCGTGAGCCACTCGATCTTCGTCCCCGAGAAGTAGGGGTCGATGACGAGTCCGGTGCGCTCGCGAACGAGGTCCTGATGGCCCTCGGAGCGGAGCTCGTCGCAGCGTGCCGCGGTGCGCCGGTCCTGCCAGACGAGGGCGTTGTGGACCGGCTCGCCGGTCGCCGGGTCCCAGGCGACGACCGTTTCGCGCTGGTTCGTGATTCCGATCGCGGCCAGGCTCGCCGAGTCGGCCTTCGCATCGGCCAGGGCATGAGCGGCGACCCGCCTCGTCACCTCCCAGATCTCATTCGGGTCGTGCTCGACCCAGCCCGGGCGCGGGAAGTGCTGCTCGAACTCGCTGTAGGCGCGGCCCCGGATCCGCCCGTCGTGGTCGAAGACGAGGCAGGTGGTCCCGGTCGTGCCCTGGTCGATCGCGAGGATCATCGGTCGGCGAGCCTAACCGAGCCCGATTCGACGCCGAGACGCCGGGCTCAGGGCCCGGCGTCGCGACTCTGGGTGTCCAGTGACGTTTGTCGGGGTCCGGGCCGCTAACGGCGCGCCCACCAGACCCGGGTGAAGTCGCGAAGTTGCCGCCCGCGGTGGACGAAGCCGCCGAAGGTGCGCCCACTCGCCCGGTGCTCGAGGTCGAGCTCGACCTCGCAGAGCCGGTATCCGGCGCGGACCGCGTCGACGGTGATCCCGATCTCCATCCCGTACGCGGGCGCGAACGGGATCACCTCGCGCAGGACCTCGATGCGCATCGCGCGCTGACCGGAGATCGGTGCCTGCGCGACGAATCCGGAGCGCGAGCGGATCGCCCAGCGGGCGAAGCGCAGCGCGACGCCGAACCCGCCGCCGACACGGGAGCGAAACGCGGCGATAGCGAGGTCGCAGCGCCCGTCGGCGACCGGCTCGACGAGCCCGGCGAGGGCCGCTGCCGATTCCCCGAGGTCGCCGTCGCAGACGAGTGCGAGCTCGGCGTCCGTGCCCTCGAGCGCGGCCGTCGCCGCGGCACTCATGTTGCCGCCCTTGCCGTGCGGTCGACCGCGGCTGACCACCCGCGCGCCGTGGGCGAGGGCGACGTCCGCAGTGCCGTCCTTGGAAGCGTCGTCGGCGACCCAGACGTCGACGTCGGGGAACGCTCCGCGCAGGGCGTCGACCGTCGCGCCGATACGGTCGGCTTCGTCTCGGGCGGCGACTATGGCGAGGAGCTTCGGCATCTGGTCCTACGAGGCGGATATTCTGCCGCGCGTGACTGACATCGAAGCGCACATCACCGGCACCGTGTGGAAGATCGAGGTAGCAGTGGGCGACGAGGTCGCCGACGGCGACACGGTGGTCATCCTCGAATCGATGAAGATGGAGATGCCGGTCGAGTCCGAGGACGACGGCAAGGTCGCCGCGATCAAGTGTGAAGAGGGACAGTCCGTTCAGGAAGGCGACGTCCTCGTTGTGCTCGAGTGACGCCTGACCTGCCCGCCCCCGGAGGCGAAGCCGAGGAGGCGGGCGGAACGTTGGACGAGCTTGCCGGAGGCAAGCTCGTCTTGGACCGACCCGCTGAGGCGGTTGCTCGGCTGCGGCTCAACAACCCCGAGAAGCGGAACGTGCTCGACCACGAGGTCCTCGACGCGATCGCGGCAACCCTGACCGAGCTCGGCGAGGGGATCGAGACCCGCTGCGTGATCGTCACCGGCACCGGCGACGCGTTCTGCGCCGGCTACGACATCGGCGCGATCCCGGACGAGTCGTTCGAACACGATGCGAAAGCCCTCGTCGCCCACCCGTTCCAGGGCGCGATGGAGGCGGTCAGCGCACATCCGTATCCGGTGATCGCCGCGATCAACGGGCACTGCCTCGGCGGAGGGCTCGAGCTCGCGGTCCGTTGCGACCTGCGGGTCTGCGCCGCCGAGGCGAAGCTCGGGATGCCGCCGGCGAAGCTCGGCCTCGTCTACGGGCACACCGGCCTCGAGCGCTTCCTCGATGTCGTCGGCATCGCCTTCACCCGTGAGCTCTTCCTCACCGGGCGCAACGTCGACGCCGAGCGCGCCGCGGCGATCGGCCTCGTCAACGAGATCGTCGGCGCCGAAGGGGTCGCCGATGCCGCGGTCCGCCTCGCCGCCGAGATCGCCTCGAACGCGCCGCTCTCGGTCACCGGCAACAAGCACGCGATCGAGACCCTGGCCCGCTTCGGGCGCCTCACCCCCGAGCAGGAGCGCGAGCTGATCAAGCTGCGCGAGGCCTGCTTCGGATCGGAGGACTTCCGCGAGGGGCTGACGGCCTTCGCGGAGAAGCGCAAGCCTCGCTGGCAGGGGCGCTAGGCCTCAGCGGCAGTAGTGGCCGCTCGCCGGCTCGGGGTCGCGACCCTCGATCCCGGCGCAGTCGGAGAGCTCGTCGGTGAGACGCGCGAGGCGCTCCTCGACCCCGGCGACGCGAGCGCCGGCGGCGACGGCGGTCAGGTTGTCGAGCTCGAACGGGTCGGTCTCGTGATCGTAGAGCTCGACCACGTCGGTGTCCGCGCAGATCCCGGTCGCAAGGTCCGGCAGCGACGTGTGGCGGATGTAGGCCCACGGCCCCTGGCGGACGCCGTCGTAGTGGCACGAGATCCCGCGGCCCGACTGGAGCTGCTCCTTGCCGATGTCGAGCTCGGTCAGGATCGGCCGCTGCTTCGGCCACTCGTCGGCTTGGCCGGTCAACAGCGGCAGCAGCGAGCGGCCATCCATCACCCGGCAGTCCTCCTCCGTCGAGACCGGGCACGTATCCGTGCCGGCCCACTCCACCACCGTTGGCACGTAGTCGATGTTGGCGGTCGCCGCACCGATCCGGGGGATCGGATCGTTGCCGCCGAGGTACTTCGGCGGCACGCGCATCGCGAACGGCACGTGCGCGGCCTGCTCGTAGGCGAGCCCCTTGCCGCCAGGGAGCCCGTGCTGGCCGTGGAAGTTGCCGTTGTCGGAGGAGTAGACGATCACCGTGTCGTCGAGCTCGCCGTTTCGGCGCAGCGCATCGGCGATGTCGCGGATGCCGCGGTCGACTGCCGGCAGCGTCTCGGAGCGGCACTGGTAGCGGAAGCGGATCTGCTCGAGCTTGCGCGCGTCGAGCGGCGGTAGCCCACTGACGATTGGCGGCTTGTCCGTGGTGTCCTCCTCGCGGATCGCCGGCAGATCCGGGAGCGCGATGCCGTCGAAGCGCCCCTCGTCGCGACGCGCGGGTACCGCGTCGCCACCGCATGGGCCGCCGCTGTTGGCGTTCAGGTTCTCGACGTGCGGCGCCAGCTCACCGAGCTGGAGATAGAACGGATCCTCTCCGGAGAGATCGTCGACCAGCTCGATTGCGCGCTCGGTGAGCACGTCCGTCATGTACCGGTCGCCGGAGTACTCCTCCTTGCGCTGCTTACCGTCGACGGTGAGCGTGAAGTCGTAGTACCCGAGACCGTTGCCGCTGAGGATCGACCACCGGTCCCAGCCGGGTGCGACGTCGTCGCGGTCATCGACGTAGGAGTCGTAGCCGTTCATGAACTTGCCGACGTAGGCCGTCTGGTAACCGGCGCGCTGGAGCCAGACCGGCAGCAGGTTGTCCTTGCCCTCGAGGTTGCCGTAGCCCGGCTTGTTGTTGAGAACCCCGTTGTTGTGCCCGTACTGGCCGCTCTGCAGCGCCGCGCGCGAGGGGCAGCAGAGCGGTGTCGCATCGTAGTGCCGTGTGAACGTCGTCCCCTGATCGACCAGCAGCCGGTAGGTGTTGGGCATCGTGCGGCGGTTGAACGAGGCGAGGTCCTGGTCGTCGGTGAGGACGAAGACGAAGTTCGGCTGGCCGCCGAACGCGGGATCGGGCTCGACGTCGGGGCGCGGGTCGCTACCACCACATCCCGAGCCCAGCGCGACGACGGCGAACACCGTCGCAGTGGAGATCGCGATATGCCTCAGGCGCAAGCGAGGATCTTCGAGGTCAAACCTAAACGCCGCCCATCGGCGAAGAGCACCTTCGCCGACACCGTTGCGGTCTTCGGGCGAGCGTCACGGAGCGCCTGGTACGGCAGGACCGCCTCATAGGGCGGCGCTGTGTCGCTGCCGGCCGAGACCCCCTCGGCGCGGAAGGTGACCGTGATCACGTCGGCCGGGTTCGGCACCTGGACCGAGGCGACCACCGGCTCGACCGCGCAGTTCTTCGCCCCGACGGCGGCGGGAGCGACGTTGAGGAAGGCCGCGGGCCGAGTGAGACACGAAGCTCCGGCGCAGTCGAGCAGCCGGTCGAGCTCGAGCGCGAGGTCGTCGACGACGCCCGCGTAGGCGGGGTCGTGGGCGAGGTTCGAGAGCTGATAGGGATCGGCGTACGTGTCATAGAGCTCGAGCTCGGGCTCGCCGCCGAGCAGTGGCGGCAAGATCCCGTCCGACTTCTCGGTCTGCCACTCGGCGTAGAGGTACCGGGAGGTCCGAACGCCGAGGATCGGCAGGCCGGCGTAAGCCTCGTGGAGGATCGCGCGGCCGGTCTCGAGCTCCGGGTTGACGAGGCTCGGCATCAGCGACTCGCCGTCCTGGGACTTACCGGCCGAGGCGCCGCTGAGCGAGAGGATGGTCGGGACGAGGTCGGCGTTCGTGACCACGTTCTCCGACTCCTCGCCCCGTGGGATGCCGGGGCCGCGGGCGATAAGCGGGACCCGTGCCGACTCCTCGTAGAGGAAGCGCTTGTTGTTGCGGATGCGGTGCTCGCCGCGCAAAAAGCCGTTATCGGAGAGGAAGAAGACGTAGGTGTTGGCGAGCTCCTTCGTCCGCTTCAGCTCGGCGAGCAGAGTCCCGACGCTCTCATCGACCGCGAGCAGCGACTCCCAAGAGCAGCGGCGCTTGCGGGTGATGTCGGAGATCTGGCCCGGCGTCAGCGGCGCCAGTTCCTGGATCGGGGTCGGCTTGTCGGAGACGTCGGCCTCGTTGAAGGAGGGCGGCAGCGGGAACTTCTTCTGCTGCTTCAAGTCGCCGAGATGGCGGGGAGCGGGCTCCGCGCCGCGGTTGCAGCTGCGCCCGGGCTCGCCGCCGCCACCACCGTGCGGCGCGGCATAGCCGAGCATGAGGAAGAACGGGTTGGCGCCCCGGGCCGAGCGGCGGATGTAGCGCTTTGCCTTCGTCGTGAAGACGTCGGTCGAGTAGTCCTCCTCGGCGTCCGTGTACTGCGTGAGGACGCCGTTCTGGTTCAGCGTGTAGCCGAAGTACTGCGCACGCGAGGGGGCGAGCACCCGCCAGTCGTTCCACCCCTTCGGCACGTCGGACGGCGTCGTCCCGTACTCGTCGGGCTCCGCGTACTCGTTCAGGTACTTGCCCATGTACGCGGTGCTGTAGCCGGCTTGCTGGAGCCAGATCGGCAGGTAGTCGTTGCCGTGGCGCTCGTTGAACACGCCGTAGCCGCCGTCGGGCTCCACGTTCGAGAGCACGCCGTGGTTATGCGCGTACTGGCCGGTCAGCATCGTCGCTCGCGACGGGCAGCAGAGCGGGAAGTTGGTGAAGTAGTTGCTCATCTCCACGCCCTTCTTCCGCATCTCCTTGCGGACCGTCTTCATCACCTTCATCGACGCCGGCTCCTGGTCGTCGGTCATGAGGACGATGATGTTCGGACGCGTCTGCGCCGGCTGCGCCGATGCCGGCCCGGTGGCGGCGACGACGCTCGCGAGCGCGAGCCCGAAGACGAGCGTGGCGGCGATGAAGGGTCGGGCGCGCGTCGCGCGGGCGGACACTCGCGCGGTTTCGCTCGCTGCTTGTCGACGTACGTTCGCTGGCACGGCTGGTTCTCGTTTACGAACGGCCCCTGGCGATCGGAACACGCTGCCCGCTGCCAAGTCGCGGTCACGGCCGCGACGACTGGGGCAGGATAGCGTCAGCCGGGCACGGAACTGCCAGGCTCAGGACCCGAGCTGACGCGAGTACTCGACCACTTCGAGCTCGATCAGATGGTCGAGGCCGGATCGCCCCGCGACCCAGCCCTCACGCTCGTAGAAGCGCCGCGCCCGCGTCTGGTCGCTCGGCGTGAAGAGCCGTGCGCGCTCGTAGTCGCGAGCGCGCATCTCCTCGAGCGCCGCATCGTGCAGGGCGGCGGCGATCCCGCTACCCCAGAAGGCCGGGCGGACGAAGAGCTGCCACAGATAGGCGACGCCGGGCAGCAGTGGGCGCTCGCCCTCGAAGTCGGGAAGATCGCCGGGCTCGCGCTCGCGCGCCGGGTAGAAGCCGACGTGCCCGGCGATCCCGGCGCCGGCATGGGCGATCGCCACCCAGGTGTCCGGCTCCGGGAGGCGGCGGCGCAGGATCTCGGCGCCGAGATCGGGATTCGGCGGCGCCCAGCCGGCGGGGGCGAACTCGCGATAGGTGGCAAACCCCTCGTTAACGGTGGCGTGCAGCTCCTCCCAGTCGGCAGGCGTTGCGACGCGGATCGGGATCTCGTCGGTCACGACGTCGATTCAAGCGCGGACGCGTCCGGCCCGCTTCGTAGCGTTCCGCCCCGATGCCGCCGCTGATCACGTTCGAGGAGGCGCTCGAGCTCGCCGAGGTGGAGGGCCACGATCCGATCACGGAGATCGTCGAGCGCGCCTGGGAGGTACGGACCGAGCGCTTCGGCGACTCGACCGACATGTGCTCCCTCGTCAACGCGAAGTCCGGCGGCTGCGCCGAGGACTGCGGCTTCTGCGCCCAGTCGCGCTACGCCGAGGCCGACACGCCGATGCACGCGATGATGGAGCCGGACCAGATCCTCGAGCACGCGCGCGCCGCCGAGGCGGCGGGTGCCCACCGCTTTTGCATGGTCACCCAGGGCCAGGGGCTCTCGAAGCGCGACTTCGAGAAGATCCTCGAGGGCGCGCGGCTGGTCGCCGAGAACACGAACCTGAAGCGCTGCGCCTCCGTCGGCCACATCTCGGTCGATCGCGCGAAGAAGCTCGCCGACGCCGGGATCCAGCGCGTCCATCACAACGTCGAGACCGCGCGCTCCTACTACGACGAGGTCTCGACCACCGTCCGCTACGAGGGCCGCATGCGAACGATCGACGCGACCAAGGAGGCGGGCCTCGAGACCTGTGTCGGCGGCATCCTCAACCTCGGCGAGACCCCCCGGCAGCGGGTCGAGATGGCGTTCGAGCTGGCGGAGATCAACCCGACCTCGGTGCCGATCAACCTTCTCAACCCGCGCGTGGGAACGAAGTTCGGCGACCGGGAGCTGATGGACCCGTGGGACGTGGTCAAGTGGGTCGCGATCTTCCGGCTGATCCTCCCCGACGCCCTCTTCCGCCTCTGCGGGGGCCGGGTCGAGAACCTCAAGGACCTACAGCCGCTGGCGGTCAGGGCGGGGCTCAACGGGGTGATGATGGGCAACTTCCTGACCACGCTCGGCGTCGACCCGGGCGAGGACCGGGCGAGCTTCGAGGAGCTCGGCCTGAACGTCGCCCGCCAGCCGGACAACGGTTCTAACCCGAGGCCCGACAACCGGTCGGGATGGCTCGCGGGCGAGACGCCGCCGACGCCCGTCGATGAGCTGATCGACAGGCAGGCGGATGCCAATTTCTGGGATCCATCGACGCAGCTGCGCGTGGTGAAGAAGAAGGGCAAGCCGTCGCCGTACCCCGAGCGGCCGTCTGACCGGGACTCGGATCCGGCCGCCGCCGGCTGGGGCGATTGAGCGAGCCCGGCAACGCCCGCGAGCGGCTCGCGGCCCTGCGCCGCACCGGTCTCCACCGGCAGATGCGCACGGTCGAGGGATCGCAGGGTCCCCGGGTGCGGATCGACGGCGCCGAGGTGCTGCTCCTCTGCTCGAACAACTACCTCGGCCTCGCCGACCATCCGCGCGTGCGCCAGGCCGCCGCCGACGCGGCGCAGCGGCTCGGCGCCGGGTCCGGCGCGTCGCGGCTGATCTCGGGAACGATGGAGATCCACCGCGAGCTCGAGGGCCGGCTGGCCGAGTTCAAGGAGTACGAGGCGGCGCTTCTCTTCGGGGCCGGCTATCTCGCGAACACCGGGGTCGTCGCGGCGCTGACCGGGCGGGGCGGGGTCGTCTTCTCGGACGAGCTCAACCATGCGTCGATCATCGACGGCTGCCGGCTCTCCGGGGCCGAGATCTTCGTCTACCGCCACCGCGACACCGAGCACCTCGAGTACGGGCTCAATCAGGCGGGTGAGCGGGCGCAGCTGATCGTCACCGACGGCGTCTTCTCGATGGACGGCGACGTCGCGCCCTTGATCGACCTGGTCGAGCTGGCGCGTCGCTTCGGCTGCCAGGTGATGGTCGACGAGGCTCATGGGACCGGCGCGATCGGCCCCGGCGGCCGGGGAACCGTCGCGGCGGCGGGACTCGAGGGAGAGGTCGACGTGATCGTCGGCACCCTCGGCAAGGCGCTCGGCGGCTACGGCGCCTACGCCTGCGCCTCGCGCGAGACCGTCGACCTGCTCGTCAATGTGTCGCGGCCGTTCATCTTCTCGACCGCTCCGCCGCCGCCGAGCGTCGGCGCGGCGCTCGAGGCGCTCTCACTGCTCGCCTCGCGCCCGGGACTGGTCGAGCAGCTGCGGCGAAACGCGGCGACGCTGCGCCAGGCGCTCGTCGGCTACGGACTCGAGACCGGTCGCTCGCGAACCCAGATCGTCCCGGTCGTCGTCGGCGATGCACGGCGCGCCGTCGCGCTCTGCGAGCGGGCGCTCGACGGCGGCGTCTTCGCCCAGGCGATTCGCCCGCCGACGGTTCCGGACGGGAGCTCGCGCCTGCGGCTGACGGTGATGGCAAACCACCGCGCCGACGAGCTCCGCCACGCCGCCCGCGTCATCGCCCGCGCCGCCGCAGGGCTCGGGATCGGCGGGGAGTTCGCGAACGAGCTCGGGCGCGCGGCCTAGGCGGGGCCGCGGCCGGTGGCCGGAGTCTTCGTCACCGGGACCGGGACCGGGGTCGGCAAGACCGTCGTCGCGTCGGTGATCGCTCGGACTGCGGCGGCGGGCGGCGCGCGGGTCGCCGTCTTCAAGCCCGCGGTGTCCGGGCTCGAGGAGGGCGGCGAGGCGGACCATGAGCTGCTTCGCCGCGCGGCGGTGTCGCAGCAGGCCGACGACGAGATCGCTCCGTACCGCTACGACCCACCCGTCTCCCCGCACCTGGGCGCCGAGCTGGCGGGTGAGCGGATCAGCCCGGAGCGCCTTCGCACCGCGGCTGCGAGCGCCGCCCAGGACGCCGACGTGCTGGTGGCCGAGGGAGTCGGGGGCTTCCTCGTCCCCCTCACCCTCGGCTACCTGGTCCGCGACTTCGCCCGAGACCTGGGACTTCCGGTCGTGATCGCGGCATCGCCGGGGCTGGGGACGATCAACCACACGCTGCTGACGGTCGAGGCCGTGCGCTCGGTGGGGCTCGACGTCGCCTGCGTCGTCTTCACGCCCTGGGCGGAGGCGCCGTGCGAGGTCGAGCGGTCGAACTTGGCGGCGGTGAGACGTCTCGGCGGAGTGCGAGTGGAGACGTTGGCCGAGGTGGATCTAGCGGAGCCGGAGAGCTGGCCAGCGCTGGGTGTCTAGGTGAGCCCGGCCGCTTGGTGCGCCTCGGCTTCACTGATTGCGTTTCCTCTGACGTGGGCCCACCCGTACCTCGCGGACGAGATACTGCGGCAGGAGTGTCCGAGCAGAACGTTGCCATCGTCCGGCTCTTGCTGGACAGGTTCAGGGCGGGGGACCACGACGTCTTCGATTACTACGACGTGGCGATCGAATGGGACGCGACGCACGGAGAGGCCCACGTGCCCGAGCTCGCCAAGGTCTACCGAGGACACGATGGCGTCCGCGCGTACTGGCGCGAGTGGATGACCGCGTGGGAGCCGATCACGGTCTGGGACTACGAGCTGCGCGACGCCGGACCGAGCGTCGTGGCGCTGATCAGCGGGCAGACGAACCGCGGGCGTTACAGCGGGGTCGAGGTCGAGACGGCGCCGTACGCGCTGGTATTCACACTGCGGAGCGGCAAGGTCGTGCGGTGGGCCTTCTACTCCACTCAGCGCGAGGCGCTCGAACTGGTCGGACTGGCGGAGTAGCGCGGCCTGCGAATAGGCTCGGGCGATGCCCGGCGAGCACGACGGATCCCTCGGCCCGCTCCTCCACGATGCCGTCGCCACCGGCAGCTACGAGCAACTGGGAGGACAGCTCGCCGCCGACGCCGTGCTCGACTCCAGCAACGCATCGGGCCGCCGCAAGATCCGCGGCCGCGACGCGATCGTTGCGCACCTGGAGCAGCCCGGGCCGGGTGAGGTCCTGCTCTGGAACGCCCGCGAGTGGCCCGGCGGCGTTGCCCTCACGTTCGAGTGGCGGGGCGAGAGCGGCGTCGATAGGCGGCGCTGGTACGTGCGCCGCGAAGGCGGGCTGGTCGAGCGGATCTGGAGCTATGCGGCCCGCCCGAGCGACGACCCGCCGGCCGAGATCTCCGACGCGACGCTGGCGCGGGTCGGCGCCGGCGCGCGCCGCGCGGCACTCGACCATTCCGGCAACTCGGGCGCGGCGCTCGAACGGGTGACACTGGGCGACGGGACCGAGCTGATCGCGAAGCGGGTCGGCCCGGCCTCCGACTGGCTCGGACGCATCACCGGCGACCTGGGCAGGACCGCCCTGCTCTGGGAGGCGGGCGCCTTCGCCCGCATGCCCGCGTCGCTCGATCACGGGATCGAGACCGTCCTCGCCGACGGCGACGCGTGGTGGGTGCTGATGCGCGACCTCTCCTCCACCTTCCTCGGCGAAGAGCGACGGCTCACCCGCGAGCAGAGCCGGCAGGTGCTCCGCGTCGGCGCCGCCCTTCACGCCGAGTTCGCGGGCGATGTTCCCCATGGCCCGGCCGCGCTGGCCGACCGGATCGGGATGTCGTCGCGCCGGGTGGCCGAGGCCGAGCGCGCCGGGTCCGATTTGCTGCCGAAGCAGCTCGATGCGGCGTGGGACGCCTTCGCGGAGTCGGTTCCCGACGATCTGGGCGGCGAGGTGCTGAAGGCGGTCGACGAGGTCGCGCCGCTCGCCGCCGCGCTCGAGGCCGCCGGTCCGCTCACCCTCATCCACGGCGACCTGCGCGACGACAACCTGGGCCTCGACGGCGACACCGTCGTTCTGCTCGATTGGGACCTGGCGACCGCCGGAACCCCGACCGTCGAGTTCGCGTGGTACCTCTGCCACGACGCCTGGCGGATCGATGCCACCCGTGATCAGATCGAGGCGGACTTCCGCGCCGCGGAGGGCGACGCGCTCAATGAGACCGAGCTCGAGCTCGGGATCATCAGCGGCCTGGTGCAGTACGGCTGGATCTTCGGTCACTCGCTTCGCGTCCACCCGGATCCGGTCGAGCAGGCCTGGGCTCGTGAAGAGCTCGACTGGTGGGTCCCGCGCGTCCGGCGCGCGCTCGAGGCCACCGGCGGGTCGCCTCAGCCCGGCTGATCCCCCAGCCGCAGCAGTGCCGCGGCATTGGTCCTTCCGACCTTCAACCGGTCCGCCTCGCTGATCTCCACAGCGTCGAACCACTCGGCTCCGTCGGCCATCCGCTCGAACGGATAGTCGGCCGAGAACATCACCCGGTCGACGCCCAGCTCCGCGATCGCCCCGAGCAGCGAAGGGGTGTGGTAGTTGCCGCTCGTCGTGATGTGGAAGTTCTCGCGGAGCACCCGACGCGGCGAGCGGTCGAGCCTCACGTTCGGGTTGTGCGCGATCCGCTGCTCCAAGCGGCTGATCGCAAAGGGCAGGAACTCACCGAGATGTCCGAGGATGATCTGGAGCTCGGGCAGGCGATCGAAGAGGCCGCTCGTGATCAACCGAAGCGCGTGCGTTCCGGTCTCGACCGCGAATGCCCAGGTCGGCCCGAGCAACTCCTCGCGGCCGCTGTAGATCCCGGCATTCGCCGCCAGCGGGTTGCGCGGGTGCAGATAGAAGGGGACGCCGAGTTCCACCATGCGCTCCCAGAACGGGACGTATTCGGGCGCGTCGTAGTAGGCACCGCTGCCGTCCGGCATGTCGCTGTAGCCATTGACCAAGATGCCCTTGAACCCGAGTTCGCCGACAGCGCGTTCAGCCTCTCGAGCGGCGCCCCCGGGATCCTGCATCGCGACGGCCGCCAAACCGGCGAGGCGATCAGGGTGCGCGGCGACGATCTCGGCGAGGGCGTCGTTCGCCTCGCCGGCGAGCGCGCGAGCCTCCGCGGGATCCGCGAGTGCCTGAACGCCATCCGACCCCAGGGACAGGGCCATGATTTCGATCCCGAGCTCGTCCATCTGCCGCAAGCGGTCCTCGAGGTCGTCGAGACGACCCAGCACCTCTTTGAACTCCTGGGCGCTCCACCCCGGATTGGTGATGTAGCGCTCGAGGGCAGGCGTCGTGAAATGTTCCTCGAGCGCGATCTTGCCCTTCACCGCTCCACAGTATCCCCGCGGGCACGTCTTTCCCTCCGACCACCCGACTATCGTCGGCCGCCAGATGGGTGAGTCGGTCTCCGAGCTCGATCAGCGTCACGTCTGGCACCCGTTCACGCAGCAGCAGGGGTGGGCGGAGGAGTCGCCCGTGGTGATCGAGCGCGGCGAGGGGACGGACCTGATCGACGCGGACGGCAACCGCTACATCGACGGCGTCTCCTCCCTGTGGTGCAACGTCCACGGCCACCGCCACGAGACGATCGACGCGGCAATTCGCGAGCAGCTCGACCGCATCGCCCACTCGACGATGCTCGGTCTCACCCACCCGGGCGCCGCGGAGCTCGCCGCCGAGCTGGTGGAGCTCGCCCCGCCCGGCCTCGAGCGCGTCTTCTACTCGGAGTCGGGCTCGACCGCGGTCGAGATCGCGCTGAAGATGGCGTTCCAGTACTGGCACCAGGCCGGCGAGCGGCGGCGGACGTCGTTCATCGGCCTCACCGATGGCTACCACGGCGACACGATCGGCTCGGTCTCGGTCGGCGGCATCGACCTCTTCCACGGCGTCTACGAGCCGCTCCTGTTCAAGTCGCGCCAGGTCGACCCGGGCGACATCAACCAGCTACGTTGCGCGCTCGAGCTGCACGCGCGCGAGACCGCCGCGGTGATCGTCGAGCCCCTCGTCCAGGGAGCGGCCGGCATCCGCCTCCAGCCCCCCGGTTTCCTGCGCCAGGTGCGAGCGCTCTGCGACGAGCACGACGTCCTGCTGATCGCCGACGAGGTCGCGACCGGCTTCGGCCGCACCGGGACGATGTTCGCCTGCGAGCAGGAACGGGTCGCGCCCGACTTCCTCTGCCTCGGCAAGGGACTGACGGGCGGCTACCTCCCGCTCGCCGCGACGCTGACCACCGAGCGCGTCCACGACGGCTTCCTCGGGAAGCACGAGGAGTACCGCACCTTCTTCCACGGCCACACCTTCACCGGCAATCCGCTCGGCTGCGCGGCGGCGCTCGCGAGCCTCGAGGTCTTCCGCTCAGAGCAGACGCTCGTCCGCCTGCAACCCAAGATCCGGGTGCTCGGCGAGGCCCTGCGCGGGGTCGCGGCGATGCCCGAGGTCGCCGAGGTGCGGGGACGCGGCTTCATGGTCGGGATCGACCTTCCCACCCACGATCCGGCGCTGCGCATCGGCCACCGCGTGGCGCTCGAAGCTCGCGCTCGCGGGGCGATCATTCGCCCGCTCGGTGACACGATCGTGCTCATGCCGCCGCTGGCGATCTCGAAGGCCGACGTCGTGCGCCTCGTCGACATCACGGCGGAGGCGATCCGAGTCGCGGTGGACTCCGCGTCCGCGGCGCCCGCGGCCGTGCCGGTCGAGCTCCGCGCCGCGGCCTGAGCGCAGCGGGGCGCTCAGGCGCTCTGTTTCGTTTGGTGGCGGGAGACCTCGAGTTCAGCCAGGTGCTTGGCGCTGAACCAAGCGGTGTTGGCGCCGCCGGCCGGGTTGGCGACCGGGTCCGGGGCGTCGTCGTCCTCGACCAGGTACTCGTGCCGGCGCACGTCGCGAAGCGCCGAGAAGATCTTCGCGAAGTCGATGTCGCCCTTGCCGACCGCGACGAGGTCGAAGCGCCGCCCGGCGCCCTCGACCCCCGGCGGCGTCTCCCTCGCGCCCTCGGAGTTCCAGCGCAGGTCCTTGACGTGGAACAGCGGGTAGCGATCCGGATCCGCGCGAACGTAGGTGTACGCGCTCTGGCCGCCGGCGACGATCCACGCGATGTCGAGCTCGAACCAGACGAGCCGTCGGTCGGTTTCCTCGAGCAGCGTGTCGTAGATCGGCGTCCCCCCGTCGAGCGTGAACTCCTCCGGGTGGTTGTGGAAGTAGAACCTCATTCCCCGTGAGCGGGCAGCCTGGCCGTAACCATTGAACTCCTCCGCCATCGCCTTGAAGCCGTCGTGGGTGCGGGGCACGCTCGAGTCGGGAAAGGCGATGCCGACATACGGGAGTCGCAGCGCCTCGGCCTCGTCGAGGACGAGCTCGAGGTTGTCTCGAAACGCCCCATGGCCGCCGGGCACGTGGCTGCCGATGACCCGCATGCCCTGATCGGCGGTCAGCTGGCGGAACTCGTACGGGGTGCGGTCGTCGTAGGTGCCCCCGATCTCGACGGTCGCGTAGCCGGCGTCGGCGACCATCTCGAGGGTCCCCGGGAGGTCCAGCAACGCATCGTCGAGGAAGTTCCTCAGGGTGTAGAGCTGGATCCCGATCGTGTGGGCGGGCAGATCCCCCCGCCCACCCCGCTCGGCGAGATCGCTGTGGGGGCGCCCGCGCGCGCCGCCGGCCAGCGCCGTCGCCGGACTCAGTGTCCCCGCCACCGCTCCGCCCGCGGCCGCACCGATCAAGCCTCGGCGGCTGAAACCTCGCTGCTCACTCATCTCGTCCTCCTCGTTGGCCCCCCGGATTGTGGGACCCCCGCTGAGGGGGGAACTTCTGACCAATTGTGCAAATCAGGGTACGGCCTCCTCGCACAAATTCGGCGACTTTTGCGAGGTGATCCGACTATAGCCACCTTGTCAACTGTGATAAGTTCCGCGCCGCCCGGCGAGACGAATCGCGCGGGGGGCTCGCCACAGACTCGATCCGGAGGAGCCCTCATGCGAATCAGACTTTCGCTGTTCGTCGCCGGAGCGCTCGCAGCGCTCCTGTCCGCGCTGTCCGTCGCCGGCACCGCCGGCGCCCAGGGGACGCAGCCGAAGTTCGACGTCCTCGTCTTCTCCAAGACCGCGGGGTTTCGCCACGACTCGATCCCGAATGGGATCGATGCGATCCAGCGACTCGGCAACGCCAACGGCTTCGCCGTCGACGCGACCGAAGACGCGAGCGAGTTTCGCGAACCGAACCTGAGCGGATACGACGTCATCGTCTTCCTGAGCACCACCGGGAACGTTCTCAACGCCAGGCAGCAGTCGGCGTTCGAGCGCTGGATTCGGGACGGCGGCGGCTTCGTCGGCATCCACGCCGCCGCGGACACCGAGTACGACTGGCCGTTCTACGGGGAGCTCGTCGGCGCCCACTTCGAGTCGCACCCGGCAATCCAGGAAGCGACCGTGAAGGTCGCCGATCGCGACCATCCCTCGACTCGCCACCTGCCCGAGCGCTGGACGCGGACCGACGAGTGGTACGACTACCAGGCCAACCCGCGCGGCGAGGTGCACGTACTCGCGGCGCTGGACGAACTCACCTACGACGGCGCGACGATGGGTGCTGACCATCCGATCGCGTGGTGCCAGCACTACGAGGGTGGGCGGTCCTGGTACACCGGGGCCGGGCACACCAAGGAGTCCTACTTCGAGCCCGCCTATCGCCAGCACCTGCTCGGCGGGATCCGCTGGGCGGCGGGCGACATCGCCGGCGACTGCCGAGCGACCACCGACTCCGCGTACCAGAAGGTGACGCTGAACGATCGCCCCGGTGAGCCCATGGACATCGCGGTGCTCCCCGACGGCCGCGTCCTGCACACCGCGCGCACCGGCGAAGTGCGGATCCATGATCCGCGGACCGGCCTCAACACGATCGCCGCGAAGCCGGACCTCTACACGCACGACGAGGAGGGAATGCAGAGCGTCGCCATCGACCCCGACTTCGAGAGCAACCGCTGGGTCTACCTGTACTACTCGCCGCCACTCGACACCCCGGTCGACGATCCGAGTACGCCCAACCTCAACGAGGGCGACGCCCCGTTCAACGGCACGGCGGCCGACTTCGAGCCCTTCGAGGGCTACATCCAGCTGTCGCGTTTCAAGCTCCCCGGCAAGCGGCTCGCGATGGGCACCGAGCAGAAGATCCTCCGGGTGCCGGTCGACCGCGGCATCTGCTGCCACGTCGGCGGCGATATCGACTTCGACGCCGACGGCAACCTACTGCTGTCCACCGGCGACGATACGAACCCGTTCGAGTCCGACGGTTATGCACCGATCGACGAGCGCCCGACCCGCAACCCGGCGTTCGACGCACAGCGCTCAGCGGCAAACACCAACGACCTGCGCGGCAAGCTCCTGCGGATCAAGGTCAATGCCGGCGGCGGTTACTCCATCCCGCCCGGCAACCTGTTCCCGGCCGGCGCCCCGCAGACGAAGCCGGAGATCTACGCGATGGGCCTGCGCAACCCGTTCCGGTTCACGGTCAATCGCGAGACGAACGAGATCTACGTCGCGGACTACTCCCCGGACGGCGACGCGCCCGATCCGGCGCGTGGACCCGCCGGGCACGGTAAGTGGACGATCATTCGCGAGCCTGGCAACTACGGCTGGCCGTACTGCGCCACGGCGGAGCTCCCCTACGTCGATTACGACTTCGCCACGGGGGCATCCGGCGCACCGTTCGACTGCGCCAACCCGGTCAACGAGTCACCGCACAACACCGGCCTCACCCAGCTCCCGCCGGTGACCGAGCCCGACGTGTCGTACTCGTACGACGTCTCGGAGCTGTTCCCCGAGCTCGGCGAGGGCGGGATCGGTCCGATGGGCGGACCGGCCTACGACTTCGACCGGCGTTCGGGCTCCGTCCGCAAGTGGCCGAGGTACTACGACGGCGTGCCGCTGTTCTACGAGTGGACGCGCGACTACATCCAGGAGTTCCGGCTCGACGGCGCCGGGAACGTGTTCGAGATCAACGAGGTCCTCGCCTCGTTCGAGGTCGACAACCCGATGGACATCGAGTTCGGCTCTGACGGCGCGCTCTACGTGCTCGAGTACGGCGATGGCTTCTTCGCCGAGAACCCCGAGGCGCAGCTCGCCCGCTTCGACTACGTCGGCGGCGGCAGCCGCACCCCGGTGCCAGAGGTCTCCGCCGATCGAACGAGCGCAGCGGAGCCACCGCTGACCGTCGTGTTCTCCAGCGCGGGTAGCCATGACCCGGACGGCGACGCGCTCAGGTACGCCTGGGACTTCGACGCCGACGGCAGGGTCGACTCGACCGAGGCGAACCCGGCCTTCACCTACACGGAGAACGGTGCGTACGAGGCGACCTTGAAGGTCACCGACCGCACCGGCCGCTCGGCGGCGGCCTCCGTGCAGGTCGTGGTCGGCAACGAGCAGCCCCAGGTCGAGCTCTTGAGCCCGGTCGAGGGCGACGAGTTCTCGTTCGGCGACCAGGTCGCGTTCGACGTCGAGGTCACGGACGACCAGCCGATCGACTGCGACCAGGTCACGGTCACCTACATCCTCGGCCACGACGAGCACGGCCATCCGCTGTCGGAGGCCAGCGGCTGCACCGGGACCATCCAGACCTCGGTGGACCCGGGCCACGGCTCGGGCGACAACCTCCGAGGCGTGTTCGTCGCCGAATACACCGACCCAGGCGGCCAGGGAGTCCCAGCACTTACCGGCAGCGATGAGGTGGTGCTGGTTCCGAGCGGCTGAGCAGATTCGATAGCGCCGGGCCTGAGATCCTTCCCATCCAGGCGGCGGCCTACATTTCCCTGTGATGGATCGCGGGCGGGCCAGTAGCACGTCCGTGGACCAGGCACTCATGGCACCGGCGAGGGAGGCACCAGACGCGGTCGAGCTCGCCTTCGAGGAGCTCTACCGGTCGAGCCGCGATGACGTATTCGGCTACGTCTCCGGCCTCCTTCGCGACCGGAGCGCCGCCGAGGACATCACCGCGCAGGCCTTCGAGCGAGCATTCCGCCGCCGCTCGACCTTCGACCCGAAGCGGGGCACACACCGTGCATGGCTGTTCGGGATCGCGCGCAACGCGGCACTCGATGAGCTCCGCCGGCGCAGCCGCCAGGTCGAGCTGGCCGTCGATCCCGAGGACGAGAGCGCGGTCTCGCCCGACGACGCCGCCGACGTCGCCCTCCGGCGGCGCTTCCTTCGCGACGCGATGGCGCAACTCTCGGCGCGCGACCGCGAGCTGGTCGCGCTCAAGTACTTCGCCGGACTCGACAACGGCGAGATCGCGAGGGTGATCGGGACCAGCGAGACGAACGCCGGGACGAAGCTCCATCGCGCGATGGAGAAGCTGAGGAGGGCATGCGATGAGACTTGAGGAACTGGAACGTCAGCTGCGGGCCGAGCGCCCGGAGATCGATCAGGAGTTCGCCCGCCAGCTCGACGACTGGGCCGCCGCCGGCTTCCCGCGTGGCGGCGAGCTCGACCGGCGCGTCCGAGGGCGCGCCGGTCGTCGGTTTCTGGGCGCCGTTGGCACCCGGCTTCGGAGCGGTTGGGAGCGGGTCACCGCCGTCCCCCCGCGCCGTCTTTTGGCCCCGGTCGGGGCGGCGGCGACGCTGGTAGTCGTCGGCGCGGTGGTCGTCAGCCAGGGCGGTGGTGGTGGGAACCTGAGCTCCTCGGAGACGAGTGTCGAGTCGTCAGCGTCCAAGGAAGTCGCTCCCACCCAGGGCCTCGATTCGCTCGGCTCCGGCGGCGGCGGCCCGACGAGCGACGAAGCCGCCGAGGCCGCTCCGACCGCACCGGCGCCAGCCGCGTCGGGCGACTCGGCCACCGCGCTCCCGCCCCCGGGGAACGAGGACCGGGGCGGCATCTCCCAAGGCGTCGACGATCGCCTCCAGGACGCCACGGCCCGCATGCGCCTCGGCGCCCCGGAGGGCGAGGTCCAGGAGGTCGCCAACGGCGTCGTCTCCACCACCGACCGCTACGGCGGCGTCGTCATCAACTCGGAGGTCACCAGCGACCAGGGCGGAGCCCGCGCCGCATTCGAGCTCGAGATCCCGTTCGCGAAGCTCGACGCCGCGCTCACGGATCTCTCCGAGCTCGGCGACGTGATCTCGCGCACCGAGGCGGCCGAGGACATCACGAACGATGCCGTCCGCGCCCAGCGCGACTACGCCAACGTCCGCGAGCAGATCGCCGATAAGCGGATCGAGCTGATCGAAGCCGACACGCGTGAGGAGCGGCTGATCCTCAAGTCTCAGATCGCCTCGCTCGAAGCTCAGGCGGACACCTACGAGGCGCAGTTCAACGGCGTCCGGCGCGAGGCCCGCTTCGCCACGGTCAACGTCGACGTGACCTCCGACGGCCCGGACTCCGATGAGGAGGGCGGATGGGGGATCGGCGACGCGATCGACGACGCCGGCTCCGTGCTCGAGACGATCGGCGGCATCGCCCTCGTCAGCCTCGCCGTCCTTTTGCCACTAGCGCTCGTCGGCGCGCTCGCCTACTGGCTGGTCACGCTCGCGCGCAAGGCCGGGCGCGAAAAGGCGCTCGACACGGCGTAGCCGGCCCGCAGGGCCTATTCGTCAAAGGGGTCGAAGTCCGCCTTGCGGGCGCCGCAGACGGGGCAGAACCAGCTGTCCGGGATGTCCTCGAAGGGGGTGCCGGGCGGGATGCCGCCGTCGGGGTCGCCTTCCTCCGGGTCATAGATGAAGCCGCAGGAGCTGCAGATCCACAACTGCTTGGTCTCGGTTCCGGTGCTCACGTCGCGCAGGTTATCGTCCCGCGTGTGACGACAGCGCCCGCGACGCCACGCCCCGCGGCGACGATCATCCTCCTGCGCCGCGGCGGCAAGCATTCCGACCGCGCACTCGAGGTGCTCCTCGGCCGGCGCTCGGATACGGCCTCGTTCATGCCCGGAGTCTGGGTCTTCCCGGGTGGCATGGTCGAGGAGGACGAGGGCTTCGAGGAGTGCGCTGCCCGCGAGCTCACCGAGGAGACCGGGATCGCGCTCGAGGACGGCGTCGAGGTGCTGCCGTGGATGCGCTGGATCACCCCCGAGGTCGTCCCGATCCGCTTCGACACCTACTTCTTCGTCGCCCTCGCCCCGGCGCACAGCCCGCCCAAGCCCGACCAGGTCGAGATCGACGACGCCGGATGGTTCGAGCCGCAGCGCGCGCTCGACTCCCACGCGGCGGGCGAGCTCGCCCTCGTCTTCCCGACGATCAAGACGCTGGAGACGCTGGTCCCCTACGCGCGAGCGGAGGAGGTCCTCGCGGCGGCCCCGGAGCGCTCGATGGACCCGGTCCTGCCGCGCGTGGTCGGCACGCGGGAGCGGCACCGGATCGTCCTCCCCTGGGAGGACGGCTACGACGACGCGGCGGACGAGATCGAGGGGCTGCCCGGATGACCGCGACCCTCCCCGCTGATGTGCGCGAGGCGTTCGAGCGGTTCGTCACCACCGAGCTGACCACCGTCGATCGTCGCCAGCAGCCGATCACCTGGCCGGTCACCCCGTACTACCGCGACGGCGCGCCGACGATCGACATCACCACGGGGCTGGGCTATCCGAAGAAGGCGGACGACGCCCGCCGCCACCCGCGGATCGCGCTGCTGTTCTCCGACCATCACGGGTCCGGCATCGCGAGCGCGATCCAGGTCCTCGTCCAGGGGATCGCCGATGTGGACGAGCAGAACCTCGACGCGAACCGCGAGCGCTATGCGCGCGAGTCGGCCGAGAAGCTGCCCGCGACGGCGTCCAGGCATCCGCCGAAGTTCATTCAGCGCTCGATGAACTGGTACTACAGCCGCATCTACGTCAAGGTGCGCCCGGAGAGGGTCCTGATCTGGCGCGGGGATCCGATCTCGACCGAGCCGGAGATCCACGACTGCCATCTCGAGGAGGTGCGCTCCGGCCGTTCCGAGGAGCCGGCCGAGGAGCATGCTCCCGCCGCGGGCGGGCCGACCGCGTGGGACGGGCGGATCGAGGAGCTCGGGCGCCGGTATGAGACGGCGGTGCTCTCGTGGGTAGGGCCCGACGGCTTCCCGCTCGCCACACGGTTGCCGGTTGCGCTCGACGTCGAGGAGCGCCGGGTGCGTTTCGGCGGCGAGGCCGTCGGCCTGCCCCTCACCGACGGCCGCGCCTGCCTCACCGCCCACAGGCACGACGCCGAGTTCACCTGGCAGGAGAACTTCCAGGTGCGTGGCGATCTCGTCTCCGAAGGCCACGGCTGGACGCTCGTCCCCCGCAAGCTCGTCGGCGGCTTCGAGCTGCCCAAAGGGCTCGGCACCTACCGCTCGATCCTCTCCCGGCACATGCGCTTCCGCAGAACGGCCAAGGAGCGACTGGCCGCCCGCGAATGACCGCGATCAGGTCGCCGGGAACGCTTCGAGGCCCGCGTGCCACGGGCCGGCGGGATAGGTGTGGATCCCGTGCTCGTCCATCTCGTTGCGGAGCCGGTTGAAGAGGTTGCCCGCGTTCTCGAGCGCCGCCTCGTACTCGTCCTCGGTCCGCTCATGCAGGCGCCAGAGGAAGTAGAGCTGGCGGTCGGTGATCCCGAAGTCGATCTCGTTGCGGATCTGCGCGACCCAGTCGAGGAAGCCGGGGCTGAACAGCTCGCGCAGCGCCGTCGGGTCGTACTCGGAAGGGACGGTGGCGAGGAAGCGGCGGTTGAACTCGATCGACTCGAACTCGACCTTTCGCCGCGAGGCCATCTGCTCGACGCGCTCACTGCCCTCGACCGACTCCACGTTGAACATCGGCACCACCTTCGCGAGGTCGGGCATGTGCGCCTTCGCCAGCACCGCGCGCGGCAGCACGGTCTTCGAGAACAGCCCTCCCTCCTCGTGCTCGAGCGCATCGCAGGAGGCGCCGAAGAAGCCCTCGGACAGCTCGCCCATGATCCGGTTGCTACCGCCCGGACAGAGCGCCGCCGGCCCGCCGCGCGGGTTGAGGCCTCCGACCGGCTCATAGCGGACGCTGCGCTTCTCGGCGAGCGCCTGCACTACCCCCGCCCACTCCTCAGCCTTCACGGGCCGCAGTCTCTCACGGAGCCGCCCTACAGCAGGTCCGTGCGGCCCTGTGCTTCGAGCTGCGCCTTGTAGCGCGGGAAGACCGGCTTCGCCAACGGTACGAGCTTGAGGATCTTCGCGACCGGGCCGCTTGCCTTGATCTGGCCGCGGGCCAGGGCGACGGTGACGTTGACGTCGCCGAGCCAGAAGCGGTGCGCGGTGTCGGCCTCCATCGTCATCGTCACCTCCGGCTCCATCTCGGACGGGCCGAGGTCGACGGCGCCGGGCTGTCCCTCCTGCAGGCGGACCGTGATCTCGGACTCGGGATCGGTGTACTGGTAGCGGACGATCGTGTCTGCCTTGCGGAACTTCGCCGAGAGCTCCTCGTCGGCCATGATCCCGACGAAGAGCTTGCCGAGCGTCTCGTAGACCTCGTCGGCGTTCTCAAACAGCGCCATCTCGGTGGACACTCTTACGGATCGGCGAAGATGTTGGGTGCGCGCCCGTCCCCGAACGAGTCGCCCTGGAAGCCCGGATAGTCGTCGCGCACGTAGCACGGGGCGAAGCTGGGCTTGGCGCCGAAGATCTCTTCCTCGTCGGGCGGCTGGGAGTCGAGCGTGTAGTCGGTGTTCCGGCAGTCGAAGCTCGTGTTCATCCCGATCGAGGCCGAGGTGTAGTTGTTGATCTCGTCCGGGCCGAGGTACGCCTGCCCGCGGTTGGCCGAGGAGCGAACGGGCGTCACCGAGAGCGCCTCCGAGCTCAGGTAGGCGAGCTGGCGCAGGCCGTGACGCGGGGCCGGGTCGCCCGGCACCTTCGCGTAGGCGCCGGAGAGCGCCTGGCCGGGCGCGACGAGGAAGTCCGCCACGGTCGTGCGGTTGAGCGCCAGGTAGCGGATCGCCGGATTCAGGTTGGCGAGGAAGGGGTCGAGCGAGTCGAGCACCGGCGCGAGGCCGTTCAGGAAGCCCTCGAGCGCGGGCAGACCCTCCAGCGAGGCGCGCTGGAACTGGTCGAGGTCAGAGAAGAGCCTGCGCAGGTTCGGCGACAGCTCGCGCACCGAGCGCAGCGTCGGGCTCAGGTCCTGGGCGACCGGGATCAGGTCCTGAACGAGCGGGCGAGCATTGACCTGGAACCGGTCGAGGCGCTCGAGCGTCGCCCGCGTCTCGCGCTGGAACGTCGGCAGGATCTGGAAGGTCTCGGCGAGCGCCGCTTCCTCGGAGGCGAGCCCGTCGAAGGTGTTGTTGGAGCCGACGATCGCGCCGGAAAGCGCGCCCTCCTGCGCGGTCAGCGCCTCGAAGACGCCGCCGGTGTCGCGGACGAGCCCCTTGAGCGCCAGCTTCTGGCGGCCGAGGATGTCGATCACCTCGGAGGCGTCGACGAGGAAGGGGCCGAGGTTGCCGAGGGAGTCGTTGAGATCGAGTCCGCGGCCCTGGATCGCCACGGCCGCGTTTGCCTGCCAGCGCTGGAACGAGGCGCGCGTCTCCTCGTCGAGGGCGTTGAAGATCTCGTCGATCTGCGTCGCCTCCTCGGTCTGCCCGACGCCGAGCGTGCCGCCTTCTTCGACCGCTTCGACCGCGTCGGCCTCGGCGTCGGAGACGTTCGCCGCGGCGCCCAGCGAGATCGGCGCCTCTTCCTTACCGGGCTCGGTGCCGGCGGTGAGCTCGACGTAGGTCTCGCCGAGCAGCGTCTTCTGGCGCAGGATCGCCCGCGCGTCGTCGGAGATCGGGGCAAACTCCGGCTCGATCTCCATCACCGCCTCGGTCGTGTCACGTCCGTTGACGCGCTCGTCCTCGGGCGCCAGCGCGAGGGTCTTCACCTTGCCGACCGAGACGCCTCCGATGCGTACGTCCGATTCCTGGGCGAGCGATGTCGCCTCCGGGAAGTAGGCGGTGATCCGATAGCTCTCCGGCTTCAGCGGGATCGGGCCACCGAAGGCGATCCAGAGGAAGAGGATGAGCCCGAAGCACGACAGCGTGAAGCCGACGGCGACGAGGATGCGGGTGACTGAAGGCGCTTGCTTCTGCATCAGGGGGAACCTGGGCAGAGCGCTTGGCGCACCGCCGGGTAGAGGCCGGTGATGTTCTCCCTGATCAGCTCGATCAGCGGCGTGGCGCCCTCGACGATGTTGAAGACCTGGTCGCAGCCGATCGTCAGGTAGATGTGGCGGTAGAAGCCGTTGCCGTCGCCGGCGTCGAAGACCTGCGGGCCGTTGTGCCCGAGCCAGCCCGCCCAGTACAGGTAGCCCTCGTCGCGGGTGCAGGAGCCGCTGGCGACCACGCCCGGATCGCAAAGCGGCTCGGCTCCGTTCGGGTTGAAGGCGGCCATGTTCGCGAGACGGCCGAGCTTGTTGGCGACCACCGTCAGGCGCGGGGCCGCAGCCGAGTACCTCTCCGCGGCAATGCGCAGGTCGGGGATCGGCTTGCGCGCCGCACGCACGAACGGGCGGATCTCCTGCTCGAGCACCGGGGTCGCATTGCGGGCGAGGTCGGTGGTCGAGCTGTTCAGGTCGGTGAGGTTGCGCGCGAACGGGCGCAGGTCGTCGAAGGTCGGCCCGAGGATCTCGGCGAAGCGGGCCGCCTCGACCAGCGTATCGCGCGCCTGGTTGAGCGTCCCGGGCAGGAGGCTGACCGCGCGCTGCACGCTCGGATCCTGCTCGGCGATCGCACCGAGCGCCGCATTCGAGGAGGAGACGAGCTCGGTCAGATCCTGGTCGGCCTGCCCAACCCGCGTCGTGAGCACGTTCAGCGAGTGGATAACCCGTGCGAGGTTGATCCGCCGCTTTGCCACCTGGCGGTTGAGCTGGGCCAGGTCCTTGTTGATCGGACCGAGTCCGCCGAGCAGCCTGCCGAGGTCCTTGTCACGGCCCTCAAGGCCCTCGCCGCCGCCGACGATGAGGAGCTTCAGGTACGCCTGCGTGTCGGAGTCGAGCGCCGCGAGGACCTCGTCCAGGTTCACGTCCGGCGCCGTGTTGGCGACGGAGATCGTTTCCTCTTCCTCGATCTCGCCGGCGGCACGGGTGCCCGGGTCGAGCTGGAAGAACATGTCCTTGAGCCCGGTCGTCGGGCGCATCAGGATCGTCGCGTCGCGGTAGATCGGAAGGAACTCGCGGTCGACGTCGAAGGTGACCAGCCCGAGGCCGTTCTCGACCTCGACGTCGGAGACGTCACCGACCCGCACGCCCGCAACCCGGATCGTCTGACCCTGGCCGGGAACGACCGCCTGCGCCGTCTCGAACTCGGCCTGGAACTGGAACGGACGATCCTCGAGGACCGGAATCCGCAACCTCTGCTCTTGAACGATGTACAGCGTGACGGCGACGCCGACGACGACCAGGGCGGCGACGGCGATGAAGTCACGCAGGTGCTTGCGGATCGCGGTCGCCATCAGTCGGCCCCTCCGTCCGCGTTCTCGGTCCCGTACTCCTTGGCGACGGCCTGGGCGAGGTCGGGCGAGAGGCCGGCACCGAGCACCGCCTTGCGCAGCTCTTGCGGGGTCGCGTCCTCGAGCAGCTCGCTCGCCGCCGCGGTGACCGGCTCCTGCGCGAGCGATGTCTGCTCAACCCCGGCCTGACCGGCGCCGCCCTGCAGGTTCGGCTGCTCCTGGCGCTCGCACGGCTTGTTCGGCTTGTACGGCGTCCGCGCCGAGTCGACGAGCCGCGGCATCGCCCCAAGGACGTCGAACCCTCCGAGCGTGAGCGCGTCCGTGAACCCGCCGGTGAGTGACGGGACCAGGTTGTTGAGTCGCGGCGTGCCGACGCCACCACCGCCGAGGACGCGGATGTACTGACCGTTGGCGTCGCCCGAGCGGCTCTCCGAGGCGATTCCGGAGAGCCCGTAGCCGGTCTCCTCGAAGACGCGTCCGATCGGATCGTGCGGGTACTCGAAGCCGGGGCTGTCGACCGGCTGCACCGTGTCCTGCGACCACGGGATCACGACCTCGTTGAAGCAGCTCGCGACCGCGCGGGCCTCGTCGAGGAAGTCCACGGTGCTGGTCGCCAGCTTCGCCAGCTTCGGGATCGTCGGCCGTAGGTCGGCGACCAGGCCGCGGAGCTCGTTGCGCGAGACCAGCCGGCGGATCTGGCGCACGAACGGGGTCGCCGCCTCGAGCGTCGCCGGGGTCGAGCGCACCCCGGGGAGCGCCTCACGGGCGAAGGCGCGAACCGCGGGGAAGGAGGAGTTCAGGCTCGCGAAGGTGGGTCGAGCCGCCTCCAAGACGTCGGGCAGGACCTCGATCGCCTCGCCCAAGGCGGCGTCCTCGGCGGCGAAGGAGCCGGCGAAGATGCGGAAGTTGGTGACCAGATCCTGGAGCGTCGCCTCGTTTCGGCCGAGCCCGCGGACGACTCGGTCGAGCCCGTGGATGACGCCGCCGAGATCACCCGGGTGTGTGCCGAGGAACGCCTCTGCGACCTGCGAGGTGTATTTGCCCGCCGGTGCCGAGGTTCGATAGAGCTCGCGGAAGCCCTCGGCACCGCCGTGCTTGATCAGCGCGTCGCCGAGTTCATCGAGGAAGACCTGGAGGTTGACGCGGACGTCGCTCTGCAGCGTCGTCAGCACCTGGTCGAGCTGTACTGAGTAGGCGGTCCGGTTGACCGGGAAGGTGTGGCCCTCGTCGATCTCCTCGGCGTTCGGGCTACCCGGGTGGAGCTCGACGAAGTAGTTGCCCTCGAGGAAGAGACGCGGGCGCAGCTTCATCGTCGCGTCGGTGTGGAGCGGGAGCGCGTCCTCCTGCAGCTCCATCGTCACCACGGCGCCCTCGGTGCCGCTGTCGGCGACCTCCTCGGTGACCGAGCCCTCTTCATCGTTCTCGCTCACCTGAGCCTCGACCGTCTCGCTCTCGGCGCTTGCAAGCGGCTCCACCGAGCTCACCTTGCCGACGTTGACGCCGGCGATCCGCACCGGCGAGCTCGGGCGGACGCCCTGGGCGCTCTCGAACACCGCCTTGACCTCGTACTTGTCGGCCCACGGGAGCTCCTTCGTGTACGCCAGGAAGGAGGCGACCGCGAGCACGACGATCAGGATCAGGCCGATGAGCCAGCTCGGCATCCGCTTGTCGCGACTCACCCTCACTTGCCGATGCCCTTCCAGGTCTCGGGCGCGCGGGAGGGCACCCGCGTGTCGAGCAGGGCGCGGTCCTGGTCGGCGTTGTAGAAGAGCGTCGTCGGCCCGCGCGAGCCGGGCAGATCGGAGACGCCGTTGGCCGGGTTCGAAGCCGCCTGACCCGGGAGCCTGAGGGCCCCGAGCTCATAGCCGGACTGGCCGCCCTGGCAGTCGGCGTTCTTCTGTCCCGTCGGCTGGTATGGGTGGGCGTTCAGGATCGGGAGGGCGTACGGCTCGAAGGTTCCGCCGAACGCGGGCGGGAGCTTGCCGTTCGCCTGCACGCCTGCGTAGCTCGCCGCCCCTGCCTCGACCTCGAACCCGGGCGGGAAGTTGGTCAGGTCCTGGCGGAAGGTGTAGCCGCTGCCGTCGGTATCGGAGAGGCCGTTGGGCGTGAAGGTGAACCAGTAGTTCCAGTAGTTGCAGACCGTCTGCGCGGGCACGACCCACTGCGCCAGCGGATAGGCCGCGCCGAAGGTCTCTTCGAGCCTTTGCAGGCTGACACGCGTCGTCGGCTGCGAGACGAGCTGGTTCAGCTCTCGCAGCGAATCCTCGAGCAGCCTGGTCGAGCGCGGCGACTCGGCGAGGACGGGAGTACCGACCTCGATCGCACGATTGAGCACCGGCAGCGTCGCGCGCAGGTCGGTGACCCCGGGGCGGAGCTCGCGGGTGAGGGTGACGACGTCGCGGAGGAAGGGTCTCTGTCGCGGGAGCAACTCGATCCCCGTCTCGAACGTCGGCCAGGTCTCGACGATCGTCTCCTGGAGGGCGGTGACGTCGGAGGAGATCGCAGCGAGCGTGATCGCCGCGTTCGTGAACAGCTGCGACTGCTCGGTCGCGACCGGCGCGACGATCCGGGCCGCGTCGGCGAGCTCCGGGAAGAGGCGCCGCAGGCGGGTCCCCTCGTCGCTGAGCACGCGCGACACCGGTTTAAGGCCCTCGAACAGCGGTTCGAGGCTCGAGATCGCGTCGTTGAGCGAGGTGCCGCGGGCGGCGAAGGCGTCGCCGAAGCCGATCAGGTTGCGGCGCGCGTTCTCGCGCGTCTCGGTGTCGAATGTGTCGGCGATCGCGTCGAACTCGGTCTGCTCGACGAAGCACCCGTTCCGCGCCGTATCAGGCAGCTCCTCCGAGAACGTCGCGGGGTCGAGCGGCAGGGCGCAGCTCTCGCCGTCGTCGGTGCCGTCGAAGGTGAAGCCCTCCGGCGCTCCCTCGCCCGTTCCGCGGGTGATATCGAGGTACTTGAGACCGAAGGCGGAGCGATAGCGGACGCGGAAGACCGAGTCCTTCGGCAGTGGGCCGATGTCCTTCTCCAGCTTCAGGTTGAGACGGGCGATCGCGCCACCGGTGTTGTCGGCCGCGACCTCGCCGTCCGTCTGCGCCGTCTGCTGTGCCTCCGGCTCCTGGATCGCGTCGATCGACTCGACCACGCCGACGCGGTGGCCGCCGATCCGGACCTCGTTGTTCGCGGTCACGCGGGCGGCGTTCGGGACCTCGACCGAGACCCGGTACACGGGCACGAACGGGAGGCCGCTGTTCGCGTTGTAGGCGAGGAAGACCGCGACGATCGCGATCAGCACCGTGACGGCGCCGACCATCGTCGGCGACGCGGCGATCGAGCCGAGCGGGCTGCGCCTCATCGGCGGCCTCCGCGTCGCATGGATGTCGTCTCGGTCGTCATCAGTTCGTGAACAGGAACTCGAGGAGGTCCTCGGCGGCGGCGCCCGTGCTCGGGGCGGAGGGCGCGCTCGTCCCGGGGCCACGCTGGAGGCCGTTGCCGAGCTGCAGGAGCGAGTTCTGGAGGTTCTGGGGCAGGTCCTCGAGCGCCGACTGCGGGACGTCGAGCAGGCCCTCCAGCAGGTCGTCGGGGAGCGGGCCGTCCGGGTCAACGGGTGGCGCCGGCGGCTCGCCGGGGGCACCGCCGCCCGTCTCTTCTCCCGTGTTGGGCCCGGCGCCCTCGGCCGCGCCCTCGCCGCCGCCGCGTCCGTCCTCGGCGCCGCCGCCGCCCGACTCGGCGTGCTTGCGCGACGGGGTCGTCGACTTGCAGAGCGCCTCGGCCGCGGCCGGGCTGGTCCCGTTGGGGCACACGGACGGGTCATACGGCGGCAGGTTCAGAGCCTCGTTGATCCCCGGCTGGTTCGGGCCGAGCCACCCGATGCAGCGGGCGGCCTCGAGGATGTTGGTCGTCGTCGCCCCGTTCTCTGTGTTCGCCGCCGGGACCCCTGGGTTGCCGTTCTCCTCGTTGTGCCCGCTGGAGAAGCTGCCACATGGCCCGGTGAAGATGGAGTAGAGGGTGAAGTGGAGGCTGTGGCCGAGCTGGTCGTACTGGTTGAGCGCGCCGGACTGGTAGTGGACGTAGTTGAGCAGGCCCTCGAGGCCGGTATAGCCCTTCGTGTCCTTCTTCCCGCCCGTCTCGTTGCGACGCTTGGTCACCTCGGCGACGCGGTCGTCGATCTCGACGGCTCGCCTCGGATCGTCGAGGTCGCGGAAGAGGTCGGCGAGCATCTCCGCCGTCACCGGCGCGCGCTTTCCGGATTCGGCGAGCTGCTCGATCTCGTCGGCGCCGCGCCGCAGGGCGGTCTCGCCGACGGCGGACGCTCCGCCGAGCGCATCGAGGGCCGCCTCGGTGCTGCGATTGAACGGCGGCAGGTTGACCGCGAGCGTGTTCAGGCCGGGCGCCGCGCCGCGGAGGTCGGTGAGCAACGGTGTCTGCTCCCGGGCGACGGTCTCGAGGTCGGCGAGGGTGGGCTGCAGCTCGGCGAGGAAGTCGTCGAGGAGCTCGAAGTCGCGTGAGAGGTCGTCGCGGCGGGCAGCGGATGCCTCGGCGGTGTCGCGTGCCTCCTCGACGAAGCGGACGACGTCCTCGCGGTTGGCGGCGAGCTCGCCGATCACCGTGTCGGAGTCGACCTGCAGGTCACGGATGATCGTGTTCTGCGAGGCCAGGATCTTCGTCACCTTGCGGAGCTCCGTGAGCGCCGGGGCGCCGAGACGGATCGCGGTGTTGAGACGCTCGGAATTGCCGGCGAGCGCGGTCCCGAACTCGTTGATCAGGAGCTGGAAGCGGCGCTTGAAGGGCTCGCGCAGGGTGTTCAGCACGAGGTCGTTCTGGACCGTCTGCTCGACCTGCTCGGCCGGGATGTCGGGATCCGGGTTGTCGGCGTCGTCGTCCTCTTCGAGCGGCGGCCCCGCCGGGTCGCAGGAGATGAAGTACTCGGCGATCAGCGACTGGGGCTCGGTGCTGCAGGTGGTGTCCTCACCCAGGGTCCCGAGATCGCCGCTGAGCTCGACCGTGACGATCGCGGTCTTGTCGGGCGTGATGTCGAGGTCGGAGACACTGCCCGCGTTCACTCCGGCGATGCGCACGTCGGACTGGTCGACGATGCCGAAGGCGTTGTACATCTCGATCTCGTACGTGCGGGTGTCGTCGGCGCCGGCGCTCGCGGCCACGAGACCACCGGCGGCGGCCACCAGGAGGACGACGATGAGCGCGAGCCGCCTCATGGGCCGGGCACCTTGTCCTCCGGGTCGCAGTCACCGGGGACGCCGTCGGTGAGCGCGCCGCCGTCGGTGAACGGAACCGAGTCGTCGCCGAGGTCCTGGAGCGGGCGCTCGTTGGCGCCGGGGCAGCGCCGGTCCTGATCGCGGGTCGTCGCGTTGAGCACCTCGAGCGGGCTCAGCGGGCTGCCGAGGATGTCGGGGAGGCCGCCCGGGAGCGAAGTGGTGAAGGCGTTGAAGGTCGCCTCGATCCTGCCGATGCCGCCAATCGCGTCGATGAACCCGGAGTGGCCGAAGCCGTCGAACCAGCCGACCAGCTCCGGGGTGTAGGCGCGGAAGAACTCGAGCGTCGAGAGGCTGTTGTCGAGCGAGCAGACGGTCTCGCCGAAGGCGCCCTGGGTGTAGTCGTCGTCGGCGGCGACCTCGAGGTCCTCGGGGTTCCTGGGCCCGGGGCCGCACTCGGGGGAGCCGGAGCCGAGGGCTGCGTCGGCGAGCGGCGGCTGCACCTTCATCAGCTCGACCAGGTCGTTGGCCTTGCCGGGGTGGGCGAGGATCACGTCGAGGTCCTTGATCGTCGGCACCGCATCGGCGGCGGCGACCCGGAGCTCTGCGAGGAAGGGCCGCAGGCGCTCGGCGACCGGCTTTGAGGCGGAGACGAGGGGATCGAGGTCATCGAGGGCGGCACGCAGGTTGACGAAGGTGGTGTTGGCCTCGCGCATGAAGTCGGGAAAGAGGGAGATCGCGCGGGCGAGCTCGGTCTTTCGGTCGCCGATCGCGTTCATCATCGAGTTCAGGTTGCCGATCAGCTGGGTGACGTCGGGGGAGCGGGCGGCGAGGGCTCCGGAGAGCCGCGAGGTGTCGACGATCAGGTTCTCGAGCGCGACCTGGTCGGAGGAGAGCTCGGCGAAGACCCTGCGTGAGGTGGAGAGGAAGGGGTTGAGGTAGCGAAGGCCGCGGTTTGCCTGCTTGCCGACCCCCTCATAGGAGATCTCGAGGCCCTGGATCACGTGCTTGAAGTCCTTCACCGTCTCCGGGTCGAGGGTGTTGAAGATCTGGTCGAGGTCGACTTCGGAGATCGTCTCGGACTGGCTCATGACGCCGCCGTCGGGGATCTCCTCCCCGGCCGCGGAGTCGACCGGGAGGGTGAGCTGGACCTGGCGCCCGGCGACCTGGGAGAGCGAGGGCGAGCGCACGGTGGCGACGGTGCCGCGGTGAAGCGGGGCGTAGTCCTCGGAGATCGAGAGGGTGACGATCGCCTGGTTGTCGTCGCCGAGCTCGATCGTCTTGACCGTCCCGGCGGGGGCGCCGCCGATGACGACCTCGTTGCCCTTGACCAGCTGGCTCGCGTTCTCGAAGGTCGCATCGACCTCGTAGCCGTCCTCGCCGCCGGTGAACAGCATCACCAAGACGACCACGGCGATGGCAAGCGCGATCAGGGCCGCGACGCGGCCGATAACTGACGAGTTGCTCAATTCTCTTTCGTCCTGTGCATCCCTAACCGCCGCAGGCCACGGCCCGCGCCGGGCAAACCTACCGATCAGGTCGGAGGCGTGTCAAAGGGCAACCGTCGCTGAAACCCGCATTACCGAGCGGTTTCCCGGGATCCTTCGTTGAGTTGTTGTTAAGCGTGGCTGAGACCGGCCACGAGCGGCGCTCAGTGGTCGAGCAGCGACTGAAATCCTGCCGCACGCGCGTAGAGCGTGTAGAGCCTGATCGTGGCGGCCTGCGGCGGCTCGCAGGAGTTGTCGAAGACCTCGATCGCCTCCTCGTCCGTGAGCGCGGGCGTTCTCACCGGGCCGTCTTCGAGGTTGATCTGCTCGCGGATGTCGTCGACCGTCGCCAACCGCTTCTCCTCGGTTCCGGCGTTCCAGTCCCGGCACTGCGCGAGCGGCGCGACCGAGCCGACCTGAACCTGTCCGACCCCCACCGGTTCGGCCTCCTCACCAGCCTCGTCATCTGCGCCGCAGCCGGCGAGGGCCAACACCGCGACACTCGCGAGCGCGGCCAGGCGGCGGCGCTCAGCGATCAAGCTCGCCGGGCTCGATCAGACCCGCGGCCTCGAGCTCCGCCGCACGGTCCGCGAAGTAGCGCTCGA
Source organism: uncultured Solirubrobacterales bacterium (assembly GCA_963846565.1). GTDB lineage: Bacteria > Actinomycetota > Thermoleophilia > Solirubrobacterales > 70-9 > WHSW01. The sequence continues at coordinate 1,122,918 of CAWJWL010000005.1, read as the reverse complement.
GCGCGCGCCCGTCGTCACTGGCGGCCGCGCGAGCTGCCTGCGCCTTGGCGTCGCGCTCGTATCCGCGCTGCGCGGCGCCGCCGGGCTTCGGCGGCAGCGTGAACCAGTCGCAGGCGTCCTCGGTTCCGGCGCCGCCGCGGGCCGTGAAGCAGGCGAGGAGGTTGAACTCCTTCGCGGCGTCGCCCGCGCCCATCGACGCTCCGCAGCTGCTGCCCGCTCCCGGCAGGAGGTCGGGCGGCACTCCCGGTCCGGGGCCGGTGACACTGGCGGCCGTGCCGTCGGGCCCGGTGTTGTCGAACCAGCAGTTGTCGGTGTTGCCGACGAACTCGTCCCACCAGAAGTCGAGCCCGTTGGGAAGGACGCCGGAGGTCCCGCCAACGTGATTGCCGTAGTCGTGGACCTCCTTCGGCGCCTTGAAGCCGGGCGGCGCCACGCCCATCTTGTTGTTGAAGTACCGGTTGTTGCAGGAGGTCATGACCTGAGGAGCGGTCGCACACGAGACTCCCGGGTTGACCGTGCCCTCGGGCAGGTGATTGTCGACAACGGCTAGCACCGCGTCTGGGATCGCCAGCAGCTGGGTTCCGTAGCGCCAGTTGTCGAAGATGTGGTTGTCGTGGACGAGGCCGTCGTTGTGGCCCGCCCAGAAGACCCCGACGCCAACGGGGAGCACGCCGACGATCGGCTCGACCTGCGGCTCGGGCTCGTTGTAGAGGTTGAGGTTGTTCGAGTAGATGTAGTTGTGGTCGATCTCGACTCCGTCGGCGGGATAGCCCGGATGTCCCGCGGCGGAGACGGTGTCGGTCGAGAGCCCGGCCGTGTTGCCGTAGATGTGGTTCTGGGTGATCCTGACTGCGTTCCCCATCGATCCCGAGTAGGCGAGGACATTGCCGTGGAGGTCGCAGCGCCTGACCACGGTGTTCATCCGCGGTGCGTCGGGATAGAAGTCGAGCCGGGCCTGGGCACCCGTCTCAGGCGACGCGCCCGGGTAGACCGCGGCGTCGCCCGATCCGAGTCCCTCGCAGTTCTGGATCACGTTGTGGTCGGTCGTGAAGCTGAGATGGCCGTAATCCGCGGCCCAGAAGAACTTCACCCGGTCGAGCAGGATCCCGTCGGTCTCCTCGGTGTAGAAGCCGAACTCGAGCGAACCGCGCATGAGCATGTTGCGTCCGACGAAGCCATCCGCGCGGTCGGCGCGCAGGATCACGTGCTTTGCGAAGCCGCCCGGCTTCGCGTCGGCCGCCTTCGACTCGTAGTCCTTGCCCCCATCGAGGATCACGTCCTCGGGCCGGATGCCGGAGCCCTCGATCTGCAGGTTGCAGCGCACGCACGGACCCTCGTCGGGGATCCCGTGGCGGTCGGGCAACGGCGGCTCCGGCGCCGCTCCGCCCAGTGCCCTGCCCTGGACGTAGATCAGGTTCTGGTCGTTCGGGCACTTGACCTGGTACTCGTAGCTCGGGGTCAGCGCTCCGCTCGAATCCGCCTGGGTCATCTCGGCGCAGCGCGGGTCGTTGAGCGGCGCCTGGCGCGACTTCGGCTCACGATAGGTCCCCGGCATGATCACGACGCGGTCGTTGTTGCCCGAATCGGTGACCGCCGGCTGGACGGCGCGGTACTCGCATTGCTTCGCCAGCGCCTTGTTGATGCGCAGAAGCTTCTTCATCCGCTGCCTCGAGATCTTCTTCACCGGCAGGCTCGGTCGCAGCTGCCAGCCCTTCTTGCGGGCGGAGCGAAGCGACTTCTTCAAGAGCTTCAGCGACCTCTTGCCGTTGTTGCCGACGCAGACGACGCGAACCTCACCCGGGCCCTTGCCGCTGACTGCGCTGGAGAGCGTGCGGGCCGTTGGCACCTTGCCGCCGGCGGCGGGCTTGACCGAGGTGTCCGGGGCGGGATCGGGCCAGTAGGAGGGCCGTTCCAGGTGGGCCGCCGCGGGTATCGCGAGACCGGCGAAGGCGAATACCGTCGCGACCACCACCAACCGACCGCGCATCCCTGTGCCCATCAACCGCCCTCCCTCGAAGTTCTGAAACCGCGCCATCCCGGCGCCGGCCCAGGGTAGCCGAATCGCCTCGATCCTGGTACAGGTGTGCCGCCCCTCAGCCGCGCTCGACGCGGAATCGCGCGCTCACCTCATTCGACGGTCGATCGGCCGAGTCGTAGGCGATCAGGCGGAGTTCGTAGCGCCCCGGCGCAAGGTCGGCGCGCGGGATCCGCAACGTGTTCTTCCCCGGTCGACCCCGCTTCGAGAGCGACTCCACCACGCGGCCGCCCGCCGAGGGGGGACGGGCGATTCGCGCGACCACGGCGGCGCTCCGCGAGAGGCGGTAGGTGGCCAGCGCACCCTCGATCCGCAGCCCGCGGATCCGCGGCGGGCGACCCTGCGAGGGCAGCGTGATCACCTCCACCGAGCCTCGCATCGCGGGGTGGGTCCGGCAGAAGTAGGTGAACGTTCCCTCGTGGCTGAAGGTGTGGACGAACCCGTCGCCGGGTGGATGCGTCGCGGTGGTCGGCGGGCCCGCCGGGTCCGAATCGAACTCCTCGACCTGGCCGGGGTCGGCGGTTACGGAGTGATTGCGAAAGACGGACCCCTGCCAGGTCCAGATCACGGTGTCCCCGATCGCGACCTTGAGCGCGGCCGGCGCGTAGGCGAAGCTGTCGCCGTCGACGGTCACCGGCGAGCCGCCGTGGCCGGGGTGGGCGCCCGCCGGGGTGAGGGCCGGGGACGCGAGGCCGATCGCGAGGGCCGCTGCGAGGAGCCCGCGCGCGCCCCTCACAGGAGGACGACCCAGTAGGCCTGCTGATCGCGCTTGCACAAGAACGGGGTCGCCCCCTGGGCCTCCGAGCAGGTGAACCCGGCGAGCGGCCTACCCGATCGCAGGAACCGCTTCGCCCCGCGCTCGGCCGGGTCGCACTTCATCGCGACGGCGCGAACGCGGTAGTCGGCTGCGCCGCGTGAGATCACGGCGCACTTCTTCGTCCCGACGTGGCCGGCGTCGGCCGGAGGAGCGGTATTCGTGGTCGCGGCGGCGCTTACGAGCAGGACGAGGACAAGTCTCTTCACCCCGGCGGAGCTCCTCTCTTCGGTCGACAGCCACTTGGAGTCTAAGCTTCGCCGCGGTGTCGGAGACCGATTTCGATTGGCTGATCGTCGGCTCGGGGTTTGGGGGCAGCGTCGCCGCCCTGCGCCTGGCGGAGAAGGGGTACAAGGTCGGCGTGCTGGAGTGCGGCAGGCGCTTCGCCGATGATCAGTTCGCCGAGTCCGCGTGGCGCATGCGCCGCTACTTCTGGATGCCGAAGCTGGGCTTGCGTGGGATCTTCCGCATGACCTGCTTCAAGGATGTGTTCATCGTCTCCGGGAACGGGGTCGGCGGTGGCAGCCTCGGCTACGCGAACACGCTCTATCGCGCCCGCGACGCGTTCTTCGGCGACCGCCAGTGGGACGGGCTCGCCGAGTGGAAGCCCGAGCTCGGGCCCCACTACGACACCGCCGAGCGCATGCTCGGCGTCGCCGAGTACGAGGGTCAGACACCCGCCGACAAGCTGCTTCAGGCATACGGAGAGGAGATCGGCGTCGGCGAGACCTACAAGCAGACGCGAGTCGGGATCTTCTTCGGCCCCGCCGGCGAGCAGGTCGAGGACCCGTATTTCGGCGGCGAGGGGCCGGAGCGGACCGGCTGCGTGCGCTGCGCCGCGTGCATGATCGGCTGTCGCTACGGGGCGAAGAACACGCTGGTCAAGAACTACCTCTGGTTCGCCGAGAAGCTCGGCGTCGAGGTGATCCCGGAGCGGCAGGTGACCGAGGTCCGCCCGGCCGGCGCCCCCGACGGATCGGAGGGCTACGAGGTCCACACCGAGCATCCCGGCGCCTGGTTCCGCAAGCGCCGCCGGACTCTACGAGCGCGGGGGGTGATCCTCGCCGCCGGCGCCCTGGGCACCAACAAGCTCCTCGCCGACTGCAAGCACACCGGCGCCCTGCCGCGGATCTCGGACCGCCTCGGCTACCTGGTTCGTACCAACAGCGAGTCGATCCAGGCGGTGACGGCGCCGACCGACGCGACCGACTACACCGAGACGGTGGCGATCACATCGAGCATCTACCCGGATCCCGACACCCACATCGAGGTGGTGAGCTACGGCCGGGGCGGCGATGCGATGAGCCGCCTGTTCACGGTGATGACCGGCGACGGTTCGCGCGTCACCCGCCCGCTCAAGTGGATCGGCGCGATGCTCCGCCATCCGCTGAAGACGCTGAAGCTCTTCTGGTGGCCGTTCGGCTGGTCACGCCGGACGATCATCCTGCTGGTGATGCAGGCGACGGACACCGCGATGCGACTGGTGCCCAAGCGCCGTATCTTCGGCCGCGGCGTACGCCTCCAGACCGAGCAGGACCCGGAGCGCCCCAACCCGACGTTCCTACCGGCCGCCGAGGCAGCGGCGAACTGGTTCGCGCAGAAGCTGGGCGGCACCGCGCAGAGCGCCCTGACGGAGTCGGCGCTCAACATCCCGACGACCGCGCACATCCTCGGCGGCGCCGTGATCGCGGGCAGCGCGGAGGATGGCGTCATCGACCCCCATAACCGCGTCTTCGGCTACCAGAACCTGCTGATCACCGACGGCTCCGCGGTGCCCGCGAACCCGGGCGTGAACCCGTCGCTGACGATCACCGCCCTCGCGGAGCGAGCGATGACGTTCATCCCGCCCGCGGACGGCGAGAAGCCGCCCGACCTTCCCGCGGCCGCGCGCGGGGCGGAGACCCCGACGACCTAGCGGCCACCGACTCGAGCGGGCACTTTGTTCCCTATATCGGGACTGACTGCCCACTCGATCTGAGCCGCGCGCGAGAGACGCCAAACCTCAGGGCAGCAGGCTGCCGCCCGGGGGCACGATCCAGAGCTTCTCGGCGTGCGGCGCGACGGCATCCTCGCCGAGGTCGGCGACGGTCGCCGCCCCCTCCTCCTCCATCAGCTTCGCGAGCTGACCCCAGGCCATCGCCACCGGCCCGACCCGGTTGCCGTGCCCGAGGCCGGTCGCCCCGCGCAGGGTCTGCGCGCGCTCGCCGACCTCGTTGAGGGTGAGCTCGCCGAAGGTCTTCGTGCCCCCGGGCGCCGAGATCTCGTGCTCGAGCAGAGCCCCCATCAGACGATCCCCGCGTACCAGAGGCCGAACATCAGCCCGAACAGGGCCAGCGCCGGGATCAGCACCGTGCGGTAGACAGGCTCGACGATCGGCCGCGTCAGGACCCAGGCGAAGCACCCGGTCAGGCCGGCCATGGAGACGATGGACATCGGCGCGAACACGGCCATCGCCGCGGCGGCGGCAAGCTGAGTCGGCAAGGCGGCGATCAGGACCAAGACGACGGCTCCGGTCCCCGCGAGCCCGTGCAGGAGGCCGATGCCGAATGCCTGCTGCGGGCTGCGGACGTGGACGTGGCGGTGGTCCGGCCCCTCGCGCCGCAGATGCCAGTGGCGCTCATCGGTGGGGACGTCGGATGCCTCGCCGTGGCGGTGGCTGCCGACGCGGTAGTCGCCGCGCAGCCATTTCCAGCTCACGCGCAGCGCGAGCAACAGGATCACGATCCCGACGGCGGTCTCCGCGCCGCTCTCGAGCCACGCCGGGAGCTCTGACTTGAAGAGGATCAGCGGGATCCCGATCGCGATCAGCGTGACGGCGTGGCCGAGGCCCCAGTAGGCGCCGAGGCGGACCGCGCCCCGGGTGTCGCCGCCGTCGGCGGCGACGAGTGAGGTGACCGCGACGAGGTGGTCGGGGTCGGACGCGTGGCGGAGGCCGAGGACGAAGGCGAGCCCGAGCGCGACCAGCAGCGGAGCGCCCTCGAAGAGGCCGGTGATCCAGGCATCGAGCTCCTCGAAGGGCTGGAACAGGACCTCGAAGCTCATGCGACGCTCCTCGCGGCCGCAATGGCCGCCTGGCCGTAGGCGATCCCGCCGTCGTTCGGCGGCAGCCGGCGGGGGATCAGCACCCGGAGGCCCCGTTCGCGAAGGGACGACGCTGTGCGCTCGAGCAGCAAACGGTTCTGGAACACGCCTCCGGAGAGGATGACGAGGGAGACGCCCTGGGCCTCGGCCTCATTCGCGCAGGCGCTCGCGGTCGCCTCGGCGAGCGCGTTGTGAAAGCGGGCTCCGATCGTCGCCACCGGCACTCCCGCGTCGGCATCAGCCGTGAGCGCCGCGATCGTCGGGCGGGCATCCAGGGTCGCCTGCTCACCGTCGAGACGCGGCATCGGGTACGCGGAGTGCTCGGCGGGATCGGTGAGCCCCTCGAGCTCGGCCGCTGCCTGACCCTCGTGGAAGACGCGCGCCCGGACGCCCGCAAGCGCGGCGGCGGCATCGAAGAGGCGTCCGGCGCTGCTCGTCAGCGGTGAGTTGACCGCGCTCGCCGCGAGCCGCGACACCGAAGCCCAGTCCTCCTCGGTGACCTCGGCATGGAGGGTTGCCGGGATCGCCGGATCCTCAGTCCCGCGTGCCGCGGCGAGCCAGGCGCACGCCATCCGCCAGGGCTCCCGGATCGCCGCCTCGCCACCGGGCATCGGCACCGGGAGCAGGAAGCCGCGGCGCTCGAAGCCCACCAGGTCGCCGACGAGGATCTCGCCACCCCAGACGGTCCCGTCGGTGCCGAGGCCCGTGCCGTCGAAGATGGCCCCGACCGCCCGCTCTCCGATCCCCAGCCCGTGCTCGGCGAGGCAGGCGCCGAGGTGGGCATGGTGGTGCTGAACCGCGACCGGCTCGAGTTCCGCCAGCGAGACCGCGTGCCGGCTCGAGAGGTAGTCCGGGTGGAGGTCGTGGGCGACGATCTGCGGCGTCACCGCGAACAGCTCACAGAGGTGATGGATCCCGGTCCGAAACGACTGGAGCGTCTCCCAGTTCTTCAAGTCGCCGATGTGCGGGCCGACCCAGGCCCGGTCGCCGCGGGCGATGCAGAAGGTGCTCTTGAGCTCGGCCCCGCAGGCGAGGATCGGCCGCGCGGCCGCTTCGGGCAGCTCGAGGCTCTCGGGGACGTACCCGCGCGAGCGCCGGATCACCAGCGGCTCGCTCCTCAGCTCCGGGGAGAGCGCGCGGACGACCGAGTCGTCCGTTCGGGTCTCGATCGGGCGGTCGCTGAGCAGGAAGGCGTCGGCGATGCTCGCCAGCCGCGCGAGCGCGTCGGAGTCGCGGTAGGCGATCGGCTCGTCGGAGACGTTGCCCGAGGTCATGACGAGGCTTTGGCCGAGATCGCCGAGCAGCAGATGGTGAAGGGGCGAGTAGGCCAGCATCACGCCGAGGTCGCGGCTGCGCGGAGCGGCCGCGGCCGCGACCGCGGCTTCCGGGCGGCGGCGCGCGAGGATGATCGGCCGCTCGGCGCCGGTCAGGAGCCCCGCCTCCACGTCGCTGAGCTCGACGAGCTCACGGGCGGCCTCGAGGCTCGGCGCCATGAGCGCGAAGGGCTTCTCCTCGCGATGCTTGCGTCGGCGCAGCTCCGCGACGGCGGCCTCCTCGGAGGCGAGGCAGGCCAGGTGGAAGCCGCCGATGCCCTTCACCGCCACGATCGCGCCGCCCGCGAGCAGCCGGGCGGCCGTGGCGAGCGCGTCCGGCTCATCCGCGCGGACAGGGATCGGGGTGCCCGAGGGCTCCACGAGGGCGACCTGCGGGCCGCACGCGGGGCAGGCGTTCGGCTGGGCGTGGAAGCGGCGGTCGGTCGGGTCGTCGTACTCGCGCCGGCAGGCCGGGCACATCGTGAACCCCGCCATCGTCGTCAGCGGGCGGTCGTAGGGGATGCCGCGGACGATCGTGAAGCGGGGACCGCAGTCGGTGCAGTTGGTGAACGGGTAGCGGTGGCGCCGGTCCGCGGGGTCGAGCACCTCGGCGAGGCACGCCTCGCAGGTGGCGAAGTCGGCCGAAACGGCGGCCGCCACCGGCCCGCCGCGCGCTGATCGCAGGATGCGAAAGTCGCGCTCGCCCGCGAGCGCGATCGGCTCCGTGTCGAGCGACGCGACCCGTGCCAGCGGCGGCGCCTCGGCGGGGAGGCGGGCGAGGAACTCCTCCACCGCGGACTCTCGCCCCTCGACCTCGATCTCGACCCCGCGCCCGTCGTTCAGGACCCAGCCGGCCAGACCGAGCTCGTTGGCGAGGCGGAAGACGTACGGGCGGAAACCGACCCCCTGGACCGTGCCGCCGACCCGCGTCCGGGCCCGGCGCATCGTGTCTGTCGTCGCCGGGGCGGCGATCAGGCGGCCCTCCCCACGGGTGATTCGGCGAGCTCGATCAGCTCGCGGAGGACGTGGTAGGCGCCCGCCTGCGCCTCCTGGATCCGGGGGATGTTCTGCGAGCTGGTGACGATCACGTGGTCGGCGAGCCGCTCGGCGGCGACCCGGCCGCCGTCATAGCCGACCATCGCCACGGTCGAAATTCCCCGGCTTCGTGCCTCGGCGAGGGCGACGACGATGTTCTCCGAGTTACCGCTGGTCGAGAGCGCGATCGCCACGTCGCCCTCCGTGCCCAGCGCGATCAGCTGGCGCTGGAAGATCTGCCCGACGCCGACGTCGTTGGCGACCGCGGTGATGATCCCGGCGTCCTCGGTGAGGTCGACCGCCCGGCGCGCGGGCCAGTCCGGGCGCGGCGGGCCGCGCAGGTCGGCGACCAGGTCGATCGCGTCGGTGGCGGAGCCGCCGTTGCCGAAGACGAGCGCCTTGCCGCCGCGGTCGAGGCTCGCGCGCAGGTCGGCGGCGGCGGCGAGGAGCGCCTCGCGGTTGCCCTCGATCGTCTCGCGCCGCAGCGCGCCGATCTCCTCGGCCTTCATCAGGATCGAGGAGCGGACGTCGTCGAGGACCGAGCCGAGGTCGGTCTCCGCCTCCGCGAGGAACGGATAGAGGAAGCTCGACGCACCCGTGTCGTGGACCGCGCGCGCCTCGCGCCCCTCGAGCAGACCGCGATGGTCGAAGAAGACGTGGACCAGCTCCCAGAGCACGTGGTAGAGCGTCTCGATCAGCTCCTGGCGGATGAACGGGTCCTCGACGCGCGGTTCGAACACCCACTCGGCCGGGCTCTCGGCGAAGGCGAGCGTCATGCAGCCGCGCCCGGACGCGAGCGCGAGCGCCTTGCGAGCGCCCTCCGACTCCGCCTCCTCGACCCCGAAGGCGATCGCGATGTCGTCGGCGCCGAGGACGCCGTCGGCCTGGGCGACGAGGTCGCCGCCATCGGCGACGAGCGCGATCGCCGGCAACGCGCGTTTGCCGACGATCACCGGGTGGACGAACTCGACGGAGACGTGACGTGCGTCCGAGCGGGAGGTCGGGGTCCCGCCGAGTGCAACGAGGCGCCCGCCACGGGCGAAGCGCTCGGCCATCGCGTGGCAGCAGCGGGCGAGCGGCTCGGCGTTGGCGGCGAAGAAGGCACCGTTGGCGTCATCGCGGAGCCCGGCGAGCTCCTCCAGTCTCGCCTCGAGTCCGGCGGTGGCGCCGGGGGCGCTCACGCCGATGCGACCGCCGCTTCCGCGGGGGCGCCGGACGCCGTCCCACGAAGCCACTCGCGGAACTCCCCGACGCCCTCGCCCGTCTTCGCGCTGACCAGCATCGTCGCCGCGCCGGGGTTGACCGTGTCGATGTTCGCGATCAGCCGCTCGACGTCGAACTCGAGATGCGGCAGCAGGTCGATCTTGTTGATCACGACCAGCTCGCAGGCCCGGAACATCAGCGGGTACTTGAGGGGCTTGTCCTCGCCCTCGGTGACCGAGGTGATCATCGCCCGCACGTCCTCGCCAACGCGGAACTCCGCCGGGCAGACGAGGTTGCCGACGTTCTCGATCACGAGCAGGTCGATCGCGTCGAGGTCGAGCGCGGGGATCGCCGAGCGGACCATGTTCGCGTCGAGGTGGCACTCGCCGCCGAAGCCCTGGCCCGTGTTGAGCTGGGTCACCGGGATGTGCAAGGCCGCGAGCCGGTCGGCGTCGAGCGAGCCCTGGACGTCGCCCTCGAGCACGCCAGGGCGGACGCCGTCGAGCCCGCGAAGCGTCGCCTCGAGCAGGGTCGTCTTGCCGGCGCCGGGCGCGCTCATCAGATTGACGACGCGCACGCTCGAGTGGTCGAAGTCGTCGCGGTTGGCACGCGCGATCGTCTCGTTCGCGTCGAGCGCGTCCTCGGCGACCCTGATTTTCGTTCGGTGCATGCGCTGCTCCTCTCCTCGCTAGTGGGCGGCGCCGTGCGCGGGCGCCCTCGCGGAATCCGAAACCTCGATCGACTCGACCTCGAGCTCGTCGCCGCGCAGGACCCGGGCCCCGCTCGCCTCGCAGGCCGGACAGCGGAACACCGGCAGGACGGGCATTCCGGCCCCGGCCGCCAGGGGCACCTCGGCGTCGATCTCGAGCGGCGGCGGCGCCGGATCCCACTCGTGATCGCAGACGCGGCACTGCATCAGGGCGGTGACGTGCTCGATCTCGAGCTCGGCGCCGTCGGCGAGCGTGTCACGCGAGACGATCTCGAAATAGAACGCGAGCGAGTCGGCGACGACCTGGCGCAGGCTGCCGATGCGGACGCTGACGACCGTCACCGGCCGCCCGGCGGCGTGGCGGATTGCCGTATCGACGATCGCGCTCGAGACCGAGAGCTCGTGCATCAGCCGCTCGCCTGCTCACTCATCGCCTCGTCCTGATAGCCCTCGTCGGTGAGCAGATTCGCCACCGTCTCGAGGACCAGATCGGCGGCGCGATCGACGGAGCCGGCGACGGCGGCCGAGAGCTCCAGTCCCATCCCCTCGCCGGCCGAGGGCTCGCAGGCGACGACGACGACCTTGCCGGGCCAGCCGTTCACCGTCTTGACGAAGCGCAGGACCGTCTTCGGGTCCATGCCGTGTGGGCTGACGACCTCGCCGTCCTCGATCGGCTTGATCTCGTCCGGGTCGGGCTCGATCAGGTAGAGGGCGCCCGCCTCGCCGCCCTCCCGGGCCGTGTCGACCAGGACGAGCGCGTCGTAGCCCTGCATCACCTCGTAGGCGAGATCGAGGCCGCCGGTGCCGAAGTCGAAGACGGTCACCTGCTCGGGCACGCCACGCTCGGCGAGCCGCTTGGCGACATGGGCACCGAAGCCGTCGTCGGCCATCCAGGTGTTGCCGATCCCGGCGACCAGCACCCTGCGCCGACGCTCAGGCATGCTCGGCCTCGGCGGGCTCGTCCACCGGCTCGAGCTCGCCGGCCTTGAAGAAGAGGTAACGGCCTGTCTGGCGGAAGAGCTCCTGGCCGGGATCGTCGTCGATCGTCACCGCGACATGGGCGCCATCCTCGTAGTCGATATAGAGGCGCTCGATGGTCGCCGTGCGCCCGTCGAGCATGCGGTCGAGGACGTCCCGTTCGGTCCCCGGTCGCAGGACCACCTTGCCTCCCTTGCGGAATCTGCGGCCTTCCAGCTCGAGCGTCGTCTCGCCCGGGTTCGGATGACCGGGCTCGGCCGGGGGGCCCGGATCGACCGGCATCGGCGGCGCCGCCTGATAGGCCGTGTCGAAGCCGCCGCGGCCATCGACCTGCTCGACCGGCGCCATCTTGCCGTGCAGGGAGATCATCTCCTCCGGCGTCGTCGCCGCGGCCTTGTCGATCATCGCCCGCACGGTCGGATCCTGCTCGGCGATCTGCTCGCGCTCCTCATCGCTCAGCGTTTGCACGTGGAGCAGGAGAGCCTCCTCGATCTCGGTGTTGTCGAACAGGTTGCCGAGGCTCTCGGGTGCGATCCGCGGGTGCTCGGGGAGGAAGATCGGAGCCGCGAGAACCGCGTCGTCGGCGGGGGTCGCCAGCACCGGCCAGGTGTTGACGTTCTCGCAGGCGGCGGCCGCGGCACCCGCGATCCCGTCCCGCTCGAGCGGCGAGACGAATGTGCCCGCACCGGCCTCGATCAGCACGTGAGTCGAGAGCAGGCTCGCGAGGAGCGCGTCGGGCCGCTCGAACCGCAGCGCCTCCTCGGTATCGAGCGGCGTCGCATTGTGGACGCAGCAGCGGACCCGGGCGAGCTGGCGGGCGTCGTCGTCGAGGACGTCGAGGAGCTCGGCGCGCAGCCGCACCCGGCCGTTCAAGGGCCGCCCGGCCTCACCCTCGAACTCGAACTCCACTCCGCGGCCGCGATCGAGGGCCAGCTCGCCGAGCGGTGTCGGCGGGATGTCGACCCGGCGCTCGACCGCGCTGTGCCGGGGTCCCGCGGCGTGCAGGAAGCGGACCGTCGCGCCCAGCATCGCGCTCGCGGACGCCGCGAGGATGCACTCGACCCGCAGGTGGTCGAAGGTGGCCTTGTTGCGCTCTGCGTATGCCGGCGGATAGACGATCCCGAACGGCGTCGGCGTCGCGTTCTTGGTCGCCCCGGGCGTGTAGGGGTAGAGCGCGTAGCCCTCGTAGAGCAGTGAGGAGACGAGGCTCTCCGTGTGCTCGTTCACGGGGCCCCCTCCGGCTCTGCCTCGCTCCCGATCAGATCGTCGAGAACCGCGTCGAACGTCGGCAGGCCGCGCGCCGACTTGATCCGCTCGAGCTTCGCGATCGTGTCCGTATGCGTTGGAATCCAGCCACGGAACGGATAAGCCGTATCGATGGTCTCGCGCCAGACCGAGATCGGCATCCGGAAACGCGGCGAGCGGTCCCAGGGGATCTGGACGATCTGCATCCGCCCGTCCTGAGCCTCGTAGAAGACAGTGCCGTTGAAGTGGAAGCGAAGCGGCGCCGCACCGTCGTCGAGGCCGTGGAAGTACTTCGCCGCCGCAATCTCGAGGTCGTAGGTGCAGGGAACGACGAGCTCGAACTCGGACGAGCCCTCGAAGCCGGGGACGAGGGCATCGGCCTGCGCCCAGCGAAAGTTGGTCGTGGTCGACGCCCAGCGCTCCGGCTCGCCGAACAGCTCCACCAGGCGCGAGCGGGTCGCCGGGTCATACGGGCGCTTCGAGGGCTCGACCGTGATCACGGCGGTGAGCGCGATCGTGAACACGCGCCGCGCCGAGCCGTCGGTGACCCGGACCGTGAACCCGACCGTCGGCGCCGCCGCCCGCTCGACCGGCTTCGCCGAGAGGACCTCGAAGTCCGGGTCGGGAGCACCGGTGAACGGTGGCTCCTCGATCTCGCGGTTGAGATCCTCGACCACGCCCGGCCGGCCCCCGCCCGGCACCGGCGCGCCGTTCCCATTCGAGGGTTTGCCGCTCACCTCGCGCGCTCCTCGAGCTCGGCGAAGAAGCCGGCGATCGCTCGTTCGAGGCCGCTACCGCCCGAGATCCCCTCCCAGTTCACCTTGATCAGGCCGACGAGGCGGTAGCACTCGTCGATCGGCGCGATCGCGTACTGGGGCGCCTCCCCCATCCGGTTCACGATCAGCGCCTCAGCGTCCGATTCGAGGCCCATGAGGACCGGGTTCTCGGTCCGCAGATCGCGCCAGGAACCAATCTCGAGCTCGGACTCGGTCGCTCCGGCAGGGCTCGGGTAAAGAGCGACGACGCTGCCGCTGACGCTCGAGTCGATGAAGAATGCGAGCCCGATCGGGATTCCGAACGAGGCCCACACCTCGTCGGAGAGCTCGAAGTCGTCGAGCCACAGGGTGCGCGTCCCGGTCGGACGCAGCTCGGCGTCGCCGCCGCGCATCGCCAGGCAGCTCTCGCAGGTGCAGAGGATGCGACGATCGACCAGGTGAAGCAGGTGCCGATGCTCGCTGTCGAGCGGCTTGCCGCAGAGGTCGCACTGCTCCTCCGCGGCGGCGGCGGTCGACACGTCTCGCAGGGCCGGGCCCGCCGCCTTCGCCCCCGCCGCACCGTTGCCGGGCCGGGCCAGGCGACGCAAGCTGGTGACCAGCTCCGCCTGGCGGCGGGCGGCGACCTTGGCGTCGAGCGCTTCGCTCATCCTCGTGCGCTCACGCGGGCAGTGCCACCCTGGCGCCGCCCGCCCCGTCGAGCAGCGGTACCGGCGAGAGCAGCAGACGGTCGTCGTCCAGGGAGCGGCCGGCGCGCGGCAGGAAGAAGCTTCGCTCGCACTCGCCGCAGGTGAGCGTGCCCTCGCTCAGGCTTGCCGTGGCCAACGAGGCGCCGCAGCCGGCACAGACGTCGCGGAAAGCGAGCAGGTTGCCCTCGACCCTGGCGACGACGATCGCCGTGCCGCCGACCTCGGCCGAGCTGAGCTCGCCCTCGCCGACGGCGGCGACGCCGTCGAGGTCGAACCACGAGGGCGGCTGAGCGCCCGCGAGCGGATCGGATGCGACCTGGACCACGGGGAGCTCGAGCGCTCCGTTCCCGATCGGCGGCGGCGCAGTCACAGGCGTCTGAACGGCACCCTCCACTACCAGCCCCTCGAGGTCGGGCGCCATCTCGTCGAGCGCCGATTTGATCGCGAGCTCGAGCGTCGAGGAGGAGGCCGGGCAGCCGTCGCAGCTGCCCTCGAGCCGGATGCGGGCGATTCCGTCCTCGACCCCGAGCAGCTCGACGTTGCCACCGTGCGACTCCATGTAGGGCCGCACGCTGTCGAGCGCCTCGGCGACCCGCTCGGCGAGCGCCGACCGGGTAGAGGTCGTGGATCAGCATCAGGCTGGCGACGACGCCGTCCTCCGCGAGCCGTCCGGCCAGCTCCGCATCGGTGCTCTCGCCGACGGCGGCGAAGATCCGCCCGAGGCCCTCGCCGTACAGCTCGATTACGGCGGCGACGAGCTCGTCGCAGGCGCGCCGCGCCGCCGGGTCGGCGACCCGCTCGAGCTCGCCCGTGAGCCGCTGGACGCGCTCGATCAGCTCCTCGGGCGCGACGGGACGCGCGACGGTGCCGTTGCCAGATCCGCCGCTCAACACATCCCCGTCGGCGTGTGCTGCACCTTGCGCACGCGCCCGCCGCCTGTGTACATGTGCACGCCACACGGCAGGCACGGATCAAAGCTGCGGACCGCCCGCATGATGTCGATGCCCTTGAAGTTCTCCGGGCCGTTCTCCTCGAAGATCGGCGTGTTCTGCACCGCATCCTCATAAGGGCCGGGAGTCCCGTAGACGTCGCGGACGCTGGCGTTCCACGGCGTCGGCGGATAGGGCTGGTAGTTGGCGATCTTGCCGCCGTCGATGACCATGTGGTGAGAGATCACACCTCGCGCCGCCTCGTGGAAGCCGACGCTGACGGCCTGGTCCGGAACGGTGAAGTCGCTCCAGCTCTTCGTTCGCCCGGCGCGGACCTCGATGAACGCGCGTTCGAGACAGTGGAGGCCGATCAGGGCCGAGTAGGCCTGGTGATAGGTGCGAGCGCGATCGCGTTCGATCGCGTTCGACTTCTCCGGGATCTCCCACTCGAGCTGCATCTCGCCCGAGCTCGCCGTCTTCGGCAGCACCATCTGCAGCGAATGGCCGGTCGCCTTCGCGTAGCCGAAGTCGACGAGGCCTGCCTTGGCCGTCACCCACTGGCGGGCGAACGGGCCGCCGCCGGTGTCGCAGGCGACGTGGCGGTCGTTGCGCTCGTCGTACATCCGCGGCGAGACGACCCAGCTGTACTTGTCGGCGAAGTCGCGCTTCTGCGGCTTCGGGATCGTCACCTTGTTCCACGGGTGGCGCGGGTCGACGGGATTGCCGAGCGGGTCCTGGGTCACGAACGGCTGCTCCGTCTCGGTCCAGTCGTCGAAATAGGACGAGCCGAGCAGGATCCGGATCATCAGGTTGATCTCGACCAGGTCGGTTGAGATCAGCTCGCCGCCGAAGACCACGCCGGGGGTGATGTAGCGCTTGTTCCCCCACTCGTTCATCGTCTTGTAGTCGTAGTCGACGTAGTCGGGATCGTCGAAGGCGCCCCAGCAGACCAGGTCCGTCTCGCGGTAGCCGACCATGTCGTAGCCGGGCAGCTCGCGAAGGAAGAAGTCGTAGAGGTCGTCGTGCATCGGCACGCTGCGCTTGACGTAGTCGAAGTAGCGCATCAGCCGCACGTAGTAATCGGTCAGCGTCTGGTGGGTGATGTGAGCGCTGCAGCCGCCGGGCATGATCGTCGACGGGTGCGTGTGGCGGCCGCCGAAGAGGCAGTACATCTCGCGCGTGTAGCGCGAGACCTGGAGCGTCTCGAGGTAGAACTCGCCGACGAACGGGTTCAGCGAGCGCATGATGTCGGCGATCGTCCGGTAGCCGTGCACGTCGGAGTTCGGCGCCAGTTCCTGCTCGGCCTTGGCCAGGAGCGACGGGTTCGTCTCCTTGACCATCTGCTCGCAGAAGTCGACGTTCGCCATGCAGTCGTTGAAGATCGCGTGGTCGAACATGTAGTCCGCGGCCTCGGCCAGGTTGAAGGCGAGGTCGCCGAGCGGCGGCGGCTTCACCCCGTAGGCCATGTTCTGATTGAGGCAGGAGACGGTGCAGTGGTTGTCACCGCAGATGCCGCAGATCCGGCTGGTGATGAAGTGCGCGTCGCGCGGATCGATCCCCTTCATGAAGATGTCGAATCCGCGGAAGATCATCGACGTGCTGTAGCACTTGAGGACCTCCCGGTTCTCGAAGTCGATCTCGGTGTGGATGCCGAGTGAGCCGACGATCCGGGTGATCGGATCCCACGACATCTCCTTGACCATCACCTTGGAGTCGCCGCGCGGTGTCTCTACTGTCGCCATTTTGTTCTCTCTCCTCAGTCGGGTGCGCGGATCTAGGTGTAGTTGCGCGGCTGGTAGCCGCTCGTAAGCCTGGTCGTCGGCTTCCGCCACTCGGGCTCGATGTCGTAGCGGTTCTTGATGTTGCGGTGGCGGAAGTACCTGAACAGGGGCCCGTAGGTGAACTTCTCCAGCCGGGCGGCGAATGCGCCGGCCGCGTCGGGGTCCATGAACGGCATGAACTTGTCGGGGAAGCCGGGCATCGTGCAGGCCATGCAGATGCCGCCGACGTTGGGGCAGCCGCCGTAGCCGTCGACCCAGCCGCGAACCGGCACGTTGCACTTGACCACCGGGCCCTTGCAGCCGAGCTTGACCAGGCAGCGGGGGTCGTCGCCGTACTCGGTCGCGAACTGACCCTGCTCGGCGAAGCCCGCCCGGTTGCAACCCTCGCGCACCGTGCGGCCGAAGAGCCAGCGTGGGCGGAGCTGCTCGTCGAGGTCGGGCACCGGGGCGCGCCCCGCCAGATGCAGGGCGAGGTAGAGCAGGACCTCGGTCATGTTGTCCGGTTGCGCCGGGCAGCCGGGGATGTTGACCACGGGGAGACCCGCAGATGACTTCCAGTCCCAGCCGAGGTGGTCGGCGACGCCCATGGCGCCGGTCGGGTTGTTCTTCATCGCCGGGATTCCGCCGTAGGTCGCGCAGGTGCCGATCGCGACCACCGCTGCCGCCTTCGGAGCGAGGCGGTCGAGCCACTCGCTCGTCGTGATCGGCTGGCCCGTCTCCGGGTCGTCGCCGATCGCCGCCCAGTGGCCCTCACCGGAGAGCTGCTCGTTCGGGATCGAGCCCTCGACGCAGAGCACGAAGGGGTCGAGCTCGCCCCGCTCGGCGCGCCACCACCACTCGATGAACTCCTCGCCATTCTCATAAGCGAGAACCGGGTTGTGCACGTGCACCTTCGGCATCCCCGGGATCGCCTGGGTGATGATGTCCTCGAGACTCGGGTTGACCGCTGACGTCATCGCCACCGAATCGCCATCACAGGAGAGCCCGGTGGTCATCCAGATGACATGGGCCTCGACCGCCTCGGTCGCCGCCTGATCGGTTACGAACTGGGTGCTCAGGGCCATCTCAACCTCTCCTCGCTTGTCAACAGATCCTCGGCAGCGGGTCGCCGGCGAGCAGGTCCATGACTCGCCGGCCCCCAAAGGCCGTCTCGACCAACACCATCCCGGGCGGCTCCGCCCGGACCTCTCCAAGTTCAGCCGCCGCGTCGTGCCCGGGGAGGGCGCGCAGCGCGGCGAGCGCCGGCGCTGCTGCGTCCGGCGCGACGAAGGCGACGAGCACACCCTCGTTGGCGACGTACATCGGGTCGATCCCGAGGAGCTCGCATGCACCGGCGACGTCGGGCCGGACCGGGATGTCGCCCTCCTTCACCGTCACCCCTACCGCCGACGCGCGCGCAAGCTCGTTCAGCACGGTGGCGACGCCTCCCCTCGTCGCGTCGCGCATGCATCGGATCGAGCTCCCGGCCGCACCGAGCAGCGCGTCGGCAGCGGGCCACAGCGAGCGCGTGTCGGAGACGACGTCGGCTTCGAGGCCGAGCTCTCCGCGGACGAGCATGATCGCCGTCCCATGCTCTCCGATCGTTCCCGAGACGATCACCTTGTCGCCCGGCTTGATCGAGCGGGTGCCGAGGCTCGCCCGCTCATCGACCCTGCCGACTCCGCTCGTGTTCACGTACATGCCGTCGCAGTGGCCGCGCTCGACGACCTTCGTGTCGCCGCTGATCACCTGCACGCCCGCGGCCGCGGCGGCTCTCGCGATCGCCTCGACCTCGGCCTTGAGCACGTCTGCGTCGAGACCCTCCTCGAGGACCAGGCCGAGCGTGATCGCCGCGGCCTTCGCGCCCGCGGCCGCGAGGTCGTTGACGGTGCCGTTGACCGCGAGCTCGCCGATCGAACCGCCGGGGAAGCTGAGTGGGCGAACGACGAAGGTATCCGTAGTTGTCGCGAGCTTGACCCCATCGATCTCGAAAGTGCCGGCGTCGCCGAGTTCTTCGAGTTGCTCCGAGCCGAAGGCCGGCGCGAACAGGCCCTCGATCAGCGTCTGCGTCGCCTTGCCGCCGGCGCCATGGGCCATCGTGATCCGCTCGTCCTTGAACCGCGGCCGCTTGCGGCGCGTGGTCTCGATGATCCCGAGAATCCGTTCCTCGCGGCCCACCGCCACCTTCGTCTCCGGCGTGCTCAAGCGAGAGCCTCCTTCGCGGCGCCGGAGCTGTGTGCGTAGCGGCCGTAGTTGTAGTAGGCGGCGCAGGCGCCCTCCGGCGAGACCATGCAGGTGCCGATCGCGTGTTCGGGCGTGCAGGCGGTGCCGAAGACCTTGCACTCCCAGGGCTTGATCACGCCCTTGAGCACTTCGCCACACTGGCACGCCTTCGGGTCTGCGACACGGACGCCGGGGACCTCGTAGCGGAGCTCCGCGTCGAAGTCGGCGTAGGCGGAGGAGAGCTTCAGCGCGCTCTGCGAGATGAACCCGAGCCCACGCCACTCGAAATGCGGGCGCAGCTCGAACACCTCGCTCAGGACCTTGAGCGCCGCGGGGTTGCCTTCGTAGGGGACGACACGCTTGTACTGGTTCTCGACCTCGCAGCGGCCCTCGGCGAGCTGCGTGAGGATCATCTTGATCGACTGGAGAATGTCCAACGGCTCGAAGCCCGCGGTCACCAGTGGCTTGCCGTAGGCCGCGGGGATGAACTCGAACGGGCGGACGCCGACGATCGTCGAGACATGGCCGGGCCCGATGAATCCGTCGAGGCGCAGATCGGGTGACTCGAGCAGCGCCTTGAGCGGCGGCACGATGGTCACGTGACTGCACATGCAGAGGAAGTTCTCGACCCCCTCAGCCTTCGCACGCTTCAGCGTCAGCGCCGTCGACGGCGCGGTTGTCTCGAAGCCGATGGCGAAGAAGACGACGGTACGGTCCGGGTTCTCCTTCGCGATCCGCAGCGCGTCGAGCGGCGAGTAGACCATGCGGATGTCCGCGCCTGTTGCATTCGCCTCGATGAAGGTTTCGGTGGAGCCCGGGACCCGCATCATGTCGCCGAAGCAGGTCAGGATCACCCCGTCCTCGCGCGCCAGGGCGATGCCGTCATCCACACGGCCCATCGGGATCACGCAGACCGGGCAGCCGGGCCCGTGGACGAGCTCGACGTTGTCCGGGAGGATCTCGTCGATGGCGTACTTGTAGATCGAGTGGGTGTGGCCGCCGCAGACCTCCATCAGCTTGTAGTGGCGCTCGGGCTCGACCGTGGCGAGGATCTCGCCGGCGAGGACGCGGCCGAGCTCGGGATCGCGGAACTCGTCAACGAACTTCAAGGGCGCGACGCCTCCTGCGCTCCGCGCCCGGGGGAGGCTCCGATCGCGGTACCCGCGTGAACCAGCAGCTCGTCGTCGACCGCGACCGGCTGCACGAGGGCGATCTCGATCGTGTGGTGCTCCCCGTCCGCGCCGGCGCACAACGCAAGCTCGCGATCGGCGTCGATGGCGATCACCCGCATGTCCTCGGCAACATCACCGCAGGTGATGCAGTGCTCATCGGTGCACTCGGGCGGTGTCATTCGATCACGCTCGCGCGCAGCTCCTCAAGCTCCGCCTCGTAGTCCGCGCCCATGCCCTCGAGCATCTTGCGCGTCTTCACCGCCTCTTCCTCGTCGACCTTGGAGAGCGCGAATCCGACGTGAATCAAGACCCAGTCGCCCGGACCGACGCCGCCGTCCTCCTCATCGAGAAGGCCGATGTTGACGTTCCGCCTTACGCCGGCGACATCGACCTTGGCAAGGCGATTCGCCTCGTCGACGACTTCAAGAACCTGCCCAGGGATGGCCAGACACACGGCTCGCGATCCTCCTCCATGTTCGGGTCAAGACCACTGCCCCTTCGACCCTCCGCCAACCTATTGACGGGCGCCGAGTCGAGTAAGTGCGCGGCGCAAGGTGCGCGGCTCACCTACCGGGGTGGCATCGCTCACCTAGCGCGAGCGACCGATCTGTCCCGGGCGAAAACGCCGGGCGTCAAGTGCCCCGCTGCTCGACTCGGGAGCCACGCCTCAGGGCCGCTTCGCGGTGCGCGGCGAGGCGTCCCACCAGGGCCCTGCCGCGCTTACTCGACCGCGGCAGACGGCGAGCCTTCAGGTAGCGATCGAGAAATGCGTCGATGCGCCGCTCCCCCTCGGCGAGGTCGCTGGCGCGGTGATCGAGCTCCTCGATCCCGCGCTCGGTGAGGCGGTAGACGCGCTTGCGCGGTCCCGACTCCGACGGCGCCCAATCGGAACCGACGAGGCCGTCGCCCTCGAGCCGGCGAAGCGCCCGGTAGAGCGCTCCCGGGTCGGAGTCGTCGAAACCGAACGGACCGAGGTTCTCGGCGAGCTCGTAGCCGTGCGCTTCGCCCTCGCGGAGCAGGAGGAGCAGGCATGGCCGGAGGAAATCCTTCGGCAGGCCAGAGCTCAGAGCGTGGGGCACGTCGGCGAGTGTAATCCTGCGCGCCGCTTCTTTCCAGTCGCTCGGCCGCCGGCCCGCGTAGAGCCCACTGTCTCAGGGTAGGTGAGGCTTAGCGACCCGAGGAGGACACCGATGCCCGACGAGAAGGATCAGACGAAGCTCGACGAGGAGAAGCTCCCGCCGACCTCGCTGCATGCGCACGAGTCCGGAATCGAAGAGACGAATGAACGTCCCCGCGAGGAGAACATCAAGGGCGAACTGCTGGACGACGAGCAGGACGACGCCGCGGAGGCGACGAACACGGGCGGCGCCACGTCCGGCGGTCCGCCACGAGAGGAGCCCGGCGAGGACCCCTCGAACGTTGAGCACGACGCGGGCGAGGGCACCTCGAGTACGTAGGGGCCTCTCGCAATTGACCAGCGGCCTGAGGAGGAGCGATCGACGAGCGAGAGACAAGCAAGCACGGACCCGACGCAGCGGATAAGGAAGGCGCGGAAGGCGCCAAGCAAGCCGACAATCTCGGCATCGACGAGCACCCAGGAAGCGGCGGCGAGGGGGAGGACCAAGGCGGTCTTGGCGACCGGACGGGTGCCTCGGGTGGCGCCGAACCGACTGAACCCGACGAAGGTCACGACGCCGCCGAACGGCGCCGCTAGATCAGGAGCTCACGCCGGCGGCACGTCGCCGCCGGCGGGAGTTCCGTAGTGCGCTAGCCGGCAGCGTCGAAGCGCTTGCCGACCTCGTCCCAGTTGACGACGTTCCAGAACGCGTCGAGATAGTCGGGGCGCTTGTTCTGGTAGGAGAGGTAGTAGGCGTGCTCCCAGACGTCGACGCCGAGCAACGGCGTCTGGCCGTCGGAGACGGGCGAGTCCTGGTTCGCGGTCGAGGTGATCGCGACCCCGGAGCCGTCGTGGACGAGCCAGGCCCAGCCGGAGCCGAAGCGGCCGATGCCGGCGTTCTTGAACTCCTCCTTGAAGTCGTCGAAGGAGCCGAACTTCTCGTTGATCGCATCGGCGAGGGCTCCCGAGGGCTCACCGCCACCGTCGGGGCTCATGACCTGCCAGAAGAAGCTGTGGTTCGAGTGCCCGCCGGCGTTGTTGCGGACGGGGCCCTGCTTGTCGGACGGAAGGGAGTCGAGGTTCCGGAGCACCTCGTCGACGTCCTTGTCGGCCCAATCCGTTCCTTCGAGCGCTGCGTTCGCCTTGTCGACGTAGGCCTGGTGGTGCTTGTCGTGGTGGATGCGCATCGTCTCCTCGTCGATGTGAGGCTCGAGCGCGTTGTAGTCGTAGGGAAGGTCGGGGACCTCGTAAGCCATTTTTCCTCCTTGGGAATCTCTGCTTTAGACACTAACCAAGCGACTGCGCGAACCCGTCGCGCCAGCTTGGATGGGCGGGCTGCCAGCCGAGCTCGGCCTTCGCCTTGGCGTTGGTGGCGCCGCGCATGCCGGCGGCCTGGCCAACGATCGCCTTACCCGCAATCAGACGCGCGACCCAAGCCGGCACCCGGAACGGCTTCTTCGCGCCGAGCGCCGCGGCGGCCACCGGCAGCCACTCGCGGATCGGCGCCGGCTCGTCGTCGCAGACGTTGTAGACGCCCGGCGCCCCGCGCTCGGCCGCGAGAACCGCGGCGGCCGCGGCATCGTCGACGTGAACGAAGGAGAACGTGCCGGCCCCGTCGCCGATGATCGGAAAGCGGCGCTTGCGGATCTCCTGGGCCTGATAACCGTCGTCGGCGTAGCTCGACCCGGGCCCGTAGAACCAGCCGTAGCGAAGCACCACCCCGTCGAGGCCGTCCGCCTGGAGCACCTGCCGCTCGAGCTCTGAGACCGCGTCGACCGTGTCGCCGATTTCGCCGGCCGCCCCCGCGATCAGCGGGTCGTCCTCCCCCTTGACCCAGCCGCCGACGGGGGCGTAGACGAAGGCGATCGACTGGGCGACGAAGCGGCGAGCGCCCGCCGCCTGCGCGGCCGCGACCAGGTTGCGGGTGCCCTCGCGGCGGATCCGGTTGTTGGCGTCGAAGACCCCCTTGCGGCGCGGATCGAGCTTCCACGGCAGCGCGGTGAGCTGGTGAATGACGACCTCGGGCTTCGCGGCGGCCACCGCGGCGTTCAGTCCGCCCGGTTCGTACACGTCGCAGACCACGGCGTCGGCACCGGCGGCGCGGATCGCCTCCGCCTTCTCCTCGCGCCGGGTCATTCCCGTGACGTCGTGCCCGGCCTCGAGCAGCTGCACGACGAGCGGCTCGCCCACCACCCCCGAGGCGCCGGCGAGGAAGACTCGGCTCACCGCAGCTGTGTGGGGGGCCCGTCGCCGTCGCGCTCGGACCCGCGCGCGAGCCAGACCAGGAGCCCGGCGCCGATCAGCAGCAGGATCGTGTCGATCGCTCCGCGCGCGTTGCTGCGCGCTTCGTCGATGTCGAAGAGGTGGTTGGCGGCGTGGAACGCGTACCAGGCGGCCCCGAGGTAGAGCAACGGCGCCCGCCACGACGGGCGTCCCACAGCGAGGACGAGGAGGACCCCGAAGGCGAGGACGAACGCTCCGACGTCGCCGACGTAGTGGGTGTTCTCGAGCCCGTAACGGCCGATCCGGGCGTAGAACGACGCCGGCGCGAGCAGCATGTAGAGGCCCTCGAGCACGTGGAAGGCACCAAGCGCGCCGACGACGAGGCGCATCGTTCGCTCGTCGAGCTGGACCCCCCGTGGTCTGGCGCTCGGCTCCATCTCGGCCCCACACTACCGGCGACCCGTCATCATCCATCGAGTGGAGCCGCTCCTCGACGCCCACGGCCGCGCGATCACCGACCTGCGGGTCTCGGTCACCGACCGCTGCAACTTCCGCTGCCGCTACTGCATGCCGGCCGAGGGGATGCCGTGGCTCGACCGCGCCGAGATCCTCACCTTCGAGGAGATCGAGCGCCTCGTTCGCGTGCTCGTCCACCTCGGGGTGACCGATGTGCGCCTGACCGGCGGCGAGCCGCTCGCGCGCCGCGAGTTCCCGCGGCTGGTCTCGATGCTGAGCGAGATCGACGGACTCGAAGATCTCTCGGTGACGACGAACGGCTACCTGCTCGAGCGCGACGCACAGGCGCTGGTCGACGCCGGGATCAACCGCGTCAACGTCTCGATCGACTCGCTCGCCCGCGATCGCTTTCACGAGGTCACCCGCCGTGATGCGCTGCCGCAGGTCCTGCGCGGGCTCGAGGCCATCGGCGCCTTCGAACAGGTGCGACCGATCAAGGTCAACGCCGTCGCGATGCGGGACTTCACCGAGGACGAGGTCTTCCGCTTCGCCGAGCTCGCCCGCTCGACCGACTACCAGGTGCGCTTCATCGAGTTCATGCCGCTCGACGGCGACCGCTGCCTGGAGCCCCGACCAGGTGCTCACCGGTGAGGAGATTCGCGAGCGGATCGCGACGCGCTATCCGCTCGAGCCGCTCGAGCGCGAGCCCCACGCGACCGCGCGCGTCTTCCGCTTCGCCGACGGCGCCGGCGAGATCGGCTTCATCAACCCGGTGTCCGAGCCCTTCTGCGGCGACTGCAACCGGATCCGGATGACCGCCGACGGCGAGCTTCGCACCTGCCTCTTCTCGATCACCGAGACCGACCTGCGCGAGCCGCTGCGCGCCGGCGTCGACGACGCCGGCCTCGAGCAGGTGATCCGCGACGCCGTCTGGCGCAAGGAGCTCAAGCACCGCGTGAACGAGGAGGGCTTCGTGCCTCCGCCGCGCACCATGTCCGCTATCGGCGGATAGACGCGAACCGCGACGGCAGCGGGGGCGAAGCCGAGCAGCCGGCGCGATTTGTTCGGGGGTTAACCCTCCCCAGCCGCCGCCGGCGCGCGGCTATCGTCGGACGATGTCCGCCCGCGCCTGGTTTTCGTTCCTCACCGTTTCGGCGCTCTGGGGCATCCCGTACCTCTTCATCAAGATCGCGGTCGACGACGGCGTCCCGCCCGCGTTCCTCGCGTGGATCCGGGTGACGATCGCGGCGGCGATGCTCGGCGTGCTCTGCTGGCGGCTGGGGCTGCTGGGGAGTCTGCGCGGCCGCTGGCGCCTGCTGGCGATCTACGCGATCGTCGAGATCACGATCCCGTTCCCGCTGATCGGGTTCGGCGAGCAGCGGGTTTCGTCCTCCCTCGCAGCGATCCTGATCGCCTCGGTGCCCCTCATCGTCGCGGTGCTCGCGCTGCGCTTCGACCACGAGGAGCGTGCCGCCGGCAGCCGTCTCGCCGGCCTCTTCGTCGGCTTCGCGGGCGTCGTCGCCCTGGTCGGAATCGATGTCGCCGGGAACGGTCGTGAGCTCGTCGGCGCGCTCGCCATCCTCCTCGCCGCCGTCGGCTACGCCGCCGGGCCGATGCTGCTCAAGCGCGGCCTCGGCGACGTCGACCCGCGGCCGCTGATGGCCGGGGCGCTCGCGCTTGCGGCGGTCTTCCTCACCCCGGCGGCGATCGCCGCTCCCCCGGAATCGATGCCGTCCGGCGATGCGCTCGGCGCCATCATCCTCCTCAGCGTCCTCTGCACCGCGACCGCGTTCGTCGTCTTCGCAAGCCTGATCCAGGAGGTCGGGCCGAGCCGCGCCTCCGTGATCACCTACGTCGCGCCGGTACTCGCCGTGACGCTAGGGATCGCCTTCCTCGACGAGCGTCCCGGCGCCGGGGCGATCGCCGGGCTGCTCCTGATCCTGGCCGGCTCCTGGCTCGCGACCGGCGGCGGCAAGCCGCCGGCGCTCACCGCTCTACCAGCCTGGTCGCGGTGGCCTTCGCGACCGCGGCGACGCGGACGCCCGTCGCGAGACCCAGCTCTGCGGCCGATGCGGCCGTGATCTCGGCCGCGAGCGGTTGCGGGGCGAGCAGCCCGACCCGAGCCCGGTTGCCGACCTCGGTCACGGAGACCACCTCGGCGAGGAGCCGGTTGCGGGCAGAGCTCTCGTGCTCCTCGGCGATCGGCTCGAGGACGACGTCCCAGGGGAAGATCGCAACCGAGACCTGACCCGCGGCGTGGTCGGTCGAGGAGACCTGGCCGCCGCCGTCGATCGCCACGTCGGTCAACCCGGCGGCGCCGGCGCGCGCGTAGCCGGTGAGCACCGAGGCCCCGGCGAAGTCGGCGACGAACGCCGACGCGGGGCGGGCGCTGAGCTCGCCGGCGCTTCCCCGCTGGACGACCCTGCCGCGCTCGATCACCGCGATCTCGCCGGCGAGAAGCGCCGCTTCGGCGAAGTCGTGGGTGACGAGGACGGTCGGGACGCTGAGCGCGGCGAGCGTGCGGCCGAGCTCGCGCCCGGCGGCTGCGGCGGTGGTCGCGTCGAGCGAGGCGAGCGGCTCGTCGAGGAGCAGCACCGACGGCTCGGGCGCCAGCGCCCGAGCGAGGGCGACGCGCTGGCGCTCGCCTCCGGAGATCGATCCGGGGCGCTCGTCCGCAAGCCCGGCGACGCCGAAGCGGTCAAGCAGCTCGAGCGCGCGCGCCCGCCGGTCTGAGCGGGGGACGCCGCCGAGGCCGAAGGCGACGTTGCGCCAGGCGCTCAGGTGCGGGAATAGGGCGTAGTCCTGGAACAGGTAGCCGCAACGGCGATCCTCGGCTGCCAGGTCTGTGCCCGTGGCGGCGTCGAACCAGACCGTCCCGGCGGCCTCGATCCGCCCTCGCTCCGGCGCGTGAAGGCCGGCGATCGAGCGCAGCACCGTGCTCTTCCCCGCCCCCGAGCGGCCGACGAGGGCGAGGCACGAGCCGGCCTCCACCTCGAGCTCGAGCTCGAGCTCGAAATCCCGCAGCTCGCTCTCGATCATGGCCCGGAGCATCAGGCGGCACCGCCGAGGAGCGGCGAGCGCCCGAGCAGCTTGACCGAGAGCAGGACCGCGGCGGAGACGCAGACGAGCACGGCGGAGAGCGCCAGGGCGGCCGGGAAGTCGGTCGAGAACTCGGCGAAGATCGCCAGCGGCGCCGTCTCCGTGATCCCCTGGAAGGAGCCGGCGAACATCAGCGTGGCGCCGAACTCGCCCAGGGCCCTCCCCCAGGCGAGCGCGAGCCCGGCCGTGATCCCGTTGCCGGCGCACGGAATCGCCACCCGCCAGAACGCGCGCGCCTCGCTCGCCCCGAGGGTGCGGGCGGCGTCCAGGAGCTTCGGGTCGACGGCGGCGAACGCCGCCTGCGCCTGGCGCAGGTAGAACGGCGAGGCGACGAAGGTGAGCGCGACGATCACGCCGGCCGTCTCCAGGACGAGCTCGATGCCCGCGTCCTCGAGCGCGCCGCCGAGGAGGCCGTTCGGCCCGAACGCGGCAAGCAGCCCGATCCCCGCCGCCGCCGGGGGCAGCACGAGCGGCAGCTCGATCGCCGTCATCACCGCCGCCCGCCCGCGGAACCGACGAGTCGCCAGCAGGTAGGCGGCCGGCGTACCGACGACGATGATGATCAGCAGGGCGGCGAGCGTCGTCTCGAGGCTGAGCAGGAGGGCGTCGCGTGACTCGGCCTGGCCGAGGCTGTCGATGAGCTCGTCCGGCCCGGCGTCGATGAAGATCGCGACGATCGGGAGGACCAGGAAGAGCAGGGCGACGGCCAGCGCGAGGACGAGCAAGACGGCGAACGCACCGGGGCGCCGCCGGGTGGCGGTCACCTCGGCGGCGGCCCGAAGCCGGCCGTCGCGAGCGCGTCGGCCCCGGGTCCGCTGAGGAGTCCGTCGATGTATGCCTGGGCTCCGGCCGGGTTCTCCGCCCCGTCGACGACGACCACCCCGTAGGCAACCTCGGGCGCAAGCGGCGGGGGAAGCTCGACCGCGTCGAGCGCCCCGTCGGTTGCGACGACGTCGGTGACGTAGACGAAGCCCGCGTCGACGGCTCCCTGCGTGAGCTTGCCGACGATCCCGGCGACGTCCGGCTCGAGCGACCGGACGTTGCGGAGGATCGCCTGCTCGAGGCTGAGCCCGAGGCCGCCGAGCATTTCGCGGGTGTAGTCGCCGACCGGGACGCCCTCGTCGCCGATCGCGAGGGCCAGCCCCGGCCGGCCGAGATCGCTGAGCGCCACGATCGCCGAGTCCTCCGGGACGGCGAGGACGAGTTCGTTGGTCGCGAAGACCGTCGGCTTCGCCGCGAGGCCGTCGGCATGGAGCTCCTCGGGCAGCGACGTGTTCGCGGCGACGTAGACGTCGGGAGTAACGCCCGCTCGGATCTGCGCCGCGAGGTCGTCGGATCCCGCAAAGGACTGCTTCGCGTCGATCCCCGTGGTCTCCGCGTACTCGGTCAACGCCGTCTCCAGTGAAGACGCTGCCGAGACCACGACCGGCGCATCCTCCGAATCCTGGCCGTCCTCTCCACAGCCGACCGCGACGCACGCCGCCAGCACGGCCGCCGCCCGCGCGACCTGGATCAAGACCGCTCCACCATCACCGAGGTCGCCTTCACCATTGCCGTCGCGGCGACGCCCTCGGCGAGCCCGAGCTCCTCGACCGAGTCGCGGGTGATCGCCGCCGTGATCCGGTGCGGTCCCGCCTCGATCTCGACCAGCGCCATCACCCCGTCGACCTCGACGGACGTGATCACGCCGCTGAACCGGTTGCGAGCCGAGAACGTATCTCCGGTTCGGTGGCGATCGGGGTGGGACGTGAGCCGCTCGATCTCGGCCGCGGGCACCAGGCGGCGGTTACGCTCGTCGCGGACGGTGCGGATCTTCCCGGCCCGGTCCCAGCGACGCAGCGTGTCGACGCTGACGCCGATCGCACGGGCCGCGTCGCCAAGGGTCAGGTCGGCCATCTGCATAAGCATTGCATAGGCAAACGAGGAGGAAAGATGAACGCACGGGAGTGGGTCGACGCCTTCGCCGCCGAGGTCGGCCAGGAGCCGCCGACGAAGGAGGAGCTCGAGGCGATCCTCGACCTCGCCGCCGTCGCCGCGCACTCCTCCGAGCGGATCGCGGCACCGGTCGCCTGCTGGCTGGGCGGCCGTACCGGGGCGACGCTTGGAGAGCTCCGCGCCGCCGCCGATCGCGTCTGCGGCCCATCCACCCCGGGGGAGGAGACCTGAAGGAGTCGAAACGTGGAAACAGTCAGAGCGGACCGTTAAATGGCACGCTCGTTCCAGGTGTGTGACAATCGGCGCGCTCTGCCGCGAACGCAAGGGAAGGGGTCGAAATGGCCACCGAGGAGAAGGTCACCTACTGCCGGATCTGCGAGCCGCTCTGCGGCATGGTCGCCACGATCGAGGACGGCGAGCTGACCAAGATCCGCCCCGACGCCGACCACCCCCTCTCCGCCGGCTTCGCCTGCCCGAAGGGGATCGCGATGGCCGATGTCCAAAACGACCCCGACCGCGTCCTTCACCCGCTCAAGCGCCAGCCCGACGGCAGCTTCGAGCGCGTGACCTGGCCCGAGGCGCTCGACGACATCGGCAGGCGCCTGAAGGCGATCATCGGCGAGCGCGGCGGCGACTCCGTCGCCTGGTACATGGGCAACCCCGGTGCCTTCTCCTACTCTCACCCGCTCTGGGTCAAGGGCTTCCTCGACGCGATCGGCTCGCCCCACTCCTATACGGCGTCCTCGCAGGACGTGTCGAATCGATTCGCCGCCAGCTGGTTCCTCTACGGGTCCCCCTTCCTCGCCCCGATTCCGGACCTCGCGCGGACCGACTTCCTCCTCATGGTCGGCGCCAACCCCCTCGTCTCCCACGGCAGCGTCCTCAGCGCCCCGCGTGTCAAGGACCAGCTGCACGCGATCCCGGAGCGCGGCGGGCGGGTAGTCGTGGTCGACCCGCGTCACTCGGAAACCGCGCGCGCCTTCGAGCATGTCTCCGTGCACCCCGACTCAGATGCGTGGCTGCTGCTCTCGATGCTCGAGGTGATCTTCGCCGAGGAGCTCGAGGATTCCGAGGCGATCGCGCTGCGGTCGCGCGGGATCGACACCCTGCGGGAGCTCGCCGCCGAACACACCCCGGAGAGCACCGAGGCCCGGACCGGCGTGCCGGCGGCCGAGGTGCGCGCGCTCGCGCGTGACCTGGCCGGCGCCGAACGCGCGGCCGTCTACGGGCGCACCGGGTCCTGCCTCGGTCGCAACGGGACCCTCGTCGCCTTCCTCCTCGACGCGCTCAACGTCGTCACCGGCAACCTCGACCGCGAGGGTGGGGCGATGTTCGGCGATCCGCCGGTCGACTTCAGCCGCGTCGCGGACATGGTCGGCCTCGGCACGTACTCGAAGGTGCGCTCTCGGGTGGGCGACCTGCCCGAGGTGCTCGGCTCGCTCCCCGCCTCGGTGATGGCGAAGGAGATCACCACCGACGGCGACGGCCAGATCCGGGCGATGTTCTTCTCCGCCGGCAACCCGGTGCTCTCGGTCCCCAACGGCGACGAGCTCGAGGCGGCGATGGGCGAGCTCGAGCTCTCGGTCGCGATCGACCTCTACGTCACCGACACGTCGCGCCACTGCGACTACGTGTTGCCGGCGACGACGATGTACGAGCGCGAGGACTTCCCGCTCCCGTTCCTCGCCCTGTTCACGACCCCGTTCATGCAGATGACCGAGGCCGTCGTCGCACCGCGCGGCGAGGCGCGCCAGGAGTGGGAGGTCATCGAGGAGATCTCCGGGCGGATCGGGGTGACGCCGTCGAGCTCGTGGCCGGTCCGCCAGCTGGGCCGGGCCGGCATCAAGTTCTCGCCCCGCCGGCTCGTCGATCTGCTGCTTCGCACGGGGCCCAAGGGCGACCTCTTCGGCCTTCGCCGCGGCGGCCTCAGCATCAAGAAGCTGGAGCAGAACCCGCACGGGATCGTCCTCGCCGAGCACATCGCCGCGGACGTGCTCGGAAAGCAGATCCGCCACGAGGACCGCAAGGTCGTTCTCGACGCTCCCGAGATCGTTGCCGAGGTCGAGCGCATGCAGGCGGCCAACGGTCACGACCCGAACTTCCCCCTGCGGCTGATCGGGCTGCGCGAGCTGCGCTCGCACAACTCGTGGATGCACAACGCGCCGCTCTTGATGCGGGGCGGCCGCAAGCACGCGGCACGGATCCATCCCGACGACGCCGAGGCGCTCGGGCTGGGCGACGGGGACGTCTGCCGGGTCAGTTCCGCCCACGGCTCGATCGAGATCGAGGCGACGCTCACCGACGAGATCAAGCAGGGCTCGATCGCCGTTCCGCACGGCTGGGGCCACAGCGGCGGCTGGAGGGTCGCCAACGCCGCCGGCGGCGCGAACGTGAACAAGCTCGCCTCCTCGAACCCGGACGACCTCGAGCGGCTCGCCGGCATGGCGTTCCTGAACGGGATCCCGGTTCGGGTCGAAGCCGTAGCCGCGGCCCCGGAGCGGGAGCGCTCCGAGGCCGCTGCCGTGCCTGCCTAGGTGCGTCAGGCAGCGTGCGGCTGGCCCTCGCCGGGGGCCTGCTCGCGGTCGCCGATCAAGCGACCGGTGAATACGGCGCCGAGGCCGCCGAGCACTCCGGCCGCAAGCGCGGCGAGCGCCCACTCCGTCCCGGCGACGTTGAGGCCGATCGCGTTGTCCAGCGACCACTCACCGGCGCCGATGCCCGCGAGGGCGAATAGAACCGCCGCGAGCGTGAGGTTGTACTCGTAGCCGTTCTCGGTGACGA
The DNA here is from genome assembly GCA_963846565.1 of uncultured Solirubrobacterales bacterium. Classification (GTDB taxonomy): domain Bacteria; phylum Actinomycetota; class Thermoleophilia; order Solirubrobacterales; family 70-9; genus WHSW01. The sequence goes on along the minus strand of CAWJWL010000005.1, from coordinate 1,091,348 downwards.
AGAATCCGTTCTTCAGGTGCACGGTCAGCACCGCGGCGACCATCACTCCGATCAGCGCAGCGGCTGCGAACGGAGTGACGAGCCCGGCGGCGATCAGCAGGCCGCCCGCGAACTCGGCGGTCCCGGCTCCGATGGCGTGAGCCCTTCCCGGACGCAGGCCGATCTGCTCGAAGTAGCCGGCCGTCCCGTCGATCCCGTGGCCCCCGAAGGAACCGAACAGCTTCTGGGCCCCGTGGGCGGCGAACCCGAGCCCGACCACGATCCTCAGTGCGATAAGCGCAAGCTCCATTCTCGATGCCTCCTAGTTGACTAATAAACAGTTTCTGTGTCAATCACTTTACCATAAGTAGTTTCCAGGCAAACTGTTTCCTCAGCTACCATTTACCCCATGAGCTCCGCCGAAGCGCGACTCGAGGCCTGGCGCGCCGTCGTCACCAGCCACGCCGCGGTCACCGAGCGCGTGCAGAAGGCGCTCGCGGCCGCGGACCTGCCCCCGCTCAGCTGGTTCGAGCTGCTCTGGGCCGTGAAGCGGAGCCCGAACGGGCCGCCGAAGATGAGCGAGCTCGCCGAGCACCTCACCCTGAGCCGCGGCGGGATCACGAAGCTCGTCGATCGCCTCCAGCAGGCCGGCTACCTCGATCGCGTCTCGTGTGCCGATGACCGGCGCAGCCTGCAAGCGGAGCTCACGCCCGCGGGCGAGGAGATCCTCGAAGAGATGCGGAGCGTCTACAGCGCCGAGATCGGCCGACACCTGGCGACGCTGACCGATGATCAGGCGGAGCTCGTCGCCGAAGCGCTCGGGAAGGTCACCGGAAGTACGTGCAGTGACGTCGCGACGGAGGCGACGCCCGCGGAAGCCGCCGCGATCGCCTAGCGCGGACTCCTCTCGCTACCCCGGCAGCCCCGCGGCCTCGAGGGCTTCGCCTTCTTGATCGATGAAGTACGCCGCGACGCGGGTCACCAGACCCGTGTCGTCGAATGTCCAAACGGCCCATGTCTCGAGGTCCAGCTCGATCCCGCTACCGGCCCCGCGAGCTGAGACCCGCTGGCGCACGAGAGCCTTGTCGCCGTGGATCCGGAACTCCAGAGGCTCCCACTGCTGGTTTTCCAATGCGTCGGGCTCCACCCATGCCCGGACCGCGTCCGCGCCTCTCAACGTGCCTAGGCCTCCGGGCCTGACAAACTCGACCTCGGGATGAAGACGCGCCGTCGCCGCATCGAAGTCCATGCGATTCAGCGCGTCGTAGGCGCTGCGCAGGATCTCGATGATCGCTCGTTCCGTTCCGGGCATTGCGGCGCTCAGCTAGGCGACCCGCTCAGAGCCGGCATAGATGTTCACCGTCCCGCCTCGCGCGAAGCCGGCCAGGGTCATCGCGCGATCGGCCGCGAGCTCGATCGCCAGCGAGGTCGGCGCCCCGACGCCGACGAGGATCGGACAGCCGGCGACGGCGGCCTTCTGCACCAGCTCGAACGCCAGCCGCCCACTGACGCAGAGCACGTGATCGACGAGCGGCAGACGCCCCTCGCCGAGCGCCCAGCCGACGACCTTGTCGAGCGCGTTGTGGCGGCCGACGTCCTCGCGCACGCAGACGAGCTCGTCCGCGGTGTCGAAGAGGCCGGTCGCATGCAGGCCGCCGCTACCCGCGAAGGCCGGCTGGACCAGGCGCTCGGGCAGGTCGGCGAGCAAACCCCGCTTCAGCACCGGTCCCTCGCCGAGGGGCGGCGAGTGGACGGCGACCTCCTCGAGTGCTCCCTTGCCGCAGACGCCGCACGAGGAGGTCGTGTAGAAGCGCCGCTCCGGGACGGCGCGGCTCAGCGGGCCCGCGACCTCGACCACGTTGGCGGCGAAGTCGTCGGTTGGACCCGCCTCACGTGGTCCGTCGATCAGCCCCTCGCCGTGGAGGAATCCCAGGGCGAGCTCCTCGTCATGGCCAGGGGTGCGCATCGTCACTGCCACCGGCTCGCCTGCGGCGCGGATCTCGAGCGGTTCCTCGATGGCGACGCTGTCGGGCTCACCATCGCGCTCGACCCGCACCAGCATCCGCTCGTCGGCACCGTCCATGCGAGTAGAAGTTAGGCCCTCGTGGCCTTGAGAAAGCCGAAGCGCCGTCCGACACCGTCGAACTGGGCGAGCCTGAAGCCGCTCGGGCTCGGCGAGCAGCGCCCGAACAACTACCGCGAGGTCTTCCGGGCGATGCGCGAGAACCGCAACGAGGCGGGTTACGCCTGGCGGATCCTCAACCAGGGCGTCTGCGACGGCTGCGCCCTCGGCACCAGCGGGCTCAGGGACTGGACGATCCACGGCACCCACCTCTGCAACATCCGGCTGCGCCTGCTGCGCGTGAACACGATGCCCGCATTCGATCCGGAGGCGGTCGGCGTCGGCGATGCTGACGCGCTCGCCGAGCGCAGCGGCGCCGAACTGCGCGAGCTCGGCCGCATCCCCCACCCGCTGCTTCGCCGCCGTGGAGAGCCTGGCTTCAGCCGGATCGGGTGGGAGCAGGCGATCGACCTGGTCGCGGAGCGGATCCGCGCCTCCTCGCCCGATCGGCTCGGCTTCTACCTGACCAGCCGCGGGACCGCCAACGAGACCTACTACGCGGCCCAGAAGGCCGTTCGCGCGCTCGGCACGAACTCGATCGACAACGCCGCCCGCGTCTGCCACTCCCCGAGCACCTTCGGGCTCAAGGAGGCGTTGGGCGTCGGCGCGACCACCTGCTCCTACAGCGACTGGATCGGCACCGACCTGATCGTCTTCATCGGCTCGAACCCGGCCAACAACCAGCCGGTGACGACCAAGTACCTCCACCTGGCGAAGAAGGCGGGGACGAAGGTCGTGATGGTGAACCCGTATCGCGAGCCGGGCATGGAGCGCTACTGGATCCCCTCGAACCTCGAGAGCGCCCTCTTCGGGACCAGGATCACGGACCGCTTCTTCGGCCTCCACACCGGCGGCGACGCCGGCTTCCTCGCCGGGGCGATGAAGGCGCTGATCGAGGGCGGCTTCGTCGACAAGCGCTTCGTCGCCGAGCGGACGAGGGGCTTCCAGGAGATGCGGAAGTCGGTCGAGGCCGCGTCCTGGGGGCAGATCGAGCGCCTCTCCGGAACCACGCGCGCCGAGATCGAGGCGTTCGCGCGGATGCTCGGCGAGGCGAAGCGGGCGGTGCTCGTCTGGTCGATGGGCGTTACTCAGCACGCCAACGGCGAGGACAACGTGCGCGCGATCGTCAACCTGGCGCTCGCGCGCGGCTTCGTCGGACGCGAGGGCTGCGGCCTGATGCCGATCCGCGGGCACTCCGGCGTCCAGGGTGGCGCCGAGATGGGCTGCTACTCGACCGCCCTTCCCGGTGGCGTGCCGCTCGACCCCGACAGCGCGGCCGAGCTCTCGGGCAAGTGGGGATTCGAGGTTCCGGCCACGGCCGGACTGAAGGCACCGGAGATGCTCGACGCCGCCGGCCGCGGGGAGCTCGACCTGCTCTTCAGCGTCGGCGGCAACTTCCTCGACGTGCTCCCCGATCCCGACGGCGTCCGGGCAGCGCTCGCCTCGATCCCCCTGCGCGTCCACATGGACATCGTGCTCTCGAGCCAGATGCTCGTCGAGCCGGCCGAGGACGTCCTCGTGCTCCCGGCGACTACCCGCTACGAGATCGAAGGCGGGGTGACCGAGACCAGCACCGAGCGCCGGGTCATCTTCAGCCCCGAGATCCCCGGCCGGCGGATCGAGGAGGCCCGGCCCGAGTGGGAGGTCCTGAGCGAGATCTCGGCCCGCGCGCGGCCGGAGATCGCCGAGCGGGTCCGCTTCGACGGCACCGCCGCGATCCGCGCCGAGATCGCCGAGGTCGTGCCGCTCTATCGCGGGATCGAGAAGCTCGCCGAGCGCGGCGATCAGTTCCAGTACGGCGGCCCGATGCTCTGCGACGGCGCCGAGTTCCCGACCGCCGACGGCAAGGCCCACTTCTCCGCCGTCGAGGTGCCCGAGCCGCTCGCCGAGGACGGGCGCCTGGCGCTGTCGACGCGCCGCGGCAAGCAGTTCAACTCGATGGTCCAGGAGCGCCGCGACGCGCTCACGGGCGCCGCGCGGGAGTCGGTCCTGATGAGTGCCGAGGATGCGAGGCGCCTCGGCGTCGCCGACGGCGACGCCGTGCGCGTCGCGTCCGACATCGGCGAGCTCGCGGGGCGCGCGCTGATCGCCGCGATCGCGCCCGGCAACGTCCAGGTCCACTGGCCAGAGGGCAACGTCCTGATCGGCGACGGGATCCGCTCGCCCGAGGCGGGGATTCCCGACTACAACGTCCGCGTCAGCGTCACTCGCGCCGGCGAAGCGCCCCCGCGAGTCGTCGCCGCGCCCCATCGGCCACCCGGCTGATCCTCCCGGCGAGCAGGTCCTCGGCGATCAGGACGTCGTCCGGGGTGTTGACGTTGAAGACGATTCGCTCCGGGTCCGCGAAGCGGGCGAGGCTCTGCTCGCGGATCACGAACGGGTCCAGCGCGGTGACCGCTTCGGTCATCGACGCGCCGTCGGCGAGCGCCTCGGCCAGCCGGTCGACGACGCTCGGCGAGTAGCGGCCGAGCAGCGGCTGCATCCGCCCGGCAACCTCGCACACCGCGACCTCCTCCTCCAGGTGAGAGATCCAGGCGAGGAGCTTTGCCGGCACCAGCGGCATGTCGCAGGCGATCGCGACCACGCCGCGGCCCGCGCTCGCACGCAGCGCCGTCACCAGGCCCGTCAGCGGGTGCTGGGGCTCCGGCGGCTCACTCAGCACGCGGCAATCGAGCCGCGGGAGCTGGGAGTCAGGCTTCGCGACCACGATCGGCTCGAGCCCGGCCGAACCGACGGCGGCGACGACGCGCGAGACCAGCGGGCGGCCGCCGAGTTCGACCAGCGCTTTCGGCTGCCCCATTCGGCGGCTTCGCCCGCCCGCGAGAACCGCTCCGACCGTCACAGCGCGCTTCACCTACCCAGTGTCCCACTGGAGTAGTCCGTGCTGGGGCGGTCGCCGTACCGGTTCGGCCGATCCAGCGATAGGATCAGCTGCGAATCGACTCAGACTCGGAGGGGAATCATGGGGAAGCTTCGCGCTCGGCTGCCGGCGCATTCAACCGTGGCGGCGTACACCGGTCTGTTCCTGGCATTGGCAACCGGTGGTGCCTGGGCGGCAGACGAGTGGAACGGCACCAACATCGTCAACGACTCCATCGGCTCGGTGGACCTGCGAAACGACGATATCCGCACCGTCGACGTTCGCGACTTCGATCAGACCGGCGGCGGTCTGACCGGCGCCGACATTCGCCAGAACACCCTCAAGGGGACGAAGATCGACGAGTCAACGCTTCAGGATGTCGACGCGGCAACGCTGGGCGGCCTCGCGAAGCACCACTACCAGCCCGACTACCTGCGGGATTCCCACGACCCGGCGTCCGACATCGCGCTCACGGCCACGGACACCGTGGTGCTGTCGGTGGAGTACACCGACAGCGCCGTCGACTGGTCACCGATGGCGACGGCGAGCGTCGACCTCTACCTTGGCTCCGGAACGGGGGGCCAGGCGTCGTGCTCGCTCTGGGCGAGCTTCGGGGAGTTCGGCGATTCCCGGCTCAGCCAAGCTGCCTTCGCCGACTTCACCGCCGTCGGCGACGACGAACAGGTGCCCGTGGTCGGCGGGTTCGGCTACGTGCTCGGGGATGGGAGCGCCAGCGGGTTCACGGCGGGCATTCCCGTGACGATCGAGTTGCGCTGCAGCGAGGCCTCCGGGGACGTCCGCTTCGACCGCGGCGACCTCCTCTTCACGGCGCTCGGGTTCGGATGAGACGGTCTCAGGACAGCGGCGTCTGCTGGTGGAAAGTCTGCCTCCAAGCCCTCCCGTCGTTCACGTAGACGCTCCCATCAGGGCGGTGTAGGTGAAGTCGCCGCGGCGGCCGGTGAAGCGGTAGGTGAGGATCGCGGTCGCGTCGTTGGGCTGCAAACACCGCTCGTCCTCGAACGAGGACTCCTCCCACCCGCGTCGACGGTCTCTACGCCAGCCGCGATACTGAGCGGTCTTGGCAGAGCTGATCGGGATCGATGACGCGCGCAGGCTCGTGCTCGAGCGCGCCGTGCCGCTCGGCCCCGAGCCGGTCGCGGTTCGCGACGCGCTCGGCCGGGTCCTCGCCGAGCCGATCGACAGTCCCGACGCGGTGCCCGGCTTCGACAACTCGGCGATGGACGGCTACGCCGTGCGCGCGGGCGACACCGCCGGCGCGGGAGCCGAATCGCCGATCGAGCTCGCCCTCATCGGTGAGTCGCGGGCCGGCCATCCCGCCGCCGAGGCGCTCGGCCCGCGCGAGGCGATCGCGATCTCGACCGGGGCGATGGTGCCCGGCGGCGCCGACGCCGTGGTCAGGGTCGAGGACACAGACGGGTCGCGTGAGGGCACCGTCGCGATCCGCGTCGCCGTCGAGAGCGGGCGGGACATTCGCCGCGCCGCCGAGGACATCGCCGTCGGAGATCGGGTGCTCGAGCCGGGCGTCGAGCTCGGCGCGGCCGAGATCGGCGTGCTCGCGTCGGTCGGCCGCGAACGCGTCGTCTGCGCCCGGCGTCCGCGGATCGCGGTGCTGACGACGGGCGACGAGCTCCAGGAGCCGGGCGAGCCGCTGCGCCCCGGGGCGGTGCGGAACTCGAACGCGCACACGCTGGCCGCGCTCGCCCGGGAAGCGGGAGGAGAGCTGGCGCTGGTCGAGCTCGTCGCCGACACGCCCGACGCAACGGAGGCCGCGCTCGACCGGGCCCTGACCTCGGACGTCACCGTCGTCAGCGGCGGCGTCTCGGTGGGCGAGCACGACCATGTCAAGGGCGCGCTCGAGCGGTTGGGGGCCGAGCAGGTCTTCTGGGGCGTTGCCCTTCGCCCCGGCAAACCGACCTGGTTCGGCGTCGCACCGATGCGGCCGGGCGTCGGACCGGCGCGCGGGCTCGTGTTCGGCCTCCCCGGCAACCCGGTCTCGGCGATGGTCACCTTCCTCCTCTTCACCCGCCCGGCGATCCGCCGCCAGCTCGGCGCCGACCCGTATCCGACAGAGCGGACGAGCGCAACGCTGACCGCGCCGCAGCCGGTGATGGCGAACCGCACCCAGCTCGTCCGCTGCCGGCTCGAGCTCGGCGAGGACGGCTGGCAGGCGACCCCGGCCCCCGCGCAGGGCTCGCACGTGCTCACCTCGATGCTCGGCGCCGACGCGCTCGCGATCGTGCCCCCGGGCGAGGCCGGCCTCGAGGCGGGCGACCGGGTCGAAGTAGAACTACTGCGATGAGTACCGAACGTTCCGCCCGCCTCCTCGGGCTTCGCCCTCCGGGGGCGGCCGGTCCGGCCCCAGACCCCCGGCGGGGAGCCTGGTCATAGGCTTTGACCCATGCAGGTCGAGGTCAGGCTCTTTGCCGTATTTCGCGAGCGCGCCGGCCGTGACACGCTCACGCTCGAGGTCGACGAGGGGGCGACCGTCGCCGACGTGCTCGCCGCAGCTGCACACGAGCCCGGACTCGGCGAGATCCTCGAGCGGATGCCGGTCCGGGCGGCGCTCAACCGCGAGTACGTCGAGTCCGACGCGCCGGTCGCTGCCGGTGACGAGCTGGCTCTCGTGCCTCCCGTGAGCGGCGGCGAAGCGGCCACGGTGCACGCCCGGGTCACGGGTGAGCCGCTTTCGCTCGAGGCTCTCGCGGCCGCGGTGAGCCGCCGCGGCGCGGGTGCCACGGTGGTCTTCTGCGGCACGACCCGCGATGTCGACGAGCTCTCCTACGAGGCCTACGCCGAGATGGCGGGCGAGCGGATCGAGGCGATCCTCGGCGAGTGCGTCGCCAGGCACGGGCTCGAGGCCGCAGCAGCCGAGCACCGGACCGGCGCGGTGCCGCTCTCGGAGCCGAGCGTGGTCGTCGCCGTCTCCGCGGCCCACCGGGGCGAGGCGTTCGCCGGGGCGCGCGAGGCGATCGACCGGATCAAGGCCGAGGCGCCGATCTGGAAGGTGGAGGTCGACGGCGGCGAGCGGACTCCGGTCGAAGGCGTCCTGCCGCCGCCGGACCCGGCCCCCCGGCTGACCCACCTCGACGGGGCCGGCAACGCCCGCATGGTCGACGTGGGCGCAAAACCGGAGACGGCTCGGCGCGCGAGGGCCGAAGCGAGCGTGCGGATGTCGCCCGCGACCGCGGCCGCCGTCGCCGCCGGCGATGCCCCCAAGGGAGACGTCCTCGGCACCGCCCGCCTCGCCGGGATCGGCGCGGCGAAGCGGACCGCGGAGCTGATCCCGCTCTGCCACACGATCCCGATCGACCACGTCGAGGTCGAGGGCACCGTCGACGCGGAGGCCGGCCTGGTCAACCTGGTCGCCGAGGCGGGGACGACGGCGAAGACCGGAATCGAGATGGAGGCGATGACAGCGTGCGCGGTCGCCGCGCTCACCGTCTACGACATGGTCAAGGGCATCGAGCGCGGAGTGACGGTCGAGTCCGTTCGCCTCACCCACAAGTCCGGTGGGCGCTCCGGGACCTGGGAACGCGAGTCGTGAGCGCGCCGCGCGCCGCCGTGATCACGATCTCGACCTCGCGCGCACGCGACGGCGGCGAGGACGAGAGCGGCCCAGCGCTGGCGGCGTTCGCCGAGCGCGTCGGGGCCGAGGTCATCGACACGGAGTTGCTCCCCGACGAGCGCGAGCTGATCGCCGGGCGGCTGCGCTGGTGGGCGGACGAGGGCGGCTGCGAGCTGATCCTGACCACGGGCGGCACGGGCTTCGCCCCCTCCGACGTGACCCCCGAGGCGACCCGCGACGTGATCGAGCGCGAGGCTCCCGGGCTCGCCGAGGCGATGCGCGAGGCCTCGCGCGAGCACGTCAAGCTCTGGATGGTCTCTCGCGGCGTCGCCGGGACGCGCGGGCGCACGCTGATCGTCAACTTCCCCGGCCGGCCGGAGTCCATCGATCAGGCCGGCGCCGGAGTAGCCGGCGCGATCCCGCACGCGCTCAAGCTGCTCGCGGGCGAGCCGCACTCGCACAGTTGACGTAGCGCCATCCCGCCAGCTGACCCGTCCGCCCCCGGACGCGAAGCGGAGGAGGCGGACGGAACGTTTGTATATCGGGGCGCCCGGATTTGAACCGGGGACCTCACCGACCCGAACGGTGCGCGCTACCAGGCTGCGCCACGCCCCGAGGCGTCCAAGTATGGCGAAACGCCCGCGCGGCGCGGCTGAGGCCGCGGGGCATACTCAGAGGGCGATGGAGCGGGAGCTGGAGGAGGCTGAGGCCGAGGCGGACCGGCAGGGGCCGTCGGCGCCGGCCGCGTTCGGCGTCGCGCTCGCGGGCGCCGCCGTCCTCACCCTTCTGGTCGTCCTCGTCGACCCGCTCGGCGATGCGTTCTCCGACGCGATCACGGGCGACACGGACGAGCTCCGCACCGACCTCCGCGGTCTCGGCTTCGACGGCGCGCTGCTGGTGCTCGCGCTCGGCCTCATCCACGCGTTCGTCTGGTATCCGGCCGAGATCCTCGACGCGGCCGTGGGCTTCGTCTGGGACTTCCACGTCGCGCTGCCGATGGTGATGGCCGTCTGGGTGATCAACGCCTGGGTCGCGTACTGGATCGGCCGCTACGCCGCGCGCCCCGTCCTCCACAGGTTCATCGGCCGCGAGCGCTTCGAGCGCGGCGAGCGGATCGCCGAGCGCGGCGGCGTGGCCCTGCTGCTCGCGATGCGGCTCGTCCCGATCATCCCCTTCAGCCTCTTCAGCTACGTCGCCGGCGCGGCGCGTGTGCCGATCTGGCGCTTCACGTGGACGACCTTTGTCGGCTACATCCCGCTGACGGCGATCTTCGTCTACCTCGGCAGCCGGCTCGAAGAGCTCTCCCCCACCGATCCGCTGCTGTGGGCCGGTGCACTGGTGATGGTCCTGCTCGTGGTCCTCACCCACCGCCTCGGGAGGATGATCTCCGCCCACTCGGCGGCTGATCGGGCCGAGAAGCCGAGCTAACCGACCTCCTCGACGGCCCTCTCGATCTCCTCCATCGACGGGGTCGCGATCAGCTCGCGCTGCCCCTGCGGCCCGCTGACGACCACGGCAGGCTGCGCGGGCAGCTCCAGCTCCGCGGCGAGGATGGCGTCGTCGCGGACGCGCTCCTCGCTGGCCGGGTCGTCGAAGTCGTCCTCCCAGAGCTCGAGCTCGAGCTCTGGGATCGCGGCGGCGATCTCCGTGAGGAGTTCCTCGTCGACGCCTTGGCGGCCGGCGAGGTCGAGGTTGCGATAGAAGGTGTCGATGTACTGCCACTGACGCTCCTGCGCCCCGGCCGCCTCCGCGCCGATCGCCGCCAGGGTCGTCTCGTGCTCGGAGAACGAGTAGTGATGGAACTCGAACCGGGCCTCGTCCGTGCGCGCGTACTCCTCGATCAGCGGATCGACCGTCTCGAGCTGGAAGTCCGCGCATGGATCGCATTGGAGGTCGTTGAAGACGGCGATCGTCACCTCGGCGTCCTCGGGCCCGAGGCCGTCGTCGTCCTGGAAGATCCCGCCGAGCAACCGCTGGACCTCGTTCACGCCGCCGACGTCCTGCGACTCACCCGGCCCGCCCTCGCCGACCGAGATCGAGACCACCGTCGCGACGACCGCGACCACCCCGAGCGCGAGCAGCACCCGGGGCACCCACGGGCTCAACGGCTCACCCGGCGACGGCCTTGTAGTAGCGGACCGCGATCCCGGTGAGCAGGGTCTCGAACGTCTCCTCGAGCGATGTGTCGCCCTCCTTGGCGTAGCCGATCAGGCCGCGCCGCTCGATCTCCTCGCTGCGCGCGACTACCTCTTCGACGAGGTCCGGGTGCTCGTCACAGAAGAAGGCGCCGATCGAGTAGAGCTCCGTGTCCATCAGCGATTCGAGGAACTCGCCGCCGGCCGCCTCGGAGCGGGTCTGATCGGTCGCCATCGCGGACATCGTAGATTGGCGGGCGCATGGCCCGCCGCGAAGAGATCATTGCCTTCTGCGACGAGCTCCTCGAGATCCACTCCTTCGACGACTACGGACCCAACGGGCTGCAGGTCCCGGGCGCCGAAGAGGTGACGAGGGTGGCGACGGGAGTCTCGGCCCATCTCGAGCTGATCGAGGCGGCACGCGACGTCGGCGCCCAGATGCTGCTCGCCCATCACGGTCTTTTCTGGGACTTCCACCCACGCGCGCTCAGCGAGCAGATGGCCGCCCGGCTGCGGGTGGCGCTCGGATCAGGACTTTCGGTCGCGGGCTACCACCTCCCTCTCGACGCTCACGAGGAGATCGGCAACAACGCCCTGCTCGCGAAGGGGCTCGGGCTCGAGCCGGCGGGGGGCTTCGCCTCCGTACGCGGCCGCGAGGTGGGAATCGTCGGTGAGAGCGAGGAGGGAGTCGCCGCCGCAGACCTGTTCGCCGCGGTCGAGGAACTCGTCGGGCAGAAGCCACTCGTCTTCGACAACGGCCCATCGCGCGTTTTCACCGTCGGCATCCTCTCCGGCGCCGGAGCCTCCGAGATCCACTCGGCCGTCCGGCTCGGCCTCGACGCGCTGCTCACCGGCGAACCGGCCGAGCACGCGATGGCGGACGCCCGCGAGGGAGGCGTCCACTTCATCGCCGCGGGCCACTACGCGACCGAAACCTTCGGCATTCGCGCCCTCGGCGAACTGATCGCCGAACGCTTCGAAGTGAAGCACGAGTTCATCGACGTCCCCAACCCTGTGTAGGCGCATTTTTGGTTGATTTTTATTGACATGTCCGGGCGCAGCGATAAGACTCCCCCTTCACGTCGCAAGCGATGAAGGAGAGTGCCAGTGGCGAATCACCTGACCCCTACCGAGCTCGCCGACGAGGTCAAGATGGAGCGGCGGGATGTGATCTCCAAGTGCATGGAGATGGGGGTTCCGATCTTCAACGGTCGCATCGACAAGACGCTCTTCGTTTCGAATCTCCGCCGTATGGGCGAGACCGCGAAGCAGCCGCAAACCGCCGCCTGACCGCACCTGACAACCGAACCCGGGCGGGCTACTCCACTTCGGCCTGCCTGCCCTCCGCCATGAACAGGCGGGCGATCACGAATCCCACGGCGAGCATCCCCGCGCCGACGTAGAACGCCTTCTCCATCGCGTCGGCGAAGTCCTGGGCACCCGCGCGTCCGGTGAGATCGGTGGCGCCGGCGACGATCGTGCCCATGATCGCCATGCCGAGGGCCGAGCCGAAGTTGCGGAAGGTCTGCGTGATTCCGGACGCTTGGCCGCGGATCGCATCCGGCACGCGGTTGAGCGCGTCGGTGTTGAGCGGTGAGAGAACGAGGCCGAACCCGGCCCCGGTGATCAGCATCCCGGCGACCGTCGACGGGTGGCTGAGCTCCGTGAGCTGCTGTGCCCAGACCACCATCCCGATCGCGCCGGCGAGGAAGCCGATGACCACCGGCCGCTTCGCGCCGCCCTTGTCCATCCAGCCTCCGCCGATGCGGGAGGCGACGAAGAAGGAATAGAACATCGTCAGGATCGAGAATCCGGCCTGCGTCGGCGACTGCCCGACGGCGACCTGGAAGTAGACGCTGCCGAAGAAGAAGACGCCCAGCCAGGGGCCGAAGACGAGGAACGTGAGGATGTTGTCGACGGCGAAGGGCCTGTTCGCCGTCAAGGCGCGAACGTCGATCAGCGGGTTCTCGGTGCGGCGCTCGACGACGACGAACACGACCAGGAGCGCGATGCCGGCGACGATCGAGCCGATCGTGGCCGGGTCGCCCCAGCCCCACACGGTCGATTGCTGGATCCCGAGCACCGCCAGCCCCATTCCGGCGACGATGAAGAACGTTCCGCGCCAGTCGACCGGCGCCGGATGCCTGCTGTCGGCGAGATGCACGAAGCGAAGCTCCGCGAGCGCGAGCAGAGCGACGGGGACGTTGATCCAGAAGATCGCGCGCCAGGTCCAGAACTCCGTCAGATAGGAACCGGCGACCGGCCCGATCGCCGTGAACAGGCCGGCGACGATGAAGAAGACCGCGAGGCCCTTGCCGCGCTCCCCGGGCGGGAACGAGTTGAGGACGAGGACGGTCGCCGACGGAATCAAGAGGGCGCCGCCGAGGCCCTGCAGAACCCGGAAGACGATCAGCCAGCTCTCGGCGATGCCGGTCTCCGGGACGAGGCCGCACATCAGCGAGCTGAGCGCGAAGACGACGATGCCGGTGACGACGATCCGGCGGTGGCCGATGATGTCCCCGAGGCGGCCACCGAGGGCGACGAAGGCGGCGGTCGAGAGCGCGTAGCCCGTCACCAGCCACTGTGCGCCCGTCTCCGAGAGGCCGAGATCCTGCTGGATCGTCGTCGCCGAGATGCTGACGATCGTGAAGTCGATCATCACCATCGCCATCGCCGGCACGAGCGGCCACAGCACCCGGTAGCGGAGATACCCGGAATCCATCACCCCCGGTAGCTTTCCAGGTATGGAAGCGGCAGCCGCGAGCGCGGTGAAACAACAGACGGATGCACGGACAATTGCCGACCTGCTGCCGGTGGCTGTCGCGGACCACGGGCCGCAGCCAGCCGTCCGCTTCAAGGACGACAGCGGCAACTGGGTCGCGAAGAGCTACGACGAGGTCGGGGAGATCGTCGCGAAGCTCTCGCTCGGGCTGATGGACCTTGACGTCGAGAAGGGCGACAAGGTCGCGATCCTCTCGAACACCCGCGCCGAATGGACGTACTTCGACTTCGCCGCGCTGACCGCGGGCGCCACGGTCGTCCCGATCTACCAGACGAACTCGGCGGAGGAGTGCCAGTACGTGCTCGAGAACTCCGACTCGAAGGTCGTCATCGTCGAGGACGACGAGCAGATGGCGAAGGTGCGGGCGATCCGCGATCAGTGCCCGATGCTCGAGCACGTCGTCCGCATGACCGGCGACTCGAGCGACGCGCACACGATGCAGAACCTGCTCGACCGCGGCGCCGAGCGGTCCCGACACGAGTGGGAGGAGCGCTGGCGGTCGGTTACGGCCGACGACATCTGCACCTTCATCTACACGTCGGGCACGACCGGGCCACCGAAGGGCTGCGTGATCTCACACGGGAACTACCGCTCGATGTGCGACATGGCGCTCGGCGTCGACACGCTCGAACCGGGCGAGGTCACATACCTCTTCCTGCCGCTCGCGCACTCGTTCGCCCTCCTGATCCAGTTCCTCAGCTTCGCGGTCGGCGGCACGCTCGCCTACTGGGAGCGCGACCCGCTGAAGATCGTCCCCAACCTCTCCGAGGTGAAGCCGACGTACTTCCCGTCGGTCCCGCGCATCTTCGAGAAGATCTACACCGCCGCGACATCCGCCGTCGCGAAGGAGGGCGGCCTGAAGAAGACCGTCTTCGACTGGGCCATCGGAGTCGGCAAGAGGGTGCGCGAGCTCGAGCGCGCCGGCAAGCGCCCGAACCCGGTGCTGTCCCTCCAGCACAAGATCGCCGACAAGCAGGTGCTCTCGAAGATCCGGGGCCTCTTCGGCGGCAACCTGAAGCAGGCGGTCACCGGCGCGGCGCCGATCAACCCCGACATCCTCGAGTTCTTCGACGCCGCCGGCGTGCTCATCGTCGAGGGCTGGGGGATGACCGAGACCTCGACCGCGGCGACGATCTCGACCGCCGAGGACTTCAAGTGGGGCACGGTCGGGCGCCCGTTCCCCGGCTGTGAGATCAAGATCGCCTCCGACGGCGAGATCCTGGTCAAGGGCCCCAACGTGTTCCAGGGCTACTACAAGAACGACGAGGCGACCCGGGAGACGATTGTCGACGGGTGGCTGCACACGGGCGACATCGGCGAGATCGACGCCGAGGGCTACGTGAAGATCACCGGCCGCAAGAAGGACATCATCATCACCGCAGGCGGCAAGAACATCACCCCGGCCAACCTGGAGGCGGAGATCAAACAGCACCCGCTGGTCTCTCAGTGCGTCGTCATCGGCGACCGCCGCCCATACCTGATCGCGCTCTTGACGCTCGACCCCGACGAGGCGGCGACATACGGGGAGGGCCACACGGTCGCCCTCGATGCGCTGCCCACCGACCCCGCGCTGCGCGCCTCGATCCAGGCGCACATCGACCAGGTGAACGAGAAGGTCGCCCGGGTCGAACAGGTGAAGAAGTTCCTGATCCTCCCCCGCGACCTCTCCCAGGCCGACGGCGAGCTGACGCCGACGATGAAGGTGAAGCGCAACGTCGTCGCGGAGAAGTACGCCGAGCAGGTCAAGGACCTGTACGGGGAATAGGTAACGCTCCGCCCGCCTCCTCGGCTTCGCTTCCCGGGGCGGACCGGTCGGCCGTCGGCCGCTACTTGAGGTGCTTTTCGGGGTTCGGAGCGGCCGAGACCTGCCGGACGAAGCCGGCCCTGACCCTGACGCTGCCCCGCTCCGTGAGGGAGAAGCGGATCCTGCCTCGCCTGCTCCGCGACCGTAAGCGCCCGACGATCCACGCCGAGACGGAGCTCGTCGACGGCCGCCTGTTCAGTCTCGAGAAGCGAATCCGGGTCTGTCGCTAGGGCTCAGCGCTTCCGCTTCACCTTGAAGCTCAGGGTGGCCGGCGTCTGATCGACGTTGCCTGCGGCATCCGCGGCGCGCACCGAGAAGGCGTGCTTCCCCCTTTTCACCTTGGACTGCAACGGCGAGGCGCACGGCGTGAACGGCTTGCCGTCGAGGCTGCATTGAAATACCGCGCCGGCCTCCGAGGCGCTGAAGCTGAAGCTGACCGCCTTTCGCTTCTTCTTCGTCTTCACCTTCGCCTTCGGGCCTGCCGTGATCGTCGTCTCGGGCGCCGTCGAATCGCCGGCCGATGGGTTGGTGGCCGGCGCAAGCTCGAACGCGCCGGTGTCGCAGGCCGCACCCTGGGGGCGCGCCACCCCCCGCTGGTCGGTGGCGGGGCAGCCGACCGAATGGTCGATCGCGGGGCTGTTCGGCAGGAGCGGCACGGTCTGCGTCGGGCCGCCGTTGGATGAGAGTGGGCCGATCAGCGGGTTGCTGTCGACGGTGTCCCCGGCCGCGGCGAAGCCCGAGCACCCGGTGAGATTGCTGATGATGTTGCCGCCGAGTGAGTTGTACGTGCCGCTGCAGTCCGGATTGGCGCCGCCGGTCCCCACCGTGTTGAGGGCGATCAGTGAGTTCCTGACGTTGTAGAAGCCGCCGCCGTTTTGCAGCGCACCGCCGGCCTCGCCACCGGTGTTGTCGGCGTTGGCCATGTTCCTCGTCAGCGTCACGCTCTCCAGGTTCGTCGTCGCATTGCCAAACGTGTCAATCGCGCCGCCGTACCCGCCCGCCTTATTGTTGTCGAAGGTCGCGTTCGTGATCGTTGCGATCGGGTCGGGCGCCGGACCGGCACCGTCCCCGTTGTTGGAGATCGCGCCTCCGCCCATCAAGGCGACGTTCTGGTCGAAGGTCGCGTTGGTGATCCCGAGTCTCGGCGAAACGGCAGGCCCGTCGTCCACGGAAATCGCGCCCCCGAATCTCGCGGCGCGATTCTGGAAGAACGAGACGTTCTCGAGGTTGAGGTTGTCGTTGTACGAAGCGATGGCTCCGCCGTTGCCGTCGGTGTTGTCCGGCGCCGTGTTGTCGATGAAGCGGACGTCGGAGAGGGACAGAGGCCCGTCCATCGACGTTCTGATCGCGCCACCCTGGCCGCCGTCGGCCGGGGTCGCCGCCCGCCCGCTCTTGAGCGTCACGCCGTTGATCGACACTGCGACGGACGCAAAGATGAAGTCGAAGATGCGGTCGTTGAGGCCGGTGGCATCAATGGTCGTAAGCGCCGAGCCCGCCCCTTCGATTCGCAGATCGGCGAGCTGGTCGGGTCCCAGGTCCGCCCAGTCGAGGTCGCCGGTGAGATTGTCCGGGACGCCGGTGTCGACGGGCAGCGTCAAGGTGTAGGTGCCGGGGAGAAGCTTGATCACGGGCTCGTCGATAGGGCTGTTTCGGGCCCCCTTCACCGCTGCGCGCAGAGAACACGGCGCCGGATCCGGATCGGGCGCGCACGCGAGAGAGTTTGGGTCGTCGAAGGCGTCGACGGTGTACGTCGCTGCCGACGCCTCGCCCGCGCCCACCGCGAACAAACCGATCCCCACCACCAGTGCCAGCGCCTTTCGGCCCATGTTCCTCACCCCGTCCTCCCCAACTCGTCGTGTGAGACAGGACAGTATCCCGGGCGGCACGTAAGTCAAGGTTTGCGTGCGCCACCGCACACAGAGGACCGCGAGGGGCCGAGAACTAAGCCTTGGCCTCGGCGTCCTCGGCGGGGGGTTCCTCGGCGATCGGCTTCGGGCCCGAGCGCAGGAGCGCCGTGGTGGTCTGCTCGAGCACCCGCCGCCAAGCCGACACCTTCTCGCGGTCGCGCTCGACCTGGTCGAGGACATGGCGCACCCGCCGGGCGGAGATCTCGATCCCGTGGCGCTCGGCGATCTCCTTGTAGCGGTCGTAGTCGCGCGCGAGCTTCAGCGTCACCGACTCGAAGCCGTGCTTGGCAATCTCGAGGCGAGCCCGGTAGTCGAGGATCGAGGTCGAGAACATGAGCTCGTCGTCGAGCTCGGGCTCGATCAGGATGAAGTCGACGCCCGGGTAGCGCTCTTCCCAGATCTCGACGGCGCGGTGGAGCCGGTCGTGGGAGAGCAGGCGGAAGGTCTGGTTGATGATCCCGGCGACCCCCATGTCGGAAACGCGCCGCGCGCGCGAGCCGGTGAACGTGGGGATGCTCTTCGAGAAGTCGTTGACGTAGGGAACCAGCGGGTTGATGACCACCACGAACTTGGCGCCGCGCTCGACCGCGACGTCGACGTTGGTGGTCGAGAGGATGCCGCCGTCGATGAACTCGCGGCCGCGGATCTCGACCGGCTCGTAGATCCCGGGCAGCGCCCCCGAGGCACCGACGGCCTTCGAGATCGGGATGTCGGCCCACTCCCCCTCGCCGAGGACGATCCGCTCGGTCGTGTCGAGGTCGGTGGCGACGAGGTAGAGCTCGTTCTCGAGCAGGCGGAAGTCGTTGGTGCGGTCGGGATCGGCGAGCGCCTCCTCGACGTAGTCCTCGATCCCGCCCGCGGTGTAGAAGCCGGAGGGCAGGGCGGTCGAGAGCGCGGTCGCGATGTCCACCGCGGATACCTCGCTCACCGTCTCGAGCAGCTCGCGGACCGCTCCGGCCATCTTCAGCGGCAGGGTGAGGGACTTCTCGACGAAGCCGCGGTAGTTCGGACGCAGCAGGGCGCCGAGCCCGATGTCGCGAAGCGGCGAGGCGAGGTTGCGGTTGAGCACCCGCATCATCTCCTCCGGCGTAACCCCATTCGCCGTGAGGCTGGCGATGAAGGCGCCGGCGCTGGTGCCGACGTAGACGTCGAACTGGTTCACGGTCCGGTTGGTGGCGAGCAGGTCGAGCGCGCGCAGGGCGCCGATCTCATACACGCCGCCGGTGAACCCCCCGCCTCCGAGGACGAGCGCGGTCTTCGATGGCCGCTTTCGCGAGCGCTTTCGGCGCGCCGCCTGCGACTCGGTCGCGGCGGTCTCGATGTCGACGACCTTCCCCATGAGCCTCGTTCCTACCCCGGAGTATGCCTGGCGGTACAGGCGTACCGCGCAGGGCGCCGCTCCGACTGCGGCTAGTCTCCGCACCGATGCGGCCCGAGGCGGGTTCCGTGAAGGGGGATCGAATGCTGAGAATCCGGCTCCACATCCCCCTTCTGGCGCTCGCGGCGACGCTGGCGGCGTCAACAAGCGCGAGCGCGTCGATCGCGCTCGGTCCCGACCGCCCCGCGGCGACGCCCGTCGCCCGCGCTGGGACGCCCGCAGCCTCCACGCGGGCGCTATCGGCGGCCCAGCTCCGTGACCGGATCGCCGGCGCGATGGCCGACGCGGGCGGATCGAGCGGCACCTGGGTCTCGGACATCAACGCGGAGGGCAACGGCCTCCTCTACTCCGAGAACGCGGCGAACGACCGCATCCCGGCCTCGAACCAGAAGCTGTTCACGACCGCCGCCTTGCTCGACGAACTCGGCGGAGCCGGCCACCTGACCACGCGTGCGTACGCGAGCGGCGACCTCGGCGGCCCGGCGGAGTCGGTCCTCAAGGGCGACCTGGTGCTCGTCGGCGACGGCGACCCGGCCTTCGGCACCGCGCGCTTCGCTCGCGCCAACGACCAGCCGGTCACGCGGGTTGCCAACCTCGCCCGCGACCTCGCCCGCGGCGGCCTGAAGAAGGTCACCGGGAAGATCCTCGCCGACGACTCGATCTTCGATCGCGTGCGCCGCGACGGCCCCTATCTGAGCCCGCTCTCCGGTCTCTCCTTCAACAACGGATACGACGGCGGGGACTACGCCTCCGACCCGGAGCTACTCGCCGCCCGGGCGCTGAAGACGGCGCTGCGGGCGCGGGGGGTCAGCGTCGCGGGCCAGATCGGCCGGGCGAACCTGACCCCGGCGCAGCTCGACCAGGAGCCACTCGGCTCGGTCGCCTCGCCGACCGTCGCCCGTCTGATCGAGGAGACCAACGTCCCCTCGAACAACTTCTTCGCCGAGATGCTCTTGAAGCGGCTGGCGGCGACGACGGGCAAGCGCGGTACCCGCGACCGGGGCGCAGCGCTGGTCGAGCAGTTCGCCGGCGATGCGGGCGCCACCGTCAACGCGTCCGACGGGTCCGGTCTCTCGCGCAAGAACTCGGCCTCGCCCGAGGACGTCGGCAAGCTGCTCGTCGCGGTCGCCCGTGACGGGGAGGACGCGGCGCCGATGCGGGACTCGCTCCCCGTCGCCGGCCGCGAGGGCACGCTCGCGAACCGGATGCGAGGGACCGCCGCGGAGGGCAACTGCGCGGCGAAGACGGGCACCCTGAGCGAGGTGTCCGCGCTCTCGGGCTACTGCGACGCGGGCGGGCACACGATCGCCTTCTCGATCCTGATGAACGACGTCAGCGTCGACGCCGCCCACGACGCGCAGGACGAGATCGCCGCGGCAATCGCGCGCTACCGGCCCTGACGCCTCCGGCCCACCACTAGAACGTCACGATGCAGTCGTAGGGGTAGATCGGCGGATTCTGCGTGCACTCCGAGGCCACGATCGGGGTCGTCACCTTGCTCTTGCCGGCTTCGTTCCTGGCGACGACCTTGACCGTGAACGTTCCGGCCTCCGCCATCGCCCGCTCGGTCAACTTGACGACGTCTCTGGTCCCCGGGAAGTCCTCGCCGAAGCCGGAATTGAGCCCCCACTTGCGCCGGGCTCCCTTCTTCTGCTCCGGCCTCGGATCCGCCGCCGCCGACTCGCTGCCGGCCTTGACCTTGACCTCGACGGAATCCGCTTCGATCACGACCGACTCGAGCTCCACGACCGCGTCCCCAGACCACCAGTTGATCCGCTTGATCTCGGGCTCATCGGTGGAGTCGATGTCGTCGGAGTTGTCGGACGACGCGTGGGCAGCGCGGCCGTAGGCGAGCGGCGTGGCCTTAGGAAGGTCGATGTAGCAGCCGAAGTCGTAGAGCGGGGGGTTGTGGCTGCACTCGGCGTCGATGATCGGCACCGCGACCTTGGTCTTCCCTGCATCGTTCTCGGCGATCACCTTCACCGTCACCGCGCCGGTGGCGTCGATCGACTCCTCCATCAGCCGGTAGACCAGCTTTCCGCCGTCGGCGCGCTGCGCCACCCACGGATGCAGGCCCCCGTGTGCGGTCACCGCGCGGTACTCGCGCCCTACGGCGCGGGCCTTCTCGCCCGCGTAGGAGACCTTGAAGAGGACGGAGTCGGCTTCACGGACGAAGGCCTCGAGCGTGATGTCCGGCCCGTCGTCGGCACTCTCGTGGGCATAGCTGACCTCGAGCGGCTTCGGCTCGCGGGTCTGCGCTTCGCCGGCGAGCGCCGGCGGCGCGGCGACAAGGACGGCAAGGGCAGCGAGGGCGGTGGCTGAAGCTCTCATGCCACAACCCTATGACCGCCGGTGCCCCCTTGCCACCCACCCAAGGTGGGACCATCCGGCACCTCGCGCCGGAAGCTAGAAGCCGGCGAAGGCCGTCTGCCCGAGCGTCGCCGGATCGTGGGCGCCGATGCCCTTCGGCGAGACGGTGTAGACGCTCGCGCCGAGCGCCAGCGTGCGCCGGATCTGGGCGCCGTAGCCGGTGCCGTGCTCGACCTTGGCGACGACGCCGAGCGGATCGGCGGTCCCGGGCGCTACCCGGAGGCCGAAGGCCCCGTAGAACTCGCCGTCAGGGCCGTAGGACTCGACCGGGACGGTGGCGAGCTGGTGCTGCGGGAAGAACGAGAATGCGTGGTGGTCGGACTCGACCTCGGTGTAGGAGTAGGCGCCGCCGAGCGACTGCTCGTCGAGGCGCACGGGGTTCGCCGGGTCGGAGACGTCGAAGAGCGAGGCGTGGACGCCGAGCGTCTGGCCGGCTCCGGTCGCGTCTTGTCCGATCCCGAGCAGCAGTCCAGGCCCGACCGGATGCAGGTAGGCGGAGTAGCCGGGGATCTTGAGCTCGCCCACGACCCGTGGCGCGGCCGGATCGGAGAGGTCGAGCGTGTAGAGGGGATCGACCTGGCGGAAGGTGACGACGTAGCCGGTGTCGCCCACGAAGCGGACGGCGTAGATCTGCTCACCCTCGCCGAGCCCGCCGACCCGGCCGACCTCGCGCAGGCGCCCCGCCTCGAGATCGGCGCCGAGCACGGTGACGAAGCTCTCGCTCTCCGCGCCGCCGCCCTCGGGCTCCCAGGGCGGCGAGGTCGTGCTCGCGACCCGCAGGATGCCGTCCTGCTCGGAGAGCGCCCACTGGCTCAGCATGAAGCCCTCGACCTGGCCGCTGGCGACGTAGGAGGTTGCGGCGGGATCGGTGATGTCGAAGCGGTGAATCTCGGTCGAGACGTCCGAGATGCGCTTGGGATCGCTATCCGGGCCGACCCAGCGCTCGCTGGCGACGTAGAGGTTCTCGGTCGACGCGTAGACGATCTGCCCGCTGGTCATGACCGAATCGACGTCGAGCGCGGGCAAGCCCTGGGCGAGGTCGATCGTCATCACCGACAGCATCTCGGCCCCGGCGAAGCGCGAGGGGCGGCGGACGTCGGCGCAGTCGACCAGCTTGCCGCGAGACTTCTCCCCCGTCGTCCGGTCGGCGATCTTCAGCCGCGGCACGAGCGCGCGTCCCTTGCCGCTCTCGGCGATGTAGGGCGCGGGCAGGTCGTTGACGACCACGCGCGCCGTCGTCCCGGTCAGTCGGCCGCTGACGTAAGCGCCCTCCACCACGGCCTTGCGCAGAACGCTCATCGCCGCCGGGTCGGAGACATCGATCTCAGCGAGGATCGTGCGGTCGTGGCCGGGGCCCGCCTCGAAGACGACCCCGCTGTAGGCCGTGCCGATCGCGAGCAGGCGGTCGCCGCTCAGCAGGAGCTCGTAGGTGCCGCCGTAGCTCCCCTCGCCCGCGCCGTTCGGAAGCTCGAGCGCTCCGGCGAGGACCGGCGTGGGCCCGCTGACGTCGACCGCGCGCAGGGTGGTCCCATCGACGGTGAAGACCGTCGTGTCCGTCGCCTTGACGATGTCCGGCTCGTCGACCCCCGCCTCCTGGACGTTGGTGGGCGAGTCCGAGGGCGGCGCTGGGTTGGCACCTCCGCCGCCCTCCCCTGGAGCGGCCGCCTCATCGCCGGTCGTCGGCAGGGCGTCTTCCAGGATCGCGCCGGGCGGATAGGCGCGGAGCGCCCGCGGGTGGGCCCGAAGGTAGTCGCGGAGGTTGTCGCAGGAACGAAGCGCCGAGAGGCCGGCGGCCTCGGCCCGGTCATCGCTGACGGCCGTCGCCATTACTGCGACGAGCGCGATCAGCGCCGCCACGCCTGCCGTCCATGTCTTGCTCGTCAGTCTGATTCTCATCTGGAGCCCTACGGAGCTAACCAGGATCGATCACGGAAGTAGCTCTCGCAGACCCGGCTCGTCGAGAATCTCGGTGCCGACGTCCTCGGCCTTCGCCAGCTTCGAGCCCGGGCTGTCGCCGGCGACGAGGTAGTCGGTCTTCTTCGAAATCGAGCTCGTGACCTTGCCACCGGCGGCACGAATCAACTTCGTCGCCTCCTCGCGGCTGAGCTCCGGGAGCGTCCCGGTGAGGACGAAGGTCTTGTCCTCGAGCGGACCGCCCTCGGCGCGCCGCTCCGCCGCCGAGAGCTCGAACCGCAAGCCGCGCTCACGCAGGCGCGAGATCAGCTCGGCCATCGCCTCGTCGGCGAGCTCCTCGCGGACCGACTCCGCGAGCACCGGGCCGATGCCGTCGACCTCGGCGATCGCCTCCGTGTCGGCGTCGAGCAGCGCGTCGATCGAGCCGAAGTGCTCGGCGATCGCGGTCCCGTTCACCCAGCCGATCCCGGGCAGTCCGAGCGCCGAGAAGACGCGGCCGAAGGGGGTGCGCTTCGAGCGCTCGATCTCCGCGATCAGCGCCTTCGCCGAAGTCTCGCCGAAGCCCTCCAGCTCGGCGATCTGCTCCGCGGTCAGGTCGTAGATCGAGGCAGGGTCCGTGATCAGGCCCTCGTCGAGGAACCTCATGACGTTCTTCTCCCCAAGCCCCTCGATGTCCATCACGCCGCGGAAATGCTTTACGAGCTGGAAGTTCTGCCCCGGGCAGCCGCGGCGGTTGGGGCAGATCGTCCACACGCCGTCCTCCGGTTTCTCCGTAGGCGTGTCGCACGCCGGGCACTTCTTCGGCGGCTTCGCCTTGCGTAGCCGCTTGCCCTCGCGGCGCTGAATCAGGGGTGCGATCACCTGCGGGATCACGTCGCCGGCGCGGGTGACGACGACCTCGTCACCCTCCCGCACGTCCTTCTTCGCCAGGTCCTCCTCGTTGTGAAGCGTCGCGGTCGAGACGGTGACGCCGCCCACGTGGACGGGCTCGAGCATCGCGAACGGAAGGAGCCGGCCGGTGCGCCCGACGTTCCAGACGACCCGGTTGAGCTTCGTCGTCGCCGTGATCGGCGGGAACTTCCACGCCACGGCCCAGCGCGGCTCGCGCCCGGTGATGCCCAGCTCGCGCCAGAGCCAGCGCTGATCCACCTTCACCACGACCCCGTCGATCTCGAAGTCGAGGGACTCGCGCCGCTCCTCCCACCACAGGCAGCGCTTGACCACGTCGTCGACCTCGTCGTGCTCGGAGATGTCGCCGTTGACGAGGAAGCCGCGCTCGCGCATCCAGGCGAGCTCCTCGGAATGACTCTCGAACTCGATCCCGTCGCGGCCCCCGATCCCATAGCTCCACATCGAGAGCGGCCGCGAGGCGGTCACCTCGGGATCGAGCTGTCGGATCGTCCCGGCGGTCGCGTTGCGCGGATTGGCGAAGGTCGAGAGACCCTCGGAGGCGCGCTGCTCGTTGAGCTCGGCGAAGCCGCCGCGCGGGAAGTAGATCTCGCCGCGGACCTCGATCCGCTTCGGCGCGTCGTCGATCTCGTGCGGGATCGCGTCGATCGTCTTCAGGTTCTGCGTCACGTCCTCGCCGATGACCCCGTCGCCCCGGGTGGCGCCGCGGACGAACTTGCCGCCCTCGTAGAGCAGCGAGATCGCGATCCCGTCGATCTTCGGCTCGGCGACGAAGTGGACGTCGCCTGGCTCGATGTCGAGGCGCTTGAGCCGGTTGTGGAGGCGCTGCTCCCAGGCGCGGAACTCGTCCGCCCCGCGAGCGTTGCCGAGCGACAGCATCTGCTCGAGATGGCGGACCTGGGCGAAGCGGTCGCCGGCTCGCCCCCCGACCCGCTGGGTCGGAGAGTCGGCCGTGACCAGCTCCGGGTTCTCCGCCTCGAGCGCCCGCAGCTCGTTCAGCAGCGCGTCGTACTCGTCGTCGCCGATCGTCGGGTCGTCGTTCTCGTAGTAGTTGCGATCGTGGGCCGCGATCTCCTCACGGAGCTCGGCGGCCCGTTCGGCTCCGGACTCGGCCGCGCTCATCCTGCGCCTGACCCGGCCGCCCCCGGAGGCGAGGCCGAGGAGGCGGGCGGAACCTTCATCATTTCGTCGAGGTCCCACGCGCCGAGGCGGCCGATGTTCTCGTGGTCCGTGAGTTCGAAGTGGATCGGCGTGAGCGCGACGCGACCGCGGGCGACGGCGGCGAGGTCGGTGCCCTCCTCGTCCTTGAACGAGGGCTCGAAGCCGTAGATGGAGTAGCGTCGACGGCCGCGTTCGTCCTCCTCGACCTGCTTCAGTTCGTCGTTGTAGAGGCGCTTGCCGAGGCTCGTCACCTCGATCCCCGAGACCTCGCCCGCGGGGACGTTGATGTTGAGCAGCGTCTGCGGGCCGAGCGGCTCCGCGATCAGCCGGCGGACGATCTCGCGCGTGATCGCGGCGGCGAAGCCGAACTCGAAGCGGCGCCCGGCGTAGCCCATGCCGCCGACCTCCGCCTGTTGGGAGACGGCGATCCCCGGAACCCCGAGGATGATCCCCTCGAACGCGGCAGCGACCGTGCCCGAGTAGGTGACGTCGTCGCCGAGGTTGGAGCCGTGGTTGATCCCGGAGACGATCAGGTCGGGCTGCCCGTCGAGCAGGCCGAGGTCGGCGAAGCGGACGCAGTCGACCGGCGTGCCCTCGGTTGCGAAGCCGATCGTCCCGTCATCGAACTCGACCTCCTCGACCCAGATCGGCGAGTGCGTGGTGATGCTGCGCGCCGTGCCACTGCGGTTCGTGTGCGGGGCGATCACCCGCACGTCGACGTCGGGCAGCTCGGCGAGGGCGCGCCGGAGCGCATGGATGCCCGCCGCACCGATCCCATCGTCGTTGGTGACCAGGATCTTCAACCGGCCCGATTCTAGGTGGCCGATCGCGCCAGAATCCCGGGGGTGAGAACCGAGCTCGCAGTCGTCATCCCGACCCGCGACCGCCCCGCCGGCCTGCGCCGCTGCCTCGCGGCTCTCTCCCGCCAGGAGATCGAGCTCGAGGCGATCGTCGTCGATGACGGATCGCGCGACCGCGAGTCGGTGATCGAGGCACTCGAGGCCCTGCCGGGCGCGCGCCTTGTTCGCACCCCCGGGCGCGGGCCGGCGACCGCGCGCAACCTCGGCGCGCGCGCCGCGGACGCCGAGCTGGTCGCCTTCCTCGACGACGATTGCGAGCCGCTGCCGAGCTGGGCGGGCAGGCTCGCGGGAGCCGCGCTCCTAAGCGGCGTCGCGGCGGGTTCCACCGTCAGCCCGCCAGGGGCCTCAGCGCTCGTCTGCGCCGCCCAGGCGATCACCAATCACCTCCAGCTCGACTCGCGCGACGCGGCCGGACGCCTCGGGTTCGCGCCGAGCTGCAACCTGGCCGCGACCCGTGAGATCCTCACGCGCTTTCCCTTCGACACCGGCTACGTGCGCGCCGGCGGCGAGGATCGCGACTGGTGCGAGCGTCTCGTCAGCGGCGGGGTCGCGATCGAGTACGCGCCCGATGCGGTCGTCGTCCACAGCCCCCACCTCGACCTCGCCGGCTTCGTCCGCCAGCAATACCGCTACGGGCGCGGCGCGGCGCGCTTTCGCGCCGGGGGCGATTCGCGTCGCCTCGCCGGCCCGCGGTTCTACGCCCGGCTCGCTGAGAAGCGGGTTCCGAGGCGGCAAGGCGGCGGGCTTCGCCGTGATCGCCGCACAGGGAGCGACCGCGGCGGGAGTGGTGGCGGAGCGGGTGCGGGCTTAGGTCGAGCGGCACGTTTCGTCCCGCCACGGGACGTTTCATGCCGCTCGGCGGGATTAGGCTCGGGCCTTCGCGCTAGCGCTCGAGCAGCGGCTCGCCGGGAAGGCCGACCGCGTCGGCGCCGGTGAGCTCGCAGACCGTGGCGGCCACGTCGACGAGGCGCGCGGGGCGCGACGGGTCGCGGTGACGCGAGGATCCGGGTGCGATCACCGCCCAGGCATCGCCCGCCGTGTGGTTTCCGGAGCGCCCCGATCCGGCGCCCCAGCGGCTCACGGTTCCGTAGCGCTCGGAGGTGAGCTCGAGGGGTCCGGTTGCGGCATCCGGGGACCAGCGGACGACGAGGTCGGGGAGACGGTCCGCGTGCGCCCCCGGATAGAGGTCGGCGGCGCGGACCACCGACTGCACGGCGGTGGCGCCGCCCGGCGCGCGGAAGGTCTCGAGACCGGCGGCGATCTCGGCGAGAAGCGTGTCGGCGTCGGCGGCATCGACGACTCCGTTGCGCTCGCGCCCGGCGAGGTTGAGCCGGACGTAGCCCTGGTTGTCGGCCGGGTGGGCGAAGGCGCGGGTCGTCTGCCAGTCGTGGCCGCGCAGCTCGAGCCGCGCCGTCAGCGCGAGCGCAAGCCGATCCGGTAGCGCATCAGCGACCCGCGCCCGGAGCCTCGGTGAAACGGCCGCCCGCAGCCGCCAAATCCCTCCCGAACGTCCCAAAGACCCCTCTCCGGCACGGTGTTCGGGACGTTTGGTGGTGAGGATGCGGTCCAGCATCTCCGGCAGCAGGTCGGCGCGGCTCGTGTTCACATCCATGCCGACGGCCGAAACTACGATCACGTCAGCGCCGGGCGGCAGCGCCGCCAGCACGCGGGCGAGCGCCGCGTCGACCGCCTCGTAGACGTCGTCGAGCGTGGCCTGGAGCGTCGCCCGCGCGTGGGCGTCGAGCGCCGCCTCGCCGATCTGGCTCAGGTCCCAGAACTGGTGCCCGGCCAGGTGCGAGGCGGCGAACGTGAGCCAGGCGAGGTCGAATCCCTCCTTTCCGAGGAGCTCCTCCGCCAGGGTCGCGACGCGGCCGGGGGCGGCGGCGAGCTTCTCGCGCAGCGCGAGCAGGTCGCGGACCCTTGGGCTGCCGAAGACCTCGGTCGCGCTCGGGCCGCGGCCGAACCGCCGCTCGAGCGCGCGACCGGCCCGCTCCGGCCGCGACCACCGCCCGAGCACGACCCGATCGGTGAAACCCCAGCCGGAGACGAACGTGCCCTCCGCCCGCGCGGGCGGCCGGCCCTCGTACGGGTCGATCGCGAGCGTCCGTCCGCCGGCGGCACCGACCCGCTCCCAGACCGCGGGCGGCGCCTCGAATGCGGTCGCGTAGCGGGCCCGCTGCTCAGCGGCTGACC
This sequence comes from uncultured Solirubrobacterales bacterium, assembly GCA_963846565.1. Lineage (GTDB taxonomy): Bacteria > Actinomycetota > Thermoleophilia > Solirubrobacterales > 70-9 > WHSW01. The sequence continues at coordinate 1,063,388 of CAWJWL010000005.1, read as the reverse complement.
ACTGGAAGGGATAGAAGATCCCGTGGTCGCCGAGCTCGACCCCGCTGTAGAGGCTGTAGAAGGCCCCGGCGGCGAAGTCGATCGCCGGCGTCTCGAGCTCGAGCCGCCGGCCGCGCGCGATCAGCGCGGCCAGCGTCGGCAGCCGACCGGCGCCGAGCATGCGGTCGAGCACCGACGCGCTCGCCGAGTCGAACTGGAGCACGCAGATCACGCGGCCGCCCGGACCGACTCGATCACCCTCATCACGCGCAGGCCGTCCTCGGCGCCGGCGAGCAGGCCCGGGTCGCGGCCCTCGACCGCCGCGGCGAAGGCGGCGAGCTGCGCCCGCAGCGAGGCGACCAACGGGTGCTCGACCCAGGGAAGCCGCGTCAGCAGCGCGTTCGCCGGACCGCCGGCACCGCTGCGTCCGACGCTCTCGCCTCCCGCCCTGACGTCGACGCGCTCGTAGTAGGGGCGGTCGGTGGAGCAGCGAATCGTCGCCCGGCTCTCACCGAGGCCGAGCTCGAGCGAGACCCGATCGCGGGCGAGGACCGCTGAGCGCACAGACGCTTCGGGCTCGCCGCTGAGGAGCAGGGCGAGGTCGACGAGGTGCGGCGCGAGGTCGAGCAGCGCCTCGTCGTCGACGGTGTGCGGCCGCCACGACGCGCGCCGGTAGCGGATCTCGAGCTCGAGCTCGACCGCTCCGCGAATGACGGGCCCGATCCTCACCGCATGCTGGAAGCGGCGGTTGAAGCCGATCCACGGCGCCGGCTCGAGCGCCGCGATCGCGATCGAGCTCTCGAGCGTGTCGGCGGGCGGCTTCTCGATCAGGCAGGGGATCCCGGCACCGGCTGCCGCCTCGGCGTCGGCGAGATGCGCGGCCGACGGGCTCGAGATCACGAGTCCGTCGGGTGCTGCCGCCGCGATCAGAGCGCCCGCAGAGTCGTGGACGCTGACGCCCGGCCCGAGGCGCCTGGCAAGTGCCCCGGCGCGCGCTCCATCGGGGTCGGCGACCGCCCTCACCTCGACCCCGGCCAGCCCGTCGAGGGCAGGCGCGTACCCGAGCTCCGCCAACCGCCCGCAGCCGACCAGTCCGAGCCGGATCATCGGCGAGGGCCGGCGAAGTGGGCGATCGTGCCGGCGAGAAGTCCCGCGATCGCGACCAGCTTGTGCAGCACGAGCAGGCCAAGCCCGCCCGCGGCGGCGAGCGGTCCCTCCCTGCGCGCGAGCAGCCGCAGGAACGGAAGCTCGGCGGCGGCGACTCCGGCGAGCGACGCCAGCGCCAGCCGCGGGCGGCGGGCGAGCACGACCACGGCGAACGCCAGCGAGAAACCGGCGGATGCTCGCTGTCGCGCGCTGAGGTTGAGCGAGCCCGCGGCCTCGCCCTCCTCGAGCTGGATCCGGGTCCACGGGATCGCCCGCCGCAGCAGGTCGGTGCGCACCATGTCCGCCAGCGACCAGCGCTTCAGGTGCGTCCCGCGAACGTCGGGGTCGAGAACGATCCGGGCGCCGCGCCTGCGCAACCGGCGGCCGAGCTCGATGTCCTCGACCGCGGGCACCGGAAACCGCTCCGCGTCGAAGCCGCCGGCCTCGGCGAATGCGTCGCGGCGAACCGCGCCGAGTCCCGCCCAGAAGGTCTCCGCCGCGCCGGGCGCGCTCGTGTGCACGTGGTGGTGGAGCAGGTTGCGGAACCGCGAGACGAGACCCGGAGCCGCGGGGCGGTCGTCGTAGGAGCCGAAGGCAGCGGTGAGCCCCGGGTCGGCGGCGAAGGCGGCTCGCAGCCGCTCGATCGCGTCGGCGTGAACGACGACATCGGCGTCGACGAACACGAGTATCTCGGCCGACGTCCGCGCCGCGCCCGCGTTCCGGGCGGCCGCCGGCGAGCCGCTCGCCCCGTCGGAGACCACGATCAACTCCGCGTCGGCGTCGCGCAGCGCGGCGAGGCAGCGGTCGAGCGTGGGCGGCGCATTCGTCGCCGGGACGATCAGGGCAAGTGAGGGCTGGGCGCTCATCCGTGGTTGAATCCCGCCCCCAATGCGGGAATTAGGGACGCCTAATACGCGGAACCGGGGCGAAACGATAGGCGAATCGCAATCGCCGCTCGTCCTCGGGGCGGGTCCGGCCGGGATCACCGCCGGCTACCTGATGGCGAACCGGGGGCTCGCGCCGCGGGTCATCGAGGCGACCGGCCAGGTCGGCGGCCTGGCGCGCACCGAGGTCCGCGACGGCTACCGCTTCGACCTCGGCGGGCACCGCTTCTACACCAAGAGCCCCGAGGTCGAGCGCCTCTGGCACGAGGTTCTCGGCGACGAGCTGCTGCGACGGCGTCGGCTCTCGCGCATCCACTGGCGTGGCCGCCTGATCGGCTACCCGCTGCGCGCGGGCGACGTCGTCGCCAACGTCGGCGCGCTCGAGGTCCTCCGAAGCGGCGGCTCCTACGCATGGGCGCGCGTGCGTCCGCGCCGTGAGCCCGAGAGCTTCGAGGACTGGGTCACGCAGCGCTTCGGCCGCCGCCTCTTCGAGCTCTTCTTCCGCACGTACACGGAGAAGGTCTGGGGCGTGCCGACCTCGGAGATCCGCGCCGAGTGGGCTGCGCAACGGGTCCGCGGGCTCTCGCTCGCGCGGGCGGCGCTTGCCGCGCTGGGCCGCGGTGGCGAGGACGTGCGCAGCCTGATCGAGGAGTTCGACTACCCGCGCCTCGGCCCGGGTCAGATGTGGGAGCGAATGGCCGCCGAGATCGCTATGCGTGGCGGCGAGGTCGTGCTCGACGCGCCGGTGAGCGAGATCGCCGTCGCTGCCGACGGCGTGGAGGTGAGCGCCGGCGGCACGTGCTACCGGGCGCCGAGCGTGATCTCGTCGCTGCCGCTGCGCACGCTGGCGGGGGTGGTCGAACCGGCTGCTCCGCCGGCGGTGCTCGATGCCGCAGCCGGGCTCCGCTATCGCGACTTCATCACCGTCGCGCTCGTGCTCGAGGGACCGGACCCGTTCCCCGACAACTGGGTCTACGTCCACGACCCGGACGTTCGCGTCGGCCGCATCCAGAACTTCCGCGCCTGGAGCCCCGACCTGGTCCCCGACGCCGACTCCACCTGCGTCGGCCTGGAGTACTTCTGCTTCGAGGGCGACGACCTGTGGAGCTCATCGGACGAGGACCTGGTCGACCTCGCGGCGACGGAGCTCGAGCGCCTCGGTCTCGCCGGGGCGGGGCGGGTCCGCGCCGGATACGTGGTCCGGGTGCAGAAGGCCTATCCGATCTACGACCGTGAGTACGCGGGCCGCGTCGCCGTCCTGCGCGCGTGGCTCGAGTCGGTCGACCGGATCGTCCAGGTCGGCCGCAATGGCCTGCACCGCTACAACAACTCCGACCACTCGATGCTGACCGCGATCCGCGCGGTCGAGAACCTCTGCGACGGCGCGGCACACGACATCTGGTCGGTGAACTCCGACACCGCCTACCTCGAGGAGGGCGAGATCGACGAACCGCCCTACCGCGAGGCACCGGCGACGCCGGCGATGGCCCGCTCGCCGCGCGAGGACGCCACGCCGCTGCACGAGATCGCGTAGGCGCTCCAGCGCCCCACCTCGCCGAGCGGCCGCCCGGCGGCGATGATCGCGCTGCGGGCGGCGGCCGACGCCTCGAGGTCGACGAACGCGACTCCGGCTGGTGGTGCCGAGGCGGCCCTCACCGCGATCGAGTCGATCGGCAGCTCCAGGTCCCAGGCGAGCGGAGGCTGCGCGAGGAAGTCGGAGGTCGTCACGGGGCCGCACGCCGTGACCCCGTCGGCGCCGAGTTCGTCGACCAGGCCGGAGAGCTCGTCGACTCCATTGGCGTATTCGGCGGCCTGATCGAGTGCCCCCGGGATCCGCTCGGCGCGAATCACCGCCTGGGCGCTGAGCACCACCAGTGCCAGGGCGGCGGTCGCGATCGCAGCGGGGCGCCCACGCCCGGAGGCGCGCATTCCATCGATGGCAGCGAGCGCGCGCACGATCCCGATCGCGCCCAGCGCGCAGACCAGAGCCGCCGCCGGCGCGGCGAAGCGCGGAATCCCGGCGTAGCCGGCGCCGGCGAGCACGGCGACAATCGCGATCCAGGCCGCGGCCCCGGCCGCGAGGACCCCGATCACCGGCTTCTCGGCGCGCCGCGCGCTGATCACCGCGTATGCGGCGCCGAGCCAGAGCGGATAGAGCACGAGGTCGAGCGAGCGCCCGATCGCCTCGAGAGCTTCCACGGGCGGCGATCCGCTGCCCTCCCGCGCCCGCGAGGCGCCGGTGAACGGGCTCCCGGAGGCGAGCAGGTCGGGCAGCAGCCAAAGCAGCGGGACGGCGAGCCCGCCGACCGCGATCCCGCGCCGCAGGCGCGGCTCGGCGCGCCACAGATGGAGGCCGTAGAGGGCGAGGAACGGCCACGCCTCGGGACGCAGGAGCGCCGCGAGAACGCCGAGCGCAAACGCAGGGCCCCGGCGGGCCGAGAGCTCGAGGTGGACCGCGCCGAGGATGAGGGAGACCAGGAGGGGCTCGCTGAGCCCGCCGGCGAACTGCCGCGTCCAGCTGGTGAACGAGTCGTCGAAGCACACGACGCCGAGCCCCGCCAGCACCCCGGCGAACACCTGGGCGCGACGGACGCGGCGGCGGGCCCAGACCGCGGCGACGCGGTTGGCGAGGGTCCGCGGGAAGACGAGACGCGCCGCCAGCGCGCCGGCGAGCAGCGGCGCGGCGATCCACCCTGCGCGGGAGAGCAGCAGCCAGAGGACCGGCGCCGCGTCCCCGGCGAGGGAGAGCAGCGAGTCGATCAGCACCGGGAGCGGCTTCCACGACGGGCCAGCGGTGGTGTCGAGGTCGAGACCCGCCGCCTCCCGCCCCCACACGAGCCACGCCCACGGGTCGTAGAGGGGCGCGAACGGCAGGAGCAGGGAAAGACCCGCGAACGCGGCGACACCGCCGCCGATCGCGAGTGGTACCGGGAAGGGTCCCCACCGTGCGTTCAAGCGCCCTAACATTAGGCTTCCCTAATGCCGAGCGCAGGACTACGAATGAAGGCGCGCCTCGCATGCGCCCTGTCGATCGCCGCAGCGGCTCCGGCCGCCGGGTGCGGCTTCTCGACCGATGACGGCGGGGGCGAGGACGAGCCGGACACGGAGGGGATCACGCTCTACTCGGGCCGCATCGCGGCGGCGATCGGCGGTGTCGTCGATGCGTACGAAAGTGCGTCGGACACCGACGTCCAGGTTCGCTTCGGCGAGACCGGTGACCTCGCGGCGACCCTGGTCGAGGAGGCCGGCAACTCCCCCGCTGACGTCTTCTTCGCCCAGGAGCCGGGGGGGATCGGCGCGGTCGAGGAAGCGGGCCTGCTCGCCGAACTTCCGCCGGACCTTCTCGACCTGGTGCCGCCGCAGTACCGCGACCCGGACGGCCGCTGGGTCGGCGTCACCGGGCGCGCGCGGGCGGTGGCGTACGGGGAGGACGTCTCCGAGAGCGATTTGCCTCCGTCCCCACTCGATTTCACCGCGCCCGAGTGGAAGGGACGCGTCGGCTGGGGCCCGGCAACCGACACGCTCCAGCAGTACGTCACCGCGCTCCGGCTCACCGAGGGGGAGGATGTCGCACGCGAGTGGCTGGAGGGCATGGTCGCCAACGACGCGGTCGCCTTTCCCGACAACGTCACGATCCGCGACGCCGTCGCGAGCGGTGAGATCGACGTCGGCCTCCTCAACCACTACTACATCGCCCAGGCGATCGCCGCGGAGGGTCCCGGCTATCCCGTCGGCGTCTACTTCCCGCCCGACGGCCTCGGCTCGCTGCTGCTCTTGACGAGCGTCGGCGTGCTCGAGTCGAGCGAGCGCAAGGAGGAGGCGTTCGACTTCATCCGCTCGCTGCTCTCCGCCGAGGGCCAGGAGTTCTTCACCGGCACCTCGAAGGAATATCCGCTCGCCCGCGGCGCGAAGCCAGACCCGTCGCTCACCGTCCCGCTCTCGGAGATCCCCGCCCCGGACGTCGAGCTCGACAACATCGGCGAGGTCCAGGCCACGATCGAATTGATGCAGGACACGGGGGCCCTCTGACCGCCGCAACCGATGAGTCGTCCCGGCGGCTGACCCGGCCGCCCCCGGAGGCGAAGCCGAGGAGGCGGGCGGAACGTTCGGGATTCCCGCCGGCTTGGCTCCTCAGCGCCGGGCTCATCGTCGGCGCCGCCGTCGTCCTCCCGGCGGCATATCTCCTCATCGTCGTCGCCGGGGACCTGAGTGGGGCGCTCGACACGGCGCTCGACTCGCGGACCGCCGAGATCCTCGTCCGCACGCTCGGGCTCGCCGCCGCGGTCACGGCCGCCTCGATCGCGATCGCGCTCCCGGTCGCCTGGCTCACCGTCCGCACCGATCTCCCCGGCCGCCGGGTCTGGGCGACCCTCTGCGCGCTCCCGCTCGTCATCCCGACCTACGTCGGCGCCTACCTTTTCGTCTCCGCCCTCGGCCCCAACGGCCTGCTCCAGGACGCGCTCGGGGTCGAGCGACTGCCCTCGATCTACGGCTTCTTCGGCGCCTGGCTCGTGCTCACCCTGTTCACCTATCCCCTCGTCCTGCTGCCGGTGCGGGCGACGATGAAGCGCCTCGACCCGCAGCTCGAGGAGGCGGCGCGGGCGATGGGCCGCAGCCCGTTCGACACCTTCCGCACGGTCGTCGTCCCGCAGCTCTGGCCGGCGCTCGCCGTCGGCGGCCTCCTCGTCGCCCTCTTCGTCATCAGCGACTTCGGCGCCGTCTCGATCATGCGGTTCGATTCGTTCACGACCGAGCTCTACATCTCCTACAAGTCCGCCTTCGACCGCGCCGCCACGGCGGGCCTGGGCTCCGTGCTCGTCGTCGTCATGGTCGTCCTGCTCTGGGTCAACTCGCGGATCCGCAATGCGCACGCCGTCCACCGGCTCGGCCCAGGCACGGCGAGGCCGGCGCGGCCGTACGAGCTCGGGCGCTGGCGCCGGCCGGCGCTCGCCTTCTGCTCGCTGATCGTGCTCGTCGCCCTCGTGCTCCCCGTCGGCGTGCTCATCTACTGGTCGACGAAGGGGATCTCGGCCGGGAGCACCTCGCTCGGCGTGGCCGGCGCGCTCGCGGGCAACTCCCTGATCACGGCCTTCGGCGCCGCGCTCGCAGGCGGGACCGCGGCGCTCATCGTCGCCGTCCTCGCGGGCCGCTTCCCGAGTCCGCTCAGCCGCACGATCGAGCGCTTCGGCCACGCGGGCTACGCACTCCCCGGGATCGTCGTCGCGCTCGCGCTCGTCTACTTCGCCACCCGCGCCGTCCCGGGCATCTACCAGACGGTTGCGCTGCTCGTCTTCGCCCTCACGATCCACTACCTGCCGCTCGGGATCGGGCCGATGACCGCCTCCCTCACGCAGGTCTCGCCCCGGGTCGAGGAGGCCGCACGGGGCCTCGGGCGGCGCCCGGCAGAGGTATTCCGCACGATCACCGTGCCGCTGATCGGCGGCGGCATCCTCGCCGGCGCGGCGCTGATCTTCCTGCACGCGATCAAGGAGCTGCCGGCGACGCTGATTCTCGCGCCGATCGGTTTCGAGACCCTCGCAACGGAGATCTGGAACCAGACGAGCTTCGGCTTTTACGAGGCGAGCGCGATCCCGTCGCTGCTCCTGCTGGCGATCGCGGCGCCACCTCTCTACTTTTTCTCCGAAAGGGGAACCCTGAGCGCATGAGTACGACGACGACATCCGCGCCACTGCGACTCAGCGGCCTGCACAAGAGCTTCGGCGACGTTGCCGCGGTCGAGGCGCTCGACCTCGAGGTCGAGGCCGGCTCGATCTGCGCCCTACTCGGCCCGTCCGGGTGCGGCAAGACCACGACCCTGAGGCTGATCGCCGGGCTCGAGCGCCCCGACCGCGGCGAGATCGCGGTCGGCGAGCGGATGCTCTCCGGCAACGGGGACTTCGTCGCCCCGGAGCGTCGCCGGATCGGGATGGTCTTCCAGGACTACGCGCTGTTCCCCCATCTCGACGTCGCCGGCAATGTCGGTTACGGCCTCGGCCGCCGGCCGGACCCGGGCCGCGTGGCGGAGGTGCTGGAACTGGTCGGGCTTGCGGCCGACGCACGGCGCGCCGTGCACGAGCTCTCCGGCGGTCAGCAGCAGCGAGTCGCGCTCGCGCGCGCGCTCGCGCCGACCCCGGACCTCGTCCTCCTCGACGAGCCCTTCTCGAATCTGGACGCGGCCCTTCGCGATCGCCTTCGCGGAGAGGTGCGCGAGATCCTCCTCCGCGCCGGGGTGACGACGCTCTTCGTCACCCACGACCAGGCGGAGGCGCTCTCGATCGCCGAGAGCGTTGCGGTCATGAACGAGGGCCGGGTCGAACAAGTGGGAACCCCCGAGGAGATCTACTCGCGCCCGGCCTCGCGCTGGGTCGCCGCATTCCTCGGCGAGATCGAGGTCATTGCGGGCGAAGCGGCCGGCGGGCGCGTCAGCTGCGAGCTCGGGGTGCTCTCGGCCGATCAGGGCCTGCGCGGAGCGGTCGACGTCGTCGTCCGCCCGGAGTCGATCGCGGTCGGCCTCTCCGGGCCCCAGGACGCGTGCGACGCTGAGGTCGTCAACCGCCGCTTCTACGGTCACGATCAGCTGCTCGAGCTGAAGCTGCCGTCGGGGCGCACCGTCCACTCGCGGCGGCTCGGTTTCCCGGCATGGCACGAGGGAGACCGGGTCCGGGTGTGGGTCGACGGGCCAAGCGACGTCCTGCCGCGGTGAGCGGCCCCGAAAGCCCGGCGGTGTGGCGGGAGCCGGTACGCGGTGCGTACCCGGAACCGTGGATGCTGTCCCTCTCTGGCCCCAAGCGGATCGCGACGTGGCAGCGCGGCCTCGCGCCGACGCCACCGCTCTACCACCTGACCGGCGCCCGCCCGACGGGCTCCGGCGACGGCACCGCCGACGCCGAGATGCCGGCGACGATCTGGCTCACGAACTCGGCCGGGCTGATCGGCGGCGGCACGCTCTCGATCCTCGCGGACATCGCCTTCGGCGTCGCGGTCGAGACCCGCCTGCCGGCGGCGACGCCGTACACGAGCGCGGAGCTCTCGCTCACCTTCGTCCGCCCGGTGCGCCCGGGGGCGATGCTCACCGCGCACGGGCAGGCGATCCACGTCGGACGGTCGATCGCCCTCTCCGAGGTCTTCCTGATCGACCCGCGCGGCGACCGCCTCGTCGCCCACGGAACCTCGCGGATCGCGATCCTGCCGCGGATCGACAGCGTCCCCGAGGCGCCCGCCGAGCCCGAGCCGTGGACGCCGCCAGACTATGGCTCGCCCGACCCATTCGAGCGCGAGCCACCGATCTCCTCGATTCTCGAACAGGCCGTCTGGGAGGAGCTGCCGGGAATCGAGATCGTCCGCCGCCAGATTGCGGGAGAGCTCGCCCGCCCGGCGATCCACGCGCTCACCGGACTCGCCCCGACCGAGGTCGGCGAGGGGACGGCGACCGCGGTGATGCCCGCCAGCGAGTGGCTCTCGAGCCCGGCGCGCCGGCTCCAGGGCGGCACGATCACGATGCTCGCCGACTTCACCATGCTGGTCGCCGTGCTGGCGACGGCCCCGGCGGGAGTGGCGATCGCCGGTCTCGACCTCAAGGTCAACTTCCTCCGCCCGGTCGCCGGCGACGGGCGGGACCTCACCGCGCGGGCCACGGTCGAGCACTCCGGCAAGACGCTGGCCGTCACCCGCGGGAGGGTCGAGAACGCCGACGGCAAGCCGGTCATGCTCGCCACCGGGTCGGCCATGTACCTGCCGAACCGCCCCGCCGGCCTCGACCCCGAGACCGAGCTCGGCGACGCCTAGGCCCTGCCTGGCCGTGCCTGAGTAAGGCATCCCAAGGCCCGTGTAAGGGGTCGTGAGACCCAGGTCTAGGCATGTGCCCATTGGCGGGTCTCCTTCTTACTCGTAGGTTGGATTCATCAACCGACGCGAAGGAGACTCACGATGCAGACCACAGCCCTCACCGCCCAAGTCGTCCATTACCGCAGCACCGATTTCGCTCGTCAGGCCGAGGAGTGGCGGCGCGGCGCCCCGGCCCGCAAGCCTCGCCGGAGGTTGGCTTTCAGCTTCGGCGGGCCATACTTCGACCATGGTCGACCGGGTCAGCGCCGCCAGGTTCATCGGGCGGGAGCGTGAGCTAGCCGAGCTGGAGGCGTCGCTTGGCGACGCCGTCGACGGCACCCCCCGCCTCGTCTTCATCGCCGGCGAGTCGGGAGTAGGAAAGTCGCGTCTGTTGAATGAGTTCGAGCGCCGGGCCGTAGGGCTCGGCGCTCGCGTCATCGGCGGTGAGTCGATCGAGCTCGGCGAGGACGAGCTCCCCTACGCGCCCCTCGTCGGCACCGTGCGGCCGCTGGCGCGTGAGGACGACATCGTCTTCGAACAGCTCCCGCCGGCGGTCACGGCCGAGCTGGCCCGCCTCGCGCCGGAGCTCGGCACGCCGGCACTCGAGCGGCTCGAGGACCGCGAGGGCGAGGCCCAGCGGCGCCTATTCGACTCGCTGCTCGCGATGCTCGAGCGGCTCGGCGAGGAGCGGCCCGTCGTCCTCTGGCTCGAGGACATCCACTGGGCCGACCGCGCGACCCGCTCCTTTCTCGCGTTCCTGAACGCGAGCCTCCGCGACGAGCGCCTGCTCGTCATCTCCACCTATCGCTCCGACGAGCTCCACCGCCGGCATCCGCTGCGCCCGCTGCTGAACGAGCTCGAGCGCTCGAAGTGCTCCCGCCGGCTCGAGCTCGCCCGCTTCGACCGGGAGGAGCTCGGCGCCCAGCTCGCCGACATCCTCGGCAGGGCCCCGGCCGAGGAGGTGGTCGAACGCCTGTTTCTCCGCAGCGAGGGCAACCCGCTCTTCGCCGAGGAGCTGCTCGCCTCGAGCCTCGACGGCCGCGGCGGCCTCCCTCCGACGCTGCGCGAGGCGCTTCTGACGCGCCTCGATCGGCTTTCGGCCGAGGCCCAGCAGGCACTCTCGCTGCTCTCGGTCGCCGGGCGCGCGGATGACTCGATTCTCGCCGACGCCGGCTCCCTCTCGGCCACGGAGCTGCGCCCGGCGCTGCGCGAGGCCCTCACCGCACAGCTGATCCGCACCGGCGACGACGATCTCTTCCGCTTCCGCCACGCGCTCTTCCAGGAGGTCGTCTACGACGACCTCCTCCCGGGCGAGCGCTCCGAGCTTCACCTGGCGCTCGCGAAGACGCTCCGCGAACGCGCCAACGACGAGAGCAGCTCCTGGCTGCGGACGGCGATCGCCCACCACTATCACGCGGCCGGCGCGCAGGCGGAGGCCCTCGAGGCATCGATCCGCGCAGCCGAGCAGGCCGAGTCGGTGCAGACGTACGCGCAGGCCGCGCAGCTGTATGACCGCGCGCTCGGCCTCTGGCCTCGCGTCGAGGGCGCCGCCGAGCGCGTCGATGCGACCCACGCGGACGTCCTCAGCCGCGCCGCCCGCGCGCAATACCTGAGCACCGACGACCTGCGGGCCGAGTCGCTGTTCGAGCAGGCGCTCGCTCAGCTCGACGCGGACGCGGAGCCACTGCGCGTCGCACGCATGCTCGGCTGGCTCGCCGACACGCAGTGGTCGCTCGGGCAGGCCGACCGCAGCCGGGCCACGCTCGAGCGCGCGCTCGAGCTCGTCCCTTCGGAGCCGACGGAGGTCGGCGCCGAGCTGCTCGCGCACCAGGTCCGCTTCCGCCTCCTCCAGGGCCGCTACAACGAGGGCGCGGACGTCGCCGAGCGGGCGATCGCGATGAGCGATGCGCTCGGTCTCGACTCGATCAAGGTTCGCGTTCTCAACCGCTACTCGCCGGCCCTGGTGACACTGGGTGAGCCGGAGCGTGCGGAACAGATCTTCGAGGAGTCCCTGGAGCTCGCGCGCAAGGTCGGTGACAAGGACGACCTCGCGACGACGCTCGTCAACCACGCCGACATCCTCCATGTCTACGGGCGAAGCGCCGACGCGCTCGCGGTGCTCGAGAGCGCCGTCGGCGAGCTCATCGACACGGATCGGTCGGGGATCTGGCTCAACCTGCTGCGGGCCGAGATCGCCTTCGACCTCGGGGATTGGGCGGTCGCCGACGAGCTGCTCCCGCAGCCGCGCGGGCTGCCCCCCTCGAACACGAGGGCGAACTGGGACGTCCGCCGCGGCGAGTTCGCTCTCGGTCGGGGCGAGCACGCCGAGGCGCGGCTGGCGCTCGAGGACTCCTGGGCGATCCTCGCCGACTCGGCGGAGCCGCAGTACATCGCCGCGACCGCGGCGCTGCTCGCCGAGCTCGATCTACGCGAGGGGAAGGTCGAGGAGGCCCGCGCGCTGATCGCCGACGCGCTCGACCGGATCCAGTACTGCACCGAGGACGCCGCCCGCCTTCTGCGGATCTTCGTCGCCGGGGTCGCGGTCGAGGCGAGCGGCGCCGAGCTCGCGCGCGACCTCGGGGACGCCGAGGCGGAGGCCGCGGCGATCGAGCGCGCGGAGTCGATGCTGAGCTTCTCCGAGGCGAGCGTCGAGGAGACGAACGGACCCGTGGAACAGGCGCGATATGCGGTCGCGCGCGCCGAGCACGCCCGGGCCGCCGCGAGCGATGAAGCCGCGGACCTTTGGGCGGCGGCGGCGAGCGCCTGGGCGGAGCTCCGGCGTCCCTATCCGCAGGCGTCGGCGCTTCACCGCCGCGCCGAGGCACTCGTCGTCGGCGACGAGCGTCGGGAGGCGGCAGCCGCCGCGGTGGAGGCCCACGAGGTCGCCGAGCGACTCGGGGCGAAGTGGTTGCAGGGCGAGCTCGAGTCGCTCGCCGCCCGCGCCCGGCTCGACCTCGGCGCCGGCAAGGGCGGGGCCGAGGAGGACGGGGCCGCTGCGCCGGCGGAGGACCCGTTCGGCCTCACCGACCGCGAGCGCCAGGTGCTGGCGATGGTCGCCGCGGGCGCCACCAACCGCGAGATCGCCGCCGAGCTGTTCATCGCGGAGAAGACGGCGAGCGTCCACGTCTCCCGCATCCTCGGCAAGCTCGGCGTCCGCAGCCGCACCGAGGCCGCGGCGGTCGCACACCGCCAGGGGCTGTCGGAGTTCGCCGACGTCAGTAGCTGACCGCGGTCAGATAGAGGCCGTGGGCCGGCGCCGTCTCGCCGGCACGCTCCCGCGGCGCGCCCTCGAGCAGTGCGCGGAAGTCGTCGAGCGAGCGCCGGCCTCCCGCCACCTCGAGCATCGTCCCGACGAAGACTCGGATCTGAGCCCGCATGAACGAGCGCGCGGCGACGTCGAAGTTGCCGATCTCTCCCTCCCACCCCCAGCTCGCCTCGTCGATCGTGCGCTCGAACAGCCGGTGCGCGGTCTGCGTCGGGGTGAAGGCGGTGAAGTCATGCGTGCCGACGATCGCCTGAGCGCAGGCGTCGAGCAGCTCTCGGTCGAGCGGGTGGCGCCACCACAGCGCGCGATCGTGCTCGAACGGGCGGCGCAGCGGGCTCCCCAGGACGCGGTAGCGGTAGTCGCGCCGCTTCGCGTCGAAACGTGCGCTGAAGCCGTCGGGGACGGGCGCGGCCGCCTTGACGGCGACGTCGGCGGGAAGCACCGCGTTGAGCCGCACGGCCAACCGGTCGGGTAGCCCGCGCTCGTGCTCGAAGCTCGCCACCTGGCCGCTCGCGTGGACGCCGGCGTCGGTGCGGCCGGCGACGACGAGGTCGACAGGCTCGCCGACGATCCGCTCGATCGCGGCTTCGAGCTCGGCCTGCACCGTGCGTTTGTCGCGCTGCGTCGCCCAGCCGGCGAACCCAGTCCCGACGTAGGCGATGTCGAGCCGGGCGGTCGCCACGGCGGCCCGGCTAGACGAGTTCGAGGAAGACCATCTCGGTCGAGTCCGAGCGGCGCGGTCCGAGCTTGACGATCCGCGTGTAGCCGCCGGGGCGCTCCGCATAGCGCGGGGCGACCTCCTCGAACAGCTTGTGGACGAGGAACTTGTCCTGTCCCAGCTCCGAGAGCGCCTGGCGGCGGGCGTGCAGGTCGCCGCGCTTGCCGAGCGTGATCAGCTTCTCGATCTTCGGCTTCACAGCCTTCGCCTTCGCCTGCGACGTCGTGATCCGTTCATGCTCGAGCACGTCGCGGCAAAGATTGCGAAGCAGCGCCCGGCGATGGGCGCTGTCGCGGCTGAGCTTGTTCCTCTGCTTCTGGTGGCGCATCGGCGTTACTCCGGCGGGAGAGGCTACTCGTCGCGGAGCGAGAGGCCGAGCTGGATCAGGCTTTCCTTGACCTCGTCCGTCGAGCGCTTGCCGAAGTTCGGAATTGCGTTGAGCTCCGACTCCGAGCGCTGGACGAGGTCGCCGACGGTCTGGATGCCGGCGCGCTTGAGGCAGTTGTAGGCGCGGACGCCGATCTCGAGCTCCTCGATCAGGCGATCGTCGCCCTCGGCGGCGCCGCCGGCACCCGGCGCGGCGCCGAAGCCGTCACCGGCGGACTCGAACGCGTCGCGAGCGGTGAGCTCCTCGACCCGGTCGGCGTCGGTGAAGATCGCCATCGTCTTGATCAGGATCTCGGCCGCTTCGCGAAGCGCCGAGCCGGGCTCGATCGAACCGTCAGTCTCGACCTCGAGCGTGAGCTTGTCGAAGTCCGTGCGCTGGCCGACTCGGGCGGAGTCGACGTTGTAGGCGGCACGGCGGATCGGCGAGAAGATCGAGTCGATCGGGATCACGCCGATCGGCTGATCCTCGGACTTGTTCTCCTCGGCCGGCGAGTAGCCACGGCCACGCCCGATCGTCAGGTACATCTCGAGCTTGGTGCGCTTCTCGAGCGTCGCGATCGGCGCCTCGGGGTTGAGGATCTCGACGCCCGCGGGCAGATCGATGTCCTTCGCCCGCACCTCACCGGGGCCGGTCGCCACGAGTGGCGCCTCGACCTCATCGGCGTCGGTGTGCATGCGGACGACGATGTCCTTCAGGTTGAGGACGATGTCGGTGACATCCTCCTTCACCCCGGCGACGGTCGAGAACTCGTGTGCGACGCCCTCGATGCGGACGCTCTTGATCGCGGCGCCGCCAAGGGAGCTCAGCAGGACGCGGCGCAGGGAGTTGCCGAACGTGTAGCCGAAGCCCTTGTCGAGGGGCTCGACGATGAACGTTCCGCGGTTCTCCTCGACGTCCTCCGAGGCAATCTTTGGGATCTGAAATTCGGGCAGGGTAGTCATGAGTTCCTCTTCGCTTGTCGGGGCACGGGGGCGGCTCTACTACTTGGAGTAGAGCTCGACGATGAGCTGCTCCTGAATCGGCGCGATGATCTCGCTGCGGTCCGGCAGCTTGAGCACCTTCGCCGTCAGGGCGTCGTGATCGGCCTGCAGCCACGGCGGAACCGCGGCGGTGAGCTCGGTCGCCTGGCGGACGACGTCCGCAGCGCCCGTCTCGGGCCTGATCGTGATCACGTCGTCGGGTCGAACTTGATAGCTGGCCACGTCCACCCGGCGCCCGTTGACGAGCCAATGGCCGTGGTTGACCAGCTGGCGCGCCTGACGACGTGATGCGGCAAAGCCGAGGCGGACGAGAACGTTGTCGAGCCGGCGCTCGAGCAGGCGCAGGAGGTTGTCACCGGTGACGCCCTCCTGGCGAGCGGCCTTCTCGTAGTAGTTGCGGAACTGCTTCTCGAGCACCTGGTAGAAGCGCCGCGCCTTCTGCTTCTCGCGCAGCTGGTTGCGGTACTCCGAGGCACGCACCCGGCCGCGGCCGTGTTCGCCCGGCGGGTAGGAGCGGCGCTCGACGCCGCACTTCTCGGTCATGCAGCGCTCGCCCTTGAGGAACAGCTTCTGCCCCTCGCGGCGGCACTGCTTGCACTGAGGTCCGGTATCTCGAGCCATGCCTAGGGCCTCCGCCGCTTCTTCGGGCGGCAACCGTTGTGGGCCTGCGGGCTGACGTCCTTGACCGTGGTCACCTGGATGCCGGCGGCCTGCAGCGAGCGAATCGCCGTGTCGCGGCCCGAGCCGGCGCCCTTCGCGTGGACCTCGACCCGCTCCACGCCGTGCTCCATGCCCTTGCGGGCGGCGGCGTCGGCGGTCACCTGAGCGGCGAACGGGGTCGACTTGCGCGAGCCCTTGAAGCCCGCAGAGCCGGCCGACTCCCAGCAGACGACGTTGCCCTCGGGGTCGGTGATCGTGACGATGGTGTTGTTGAAGGAAGTCTTGATGTGGGCGACTCCGTAGGGGACGTTCTTCTTCACCCGGCGACGGGCGCGTCCCTTTCCCTTCTTCGGCTGCGGCAAGTGCTGGCTCCTACTTCTTCGACGGCGGCTTCTTCTTGCCGGCGACGCTCATCTTGCGCGGGCCCTTGCGACCACGCGCGTTGGTCTTCGTCCGCTGCCCTCGAGTCGGCAGCCCGCGGCGATGACGGACCCCGCGGTAGGCGCCGATCTCGGAGAGGCGCTTGATGTTCTGGGAGCGGTCGCGGCGGAGGTCACCCTCGACCTCGAGGTCCTCGACCGCGTCGCGGAGCTTCACCGTTTCCTCTTCGGTCAGGTCCTTGACGTAGGTGTTGGGGTCCACGCCGACCTTGGTCAAAATCTCATTCGCGGTCGAACGACCGACACCGTGGACGTAGGTCAGCCCGATCTCCGCTCGCTTGTTAAGTGGGAGGTTGACTCCCGCAATACGTGCCAACTAGCCCTGCCTCTGCTTATGCCGCGGATTGGTGCAGATAACGAGCACGACGCCACGCCGGCGGATCACCCGGCAACGCTCACACATCGGCTTTACGGACGCTCGTACCTTCATCGCCACTCCGGCGGTCGTATCCAACAATTACTCGAGAAAGCCCAGCGTCCCCATGAATCGGCACGCGGGCGCACGGATCCGGCGTTGGCCGGACAGGGAAAGATAGCAGGGGCGCCTTCGAAAACCACCCTGCCGGTGCGCTTCCGGTCGGAGGTCGATCCGCCGTGCAGCGGGATGCGCGGCGACGCTCTGTGCGAGACGTCACAAACCTACGTCCATCGGTAGGCTTAGGCTCGTCATCATGGAGCTCGGGGGAGCGTTCAAGAGGCTTAGGTCGGTGACACATCGCCAGCCCGCGGCTGCTTCCGAAAGGGGCGATCCGGCCGACGCGTACACGGCGCTCGCCGGCCTCTTCGTCGGCGAGGGCGTCATCGACGACGACCTGATCGGCGTCCTCCTCGACCCCTCGACCGACCGCGACGACGCCCTGCTCGAGCTCGCCGCCGGCCGCCGCTGTGAGGCCGCCGGGCGCGTCGACGAGGCGGTCGAGCACTTCGGCGCTGCGATCGAGGCGGGGCGACTCGCAAGCGCGACCGAGGTGATCGCGCACGCGGCGCACGACTGCGCCCGCGCCCTCTACACCCGCAACCATCCCGGCGACGCCGATCGTTGCTGGGCGATGCTCGAGGAGGCGCGCGAATGCGCCGGCGCACGCGGGATGACGAGGCTACGCGCCCGGATCGAGGAACTCGAGCGAGGGATCCGCGAGGGCGCCGCCTGAGAATCAATAACGTTCCGCCCGCCTCCTCGGCTTCGCCTCCGGGGGCGGCCGGGTCAGCAGTGACTCGACTAGTTTTCGAGGTGCCAGGGGGTGAGGATTCTTGGGCCGTCCTCGGTGACGGCGACCGTGAACTCGAAGTGCGCCGCGAGCGAGCCGTCCGCCGAGTAGACGGCCCAGTTGTCGTCGCCGAGGCGGACGTCTGCCGAGCCGGCATTGACCATCGGCTCGATTGCGATGACCATCCCTGGCTCGAGCTCGGGGCCACGGCCGGGTTCGCCGAAGTTCGGGACCTGCGGGTCCTCGTGCATGTCGCGCCCGACGCCGTGGCCGACCAGCGAGCGGATGATCGAGAGGTTGTCCTGCTCGACCCGCTTCTGGATCGCGTGGGAAACGTCGCCGAGGTGGTTGCCCGGGCGCGCCTTCTCGACCCCGGAGTGGAGCGCGGCCTCGGTCGTCTTCATCAGCTTCGCCGCCACCGGATCGACCTCGCCGATCGGCACAGTCAGCGCCGCGTCTGCGACCCAGCCGTCCTTGGTCACGCCGACGTCGATCGAGAGGATGTCGCCGCGGGCGAGCTCGTAGGGGCCCGGGATCCCGTGGACCACCATGGAGTTCGGCGAGGCGCAGATCGAGCCGGGGAAACCGCGGTAGCCGAGGAACGAGGGGGTCGCGTCCTGGGAGGCGATGAAACGCTCCGCGGCGAGGTCGAGCTCGGCCGTGGTGACCCCAGGCCGGCACTTCCCCCGCAGCATCTGCAGGCAGCGCGCCTGCACGCGTCCGGCCGCGGCCATCTGCTCGATCTGCTCCCGGGTCTTGAGAATGATCCCGCCGCGAAACATCAGCCCTACGCCTCCTCCTCCATTCTCAAGGTAGCGAGCAGGGCGCGAATGTTCTCACCGACCTCGGCGGGCGGCTTGCTGCCGTTGACGGTCTCGAGCAGACCGCGGTCGTCGTAGTAGGCGATCAGCGGGGAGGTCTTCTCCTGGTACTGGCCGAGCCGATGGCGGATCACGTCGGGCTTGTCGTCGTCGCGGATCTCGAGCTCGGCGCCGCAAACGTCGCAGACGCCCTCCTTCTCCGGGGCGTCGAACTCAACGTGGTAGACGTGGCCGTTCGGGCAGGTGCGCCGGCCGCCGAGACGCCGGACGACCTCCTCCGCGGGGACGTCGATGAGGATCGCCGCGGTGAGCTTGCGCCCGAGCTCGCCCATCTTCTCCCCCAGGGCCTCGGCCTGGCCGACGGTGCGCGGGAAGCCGTCGAGGATGAACCCGTCCTCGGCCTCGGGCTCGTCGATCCGCTCAGCGATCACGCCGACGATGACATCATCGGGAACGAGGTCGCCGCGGTCCATGTACTCCTTCGCCTGCGTGCCGATCTCGGTGCCTTCCCGGACCGCGGCGCGGAGGATGTCGCCGGTGGCGAAATAGGGCAGCTCGAGCTCGGTCTGCAAGGTCTCCCCCTGGGTGCCCTTGCCCGAGCCCGGAGGCCCGAGAAGTATGAGATTCAGCTCCGACACGGGGACGAGAGCGTAGAGGGTCGGGGGCGACGAAGCGCGCGGCCGGGACCTACTTCAGGAAGCCCTCGTAGTTGCGCATCATCAGCTGCGCCTCGAGCTGCTTGACGGTGTCGAGAGCCACGCCGACGACGATCAGGATCGAGGTGCCACCGAAGAAGAAGTTCGCGGACGTCTGGGCGATCAGGATCGTCGGCAGGGCTGCGACCGCGCCCAGGTAGAGGGCTCCGGGGAAGGTCAGCCTGGAGAGGATCCGGTCCAGGTATTCGGCGGTAGGTCGTCCGGGCCTGACGCCGGGAATGAAGCCGCCGTACTTCTTCAGGTTGTCGGCCTGGTCCACCGGGTTGAAGGTGACGGCCGTATAGAAGTAGGTGAAGATGATGATGAAGAAGACCTCGCCCACGATGTAGGCCCAGCCCGAGGGGCTGAAGAAGTCGGCGAACGCAAGCGCGGCCTCGGTATTGAGTAGCTGGCCGATCGTCGGTGGGAAGGCCATGATCGAGGCCGCGAAGATGACCGGGATCACCCCCGCCATGTTCACCCGCAGCGGCAGGTAGGTCGAGCCACCCGTAGTCATTCGACGGCCGACGACCCGCTTGGCGTACTGGACGGGGATCCGGCGCTGGCCCTCCTGGACGAAGACGATGCCGACGATCACCGCCAGGGCGACGAAGGGCATCATCACGACGAAGACCTGATCCGGGTTGGTCCACCACTTGGTGATCCCCGGGCCGATGCCCGCGGCGATCGAGGCGAAGATCATGAGGCTGATCCCGTTGCCGACGCCGCGCTGAGTGATCAGCTCACCGAGCCACATCAGGAGCGTGCAGCCGGCGGTCAGCGACATGACGATGATGAAGATCTTCGAGAAGGTCAGGGTGCCGACGACGCTGACGCCGTCCGCGCCCACGAAACTCTCGAAGAGGAAGACGTAACCGATCGACTGGCCGAACGCGAGCCCTACGGTCAGGTAGCGCGTGTACTGGGTGATCTTCTGCTGACCGACCTCGCCTTCCTTCTGCAAGCGCTCGAGCGAAGGCACCACCACAGTCAGCAGCTGCAGGATGATCGAGGCGGTGATGTACGGCATGATCCCGAGCGCGAACAGCGACAGCCGCTGTAGCGATCCGCCCGAGAACAGGTTGAGGAAGCCGAGGACGTTGTTGCCGGTGAAGTTGTCCTCGATCGACTCGACCGCGTCGATGTCGACGCCGGGCGCCGGGATGTAGGCGCCGAGCCGGTAGAGCGCCAGCATCGCCAGCGTGAACCCGATCTTCCTCCGGATCTCCGGAACCGCGAGGGCGTTGATGATCGTCTGGAGCACCTAGAGCAACTCCTACCGGCTGCTCCGCTTCGCGTCCGCTGCCGTCAGGGTCTGCCCAAGGACGGAGCAGCGGTGCATTACTCGATGACCTCGCAAGAGCCCCCGGCCGCCTCGATCTTCTCCTTCGCCGAGGCGCTGAATGCGTGGGCGCGGACGGTCAGCTTGGTCGAGATCTCGCCGCGGCCGAGCACCTTGACCGGGTCGCGGCGCTTCGCCAGGCCGGCGGAGCGGAGCGTTTCCGGTGTCACCTCGGCGCCGGCGTCGAAGCGCGCGTCGAGGTCGGCGACGTTGACCGGCTGCGTATGCGTGCGGAAGCGCTCGAACGGCATCGAAGTCTTCTTGTTCGGACCGCGGAGCTTTCGCATCCGCATGTGGATCGGGTTCTGGCCGCCCTCATAGCCGATTCGCGCCTTCGAGCCGGAGCGCGAGCCTGCGCCCTTGTGGCCGCGTCCCGCGGTCTTGCCGGTCCCCGAGCCCTTGCCGCGCCCGAGGCGCTTCTTCGCCTGGCGCGAGCCCGGCTTCGGGCGGATCGTGTCGAGCCCGATCTCCTCTGGATCCAGGCGTCCCATCAGAACTCCGCGGGGTTCCGGGTCACGCCGCGTACCGGCGCGACGCCGTTGACCTCGACCAGATGGGCGACGCGGGCGAGCGCGCCGCGAAGCTGCGGCGTGTCGGTCATCGTCGACGCGCGGCCGATGCGACCGAGCTTCAGGGTCGCGAGCGCACCCCGCTGCTTCGGGTTCGCCCCGGAGGCGGAATGAACCTGGCGCAGCTCGAACTCGGCCATCAGGAAGGCTCCTCGGCGGGCGGCGCGTCGGCGGCGGGAGCGGGAGCGTCGGCCGCCGGGGCCGGCTCCTCGGCGGTCGCCACCGGGCTCTCGCCACTCGGCTCGGCGGCCGTGGCCTCGGTTTCGGCGGCGGCTGCCGGTACCGGGTCCGGGGCGTCGTCGACGGCGTCGGCGGGCGCCGCCTCGGCGCCGTTGGTGACGGGCGTCGCGGTCTCGTCCTCGAGGTCGAGTCCGAGGACCTGCTTGATCGACAGGCCGCGGAGCTTGGCGACGTCCTCGGGGCGACGCAGGCCGGTGAGGCCGTCCATCGTCGCCTTGACCAGGTTGATCGGGTTCTGGGTCCCGATCGACTTCGAGAGCACGTCGCGGATCCCCGCGAGCTCGAGCACCGCGCGGACGCCGCCGCCGGCGATCACGCCGGTACCGGGGCTTGCCGGGCGCAGGACCACGTGGCCGGAGCCGAAGCGCCCGATCGTCCGGTGCGGGATCGTCTGGCCGAACTTCGGCACCCGGACGAGGCTCTTGCGAGCGTTCTCGACAGCCTTCTGAATCGCGAGCGGGACCTCGCGGGCCTTGCCGTAGCCGATCCCGACCACGGAGTCCTCGTCGCCGACGGCGACGAGCGCGGTGAAGGAGAACCGCCGTCCGCCCTTGACGACCTTGGCGACGCGGTTGATCTCGATCACCCGCTCCTGCAGGTCGAGGCCCTGCGGGCTCACGGTCTTGATCTCGTGCTGGGTCTTCATCGGCGGCTCAAGGTAGCGGGTCTAGAACTGGAGTCCGCCCTCGCGGGCACCCTCGGCGAGTGCCGCGACGCGGCCGTGGTAGCGGTAACCGCCACGATCGAAGACGCAGGTCTCGACCCCGGCAGCCTTCGCCCGCTCGGCCA
Organism: uncultured Solirubrobacterales bacterium; assembly: GCA_963846565.1. Lineage (GTDB taxonomy): Bacteria > Actinomycetota > Thermoleophilia > Solirubrobacterales > 70-9 > WHSW01. The sequence goes on along the minus strand of CAWJWL010000005.1, from coordinate 1,041,440 downwards.
GCAGCGCTCCGGAGCGCTTCGCCTGCTCCATCGGACCGAGCTTGCGGAGCTCGGGCTCGATCCAGTTGACGGCAGCGATCGTCTTGCCGGCGCGGTCGTCGATGAGCTGGGCGAAGACGCCCTTGTTCGAGCGAAAGACGGACAGACGCGGTCGCTCGGCGGTGCCGGTGACCTTCGACCGGACTCGGCGGCGCCGGCGCAATCTCTGTGCTGGCTTCGTGCTGACGCTCATGCGCGCTTACCGACCTTCCGCCGGACGTGCTCGCCCGCGTAGCGGATGCCCTTGCCCTTGTACGGCTCGGGCGGGCGTACGCGGCGGATCTGCGAGGCGATCTCGCCGACGAGCTGCTTGTCGATTCCGCGCACGATCACCTGGGTCGGCTGCGGGACATCGAACTCGATCCCGTCGGGCGCCTGGATCGAGACCGAATGCGAGTAGCCGACGCTGAGCTCGAGGGCCTTGCCCGCGGGCTTCGCGCGGTAGCCGACGCCCTGGATCTCGAGCCTCTTCTCGTAGCCGTTCGTGACCCCCTCGACCATGTTCGCCAGCAGACTGCGGGTGAGCCCGTGCAGGGCGCGGTCGGGGCCGCGGTCGGTGGCGCGCTTGACCAGCAGCGTCCCCTCCTCCTCGACGATCTCCATCCGCGAGCTCACCTGCTGGGCGAGCTCGCCCTTCGGGCCGTTGACGGTCACGCGGTCGCCGGTGACGGAAACCGTCACGCCTTCGGGGACCGGGATTGGCTTTCTTCCGATTCGACTCATTCAGATCACCAGATAAAGGCGACTACCTCGCCACCGACGCCCTTGGCCTTTGCCTCATGCCCGGTCATCACACCCGAGGACGTGGAGACGATCGCCGTCCCCATGCCGCCCTGGACGCGCGGCACCTTCGCATGGTCGACGTAGTGGCGACGGCCCGGGCGTGAGGCACGCTCGAGGCCGCTGATCACCGGGCGGCGGTCCTCGGTGTACTTGAGGTCGATGCGGATCACCTCGCCACCGACGGGGGTCGGCTCGACGTCGTACCCGTTGATGTAGCCCTGCTCGGTGAGGATCCGGCTCATCTCCTTCTTCAGGCGCGATGCCGGAACCTCGACGCCGGGGTGATCGGCGGCGAGCGCGTTGCGGATGCGGGTCAGGTAATCGGAGATCGGGTCGGTAAGCATTCTCGTTCAGGTCCTCGGCGAGCTACCAGCTCGCCTTGCTCATCCCGGGCACATAGCCCTCGTGCGCGGCATTGCGCAAGCAGATCCGGCAGAGGCCGAACTTGCGGTAGTACGCGCGCGGGCGACCACACCGCCGGCAGCGGTTGTAGTTGCGGGTCTTGTACTTGGAGGTACGCGCCTGGCGCACCTTCTGTGACGTCTTGGCCATCTAGTTGTCGTCCTCGCTGCTCGACTCTTCGTCGGTTGAAGCTGTCTTCTCGCCGCCCTCGGCGCCCTCTTCGCCTTCCTCGCCTTCCTCGCCCTCCTCGGGCTTCTCCGGCTTGGCGTACGCCTCCGGGTTCTCCTCCTTGAGCTGCTCGAGCGCCGCCTGCTCGGCCTCGGCCCGCGCGCGCGCCTCCTCCTGGCGCCGCTCCTCCTCCTCGTCGACCTCGGGGGCGGCCCCTGGGCGGCCCTCCTGGGCGAACGGCATGCCGAGCCCGAGGAGGAGCTCGAAGCCTTCCTCGTCGCTGGCGGCGGTGGTCGTGATCGCGATGTCGAGACCGCGGACCTCGTCGATCGAGTCGTAGTCGATCTCGGGGAAGATGAGCTGTTCGCGGACGCCGATCGAGTAGTTGCCGCGGCCGTCGAACGAACGCGGGTTGAGCCCGCGGAAGTCTCGGATCCGCGGGATCGCGATCGAGATCAGGCGATCGAGGAACTCCCACATCCGGGCGCCGCGCAGCGTCACCGCGACGCCGACGGGCATCCCCTCGCGGAGCTTGAAGTTGGCGATCGAGCGGCGGGCGCGGCGGATGCTCGCCTTCTGGCCCGCGATCGTCTCGAGCTGCTCGGTGGCGGCCTCGAGCACCGGCGTCGACTGCTTCGCGTCGCCGACGCCCATGTTGAGGGTGATCTTGACCAACCGCGGCACCTGCATCCGGCTCGAGTAGCCGAACTTGGACTCGAGCGCGGCGACGAGCTCTGACTCGTACGTTTCGCGCAGGCGCGGCGGCGGCGCGGCTTGCTGGGCTTCTGTGGTGGTGGCTGCTTCCATCAGGTCTCTATTCGAGCAGGGTGCCGGTTCGTTTCGCGTATCGCTTCCGGCTGCCGTCGTCGGCGACCTTGACTCCGACCCGTGTGGGCTTGTTGTCGCCGGGATCGAGCAGCATCACGTTGGAGGCGTCGATCGGGCCCTCCTGCTCGATGATCCCCGACGCCTGCGCCTTCTGGGTGTCCTTGACCGAGCGCGGGCGCTGGTGGCGCTTGATCATGTTCAGGCCCTCGACGTAGACGCGGCGGCGCGTTGGCTCGGTGCGCAGCACGCGGCCCGTCTTGCCCTTGTCCTTGCCGGCGATGACGACGACGGTGTCGTCCGTGCGGACGTGGATGCCCTTGGCCATGGCTACAGGACCTCCGGGGCGAGGGAGACGATGCGCATGAAGTTGCGCTCGCGGAGCTCGCGGGCGACCGGGCCGAAGATGCGGGTGCCACGGGGCGCACCCTGAGCGTCGATGAGCACGGCGGCGTTCTCGTCGAAGGTGATGTATGTGCCGTCGGCGCGGCCGAGCTGCTTGCGCGTGCGCACAACGACCGCCTGCACGACCTCGCCCTTGCGGACACCGCCGTGCGGGGTGGCCTGCTTCACCGTCGCCGTGATCACGTCGCCGACGCCGGCGTAGCGGCGGTGCGAACCGCCCTTGACCCGGATGCAGAGGATCTCCCTCGCGCCCGAGTTGTCGGCGACCTTGAGCCTCGACTCCTGCTGGATCACCGGGCACGCTCCAGGACCTCGACGAGGCGCCAGCGCTTCGTCCGCGAACGGGGTCGCGACTCGATCACGCGGACGAGGTCGCCGATGTTGGCGTCGTTGGTCTCGTCGTGGGCGTGGACGGTCGCCGTCTGGCGAACGATCTTCTCGTACTTGGGATGGCGGCGGACGATCTCGAGCTTGACCGTGATCGTCTTGTCGGCCTTGTCCGAGACGACGGTGCCCTGACGGACTGCCTTCGTCCCCGCGACGCGCTCTGCGGGCGGCGTCCCGGTGCCGGCTTCATGGGCTGCGCGCTCCTTCGAACGGCGTCGGCGACGCTCGGCGGCCTTCTTCGCCCGCGCGGTGGCACGCTCGGCGACGCGCTCCTCATCGGAGCGCGGGGGCAGCGCCTCGCCAGCATGCGTCGAGCGCTCGCGCCTACGCAGCTGCTTCGGGGTCAAAGACTCCTCGGGCTCGCCCTCCTCGGCGGCGGGAGCCGGCGCAGGGGCAGCGGGAGCCTCCTGGGCGGGAGCCTCTTCTTCGGCCGGCGCCTCTTCGGCGGCCGGCTCCTCGGCAGGGGCCTCCTCGGCCGCGGGAGCCTCCTCGGCAGGCGCCTCTTCGGCGGGCGCCTCCTCGGCGGCCTCAGCCTCGGGCTTCACCTGCTCGTCGTTCTCTTCTTCTTCGCTGATCACTTCGCCTTCAATTCCTTGTTCACGTCGATCCCACGCTCGCGTGCGATCGTCATCAGACGGGCCATGTTGCGTCGCGAGTCGCCCAGGCCCGCGGTGTTCTCGAGCTCTCCGGTGGCGTGGCGGAAGCGCAGGTTGAACGCATCCTCACGCGCGTCCTTGAGCGCCTGGACGAGGTCCTGGTCGCCGAGAGCGTGGGCGTCGCCGGCATTCATCCGTGCTCCATCTGCTCGCGGCTGACGAACTTGGTCCGGATCGGCAGCTTGTGCGCGGCGAGGCGGAGCGCCTCCTTCGCCAGGTCCTCGGGGACGCCGGCGAGCTCGAACATCACCTTGCCGGGCTTGACCACGGCGACCCAGCCCTCCGGGTTGCCCTTGCCGGAGCCCTGCCGTGTCTCGGCGGGCTTCTTCGTATAGGGCTTGTCCGGGAAGACGTTGATCCACACCTTGCCGCCGCGCTTGATCTTGCGCGTCATGGCGACACGAGCAGCCTCGATCTGCCGGTTGGTGATCCAGCCGCGATCGAGAGCCTTGAGGCCGTACTCACCGAACGCGACCGTGGTCCCGCCCTTCGAGTTGCCGCGGCGCTTGCCGCGCATCTGCTTGCGGTGCTTGACCCGCTTCGGCATCAGCATCAGGCAGCACCCCCTGAACCCTCTCCTGACACGTCCTCCGCTTCGCGTCCGGGCGTGTCAGGGTTGGTGGTGGGCGGCGTTGCCACGGGATCGGCCGGAACTGCCTGGGGATGGTCGGGAACCTTCGGAGCCGCGGGCGCGGCCGGCTGCGCCGGCGCGGCCTGGGCCGGAGCGGCAGGCTGGGCCGGTGCTGCGGGCGCAGGCGCGGCGGGCTTGGCAGGCGCGGCAGGCTTGGCCGGCGCGGCTGAGGGACGCGAGCTGCGCTGGCCGCCACCACCGCCGCCTCCACCCCTGGGGCCGTCGGAGCGACCGCCCGGGCGTCGGCCACCGTCGCGGCCACGGCGGAACGAACGCGGCGCGAGATCGTCCTCGTCGGTGGTCGAGTGGAAGCCCTCCGGCATCACCTCGCCCTTGTTGATCCAGCACTTGACGCCGATGCGACCTGTGGTCGTCTTCGCCTCGACGAAGCCGTAGTCGATGTCCGCGCGCAGGGTGTGCAGCGGCACGCGCCCGTCGGAGTAGCCCTCGGTGCGCGCCATCTCGGCGCCACCGAGGCGACCGGAGACCTGGACCTTGACTCCCTTGGCACCGGAGCGCATCGCGGAGGTCAGGGCGCGCTTCATCGCGCGGCGGAAGGCGACGCGGTTCTGCAGCTGCTCGGCGATCGACTGGGCGACGAGCTTCGCGTCGAGCTCGGGGCGCTTGATCTCGCGGATGTTGACCTTCACGGGCTTGCCGGTGATCTTGTGCAGGTCGCGGCGAAGCGCGTCGACCTCGGCGCCCGACTTGCCGATGACGATGCCGGGTCGAGCCGTGTGGATATCTACGGTGATCTCACCGCGCTGCTTCGCGATCGTGATGTCGGAGAGCCCGGCGTGCGAGAGCTTCTGCTCGATGTGGTCGCGAATCGCGAGGTCCTCGAGCAGCAGGTCGGCGAAGTTGCGCTCGTCGAACCAGTTCGACTTCCAGTCGTGGATGTAGCCGACCCGGAATCCTTCGGGGTGAATCTTCTGTCCCATAAGTCCTCGTGCCTCAGTCCGTGGTCGGCGTCAATGCCACCGAAAGGTGGCTCGTCTTCTTGTCGATTCGCGACGCGCGACCGCGGGCGCGTGCGCGCCAGCGCTTCAGCGTCGGGCCCTCGTCGGCGTAGATCTCGGTGATCTGCAGGTCGTCGGCGATGAGGTCGTGATTCGCCTCCGCGTTCGCGGCCGCCGAGTTGATCAGGCTGGCGACGTCGCGAGCCGCATCGCGAGTCGAGAATGCAAGCAGGTTGCGCGCCTCGGGCACGGGCATGCCACGGACCTGGTCACAGACCAGGCGCGCCTTGCGCGGCGCAACGCGGACGAAGCGCGCCTTCGCCCGCACCACCGGCACCTCGTGCTCGTTCTTCTCAGCGTCCGCCATCGGCTCTACCGCTCCTTGCCGCCGTGGGCGCGGAAGGTGCGCGTCGGCGCGAACTCGCCGAGCTTGTGACCGACCATCGACTCGGAGATGAAGACCGGCACGTGCTTGCGCCCGTCGTGGACGGCGATCGTGTGCCCGACCATCTCCGGGAACACGGTGGACGTCCGCGACCACGTCTTCACCATCGTCTTCTGGTTCGAGTCGTTCATCTGATTGATGCGCCGCATCAGTCGCTCCTCGACGAACGGGCCCTTCTTCGTTGACCTACCCATTGAAAATCCTTACTTCCTCTTCTTGCCGCGCCGGCGGGCGCGGACGATCAGCGCGTCCGACGCCTTGCCCTTCTTCCGCGTCCGGTAGCCGAGAGTCGGCTTGCCCCACGGGGTCACCGGGTGGCCGCCGGGCGTCTTGTGCGCCTCGCCGCCGCCGTGCGGGTGATCGACCGGGTTCATCGCGATTCCGCGAGTCTGCGGGCGCTTGCCTTTGTGGCGGTTGCGACCGGCCTTGCCGATCTTGACGTTCTGGTGCTCCGGGTTGGAGAGCGTGCCGACCGTCGCCCGGCACTCGGCGCGGACCAGCCGCATCTCCGAGGACGGTAGCCGCACGGTCACCATCGGGCCCTCCTTCGCGACCACCTGGATCGCGGAGCCGGCCGAGCGGCCGAGCTTGCCGCCCTGGCCGGGCGTGAGCTCGACGTTGTGGACGATCGTGCCGGTCGGGACCGCGCGCAGCGGCAGCGAGTTACCGGGCTGGATATCGGCCTTCTCGCCCGACTCGACGCTCGCGCCGACCTGCAGTCCCTGCGGCGCGAGGATGTAGCTCTTCGCGCCGTCGGCGTAGTGGAGCAGAGCGATGTAGGTGGTGCGGTTGGGGTCGTACTCAATGCTCGCGACCCTCGCCGACACGCCGTCCTTGCGACGCTTGAAGTCGATCTGGCGGTAGCGGCGCTTGGCGCCGCCGCCGCGATGGCGCGCGGTCACGCGGCCACGCGAGTTGCGCCCTCCGGTGGACCCCTTGCCCTTCGTCAGCGACTTGAGCGGCTTCTTGCCCGGGGTGATCTCCTCGCGCTCCTGGTAGGTCGCGAAACGACGACCTGGCGAGGTCGGCTTTGTCTTTCTCATTGCCATTTCGAATCAGTCCTTACTCCGCTACCGCGGCGCCCTCGAAGAGCTCGATCCGGTCGCCGGGGGCGAGCTGGACGATCGCCTTCTTCCAGGCGCGGGTCTTGCCGCGATGGAGGCCGCGACGCTTCGGCTTCGAGCGCATCTTGATCGTCCGCACCTCGGTCACGCCGACGTCGAAGATCGACTCGACGGCGTGGCGAATCTGCGTCTTGTGCGCGCGCTCGTCGACGCGGAACGTGTACTTGCCGTCCGCCATCAGCGCGTAGCTCTTCTCGCTCACGACCGGCTCGAGAATGATCTGACGTGGGTCCATCAGGAATCACTCCCGGCCACGGAATCAACGCCGTCCGCCTCCTCGGCTGCGCCTCCGGGGGCGGCCGGGTGTGTCGCGGGATTGGCTGCTCGCGTCACTTCCACGGTTTTCTCCTCGAGGACCTTCAGTGCGGCCTCCGAGACGATCAGCGAGCGGTGGCCGATCACGTCGGCGACGCCGGCGGCGCTCGCCGGGATCACTGTCACGGTCGGGAGGTTGCGAAAGCTCTTCGCGGCGCCGATCTCCTCGGCGTCGACGATCAAGAGGACCGGGCCCTTCGTGTCCCACTTCTCGAGCGCCTCGGCCGCGGACTTGGTCGACGGCGTATCGAACTTCGACGCGTCGAGGACGGCGACCGAGTTGCGACTCGCGTGCACCGAGAGCGCCGAGCGCAGCGCCCGACGGCGGGCCTTGCGGTTGACCTTGAAGGTGAAGTTGCGCGGCTTCGGCCCGAAGGCCACACCACCACCGCGGCGGGTCGGGCTCGAGAGCGCGCCGACGCGGGCGCGGCCGGTGCCCTTCTGCCGCCAGGCCTTTGCCGTCGTCATCGAGACCTCACCGCGGCCGAGCGTCGACGCGGTACCGCGACGGCGCGCCGCGAGGTCCGCGCGGGCGGCCTCGTGGACGAGGGACTCGTGGAACTCCTCGCCGAAGACGGAGTCGGGGACGTCGACCTTGCTCTGGGCGGTGCCCAGCTTGAGCGCCTTAGCCATCGGAACGCACCTCGACGGTGCCGCCCTTGGGCCCGGGGACCGCGCCCCGGATCAGGAGCAGGTTGTTCTCGGCGTCGATCTCGAACACGGTCAGGCCGCGCTGGGTGACCCGCTTGCCGCCCATCCGACCCGGCATCTTCATCCCCTTGAAGACGCGCGCCGGGTAGGCGGCGGCACCGATCGAGCCGGGGGCGCGGACGTTGTGCGAGCCGTGCGTCATCGGGCCGCGGGCGAAGTTGTGCCGCTTGATCGTGCCCTGGAAACCCTTGCCGATGCCGACGCCGGAGACCTTGACCTTGTCGCCGGGTTCGAACTGGTCGACCTTGAGCTCCTCGCCGATCTGCGCCTCGGGCGCCTCATCGCGGAACTCGAGCACGACCTTCGACGCGGGCGCGCCGGCCTTCTTCAGATGGCCGAGCTCGGCCTTGGTGAGCTTGCGCTCCTCGGTCGGGATCGCGGCGACCTGGACCGCGGCGTAGCCGTCGGAATCGGGCGCGCGAACGCCGGTGACGGTGTTCGGCGCGGCCTCGATCACGGTGACGGGCACGCGGGTGCCGTCCTCGGTGAAGACCTGGGTCATGCCGACCTTCTTGCCCACGATCGCCGCCATCGCTAGATCTTGATCTCGATGTCGACTCCGGCCGGCAGCGCATCCAGGCGCTGCAGGGAGTCGATCGTCTTCGGCGTCGGCTGGTGGATGTCGATCAGCCGCTTGTGGGTGCGGATCTCGAAGTGCTCGCGCGAGTCCTTGTCCTTGAACGGGGACTTGATCACGCAGTAGATGTTGCGCTCGGTCGGCAGGGGCACGGGGCCGGACACCGAGGCGCCGGTCCGCGTCGCCGTCTCGACGATTTCGCGCGCAGCCCGATCGATGGCGTCGTGGTCATACGCCTTCAGACGGATACGGATTTTGCTTGTGGCCAAAGTTGCCATTTGTTCAGTTCTTCGTTCTTGCTGTTTGGTTCTTAGGGGCGCAAAGGGGCGCCGCCCCTTTCGGTGGGGACGCCGCCCCGGTCGTATCCGTTACCTACAAACGAGGCCGGCCCGAGGTCGGACCGGCCTTTCCCAACTACTCGATGATCTCGGAGACCACCCCGGAGCCGACGGTGCGGCCGCCCTCGCGGATCGCGAACCGAAGGCCCTGGTCCATGGCGATCGGCTGGATCAGCTCGATCGTCATCTCGACGTTGTCGCCCGGCATCACCATCTCCGTGCCCTCGGGCAGGTTGGCGATCCCGGTCACGTCGGTCGTCCGGAAGTAGAACTGCGGCCGGTAGCCGGAGAAGAACGGGGTGTGGCGTCCACCCTCCTCCTTCTTCAGGCAGTAGACCTCGCTCTTGAACTTGGTGTGCGGGGTGATCGAGCCGGGCTTGCAGAGGACCTGGCCGCGCTCGATCTCCTCGCGCTTGGTGCCTCGGAGCAGGCAGCCGGCGTTGTCGCCGGCCTGACCGCGGTCGAGGTCCTTGTGGAACATCTGCACCCCGGTGACGACGGTCTTCGCGGTCGCCTCGTGGATGCCGACGATCTCGACCTCGTCGCCGACGTTGACGATGCCCTGCTCGATCCGGCCCGTGGCGACGGTGCCGCGGCCGGTGATGGTCATGATGTCCTCGACCGGCATCAGGAACGGCTTGTCGAGGTCACGCTCGGGCTCGGGGATGTAGGTGTCGAGCGCTTCGGCGAGCTCGAGGATCGCCTTCTTCGCGTCCTCGTCGCCCTCGAGGGCCTTCAGCGCCGAGCCCTTGATGATCGGCGTGTCGTCGCCCGGGAAGTCGTACTCGTTGAGCAGGTCCTTGACCTCCTCCTCGACGAGCTCGACGAGCTCGTCGTCGTCGACCATGTCGACCTTGTTGAGGAAGACGACGACGTAGGGCACGTTCACCTGGCGGGCGAGCAGGATGTGCTCACGCGTCTGCGGCATCGGACCGTCGGCTGCCGAGACGACCAGGATCGCGCCGTCCATCTGCGCGGCGCCGGTGATCATGTTCTTGACGTAGTCGGCGTGGCCCGGGCAGTCGACGTGGGCGTAGTGGCGGTTCTCCGTCTGGTACTCGACGTGTGAGGTCGCGATCGTGATCCCGCGCTCCTTCTCCTCCGGAGCGTTGTCGATCTCCTCGAACGACTTGACCTCTGTCCCACCCTGTTCGGCGAGCACCTTCGTGATCGCGGCAGTAAGGGTCGTCTTGCCGTGATCGATATGACCAATCGTGCCGACGTTTACGTGCGGCTTGCTGCGATCGAACTTCTCCGCCATCTCAGTCCTCTAGCTCCTTCGGTCTTTCTCTGTTCTCAAGTTGGTCATTCTCCGGGCAACCCCGGGAGTCTTACAAATTGCCGTCCGGTTCACGCGCTAGCCCCGACGGGATCGCCAGTCTTGGCCTCGACGATCTGCTCGGCGATGTTCGCCGGCACTTCCTCGTAGCGCTCGAATTGCATCGTGTAGGTGGCGCGTCCCTGGGTCGAAGAGCGGACGTCGGTCGCGTAGCCGAACATCTCGCCGAGCGGGACGAACGCCGCGACGGCAAGCGCGTTCCCGCGCTGCTCCTGTCCCTGCACCTTGCCGCGCCGGCGCGAGAGGTCGCCGATCACGTCGCCGAGGAACTCCTCGGGCGTCACGACCTCCACCGCCATCACCGGCTCGAGCAAAACGGGCTTCGCCCGGCGGGTCGCCTCCTGAACCGCCATCGAACCGGCGATCTTGAAAGCCATCTCCGAGGAGTCGACGTCGTGGTACTTGCCGTCCACGAGCTCAACGCGAACGTCCACCATCGGGTAGCCGGCCTTGACGCCGGATCCCAGCGCCTCCTCGATCCCCTGCTCGACGGCGGGGATGAACTCGGTCGGGATCGAGCCGCCCTTGATCTTGTTGACGAAGTCGAAGCCCTCCTCGGGCGCCGGCTCGGCGTTGATGACGACGTGGCCGAACTGGCCCTTTCCGCCGGTCTGCCGGACGAAGTGGCCGACGATCTTCTCGACGCGGTCACGAATCGTCTCGCGGTAGGCGACCTGCGGGCGGCCGACGTTCGCGTCGACGTTGAACTCGCGCAGGAGGCGATCGACGATCACCTCGAGGTGGAGCTCGCCCATGCCGCTGATCAGCGTCTGGCCGGTCTCCTCGTCGGACTCGATGCGGAAGGTGGGGTCCTCCTCGGCGAGGCGGGCGAGGCCGCCGCCGAGCTTCTCCTGGTCGGACTTGGTCTTCGGCTCGATCGCGACCGAGATCACGGGCTCGGGGAACTCGATGTTCTCGAGGATCACCGGGGCGTCCGGCGCGGAGAGCGTGTCGCCGGTGGAGGTCTGCTTGAGGCCGACGCCGGCGACGATGTCGCCCGCGTAGCACTCCTCGATCTCCTCGCGGTGGTTCGCGTGCATCATCAGCAGGCGGCCGATGCGCTCGGTCTTGCCGTTGGTGGCGTTGAGGACGCGACTGCCGGAGGAGAGCTTGCCGGAGTAGACCCTGAAGTAGGTGAGCTTGCCGACGAACGGGTCGGCCATCACCTTGAACGCGAGCGCCGAGAAGGGCTCCGAGTCGTCGGGCTTGCGGATTACCTCTTCGCCGCGCTCACCCTTGTTGTCGACCTCCCAGCCGCTCATCGGCGGTACCTCGAGCGGCGAGGGCAGCAGCTCGACGATCTCGTCGAGCAGGGGCTGCACGCCCTTGTTCTTGAAGGCGGAGCCGCAGAGCACCGGCGTGACCTTGAGATCGAGGGTCGCCCGGTGGAGCGACTTGGCGATCCGCTCGTGCGGGATGTCCTCCTCGTTCAGGTACGCCTCCATGAGCTCGTCGTCGTAGTCGGCGCAAGCCTCGATCAGATGCGTGCGCGCCTCGTGGGCGGCGTCCTTGAGCTCGTCCGGGACAGCCTCGTACTCGAACTCCGTGCCGAGCTCGTCCTTCCAGACGAGCGCCTTGTCCTCGATCAGGTCGACGACGCCGGTGAAGCCGTCCTCGGCCCCGATCGGAAGCTGGATCGGCAGCGGGTTGGCGCCGAGCCGGTCGCGCATCGTCTGCACCGCGTTGGCGAAGTCGGCGCCGATGCGGTCCATCTTGTTGATGAACGCGATCCTCGGAACCTTGTACTTGTCGGCCTGGCGCCAGACGGTCTCCGACTGCGGCTCGACCCCGGCGACGGAGTCGAAGACGGCGATCGCGCCGTCGAGGACGCGCAGTGAGCGCTCGACCTCGACCGTGAAGTCGACGTGGCCCGGCGTGTCGATGATGTTGATCCGGTGGCCGTTCCACTCGCAGGCCGTGGCGGCCGAGGTGATCGTGATCCCTCGTTCCTGCTCCTGCTCCATCCAGTCCATGACGGCGGCGCCCTCGTGAACTTCGCCGAGCTTGTGCGTGCGGCCGGTGTAGAAAAGGATGCGCTCGGTCGTCGTCGTCTTACCGGCGTCGATGTGCGCCATGATCCCGATGTTGCGGGTCTTTTCGAGCGGAAAGGTCCGTGGCATGGTTCTCTAGGGTTCGCTTGGTTGATCTAAGGTTGAAGCGGGGAGTCCGGTACTCGATGCGAAGGAGAGACGACGCGGCTCTGAGGGCGGTCTCAGCGCATGAAAAAGGCCCTAGAAGGGCCCGAACGCGCGACCATCGGTCTAAGCCCGGATCCTATGTCGTGCCGCTCTCCATTGACTGGAACAACAACACCCGCGCAGCGCAGAACCGCCCCGCACGAGCGACGCGTGATGATAGCAAAGGCATGAGGGCCTCCCGGGCGTCCAGATGGGCTTGAGAGAGCGCCTCAGAGGAGCCCGCGGGGAAGGGTCCCCGAAGACCGAGAGGGCGGAGTCCGAACCGAAGCGGGCGAAGAAGACCCTCCCTTCCCCCGAGAAGGGCTCGCTTTCATCGAAGCCCGCTCGGGAGCCCGGTCAGGACTGGCTCTCGAAGGCGGTCCGCGCCCTCGTCGTCGCCGCAGCCGAACTGCTGAAGCTCGCCCGCGAGATGTTGGTGATCCCGGCGCAGCTGTGGATGTACGTCGCCGAGGTCGTCGGGGCCGCGGTTCTCCGCGCCTGGCGAGGGGTGGTGTCACCGATCCTGCGCGCGGCGTGGCGCGTGATCCGCGCCGCCTTCGCCTTCGCCCAGCGGCACGTGACCCCGGCGCGAGCGGTCGCCGTCGTCGCGATCGCCGCCGCCGTGGGACTCGCCGCCTCGCAGTGGCTCGACTATCGCAGCGTCACGGTCGGCAACGACGCCTACTCCGGGGGAGTCGAGGCCGTCGCGCCCGCCCCGGACGTCGCCCGTGACCGAGCCGGCGATGCGCACGCCTTCGTCATGGTCCCGCTCGCCGTGATCGCGTTCGTCTGCGTCGTCGTCGCCTTCACCGGCCGTCGGCGTGCGGCGCGCCTGCTGATCGGGATCGGGATCGCGGCGATCGCGATCGCGATCATCCTCGACGCGCCGAAGGGGCTCGACGAGGGCACCGCGGCGCTCGCCTACGAGGGGGCCGAGGCGCAGCTGCTCGAGGGCTTCTGGTCGCAGATCGCCGCAGCCGCCGTCCTGGTCGCCTGCGGGCTGATCCTGCCCGCGTACCTTCGCCCGGCGAAGGCCGAGGCCGAGGGCAACGCGCCCCGGCGCTCGCTGGCCGGCCGCGCCAAGGGTCTCGTGCGGATGCCGTCGCGGAAGCCGCAGACCGCGGCGCCGAAGGCGTCACCCCCGAAGGGCTCGAGCGCGTGAACAGCTCACGGCTGATTCGCCTCCTGCCGATCGCCTGCATCGCCGCGGCGGTGTTGCTCTTCGCCTCTGAGCTGATGACGACGTTCGAGTTCACGCCACCGGGCGCCGAGCCGCTGGCCGACCAGGGCGGCGCCGACCGCCACGGCAACGCACTCGCTCTACTCGCGGCGTTCGCGATCGGCGCGGTCCTCGTCGCTGTCTTCGCGGCCTCGAAGCCCGCGGCGATCGCGGTCGCCGCGAGCGGCGGCATCTCGCTCCTCGTCTTCCTGCTCGTCGACCTTCCGGACGCGAACGCGGTCGGCACCCTGAACGACGCCCGCCAGTCCTACTTCGACGCCGAGGCGGTGCCCCAAGGGGGCTTCTTCCTCGAGATGATCGGGGCGCTGCTTTTGACGATCACCGGCGTCGCCCTCGCGACCCTCACCCCGGAGCAGCTGGACTCACTGCGCCCGCGTGACAAGGAACGCTCGGAGCCGCCGCCGAGGCCGCGGGTCGCCGACGACGAGGCCAAGCCGGTGAAGGCCGCGCACGAGGCGGGCGAGACGACGGCGAAGCGGCGCCTGCTGCCAAACCGGATCCGGACGCGGCAGCGGGGCTAGGGCGCGCGCAGGGCGTGAATCGTGCCGACCGAAAGGGTGTGGGCTTGACCACACATAGGGTGGGTGAACCCACATCCTTCGCCGAGGCGGGCGCGCTCCTCCATCTACGCGATCTGCAGCTACGTAAGCGAGGCGCCCGACCGAGGACCTCGAGATGCGCCGGTTTGCAGGCGCCGCAGCGGGCGACTACCAGCGGTAGTGGGCGAAGGCCTTGTTGGCCTGCGCCATGCGGTAAATGTCGTCCTTGCGCTTCCAGGCGCCGCCCTGCTGCTGGGTGGAGTCCAGGATCTCGTGGGCGAGGCGGTCGGCCATCGACTTCTCGCGGCGCGCGCGGGCGAAGCCGACGAGCCACCGGACGGCGAGGGTACGCGCGCGGCGCGCGGGCACCTCGACCGGGACCTGGTAGGTAGCACCGCCGACGCGGCGTGAGCGCACCTCGAGCACCGGGGTGAGTTCCTTGATCGCGTCCTCGAGCACCTCGACCGGTTCACGGCTCGAGCGCTCGCCGACGATCGCGAGCGCGTCGTAGACGATCCGCTCGGCGGTCGACTTCTTCCCATCGAGCATGACCTTGTTGATCACCTGCTGGACGAGGCGGCTGCGATGCTGTGAGTCGGCCTCGATCGGCCTCAGCGTTGCGCGGGAGCGACGCGGCATTACTTCTTGACGCCGTACATCGAGCGCGACTGCTTGCGGTCCGAGACGCCGGAGGCGTCGAGGGTGCCGCGGATCACCTTGTAGCGGACACCCGGGAGGTCCTTGACGCGGCCTCCGCGGACGAGCACCACCGAGTGCTCCTGAAGGTTGTGGCCCTCACCCGGGATGTAGCACGTGACTTCCATCCCGTTCGTGAGCCGCACGCGGGCGACCTTGCGCAGGGCCGAGTTCGGCTTCTTCGGTGTCGCCGTGTAAACGCGCGTGCAGACGCCGCGCCGCTGCGGGGCGGCGATGCGCTGCTTGCGCCCCTGCCCGGACTTGAGGCCCGGGGTGGCGACTTTCTTCTGCGGGGGCTTGCGCCCCTTTCTGATCAGTTGGTTGGTACTCGGCACGGCGGCGCAGGATAGCGGAGTGCTCCCGGCACTCGCTACCGTCACGCACGATGGCCCGATCCTCGCCGGAGAGCGACCGCCCCGTGCTCGCAGTCGACGTCGACGGCGTGATCAGCCTCTTCGGGTTCGAGGGTCCGCTCGCCGACGCGCCGGGCCGCTTTCATCTGATCGACGGGATCGCCCACTGCATCTCCGACGTCGCCGGCCGCCAGCTCGAGCGACTCGGCGAGACTTTCGAGCTCGTCTGGGCGACCGGCTGGGAGGAGCGCGCGAACGATCACCTGCCACGGCTGCTCGGGCTCCCCGACGACCTTCCCGTGCTCACCTTCGACGGACGGGCGCGCTTCGGCACGGCGCACTGGAAACTCGAGGCACTTCAGGAGTACGTCGGCGATCGGCCGCTCGCCTGGATCGACGACTCACTCGACGACAGCTGCCGCGAGTGGGCGAGGCAGCGCGAGGCGCCCACCCTCCTCGTCCCAACCGTGTCCGACATCGGGATCACGGACGCCCATACGGACACGATCCTCGACTGGGCCAAGCGCGGTTTCACGGTCGAGTGAAGGGCGGGCCCGAGCGGGGCTACACTGCGCGGGTGGAGGGTTTCTGGCCGGTCTTCTTCCTGATGGTGGTGCTGAAGATCCCGGTCGCCGCGATGCTCTACCTGATCTGGTGGGGCTTCAAGGCCACCGATGCACCAGCCGAAGCACCGCCTGACGCGGACGATCACCGCTTCCGCCGCTTCCGGCGCGAGCCGAAGCGTCCCCGGGGTCCCCGGCGCGGGCCGCACACCCCCGACGCGCAGCGACTCCCGAGCTGCCCGCCCGCCGGGCGCACGAGGATCCTGACGCCGCCGGCGCCGGTGCGCGCGTGCGGACAGGACACCCGCCGGGGCGCGGTGGAGCCGGTCGAGGGCTGAAGACCTCGAAGGGCGCTAGCCCTTCAGGACCTTCCACTTCCAACGCGCCGGCGTCGGATCCGGCACCCCGGCGGCGTTCACCGCCGTGGCCGTGAACTTGTGCTTGCCGGGCTTCAGGCGCTTGACCTTCGTCGGGCTCGTGCATGCCTTGACCGCCTTCTTGTCGAGCTTGCACGTGAAGCTCGCCGCCGGATCAGGCGAGGAGAACTTGAACTTCGCCTTTCGCTTCGTCGTCTTCTTCTTCGGCCCCTTGCCCTTCTTCGTATCCGCCGCCGGCGGGTTGAGGCCGAACTTGCCCTGCAGGGCGGTGACGGCGCCGGCAGCGTCGAGGATGCTGCCGGTGACGGTCTTGCCCGCCCAGGCCGCAGACGGTCGGGCCCCGGCGAGGATCGCCGCCTTGACGTCCGCCGGGGTGGCCTCGGGCACGATTCCGAACAACATGGTTGCCACGCCCGCGACCATCGGCGAGGCGATGCTTGTGAAGCAGCCGGAACCGCCGAATCCGCCCAGGTGGTTCGGCACAACCATGTTCTCCACAGGCGTCGCGATGTCGACGAGCGTGGGCCCGAATGGGCCGCACGTGTGGCCATCGTCCAGGCTGGATGTCGTGACGCAGATGACGTTTGGCAGGTCGTAGGCGCAGGGGAAGGGCTGCGCGTCCGGCGCCGCCGCGTCCACGTTCTCGATCCCGGCCCCGCCGGGAATCGCGACGAAGAGAGTGTTCGAGTTGCGCTGAATCGATGCGAGCAGCGCCGGGTTGGAACCCTGAGTCCACGACAGACTGATCACCCGCGCGCCGCGATCCGCCGCCCAATCGAACGCGACGGGCTGGACGTGGGCGTAGCAGTTGTCCCCGTCGTAGCAGGTGCGCAACGCGATGAAGCGCGCGTTGGGAGCGACCCCCGCCGAGCCGAGGCCGTTGTTCCACGCCGCACCGAGCACGCCGGCGACTGCTGTGCCGTGCCCGGAGCAGTTGACCGGATCCGTGGGATCCGCGTCGGGTTGCTCGGTCGGGCCGGCGCACGACTGCTGCCCGATCAGATCCCATCCGGGAGCGCCGGCGGCCACCGTCGGAGTTGTGGTGCAGTTGTTGAAGAGGTAGTTGGCCTGGCAGGGCGCGAGCACCGGCGCGGGGTTCGAGAAGAGGCGGCTCGAAATCTCCGGGTGATCCAGGTCGAGGCCGGTGTCGGGCACCGCGACGGGAATGTCGACCGGCGGCCGCGCAAGCCGGTCGACGGCTTCGCCGAGGCGGATGATGCTGAGCGGGGTCGAGCCGGCTGCCTGTGGGTCACTCGGCAGCGCTGCCTGCGCCGGCACCGCGGTCGCCGCGAGGACCCCCGCGAGCGCCAAGGCGCTGACGATCGCTCTCGATCCTCCCCGATTGCGCGTCCTCCCCATGCGCGCGCAACGATATCGAAGCCGGCGGGTTTCCTAGCCGTCGATCGCCTGGCGCAGATCGGCGACGAGGTCCTCTCCGGCCTCGATGCCGCAGGAGAGCCGGACGAGGTCGGCGGGCACCGCGGCGGCCGAGTCCTCGACCGACTGGTGCGTCATCGCCTGCGGCACCTCGATCAGGGACTCGACCCCGCCCAGCGACTCGGCGAGGGCGAAGATCTCGGTTCGGGACGCGATCGCCGTCGCCTCCGGGTGACGGAACGAGACCATGCCCCCGAACCCCGGCCAGCGCACCTCCTCGACCCCGGCGGCGCCACCCAGGTAGTCGCTCACGAGGCGGCCGTTGTCCGTATGGCGGGCGACGCGGAGGGCGAGCGTGCGGATTCCTCGGTGGACGAGGAAGCAGTCGAACGGCCCGGGAACGGCTCCGACGGAGTTCTGGACGAAGCGAACGGCGTCGGCGAGCTCCTCATCGCCGCTGATCACGGCGCCGCCGACGACGTCCGAGTGCCCGCCGATGTACTTCGTGGTCGAGTGGACGACCGCGGCCGCGCCGAGCTCGAGCGGCCGCTGCACGATCGGGGTGGCGAACGTGTTGTCGACCACGACGATGGCCTCGCCGGCGGCTTCGACGACCGCCTCGATCTCGACCTCGTTCAGCAGCGGGTTCGTCGGCGTCTCGACCCAGATCATCCGCGTTTCGGGGCGGATCGCGGCGCGCAAGGCATCGAGGTCGCGCTGATCGACCATGTCGTAGGCGAGCCCGAACCGTGCGAGGACCTTGTCGACGAGCCGGTAGGTGCCGCCGTAGAGGTCGGCGGGCAGGATCAGGTGGTCGCCGCCGTTGAGCGCCGCCGAGATCACCGCGTGGGTCGCCGCCATGCCGCTCGCGAAGGCCGCGCCATGCCCTCCCTCGAGCTCGCCGAGAGCCCGTTCGAGCGCCGTCCGGGTCGGGTTCGCCGAGCGCGAGTAGTCGTAGTCCTCGACGAACTCGCCCGGCGCGGGCTGGACGAAGGTCGAGGACTGGTGGATCGGCGGGATCACCGAGCCGTAGGTCGGGTCGGGTTCGAGCCCGGCGTGGACGACGCGCGTGTCGAGCCGCCGGGTCAAGCGTTCAGCGCCTCGATCAGGTCGACCGAGGCGAGGATGCCGAGCGCGCGACCGTTGTCGACGACGATCACCGGCTTGCGCTCGTCGAGCAGCATGTGGATCGCCTCGTTCACCGGGCTCTCGGCGGCGAGCTCGGGCAGCGGCGCCTCGAGCACCTCGGTGACGGGCTCGCCGAGGATGCCGGGATGCTCGGCGGAGGCCATCAGGAGGCCGCGCTCCGAGACCGTGCCCATGAACGCACGGCCGTCCTCGCCACTGACGACGGGCACCTGCGACACCCCGTGCTCACGCATCAGCTCGAGCGCCCGGCCGACCTGGTCGTGGCTGCGGACGGTGAGCATCGGGCGGTCGTGGCTGCGGGCCCGGATCACCTCGCCGACGGTGAGCCCGCCGCCGTCGCCGAGGTAGCCGTGCTCGCGCATCCACGAGTCGCTGAAGACCTTGCTCACGTACGGGCGACCGCCGTCGGGAATCAGCGTGAGGACCATCTTCTGCGGGTCGTCGAGCTCGCGCGCGACCTCGACGGCGGCGCAGATCGCCGTCCCGGTCGAGCCGCCGGCGAAGAGTCCCTCGCGGGCGACGAGGCGGCGCGCCATGCGGAACGAGGAGCCGTCGGAGACGGTCACGTAGCGGTCGACGATCGCCGGGTCGAAGCTCTCCGGCCAGAAGTCCTCACCGATTCCCTCGACCCGGTAGGGGTGGACCGGGCCACCGGCATAGATCGAGCCCTCCGGATCGGCACCGATGATCTCGATCTCGGGATTCTGCTGCTTGAGGTAGCGGCCCACGCCGGTGATCGTGCCGCCCGTGCCGACCGCGATCACCAAGTGGGTGATCCGCCCGGCGGTCTGGCGCCAGATCTCCGGCCCGGTCGAGTCAACGTGCGACTGCGGGTTCGCCTGGTTGAAGTACTGATTCGGCTGCACCGCGCCCTCGATCTCCTCCGTGAGCCGGTCGGCGACGCGGTAGTACGACTGCGGGGAATCCGGCTCGACGGCGGTCGGGCAGACGACCACCTCGGCGCCGAAGGCCCGCAGCGTGTCGATCTTCTCCCGGCTCATCTTGTCCGGCATCACCGCGATCACCTTGTAGCCGCGAAGGGCGGCGACCATGGCGAAGCCGAGCCCCGTGTTGCCCGAGGTCGGCTCGACGATCGTCCCGCCGGGCTTCAGCGTCCCGTCGCGCTCCGCGGCGTCGATCATCGCCACCGCCGGGCGGTCCTTGACCGAGCCGCCCGGGTTGACGAACTCCACCTTGGCGACGAGCTGCGTACGCAACTCCGGCTCGAGCCGCGAGAGGCGCACGAGCGGCGTCTCGCCGATCAGGCCGAGGACCGAGTCGTGGATCTCATCGCCCACGAACCGAGCTTAGTTACTTCGGGTGGCGCGCTAGCGCCAGAGATTGACCTGGAAGCGGAGGGTCGAGTTCGCCTGGCTGAACGTGCCCGTTTTCGAGTCGAGCCGCCAGGGGCTCGGCAGGGAGTTCTGAGCGCTCTGCAGGAACTGCCCGAAGGTGCGTGAGGCCTGCGTGCAGGAATAGCCACCCAGAGCGGTCATCTGGTAGGTGCCCTTGGGGAAGCTTGCGCCCGCGATCTGGTCGTCGTTGAGGACGCGGAAGGTCGGGCAGGTCTGATGCAGGCCGCCCGGATGGCCACCGCCACCGCCACCGCCGGAGCTGCTCTGCGAGACCTTGAAGCCGAACCCGCGGCGGTTGACGAACTTCGCCTTGCGCGCGTTCAGCGTCCATGCGCTCGGGAGCGCGCCGTCGAAGTCCTGCAGGAACCGCGCGAACAGCCGCGAGGCCCGCGCGCACGTGATCCGGGGCGGGTTGATCAGGGTGACGTCGTACTCGCCCGCCGGCAGGTTCAGCGCGCCGACCCGGTCGTCGTGGAGAACGCTGAAGGTCGCGGAGCAGTGCCGCGTCGCCGCGCTCGCCGGCGACGCGGATACGGCAAGTGCGGCGATCAGTGCCGCGAAAGCGAGCGCAACGCGCCTAATTGCCCGAACTCTCGCCCTCGGCCTGCGCCGGTTCGATCTCCTGCGCGAGCTCCTCGAGCTCCTCCGCGAAGGAGGGGCCGAAGCCCTCGAGCTCGGTGACCTCGTCGCCGTCCTCGGCGAGCCCGAGCTCGGCCGCGAGCTCGTCCTCGTCGAGCAGGTCCTCCTCGGGACGCTGCGCCGGTTCGACCGGCTCGATCTCGAGCGAGCGGTAGCGCTTGAGGCCGGTCGCCGCCGGGATCAGCTTGCCGATGATCACGTTCTCCTTCAGGCCGACCAGGCGGTCGCGCTTGCCCTCTAGAGCGGCGTCGGTGAGCACCTTCGTCGTCTCCTGGAAGGAGGCCGCCGAGAGGAAGGAATCGGTCGCCAGCGAGGCCTTGGTGATCCCGAGGATCACCTCTTCCCCGGTCGCCGCCTTGCCGCCGTCCTCCTTGACCTTGCGGTTCAGCTCCTTGAGCTTGTGCCGGTCCTCGAGCGCGCCCGGCAGCAGGCCGGTGTCGCCCTTGGTGTCGATCCGGACGCGCTTCATCATCTGCCGCGCGATCAGCTCGATGTGCTTGTCGTTGATGTCGACGCCCTGCGCCTTGTAGACCTTCTGCACCTCTTCGACGAGGTAGCGCTCGGCCTCGGTCCGACCGGAGATCTCGAGCAGGTCCGCGGGATACGAGGAGCCCTCGTTGAGCTTCGTTCCCTTCTCGATCCGTTCCCCGTTCTTGACCAGCAGCGAGGCGCGCGCGGGGAGCGAGTACTTGTGCTCCTCGCCCTTTGCGTCGGTGACCATGATCGTCGTCCCGCGCTCGGTCTCCTCGACCGCGACCTTGCCGTCCTCGCGAGCGTGCTCGGCGAGGCCCTTCGGCTTACGCGCCTCGAACAGCTCCACCACGCGGGGCAGACCCTGGGTGATGTCGAGGCCGGCGACGCCGCCGGTGTGGAACGTACGCATCGTCAGCTGCGTTCCGGGCTCGCCGATCGATTGCGCGGCGATGATCCCGACCGCGTCGCCGATCTCCACCGGCGCGCCGGTCGCGAGCGCGCGGCCGTAGCACTGGCGGCACACCCCGGAGTCGAGCTCGCACTTGAGCACCGAGCGGACGGGGACGGTGACGTCCTCGTCGTCGGCAAACGCCTCGGCGATCTCGTGGAGCTCGGCGATGTCGATCTCCTGGCCCTTCTTCAGCAGCTCGCGATTGCGCTTGGTGGCGAACTTCTTCGCCGATACGCGGCCGACGAGGTTCTGGTTGAGGTCGCCGTCGACGTAGAGCGCCGCCTCGACGAAGTCCTTCGTCTTGCAGTCGTCCGCGCGGATGATCACGTCCTGGGAGACGTCGACCAGACGCCTCGTCAGGTAGCCCGAGTCGGCGGTGCGAAGCGCCGTGTCGGCGAGGCCCTTACGGGCGCCGTGGGTGGAGATGAAGTACTCGAGCACCGACAGGCCCTCCATGAAGTTGGCCTTGATCGGGCGCTCGATGATCTCGCCCTTCGGATTCGCCATCAGGCCGCGCATCCCGGCGAGCTGGCGGATCTGCTTGAACGATCCGCGCGCTCCGGAGTTGGCCATCATGAAAATCGGGTTGAGCTCGTCGAGGTTGTCCTCCATCGCCTGCGCGACCTCGTCGGTGGCGCGGTTCCAGAGCTGAACCAGCTGCTCCTTGCGGTCCTCGGGACTGAGCAGGCCATCGTCGTACTGCGACTCGATCTCGGTCACCTCTCCCTCGTAGCGCTCGAGGATCGCCTCCTTCGAGGGCGGCGAGACGACGTGATTCTTCGAGATCGTGATCCCGGCCTGGCTCGAGTAATGGAAGCCGAGCTCCTTGAAGGCGTCGAGCGCCTGCGCGATCGCCGCGGCGCCGTATGCCTCGACGAGATCGGAGACGATGACGTTGATCTCCTTCTTCTTCAGCGCGTGGTTGACGAAGACGTACTTCTCCGGGTCCCAGTCCTTGCCGAGCGCCTCTTCGATCGCACGCTCGATCCGGTCGTTGAAGATGATCCGGCCGACCGTGGTGAGGAAGTGCTCGTGACCCTTGCGCCGATACTCGGTCTCGGTGTGGAGGTCGACGATCCCGTTCTCGTAGGCAAGCTCAGCCTCCTGGGCGGAGCGGTAAATGCGCGGGCGGCTGCCGTTCGGCGACTTCGCCGACTTCAGCTTCGCGTCCTTCTCCGCCAGTTCCTCGGCGTTCGGGCCGTAGGTGAGGTAGTAGATCCCGAGCACCATGTCCTGCGACGGCGTCGCGAGCGGCGCGCCATGCGCCGGCGAGAGGATGTTGTTGGAGGACAGCATCAGGAGCCGGGCCTCCGCCTGCGCCTCCGCCGACAGCGGTACGTGGACGGCCATCTGGTCGCCGTCGAAGTCGGCGTTGAAGGCGTGGCAGACGAGCGGGTGGACCTGGATCGCCTTGCCCTCGACCAGCACCGGCTCGAACGCCTGGATGCCGAGGCGGTGAAGTGTCGGCGCGCGGTTGAGCAGCACCGGATGCTCGTGGATTACCTCCTCGAGCACGTCCCAGACCTCCGGGATCATCGAGTCGACCATCTTCTTCGCCGCCTTGATGTTCTGGACGGCCTTGCGCTCGACCAGGCGGGCCATGATGAACGGCTTGAACAGCTCCAGGGCCATCAGCTTCGGCAGACCGCACTGGTGCAGCTTCAAGCTGGGGCCGGAAACGATCACCGAACGGCCGGAGTAGTCGACGCGCTTACCGAGCAGGTTCTGGCGGAAGCGCCCCTGCTTGCCCTTGAGCATGTCGGAGAGCGACTTCAGGGCCCGGTTGCCGGGACCCGTGACCGGACGGCCGCGGCGGCCGTTGTCGAACAGCGCGTCGACGGCCTCCTGCAGCATGCGCTTCTCGTTGTTGACGATGATCTCGGGCGCGCCGAGGTCCAGCAGTCGCTTGAGCCGGTTGTTGCGGTTGATCACCCGGCGGTAGAGGTCGTTGAGGTCGGAGGTGGCGAAGCGGCCACCGTCGAGCTGCACCATCGGGCGCAGCTCCGGCGGGATCACCGGCACCGAGTCGAGGACCATCCACGAAGGCTTGTTGTCGGAGTGCTTGAACGCCGAGGCGACCTTGAGCCGCTTCACGGCACGGGCCTGCTTCTGGCCCTTCGACGTGTTGATCATCTGTTCGAGCTCCTCGATGTCGGCGTCGAGATCGACCTGCTCGAGCAGGTCGCGGATCGACTCCGCACCCATGCCGCCGCGGAAGTACTCGCCCCAGCCGAAGGGGGAGCCGAAGCGGTCCTTGAGCTCGCGGAAGACGGCCTCGTCGTTGATGACGTCCTTGACCTTCATCTCCTGGAAGATCCGCCAGACCTCCTCCATGCGCTCGATCGCGTCATCGAGGTAGGCCTCGGTGTCGGCGATCTCCGACTCGAGCGTCTTCTTCGTCTCCTTCAAGAGCTTCGTCTTCTCGGCGTCGTCGAGCTTCTTCGGGTTGATCTCGAGCGCGTCGGCCCAGAGCTCGTCGTCCGGGTCGAAACCTGACTTGTCGCCCTCGCCCTCGATCCAGGCGACGCGGCGCTCGAGCGAGGCACGCAGCTCCTGCGTGCGCTGCTGCTTGTCGCCGGCGTAGCCGTCGAGGACCTTCTGCACTTCCTTCTCGAGCTTGTTCAGGTCCTTGGTCCGCGCCTCTTCGTCGATCCAGGTGACGATCGAGGCGGCGAAATAGAGAACCTTCTCCAGTTCCTTGGGAGCCATGTCGATCAGGTAGCCGATCCGGCTCGGGACGCCCTTGAAGAACCAGATGTGGGAGACCGGCGCGGCGAGGTCGATGTGACCCATGCGCTCACGGCGGACCTTCGAGCGCGTCACCTCGACGCCGCAACGCTCGCAGACGATGCCCTTGTAGCGGACCCGCTTGTACTTGCCGCAGTAGCACTCCCAGTCCTTCGTCGGACCGAAGATGCGCTCGCAGAAGAGGCCGTCCTTCTCCGGCTTCAGGGTGCGGTAGTTGATCGTCTCCGGCTTCGTGACCTCGCCGTGGCTCCAGCCACGAATCTTCTTCGAGGAAGCGAGCCCGATCTCAATTGCGTCGAAATTATTGATGTCCATGTGTCTTCCCAGGCTCCCTAGCTACTCAGTCTTCGCTTCCTCGGCTTCGGCCTCTTTGGCCCCAGCCCCACCGCCATTGCTCGCAGTCGCCTTGCCATCACCGTCGACGACCTGCTCCTCCTGCTCGTCGGCCGCCTTGTCGCCTTCGGCGCGAACGCCGGAGAGGTCGATCCCGAGCTCTTCCGCAGCGCGGAGCAGCTCGTCATCCTCCTCGGCGAGGTCGACCTCGCCTTCGTCGGCGACCAGGTTGGCGTCGAGCGAGAGGCTCTGGATCTCCTTCAGGAGCACCTTGAACGACTCCGGCACCGACGGCTCGGGGATGTTCTCGGACTTGACGATCGCCTCGTAGGCCTTGACCCGGCCGACGGTGTCGTCGGACTTCACGGTCAGCATCTCCTGCAGCGTGTACGCGGCGCCGTAGGCCTCGAGCGCCCAGACCTCCATCTCGCCGAAGCGCTGGCCACCGAACTGCGCCTTGCCGCCCAGCGGCTGCTGGGTGACGAGCGAGTACGGGCCGGTCGAGCGAGCGTGGATCTTGTCGTCGACCAGGTGCAGCAGCTTGAGGATGTACATGTGGCCGATCGTGATCTTGCCCTCGTAGGGCTCACCGGTGCGGCCGTTGTAGAGCTGCGCCTGCCCCGAGGCACGTGAGCCCGGGCGGGCCGACATGTCGATGCCGAGATCGATCCCTCGGTCGGCGTTCTCCTCCTGCCACGTGACGAGCGCGTGGTCGACGTCCTCGACGGAGGCGCCGTCGAAGACCGAGGTCGCGACCTTGACCCGGCCGCCGTTCGACTGGGCCTGCTTGTACTGCTCGCTGCCGTCGTCGTACCAGCCGTTCGCCGCCACCCAACCGAGGTGGGTCTCGAGAATCTGGCCGATGTTCATTCGGCTCGGGACGCCGAGCGGGTTGAGGATCACGTCGACGGGCGTGCCGTCCTCGAGGAACGGCATGTCCTCCTCCGGCACGATCTTCGAGATCACGCCCTTGTTGCCGTGGCGTCCGGCGAGCTTGTCGCCCTCGGCGATCTTGCGCTTCGTCGCGACGAAGACGCGGACGAGGCTGTTGACCCCGGGCGCAAGGTCGTCGCCGGCATCGCGGTCGAAGGTGACCACGTCGATGACGACGCCACCCTCACCGTGCGGCACCTTGAGCGAGGTATCGCGGACCTCGCGCGCCTTCTCCTTGAAGATCGCGCGGATCAGCTTCTCCTCCGCCGTCAACTCGGTCTCGCCCTTCGGCGTCACCTTCCCGACCAGCAGGTCGCCCGAGGCGACCTCGGCGCCGACGCGGACGATGCCGCGCTCGTCGAGGTTGCGGAGCGACTCCTCGGAGCGGTTGGGGATGTCGCGGGTGATCTCCTCGTCGCCGAGCTTCGTCGTCCGGGCGTCGATCTCGTACTCCTCGATGTGGATCGAGGTGAGCTCGTCGTCCTTGAACAGGCGACTCGAGAGGATGATCGCGTCCTCGAAGTTGTAGCCCTCCCAGGACATGAAGGCGACGAGGCAGTTCTTGCCCAGCGCGATCTCGCCGTCGTCGGTCGAGGAGCCGTCGGCGAGCACGTCGCGCTCGGTCACCTGCATGCCGACGTCGACGATCGGGGTCTGATGGATGATCGTCCCCTGGTTCGAGCGCTGGAACTTGTTCAGCGTGTACTCGTCCTTCTTCTGCCCGTGGGAGACGATGATCTTCTCGGCGTCGACGTAGGTGACCTCGCCCGCGTTGTCGGCAAGGACGACATCGCCCGTGTCGACCGCGGCGCGGCGCTCCATGCCGGTGCCGATGAGCGGCGCCTCCGGCTTGAGCAGCGGCACGGCCTGCGCCTGCATGTTCGAGCCCATCAACGCGCGGTTGGCGTCGTCGTGCTCGAGGAAGGGGATGAGCGCCGTCGTCACCGACCAGATCTGGGTCGGGGAGACGTCCATCATCGTGATCTCCTTCGGCGGCACGATCACGTACTCGCCGTCGCGGGAGCGGCACTGAACCTGCGGGCCCTTGAGCTTGCCCGTCTTCAGATCGACCTCCGCGTTCGCCTGCGCGATCACGTGGTCCTCCTCCTGGGTGGCGTCGAGGTGGACGACCTCGTCGGTGACGATGCCGTCCTTGACGACCCGGTAGGGCGTGGTGACGAAGCCGTGCTCGGAGATCTGAGCGTAGGAGGACAACGAGCCGATCAGGCCGATGTTCGGGCCCTCAGGGGTCTCGATCGGGCACATCCGGCCGTAGTGGGTCGGGTGCACGTCGCGGACCTCGATCGGAGCGCGCTCGCGGGTGAGGCCGCCGGCGCCGAGAGCCGACAGACGCCGCCGGTGCCTGAGCCCGGAGAGCGAGTTCGTCTGGTCCATGAACTGCGACAGCTGCGAGGAGCCGAAGAACTCCTTCTGCGCCGCGACGACCGGCCGGATGTTGATGATCGTCTGCGGGGTGATCGCGTCCGCGTCCTCGGTGGTGAGGCGCTCGCGGACCACTCGCTCCATCCGGTACAGGCCGACCCGGAACGCGTCCTGGATCAGCTCGCCGACGGTGCGCAGGCGGCGGTTGCCGAAGTGCTCGTACTCGTCGAGGCGATCCTTGATCGGCTCGTGGGAGTACGTGAGCAGCTCTGCCGCGTAGTCCTTGATCGGGTTCTCTTCGTCGACCTCCTCGAGCTCGGGAGCGACCGTCCGGGGAAGGTCGACGAGCTCGCGGATCAGGGCGACGATGTCGTCCTTGGTCAGCGTCCGGTTGTCGAGGTCGACATCGAGGTCGAGCCGGGCGTTGAGCTTGTAACGGCCGACCCGCGTGAGGTCGTAGCGCTTCGGGTCGAAGAAGAGCTGCTCGAGCAGGGCCTTGGCGGCGTCCACCGAGGGCGGCTCACCGGGGCGCTGCTTCTTGAACAGCTCGATCAGGGCCCCCTCCTCCGTGCGGGTGGGCTCCGTATCGGAGTCGATCGTCTGGCGGATGTAGACGGAGTTGTCGAAGAGCTCGAGGATCTGCTCGTCGGTGACGTATCCCATCGCGCGCAGGAGCACGGTCACGGGGAGCTTGCGCTTGCGATCGATGCGGGCGTAAACGCGGCCCTTCTTGTCGATCTCGAGCTCGAGCCAGGAGCCGCGCGACGGCATCAGGTTGGCAATGAAGACCTGCTTCTCGCGGTCCTTCGGGCCCATCACGTAGGCGCCCGGGGAGCGCACGAGCTGAGTGACGACGACGCGCTCGGTGCCGTTGATGATGAACGTGCCGCGGTCGGTCATCCACGGGAAGTCGCCCATGAAGACCGTCTGCTCACGGATTTCACCCGTCTCGCGGTTCTGGAACGACACGGTCGCGTTCAGCGGCCGCGAATAGGTGATGTCCTTCTCCCGGCAGTCCGCGATCGAATGCGTCGGCTCGTCGAACTTGAAGTCGCCGAAGACGATGGCGAGATTCCCCGTGTAGTCCTCGATCGGGGAGATATCGTCGATGGTCTCCCGAAGCAAGCCGGACTTCGGGTCCGTCAGCGCCGCGAACGAACGGCGCTGGATATCGATCAGATGTGGAACTTCAAGAGGTTCTGGAAGGCGGGAAAAGCTTCTCCGTAGGGCAGGGGCAGCGTGAGACTGGGCCAACTGGGCGACTCCTCAGGTGGTCGATGGGACGCGAATCCGGCGCGACTGGATCCGGCGAAAGGGCTGAACGACGCGCGACGCACAAAGATACCACACGGTACACGTGGGCTTCAAGCGCCGCGCGAGGCGCCGCGTCTGCCGGCAGGCAACCGGCTGACTGAGTTGCTCTTACTTTAGCTCGACGCTCCCGCCGGCTTCCTCGATCTCGCCCTTGAGCTTCTCCGCTTCCTCGCGCTCGATGCCCTCCTTGACGGGCTTCGGAGCTTCGTCAACGAGTGCCTTCGCGTCCTTGAGGCCGAGGCCGGTGGCCGCGCGGACGGCCTTGATCACCTGGATCTTCTTCTCGCCGGCGGCCGTGAGGACGACGTCGACGGTGCTCGACTCCTCCTCGGCAGCGCCGTCGCCGGCACCGCCACCGGCAGCCGGGGCCGCCGCGGCGACCGCGGTCGCCGAAACGCCGAACTCCTCCTCGAGCGCCTTGATCCGCTCGGAGAGCTCGAGCACCGAGATGCCCTTGAGCTCCTCGATCCAGTCCTCTGTGGTCAGCTTCGTTGCCATTTCGTTAGTCCTCCTGGTCTGAATCATTGCCCGCCACGTCCTCGGCTTCGCCTGCGGGCGTATCGGGGTCAGCTTGGTCCTGCTCAGTCTCCGGCTCGTCAGGCGTTTCCTCCGCCTGCGGCTCCTCGGCCTCCGCGACCGGCGCCTCATCTTCCGCCGGGGACTCTTCAGCCTCGGCCGGGCGCTCTTCAGCCTCGGCCGGGCGCCTCTTCAGCTTCCTCGGCCGGTGCCTCTTCCTCGGCGGGGGCAGCAGGCTCCTCGGGCGGCGGCACCTCGCCGCTGACCAGGCCCTGCTCGGCGACCTGCGCGAGCTGGCGGCCGAGTCCGGAGATCAGGTTGTTCATGCCGGCGGCGAGGCCGGTCAGCGGGCTCGCGGCGAGGCCGACGAGCTGGCCGCGAAGGACGTCGAGCCCGGGCAGGCGGGAGATCGTCTTGAAGCCGTCGGGGTCGAGCGCGGCCCCGTCCATGATCCCGCCCTTGTACTCGAGCTCCTCGTGCTCCTTGGCGAAGTCGGCGATCGCCTTCGCCGCGATCACGGCATCGCCCTTGATCAGGGTGAGCGCGGTCGGACCGACGAGCAGCTCGTCGAGATCGGCGGTGCCCGACTCGGCGGTCGCGAGCTTCGCGAGCCGGTTCTTGACCACCTTGAAGACCGCGTCGGCTTCGCGCAGCTTGCCGCGCAGCTCGGCCGCGTCGGTGACGCTGATCCCGCGATAGTCGACGGCGAAGATCGCCTCGGCGTCCTTCAGGCCCTCCGTCAGCTCGGCGACTGCTGCTGCTTTGTCTTCGCGGTTCATCTCGTCTCTGGTCTGTCTCGGCGCCGGAACGAAAAGAGCCTGCGCGCAGGCAGGCTCGAAAAGCTGGGTGCTCTCGAACTCACCTGCGCCGGGCTTCCGGGCTCGCGCCCTGCCGACGGTCTTCGGCGGTTAGTGAGCGGCGATGGTAGCAACGGCGAGATTGCGTAACCTCGCCCGCCCGGATGGCCGACCGCACAGACCTGGAGTTCACCTACTCGCTGATCGACCGGATCTTCCGACTCAGCCTCGGCGAGCTCGCCGACTTCTCGGGCGCCAAGTACGACGGGGACTTCTCGCTCACGCTCGAGGAAGCGCAGCGCAGGAAGCACGAGTACGTCGCCGAGCAGGTCGGGGTCGAGCCCGGCCGCCGGTTGCTAGACCTCGGCTGCGGGTGGGGGCCGATGCTCAACTTCATCCGCGAGCGAGGCGCCGAAGGCGTTGGCGTCACTCTCTCGAGCGGACAACTCGAGGCCTGCCGGCGAAACGGCCTCAAGGTGTACATGCGCGACGCGCGCGAGGTGCGCCCCGACGACTTCGGCGAGTTCGACGCGCTCGTCAGCCTCGGCGCCTTCGAGCATTTCTGTTCGCAGGAGGCCTACAACGCCGGTCGGCAGGATCAGATCTACACGGACTTCTTCGAGACGACGGCGAAGCTGATCCCCGACGGTGGGCGCTTCTACCTGCAGACGATGGTCTTCGGCCCGAACATGATCGACCCCGACGACGCATCGCTCGACGCGCCGCGCGACTCCGATGCGTTCGCGCTCGCCCTGATGACGCATCAGTTCCCGGGGTCGTTTCTCCCCTTCGGCAGGGAGCAGATCCTCCGCAACGCCGAACCGCGCTTCCGCCTCGTCGAGGCGCAGAGCGGGCGGCTCGACTACATCGAGACGATCAAGCAGTGGCGGGAGCGCTTCGGCGAGCCCAGCCTGCACAAGTACCTGCTGAAGGCCCGGCTCGTGCCGAAGTGGCTGACGAGCCGAGAGTTCCGACTCGCCTTCACCTCCGGCGTCTCCGCCAACTCGATCTGCTTCGAGCGCGAGCTGCTCGAGCACTACCGCTTGACCTTCGAAAAGGTCGCGTGAGGCCGGACGAACGCCTTCAAACGGCGGCTTAGCCGCTTCGAAGAGGAGCCTAAGCCGTGGCGGGCTCGGCGACCGGCTCGTCGGCGGAGCCGCCGTCCTCGGCCGGAGCGTCGGAGCCGAGGAAGATGTCCGACTCGCGGGTGCGACTCTCGTCGACGCGGACCCCTGGGCCCATCGTCGAGGCGAGCGTGATCGAGAGGATGTAGCGGCCCTTGGCGGCGGCCGGCTTCGCGCGGACGATCTCGTCGATGACCGCGGCGTAGTTCTCGAGCAGGGCGCGCTCCTCGAAGCTCGCCTTGCCGATCGTCAAGTGGATGATCGCCTGCCGGTCGGTGCGGTACTCGACCTTGCCGGCCTTCGATTCGGTCACGGCCTTGCCGACGTCGTCGGTGACCGTGCCGACCTTCGGGTTCGGCATCTTGCCCTGCGGACCGAGGACGCGGCCGAGCTTCGAGACCACCGGTCCCATCAGCGCCGGCGTGGCGATCGCGACGTCGAAGTCGGTCCACCCCTCCTCGACCTTGGCGGCGAGGTCGGCGGCGCCGACGTGGTCGGCTCCGGCATCCTCGGCGGCGCGGGCGGCGTCGCCCTCGGCGAAGACGGCGACGGTCACGGACTTGCCGAGCCCGTGCGGGAGCGCCAGCGTGCCGCGGAGCTGCTCCTCGGCGTGGCGGACGTTGACCCCGAGGCGGATGTGGACCTCGACCGCCTCGTCGAACTTGGTCGAGGCTGACTCCTTCACCAGCGAGATCGCCTCGGCGGGCGCGTAGTGCTCGGTGCGGTCGACCTTCTCGAGCGCGTCGCGGTAGCGCTTGCCCCTACGGCCGGCCATCGCTACTGGCCCTCCACGTTGACGCCCATCGAGCGCGCCGTGCCGGCGATGATCTTCGACGCGGCGTCGAGGTCGTTCGCGTTCAGGTCGGGCATCTTGCGCTCGGCGATCTCGCGAACCTGGGCGGTGGTCAGCGTGCCGACCTTCTCCCGGTTCGGCTCGCCGGAGCCCTTCGGGATGTTGAGCGCCTCGCGGATCAGGACCGCGGCGGGCGGCGTCTTGGTGATGAAGTCGAACGAGCGGTCCTCGTAGACGGTGATCTCGACCGGGATGATCGTGCCGGTGTCCTGCTGCGTGCGGGCGTTGAACGCCTTGCAGAACTCCATGATGTTGACCCCGTGCTGACCCAGCGCGGGACCCACCGGCGGGGCCGGATTCGCAGCCCCCGCGGGGATCTGCAGCTTGATCATCGTCAGGACCTTCTTCGCCACGCGACGGGCGAGGATACAGAGGTGGGTCTGACTCCCCGCAGGGCGCGCAGGAGCCGTTGGGCGATCGCCCCTGGCCGCGCGAAGTCCCGCTCAGGAATGCGCACAGGAAACCAACCCGCGGCAATGAGGGCAGTGTCTCGCTCGGGGTAGTTGCGCCGAGCTCGCAGAGTGGAATGGCCGGCCTCTTCATCGACCTCGACCACGAGCCGCTGCTCCGGCCAGCAGAAGTCAGCCTCGAGCCCTCCGGCGGGGATGTCGAGGGCGATCCAGCGATTCACCTGCGGCTCGGGGACGCCGTACTCGCGGCAGATCGCGAGCAGAGCGAGTTCGAGGGGGCTTCGGGCCTTGGCATCGAGGTCGTGCTCGCCGGGGCCGACGATCGCTCGCACCACAGGAACGCCATTGAGCCCGGGGTTGCGTTCGAGGGCTGCGCGTAGTTCCTGAGGCGTGATCGAGCGACGAGCCTCGGCGCGACGTCTATCCGAGCTGCTGAGGTCCCACGGATTCCCCAAAGTGCGGCGGCCGAGCGGTGAGAGAGCACGGCGCCGGGGCCACAGGCGAAGACTGCCGCGAGCCAGCGTGTCTTTTGGGTCCGCGGCTTCGTCCCGACCGAGTAGACGCCCCGGTAGACCCGGTGAAGACGTCCGGTCCGCGCGCGGTGGCTGATCATGTCGCTGCTGAAACCGAGCGTGAGCAGCTGATCGCGCCTCACGAGACCGCGCTGTCGGCTCGCCAGTTCGGCCATCGACCGGTCGAGCCGCCCACGCCGCAGAACTCGGTGCGCTTTCGCGGCTATAGCCCAGCAAACTGCCCAGAACATCGGCACCGGCCGAGCGTGCACGGCGCCGGCGCGCGGATCAAGGAGCCGATGTGGCGGATGCGCCGCACCGTTTACACGTTTCGCGGTGTTGCATAGGGGAACGTGACTTACGCCCAACCCCTGGAGGTCCGATGAGGTCGACGGTCGTTGAAAGACGGATGCCCCGCCACACGCGACGCTACGCCGTGCTGGCCTGCGCGCTCGCCGCGCTCGCAATCCCGGCGTCGGCTCACGCCGTGAGCGTGGACCTCGCCGTGACCCAGACCGACACGCCGGACCCGGTGAGGGCCGGAGAGCTCCTCACCTACGCGATCCAGGTGTCGAACGCGGGCCCGGATCCGGCGGAGGATGTCCGCCTCGTCGACACCCTCGACAAGCGCGCGGCGTTCGTCGCCGTCGACGTGGCCGGCTGCTCGGCCACCAAGCGCCGCGTGATCTGCAACCTCGGCACGCTGGCCGCCGGGGCCGTACAGAACGTCAGCGTCCAGGTCCGTCCCGAGGCCGCCGCGCGGCCCTACGGGGCAATCAACAGCGTCAGCCTCGGCAAGCGCAAGACCGACACGCAGCTTCCCAACAACGACAGCCGGATCTCGACCCGGGTCGAGAGCCCGCCGCCCGTGCTCTGCGCCGGGCGAGTCGCGAACATCGTCGGCACCGACGGCGACGACACCCTGACCGGGACCGAAGGGCCGGACGTGATCGCCCTGCTCGGCGGCAACGACGTCGTCGTCGGGCTCGGTGGAGACGACCTCGCCTGCGGGTCAGGCGGCGACGACATCATTCGCGGCGGCGCAGGCAATGACGTCGCTCGCGGCGGGGGCGGAAACGACGCGCTCAAGGGCGGCGACGGCGACGATCGCCTCGAGGGCAAGGGCGGAGACGACCAGCTCGCCGGGCTCCAGGGCAACGACATCCTCAAGGGCGGCGGCGGGTCCGATTCCTGTCGCGGCGGCGGCGGGGTCAACGTCAAGCGGAGCTGCTGATCAGGGCCTAACATCCACCGGGATGCGCGCGCTCGCCCCACGCACGCTAGCGCTCGCGGGGTTGGTCGCTGCCACGGCGATCCTCGGCCCACCCTTGATGGCGGCGGGCGGCGAGGACCACGGATCGGCAGCTGACGAGCAGCCCAACTTCATCCTGATCACGACCGACGACCTGGAGGTGCGCTCGGTTGCCGAGATGCGCGCCACGCAGCGCCTGCTCGGGGCCGAAGGCATCTCCTTCGAGAACTCGTTCGTGAGCTTTCCGCTCTGCTGCCCCTCCCGCGCGACCGGCCTCACCGGCCAGTACGCGCACAACCATCACGTCCGCCACAACACTCCCCCCACCGGCAGCTTCCTGCGCTTCGACTCCTCCAACACGCTGCCGCTCTGGCTTCAGGCGGCCGGGTACTACACGGCGCACATCGGGAAGTACCTCCTCTACTACGAGCAGACGCCGGCACTGCTGCCTGCGGGGTGGGACGGTTGGTGGACGCTCACCGGATGCTCGGACTGCCGGCCGGTCGAGCGACTGCAGCACGTACACCGCTACTACGGCTACCGGCTGAACGAGAACGGAGCGCTCGTCGACTACGGCAATGGCGTGGCGGACTACGTGACCGATGTGCTCGGGGCTCGCACGACGCAGGTGATCCGCGAGCGCGCGGCGGCGGCGCAACCGTTCTTCATCGCCTTCTCCCCGCTGGCGCCCCACGGAGGCAACCCGCAACCGAGCCCGCACGGCGCGCAGGATTGCATCGGCGGAGGGGTTCCGATCCCCGCACCGCGCCACGCGACCGCATTCGACGACGCCCCGCTTCCGCAGAGGCCGTCGTTCAACGAGGCCGACGTCTCGGACAAGCCGGCGAGCATCCAGTCCCGTCCGCAATTCACCCAGGCCCAGGTCGCCCAGATAACGACCAGGTGGCGCTGCCGGCTCGAGTCGCTGCTCGCCCTCGACGAGGCGGTCGAGGACATCATCGCGACGCTCGAGGAGACCGGTGAGCTCGACAACACCTACGTCATCTTCACCTCGGACAACGGCTTCTTCTTCGGCGAGCACCGCATCCCGACGGAGAAGCTCCTGCTCTATGAGGAGGGAATCCGGGTACCCCTGCTGATCCGTGGGCCGGGAATCGAGCCTGAGACGAAGAGCTCCGAGCTCGTCTCGAATGTGGACCTGGCGCGCACGATCGTCGAGGCGGCCGGCGCGACGCCGGGTCTCCCGCTCGACGGTCTCTCGCTGCTCGAGATCGCGCGCCGGCCGCGCGACGAGCTCGGCCGCGACATCCTGCTCGAGACCGTCGGCGTGCCGCCAGCGGTTGGCGGCACCGGGATCCGCAACGGGCGCTACGCATACTTCGAGCACGAGACCGGCGAGCGGGAGCTCTATGACCTGAGGCTGGACCCCGATCAGCTCGACAGCCGCCACCTCGACCCGGCGTACGCGGGCGTGGTCGAGTCGCTCTCGCGGCGCCTCGCGGAAATGCGCACCTGCGCGGGCGCGGCTTGCTCCGCCGTGCCCGAACTGGCGCTGCGGATCCGGCCGTCGATCGCCGGCCGCTGCACCCACCGGGACCTGCGAGTGAGCCTGTCCTCGGCCGTCGAACCGATCGACGAGCTCGAGGTCTTCCTCCGGGGCCGCAAGGTCGGCGGACGATCGAATCCGCCATATCGCCTCCGGGTCGATGTCGCAAAGCTCCCGGTGAGCAAGCCCCGCCGCTTGCGGCTGGTGGCCGAGCTTGCGGACGGCCGGCGCCGAATCAAGGTAAAGGGGGTCCGCGCCTGCCGGGACACGCGTCGCGACCAGAACGCGGCGCCGAGATGACCGATACGCCCCGGCTCCGCGCCGCGGTCGAATCCGCGGTCCCGAAGCGTGTGCACGTTGGGCGCGGAGCGGTGCTCTTCATCCACGGCTGGTGCTACCACGAGCGCGAGACCATCGCGAGGCTCTGGGTCGGGGTCGGCGGGGAGCGCCACCCCGTCTCCGCACACTCGATGCCGCGCGCCGACATCCTGCGAGCGAGCGACCCTGGCCGCGATCCGGGAGGTAACGCGTTTCGGAGCGGGTTCTGGGCGTTGGTTGCGATCCCGGCGATCGAGCAACCGGCCGAGGCCGAGCTCGAGCTCGTCGTCTCCCTTGGCGACGGGGGCGAGGCCGCTCACCCGGTTGACGTCATCGACCTCGATCCGGGCCATGGGTTCGCACCCGAGGACGGCCCGGCCGACGGGGGCGATCCGGGTCAACCCCTGGTCGCGATCTGCATGGCCACGCACAACCCGGATCCGACCCTCCTGCGCCGGCAGCTCGACTCGATCCGCGCCCAGACCCACGGCAACTGGATCTGCCTGATCAGCGACGACCACTCGGCCCCTGACGCGCTCGCGACGCTCGAGGCCGAGATCGAGGGCGACGACCGGTTCCGCCTGAGCCGGTCAGAGCACCGCCGTGGCTACTACCTCAACTTCGAGCGCGCGCTGACGTACGTCCCGGCCGAGGCCGCCTTCGTCGCCCTTTCCGACCAGGACGACTCCTGGTACCCGGACAAGCTCGCGACGCTCGTCGACGCGGCGCGTCGCGAGGGCGTCTCCCTTGCCTACAGCGACATGCGTCTCACCGACGAGTCGGGCGAGGTGATCTCGCCCACCTACTGGACCGAGCGGCGCACCAACCACACCAACATGGCGACGCTGCTGGTCGCGAACACGATCACGGCCGCCGCCTCGCTGTTCCCGCGCGAGCTGCTCGAGCGGGCACTGCCGTTCCCGCAGCGGATCGGCGACGCCTTTCACGATCACTGGCTCGCCCTCGTCGCCCTCGCCAGCGGGCGGATCTCCTACGTCGACCGGCCGCTCTACGACTACGTCCAGCATGCGGGCAACGCCTACGGGAGCCGCGGCGCGCAGTGGGGGCCGCGCCACCTGCCCCGCCCGGTCCAGAACCGGACCGCGTTGAGCCAGTGGCTGCTCCGTCTGCGCGCCGACTACTTCGGCGTCGTCATCCCCGCGCAGGGGCACGCCGAGCTCCTCGCGCTCCGCTGCGCCGACACGCTCCGCGGGCGCAAGGCGCGCGCCGTGGCCCTGTTCCGGCGCTCGCAGAGCCGTGGCGGCTCCATCGTCGCCGCCGGCTGGCAGTCGTGCCGCGCGCTCGGCGCCCGGGTCCGGAAGGCGCCGGCGATGGGCCGCGAGCGCCTGATCGCCAGAGGCCTCCTCTGGCGAAGCATGATCAGGCCGATGACCGCGATGCGGCGACGCAAGCCGGAGTACTACGCGCAAGGCCGCCCGGTGCCGGCGCCTCCGCCAATCGACCGCGGGAGCACCGCCGAGCCACCCGCGCTCGTCGCCCAGCTGATCGAGAAGCTCGCGCCGATTCCGCTCGAGGTCGACCCGAGCCGCGAGCCCACGGTGAACATGCTCGTCCCCACGATCGACCTCGAGCACTTCTTCGCCGCGTACATCGGCAAGTTCAACCTGGCTCGCCGGCTTGCCGAGGCGGGGATTCGCATGCGCCTGGTCGCGGTCGATCCGACCTTTCTCCCGGAGGACTGGAAGCGGCGGGTCTCCTCCTACGAGGGCCTCGGCCCGATCCTCGACCTGGTCGAGGTCGCCTTCGCGCCGACCCGGGAGCAGCTCAGGCTGCGGGTCAGTCCGAGCGATCGCTTCATCGCGACCACATCGTGGACGGCGCACCTCGCCCATCGCGCCAGCGCCGAGCTCGGGCGCAGCCGGTTCGTCTTCGTGATCCAGGAGTACGACCCGCTCACCTATCCCGTCGGGACGCTCGGCGCGATCACCCGCCAGGCCTACTCCTATCCGCATTTCGCCGTCTTCTCGACCGAGCTCCTGCGCGAGTTCTTCCGCCGGCGCAGGATCGGCGTGTACGCCGCCGGGCTCGACGCCGGCGAGAGCGATTCGACCGCGTTCGACAACGCGATCACCCAGGTCGACCCGCCGACGGTGGAGGGTCTCGAGGGCCTGGACCAGCGCCTCCTCTTCTACGCCCGCCCGGAGGCGCACGCGGAGCGCAACATGTACGAGCTCGGCGTGATCGCGCTCAGCGAGGCGATCGCGGAGGGCAGGTTCCCGGGGCGCTGGGAGTTCTTCGGCATCGGCGCCCGCGAGGAGTCGCGGCTGCGGTTGACCGACTCCGCGACGCTGCGGATCCTGCGGCGCGCCGACCAGCGCGCTTACCGGCGGCTCCTGGGGCGCCACAGCGTCGGCCTCTCGCTCCAGGACACTCCGCATCCGAGCCTCGTCCCGATCGAGATGGCCGCCGCGGGGATGCGTGTCGTCACGAGCACCTTCGAGAACAAGACCGCCGACGCCATGCGGCAGATCTCCGCCAACCTGATCCCGGTGGAGCCGACATCGGACGCGATCAAGGACGGTCTCTCTGCGGCTGTGCGCTCACTGGGCGATCGTGAGGGCAGGGTCGGGGCCGCGAGCGTTCGCTGGCCGCGTTCGTGGGAGGAGGCGTTCGACGACGCCCTGATCGAGCGGATTCAACGGTTCGTCGAGGCCGCCTGAGGGTGCCCGGAACCGTCTAACCTGCGAACGGCGGGGCCTGGTCTATGCGAGTTCTCTTCTTCGTCCACGGACACCCCGAGTTCATCCGCGGGGGTGCCGAGCAGGTCGCCCTCGAGCTCTTCGAGGCCTTCCGCGAACGCGACGACACCGACCCGGTGCTCGTCGCCCGCACCGGTGATCCGGCGTTCATCCACCCCGGCACGCTGCTCGGTGTCGTCGACGGGAGCGACGACCAGATCCTGCTCTTCAGCGAGCACGTGGGACCGGACGACTACTTCTTCGGCACCGCGGCCGGAAAGGAGCTCTACACCCGCCACATCGCCGCACTGCTCGAGGACCTGCGCCCGGACGTCGTCCACTTTCAGCACAGCGAGCTGATCGGCTTCGAGGCGATCCGCGCGGTGCGCAAGGTGCTCCCGAAGGTCCCGATCCTCTACACGCTGCACGAGTACCGCCCGATCTGCAACGCCGGCGGGCAGATGGTCCGCACGAAGGACTACGAGCTCTGTACCCATGCCTCGCCCCAACGCTGTCACCAGTGCTTTCCTGAGCACTCGCCGGGGCGCTTCTACGTCCGCGAGCGCTACATCAAGGCCCAGCTCGAACTCGTCGACCGCTTCATCGCCCCGAGCCGCTTCCTGCTCGAGCGCTACGTGAGCTGGGGCCTCCCGCGCGAGAAGATCATCGAGCTCGACCACGGCCGCCATCCGCTCGAGCCCGCCCCGGCGCGCCACCTCGGACCCGGCGAGAAGCGCTCCAGCTTTGGCTTCTTCGGCCAGCTCAACCCGTACAAGGGCGTCGACGTGCTGGTCGAGGCGATGGCGCTCCTGGAGCGCCAGGGACGCGACGACATCCGGCTCTACCTGAGCGGCGCCAACCTCGACCTGCAGCCGAAGGCGATCCGCAAGCGGCTGAAGAAGCTGCTGCGAAAGAGCCCGGACACCGTCAGCTTTCTCGGCAGCTATCACCCGAGCCAGCTCAAGGGGAGGATGGGGCAGGTCGACTGGGTCGTCATCCCCTCGATCTGGTGGGAGAACTCGCCGCTCGTGGTTCAGGAGGCGTTCATGCACGGCCGCCCGGTGGTTACGAGCAACATCGGTGGCATGGCGGAGAAGGTCGATGACGGCGTCAACGGCCTCCACTTCGCCGTCGGCGAGCCACAGGACCTCGCCCGCGTGCTCGTCGAGGCCGCGGACACGGAGGGCCTGTGGGAGCGCCTTCGCGCCGGCATCCCCGCGGTCACGAGCTCCGCCGCGGCCGCGGAACGGCACGCGGAGATCTACCGCGAGCTGAGCGCCCCTCCCACTCCCGCAAGCGCGGTCACGACCGGGATGACGAGTTGACGGAGCTCGGCCCCGGCTTCGTCGACCACGCGATCGTCGTCGACGAGGATCGCCTTCTGCTCGCAGGCTGGCTCAAGGGAGTGGGCCGCGACGCATCGGCGCGACTCAAGGGCTCGGGGCGGCGCGGAACGCCGGTCGAGCTCGACTACGGATTCAGGCGCCCGGACGTCGAAGCGCTCGCCGGGGGTGCGTCCGTGCGCGGCTTCGTCTGCCTCGCCGAGGCCCCGGGTGCGGCGGGCAACGCGGCCCGGCTGCGACTCGAGGTCGGCG
Source organism: uncultured Solirubrobacterales bacterium (assembly GCA_963846565.1). Taxonomy (GTDB): domain Bacteria; phylum Actinomycetota; class Thermoleophilia; order Solirubrobacterales; family 70-9; genus WHSW01. The sequence continues at coordinate 1,001,652 of CAWJWL010000005.1, read as the reverse complement.
ACGCCGGCGGCGCGGGCACCGCGCTCGAAATACCCGAGCCGGTCCACGACCCGGTGGCCGGGCGCGAGCTGGCCTTCCACCTACTCGGCCTCGGCAGGCCCGATGGCGCCTTCTACGCCCATCAGGGCCACCCTGCGATCGAGGGACTGCGTCAGCGGATCGACCCGGGGATCTCCGCTCGCGCCGAGGAGCGCGGAACCGTGCCCACCGGCACCGCGGTCTCGGTGATCATCCCGGTCTACGGCGCCCTGGACCTGCTCTCGCCACAGGTCGCGCTGCTCGCGGAGGACCCCGAGCTACGCGAGGCCGAGATCGTGATCGTGCTCGATTCGCCGGAGCTCGCCGAGGAGTTCCTCTCCCTCACCACGGACCTGAACTGGCTCTACGGGCTGCCGATACGGGCGGTGATCATGGACCAGAACGCCGGTTTCGCCCACGCGAACAACGCCGCCGTCGCGCGAGCGACCGGCGAGCACCTCCTGTTCCTCAACTCGGACGTGTTTCCGGAGCGCCGAGGATGGCTCGAGACGATGCTCGCGGCCCACCGCGCGGACGGCGGCGCCGCGGCGACCGGCCCGAAGCTGCTCTACGAGGACGGCGCCCTCCAGCACGCGGGGATGCACTTCGAACGGGAGCGGGCCTCGGGCGATTGGCGGACGCTCCACTTCCACAAGGGCATGCCGGGAACACTTCCCGCGGCCAATGAAGCCCGGGTGGTCCCGGCGCTGACAGGCGCCTGTCTGCTCGTCGGCCGCGCCGAGTTCCAGGCGGTCGGCGGATTCGACCCGGCATACGTGCTCGGTGGATTCGAGGACTCCGACCTGTGCATGCGCCTGCAGGAGTCCGGACGGCAGTGCCGCTACGAGCCCGGGGCGGAACTCGTGCACCTCGAGCGCCAGTCGTTCGCATCCCGGTCCGACGCCCTCGCCGGCGATGGTCGCCTGGCATACAACCGGTGGCTCTTCACGCAGCGCTGGGACGACCGCGTCGGACGCCTGATGGCGGAGCTCGGGTGAGCTCCCGGCGGCACCGCTAGACCTCGAACTCGAGCACCCGCAGCTCGTCCCCGAGGCCGGCCGCGAACTCCGTCGCCTCGGCACCCGCGAGCGACTCCTTCCAGCGCCCCACCGAGTCCTCTGCGCTCTCGGTGGTCGCGTGCGTTTCGCGCAGCTCCACGTCGGCGAGCACCGCCTCGGGATCGAGCTCGACCGCGAACTCGCGCTCGAGCCTGCGTGCGACCCCCTCGAGGTCGAGGGCGAGGTCCTCGTAACGGACGATGACGTGCTCGCCGGCCTCGGCGAGGCTCGCGATCCAGCGCATCCGCTTCCGGTGTCTGCGGATGAACCGGGCGCGCCACGCGGCCTCGTCCTCGCTCGGGTCGATCCCGATCGGCCGCGAGCGGTCGCCCCGGCGTGCGTTGAACTCCCGGATCGAGACGAAGGAATCACGCGGGTCCCGCACGAGCACGATCACGCGCAGTGGCGGGAGCTCGCCGAGGTCGACAAGCTGCGTATTCAGGTGCTTCTCGGCGTAATGGGTGTAGGCGCGGGCGCGCTTCGGATCGCCCTCACCCGCCGAGAGGGCGGCCCGGCGCGAGAACTGCCGCCAGGCGAAGCGCAGGCAGACGGCCGAAAGTGGCTCGCCATCGGTGCCGGACTCGAAGGCGCGACGAGGGTTCCAGGGCGGCGGTCCGAGCATGGCGCGCAGGCTCTCCTGCGTGAGCGATCCGAGGTCGTCCGAGGACCACTCCTCCTCGGACCAGTCGGCCCGATCGAGCAACCGCGCCCAGCGGACGAGGTAGGCGAAGTACTTGCGCTCGTACGGATAGGGGCCCTCGACGGCGATCTGCGGCGAGCTGTGCAGGAGACGCATCATCAGCGTGCTCCCGTCGCGGCTCGAGTAGTCGACCAGGATCGGGGTCAGCCAGCTCTCCTGGCGGGCCGCCTCGGCCGCGCTCACGCGTCGAACCCGACCGCCGCCAGCTCCGCGTCCAGCGCCGATGCGAACTGGCTCGCGTCATCGGCGCTCATCTCGCCCCGCCAGCGGCCGACGGAAGCTTCCGCGGAGGTCGAGGTGGAGTGCTCGTCTCGCAGACGCCTGTCCCTGAGCACCGCCTTCGGGCGCAGCGTGATCCCAAGGACCCGCTCGAGCCGTGCGGCCTCGGACTCGAGGTCGGCGGCCAGGTCCTCGTAGCGGACGAGGACGGTGTCCGCCTGCTCGCCGTCGGCGAGCACCTCGGCGATCCAGCGCAAGCGCCGGCGCTGGGTCTCGATGAACCGCTCCCGCCAGCGCTCGATCGGCTCTCCGGGAGCCTGACCGATCGGCGGCCTCCCCTCCCGCTTCTCGTTGAAGGCCACGATCGACAGGTAGACGTCACGCGGATCGCGCAGCAGGGCAATCGTCCGGAACCGGGGCAGCGCGTCTCGATCCAGGGCCCAGGTCTGCAGGTGCTTCTCCGCGTAGAAGCGCGTCTGCGCCGCGCGCTTTCGGTGCCGGGCCCGAGTCGCCTCGATTGCGCGCCGCGAGAACTCGGACCAGACGAGCTCGAAGGCACGGTCGCCAATCGGAGGCTCGCCGTCCGTGGACGCGAACAGCGTCCGGTCCGACCACGGTGGCGGCCCGAGGAGCCCGCTCCGAGCCGACTGGGTCAGCGTGCCGAGGTTCGCGGGGGACCAGCCGTCGGCCTCCCAGTCCGCGCGACCGAGCAGCCCGGACCAACGGATCAGGTAGGCGAAGTACTTCTGCTCGTACGGATACGGGCCCTCAACCGCGATCTCGGGGCTGGTGAAGAGCAGGCGCATCATCAGCGTGCTCCCGTCGCGGCCCGCATGGTCGAGGAGAATCGGCTCCAGCCACGGCTCGGCCGACTCCTCGCCCGGGGCCGCGCCGCCGGCAGTGGTGGCTTCGCCGGATCCGGAGCGGTCGCCCCTGAGCCTCCTGAATCCTGCCGTCAGCCCGCGGCCTCTCGATCGTGGCTCGCGAGGCTCGTCCGGGTCCTCACCGAGCAGCTCGGAGCGCAACCGCGCCGCCTCGACCTCGCGCGGGTCGTCGCCGGGCGTCTCGAGCTCCTCGCGAGTCAGTGCGAGATCGCGCTTTCGCCCGACGAGCACGCCGTGCCCGGAGCCGGCGGTGACGAACCCGTCGGGCTTGAGTGTGAGGATCTCGAAGGCGCGCCCCCAATGCTCTTGCAGCCACCAGCGCGAGTGCAGCACGTTCGGCCCACTGGTGTCCGCGAGCTCCTGGTGCATCTCGAGGAACGCGATCCCCAGGGTGTCCTCGTCGATCGGCCGGGGGGCGATCTCCTCCCAGGTCCCGGGGCCCAGGAAGGTCGAGATCAGCAACCCGCCCGGCCTCAGGGTCCGGTGGAGCTCGAGCAGCCAGGCGCTCCAGTCGTCGGTGATGTGGGTGAACACCGAGATCGCGTAGACGAGGTCGAAGTGGGCGTCCGGATGCGGCAGGCGGGGCGTGCCGTTCAGCAGGTGCGCGTTGATCGGCGGTGAGAGGTTCTCCGTGACCCACTCGATGCTCGGCTCGTGCAGGTCGCAGCCCCAGAACTCGCCGGCCCGGGCCTCGCGGAGGAAGTGACGGAGTACCCGGCCGGATCCGCAACCGAAGTCGAGCACCCGGCGGTCGGCAAGCGTGTAGTCGTCCGGGAGCAGCCCGACGATCGCGCGCTTGCGGTCGCGGCCGGTCCTGTGAAAGTATCTGTTGAGCTGTACGTCGTCGGCGCCGAAGGGGGCGCCGGTGCGCAGCATCAACTCCCGCGGTGGGAGCGGAGTGCGATACCTCGTGTTCACGTCGCTAGCGTAGCCTCCGCCCGCCCTAAACGAAGAGGCCAACTCATACCCCTACGACGCTTTCGACAGGCGCCAGACACCGACTCGCCGCTCACCATTTCGCTCGCCCGGCCGCTGCCCGACCGGATCGCGGTTGGCGACGGCAGCGCGATCTTCCTCGAAGGCGCCTTCGGCGGCAAGGCGGCGAAGCGGATCGAGGCGCTCGAGCTCGAGTGCGGGGGCGTCTCGCAGACGGCGATCGGCTGGGGGGCGCGCCCGGGACGCGGCGGAGAGCCGGGGACGCGGCTGTGGTGGGGTCTGGTGCGGCTGCCTCCACGGAGCTCGCCGACCGATGCTCGGATGCGCGCGATCGCCACGGTTCCGGGCGGCCGATTCGCTTTCGAGCTCGGCGCCTGCCGGCTGACCCCCGACCTCGAGGGGGAGTACGCGGACGAACGGCCGGGGATCGCCGAGCGGGCGGCGCGCGTCGCGCGTCGCGCGCGGGAGGACGGGGGGCCGCTGGTCGCGATCGCGATGGCGACCTACGAACCGCAGCCGCACGCGATCGAGCGTCAACTCGACTCGATCCGGGCGCAAACGCACAGCTCGTGGATCTGCCTGATTTCCGACGACGGCTCGTCCGCCGAAGGCCGGGCGGCGCTCAAGCGGGCGATCGGCGACGACCACCGCTTCCTGTTCTGGCCGTCGCGGGTCCGGCGAGGGGCGGCGAGCAACTTCGAGCGGGCCCTCTGGCTCGTTCCGCGGGACGCCGACCTCGTCGCACCCGCGGACCAGAGCGGCGACTGGTATCCCGAGAAGCTCGCGGTCCTCTGCGAGCACGTGGGCTCGGAGACACCGCTCGCCTACGCCGACTTCCGGTTGACCTCGGAGCGTGGCGAAGTGCTCACCGAACACTGGTGCGACCCGCGCCGAAGCGCAGATCCGGATCTGTTCTCCCTGCTCGCCTCCAACTACGTCCCCGGCGCGAACTCTCTCTTCCGCCGCGACCTCCTCGACCTCGCGCTTCCATTCCCGCCCCAGGGACCGGGCGGGCGCCATGATCACTGGCTCGCCGTCTGCGCTCGCTCCCGGGGCGATCTGCACTTCGAGCCACGGTTGCTCGCCGACCACGTCCCGGCCGGCAAGCACACGCCGCCCCGGGCAGGCGCCGCGACCGGCGCCGCGCAAGGACGCGGCTGGCGCCGTACCTACTTCGGCGAGCACGCTCGCGTCCTCACGCACGCGGCGACGCTGCGAACGCGCGCCGGGGCGACCCTCGCCGAAGACGCTGCCCGCAAGCTCGATGCCATGCTCGGCGCCGACCTGCGCCGCCCGCTCGGCCTGCGCCGCGATGCGCTGCGGGCGCGCCTCGCGCGCCGCCCTGCGCGGCGTTCGCGAAGCCGTCTGATCCGCGCAATCGCCGCCTCGCGGGCAGCCCACCTGCGCGCCCGCCGCCGGCGGCGGCTGCGAGATCGAGGGAGCGGCTCCACCGAATCGGCGGCCGTCGTCGTCGTGCCCGCGGCGGCGAGCAATGGGCCGCCGGGCGGGGCGTCGCAGGCGCCGGCGATCGAGGTGGTCGATTTGCATAAGACGTTCCGGATTCCCGAGCCGCGTGACCCGGAAAAGGGACGGCTCGCCAGTGCCTTACGCAACTTCAGGAGCGGCTCGCTGACCGTGCTCGACGGAGTCTCGTTCGAGGTCGAGCGCGGCGAGCTGTTCGGCATCCTCGGTCGCAACGGTTCGGGCAAGAGCACCTTGCTGCGAATTCTGGGGGGGATCTACGCCTACGACGGCGGCAGCGTCAGGGTCGCGCAACGCGTGGCCCCGGTAATCGAGCTCGGAGTCGGGTTCCAGCCCGAGTTCGCGGCGCTGCGCAACGTGATCATCAACCTGGAGATGCTCGGGGTCCCCGAGAGCGAGGCACGAGAGCGCTACGACCAGATCATCGGGTTCGCCGGCCTCGAGGACTTCACCGACCTGAAGCTCCGCAACTACTCCTCGGGGATGCGCGCGCGTCTTGCGTTCTCGATCGCAACCCAGGTCGACGCCGACGTGATCCTGCTCGACGAGGTGCTCGCGGTGGGCGACCCGGCGTTCCAGCGCAAGTGCGAGCAGCTGTTCGACGAGCAGCGCAAGAGGAGTGGCGGCCCGGCGATCGTGCTCGTAACGCAGCAGCCGACGAAGGTGCAGCGGTTCGCCGACCGGGCGCTGCTTCTGGAGGGCGGGCGGATCGAGCGCATCGGGGATCCGGGCGACGTCGCGGCGCGCTTTGCGGAGATCACGCTCGAGGGTCATGGCGCAGACATCGCCGGCCCGCACACGAGCGCCGCCCATGAGCGGGCGCGGATCGCGTCGCTGAGGCTCGAGGATGAGGAGAGCAACGAGGTTCGCAGCGTGCACTCGGGCAAGCGCCTCCACGTCCGGGTCACCGCGGTCTCGGACCGGCGGGTCCACGACCCGGGACTGCGCCTCGAGATCCGCAACCGCACCGGGGCGAAGATCTTCGCGCCGCCGACGCTCCGGTTCGATCGCCGCAGACCCCTGCGCCCGGGTGAGTCGATCGAGATCGAGACCGGGATCGAGAACAAGCTCGCTCCGGGGGCCTATACCGTCAACTGCTCCCTGACCGGCGTCGTCGACGAGGTCGAGCTCGCGGTGAGCAGGGTGGCCTCGGCGACCTTCGCCGTAGTCGGTGGCGCGACGCCGACCGAGGGGGCGATCGATCTCGACCACACGCTTCGCGTGACCTCCTCCGCCCCCGAACGCGAGCGGCACCGTGAGCGCGATGGGATGCCGGAGCGACGCTGGCGAGGCGAGCGGGGAGGGCGGGGCTAGATGGAAGCGACAACGGCCCCACTCCGCGACGTCGCCGGCAGCGAGACGCGCGAGCAGCGCGGACCGAGCGCGATCGGCAGCGGCGGCTGGCCGCGGTTCTGGCGCCTGCTGTGGGTGACCTCCAAGGCGGAGCTCCAGCTCAAGTACGAGCAGCCGGCTCTCGGCTACGCGTGGTCGCTGCTCGGCCCGCTCCTACTTGCGGGCGTCCTGTACCTGGCCTTTACCCGGTTCATCCGCTTCGGCGGCGACATCCAGAACTATCCCCTGCTCCTGATCTTCAACATCATGCTCTTCCAGCTCTTCCGGTCGGGAACGGGGCGGGCGGTGGCATCGTTCCTTCGCAAGCAGACCCTGACCCGCAAGGTCGAGTTCCCACTCTTGGCGGTGCCCTTCTCGGCCGTGCTCGCCGAGCTACTCGCCGTGCTCGCGAACATGGTCGTCGTCTTCGCCCTGTTTCTCATCTTCGGGATCGAGCCGAGGCTGACGTGGCTGCTGTTCCCGGTGGTCCTTGCGGCGCTCGTCGTCATCACCTGCGTTGCGTCGCTCACGCTCTCCTCGCTGTACATCCGCGTCCGCGACCTGAGCGAGGTCTGGCAAGCGTTGGCCCGTGCCCTCTTCTACGCCACGCCGGCCATGATCCCGGTCGAGTTCTATCCGCCACAGTGGCACTGGGTCATCTACCTCAACCCCCTCGCGCCAGTGTTCGTACAGGCGCGGGTCTGGCTCATCGATCCCGACGCTCCCACCTACACCGAAGCGATCGGCGGCGGCATCTACATCGTGCTACCGCTGCTCGTCCTGGTCGTGGCGCTGGCGTGCGGCATCTTCTTCTTCCGCCGTTTCGCCCGTCGTGGCGCTGAGATGTAAGCAGTGAGCCGCTAGTCTGCGGCGCGCTGTGGAGAGGGAGGCTCACCCGGGATTCTTACGCCGATCACTACGGTCGGCCCGGAGTGGATCCGCGCTCGAGCCCGGCGCGGAGAGCGCCCCGACCGAGCTCCAGATGGGCGTCCCGGCGACCTGGACCTGCGGCTCCGGTAAGAAGGATTTCGTCGGCCTCTCGATCGATCACTGCGTGGCACTCGGCAGCAGCGGCGCATTCGTTTCCGGCTGGATCCTGGAGACCGATGCGCAGGTCGCGGACCTCACCCTCTCCTACCGGGCGGCCGAAGGGCTCGATCCCCGGTACGAGGGCGAGACCGTCACCCGCCTCGACGTCCTCAACGGCTTCGCGGGAAAGCTCGCCGAGGCCGATCGCTCCGACATCGGCGCCGAGATCGGGTTCGCCTGCTTCGTTCCCGCCCTCGACGGCGATCGAGGGGCGCCGCTCATCCTGACCTGCGCCGGTGCGTTCGGCACGCGCGTGTTCTCGATCGAAGCGGTCGTAAGCGTGCCGGCGGTCAAGGCCCTCACCGCCGCGCATCCCGAGCTCGTCCGAGGCCAGCTCTCAGCCGCGGCGAACGGCGACATCGACGACGCCTGGCAGACCCTGCGACCGAGCGACCCGACGCCGAAGAAGACGCCCGACGCCCGTGTGGTGGCCACACCCACCGAATCGCGCTCCCGGATCAAGGAAACGATCATCGACAGCAGCGAGTCGCGGGCGATCGTTGCCGGCGACGCCGAGCTGCCGCTCCGCCAGCCGGTGGGCTGGCAGCTCGCCGACGGGGGAGGCGAGTTCGCGGCACTGTCGATCGAGCACTGCATCCGGCTCGACGGCGACGGGGTCCTCGTCGCCGGGTGGTTTTTGCGCAGCGGTTCCGATCACGGCAAGCTCTCGCTGAGGTGGGGCGACGGGCAAGAGGTCGATCCGCGCTCGGAAGCCGACTGGGCAAAGTCACGGCCGGACGTCGTCGGCGCATTTGCCGCGAGACAGGGCACCCGCGACGCCCTTCCGGACCCGGAAGAGGTCGGCTTCCACCTGGTCGTGCCTGGATTCGCCGACCCCGACGCGGAGCCACGCCTCGAGATCACCTACGAGACCGGTGACGAGGTGAGCTCGCTTCGCGCCCGGGCCGACGACTCGACCGAGCGGACCGCGGCCCTCTTACAAGAGGAATGGGCGTTCGTCGGGCGAGAGCTGGCGCCCCGGCTGAGCCGAGAGCTCGGCGATCACGTCTGGACGGCGCTTGCCCACGTCTCGCCGGACCTCGCGGCCGAAACCGGACTCAGGCTCAGCATCGATCAGTCGGTCGCGATCCCCGGCAGCGGGCCGCTCTTGACCGGCTGGTGCGTCAACGGCACCGGCGAGGAGATCAGGATCTGGCTCTGCACCCCGGGTGGCCAAGCCGAGAACCTGACCGAGGAGATGATCTACGTCTTCCGGCACGACGTCCATGAGCTGCACCGTGAGCAGTACGACCTCCGCAACCTCGAGCAGGGCCTGATCGCCCATGCGGCCGGCCTCGAGGTCGGCGAGGACGAGCCCTTGATCGCCGTCGTCGCAACCGAGAGCGAGATCGTCGGCCGGCTCGTGCTCGGCCCTCCGCAGACCGCCTCCTTGCCGATTCGCGACGTCGAAGCCCTGCTGTCCCTGGTTGGCCCGTCCCATCCGGAACTGCGCCGCGTGATGGACACCATCGGCCCTGCCGTACGCAAGATCTGGGCGGATCGGCCTCGCCCCGAGAAGCAGATCGAGATTCACGACTTCGGGCCGGTTCCGAGCAGTCCACGGCTCTCGATCATCATCCCGATCTACGGCCGCTGGGACTTCATCGAGTACCAGCTCGCGCTCTTCGCCGGCGATCCCGAGATGCGTGAGCACGAACTCCTCTACATGATCGACGACCCGAAGATCTTCGAGGCCGTGCTGCTGTACGCCCGCAACATCCAGCCGATGTTCGACGTTCCCTTCAGGGTGCTCTACGGCCACGACAACTTCGGTTACGCGGGCGCCAACAACGCCGCCGCGTCGGTCGCCCGCGGGGAGCTCCTGCTGCTGCTCAACTCCGACGTCATGCCGAAGGAGCCCGGGTGGTCAGGCCGCCTGCTGGACACGTTCGCAAGCCTCGACGATGCCGGCGCGGCCGGCGTTCGCCTGCTCTACCACGACGGCTCGCTCCAACACGCCGGAATGAGGTTCGAACGCACCCCGGGTCTGGGCGGCATGTGGGGAAACCTCCATCCCGGCAAGGGCCAGCCGACAAGCACCGACCCGGCACAGGGGCCGACGGTGGTCGACGCGGTCACCGCCGCCTGCATGCTGATCCCGGCTGACCTCTATCGGGAGCTGGGAGGGCTCGACGAGGACTTCATCCGCGGCGACTTCGAGGACTCGGACCTTTGCCTGAAGGTCGCGGGCGCGGGCCGCCATGTCTACTACCTCCCCGGGATCGAGCTCTTCCACCTCGAACGTCAGTCGCAGCAGCTCGACGACCACAACTCGATGCGGGCGAAGATCACGCTCTACAACTGCTGGCAGATGACGAGCCGCTGGGACGAGACGATCGAGCTGCTCTCCACCGGGAAGCAAGATGGGTAGCACGCCGGCCGACAGGCAGAAGATCCTGATCGTCGCCCACGGGCACCCGGAGACGAACACCGGAGGGGGCGAGCTCGCCGCCTACGACTCGTTCAAGGAGATGGTGAAGCGACCGGACGTCGACGCCTACTTCCTCGCGCGGGCCGAGGGGGGAAGCGGCCACGGCGGCACGCCGTTCTCCCTCCGTGAAGGTTCGCGGGAGATCCTCTGGCACTCCGAGATGCCGGACGTCTTCAACTTCTCGCAGCCCAACAAGCACATCGTCTGGAGCCACTTCCGCGACTTTCTCCGCAACCTCCAACCGGACGTGGTCCATTTCCATCACTACCTGCATCTGGGCATCGAGCTCCTGCGCGAGGTCAAGCGCGCCAACCCGGATACGCGCCTCGTGGTCACCCTGCACGACTACTGGGCGCTCTGCCACAACAACGGCCAGATGGTCAAGACCGGAACGCGCGCGCTCTGCAATCGATCCGCTCCGGACGACTGCCACCGCTGCTTCCCCCTGTACGCGCCCACGGACTTCTTCCTCCGCGAGCTCTTCATCAAGTCGCACTTCGAGGTCGTCGACCTGTTCATCTCGCCAAGCGAGTTCCTGCGCCAGCGCTACATCGATTGGGGCCTGCCGGAGGACCGGATCGTGATGCTCGAGAACGGCCAGGTGCCGGAGGAGGCGCCGCCCCCGCGCGAGCTCCCGCGGCACGGCCGCCGGTCGACCTTCGGCTTCTTCGGCCAGGTCAACCCGTTCAAGGGCATTCATGTCCTGCTCGAGGCGGTGGAGAAGTTGCCGGCGAAGACGCGGAGCCGGTTCCGCCTCGACCTGCACGGCGCCAACCTCGAGATGCAGGACCGAGAGTTCGCCGAGCAGATCGTCGAGCTACTCGAAGCCCAGGAGGCCACGGTGCGCTTCTTCGGCCCGTATCGGCACGAGGAGCTGCGCGGCCTGATGGCACGCGTGGACTGGGTGATCATCCCGTCGACGTGGTGGGAGAACTCGCCGCTCGTGATCCAGGAGGCGTTCAAGTTCGGGCGCCCGGTCATCTGCAGCGACATCGGCGGAATGGCGGAGAAGGTCACCCCCGGCGTGAACGGGCTCCACTTCCGCGCCGGAAACGCGCTCGACCTGGCGGACCGGATCGAAGAGGCAGTCGAGTCCCCCGAGCTCTGGGAGCGTTTGCACGCCCAGATCGCACCACCCGCTACGATCGCCGACACGGTCGATCGGCTGCTCGCCGCCTATCAATCCGCGGGCAGGCTCGCCGCACCGGCCGCGTAATGTCCAGCCGGGCATGACCGGCTGGCGTGTCTCAGGGGGCAGGAGGACGTAGTTGGCCTACCGAATCGCGTATCAGCGCTGCCAATGGGAGGCGCGACCACCCACCGACGTGCCCGCCGCCGGATCGCTCGAGAGTTCGATCACCGACGAGGGGACGCTGCGGATCTCCGGCTGGGCCCTGGGGCGCGACAGCGCGTTCGAGAGGATGGAGGTGCGCTCGTCCGCTCGGGTCGTCGAGCTGTCCGTGGACGAGCCGAGCCCGGACGTCGCCGAGCTCACCGCCGGGGTCGGGCCCTCCGACAACTGCCGCTTCGCGGTCGAACTGCCACTGGATGGGCTCGCCGCCGGGGAGCTCGAGTGGACGGTGTGGGCGCTTGGCGACGGCATCGTGATGCGTCACTTCGGGACCCTCTTGCTCGAGCCCGAGAGGCTCACGGCGCGGCCGGTGTTCGTCCTCGGCGCCGCCCGCTCCGGCACGACAGCGGTCGGCAACGGCGTGCGGGCCGCGCTGGGACTGCAGGGATACGGCGAGTGCCACACGCTGCCGCTGCTTGCGGCGCTGGTCGGCGCCGTCCACACCTACTACGACAGCCCCAACCCGGCATCGGCGGCGCGCCAGGAGGACGTTCTGCTCTCGCACGTGGGCGCGGAGGAGTGGCAGGCGCGGGTAACGACCGCGATGCGCTCGGTATACGCGAATCTGCACCCGGGGGGGTCGTTCGTCGACAAGACGCCCGGAACGCAGATGCTGGAGTCTCTGCAGATGCTCATGTCGGTCTGGCCCGATGCGCGAGTCGTCTTCACCCGCCGTCGCGGCCTCGAGAACGTGGAATCGCGGCGTCGCAAGTTCCGGGAGCAGGAGTTCGTCGGCCACTGCCACGACTGGACCAGCGCGATGACCGCGTGGCAGGACCTCAAGGAGGCGGTCCCCGAGTCGCAGCGGATGGAGGTGGACCAGTACGACCTCGCCTCCGACCCCGTCGCCACCGGCGACCGATTGGCGAGCTTCCTCGCCCTCGAGCCGCCCGAGCGCCAGGCGCTCCACGACTATCTCGCCACCAACGCGCCGGAGCGGACGTCGGCGGACTGGGATGCGCTCGAGCTCGACGAGCTCGCCTGGTCACCCGAGGAGCGCGCGCAGTTCCTCGAGATCTGCGGGCCCACGATGAGGGCGTTCGGCTACACCCTCGACCGTGCCTACCGGGGGGGTGGCGGCTCTCCGGCGGCTCCCGAGGGCCCGGGGCCAGACGAGTCGGTAAGCACGGAGCCCGGTGAGGTCCCCGGGTAATGAACTTCGAGCTCGTCGTTCACATCGGGCAGACCAAGGCCGGCTCGACATCGATCCAGAAGTCGCTGCGCGGGGCCACCGACACGCTGGCGGCGCAGAAGGTCTTCTACCTCGGCCTGATGTGCGAACACGCCGGCGGCAAGAAGCGGGCCTGGCAGCGCCCCGAGGGGTGGCCGCAGCTCGCCGCCCTGGGCACGGAGAAGGCGGGCGAGGAGCTGGCCAAGGTGGCGGTGCGCTCGGTCGAGGAGCTGCGCGAAGCGGGCATCGAGCGCGCGATCTGGTCCAACGAGACCTTCCTCGGCAACGACCCGATCGTCCTCCCGGCCTTGCGGCAACTGACCGAGAGCGGCGTCGATCTTCGCATCGTCGCCTATGTCCGGCGCCCCGACACTTGGGTCCAGTCCGCCTATCTCCAATGGGGGATCAAGCACAAGGACTACGCGGGCCCCCTGCAGCCGTTCCGCGAGTGGGTCGCGGGTCGCCACAAGGGCGTCGGCAAGAACCTCGAGCCATGGTTCGGGCTCGACCGCGCGGAGGTGCTCGTCCGCAATTTCGAGGCGTGCGGCGACGTGGTCGAGGATTTCCTGGAGATCTGCGGGCTCGAGGGGGCCGGGATCGACAGGGTGCGCTCGAACGAGAGCCCGAATCCCGTCGCGCTCGCCCTCTGGGCCCTCCACAACGCACAGATCGACGACCCGGTCCTTCCGGCCGAGCTCGAGCCACTGCTGAAGAAGGGTGGCGTCCTCGGCGACGAGCCACGCGACGTCGATCTCGACGCGCTGTTTTGGGACGACGCGGACATCGCGAAGGTCTGGGACGAGAGCCGTGGCGATCGCCGGCGGGTCAACGAGCTGCTCCGTGAGGCCGGCCAGCCCGAGATCTCAGACGAGCGCCTTCCCGCCAGGCGACTCGAGGCAACCCAGGGCCAGATCAACGCCGCCCTGCTGGCGCTGATCAAGAGTCAGTTCGATCAGATCCAGGTACTGCGCAGGCAGCTCAGGCGGCTGCGCCGCGAGGTCGAGGAAGACCCCGGGCCCGGTCCTCCATAATCGCCGGGTAAGCATGGACAAGCTCTTCCTCCATATCGGCCTCACCAAGACGGGATCTTCGGCGATCCAGAGTTGGTTCTCGGCGAACTCCGAAGCGCTCGCCGAGATCGGAGTCAGCTACGCCGACCTCGCCCCCGACGCGAAGCTGAACAGGATCAGCGCGGGCAACGCGCAGCACATTGTCCGGTTCCTGCGGATCAAGGACCGCGGGCCGGAGTTGACCGACAGGCGACTCGAACGCGAGATCCGTCGCACCTACTTCGACGGCAAGCCGACCGCGATCATCTCGGGGGAGGCGATGACGAACGCCACCGCCCCGCGCATCCGGCGCCTCAAGCGCGCGCTCGAGAGCCCCGAGATGGAGGTGGTCGTGATCGCCTACATCCGCAACATCTACGACCACTTCTGGTCCGGGTACCAGCAGATGATCAAGCGGGCCGGCTATCACCGCCCGCCGGCCGAGTTCGCCGCCACGTATCCCAACATCCAGGTGAACGCGCTCCGTCGATGGACAAACGCCTTCGATCAGGTCCGCGTGGTCAACTACGACTCGGCCAAGGGCTCGCTGATCGAATCGTTTGCGGGGACCTGTGAGCTCGAGCTGCCGGCCGCCATGGACACGAGCGTCGCGCGGATCAACCGGAGCCTGTCCGCGGCCGAGCGCGAGCTCCTGCTCGAGGTCAACCGGCAGGCGGATGAGCGCGGGCTCGAGTTCCGGGCGCTGCTCTCCGACGCCCTCATCTACGCGAGCCCGGAAGCGGAGTCGGCGTTCGTCACCGACGACGAGGTCCTGGAGGTATTGCGCGGGAAGTACGCCGACGACGTCGCCTGGGTCAACCGCGACCTCCTCGCCGAGGATCCAATCGCGATCGAGCCGGCCGCGGTGCTCGAGGGCAACTCGCACCCGGATCTCGGCGAGGCACAAGTCACCCCGGAGGTGAGCGCGCTGATCGGCGCGCTCCTCGACCAGGTCGCAGAGCCGGCTCGGTACGTCAGGCGCAAGCTCGAGGGACCGGCCGAGGCGCCGGCCAAGAGACGCGAGAAGCGGCCCAGGCAAGGAGCCGGGCGGCGGAAGGGTAGGGTGGCGTGATGGCTGAGACGGGCCAGATCGCCGAGAAGATTGGGGCGCACTGGGATCAACGACGGTTCGGCGATGAGCGCCCGATCCGCTTCAGCACCCACCCGTGGGTGATCCGCCAGGTCAACCGTCTGGTAGGCGACACAGACTCGGACCTCTGGGGCGCGGGCCTCGTGGCGCGGCTGACCCGGGACTATGCCGACCGACTCCCGTTCAAGCGCGGCATTGCCGTCGCCTGTGGGAACGGCATGGTCGAGCTCAACATGGTCAAGCAGGGTCTCGTCGAGCGGTTCGAGTGCTACGACTTTGCGGAGCAGCGGATCGCCGTCGGCCGCAAGCGGGCCGAGGAGGCCGGGCTCGGCGACCGGGTCCGCTACCACGCCAGCGACGCGTTCGCCGAGGTCACCGGGGAGGGCGAGTTCGACTTCGTCCACTGGCGCAACGCGATCCACCACATGCTCGATACGCGCGCGGCGATCGAGTGGAGCGCGCGCTGCCTCAGCTCCGGCGGGGTCCTCTACCTCGACGACTACGTGGGCGCGAGCCGGTTTCAGTACCCGGACGCTCAGATGGCCGTCTTCAACGAGGTGTACGCGGCGCTCCCCCGTCGCTTCCTCGCTCGCCGGGGCCCCAACGCCGGCTTCTATCCCCGCCGGCTCGAGCGGCCCGTGGAGGCTGATGTGATCCGCGTCGATCCCTCGGAGGCGGCCGACTCGGAGAACATCATGCCGGCGCTGATGGAGACGTTCCCCGACGCGGACGTCGTCCGCGTCTCGGGCGGGCTGTTCCAGGCGGGCCTTCACGACATCATGGGCAACTTCGATCCGGAGCGCGACGCCGGCGTGCTCAGCCTGCTCTGGGCCCACGAGCGAACCCTGATCGCCCACGGCCATCTGAACTGGGTGCAGGCGCTCGCCCGTAAGAACTAAGCTGCACGCCTTCTGATGTCGCCTCCATCCGCAAGCCGACAGGACTGGGACAAGTACGTCACGGACGTATCCGCCAGGTTCACCCAGCGCAGCGACGTCCGCTGGCCCGGCGATGAGTGGGGCGACGCGGAGGCGTGGCAACAGCAGTTCGAGGAGCTCTTCATGCCCGCCGGCGTGACCGGCTGGAAGACCGCGGTCGAGATCGGTCAGGGAGCGGGCAAGTACACGAAGATGGTGTTCGACGCCGCGCCCGAGTCCAGGATCGGCGCGTTCGATGTCTCGAGCGAGTACCTGAAGGTTTGCGGCGAGCGCCTGGCCGCGGAGGTCGAGAGCAACAGGCTCGTTCTCGAGCACCTGGCGGGCGCACAATCCGACGAGATGATCCTCGCGCTCGAGCGCCTCGGCCTCGCCGGCACGCTCGACGGGTTCTACTCGATCGACGCGATGGTGCACGTCGATCTGCAGTACCTGATCCCCTACTTCCTCACCGCCGCCGTCGCCTTGCGCGAGGGCGGTCACCTGATCATGACGCTTGCCGACGCGAGTACGAAGACCGGATTCGACTTTCTGATCAGCCGCACCTCGGTGTACTACGCCCCCGAGACCGAACCGCTCGGGAAATTCGAGTGGATGAGCCGTGACATCGCGCGCTCGATCGTCGAGCGGCTGGGCTTCGAGGTGATCAGATGCGACAGCCCGCCGGACAACACGGGTCGCGACATCCAACTGATCGCGAAGATGGTGGATCGGGAGGCGGCGCGAAATGCCAGCTGGGCGCTCGTCCACGAGACGGCGAAGCAGCGTCGCAGAGTGGAGTACCCCGCCGCGGAGCCTCCGGTGCTCGACTGGCCGAAGGTCGAGGAAGCCGAGCGCTACACGATCGAGTTCTCGCAGAACCGGTTCGGGACCCTGCTGAGTACCGGCCTCGGCGACCTCGAGGTGCCCGCCGACGGCGAGCGGGTGTTCAGGGTTCCAGACGCCTTCTGGTCGAAGTACCAGGCGGCCCGGCCGCTGTTTTGGCGCGTCGTCGCGCGCTGCCCGGATCGTCTACGCGTTCCGAACCGGGGCATCGTCGTCCGCCAACCGGGATAGGGCGCCATCGCCTACTCTTCCGGGGCCGGCGGGCTCGTGGTGGTGAGCGCGTCCCACCCCTCGATCGAAAGGAAACTGAAATGAAGATGCTTGAACTGGTCGAATCGGCAAAGGCCGCGGACGAGGCCGTGTTCGAGGGAACGCCCGACAAGCGCAGCGCGAAGATCGTCGCCGCGGCGCTCCGCGACCTCGGCCGGCGCCTCGAGGAGGCCGACGATGGCCGCGTCGCGGTCGCCGGATTCGGGACCTTCGTCGTTCGCGAGAAGACCGGGGACAAGGAGAAGCGGATCATCTTCCGCCCGGCGGCGGCGCGTCAGGCCGGCGGTGAAGGCGGCAGTCGGCGGGCCCGCACGCCTCGCGGCCGCAAGGCCGACGCCGCTAGCGCGTAGCCGGCTCGAGGCTCGCCCGCGCCACGCGAACGCGGGCGCGGCGGTCCTTCGAGTGCCCGGCCTTGACGCTGCAGCTCAGGCGCAGGAACTGATCCGCTGAGGAGATCGGCACCGCCACCCTCCACTCGCGTGCCGATCGTCCGGCGATGCTGATCTCGTCGAGTAAGCGGCCCTCCTCGCCGCCCCCGGCGATGGAGAGTCGGAGGACGAGGGGGGTGGCGTCGC
Organism: uncultured Solirubrobacterales bacterium; assembly: GCA_963846565.1. GTDB lineage: Bacteria > Actinomycetota > Thermoleophilia > Solirubrobacterales > 70-9 > WHSW01. The sequence goes on along the minus strand of CAWJWL010000005.1, from coordinate 984,237 downwards.
TCGCGCGCACCTGAGCGCTGAACTCCCCCTTCCCGGTCTCGCCCATGCCTGGCACCGCCTCCAGGCCGACCACCGCCGGCTGTCGCGGGGTCGGCGCGAGCACGATCACGTCCTCCCCGTCCTCGCGCCAGCGACCGCGCGAGGCGGCCGCCCGGGCGACGAGCCTGCGCTGTCCGTTGCGCCGGGGCGCGCCGCCAGCTCCGTGCGGCGCCTGCGGCTTGGGTGGTCCGAAGATGACCTCGCGGATCGCCTCTCGACAGGCCTGGACGTTCATAGCCACCGCATGAGGATCGGTGTCCGCCCGGGCGCTCGCGGAGCCCGGCAACTCGATCCCGAAGCGATCCTGCAGGGCGTCGAAGAAGGCGTCGAGCGCGGAAGGCTCGATCTCCAGCAGCTCGTCGGCGGAGCTGACGCCCTCGCTCCCGAACGACTTCGACCGCAGTTCCTGGCCCAGCCGATCCTCGATCCAGGCCAGGTCGTCCCGATTGACGTCGAGCACCGGCGCGACGACGCTCTCGTGAAAGCCGAACCTTGGGCCGCGAACCCCCTGCAGGGCCTCGACGAGCGCACGGTTCTCGCGCACCGCCTGCCAGCCGACCCCGTAGCCGGGACCGTAGGCCCGATAGGCGAAGAGGATCGACATGGCCGGGCGCGAGAGGCCCTCGTTGACCCTGACAATGTCTTCGGCGGCGATCTCGATCCCGAGCCGGGTGCAGAAGTCGCGGACGACGTCGCCCTCGGGAAAGCCCCCGGGGTCGAATTTCCAGAGCGAGACCTGCTCACGGCCGAGCACCCGGTCGAATGCCTCGAGCCGCCGGTAGCCCTCCCTGGGATAGAACTCCGCCGGATCGAATCGGTCGAATCCCCCCTTGAGCCTTTGCTGAAAGCCCGAGGCCATCCGCTCGGCCGGGGCGCGGACGTAGCCGACCGCCGCTACGGGTCCCGCGGCGTCGGCCAGGGCCCGTGTGAGCCTGCTGAACTCCACCTCGCTGAACATGCATACGGCCTCGCCCGAGAGGACCGCGGTCCGATCCGCCGCCGCGACCTCCGCCGCGACGCGGGCACGGACCTCAGGGCCCGCCTTCAGGACCTCCTCCTTTGCCGTCCCGCGCTTGCGATGGACGTTGGCACGCCAAGGCTCGTCCGCGAACGCCGTCACCAGCTCGCCGCTGAGGTTTCCGGTCCGCTTCCCGAGTCTGATCAGGCAGTGGTCCGGCCCCAGATCCTGCGCCTTGTAGAGCGACTGCTGGATCGAGCTCGAGCCGGTCTTGTGCATGCCGAAATGGATGACGCAACCGCCCATGGGCGGCGGATTCTAGGCGCCGCACTGACGCCCAGCGGGCGATCCTTTACGCTGGCGCACTTCAGATGCAGGGATCCAGACCCACTCGTCGGAGCTTCCTCCCCGCGGCGCTCGTGGCGCTCGCGCTACTCGCGGGCTGCGGCGGGGGCGGGGACGACGACGACACCACCACCAACTCGACGTCGACCACGGACACGACGAGCACGACGGTGTCGGACCCCCCCACGGGGGGCCCGCTGGAGGCGCCCGCGGCCGAGGAGTCGATCGAAGACGCCGCCGACAACCTCACGGCGGCGGTCAAGAGCGGGGACTGCAAGGAGATCAACTCGTTCGTCCCCACGGCCCGCAGCGACACCCAGGCAACCAAGGTGCAGTGCAAGGCGGTTGAGAGCCGGCTCGACGGCGCCGAGGTCGACGGGACCGAGGAGTACGAGGGCGCCGGCGTGATCGACTTCACCCGCGGAGCGCGGACGACGACGGCGCTGATGGTCGTCGACCGGACCGGGCGCTTCAAGCTCGCGCAGCTGAACGGGTTCCTCGGTGAGCTCTCGGCCGGCACGAAGCCCGCGAAGGAGTTCGACGAGGCCGCCGAGCAGGTCGTGAAGACGATGAAGAAGAACGACTGCGAGGGCTTCCGCGAGGTCGCCTCGTACCACCTCGGCGCCGGCAGCGCGAGGCGAGACGACAAGCTCGTCTGCGAGTACGTGAAGAACGGCCCGATCGCGCAGCTCTTGAAGCAAGAGCCGAACCCGAAGCCGGAGTCGCTCGGCGGCAACTCGCAATACGCCTTCTACGGCCTCGCCACGGAGTCGGTGTTCATGACCATGGTGATGACGCGCCAGTCGAACGAGAACCTGCCCGAGGCGATCGAGCAGCTCCCCGACGGGGCGGCGGAGTACGTCTTCCTCGACGTGATTCCGACCAACTCCGCCCCGGTCGAAGAGGAATAGCGCGCGCTCTCGGATCCTCGTTACTCCGGCGGCGTGAGGCGCCGGATCAACCCGATTGCTTCAGGATCAGCCGCCGCTTCTTCGTCACCGCGGTGCCGCCGTCGGGCGCGAAGGTGACGAAGGCGCGGACCTTGGCCTTGCCGCGCGTGCGGAGCTTCCGCTTCGCCTGCCCGCGCGGCTTCACCGTGAGCTTGTAGGTGCCGGGGCCCGCGAGCCTGCGCTGTTCGCCCTTCACCTTCGCCGTACGCGCGAGGGTCAGCGTGCCCGCGCTCGGGATCGTGATCCGGAAGCGCGCCAGGCCGCGCTTTTGGTCGCGCCTGGGCGTGCCGAGGGAGAACAAGTCGCCCAGGGGCTTCACCGTCGCGGTCGTCATGCTCCTGGCGGCGCGCGAGTGCCCGCCGGCGTTGTGGGCGAGCACCCGAACCCGCACCCGCGTGCCAACGTCGGCGGCGGTGAGCGGGTAGGTCTGCGCGACCGCGCCCGGAACCGTCGTGCAGGTACCCGTGAGGCACCGCTGCCAGGCGTAGGTGAACGATGTCGGCGTCCCGGTCCAGGCCCCCGGATCCGCGGTCAGCGTCGCGCCCTCGATTGCGCTTCCCGTAACCGAGGGCGGGGCCGAGAGCGTCGGCACCGCCGCCCGCACGATCCTGGTCGCCGCGCTGCGCTGCGCCGGTGACGATCCGTCGGCGTTCGAGGCCACCACCTCGACCCGGATCCGAGAGCCGAGGTCCGCAGCGCTGAGAGCGAAGGTGGGCTGCGTCTCCCCGGCGAGCGGTGCGCAGCCGGCGCCGCCGCCATCGCATCGAAGCCACTGGTAGAAGAACGCCGTCGGAGCGCCGACCCACTGGCCCTGCGAGGCCGCCAGGGTCTTCCCCACGCGGGGCGCCCCGGTGATCGTCGGCGCCGCGACGTTGACTGGGGCAACGCGCGTCGCTGGGCCGCCGCCGTCACCCGCAGCGGGCTGCGCACCGACGGCGCACGTGATCGTGGCGAGCACGAAGCCGGCGATTGTTCGACGGAGTCTCATCGCAGGAAACAACCCCCGCCGGGCGCGTGGGTTGTGGTCGGCTTCTCGCGGAGCGCACGGCGACATGCATGCTGGCGCACCGCAAAGCTCAGTTCGCACCCCCCTCCCGACTCGAGCGCGGGCCGTGGGACGACCGCGGTGGCAAACGCGTCCCCAGCCGGAGGGTCGGCCGTGCCACCCGGACGCGGCCACGGCGACCCTTCGACCCGTCGGCCGTAAGCACACAGCTCAAGCGCAGGGTCCCGTCCCCGGAGTCGTGGGGAATAGGCACCTTCCACCACCGATCCGCTCGTCCCACGAGGGTGATCTCGTCGAGCATCCGGCCCTCCTCGCCATCCTCACCGATGGAGAGCCGCAGGACGACCGGCGCATCGCCCGCGTGAACCCGAGCCGTGAACAGCGCATCCTCGGCCTCGGGGACACCGGTCGCGTCCAGCCGAACCGTCGTCGGCTGTCGCGACGTCGGCGCGAGCACGATCGAGTCGCCATCGACGCACCTCCAGCTGCCGGCTGATCCGGCCGCTTCCGGGACGAGGCTCCGGTGCGAACTGCGAGCTGTCCGGTCGCCGGTCGCGCCGGCCGCCTCGCCGGGGCTCGAGCCGAAGAGCAGCTCACGGATCGAGTCGCGGCAGGACCGTACGGTTTCGGCTACGGCGTGCGGATCGGCGTCGACCCGCTCGGTCGCGGAGCTCGGCAGCTCGATGCCGAAGCGGGCTTGGACGGCGGCGACGAAAGCGCCCACCGCGCCGGGGTCGATTTCGAGGAGCTCGTCGCCGGAGCGCACGCCCTCGGTCCCAGGCGGCGAAGAGCCGAGCTCCTCCCCGAGTCGGTTCTCGATCCAGGCGAGGTCGTCCCGGTTGGCCTCGAGCACTGGGGTGACCACACTCTCGTGGTAGGCGAACTTCGCACCCGGCACGTCCTCCAGGGCCTCGATCAGCGCCCGGTTCTCGCGCACCGCCTCGGGCCCGACGCCGAATCCCGGGCCGTACCGGCGGTAGGCGAAGAGGATCGAGATCGCCGGGAGCGAGAGGCCCTCGTTGACCCGAACCACGTCGTCGGCAGCGATATCGATCCCGAGCCGGGCGCAGAAGTCGAGGACGACGTCGCCGTCGGGGAAGCGTGCCGGGTCGAACTTCCACAACGAGACCTGCTCGCGACCGAGGACCGAGTCGAATGCCTCGAGCCGACGATAGCCCGGGTAGAACTCGGCCGGATCGAAGCTGTCGTGGCCACCCCTCAGGCGTTGCTGGAAGACCGAGGCCATCCGCTCCGCGGGAGCACGGACGTAGCCGACCGCCGAAACGCCTCCCCCCGCGCGCTCGAGCGTGCGTACGAGCCTGCCGAACTCCGGCTCGCTGAACCCCGATACGGCCTCGGCCGAAACAACTGCCGTCCGCTCCCCGGCCGCCGCGACCTGCTCGATCAGGCGGGCCCGGATCCCCGGGCGCTGCTCCAGCAGCGCCTCCCTCCCGAAGCCGCGCCTGAGATTGGGGTCGGCGTCCCACGGCTCGTCGGCGAACGCCGTGATCAGCTGGCCACTGAGGTTTCCGGTCCGCCGCCCGAGACTGACGAAGCAGTGATTCGGACCGAGGTCGTCCGCGCCGGACAGCGACCGCTGGATCGAGCTCGAGCCGGTCTTGTGCATTCCGAAGTGGAGGATGCAACCGCCCAAGGGCGGCGGATTCTAGATCCCTCCCCGTCGCCGAGCGGGCGCTTCTCTCTACGTCGCGATCGGCTGCACGTGCGAGGTCACGTCCCCGTCGAGGAGGGCGTGGAGGACGAAGCCGGGGATCTCAGGAAAGAGGCGGAGCTCGTCCGGAGGAGGCCCGGGGATCTCGAGCGGGGCCTGGAGGTGCGTGCTCGCGCAGGTGAGGACGCCGCAGCCGCCGATCGCGCCAAACGAGGCGCGGTGGACATGGCCGGCGATCACGCGGCGGACGTGCGGGCGCAGCGCGAGCACGTCGCCAAGGGCGATGCGGTCCTCGGGCGGCAGGCCGATCTCGTCGAGGGCGCGGATCCCGATCTCGATCGGCGGATGGTGGATCGCGAGGATCGTCGGGGTCTCGGGCTCGGCGGCGAGCTCGTTCTCGATCCAGGTGCGGCGCTCGAGGTCGAGCGATCCCTCCTCATGGCCGGGGATCGTCGTGTCCCCGACGACCAGCCGCAGGTCGCGGACCCTGGCCGTGTACTGGAAGGGCTCCCCAACCGCCCCGGTTGGCGTGTCGAGGGCGAAGTACTCCCGCAGGCCGTCGCGGTCGTCGTGGTTGCCGGCGAGCACGAACACCGGCATCGGCAGCGGCTCGAGCAGCTCGCGGACTCGCTCATAGGCGCGCGTCGACGCCGAGTCGACGAGGTCGCCGGTGACGATCACCGCGTGCGGGCGCGAGGCGAGCGCGAGCACCGCACGGACCGCGGCCGTGAGCGCGGCGGCCGGCTCACGGTCCTGGCGACCCACCCGAATGTGGGGATCGCTGAGCTGCGCCAGGAGCGTCGGGGCGTTCACACTCAAGCGTTCGGCCGCGTCGCGCGGAACGTCTATACCTTCTTCACCTGGTCGTAGCCGACCTCTACCGGGGTCTCACGGCCGAAGATCGAGACCAGGATCTTGAGCCGCTGCGCGTCCTCGTTGATCTCGGCGATCTCGCCGGAGAAGTCGGACATCGGGCCGGAGATCACCTTCACCGACTCGCCGACGGAGAACTGCGCCGTCGCCCGCGGGCGCTCGGCGGACTCGCGGTGCATGAGCCGGTCGACCTCGGGCTGGGAGAGCGGGATCGGCTTGTTGCGCGAGCCGACGAAGCCGGTGACACCCGGCGTGTTCTTGACCAGGTTCCAGGCGTCGTCGGTCATCTCCATGTTGACGAGCACGTAGCCGGGCATGGTCCGCTTCTCGGTCTGCACGCGCTGGCCGTCCTTGAGCTCGGTCACCTGCTCGGTCGGGACGACGACCTGGCGCACGCGCTGGCGCGCGCCCATGGTCTCGACTCGGTGCTCGAGGTTGTGCTTGACCTTGTTCTCGTGCCCCGAGTAGGTGTTGATGACGTACCAACGAAACATCTTGCTTTCAGTTGTTCCCTTCCGGCCCGACTGAGCGGGTTAGAGGATGCCCTTGACGACGAAGTTGAAGATCGCGTCGAGGACACCGAGGTAGGCGGCCATGATGGCGATGAACACGACCGTGATCGCAGAAGCCTGGATCAGGGTCTCGCGGTCCGGCCACTGTACGCGCTTGAGCTCGGCCCAGCAGGATGCGATGAAGCCGGTGACGGCGCCGCGCTGCTTCTCGACCACCTGTTCCTTGGGTGCCCGGCGGCGCTCCGACTCCTGCGCGGCGGCCTTGCGCTCGCGCTCGGCGGCGCGGCGCTCGCGGCGGCTGAGCCCGGCCTCGGAAGCTTCCTCGCCGCTCGGCGGCGCGCCGGCATCGGCGCGCGAGGGCGCCGGGGCCTCCGGCTCGGCGGGCGGTTCGCCGACCTTGCCGGTGAGCGCGTCGAGGTCGGCGCCCTGCTCGGCGAGCTCGGCCTCGATCACGTCGGCGGACTCGGGGACCTGCGTGTCGTGCTGCGCCTTGGAGTCAGACTCGGGCGGCACGCCGCCCTGCGCCTGGCGGCGACGCTGCTCTGCCTTTCGCTGTGCCCTGGACTTCGCCACGACCGGTGCGCTTAGCGCGTTTCCTTGTGCGACGTGTGCTGACCGCACCAACGGCAGTACTTGCGCATCTCGATCCGGTCCGGCGTGTTTCGCCGTGACTTGTTCGTCTGGTAGTTGCGCCGCTTGCACTCCTCGCACGCGAGGGTGACAGCGATTCGGACGTCTCCGCGAGCCATCTGCTCCTCAAATCCTCGACGGGCCCGCTTCGGTTCCGGGCCCTGACAGAAAAAAGACCTCCGCCGCACCCTGCATTTGGGCGAGGCACGAGGTGAGCGAAAAGTGTACTGATCCGCGTCAGCACGGGGGCGAGGGCGGGCGGCCTGGACATTTGTTCGATGGGCGCGAGGCGCCGCTCCTTCGGCCCCGCGAGCGGTCGATCGGTACCACATGGTCCCCGGCCGCCGTCACCGAAAGCTGCGCGCTGGGCTCCTCGTTGCGAGCGCCACCGCCCTGACTGCCTTCGCCGCGCCCGCCGCCGCAGACCATCCTGGCGAGGGCCTCCGGGTGGTCAAACCGGCGGTCGGGCCGCCCGTCTACACCCACGGGCCCGACCCGCGGCCCGCGGCGGGCGCCAAGCGCGGGGCCGGGCGCGCCTTCGGGGCCGGCACGACGCCCCGGCGGCCGCTCTGCGCGACGACCAACTACGTCCACGTCCTCTACGCGCGAGCGCTCGGGACGCGTAACCGGCTGCGGCGCTCGAGCAAGGCGATCCGCGCCTCGATCGCGCGCACCAACGGCGTCCTCAACGCCGAGTCGCTCGCGAGCGGCGGACCGACTGCTGACTACCGGGTCCGCTGCGCCGCCGACGGCCAGCTCGCCGTCGACAGCATCCTCACCCAGGGTGGCGGCTTCGGCCAGATCATCGCGGCGGCACGCGCCTCCGGCTTCACTGCCCCGGATGCCGACTACCTCGTCTTTTACGACGGTTTCGCGAGCAACGCCTGCGGAACCGCGACTACCTACGCCGACGACCGGCTCTCGCCCTCGAACGCGGCCAACGCCGGGGGCGGCTACGGCGTCGCCTACGCGGGCTGCTGGACCGAGGAGACGCCGATGCACGAGATCGCGCACATGATGGGCGCGGTCCAGTACGACGCTCCGCACTCGACCGGAACCGGAACCCACTGCAACGAGGAGAACGACGTCGTCTGCTACTCCCCCGACGGGGGCGACCTGAACCAGGGCGCGGTGACGAACTGCTCGGGCGCGCCGCGCTTCGACTGCAACTTCGACGACTACTTCGACTCGGCGCCGGAGCCGGGCGAGTACCTCTCGACCCACTGGAACATCGGCTCGCCGCTGAACGCGTTCATCACCTTCGGCGCCGGGAGCGGCTTTACCGACGCGGTCACGGGGTTCGTCCAGAGCCTGCTCGACGGTGGGCAGACACGCGGGTCGGGCGACGGCGTCGCCGGGGCAGACGGCGAGTGGCGTTACTACGAGATCAACGCGTCGGGCGGAGCGAAGGTGCTGACTGTCTCGCTGCGCCGCGCAACCAGTAGCGCGCTAACCCTCTATCTGCGCTCGCGAAGGGAGCCGAGCACGATCGAGTACGCGTGCAAGGCGAAGGTCAAGAGTGGTGTTGCGAGCTGCCGGATCCCGCGGCCGCGGGGCGGGGTCTGGATCGCGGGGGTCCACAGCGGCGCGGGGGGCGCGGGCGCCGGGTTCCGGGTGCGGGCCAACCTGAGCCGCTGAACGACAAATCCGCAACTCAGCGGACCCGGACCCGCTCGCAATCCCGCGCCACCTCGTCGGCACGCCCGACGACGGCGACGTCGGCACCGCGACCGCACGCGATCGTGTCCACGCCCGGCCCCGCCCTGACGAGATCGTCTCCCGCATCCGCCGAGACGACGTCGGAACCGGCGCCGGCGAGGACGCGGTCGTCGCCGGACTGCCCTTGCAGGCAGTCGCCGCCGTCACGACCGGCGATTCGATCCTCACCGGCGCCGCCGCGGAGCAGATCACGGGCACCCGCGCCCGTGATCCGGTCGTCGGCGCCGTCGCCCTGCAGGGCGCGGCCGTCCACCCTGGTGTCGCAGTACTGGCGAAGCGAGGTGTACTCGCCCTCGACGATCGGCACGACCGACGCCTGGGAGGCGCCCAGGGCCAGGGAAAGCGCCAGCGCTGCCGCGGCGAGGAGCCGGGCGGAGCGCTTCACGATGGGCCCCGCTGGACCCAGACGAGGCTGTGCTCGCCGCCGACGCGTCCCCGCAGCCGCTCCCGGCCCCGCATGGCCGTCTTCGTCTGGAAGACCTCTCCGGCGGACACTGGGGTTGCCTCGATCAGGCGCCACCGTCCTCGGGCGCGCCGCTCGATCCTGAGCTTGCCCGCCGTCGGCGCGCGGCCCCAGATCCGCACCGCGCCCCGATCGAGGCGGTCGCCGACGAGCGGGAAGCGAAACGCCGTACGGGCGGGCTTCGGCACGCCGTCGGCGAAATAGAGGCCCGTCGAGGAGTCGGTGAACGGATTCCCCGGGTCGAAGGGCTCGTCGCGGACCTGGAAGCTGAGGACGACCTTCGCGCCCTGGCGCCACAGCAGGTAGAGGGCCTGCTGCGTCCAGCGAGCGTGGAGGGCGAGCGCTACGCCCTCGATGCTGTCTGGCGGATCGGTGTCCCACCACAGCTCCGTCGCCCAGACGGGGTGGCGGGCCGCGGCGTCGACCGTGCCGTGGCGTTCGGCGGCGCGCAGCGTCCTGACCACCTGATCGAACTCCATCGTTGCCGCGTCGTCTGCGCCGAGCACCTCGGTGGTCGGCGCGCCGAGGGAGTTGATGGGGTGGTGCGCGAGGACGTCGAACCGGGCTCTAACCGGGCAGGCGGTCGGCTTCAGCTTCCGCCGGTCGGAGAGGCAGAGGAGATTTCGCCAGAAGAGCAGTGGACTGGTGCGGGGTCCGAGCCCGCGCGGATCCCCGAAGGGGGCGGTGCCGGCGGTGATCACCCGCGTGGAGGGCTCGACCAGCTTGATCGCGTCGTGGAACGCGTTCAGCATCAACCGGTAGTGCGCGGGCGCCGCGAGCGCCCCGTTCTCGTACTGGGGAGTCAGGTACACCGGGAGGTTGGGCTCGTTCCAGAGCTGGTAGTCGGTCACCCGCGGCAGGCCCGCATATCCGCCGGAATAGCGGCGCGCAAGCGCTGTTGCGAAAGCGGCGATCGCCCCCGGGTCCGGCTTCCAGGTCCCGGGCGGCGCCGCGGGATCGCGGCCGGGTCCCTCGGCGTAGTCAGGTGCCGACGCGACGACGAGCACCACCTCGAGGCCGCGGCCGGCGGCGTCCCGGACCGCCGCGTCGAGGAGGGTGAAGTCGTATGCCGGGTCTGCCGGGTCTGCCGGGTCGACGGGCACGACGGCGGAGATCGCGCGCCAGGGAACGCCGATGCGGACGAGCTCTCCACCCGCCGCCAGCGCCTCGTCGAGGATCGCGCCGCGCGCCGCGGGGTCCGACCCGTTGAACGCCGGATCGGCGAACCCGGTGGCGAGCGGGCGGGCGGCCTCTGCGGCCGGAGCGGCGAGGAGGGCGAGGGCGATCAGCGCCGACCCGACCAGCGAGCCGGCGCCGCGCCGCCCGCCTATTTGACCTTCACCGTCTCGCAGTTCTTCTTCACCTTGTCGAGCGGATCGACCGTCGCGCGGTCGCGACCGGGTTCCGCAGTTGAACTTGTCCTTGGTGCCGTCGGCCGCCGGTCGCCAGCCGGCCTTCCGTTGACCCGATCCCTGCCCGGATCGCCCTGGATCGTATCGGCCGTCGCCATGGCGTTCTAAGCAGGGCGACGCTCGACGCTGCCAAGCTCGGGCGGCGAGGGCGCTCCATCCCGGGGGAGCCACCGGGCCGCGCGATGGCGGCGGGGCGTCAGGTACTGCAGCGTGTACCGCCAGGCAAGCGCCCGAAGCATTCTCCCCTCTGCGCCGAGTGTCTCGTTTCGAACCAGCGTGCGGGCGCAGCGGAGGATGAGCCATCCGGCGCGGGCCGGCGAGGCGTCGCCCTGTCGCAGGAGATTGAGCGATCGCCGCTCCTGCGGGCCCGCGAGCGGGCCGCACCGAGCGGCGAGAACCTCGGCGCAGAGCAGCACCCGCAGATGCTCCTGGAAGTACGTCGTACGCCAGTGCTCGTAGAAATACTGGGGGTCGCGCCGGAACACCGACATGCGGGCACGGAGCCGCGGGCGAGGCTGGAGCCAGGCGTTGGCCCGCTCATGGCCGAGCACGGCGGCGTCGTGCTGGATGTAGTCGTAAAGCGGCGCATCGACGTACGCGATCGTTCCCGTGGTGAGGGCCACCTGGGCGATCCAGTGATCGTGGAAGAGCCCGCGATGCGTTGCGGGGGGGAACGGCAGGACCAGATCGAGGAGCGAGCGTTTGAAGAGCGACGCCGCCCCGGAGACTGAGTTCGTGAGCACGAGCGACGCCAGGTTCGTGTGGTTGTTGCGGCGCTCGCTCCAGTACGTGGGCGAAACCACCGTTCCGTCGATGTCGACGACGCGCGCGTCGCTGTAGACGAGCGACGCGTCACCGATCGCGCTCAGCAACGCCTCGAGCTTCTCGGGTCGCCAGAAGTCGTCCTGGTCGGCGAGCGCGACCCAGGGGGCGTCCTCCGGGGCGAGCCGCAGAGCGCGCTCGAAGTTGCCGAGAACGCCAAGGCGCTGGTCGTTCTCGAAGACCTCGAAGCGCTGGTCGTCGCCGAGCACCGCGCGCATGCGCGCGAGCGTCTCGGGGCTGGAGCCGTCATCGCTGATGACGCAGGTCCAGTTGTGGTGGGTCTGGGCTCGGATCGAGTCGACCTGGCGGCGAAAGAGCGCGGCCGGGGCTTCGAACGTCGCCATGCAGATCGCGACTCGGTCCCCGCTCGCGGGCTTGGCCGGCGGTGGACCGGGCTCGAGCGCGACCGATCCGAGCGTCGCCCGCGCCGCCGACCCGTCCGCCAGCGATGCCTCGACGACCACCTCGGCCGACTCGGGCGCGAGGCGCTCGCGAATCGGAACGACGGCCCAGAAACCGCCGCCGTTCTGCCCCCGAGGGCGAGGGATGTTCGACGCAAGCGCCGGGACGCTCACGCCGGCGAGGGAAACTCGAAGGTCGTCGATCGCGAGGGTCGGATGCGAACAGGCCCCGAAGATCGCGAGCGCGGAGCCGCGGCCGGTCTCGACCTTGAGCGGCAGCGGCAAGTCGAGACACGCATCGAGGGAATCGACGTCGTCATCCCGCGGTGATTCGACCGGCGAGCTGAGCATCGCAGGGCGAACAGTACGGCCCGCCCGGTCGGCTATGCGCTCGTGGAGGCCGGCTGGTGGGCCGGCGCTCGCTCAGGGGCTGTCCGGCTCCCCGTGGCTCCTGCGCCGGGCGAGCACGGCGAGCAGGCCCGCGAGAAGGGCGGCTCCGAGGATGAGGGGCAGTGCCACGCCCATTCCTCCGGTGTCCGCAGACCCGCCGGTGACGACGCCAAGGATGTCGTCGACGCCACCGTCGCCACTCGCCGGCAGCGATTCCGCGTCGATCCCTTGCGCGCCGCCCGCTTGTGAGCCTTGACCCGACCCGCCTCCGCCGGCCTGGTTCGACCCGCTGCCACCGGTGGGCGAGCCGCCACCCGTGCCACCAGCGTCGGTGCCGGTGCCCTCGGGTGCGGTCGCCTGTGCGAGCGCCGCCGCTGCGGCGCCGTCGGCGCCGGCATTCTGGAACTGCTCATTGACCGCGGCCGGGAGCTCCTCCCCACCGCCCTGAGCCTGGGTTCCGGCGCCGCCGCTGCCGCCGCCGCTGCCACCCCCGCTGGGGCCGGTGTTACCGGAGCCACCCCCGGCACCGGGGACGTTCTCGGTGTACTCGTCGACGGCGGAATTCTCTTGTGCGAGGGCCACCGGCGCCGCCACCAGCGCCAGCAAGGCGGCCAGGATGGCGGACGTCAACGAAGCTCGCGGGAACATTTCGCGCATGTGTTTCCTTACGGACCGCCTGCCCGAGGGCTGACAGCTTCACGGAGAGGCCGGCACCGGGCGTCAGCCGCAATCGTCCTTCGGCGTATCTCTGCATACATGAGTGAGCTCGCTCGAGGGGATGCGCTAGGCGCACGCAGCGCCGGCAGGGACGGCGCCCGGCCGTTGGCGACAATTCGCCGCGTCGCACCGGTGGTCGCCGGCTACGCCCTTCCGTTCCTCCTCGTCCTCTATCTGGCGCTCGAGGGTGGCGGCTACGACGCGGTCGTCCGCGGCGAGGTCGGTATCGCGGTCTGGTGGATCGTCCTGGTCGGGGCGGCCGTGGGCGTCTTGCCCGCCGCCAGGCTGAGCCGGGCGGCGTGGGGCGCCCTCGGCCTGATCGCGGCGTTCGCGATCTGGGCCGGGCTGTCGATCGGGTGGTCCGAGTCGGCCGAGCGCAGCGCGGCGGAGCTCGCCCGGCTCGCGAGCTACGCCGGGATCTTCGCTCTCGCGCTCGCCGCGCAAGGGCGTGACGGGCTGCGGCGCACGCTTGGCGGTGTCGCGGCGGCGATCGCGGTCGTCTCGCTCCTCGCGCTCGCGTCGAGACTCCACCCGGCGTGGTTCCCGACCGATGAAGCGGCGGCAGCGATCGAGGAGGCGCGCAACCGCCTCAACTACCCGCTCAACTACTGGAACGGGCTCGCGGCGCTGATCGCGATCGGCATGCCGCCGGTCATCTACTTCGCCTGGGGCGCCCGGCACCTGGTCGCCCGCGCCCTCGCCGCCGCCGTGGTTCCCGCGATGTCCGTCGCGATCTTCTTCACCCTCTCGCGGGCCGGCGCCGGCGCGTTCCTCGCGGCGGCGGTGGTCCTCGTGGCCTTGCACCCGCGGCGCCTCTCGCTCGTCCCCACCGTGCTCAACGTCGGGGTCGGATCGGCCCTCGCGGTCGCCGCCGCGAGCCAGCGCGAGGGACTCACCGATGCCGTCGGCACCGCCGCGGCCGCCCAACAGGGCGACGAGATGTTCGCGGTCATGCTCGTGATCTGCGCCGGGGTCGGCCTGGTCCAGGCCGCGGTCGGCCTTGCCGACCGCTACGAGCTCGGGCCGCGGATCGCGAGCCCGTCACGGCGAGCGACACTCGGCTTCACGGTCGCCGGCCTGGTCGCGGTCACCGCCCTCGCGCTCGCCGCGGGAGTGCCCGGCGAGCTCTCCGATCGCTGGGAGGAGTTCAAGAACCCGACGGTCGCCGAGGACGCCGGCTCCGCGCGCTTCGACAGCGCCAGCGGGAACGGCCGCTACCAGCTCTGGGACGGGGCGTTCGAGGCCAGCTCGACCGAGCCGCTGACCGGGATCGGGGCGGGCGGCTACGAGCTCTTCTATGCGCGAGAAGGCGATCGCCCCGGATTCGTCCGCGACGCGCATTCCCTCTTCTTCGAGACGCTCGCCGAGCTCGGCGTCGTCGGCTTGCTCCTGATCGGCGGCGGGCTGCTGGTGATCGTCGCCACCGCCGTCAGCCGGGCGGTGCGCGCGCGACCGGACCTGCGTCCCCTCTTCGGCGCGATCGCCGCCAGCACCGTCGCCTTCACGATCAGCGTCGCCGTCGACTGGACCTGGGAACTCACCGTCGTGCCGGTGGCCTTCCTGCTGCTTGCCGCGGCCGCGCTCGGCGCGAGACGCGAGGGGGTCGAGGCGGAGGAGCCGGCGGCGGCGCCCGGCCCGCGTATCGCGCTCATCGTCCTCGCGATCGCCGCAATGGTGGTGATCGCGATCCCACTGGCGACGACGAACGCGGTGCGGGCGAGCCAGAACGCGGTCGAGCGTGCTCAGCTGCCGGTCGCGCTCGAGGACGCCAGAACCGCAACCGAGATTCAGTCCTACGCCGCGACGCCGCGGCTGCAGGAGGCGCTCGTCCTCGAGCTCTCGGGCGACCTCGACGCCGCCGCCGCGTCGGCGCGGCAGGCGACCCTGGACGAGCCGACCAACTGGGCGACCTGGCTGGTCCTCTCGCGGCTCGAGGCCCGGCGAGGCGCCGTCGACGAATCGATCGCCGCCTATCAGGAGGCGCGACGCCTCAATCCACGATCCGCTCTTTTCCAGGGGGGCTAGATGAGCACCGAAGAACACGAGCCCGCGACGACCGAACTCGAACGGCGGCTGCTGGAGAGCCGCGCGCTTCCTTCCGCGGGCTTCCGTTCGCACCTTCGAACGCACCTCCTCGCGGGCCTCAATACACGCACGGCGAGGCCGGCCCGCCTGCGGCTGATGGTCGCCGCCTACGCCGGTTCCGGGTTCGCGCTGCTACTCGTCGCCGCTCTCGGCGTCGCGGGCGCGGGGCCCCTCGCCGCCTGAGGCGGCGGCCTCACTCCCGGGCCCCTCGAGCTGCGCGCGCAGCTTGCGCAGGGTGCGGGAGAGGATCTGCTGGACGTTCGCGAGCGTCAGGCCGGTCAGCTCCGCGATCTCCGGACCGGTGAGGTCCGCGCCGTAGCGGAGGGCGATCAGCTCCCCCTCGCGCTGGTTGAGGCCGGCGATCGCGTCAGCCAACTCCGGCTCGAGGCCCAGGGACGCGTCGGGCTGGGGCGCGTGGCCGGTGTGCGCCTCGAGCTGCTCGGGGTCCTCGATCGGCTCGTGGCTCGATGAGCGATCACGCCGGTAGTGGTCGATCAGCAGGTTCCCCGCGATCGCCAGCAACCAGGTCCGAGCGCTCGCCCGGCTCGGGTCGAAGCGGTCCCACGCCTTCAGTGCGCGCTCGAAGGTGGCTTGAGTGAGATCCTCTGCCTCCTCCCGGCTTCGCACCCGGTACCCGAAGAAGCCGTACACACCCCAGATGTGCTCGTCGTAGACGTCGGCAAAGCTCTCGCGCCCCTCTGACACCTGCGCGATCCTAGAAGCCTTGCGAGGATCCCGTGTCCGATGGACCGCCTCTCCCGCCCCGCCGACAACCGCCGAGACGACTCGCTTGCGAACCGACTTCGTCGCAAGCGGATGCGAGTCTTCTGGGATCTGGTGGACCGCCTGCCCACCCCGGTTCGGGTGCTCGACGTTGGCGGGACGGTGGACTTCTGGCGCCAGATGGGGTTGCGCGAACGCGACGGGATCGAGGTCCTGGTCCTCAACGTTTCGGTGCAGGACGCCGCCGGGCCGAAGCTTCGGTCGGTGACCGGCGACGCGCGCGACCTCTCGCGGTTCGGGGACGACTCGTTCGACGTCGTCTTCTCGAACTCGGTGATCGAGCACCTCGAAACGCGGCACAATCAGGAGCTGATGGCGTCCGAGGTGCGCCGCGTCGGTCAACGCTACTTCGTGCAGACGCCGAACCGGTACTTCCCGCTCGAGCCGCACTTTCTCTTCCCGGGGTTCCAGTTCCTGCCAGTTGGCGGCCGGGTCGCCCTGGTCCGTCGCTTCGCGCTCGGTCATCACGACGCGATCCCTGATCCGGTCGCGGCCCGGAGCGCCGTAACCGAGATCCGCCTGCTCGCTTCGCGCGAGCTGCAGGAGCTCTTTCCCGGCGCTGAGCTCTTCCGCGAGCGCGTCCTCGGGTTGACCAAGTCGCTGATCGCCTACGGCGGCTGGTGATCGGGTTGGCCGAGCGCCGCCCGATTCGCGTCGTCGTCGTCACCCGAGACAGCGAGGACGTGATCGCGGGGCTACTCGAGTCGCTCGAGCGGGGGCTGAGCGGCTGCGAGTGGGACCTGGTCGTTGTCGACAACGCCTCCACGGACGGCACGGTCGCGCTGGTCAGCCGTGACGATCGCGCGCGCGTCGTCGAGATGGGCGGCAACCCGGGGTTTGCCGCGGCCGTCAACCGCGGTCTCCAGGGGGCGGGCCGGCAGCGCGATTTGCTCGTGCTCAATCCTGACACTAGACTCGCAGAGGGCGTTGGTTATAGCCTGCAAACGCGGCTGGGTGGAGCCGGAAGTAAGGGGGACGTCCAAGATGCGAGCGATTGCGAGGCAAAATTCGGGGTGGTTGCGCCCGTGCAGGTCGACCGGGATGGCCAGCGGCTGCCCTCACTTCGACGTGAGCCGACGATCAGACGGGCTCTCGCGGAGACCTTCATCGGCGTCCGCCGCGCCGGCCTCCGTGGCTGGGGTGAGGCGATTCTCGACCCGGCGGCCTATGCGCGGCCGACCGTCGCGGACTGGATCTCGGGGGCGGCCCTGATGATCTCCGCCGAGTGCGTCGACGCGTGCGGCCCCTGGGACGAGTCGTTCTTCCTCTACTCGGAGGACGCCGAGTTCGCGCTTCGCGCCCGCGATCGCGGATATCTGACGTGCCTCGAGCCGGCCGCGGTCGTAACCCATCTCGGCGGGGAGTCGCGCCGCAACCCTGCGCTCTGGACGCTGTTGGTACGCAACAAGGTGGTGCTGTACCGGCGCCGCCACGGGAGGACGAGAGGCGTCGGCTTTCACTTCGCATCCCTGCTGCGTGAGCTGCGCTTGGCCGTTTCGGGAAATCGGCCGAGCCGGGCCGCCGCATGGGCGCTTTTGAGGCCGGGCGGCCAATCCCGATGAGGTTCGCGGTCATCGGCAGCAGGGGCTACCCGAGCGTCTACGGGGGCTACGAGACGTTCGTCCGCGAGTTTGTCCCGCGGGCGGCGAACTCCGGGCACGAGCTCGTGGTCTACTGCCGAGAGAGCCCCAACGGCGCCCGAAGCTGGTCCGTCGACGGCGCCGAGTGCCGGCACACGCCGGGGGTCGACGACTACCACGTCTCCACCCTCAGCCACGGGCTGACGTCGTGCTGGGATGCGCGTTCGGCGGAGGTCGACTCGTCGCTGGTCGTGAACCTCGCGAACGGCTTCTTCTTGCCCCTCGTCCGCAACGCTCGGATCCCGACGGTGGTCAACGTCGACGGGCTCGAGTGGGAGCGGGGAAAGTGGAGCCGGCTCGGGCAGCGGGTGTTCAAGGCCGGGGCCGCGCTTTCCGCCCGCTACGCGGACACGCTCGTCGCCGACTCGCACGCGATCGCCGACGTCTGGGAGGAGCGTTTCGGTGTCCGACCGGAGTACATCCCCTATGGCGCGAACGTCTACACCGACGACGCCGACGACGAGCTCGCGGAGATCGGTCTGCGACCTGGCGAGTACACGCTCACCGTCGCGCGACTGGTTCCGGAGAACAACGTCACGCTCACCCTGGATGCTCTCGACCGCCTCCCGCAGAACCTGCGGCTTCCGCACGTCATCGTCGGCTCGGGGTTCGGCTCCAGGCTCGACCGCGAGATCCGTGCCAGGGCCGAGGAGCGAGACGATCTGATCCACCTGGGCCAGGTGCGCAATCAGCGGCGACTCGCGCAGCTCTTCCGGCACTGCCTCGTCTACGTCCACGGCCATTCGGTCGGAGGGACCAACCCATCTCTGCTCCAGGCGCTCGGTGCCGGGGCGCCCGCTCTCGCTTTCGACTGCCCCTTCACCCGCGAGGTGATCGGCGGTGCGGAGGACGTCTACTACGAGGATGTCGATTCACTCGCCGAGCAGCTGCTGCGCCTGCTGGACGTGCCCGCACTGCGCGAGCGTCTCTCCTCGCTCGGACAGGACCGGATCGCCAGGGAGTACAGATGGGGCGACGTCTGCGACAGCTACCTGACTCTGCTCAAGGCACCGAGACAACCGAAGCCTGAGCCCGTGGCGGAGCCTGAGCCCGAGAGCGAGGCCCACAGAGAGCCGGCGCCGACGCCGCTCCGCACGTGAGGATCGAACTCGTCTGCTCGAGCCGCGAGCTGTTTGGATCGGATCGCTCCGCCGTCCGCCTCGCGAAGCTCTTGGCCGGACTCGAACACGAGGTCCGCATCGTCGTTCCCCGCCATCGCCCGGACGGGGGCCTCGCGAGGCTCGCGGGCGACGCCGGGATACCCTTCGATGCCCGGCCGGTCGCGATCGCGTCCCGGCGTGGAATCGGGGGGCTTCATCGGCCGCGCCGGCAGCGTCGTCCGCGTGCGCTGACGATCTTCAACAGCGCGGCCGTGCTCACCTGCGCGGGTGACGGCCGCCCCCGTGCGCTCGTCGTGCGCGAGT
This sequence comes from uncultured Solirubrobacterales bacterium, assembly GCA_963846565.1. Taxonomy (GTDB): domain Bacteria; phylum Actinomycetota; class Thermoleophilia; order Solirubrobacterales; family 70-9; genus WHSW01. The sequence continues at coordinate 965,396 of CAWJWL010000005.1, read as the reverse complement.
GGCTCGAGCCGGGCTGGGCCCGCCACCGGGCACTGGTCGCCTGGCATCGCCGCCGGGCGGACGCCGCGATCGCGGTCTCGACCGGGGTTGCTGATCGGTGGCGTCGCTGCGGTGGCTCCGAGGTCGACCTGACCGTATGTCCGAACTGGATCGAGGACGAGTGGATGGAGGTCGGCGGCGAGCGCTCGGACGGCCGCGCCGGGATCCTGTTCGCCGGGCGTCTGTCGCCGTGGAAGGGTCAGCAGACGCTCGCGGATGCGTACGAGCTTGCCTTCTCGACCACCGGCGAGCGCCCGGATCTGACCTTTCTCGGCGCTGAGGATCGGCCGAGCCCGTTCCACCGCCACGCGGCTGAGCTGCGAGCCCGCTGCGACGCCAACGAGTGGCACCTGCTCGGACTCACTCCCGACCCACGCCCCGTATACGCGCGGGCGGCACTCGTGGTCGTGCCCTCGCTTCATCCGGAGCCATTCGGGAATGTGATCCTCGAAGGCCTCGCCTCCGGAGCGAAAGTGATCTCCTTCCCGGGCGGCGGGGCGGACGATCTTGCCCCGCATTTCCCGGGCGCGCTCGAACTCGTGCCGAGGGAAATCCCCGCCCTGGCGGCGGCTCTGCGGCGGTGGTGGGAGGCCGGCGGGGTTGCGCAGTCCGAAGCCGAGCACGAGCACACGCGCCAGACCCTGCGAGAGCGCTACGTCTCCCGCGCGCTGGCGCCGCGCTGGGCCGAGATCGTCGACCGGTTCGCGGCCTAGCCCAGCACGCGGGCGTAGGCCTCGATCACGGCCGCGGGCCCGAGCGCGCGCTCGAAGCGGGTGCGAGCGTCTTCGGGGTCCGCATCGGCGATCGCGCGGTCGACCGCCGCGCGACTCAACTCGAGGGGCTCGCAGATCGAGAACGACGGCCGCAGCTCGGGCGAGTACCCGGCAGCTCCGAGCTCGGTCGTGATCACCGGCCGGCCGGCGAGGATCCCTTCGGCGAGCTTGCACTTGATCCCGCTTCCCCCGACCACCGGCGCGACGACGCAATCGATCGCCGCGTAGAAGTCCTCGGCGCGCGCGACGTCGCCCAGGACCTCGACCCGCTCTCCACCCTGGACCAGCTGGCGGGCGTGGAGCCCGGCGACGACGATTCGAACGGACGGGTCGGAGGCGAGGGCGGAACGCATCACGGCCTCGAGGCTCATGCGCGTGGACGCGTGCGCGAAGTTGCCGAGCAGACCGACCCGCAGCAGGTCCCCCGTGGGCCGCGCCTCGGGGACCGGCCCGAGCGGGGTCGGCGTCGGGATCCATGGCGCGCCGAGCGCGTCCGCGTCGGCGAACCCCGCGGCCACGAGCCCGTCGGCGCGGGCCAGAGCGGTCTCCTCGCGGCGTCGCACCGTGGCCGCGTAGGCGAGGCGCAGCGCACGGGCGGGACCCCGAGCGGCGGCGGCGTCGTTTTGGTGCGCGGCCCAGACGAGGTCATAGGCGTCGACGATCCGGGCGTCGGCGCGGGGCAGAAACCGAAGCGCGGGCGCAAGGTAGGTCGTATGGAGGAAGACCACGGTCGCCGAGTCGATCTCGAGCCGCTCGGCCTGCGTGGCGAGGGCGCGGGACGCGTGCCGGCCGGACTCCCACAGCGTCGAGGGGAAGAGGCGCCGCTTGAGCGCGACGGACCCTCGCGGCGGCTCGGGCGGGACCTCCTCCATCATCCCCGCCAGGGAGTCCAGGTCGAGCGGGCCACGCCACTCGCCGGCGGCGACCTCGAAGACGTGGATCCGCGACTCCCCGAGAGCCGACGTTGCGCTGACCGCGGCGGAGAGGCGCAGGGTGCCACCGTGACGGCCGCGGGGCAGGAACGGATAGAGGTGGACGACCCGCACCGAACGTGAGAGTATTGGCTTCGTGGGGGAACGCCTGAGAATCATCGTCGGAGGGCTCGTTGCCTGCGCGATGGTCGCCTTGCCGGCGCCGGCGCTCGCGGTTGACCACTTCTACAAGGTGAAGGAAGTCTTCACCGGCACCTCGGCGAACACCACCGCCCAGTTCGTCGAACTGCAGGGCTTCGCCAACAGCCAGCATCAGATCCTCGGCAACCGGATCGTGCTCTTCGACCAGACGGGGGCCGCGGTCGGGACCTACACGTTCGGCGTCAACGCCCCCAGCACGAGCACGAATCAGGCGACGCTCCTACTGGCGACCCCGAGCGCGGAGTCGCTGTTCGGCGTGACGGCCGACCTGACGATCGGCTCGGACCTCTCGGCCAGTGGCGGCAAGGCCTGTTACGAGGACGTGGACGGCGGCAGCGCCGGGTTGATCGACTGCTTTGCGTGGGGCGGATACAGCGGCCCCGACGGCAGCGCCACCCCGGCGGCGGGCGACAACACCGGCACGCCGTTCAACGCCCCGCTCGGGATCCTCAGCGGCCTGGCGCCCGTGCGCGACATCTCCGGCGGCACCCTTGCGGGCGTGCTCGACGCCGCCGACGACACGGGCGACAGCACGAACGACTTCGACGCGTCTACCACCGCGACGCCGATGAACTTCGACGGTGAATCGACCACGACGGCGGGGCACGCGTCCGTAGGCGGCGACACGCTGAGCTTCGTCGCCGCTGCCGGCGTCGCCAACCGGGTCAACGTCACGCGTCCCACGGGGTTCTACGAGCTCACTGACAGCGCTCCGGTGAACGCCGGCACCGGCTGTCAGCAAATCGACACGGTCACCGTCCGCTGCCCGATGGCCGGGCTGGCGGCGCTCGACATCGACACCGGGAGCTTCGCCGACACGATCATGACCCCGAACGGCCTCAACGTGACGGTCGACGCCGGGAACGGGAGCGACAAGATCACGACCCGAACCGGGAACGACGTCATCGCCGGCGGCGACGGCAACGACATGATCAACTCCGGCCTCGGAGCCGACGACCTCGACGGCGGCGCCGGCGTCGACACCGTCAGCTACGGCGAGCGCTCGGCGGCGAACGCGGTCACGGTGACGATCGGATCCGGCGCGGACGACGGCAACGCCGGCGATGCGCACGACGGCCGGCGCGATGACGTGATGGCGACCGTCGAGCGCCTGGTCGGCGGCGACGGTCCCGACTCGCTCACCGGCAGCGCCGGGCCGGACCAGCTGATCGGGGGGCTGGGAGCGGATGACTTCAACGCGCTCGGCGGGAACGACATCGTCCGTGCCGCCGGCGACGCTACCGCCGACACCGCCACGTGCGGCGCCGGGAACGACCGGATCTTCGCCGACCCCGAGGACATCTTCCCGATTGCCGGGCCGGACGCGTGCGAGACGGTCTTCTGATCTGCCGCGAAGGCGTCGGGGGCAGGCGCCGTACGGTCCAGCTAGAGCCCGTACGCCTTGGCGATGATGTTGCGCTGGATCTCGCTCGTCCCGCCGTAGATCGTCGCCACGAGGGTCTGGCGGACGAGGCGCTCCATGTCGTACTCGGATGAGTACCCGTAGCCGCCCATCATCTGCATTCCCCCGAGCGCCGCCTTCTGCGCGACCTCGGTGACGAAGAGCTTCACCATCGAGGCCTCGCGGGGGAGCGTCGTCTGCGGGTCCGCATCCACCCGCGAGGCGACCCAGTAGGTCATCAGGCGGGCGGCCTCGAGCTCGGTCGCGAGGTCGGCGAGGCGGTGCTGGAGCGCCTGGAAGGAGCCGATCGGCTTGCCGAACTGCTTGCGCTCCTTGACGTAGGCGAGAGCGTCCTCGAACGCGCGCTCGCCGAGGCCGAGCATCGTCGCGGCGAGGATCAGGCGCTCGACGTTGAGGCCCGCCATCAGCTGGCGCCAGCCATGGTCGACCTCGCCGAGGACGGCTGACTCGGGCACCTCGCAGTCGGTGAAGTAGAGGTAGTTCGTCTCGCGGCCGCCGAGCGTGTCGATGCCCTGCATCTCCATCCCGTCGGCGTCGGCGGGGACGAAGAGCATCGTCATGCCCTCGTGCTTCGACTCGCCCTTGGTCGTCCGGCAGACGACGAGGACGTGGTCTGAGAGGTGAGAGTTCGAGCAGAAGACCTTCTGCCCGTTGATGACGAAGCCGCCGTTCGAGCGCTCGGCCTTGGTCGTCAGCGAGCCGACGTCGGAGCCCGCCTCGGGCTCGGTCATGGCGATCGCCTCGACCGCGCCGCGCGCGATCCCGCCGAGGATCTCGTCCTTCTGCTCGTCGGTACCGAACTTCTCGGTTGCCTTGGCCACGATCAGGGTGGTCGCGTAGCCGTTGATCGGCGCGAGCCCGCGCGAGGTCTCCTCCATGAAGACGCAGGCGTCGACCATCCCGCCACCGGAGCCGCCGTGTTGCACGTCGATCGCGACCCCGAGCCAACCGGTCTCGGCGAGCTTCGCGTAGACCTCCTTCGAGTGCTGCTCGGTGTACCCGTTCGTGAGCCGCTCCCGCTGCTCGGGCTTGCCGCACTCGCGGGCGCAGAAGTCGCGGATCGCGGCGGCGAAGTCGCGTTGCTCGTCGTTCAGCTCGAAGTCCACAGGCGCGCACTCTAGAGCCGCGGCTAGGCGCCTCGCAGCCTCGGCAGGTCGGGCGATCGGCCGCTCGCCGGAGCCGCTGCGCGACCGGGACCCGCGTGGGTTTACCCACCCCCTGTGGGGCAAATCGACACGCGTCGGTTCGCCGCTGACCCCTTCAGCGAGAGGGGCGCGGGCGCGAGAGGATCTCGGTCGGCGTCGGGCTCTCGGGTTCGCGGCCGTCGACCTTGACCCGGATCTTCGCCGAGCCGAGGCGGATGACGTCGCCATCCTCGGCGCGGGTCCCGTCGTAGACCCGCTCGTCGTTGAGAAAGGTGCCGTTCGCCGACTCGAGATCCGTGACCACCACTGTGCGCCCGTCTTGGCGCACGGAGGCGTGCCGGCGCGAGACCGTGATGTCGTTGAGGAGCAGGTCCGCCTCCTCGCTACGACCGATGATCATCTCGCGGACGATCGGGTGCGCAGCGGTGTCGCTGTCGCCTGGGATCAGATATGCGGTAGTCATGATGGCCTCATTGTACGAACAAGCGTTCGGGACGTGTGTGGAAATTCCTTCACGTATTCGGAGAGGACCTCGTGCATGCGGCTCGACGTGCCGGCCGCGCTGATGAAGCCGTGGAAGATGTCAGGCACGAAGCCGAGCTCGAGGTCGTTGCCCGCTTCGCGCAGGCGCTCGGCGAGCTCGAGCAGCTCGTCGCGGAGCGGATCGAAGCCGGCGATCAAGAGGTGAACGGGCGGCAGGCCCGAGAGATCCGGGACGAGGAGCAGCGAGGCGCGAAGGTCCTCGGCGGCTGCATCGAGGCCCGCCAGCGCCCGCCAGTTTTCGTACCTCTCCGTCGTCAGATAGAAGCCCTCGCCGAAGAGCTCGTGCGAGGGCCGCTTGCGGCTGTAGTCGCAGACCGGGTAGATCGCGGCGACGTAGGCGGGCGGCGGCACGTTCTCGTCGCGACAATGGATGGCGACGTTGACGGCGAGGTTCCCGCCGGCGCTGTCGCCGCCGACGGCGATCGAGCCGGGAGCGGCGCCGTAGTCCTCGGGGTTCTCGGCCACGTGGCGCCAGCTTGCGATCGCATCCTCGTGCGAGGCCGGGAACGGGTGCTCCGGGGCGAGGCGGTAGTCGACGCTGAGGACCCGGATCCCGCCCTCCGCGCAGAAGAGGCGACAGACTTGGTCGTGCGTGTCGAGACTCCCGGCGACGAAGCCGCCACCGTGGAAGTACACGAGCAGCGGCCCGGCCTCGCCCACGTCCGCGGGGACATAGCGTCGGGCGGCGAGCTCGCCCGTGGCGCCGGCGACCGTGACGTCCTCGACCTCACCGACGGCGATCGCGCGCCCGTAGCAAAGGCGCGCCGCACGATCGGTCCGCCGCCGGTCGGCGATCGGGTCGGGATCGAAAGCGCTGAGCCCGCTGCGCTCCCCGCCGCGCAGGAACGCGCGCGCCTCATAGTGCAGACACTGGCCGTCGATCTCGATCGGCGGGCCGGCGAGGCGGCGTTCGATCGGTGCCGGGATCGCCGCAAGCGCCCGGCCCACCGCTATCTCGAGTCGCTCGCCGACCCCTTGCGCGAGTGCGCTCATCGCCGCCGTCAAATCCAACGCTCACGTCCCTGGCTCGCTCGTGAAGAGCCCGGAACGAGACTCGAACTCGTGACCTCTTCAATACCAATGAAGTGCTCTACCAACTGAGCTATCCGGGCGCGCGGCGGTCAGCCTAGCGTGCCGCACGAGGCGGGCTCGACGGGGGGACGCCGGCTACTCGGAATTCAGCGCGTCCGCGACGGCCCGAGCAAACGCCTCCACATCCTCGGGACGTGTGTCCCAGGCGCACATCCATCGGACCACGTCCCCGGCCTCGTCCCACAGGTAGAAGGGATCCGGGTAAGGCCATTCCTCGAGCAGGCGGTCGATCGCCGGGCGCGGGAGGCGGGCGAAGACGCCGTTCGCCTGCACCGGGTAGACGATCTCGAGCCCGTCGAGACCGCGGACGCTCTCGGCGAGCAGGGTCGCCATCCCGTTCGCGTGGGTCGCGTTGCGAAGCCAGAGGTCGTCGCGGAGGAGCACCTCGAGCTGGGCCGAGATGAAGCGCATCTTCGAGGCGAGCTGACCGAGCTGCTTGCGGACGAACTGGAAGCCCTCGCCGAGCCCCGGCTTGAGGAAGACCACTGCCTCGCCGAAGAGCAGGCCGTTCTTCGTCCCGCCGAACGAGACGAGGTCGACACCGCAGTCGGTGGTCAGCTCGCCGAGCCCGGCGCCGAGCGTCGCGGCGGCGTTGGCGAGCCGGGCGCCGTCAACGTGGACGAGCATTCCGAGCCGGTGTGCCGCGTGCACGATCGCACGCGTCTCCTCCAGCGTGTAGACGGTGCCCGCCTCGGTCGACTGCGTGATCGAAACGAGACCGGGCTGGGGGAAGTGATCGTCGCCGCGGCGGTGCTCCCACGCCGACACGTCGTCAGCGGTGAGCTTGCCGTCGCTTGTCGGGACCGTGAGCAGCTTCGCTCCGGCGATCCGCTCCGGCGCCCCGCACTCGTCGACGTGCATGTGGGCCAGCTCGGTGCAGATCACGGCGCCGTATGAGCGCGTGACGGCGTCGATCGCGGAAACGTTGGCGGCGCTGCCGTTGAAGACCGGATAGCCGACGGCCTCAGCGCCGAAGTGCTCACGGAAAAGCTCGGCGAGCGCGACGGTGTGAGTGTCGTCTCCGTACGAAAGCGCATGCCCCCCGTTGGCGGCGACAATGGCATCGAGGATGTCGGGATGGGCGCCCGCGTGGTTGTCGGAGGCGAAGCCGAGGCGTGTCTGCACGGTGCTCATTTGAGCGGGTGAAGCTCGAACCGCTTGCCGTTCATCTTCCCGCCGGCGTCCGAGCAGACGAAGGCGAGGGCATCGGCGAGGTCCTCAACGGAGGTGAACGTGCGGTAGGGCTTGTCCGGGTTGTCCTCGCGCATCTGCGTGGTGAGGATTGCGTTGACGACGACGATGTTCGCCGTGGCCGCGGATTCGGCCTTGCGGAACGAGTCGGCGAGCGCGAGTGTCCACGACTCCGCCGCCGCCTTCGTCGCCCCGTACGCGGCATTGGTGCCATCGGGCTTCTGCGCCTGGGCGGAGGAGACGAGGACGAAGCGCCCGTTCTCCGACGCCGCGAGCGAGTCGTGGAAGGCGCGCGTCGTGTAGATCACCGTGCGTACGAGAAGGTCGTGGAGGAACGTGTAGTCCTCGAGCGGCGCCGTCGCGAGAGGCTCGCCGCCGCGCCAGCCGCCGACGAGGTGAAGGAGGCCGTCGATGCGGCCGAAGCGCTCGGTGAGCGCGCCGGCCCAGTCCTTCGCGGCCTCCTCGGAGAGAAGGTCGACGACGCGGGCGTCGATCCGATCCTCGCCGAGGCCGAGCTCGGAGACGAGCGCGTCGAGGCGTTCCTGATCGCGGTCGGTGAGCGCGAGAATTGCGCCGTCGTCGGCGAGCCGCTGCGCCACCGCGGGGCCAAGGCCGCCACCGGCGCCGGCGATCGTGATTACCCGTCGGTCGAGCGCTCCCATCCGAACGAGCGTAACGGGAAGCCGATCGGCAAGATTCCCGCATGGCCTACAAGCGATTGAACGCGGACGACGCCTTTTGGCGACCGTCGAATCAGATGGGTGTCGACAACACGGACCTGGCGAAGCAGCTCGGCGCGGAGAAGCTGACCGCGCGCCTCTGGCGGCTCGCGCCGGGCCAGGCCTCGACCCGCCACCGCCACATCGTCGGCGAAGAGGAGCTCTACGTGCTGCTCGAGGGACGGGGGCGACTTCGGATCGATGGCGCGCTCGAGACGCTCGCGCCGATGGACGCTGTTCTGGTCGGCCCGGAGTCGGTGCGCCAGGTCTTCAACGACACCGACGCCGAGGCGCTCTGGCTCATCGTCGGCGCGCCCCCGGGACCGGCCAATACGCTCGAGATGACCGACGAGCAGATGGCCGGGATGTACCCGGACGGGCCGAAGGCAGTGCCCCCGGAGCTCGAGGGCCGCGTTTAGCTTCTGGGCTGGGCCCGAGCTCGCGGAAGCAGCGAGACGAGACAGACGGCAAACGAGCCGGCGACCGTGCCGAAGAGGATGTCCTCGGCCGAGTCGCGGCCTCCGGGGATCAAGGCGGTGTCGAGGAGCCGGTCGCCGATGTACTCGCAGACCTCCCAGCCGACGGTGAGCGCGGCGACGAGCCCGATCGCGATCAGCGCCCATTCCGGCCAGGGGCCGCGCCGGCGGAGGGTGATCGCCAGGGCCCAGCCGACGAGAAAGCCCCCGGTGGCGTGGGAGAACGCGCTCGTCCGACGCGACGTCGAGAGCGGGTCGATCCAAGCGATCCAGAGGATGAGGACGAGCCCGATCGCGAGCGGCAGGAGCGAGAAGCCGGAGATGCCGAACAGACGTCCCGCGACGAGGCCCGCGAAGCAGATTCCGCACATGACGACGGCGGCGCCGTTGGCACGCGACGCGAACGCGAGTCCGACGAAGGCGATCGCGCCTATCGCCGCGACGAAGGCGAGGTCGTCGAGCTTGTGACGGTCGATTCCCACCGCCGAAAGGGTAGGTACGACGCTTAAGCGCGCCTTACGACCGCTTCGGGCGGGGGTTCAAGGACACCCCGTCAAGACGTTCTCCCCCGACCCGCCGGCGCACGTGTCGGTTCCGGTGCCGCCCTCGAGCTCGTCGTCGCCGCCGCCGCCGGCGAGGGTGTCGTTCTGACCCTCTCCGTTGAGGACGTCGTCGCCGCCCTTGCCCCTGAGGACGTCGTTTTGGCTTCCCGAGACGATCTCGTCGTCGCCGCCGCCGCCGATCGCCGTGTCGGTGCCCGCGCCGTCGGTGATCTCGTCGTCTCCGGACTTGCCGCAGATGCGATCGGCGCCGCCGAAGCCGCGGATGCGGTCGTCTCCGCCGCCACCGACGATCACGTCGGCGCCCTGGGTGCCGAAGAGCTCGTCGTCATTGTCTGTGCCGACGATCGTCGCCGCCTGGCCCTGGCAGAGGACGCTCGCGACCGTGAACGCTCTTGTCTCGGGCACGGGGTCTGCGTTCTGGGCCTGGTCGGTTGCCCGGACGGCGAAGGTGTGATCGCCCTCGGGCAGGCTCGTGGTTGTGAAGGGAGAGCTGCAGGGCGTAAAGGCGGCGCCGTCGACAGAGCAGGTGAAGCTGGAGCCGCCCTCTGAGGATGAGAAGGCGAACGTGGGTGTTGTGTCCTGGGTTGCTGTGCCGGGGTCGGAGTTGATCGCCGTCTCGGGAGCGGTGGCATCGACGATCAGGTCGCGGAAGGCGGGTGTGGGGTCGGCGTTGCCCTCGGGATCGATCGCTCGCAGCTTGAAGGTGTGGTCTCCGTCTGAGAGCTGCGGGGTCGTGTGGGGGGAGGTGCAGGCGCGCCACCCCGTCTGGGCGACCTGGCACTCGAACGTGGCTCCGGGCTCGAGCGAGATGAAGGTGAAGGTGGGCGTCGGGTCGTTGGTGAGGCCCGCGGGGCCGGTTGCGATGGTCGTATTCGGGGCCTGACCATCACCGAAGCCCGAGACGGGAATCAACCGCGGCGGGCCGGGAGCGTTCGATACGATCTGAAGTTGCCCGCGCAGGAAGCCCGCTCTGTTCGGGTTGAAGCGCGTGCGGACGGTGCAGGCTTCCGCGGCGCGGATGGAGAAGCCGACACAGTTCTCGCCGTCGATCTCGAAGCTGGCGCCACCGCCCCCGGCAACGCGAATCGTGGTGACCTCGAGCGCCGCTGCGCCTCCATTTCGGATCACGACATCGCGCACCGCTCCCGGCGAGCCGACGGCGCGGCGGCCGAAAGCGAGCGACGTGGGTGCCGGATGCGTCGTCGGCCTGCCGTCACCGAGCCCGATCGAGACGTTGTCGGAGCCGCCGTTCACGACCGCGAGGTCGGCCTTGCCGTCGCCGTTCAGGTCGCCGATCACGACCGACAGCGGGGTGCCGCCGGCCGCGAAGACGGGCTGGGTGGTGAACGAGCCGTTGCCGTTGCCGCGCCCGATCGAGACGTTGAAGGAGCCGCCGTTCGCGACCGCGAGGTCGGCCTTGCCGTCGCCGTTCAGGTCGCCGATCGCGACCGATACCGGGACGCCGCCGGCCGCGAAGACGGGCTGGTCGGTGAACGTGCCGTTGCCGTTGCCGAGCCCGATCGAGACGTTGTCGGAGCTGCTGTTCGCGGCCGCGAGGTCGGCCTTGCCGTCGCCGTTCAGGTCGCCGATCGCGACCGACAGCGGGGAGCCGGCGGCCGCGAAGACGGGCTGGGCGGTGAACGTGCCGTTGCCGTTACCGAGCCCGATCGAGACGCTGTCGGAGAAGAAGTTCGCGACCGCGAGGTCGGCCTTGCCGTCGCCGTTCAGGTCGCCGATCGCGACCGATGCCGGGAAGCCGCCGGCCGCGAAGACGGGCTGGGCGGTGAACGTGCCGTTGCCGTTACCGAGCCCGATCGAGACGTTGTTGGAGCCGCCGTTCGCGACCGCGAGGTCGGCCTTGCCGTCGCCGTTCAGGTCGGCGACGGCGACTGATCGCGGGGTGCCGCCGGCCGCGAAGACGGGCTGGGCGGTGAACGTGCCGTTGCCGTTACCGAGCCCGATCGAGACGTTGTTGGAGTCGCTGTTCGCGACCGCGAGGTCGGCCTTGCCGTCGCCGTTCAGGTCGCCGATCGCGACCGATAGCGGGGAGCCGCCGACCCCGAAGGGGGTCTGGGCGGTGAAGCTGCCGTTGCCGTCACCGAGCCCGATCGAGACGTTGTTGGAGAACTTGTTCGCGACCGCGAGGTCGGCCTTGCCGTCGCCGTTCAGGTCGCCGATCGCGACCGATTGCGGCTGGGTGCCGGCCGCGAAGTTCCCTGCCCCCGAGAACCTCTGCTCGGGCGCGTTCGCCAGCAGCACCGAGGCGTTGTCGGAGCTGAAGTTCGCTGCGGCCAGGTCCGGCCTGCCGTCCTGGTTGAAGTCGGCGCTCGAGAGCGAATCGGGGAAGGTGCCGAGCGCCGATGTCTGGACGGCTCCTGGGCCGAAGGCCCCGTTGCCGTCGCCGGTGAAGACCTGGAGGTTGTTCGAGCCGCCGTTCGCGACGGCGAGGTCGGTATCGGCGTCGCCGTCGAAGTCGCCCGCGAGCAGGTCGCGCGGGTTGTTGCCGGTCAAGCGGGCGAGGCGCTGAGCGAAGCCACCCGTGCCGTCGCCGCGGAAGATCGTCAGCTGATCGGTGGTTGCGTTCGTGACCGCGAAGTCGAGCCTGGTGTCGCCGTCGAGGTGCTCGAGCACGATCGAGCTCGGGCGCCCGCCGACGGAGTTGAGCACCGTCTGGGGGCTGAAGCGGCCGGAGCCGTTGCCTCTGTAGACCGAGACGGTGTTGGTGAGGTTGTTGGCGGCGAGCAGGTCGTCGTCGCCGTCGTCATCGATGTCGCCGGTTGCGATCGCGCTCGGATCCTGACCGGCGAGGGAGACCGGCGCCTCATATCCACCGCCGGGGCTGGCGAGCAGGACCGAGACGTCGTTTCCAATCGGATTCGCAGTCGCCAGGTCCTGGCGGCCGTCCTGATTGAAGTCTGCGACGGCGATCCGGCGCGCGCCGCCGCCGGCCGGGAAGTGACCCTGGAACGTGATCCCGCCCGACCCGTTGCCGAAGTAGACGGAGACGTTGTCGGTGCCGCTGTTGGCGACGGCGAGGTCCGATTGCCCGTCGGCGTTCAGGTCGTCGATCACCAGTCCGCTGGGTGTGACGCCGGCGCCGGTCGAGAAGCCGCCGCCGAAGCCGCCCGCCCCGTCGCCGTCGAGGACGAAGACGTTGTTCGAGATCGAGTTGGCGATTGCGAGGTCGGCCTTGCCGTCACCGGTCAGATCGCCCGCGGCGACGGCGCGCGGTCCGTCGCCGACGGGCAGCGTGGTCGCCGGGCCGAAGGGGGGTGCGGCGGAGGCGCCGGCGGGGAGAGCTACGAAGACGAGCAATGCAGTTGCGATGGCGAATGCCCGTGCCCGACCGATCGGTGTTCCGGTCATTCCCGTTCCTCCCCACGTTCGAATCCTGGCCGAGGGTCTCTCGGCGCCCGTCCGATGGCATCAGTCGTAACACATAGTGGCGCCCGGTGCAAGCTGGGGAATCAGGAACCCGGCCCGGCGGCCAGCGCCGGCTCGAGCTTCGGCGAGAGCTGGGTGTAGAAGAGGCTGAGCAGGAAATCGTCGTCAGGGACGAGGTCGACGAGCTGCTTCGGCTCCTCGACCGCGGGTAGCTCGCGGCGCGCTGCCGCCCAGACCGAGGTGGACCATTCAGTTCATCCTGCTCATGGACAGCCGCTCAAGACGTTCTCCCCCGAGCCCCCGGCGCACGTGTCGGTTCCGGTGCCCTGGCAGAGGATGCTCGCGACCGTGAAGTCGTGGCGGTCGGGCACTGACGACTCTAGGACGGTGCGGGTGCGAGCGCCGGCTCGAGCTTCGGCGAGAGCTGGGTGTAGAAGAGGCTGAGCGGGAACTCGTCGTCGCGCACGAGGTCGACGAGCTGCTTCGGTTCCTCGACCTCGGGTAGCTCGCGGCGCTCTGCCGCCCAGACCGAGGTCTCGGCCGGCGCCACATAGGCGGCGACGAGGTCGTGGGCGGCGATCCACTGGCCGAGCTTCGAGCGGTCGATGCCCGAGTGGTAGAGCTCCTGCACGCGGGCGCGGAGCTCGCCGACGCCCTCGGCGAGGCGGTCCCAGTCGATCGTCAGCCGGTTGTCGGTCCAGTGCAAATAGCCCTCGCGATGGAGGAACGCAAACAGGAGCTGGCCGCCGAGGCCGTCGTAGTTGCGCACCCGCGAGCCGGTGACCGGGAAGCGGAAGAGGCGGTCGAAGAGGATCGCGTACTGGACGTGGCGCGCGAACGCGAAGCCCTCGGCCTCGAGCTTGACCGCCTCGGCGAACGCGGTCAGATCGCAGCGGAGCTCCTCGAGCGAGTACATCCAATACGGCGAGCGCTGGCGGATCATGAACGGGTCGAAGGGGAGATCGCCGCGCATGTGGGTACGGTCGTGGACGAGGTCCCAGAGCATGTAGGCCTGGCGCGAGAGGTCGGGCGAGGAGAGCAGGCAGGCGGCGTCGGGCGGCAGGTTGAGGCGGAGGGTCGAGGCGGCGGCGCCGCAGACGCGGCGGAAGCGCTCGGCCTCACGGTCGCAGAAGATCGCGCCGAAGTGGTAGTCGGTGGGCCGCTCGCCGGTGGAGAAGGTCTCGGGGAAGAGGACCGCGCACTCGGAGTCGTAGCCGGAGGTGCGGTCGACGAAGGTGACCGGGAGGAACTTGGCGTTGTCGTAGCGGGTGCTCTCCAGCTCGTCGATCCACTCGGGCCAGGGGACGCGGACGATCAGTGCCTCGAAGCAGGTGTCGCGCGAGGCGTTCTGCTTGTACATCGGGAAGACGCAGAGGTGCTCGACCCCGTCTCGGCGGTCGCGGTCCGGTCGGAATGCCTCGAGCGAACGGTCGAAAGCGGGCTTGGCGAAGCCGCCGTCGGCCCAGGCGAGCAGATCCGCGGCGAGCGTGTCGATGTAGTCGTGCTGGTGCGCGAAGCGGGGCTTCAGGGCCTGGGCGGCCTCGGCGATCGCGACGGTCAGGTTGCGGGCCGCGTCGAGGTCGTGGGCTGCGGCGTCGATCGAGCCGTCGGGCGACTGCTTGAGGCGCAGCTCCTCGACCGCCGCCTTGAGCCGGACCCAGTCGGGATCCTCGGCGAGCGCGGAGCCCGATGAGTCGGCGGCGCGCTCGAACGCGGGCTCGGCGGCCCAGTAGACGAGGTTGAGCCAGAGCGCCGTGTGGGAGAGCTCGGTGATGCAGTCGTCGCCGAAGAGGTCGGAGTCGGCGAGCACGGCGACGCGGCCGGCCCCGTGGGTCGTGACCGCGGCGAGCGGGGCGTTCGGCGTCGACGCCGTGGCGTGGGCGCGGGCGATGACGGCGGCGCCGTTGGTGGTGGCGATCGTGCCGGCGCGGTAGAAGCAGGCGTCGGTGACGCGGGCGAGGAGGTCGGCGGTGGTGGTGCCGCCGGCGGGGGCGACGTGGTCGCCCAGCGACGCGAGGATCCAGGAGGGGGCGTCGTGGTGGTGATGTTCGTAGTCCTGGACGGTGGCGTTCTCGATCTCGATCCCGAAGCGGGCGAGGAGCTCGTTGACGTTGTTGCCGTACTTCTCCTGCTCGGTCTCGCCGAGGACGATGAGGCCGCCGCCGGCGCTGACGTAGCTGGCGATCGCCTCGATCTCGTCGGCGTTGAAGCGCGGCGTTCCGGAGGGGACGGTGGCCTCCCACTTCGGCTCGGAGGGGTGGGCGATGACGAGGACGTCGGCGCCCGAGAGGGTTGCCGGGACGAGCGGATCGCCGTCGTTGACGGCGATCTCGAACTCGCGCTCGGCGAGCGCGGCGGCGGCGAGCGCGAGCGAGGAGTCGCCGGGGTGGGCGGGCTGGATCTCGGCCGCGACGTCGGGGCGGACGGTCCACGCTTCGGAGTGGGCCTCGTCGAAGAGGACCGTGGCGATCTTCGGCTGGTTCATCGGCTCTGAGAAACGGTAATGGCGGCCGTCCGCGGCGTCAATAGCGAATCCGTGGCGAATATGCGCAAGAATTCATGGTGTGGACGCCGTCGATCGTCAGATTCTTGCGCTACTGCTCGAGGACGGGCGCCGCACGTACGACGACATCGCCCGCCGGGTCAGCCTGACGGCGCCGTCGGTGAAGCGGCGCGTCGACCGGCTGCGGGCCGAGGGGGCCCTGCGCGGGTTCACGGCGGTCGTCGATCATGCGGCGCTCGGGTGGCAGACGGAGGCGCTGGTGGAGCTCTTCTACCGGCCGGGCACGACGCTCGACGAGGTTGCGCACACGCTGCGGGAGCATCCGGAGGTGGTCGAGGCGTGGAGCGTCACCGGCGAGGCCGATGCGATCGCGCGCGTGCGTACCGCGGACAACTCGGACCTCGAGCGGCTGATCATCGACCTGCAGCGGAATGGGATGGTCGAACGGACCCGGTCGCAGGTGGTGCTGAGCCGGCTGGTGTTTCACGGGACGGATTAGCGGCGCCTTCTCGTTTCGCGCCGGTCCACCGGGGAAGTCGCCAGAGGACCGGGCGCCGGCGGCGCCGATTCGACGAGCGGAAGGACGATTTGATGCCGGAGAACGTTGACGACGCCAAGGGACGGGTCAAGGAAGCCGCGGGCGACCTCACCGATGACGATGGCCTGAAGCGCGAGGGCAAGGTCGACCAGGCGACCGGGAAGGTCAAGGACACGGTTGGCGATGCCGCCGACAAGGTGAAGGACGCGGTCGGGCGCGACAAGGACTAGACGCAGCTACGTCACGGTCCCGGCACCGTTCGCGCGCCACGCGCGGACGTGCCGGCCGTAGCGTTTGGGGGATGAGGGAGCGGCTGATCAACCGCCGCCGGCAGGGCGATCTCGGCGAAGCGTCCGCGATGAATGGCTGACGCGTCTACGGCCCTAGAATCGAGTCTCCCGCTCGGGGGAGCGCCGGAGCTGGAGAGCCGGGCCAGACTGTAAATCTGGTGGCCATGCCTGAGTGGGTTCGAATCCCACCTCCCCCATCATCGGCTCGAAGCGACCGCCGACGGGCCCGGCCGGGTGATCCTCGAGCGGATCGAGCCTCGAACGACGCACGCGCGCACCAACCCGTACGCCCGCGAGGACTGACGCCCGGGAACCCGCGCCCAGCGGCGCCGCGAAGCGCAACCGCCGCCGCCGGGCCGGGTTAGCCTCCTAAGAGCGGGCCGTGGGGTCACTCAGGGATGCAGCGGGCGATCAATCCGATAACCGCAGGCGGAGCGGCGGCCATCGCCGCGCTCGTCGCCCTGCTCGGGATCCTCACCGCCTCCCCCGCCGGCGCGCGGGACACCACCCAGCCGCGGCCGAACGTCATCGTGGTGATGACCGACGATCAAACCGTCGCCCAGCTCAACAGCGAGTTCATGCCGAAGACGCTCCGCCTGCTCGGCGGCGAGAACGGCACTCAGTTCACCCGCTCCTACGTCTCCGCCCCGCTGTGCTGTCCCTCCCGTGCCGGGCTCCTCACCGGCCAGTACCCCCACAACAACGGGGTCGCCGACAACGAGCCCGGCTACCCCGGCCTTCGCCACAAGGACGAAACCCTGTTCACCTGGCTCAACGACGCCGGCTACCGGGTCGGCCACGCCGGCCGCTTCCTGCTCAACTACGACCGCTTCTCGACCGCTCCCGCCGGGCTCTACGGGGGACCGCTACCGGCCGCCCCCGCCCCACCCGGCGTCGACGACTGGTTCGGCTTCAAGAGCGGCTTCACCTACTACTTCTCCGCCCCCTTCTCGGACAACGGAGCTCCGATCACCACGGCGGCGAAGCGCTCCGGCTACGCGACCCGCGTGATCAGCGCCAACGCGACCAGCTTCATCAACGAGTCGGCACCTTCGCCGGACCCGTTCTTCCTCTGGATCGGGCACCTCGCGCCACACAGCACCAATGTCCAGCCCCGCGGCGACTGTGGCCAGGGCGTGCCACTCCCCGAGCCGGGCACCTACGGCCCCTACAAGCACGCCGAGCTTCCCGACCCACCGTCCTTCGGCGAGAAGGCGAACCGCGACAAGCCGCCGTGGGTCCAGTCCCGCCCGCCACTTCGCCCACGCCAGGTCCGCGACCTGACCCGCTCCTGGCGCTGCGCCGCCGCAACGCTGACCAGCGTCGACCGCAGCGTCGCCCACCTCGTCCGCCAGCTCGAATCCCTCGGCGAGCTCGACGACACGGCCATCCTCTTCACCTCCGACAACGGCTACTTCTACGGCGAACACCGGATCGTGCTCGAGAAGATCTATCCCTATGAGGAGGCGTGGAACGTCCCGCTTCTCGCCCGCATCCCACCCGCCTACCTCGGCGGCGCCGAGACGCCGGCGAAGGTCCGCTCGACGGTCTCCAACGTCGACCTGACCGCGACCATCCTCGACCTCGCCGATGCGCCGCCATGCGTCGCCGACGGGCGCTGCCAGCCGATCGACGGGCGTTCGGTCCTGCCGTTGCTCGGCGCGCCGGGCGCTCCCTGGCCGGCCGATCGCGCCGTACTCGCGCAGATCGGCAACCGCGCCTGCGGCGTGATCCCCGAGGAAGGCAGCGGGCTGAAGAACTTCTACGACGCGATCAGAACGAGTCGGTACATGTACGCGGAGATCAACCGCGTCGACCCCGATACGGGCAAGTGCGACCGCCCTGCCTATGAGCTCTACGACCTCAAACGCGACCCGTACCAACTGCGAAACCGCGCCGTGAACCCCTTGCGCAAGGTGCCGGCCGCACTTCAGACCACGCTCGCCCAGCGCCTCCACGCCCTCGCCCGCTGCGCCGGGGCCGCCGGGCGCGACGCGCCCCAGCCGGGGAGCGACTACGACGTGCGCCCGCTTTGCGAGTAGCCCGCTCGCTCGCGCTCGCCGCGCTCGCCGCGGCGCTCCTGGCGACGGCCGCGCCCGCAACCGCGGCCGAGGCGCGCCCGAACGTGATCGTCGTCATGACCGACGACCAGACCCTCGCTCAGCTCCAACCCGGCGTCATGCCGGCGACCGAGGCCGCGCTTCACCAGCAGGGCACCTCATTCAGCAACGCGGTCGTCTCGAGCCCGCTCTGCTGCCCGTCGCGCGCCGGCTTTTTGACCGGCTCCTACGCCCACAACAACGGCGTTTTCGACAACGAGCCCGGCTACACGGCGCTGACGCCGCCCGACTCCACCCTGTTCACCTGGCTGCAGGCGAACGGCTACCGCACCGGGCTCGTCGGCCGCTTCCTGCTCGGCTACCCCGAGGACCCGGCGAGCGCCGCCGGCGCGCTGCCCCCGCCCGGGGTGGAGGACTGGTACGGCTACATCGACCAGGCGACGCTCTACTACAACGGCCTCTTCTCCGATGACGGCCTGCTCACCCGCGCCGGCTTCGACCCCATCGCCGGCTACACCACGAACGTGATCAATCGCGAGGCGATGAAGT
Organism: uncultured Solirubrobacterales bacterium; assembly: GCA_963846565.1. Lineage (GTDB taxonomy): Bacteria > Actinomycetota > Thermoleophilia > Solirubrobacterales > 70-9 > WHSW01. The sequence goes on along the minus strand of CAWJWL010000005.1, from coordinate 946,975 downwards.
TCGTCGCTGACGCGGCGCCCTCCTCGGATCCCTTCTTCCTCTGGGTTCCGCACGTAGCGCCCCACACCTCGAACAGTCCCCAGCGCGAGTTCTGCGGCGGCGGCACGCCGATCCCCGGGCCGGGCGCCTACACGCCGTTCGCCACGACAAAGCTGCCGCGCCCGCCCTCGTTCAACGAGAAGCGGATCTCCGACAAGCCACGCTGGGTCAAGGGCCACCGGCGCCTGTCCCCTGAGCGGCTCGAGCTCCTCCACCGCGGGTGGCGCTGCGCGCTCGCATCGCTCGGCAGCGTCGACGCCGGGGTCGCCGGCCTGATCGGAAAGCTGACCGAGGTCGGCGAGCTCGACGATACCGCGATCTTCTTCACCTCCGACAACGGGCTCGCGTTCGGCGAGCACCGGCTCGTGCAGGCAAAGTCCTTCCCCTACGAGGAGATGCTCCGCGTCCCGCTGCTCGCCCGCGTCCCACCCGCCTACCTCGGTGGCGCGACGGCGCCGACGGAGATCGATGCCCCGGTCACCAATCTCGACCTCACGGCGACGATCCTCGAGCTCACCGGCACCGTCCCCTGCCTCCCCCACGCCGGCTGTCACCCGATCGACGGCCGCTCGCTGCTCCCGCTGCTGCGAGGCGACACCGATCCCTGGCCGCCTCGGCGCGGCACGCTGGTCGAGATCGGCAACCGCAGCTGCCTTCGTCTGCCCGCCGTCAAGGACGGCCTCGAGTGGTTCTACGACGCGATCCGCACCCCGAGCTACCTCTACGTCGAGCTCCGCCACGCGACCTCGCGGGGCGTCTGCGACCGGCGCGAGTACGAGCTCTACGACTTGAACAACGACCCGTTCCAGCTCCAGAACCTGGCCGTGAATCCCGCGAAGCGCAAGCTGTCAAAGGCGCAGAAGGGCCTGCGCGCCCGGCTTCGCACGCTGCGCCGCTGCGCCGGCATCGAGGGTCGGGACGTCGTCCTCGCCGGCCGCCCCTTCTGCGAGTGAATAAATCGCGCCACGTCCTCCGCTCCCGCTTGGAGTCAATGGTCCGCGGCTACGCCGCGGACACCTGATGCTGCTCCCGCGTCCGGGCGTGCGCGGCGCTACACCAGGTGACGAAGCCGCTGCGCCTCGGGCAGCTGCTTCAGCTTCTTCAGGGTGTTGTTCTCGATCTGGCGGATGCGCTCGCGGGTGACGCCGAAGGCGCGCCCGACCTCCTCGAGCGTCAGCGGCTCGTGACCGCGAAGCCCATAGCGAAGCTCGATCACCTGGCGCTCGCGCTCGGGGAGCGCGTCGAGCGCCCGCTGGACGTCCTCGCGCTGGAGGTTCTCCGTCGCCGCCTCGAACGGCTCCTCGGTCTGGTCGTCGGCGACGAAGTCGCCGAGCTCCGACTCGTCCTCGTCGCCGATCGGCTTCTCGAGCGAGACCGGCATCTGCGCGACCCGCAGGATGTCGCGCACGTCGCGGACCGTGATCTTCAGCTCGGCGGCGATCTCGTGCGCCTCCGGCTCGCGCCCCAAGCGCTGGACGAGCTGGCGCTCGACGTGCGTGACCCGGTTCAGCTTCTCGACCATGTGCACCGGGATCCGGATCGTCCGTGCCTTGTCGGCGATCGCCCGCGTCACCGCCTGGCGGATCCACCAGGTCGCGTACGTGGAGAACTTGTAGCCGCGCCGGTAGTCGAACTTCTCGACCGCGCGGATCAGGCCGAGCGAGCCCTCCTGGATCAGGTCGAGGAAGGAGAGCCCGCGGCCGAGATATCCCTTTGCGATCGAGACCACCAAGCGCAGGTTCGCCTCGACCATGTGGCGCTTCGCGGCCATGTCGCCCTTCTCGATCCGCTTCGCGAGCTCGACCTCCTGGCTCGCCGTGAGCAGTTCGACCCGGCCGATCGAACGTAGGTAGAGGCGCAGCGAGTCGAGGCTCGGCTCGACCGTCAGGTCGAGCTCCGCCTTCGCCGGCTTTCCGCTCACACCCGCCTCTCCCTTCGATTCCTTGTAGGCGCTGACGCCGTTCTCGGCGATCACGTCGACTCCGTGCTCGATCAGGTGAGCGTGCAGGCCCTGGACCTGCTCCTTCGTGAGCTCGACCTCGTCGAGCGTCGCGGAGATCTGCTCGAAGGTGAGGTAGCCGCGCTCGCGGCCGTGCGAAATCAGCTCGCGGAGCTCGTCGGACTCCGGAAGCCCCCCATCGTTGCTGCCGTCGGCGTGCGCAGCGCCCGCCCCGGCGGCCTCCTCTTCACCCTCCGCTAGAAGGACATCGGCCTTCTCTGCCACCTGAAACCCTTCCCTCAGTTCGTATCAGGCGTCGCGAAGTATAGGCGCTGATGGAGGCGCGAACCGGCTTTCGTACCCTTCTCACAGATGGCTGCAACCGAAGCAGAGGCCCGTGCCGCTTCGCCAGACGTCCAGGCCGGACGACCGGCGACCGAGGTCAGCCTCACGCGCGTCGGCGTCCGCGGCGTCGAGAAGGTGATTCGCGTCCCACTCACGGACCAGCTCTTCTTCGCTGAGCTCGAGTGCTTCGTCGACCTGAAGCCGGAGCAGGCCGGGGTCCACATGTCGCGCTTCGAGGAGATCGTAAACGAGGCGATCGACAGCGTCGTCCTCCACGAGACGCTGCGCGCCGAGGGGCTTGCAGCGGGCATCGCCGAGCAGGTGCGCGAGCGCCAGGACGGCGTGCGCGCCGAGGTCACCGTCGCAGCCCGGTACCCGGAGACGGTGAAGACTCCGGCCTCGGGGAGTGAGACGCAGGAGATCTACACCCTGTTCGGCACCGCCGTCGCCTCTGAGCGCGGCACCCGCACCCTGACCGGCGTCGAGGCGCAGGGGATGACCGCCTGCCCGTGTGCACAGGGCCTGCTCACCGAACGCGCCCGCGAGCGCCTTCTCGACGACGGCTTCGGCGCCGATGAGATCGAGCGGATCTTCGACGCGGTCCCGGTCGCCACCCACAACCAGCGTGGGATCGGCTCCCTCTACATCGGCCGGCCCGAGGGCAGCGATGCCACGATCGACGCCCGCGACCTCCTCCACATCGTCGAGTCCTCGATGAGCTCGGAGATCTACGAGCTGATGAAGCGCTCCGACGAGGCCGAGGTGGTCGAGAAGGCGCACCGCAACCCGCGCTTCGTCGAGGACGTCGTCCGCGAGATGATCCGCCAGGTCGCCGAGCGCTATCCCGACCTCCGCGACAACGCCTTCATCCTTGCGCGTCAGGAGAACCTCGAGACGATCCACCGCCACACGGTGATCGCCGAGCGCTCCGGCGGGCTCGCCGAGATCCTCAACGAGCTCGAGACCGGCGAGCACTCGCGCCACCACACGACCACGCGCGAGTGGCTGGAAGAGCCCTGCGGGAACAACTGACGTTACGCCCGCCTCCTCGGCTTCGCCTCCGGGGGCGGCCGGGTCAGCCCGGTAGCGGCCGCGATTCGGCCTTGGCGATGTGCCTTCGCAAACCGAAGAAGTAGTCGGCGCCGGAGATCACGGTGACCGCGACCGCGATGTAGAGCAGCACGTCGGCCCAGACAGGGGTCGGGTCGAAGGCGATCAGCAGCGAGGATCGCGGCGATCTGAAGCGCCGTCTTCAGCTTGCCCATCCAGCTCGCCGCGATCACCACGCCGCGCTCGGCGGCCAGGCTGCGCAGTCCCGTCACGGCGAGCTCACGGGCGATGATCACCATCGCGACCCAGGCGGCGAGGCGGTCGAGCGAGACGAGGGAGATCAGCGCCGCGATAACCAGGAGCTTGTCGGCGAGCGGGTCCATCAGCTTGCCGAAGGTCGTGATCTGCTGGCGCCGGCGGGCGATGTAGCCGTCGAGCCCGTCGGTCAGCGCCGCGAGTGCGAAGACGATCGCCGCGATCACGTCGCCATCGGCCGTCTCGTCGAGCAGGGCGACGACCAGGACCGGGACGGCGAGGATCCGAAGCACCGTCAGCACGTTCGGCACGTTCACCGGGAACATCCGGATCAGTATCCCCGGATAGGGTGGCGCCGTGGCCGTCGACTACGTCTACCGGGTCGAGCAACCGCACGTACCGGGTCAGCTCGCGACGACCTGCCAGGCGATCGCCGACGCCGGCGGCCTCATCGGCGACATCGTCACGATCTCGATCGGGCGTGACCGCTCGATCCGCGAGATCTCGGTCGAGGTCCGCGATCACGGCCAGGCGAAGCGTGTCTCCGGGATGCTCGAGCAGCTCGACGGCGTCCAGGTCCTCTCCTTTCACGACCGCGCGCTTCAGGCCCATGACGGCGGCAAGCTCGTGATCGAGGGCGACCACTCGCGTCCTCACGCTTCAGGACATGCGTGACGTCTACACCCCCGGCGTCGCCCGGGTGTGCACCGCGATCGCCGAGGAGCCGGCGCTCGCCGGCCGCTTCACCATGATCGGTCGCACGGTCGCCATCTGCACCAACGGCACCCGGGTCCTGGGCCTCGGCAACATCGGCGCGGTCGCCTCGATGCCGGTGATGGAGGGCAAGGCCCTCTTCTACCACCAGCTGGCCGGGATCTCCTCGATCCCGATCCTGATCGATACCGAGGACACCGACGAGTTCGTCGAGACGGTGCTGCGGATCGCCCCCGGCTTCGGCGGCATTCACCTCGAGGACATCAGCGCGCCGGCCTGCTTCGAGATCGAGCGCCGCCTGATCGAGGCGCTCGACATCCCGGTGATGCACGACGACGTCCACGGCACTGCGGTGGTCGCCGTCGCGGCCGTCCTCGCCGCCTGTAGCCAGGTCGGGATCGAGATCTCCGAGTCGATCGTCGGCCAGGTGGGCCTCGGCGCCGCCGGACTCGGGATCGCCACCCTGATGGTCGAAGGAGGAGCGCAGCGGGTGCTCGCCAGCGATCCGCAGGAGGCGGCGCACGAGCGCGCCCGCGAGCGCGGCATCGAGATCGCCGGCTTCGAGCGGGTGATGGCGGAGGCTCGGATCGTGATCGCGACCACCGGGGTCCCGGGGCTCATCAAGCCGGAGATGGTGCGCGAGGGCCAGGTGATCCTCGCGCTCTCCAACCCCGACCCGGAGATCTCGCCGAAGCTCGCCGAGGAAGGCGGCGCCGCGTTCGCCGCCGACGGCACCAGCGTCAACAACGTCCTCGGCTACCCGGGGATCTTCCGCGGCGCACTCGCCGCCGGCGCAAGCGAGATCTCGACCCGGATGAAGCTCGCCGCGGCACGCGCGATCGCCGCGGCGACGACCGCGTCCGAGCTGGTCCCCGACGCCCTCGACCCGAAGGTCCACGAGCAGGTCGCGGTGGCCGTGGCCGAGGCCGCTCGCAGCGAGGGACTCGCCCGCCCCGAGCGGGTTCCCGCGGGCCTCTGAGAGCTCAGGCCGCCGCCAGCTCCCGCGCCCGGTCGAAGACGGCGTCGAACATCTCGACAGTGAGCTTGCCCGTGAACGTGTTCTGCTGCGATGGGTGAAAGGAGCCGAGGAGCACGTACGGGCCCACTCGTGTCTCGGCGAGATGCCCGAAGCGGGGTTTCGGCCGGGGAGTCGGATGGCCGTTGGCGGCGAGCGCCCGCAGGGCACCGTCCCACGCGAATGAGCCGAGCGCGACGAGCACCCGCACCCCGAGCAGATCGAGCTCCTCGGCCAGGTAGGGGATGCAGCGATCGCGCTCATCGGTCGCCGGCTTGTTCTGAGGCGGCGCGCAGCGAACGACGGCGGTGATGTAAGCGCCCTCGAGCTCGAGTCCGTCGTCGGCGCGCTCGTAGCTCGGCTGGTTCGCGAGCCCCGCTCGGTGAAGCGCCGCGTAGAGCCACTGGCCGGATCGGTCGCCCGTGAACATGCGCCCGGTGCGGTTGGCGCCGTGCGCCGCCGGGGCGAGGCCGATGATCGCGATCGCAGCGTCGGCGTCGCCGAAGCCCGGCAGCGGCCGCGCCCAGTAGCTCTCGCCGGCGTAGCGCCGGGGCGGGTCGGCAGCGACCTCCTCGCGCCAGGCGACGAGGCGCGGACACGCCCGACATCGGACCACCTCGGCGTCCAGCCGCCGCAGCGCCGCCCGCCTGTCACTGTCGCTCGCCATCGCCTCGGTAGGGTGCCGCGGATGAACGTGGGACGCATCGCCGACGCATCGGTCGGCCGCAGGGGCTTTTTTGCCCTCGGCGGCGGTGCGGTCGCGACCGGAGTGCTCGCCGGCTGCGGGACCGAGCCGGAGGAGCCAAGCGAGGGACGTGACGCGGAGCTCCTCGGCGAGGCGGTCGTCGGGGAGGAGAACGCGGCCGCCGCTCTCCGTAGCGCATCCGCCGACGCCGAGGGCGCGGACAAGGAGACGATCGAGGCCATGGCCGAGGCCGCGAGCCGGCAGGCCGCCGAGCTGCAGCAGCAGGTCGCGGACCTGGGCGAAGCGCCGTCAGGTGACTTCAACGCCGAGAGCGCCGGCGGCGACCCGCTCGCCGCCGCCGTCGAGGCGACCAACCAGGCCGTCCGCGCGTACGGGACCGGCGCCGGGCAGTTCTCGACGGAAGAGCTGCGGGGGAGCGCGCTCGAGTGGATGGTGCACGACGGCGCCCGGCTCGCGCTGCTGAACGAGCTGCTCGGGGAGGACCCGGCTCCGTATCCGTTCGTCACCGGCCTCGACGAGCCGCCGCTCGAATACCCGGACGACGCCGGCGACGAGGAGGAGGACGCGGAGGAAGAGACCACGTCGACGACGTCCACGACCTCGACCGAATCGACCTCCTCGACCACGACCGAGGAGAGCCAGTGAGTGCCTCGAGCCGGCGGGAGGCTCTCCGCGCAGCCACCTTCGCCGCCGGCGCACTGGCCGCCGGGGGCCTGCTGCGGCCGGTCGCCGCCGGCGCACAGGACACCGAGCAAGAGGATCTGCGCGACTTCCTCGTCGAGGCGATCACGCTCGAGCAGATCGCCGCGCTCGCCTACGAGACGGCCGCCGAGGCGAGTGGAGTCGAGCCGGCGCTGCGCGATTCGCTGACCCGGCTCCGCGATCAGGAGCAGGCTCACGCGGTCGCCCTTCGCAGCGCGCTCGACTCGCTCGGCTACGACCTTCCGGATCCGCCCGACTCGCCGGAGGACGCCGGCGTCTTCGACGACGTCGAGGGACTCGAGGATGAGGCGGCCACGAAGCTGAAGGCAACGCTGGGTGAGCTCGGCGAGATCACGAAGCCGGAGGAGTACCTCACCTACCTGATCGGCCTCGAGCGCGAGCAGATCGGCTACTACGTCAACTCCGCCCCGGCCCTCCCGAGCGATGACCTGAGCACCACGTGCGCTCAGATCGTCGGGAACCAGGCCCAGCATCTCGTCATCCTCGACCGCGCGGCGGGGACGAACCCGACGGATCTCCTCCGCGGGTTCGAGGTCAGGCCCGCCGAGTCGACCGAGTAGGTGTCGGCCCCCGACTCGCTCGAGCCGCGCCCCGCCGCCGGATCGCGCTCGGAGCTGGTCCGCTGGATGGGGATCGAGGACGCGAACCTCGCCGGCTTCGTACACGGCGGCGTGGTGATGAAGATGTGCGACGAGGTCGCGGCGATCGCCGCGATCCGCCACTGCGGCGGCCGCGTCGTCACCGCGGGGGTCGACCGCATGACCTTCGTCGCGCCCGTCAACACCGGTGAGCTGCTTTCTTGCTCGGCGGCGGTGAACGCCGCTTGGCGCACCTCGATGGAGGTGGGCGTGCGGGTCGAGGCGGAGAACCCGCGCTCCGGCGAGCGGCGCCACACCTCGACTGCCTACCTGACGATGGTCGCGCTCGACGATCAGGCGAAACCGACCGGCGTCCCTCCCGTCCTCGCCGAGACCGAGGACGAGCAGCGCCGCCAGCGCGAGGCCGAGCTGCGGCGGGCGAACCGGCTCGCCGAGCGCGAGCAGATCCTCGGCGCCGGCGACTAGCTAGTTGGCGCGTTCGAGCGCCCGCCCGAGCACGAAGAGAGCGACCCAGGTCGACATCCCGGCCAGGGGATCGATGAACGCAACCGGGATCGAGACCGCGAACGTGATCACCACGTCCCAGCTGGCCACGCCCAGGTACTCGCGACGCTTGGCTTCGGCCTCGGGCCGGGTCAGCCCGGCGGAGTAGGCGTGCCGGACCTGGAGCTGGTAGAGGACGCTGATGATGAGCATGTTGGCCGCGTAGATCGCGACCGCGACCGAGTCGGCGCCGTAGTTGCCGAGCACGTCGGTCGTCAGTGGCAACAGGCAGACGAAAGCCAAGTAGACGATGTTCAGTCCGAGTTGGTGTCCGTCGAAGCCACGGACGAGCCCGTAGAAGCGGTGGTGGCCGAGCCACATCCGCCCGAGCACCGCGAAGGAGAGGAAGTAGGCGAAGAACTGCTCCGAGCGCTCCCGGAGCTCGTCGCCGAGATCGCCGCCACCTGGGATCTCGATCGTCAGAACGAGCAGGGTGATCGCGATCGCGAAGACGCCGTCGGTGAACGCGACGGTGCGACTGAAGTCCCACCCGGTCTCCTCAGCCGGGCGCGCCTCGGACTCGGGGGATCCCATGCGTGGGTCTACGCACCGGCGCGGATGATTCCTGCCCCCGCACGCCCGGATCCGGGCTCGGCGGCCTCGCGCGCTCTACGCTGACGGGGCGGTGAGCGGCTCGGATGGCCGAGAAATGCGCATGCTGGCGATCGTGCCCGCCTACAACGAGGCGGACATGGTCGGCCGCGTCGTGCGCGACATCCAGCGCCAGGCGCCGGGCTTCGATGTGCTCGTCGTCGACGACGGCTCCACCGACGCAACAGCGGCCGAGGCCGAGGCGCAGGGCGCGATCGTCATCCGCCATCCCTACAACCTCGGAATCGGCGGGGCCGTGCAGTCCGGCTACAAGTACGCGCTCCGCCACGACTACGACGTCGCGGTCCAGGTCGACGGCGATGGCCAGCACAAGCCGGAGTACCTGCCGGAGATGGCCGAGGCTCTGCAGACCGGAAGCTCGAAGGCGGACATGGTCTACGGCAGCCGCTTCCTCGGCGATCCCGGCTACAAGGTGCCGCTCGCGCGCCGGGCCGGGAACCTGATCTTCTCGATCGTGCTGACGACGATCACCCGCCAGCGGATCACCGACCCGACGTCGGGCTTCCGGATGACCAACCGCCGCGGGATCGAGCTCTTCGCCCGCGACTACCCGCACGACTACCCCGAAGTCGAGGCGCTCCTGATGCTGCACGCGCACCACCTCCGCATCCACGAGGTCCACGTGCGGATGAACGCGCGCGGCTTCGGCCAGAGCTCGATCGACTATCCGCGGAGCGCCTATTACATGGTCAAGGTGATGCTGGCCCTGTTCGTCGGCCTCTTCCGCCGCCGCCCGACCCCCGTCGAGGCGACGGGCGAGGACGAGCACGGGGTCGCGCCGCCGGCCGAGCCGCAGGCGACGAGCGCGAAGGCGATTGCCGAGGGGGAGCGGGCGCAGGGATGAGGCGCATCGCCCTCCTCGCCGTGCTCGCCTCAGTCATCGTCGCCGCCCCGGCCGGAGCGGCGACGCTGACGGTCGGGAACACGAACGACGAGGGTCCCGGATCGCTCGGCGAGACGATCCTCGAGGCGGAGTTCGGCGACACGATCGTGCTGCCGCCGGGCGAGTACCTGCTCGTCAACGGCGACGTCATGGTTGCCCGCAAGCTCACCCTCGAGGGCGCCGGCGACACGGCGACCACCGTCGTCCCGAGCGGCGGCGGCGAGGCGCTCGACCGCGTCCCCTATTCGGGGATCACCGTCGCCTCACCCAGGCAATCGGGCGGCGAGGAGGACGGCGACGGCACCGGGATCGAGACCAAGGCGCAGATCATCGCGCTGGTCGCGACGCTGGCCTTCTTCCTCCTCATCCTCGAGCTCGTCCGACGCCGGCGGCTCGTCGAGCGCTACGCGCTGCTTTGGATGGGTGTGGCGATCGTCCTCCTGGTGCTCTCCGTATGGACGGACGGCCTCGGTGTGCTCGCCGACGTGATCGGAATCGAAGAGCCGGCCAACGCGATCTTCCTGCTCGCGTTCGGGGCGGCCTTCGCGCTGCTGCTCAACTTCTCCGTGGCCACCTCGCGCCTCTCCGAGGAGACGAAGATCCTTGCCCAGGAGGCCGCCCGGCTCGAACAGGAGCTGCGCGCGGCGCGCGGCGAGGTCCAGCAGGCCAACGGCGACGCACCGGCGGAGCTCGACCCGGACGAGAGCGCCGCCCCGCCCGCCTGAGCCGGCACGCAAACCGCTAGGACGGCAGGAGCGCCCGGACGGCGGACCAGTAGCCGCGCAGGAGCACGCGCAGCGCCCCCGAGCTCGCCGCAGCGCCGAGATAGGGCGAGTCGAGGTCGGGCGTGAGCGCGTCGGCGAACGTGCGAGCCGAGACCGTCCGCCCGCGCTGGATCACGCGGCGCTCGCCGAGCAGGCGCGGAAGCGAGCGCCAGAAGTCGGCCCAGGCGAGGAGCTTCTGGCCGAACCAGCCGCCGCCGATCGAGACCGGGATCAGGGCGAGCTCGGTCGCGAGCAGCCCCGGCACCAGGAGCGCGAGCAGGGCACCCGGATAGGTGCGGATCAGCGTGGCCCAGCGGTTTCGCTCCAGGTGGCGCCACTTGCCCTTGCCCTTGTCGAACTCGTAGTCGTGGTCGACGCGGGCGGCGGGCTCGACTCCGAGGACCCCGCCGCCGAGCCGCAGCCGCAGCGAGAGGTCGACGTCCTCGTGGTAGAGGAAGAACTGGGCCGGCATCCCGCCGGCCTCGAGATAGCTCGCCCGAGGGATCGCGAGGCATGCGCCGGAGACGAAGCCGGGATCCTCCAGAGCGATCGGCTCGCTCGCCGGAAGGGCGTCGATCGGGGTGCCCGCGTCGCCGGCCCAGGCGATGCCGGTGAAGTGGACGACGCCGCCGCGGGTGTTGACCGTCCGCCCGCCCTCCGCGGTGACGAGCGCCTGCCAGGCGCTCCAGCCGCGGCCCTCGACCAGCGGGCGCTCGATCGCGTCGCGCCAATCGGAGTCGGGGAGGGCATCCGGGTTGAGAAGGACGAGCAGCTCACCGGTCGCCGCCTCGGCGCCGGCGTTACAGGCGGCGGCGAAGCCGAGGTTGTCGCCCGTCTCGAGCACCACGGCCGCGGGTGCGAGCTCGCCGGCCAGCGCGGGTGTGCCGTCGGCTGAGGCGTTGTCGACCACGATCAGCTCGTCGCCATCGCGTAGCTGCGGGGCCAGGGCAGGGAGAGTCGCCGCGATGGCGTCGCGCGAGTCGTGGGTGACGACGACGACGGAGAGGCTCGGCATCGGCGGGGAAGCTACTTAGACTTACGTTTGATGAAGCACATCCTGCGCCCGATCTTCGACCGCGTGATCATCAAGGAGCTCGAGCCGGACCGGATCCGCCGCTCCGGACTCGTCGTGCCGGCGGGCACGGACGAACCGCCGCCACAGCACGGAATCGTGCTCGCCGTCGGTCCCGGGCTCGACTGGTGGGAGGGCGCCGGAGTGCGGATGCCGGTGACGCCCGGCGACCACATCGTCTTCCCCGCCTCGGCCGGCGCCTGGGTCGAGGTCGACGAGGAGAAGCTGCTCGTCTGCCGGGTGGGCGAGCTCCTCGGCGTGCTCGAGGAGGTCCCGGACGCGGAAACGCTCGAGCGCGACGCGCGCGGCTGAGCGCGGCATGCGTCAGCCGTAGAACTGGACCCAGAAGCCAAGGTCTTCGCCGACGGCCCAGCCCGAGCCCACGCTCTTCTTGGTCACCAGGTTGAACTCGCCCGGGTTGCAGGCGTTGCCGGTGGGGAAGGCGTTGGCCATCACGATCGCGGGACTGTTGACGACCTGCGGATTCCCCTCGATTGCGACCCGGGTCATGATGCCGCCCACCATGGGGCCGGTCAGCGACCCGGCCTTGATGCAGTAGCTCGGAGTGCCATTGAGGGTCATTACCCGGCGAACGCTGGTGATGCCCTTGTTGTAGATGAGCGGGCAGTGCTAGGTACGCGGCCACGGTCGTATGGCTCGGAATTCGGCGTCGCTTCACGGACATCGTTCGGCCCCCCTTCGGATCGCTGCTCTCGAGTGAACCGCGACCCTATCCAGCCCCGGAAGCCACGCATCCGTGCTTGCACTGAAAGCCGGCGAGCGGATTCGAACCGCTGACCCCTTCATTACGAGTGAAGTGCTCTACCAACTGAGCTACGCCGGCGCGGCGTCCGATTGTAGGCGCCGCGCCGGGGTCAGCGGCTGCCTACTTGAGCTTGACCTTCTTCTTCGCCTTACCGGTGTTGCCGGCGTTGTCGGTCATCGTCGCCTTCGCCTTCAACCGCTGGCCCGGGGAGAGGCCACCCTTGGCCTTCATCTTGATCTTCCCCTTCTTCCCCGAGCCGACCGAGAAGCTCTTCTTCTTCTTCGCCCCCTTGAGCTTCATCTTGCCCTTGCACGGCTCCCCCTGGCCCGGCTTGCACTTGAGCGTCAAGGTCACGACTTTGCCGTTGAGCGGAGCCTTGCCCTTGATGCTCGCCTTCGGCCCCGTCGTGTCGACCGTGAACGTACGCGCGGCCGGCGTCGGGTCGACTCCGCCCTTGACGTCCACCGCCCGCGCCTGAAGCGTGTGGGCGCCTTCCGGCACCGATGGCGCAAACGAGGCAGCGCAGGGCGTGAAGGCGGCGGAGTCGACGCTGCACTCGAAGGTCGCGCCGACCTCGTCGGCCGCCAGGGAGAAGGCCGGCGTGCTGTCGTTGGTCGGATCGCTCGACGGGCCCGAGATCGATGTCTCGGGGACGCAGTCACTCACCTGGAAGGCGCCGATACCGGAGCGTCGATCACCGTACTCGCCGATGTACCACATGGTGCAATCGTCGAGGGGGTCGATTGACATCTGCGAGTAGTCCCCCCAGCGGTTGCCGGGGCCCGCGTGTGCCTCGCTCCCGGTCCGCATCACCTGCTCCGCAGCCATCTCGCCGGCCGCGTCGTCCGGCGTTCGGCCTGTGTAGCGCAGCCCGGGGAAGATTGCCGAGGACGACGCCGTGTAGCCGAGGCCGATCTCTCCGAGGCGGTTGAGAGCCATGCTGCCCATCCAGCGGTGGGTCGCGTCAGGGCTGAATGTGCCCTGCTGAAAGATCGTCCAAGGCCCCGTGCCCACCCGGCGGAGCTCGTACCAGCGTATGCCCGCCTGATTGGTTCCGGTGGCGTCGACTGTCTGGTTGAAGACGACGGCCTCGTGGGTGCCGAAGTTGCGGTAGGAAGCCCGCCACATCGGCCGGTGCGAGAGCGGGTCCAACGGTGCTCCACCCAGCTGTGGGATGCAATTTCGGTGCGGCAGGGCGGTCGTGTCGTAACACATCGAGTTGTCGAACGGCGCCGTCGGCAGGATCGGCAGCGGGGTGACGGTCGATGTCGCCAGCGGCGCACCGCGCTTGACTTCGAAGGCCTCGATCCGGTCAACATCGCCCACCCCGGGTGTGACGTCAGCGTCGATGGTCTGGAAGAAGATGTTTCCTTCGCTCGCCGGCGGCAGGGTTGTCCCATCGAGGTCGGCGGGAAGCAGTCGGCTGCCACGTACCTGAGTCGACGAGGGAACGAGGGCCTTGAAGAACGCGCCCGGCGTTCCGGCGAGCATGTTCTCGTACTCGAAGATGAAGACCCCGTTATTGGCGCCTTCGAACGTGCTCATGTAGAGCCCGTCGTGCCAGATCCCGAACTTCTCGTAGTCGGGGAAGTCGGACATGTTGTATTGGTAGGCGAACCATCCGCCAGCCACAGGATCCGAAGTCTGCGACACGGCAATGCACATCGCCCACGGTGGGTTAGGAACGGCGAACTGGGCGATGATCCAGCGGTCGTGGACCTGGTCGTACATGACGATCGGGTCGCCGTCGTTCCTGGTCCGGCAGATGTCTGCCGGCCCCAGGCTCGAGAAGAGGGTGTTGATGTTGAGCGCCGCGGTCAGTGGCGTACCGGCTCGGTCGAAGATGCGGAACTGGGTGTTCATCGCCGAGACGAAATGGCCCGGGCCGATCTCGCCGGTCGGATCGGGCGGAGCACCGGCAACCATCCGGATCCCGTCGAACCCAGCAAGGGGACCGGTGAGACTCGCCGGCGCGCGGTCGCCCGGTGTTCCCGCCGAGCCCGAGTCGTCCTCGAGTTGCGTTGGGTCGGGCGCCGTCGTCAGCCCGTCGGGGAGCCGGCCCTCGGGATGCGCGGTGGGGACCTGACGATCGCCTGGAAGCTCTGAGAGATCTCCGTTGAAGACGCCGGGTTCGACTGGCTCGGAGACGTAGGAGCCCTGGGCGCCGGCGGTCGCGGGAACCGCAAGGGCCGCCAGGGCGAACAGCAGTGGCAGAGCTCTGCGGACCCGTGAGTCAGCTGGCCGGTTGACACCCATCTTGGCCTCCCTAGACACCGCTCTTTAGAAACGACGGTCACGACGACCCTATCTCGAATCTCACCGGATGCAACCCATTGAGCACCGCCTCGTGGCGGGCGCCGCTCAGTCCTCGGCGAGCTTGTAGCCGATGCCCCGCACGGTGAGCACCAGCTTCGGGTCCTGGGGGTCGAGCTCGACCTTCTGGCGGAGATTCGAGATGTGGACGTCGCATGCGCGGACGTCGCCGGAGAACTCGGATTGCCAGAGCTCCTCCATGATCTCGAGCCGGCTGAAGACCTGGCCAGGGCGCTCGGCGAGCAGCCTCAGGACCTGGAACTCCGAGCGGGTCAGGTTGACCGGCTCTCCGCGGATCGAGACCAGGTGGCGAGCGAGGTCGATCCACACCGAGCCCGCCTCGATCCTCTTCGACTCGCTGACCGAGCTCGAGCGGTCTAGCTCGCGCCGGCGGAGCTGCGCGCGGACGCGGCCGATCAGCTCGCGGACCGAGAACGGCTTGGTCACGTAGTCGTCGGCGCCGACCTCGAGCCCGACGACCTTGTCCACCTCGGCGTCCTTCGCGGTCAGGAGGATGATCGGCACCGGGCTGCGAGAGCGCACGTCACGGCAGATGTCGAGGCCGCTGCGCCCCGGCATCATGATGTCGAGGATGAGGAGGTCGTAGTCGGGCCGGTTCGTCTCGCCGAGCTTGCCGTCGGCGTCCTCGCCGTCGACGGCGACCGTGACCTCGAAGCCCTCCTGGGTGAGCGCGTATCCCACTGCCTCGCGCACCGAGGGCTCGTCGTCTGCAACAAGAATTCGATTCATCTATTCGAGAGTCTCAAACCCCGACGGCAGCGGAGGCGAAGCCGAGCAGCCGGCGGGATTGGTTCCACTCACGCTACCGGGGTGGCCGCGGGCTTGGCCGCTCGGAGCCGGACCCAGAAGGTGCTGCCCTCGCCGACCACCGACTCGACGCCGATCTCGCCGCCCATCACGTCGACCATTCGGCGCGCGATCGAGAGGCCGAGGCCGAACCCCTCCTGCTCGAGCGAGCCGGAGCCGCGGTAGAAGCGCTCGAAGATCCTGCTCACCTCCTCGGCCGCAATTCCCGTTCCCGTGTCGGTGACCGCGATCCGCACCTCGTCGCCCTTGTCCCCCACGGCGGAGATCGTCACCCGCCCGGGCGCCTCGGTGTTCTTGAACGCGTTCGTCAGCAGCCCGATCAGGACCTGGCGCAAGAGCACCCGGTCTCCCTGGGCGGCGAGGTCCGGTCCGACCTCGACGACGACCTCGATCCCCTCGGGCGCGGCAACCGCCTCCGTCGCCTCCTCGACGACGATGCCGACGTCGAGCGCCTCGCTGCCGCCCTCGCCCACCGCCTCCATCCGGGCGAGGGTGAGGAGCGACTCGGTCAGGCGGCTGATCCGTTCGGCACCCTCGGCCAGCCGGCCGAGGAAGTGGTCCCTTGCGACGGGATCATCCTTGGCGCCGGCGCGAAGCACCTCGATCGAACCCGAGATCCCCGCGATGGGGTTGCGGAGCTCGTGGGCGGCGTTGGAGACGAACTCGCGCTCGGCGACCTCCCGGCGGAGCTCCTCGGTGCGGTCGCGAACGACGGCGAGGACCGCGTCCTCGGCGGGCAGGTAGCGAGCGTTCAACGAGTAGACGCGCTCGCCGACGCGGAGGGCGTCGTTCTCGACAACGGTCCGCCGCGCGGCGCGTCTCAGCCAGGGGACGAGCGGCTCGATCGCCTTGCCGTCCTCGCCGATCAGGTCGTGCGCCGCGGCGTTCGAGTAGCGCACGTCGCCGTCCGGCCGGACCACCATGACCGAGTCGGTGAGCGCCTCGAAGATCGCCGAGAGGCGGTCGCGCTCCTCGCGCAGGGCGCCGAACGTCTCGCGCAGTGCGCCGCGCATGCGCTCGAGTGCGCGGCCGAGGTCGGTGATCTCGTCGCGCCCGCCGGTGCCCTCGAGCGGCTCGTCGAGCCCCCCTTCCGAGATCCGCGCGGCGCTCTCGGCGAGGCGCTTGACCCGGGAGGTGATCGCGCTCGCGATCAAAAAGCTCACGCAGAAGCGCCACCGAGACCGCGATCGCGACCCCGGCGAGCCGGTCACCGCGTCCCTCCTCGATCGCCGCGGTCACCTCGGGCGCCGGCACCGAACGGGCGATGATCGCGCCGGCGATCACGCCGTCGCGGAAGATCGGGATGCCGACGACGGTGACGCCGCCGGAGCGCTCGTCGACGTAGCGGCTGCCGCGCAGGGCCGCGCTGGCCGCGCTCCTCGCGTTCGGAACCTCGAACAGCTCGATCGCCTCGGCGACGCGCGGACTGACCAGAGCCCCCTCCTCATCGAAGACCCACGCAACGTAGCCGTCCTCGGTCGAGCCGGCCAAGGTCGCGGCGGTCTGCTTCGGCGGGCGGCGGCCGATCGCGTCGGCGAGCCCGACCGTGCGCCCGACCGCGAGCTCGGTCAGCTGGGTGTCGGCCGCCTGCTCACCGGTATCACCGACGATCAGATAGGCGAGGGCCGCGGTGATGATCGCGACAGAGGCGAAGGCGAAGGCCAGATAGAGCCGCACGCCGAAGAGGCGTCGTCTAACCGACTTGTAGCTCGACTCCGGCACGAAGGGAAGTATCGCGTCCCTTGCAGACCCCTAGCCACGGCTGACCCGGCCATCCCCGGAATACCGAACGTTCCGCCCCGCCTCCTCGGGCTTCGCCCTCCGGGGCGGCCGGGTCAGGCGTCGGACGGGGTCAGCGGCGGTTCAACAGGAACTCCAAACGAAACGTCAGCGCTTCCAGCGCCAGCGTCTCATTGACGTTCACGGTCAGGCGCCGGCGCGTGTCCATCGTCAGCTCACCCCCGCGGCGGGCGCGGCGGGCGTCGACGCCCGCGGCGGCATCGGCCAGCTGTTCGCGGCGGTCGGAGTTCAGGATCAGGTCGGCGGCGCCGTCCGCGACCGCGGCGATGTCGCGAAGCCACGATGCGACGAGCGCGAGTCCGAGGTCGAGCGTCCGCGTGCGGGCCGCCCGCGCACCGCGTTTCCCCGCCTCCTCCGCCTCGCGCACGCGGCGCCGGCTCGCCTGCGCGCCGCGCTCCGGGTTCTCCTCCTCGGCCTCGGCAGCCCGCGCTGCGATCTCGCGACCCGCCGCGTCACCGGCGGCGTCGGCGGCCTCCGTCAGTGCCTTCCAGGGTGCCTCGGCGAGCGCACCGGCTCGCGCCGCCACCACGAGGCCCTCGGCGGCGGCTCGCAGGGCCGTCCCTTCCGCGCCGAGCAGGAAGCGAGCCCGCTCGACGTCGCCGCTCGCGAGCCGGGCGGCGGCGCATCGTTCCTCCGCGGTTCCCGCCTCCCCAAGCGCCGCCTCCACCGCCTGGGCGGAGAGCCGGTCGAAGCGGACCGCGACACAACGGGAGCGCACGGTCTCGAGCAGAGCCTCGGGCTCGTCGCTGATGAGGATGATGTGGGCGAAGCTCGCCGGCTCCTCGAGCGTCTTCAACAGGGCGTTCTGGCTCTCCTCCGCCATCGCGTCGGCGGCCTCGATCACGAAGGCGCGGCGCTCGCCCTCGAACGGCCGGTACGCGGCGGCGCCGATGACCCGCTCGCGCACGACCTCCACCAGGTGCTGGGCGCCCGGAGGGCGCAGCCAGACGAGGTCGGGGTGGGGGGACGGATCGGCGAGCGCGCGGCGCCGCGCCTCCTCCGGGTCGGGCGCTCCCTCGGCGAGCAGCTCGGCGACGAGCGCGCGAGCCGCCTCCCGCTTCCCCGAGCCCGGGGGGCCGGCGAGCAGGTACGCGTGCGACGGCGCGCGGACCGCCGCGTCCAAAGCGATGCGGGCGGCGGGCTGGTTCTCGGTCGCGGTGGTGATGGACAAGGTCTTAGTCGTTCGGTGCGCGGCTGTTGACGATCTCGATGATTCGCTCGTGCACGCCGTCGGGGTTGCCCTCGGCGTCGATGACGACGATCCGCTCGGGATTGCGCTCTGCCAGTTCATCGTAGGCGCGCGCGACGGCGGCCTGGAAGTCGGCGCCCGCCGACTCGAAGCGGTCGTCGATCTCCGTCTGGCGGTAGAAGGCACGCGCGGGATCGATCCGCAGGAGCAGGGTGAGGTCGGGGACCAGATCGCCGACGACCAACCGCGTCAGCCGCTCGACCCGCTCGACCCCGAGACCGCGCGCCGCGCCCTGGTAGGCGACGGTGGAGTCGATGAAGCGGTCGCAGACGACGGTCAGGCCGGCTTCAAGAGCCGGGCGGACGACCTCCTCGAGGAGTTGCGCCCGGGCGGCGTTGAACAGCATCAGCTCGGTCGCGGCGGCGAGCTCGAGCCCGGGGTCCTTGATCAGCTCCCGGATCCGCTCACCGGCGGCGGTGCCGCCCGGCTCACGCAGGAGCAGCGTCCCCTTCCCAAGCGCCGCGGCCAGCCGCCCCGACTGCGTCGTCTTCCCGGCTCGATCGATCCCCTCGAGCGTGATGAACACGGCAGCTACCGGGTCAGCGCTTGGACGAACCCGCGCGCTTGGTCCGGGCCGTCGTCGGAGCCGGCTTCTTCGGCCTCCGCGAGCGGCCGGACGCACCGGCCTTCGCCGGCACGGGCTCTGTCTCCTCGGCCGCCTCGTCGGGCGCGGTGCCGTTCTCCTTCGCCGCCTTCGCAGCGTCGCGAGCTTCACGCGCGGCCTGCTGCTCGGCGCGCTTCTCGCGCATCTCGACCATCGTCGGGCAGTCGTCGTTGAGGCAGAGCTTCCAGGGTCGCCCAGGGCCGCGCTTCTTGACCGTCAGCCGGGGCCGCTCGCCACAGATCGAGCAGACCTCCTCGAGCCGCCAGAGCTCGAAGAAGCGGCCGGGCAGCGGCCCGCTGACGCGGCACGAGTCCGCGTGCTCGGGGTCGTCGCGGTTCCAGCCCTCGCAGCCGTACATCCGCTTGCCGCCCTTGAGGTCGATGATCCGCAGCCGGTTCGGCTCGCCGTTGGAGCGCTTGCGCCCGGCCTCCTCGCAGACCTTGCAGGGGCCGAGGAACTTGTCCTCGTCCATCCCCGCCCAGATCTGCTTGGCGAAGTCTTCCTTCTTTAACTCGAGCTCGGTCGTCGTCGTGTGGAGCATCTCGCGGCTGATGCCGACGACCTCGTCCTTGGTCGTCTCACCGGCGGCGATCTTGTCCATGTCCGCCTCGAGCTCGGCGGTCATCTCCGGGGTCGCCATGCGCGGGACGTACTCGTGGAAGGCCTTGTACATGGCGATCCCCGTCTCCGAGGGCTCGGGCGGGTTGGAGAAGACGTAGCCGCGGTCGTAGAGCTTCTGGATGATGTCGGCGCGGGTCGCCTTGGTGCCGAGGCCGCGATCCTCCATCAGCTCGATGAGCTTGCCCTGGCTGATCCGCGACGGCGGCTGGGTCTCCTTGTCGACCATCCACGGCTCGCCGTCGAGCGGCAGCTCCTGGCCCTCCTCGAGCTTCGGGATCTCCTCATCGGAGGAGCGGGCGTAGGTGTAGATGGCGGCGTAGCCGGGGTCGACGACGACGGAGCCGCGGACGAAGTACATCTCCGAGCCCGCCTCGATGTCGGCGCGGGTCGACTCGGTGATCATCGGCGGCGAGAAGGTGGCGAGGAAGCGGCGCACGACGAGCTCGTACACGCGGCGCTTCGGACCCTCGAGAGCGCCGGGGTAGACCGCCTGGGTCGGGTAGATCGGCGGGTGGTCCGTGGTCTCCTTCTTGCCCCGGGTCGCGTTCAGCGGCCCGTCGAGCAGGCCCTTCGCTGCCGAGAACTCCGGGATCCGGACCAGCGAGCTGGACGAGCTCCTTGGTGTTGAGCGACTTCGGGTAGACCGTGTTGTCGGTTCGCGGATAGGAGATGAACCCGTCCATGTAGAGGTCCTCGGCGATCCTCATCGCCGCCGCCGGGGTGATTCCGAGCCTGCTCGACGCGTCGGTGGTGAAGGCGGTGGTGTTGAGGGGCGTCGGCGGCCTGCGCGTGTTCTTCTTCGCCGTCACCGCCTTGACGACCCCGGGGCTCGAGGTCCCGGCGAGCGCAGCGTCGGCCTCCGCCTTCTCCCAGAACTTGTCGGTCGCGTGGTGGGTCTCGAAGCTGCCGTCGGGGTGCTCGAACTTCGCGAACAGCTCCCAGAAGGGCTTCGGCACGTGCGCGCGGCGCTCGAGCTCGCGCTCGACGATCAGCGCCAGCGTCGGGCTCTGGACGCGGCCGACGGAGAGGAAGTTGGCAGCCGAAGCGGCGACTCGCGAGCGAGACCGCGCGGGTCAGGGTCGCGCCCCAGATCAGGTCGATGTCCTGGCGGGCGGCGCCGGCGTAGGCGAGGTCGTAGTCGAGCTCGTCGAGGCTGCCGAAGGCGCGCTCGATCTCGTCCTTGGTCAGGGCCGAGTAGCGGGCGCGTTTGATCGGCGGCCGCGCCTCGAGCTCGGCCGCTGCGACCTCGGGGCGCACGGCCACGGCCTCGCGCAGCGCCTCGAGCCCGATCAGCTCGCCCTCGCGGTCGAAGTCGGTGGCGAGGATGATGTCGTCGGCGCCCTTGGCGAGCTTGCGGATCGCCTTGACCACGTTCTTGTCGGTCGGCTCGGGGACGAGCTCGGCATCGATCAGCTCGTGCAGGTCTGTCTCCTGCCAGTTCGAGTAGCCCTCCGGGAAGGCGACGCCCATCACGTGACCCTTGAGGCCAACGGTCATCTGCTCGCCCTCGGAGTCCGTCCATGTATAGAACGGGACCTTGTAGGTAGCGTCCGCCTTCGCCTCCCCACCGCTGAGGATGTCGGCGATTTTCTTCGCGGAGTTGTTCTTCTCGGTGATGATCAGCCGCATCGGGGCGCGAGAGTAGCAGTAGGCCAGAACGCCTCCTGCACGCCTGGGTGCCGCCCCCGAAGGGGGCGCGAATCTGCTCGAGCCTATGCTCGGCGCCTGTTCGAGCTGGTGATATTTGACTGCGACGGCGTGCTCGTCGACTCCGAGCCGACCGCCAACCGGGTGATGGCGGAGGCGATCAGCGGGGCCGGATTGCCGATCACGACCGAGGAGTGCATGCGCGTCTTCATGGGCCGTCGCTGGGAGGACTCGCTGGCGATGATCGAGGAGCGCCTCGGCCGTCCACTGCCCCCGAGCTTCGGCGATGACTACCGGGCCCGCCGGGACGAGTCGTTCGAACGCGAGCTCGAACCGGTGGCCGGGATCGCCGACGCGATCGCGCGGATCCCGCTCGAGCGCTGTGTCGCCTCGAGCGGGACCGACGAGCGGATCCGCTTCGTCCTCGGGCTCACCGGACTGCTCGAGCTGTTCGAGGGTCGGATCTTCTCCGCGCACGAGGTCGAGCACGGCAAGCCGGCGCCGGACCTGTTCCTGCACGCGGCCCAAGAGACCGGCCACGACCCGGGGCGTTGTGCCGTGATCGAGGACTCGCGGGTGGGGATCGAGGCGGGGGTCGCGGCCGGGATGAGCGTCTTCGGCTACTGCGGACACCTCGACGCGGAGACCGTGGGCGCCGCCGGGGCGCGGCCGTTCGGTTCGATGGCCGAGCTCCCGGACCTGCTCGCGGCCCAGCCTTAGCTCCTCACCGGGTCGAGGCCCGCGAACCGAACGTCCCGTTTGCCCCCGTATGGCGGGGTGTTTGGGACGTTCGGCCTGTGGCGCGCACTTAAGGCGCGCGAATCCGCATGTAAACGGCGACCGTGTGAGCCACGCCTAGCCGAGGTCGCCGCGTGCGATCATCGCCTCGATCGCGGCTCGCCACTCACTCATATAGGCGTCGTAGCCGCGCTCGAACTGCTCGAGCTCGGAGGCGAGACGCGGATCGAGCGCCGTCTGCCGGTATCTGACCTCGACACGGGTCCCGCGATCGCCGGCGGCCTCGCAGCCGACCTCGATGGTCGCCGCCAGCCCGCGCGGGTCGAAGCGGGCGTAGGCGCGCGAGTGCTCCGAGGCCGCGGTCACGACCCAGACGACCTCGCCATCGGGGCGCGGGGTGAGGAACACCGTCCCGGGCTCGTTGTCGTCGGCGCCAGCGACCGGATAGCGGGGATCCCAGCCGTCCACCCACCTGCGCTCGCCCTCCGGGGTGAACAGCGAGATCGCTCGCCCGGGCTCGAGCGGGATCTCGAACGAACCGGTACAGCTGACCTCGCGCCCGATCCCGCTCACAGCGCCCACGTTACGCTTTCTCCAATGCCCGCCCAGTCTTATCCCGGCAAGGAGTGCGTCTGCCAGTACCGGCGCGGCATCTGCGACCAGACCTGCATGCGGGGGATGCTCGATACGCCGTTCTACATCGCCTGCCTGCGGCTCGAGGGGCGCAGTTGCCTCGTCGTCGGCGGCGGCGACATCGCGCTCGAGAAGGTCGAGGGCCTGCTCGCCTGCGGCGGCAAGGTCACCGTGATCGCCCCGGAGGCGACCAACGCCGAGATCGAGTCGCTCGCCTCGGAGGGCTCGATCACCTGGGAGCGGCGCCCGTTCGCCGACGCCGACCTCGAGCGCCGCTTCATCGCGATCGCGGCGACCAACGACACCGACGTCAACATCTCCGTGTATGAGGGGGCCGAGCGTCGGGCGATGCTCGTCAACGTCGTCGACGTTCCCTCGCTCTGCAACTTCATCCTGCCGGCGATCCTGCGCACCGGTCCGCTCGCGATCGCGATCTCGACCGCGGGCGCATCGCCGGCGCTGGCGAAGCGGATCAAGCGCGAGATCGCCGAGAACTTCGGCGAGCCCTACGCCGACCTCGCCCTGCTCCTCAACGAGGCCCGCGGGTGGGCGAAGGCGACCCTGCCGACCTACCAGGACCGCAAGGAGTTCTTCGAGGGCATCGTCAACGGCGACCCCGATCCGGTCGAGCTCCTGCGCGACGGCCGCGCCGACGACGTGCGCGCGCTGATCGAGGCGGCCAAGGAACCGCACACCGCGAGCCTGCCGGGCTGAGGCGAGGATCGGGGGGGCCGTGATGGTTAGGTCGGTCGAGATCCCCACTCGGGCGGCCGGCACCGAGAGGCCGCGGCTCGAACGGACGCTGGCGCGCTCGCCCTTCCTGATCGGCCGTCTGACCGCCTTGGTGGCCGGCCGGCCCTCCTCGTCGCGCACCCGCAGGCGGATTCTCGGGGAGGCGTTCGGACGCTCATTCGCGGCCATCAACCGCAGGGACTATTGGTTCGTTCCGTTCGTTTACGAGCCCGACTGCGAGATTCACGCGAAAGGGGAGTGGTCCACACTCGGCCTCTCGGACTATCACGGCTACGGCGGCTGGTTGAAGCTGATGGAGGACACGCTCGAAACGTTCCCCGACCTCCGCTGGGCGCCCAAGCGGTTCCTCGACCTCGGCGAGCGCGTGCTGGTCCAGGGGATCATCGCCGGAAGCGGCGCCACAAGCGGGGCTCGCACCGACCAGCAGATCGGCTCCGTTTATCGAATGTCACCCCGGGGGCGGATCGCCCGCCAGGACCTCTACTGGACCTGGGACGAAGCGCTGGCCGCCGAGGGCCTGCACGCGCCGCCGACGTAGCCCCGCCGAGCGCTGCGCGCGCCCGGCGGGGAGTCGGCGAGAGGAGCGGTATTGCAACCGCCGCCTAGTTGAACGCGTACTCCTTGTAGTCCTCGACGTTCTCCTGCGTCACGACCGCGGCCGGGACGATGAGCTGGCGCGGCACCTCCGGCGGGACGAGCTCCGGGAAGCCCTCCCCGAGCGCGATCAGGCGCGCCATGTTGACCGCGGATGCGGCCATGTTCGGGTTGTAGAGGAAGGTCGCCCGGTAAAGGCCACCCGCCTCGATCTGGTCCATCGCCGCCTGCGAGCCACCGACGCCGGTGAGGAACATCTCGTCCTCGCGACCGGCGTTCTGGATCGCCGCGACGACGCCCTGGGCCATGTCGTCGTCATGGGTGTAGACGGCATCGATCTGGTCCTCGGCGTTGAGGATCGTTCTCCATCACCTCGAGGCCCGTGTCGGGATTGAAGTCACCCGGCTGCGATGCGACGATCTCGATCCCGCCGTCGGGGCAGAGCTTGTCGACCGTTCGTCGGTGAATCCCTTCGTCCGGTCGTTCGTGACCGAGATCCCGGCGAGGCCCTGGATCTCGACGACGTTGCCCTCGCAGTTGAGCTCCTCCGTGATGTACTCGGCCGCGAGCACACCGATCTGGTAGTTGTCGCCGAGGATCGTCGCCGTCGCCGCGTCGGGCTCGGTGAACAGGCGATCGACGTTGATCACCGGAATCCCGGCCTCCTCGGCCTCCTGGGCGACGGGGGTCAGAGCCTCTCCGTCCTGGGGCAGCACGACGAGCGCGTCGGGATCTTCCCCGATGACCTGCTCGATCTGCTGCGCCTGCGAGTCGGCGTCGGCCGCCTCGAGCAGCTCGAACTCGACGTCGTCGTACTGGTCGGCTGCGGCCTGGGCGTTCTTCGAGATCGCGCCGAGCCAGCCGTGGTCCGTGGGCGGCACGCTGGCGACGATCCGAACCGTTTCGCCGGAGCCGGATCTCGGTGCCGGCGGCTTCGGTGCCTGTGGCAGCCTCGGTCACCGTGGTGGTTTCCTCACCGCCGCCGCAGGCGGTGAGCGCGAGCGCGAGCAGCGCCGCGGCGCCGATCGTGATGAGTAGTCGCTTAGGCGACATGTACCTCTCCTCCTCTAGTTGGACGATTCCGGTTGGTCAAAGTCGTGCCTCCGGCCGCTGCAACAGCACGGCACCGAGGACGATCGCTCCCTTGGTCACCTGCTGGACCTCGGTCGAAAGGTTCATCTGCGTCATCAAGTTGAAGATCAGCGCGAAGGTCAGGACGCCGAGGAACGTGCCGACGATCGTCGCTCGGCCACCGGCCAGGCTGGTGCCGCCGATGACGACCGCCCCGATCGCGTCGAGCTCGTAGAGGTTGCCGCTCACCGGCGAGGCGCTGCCGAGCCGGGCGCAGAGCAGGATCGTCGCGATCCCGGCGAGCAGCCCCGAGAGGACGTAGACGCTGAAGATGATCTTGCGAACCGGAACGCCGGCGATCCGCGCCGCCTCGCGGTTGCCGCCGACGGCGACCACATAGCGGCCGTAGCTGGTGCGGTTGAGCAGCATCCAGCCGGCGATCGTGATCCCGACGAAGACGAAGACCGAGACCGGGATGCCGAAGATCTCGCCGGTGCCGAACCAGCGCAGGCTGAACGGATCCGCATCGGCGAAGTTGCCGCCGTTGAGGTTCTGCAGGTTGACCGGCAGCTTGTCGTTGAGCAGCAGCGCGAGCCCCTTGCCGATCGAGAACATCGCGAGCGTCGCGATGAAGGGGACGACCCGTCCGAAGGCGATCGCGCTCGCGTTGATCGTCCCGAGCAGCATCGCGAACCCGATCGCGCCGGCGAAGAAGAGGAGGCTGCTGGTGCCGGGCTCCACGAGGACGCCGCCGGCGACCCCCGCCGCGGCGACCATCGAGCCGACCGAGAGGTCGATCCCCGCGGTCGCGATCACGAAGGTCATCCCGATCGCGAGCACCCCGATCACGCTCGCCTGCGTGAGGACGGTCTTCATGTTGTCCCAGCCGGCAAAGCCCGGTTCGAGGATCGCGCCGGCGACGATCAGCCCGACGACGACGAAGAAGAGCGCGTACTCCTGGAAGTCGAGCGCGCGCAGACGGGGCCGTACCATGCGACCTCGGCGACCGGCTGCTCCCTGACAGCGGCCTGCGGCCTCGGCCGGCCTCGGCTTCGCTTCGCTCCGCCCTCACAGAACCTCCTCGACCAGGTCCGGGGTTTCCGTCGGGGCGACCGCGTGGCGCAGGAGCTCGCGCTCCGTCGCCTTCGCGCCCTCGACCTCGGCGACGATCTCGCCCTCTCGCATGACCAGGATCCGGCTTGCGATCCCGACCAGCTCGCCGAGCTCCGAGGAGACGACCACGACGCCGACACCGTTCTCGGCGAGGTTGGCGATCACGCGGTAGAGCTCCGCCTTCGTGGCAACGTCGACGCCGCGCGTGGGCTCGTCGAGCAGCAGCACGCGGCAGTGGCGGAGCAGCCAGCGCGCGAGGACGACCTTCTGCTGGTTGCCGCCGGAGAGCTCACCCGCGGCGCGGTCGGGGTTGGCGGGCACGGTGCCCAGGGACCGCAGCTGCTCCTCGGCGGCCGCACGCTCCTCGCGCACGTTGAGGATCCCGTGCGTGAAGCGGCCGAGGTCGGCGAGGCTGACGTTCTTGGTCAGGCTCCACTCGAGCAGGAGGCCCTGCGACTTGCGGTCCTCCGGGGCGAGCCCCAGCCCGGCGGCGATCGCCTTGTCGGGGCGGTTGGGCGGCAGGCGCTTGCCCTCGACTTGGACCTCGCCCTGATCGCGGGGGTCGACGCCGTAGATGGCGCGCAGGAGCTCGGAGCGTCCCGAGCCGACCAGCCCGCCGATCCCGAGCACCTCCCCGGCGTGGACGCGGAAGGAGGCGTCACGGACCTCGGGCAGGCTCCGGATGCCGTGCACGTCGAGCAGGACGACATCGCCGTCGCCCGCCGGGCGGTCGGGGTAAAGCTGCTCGACCTTGCGGCCCACCATCAACTCGACGAGATCACCGGTTGGGGTCGTCGCGGGCAGGCCGGTGGCCGCCGTACGGCCGTCGGTCAGCACCGTGACGCGGTCGCCGATCCTGCGGATCTCGTCGAGGCGGTGGGAGATGTAGACGACCCCGACGCCCTCGTCGGTGAGCCGGCGGACGACTCCGAACAGGGTCTCGATCTCGCCTTCGTCGAGGATCGCCGAGGGCTCGTCCATGACCAGCAGGCGAACGTCATGGGAGAGCGCACGCGCGATCGAGACGACCTGCTGCGCCGCCGGTCGCAGGGCCTTGATCCGCGCCCTCGGGGAGATCGCTCCGTGGCCGAGGCGCTCGAGCAGCGCCCGCGACTCGCGGCGCATGCGCTCGAGGTCGAGGAAGGGCCCGCGCCGGGGCTCGTGCGCCAGGAAGATGCTCTGCGCGACGGTCAGGTCCTCGACCAGGTCGAGTTCCTGGTAGATCGTCGCGACGCCGCGGCGAAGCGAACCTGCGGGGTCGCCCGCGGGCAGCGGCTCTCCTGCGACCAGAATCTCGCCGGAGGTCGGCTCGAGCGCACCGGAGACGCACTTGATCAGGGTCGACTTGCCGGCCCCGTTCGGGCCGAGCAGGCAGTGGACCTCGCCCTCGAGCACGTCGAAGTCAACCCCGGAGAGCGCCTTCACGCCGGGGAACTCCTTCTCGAGGCCGCGGACCTCCAGGATCGTCTTCGCATCCGGGGTCGGTGCCATCAGCCGACCACCAGCCCGCGCAGGTTGCGGTGCGCGATCGTGAGCCCCTGCTCGACCTTCTCCGGGCTCCCTCCCCAGACGGGGTCCTCGTGCTCGACCGAGAGCACGCCGTCGAAGCCCCCCTCATAGAGGGCGTCGACGTAGTGGGGGAAGTCGACCTCGCCAAGCCCCGGGATCCGGTAGCGCCACCAACCCATGTCCCACGGATCCTCTTCGCGGGTCGAGCTGCGGCCGAAGAAGCCGTAGCGGTTGCGCTCGGCGGCGAACGTCTCCGCATCCTTGGCGTGCGCGTGGGCGACGCGGTCGACGTAGGGCCGCAGTGCCGCGACGGGGTCGATCCCGAGCCAGAGCAGGTGCGAGGGGTCGAAGTTGAGCCAGAGGCCGAGCCCGAACATCCACTCCCAGAGCTCGGGCGAGTACGCGAGGTTCCCGGGGTAGCCGTCCGGGTGCCATCCCTCCATGACGCAGTTCTCGATCATCAGCTTCACGCCGCGCTCGCCGGCGTAGTCGACGAGCGGAGGGAAGACCCGCTCGGCCTCACGCAGGTTCTCGGCGACGCTGCGGCCCGGGTCGCGGCCGATGAACGTGCCGACGGGAACGCCGCCGAGCGCCGCGGCCGCGTCGATGCAGGCGCGGACGTGCGCGTGCGCGGCATCGCGCTCGGCCGGATCCGGGTGGAGGTTGTTGTCGTAGTAGGCGAGGGCCGAGAGCTCGAGCCCGTTGCCCTCGAGCGCCGCGCGCACGCGATCGGCCTCGACATCGTCGAAGGCGTCGGCGGCGACGTGCGCGGCGGTGAACGGGCGATCGCCGATCGACGGCCAGGCGGCCAGCTCGAGCGTCTCGAACCCGTGCGCGCCGCCCCAGGCGGCGATCTCCTCGAGCGAGCGCTCGGGCATGCACGCGGTGAGGAATCCCAGCTTCACGCGTCGACCTCGACCCAGCCCCGGGCGGCCGCGGACTCGAGCACGGCCTCCGTCAGCGCGACCGCGCGGACGCCGTCGGCAAGCATCGGCAGACCGTCGGCCGCCGCGGCACCGCCGATGAGCGCGTAGGTCTCGGCGACGAAGGCGTCGAAGAGGTCGTGGAACCCCTGCGGGTGGCCGCCGGGGAGGGTCGCGTAGGCGCCGGCCTCCGCCGAGAGCGTGTTCGGGTCGCGCGCAAGCACCTCCGCCCCGGCGCCGGTGCCGATCCAGAGCGTTTCCGGGCGCTCCTGCTCGAAGGCGACGGCGCCGTCCAGCCCGGAGAACTCGAACCAGAGTCGGTTCTTGCGCCCGGCCGAGACCTGGGAGACGACCGCGGAGCCCGCCGCGCCGCCGTCGGTTTCGAACAGCAGCGTGGCGATGTCCTCGGTCTCGACCGGGCGCGGCTCGCCCGCATCGCTCCCTCCGCGGGCGAAGGAGTGGGCCGTCGAACGGCGGCGCTCGGCGTGCGCGATCGTGGTCTGAGCGCACAGTGCCACGATCCGGTGACCGGAGGCGAACTCGAGCAGGTCGCACAGATGCGAGCCGATGTCCGCGAAGGCGCGCGAGCGGCCGCCGAGGCTCGCCTCGACGCGCCAGTTGTCGTCCTCGGGGCTGAGCAGCCAGTCCTGCAGGTAGCCGCCCTGGAGCAGGCGCAGCTCGCCGAGCGACCCCGAGCGGACCCGTGCGCGCGCCTCGCGGACCGTCGGGTAGTAGCGGTACGCGAACGGGACCGTGACCACGACCCCGGCGTCCTGCGCGGCCGCGGCGAGGGATTCCGCCTCGGCCCGATCGAGCGCCACCGGCTTCTCGACCACGACGTGCTTGCCCGCGGCGAGGGCCGTCAGGGCGAGCTCGTGGTGAAGGTTGTTGGGTGCGCAGATGTGGACGACGTCCACGCCGTCGGCGGCGATCAGCTCCGCCCCGTCGGTGAACGCGTTCGCAGCTCCGAGATCGGCGGCGGCACTCGCGGCGCTCTCGTCCGAGGAGGCCGCCACCG
Source organism: uncultured Solirubrobacterales bacterium (assembly GCA_963846565.1). Taxonomy (GTDB): domain Bacteria; phylum Actinomycetota; class Thermoleophilia; order Solirubrobacterales; family 70-9; genus WHSW01. Next base: position 917,536 of record CAWJWL010000005.1, on the reverse strand, counting down.
CGGCGACCTTCGCGCCCGCGAGCAACGCCGAGCGCGCGTGGACGCGGCCGATGAATCCGGTGCCGATGATCCCCGCGCCGAGCCGCGCCGAGTGGTCCGGCGTCGGATCTGCGGCAACGGCGACGGGCGCCCTCTCCTCCATGGCGCGACCGTATCCATCTTCTGTCGGTCTGTCAAGCAAAAGACTGATGTCCAGAATGCGTAAGGCTCCTATGGCGTGCCTGTGGCGCGGCATTTTGCCCGCTTGACAAACAAATCTTCGACTGATTCACTCGCCGGCGTGCCTACCGAACGGGCGTCGGGCCCAATCGCCGCGCCTCTCGGGCCGGGATCGATGCTCCAGCTGATCAGGGGCGGGGAGGGAACGACGCGGGCGGACCTCGTCGCCCGCACGGGCCTCGCCCGGTCGACCGTCGCGCAGCGGCTCGAGCAGCTGCTCGCCGGGAACCTGCTGCGCCCGGCCGGGGAGAGCGAGTCGACCGGTGGCCGTCCGCCGATGCGGTTCGAGTTCAACCAGGACGCCGGCGTCGTCCTCGCCGCCGACCTCGGCGCGACCCACTCGCGGCTCGCGGTGACCAATCTCGGCGGTCAGGTACTCGCCGAGGAGGCCGGCGAGATCGCGATCGCGGCCGGCCCGGAGGAGGTTCTTCGCTGGGTCAAGGACCGCTTCGCCGCGCTGCTCAAGCAGAGCCGTCATAAGGCCGCCGACGTACGCGGGATCGGGATCGGCGTCCCGGGCCCGGTCGAGCACGCAACCGGGCGTCCTCGCAACCCGCCGATCATGCCGGGCTGGGACCGCTATGCGATCCCTGCCGACTTCATCGGCCGCTACCCGGTCCCCGTCCTGGTCGACAACGACGTCAACATCATGGCCGTCGGCGAGCACTGGACCAACTGGCGCGAGGTCGACGAACTGCTCCTGATCAAGGTCGGGACGGGGATCGGCTGCGGGGTGATCATCGACGGTCGCATTCATCGCGGCGCCGATGGCGCTGCCGGCGACATCGGCCACATCCGGGTCGCGGCCGAGGGCGCGGAAGGGATCGTCTGCAACTGCGGCAACGTGGGCTGCCTCGAGGCGCTCGCCGGGGGCGCGGCGATGGCCGGGCGCCTGCGCGCCGCGGGCCTCGACGCCACCGATGCACGCGGGGTGGTCGAGCTCGCCCGTGCCGGCGAGAGCCACGCCGTCAACCTCGTCCGCGATTCCGGCCGGCTGATCGGCGAGGTGGTCGCGGCCGCCGTCAACCTCCACAACCCGTCCGTGATCATCATCGGCGGCGACCTCTCGCTGGCTCACGAGCAGCTCCTCGCCGGGGTCCGCGAGGTCGTCTACCAGCGCTCGCTGCCGCTCGCGACCCGCCACCTGCGCCTGGTGCCGAGCCAGCTGGGCGACCGCGCGGGGGTGATCGGCGCCGCGGTGATGGTCGTCGAGCACGTACTCGAGCCAGGGGCGATCGACGCCGCGTTGACCGCGGCCTAGCTCTCGCTACGTCTAGGCTGATCGCGATGAACCTTCGACGCCTCGGCGACTCCGACCTCGAGGTCACCGAGATCTCCCTCGGCTCCTGGCTCACCTACTCCGGCGGGATCGAGCGCGAGCACACGGAGACCTGCACGAAGGCCGCCTTCGACGCCGGGATCAACTTCTTCGACACCGCCAACGTCTACGGAGTCGGGGCCGCGGAGGAGGCGTGGGGCGAGATCCTCTCCGGCTACCGCCGTGACTCGTACATCCTCGCGACCAAGGTCTACTTCCCGATGTCGGAGACCGACAACGGGCTCTCCGCCGAGCAGATCGCGAAGCAGATCGACGCCTCCCTCGCCCGCCTCAAGACCGACTACGTCGACCTCTACCAGTGCCACCGCTTCGACACCGACACTCCGATCGAGGAGACGATGGAGGCGCTGAGCGAGGTCGTTCGCTCGGGCAAGGCCCGCTACCTCGGCTTCTCGGAGTGGACGCCGGAGCAGATCCGTGCCGGGCTCGAGGTCGCCGGGGCGGAGAAGTTCGTCTCCTCCCAGCCGCAGTACAACATGATCTGGCGGGCGCCGGAGGCGGAGGTCTTCGGGCTCTGCGCCGAGCACGGAATCTCACAGATCGTCTGGTCGCCGCTCGCCCAGGGCGTGCTCAGCGGGAAGTACCGGCCGGGCGAGACGCCGCCCGACGACTCGCGTGCGGCCAGCGATGAGATGAGCTTCGCGATCGAGCGCTACATGGCCGATGAGGTGCTCGAGGCCGTCCAGAGGCTGAAGCCGATCGCCGACGGCGCCGAGTTGACGATGGTCCAACTGGCGCTCGCCTGGGCACTCCGCCGCGACGAGCTCGCCTCCGTGATCATCGGGGCCTCACGGCCCGAGCAGGTGCACGCAAACGTCGCCGCATCCGGCGTCGAACTCTCGGCTGACGTGCTGGAGGCGATCGACGCTGCGCTCGGCGAAGTCGTCATCGGCGAGCCCACGCTCGCCGGGTTCGCCCGCGAGGGCGTCAAGCACCGCTAGGCGCGATCCCGGCCGTGATCATCCGGACCGCGGTCGCGACCACCGTCTCCCGCGGCACGTCGGGATGGTCGGCCCACCAGAGCGCGAGGCCCGTGGTCGCGGCGCGGATGAACTCGGCGGTCGGCTCGACCCGCTCGCGGCTCAGGTCCAGCTCGGGCTCGGCGAGCAGGATCGCGACGTTGGCGGCCCGCGCCGATGCCTGCAGCTCGCGGTAGAAGGCCTGGACCTCGGGGTCGCCGGTGGTGTCGCGGAAGAGCATCGCCCAGGCGAAGGGATGCTCCTCGACGTAGGCGAACCAGTCGGCGGTGACGCGTGCGATCCGCTCGCTCAGCGAGCCGGGCGCCTGCATCCCCTCGGCGAGCTGGCCGAGGAGCTCGTCGCGATGACGGGAGAGGAGAGCGAAGTGGAGCGCCTTCTTCGAGGCGAAGTGCTGGTAGAGGAGCGGCTTCGTGACCCCCGCACGCTTGGCGATCTCCTCCAGCGTCGTCGCGCCATATCCGCGCTCGGCGAAGAGCTCCGTCGCCGCCTCCTCGATCAGGCGGCGACGCTCGGGCTTTTGGAGCCGGCGGCGGCGTTCCGTGACATCGGTCATCTAGTGACCCCAGGGTAACTTGTTGTGTTAAGTTTCCGAACGGTCACTTAACTCCTTGGAAGGGCGGCACGCAGATGGCGAACGGCACGGCAACTCAGACGGCGGCGACGGTGACGGGACTGGTCGACGATCCGGTCCTCGGCTACCGCTATCGGTTCGCGGGCGAAGGCGACGCGCTCGAGGTCGAGATCTGGGCCGACCCGGGTGGCGGCATGCTGCTGGAGCACTACCACCCCGCGCTCGAGGAGCGCTTCGAGGTCCATGAGGGCGAGTTCGAGTTCAAGGTCGACGGCGAGAAGGTCCGCCTCGGCCCCGGCGACCGGGTCGTCGCAGCGCCGGGCGTCCGCCACCGGTGCGTGAACGTCGGCACGCGCGTCGCGCGCATGACCGCCGAAATCGACCCGCCGCTGAACCTCCAAGCCTTCCTCACCGAGGCGGGCGAGCTGGCGCAGGACGGGGTCTACAACCGCTTCGGCCTCCCGCGCGGGCCGGCGAAGCTCCTGCGCGCGGCGGAATTCGCCGACCGCTACCGGGACACGACTGTCATGACGAGCCCAGCCTTCGGGCCGCCGTCCCTCCAGCCATTCCTCTTCGGTCCCCTGGCCCGCCTGGAACGCCGGCGCCGACGGCGCAACTGACGCCAACGCCTCTCTACGTCACGCGCTCTTCGCCGCCAGCTGGCCGCATGCCGCGTCGATGTCGCGGCCGCGGGTGAGACGGATGGTCGCCGGCACTCCGCGCTCGACGAGCTCGGCGCGAAACGCCTCGATCGCCCCGCGGGCCGAGCCGCCGTACTCGCCGCCCGTGGGGTTGTAGGGGATCAGGTTGACCTTGAACGCCGCGTGCGGGGTCAGCACCCGGGCGAGCTCGCGCGCCTGCTCACGGCGGTCGTTGACGCCGTCGAGCATCAGGTACTCGACGTAGACGCGCTTGCCCCGCGCCTCACGCCAGCGCAGACACGCGGCGATCACCTCGGCGATCGGGTGGCGGTCGTTGACGGGCATGAGCTCCGAGCGCAGTGCGTCGTTCGGGGCGTGCAGCGAGAGCGCGAGGCGGACGCGCGGGCCCTCGGACACAAGGCGCTCGATCCCCGGAACCCAGCCGACCGTCGAGATCGTCGTGTGCGAGGTCGCAACCCCGACCTCGGGCAGGCGCTCGCAGGCACCGAGGACCGCGTCGAGATTCATCATCGGCTCCCCCATCCCCATGAACACCGTCTGGTTGACGGCCTCGTGGCGGCGGAAGTGAAGGGCCTGGTCGAGGATCTCCGACGCCGTGAGGTTGCGGCCGAACTTCATCGACCCCGTGGCGCAGAAGGTGCAGGTCAGCGGGCAGCCCGACTGGCTCGAGAGGCACAGCGAACGACGCCCGTCGCGGTAGCGCATGAGGACCGCCTCGACCGCGCGCCCGTCGCCGGTGCGAAAGAGCGCCTTCTCCGTTCCGTCGTCGGAGTGGGCGGTGAGCTCGTGCTGTAGCGAGGAGAACGGCACGGCCTCGGAGAGCTGCGTGCGGAGCTCCTGCGAGAGGTTCGTCATCTCGGCATAGGACCCGCTCCCGCGCGCCGCCCACTCCCACACCTGTCGTGAGCGGTACGGGGGCTCGCCGAGGCCGGCGAGGGTTCTGTCGAGCAGCTCGAGATCCACCTCGCTGATGGTGACATCCACTGCTACCGTCGACGCATGCTGCGCGCAGGCAGGCGGGGAGTTGCAGTGTTCGCGGGGGTTTCGGTCGCCGTGCTGATCGCGGCCGCGGCCCTGGCCGCGCCGGGGGACCTCGACCGGGGCTTCGGCTCACACGGGATCGCGCGGGTGCCCCTCGCGGGCAGCGTCGGGAGCGCCGACGGCGTGGCCGCCGGGCCCGGTGGCCGCCTCTACCTCGTCGGCACGACGGCCAACCCGCAGGCGCCGATCGGCGTCGCCGTCACAGGCCAGGGTGGACGGCCCGAGCGCGCGTTCTCCGAAGACGGGCGCGTCGAGTTCGGCTTCGGCGGGGCGAGGGCGGACGCGAACAGCACCGCACTCGCCGTCGCGACGGACGGACGGGTCACGGTTGTGGGCGACGGCCCCGGCACTGGCTTCGATGCAGCCCGCTTCACCGCGGCCGGGGCCTTCGATCCGACGTTCGGGGGCGACGGGCTGATCGACGCCGACGTCCCGAACGCGCCGAACGCCAGCGCCGCGAGCGTGATCGCGCTCTTCGACGGCAAGACGCTCGTCGGTGGGACGTCCGGCCCGCCCTCCGAGAGGGACTTCACGGTCGCCCGCTACCTGGCGGACGGCAGCCTCGACCCGAGCTTCTCCGGCAACGGATCCCGCACCCTCGACCTCGGCGCCGCCGAGAAGGTGGCCGAGATCGCGCTCGCTCCCGACGGCGCGATTGTGATCGGCGGTATCTCGGCCGGCAAGGTCGCGCTCGCGCGCCTGCTCGCCGACGGGACGCCTGACAACGCGTTCGGCGGGGACGGATCGCTCGTCTCGTCGCTGCCCGCGAACGCGGTCGGCGGGATCGCCGTCGACGGCGCGGGCCGGATCGCCGTCGGCGGCACCACGGGCGCTCGCGCGTTCGCCGCCCGCTTCACGACCGCCGGCGATCCCGACGCCTCCTTCTCCACGGATGGGCTCGCGCGGATCAACTTCCCGGGCTACGCCGGCACCGGCGAGGACATCGTCGTGCTCCCCACGGGTGGCGTCGCCGTCGGGGTGGCGATCCGGCGCAGCGAGGGCTCCTGGTCGGACGCCGACTTCGCTGCGATCGCGCTGGGGGACGCCGGGCAGCCCGAGCGGGCGTTCGCCGATCGAGGCAAGGCGATCGTGGACCTGCGCTGCGAACCCGAGAGCCTCGGTGCCGCGACGCTCGCCCCGACCGGACGGCTGATCCTGGCCGGCACCTGCGGGCCGGAGCGCGCGAACGATCCGGGCAGCTTCGCGCTCGCCGGCCTCCGCGGAAGCGGTGGGCCTCCTGACCTCGACGCCGACGGCGTCGTCGACAGGCGCGACCGCTGCCCGCAGGCTTTCGGCGCCCGCAAGACCCGGGGCTGCCCGCGAGTCGCCCGAGACATCGCCGGCCTCCGATACGCGAACGGCGCGATCTCCGGCCGGCTCGACGCCGCCGACGCAGACTGCGAGTACCGCCAGGAGGTCGAGCTCTTCCGTGAGCGCCGCGGCGGCAACCGCCGGGTCGCACACCAGGACACGACCGGCGACCGCTTCTCCTTCAAGGCCAAGCGCGGGTCGGGCACCTACATCGTCGTTTCGAAGCGACGGCGCGAGGCTCGCGCAGGCTTCTGCGGCAAGGCGAGCGCGATCCTGAAGCCGTAGGCGTCTAGGCCGGGACGGCGAAGAGCGCGACCGCCGCGAAGTGGGCGGCTGCGGCGGCGATCACGAGCACATGGAAGATCTCGTGGTACCCGAAGACGGTGGGCGACGGGTTCGGGCGCTGGGCGGCGTAGACGATCGCACCGGTCGCGTAGAGCGCGCCGCCGCCCGCGATCAGGATCCCGGCGACGATCCCGGCCTCGGCGACGATCGCCGGAAAGCCGATCGCGCCGATCGAGCCGACCGCGATGTAGACGATCGCGGCGACCCACTTCGGGTGCTCGGTCCAGACGAGCTCCACGATCGTGCCGGCAAGCGCGCCCGCCCACACGGCGATCAGCACGGCGGTTGAGAACGGCGGCTCCATCACCAGGAGCGCGAACGGCGTGATCGTGCCGGCGATGAGGAAGAAGATCATCGTGTGGTCGAGGCGGCGCATCCACCTGCGCGCGCTCGGGCGCTCCCAGTGATGCACGTGATAGAGCGCGCTGACGCCGAAGAGCGCCGAGAGGCTGACGGCGTAGATCGCCACCGCGAGTCGGGCCTCGAAGCCCTCGGCGGCGATGATCAGAGCGGCGCCGAGGACGAGCGAGACGAAGAACGCATACTCGTGTGAGACGCCGCGCAACCGCGGCTTGACCTTCGCGATCTGCTCGGCAGCGGCGGCCTTCGCATCGGCGAACGAGTCGACGGCGGATTCGCGAGCGTCGGCCATCGCCGAGCGCGCGTCCGCGACCCTCTCGGAGGCGCTTTCGCGCGCGTCCGCCATCCGCTCCGCGGCGGACTCCCGTGCTTCGGTTATGCGCTCACGCGGTGACAACCCCTGGAACCTCACAGAAAGCGTAGCGCTCGCGAGGAATCTCCTGATTAGACGCTATATATAGTGTCTCAGGATCGCTAGCTTTTAGTTGCACGCTATCGTTAGTGGAGTGAACTGTTCGGATTGCGGAGGCGAGACGAGAGTGCTGGAGAGCCGCCGCGCCGAGGACGGCGCCGCGGTCCGCCGTCGTCGCGAGTGTCCTTCGTGCGGCGGGCGCTTCACGACGTTCGAGCGCACGCTCCCCGATCCGCTCGGCGTGATCAAGCGCGATGGCGGCCGGCAGCCGTTCGACCGGACGAAGCTCCGCGCCGCACTGCTGCGCTCGACCCACAAGCGCCAGGTCGGGGCCGCCGAGATCGAGGATCTCGTCGAACGGATCGAAGGGGAGGTGGCAGCAGCCCGCGGCGAGCTCGCCGCCGATCGCATCGGCGAGCTTTGCGTCGACGGGCTCCGGGAGCTCGACTACGGCGCCTACCTGCAGTTCCTCGGCACCCTTCCCGCGCCGAACCCGGATTTTGCGGAGACGTCCTCGGCCGGTTCCGTCCGCGGCGGCGGGCAGAGTGCATCGTTACCACCTAGAAGCTTGCGTAGCCAGGAGAAGAGGAGATAGAGGATGCCGGAAATCGCTGCAAACGGGCCGAATCTGGACACCGACGGGCTGCTCGTCGAGCGCCGCTGGACGACCACGGGGGTACACCCCTTCGATGAGGTCGAGTGGGAGCTCCGCGATGCGGTGATCGGCGATCCGGCAAACCCGGCCTTCGAGCAGCGAGGGGTCGAGTTCCCCAAGACCTGGTCGCAGAACGCGACCAACATCGTCGCCCAGAAGTACTTCCGCGGCAAGCTCGGCAGCGAGGAGCGCGAGAGCTCGGTGAAGCAGATGATCTCCCGCGTCGCCGGGACGATCGCCGGCTGGGGCCGCGCGGGCGACTACTTCGCCACGGACGAGGACGCGGACGCGTTCGAAGCCGAGCTCACCCACATCCTCCTGCATCAGAAGGCGGCCTTCAACAGCCCCGTGTGGTTCAACGTCGGTTTCGAGGAGCGCCCGCAGTGCTCGGCCTGCTTCATCCTCTCGGTCGAGGACACGATGGAGTCGATCCTCGCCTGGAACACGAAGGAAGGCACGATCTTCCGCGGCGGCTCCGGCTCCGGGATCAACCTCTCCGACATCCGCGGCTCGGTCGAGTACCTCTCCAAGGGCGGCCTCGCTTCCGGCCCGGTCAGCTTCATGCGCGGTGCCGACGCCTGGGCCGGCACGATCAAGTCCGGCGGCAAGACCCGGCGCGCGGCGAAGATGGTCGTCCTCAACGTCGACCATCCCGACATCGAGCACTTCATCTGGTGCAAGGCCGACGAGGAGAAGAAGGCGGCCGCACTCCGGGACGCCGGCTTCGACATGTCGATCGACGGCGAGGGCTTCACGTCCATCCAGTACCAGAACGCCAACAACTCGGTCAGGGTCACCGACGAGTTCATGCAGGCGGTCGCCGAGGACGCCGACTGGGACCTGATCGCCCGCAACGGAGGTCAGGTGACGAAGACGCTTCCGGCCCGCGACCTCATGGGCCAGATCGCCGAGGCCGCCTGGCGCTGCGCCGATCCGGGCGTCCAGTACGACACGACGATCAACCGCTGGCACACGTCGCCGGAGTCGGGGCGGATCAACGCCTCGAACCCGTGCTCCGAGTACATGCACGTCGACAACTCGGCCTGCAACCTCGCCTCACTCAACCTGATGAAGTTCCGGCGCAACGACGGCTCGTTCGACACCGAGGAGTTCGAGCACGCGGTCGACATCGTCTTCCTGGCCCAGGAGATCGTGGTCGGCCCCTCGAGCTACCCGACCGAGGAGATCGGCAACAACGCGCGCGCCTTCCGCCAGCTCGGCCTCGGCTACGCCAACCTCGGCGCGCTGCTGATGAGCGACGGCGTCCCCTACGACTCCGACGAGGGACGCAACATCGCCGGCGCGATCACCGCGCTGATGACCGGCCGCGGCTACCGGAAGTCAGCCGAGATCGCCGCCGCAGTCGGCCCCTACGACGAGTATCCGAAGAACCGCGAGGCACACAACGGCGTCATGCGGATGCACCGCGACGCCTCGTACGAGCTCGATGCCGAAGGCGTCAAGGGCGAGCTCGTCGCGGCGGCGCGCCGGAGCTGGGACGAGGCGGTCTCGCTCGGCGATGACCACGGCTACCGCAACGCCCAGGCGACGGTGCTGGCTCCGACGGGGACGATCAGCTTCCTGATGGATTGCGACACGACCGGGATCGAGCCCGACTTCTCGCTGGTCAAGTTCAAGGAACTGGTCGGCGGCGGGCAGATGACGATCGTCAACCGCACCGTCCCGATGGCGCTCGAGACACTCGGCTACTCGGCGAGCGAGGTCGACCAGATCGAGGCGTACATCAACGACAAGGGCACGATCCTCGGCGCCCCCGCCCTCAAGGACGAGCACCTACCGGTGTTCGACGTCGCCGTCGGCGAACGAGCGATCTCGCACATGGGCCACATCAAGATGATGGCCGCGGCGCAGCCGTTCCTCTCCGGCGCGATCTCGAAGACCGTCAACCTGCCGCAGACGGCGACGGTCGGCGACATCGCCGATGCCTACACCGAGGGCTGGAAGCACGGCCTCAAGGCGCTGGCGATCTACCGCGACGGCTCGAAGACGGCGCAGGCCCTGCGGACCGATGCCCAGGACGAGGCGGAGGCCGAGGCCGAGGTGGTCGAGCCGGCGGCGCCGGAGCGGCGCAAGATGCCGCGCGAGCGGGAGTCGCTCACGCACAAGTTCTCGATCGCCGGCCATGAGGGCTACATCACCGCCGGCAAGTACGAGGACGGCTCGGTCGGGGAGATCTTCCTCACCGACATCGGCAAGGAAGGCTCGACCCTGCGCGGGATGATGAACGCCTTCGCGACGGCGATCTCGATCGGGCTCCAGTACGGCGTGCCGCTCGAGGTCTTCGTGAAGAAGTTCTCCTACATGCGCTTCGACCCCGAGGGGATCACCGGCAACCCGGAGATCCCGTTCGCGAAGTCGATGCCGGACTACATCATGCGCTGGCTCGCGAGCCGCTTCATCGAGGACCTCGACGAGCTCGAGGACCTCGGGATCCTGACCTCCGAGGTCCGGGCCCGCAAGGAGGCGCAGCTCGCGATCTTCACCGACGACACCGCGACCCCGCCGGCCACCGGTGGCAATGGCGGCAACGGGCACGCCAACGGCGAGGCGGAGACCGTGCATCAGCCCGGCAAGACGGTGGCCGCCGCCTCGGCGATGACCGACACACCGCCCGTGGTCCCGGCGAAGGTCAGCCCCGGCGGCGACCTCGGCCCGGCCTGCGAGCAGTGCGGCGGGATGATGCAGCGGACGGGCTCGTGCTACACGTGCTCGAGCTGCGGCAACAACACCGGCTGCGGGTAGATCCCCGCAGCCGGACCCGACGCGGCGGGACCCTACGTCGGACAGCTGAACGGATTGAGCGCTCCGGGCAGCGCCGGGATCTGCAAGAGGCCGCCGAGGCCGGTGAGGATCCCGTTGAGGCCGAGGCCGCTGATCACCGTGCGGAGCGCATTCGCCTGCCCGGTGACACTCGAGAGCTGACCGCAGACCAGGTCGAGCACCGGCAGCGAGTCGAGCAACGCGGTCAGGTCGCCGTTGGAGATCCCGGCGAGAACGCCCTCGAGGCTGACGACGCGCCCGGTGAGCAGGTCGATCTGCGACGCCTGCTTGTGAAGCAACTCCAGCAGCGAGAGGATCTGCGCGGAGCTGAGGCCGGCGCCGGGTGCGCCTGCCTCGCCGGAGGAGCCGGCGAGGCCCCAGACGACCGCCTTCTCCTTGCGCTTGCACGGCTTGCCCGCCTTGACGACCCGCACCGCGCCCTTGGTCTTGCCCTTCGTCGTGTAACAGGCGTTGATCACCCCGTCGCTTCCGATCGGCGCCGCCTGGGCCGCGGCGGGAACCGACGCCACCGCGATCAGACCGGCGAGGCAGAGGGACGCGAACAGAGCATGGACACGGCGAGAGATCGTCATGCGGCTCCCATCGACAGGGACTGACGAATCCTTGAAGTGGCTCAACACGACCGCCCGTTTCGATCGCCACTTTCGCAGCGATTCGGCCGCCCACGTGTTGAAAGAGGCAGTACGCAAGCCTCAGGCAGGAGACCTGAGCCAAGGCAAACGACCCATCTGGAGGTGGGAACGAATGACGAGGATCAGGAACTTGCGCCCGACACCGGGCGTACTCATCGGCACGATCGCGCTCGTCTTCGCATTGAGCGGAGCGGCGGTCGCGGCGACGAAAATCCAGACCAACGACATCGCCAAGAAGGCCGTTACGGGCGCGAAGATCGCCCCCGACTCGGTCAAGGGCGGAAAGATCCGGAACGGATCGGTCAAGGCCGGCGACCTCGCCGAAGGCGTGATCCCCGTGGTCCCGACGCAGGCCTACGGCCGCGTCAACAAGGCCGGCGCGACCGTGGCTCCCGCTACGGGGTCCGTCGGGATCACCGGCGCGACCAACGGCGGCGTGGGGCAGATCTGCCTCGACCTCGCCGAGGTGCCGATCGCAGGGACGGCGACCGTGGTCGCCGGCGCTCCCGGCGCTCCGGGCTCGACGGTCGAGCTGCTGATCAGCCCGCCGGCAGGATGCGCGGCGCCCTACAACGACGCCCTCGTGGTGACCAAGCTCGCCTCGAACCAGGCGCTCGAGGACGAGGACGTCTACGTGCAGTTCGTCCGCTGAGCCACCGGAGCGGAGGCCGTCAGGGACGACGGCCTCCCGCTCAGCGTCCGGAGAGGAACTCGCGCACCCGCTTCGCCGCCGGATAGCGGTCGCCGTAGAGCGAGGGGACGTGGCCGGCGTTGCGGACGATCTCGAACTGCGAGTTCGGGAAGAGATTCGCGGCCATCTGGCCCTCGCGCGGAGTGGTCACGTCGTCCATCTCGCCGGCGATCACGAGCGTGCCCACGTCCGGGCCCGACGCCCCCAGCGGCGCAGGCGGCTGATAGAGCGCCGAGGGTCGCGGCCAGCGCAGACACTCCGTGTAGCTCCAGTCGCGCTCGAGCGCGATCTCGCGCGGGGTGAACGGACGGAAGCGGTCGGGTGGATAGGCGTTGATCGCGGCCCGCAACTCGCGCCGGCGCTTCGCCTGCGGTGAGGCCTTGTTCCAGATCATCGGGTAGTCGTTGCAGCTGACCGCGATCTCGTCACCGCGCGAGTAGTAGTTGGCCTGGCCGTAGCCCCCGGTGTAGGGACGCGTGAGGCGCTCGTAGCGCGCCGGGTCGCCACGCAGGAACTCCTCGATCGCGTCGTTGATCTTCATGTAGCTCTCGGGCGGCGAGTAGCCGCTGTCGCCAATCGCATCGAGGAGCGGCTTGACGCTCTCGCCACGCTCCCGTTGCAGGGCCACGAACCGGTTCAAGCGCTTGCCCGCTCCCCCGCCGCACTCCGCGTCGCGCCGGCAGGCGAGCTTCATCGAGCGGACGCCCGTCGGGATCAGGCTCGGATACCAGCCGCTCTGCTCGCCCAGCACCGGATAGGCGCTGTCGAGGACGAGGGCGTCGAGCGTGTCGCCGTGGCGGAAGGCGTAGGACTGCGCGAGGAAGGTGCCGTAGGAATCGCCGTAGAGGAGGACCCGGTGGAGACCGAGCGCCCTACGGACCGAGTCGAGGTCATCGGCGGCCGCGGCGGTTCGATAGGAGCCGTAGTCGTCGCCGAGCTGCCGCGCGCACGCCGCGGTCGCGTCGCCGAGGGGTCCGCGCTCCTCTTGCAGCGCGGGGCAGTCGATCGCCTCCGAATGGCCGGTGCCGCGCATGTCGACGAGCAGCAGCGAGCGACTCCGGAGCAGGTGGCCGAAGAGGCCGATGTAGGCCCGGGCGCTGCCGATCGAGCCGTAGCCGGGGCCACCCTCGACCGCGAGGATCGTCCCGCGCGCGCGGGCCAGCGGCCGGTGCTCCGGCGCCCGGAGCGCGAAGGCGATCGAGATCTCGCCACGTGCGGGAGCGGCGCGCTCGAGCGGCACATCGAGATGGCCGCACCGAAAGCCGAGTCCGCGGACCTTCTCCCCGCAGCGGCCGAGGTGCGGAGCGTCGGTTCCCGCGAGCGCGAGTCCGGGAGCGCCGACGAGCAGCGCGGCGGCGACGGAAACGAGAGCGACGGGCTTGCGGATCGAGGACATACCGCCAGCGCAGCATATGCCCGCCGCGTAGCATCGTCGCCGTGGAAGGCAGGTTCGACGAGAACGACCCGGGTGGCACTTTGCCGGAGCCCGGCGACCCCGAACGCCAGCCGCTGGACAACCGCGTCAAGGCCGGTTTGATCGCGCTCACGGCACTGGCTGTCGGGCTCGGCGTCGCGCTCGCGCTGATCGTCGCCGACCCGCCCAAGGAGGAGGTAGTGGTCACCGCTACGGAGACCGAGACGACGACCCCGACGACGACCACGGTGACCACGACGACGCTGCCGCCGGAGACGACGACAACGCGGACGACCACCGAGACCACCCGTACCGTCACCGAGACGACCACGACCACAGCCCCGACAGAGACGACGACGGTCACCGAAACCGAGTCCGAGCCCGGCGGCGACGAGCCCTAGATCCAACGGCGACGTTGCCCCGGGTACGGCTCTCAGCAGAGGAAGCGCGGCGGCTTGCCCTCGCCGCGCAGGGGTTCGCGGACCCCCGCCGTGCCGGCGATCCGACCGGATGGGACCTGCGACGCGTGATCAAGCGGGTCGGCCTGATCCAGATCGACTCTGTGAACGTGCTCGAGCGCGCCCACTATTTGCCCGCGTTCAGCCGTCTCGGGCCCTACGCGACCGAGCTCCTCGACGGGGCGTCCCACCGTGCCCCGCGCCGGTTGTTCGAGTATTGGGGCCATGAGGCGTCCCTGATCCCGGTCGAGCTGCAGCCTCTGTTGCGCTGGCGGATGGCGCGAGCGGATTCGGAGGCATGGGGCGGCATGGTCAGGATCCAGCGCGAGCGCCCCGACCTGGTCTCGAGCGTTCTCGCGCAGGTCGCGGAGCGCGGCCCGATCGCGGCCTCGGAGCTGGAGGAGAAGCGGCCCCGGCGCTCCGGTCCGTGGTGGGACTGGTCGGACTCGAAGCGGGCGATGGAATGGCTGTTTTGGAGCGGTCAGGTGAGCTGCGCGCGCCGGCGCCGGTTCGAGCGCCTCTATGACCTGCCCGAGCGGGTGATCCCAGCCAAGGTGCTCGCCACGCCGACGCCGCCGGAGGACGAGGCGCAGCGCGAGCTGTTGCGGATCGCCGCCCGCTCGCTCGGCGTCGCCGCGGAGCGCGACCTGCGCGACTACTTCCGCCTCAGCGCCGCCGAGTCGAAGCTCCGCGTGCCCGAGCTGGTCGAGAACGGCGACCTGATCCCGGTCGAGGTCGAGGGGTGGGGACGCACCCAGGGATACCTGGCGCCCGGCGCCCGGATCCCGCGTGCCGTCGACGCGCGGGCACTGCTCGGCCCCTTCGACTCGCTGCTTTGGGAGCGAAGTCGCGTCGAGCGCATCTTCGGCTTCCAGTTCCGCCTCGAGATCTACGTGCCGAAGCCGAAGCGCGTGTACGGCTACTACGTGCTGCCGTTCCTTCACGGCGATCGCCTGGTCGCGCGTGTCGACCTGAAGGCCGACCGTGCCGCGGGGGTGCTGCGCGCCCGCGCCGTCCACCTCGAGCCGGACGCTCCGGCGGCGGCTAGCCACGCACTCGACGCCGAACTGCGCTCCCTCGCCGGCTGGCTCGGCCTCGAATCGGTCGACCGAGCCAGCTGAGGGGACCGCCTGGCCCGTGCCGAAGTTCACGGCGGGGCCATGCCGCTCTCCTTGCTGTCGTGGGCGGCGAGCCTTGGCGCCGCGAAAAGTCAGTGATCCACGTAACCATTTTCCACGAATTGGGTAGGTGAGCTCCCGCACGCGTAAATCAGGCATGACCGGCGGCTTCAGCGGGTGATCGAAAAGCCCGAGACATCGTGGCGATAGCTGCTTGCATTAGCAACTAGTTTTCGCTATACTTTTTGAAGCCAGGGACCGGGGTAGCACCGCACCACGGACTTACTACGCACGCACGCACCTAAAAGGAGGCCGACATGCCTCGAGCACGAGGAGGCGCTGCCGACCAGCGCCAAGACGCCCGCCGCACACGCGGCGAGCACCCGACAGAGACGAATCTTACCCTCGGCGCAACGCGCGCCCGCGCGCGTGATGCCGAGACGCGCCAGCGCCAGCTCGACGCTCACGCAGTCGCCGAGCCGACGATGGACAGCCTGCAGCTGTTCATCAACCAGGCAATGAAGTACCCGCTCCTCACCCGTGAGGAGGAGGTCGTACTCGCTCAGCGGATCGAGAAGGGCGATCTGGCCGCGAAGGAGCGGCTGATCAACTCGAACCTGCGCCTGGTGATCAAGTTCGCGCGCCGCTACCAGGGCCACGGGCTCGCCATGGGCGACCTGGTTCAGGAGGCGATGCTCGGGCTCATCCGCGCGACGGAGAAGTTCGACTGGCGTCGCGGCTACAAGTTCTCGACCTACGCGGTTCTCTGGATCAAGCAGTCGATCCAGCGTGGGCTCGACAACACCGGCCGCGCCGTGCGCATCCCCGCGCACATCGCGCAGCGCGAGCGCACCGTCAACCGGATCACGACCGAGCTCGCAACCGAGTTCGATCGCGAGCCGACCGACGAGGAAGTCGCGAAGAAGGCAGAGCTACCGCTCGAGGACGTGATGGCGATGCGGGATCTCACCCGCGTCACCACCAGCCTCGATACGCCGATCGGCGACGGTGACACCACCTTTGGCGAGCTCCACGCTGAGGCGAGCATCGCGCTCGAGGACGAGGTCGTCGAGCGCGAGCAGGAGGAGGCCGTTGGCGCTGCCCTGTCCAAGCTCCCCGACCAGGAGCGGGTGATCATCGAGGCTCGCTTCGGCACCGGTGGGCGCCCGGCGAAGTCGCTCCGCGACGCAGCCCGTGAGGCCGGCGTGACCCAGAAGCACGCGCAGAAGCTCGAGCAGAGCGCCCTGCGCCGCCTCTCGGCCGACGACTCGCTCGCCGGCTGGCGCGCCGCCTAACCCCCCGCACCCGCCCCGATCTAACAGTCCCTGACTTAGATCGGGGCTTAGTGCGGTACCCTTACTTCATTAACTGAAGTAGCTATTGGAAGGTAAGGCCGGATGAAGCTCCTACTCATACCCCTCGACGACAGCATCCTCTTCCCGGGCATGAGCGCCACGATCGCCGCCGACGTCGGCGACGCCGAGCGCGTCTTCGTCCTCCCCCGCACCGGCGGCGAGTACGGCCGCGTCGGCACCGTGGCCGAGGTGGCGGAGAAGGGCCGCCTCCCCGGCGGGGTCGACGTCGTCACGCTGACCGGCCTGCACCGCGGCGTCGCCGGCGTGGGCGACGCCGAGGCGGACGGCCGGCTGACGATCGACGTCGACGAAGTCGAAGACGCCGTCCCGACCGACGAGCGCGTCCGCGGGCTCGAGCGCGAGTACCGCGCGGTCGTCGAGGAGATCCTCGACATCCGCGGCGACGACGGGCGCATCGCCGCGTTCCTGCGCTCGATCTCCGATCCGGGCCCGCTCGCCGACACCTCCGGCTACAGCCCCGACATCCCGATCGAGGACAAGCAGCGGCTGCTCGAGATCGTGGACGTGACCGAGCGGCTCGAGCTAGCCGTATCGCTCCAGCGTGACCGCCTCGCAGAGCTCCAGGTTCGCAAGCGCATCCGCGACGACGTCGAGGAGGGCGCGCAGGCCCAGCAGCGCGAGTACTTCCTGCGCAAGCAGATGGACTCGATCCGCAAGGAGCTCGACGAGGACGACGCCTCGATCGCCGAGGAGTACAGGACGAAGATCGCCCAGTCGGCGATGCCCGACCACGTGCGCGAGCAGGCCGAGCGCGAGCTCGGTCGCTTCGAGCGGATGGGCGAGCAGTCGGGTGAGTCATCGATGATCCGCAGCTACCTCGACACGCTTCTCGGCGTGCCGTGGGGCGAGCGCTCGGACGAGCGGCTCGACCCGTCGCATGCGCGGGAGGTTCTCGACGCCGATCACGCCGGGCTCGACGACGTCAAGGACCGGATCACCGAGTACATCGCCGTCCGCAAGCTCCGCCACGAGCGCGGCCTCGCCGACGACGAGGGCAAGGGCGCCGGCGCGATCCTCACCCTGATCGGCCCGCCGGGCACCGGCAAGACGTCCATCGGCGAGTCGATCGCCCGTGCGACCGGACGCGAGTTCGTCCGCATGTCGCTCGGCGGCGTCCGCGACGAGGCCGAGATACGCGGGCACCGTCGCACCTACATCGGCGCCCTCCCCGGGCGGCTCGTGCGCGCGCTCAAGGACGCCGGGACGATGAACCCGGTGATCATGCTCGACGAGGTCGACAAGGTCGGCGCCGACTGGCGCGGCGACCCGAGCTCTGCCCTGCTCGAGGTCCTCGACCCGGCCCAGAACCACTCGTTCCGCGACCACTACCTGGATGTCGAGCTCGACCTCTCGCGGGTTCTCTTCATCGCCACCGCGAACATGGCCGAGACGATCCCCGGCCCGCTGCTCGACCGCATGGAAGTGGTCCGCTTCGACGGCTACACGACCGAGGAGAAGGTCGCGATCGCTCGTGGCTACCTGTGGCCACGACAGGTGGAGCGCAACGGCCTGCGCGAGGACGAGGTGAAGATCGACGACGCGCTCCTGCGCGAGATCGTCACCGAGTACACGCGCGAGGCCGGGGTGCGAAACCTGGAGCGCGAGCTCGGCAAGCTGCTCCGCAAGACCGCGACGAAGATCGCCTCCGAAGAGGACGGGGAGGTGGTCGTGGACACCGGCGTGATCCGCGACGCGCTCGGGCGCCAGCGTTTCTTCCAGGAGTCGGCCGAGCGCACGGCGGTGCCGGGCGTCTCGACCGGTCTCTCGGTCAGCGGGGCCGGCGGCGACGTGCTCTTCATCGAGACGACGCGGATGCCCGGCAAGGAGGGCTTCGTCCTCACCGGGCAGCTCGGCGACGTGATGAAGGAGTCGGCACGGATCGCGCTCTCCTACGTGCGCGGCCACGCCGAGGAGCTCGGCATCGACGAGCACGCCTTCGCCGACCGCGAGTTCCACATCCACGTCCCGGCCGGAGCGATTCCGAAGGACGGGCCGTCCGCCGGGATCACGATGACGACCGCCCTCGTCTCGCTCCTCACCGGACGCCCGGTCAAGCACACCGTCGGGATGACCGGCGAGGTCACCCTGCAGGGCCGGGTGATGCCGATCGGCGGACTGAAGCAGAAGGTGCTCGCCGCGCATGCGGCCGGTCTCACCGACGTGATCCTGCCGGAGCGAAACCGCGGCGACCTCGACGACGTCCCCGACGAGGTCCGCGAGCGGATGACGTTCCACCCGGTGATGACGATCGGCGAGGTGCTCGACCTGGCGCTCGAGCCGTCGGTCTCGCTCAGCGAGCCGCTCGCGGCCTAGGCAGCCGCCGGGCGCGTCGCGGAGTTCAGAGTTCGAGGCGATCGACCGGCTATAGCTCGCGAAACTGCCCTGAGCTCAGCCCGCGAGCCCGGGTGGGTATCGGGTGACGTCGAGATAGCTATGCGATGCGTCGATCGGGAGCGCGTCCCCCGCTCCGGCCCCGCCGAAGGGCGCGGCGCTCACGGCGACCATGTTCAGGTAGAGGGGACCCGGCGGCGTCCGCTTGATCGCGATCACGCCGAACTTGCGAGTCGTCTGCGGGCCGAGGGCCGGGAGGCAGTTGAAGCCGGTGAACTTGGAGACGTGGCCCTTCCAGCTGGCGACGCTCGCGGCGGTTCCGCCGGGCTCGGTCTGGTCCGGGCCGTCGGCGAGGAAGAGACGGGTCGAGATCCGCGCCGCGTAGCCCAGTGGCGCGGCGTCGGTGACGAGCAGGGCCTTGACCAGCAGCTGCTCGCCCACGGCGAGGCCGTCGAGGCGGTGGGCGAAGACGACGGTCTGCGCCTTCGCCACCGGGACCCCACTGACGAGGCAGCTGGAGTCGCGGACTGCACTTTGCGCCGGAGCCGCCCGGGTGCGGACGACGCGGATCCCGGCCATGTCCTGGACAACAGTCGGCGTCTTCTCGTTCTGGCCGATCAGGAGCACATCACCCTGCTTCGCGTCGGCGTTGCTCGCGGCCAAGACCAGGTTGATGCTCGCCGGGCCCTCCCACGGCAGGCCGCCCGCCGGGACGTCGAGCGCCGCGGCGAAGGTGATCACGCCGTGGTGCTGCTCGTGGTTGAGACTCCCGCGCCATGGCTTGCCGAGCGCGATCGAACGACCGCCCGTCTCCTCCGTGATCCCCGCGTCGGCGGCAAGCAGAAGCCGGGCTTCGAGCGCCGGCGCGTAGCCGTAGACGTTCCCGATCCGGCCCGGATGCTTCTCCTCCGGGGCGTCGGTCGTTACCTCGAGCTCGGCGTAGACCTCGAGCCGGTCGCCGCCCTTGATCTCGGGCAACGGCGAGTCGGTCTTCGAGTCGGGGCCGAAGGAGAGGACGACCCGGCGGCCCCTGCCGGCGCCGGCGACGATCGGGATCGTCTCGACGAGCTCGGGCGAGTTGCCGGTCGATCCGACGCGGACACCGGCGCGGCGCTCGGGCTTCTGCCGCTCCGGCCTTCGCCGCTCATGTGCCGCTCGCGGCTGCCGGCGCTTCGGACGATCGATCCCACGGGCCACGGCGCGAGTATCTCAGCGCTCGCGCACGAGCAGCGTCTGCAGTGCCCGGCCGATCCGGCCGCGGCGGTCGCCGATCACCGTGTCCGCGAGGCCGATCCCGGTCGGCTCCGGGATCGTGACCGCGTCCAGGTGCACCCACTCGTCGGCGGGCAGCCGGTGCAGGTGGACGGTCAGGTCGACGTTGATGAACAGGTACCGGGTGTAATCGAGCGTGCCGCTGATGCCGTTGCCGGAGTCGGCCGCGATCAGCACCCGTTGCAGCGGCGTCGGCTCCTCACCCTCGACCAGCGGCGCCCGCATCCGCATCCACGCCTCCGCCGGACCGGACTCGAGGAACGAGCCCGAGAGGAAGCGGTACTCCATCCCGGTGTGGTAGCCGACGTCGTGGCCGGTCTCGAAGAACCCGCCGTCGATGCCCTGCTCCGGCGGCGCCGGAACGCGAGCCACCGGGCTCGCCGCCTCCTCGCTCGCAAGCCCAAGCGGGATCTCGACGAGGCGGCGCAGGACGCGCCACCCGCGCGCCCGCATCACCTCACCATCCGAATCCGCGAGGCTCGCCGACACCATCTCGACGCTTCGACCGGGACGCTCGACCTGGGCGTTCACGGTCAGCGGCGCGATCGGTACCGGCCGCAGGATCTCGTAGGTGATCCGCCCGAGCTGCCACTCGGCATCGGGTCCAGCGGGGCTCTCCAGCCGCTCGAGCGCGTGCGCGATCAGCGCCGAGGGCGGCCCCGCATGCTGAGAGCGCGGATCCCACGGCCCACGGGTGAGCTCGGTTGAAACGAACCGACCCCCATCCGAGACATAAAAGGCAGAGGACATCGAGTGCATAAGCTAGGAGACCAAGTGACCGAGAAGGTTGAGAAGACGGACGCCGAGTGGAAGCAGGAGCTCTCGCCCGAGGAGTACCACGTGCTTCGCGAGCAGGGCACCGAGCGCGCTTTCACCGGCGAGTACTGGGACAAGAAGGACGACGGTGTGTATCGCTGCAAGGGCTGCGGCGCGGAGCTGTTCAGCTCCGGCACCAAGTTCGACTCGGGCACCGGGTGGCCGAGCTTCTTCGACCCGATGGAGTCCGACGCGGTCGAGACGCGGCCCGACAACAGCCTCTTCATGAAGCGGACCGAGGTCATCTGCGCGAGCTGCGGCGGCCACCTCGGCCACCTCTTCGACGACGGCCCGAACCCGACGGGCCTGCGCTACTGCCTCAACTCCTGCTCCTTGGACTTCGACCCCGAGAAGTAGGCCGACCGGTCCGGAGAGGCCCAGACCCCGCCCGTCGCTAGGCGCTAGGACGTGGAGCCGAGCACGGCCGGGGCACCGGCCTCGACCAGCGCTGACGGGACGACGACCGACCCGTCGGCCTGCTGTCCGTTGTCGAGCAAAGCGACGAGCGTGCGCGAGATCGCGACGGCGGTGCCGTTCAGCGTGTGCAGGACCTCCGGCGCGGCGTCGGCCTGCGGGCGAAAGCGCGCCCCGAGGCGGCGGGCCTGGTAGTCGGTCGTGTTCGAGCAGGAGGTGAGCTCGCGGTAGCGCTCCTGGCTCGGGATCCAGACCTCGCAGTCGAACTTCCGCGCCGCCGGGGCACCGAGATCGCCGATGGCGATGTCGACCACCCGGTAGGGCAGCTCGAGTGCCCCGAGGATTCGCTCCTCGATCGCGAGGATCCGCTCGTGCTCGCTCTCGGAATCCTCCGGGCGCACGAACGAGAACATCTCCACCTTGTCGAACTGGTGCACGCGGAAGATCCCCCGCGTGTCGCGCCCGGCCGCACCGGCCTCACGCCGGAAGCACGTCGAGATGCCCGCGTAGCGGCGCGGCAGGTCCTCGGCGCCGAGGATGTCGTCGGCGTGGAGGGCTGCGAGCGGGACCTCGGACGTGCCGACGAGGAAGAGATCGTCCCGCTCGTCGGTGCTGTAGATCATCTCCCGCTCGCCGGGGAAGTAGCCGGTCCCATGGAGCGCCTGCTCGCGGACCAGGACCGGGGGGACGACCGGCTCGAAGCCCTCTCCACGGACGAGGTCGAGCGCGAAGCGCACGAGCGCGAGCTGCACGAGGACGAGATCGCCGATCAGGTAGGCGAAGCGGGATCCCGAGACTGCCGCCGCCTTCTCCATCTCGATCCACCCGTGCTCGAGGGCGAGGTCGAGGTGGTCTTTGACCTCGAAGTCGAAACTTGGCAGGTCACCCACCTCGCGCAGGGTCACCGCGTCGTCCTCGCCGCCATCGGGAGCGTCGGGGTGCGGGAGGTTCGGCAGCGTCGCGGCGAGCTCGGAGCGGCGCGCCTCGATCCCCTCGAGCGCGGCGGAGAGCTCCTTGACCTCGGCCGAGACGGCCTGCATCCGCTCGATCACGTCGGCGGCGTCCTCGCCGGCCCGCTTGCGCGTCGCGATCTCGTCCGAGGCCTGATTCTGCTGCGCGCGGCGGCCCTCTACCTCGGGCAGCAACTCGCGCCGGCGAGCGTCGAGCTCGAGCAGCTCGTCGAGCGCCTCGGCCGCCCCGCGACGAGCCAGAGCCTCCCGCGCCGGGCCCGCGTCCTCGCGGATCGCTCGCAGGTCGAGCACCCGGGAGGTGCTACGAGCCGCCGAGTTCCGTCGACTCGGTGGCCGCGTCCTCTTCGGCCTCGGCCTCCTCGGGGGTCGAGTCCCCGGGCTGCTCGGGCCGGTCGACCTCGCTGCCGGCGTAGGCGGCGACGAACTCGGCGATCGCCTCGGCCTCGTCGCCGACGACGATGTTCTGGGGCATGATCGCGCCGGAGAAGCCACCATTCCGGATCGCGAAGAGCACGTCCTCGGGGCTCTCGACACGCTCATCGAGGTTCGGGCCCTGGTTTCGCACCGCGCGGTTGGCAGAACCCACGGCGCCGACGACGTCGAGCGTGTGGCAGCCGGAGCAACGCTCGGAGAAGAGCACCGCGCCCGCGTAAACCGGGTCATCCTCGGCGATTTGGATGCCCTCGGTACCGCATGCGCCGAGCGCAAGCGCCGCCGTGGCGACGGCAATCGTGGTTCTCAGACGAGGACGCACCGCGGCGGCATCATACTTTTTGGCCCCCCGCCCGTAGCACGGCCCGCAATGCCACCGCCTACACCAGCCGACTTCAGAGCCGCGATGTCCGCCGTGCCAACGGCGGTGACGGTGATCGGCGCCCAGGGCCCGGACGGCCCAGCGGGAGCAACCGCCAACGCCGTCGCCTCGCTCTCGCTCGACCCACCGCTGATGCTCGCGTGCCTCGATCGGGGCTCGCGCACGCTCGCCGCGGTCCGCACGACCGGTCGATTCTCGGTCAGCATCCTCGGGGAGGGTGATGAGGAGCTCGCACGCGCGTTCGCGAGCAAGGTCCCACCGCCGGAGAAGTGGGCCGGCGTCGACTGGATCGACGCCGACGGGCTGCCGCGCATCGCGGGGGCGCTCGTCTGGGTCGCCTGTGAGCTACGCGACCTGCTCGACGGCGGCGACCATGTGATCCTCACCGGCACGGTGCTCGACCTGGCGCGCGAGGAGAGCGCCGCGCCGCTTGTCTTCCATCACGGCCGGTACCGCCCCCTCGGCTGAGCCCGGCCGGGCTTCAGTGACGCGGTTCGCGGTGCTCGACCGGGACCGGGAGGCCGTGAGCCTCACACCAGGCGACGAGCTCGCGACGAGCGGCTTCGTTCGGGTCCGCCGGACGCGCCTCTGGACGAAGGGTGCTGTTCTCCGTGGTTGTGATCGTTTGGTTCATGGGACGTTGATCCATCTATGACCCAGTAACACCGAAGCGAGCCGAAGTCGCGGTGCGGGTGAGATTTTTCACCTGCATTTGTCGGTTGGAGCTAGAACAGGGCCCCGCTGGTCCCCGCGGCTCGCAGAGCGAGGAAGAGGACGATCAGCGTCGAGACGGCCATGATCCCGGTCTCGCGACGGGCGATCGCGCGGGCGACCGAGGCCTGCTTCGTCCGCGGCAGGGAGTCGAAGTCGAGTCCGGTGAGCTCGCGCTCGGCGGCGCCGGCGCGGACGCCCTCGGCGAGGAAGGCGACGAGCAGCGGCAGCACGCCGTAGAGATAATGGAGGCCGTCGGCCTCGCGGTCGAGGAGGAGAAGGATCGACCCGAGCAGGGCCTGCAGAACGACCGTCACCTGGGCGACGCGGAGGGCGTACCAGAAGCCGACGGCGGGCTCGTTTCGGATCCACGCGAGCCCGCCCCAGACCCCGGCGACGAGGTTGCTGGCGAGGACCGCGATCCCGCAGATGAGGTGCGCGGTTTCCACGCGCTCAGATGGGCTTTCTGATGCGAAACAACACTATGTAGCAGCCTGATACAAAGTCGGATAGAACTCAATCTGACCTTGCTCCGTAGCTACCTCCCCATCCTCGTCTTTGTCGGCATCGGAATCGTGGTCGGCACGACGTTCGCCCTTCTCAATGACGTCCTCGGGCGGAAGACGGTCCATCGGAGGCATACGAAGGCTGATCCCTACGAATGCGGCCTACCCACCGAGGTGTCGCGCACCTTCCGCTTCGGGGTCAGCTTCTACATGATCGCGATGCTCTTCATCCTCTTCGATATCGAAGTTGTCTTCCTCTATCCGGTCGGCGCGATCATCAACGTTGCCGACTCCGTCTTCGTCCTCGTCGAGGTGCTGATCTTCGTCGCGCTGCTGATGGTCGCGCTGATCTACGTCTGGCGGCGGGGCGCGCTCGAGTGGAGGTAAAGCGGGAGAAGCTCCGGGGTCTCTCCCCGCTCGACGAGCCGGGCTCACCCGAGAACCTGCGCATCCGGCAGCTCCGCGCGCGTGACCTCCTGCGCGGTGACCTCAGCGAGGAGGAGCTCGAGGAGCACGCCATGCAAGCGGTCGCGACCACCCGGCTCGAGGACGTGCTCAACTGGGCGCGCGCGAACTCCTGCTTCCCGATGACCTTCGGGCTCGCCTGCTGCGCGATGGAGATGATCGCCGTGGTCGGCTCGCCGCGAAACGATCTCGCCCGCTTCGGTGCGGAGGCCCTGCGCGCCTCGCCGCGCCAGGCCGACCTGATCATCCTCTCGGGCCGGGTGTCGATCAAGATGGCGCCGGTCGTCCGCCGCCTCTACGACCAGATGCTCGAGCCGCGCTGGGCGATCTCGATGGGCGCGTGCTCCTCCTCGGGCGGGATGTTCGCGAACTACGCGGTCGTCCAGGGAGCGGACAAGTTCATGCCGATCGACGTGCACGTCCCCGGCTGCCCGCCGCGGCCGGAGGCGCTCATGTACGGCTTCAACAAGCTCCAGCGGATGATCATGGGCAACCCCGACATGGGCTGGCGGCGCCGCTACAACGCCGAGGGCACCGAGGAGTGGGCGCGCGACGACGTCATCGCCGGTCAGCCCTCGGAGGCTTCGGAGGCTGCCTACGCGCGCGCCCGCCAGGCGGTCGCATCGACGGTCGAGAGCACCGGGCCCGACGGTGCTGGGGTCGAGGGCGAAGAGCTTCGCGGGACCGGGATCTCCTGATGCCGGACGCCCCAGGCCTCGAGCTGATCGCGCAGGAGATCGGCGACGCGCACGAGGGCGCGATCCTCGACACCTACCACGAGCACGACCAGGCCTGCCTGATCGTCGATCCCGAGCAGATCCGCGACGTGCTCGCCTGGCTTCGCGACACGCCGGGCCAGGAGTACAACTTCCTCGCCAGCGTCCACGGCGTCGACTACCTCCCCGCCGAGCCCCGCTTCGGCGTCCACTACGAGATGCTGAACCGGGATCGGGTCGAACGCATCCGCGTTCGAGCGGCGCTGGCGGATCCTGCGGCATCGAACGGCCACGCTCGTCTAACGGCTGACCCGGCCGCCCCCGCAGGCGGAATACCGAACGTTCCGTCCGCCTCCTCGGCTTCGCCTCCGGGGGCGGACAGGTCAGGCGAAGGACGGTTTGAACTCCCGATGATTGATTCGGTCGTCGACATGTTTCCGACGGCCGACTTCCAGGAGCGCGAGGTCTACGACTTCTTCGGGATCGTCTTTCGCGGCCATCCGGACCTGCGGCGGATCCTCCTGCCGGAGGTTTACGTCGGCTGGCCGCAGCGGCGCGACTTCCCGGTCGGTGGCGAGCCCGTCATCTTCACCCACGACGAGCGCCAGGTCCCCGGATGGAGCCAGTGAGCGACGACGACCTCCAGCGCGGCTCGGCTCCGGCCCACGGCGGCGATGTGATCGCCGCCACCACGGCGACCGTGATCGGCGCCTCGCCGATCGAGGAGACGGCGGCCGGCGAGACGCTCGAGCCGGAGCACGAGCTGCTCACGGTCAACATGGGCCCGCACCACCCGGCCACCCACGGGGTCCTGCGCCTGCTCGTCAGCCTCGAGGGCGAGTACGTGGTCGACATGAAGCCGATCGTCGGCTACGTCCACACCGGGATCGAGAAGTCGTGCGAGCAGAAGAGCTACTGGAAGGTGATCCCGTTCGTCGAGCGGATGGACTACGTCTCCTACTTCTTCAACATGGAGGCGTTCTGCGGCGCGGTCGAGAAGCTGCTCGAGCTCGAGATCCCGCCGCGTGCCAAGTACTTGCGCACCCTCTTCCTCGAGCTCAACCGGATCCACTCGCACCTGATCTGGCTCGGCACCTCGGCGCTCGACCTCGGCGCTGTCTCGATGCTCTGGTACACGTTCCGCCAGCGCGACGCGATCGTCGACCTGTTCGAGATGGCCTCGGGGCAGCGCATGCACACGCGCTACTTCCAAGTCGGCGGGGTCTTCGAGGACATCCCGGTCGGGTTCGAGAAGAAGGTCCGCGCCTTCTGCGAGGAGTTCCCCACCCGCGTCGACCAGTACGAGGCGCTGCTCGACCGCAACGAGATCTTCCTGCAGCGGACGAAGGGCGTCGGGATCGTCTCCCGCGAGCGGATGCTCGAGCTCGGCGTCACCGGCCCGCTGCTGCGCGCCACGGGCGAGCCCTGGGATCTGCGCAAGGTGCACGACTATCTCGCCTACCCCGAGCTCGACTTCAAGATCCCGGTCGGCACCGTGGGCGATGGCTACGACCGCTACCGCGTTCGGCTCGCCGAGATGCGGGAGTCCGTGCGGATCATCGAGCAGTGCCTCGACGGGCTTCCCGAGGGCCCCTGGATCGCCGAGGACCGCAAGGTCGTGCTGCCGCCCCGCGACGAGCTCTCGACCTCGATGGAGGCGCTGATCCACCACTTCAAGCTCGTCACGGAGGGCTTTCGCGTGCCGCCGGGCGAGGTCTACTACCCGATCGAATCGCCGCGCGGCGAGCTCGGCTGCTTCGTCCTCGCCGACGGCTCCGCGAAGCCGGCGCGCGTCCACTTCCGCGATCCCTCATTCGTCAACCTCGCGTCCCTCCGCGATATGTGCGTCGGCGGCCTGATCGCCGACGCGATCCAGAACCTCGCGATGCTCGATCCCATCCTGGGAGGCATCGACCGATGACAAACTATCCCGCCGGCTGCTCGGCTCCGCCTCCGCTGCCGTCGGGGTTGGTGGCTTCATGAGCGACGTTCCGTCTCATTTGTTGCGCCCGACTGACGATCTGACCGCCGAGGAGCGCCGGCGGCTGATCGCCTCGATGCGGCCGACCGACGCCGAGGGCGTGCCCGAGCTTCACGAGGTCGGCATCCCGGACGAGCTGCGGGAGCAGATCGAGACGTCCATGAGCCTCTACCCCCAGCTTCGCTCCGCCTCGATCCCGGCTCTGTGGCACGTTCAGCGCCACTACGGCTGGTGCTCTCCCGAGGGGATCAGGCAGGCGGCGGCGGTGATGGGCGTCACCCCGGCCTACCTGCAGTCCGTTGCGAGCTTCTA
This sequence comes from uncultured Solirubrobacterales bacterium, assembly GCA_963846565.1. Lineage (GTDB taxonomy): Bacteria > Actinomycetota > Thermoleophilia > Solirubrobacterales > 70-9 > WHSW01. The sequence goes on along the minus strand of CAWJWL010000005.1, from coordinate 889,841 downwards.
CGACCTCTTGCGCACCACGCCGATCGGCAAGCGGCGCGTCCTCGTCTGCACCAACATCTCCTGCTGGCTCAACGGCGCCGACGCCCTGCTCGAGCGGTTCTGCGAGGCGGCCGGGGTCGACCCGGCGCAGGCCGGACACGGTGGCGCGAGCTCCGAGGACGGCGAGCTCTTCGTCAGCGGCTTCGAGTGTCTCGGTGCCTGCGACATCGCGCCGATGGCGTCGATCGACGAGCGCTACTACGGCCCGCTCACCGGCGAGGACGCACTGGCGGCGATCGAGCAGCTGCGAGCCGGGGGCGAGGTCCTCCCCGGCAAGGCGATGTCGGAGCGACCGGCAGCCGGAGGACCCGAGCCCACGCCCGATCCCCGCGTGGCCGAGGCGGAGAGGGAGGCCGCGGATGGCGTCTGAGACCCGGCTGCTCTACCGCCATCTCGACGACCCCGAGCTGACGACGATGGACGGCTATCGCCGCCAGGGCGGCTACACGGCGCTGCGCCGGGCGTTCACCCAGCTCGATCCCGACGAGCTCATCTCCTCGTTCGAGGAGTCGGGCCTTCGCGGCCGCGGCGGCGCCGGCTTCTCGATGGGCAAGAAGGGCTCCTTCCTCCCGCGCGGCGCAATGGAGAAGTACCTCGCGTGCAACGCCGACGAGTCGGAGCCCGGCGCCTTCAAGGACCGCGAGCTGATGCTGAAGAACCCGCACCAGCTGATCGAGGGCTGCGCGATCGCCTCGCTCGCCGTCGGCGCCACCTACGCGTTCATCTTCATCCGCGGCGAGTACTGGGAGATCGCCGACGTCCTCGACCGCGCCGTTGCCGAGGCCTACGAGGCCGGCTACCTCGGCACCAACATCCTCGGCACGGGAGTGCGGGTCGAGCTCGTGGTCCACCGCGGCGCGGGCGCCTACATCTGCGGCGAGGAGACGGCGCTCCTCGATGCGCTCGAGGGCAAGCGCGGCAATCCGCGGCTGAAGCCCCCTTTCCCGGCGATCGAGGGCCTCTACGGCGGCCCGACGCTGATCAACAACGTCGAGACGCTGTCCAACCTGCGCCACATCGTCAACCACGGGGCGGAGTGGTACAAGGGCTTCGGCACCGAGCAATCGCCCGGAACCAAGGTGGTCTCGGTGTCCGGCTGCGTCCAGCGCCCCGGCAACTACGAGGTCGAGCTCGGGGTCCCCTCGCGCGAGATCATCTTCGGCCTCGCCGGTGGCCCGCTCCCGGGCCGCACGGTGAAGGCGTGGTTCCCGGGCGGATCGTCGGCCCCGGTCCTGACCGAGGCCGAGCTCGACCTCCCCTACAGCTTCGAAGCGCTCGCGGAGGCGGGCTCGATGCTCGGCTCCGGCTCGATCATCGTCGCCGACGACACCGTCTCGATTCCGGCACTCGCGTTGCGAACCGCGCGCTTTTATCGCCACGAGTCGTGCGGCAAGTGCACGCCCTGCCGGGAGGGGACGAACTGGACCGTGAAGATGCTCGAGCGGATCGTTCGGGGCGAGGGGACGCCCATGGACCTCGACATCATCGCCTCGGTGCAGACCAACATCATCGGCAACTGCCTCTGCGTCCTCGGCGACTCGATGGCGATGCCGGTGGGAGCGATGGTGAAGAAGTTCCGCTCGGAGTTCGAGACGGCCCTCGAGTCACCGCTGGCGGCGGCCGCGTGAGCCCCCAGAAGCCGAAGATCACGCTGGTTGTCGACGGGGTCGAGGTCGAGGCGCCCGAGGGCGAGATGCTGGTCGACGCGGCGAAGAGCGGCGACGTCGAGATCCCGGTCTTCTGTTACGAGCCGAAGCTCGGCGAGCCGGTCGGCGCCTGTCGCATGTGCCTGGTCGAGATCGAGGGGATCCCGAAGCTCCAGACCGCGTGCTCGACCCCGGTCCGCGACGGCATGGTCGTCTACACGCGCACCGACCAGGTGATCGAGGCGCAGAACGCCGTCGTCGAGTTCCTGCTCGTCAACCACCCGCTCGACTGCCCCGTCTGCGACAAGGGCGGCGAGTGCCCGCTCCAGGACATCGCGATGGGCTGGGGCCCCGGCCGCAGCCGGATGACCGACCCGAAGCGCCATTTTCAGAAGCCGATCGCCGCTCTCACCGCTCGTCCGCGATCGACCGCGAGCGCTGCATCCTCTGCTACCGCTGCGTCCGCTTCAGCCAGGACGTGGCCGAGGACGAGCAGTTGCAGCTGCTCGAGCGCGGCGACCACACCTACGTCGGCACCTTCGACGACCGCCCCTACGTCGCGCCCTTCCACGGCAACATCATCGAGCTCTGCCCCGTCGGGGCGCTGACCTCGGAGACCTACCGCTTCCGCGCGCGGCCCTGGGACATCGAGAACGCGGGCTCGGTCTGCACGCTCTGTCCCGCCAGTGCAACGTGAAGTTCACCGTCCGTGACGAGCGTGTGCAGCGGGTGCTCGCCCGCGACAACCACGACGTCGACCACGGCTGGCTTTGCGACAAGGGCCGCTTCGGCTTCCAGATGATCTCCTCCGAGGACCGCTGACCGCGCCGCCGCGTCGGCGGCGCTACGCCGGGCTGGGCCGTCACGCTCGAGGCGGCTGCGACCCGGCTCGCGAAGCGCCGGTGAGAAGACCGCGGCGATCATCGGCGGCGGCACCTCGAACGAGGAGAGCTACCTCGTAGGGCGCATCGTCCGCCGGGCGCTCGGGTCCGGCAACGTGACCTCCACCGACGCTCGCCGGTGGACGGCGTGCGCGCGCTCTCCGCTCCGGAGCTCGGAGCGGCGGTCGCGGACCTCGACGAGGCCGAGTCCGTCGCTCGTGATCGGCGCCGACCCGCTGCAGGCGATGCCGATCCTCGACCTGCGCCTGCGGCGCGCCGTCCGCCACTCCAACCTTCGCCTGGTCGTCGCGTCCGAGCGCCCGACCGCACTCGACGGCGGCGCCGAGGAGACCGTGCGCTACGCGCCCGGCGAGGGCGCGGCGCTGCTCGAAGCGCTCGAGGCCGAGCTCGGGGCCGACCCGGCTCCCGAGGGCCCCTTCCGCGCCGACGCCGAGCGCCTCGGCGGCGGGCTGCGCCCGGGGAAGACGGTGGTCATCTGGGGCGAGCGGATCGGCCGCGGGCCGAGCGGCGGCGCAGCGCTCGACGCGCTCCGCAACGTCGCGCGCCGAGCTCGGCTCTCAGAGCCCGGAGCCGGTCTGATCAGCGTTCCCGACGGCGCCAACGCTCGCGGCGTCCGCGAGGTCGGGGTGATCGCCGGCGCCGGCCCGGGGTTCGCGCCCGCCGACCGCGGCAAGTCACTCGACGAGATCAAGGAGGAGCTCGAGAGCGGCGAGCTCGGCGCCGTGATCCTCGTCGAGGCCGACCCGGTCCGGACCCTGCCCGACTCGAAGGGCTGGGCGAAGGCGCTCAACCAGGCGCGGACGGTGATCGCGATCTCCCACTTCGACGACGACTCGACGAAGGCGGCCGACATCGTCCTCCCCGCCGAGGCCTACGCGGAGAAGGAGGGCACCGTCACCCACCCCGACGGGCGCCTGCAGCGCGTGCGCCCCTCGGTCCCCCGCGCCGGCGGAGTCCGCCCGATCTGGCAGGTCCTGACGCGAGCTCTCCGCCGTGCTCGGTCACGAGACCGGCATCGGCTCGCCCGCCGAGGCCCTGGCCGCGATTACTGCCGAGGTCCCCTTCTACGCCAACCTCACGCACGAGGAGATCGGCGGCACGGGAATCCGGTGGCAGGAACGCGACGCAGGCATCCGCCTTCCGCAACGAGGCCGGGTGTCCGGCGGAGGTCCGACGGAACATGACCGAGGTCTGCGCGAAGCGCAGACCGGTTCCGCGGGCCTCTGCCACGGCCGGCCCAACCGCCAGCCTCTTCCGACTGCCGATTCCGGCGCCAAGTCGAACGGAGCCCTCCGCCTCGGCACCTACCGCAACCTCTGGGCCGACGAGGTAACCGAGCGCAACCCTGCGCTGAGCTTCCTCAAGGCCGAGCAGCAGGTCGAGCTCGCGCTCAGCGACGGCGAGCGCCTCGGGATCGCCGACGGAGACCTCGTCGACGTGCGCTCGAACGGGACCACGCTCCGAGCCCGCGCCAAGCTCCACGAGCGGATGCGCCCCGGCGCGGCGTTCTGCGTCGAGGGGACGGCCGAGCAGAACGCGAACGCCCTCGCGGGCGCCGAGACGGTCGAGGTGACGAAGGCGTCCGAGGAGGCCGGGTGACGCTCCCGATCGGCGAGATCGGATTCGCGGAGGCGACCTGGATCCTCGTCGTCAAGTCGATCCTGATCTTCCTCGGCGTCTTCCTCATCGTCCCGGTGCTGACCGTGGTCGAGCGGAAGCTGATCGGCCGCTTCCAGAACCGCTACGGCCCGAACCGGGTCGGGCCTCACGGGATGATGCAGCCGCTCGCCGACATCCTGAAGCTCGCCGGAAAGGAGAAGTTCCGCCCCGACGCGGCGGTGCCGCTGCTGTTCGCGATCGGCCCGGCCCTCGTCATCTTCTCCGGGATCACGACGCTCGCGATCATCCCGTTCGGCGACGTCAAGGACGGTGTGGGCTTCTACGGGATCGACGTCCCGATCGGCGATCCTCTACTTCTTCGCCTTCGGCTCGCTCAGCTTCTACGGCCTACTGCTCTCGGGCTGGTCCTCGGGCTCGAAGTACAGCTTCCTCGGCGCGATGCGCTCGGCCGCGCAGCTGATCTCCTACGAGATCGCGATGGGGCTGTCGCTCCTTGGCGTCGTGATGATGGCCGGCTCGCTCTCGCTCGTCGACATCGTCAACGCCCAGGGCGACATCTGGTACGTGCTCCCGCAGTTCGTCGGCTTCCTCATCTTCATGCTCGCCGGCTTCGCCGAGACCAACCGGGCCCCGTTCGACCTGCCCGAGGCCGACGCCGAGCTCGTCCAGGGGTTCCAGACCGAGTACGGCGGAACGCGCTTCGGCGCCTTCCTGCTCGCCGAGTACCTGGAGATGTTCGTGGTCTCGGCGATCGCCGTCTCCTTCTTCCTCGGCGGCTGGATGGGACCAGGCCCCGGGTGGATGGACCCGATCTGGATGGTGATCAAGACGCTCACCCTCGTCATGTTCTTCATCTGGGTGCGGGCGACGCTTCCGCGGCTCCGCTACGACCAGCTGATGAGCCTCGGCTGGAAGATCCTGCTGCCCCTGGCGACACTCAACGTCCTCGTTACGGCAGTCTTGGTCGTGGTTGCATGAAATCAACAACGTTCCGACAAAATGCTGCGCTTCGCGTCCGCTTTCGTCGGGTCAGCAGGGACTAGATGGCTGAAGAGTTTCCCTATCTCGATTCGCAGGACGTCGTCGACGTCCAGCGTGGCCCCGAGCCGGGAGGGATCGGCGGCGCCTATCGGGCCTTCGGCGAGACCCTTCGCGGCCTCAAGACGACGATGGCGCGGGTGATCGAGGGGCCGGTGACGGTCCAGTACCCGGAGGAGAAGACGCCGGTCTATCCGCGCTTTCGTGGTCGCCACAAGCTCCACCGCTTCGAGGACACGCACCTCGAGAAGTGCGTCGGCTGCTCCCTCTGCGCCGCGGCCTGCCCCGCCGATTGCATCCGCGTCGTCGCCGCCGAGAACGATCCGGCCGACCGCGTCTCGGCCGGGGAGCGCTACGCGGCCGTATACGAGATCAACCTCGCCCGCTGCATCTTCTGCGGCTACTGCGAGGTCGCCTGTCCGTTCGACGCGATCACGATGGGCCACGAGTACGAGATGGCCGACTACAACCGCGGGGACCTGATCTTCACCAAGGAGATGCTGCTCGCCGAGCCGCTCGAGCGGACGCCGTTGCGCCGCGAGGGCGAGTGAGGGAGAGTCTCACTTGACGTATCCGCCGACAACGTGGAAACCGTCCGCCGGCTCATGGCCGCGTTCAACGACCGCGACGTCGACGGCATGGCGGCCGAGCTCAGCGAGGATGCCGAGTTCTATCCGCTGCGCGCGCAACTAGAGGGCAAGGCGTACGTCGGCCTGGTGGGCGTCCGCGACGCTCGGGTTCCTCTGGCGCTTCCTCGACGGCAGGGCCGTCTACATGCGGAGCTGCTCCGAGTACCGGTTCCGCTCAGGCGTTGACCGCCTCGGGATCCGGCCGGACAATGACCGTGTCGGCGATCGGGATGATCTCGTCGACCGGCAGGTCCGCCAGGTTCGCGTGCTCCCGGATCTTCTCCGGGCTCGTCGCCTCGTAGATGCAGACCGTGCCCACCGAGCCGCCGTCCTCCGCGAGGACGTAGCTGCGGATCCAGCGGATGTCGTCGGACATTTGCTCGTCGCCGACCTGCGTCGAGCGCCCGGCCGCCTCCTCGAGATCGCCGCCGGAACGCCAGCCGCTGCGGCGCAGGATCGCGTACTGATTCATAGGGCCTCCCCGTCGTCCGGGCGCCCGGACGGGCCACCCATCGGTCGAAGGTAGCGCCTATGAGCGACCCTGCCCGTTACGCAACCGGTCCGGCGCCGGCCGTGACGTTCGATTTCGTCGGCGCCGTAGCCGACGGCGGCGGCGTGTCAGGGAGCTCGGGCTCGCTCGAGCCGCTCACGCGCTTCGCCACATAGAGGCCGATTCCAAGGGCGCCGGCAGCGGCCGTCCCGATGATCGGGAGCCTGCTGTTAGCCGGGGCCCGCGTCTCGAGCGTCTTCACGACCTCGTCGGCCGCGTCGCGAACGTTGCGGACCGCGTCGGCGGTCTCATTGCGGGCTGCGTCGAGTCGCTTGCGTGCCTCGTCCAGTGGTGTTCGCTTGCGGGAGAAGGGATTGCTGGGCATCGTCCAGCCTCGCTTTCGTCTCAACTCGGGTTCCCCATTCGCATTCCCGCGACGAGCGGCACGAAACGTCCCGTGGTGGGACGAAGCGTGCCGCTCGGCGTCATCCGAGTGCCGCGCGCGCCTCCTCGAGCGACGGGTGCGTTTCGACCCGCACCGCCTTGCCTGCCCTGAACGTCCAGGTGGCGGCGAACTCCTGGTCGATCTCGACCCCGCTCTCGCGACCGCGTCCCTTGAAGCGCACGAGCACGATCGTGCGCTCGGCATCGACCTCGATGAAGTCCTGCAGCTCCAAGTCGAGGTCGGTCCAGCTTTCCACGACGTCGGCGAACCAGCGCTCCACTCCCGCGTAGCCGGTGTAGGACCCGCCGGCGAGCGACGTGAACATCGTCTCCATCTCGCCCGCGGGGTCGCCGGCGCTACTTCGACACCGGCTCGAGCTCCCGGATCACGGCTTCGATCACGTCGGTGGCCAGGGCGACGGTCGGATACCGGAGGTTCTCCGGCGTGTCGCTCGGCAGGTGATAGTTGGAGAGCCCCTTGTAGCGGTTGAGCGAGGCGAGGCAGACGGTCGGGATCCCCATCCGCGACGGGATCACCGCGTCGGTGGAGAAGCGGGAGCGCATCCCGCGGCGCAGGGGCAGGTTCTCGCGCTCGGCGACGCGCGCGACGAGGTCGCGGAAGGTGCGGTCGAAGTAGTCCTCCATCACGATCGGGCCCTCGCCCTCGATCAGGATCAGGCCCGGCGAGCCGACCGTGTCGGGGACGATCACCCAGGTCTTCTCGCGGTCGAGCCCCGCCAGGTGCCGCTTGCAGAAGCCGTGGATCCCGCCCTGGAGCACCTCCTCGGCGCCGAGTGAGGCGAGCACGACCCGCAGTCCCTTCACCGGCCGCTCGCGCAGCGCCTCGGCAAGCGCGACGATCACCGCGACGGCGCTGAGGTTGTCGTTCGCACCCGGGACGACCTCGCTCGAGCCGATGTCGGCCATCGCTGCGGACCCGAATGCCGACAGTCCGGCGCCCGCGGCGGCCAGGCCGCGGCGCCCGGTCGCGGCACCGAAAGCCGCGAGCGCCGGCGCGCCCGCGACCAGCCACCAGATCGGCAAGGAGGTGTCGATGCGCTCGACGATGCCGGGGAAGCGGTTGCCGAACCACGCCTGCGCTTCGGATTCGAAGAACTTCCCGGTGTTGGCCGCGTCGTGGTGGGCGAGGACGACGATCGTACGCTCGGCGTCCGGATCGCCAACCTCGGCGACCGCGTTCCAGGTCGTGCGCTCGCCCTCGATCGCGCGGCGTGCCGGGCGGATGCCGTTGGAGACGTCGTCGGCGATCAGCCCGGCAGCCGCGAGTCCCCCGGCGACGCCGAGCTTGCGCCCACGCCTCGTCAGCCCCGCGAGGCCCGCGAGAGCGCCGAGCGCGCTCAGCTTCCCGATCGTCGAGGTGTAGCCGTGAAGGTAGGTCTCCTTCTCGACGGCGCCGGTCGCGCCCGCGGCGGCGAGGCGCTCGGCGATCCATTCCGCAGCCTCCCGCTCGCCTTCCGAGCCGGCCGCCTTCTCGATCGGCGCCAGGCGCTCGACGACCTCGCGCAGGATCGTCTCCGAGGTTCGGGCGGCAGCCTCCGTGAGGGCGGCGTTCGTGACGCTCATCGAGGCGGGGAAGCTACCCCCCAGCGCCCTGCGGCCGCAGCCACCCTCTCAATAGAGTGAGGGCGATGGAAGAGGTCGCTTTCTTCGCCGGTGCGATCGGCGCGCTGGGCGGTGCCATCGCGGTCATCGCGATGCGCAATCCGTTCTACAGCGTGCTCGCGCTGATCGTCCACCTGATCTCGCTCGCGGGGCTCTTCCTGCTGCTCTACGCGGAGTTCATCGCCGCCGCGCAGATCGTCGTCTACGCCGGCGCGGTGATGGTCCTCTACCTCTTCGTCGCCGCCTACGTCGGGGCGGTCGAGGAGCCCATCTGGGAGCCGATCCCGGGCCAGCGCTTCCTCGCTCCACTGTTCGCCGCGGCGCTCTTCATCGAGATCTCGATCGCGGTGATCGGCACCGGTCTGAAGGCGATCGAGTCCTCGGGCCCGACGCTGCCCGAACCCTTCGGCTCGCCGGCCGCGATCGGCGAGCTGATGCTCGAGCGCTTCCTCGTCGTCTTCGAAGCCGCCTCGATGCTGCTCCTGATCGCCGCCGTCGGCGCAATCGTGCTCGCCGGCAGAAAACGGCGTGAGGATGAACCCTCAGCTGACCGCGGCACCCCCGCAGGCGAAGCCGAGGAGGTGGCCGCGCCGTGACTGTCTCTTGGTACCTGGTCCTCTCCGCGCTGCTGTTCAGCATCGGCGCCACCGGCGTGCTCTTGCGCCGCTCGCCGCTGGTGATCCTGCTCTGCCTCGAGCTGATGCTGAACGCCGGCAACCTCGCCCTGGTCGCGTTCTCGCGCTCGACCGGAACCGAGGACGGCCAGGTGTTCGCGCTCGTGGTCATGGTCGTCGCGGCCTGTGAGGTGGTCATCGGCCTCGGACTGATCGTCGCCATGTTCCGCCGCCGCGTCCCGCTCAACGTCGACGACATCCGAACGCTGCGGGGCTAGAAGGAGAATGGAAGCGACCGACTACGCCTGGCTCGTCCTCGCCCTGCCACTGGCCGGCAGCATGGTGATCGCGTTCGGCCACCGGATCTGGCCGGCGAAGGTCGCGGGCTGGATCGGCACCGCCGCCATCGGCGCCTCCTTCTTGTGCGCGATCGGCGCCCTCTTCGCCCTCCTCGACGAGCCAACCGAGGCGCGCCAGATCGGCTCGAGCCTCTACGACTACGCCTCCGCGGCCGGGCTCGAGATCCAGCTCTCGATCCTGGTCGACCCGCTCTCGGTCTTCATGTGCCTGGTGGTGACCGGAGTGTCGACCCTGATCCACCTCTACTCGGTCGCCTACATGGAGACCGACAACGGCTACCGGCGCTTCTTCAGCTACCTCAACTTCTTCGTCTTCTCGATGCTGCTGCTCGTCCTCGCGGGCAACTTCGTCATCCTGATCGTCGGCTGGGCGTTCGTCGGCTTCGCCTCCTACGCGCTGATCTCGTACTGGTACCGCCGCAACACGGCGACCAGGGCCGGGATGAAGGCCTTCGTCATCAACGTGATCGGCGACGTCGGCCTGGTGCTGGCCGCGCTGCTGATCTTCCGCGAGCTCGGCACATTCGACTACCTGGCGAGCTTCGACGCCGCCCACGAGGCATTCAGCGTCAACTCGGGCGTGGTCGTCGCGATCTGCCTCCTACTGTGCGTCGGCGCCTTTGCCAAGTCGGCGCAGGTCCCGCTCCACACCTGGCTCCCGGACGCGATGGAGGGCCCGACCCCCGTCTCGGCGCTGATCCACGCGGCGACGATGGTCACCGCGGGCGTCTATCTGATCGCCCGCATGTGGCCGCTCTTCGAGCTCGCCCCCACGGCCGCCGACATCGCGGCATTCGTCGGCCTCGCGACGCTCCTGATCGCCTCGACGATCGCGCTCGTGGTCACCGACCTGAAGCGGATCATCGCCTACTCGACCATGAGCCAGATCGGCTACATGATCATGGGCGTCTCGATCGGCGCCTACGTGGGCGGCCTCTTCCACCTGATGACCCACGCCTTCTTCAAGGCGCTGCTGTTCATGGCGGCCGGCTCGATCATCGCCGCGATGGCGAACAACCAGAACATCGACCGGATGAGCGGCTTCCGGCGCGCGATGCCGTTCACCTCGGTGCTGCTGATCATCGGCGCGCTGGCGCTGGCGGCGTTCCCGTTCACGTCCGGCTTCTTCTCCAAGGACGAGATCCTCGCCTACGCCGGCGAGCGCGGCGGGATGTACACGATCTTCCAGATCGGCGGCTACGTCGGCGCCTTCATGACCGCGATCTACGCCTTCCGGATCGGGTTCCGCGTCGTCGCCGGGCCGCCGTGCGAGGAGGCGAAGGAGCTCGAGCAGGGCCACCTGGTCCACGCCGATCCCGTCAATCCGGCGACCGGCGAAGAGGAGGACACCGAGGTCGGCTTCCCCGGGCCCGAGCACAACATCGCCGAGCGTCACTGGCCCATGCGAGTGGCGATGGGGCTGCTCGGCGTCGGCGCGCTGTTCGGCGGCGTGCTCCAGATCCCCGGGGTCACCGCGGTGCTCGAGCACTGGTTCGAGGGCACCTTCGAGGAGTCGCCGCTCTTCCACATCGTGCCCTCCACCGCCACCTCCTGGTTCGGGCTCCTGATCGGCGGGCTGATCAGCGTCGCCGGGATCTCGGTCGCCTACTACCTCTACGTGCTGCGGCCGGGGACGAGCAAGCGCCTGGCGGAGCGCTACCGGCGCGTCCACGACTTCCTCGCGGGCAAGTGGTATTTCGACGAGCTTCTCGACGCGATCGTCTACAGGCCCGTGGTCGCGATCGGCCGGTTCGCGAACTCGGTCTTCGAGCGCTACGTCGTCGACGGCATCGTCAGCGGCGCGGTCGGTCTCGTCCGCGGCGCCGGGGCGACCGTGCGGGGTGCCCAGTCCGGCTTCCTGCGCGCATACGCGCTACTGGTGATCGGCGGCTTCGCCGCGCTCGGGATCTACTTCCTGGTGGTCTCGTCGTGAAGGGCTCGCGATGCTGAACGTCCTCCTGCTGGCGCCGCTCGTCGCCGGCGTTCTCCTGCTCCTCCTGCCGGCCCTCGCCGCGCGCTGGATCGCGCTGATCGGCAGCGTCGTCGCGCTGATCGTCGCGATCGGCCTCGTCGCGGACTTCGACTCCGGCGCCACGGGCCTCCAGCAGGTCGTGAACGAGACCTGGATCCCCGACCTCGGCGCCTCCTGGTCGCTCGGCGTCGACGGGATCAGCATCTTCCTCGTCCTGATCACGGCGGTGCTCTGGGTCGCGGCGATCGCCTTCTCGGCGCTCAAGGATTACCCGCACGACGACGCGGGGCGCTCGCGCTTCTACTACTTCCTGCTCCTGCTCGGCGAGTTCGCGACGCTCGGCGCGTTCTGCGCGCAGGACCTGCTGCTCTTCGTCCTCTTCTTCGACCTGATGCTGATCCCGTTCTTCTTCCTCATCGGGAGCTTCGGCAGCGGCGATCGGATCGCGGCGACGATGAAGATGATCGTCTTCACCCTCGCCGGCTCGCTGCTGATGCTGGTCGCAGCGATCGCGACCGCAATTCTGGTGTCGGAGCAGACGGGGGAGCTCAACTTCTCGATCTCCTACCTGCGCGAGAACCTGCTCGCAAGCGGGAGCCAGGAGTGGATCTTCTGCTTCTTCGCCGCCGCCTTCCTGGTCAAGATGCCGGCCTTCCCGATTCACGGCTGGATGCCGGACGCCTATCGCGCCGCCCCCCTGCCGGTGCTGGCTCTGCTCTCGGCAGTGCTCTCGAAGGTCGGGGCCTACGGCTTCCTGCGGGTCGCCTTCCCGCTCTTCCCCGAGGCGACGATCACGTTCCAGGAGGTGATCCTTCTCATCGGGGTCGCCTCGATCCTCTATGGCTCGGTGATGGCCTTCACGCAGACGAACCTGCGCTTGATCGCCGGCTACTCGTCGGTCGCCCAGCTCGGCTTCATCACCATCGGCCTGCTCGCGCTCCGCGCCGACGGCGCCGGGGGGGCGGTGCTGCAGATGGTCAACCACGCCCTCGTTACGGTCGCGGTCTTCGTCGTCATCGCGATCGTCTACGAGCGCGCGAAGACCGAGGACCTGCGCGAGATGGGCGGGATGGCGAAACGGGCTCCGTTCCTCGCCGCGCTCTTCCTCGTCGTCACGATGGCGCTGCTCGCAATCCCCGGCTCGTCCAACTTCATCGCCGAGTTCTACATCCTGAACGGCCTCTTCGAGTCGAAGGTCGTCTACGCGGTCGTCGCCTCGATCGGCGTCGCCCTCGCCGCCTTCTACGCCCTGCGGATGTACCAGCGAACGATGCACAACCGGCTTCCCGACGGGGTCGAATCGCGCGAGATCTCCGTGCGCGAGAGCCTCGTGCTGGTGCCGCTCGTCGGCATCATCGTGGCGATCGCCCTGTATCCGGGCTTCATTCTGGAGCGGGGTGAGACGTCGATCGAGAACGCCGTCTCCACGGTGAATCCGAGCGAGCCCACGGACGCCGAGGTGGCCGGAGGATGACCTTCGAAGCCCCCGACATCGACTACGCCGGCATCTCGCCGATCGTCGCGCTCACGGCGGGGCTGGTGCTGACGCTGATCGTCGGGCTCGTCGGCCCGGGCCGTAAGCAGCGGATCGTCGTCTCGATCTTCGGCCTCGGGACGCTCGCCGTGGCTGCCGGCCTCTGCATCTGGCAGTGGGGCTCGGACAAGGACCTCGTCTCCGGGGCCCTGCGCCTCGATGACCTCGGCCTCGCCGCGAGCCTGATCGCGATCGGCGCCGCCGCTTTCGTCATCCCGCTCTCCTGGCGCGAGGAGGCAGCCGACCGGCCGAGCGGCCCCGCCGGCCACGGCGAGTTCCAGGCGCTCCTGATCTGCTCGGTGCTGGGGATGGTGCTGATCGCGTGGGCGCAGAACCTGATCATCTTCTTCGTCGCCCTGGAGCTGCTCTCGATCCCGCTCTACGTGCTCTGCGGCTCGGCGCTGCGGCGCCGCGAGTCGCTCGAATCGGGGCTCAAGTACCTGGTGATCGGGTCGCTCGGCTCGGCGACGCTGCTCTACGGGCTCGCGTTCGTCTACGGCGCCTCGGGATCGACTGACTTCGGCACGATCGCCTCGGGAATCGAGGGCTCCGTCGCGGACGATCCGCTGCTCCTGATCGGGATCGCGCTGGCGGCCACGGGGCTCGCCTTCAAGCTCTCGATCGCTCCCTTCCACCAATGGACGCCGGACGTCTACCAGGGCGCGCCAACACCGGTGACGGCGTTCATGGCCGTGGCGACGAAGGCTGCCGTCTTCTGCGTGGTCGTCCGCTTCTTCGAGGTCGCGCTCGGGCCCGTGGTCGACGACTGGCAGCCGGCGCTCGCCGCACTCGCGGCGGTCTCGATCATCGTCGGGAACGCCGGCGCGGTCACCCAGGACTCGCTCAAGCGGCTGCTCGGGTACTCCGGCGTCGCCCAGGCCGGGTACATGCTCGTCGCCGTCGTCGCCGCGAACGAGGTCGGGATCAGCGCTCTGCTCTTCTACCTCGTCGCGTATGCGCTCGCCAACCTTGGCGCCTTCGCCGTGATCACGATCCGTGAGCGCGAGACGCCGTTCGGCGATGACATCCGCTCGATGGACGGGCTCGGCCGCGAGCGTCCGGCGCTCGGCGTGGCGATGACGATCGCGATGCTCTCGCTCGCCGGCCTGCCGGGGACCGCGGGCTTCATCGGCAAGCTCTTCTTGATCGAGGCCTCCGTCGAGGGCAACTACACCTGGCTCGCGGTGCTGATCGTGATCGGGACGATGATCTCCCTCGCCTACTACCTGCGCGTCTGCGCGGCGATCTGGATGCGGCCAGGCGCTGAGCCGATTGCAACGCCGGGCGCGATGCCGGCGATCGCCGGCGCCTCGCAGGAGGCCGACGGCGCACCCGATCTCCCCGCCGGCCAACCGAGCGGCGCCCACTGCCGGGTGATCATCGGACTCACGGTGCTGGCCGCGGCGGCGTCGGTGTTCTTCGGCGTCTTCCCGAGCCCGCTCATCGACTTCGCCGAGCACGCCGGCGGGTCGATCGGCTCGCTTCTGCCGTAGTTTTTCGAGAGGATCTCCGGGATCGCCATCGAGATCAGCGAGGGGGAGCTCGCGACGCCGGCCCGATGCCCGCGGCCGAGCTCGCTCGCTGCATGGGGAGCCTCGCCCGCCTGTTCAGCGACCCGTTTCTCCCGACCACCGCATCCGCATTAACCCAACGGGGGTAGAGTGACCGGTCTGACTAGTGTCGTTCCCACATGCGACGGGGGTTGATCAGTGCCGGATCGGTCGAGTTGGATTCCAGGTAATCGCACCATGGACCGTGACGCTGTCCGCCTTGCCCGACTGGGCGGGCTGATGATGCTGGTCGGCTCGCTCATCGTCATCCCGGCGGCGCTGGCCCACGACCCCGTCCCCCCGGTCGAGCAGTTCGCGCTGCCGGCGTTCGGGATCGCCTTCGCATCGTTCTACCTGCTCGTCCCGGCCGCGAAGATCACCCGAGCCTGGGCGCCGGTGCTGATCGCGGTCTCGGTGCTGCTGACCGCCATCGAGGTCGCGCTGATCAGCGACGACATCGCCTTCTACTTCGTCGTCGATGCGATCTTCGCCGCGCTCGCGTTATCGACGCGGCGCGAACTCGGGATCTTCACCATCGGGCTGTCGCTGGTCCTCTTCGCACCGCTCGTCTACTCCGGCGAGACCCGCGAGCAGCTCCACCACATGCTGGTCACGCTCCCGGTCCTCTTCATCTCGCTCTTTTTGGTCCGCTACCTCCGCGAGACGCTGGAGGCACGTGAGCGCATCTATCGCGAGTTCGCGGGCGAGGCGGTGTCGCTCGCGCAGCGGATCCGGCGCGGCTCGCACGTGGGGGCGGGCAGCCTCCCCGACGACGAGCGCCGCCTCGAGGAGATCGCCGCGCGTACCGCGGCGAAGGAACCGGCGGGCCTCTAGGCCCGCGCGGGCCGGATGCTGAAGCCCTTGAGCAGGGTCTCGTGGACGGTCCACACCGTCTCGGCCCCAGCGGCGAGCGCGCACACGTCGCCCGGGCCGACCTCGATCTCGCCGCCTTCGAAGGCGATCGTCGCCCGGCCTTCGAGAACGACGAAGGTCTCGCTCGCCTCGACGTCGGTGAACGCGCCGGGCGTGCAGCGCCAGACGCCGCTCTCCTGACCGCCTGGCCCGCCCGCGAGGACGAAGGACGACGTCTGAGGATCACCGTCGACGACCTGCGCCGGGTCGAGCGGGTCCGGCTCGAGCTCGGCCTCGGCGGCGTGTACGTGGACGACCGGGAGCGGCTCAGGCACCTGCGAGCTCGGCGGCGGCCTCGGCGAAGGCCTCGCTGTGGCGGTCGACGTGGGCCCGGGTGGTGGCCGGCGACATCAGCGCCATCATGTGGAACGGGGTCATCAGCACGCCACGATTGAGCATGTAGAGGTGAAGGAGCGAGTCGAGCTCGTGGTCGATCGCGGCCGCGGCCTCGCCCCCGGTTTGCGGCGGCGTCGGTTGGAACATGTACTCGGCGCGGCAACCGAGCCTGGTCACGGACCAGGGCAGGTCGTTGTCCGCGATCGTCGCGGCGACGCCCGCCTCGAAGCGCTCGCTGAGGGCGATCATGTGAGCGAACGCGTCCTCCGTCAGCACCTCACCGAGCGTCGCGCGCACGGCCGCGAGTGAGAGGGCGTTGCCGGCGAGCGTCCCGCCGACGCCGCCGACGTCCGCCGCCTCGTCAACGGTCTTCGCGACGATCTGCTCGCCGACCTCCTCGGTGAACCCGTAGGCGCCGACAGGCACGCCGCCGCCGATCGACTTGCCGATCGTGAGCAGGTCGGGGTCGAGGTCGTACGCGCGGGTGTAGCCGCCGGGGCCGCAGCAGAGCGTGTGGGTCTCGTCGATCACCAGCAGCGACCCGTGCTCGCGGGTCAGCGCCCGCAGGCCGTCGTGATAGCCGGGCTCGGCGAGAACGATGCCGATGTTGGTGAGCGCCGGCTCGACGAGGACGCAGGCGACGTCGCCCTCGCCGAGCTCGCGCTCGAGTGCCTCGAGGTCGTTGATCTCGACGATCCGCGTGGTCTCGCTGGGATCCACGGGAGGGCCGACGTTGCCGAGGCGGGGACGCACCTCGCCCTCGACGAGCTCGCTCACCGTCTCGTCGACGCTGCCGTGGTAGCAGTGGTTGTGGACCAAGACCTTCGAGCGCCCGGTGATCTCACGCGCGAGCCGGACGACGAATCGGTTCGCGTCGGTGGCCGAGAGCGTGAACTGCCAGTTGCGCAGGCCGAACCGCCGCTGCATCTCCTCGCCGACCGGGATCGCGTCCTCACTGGGAAGCATCGCCGTGACCCCCCGGCCGATCCGCTCGCGCACCGCCGCAACCGTCGGCTCGGGCGAGTGGCCGGTCATCGCACCCGTGTCCCCGAGGCAGAGGTCGGCGTAGGTGTTCCCGTCCACGTCGGTGATCTCGGCGCCGGAGGCGGAGTCGAAGAAGACGGGGAAGCTGCCGGGCCAGCGCGTCATCCAGTTCATCGGCACGCCCGAGAGCAGCGAACCGCGCGCGCGCTCGTGGAGCTCCCTCGACGTCGGATGGCGTTCGTCGAACCGGGCGAGCTCCCGCGCGTGGAGCTCGGCGATGCGGGCGCGGTCCACGCTCAACAGGCTAGAGCCAACCCTTGTGCCACGGGCCAGTGATCGCGAACGACTCGCCCGGATACTGGATGTGGGCGAAGAGCCACTTGCCGTCGGGACTGAAGCCGATCCCGGCGGCCTCGCTGGCGCCGACGCCCTCGCCCGGCTCCGGTGGGTTGTCCCAGCGGTCGGGGTTGTAGGGGAACAGGTCGGCGGCGAAGCCGTCGTGGAGCTGCATCGGCTCGGTCACCCGGCCGAAGGTGTGGAGCTCGCCGTTGGGGGCGACGTAGCGCAGGTGAGCCTTCTGCCCGGCGACGTCCTCGCTGGACCCGTCCTCGCAGAGCAGAAGTCCGCCGCGCGGGCTCTGCGTGACCGCGTCGGGGCCCGTGAGCACCCGGTGCTTCGGCGACTCGTAGACAAGGTCGAGCGTCCCGCGCTTGAAGTTCTTGTTGTCCGGCGTGTAGCGCCAGACCTGGCCCTGCTCCTGGTTGCCGCCGTCGGAGGCGCAGAAGTAGCAGCTGCCCTTGGAGAAAGTGCCGCCCTCGAGCCCCATGAACCTGGCGGCGCCCTTCTTGCGGCCCTGCATGTAGACGGCCTGCGGGAACCGGTCGGCGCCGCTCGGATCGGGATCGTCGATCTCGACCCACCGGCACTCGAGCTTCTCGCCCACGGTCTGGTTCTTGACGGTGTTGTACTTCGGCCGGCCCTTGATCGCAAGCATCTGCAGCTTGCCGCCGAGGTGAAGCTTGCCCTTGTGGTCGGGGAGGTAGCGGTAGAAGCCGTCACCGGGATCGCCGTTGTCCTCGGTCATGTAGACGATGCCGGTCCGCGGGTCTACCGGGCACGCCTCGTGGACGAAGCGTCCCATCGGCTTGATCGGCAGCGGGTGCACCGGGCCGGTGGCGTTCATCGGTACCTCGAAGACATAGCCGTGCTCGTTGCCGAACTCCTGATCGACTCCCGCCGTGTTCTCCTCGCCGGTGAGCCAGGTGCCCCACGGCGTGACGCCGCCGTGACAGTTGTTGTCGGTGCCGTTGAGGACCAGGGCGCTGCCGAGCAACTGGCCGGAATCGGTGTCGAAATGGGAGATGGTGACCCCGCCCTGGGCGACCGGGTCGTAGGCGTTGATCGGTCCGTGGGCGCGCCCGCGCTGGAAGCCCTCCTGGTTGCGGACGATGACCACCGTGTTGCCCTTGCCCTTGAAGTAGCCGGTGCCGTCGTGGCAGGTCGGCGTCGGCAGGCCGTCGGACATCGGCGATCCGGCGCGACCGAAGGCGACGTAGCGGAAGCCCTTGGGCAGCGCGAACTTGGCTCCGGGTTCGTAGTTGAGCGGCCCGTAGCCGGGCTTCGCGAGCGTCGGCTTCAACGACGCAAGCGCCTCGGAGTTGCCCGCGGACGCAAGGATCCGGTCGGCGATAGTCAGGCTGGCGACGGCAACCGCTCCCCTCTTCAGTACGTGCCTGCGCGTGACCTGGCTGCTCATCTGTGCGCCCCTTCCTGGTGGTTTGTCACTGTGACTTGAAGTCCTGGAACGCCCGCACCCATTCCTGGTAGTCGGGCGGCCTCGCCTCCGCGATCGCGGTCTTCGCCGTCTCAACACCCGAAGTCTCCCGATAGCCCGGTGGCGCGAGGGCGAGCGCCTTGCGGTTCGTGACGAGGTAGCCGTCCTTGGCCCGGATCGCCTGCGCCTCCGGCGAAGACTGGAAGTTCATCAGGGCGTACGCCGCGGGGAGGTTCTCCGCCGTCGAGCTGATCGCGAAGCCGCAGACCCAGGAGAGGGTGCCCTCCTTCGCCGGCGCCCACTTCGCCGGCACGCCGGCCCCGATGACGCGCTGGGCGAGCTGCGGGCCGGCCGCGGCGACCACGACCTCGCCCGACTTGAACAGGTTGACGAGGTCCGAGTCCGATCCCCAGAGGGTGCGGAACTGGTCCTTGTGGTCGATCAGGTACTGCTTCGCCTGCTCGAGCTGCTCCGGCGTGAGGTTGATCGGATCCTCGATCCCGATCGCCAGTGCCGCCTGCGCGATCACGGGGAGCGCGTATGAGCCCTGGATCGTCGAACGACCGGCGTACACGGGGTCGAACAGGTCGGCGATCTCGTCGATCCCCTCCGGGACCTCCTCCTCGTTGTAGATCAGGCCCTCGAGCCCGGCCGATAGCGGGACCCCGTACTCCTCACCGTCGATAACGATCCCGTCGGCGTCGGTGAAGTTGAGGTCCTCCCAGTGCTCGAGGCCGGCCGGGTCGAGCGGGCGCAGGAGGCCCTGGTCGGTGAGCGGGTGCATCTCGTCGAGGCAGATCTCGACCACGTCCGCCTCGAAGCCACCGGCGAGCTTGGCCGCCGCCTCTTCGTTCGAGTCAAAGGTCGCCGTCTGGATCTCGAGGCCCGGATTCGCCTCGAGCACCGGATCGATCAGCTCGGGGACGACGCTGTCCTCGTAGGCGAACACCCGCAGCGTCCCGGAGACCTCGGCGTTCGGGTCCGTCGGCGCCTCCGCCGGCGCGTCGGTGCCTCCCCCGCCTCCGCAGGCGCTGAGCGCGCCCGCGGCAACCGCGAGTCCCAGCGCAACTCGTCCCCTCGGACTCATCGCGCGGCATTTTGTCACATAGTTCTACAATCCGTCAATCGACACGAAATCAGGCGCAAATAGGTCATTACGCTACGAACTTCGTGGACGATCACGGTGACAACCACGATCTCACCAAAGGGTGATCTGCAGATGACCGTCGAGACCTCCGCCGAAGTCGAGTATCCGAGCGTCCGCACCGAGCTTCCCGGCCCGGCGAGCGCGCGGATGATGGAGCGAAACGACGCGGTCATGTACGGGCCGTATCGCGAGCACGACAAGATCCCGGTCTACCTCGAGCGCCAGAGCGACTGGCTGATCCACGACGTCGACGGCAACAGCTTCGTCGACCACGTCTCCGCCTGGGGCTCGAACCCGCTCGGGGCGCAACCGACCGAGACGCTGGAGAAGACCCAGTCGGCGATGCGCAAGTTCGGCTTCCAGATCACCGACTACGTCCGCTCGGAGCCCGTGCTCGAGCTCGCGGAGCGGCTCGTCGAGCTCGCCCCCGCGAACATCACCCGCGCCGCGAGCGGGATCACCGGGACCGAGGTCGTCGAGGGCGCCGTCAAGCTCGCTCGCGAGGCGACCGGGCGGCCGATGATCCTCGGCTTCCTCGGCCAGTACCACGGCGAGTCCACCTACCTGACGGCCGCCGGCTCGACCGACCTCTCCGAGGTGACGTCGAACTCGGCGCAGTACGTCTCCGGGCTCGTCTTCGCGCCCTACCCGAATCAGTTCCGCGCCCCGTTCCACAAGGGGCCCGGACCCTACGACGACACGATCTACGTCGACTACCTCGAGGAGGTCCTCCTCCGCCACCAGGTCGACCCCGAGCAGGTCGCCGGCGTCCTGATCGAGCCGATCCTCGGCGAGGGCGGCATCGTGATCCCGTCGGGAGCGTTCTGGGAGCGGCTCACCGGCCTCTGCGAGCGCTACGGCTGGGCCCTGATCGCCGACGAGGTCCAGACCGGGATCGGGCGCTGCGGCCAGATGTTCGCGGTGGAGCGCTGGAACCTGGAGCCCGACCTGATCCTCCTCGCGAAGGGCTTCGCCGGCGGCGTGATGCCGATCGGCGGCACGCTCGGCAGCGAGCGGATGATGCTCAATGCCACCGCCCACGTCGGCGCGACCTTCGGCTGGACGCCGGCCGCCTGCGTGGGGGCGCTGTCGAACATCGAGCAGATCCTTCGCGACGGCGTGCTCGAGAACGTCCAGGAGATGGAGCGGGTCGCCTACGAGGTGCTCGGACCCCTGGTCGGCGTCCACGAGCAGGTCGGCGACGTGCGCGCGGCCGGAGGCCTGATCGGGGTCGAGTTCGTCACCGACATGGAGACGATCCGCCCGGCGCCCAACTTCCAGCTCGCGGTCCACTTCGCGGCGCTTCGGCGCGGCGTCCTCGGGATCACGCAGGAAGGCAAGTGGGTCTACCGCCTGCAACCCGCGCTGAACCAGCCGATCGAGCTCTTCCGCTGGTCGTGCGAGCAGGTCGCCGACGCGATCGCCGAGGTCGCCGCGAACCCGCCCGCCGAGGACTGAGACGCCGGAGCACGGCGTGCCTGGCGGGCCTGACGCGATCCTCGACTGGGACCTCGTCGTCGGCTACGCCGACCGGCTCTCTGCGCTCCCGGGCGAGCGGCTGCAGCTGATGGTGTCGGCCGCGGGCCCGCTCGAGACGCGAGTGATCCGCCTTCCCGGCGGGGCTGATGCCGCGATCGCCGTCGAGCGCGTGTGCGCGCCGGCGCCGCAGGCGGTGCGGACCGGCTCGCACGTGCGCGTCGAGGACGACGAGCGCCTCCGCCCCGCCGACGGCCTCGCGGTCTCGACCTGGGTCTGGCTCGCACCCGGCTGGCAAGGCGGCCGCCGCCACGCCCTGATCGCGACCAACGCGTACACCCTCGCGCTTGGCCCCGGGGGGCGCGCCGGCTTCGAGGTCCGAACGACCGCGGGCACGGCGAAGGTCGAGACCACGGCTCCGCTGCCGCTCGACACCTGGGTCCGGGTCGAGGGGGCGTTCGATCCGGACGCCGGCGCGATCTCGGTCGCGGCAGGCGGGCGGAGCGAGGTGGCGGCGTCCGGCCGGCTCGACCCAACCCCG
This sequence comes from uncultured Solirubrobacterales bacterium, assembly GCA_963846565.1. Taxonomy (GTDB): domain Bacteria; phylum Actinomycetota; class Thermoleophilia; order Solirubrobacterales; family 70-9; genus WHSW01. The sequence continues at coordinate 868,211 of CAWJWL010000005.1, read as the reverse complement.
GGTCCGTTGCTGCTCGGGGCGGCGCCCGGAGCCGGCGGCGAGGCCACCGACCACCTCGACGGCAAGCTCGACCAGCCCCGGATCGACGCGGGCACGCCCGAGGCCCGCCGGATGGTTGCGGGCTGGGATCTCGGGGCGGGCCGCGGCCCGGAGGTCGCCGACACCGGGCCGCATGGGCTCACCGGCCGGTGCGTCAACGGTCCCTACCGGGCGGTGACGGGCGCCGAGTGGGACGGGAGCGTTCATGACTGGCGCTTCGCCGAGCGCGGCTACTCGGCGATGCGGTTTCACGCCGACGCCACTGACGACCTCGGCTGGGCACCGTCGCTCGTGCTCACGGTTCCCGACGACTGCGAGGGCGGCGTGTACGCGGTGGTTCTCTCCTGCAATGGCTCCGAGGACGTGGTCCCCTTCGTCGTCCGTCGCGCCCCGCGAGCGGAGGCGCGACCGCTGGCCGTGCTCCTGCCGACCTTCACCTACCAGGCCTACTCGTGCGAGCGGGGCGCGCCGGCGCTCGCCGCCTCGGAGCGGGCGGAGGATCGGTGGGCCGCCGAGAACCGGCTCCTCAGCCTCTACGACCGCCACGAGGACGGGGGCGGTGCATACGAGGCCTCGCTGCTGCGCCCCCTGACCCAGCTGCGGCCGTCCTATCGCTGCGCGCAGCACGGCGGACCCCACGGGCTCGCCCAGGACCTGATCCTGCTCGGCTTCCTCGAACGGCGTGGCATCGAGGTCGACCTGCTTACCGACCATGACGTTCACGACGAGGGCGCCGCGGCGTTCGCGGGCCACCGGGTCCTCATCACGGGCGCCCACCCCGAGTACGCAACGGCCGAGCTGCGCGACGCGCTCGACAGCCACGTGGCCGGCGGTGGGCACCTCGCATATCTGGGCGGCAACGGGCTCCAGGGGGTCGTCTCCGTCGACCCCGAGCGGCCCGCCGTGATCGAGGTGCGCCGAAACGACACCCAGGCACTCTGCTGGCAGGCCGACGCGGGCGAGCACCACCACGCGGCCACCGGGCTCTTCGGCGGCGACTGGCGGCGCCACGGGCGTCCCGAGCGGGCGCTGCTCGGGGTCGCGCTCAGCGGCTTTGGCGACGGCCCGGCAGCGGCGTATGCGCGGCGGGTCGGACCCGGCGATGTCGCCGGTGACGCGATCTTCGCCGGGCTCGAGCCGGACGAGGCGATCGACGCCGGTGGGGTCGTGCTCGGAGGGCCGGCGGGCTACGAGGTGGACGGTGCCGACCTCCGCACGGGCTCCCCGCCGGAGACGAAGGTCCTCGCCGCCTCCCGAGAGCTCGCCGGATACGAGCCGTGGCCCGACGACGTCGTCGACGACGCGGACGAGAAGCCGCCCGCGATCCGCGCCGAGATGACGCTCCACGGCGGGCGATGGCCGCGGCTACGTCTTCGCGACGGGCTCGATCGCCTGGACTGGCTGCCTCGGCGAGGACGACAACCCGGTGGCGCGGGTGACCGAGAACGCCCTGCGAGAGCTCGCCTCCGACCGACCGTTCAGCCGCAGTGGCTGAGCGGGCGTTGCCGCGCGGCCCGCTCGACGCGATCGTCGTCGGAGCGGGGCACAACGGCCTCGTCGCCGCCACCTACCTTGCCCGCGCCGGCATGCGGGTCGCCGTCGTCGAGCGGCGGGAGATCGTCGGCGGCGCCTGCACCACCGAGGAGTTCGCGCCGGGCTTCCGTGCGTCGCCGGGCGCCTACGTCCTCAGCCTCCTCCGGCCTCAGATCTGGAGCGACTTCGGGCTCCGCGAGCGCGGCCTCGAGGTGCTGGAGGCGGCCCCCACCCTGAACGTGTTCCGTGACGGCGCCCGGCTCACCCTCCACGACGACGTCGCCGAGACCGCTCGCGAGCTCGGCCGCTTCGACCCGCTCGACGCCCGTGCCTTTCCGGCGTTCGTCGAGGAGCTGGACTCGATCGCCGGCCTCCTCTCGCCCTGGTTCGACCGGCCCGCGCCTGGTGCCCCGGGATGGACCCGCCGCGGCGCCGGGCGGGCGCTGGCGACGACGACACGGCGGGCCCGCGGCGTCGCGCTGCCGGCGGTGAAGCTGTTCGCGACCTCGGCCCGCGACTTCCTCGAGGCCCGCTTCGCGCTCCGAGCGCACCGGGGCCGCCCTCGGCTGGGACTCGATCTCGAACACCCTCGGCGGGCCGTCGACTCCCGGGACCGCCTACTCCCTCCTCCACGAGCACGCCGCCGCGACGCTTGGCGGCCAGACGTGGGGCTTCGTCCGCGGCGGGATGGGACAGGTGACGACGCTGCTCGCCGACGCCGCTTGCGAGGCGGGCGTCGAGATCCTCACCGCCGCCCCGGTGCGGCGGATCGTAGTGGAGGGCGGCGGCGTGGCCGGGGTCGAGCTCGAGACCGGGGAGTTGCTGCGGGCACCGCTCGTCGCCTCCAACGCCGACCCGAAGCGAACGCTGCTCGACCTGGTCGACCCGGCGGACCTGGACGAGCGGACGCTTGCCGCGATCCGCGCCTACCGTTGCGAGGGCGCGAGCATGAAGATCAACCTCGCAGTCGGTGAGCCGCCGCAGATCGCGGGAACGCCCGCCGGGCTCCAACCCCACCACAGCGGCCTGATCCAGCTCACCGTGCCGCTCTTGAAGATGGACCGCGACCAGGAGGACGCGCGGCGCGGAGTCCCGGCCGAGGCCCCGCACGTCGAGCTCTGCGTCCCGACCGCGCTCGACCCGTCGCTGGCGCCCGCGGGCCGGCACGTGGTCACCCTCGGCTTCCGCTCGCAGCCCTACCGACTGGCGCGCGGCGACTGGGACACGGAGCGGGAGCGGGTCGCGGACCGGCTGATCGAAGAGCTCGGAACGATGATCCCCAACCTTCCCGGCTCGGTGATCGCCCGCCAGGTGCTGACGCCCCTCGACCTCGAGCGGACCCTGGCGCTGACCGGAGGACACCACCTGCACGGCGACATGTCGCCGGATCAGCTCGGCCCACTGCGCCCGGCGATCGGACTTGGCGGCTACCGAACCACCCTCCCCGGCCTCTACCTATGCGGCGCGGGGACACACCCCGGCGGCGGGGTCACCGGCGCGAACGGCCGCAATGCGGCGATCCGCGCGATCGCCGACGCGAGCCGCAGGCGCCGGCTAGCGCGAACGTCCCGTACGCCCCCGGATAGGGGGGTGTTTGGGACGTTTGGTCATTGGGGGCGCCGCACGGTCTCGGAGAAGCGGTAGCTGTCCTTGAGCTCGCTCAGGATCACCGCGGTGTCCGTCTCGACGACGCCCCCGACGCGGCGGATCGCGTCGGCGACCTCGAGCAGGTGCTGGTTGTCGCGGCACACCGCGCCGACGAGCAGGTCCGTGGGCCCGGTGCAGACCGCGACGTAGTCGACCTCGGCGATCGCCGCGATCGCCTTCGCCGCATCGGCGAGCTCCGGGCCGCCGATGCGAACGTGGACGAACGCCTGGATCATCCCGAGCGCGATCGGGCTCGTCGCCGCGACGATCTGGATCACGCCGCTCGCCGTCAGCGCCGCGACCCGCTGGCGGACGCTCGACTCCGAGATGCCGACCTCGCGGGCGATCTCGGTGAACGGGCGCCGGCCCTCCTCCTGGAGGTGGTCGATGATCCGGCGGTCGACGTCGTCGAGCGGCCGGCTCACTCCCGCGGACCCCCGGGGACCGGCGGGCGCGCCTCGGTGTCGTACCAATCTCCCGCCATCTCGCCGCCGTCGCAGACGATCGTCTCGCCGTTGACGTAGGAGGCATCGTCGGAGGCGAGAAAGAGGACCACCCGTGCGATCTCGGCGGGGCGGCCGACTCGCCGCATCGGCACACGCTCGAGGTAGCGCTCCACCGTCGCGCGGCCGGCGTCGCTCATCGACTGCTCCAGCTCCGCGCTGACGGTCTCGCCCGGCGCGACGCAGTTGAAGCGCAGGCCGCGGTGCCCGAGCTCGGTCGCGAACGAGCGCATGATCGCGACGATACCCGCCTTGGTCGCGTTGTAGTGAGCCTCGGGAGCCTCGGTGCGCACCGCGTTGACGGAGGCGACCGAGACCACGGCGCCGCCACCACGCTCCGCCATCCGGCCGGCGATCGACCTGAGTGAGGAAGAACGTCGCGCGCAGGTTGACGGCGAAGATGCGGTCCCACTCCTCGGCGCCGATCTCGAGGATCGGCGTCTGCGCCATCAGCCCGGCGTTGTTTACGAGCACGTCGAGCGGCCCGATCCGCTCCTCGGCGGCATCGCCCAGGGCGGCCGCGGCGCCGGGCTCGCCCAGGTCCGTCTCGATCAGCTCGAGGCCTTCCGGCTCACCGAGGCGCCCGGGCAGGGAGGCGAGCGCGGGTCGGTCGCGATCGGCGACGAGCACCGTCGCGCCCTCGTTCAGGAACTCGCCGGCGATCGCCATTCCGATGCCGTTCGCCCCGCCCGTTACGACCACTTTGCGGCCCTTGAATCGCATCTCGCTCACCTCAACGCTCGCACAGTTTGTCTAATTGTGGAATAATGTGACAGATGGAGATGTCCTCTGCCGGGCAAGCCCAGCCTGAACGCAGCGTCCGACTGAACACCGTCTCGACCGTCGACGCCGCGGCGATCGCGCTCCGTGAGCTGATTCTCGACGGTGAGCTCGCTCCCGGGGATCGCCTGCGCGAGGCCGATTTCGCCGAACGCCTGGGCATCGCGCGCCATTCGTTCAGGGCCGCGACGCAGCTCCTGATCTCCGAGGGAATGCTCCGCCGCGAGCCGCACCGCGGGGTCGCCGTCACGGTCCTGACCGCCGCCGACATCATCGACACCTTCCGGCTGCGCGCCGCGCTCGAGACGGAGGCCGTCCGGCTGCTGATCGCAGCCAAGCGCGTGCCCGAGGGCGCTCGCCAGGCGGTCGACGAGCTCTCCGCGGTCCCCGAGAACGCGCCGTGGCGCGACGTCGTCGAACCCGACATGCGCTTTCACCGCGCGGTCATCGACGCCGCCGACAGCGCCCGGATCTCACGTGCCTACGACGGCGTCCAGGCAGAGATCCAACTCTGCATGGTCCAGCTCCGCCCTCACTACGAACGCCCGTCGCAGGTCGCGGCCGAGCACACCGAGCTGCTCGGGGCGATCGTCGACGGCGACACCGACCGCGCCGACCAACTCTTTCGCGACCACCTCACGGAGGCGGTCCAGAACCTGAGTAGCGCCCTCGCAGCCGGCGAGGGCGTCGAGCCCGAGGAGGTAACCCTGTGAACGACGGATCCCTGATCACCGCGCTGCGAGCGCGCGAGGTGCTCGACTGCCGCGGACTACCGACAGTCCAGGTCGAGCTCGAGCTCGGCGGCGCTGTGACCGGGACGGCGGACGTGCCCTCGGGCCGCTCGACCGGCTCGAACGAAGCGCGCGAGCTGCGCGACGGCGGTGACCGCTTCGGCGGCTTCGGCGTGCTCGACGCGGTCGCGAACGTCAATGGCGAGATCGCGGAGATGCTGCTCGGCACGGCGCTGCCGGAGCAGCGGGCGCTCGACGTGGCGCTGATCGACCTCGATGGGACCGAGGACAAGTCGCGCCTCGGTGCGAACGCGCTTCTCGGCGTCTCGCTCGCGGCCGCTCGCGCCCGCGCGCTGGCTGCCGGCCTCCCCCTCTACCGGGCGCTCAACTCCAACGCGCACGTGATCCCCGTCCCGCTGGTCAACCTGATCAACGGTGGCAAGCACGCGTCGAACGACCTCGACTTCCAGGAGTTCATCGTTATTCCGGTCGGCGCCGACTCCATCCTGGAGGCGCTCCAGATCTCGACCGAGGTGAACCTCGCCCTCGCCGAGATCCTGCTCGAGCGCTACGGCAAGAGCGCTCTCAACACCGGGGACGAGGGCGGCTACGCGCCGGCGATCTCCAGCCCGCAGGAGGCCCTCGGACTGCTCCACGAGGCGGTCGGCAACGCCGGGCACGACGGTCGCTTCCGCTACGGGCTCGACTGCGCGGCGACCCATTACTTCGACCGCGAGACCGGAACGTATGAGCTCGCCGGCGAGACGCGGGACACCGACGCGATGATCGAGCTCTACCTCGAGCTGATCCGCGACTACGACGTGATCACGATCGAGGACCCGCTCGACGAGGAGGACTTCTCCGGCTTCGCGCGCCTCACCTCCGAGAGCGGGATCCAGATCGTCGGCGACGACCTGTTCGTCACCAACCCGACCCGGCTGCAGCGCGGGAATCGACGGCGGCGCCGCCAACGCCCTGCTCTGGAAGGTGAACCAGATCGGGACGCTCTCGGAGGCTCTCGATGCAGCCGACATGGCGCACCGAAACGCCTACAAGGTGGTCGTCTCCGAGCGCTCCGGCGAGACCGAGGACCCGATCATCGCCGACCTCGCGGTCGCGCTCGGCGCCGGACAGATCAAGACCGGCGCTCCGGTCCGCGGGGAGCGCACGGCCAAGTACAACCGGCTCATCAAGATCTCCGAGGAGCTCGGCGAGACCGCCGTGTATCCCGGCCGCGACCTCGCGGCCCCGGCGCTCGCGACCTGAGCGAGCCCGTGAGCGCCGAACCTCGTCCCCTCGCACCATCGCCGGAGGCGGCGACGGGCACGGCGCGCGACGCAGCGCTGCGGATCGCGCTCGCCGGACTCGAGGCGGTCGACGTCGGGCGCGCGACCGCCGCGGCCGTCGCGCTCGACGGCGAGGAACTGCGGGTCGACGGAGTCCCGTACGCGCTGGACGCCGGGGGCCGCGTCCTGATCGTCGGCGCGGGCAAGGCCTCGCTGGCAATCGCGCAGACGCTCGAATCGATTCTCGGGGAGCGGATCGACGGCGGCGCGATCGCCGTCCGCTCCGGTGAGGAAGAGGAGCTCGCCAGGGTCGAGGTCCTCGAGTGCCGATCATCCCCTGCCGAGCGATCGCAGCGTCGCCGCCGGCGACACGGCTGCTCGAGGTCGCGTCGGATGCGGGCGAGCGCGACGTCGTGATCGCCTGCTTCACCGGCGGCAGCTCGTCGCTCGCGAGCGTGCCGCCCGCGGGAGTCGGGCCCGAAGAGAAGCGGATGCTGCACGAGCTGCTGCTCTCCTCCGGCATCGGGATCGTCGAGATCAACACCGTGCGCAAGCACGTCTCGGCGATCAAGGGTGGGCGGCTCGCCGCGGCCGCCGCACCGGCGCGGCTGGTCAATCTGAGCGTCTCCGACGTCGCCGGCGACCCCCTCGACGCGATCACCGATCCGAGCGTGCGTGACAGCTCCTCCGCCGCCGACGCGGTCGCGACGCTGCGCCGCCACGGGCTCTGGGATCGCACACCGGACCCGGTGCGTACGCACCTCTCCTCGGGCGCGGCCGAGTCTCCGGCGCTCGACGGCGCCGAGATCCAGACCGTGCTGCTCGCGACCGGCGCCACCGCCTGCGACGCGATGGCGCTCGAGGCCGCCGGCTTCGGGCTCGCCCCGGTCGTGATCTCGACCACGCTCGAGGGCGAGGCTCGCGAGCTCGGCCGGACGCTCGCGAACCTGGCGCGTTCGAGCGCGGAACGCGGCACCCCTTTCACACCGGGCACAGTGCTGCTCGGATGCGGCGGTGAGAGCACCGTGACTCTGCGCCCGCGAAGGCAGCTTCGGCGACGGCGGACCCAATCAGGAGGCCGCCCTGGCGGCGGCGATCGAGCTCGACGGCGCCCCGGTGGCGGCGGTCTTTCTCGACACCGATGGATCGGACGGCGGCACCGCGCACGCCGGGGCGATCGTCGACGGCGCCAGCGCCGCCCGGGCCGCCGAGGCGGGAATCGACCTGCGCGCCGCGCTCGTCGAGCACCGCTCGAGCGACCCCTTTACGCAGCTCGGTGACGCGATCGTCACCGGGCCGACCGGAACCAACGTCAATGACCTGTTCGCGATCGTGGTCGAGGAGAGTCGATGAGCACAGAAGCAGGGACAGGGACAGGGACCCCGATGATCGTCGTCGAGCGCCTCGTCAAGAGCTTCGGCGAGCTGCGGGCGGTCGACGATGTCAGCCTCGAGATCGCCGCGGGCGAGTTCTTCTCGATGCTCGGCCCGAGCGGTTGCGGCAAGACGACGACCCTGCGGGTGATCGCCGGCTTCGAGGAGCCGGACGCCGGGCGGGTGCTCCTGAACGGCGAGGACGTGACCTTCGTCTCACCGAAGAAGCGCAACGTCAACATGGTCTTTCAGGACTACGCCCTGTTCCCGCACATGACGGTCGCCGAGAACGTCGCCTTCGGGTTGAAGCTGAAGCGGGTCGCATCGAGCGAGATCAAGAACCGAGTCAACGAGATGCTCGCCGTGGTCCGCCTGACCGGCTACGAGGACCGGCGGCCTGCGGCGCTCTCCGGCGGCCAGCGACAGCGGGTCGCCCTTGCGCGAGCCCTGGTCAACCGCCCGGCGGCGCTCCTGCTCGACGAGCCCCTCGGTGCCCTCGACCTGAAGCTGCGGCGCGAGATGCAGCTCGAGCTGAAGCGGATCCAGCAGAGCACCGGGACGACCTTCGTCTACGTGACCCACGACCAGGAGGAGGCGCTGACGATGTCGGATCGGATCGCGGTGATGGAGCACGGCGTCGTCCAGCAGATCGACGGGCCGCGGGCGCTCTACGAGCACCCCTCGACCGCCTTCGTCGCCGGCTTCATCGGCACCTCGAACCTGCTCAGCATCGAGGGAGCCGAGCGCCGGAACGGCCACGTGGTGCTCGCACTCGGTGACGGGAATCGGATCCTCGCCCCCGACCCCGGCGAGACCAGGGGCGCGCGGATCACGGTGCGCCCGGAGAAGATCCGGATCGGCGGCGTTGCGGGCGACGACGCCTGCCTCGTCTCCGGAGAGGTCGTCGAGCAGGTCTACCTCGGCTCCGTTTCCCAGACCGTGGTCGAGATCGTCACGGGCGAGCGGCTGATCGTGCACGAGCTGAACGATGAGGACCGCGACCCGGCGACCCCGGGTGACGACGGTCTCGCTGACGTGGCAGGCGCGGCACAGCCTGCTCGTCGATGCCGGCTCATCGGAGACGGCGTGATCGGCGCCCGGACGAAGGCGATGCTGGCGGCGGCGCTGGCGGCGGCCACCGTGGGCGCCGGATGCGGTGGGGGCGGCGGCGAGACGTCCGTCGCCGAGGCGCCGGCCGATCCGAAGGCGCCGGCGACCGGCACGCTGAGCGTGTTCGCCTACGGGGACACGCTCACCGACGAGCAGCTCGACCCGTTCCGGGCGCAGAACCCCGACCTCGAGTTGCAGACGGCGAGCTTCAACTCGAACAAGGCCGCGGCGGCGAAGCTCGCGGGCGGCTTCGAAGCCGACGTGGTCGAGGTCTGCGCCGACGAGATGTCGCCGCTCGTGGTGCGCGGTCTGCTGCGGCCGCTCGACCCGGCGGGAATCCCGAACTTCGACCGGCTCGCCTTCTCCGATGCCCCCGAGATCCGCGACACCGCCGGCGAGATCCTCTTCATGCCCGCCTCCGCCGGCCCGCACGGCTTGATCGTCAACACGGACGAGGTCGAGGGCGCGAACTCCTACGCGGACCTCTTCGACCCCGCCTACGCCGACCGGGCCGCGATCGAGTCGACCCCGCTCACCGGGATCGGCGTCTCGGCGTTGGCGCTCGGCCTCGACGACCCGATGAACCTGAGCGCTCCCGAGGTCGAGCAGGTGAAGGAGCACCTGATCTCCAACCGCGACCAGTTCCGCGACTTCCCGGACTCCGACGCCTCGACCGCCAACCTGTTCAAGTCGGGCGAGGCGGTGATCGCCGATGGCGGGCGCGGAACCGCCGCGACGATCGCCAAGGATGGTGTCCCGGTGGAGTGGATTGCCCCTGAGGAGGGCGTCCTCTCCTGGGTCTGCGGGCTCGCGCTGACCGCCAACGCGGACAACATCGAGGCCGCCTACAAGCTGATGAACTACTACGCCTCGCCCGCGGCCCAGGCGATCTCCGGCGACCAGGGGTTCGTCGCGATGAACCCGGCCGCGCTGCCGCTGGTCGCGAAGGAGAACCGCGCGAGCGCCGACCCCGAGAGCCTCGAGACGGCGATCCCCGAGACGCAGCCGACCGAGGAGGAGGCATACGACCGCGCCTGGCAAGAGGTGGTCGCCGGGTGAGCACCATCGGCGCCCAGGCCCCGATCGCTCCCGTCGGCGCGCGCGAGTCGCCGCCGGTCCCGCACCGGGTGCCGTTCCGCAACCGCCTGCGCCGCAGGGCGCCGGGGGTTGCGAGCTGGGCGCTGATCGCCTTGGCGATGGTGCTCCTGTTCGGGCCCGGTGCTGATGCTGGCGCTGTTCTCGTTCAACGACTCCTCGATCATCTCGCTGCCCTGGGAGGGCTTCACGACCCGCTGGTACGACGAGGCCTGGTCGAACCAGCAGGCGCGCGACTCGATCATCAACTCGGTCGTCGTCGCCTCGCTCGTCACCGTCGGCTCGCTGGTGCTCGGCACGCTCGCCGCATGGGGCCTCACCCGGCTCCGCTTTCCGCGGCCGCGGGGTCGCTCGCCGGCCTCCACGGCTCCGTGCTCGTCGTTCCCTGGCTGATCATCGGCGTCGCCGGCCTGATCTTCTTCAGCGAGATCGGCGTCGCCCTCTCGCTGACGACCGATCGGGCTGATGCAGCTCGTGGTCACCTTCCCGCTGGTTGTCGCGATCGTCTCCGCCGGCCTGGTGCGCTTCCCGCGCTCGATCGAGGAGGCGGCGGTCGACCTGGGCGCATCGCAGGTGCAGATGATGCGCTACGTCGTCATCCCGCAGATCGCGCCGTCGCTCGCGGCGGCGGCGATCTTCGCGTTCGCGTGGTCGTTCAACAACTTCGAGATCTCGTTCTTCACCGGCGGCTTCGAGCAGACCTTCCCGGTCTGGGTCTTCTCGATCCTGCGCCAGTCGGAGAACCTGCCGATGGTGAACGCGGTCTCGACCGTGATCGCGCTGGCCCAGGTCATCGCCGTCCTCGGCGCCTGGCAGCTGATCAAGATGCTCTCGCGCCGTCGCGGCGGACGCGGGCGATGAGGGGATCACCGACCTGATGACGGGCGGTGCGCGCTGATGGAGGCCGCCTCCTTCCCGGTCCCAAGCGGCAGCCGCGGCAGCTCGCGCATGCGCCGGGCGCTGCGCCCGCTCGCGTTCGTCTCCGCCCCGGCAGCCGCTGCTCGGGGTGCTCTTCCTCGGGCCGATGCTCGTGATGCTGCGTGATCTCGCTGCAGTACGGCGTCCTCAGCGGCTCCTCGGGCTTCACCGCTCTCGAACTTCACCGACGTCGCTCAGCGACCCGCTCTACCGCGAGATCGCCTTGACCACGCTCCAGATCGCGACGATCGCGATGCTCGTCCAGCTCTTCATCGCGGTCCCGCTCGCATACGTGCTCGCGTACAAGGTCGGGCGCTGGGAGCTGCCGCTGCTGCTCTTCCTGGTCCTCGCCGACGAGCTCAACCCGATGGTGCGGATCTACGCCTGGCGGATGCTGCTCGGGCGCGAGGGGCTGATCAACGAAGCCCTGATGCGGATCGGGCTCATCGACGTGCCGATCGACGCGCTCCTGTTCAGCAAGTTCTCGGTGATCGTCGTGCTCTCGACCAGCTACCTGACCTACACGGTGATCCCGATCTACGCGGCGATGAAGGCGGTCGACCGCAACCTCTTCGAGGCTGCACTGGACCTCGGCGCCGGCTGGTTCACCACCGCGCGGCGCGTCCTTCTGCCGCTGATCGCGCCCGGGCATCTTCGTCGCCCTGCTGCTCGTCTACATCCCGCTCTTCACCGACTTCGCCAGCCCGACGCTGGTCGGTGGGACGAGCGGCTACATGCTCGGCCAGGTCGTCAACGACCTCGTGCTCGAGAGCGGCAACCTCAACGGCGGCGCCGCGATCAGTCTCCTGATGCTCGGCGCCTCGGCGATCTTCGCGGTCGTCGCCTACCGGCTGGCGAAGATCAGGCAGCTCGAGGCATGAGCGTGAACGGCAGCGAACCGCGGTACGACGTCGCGATCGTCGGCGGCGGCCACAACGGCCTCGTCGCCGCGCTACTACCTGGCCGCGGCCGGCCTGCAGCACCGTCGTCCTCGAGCGTCGCGACATCGTCGGCGGCTGCTGCGTGACCGAGGAGTTCGCCCCCGGCTACCGCGCCTCGACCGGCGCCTACGTGCTCAGCATGCTGCGCGAGCCGATCTGGCAGGACATGAAGCTGGTCGAGCGCGGCATCCACGTCGACCCGGCCGGGCCGTCGCTCAACCTGTTCGCCGACGGCGCCGCGGCTCGCACCTCGACGACGACATCTCGCCGCACCCAGGACGAGCTGCGCCGGTTCTCGGCCGCCGACGCGCGCGCCCTCCCCGGCTTCGAGGACGAGCTCGCCGAGCTCGCCGGCCTGGTCACGCCGCTGATCGACCGCACGCCGCCCGACCCCGCCCGGATCCGCGCCCGCGACCTCGGCGGCCTCGCTGAGCCTCGGCCGCGCTGGCCGGCCGCAACCGGCGGCTGATCTACGGACGCGCTCTTCCTCTTCAGCACCTCGGCGACCCAGTACCTGTCGAGTGCTTCGAGTCCGAGCAGGTGATGGCGGCCCTCGGCTGGCACGCGATCAACGACTCGGTCGGCCGGGCCGTCGACCCCGGGCACCGCCTACGTCCTGCTCCACGACCACGCCGTCGAGACGCCGCCGGCGGCGGGATCCGCCAGTGGGGCTTCGTCCGCGGCGGCATCGGCCGCGTCACCGAGGCGATGGCCGACGCGGCGCGCGAGGCAGGAGCGGAGGTGCGCACCGAGGCGCCGGTGCGCAAGCGTGCTCGTCGACGGCGGTGTGGCCACCGGCGTCGAGCTCGACGAGCGGCGAGCAGATCACCGCCACACGGGTGCTCTCGAACGCCGATCCGAAGACGACCTTCCTCGGCCTCGTCGACGTCGGCGAGCTGCCGCCCGAGTTCGCGGCTGCGGTGCGCGCCTACCGCTGCGAGGGCACGAGCGTGAAGATCAACCTCGCCGTCGACGAGCTTCCGGTCGCCGACCGCGATCGACGGCCGACGGCGTCCGGGCCTACCACCGGGGGATCGTGGAGGTGAACCCGACGATCGCGGTCATGGACGCGGGCCCAGGCCGAGGCGCGCGGCGGGACGTGCCGGCCGCCGACCCCCACATCGAGCTCTGCTTCCCGACCGTCCACGATCCCGTCCCTCGCCCCGGAGGGCAAGCACGTGGTTACGATCGACATCAACTCGCAGCCCTACACGCTCGCCGATGGCTGCCTGGGACGACCTGCGCGACCACGTCGCCGACGCCGCGATCGAGAAGCTCGGGGGCTACTTCCCCAACCTCCCCGGTGCGATCACCGCCGCCAGGTGCTGGCGCCTCCCGACCTCGAGTCGTCTGCTCGGGATCTGGGGTGGCCACGCGCTACACGGCGACATGGCCTTCGACCAGCTGTTCAACCTGCGCCCCGTGCGCGGCTGGGCCGACTACCGGACGCCGGTCGAGGGCCTCTATCTCTGCGGCGCCGGGACACACCCGGGCGGCGGCGTCACCGGCGCCAACGGGCGGAACTGCGCCCGCGAGGTGATCAGGGACGCGCGCAAGCCGTTCCTTCGCAGGTGGCGCGGATGAGCCCGTTGGTCCCACCCGAATGGGAAGGCCTCGAGGCGCCGCGGATGTCGGTCGAGCCGCCCGGGCCGCGGAGCAGGGAGATCCTCGGGCGGATCGAGGCGACCGCCTACCCCGGACTCAGCCACGGCCTGGCCCCGTTCGCGCTCGCGGGCAAGCGCGCCTGGACCGTCACCGACGTCGACGGCAACGTCTACCTCGACCTCGCCTCCGCCTCCGCCTCGGTGCCGCTGGGCGCGGGCCGCGAGGAGCTGCTCGACGCCGGCGATCGAAGCGATGCGGGCATTCGGCAACGAGGACTCGCACGCGCTCGCCTCCGAGCTCACCGCGGAGCTCGGCGAGCGCCTGCTGGCGATCGCTCCGGGCGCGCTCAGCCGCTACGACATCGCGCTCAACGGGACCGAGGCGGTCGAGATCGCGGTCAAGATGATGCGCCGCGCCACCGGCCGGCCGATGATCATCGGCTTCCTCGGCGGCTACCACGGCGAGTCGACGACGACCGCCGCCCTCGGCGCCGAGCATTCCGAGATCAGCCGCGGCCTGCGCGGCCTCGTTCCCGGCTTCGTCCACGTCCCCTACCCGAACCCGTACCGCTCTCCGTTCCGCGAGCCGCGGCCCGGCGGCAGCGGCGACGCGACGGTCGACTACATGCGCGACCACGTGCTCTTCCACGCCCGTCGACCCGGGCGAGGTCGCCGGCGTGGTGATCGAGCCGATGCTCGGCTCGGGTGGGTGCATCGCGCCGCCGCAGGCGTTCTGGACGGCGCTCGACCGAGCTCTGCGCCGAGCACGGCTGGCTGCTTTGCGCCGACGAGGTCAAGACCGGCTTCGGACGCTCCGGCAACCTGCTCGCGATCGAGCGCTGGGGCTCGAGCCCGACCTGATCTGCCTCGGCAAGGCGCTCGGCGGCGGGGTGATGCCGATCGGCGCGGTGCTCGGCGTCCGAGCGCGCGGCTCGGCGGCTATCGACGACCTGCCCACCGGGAGCACCTGGTCGTGGCTGCCGGGCTCCTGCGCCGCCGCGCTCGCGACCCTCGACTTCTTCGACCGCGAACCGGTGCTCGAGAACGTCGCGCGAGCTCGAGGGCATCGCCCGCGCCCGCCTCGACCGGCTCGCGCAGAGCTTCGACCAGATCGGCGAGGTGCGCGCCATCGGCTGCTTTCTCGCGATCGAGTTCGTCCGCGACCGGGAGACGAAGGAGCGCGACGACGGACCTCCAGGACGCGGTCGCCGCCGAGGCCTGCCGCCGTGGCGTGATCGCGGACTCGAGCACGACCTCGCTCAACCTGCAGCCGTCGCTGGTGATGCCGCCGGAAGTGCTCGAGCGAGCATTCGACCTGGTCGAGGAATCGATCGCGACGGTGCTCGCGTGAGCGCGCTCGAGGCGGCGCTCTCCGACGAGCTCGAGGCGATGGCGAGCGCGCGGCACGCTGAAGCGGATCCCTGTGCTCGACTCGCCGCAGGGCCCGCGGATCGAGATCGAGGGCCGGGGCGAGGTGCTCTGCCTCTGCTCGAACGACTACCTCGGCCTCGCCAACCGACCCAGAGGTCGTCGCGGCGGGTCGCGAGGCGCTCGAGCGCTACGGCGCCGGCACCGCCTCGGTGCGCTTCATCTGCGGCAAGTTCGCGCCGCAGGTCGAGCTCGAGCGCGACGCTCGCCGAGTTCCTCTCGACGCCGGCCGCACTCACCTTCGTCTCCTGCTGGAACGCGAACGCGGCCCTTCTCGACGCGCTCTGCGACGAGAACACGGCCGTCTTCTCGGACCGGCTCAACCACGCTTCGATCATCGACGGCATCCGCCTCGCGCGCCCCGCCCACAAGGCCGTCTACGAGCACGCCGATCGCCGCTGACCTGCGGCGCGCACTTGCCGATGCGCCGGGGCTCGAGCGGCGCCTGATCCTCACCGACGGCGTCTTCAGCATGGAGGGCGACCTCGCGCCGATGGTCGAGCTCTGCGAGATCGCCGACGAGTACGACGCGACCCTGATCGTCGACGACTCGCACGGGATCGGGCGTGTCGGCGAGGGTGGCCGGGGCGTGCTCGAGCACTTCGGCGTGCTCGGCCGCGAGAACGTCATCATCACCGGGACCCTCGGCAAGGCGCTCGGGCGGCGCGGCGGGCGGCTTCGTCGCCGGCGGACGGGCGCTCTGCGACGTGCTCGAGCAGCGCTCGCGGCCGCAGCTCTTCTCCAACGGGCTCCCGCCCACGGTCGCCTGCTCAGCGCCGGGCGCGCGCTCTCGATTCTCAGCGAGCGAGCCCGACCTCGTCGCGCGCGTGCGGCGAAACAGCGAGGCGCTGCCGCGGCGGCCTGCGCGACGCGGCCTCGAGCCGCTCGACGGCGAGAGCGCGATCGTCCCGATCATCGTCGGCGAGACATCCGTCGCGATCGAGGCCAGCCGGCGGCTGCTCGACCGCGGCGTCTACGTCACCGGCTTCGGCTACCCGGTGGTGCCCGAGGGCAGCGCGCGCATTCGCATCCAGGCATCGGCAGCACTGGGCGAGGCCGAGATCGACACGGCCGTGGACGCGGTCGCGGCGGTCGCCGCCGAGCTCGGTTCGCTCGCGTAGACCTGGTTCAACCATTTGGTCATCGCGGCCCGCTCGCGCGATACTCCAGCCCGTGACCATCGCCCATGTCGACCGTTACCGCGACGCCCTCGATGCCTGGAACCGCCGTGACCTGGTCTGGATCCTCGACCAGGCGGCGCCCGGCTTCGAGTTCCATACGGCTCAGCTCTTCCCCGGAGTCGAGCCCGTGTATCGCGAGCGCGAGGGCATGGTGGAGTTCTGGACGACCTTCATCGAGGAGCCGTGGGCCCTCTTCCGCCTCGAGATCGACGCGCTCGAGGGGGCCGGCGAGGATCGCGTTCTGGCCTTGCTCACCTTCACCGGCACGAGCCGCGAGGGCGAGCACGTCAACGTGCCCTACGCCCACCTGGTGACGTTCGCGGGCGAGGAGATCGCCCGCATCGATGCCTTCACCGAGTGGGACGAAGCGCGCCGGGCCGCCGCGGCCGACTGACGGGAACCACCCTTGCTCGCGATCGTCCTCGCGATCGCCGTTTCCACGGCGGCCGGCCTCTGGGCCCACGCGCGCTGGGGCGAGTCGGTCGAGACGGGAACGCGCCGCTCGCTGCTCTTCGTCCTCTACGTCGTGCTGCCGCCGGTCACGTTCTTCAACCTGGCCGACACCCACCTCGACGCCGACGCGAGCGCCGGCATCGGCCTGGCGCTGCTGTCGCTCGCGATCCTGGCCGGCATCGCCTACCTCGTCGGTTCACGCCTCCTCCGCCTCTCACGCCCGGCGATCGGCTCGCTGATCGTCTGCACCCTGGTGGTCAACACGGGGTTCCTCGGTTACGCCGTCGTCGCGGCCCTGGTCGACTTCGACGCGCTCGGCGAGGCCGCCGCCTTCGACGTGCTCGTTTCGGGGCCGGCGCTCCTGCTCGGTGCCTTCGCCGCCGGGGCCGCGTTTGGCGCCGACGCGGGCGAGACCTCCGGCGATCGGGTGCGCGCCTTCTTCCTTCGCAACCCGGTGCTCTATGCGGCGATCGCCGGGCTGCTGGTCCCCGACTCGTTCGCCCCGGAGGCGATCGTCGAGGCCTCGCGGATCGCCGTGGTCGCGATCCTGCCGCTCGGGTTCTTTGCCGTCGGCGCGGCGCTCGGCGAGGAGGCGGATGCCGGCGTGCTCGGCTTCCCACCTCGCTTCGACGCGCCGATCGCGGTCGCGGTCGCCCTGCGGCTGATCGGCGGGCCGCTGCTGCTGCTCGCGATCACGGCGCCGCTGATCGACCTCCCGGACACCTACCTGCTGCTGGCGGCGATGCCGTCGGGAATCAACTCGATGATCGTCACTCATGCCTACGGGCTCGACCTGCGGATCACGGCCGGCGCGGTCGCCTGGTCGACCGCCATCTTGGTGATCGCGCTGACCGTCGGAGGCGCGGTGGGGCTCGTCTAGGCTGCGGCCGATGCTTCAGCACGTCTCGATCGAGGTGCCACAGGCGGATGCCCGCCCCGCCCTGGAGTTCTGGGAGCTGCTCGGCTTCGCACGGGTTGAGGCGCCCGCTGAGATCGCCCAGTACGTCACCTGGGTCGAGCGCCGGGGCACCCAGATCCACATGATCCTCACCGATCCCGAGCACACCACCGTGCCCCAGCTGGGCCATGCCGCCGTGGTGGTCGACGACTTCGAGGCAACGTTCGCGCGGGTCGCGGCGGCCGGACACGAGATCTCCGAGTCGCGGCAGCTCTGGGGCGCGCGGCGAGCGTTCGCGATCGCGCCCGGCGGCCACCGCGTCGAGCTGATGGAGAGCCCGCCTCCGGCCGGTGGCTAGCGCTCGGTCCGCGCCGGCCCGGCGGCGCTCGGTGACTTTCGGGGCTCGTAGAGCAGCGGGCAGAAGATCGCCGCGCTGATGACGAGGAAGTGCGGCACGAGCTCGCGGCGGCCCGTCGAGGAGCAAGACGTCGCCGGCGGTCGCGGACCCCGCCGCGCGGGTCACTACGATCGCCCCCGTGCGTTACCCGGTCGAGCCCTTCACCGCCTCCGAGCGTGCCCTGCTCGAGCCCCACTTCACCAACCTCGATCGGCCCGTCTTCGGCCTCGTCAACCTTCCGGAGACGGTCAAGGGAGCGCTCTTCGCCCGCTACTCGCGCTACCCGGGAACCCTGCGGAGGCTCTACCTGGATGAGTTCGCGGGTGAGATGCCACCCGGCGCCCGGCCGTTCGACGGCGCCGAGGGGGAGCGCGCGGCGGGACTCTATGAGCGCATCTTCGTCGGCTACGGCGACGACTCGATCGCCCAGGTCGGTGGCGCGCACGTGGCGTGCGAGTGGGTCTCGAACGTGCTCACCAAGATCCTGCAGCGCGGTCGCCTCGCCGCCTACCTCGAGCAGTCGACCCGCTACATCGCCTACGACAGGCCGATCGAGGAGCTCGGCGGCTACCGCTACTACTCCGACGACGAGCTCGGGCCCGAGTTCCGCAAGGCGATGGACGAGCTCTTCGCGATCTACTCGCGCAGCCTCGAGTCGACCCAGGAGTGGGCCGCGGAGCGCTGGCCCCGCGACGAGGGCCAACCGGAGGGCGCCTGGCGGAGCTCGATCCGGGCGAAGTCGCTCGACCTCCTCCGCGGCCTGTTGCCCGCGGCGACTCTGAGCCACGTCGGCATCTACGCCTCGGGCCAGTCCTACGAGCAGCTCCTGCTCCACCTCGCGGCATCGCCGCTGCCCGAGGCGCGTGCCTTCGGCGAGATGCTGCTCGGCGAGCTCACTCGCGTGATCCCGAGCTTCGTCGCCAGGGTCGAGCGGCCCGACCGCGGCGGCGACTGGATCGCCCACCTGCGCGAGCGGCGCGAGGCGACCGAGCGGGCCGTCGCCAGGCTCGGGCTCGATCGCCGTGAGGGCGAGAGCGCGCCCTCCGTCGACCTGGTCCGCGTCGACGGCGCCGAGGACGATCTGCTTGCGGCGACCCTGTTCGAATCCGCGGGAGCAGCGGAGAGCGAGATTCGCCACCGGATCGGCGCGCTCGACCCGATCGAGCGCGCGGAGCTGATCGGGGCGCTCGCCGGCGAGCGGCGTAACCGCCGCCATCGGCCAGGGCGCGGCTGGGAGGCGGTCAGCTACCGGTTCGAGATCGTCTCCGACTACGGCGGCTTCCGCGATCTGCAGCGCCACCGGATGCTCACCTGCCAGTGGCAGAGTCTCGGCCCGGAGCTCGGCGCGGGCGTCCCCGAGGAGCTGCACGAGGCCGGCGTCAGCGACGAGTACGCGCGCGGGCTCGAGATCTCGCGGACGGAGTTCGACCGCCTGGAGGCAGCGGGAATGGCCGAGGCGGCGCCCTACGCGCTGAGCCTCGGGTATCGGATCCGCTACATCCTCGACCTCAACGCGCGCGAGGCAATGCACCTCTGCGAGCTGCGCTCGGGCCGCGAGGGACACCCGACCTATCGCGCCGTCGCCCAGGCGATGCACGAGGCGATCGCGGGCGTCCACCCCGCAATCGCGGAGGCGATGGTCCACGTCGACTCCTCCACGGAGCCGCGACTCGAGCGGATCCTGAGCGAGATCCGCACGCACCGCAAGCGGACCGCGGCCCAGGTCGACCCGCCGCCGGGCGTCAGCTCTTTGGGTTAGCCCGTCGCAAGCACACGTTCGGGACGACGAACCCCACGACGGTGATCGCGAGGAGGAGGCGTTCCAGGAGACGAGAGCGGCCCGACACCGAATCAGGGAAGCCCGCGGCGGATCTCGCAGCCGAACGCGCGGTCATCACCCGGCCCCCCGAAGCACTCGTCGCGTCCGGGTCCCCCGCGCAGGATGTCGTCCCCACCGCCACCGCGCAGGCGGTCCGCACCCTCGGCTCCGAGCAGGCTGTCCGCGCCGCCGCCGCCACACGCGGCGTCGTTGCCCGCCCCGCCGGCGGCACCATCGTCGCCGCCGACGAGCCGGAACACGTCGTTGCCCTCGGTGCCGGTGAACGCGTTCGGGAGCCCCGTGCCGACATTCGTCGCCGCGAGCCCGGCGCAGAGCCGGCGCGGGCCCGAGGCGGTCTCGTACAGCTGCTCGGCGACCGTGCCCTGATAGGGGCCGTAGAGGTGGCCGAAATCGAACTCGTAGCCGTAGCTCGTGACCGAGTTGACGAACTGGTCGCCGATCACCCATCCGCCACCGCTCGAGCCGCCGGTCATGTCGCAGCCGACCTCCATCGTCTCAGGGCCGGGACCGGCGGGCGTGTCATCGGCGGTTCGCGGCGATTCGCACAGCCACAGGCGCTCGCCGTCGAAGTTCGGCGGTAGCAACATCGTGTTCGCGTCCTCCGCGGGGTAGCCGAGGATGTCGAAGGTCTGCGTTCGCGGTTGGTTGAAGCTGATCCCCCTGGCGCCGAGCAGGTCCTCCAAGCCCTTCCCCTGCGGGTCGCGGGTGAGGACCGCGGCCCCGAGGTCGTAGCGGACGTTCGCCTCCGCGATCCATCCGGGCGAGGAGAAGAGCGTCCGTGCCGGCCAGGTTCCGTACGGGGCGATGCCGTCGCGGTACCCGGGGACGAACGCCCAGTTGGTCGCGAACCCGGCCCCGATGTCAGCGCCGTGGACGCAGTGCCCGGCGGTCCACACGAGCGAGCGGGAGTTCGAGGTGACGAGGGTTCCCGAGCAGACGAAGTTGCCACTGCCGAGGCTGAAGAAGACCTTGCCGTGGAGTCGACGGGGGTTGGTGGCGCTGTCGAACGAGACGTCGCTGGCGCGCGCTGGGGGGATCGAGGACGGTCGCCCGCGGGACTCGACCCCGGCCGCGGCTGGGCGCCCCCGGGCGGCGAGGGACAGGTCCGCCGGCACCGCCGCGCGCATCCGCGCCGGCGTCCAGTAATCGCGAACGAGGGCGGGCCGAAGGCCGACGTCCTCGCCAACGATCCGGGCCGGATCGGGGGCGGCTGCCTGCGCGCCCTCGCCGGCGGCCGCCACGAGCAGGGCGGGCACGGCCAGCAGTGCCGCAAACATCCTGGGCCCCCGCCGGTCGCTCACCGCGGCAACTTTAGAGAGGAAGCTCCCTGCGGGCGCCGATAAGAGCATCGGCGCGGGCGAGCGCGCGCTCTCCGACTAAGCGCCCGAAGGCGCTGCGCCTGCCGGCGACCGCCCGGTACGCCGCCGCCACCACTCGCGGGAAGCGCTCGAAGACCGCGGCCGGGGGGCGGCCGCCGGGGAGTAAGCGCAGCAGCGGCGCGGCTGCGGCGCCGGCACTCCTCACCTCCCCGGAGGGGCCGACGAGGTGCCAGGAGGCCTCCCGCTCGGCCGGATCGAGCGTGGCGAGCAGCGTCGCGGTCTCGGGGTCGGCGAGCGCGAGGGGCCGCAGGCGCCGGGCGCCGTCCCAGCGCAGGATCCAGGCCAGGGACCAGCGGCAGAAGCGGCAGCCACCGTCGTAGACGAGCCGCCAGTCGGCGGCGCCGCTCATGCGCGCCGCTTGCGCTTCTTCTTGCGCGCGCGCTCGCGTCGTGCCGACTGGTCCTTCGTCTGCTGCGGCTCGAAGACCTCGGCAGCATCGCCCTCGACCACGTCGGCGTCCGCCGGACCCTGATTCGCGGTGGCCGGCTCCTCCCCGGGCTTGGGCCAGGGGATCGCCTCGCCCGCGTCCCATGCCGGCGGTCGGCCCCGGGGGGTCCGGTCGAGGATCATGAATCCCAGCCAGGCGAACCAGATCGAGAGCGCGAGCAGCGAGAACTGCGGCGTGATCAGGAGCAGCGATGCCCCGAGCGCCATCCCCAGCGTGGCGAAGAAGCGGCTCAGGAGGCCGACGCGCATCGCCTGCAACGGGACGTAGATCATCGCCACGAGAACGCCGAGGACTGCGGGGAAGAAGAGGTTCGAGCCAACCGAGGCGAGGGTGGAGTCGTCGGCGAGGTTGTCGAGCAGCGTGTAGATGTCGCCGCCGGCCACCGCCATCTCGACGAAGTCCTTGGCGATCCCGGTCTGGGCGATGTTCGAGATCACGACCCATGCGCCGAAGAGGATCGGGCCGATGAAGACGAAGCCGACCATCGCCGGCGAGACGCGCTCGGAGCGCGCTTGGGCAGCGCGGAACAGATACAGAAGCGGCGGCAGATAGAGGAGAAAGGAGAACCCACGTAGGGCGGAGGCCGCGAGCAGCTGGCCGGAGTCCGTATCGGCGGCCCGCAGCCGCTCGGTCGCGAGATCGAACTCGAACACGGACGTCGTCCCCTCGAGGTAGGTCGAGAGGATGTACAGCGGGACGATCGCGATTGCGCAGAACCCGGCGATCCGGGCCCAGTTGCGCTCGCGCTCGAGGATCTCCTGGCGATTCACCCTCGGCTCACTCGCCGTTGGCGAGCTGCCGCGGGCGCGGTCGCTCGAGCGGAAGGCCCTCGCCGGGGGCGCGGATCGGGATGTAGTCGTCCTCCCGCCCGGCGATGCGCGAGACCCGCTCGCCGGCGGCGAGCAGGAGGTCGAGGAACGGAGCGACAAGCCCGATCACGCTCTCGAAGCGGTCTTGGGTGCGCTGCTGGGCGGCTGTGGAAGGCGACATTCGCCCGGAACCGTACATACCGAACGTTCCGCCCGCCTCCTCCGCTTGGCGTCCGGGGGCGGCCGGGTCAGGCGTGGATACCGCCTACATTCATGGCTTGCGCGATTCTCCTGACACCACCACCGATCCGCCCTGCCCCCTTTGCGGCGAGCCGCTCTATGCCTGGATCGTCCTTCCCGCGATCGAGACCGAGGCGAGCGTCGGCCTGCCGCTCGACACCGAGACGGAGACGATCCTCGGGCGCTGCGAGAACTGCGGCGCTGCGCTCGAGCGCGGACGCGAGGTCGACCTTCACTCGGAGTGGGCGGCGATCGCCGGCGATGGAGGTGGAGAGGTGCGGACGCCGAACCGCGGCAGCTTCCAGGCCGCGATCGGCGTCGAAGGCTGGGCCGCGATGCCGCTCGTTCGCGGCCGCCTCCTGCTCACGCCGAAGAGCCTCAGGCTCCTGGCCGAGCACACGGGGCACACGCTCGCCGCACTGCGGACGCCGGTAAGCGGCCGCGCGCAGGGTTGGATGTGGCAGACGCTTCTCAACGGGCTCACCTTTCACCCGAACTTCGCCCGCGAGGTGCGCGCGGGCAGGCTGCGGCCCGCGAACGCACGCAGCCGCCTGGCATTCGCGGTCGACGCGGTGGTCACGGTGTTGGGCGCACCGCTCGTCGCCCTGCTCTCGGTGCCGCTCGAGCTCATCGGCGCGCTCGCGCGCAAGGGTGGCGAGATCAGCGCCTCTCTATGATCGAAGGCATGGAAGGTTCCGATCCCTTTGGTCTCTTCGGCGACCCGGACGAGCTGCGAGCGCGGCTCGGGGACATGGCAGAGCAGATGCAGGGCGCGCAGCGCGTCGCCTGGGCCGACAACGCGATCAAGCTCGCGGTCGACATGACCGTCGCGGCGATCAACCGGCTCGATCTCACGGGCGGCAGCGACGAGCAGGCCGTCCAGGTCCGCGACGCGATCCGGATCGTCTTCCCGGAGGCCGTCACCCTCGTGCGCGAAGCGCGCGAGGGCCTCTCCTGAGACTTCACCGTTAGCGCGCCACGTGCGCACCGCGCCGACCTAGCGTCGGCGCATGGGATTTCGCCTCTCGGGTCGCTCGGCGCGCGGCGCCGCCACGGTCGAGCACGCCGGCCTCTCGCTGCTGATCGCGCTGGTAGTGATCGCCGGGATCGCCGCGATCGCCTCCGGGCCGCTCTCCGGCGGGCGTGAACTCGGCTTTGCGCTGTCGCGGAAGCTTCGTTGCGGCGCGCAGGGGCCGGGGCCGTGTTGGCAGGACCCGCTGACCGAGGCCTACGGCCGCTCGCTCGCCGGCGCGGTGCGGGCACTGGCGCCGGAGCCCCGAGCGCTGAGCACGCCGAGCGGGCTCGCCATCCCGGTCGACTTCCGCCGGTGCCGCACCGTCGGCTGCGCGGCACCGGGGCGCACGGCGGCGGTCTTCGTTACCACTGAACGCGTCGGAGGCGGGGCGACGATCCACTACTGGGAGTACCGCCCGGGGCTCGGCTGGGCGGTGCGTCCCGTGGAGGTCAGTGCCGCCGAGATCGAGGCTCTAGCGCCGACGCCGCTCCTGGAGACGGCGGTGCCGGCCCTTGTCTCACTCGAGACCCTCCCGGGCGCCAATCACTACGAGTTCGCCACCGGGGAGGAGCCGCCGTGGCGATGGGAGATCGAACGCCGCTGACACCTACCAGTTGCGCGTCGTGGTGCTCCATCACGCCGAACGCCTTGGCGAGCTCGATCCCGCCGGGGAGGGTCCCGGTGAAGGTGCCGAAGGGCTGTCGGTAGCTGTAGCTGACGAACGGCTTGCGCTCCTCCTTGCGGCGCTCGCACTCGGCGCTGAACTCCATCCGGCCGTCGTCGTGGCTGATCGCCTCGAGGCCTTCGAAGGTGACCGGCCCGACCTCGCCGGGCTCCCCGCCGACCCAGACCGCGCGCTCGGAACCGGTCGGCGGGTCGTTGATCCCGCTGACGAGGTTCCAGCCGACCGGCCGCCCGTCGGATGCCTCACCGACGCCGGCCGACCAGCTCCAGACCGTGTGGTGCGGGTGATAGCCGCACGACTCGTCCTCGACCCCGCGGGCCTCGGCGCGGATCCTCCGCTCGCCGATCCGAACGTCCACCTTCACCGGCACGACCCGCTTGCGCGTCCAGACATAGCCGTCGTCCTCCCCGGTCGGGCAGACGACCTCGGCCCAGTTGCCCTGACCGGCGTGCAGGAAGGCGCGGATCTCCTCGCGCTCCTCGTACGGGGCGGCCTCGATCCGGACCACGGTGCCGAAGTCCTCGGGTGCCCAGAGGATGCTCTCGGTGTCGGCCTCCTCCTGGCTCTCGGTCCAGACCTCGCCGCGCGCGGACGGCAGCAGCAGGCGGGTGCGCTCGTAGAGCTGCTCGCGCTCGCGATCCCAGACGGCCCAGAAGGTCTGCCCGAGCGGACCCACCTGGACCCGGGCCGCGCAGATCAAGAGCTCGTCGCAAAAGACGCCGACGTAGCGCCAGCGCTTGCGCCACACCCCGTTACGGCGAATCGGGACCTTCCCCGGCGGAGTCGGAACGCCCGCGTCGGGTTCGGCGGCGAACATCGCTACTCGATCGTGCAGATCGCGTCGCCGGAGTTGATCGAGGCGCCCTCGGTGACGGCGAGCTCGGTCACCTTGCCGGCTCGGTGGGCGGTGATCTCGTTCTCCATCTTCATCGCCTCGATCACGCAGATGAGGTCTCCCTCCGCCACCTCCGCGCCCTTCTCGACCGCGACCTTGAAGATCGAGCCCTGAAGCGGCGCGGTGAGCGTCGGGCCGCTCGCGCCTCCGCTGCCGCCGGCCTTGCGCTCGCGCTTGGGCGGCTTGCGTCCGGCGCCCGCCGCGGGGCCCGCGCCTCCCGCCGGCGCCGCCGCTCCGATCACCTTGACCTTGTGCAGACGCCCGTCGACCTCGACGGCGTACTCGCGCTCGTGAAGCTCCCCGTCGTCCTCCTCCGACCCGGATGACCCCGGACGCGAAGCGGAGGAGTCATCCGGATTTGTTCCCTTCAGCCACTTCTTGTCCTCGGTGAGGTCGCGGCACGTCTCGCCCTTCGCCCACTGCTCGGTCGCGAGGATCGCGGTGTGGAAGGGGATCAGGGTCGTCAGCGGCTCGATCCGGTACTCGCCCAGCGCGCGCAGCATCCGCCGGGTCGCCTTCTCGCGGTCGACGTCCCAGGTGATCAGCTTCGCCACCATCGGGTCATAGAGCGGTGTCACCTCGGAGCCCGCTTCGAGCCCCGAGTCGACCCGGACCCCGGGCCCGGCGGGCTCTATGTAGCTCTCGATCTTCCCCGGGGCGGGGGCGAAGTTCTTGTGCGCCGCCTCGGCGTTGATGCGGCACTCGATCGCGTGACCGCGCAGCTCGACTTCCTCCTGGGAGATCGAGAGCTCCTCGCCGGCCGCGATCCGCACCTGCTCGCGCACGATGTCGACCCCGGTGACCATCTCGGTGACGCAGTGCTCGACCTGGACCCGGGTGTTCATCTCGAGGAAGAAGTACTCCTCGCCGACCTGCATTCCCTCGATCGTGCCGGCGCCGCGGTAGTCGACGGCGAGCGCCGCCTCGGTGGCGATCTTGCCGATCCGCTCGCGCATCTCCTCGTCCACGTGCGGGCCGGGCGCCTCCTCGATCAGCTTCTGATGGCGGCGCTGAATCGAGCAGTCACGCTCGCCGAGGTGGATGACGTTGCCGTGGGAGTCAGCGAGCACCTGAACCTCGACGTGCCTTGGATCCTCGAGATAGCGCTCGAGGTACACGCGGTCGTCGGAGAAGAACTTCTCGCCCTCGCGCGCGGCGCCCTCGAACGCCTCGGCGAGGTCGTCCTCGCTCTGGGCGACGCGGAATCCCTTGCCGCCGCCGCCGCCGGCCGCCTTGCACGCAACGGGAAATCCGATCTCCTTCGCGGTCGCGAGCGCCGCCTCGGCATCCGGGGAGGGCTCGGTGGAGCCGGGGACGATCGGCACGCCCGCCTCCTGCATGATCTCGCGGGCGCGGGTCTTCGACCCCATCGCCTCGATCGCGCTTGCGGGCGGACCGATGAACACGAGGTCGGCGTCGGCGAGTGCGTTGGCGAAGGCTGCGTTCTCGGCCAGGAAGCCGTAGCCCGGATGGACGGCCTCGGCCCCCGACTCCTTCGCGACCTCGATGATCTTCTCGATGTTCAGGTAGCTCTCCGCGGGCACCGGCGGACCGAGCAGATACGCCTCGTCGGCGATCCGCACATGGGGAGTCTCACGGTCGGCCTCTGAGTAGACCCCGACGGAGACGATGCCCATCTCCTCGAGAGTCCGCATGACCCTGATCGCGATCTCGCCCCGGTTGGCGACCAGGACCTTCTCGAACATCGGCGCGGGAGGATAGTCGGCGCTGGCCCGGTAGCGCCCGCTGGGCGGCGTGTGACCCCGTCACCGTAACCTCGACACCGTCTGGTGTTACATAGGGTCGTGATTGATCGCCACCCGCGCGGGTAGGCGAACGACGAAGTCCGACGAGGAGGAAACCATGTCCCCGAGCGAATCCGCCCCCGCAGGCGGCGCCGAGATCGGCGAGGTCATCATCGCCACCGGCGGCGCCCTGATTGCGACCGCGATCCTGTTGGCGCTCGGCTACATGCACCGCGCCGGTCGGACGGACATCCTCCGCCGGCTGTCTGGCTTCGCCGCGAAGGACCTGGCCCTGGCCCCGTGGGCGGCGCTGCCCATCGTCATCTCGACCGGCTCCCTGTTGATCGCCGTGCTCGGGATGTACTGGGACATCTCGCTTCACATCGACGACGGGCGCGACGCCGGCCCGCTCGCCAACCCGGCGCACTATCTGATCCTGATCGGCCTCTTCGGGATCTTCGCCGCCGGCTTCCTGGCAATCGTCCTCCCCGAGGGCAAGCCCAGCCGCGGCGCGGTGCGGATCTCGGCCGACTGGTACGCCCCGCTCGGCGGCGTCGCGATGATGGCTGCATCTGCGTTCGCCCTGCTGGGCTTCCCGCTCGACGACCTCTGGCACCGGATCTTCGGCCAGGACGTCACGCTCTGGGGTCCGACGCACCTGATGCTGATCGGCGGCGCCGGGCTCACCCTGATCGGGATCCTCGTCCTCCTCGTCGAGGGTCGGGTCGACTCGAAGCCGACGCGCGGCTGGCGCGCAAGCCTCGCGCGGGGCAGGCGCGTGTTCGCCCTTGGCGGCCTCCTCCTCGGCCTCTCCACCTTCCAGGCCGAGTTCGACTTCGGGGTGCCGCAGTTCAACCTCGTGCTCGAGCCGGTCATGCTCGCCTTCGCGGCCGGTGTCGCGCTGGTCGCCGCCCGCCTCTGGGCGGGGCCCGGGGCCGCGCTCGGGGCCGCGCTGTTCTTCATCGTCGTTCGCGGCGGGCTGGCGCTGATCGTCGGCCCAGGCTTCGGCGAGACCGTCCCCCACTTCCCGCTCTACCTGGCGGAGGCGGCGTGCGTGGAGCTGCTCGCGCTTGCGGTACCGGCGCTGCTCACCGCGCGTCCGTATGCCTTCGGCGCCGCGGCCGGCGCCCTGATCGGGACGGTGGGCTTCGCCGCCGAGTTCGCCTGGTCGCATGTCTGGATGCCCGTCCCGTGGCCGGAGAGCGCCATCTCTTCGATGATCCTGCCGACCCTCATCACCGCGATCTCCGCCGGCCTCATCGGCGCCTTCCTCGCCTCCGCCCTGAACGCCGCCGGCTCGCCGTCGGCCGAGGGGAGTCGCCGGCCCAGCCGGGCCCCCGCGCTGGCGCCCGCCGCCATCGGTCTGGTGGCGATCGCGCTCGTCGTCGCCCTCAACGTTCGCGACCAGCCCGCCGGCGCGAATGGCGAGGTGACCCTGACCGAGGTCAGCCCGGCCCCCGAGCGAAGCGCTCAGGCGACGGTCACGATCGACCCGCCCGCAATCGCCGATGATGCCAATTGGGTGACCGCGATCGGATGGCAGGGTGGCGAGAAGCTCCACCTCGATCATCTCGAGCAGGTCGCCCCCGGCGTTTATGAGACGAGCGAGCCACTGCCCCTGTACGGGAGCTGGAAGACGCTCGTCCGCATCCACGCCGACGACTCGCTGATCGGGCTGCCGCTCTATCTACCGGAGGACAAGGTGATCCCGGCCGAGGGCGTCTCCTCCCCGGAGGGCACGTTCGACCGCCCGTTCATCGACGAGACGACGATCCTCCAGCGCGAGCTCAAGGACGACGTCCCCGGGTATCTGGCGACGGTCGCCTACTCGATCGTCGGCCTGATCGTGCTGTCGATCATCGGCCTGCTCGGGTGGGTCCTGCTTCGCCTAGGCCGCAGTGCGAACGTTCCGCCCGTCTCCCGGAACACAGACGTTCCGCCCGCCTCCTCGCCTTCGGCCCCGGGGGCGGCCGGGTCAGGCGTCGAGACGCCGGACCTTGAGGCGGGGGCCGTCTCATGAGCGGCGTCGTGCTCGCCCACGCCGGCCACTGGCTGACGACGATCGGCTTCGCGCTGGCGCCGCTGACGGTGATCGCCGGCATCGCGGCGATGGTCGTCCTCGAGCGGAGGCGCGAAGCGTCGAACTGATCAGGCGGCGTCGCCCATCGTCACGACCTGCTCCCGGCCGGGACCGACGCCGACGAGCCTGATCGGCACGTTGGCCATCTCGGAGATTGCGGCCAGGTAGGCCCGCGCCTCGGGGGGCAGGTCGGACTCGGAGCGGGCGCCGGTGACGTCCTCGCCGAAGCCGGGCATGTCGATGTACTCCGGCTCGGCCGTGTGCAGGATCGACTGGTGGTAGGGGAACTCGTCGAAGACCGCCCCCTCCTCGCCCCGGTAGCGGACCGCGATCCGCAGCGGATCGAGGCCGGCAAGCACGTCGAGCTTCGTGATCGCGAGAGCCGTCAGGCGGTTGAGCCGCGTCGCGTAACGGAGCGCGACGAGGTCGAGCCAGCCGCAACGGCGCTCGCGGCCGGTCGTCGTCCCGAACTCGTGCCCCTTGTCGCGCATGTGGACGCCGACCTCGTCGGTGAGCTCAGTCGGAAACGGGCCGGCGCCAACCCGGGTTGTGTACGCCTTGCAGATTCCCCACACGCTGTCGATGTCGGTGGGCCCGACGCCGGCGCCGACGCAGGCGGAGCCCGCGACCGGATTCGATGAGGTGACGAAGGGATAGGTGCCGTGATCGAGGTCGAGGAGGGTCGCCTGCGCTCCTTCGAAGATCACCTCCTCGCCGGCGTCGAGCGCCTCCCAGCAGAGGCGCGAGGTGTCGGCGATGTGCGGCTCGAGCCGGTGCCCGTAGCGCAGGTACTCCTCGGTCATCGCGTGCAGGTCGATGCGCGGGTCGCGCTCATACGGCCGTAGGAGCTGCTTCTTCGGCTCGAGCGCAGCGGCGATCTTCTTCCGCAGGATCTTCGCGTCGAGCAGGTCCTGGACCCGGATCCCGAGCCGCGCCGACTTGTCCGCGTAGCAGGGCCCGATACCGCGCTTCGTCGTCCCGATCTCGAGCTTGCCGAGCTTCGCCTCCCCCGCGGTGTCGAGGAGCACGTGGTAGGGCATGATCAGGTGCGCGTTCGCCGAGACCCGCAGGCCGCCCGCGTCGATCCCGCGCCGGCGCAGGCCGTCGATCTCCTCGATCAGGACCGACGGGTCGACGACGACGCCGTTGCCGATCACGCAGGTCCGCCCGGGATAGAGGATCCCGGAGGGGATCAGGTGGAACTTGAACTCCTCGCCGTCGCGGACGATCGTGTGGCCGGCGTTGTTGCCGCCCTGGAAGCGGACGACCATGCCCGCGTCCTCGGCGAGCAGATCGACGATCTTGCCCTTGCCCTCATCACCCCACTGGGTGCCAACTATGACTGTGCCCGGCACGGCGGCGAAGTATGGCGATCGATCCGCGCCGCTAGGCGCCCTCGCGGGCGACCGCAAGGGCGGCGGCCTCGTCCGTCTCCCACCGCACCCGGATCACCCTTCCCGCCCGGAAGGTCCACACGGCGTAGAACGTGCTCTCGGTCTCGACCCCGCTGGCCTTGCCCCGTCCGCGCTGGCGCTCGGTCACCACGACCGAATCGCAGACCGGTCGAAAGTCCTGCGCCGAGATCCGGAAGTCGTCCCAGTGGGAGAGGAACTCGCGCATCTGCTGCGCAACTGCCCGCCGGCCCACAAACGCCTGGCGGCCGTCGGACATCGGCTCGAAGAGGATCTCGTCGGCGAACAGCTCGCCGGCGGCGGCGAAGTCACCGCGAGCGAGAGCCCGATACAGACCGCGGACCGCCTCGAGGTTCTCCTCGCTCAACCGCTACGCGACCTTGTAGCGCTGGTCCTCGCCGAACAGGGGCAGCGGGTCGCCGCAGATCTCGACCAGGCGGGAAACGGTGCGGGGGCCGATCTGCTCCTCGAGCGCGTCGATGTCGAGGTTCGTGGTGACGATCATCGCCCGGTTGGTGACGTAGCGCTCGTCGACGATCGCGTAGAGCTGCTCGAGCACCCAGTCGCTGCGCTTCTCCACGCCGAGGTCGTCGACGTGGAGCAGGTCGACCGAGGTGAGTCGGTTGAAGAAGTCGAGGTAGGAGAGCTCGCCGGCGTCGCCGTCGTATGTGCGCCTGATCCTCGCCAGCAGCCGCGGCAGCGAGTAGATCGCCGCGGAGTGTCCGGCCTCGATGGTCGTCTTCGAGACGAGCATCGCCAGCGTCGTCTTGCCGGTCCCGACGTCGCCGGTGAGCCACAGGCCGCGGCCGTCGGCGAGCCGCGCCGGGAGCTCGTCGATGTACGCGCGGACCGCCTCGACCACCGCGCGCGAGCGCGGATCGCGCGCCATGTCGGCGATCGGCGGGCGGTCGTAGGAAACGCCCTGATACTTCGTCGGGAGGACCGAGCGGACGCCACGCGTGCGCGCCTGCTGGATCCGCCGCTCACGGCAGTCGCACGGACGGGCCGCATCGTCCTCGACGATCCACCCGCTGCCGTCGCAGACGCCGAGCGGGCAGCCCGGCTGGAGTCGCTGGACCTCGGCGTTCACGCCTCGTCCGCGAAGTCGACGAGGTCGGTGTCGTCGTCGTCGCTCGGGACGCTGTCGCCAACCGGCTGCGTGGCGATGCCGCCGTCGATCCGGGAGCGGTTGAGGAAGGAGGCGAACTGCTCCTGGAAGACGAGCTTCACGGTGTCGATCGGTCCGTTGCGGTTCTTGCGCACGATCAGCTCCGCGATCCCCTTGAGCTCCTCGCGCTCGGCCTCGTCGACCTCGTCGTCGCCGAAGTTCCGGTAGTAGTCCTCGCGGTAGATGAAGGCGACGAGGTCGGCATCCTGCTCGAGGTTCCCGGACTCGCGCAGGTCGGAGAGGATCGGCCGCTTGTCGCGGCCGGTGCGCTGCTCCGGGGCGCGGGAGAGCTGCGAGAGCGCGATCACCGGAACCTTGAGCTCACGCGCGAGGATCTTCAGTCCGCGGCTCATCTGACCGACCTGCTCGACGCGGTTGATCCGCTGGTCCTCCGGGCGCATGAGCTGGATGTAGTCGATGATGATCAGCGCCAGCCCGCCGTTGCCGTTCGCGATCTCCTGCGCGTGCAGACGCCGCGCCTTCGCCCGCAGGTCGAGCATGCTCAGATCGGACGACTCGTCGATCCAGAGGCGCGCCTCGGCGATCTCGTTGCAGACCTTGAGCACCCGCTCCCAGTCGCGCTTGCCGACCTTGCCCTTGCGCAGCTTGTCGCTCGGCACCCGTGAGCGCTTCGCGATCAGCCGCTGGGCGAGCTCCATGTCCGACATCTCGAGCGAGAAGAACGCCACCGGGCGCTTCTCCTTGATCGCGACGTTCTCCGCGATGTTGGCGACCAGTCCCGACTTTCCCATGCCCGGGCGGGCGGCGAGGATGATCAGGTTTCCGGGCTGAAAGCCGCCGGTGATCGCGTCGAGATCGATGAATCCGGAAGACGTACCCGTGGTCTCCCTTCCCGAGGCGAGGTCGTCGAGGCGCTTGAGCTCGCCCTCGAGAATGTCGCCGAGGACGCGGAAGTCCTCCGCCTGCTGCTCGTGCGCGACCTCGAACAGGAGCCGCTCGGCGCGCTCTGCGAGCTCGTTCGGCTCGCCCTCGCGCCCGTGCACCGACTGCTGGATCGTCCGCGAGGCGTCGAGCAGGCGGCGCAGGAGGGCGTTCTTCTGCACGATCCGCGCGTAGTGGCCCGCGTTGCCGGGGGCCGGGACGGTCGACGCAAGGTGCGATACCGCGTCCTCACCCCCGGCCTCCTCGAGCTGGCCGACCTGGCGCAGGTGCTCGGAGACGGTGAGCGCGTCGATCGGCTCGTGGCGCTCGTCGAGCGTGCGGATCGCCTTGAAGATCAGGCGGTGGCGCTCACGGTAGAAGTCCTGCGGATCGAGCTTGACGTCGATCATCACCGGGTTGAACGCGGCCTGGGAGACCATCAGGGCGCCGAGCACCGACTCCTCTGCCTCGAGGTTCTGCGGCGGGACTTGTGTCTCGGCGATGGCCATGCTCTTCAGTAATTGTCAGAGGCCGGGCGGCGGCGAAAATCGCCCCCTCGGATCCCCTCGTTCGAGCAAACCACAGGGGCCTCTCCGGCGCGAGTCGTGAACGCGGGTTTTGCGTGGAGTCGTGGCCGCGGCCGGCGCTCAGTCCGGGGACCTACGTGGCGTAGTCCTCGCTGCCGAGGATGTGGAGGGAGACGTAGGGCTCCTCGCCCACGACCCACGAGTCGTGGCCGGGCGGGACGTAGAAGAACTCGCCGGGTTCCATCACGCGCTCGGTGCCGTCGTCCATCTTCACCGCGGCGCGGCCGCTGATCACGAAGCCGACGTGCTCGACCTGGCATGAGGTCTCGCCGCTCGCCTTGCCGACGTGCTCGGACCACACCCAGCCAGGCTCGTACGTCGCCCGGCCGAGCGTCATCGGCCCGACCGCGTAGGTCTCGAACTTCCCCTTCTCGAAGGTCCGCGTCTCCGTCGGCGAGTCGAGGTGGAGAAGGGTCAGGTCCATGCTCACTGGCGCCGGCCGCGGTCTGCCACCAAACCTCGGGGGCTCCAGACCCGCACGAGCGGGCACGGCAGCGCCCGCGGCGCTACTTCGCCTCGGCGACGATCGTCTTCACCGATGCGGTGACGCCGCCGCCGATCTCGACGTCGACCATGTAGGTGCCGATCTCGCGGATCGGCTCGTCGAGGCGGATCTTCTTGCGGTCGACCTTGAGCCCGCGCGCCTGCGCGAGGGCCTCGGCGATCTCGGCGCTCGTGACCGATCCGTAGAGCTTGCCGTCCTCGCCCGCGCGATGCTGGATCGTGAGGACCGTCTTGCCGAGCAGGGCCGCCGTCTCGCCGGCGCGCTCCTCCGCCTCGCGGGCGGCGCGCTCGGCCTGCTCGCGGCGGCGCTGGGCGTCCTCGAGTGCAGCCTTGGTCGCCGGCTGGGCGAGCTTTCGCGGCTGCAGGTAGTTGCGCAGATAGCCCGGCGAGACGTCGACCGCGTCGCCGCGCTGCGCCGAGGTCGGCGACGTCCTTGAGGAGGATTGCCTGCGCCACGCGGCCGCTCCTAGCGCTCGCCGACGTAGGGGAGCAGGGCGAGCTCGCGCGCTCGGCGGACCGCGAGGCCGAGCTGCGCTGGTGGCGGCGCGAGAGGCCGGTGACCCGGCGCGAGCGGACCTTGCCACGGTCGGAGATGAACCGGCGCAGCGTGTTCAGGTCCTTGTAGTCGATGTTCTCGACGTTGATCTTGGTGTACTTGCGCGGCCGGTAGCGGTCGCTGAAACGGCCGCGCCTGCGGTTTCCGCCGGGCCCGCCACTGGGACCACTCGGGGTCGGCTGCGCACGCTGCTTGCGGGCCATCTAGAGGCCCCTTCTGGCGTTGTCGGTAAAGGTCGTCATATCGCGCAAACGCGCCACCGGTGGCGGCGCGGGTTGCGCATGATAGCTATCGGCGGTTCCGCGGAACCGCTTCTCGGTCCCTCTAGAAGGGGATGTCCTCGTCGGCCGCTCCAACCGCAGCGGGCTGCGGGTTGTCGAAGTCCGAGGTGTCGGCGGGGACGTCGGACTGCGGGGCGGAGAAACCGCCTCCCTCGCCGCCCTGGCCGGAGCCGTCGCGACTGCCGAGGAACTGGACCGAGTTGGCGATGATCTGGACCGCCTGGCGCTTGTTGCCGTCCTGGCCCTCCCACTCGCGCCAGTCGAGGCGACCCTCGACCGCGACCGGGCGGCCCTTCGAGAGGTAGGTGGCGCAGTTCTCGCCCTGGGCGCCGAAGACGGTGACGTCGAAGTAGTTGGGCTTGTCGACCCAGTTGCCGCTGCCGTCCTTTCGACGCGAGTTGACGGCCACCCGCAGACCGCAGACCGCGGTACCGCCGTTGGTGTTGCGGAGTTCCGGATCGCGGGTCAGGTTGCCCGTGATCACAACTACGTTTACGTTCGACGCTGCCACTTGAATCACTACCTCTCTCTTTGCTGAAGTCCTCTTCAGTCTAAGTCGCGGCGCGGCGGGTTCTCTCCCCCCGGCCGGGACGAAATGCGGACGATGCGGGTTTATCGCCGCGCGATGGCGCGACGCTCAGGAGTCCGTCGGCTGCTCGGGCGCGGCCGAGGGTTCCTCGGCGGCGGGAGCGGGCTCGGCCGGAGCGGGTGCGGGCTCGGCCGGGGCCGGGGCCTCTGCCGGAGCGGGTGCGGGCTCGGCCGGGGCCGGGGCCTCTGCCGGAGCGGGTGCGGGCTCGGCCGGGGCCGGGGCTCTGCCGGAGCGGGTGCGGGCTCGGCCGGGGCCGGCGTCTGCCGGAGCGGGCGCGGGCTCGGCCGCCGCGGGAGCCGGCGCCGCGGGCGCGGGCGCTTCGGCGGGCGCGGCAGCTGCTGCCGCAGGGGCCGCCTCGGCGGGCGCCGGGGCAGAGGGACGGGAGTCGCGGCGGGGGCCGCCAGGGCCGCGGCTCGGCGCCGAGCTCGCGAGCGAGACCGGCGGCGGCGGCTCGATCACAGGCGAGCGCGGGTCGACCTTGAACAGCCGGAACCGGAGCACGCCATCGGTGATCTTCAGGTTGTGGTTGAGCTCGTCGAGAAGCGGGGACGTCTCGGTCTCGAAGCGGAAGAACCGATAGTCGGCCTCGGTCCGCTGCTCGATCTCGTAGGCAAGCTTTCGCAGGCCCCATGCCTTCTCGGTCTTGAGCGAGCCCTTGCCCTCGATCCGTTGACGCGCCTCCTGCACAATCTGGTCGCGACGCTCGTCCGGGGCCTCCGGATCGAGCATCAGTACTAGCTCGTATTCACGCAAGCTCATGGCGGCGCGTGACTATAGCTATCTGCCCCGGTGACCTTGAGGCGGGGCGGGCGCCGGATCACCGGGCTTGTAGGCGGTGAATGAGCGGCGCGCGGATCAGGTGGCGAAACGTGGGCCGCCTCGCGGGCGCCCTCGGGCTCGTGATCGCGGCCGTGGCCCTCGGGCCGAAGCTTCTGCGCCCGCCGCAGCCGGAACCGCTGCCCGCCGACGTCGGCCTGAGCACCGGCGCCACGGGCGCCCAGGCCGCCTGGGCCGACGAAGGACCGAGGCGAGCGAGCCGGCGTCCGCAGCCGCCGCGGCCCGAGCCGGAGGCTGAGGCAGAGTGGCCGGTCGGGCAGCGGCCGAAACGTGCGGATCGGGGGTCACCGAAGCCGAGAAGCCGAAGCGGGAGCGGCAGCGGCACGACCCGCCCAGGGGCGACGTGGCAGAGGTGGCGGCACCGCCCCCGGCGCCTTCCCCGGCGCCGATCGCCGGCGGCGGCGCGACGCCCCCGGTCGAAGCCCCCGAGCCCCCCGAGCCGGAGGTCCCGGAACCCCCGGCGGGATCCGAGCAGCAGTTCGGCTTCGGGGTCCCCGTCGGGCGCTGAGGCTCAGGCGGGGATGGTCTTGCGCTTGGCGCGGATGTCCTCGAGCTGCTCGTCGATCCAGTACGCCGGGATCGCGCCCGCGGACGATCTCGCGCAGGCGCTCGGCGCGCAGGGTCCGCTCCTCGGGACTCATCGTCAAGGCGCGATGGATCGTGTCGGCCTGCTCCTGGATGTCGAACGGGTTCACGGTCAGCGTGCAGTCGCCGAGCTCCTCGTGCGCGCCGGTGTTCTCGGAGAGCATCACGACGCCGTCGCGGGTGTTGACGGCCGGCGCCTCCTTGGCGACCAGGTTCATACCGTCGAAGATCGAGTTGACCATCAGCAGGTCGAAGTGCTTGTAGCGGGCGACCGCCTCGGGGAAGTTCTCGTAGATCCGCAGGTCGATCGGCATCCAGTCGGTGGTCCCGTGGCGGTGGTTGACGACCGCGACGAGCGCCTCGATCCGCTCCAGGTACTCGGCGTACTCGGGCACGTCCTGGCGCGACGGCTGCAGGTGGGCGATGAAGGTCACGCGCTCGCGGAACTCCGGGTGCTGCGGCGAGGAAGATGTCGAAGGCGGTGAACCCGCGGAGCACGTTCTTCGACAGGTCGGCGCGATCGACGCGGATGATCAGGTGGTCGCGGCGGCGGCGCAGCAGCTCCTCCTCGTACTCGGCGACCTCGTCGGAGGCGGCGGCCCGGTCGAGGCGGCCGGCGTCGATCCCGAGCGGGTAGGCGCGGACCCAGGTCTCGCGGCCGTCGTGGAGGACGGCCCCGCGCTCGTAGTCGACCTCGAGCTCCATCAGCTCGCGGCAGCAGTGGAGGAAGTTGCGGCAGTAGGCGGTCGTGTGGAAGCCGATGATGTCGTTGGCGAGCAGGCCGCGGTAGATCTCCTCGCGCCAGCGTCGTCGGCAGCGATCCGCCACGAGTCCGGCTGCGACCAGGGAATGTGGACGAAGTGCTGGAGGAAGACCTCGGGGCGCGCGAGCGCGGATCAGGGCGGGGCAGGTGTAGAGGTGGTAGTCGTGGAGCATCACCAGCGGCTCCTCGTCGTCGGCGATCGTCCTCACCACGGCTTCGGCGATATCGTCGTTGACGACCTTGTAGCCGTGCTCCCACGCGTCGAGCTCCTCCTGGCGAATGTCGGGCGCGTTCGAGAGGTCCCAGAGGTAGTGCTGGATGAACCACAGAATCGGGTTCGCGATCACGTTGTAGAAGCGGTCGTAGGCGTCGGCGTCGGATTCGACCAGGCAGATGTCGTACTCGACGTCGTCGACCTCGAGCGCGACCGCGCCCCCGCCCGCCTCGCGGGCGACGGCGGCATCCTCCTCGGTCATCGCCGAGGCGACCCAGAGGGCCCGGCGATGGCTGACGAGCCCGGTCAGCGCGGTGACGAGGCCGCCGCCGCCCCTCTGGACGACACGTTCGCCGTCCGGACCGCGCTCGTACTGAGCCGGGCCGCGATTGGAGACGATGACCAGCCGCTCCTCCGCCATGGGCCGGGGTCTAAACCTCCAGTTCGGTGAAGAGCCGAAGCCAGTCGCGGAGCAGGCGCGGGGTGAGGAAGTGCTGGCGCGCATGCTCCTTGCCGGCCCGCCCGACACGCTTCGCAAGCTCGGGGTCCTCGAGGATCTCGATCGTCCGCTGCGCCGCCTCCTGCGGGGAGGAGACCAGGAAGCCGGAGACGCCGTCCTCGATCTGCAGCGGAATGCCGCCGACATCGCCACCGATCGTCGGCCGACCCTTCCACTGCGCCTCGGTGACGGTGAGCCCGAAGCCCTCGCGGGTCGACTTCTGCATGCAGACGTCGGCCTGCGACTGGAAGGCGTTGACCTCGATCGCGCCGACGTTGTTGAGGTTGTTGAGGATCTTGATGTCCGGGTCGCCGTCGGCGTGGCGCGAAGGTGCGGTGGAAGAAGTCCCAGCCCTCGGGATCGTCGGTCGCCATCGATCCCACCAGGCCAGCTGGGCGTCGGGGACGCTCTCGCGCACGATCCGGTAGGCGTCGATCACGCCCATCGGGTCCTTCCACGGGTCGAAGCGCGAGACCTGGCAGATCAGCGGGCGCTCGACGTCGATGCCGAACTGCTCGCAGACGAAAGCGGCGTCCTCGGGCGAGAGCGCCATGTTCTTCGGCGAGAGCGGGTCGATCGCCGGCGGATAGAGCTTCAGCAGGCCCGCCTCGATGCCGTCCGGCACGTACTCCTTGCGGTGCCAGACGCTCGCGTCGTACCCGTCGAGCAGCGGCAGCAAGCGGGCGAGCGTCTCCGGGTTCGGGGTCGAGAGGTCGATGTGGCAGCGCCAGATCCAGTTGCGCGCCTTCTCGCGGGCGTTCTGCATCAGGCCGGCCGGCTGCGGGTCGTGGACGATGACCACGTCCCAATCACCCTCGAGCCCCTGAGCGTTCATGTGGTTGTAGGCCTGGAAGACCTCCCACTGCTGGTCGGTGACCGCCTCCGGGTCGCCCTGGAGCGAGTTGTGCATCAGCTTGGTGACGTTGAAGAACTCCTCCTGGCCGAGGATCACGTGCCAGTGGGCGTCGAGGCCGATGTCCCGCATCAGCGGCAGCATCGTGTAGAGGATCTCCGAGACCCCGCCGCCGAACGCGGTCGCGGAGACGTGCAGGACGCGCTTGCCCTGGAGCGGCTCCGAGAGCGACTTGATCTCGTCGATCAGGCCCGAACCGAGGAGATGGGTGTAGTCGGAGAGGGTCTTCTGGCCGACGGGGACTTCGGTTAGCACGGGCGCAACATAGCTAGGTGATCTCGCCCAAGCGGTCCATGCCCCGGTCGAGCGCCTCGACGATCTGTCGGTGCAGGTCCGCGTTTGCGGCCGCTACGCAGGACATCTGGAACTCCACGCCCGGAGCCGAGCAGGGGGCGGTCGGCGAGCGACTTCCCGTAGGCGTCGGTGACGATGCCGCCCGCCTCCTGCAGATCAGAGGACGACCGCGGCGAGGTCATAGGGGGAGTTGTTGAGGACGGCACCGCCGCCGACCGGCCTCGAAGCGCTCGCGCATCCCGGGGACGTCGTCGACGATGCGCGCACCCGGCTCGATGTAGGCGTCGAGCTGGCCGGTGACGACGCGGCGTCATGTCGTAGGTGGCGGAGCCGAGGTCGAAGGTCCCGCCGCCGACCGAGGCGCCGTCGATCAGCTCGGCGAGCACCTCCGCGATCACCCGCACGGGTCGCCCGCGGAGGCCGTAGATCCAGAACATGCGGCTCGGGTCGGTGTTCGCCGAGAGCCGTCCGGGGGGTTCGGCCGTCCCCCCGCGGTCGGCGAAGAAGGTCGCGCCCGTCTTGATCTCCACCACGCAGCCGACCTCGACGTCGCCCATCACCGGTTCCCCGTCGCCGAGGCGCGCGGCGGCGACCGAGACGCAGGCCGCCTCGAAGCCCGCCATCGCCGGCCGCGTGCCGTCGATCGGATCGACGATCAGCACCCACTCGGGATCGCCGCCCGGCGTCGACCAGGCCCCGGTCCTCGGAGTAGAACGCGACCTCGGGGGCCCGCTCGGCGAGGAACTCCTCCATGTAGGCCTCGGCGCGCTCGTCGATCGCGAAGGTGACGTCGCCGCCCGTCGCCGGTCGCGGCGTGCGCGCGCCCCGCGTGGCTGCCGAGCTCAGGGAGGACCTGGGCCCGCGCAGGGCGACGGCGAGGTCGCGTACGAGAAGGCCGGGCTCGAAGCTCATCGGGCCGGACGGAGGCTCGCGGCTACTGGCCGGGCCGCTCGCCGAGCGTTACGTCGACCTGCTCGCTGCTCTCCGTCACGGAGGACCTCGAGGGTGACCGTGTCGCCGGGCGGTGCGCAGCGCGATCAGCCGGGAGAGATCGCCGCGGCCGGTGACCGGCTCACCGTCCACCGCCGGGATCACGTCGCCGTCGATCGGCGATCGGCCGCGGGCTGGCCTGGAAGCTGATCTCGCTCCTCGCCCGCGTCAAGCCCCGCCTCTGTCGGCCGGGCCGCCCTCGACGACCTCGACGACCAGCGCCCCGACGCCGATGTCGAGCCCGATGCGTTCAGCGAGCTGCGGATAGAGGTCTGTCGTCGTCGACGCCGACGTAGGCGTACTCGGCCTCGCCGTCCTTGCGCAGCTGCTCGATCGAGTACTCGGCGAGGTCGATGGGGACGGCGAAGCCGACGCCCTCGTTACCGCCCGAGGTCGAGTTGATCTGCTGATTGATGCCGATGACCTCGCCTGCGGAGTCGAGCAGCGGGCCCCCGGAGTTGCCGGGATTGATCGAGGCGTCGGTCTGCATCGCCCCGCTCGATCGTGAACTGGGTGAGGCCGGGAATCGAGCGGTCGGTGGCCGAGACGACGCCGAGCGAGAGCGACTGCTCCTGGCCGAACGGGCTCCCGATCGCGACCACGGGCTCGCCGATCGCGACGTCGTTCTCCGATCCGAGGGCGAGCGGTTGCAGGTCGAGATCCGCCGGGTCGACCTTCAGCAGTGCGACGTCGGAGAAGGCGTCGACGCCGACGATCTCCGCCTCGACCTGGTTGCCGGTCGCTGAACTTCACGTACACCTCGCGCGCCTCGTTGATCGGCCCGGTGACCGACTGGCTGCGTCGGCATCGGTGACCACGTGGGCGTTGGTGAGCGATCTCGCCCGGTCGTCGGAGATGACGAAGCCGGACCCCTGTCCCTGGCCCCCGCCACCACCACCGAGGATGCTGGTCGAGCCGCCGCCGAAGACCGAGATCACGGTGACGACGCCGGGGGCCGACTCCTCGTAGATCGCCTGCGGGTCGAAGCCTTCCGTGAGCGTTGAGACCTGGTGCGAGTCGTTCCCACCCTGCTGGCTGCTCGGCTCGGAGTCGGTGGCGGCCTCATCGCCCGTCGACGGGGCCGCAGCGGTGACGGTCGTGGTCGAGTCGCCGTCGTCGCCGCAGCCGGCGAAGACGATCGCGAGCAGGGCGAGCAGCGACGCGGCGAGGGTGGCGACGGCGCGGCTCACGCGGCGGTCCCGTTCGCCGGCAGGCGGAGCGTGAACTCGGTCCGGCCGCGGCGAGAGCGAAGCTCGAGCGAGCCGTCCATCCGCACCGCGAGCTCGCGAGCGATCGCCAGCCCGAGCCCCGAGCCGCCGAAACGTCGTCGCCCGTGTAAAAGCGCTCGAACACGCGGGTGCGCGAGTGCACGCCGATGCCGGGCCCGTCGTCGGTGACGACGAGGCCTGCCGATCCGTTCTCGATTCGAGCCCCTACCGAGATCGCAGTGCCCTCCGGCGTGTGAGTGAGTGCGTTGTCGATGCAGGATACGCATGATCTGAGCGACCCTGTCCGGGTCGGCGCTCGCGAGAACGCCGCGCCTGCTCTCGACCTGGAGCGAGCCGTGGTGCCCCTCCACCGCGAGCCGGAACTCCGCCGCCACGCGTCGCGCGCACTCGACCAGGTCCACCGGCTGGCGGCGAATCTCGATCGCCCCGGAGTCGAGCTTCGAGAGGTCGAGCAGGTCCACGGTGAGCTTTGTCAGCCGGTCGATCTGCTCGCGCATCGTGCGCACGAACTCCGCCCGCGCGACCGGGTCGGGATCCTCGTCCTCGAGCAACTCGACGAAGCCGGCGAGCGAGAAGATCGGCGTCCGCAGCTCGTGTGACGCGTTCGCGATGAACTCCTTGCGGGCGCTGTCG
Source organism: uncultured Solirubrobacterales bacterium (assembly GCA_963846565.1). Classification (GTDB taxonomy): domain Bacteria; phylum Actinomycetota; class Thermoleophilia; order Solirubrobacterales; family 70-9; genus WHSW01. The sequence continues at coordinate 826,222 of CAWJWL010000005.1, read as the reverse complement.
AGGCGTCGCGAGCCGCTTCTGCATCTCGTTGAACGTGCTCGCGAGCTGGCCGACCTCGTCGGTCGAGTCGATCGGGATCGGCGAGTTGAAGTCGCCCCCGGCGACCTTCTCCGCCGCCTGCTCGAGCCGGCGCAGGCGCTTCGCGTGCGCGCTCGCCGCGAGCCAGCCGGCCGCGAGCGCCGCGAGCAGCGCGATCAATCCGGCGATCACGATCTGGCGCCGGATGAGGGCGACGCTGTCGTCGACGTCCGTGAGTCCGGTGGAGAAGACGGCGACCCAGGCGGGCTCGTCGTCGATGAGGAGCGCGATCGCCGTCTCGCCCGTGAGCTCGTCGCCGACGCGCTCGACCGCGCTCGCCGTACGCCCGGCGGCTGCGACCGCGGTCGTCGCCGCCGGATAATCGGGCAGGGTCGCCGTCCGTTCCTGCCCGGAGTCGGCGACGACGAAGGCCGGCTCGGGCCCGTCGGGTCCGTCGCGGACCCCGAGCACGGTGACCCGGGCGTCCGTGCGGGCGCCGACGCTCTGGACCAGGTCCCGGAGCTCCCGCTCGCTCAGGTCTGACTCCATCGCCCGCGTCAGCCGGCCGCTTTCCGCCGCGCTGGCCTCCTCGAGCTGGCTCAGCTTCTCCGCGGTCAGGCTCGAGCGGAGTTGCGGGACGACGTAGAGGTAGATGAACCCCACCGCCGCCGCGGTGATGACGAAGAAGAGCAGCGCGAGGCGGTTGCGAACGCTGTTCATGAAATCTATTCGTCTCTGAATCTGTAGCCGACGCCGCGGACCGTGAACAGGTACTCCGGCTGGCGGGGATCGAGCTCGAGCTTCTCGCGCAGGTGGCGGATGTGCACGTCGATCGTGCGGGGGTCGCGGTAGTTCGAGTCGCCCCAGATCTGCTCGAGCAACATCTCGCGCGTGAGCACGCGCCCCGGGGTCGCCGCGAGCGCGGCGAGGATCTCGAACTCGACGTAGGTGAGGTCCACACGCTCGCCGCGGATGCTGACCGCGCGGCGCTCGAAGTCGATCCGCAGCTCGCCGGCGAGAATCGGCTGCTCGGCCCCGCCCTGGGAGCCACCCATCGCCGAGCGCCGCAGCGCCGCCTTCACCCGGCTGCGGAACTCGCGCACGGAGAAGGGCTTGGTTATGTAGTCGTCCGCCCCCATCTCGAGGCCGAGCACCTTGTCGATCTCGTCGTCGCGGGCGGTGAGCATGATGATCGGCACCTGGCTGCGGCTGCGAAGCCGCCGACAGACCTCGATCCCGTCGATTTTCGGCAGCATGATGTCGAGCACGACGAGGTCGAACCGCTGCTCGGCGAAGCGATCGAGAGCCTCGCGACCGTCGCGGGCGATGATCACCTCGTAGCCCTCCTTGCGCAGCGGATATGCGAGCAGCGTCTGCACCGCGTGCTCGTCGTCGACGAGGAGGATCCGCGCCGCGCCCTCGGGTTTCGCTCCCGCCTCTCCTGCAACGTGCATTTGCAGGGCAAGCGTAGACCCCGGTCGCCACCTGCCCCGGTCGCCAGTATGCAGCTGACGATGGCATCGGCAAGCGAGCGACTCGGCCAGGACCGCCTCGTCGACATGCGGCTCTACCGGCTCGCCTTCATTCCGGCGGCGATCGCCCTCGCGGTGACGATGTTCTCGCTCAACGGCGTGCCCGACGCGATCGAGCCGCTGACCCCGACGGGCACCTTCGACGGAGATGCGGCGAGTGCGACCGCGCGGGAGATCACACGGCTTGCGCCCGAGCGCTCACCCGGCAGCGCCGGCGACGAGCAGATCGCCGAGCTCGTCTCCGATCGGTTCTCCGATGTCCCCGCGGGCGCGGTGTCCGAGGCCCAGGTCGAGGTCGAGCTCGACGACGACGTAACCGCCCGCGACGTCATCCTCACGCTTCCCGGCAATCCGAACCGGACGATCCTGATCGTCGCCGGGCGTGACGCCGGGCGCGGCCCAGGGGCGGCCAGCTCGGCGGCGGCAACCGGCGTGCTCATCGAACTGGCGGAGGCGCTCGGCGTCGCCGGCCACGACAGCACCTATGTGCTCGCCTCGACCAGCGGCGGCGAGAGCGGAGCCCGGGCGCTGGTCGAGAGCCTTGCCGAGACCGACTCGATCGACGAGGTGATCGTGATCTCGCAGCCCGGCGCGACGGACCTCGAGCAGCCGCACGCTCTGATCACCTCGACCAGCGCCCGAAGCGGACCGATCCAGCTTCGGCGGACGGCCGAGCGCGCGATCGAGACCCAGGCGGCGATCGCCCCGCAGGAGCCCTCCGGCTTCGGTGAGCTTGCGCGGCTCGCCTTCCCCTCCGGCCTCGGCCCGCAGGCGCCCCTGATCGCCGGCGGCTTCGACGCCGTCGCGGTCAGCTCCGCCGGCGAGCGACCGCTCGACGCGGAGCAGGACTCGGTCGAAGCCGTCTCGCGCGAATCGATCGACGCGTTCGGGCGCTCCGTGCACGCGCTCGCCGGCGCAGTCGACTCGGCCGCAAATCTCGACCACGGACCGTCCGTGTACGTCGAGCTGAGCGGCAACCTGATCCCGGGGTGGGCACTGAGCGCGCTCGCCCTCACGCTGATCCTCCCGGCGGTCCTGACCGCGGTCGATGCCGGCGCGCGGGTCGCGCGTCGCGGCGGCTCGATCGCCCGCTGCCTCGCCTGGGCCGCAGCGCGGACAGCTCCGTTCGTCGGCGCGCTCGCGCTGCTTTACGCGCTCGCCCTCACCGGGCTGATCCCACGGCCGACGTTCCCCTTCGACCCGGGCATCTACCCATCCGGTACGCGGACAGCGATCGCCCTCTCCCTGATCGCGCTGCTCGGCGTGGGGACGATCTTCCTGCTGCGCAGGTTCGGCGTCACCGCGCGCTCGGCTCCGCCGGGAAGCCTGCCGGCGACCGGCATGCTCGCGGCGCTTGCGGCGAGCGCGCTCTGGATCGCGAACCCCTACTGCGCGCTGCTGGCGGTGCCCGCCGCACACGTCTGGGTGCTCGCCGACGGCCCCGACGGCACCGCGCGGAGAACTCTCAGCGTCGTCGCGGGGTTGCTCTCGCTGCTTCCCGTAATCGCGGCGCTCCTGTCCGTTTCCGGTGCGCTCGAGCTGGGTGGCGACGCCCCCTGGATCTTCACGCTGATGGTCGCCGACGGCCAGATCGGCCTCGGCACGGTGCTGCCCGGCGCGCTGCTCGCGGGCGCCCTACTCGGCACGCTCGCGCTCGCGCTCGCCTCGGGCGGCCGTTTGCCGGCGCAGCCCAGATCGGTGGCGAGATGAGGGGCACCCCTCAGGATCGAGCCGGGGTCTGGGACCCCTTCTCCTCCAATGCGGGTCGATCTGGACGGAAAACCGATCCGGCCCGGCCACCGGCGCGACGATCAGACCGGCGAGGAGACCAGCCGGCGCACCACGGGGGGCGGCGATGAGCGGGGGAGTGGAGAACGGTGAAAAGGTTGAAGAAGTTGAAGCGCGACGTGGCACTCAACGCATACGACGTGGACTCCGGCGCGGTGGCCGACGCGATCCTGCGGAAGCTCGAGCTGATCAGGCAGGGCCGCTCGGCGCTCGCCGAGCGCGAAGCTGGTCGAACCCGTTCGCCTCGTACAGGCCGCCCCCGGGCAGCCTGAGCGCGGCGCCGGACCCCGCCTCGGCGCGCCCGATCACCGTCAGCGCCACCTCGGCCTCCGCGGCCGCCCGGCGGAGATCGCGCTCGCGCTCGGCCGGGATGGTCGCGAGCAGCTCGTAGTCCTCCCCGCCGGCGAGCGAGAGATCCTCCGCCGCGCGTCCCGCCGCCGCGGCGAGTGCGCCGACGCCCTCGGCGACCGGGACCCGCTCGAGGTCGATCTCCAGAGCGACCCCTGAGGCGGCGGCCAGGTGAGCCGCGTCCCCGGCGAGCCCGTCACTCAAGTCGATCATGGCGCTCGCCCCGTGGGCGGCGAGCAGTCTCCCTGCCGCGAGCCGGGGCCAGGGCTCGAGCTGGCGCGCTCGCAGGTCGCTGGCGACGGCCGGAGGGACCGCGGTCTCGAGCTCGGGGCGCTCCAACAGCAAGAGCCCGGCGGCGGCGCCGCCAACCTCGCCGGTGAGAACGATCACCTCTCCCTCCCGGGCGCCGGCGCGGCTGACGAAGGAGGTCCCCGCCGAGGGTGCCACGCCCACCACGGTGAGCGCGAGGAAGAGCATCGGCGAGCGGGTGACGTCGCCGCCCGCGACCGCAACGCCGGCCTCGGCCGCGACCGCGGCAAGGCCGTCGGCGAGCTCGAGCGCGCGCCCTTGGTGGCGCTTTGGAAGGCCGAGCTGGACGTAGGCCTCGGCCGGCTCGGCGCCCATCGCCGCGAGATCGGAGAGCGCCGCGGCGAGCGCCTTGTGGCCGACGTTCGCGAGCGTGAACGGCGGCAGCCGGAAGTGGACGTCCTCGACCAGCGCGTCGACGCTGATCGCCGTGGGGCAGGAGCGCTCGGTGATCGCGGCGTCGTCACCACTTCCGAGGACGAGGCCAGGCCTCTCGGAGGGCACCGCGGCGGCGGCGAGGCGCTCGCGGATCGCGGCGATGAGCTCGAACTCGCTCAGAAGAGCGTCCAGCTCTAGATCCGCCGGAACTCGGAACCGGCCAGCACGATGCTCAACCGGGCGAGACGCCGCCCGGCGCCGGCGCGGGGTCCTGGCCTGCACCCGGTGCGTAGAGATCGGGGTCGTATCCGGGCGCCCCGCTGTCCGGCTGGGTGGTCTCGTCGGGGTCTTCGGTGTCTTCGGTGTCCTCGTCGTCCGGGTCGAGCTCGTCGGTCGCCGTCGGGTCGGTGCTCGTCGTCGCGTCGGACTCGTAGTCGGGATCGACCGTGTGCGAGCTATAGAAGCCGGAGAGGTCGGCCGGGTTCTCGGCCTCGGGGAAGTCCTCGCAATACGACCCGATCGCTTCCACCATGTAGTCGTGCCAGATCGGTGCCGAGAGGTCGGCGCCGTAGCCGGGAAGCGGGATTCGCTGGTCGGGGTTGCCGGTCCAGACGGCGGTCGAGATCTGCGGCGTGTAGCCGACGAACCAGGCGTCGGACTGGAGCTCGGTGGTGCCCGTCTTGCCCGCCGCCGGGCACGGGATGTCGCAACAGGCCGCGGTGCCGTAATCGAGGCTGCCGGTCATCACGTCGGCGACGGTGTAGGCGACGCCGTCGGTGATGATCCGCTGGCCCTCGTCGGGGTCCGGCTCGTCGACGTCGCCGTTGGGGAACTCGACCCGCTCGATCGCGGTCGGCTTGTGGTGGACGCCGCCGTCGGCGAGGGTCGCGTAGGCGTTTGACATCTCGAGCACCGAGACACCTTCGGTGAGACCGCCGAGCGCCTCGGCGGGATATCCCCCGAGCGGCGACGTGATCCCCATCCGCTTCGCCATCTCGGTGAAGTTCTCCGGGCCGACGTCGAGTCCGAGCTGGGCATAGATCGTGTTGATCGAGTTCGCCGTCGCCTCGCGCAGGCTCATCGTGCCGCCGCCGCCGCTCACGGTCCAGGTCGTGTACGCGTCGGGCTGGAGAGTGATCGTGCTCGGGCCGGCGTAGTAGGTCGAGTCCGGGTCGATGCCCTGATCGACCGCCGCCGTGAGCACGAATGGCTTGAACGCCGAGCCCGGCTGGCGCTTGCCCTGCGCGGCGAGGTTGAACTGGCTGTCGTCGTAGGTGCTCGACGACGCCATCGCCTTGATCTTGCCCGTCTCGGTCTCGGTCGAGACGAGCGCCGAGGCGGCACCGGTGACCGGATGCGCGGCGATCGCGTTGCGTGCGACCTCCTGCAGGTGGCGGTCGATCGTCGTATAGACGTTCAACCCTCCCGCTCGGACCGTCTTCAGCCCGTAGCGGTCGATCAGCTCCTGCTGGACGAAGTCGAAGAAGTACTGCTCCTCGCGCTGCTCGTAGCGGTAGCCGCGCTCGAGCCCGAGCCCGTCGGCCTTCGACTCCTCCGCCTTCGCCGCGGTGATGTAGCCCTGATCGGCCATCGCGTTCAAGACCTGGTCTCGCCGATCCTTCGCGCCCTCGGGATTGAGGAACGGGTTGTAGTCCGTGGGCGCCTGTGGCAGGCCGGCAAGCAGCGCGGCCTCGCCGAGATTGAGATCGGAGACATGCTTGTTGAAGAAGACCTGGGAGGCGGCCTCGACCCCGATCGCGGTGCGGCCGTCATTGGTTCCGTAGGCGGCAGTGTTGAGGTAGGTCTCGAGAATCTCCGGCTTCGTGTACTCCTCCTCGTACTCGCGCGCCATCTCGGCCTCGACCAGCTTGCGCTCGATCGTGTCCTCGGGGTCCTCGATGTAGAGGTTGCGGACGAGCTGCTGGGTGATCGTCGAGGCGCCCTGCTTGACGTCGCCGGCCTCGATGTTCTCGACCGCGGCGCGGACGATCGCCGAGTAGTCGACCCCGTCGTGGTCGTAGAAGTTCTCGTCCTCGATCGAGATCGTCGCGTTCTGGAGCACCTTCGGCATCTCCTTGAGATCCTCTGGCTCGCGCAGGACGTCCGTCTGCACGAAGCCCAGGCTGGTGCCGTCGGCGGCGAAGATCTCCGAGTTGGCGCCGCTGTCGAGCGGCTTCAGCGTGCTGATCGGCGGCGCCGACGCCATCGTGTCGAGCACCCAGACAGCCCCCGACGCGGCGGCGATGCCGACGCACGCGAGCAAGATCCCCAGGCCGAGCAGAACCGGCTTGGCGACCGAGCCCCGCGACAACCGCTGGCGTCTACGGGTCCGCTGGCTCATCAGTCACGAGAGCGTACCGAGGTGACTTCCCCACTCTGGCGCTACGTGCAAGAAGCCTTGCCGTCACACGGAATACCGAACGTTCCGCCCGTCTCCTCGGGCTTCGCCCTCCGGGGACGGCCGGGTCAGCCGTGGGGACGAAATACCGAACGTTCGGTCCGTCTCCTCGGGCTTCGCCCTCCGGGGACGGCCGGGTCAGCCGTGGGGACGAAATACCGAACGTTCGGTCCGTCTCCTCGGGCTTCGCCCTCCGGGGACGGCCGGGTCAGCCGTGGGGACGAAATACCGAACGTTCGGTTTGTCTCCTCGGGCTTCGCCCTCCAGGACGGCCGGGTCAGCTCTCGGGACGGCTCCAGTCCAGGAGGCCCGCTTCGCGGAGTGCTCGGTGGGCTCTTTCGCGCAGGGCGGCCTCTTCGCCGGAGCTGCGGGTGCCGCCCGGGCGGCTGGGGCCGTGGATCTCGAGGCGAATTCCCCACGGGACCGTCTCGGCGACGTCGACGCCCGAGGGCTCGAGCACCCCGAGGGCGGTGCGGGCGGCGCCGATGTCGGCGGTCGGCGGCAGCCAGACCGACGCCATCGCCGGCGCGCTCAGATCTCCGGTGGAGCGGTTGACGACCACACTGGTGACCACGGTCTCGTTCGGCACGATCACCAGGCGGCCGTCGCCGGTGTCGAGGAAGGTGTGCGAGAGCGTCAGGTCGTCGACCCGGCCGGTCTCGTCGGCGATCGTGACCGTGTCGCCGATCCGGATCGGTTGCGAGATCGAGAGCAGGATCCCGGCCATCGGGTTCGCGAGCAGCTGCCTGGCGGCGAGACCGAGGACGATGCCGAGCACGGCGCTCGAGGCGAGCAGGCCTGTGGCGAGGCGGTTCAGCTTCGTGAACTCGCTCAGCGCGAGGAAGACCCCGATCAGGACGATGGTGACGAAGACCAGCCGCCGGATCATGCGCAGCCTCGTCTGCGCGGCGCGCGAGACGGTCAGCGAGCCCGACTCACCGACCCTGCGCGCCACGTTCGTCGCGCGTCCGATGACGAAGCGGTCGACGATCAACGCGATCGCAAGCGCGATCGAGAAGTTGATCAGCGCCTGGACCCAGTCCTTGTCCCAGAAGTCCACGGGACTACCTTCTCAAGCTTGAGGCGCAAATGAGGACCCGGGCCGTCTTCCTCGATGCACTCGGCACATTGGTCGAGCTCGAGCCGCCGTGGGTTCATCTCGCCGCCGCGGCCGGGCTGCGGGCCGACGAGCGGAGCCGGCGGGCCTTCCGCGCGGAGATGGCCTACTACCGCGAACACGCCGTCGAGGCTGATGACGAACGCTCCCTCGCCGAGCTGCGGGCATCCTGCGCGCAGCTGCTCTCGCGGGAGCTCGGGCGCGAGGTCTCGGTCGAGACGATGATGTCGGCGATCCGCTTCCGCCCCTTCGCCGACGCCACGCTCGCACTGGCGGAGCTGCGCGGCCGGGACCTGGCGATCGTCTGTGTATCGAACTGGGACGTCTCGCTGCCCGAGGTCCTCAGCCGCTGCGGACTCGGTGAGCTGATCGACGACGTGGTCACCTCGGCCGAGGTTGGGGCGGCGAAGCCCGATCCGGCGATTTTCGAGGCGGCGCTCGCGCGCGCCGGGTGCACCGCGGAGGAAGCGCTTCACGTCGGTGACAGCCCCGAGGAGGACGTCGCAGGGGCCCGCGCTGCGGGGATCCCCGCGCTCCTCATCGACCGCTCCGCAGGGGCCGGGATCGCCTCGCTCGGCGAGATCGTGGACCATCTGCGCCGATGAACGAGCGAGCAGAGGCATCGATCGGACCGCCGGCGGGCGATCCGGTAGGAGATCCAGAGGCCGGCCCGGAGCCGGAGGGGGCCTGGGGCGGCGGCCGCTCGCTGCTCGGGCTCGCCGCGCTGCTGGCCATCGTCGTCCTCTCGGCCGCCGTCGTCGCCGCGTTCGATCCGGACATCGAGACGCTCGGCGCCAAGCTGTCGCTCCAGGTAGTGCTCGCCGCGGCGATGATCGGCGTCGCCTTCGTGATCGCGAACCCCGGCGCCGGGCTGATCGATCCCGCGGCGCTCGGCCTGCGCCGCCCGGTGCGCCCGGCGATCGGCGCGTCGCTGGTCGCCTACTTCGCGTACCTCGGCTGCGCGCTCGTGATCGCCGCGCTGATTTCCCCCGAGCAGGAGGACGTCACCCGCGAGCTGGGGGTCGACGAGGGCACGCTCGGGGCGATCGCAGCCGGATTCCTGATCATCGTCGCGGCGCCGCTCGGCGAGGAGATCTTCTTCCGTGGCTTCATGTTCGCCGGCGTGCGGCGAAGCACCGGCTTCATCGTCGGGGCGTTGGTCTCGTCCGTGGTCTGGGGGCTCTTCCACTACACCGGCCCCGACAGCTGGGGTGTCTGTTTGCAGCTGGCCCTCTTCGGGGTCGCCCTCTGCTGGCTGTACGAGCGCACCGGATCGATCTGGCCGCCGATCGCAGTGCACGCGTTCAACAACGCGCTGGCGTTCACCCTGCTGACGTCGAGCTGAGCGCATCGCTCGGCTGACCCGGCCGTTCCCGGAGGGCGAAGCCCGAGGAGACGGGTGGAACGTTTGTAATCATTCCGCTGGTGAAGAACTTTCCCCAAGTCGCCGTGGGGGGAATCGCGGCGCTCGCGATGCTGGTGCTCCCCGCGACCGCGTCCGCTCAGGAAGGTGGCGGTGGCGGTGGCGGCGGAACCCAATCCCCGGCTGCGCCGGCGAAGATCAAGGTCAAGGTCAACGGCGTCAAGGGCGGCAAGGCGACCGTTGGCGACCGGATCGACGCCGTCGCCACGGTGGCGCCGTTCGTCGCCGGCCAACGAGCGGTAATCAAGCTCGTCGTCGGCGGGGACACGATTCTGAAGAAGAACCCGTTCATCCGTCAGGTGAAGGGGAAGAAGTTCGGCCGGATCAAGATGCGCTCGAAGCCGCTCGTGCAAGACGGCCGCTACAAGGTCGAGGTCGAGAAGAAGCGGACCGGCGCCCAGGTAGGCGGTAAGGCGAAGTCGAAGGGCTTCAAGCTCAAGTACCCCGACCTCGATCCAGGTGATCGCGGCCCCGCGGTCGAGCTCTTCAACGACCTGCTCCGCGACCTCCACTACTACAACGAGGACGGCCACAACTACGGCTCGCACACCCAGCGCGCGGTGATGGCGTTCCGCAAGGTCAACGGCATGGCGCGGAACTTCCAGGCGACGCCCGGCATCTTCAAGATGCTGGCCGCCGGCCAAGGCGAGTTCCAGATCAGCTACCCGAACGCCGGCCACCACGCCGAGGTCGACATCTCGAAGCAGGTGATGGCGCTCGCCGACGGCGGCGAAGCGAAGTACGTCTTCCACGTCGCCACCGGCGCGGCGGCGACGCCCTCGGACGTCGGCGGCTTCACCTTCTACCGCAAGGACCCCGGCTACAACTCGATCGGGATGTACTACTCGGTCTACTACAACCGCGGCGAGGCGACCCACGGCTACGAGTCCGTGCCGCCCTACCCCGCGAGCCACGGCTGCATCCGAAACCCGATCCCCGATTCAGTCTTCATCTACAACTGGATCAACCTGGGCGACAAGATGTACGTCTACAACTGAACAAACATTCCGGCCGAATCCTCTGCTCCCGCCTTGAATCAATTGCCCGCGGCTACGCCGCGGGCTTTTTGTTGTGCTCCCGCTTCCGGTTCGGCCGGGTCAGACACAGGCCGAGCTGATTAGGGTTCGTGAACCTTGAGCGATGCGCGGGACACGCTTGTTTCGGAGCTGCGCGAGCATGCTCTCGTGATCGGAGAGGTCACCCTCTCCAGCGGGCAGAAGGCCGAGTACTACGTCGATGCGCGCCGGGCGCTGTTGCAGCCGACCGGATTTCGGGCGGCGGGTGAGCTCATTGCCGCGGCTGCGGTCCAGGCGGGCGCAGACGCGGTCGGCGGTCCGGTGATGGCCGCCATCCCGCTCGCGTGCGCCGCGATCGCTGTTTCCGGCGGTGACGGCCTCGTCGGGTTCTTCGTCCGCAAGGAGACGAAGCAACATGGACTCCAGCGGATGGTCGAGGGGCCGGTCGAGGCCGGGACGAAGTGCTTCGTCGTCGAGGACACCGTCACCACCGGCGGCTCGACGATCGCCGCGATCGAGCAGATGCGCGAACAGGGCCTCGAGCTCGTGGGCGGCGCCTGCGTCGTCGATCGCCTCGCCGGCGGCCGCGAGGCGATCGCCGAGGCACTCGGTGCGCCGTTCGAGGCGCTGACGACGATCGACGACGTGTATCCGGACCGTCCCGACCGCTGACGTTTGCGCTTTCCCTCAACCGCTTCCGCGCGGGGAGGCGGTCGGCTAGAACCGGTGGCTGATCGCACCCGGGTTGAGCAAGCGGAGGAGGTTCGGCATGAGCAAGGTCGTGTTCGACATCAGCGTGTCCCTGGACGGGTTCATGACCGCGCGCGGACAGACGGCCGAGGAGCCGCTCGGCATCGGCGGGGAGCGGCTCCACGAGTGGGCGTTCAGCGACGAGCGTGGCCAGGAGATCCTGGCTGCCGCGGCCGCTGAAGGCGGGGCCGTGATCTGCGGGCGCCGAACCTACGACCACTCCCTGCCCTGGTGGGGTCCCGACGGTCCCGCCGTCGCCGCGAGACTCCCGGTGTTCGTGGTCACGCACTCAGAGCCGGAGAGTTCCCCCGCGGGCGGCGTCTACACATTCGTCACCGACGGGATCGAGGCGGCGCACGAACAGGCCGACCGGGTCGCCGGTGACAGGGCCGTCAGCGTCATGGGCGGCGCCGACATCGGCCGCCAGTTCATCGAGGCCGGCCTCGTGGACGAGATCTCGCTGCACGTCGTCCCGGTGCTCTTCGGGTCCGGGACGCGGATGTTCGGCGAGCTCGGGGAGCAGCAGCACCTCGAACAGGTCGCCGCCGACGTCTCGACGCACGCGACCCACCTGCGCTACCGAGTCCTCCGCGACTAGCCGGTGCCTACGTGATCGGGCGGCTTCGCAGGGTCGCGATCGCTTCGTCAGCGAGTTCCTTCGCCGGATCGGACTGGGAGCTCGCATTGGCCTGCTCGACGATCGTGAACAGGGCGAGCTTCGGGCGGCGAAGGACGATCACGGCGACGTCCTGCTTGCCACCGCCCTTCGCCTTCACCCCATCGACCTCGACCGCGGCGCCGTCGTAGCGGTGCTTGTAGCGCCTGGCCTTCCCCTCGAGCTCTTCCTCGTAGCCCTGGAGAGCGCCGGTCGTGGCCGACGCGAACTCCTCGAGGTCGTACTCGAGCGCCTCGTTCGTGCGGTCGGGGGCGATCGAGAGCACGACGAGCTGGTCGAAGGACGTCACCCGGGTGCTCGTCCCGCGGTCGACCGCCTTCCACCCCCGCGGCAGACCCAGCTCGAAGCCGCCGTCCTCGTTGGTGTGCCGGGTCCAGCCGTCGGGCAGCTTCGGCGACTTCTCGACCGTTTCCACCGGCCTCGGCTCGGGGGCGGGCGGATCATCTGATCCGCAACCGGTCGTCAGGGCGGCGGCTACAGCGAGCGCCGCGAGGGCCTTGGCCGCCCTCACGACTCCGGTTCTTCGGCGGCGGCCTCGCGCCTGCGCGTGCGGTCGCCGAGGCGGCGCAGCGGATGGACGACGCGCGTGACGTCCTCGAGCTGGGGCTCGAGGCGCTCGACCGCGTCCTTCATGCCGCCGACGTTGCCCTCCATCTTGTCGACGCGGGCCCGCATCAGCCGTACCTCGCTGTCGATGTCCTCGAGCCGGGCGTCGACCGAGTCGAGGGCGCCGAGCAGCTTCGGCAGCACCGCCATCCCCTCCGCGATCGTGCGAATGTCGGCGAGGACGCCGCCGATCAGGCCGGGCAGGTCGAGTGCGCGTACGGTCCGGCGCTCGAGTTCAGCGTCGGGGACGTCGAGCGGGTCGTCCGTCGATTGATCGGGCAAGTCGGGTTCCTCCTTGTCCGCCATTACACCAGCTAGGCCGGAACGACTACACCGGTGGGTGTAAAGATCGTCCCCGACGCCTAGTCGTAGCTCTTGACCATGCGGACGTTGAGGAAGAGCATCACCGCTCCGAAGATCGCGATGACGACGAAGCCGGGCCAGATCTTCGCCCAGTCGAGGTCGTCGAGGATCAGCGAGCGGAGCGCCTCCATCAGATAGGTCACAGGGTTGATCGTCGCCGCGACCTCCATCGGCTCGGTCAGCATGTCGCGGGGGACGAAGTTCGGCGTCAGGAACAGGAGCGGGAAGAAGATCAGCCCGCCCGAGTTGGTCGCCGCCGCACTCCGCGTCTTCAGCGCGATCAGCTGCATGAAGCCGGCGTAGACGACGCCCCAGAGCGCGCTCAGGGCGACGAGGAGCAGGAACCCGATCGGGCCGCTCGCGATCGTGATCCCGAACGGGAGCGCGATCACGACGATGATCGTCGAGATCACGACGCACTTGACCGCTTCGGCTACCAGCCTCCCGAGCACGATCGAGTAGCGCGGCACCGGGATCGCACGCAGCTTGTCGAAGTAGCCGCCCTCGATCTCCTCGACGAGGAAGAGCGCCGCCATCCCGAACGACGACGCCAGGAGAAGCGTGATCGGCAGCTGAAACGCCCCGTAACCCTGCCCCTCGAGGAAGTCAGTCCCCTCCGAGGGGAAGATGTCGGCCGCCTGCCCCGTGTTCACCACGAGGAAGAAGATCGGGATGAACATCGTCATGAAGAGCGCGTCCGGCTGGCGCAGCGCCTCGCGGATCGAGCGGACGCCGAGGATCAGGGTGGTGTTCATGCCGCCACCTCCTGGACCTCGCCGGCTGCTCGCTCACGGGTCCGCCCGGTTGCATCGAGGAAGACGTCGTCGAGCGTCGGCTCCTCGGTCCCACCGCGGCGCTGGCGCAGGTCGTCCTTGAGCGCCCGCGGCGTGCCCTCGCGGACGATCCTGCCGTCGTCGATGATCGCAAGGCGGTCGCAGAGCTGGTCGGCCTCCTCGAGGTACTGCGTCGTGAGGAAGATCGTCGTGCCCTCTTCGTTGATACGGCGAAGCTCGTCCCAGACCGTCAGCCGGCTTGCCGGGTCGAGGCCCGTCGTCGGCTCGTCGAGGAACAGGACCTCGGGCTCGTGGACCAGCGAAGCCGCCAGGTCGAGGCGCCTCTGCATCCCGCCCGAGTAGCCCTTCGTCACCCGGTCGGCTGCGTCCTCGAGCTCGACCAATGCGAGCAGTTCCTCCGCCCGCTTGCTCGCGGCCTCCTTGTCGAGACCGAAGAGGCGGCCGTGCAGATTGAGCATCTCGCGGCCCGTCTGGCGCGGGTCGAGCCCGGCCTCCTGGAGCGCGACGCCGATCCGCGCGCGCACACCGTCCGGGTCGGCCGCGACGTCGAGGCCGGCCACCTCGGCGCGCCCTGAGGTGATCGTGAGCAGCGTCGTCAGCATGCGGACGGTGGTCGACTTGCCGGCGCCGTTAGGGCCGAGGAAGCCGAACACCTCGCCGCCGTGAACCTCGAGGTCGACGCCGCGGACGGCCTCGACCGCGTCCTCCTTGCCACCGTCGTAGTGCTTCACAAGCCCTTCGGCGACGATGGCCGGGACCCCGTTTTCTGGCATGCGCGCTCCTTGAGTTCGTTGCGGCCGCCGAGCATTGTGGCCGCGGATCGGCCCCGCGATGGTGCGGTTGCCTACACCATTTCCCGCGCTGTCGCCGAGATCGCGGGCGTCAGCGCTCGAAGACGCGCTCGCCGGCGCTCCAGACGGCCGCGCTGAGGGGCACGCCGGGGCGGTACACGAGGTGCGTGTACGACGGAGCCTCGAGCACGACGGCGTCGGCGCGCGCACCGGGAGAGAGGCGGCCGATGTCGCCGCGCCGGAGCGCGTGGGCGCCACCGATGGTCGCCGCCGCAAGAGCCTCCTCGGCCGTCATCCTCATGTCGCGGACCGCGAGCGCGATGCAGAACGGCATCGAGGTCGTGTAACTGGAGCCCGGGTTGGTGTTGGTCGCGATCGCGACGCTGACGCCCGCGTCGATCGCCCGCCGCCCGTCCGGATACGGCTGGCGGGTCGAGAAGTCCGTCGCCGGGAGGAAGGTCGCGATCGTCTCCGAGGCCGCGAGCGCATCGATGTCGGCGTCCTCGAGGTAGGTGCAATGGTCGACCGAGGCCGCCCCCATCTCGACCGCGAGCTGGACGCCATCGCCGGGGCCCAGCTGGTTGCCGTGCACGCGGAGCCCGAGTCCTGCCTCGCGTCCCGCGGCGAGCACCGCCCGCGATTGCTCGCGATCGAAGGCGCCGCGCTCGCAGAACACGTCGATCCAGCGGCTGTGCGGGGCGCAGGCGGCGAGCATCGGCCCACAGACGAGCTCCACGTACTCGTCCGCCCGGCCTTCGTACTCCGGCGCCACCAGGTGGGCGCCGAGGAAGGTCACGTCGTCGGTGAGCGCGGCCGCGAGCCGGCAGATCCGAGCCTCGGAGTCGACCGTGAGCCCGTAGCCGGACTTGATCTCCTGGTGCGTGATGCCAGCCGTGAGCGCCTCGAGGCGCCGGGCGCGGGCTCCGGCGAGGAGCTCGGCGTCCGTCGCCGCCCTCGTCGCCTCCGTCGACACCGCGATCCCACCCGCCTCGTATTCGGCGCCCGCCATGCGGGCGGCGAACTCATCCCCGCGATCGCCGGCGAAGAACAGGTGCGTGTGGCTGTCGACGAAGCCCGGGATGACGCAGCGCCCGGCGGCGTCGTAGCGCTCGTCCGCGGCGACGCCGGCGCGCTCGACCGCGGCGACGACCCCGCCCTCGAACACAAGCGCCGCGTCGCGCACGACGCCGAGGTCCCCCGCCCCGAGATCCGGATCGTTGGTCACCAGCAGCCCGATTCGGTCGATCGCGAGCGTGCTCACTCAGCTCACCGCGGCGATCGAGTCGCGAAGCTCCACGGGAACGTCGAGCCGCGAGTGGACGCCCTCGCGCACGAGCTCGCGGCCGTCGCAGATGACGAAGTCCACGTCGGCGGCCGAGCCGGCGAAGACCGCCCCCTCGATTGCGCTCGCCTCGGTCGTCCCGGCAAGGCGGACGCCGTCGAGCCGCAGCGTGACGAGGTCCGCGCGGCGGCCGGGCTCGATCGACCCGGCGTCGTCCCAGCCAAGCGAGCGGTGGCCGTTCTCGCCCGCCGCCTGCAGAAGCGACGCGGTCGAGTGGCGGCCGCGCTCCCCGCTCGCGAGACGCTCGTCGAGCTCCAGGGCCCGGGCTTCCTCGAACGGGTCGATAACGGCGTGCGAGTCCGAGCCGAGTGCCAGGGGCGATCCTGCCGCGACCAGCGCGGCCGCGGGGCCGATCCCGTCGGCGAGGTCGCGCTCCGTCGTCGGGCAGAAGCAGCAGCAGGCTCCTGCCGAGCCAAGCGCGGCGACATCGGCGGGGTCGAGGTGGGTGGCGTGCACGGCCGTGAACCGGGGCCCGAGGGCTCCCGCGCGGTCGAGCAGGGCGGTCGGCGTCGCCCCGTGCGCCGCGAGGCAGGCCTCGTTCTCGGCGGGCTGCTCGGAGACGTGAGCGTGTAGCGGGCACTGACGCTCGTCCGCCCAGGTGGCGACCGTCGCCGCCTCGGCCGGTTCGACCGCGCGGACGCTGTGGATCGCGGCGCCGATGCGGACTCCGTCGCCGTCGGAGAGCTCCCCCGCCCGCTCCGCCCAGGCGTCGGCGTCGGCGTCGGCGAAGCGCTGCTGCTCCGCGTCGGGAGGCTCGCCGGTGGCGGCGTGCAGGTAGCACGCGTCGAGCAAGGTGATGCGGATCCCAGCCTCGCGCGCGGCGCCGATCAGCGCCCGCCCGATCTCGTTCGGGTCCGTGTAGGGCTCGCCGCCCGGCCCGTGGTGAAGGTAGTGAAACTCGCCCACGGCCGTGATCCCCGCGAGCGCCATCTCGCCGTAGGTCGCCCGTGCAAGGTCGAGGTAGCTCTCGGGATCGAGCCGCGCCGCGAGCGCGTACATCTCCTCGCGCCAGCTCCAGAAGCTGCCGCCGCGTTCGGCCCGGCCGCGAAGCGCGCGGTGGAAGGCGTGCGAGTGGGCGTTGGCGAACCCCGGGAGCGTGAGCCCGGCGAGCCGCTCCGCATCCGCCGGCGGTGAGGCGACGCCGCTCGAGACCGTGGCGAAACGGCCGTCCGCGACCTCGATCAGGACGCCGGCCGCGGCTCGATCGCCACCCAGCCAGGCGAGCTCGCACCAGTAGGCGCTCACTGCCGCGGCCTCCTCGGCCGGGTTCGGCCTCGCCCTGTTGGCTCCGCCTCACTGCCGCGGCCTCCTCGGCCGGGTTCGGCCTCGCCCTGTCGGGCTCCGCCTCACTGCCGCGGCCTCCTCGGCCGGGTTCGGCCTCGCCCTGTCGGGCTCCGCCTCACTGCCCGACCCGCTCGACGAGCTCGGCGGCGCGGGCGAGGAACGCGTCACGGTGAAAGCGCTCGAACTGCTCCCAGGTCGTCAGCGTGCGCGGGTCGGCACGGTCGACGAAGAGGATCCCGTCGAGGTGATCGACCTCGTGCTGGAACGTGCCCGCCGTGAGGCCGCGCCTGACCTCGTCGTGCGGGAGACCGTCGCGATCGAGGTACCGAACGCGGACGTTGACATGGCGCGCGAGCTCGCCCCGGATGCCGGGGACCGAGAGGCAGCCCTCGTTGATCGCCACGGTCTCGCCGTCCAGCGGCTCGACCACCGGGTTGACCAGGACCGTGAGCGGGATCGGCGGCTTGTACGGGTAGCGGGGGTTGCCGGGCTCAACCTCGGCGATCGCGATCCGGACCGTCTCACCGACCTGGTTCGCCGCCAGGCCGGCGCCGTCGGCCGCCCGCCTGGTCTCGATCATGTCGTCGATCAGCCGCTGGATCTCAGGCGCCGCCAACTCCTCCGCGGTGACTTCGCGGGAGCGCTCGCGCAGGATCGGATGGCCGAGCTCGAGGATCGACAGCACGCTCATTCGGCCATCGGCACGCGCACGCCACGCTCGTGGGCGACCTCGATCGCCGTCTCGTACCCGGCGTCGGCGTGGCGGATGACGCCCATGCCGGGGTCGGCGGTCAGCACGCGGTCCAGTTTCTCGGCCGCGAGCTCGGTCCCGTCAGCCACGCAGACCATGCCCGCATGGATCGAGCGCCCGATCCCGACGCCGCCGCCGTGGTGGATGCTGACCCAGCTCGCCCCCGAGGCGGTGTTGACGAGCGCGTTGAGGAGCGGCCAGTCCGCGATCGCGTCGGAGCCGTCGAGCATCGACTCGGTCTCCCGATACGGAGAGGCGACCGAGCCCGAGTCGAGATGGTCGCGCCCGATCACGATCGGGGCGCTGATCTCGCCGCTCGCGACCATCTCGTTGAAGCGCAGGCCGAGCCGCCGCCGCTCGCCGTAGCCGAGCCAGCAGATGCGCGCCGGCAGGCCCTGGAAGGCGATCCGCTCCGACGCCATCCGGATCCAGCGCGCCAGCGCCTCGTCCTCCGGGAACTCCTGGAGCACGGCGCGGTCGGTCGCGGCTATGTCGGCGGGATCGCCGGAGAGGGCAGCCCATCGGAACGGCCCCTTGCCCTCGCAGAAGAGCGGCCGGATGTAGGCCGGAACGAAGCCGGGATAGGCGAAGGCGTTCTCGAACCCGCCCAGCTCGGCCTCGCGGCGGAGGCTGTTGCCGTAGTCGAAGACCTCGGCGCCGCCGTCCTGGAAGCCGACCATCGCGAAGCAGTGGGCTGCGGCCGAGGCGCGGGCGCGCTGGATGTAGGAGTCGGGGTCGCGCTCGCGCAGCTCGTCGGCCTCGGCGAGCTCGAGCCCGGCGGGGACGTAGCCGACGAGCGGGTCGTGTGCCGAGGTCTGGTCGGTGACCACGTCGGCCTCGAAGGCGCGTCGCAGGAGCTCCGGCACCACCTCGGCGGCGTTCGCGCAGAGGCCGACGCTGAGCGCGCGGCGCTCGCGCTTCGCGGCCAGGCAGCGCTCGATGGCATCGTCGAGGTCGTCGGCGCGCTGATCGAGGTAGCGGGTCTCGAGGCGACGCTCGATCCGCTGCGGATCGACCTCGATGCAGAGGGCGACGCCGTCGTTCATCGTCACCGCGAGCGGCTGCGCGCCGCCCATGCCGCCGAGGCCGGACGTGAGCGTGATCGTCCCCGCGAGCGAGCCCCCGAAGCGGCGGCGGGCGATCTCGGCGAAGCACTCGTAGGTGCCCTGGACGATCCCCTGGCTGCCGATGTAGATCCAGGAGCCGGCGGTCATCTGCCCGTACATCGTCAGCCCGAGCTGCTCGAGGCGCCGGAACTCGTCCCAGGTCGCCCACTCGCCGACGAGGTTCGAGTTCGCGATCAGGACGCGTGGCGACCACTCGTGCGTGCGGAAGACACCGACCGGCTTGCCCGACTGGACGAGGAGCGTCTCGTCGTCGCGAAGAGCTCGCAGCTCGCGGACGATCGCGTCGAAGGCGTCCCAGGAGCGCGCCGCGCGGCCGGTGCCGCCGTAGACGACGAGGTCGTCCGGCCGCTCCGCGACGTCGGGGTCGAGGTTGTTCATCAGCATCCGCAGCGCCGCCTCCTGCTGCCAGCCCTGACAGCTGAGGTCGGCGCCGTGCGGCGCCCGCACCTCGCGGGGGCCGCTCACGCAAGCCGTCCCGTCTCAGCCTCGACCGCCGCCAGCAATGCCCCGCTGCGCAGCAGCTCCTCGGCCGCGGCGAGCTCGGGCGCGAGCCAGCGGTCCGGGCCGGTGCCGGGCACCTCGGCGCGCAGGGACGCGAGCGCGGCCCCGGTGCCCCGGGCGGGCTCGAGGGGCGCTCGTAGCTCGAGGCCGCGGGCGGCGCAGACGAGCTCGACCGCGAGGACGCGCCGCAGGTTGTCGACCACCCGCCGGAGCTTTCGTGCTGCTCCCCAGCCCATCGAGACGTGATCCTCCTGCATTGCGCTCGTCGGCAGCGAGTCGACGGAGGCGGGAGCCGCGAGGCGCCGGTTCTCGGCCACCATCGCGGCCTGCGTGTACTGGGCGATCATCAGGCCCGAGTCGACGCCGGCATCCGCGGCCAGGAACGGCGGCAGCCCGTGCGAGCGGCCGGCGTCGAGGAGGCGGTCGGTGCGCCGTTCGGAGATCGCCCCGACCTCGGCGGCGGCGATCGCGAGGAAGTCGCAGGCGAAGCCAACCGGGGCGCCATGGAAGTTGCCGCACGATTCGACCCGGCCGTCCGCCAGCACCATCGGGTTGTCGATCGCGGCGGCGAGCTCAGACTCGGCGATCCGTTCCGAGTGCGCGACCGTGTCGCGAGCCGCACCGTGGACCTGCGGCGTACAGCGGATCGAGTAGGCGTCCTGGACCCGCGGGTCGTCGGTGCGGTGACTGGCGACGATCGGTGAGCGCTCGAGCAGCCGGCGCAGGTTGGCCGCGCTCTCCGGCCTGCCCGGGCTGCGGGCGCAGGGCGATGAGATCGGCGGCGAAGGCGCGGTCCGTGCCCAGCAGCGCTTCGGTCGAGGTTGCGGCGGCGAGGTCGGCGAGGCGCAACAGCGCCCGCAGGTCGGCGAGCGACAGGACGAGCATGCCGAGGATGCCGTCGGTGCCGTTGATCAGCGCCAGCCCCTCCTTAGGCTCCAGCACGGGCGGGTCGATTCCGGCTCGCGCAAGCTCCGGGCCCGCGGGCAGCGGCTCACCGCCTGCCCCGAGCACCTCGCCCTCCCCGAGCATCGCGAGAGCGCAGTGGGCGAGCGGCGCCAGGTCGCCGCTGGCGCCGAGCGAGCCGTGCTCGGGGACCACCGGGTCGAGCCCGGCGCCGAGCATCGCCAGCATGGTCTCGGCGAGCACTGGCCGCGCCCCCGATCGGCCCATTGCCAGCGACCGTGCGCGCAAAAAGAGCATCGCCCGCACCGCCTCCCGCTCGATCGGCGGGCCCATCCCGGCCGCGTGCGAGCGGATCAGGCCCCGCTGCAGCTCGGTCCGGCGCTCGGCCGGGATCCGCGTCTGGGCGAGCGAACCGAACCCGGTCGAGATGCCGTAGGCGGGCTCATCGGAGTCGACGAGCCGGGCGACGACTGCTGCGGTCCCCTCCATCGCCGCCACGGCTTCGGCGGACAGGAGCGCACTCGCGCCGTCGCGGGCGACCGCAACCACGTCGGCGGCGCTGACGCCTGCCGGTCCGAGCTCGATCGTCTCCTCGTCCGTCAAATCTCGGCCCGCGCGCCGGCGGGTGCTCGGGCCTCACACGCCCCGACCAGGATTCGAACCTGGGGCCTACTCCTTAGGAGGGAGTCGCTCTATCCAGCTGAGCTATCGGGGCCGGCTCGGAGACTAAGGCTCGCAGCCCGAGCATCCCCCGACCGGCAGGAGCCCGGCGTCAGCATCCAGCGAAGAATCGCTCCAGGTGATCGACGATCGCGGGCTCGCGGAGCGCAGTTGCCGACTCGAAGAGCTGGTTGAAGACGAGGCCGTCGAACGTCGCGAGGAGATGCGGGGCGTGGACCTGCGGCCGCTTGCACCCTGCCGCGGGCAGGAGCTGCTCGACGATTGCGACGTAGCCGCGGCGGACCTGGTCGAAGGCGGCCTGGAACGTCGGGCGGCGGCGTGCCTCGAGCACGAGCTCGAAGCGGGCGACCGCGAGGTCGCGGCGGCCGGGCTCGAGCAGGGTGTGGATCGTGCCGGCGACGAGCTCGGCCGCGGTTCGCGGGTCGTAGGGGCCCTCCGGGACGAGCTCCTCGAGGGCACCGACGACGGGTCGGTCGTACTCGACCAGGCGGTGGAGCGCGGCGGTGAGGAGCGCCTCACGGGTGGGGAAGTAGTTGCTCGTCGACCCCTGCGGCAGCCCCGCGGCTCGATCGACCGCCCGGTGGGTGAGGCCCCGGCCGCCCTCGGCGGCGAGCACCTCGATCGCCGCGTCGGCGAGCAGCTCACGGCGCTCCGGCGCTCCGACCCGCTGGGCTTGCATCTGTGGCACTACAGCTGTAGTATCGCACGTCGATGAGCGTCGTCGCCGAGCAGGACCTCGACCAGATCGATATCGGCAACCTCGACCTCTGGACGGACGGCCCGCCACACGAGATCTTCGCCCGCCTTCGCCGCGAGGCGCCTGTCCACTGGAGCCCGCTCGACGACTACCCCCACGAGGGCGGCTTCTGGTCGATCACCCGGGCCAAGGACGTCCGCGAGATCAGCCGCGACTGGCAGACGTACTCCTCCTATGTCGGCGGCTGTCTCGTCCTCGACGACATCGGCATCCCGCTCGAGGTGATGCAGCAGCAGATGATCTCGATGGACCCGCCGCGACACGACCGGATCAAGGCGCTGTTCCAGCGCGGCTTCACACCGAAGCGGATCGCGGAGCACGAGGACCGCGTGCGGGGGATCGTCAACCGCGTCCTCGACAGGGTCTGCGAGCGCGGCGAGTGCGACCTCGTCCACGAGGTTGCGGCCCCCGTCGTCGCCCGTGTGATCGGCTCGTTCATCGGCAGCCCGGAGGAGGACGACCTCAAGCACGTCGAGCACACGAACATCGCCCTCGGCTTCGGCGACGAGGATCTGCGGCCCTCGGATGACTCGGTCGAGACGATGATGCGCGAGTCGTGGATCGAGACGATGGACATGATCGGCGAGCGACGCGCCAACCCGGGCATGAACGACCTCATGGACACCCTCGTCCATTCCGAGGTCGAGGGCGAGAAGCTCTCCGACGTCGAGATCTACATGGGCCTCGGCCTGCTCGGCGCCGCCGGCAACGACAGCACGCGCTCGGTCTTCACCAGCGGCATGCTCGCCCTGTTCGAGGACCGCGACCAGCTGGGGATGCTGCTCGGCGATCCCTCGCTGACCTCCGGCGCGGTCGAGGAGCTCGTCCGCCTCTTCCCCGCCTTCGCCCACTTCCGCCGCACCGCCACCCGCGATGTCGAGCTCCACGGAACGACGATCCGCGAGGGCGACAAGGTGCTGCTCTGGTACGTCGCCTCCAACCGCGACGAGGACGTCTACGAGAACCCGGACCGCCTCGACATCACCCGCGGCACCGACCACCAGGCGTTCGGGGCGGGCGGGCGCCACTTCTGCCTCGGCGCCGCGCTCGCGCGGCTCGAGCTCAACGTGCTGCTCTCCGAGACCTTGCGCCGCTTTCCCGACATCGAGCTCGCCGGCGAGCCGGCGAGGGCGCGGTCGCTGTTCGTCAACCAGCTGAAGACGCTGCCGGTCCGCTTCGGCGCTAGCGCGCCGGAGGCGGAATAACGAACGTTCCGCCCGCCTCCTCCGCTTCGCGTCCGGGGGCGGCCGGGTCAGGTGGCAGACGGGTCAGTCGTCGGCCGGCTCTTCGTAGAGCGACTCCGCCGCTACCTCCTGCACGCGGCGGTCCCAGAGCCGCACGGTGACGAAGAGGTCGTCGCCGAAGCCGGTGATCGCGTCGACGGCGACGAGCGTGAAACGGCCATCGGTGACGGGCGCCTGGTCGAGCAGCTCGCCGTCGAGCTCCGCCGTCGCCGCGACCGCGCCGCGCACGAGCGGAAGCCCCCAGATCAGGGTGACGTCGCCGCTGCGGCTGCCATCCGTGCGCCAGCGGCCGAGGACGTCGTCGTTGATGTCGATCCGCCAATCCGGGTTCTCATCCGCGGTCACGTCGGTGAAGTCCGCGGCCGACTGGATCTCGGCCGGCTCGGCCTCGTCGTCGCCGCCGACGAAGGAGACCCAGCCGAAGTACTCCGCGTGAACGTCCTCGCCTTCCTCGTTCGGCGTCGGCTCGGCGGCGCGGCCGGTCGCCGGGACGAAGACGCGCCCGTTCCAGCCGCGATCGGGAAACCACTTGATCGTCATCGGGTCGAGCGCCGAGCCCGCCTCGGAGGCGAGCGGGGCGCACGCCTTCACGAACTCCTCGCGCAGGCGCTCCTCCCACCGACCGTACGGCCGGCCCTCGCGGTAGGCGTCGGCGATGAAGCGGGGAAACGGCTTCGAGGTCGGAGGCATCGCGGTGCGCCACAGTACAGGGCTGACCCGGCCGCCCCCCGGAGGCGAAGCCAGGAGGCGGGCGGGACGTTATGAAGGTTTCGTTCCACAAGAGCGGTGAAAGCCATGAGTTCTGGCGGCTCGTGGCCGCGGGCGCGAACTTCAACTTCCCCGCGGCTCACGAACAGGTCGACCCTGCGAGCCGCACGCTCGAGGACGACCAGGTCGCCGGCCTCGTCGAGGCGGAGGCGATCGTCACCGCCGTCACATCCGCGATCTCGATCCCAGGGTTCAGTCGCGACGAGGCTTACGCGACGCTGACGTTGCCGCTCGAGCGCGCGCGCTTCGACACCGCCTGCGACGCGGCAGAGGGGACGATCGAGCAATGGCAGGCTCTCGAGCCGGGCGAAACGCTCGTGGTCGAGACGAGCGAGCGATGAATCTCGGCCTCCCACCGGGTCTCAACCACTGAAATACAGAAAAGGAGACACCATGTTCGACCCCAGCAACGCCTATAGCGGCTTCGCCACCGGCGACATCGAAGCGGCGAAGAAGTTCTACGGCGAGACCCTCGGGATCACGGTCGAGGAGATCCCGCCCGGCCTCTCGCTGAAGACGGGCGAGAAGACGACGCTGATCTACAACAAGCCCGACTTCGAGCCGGCGACCTACACGATCCTCAACTTCCAGGTCGACGACGTCGACGGCGCCGTCGACGAGCTCGCCTCACGCGGGGTGGAGTTCGAGCGCTACGACGGTATGGACCAGGACGAGAAGGGAATCGCCCGCGGCGACGGTCCGACGATCGCCTGGTTCAAGGACCCGGCCGGGAACATCCTCTCGGTCCACGAGAACGTCTAGGGCCTAGGCGCGCAACGCAGCGCCGATCCGGCGCACGAGCGTGCTCGCGCGGGCGCGGCTGATCCGTACTTCGGCCACGCCGCGCCCGCTCGGCGCCCCGGCGATCAGCTCGGTGAACTCGTCGATCTCGGCGACGGGCGCCGACGCGGCGGCGCGGACGCGCTCGACCAGGTCGAGCAGGGCGACGGGGTCGACGCGGAGCTGGGTCCCAAGGCGTGCGCGGGGCGCACCGTCGAGCGCTGCCGAAAGCTCGGCCAGCGCGGCGGCCGCTTCGCCCGCGTCGGCGTCTCCAAGTACCGGAGCCCCGCCGGCCGCGACCTGCCCGCTCGGCGCGAACCGGCGCAGCTCGGCGATCAGCGCCTCGACCTCGCGCTTGTCGATACGCACCTCGTCACGAAGCGGGACGCGAGGCGCGTCGTCGACGATGCGGGCGAGCCGCGTGAGCGCCTCGTCGGCGCCCACGCCCTCGAGCCCGGCGCGGATGTCGGCGGCGATCTCCGCGAGGTCGTCCGGGTCGACCCGGACCTCGTCGGTCAGCGGAACCGGCCATGCGTCGTAGACGAGCGCATCGAGCGCGTTGACTGCCTGGACGAGGCCGATCGCGCCCCCCCGTCGAGCTAGCCGAGCGCCGCGCGCAGGTCCGCGGCGGCGCGCTCGGGCGGGTAGACGTTGATGTCGACCCCCGTGCCGAGCTCGAACCCGGCGCGGTTGGTGAGCCGCGGAAGGATGTCGACGTGCCAGCAGAACTCGTCGCTGCCGTGGGGAGCGGTCCGCACCCAGAGGTTGAACTGCGGCATCGAGCCGAGCGCGCCGGCGAGCGCGCCGAGCGCCGCCCGGATCATCCCGGTGCCGGCGTCGTCGTCCTCGAAGCGCGCGGCCGGCTTCCGCGGGATGACCCGGAGCTCGAACGGGGAGCGGGAGGCCCAGGGGCAGACGAGGAGCGCGTCGTCGTCGACGGCGACGAAGCGCTCGCGGCGGCGGATCTCCTCGACGCCGATGTCCTCCAGCAGGTGGCTGCCCATCGTCCGCTCGAAGTAGGCGACCGTGCGCTCGCGCTCCCGCGCGATCTCCGTTGGGACGAAGCCGAGCGCATAGAGCTGCGCGTGGCTGTGCTCGAGCGAGGCGCCGGCGTCGGGGCCCTCGTTGACGATCAGGTGCTTGTAGGCGGCCTCCGGATGCGCCCGCATCCGCGCCCGCCAGCCGTCGATCGCCGCGGCGAAAAGCTCGTCGGAGAGCTGCGTCATCGAGGTCGCGTGCACGGGCCCGTGGACGATCACCTCATGGGCGCCGTCGGCCGGCTGGGAGCGAAAGAGGTCGACGTTGCCGTTGCGGGTCGAGGCCTTGAGCGGGTCGATCGAGCTCGCGAAGCCGGTCTCGGGCGCGCCCGCGCCCTCTCGGCCGCCGATCACCGGGTAGAGGTTCGGCACCGAGCGCACACGCCAGCCCGGCGTGTCGGCCCCGCCATCGCCCGGGCGATCCGCCCAGACCTCAAGCGGGGTGCGGTCCTCGCGCCCCTCGCAGAACGGACAGCGCTCCGCAGCGTCCGGCTTCACCTCGACGGGCTGCGGCGCGAACGCCTCCGGGCGTTCGGCGCGCCCGGGCGCGAGCACGGTACGCAGCCCGGTGAGCTGCTCGATGCGTACCTCGGGGCTCAGGACGGCGCGGGCGGCAACGGGTCGGCCGGCGGGGGCTCGAAGTTCTCGATCTCATCGACCCTGCCGGAGGGATGGACCGGCGGCGGTCCCTCTGGCGCCGGCACGCTCGAGGGCGCATGCGGCTCGAGGAGCGGCTTCAGCAGGTCGATCGGCAGGGGGAAGACGACCGTGGTCGAGTTGTTGACGCCGATCTCGACCAGGGTCTGTAGGTAGCGCAGCTGCAGGGTGGCCGGATTGGCGCTCATGATGTTCGCGGCTTGAGAGAGCTTCTCGGAAGCCTGGAACTCGCCGTCCGCGGCGATGATCTTCGCCCGCCGCTCGCGCTCGGCCTCCGCCTGACGCGCGATCGCGCGCTGCATCTCGGCCGGCAGCTCGACATCCTTGACCTCGACCGTCGAGACCTTGACCCCCCAGGGCTCGGTCTGCTCGTCGATGATCTGCTGCAGGTCCGTGTTGAGGCGCTCGCGCTCGGCCAGCAGTGCGTCGAGCTCGGCCTTGCCGAGCACCGAGCGCAGCGTCGTCTGCGAGATCTGCGAGGTGGCGAGGAGGAAGTTCTCGACCTCGGTGATCGCCTTGTTCGGGTCGATGACGCGGAAGTAGGCGACCGCGTTCACGCGCACGGTGACGTTGTCCTTGGTGATGATCTCCTGAGGCGGCACGTTCAGGGTCACCGTCCGCAGGTCGATCCGCACCATCTGATCGATGATCGGGATCAGCAGGATCAGGCCCGGGCCCTTCTGCGCGATCAGGCGGCCGAGCCGGAAGATGACGCCGCGCTCGTACTCGCGCAGGATCCGGATCGAGGAGGCGAGGATGAAAACGACGAAGACGGCGATGACGCCGATCACGACCAAGGCTGCTGTCATTCCTGCTCCTCGCTCACGCTGGGCTCGACTTCGGTGAAGGCCGACTCGGCGGGGCGAACGCGAAGCGTCAGGCCCTCAACCGACTCGACTCGCACTCTAGCGCCGGACTCGCGCACGCCGTCGGCGTCCTCGGGCGGCACGCCGTCGGCGAGGCTTGCGCGCCAGAGCGCGCCCTGGACGAAGATCTGCCCGATCGGGTCGAGCGGTTGGCGCACGTCTCCCTCCGCTCCGATCAGCTCCTCCCACCCGGTCAGAACGGGATTCTTGCGCGCCTTCAACGCTCGCTCGGCTGCGAAGACGACGAAGCCGCCGAGCAGCACGGCGATCGTGATCACCGCCGGCACGGAGACTTCGAGCTCGTCGGTGCCGGTGTCGAAGAGGAGCAACCCGGAGGCCGCGAGGGCGACCACCCCGGCGAGGCCGACGAGCCCGTGCGTCGGGGTCTGCGTCTCGACCAAGATCAGGACGATGCCGACGATCAGCAGGACGATCCCGGCGGCGGTCAGCGGGAGCTGCGCGCTGCCGAACGCCCCGAGGAGCAGGGAGACGACCCCGATGGTGCCGGGGATGATCGCGCCGGGGGCGAAGAGCTCGATCGCGATGCCGACGAAGCCGAGGAGGAGGAGCAGGTAGGCGACCGTCGGGTTGACGAGCAGCTGCAGGAGCTCGTACTGAAGCGGCGTGTCGCGCTCGGCGATCGTCAGGCCGGCGGTGCTCAGCTGGCCCGCCTTCGGTCCTTCGACCCGGAAGCCGTCGAGCGCGGCGAGCAGCTCGTCCTCGCTGTTCGCGACGAGATCGATCAGCTGCTGCTCGAGTGCCTCGGCCGAGGTGAAGTTCGCAGCGTCGGTGACCATCGTCTCGGCGAGCCGGCCGTCGCGGCCGTGGCTGTCGGCGAGCGTGCGGATGAACGCGGCGGCGTCGTTTTCGATCTTCTCTCCAAGGGTGCCCTCGATGTCGTCGCCGGTGGAGGTGACGGCGCTCGCCGAGCCGATGTTGGTCTGCGGCGCCATCGCTGCGACGTCGGCGGCCTCGGTGATGAAGGCGCCGGCCGAGGCGGCCCTGGCGCCGTTCGGGGAGACGTAGACGACGACCGGCATCGGCGCGTCGATGACGTCCTTGATCATCTCCCGCATCGACGACTCGAGGCCGCCGGGGGTGTCGAGGCGAACGATCGCGAGCGGTGCACCGTCCTCGGCCGCATCCGCCAGCGCGGAGGCGATCCATTTCTCCATCGCCGGATCGACCGTGCCGCTGAACTCGATCGACGGGACCGTGGTCGAGTCCTGCGCCGCACCGGGCGTGGCGCTCAGAAGCCCGAGGGCGAGCGCGAGGAAGAGAACGGGCTGGAGAGCGCGGCGCATGCGGGGATTATCCCGCTCCTACTGCGCGTAGCGCTCGATGTCCGCTTCGAGCTCCTCTTCGCTGCCATAGCCGCCCCGCCGCAGGTAGACGAGCTCCCCGCTCGAGTCGTAGAACGCCGTCGAGGGAAACTCGCGCGCGTCGAGCAGGTCGGCGATTTCCGAATCCGGATCGCTGAAGCTCGGATAGGGCAGCGGCAGCTGGCCGAGGAAGGTCTCCGCGGCATCGGCGTCGTCGTCGGAATCCACGCCGACGAAGGCGACCTCCTTGCCGTGCTCGGCCGTCTGCGACTGAAAGAACGGGAACTCGAACCGGCAGGGGCCGCACCAGGACGCCCACTTGTTGACGACCACCGGCGTGCCCTCGAGGTCGGCGAGCTTCGCCTCGTAGGCATCGACGCCGCCGTCGAGGAGCTGGTTGCCCTGCTCGTAGAGCTCGGCGAGCTGCGGGGGTGCCCCCGCGAGCGCCTGCTCGAGCTCGGCGGCGCCGACCGCAGACTCGGGGTTCCCGGCGTCGGCGTCGGACTCATCGCCCCCTCCACAGGCGCCGATCGCCAGCACGGCGGCGGCTGCAGCGACCCAAATCGAGGCCTTTGACGCACTTCGTCGTGCCAGTGTGGTGTAATTCATCTCGGTCCCGCTGTTCTTTGGACCGCGGGGGTGTCGGTCCGGCCGGAAGGGGAATTCGGTCCGCCACCCGCCTCTTTCCGAGCTTACTTCGCTCGTCGCCTGCGATCTGGATCTCACCGGCGAGCACGGGGCCACTTCTTCCAGCCCAAGTTTCCAATGGTTAATCCCACCGCCGTTCCCGCGAGCGTGGAGAGCGCTCTCAGCGAGGCGGACCTCGATCGGGTCCGTGAGTTCACCCATGAGCCGATCCTGCTCGAGGGCGAGTCGATCGATGATCTCGTCCCGGGCACGGCGCGACGGCGCGCCGTCGACGAGGCGCTCGTCGAGATCGAGGGCGGCGCCGAGCTCCCGAGCTTCGCCTGGCGTCAGAACTACTCGCTCCTGCTCGGGCTCGAGCGCGTCCTCTCCGAGGACAAGCCGACCCTGCTCGACGGCGCGACCCTGAACGAGCACCAGGTCGACGCGCTCTCCGGGACCCTGGCCGCGATCTCGACCGAGCTGGAGGAATCGAGGCTGAACGGCAACGGCGAGGAGCCGAAGTCGAACGGGCGCGGCAATGGAGCGAAGGCCGCGGCGGCGGCGGAGGCGCCCGCAAACGGCGAGGTAGCCGAGACGGCGCTCGAGGCGGACGAGCTCGCCGAGGACGAGGAGCCGCAGGATTGGGAGGAGCCCGAAGCCGTCGACGAGGACGTCCTCGAGGAGGCGCCCGAGGATCCGGGCGCGAGCCGGCGCTTCTGGTTCGAGCACGCCACCGGCGCCGGCAAGACGGTCGCCGCTGTCGGCTTCATCGAGGCCTCGCGCACCGGCGGGGTGCTGATCCTCACCCATCGCCGCAACCTCGTCGATCAGTTCATCGGCGAGATCTCCGACCGTGGCTACAAGGACCGGCTCTCGCCGCCGCTCCTCGACGGCAAGGACCGCGACAACGGGCCCGTGACCGTCGAGACCTACCAGTGGTTCGTCCGCAACGCGGGCAAGGTCTCCGACGCCTACTCGATCGTGATCTGCGACGAGGCGCACACCGCACTCGGCGAGAAGACGAGCGCCTGCATCCGGCGCTGGACCGGCCCGGTGTTCATCGGCATGACCGCGACCGGCGCCCTGATCGCGCGGCACGTCGCCGACCTCTTCCCCACCCAGACCTCGCGCTTCGATCTCGCCCAGGCCGCCCGCCGCGGTGTGATCGCGCCGCTTCGGTGCATCCGGATCCCTCCGGGGCCCGGAGTACGGACGATCGCCAACGTCCCGCTTCGCCGCGGCGAGGTGGACCAGGACTTCGACCAGGAGGAGCTCGCCGCCCTGCTCGACCAGGAGCCCTTCAACGTCGCCATCGCCGACCTCTACCAATCACGCTTCCGCAAGGTGCCCGGCGTCCTCTACACCGCCGGCGTTCAGCACGCGACCAACGTCGCCAAGGCCTTCCGCAACGCCGGCATGAACGCGCGCGCGGTCTCCGGCGAGACGCCGAAGCGCGAGCTCGCCGAGATCCTCGCCGCCTTCGAGCGCGGCGAGGTCGACGTCCTCTGCAACGCGATGCTGCTCGCGGAGGGGTGGAACTCGCCGCGGGCGACGATCTGCATGCACCTGGCACCGACCGCCTCGCGGCGCGTCTACCAGCAGCGGGTCGGCCGCGTCACACGCCGAAACCCGGGCAAGGAAGCCGGCCTGGTGATCGATTTCGTCCACCCGGCGACGACGCACGACGAGAACGTCGTCTCGCTTCACAGCCTCCTCGACCGCGACGTCTACCGCGGCGGCGCAATCGTCGTCGGCCCGGTCCGCCGCGGCCGCGGCCGGCGGGTCCGGGTGGAGCGTCGCGTCGTCCCGGTCTCCGGAGATCCCGAGCGCCGGCTGGCGGTGCTCGAGCGCGACCTCTGGCGGATCGCGGTCGAGAACCTCAACTACACCGAGCAGCACGCCTGGGCCGCCCTCGCCGGCGCCCGGGTGACGCAGAACAACTGGCGCCGGGCGAAGGCGATGATCCAGCACGACCAGGCGAAGGAGCTCCGCCGGCGCTTCCTCGTCACCTGCCTGCAGCGCAACCGAAACCACGCGCTGCGGCTGAAGGCGCTCGCGGAGATCGCGGCGCTGCGCGAAGGGGAGCCCTTCGACGACGCCGTCGATGTCGTCGCCACCTGGCCCCGCGAGGAGCGGCGTGCCGGGGCGAAGGTGCTGCTGCAGGCGCTCGCCGAGCGCCGGATCGGCCGCCGGGACCAGGCGCAGGCGTGGGTCTGGCGGCTCGCCGAGGTCACCCGCGACATGCACGAGGAGTACGCGGTCCAGCGCTGGCCCGAGACGAAGCGCCTCCTCGGCCTGTTCGTCAACTCCTCCGGTCGCGCGCATGGGCGCAACGCCCGTCGGATCGTCCACGCCGCCCGCCAGCAGGACCGCAGGCTGGCCGTCGCCCTGCTCGCCGCGGCGGTCGCCCACACGCCGGAGGCGGAAGAGGTGCTGCGCGGGGCGCGGATGCGGATGGCCCGCAAGCCCTCTGCGGTCGCGCGCGAGCTGCTGCGCAACTTCCCCAAGGGCAAGCGCCGGCGCCGTCGCGGCGGCGGCAGCAAGTCCGAGGGGAAGAAGGGCGCCGGACGGGAGAAGCTGACGCCGGCGGCGAAGGCGGATGCCGAGTCGGAGCCCGACGAGGCCCTCGAGGCCGCCGACGAGGGCGAAGGTCCGGAGGCAGAGGCCGAGAACGACGAGCCCGGCGCCGCCACGAAAAGCGGCGCCGAGCCCGAATAGCCTCAGCGGTAGAGGCCCGCCATGCTCGCCTCGTCGTAGCGGGTGCCGGCCGGCTCCGGCAGCTCCGCATCGATCCGGGCGAGATCGTCACTCGAGAGCCCGAGCGCGGCCGCCTCGGCGTTCTGCTCGAGGTAGGAGCGCCGCTTCGTGCCCGGGATCGGGACGATCTCCTCGCCGCGGGCGAGGACCCACGCGAGCGCGAGCTGCGCCGCGGTGACGTCCTTCTCCTCGGCGATCTCCCGGACCTTGGCGACGAGCTCGAGGTTCTGGTCGAAGTTCTCGTCCGCGAACCTCGGCTGAGCGTCGCTCCGCCGAAAGTCGTCTGCGTCGAGATCCTCAGGCTTCTCGAAGCGGCCGGTGAGGAAGCCCCGGCCCAGGGGTGAGTAGGAGACGAGCCCGATGCCGAGCTCACGGAGCGTCGGCACGACCGCATCCTCGATGTCGCGGCTCCACAGGGAGTACTCGCTCTGCACCGCGGCGATCGGATGCACGGCATGGGCCCGGCGGATGGTCTTCGGCCCCGCCTCGCTCAGACCGAGGTACCGCACCTTGCCCTCCTCCACCAGCCCCGCCAGTGCGCCAACCGTCTCCTCGATCGGGACGGTCGGGTCCATGCGGTGCTGGTAGTAGAGATCGACGTGGTCGGTGCCGAGGCGCTCGAGCGATCCCTCGATCGACCGGCGCACGTTTTCGGGCGACCCGTCGAGGACGCGCGCATCGGCGGCGCCTACGGCGCCGTCGTAGCGAACGCCGAACTTGGTCGCGATCACGTAGTCGTCGCGACGGCCCGCGATTGCCTTGCCGACGAGCTTCTCGTTCTCGTAGGGCCCGTAGAGCTCCGCCGTGTCGAGGAAGTTGATGCCGATCTCCGGGGCCCTGTGAATCGCCCTGATCGACTCCTGCTCGTCCGTCTCGCCGTACCAGGCGGACATTCCCATGCATCCCAGTCCGATCGCCGAGACGGTCAGTTCAGGTCCGAGTTTGCGCTGTTCCATGGCTGCCTTTCGTGGCCTATTTCGCGGTTCTCAACCACCGTAGGAGTTGGAGCGCGCTCTAAGTCAAGGGCTCCGCGAACACAATTGCTTGACTTCGAGCGCGCTCTAAGTCCTAGCCTGCTGATATGGCCACTACCGAAGCCCCCGAAATGACGATCGCCGAGGCCGCGGCCGAGGCGGGAGTGAGCGCCCACACGCTGCGCTACTACGAGCGTGCGGACCTGCTGACGCCGATCGAGCGCAATGTCTCCGGGCACCGGCGCTTCACGGCTCAGGACGTGGAGTGGGTCGTCGTCGTGAGGAAGCTGCGCGCGACCGGGATGCCGATCCGCCGCATCCGCGAGTACGCGGAGCTCGTCCGCGACGGCGAGGGCAACGAGGAGCGGCGACTCGCTCTGCTCGAGGCGCACCGAGCCGAGGTCCGCGCGCAGCTGCGCGAGGTGCGCCGCAACCTCGAGCTGATCGATTACAAGATCGACCTCTACCGCGGCGTCTGCTCGGACGGCGGCTGCGGCTGAAGCCGCAGCTCGTGGGGCTCAGCGCTCGGCGACGCGGACGCTGACTTCGCCCGAACCTAGACTGACGCGGTCGCCATCGTCGAGCTCGACGAGCAGGTTGCCGTCGTCGGCGATCCCTGCCGCGGTCCCCTCCCCGTCCTCCCAGGTGACCGGCCGCCCGCGGAGGGCGTCGCGATCGCGGAAGGCGGGGAGCAGCTCCTCGCGGGCCAGCGCCACCCACCGGCCGAGGGCGGCGCTGAGCGCGTCGCGGACCGCCGCGACCGTCGTCCCGCCGACCGAGACGGCCGGCCAGCGCAGGTCGGCGGGGAAGTCGTCGGGTGCGACGTTGACGTTGACGCCGACGCCGATCACCGCCCACTCCGGCGGGCGCGCCTCGATCAGGATGCCGGCGACCTTGCGCTCGTCGATCCAGACGTCGTTCGGCCACTTGATTCGGCAGCCGTGGTCGGAGAGTGACTCGAGCGCCTCACACGCCGCGACCGCCACGGCGAGCGGCAGCAGTGCGTGCTCGACGCGCAGCGGGCTCAAGACCGCCGAGTAGAGGAGGGCCTTTCCGGGCGGGGCGCTCCAGACCCTGCCCCTCCGGCCGCGCCCGGCGCTCTGCGCGTCGGCGGTGACGACGGCGCCGCTGGGAGCACCGGCGTTCGCGAGTTCGCGGGCGACGTCGTTGGTCGACTCGGTCACCCGGAGGTGGCGATGGGGATGTCCGAACGAGTCCACGCTCAGTGTGGGCGCAGGACGACCGGGTCGCCGACGGCGATCGCAAGCCGCTCCGCAGCGCTGCCGCGATTGACCGCGAGGGCGAGTCGCCGGTTCGAGTCGAGGTAGACGAGCAACTCGCCCCCGCCGACGTCGGCGAACGTGAGCGCGTAGATCGCGTCGTGGGTCTCGCCGCCGACCTCGACCCGGAGCCGGCGCCCGAGCTTCAGGCCCGTGTCGAGGACCTGGTCGGCGTCGAGGTCGAGGCCCGCGTTGCCGAACCGGTCGACGTCGACGACCGAGGTCTGCGCGCGGCGGCCGGGATCGATTGAGGGCGCCTGCCGGGGGAGGGCGAGGAGGCCGGATGCGTCGACCGGTTCGCCCAACTCCCCCAGCCGCGAGCCGGCTGCGAGGTGGGCGGCGACCGGGGCGAAGACGTCGCGGCCGTGGAAGGTCGCCGAGATCGGCTCGAGGCGCACGGACGAAAGCGAGACGTCGACGGCCTCCGCGGCGCCACCGAAGCGGTCGACCGCTGCGCCGAGGAGCCCGTTGTCGGGACCGACCAAGAGGCGGCCCTCGGCGCGCGTACGCACGGCGATCGCCTTCCGGGACGAGCCGACACCGGGGTCGACGACGGCGAGGTGCACGCCTGCGGGCGCGAAGGGCAGGGCGTCGGCGAGCACACGGGCGCCGGCGGCGACGTCGTGGCGGGGAACCCCGTGGCTGAGGTCGATCACCCGCGCCTCGGGGGCGATGCGGGCGATCACGGCCCGGCAGACGCCGGCGAACTCGTCCCCTGCGCCGTAGTCGGAAAGGAAGGTGATCGGGAGGGTCATGGCGGCAAACTATTGCCGTTGCGCCCGTGGAAACGCATGGTTACAATTGGTAATCAGACGATTACCTGCGATGAGCGCCGAGACGACACGAGCCCGGATCCTCGAGGCGGCGCTCGAGCTCTTCGCCGAGCGCGGATTCCGCGGCACCTCGGTGGGCGAGATCGAGGCCGCGGCCGGCCTCTCACCCCGCTCGGGCGGCCTCTACAAGCACTTCCCCAGCAAGGAGGCCCTGCTCGAGGCGGCATTCGGCGAGCGGATCGCGGCGATCGACGAGTTCAACCGGCGCCTCGAGGTCGCCCCGCTCGGGGACCTGCGGGCGGAGCTGACTTTGACCGCGCGCTGGGGGCTCGCGGAGCTCCGCCGCGAGCGCGAGCTCGTCCGCGTCGTGATGAAGGACGGCGATCGGATGCCGGCCCTCGCCGCGCGCTTCCACGAGGCGATCGTCGACCGGGCGCTGCGCCTGACCGAGGAGGCGCTTCGCCGCTACGCCTCCGAGCGCGGCGCAGAGTTCCCCGATCCGGCGGCGACCGCGCGCGTCGTCTGCTCCGCGCTCGTCGGCTTCAGCATCCAGCAGACCCTCTTCGGTGAGGACGGCGTCGACGACGAGCGCTTCGCCGCCGCCTGGGTGGACTCCAACTTCGCCTTGATCGAGAACCTCGAAAGGAGCGCCGCACATGCATGACCGAGACCGACAGCGGGCAATCGACCGTCACCCGGTCGAGTTCCGGGCCGTCCTCGGGGCGCTCGGTGCGATCCAGTTGGTGAACGGATTCTGGGCGCTCTTCTTCCCCGCGTCCTTCTATGGCAGCTTTCCCCTCGGCCGCGGCTGGGTCGAGGCGCTGCCCGCCTACAACGAGCACCTGATGCGCGACTTCGGCGGCCTGACGCTGGCGACCGCGCTGGTGCTGCTCGTCGCCGCGGTGACCCTCGAGCGGCGCATGGTCCTGACGGCGATCGGCGCCTACCTGCTGTTCGCGCTCCCCCACGCGGTCTGGCACATGTTCAACCTCGAGGCCTACGAGACCGGGGACGCCGTCGCGAACGTGATCACCCTCGGCGCGACCGTGCTGCTGCCGCTCTGGCTGCTCTACCGGATGCGGGTCGCTCCGCCCGCCGCCCCGGCGCGCTCCGCGGCGCCCGGCGCCGGGACGAACGCGCGCATCGAGGGCGTCCCCGAGAGCACCCGGAGCCCGCTGATCCGCACGGCATACCGGGAGTCGCGGAAGCGCTTTGGCGATGTCGTCGACCCGCTGCGGATCTACGCCCACCATCCGAAGGTGATGCTCGGCTACGCGGCGATGGAGCAGGCGGCCGAGCGTTCGCACCTCGTGCCGGAGCGCCTCAAACACCTCGCCGAGCTGCGCGCGGCGATGGTTCCCGGCTGCGAGTGGTGCTGCAACTTCGGCTCCGCGATCAGCGAGGCGGCCGGCGTCTTCGAGGATGACCTACGGGAGGTCCCGACGTACACGACGAGCGCGCGCTTCAGCCCCGTGGAGAAGCTGGTGATGGACTACGCGACCGGCGTCTCACGTTCGCCGGTCGAGGTCCCGGACGAGCTCTTCGCGCGCCTGCGCGAGCACTTCGACGAGCCGCAGCTCGTCGAGCTGACGAACATCATCGCGCTGGAGAACTACCGCGCCCGCTTCAACTGGGCGTTCGGGATCGAGAGTCAGGGCTTCGCCGACGGCTCGTTCTGCGTCCGCCCGGACGCCGTTGCCGCCGGCATCGGCGTCGCCAGCAGCGCCTGACGGCCCGCGAGTCGATCGACCGCGGCGCGCCGATCGGCGAGCGGATCCTCGAGCTCGGTGCGCTCGCAGCCGGCGAGCAGATCCGCGGGATCGACGACGACGAAGATGTCGTTCCCTGCGCCGCAATCGATCCGGTCCGCGACGCGGTCGAGGCCGAGGACGATGTCGGTGCCGGCGCCGGCGACGAGCACGTCCGCTCCCCCGTCGCCCTGAAGCAGGTCCGTGCGGGCCGATCCGACGAGCAGGTCCGGGCCACCGCCCCCGATCAGCTTCGCGCCGCGCGAGGCGGCGGCATCGATCCTGTCCGGGCCGGCGCCGCCGTAGACGAGGAACGCTCCCGGGCGGCCGAAGACATCCGGGTCGTCGACCGCCTCCCCGGCATTCACGTTGACGACCTCGCCGGTGGCGCGGGGGCCGATGGTGACGTCGTCGGCGCCACTGGTGGTCGCGACGACAACGCGACCGCGGCGACCGAGATCGCTGAAGACCTCAATCTCGGAGGCCCCGTCGCGCTCGTCGGTGAACCCGGGGGCGAGCAGGCCGCGGCGCATGTCGAGCGCCAGCTCGGGTCGCTCGACCCGGTTGCCGGCGCGGACGAGGATGTAGTCGGTGTTCCTCACCGTCGCCTGCCCACCGATGCAGCCGACCGGCGTCGCGTCCGGCCCGCCGAAGACGCCGAGCATCTCGCCGGAGCGGGCGACGTAGGCCTGCCCGTCGCCGGGTGGGTAGAGCTCGTCGGCCTCCCCGTCCGGCGCCCCGGTGCCGGCCTTGACCGTGACCGCGAGGATGTGCTGGGCGGGCAGGAAGACGCATCCGGCGGCCGGGCGCTCGCGCTCGGCCGGTGACTCGCTCGCGGAGGCGACCCCCACGGCGCACAGCACGAGCATCAGTCCCGCGATCAGGCATCCTTGCCGCACGGGGCTGAGCCTAGCGGTCGCGTGCGTCGGCGCGCAGCACTTCGAGCAACCCGTCCGGGGTGTGGCGCTCGGCCTCGACCGCGACCTCGAGCCCGGCTTCGCGGACGGCGTCGCTGGTGATCGGCCCGATCGAGACGATCCGCGCCCCGCTCGGGAAGCGGTCGCCGACCGCGTCGACGAAGTTGCGCACGGTCGAGGAGGAGGTGAAGGTGACGTAGTCGGCGCCCTGCGCGGCCGCGAGCGCCGCTTCGTCGGGCTGCTCGCGCACGGTCTCATAAAGGGCGACGACGTCCACATCGGCACGCCGCTCGGCGAGCGCCTCCGGGAGCACGTCGC
The DNA here is from genome assembly GCA_963846565.1 of uncultured Solirubrobacterales bacterium. Lineage (GTDB taxonomy): Bacteria > Actinomycetota > Thermoleophilia > Solirubrobacterales > 70-9 > WHSW01. The sequence goes on along the minus strand of CAWJWL010000005.1, from coordinate 788,504 downwards.
GGGCCTCGGCGGCGCGAGCCACGAGGACCGGGCGCCCGGCGACGTCGACCTCTGCGAGCGCCTCGACCAGTGCCTCGGCGACGAAGCGCTCGGGGACGATGTCGGCGATCACGCCGCGGTCGGCGAGCGCGGCCGCGGTGCCCGGGCCGATCGCGGCGACGGTGGCGTTGGCGAGCGCGCGGGCGTCACGGCCATGGATCGCCATCGCCTCGAACAGCAGCCGGGCGCCGTTCGGGCTGGTCACGCAGACGAGGGCGTAGGCGTGCAGTGACTCAACCGCCGCACGCACCTCGGCGTTCTCGAGCCTCGGCTGGATCCGGATCGCCGGCAGCTCGACCACGTCGGCCCCGAGGTCGCGCAGGCCCGAGGCGAGGCCGCTCGACTGGGCGCGGGCGCGGGTGACGACGACGCGCTTGCCGTGGAGCGGGCGGCGCTCGAACCAGGCCAGCGTCTCCCGGCGCGCCGCGACCGGGCCGAAGAGGAGGATCGCCGGCGCGCCGATCCCGGCTTCCGCCACGGCGACCGGCAGCGCTCCCAGCGTTGCCACCACCGCGCGTTGGCCGGGTTGGGTCCCCCGCCCGATCGCGGCGGCCGGCTCGCTTCCCGGGCGCCCGGCGAGCACGAGCCGCTCGGCGATCAGCGGCAGGTTCTTCACCCCCATGTAGAAGACGAGCGTCCCAGGGAAGCGGGCGAGAGCGTCCCAATCGATCGCCGTCTCGCCCTTCATCGGGTCCTCGTGTCCGGTGATGAACGCGACCGCCGACGCCTCGTCACGGTGCGTCACCGGGATCCCGGCGTAGGCCGGTGCTGCAACGCCTGCGGTGACGCCGGGGACGACCTCGAAGGCGATGCCCGCTGCGGCGAGCGCCTCCGCCTCCTCGCCGCCGCGCCCGAAGACGAACGGGTCGCCCCCCTTTAACCGGACGACGCTGCGACCGGCGCCGGCGTGCTCGACCATGAGCGCCTCGATCTCGCCCTGCTCGACGGCGGGCACGCCCGGCTGCTTGCCGACGTAGACGAGCTCGGCATCGGGCCTGGCGCCGTCGAGAGCACCGGCCGGGATCAGGCGATCGTGCAGGATCACGTCGGCGCTCGCGATCAGCTCCAGCGAGCGTCGCGTCATCAGCCCCGGGTCGCCGGGTCCCGCGCCGACCAGGTAGGCGACGCCGGGGCGCGCGCTCACGAGCCGACCTCCGCCGCGGCCCGCCGGAGCAGGTCGCCGGCGCCCGTGAGGATCATCCGCTCGGCGAGTCCGGCGCCGAGCGCCCCTGCCTGCTCCGGGTCCCCGCGGACGACGTCGCGGACCCACTCGCTGCCGTCAGGGAGGCCGGCGTATCCGTGGACGACGAGCTCGGCACCGTCGAAGCGGGCACAGACCCCGACTGGCGTGTCGCAGCTCGCCTCGAGCGCGCGGACCGCGGCGCGCTCGGCCGTGAGCTCCGTGCGCGCGCCGCTGTCGGCGATTCGGCCCGCCACCGTGGCCGACTCCTCGTCGCCGTCACGCGCCTCGATCACGAGCGTCCCCTGGCCCGGGGCCGGGGTCATCTCCGCGAGCGTGAAGTAGAAGGAGATCTCGTCGTCGCGCCCGAGCCGGCGCAGGCCGGCGGCCGCGAGGACGATCGCGTCGTACTCGCCGGCTTCGAGCTTTCCCAGGCGCGTGTCCACGTTGCCGCGCAGCGGCACGATCTCGCAGTCCGGGCGCAGGGCGAGGAGCTGCGAGCGGCGGCGAAGCGACGACGTCCCGATCCGCATGCCCGCCGCAATCTCCTCGACCGAGGCCGGGGCACCGACGAGCGCGTCGCGAGGATCCTCGCGACCGGGAACGCAGGCGACGACGACGCCGTCGGCGAGCTCGCCGGGGAGGTCCTTGGCGGAGTGGACCGCGAGCTCGACCTCGCCGGCGACGAGCGCGCGGTCGATCCCGCGGACGAAGCGGGCCTTGTCGCCGACGTCGCCGTCCTCGGTCCGGATCGCGACCAGCTGAGCGTCACCGAGGGCAGCCGCGACGGCCCCCGCCTGCGCGCGCGCGAGGGCGCTCCCGCGGGTCCCGATGCGCGTGCTCGCGACGGCGGCGCTCACCGGCCGCGGCGGCCGGCGTTCTCGCTGCGACGGTCGCGCAGGTCGGAGACGGCAGTCTCGGCGGAGCCCTCGGGCGCCTCGGCGTGCCCGTCGAGGGCGAAGAGCTCGCGCAGGACGGCGATCTTCGCATAGGCGTCGTCCTCGCTCGCGGAGCGCTTGAGGCGGAGCGTCGGCTCGTGCAGAAGCCGCGAGGCGATCGAGCGCGCCGCGGCGGCGAGACGCTCGCGGTCGGCCTCGGTGAGACCCTCCCAGCGGCTCTCGTTCTCGGCGAGGACCCCGTCGACGACCCGCTGGGCGCGCTCGCGCAGGGCGCTGATCGTGGGCGTCACGTCCTGCGCGGCGAGCCAGCGCTCGAGGCGGCCGAGCTCCGCGCGGAGGATCGTCTCGGCGCGGCGTGCCTCGGCCTCGCGGCCGGAGACGTTTCGCTCGACCAGCGACTGCAGGTCGTCCATGTCATAGAGGCCGATCCCGGCCACCTCGCGGCAGGCGGGATGGATGTCGCGCGGGACGGCGAGGTCGATCAGGAGCAACGGCCGCCCCTGCCGCGCCTCCATCACCTCGGTGAGGCCCTCGCGTTCGATCACGTGGTGCGGGGAGCTGGTCGAGGCGACGACGATGTCGGCGCCGATCATCTCCTCGGGGAGCTCCTCGAAGCGCACCGCGCGACCGGAGAAGCGATCGGCGAGCCCGATCGCGCGGTCGTAGTGACGGTTGGCGATGAAGATCGCCTGTACCCCGTTCGCCGCGAGCGAGCGGGCTGTGAGCTCCGCGGTCTCGCCGGCACCGACGACGAGCACACGCCGCTCTTCGAGCTCGCCGAGGGTCCGCCGCGCGAGCTCCACCGCGACCGAGGGGATCGACATCGAGCGCTCAGAGATCCCGGTCTCGGTGCGCGCCCGCTTGCCGGCCGAGAGGGCAGCGCGGAAGGCGCGGTTGAGGATCGGGCCGGTCGCACCCTCCACGAGCGCGAGCTCGTAGGCGCGCTTCACCTGGCCCTGGACCTCGGCCTCGCCGATGATCATCGAGTCGAGCCCGGCCGTGACCCTGAACAGGTGCTCGGCGGCCGCGGGGCCGCGGAGCGAGTAGAGGTGGCCGACGAGATCGGTTGGCTGCGTCTCGGCCTCGCGCGAGAGGAGTCCGAGGACGACCGCCTCCGCGCCAACCGGATCGGGTGCGACGACGTAGACCTCGGCCCGGTTGCAGGTCGAGATCGCGGCCGCCTCGCTGATCTCGTCGCGATCGACGAGCGCCGCGAGTACGCCGACGGCGCGGCCCTCGGTCAGCGCCAGCCGCTCGCGCAGCTCGAGCGGCGCGGTCTTGTGGGAAACACCCAGGACGAGCAGCTCAGCCATCGGACCGCTTTTCGGCCATCTCCGCCAACTCGCCGAGCTCCTCGTCGATGCGGGAGAGGCGGATCGACATGATCGCGAGGTAGATCAGCAGCAGGGCGAGGAAGACCACGTACGCGCCGGCGACGTACTTGCCGGCCTCGTCGAGAGGCAGCGCCGGGGCGGCGATGAAGAGCGCCTCCATCAGCTCGCCTCCGAGCCGGTGGCCGCGACCGGGGCCACCCGCGAGCCGCCGGCGACGGCCTCGCCGCCGGAGAGGGAGCGGCGCAGGCGCCCGATCCGAGCGCGCGTGGACTTCGCGGCGAGCTCGAAGCGGATCAGCGTCTCCCAGAGCATGGCCATGCCGGCGAAGCAGACGACGAAGGCGAGCCACATGCGCGGCGTCAGGCCGCTGTCCGAGGTCGCGAACACGCGCGGGTGAACGAGCGTTTCCGCGAGCCTTACGGCGATGAAGTTCAGCGGCACGAAGGCGCCCGCCGTGATCGCGAACACCGACGCGTACCGAGCTTGGCGCTCGCGGTCCTCGATCGCGTAGCGCAGCGGGTAGTAGGTCACGTAGAGGAGGAAGACGATCAGGAAGCTGACCAGGGTCGGCTCGTCCCACACCCACCACTTGCCCCACGACGCGCGGGCCCAGATCGAGCCGGTGATCAGCACGGCGACGCCGAAGATGATCGAGATGTGGATCGAGACGTAGGCGCGGACGTCCCATTTCGCCTCGCCGGTTCGCAGGTGGAGAATCGCCTGGACGGCAGCGACCATGAAGCCGATCAGGGCGCAGATGGCGAGGGGCACGTGCAGGTAGAAGATCTTCTGCACGAATCCCTGGTCGCCGTCGTTGGGGACGACGAAGAAGACCAGGGCGAAGCCCACCGTCAGCGTGACGGCGGTGAGCAGGGGGAGCGCTCGCGGGGCCTTGAAGCTCATGTGCTCGAACTCGCCGGGCTCGCCACTAATCCTCGAGCAGGAAGTCGTAGACCGCGTAGCCGACGGCGATGAACACTAGATCGTAGAGCGCCAGCACCGCCATCCATTTGCCGAATCCGTCGAACGACGGGCCGCCTTCAGCGAGCAGGGGCTCGGCAGCGCTCCCCGCGGCGATCATCACCGGGATCAGCAGCGGCAGCAGAAGGAGTGGTGCGATCAGGTCGCGGGCACGCGAGTGCACCGCGATCGAGGAGACGATCGCGCCGACGCAGGCGATCCCCGCGTCGACCGCGAGCAGGATCGGCGCGAGCGCGATCAGCCCCGAGCCGCCGCCGAAGAAGAAGGCGAAGATCGGCAGCGCGATCAGCTCGAGCACGACCAGGTAGAGGATCAGAACCGCGACCTTGGCGGCGAAGAGCGACGTGCCGTCGATCGGCGCGAGTCGGATCGCGTCGAAGCCACCCTGCTCGCGCTCGGCGACGAACACGCGGTTGATCGCCAGGATCGCGGCGAAGAGCACGGTCGCGAGCAGGACTCCGGCGGCGAGGCTGCCGTCGAGCTCGGTGCGGTCGAGCCCGAAGCGGAAGAGCACGAAGGTGGTGACGGCGAAGAGCGCCATCGCCGGGATCGACTCGAGCGTGCGCAGCTCGGTACGGATGTCCTTGGCCAGGATCGCGCGGAAGGCGTTCATGCGAACGCCCGGCGCAGGTCCTGAGCGGTGATGCCCTCGGCTCGGCCGCAGTGGGCGACCGAGCCGTCGACCCTTAAAGCGAGGACCCGGTCTGCCTCGGCGAGGCCCAGCTCGACATCGTGGGTGACGAGGACTCGGGTGCGATCGGGGCTCTGTCCGAGCACGGCGCCGATCTCGGCCGCAGCCCTGAAGTCGAGGTGCGAGGACGGCTCGTCGAGAAGGAGGAGCTCGGGACGGTGGATCAGGGCGCGGCAGACGGCGGCGCGTTGGAGCATTCCGGCGGAGAGGTTGCGGACGAGCTCGTCGGCGCGTCCGGCGAGGCCGACGGCATCGAGCAGCTCCGCGATCCGGTGGGCCGGGTCGTCGACCCGGTGCAGGCGGGCGTTGAACTCGAGGTTCTCGCGCACGCTGAGCTCGCGGTAGAGCAGCGGCGCGTGGCCGAGGTAGCCGATCCGCCCTCTCGCCTTCCACGCCTGGCGCGGGAGCTCCGCCCCGAGCACCTCGACGCCACCCGCCGTCGGGCGCAGCAGGGTGGCGAGGATCCGCAGGAGCGTGCTCTTCCCCGCGCCGTTCGGCCCGAGGACCGAGAGCGTCTCGCCGCTCGCGAGCTCGAGGGAGACCTCGCGCAGCACCGGCCGCTCGCCGTAGTCGCGGCGCAGGCCCTCGAGCTTGATCGCGGCGGCGACGGTCATGGGGGCGCCAAAGGATGAAGAGCGCGCGGGCATCGTGAGCCGCGATCGGCGATGATGAAGCGCGATGGCCGCAGACGAGACCCCCGCCGGGCCGGCGCCGAAGACGACGGTCGCGACCTACGACACCTATCGCGAGGCCGAGCGCGCGGTCGACTACCTCTCCGACAAGGGCTTCCCGGTCGAGAAGGCGGCGATCGTCGGAACCGGGCTGCGCACGGTGGAGCAGATCGCCGGCCGGCTCACCACCGGCCGGGCCGCGCTCTTCGGTGCGGCCCAGGGAGCGATGATCGGGATCTTCTTCGCGCTCCTGATCGGGCTCTTCTTCGAGCTCGACGGCAGCTTCCTCGGCCTCCTGCTCTACGGCCTTGTGGCCGGTGCCCTGTTCGGCGCCACGTTTGGCGCACTCACGCAGGCGATGCAGGGCGGCCGCCGCGACTTCGCCTCCGTGCGCGGCATGGAGGCGGCGGAGTACGAGCTTCAAATCGAACACGAGCACTCGGCGAAGGCGAAGCAGCTGCTCGCCGAGCTGCCGGCAACCTAGAGCCGCGGCCGCGCCGCGGGGAGGAGAGGCGATGGCATTCGAGGAGCTGAAGCAGAAGCAGAGCGGGATCTGGGGCAACGGCCCGTACCAACGGATCAGCGACCACCTGAAGATCGCCCACGACCACCTGATCCGGGTCTTCGAGCCGGTCTCCGGGGAGAAGTGGCTCGACGTGGCGACCGGGACGGGCGAGATCGCGATCCAGGCCGCCGGCGGAGGCGCCGACACCACCGGCCTCGACCTCGCGCCTGACCTGATCGAGACAGCCCGTGAGCGTGCGGCGGAGGCCGGAGTCGAGGTCAACTGGGAGGTCGGCGACGCCGAGGCGCTCCCCTACGAGGACGCCGGCTTCGACACCGTCACGTCGACCTTCGGCGTCATGTTCGCCCCCGACCACGGGGCGGTCGCGCGCGAACTCGCCCGGGTGACGAGGCCCGGCGGCCGCCTCGGGCTGCTGACCTGGCATCCGACCGAGGGCGTCGCCGCCTTCTTCAAGTTGATGGGGAAGTACCAGCCACCCCCGCCGCCGGGCGTCGGCAGCCCGTTCACTTGGGGCGACCGCGACCACGTCACCGAGCTGCTCGGCGATGCGTTCGACCTGCGCTTCGAGGAGGGCGACTGCCCACAGCCGGCCGAGTCGGGTGAGGCGTCCTGGGAGCTGTTCTCGACCTCCTACGGGCCGACGAAGACCCTGGCGGAGTCACTCGACGACGAGAAGCGCGAGGCGATGCACCGCGAGTGGGTCGAGTACTTCGACCAGTTCAAGACCGACGACGGGATCAGCCAGCCGCGGCCCTACGTGCTGGTGATCGGCCGGCGCCGCTGAGGCGCCGCTCGGCTCAGCTGCCCTTGCGCAGCGTCTTGCGACCGACTCGCGCCAGCGGCCCGAGTCCTTCGCGCAGCGCCTTCACCCGCGTTCCCGCCCTCCCGTAGAGGAGTCGCGCCGAGGAGCGCAGCGCCGTGCCGAGATCCTCGTCGTAGGGTTGCCACCAGAAGTCGCGTGTCATTCCGGGCTCCCAGGTGACGAGCTTCACGTTCGCGCACTCGTACATGCCGAACTTCGAGTGCGAGCGCCCGAGGCCGGATTCCTTGACTCCGCCCCAGCAGCACTGGGCGGCGCCGTGGGAGTAGGAGTGGTCGTTGATCCAGACCATCCCCGACTCGATCCGCCGCGCCATCCGCTCGCCCTTCGCCCGGTCGGTCGTCCACACGGACGCCCCGAGCCCGAAGTTCGAGTCGTTGGCACGCTCGAGCGCCTCCTCCTCGGAGCCGACGACGACGATCGGCGCCACCGGGCCGAAGATCTCCTCGCGCATGATCCGCATCTCGTCCTCGACCCCGGCGAGCACGGTCGGGGCGATGAACTTCCCATCGAACCCGGGCACCTCGCGGGGGCCGCCGGTGATCCGCTCGGCGCCGGAGGCGATCGCATCGTCGACGAGGTCGGTCACGATCCCGGCCTGGTCGGCGGAGACCATCGGCCCGATTTCCGTCTCCCAGCCGAGTGGGTCGCCGACCGTGAGCCGCTCGGTCTCCCTCTTGACCCCGGCCAGGAACTCGTCGGCGACCTCGTCGACGACGTAAGTCCGCTCGATCCCGGAGCAGGTCTGGCCCGAGTTGGCGAAGGCGCCCCAAACGCACCCCGAGATCGCGTTCGCGAGATCGGCGTCCGCGCAGACGATCTGCGGGTCCTTGCCCCCGAGCTCGAGCACCGAGCCCTTCATCCGCTCGGCGCACATCACGCCGACCTTGCGCCCGACCTCGACCGAGCCGGTGAAGAAGATCTTCGCGGTCGAGGCCTCGCAGAGCGCCTGGCCGATCGCGCCGCCGCCATGGACGGTCCGCACCAGCCCCTCCGGCAGGCCGCCGTCCTCGAACGCCTTCTGGATCCGCTCGCCGAGGAGCGGCGTCAGGCTCGCCGGCTTCAAGACCACGCCGTTGCCGGCCATGAGCGCGATCGCCACCTCGCCGAACGGGATCGACCACGGGTAGTTCCACGGCGCGATCACGCCGACGACGCCGAGCGGCTCGTAAGAGAAGAAGCTCCGCTTCGTCTTCAGGAACGCCTGCGACATCGGGACCTTCTCGTCGCCGAGGATCTTCGGCCCGGCGTCGGCGCACCAGTGGAGCGCGTCGATCGTCGGGATCAACTCCATCACGTAGCTCTCCGTGATCGGCTTGCCCTGCTCGCGCGTGATCAGGTCGGCGACGCCCTCGAGGTCCTCGACCAGGGCGTCCGCCGCACGGCGCATGTAACGGCCGCGGTCGGAGAGCGAGAGCTGTGCCCAGAAAGGCTGCACCTCGGCGACGTCGTCGACGACACCCTGGACCTGATCGGGAGTGATCGTCTCGACGCTGCCGAGCGGCTCGCCCGTCGCCGGGTTGAAGGATTCGAGTTGCCCCATTCGCCCGGGGCGATCATAGGCTCCGGGCTAGGGCAGGTCGCCGGTGCAGAAGTTCCGCGCGACGACGTTGCCGAGTCCGAGTGCGTCGAAGTCGAGATCGTCGGCGCACAGCGCCGTGTTCTCCCCCTCGAAGCCGGGCACGGCGCTGCCGATGTCGAACAGCCGGCGGCTCACCTGCATGCCGCCCCCGAGCACGGCGCTGAACTCGCGGAACTCCTCCGGGTCGTTGCGCTTGCGCAGCGTGAAGACCGCGGAGCCGGTGACCAGCCTGTTGAGGGTGTCGGCGAACATGTAGCCGTCACGATCGATCAGGATCTCGAACCCGAGGTCCGCGAAGCGAATGTGGTCGAGCCAGAGCTCGCCGTCGCATCCCAGCGAGGCCTGGATCACGCATGCGTAGCCGTCCACCTCGATCTCGCGGGTGTTGAGTGCGTTCGAGTCGAGGAAGACCCCGATCGCGTCGACGTTGTGGCTCTCGCCGATCCTCGAGGTGCTGAACCCGGCCGCCTCGCAGTTCGAGGGGATGCCGACGCAAGCGTCGAGCCGGCTCGGGATCGAGGCCAGATTGATGTCGAAGAGCGTCTTCAGGTCCGGCCCGTCGACGGCGCGCTCCCCGATGAAGAAGCTGAGGCCGGTGATCGAGCTCGACGAGTTGTAGTCGATCGTCATCCGGTCAGCCTGCGGGCGGAGGGCGAGCGTCGTCAGCGACTGCGGCTCGTCGATTGTGCCGCTGATCACCGGCGGGTGAGTGGGGCCGTTGTCGGTTGCGTCCGGCAGGCGGAGCTCGTAGTCGAACGGCTCCGCGTCGTCGACGTCGAGGTCGAGGCTCGTCTGCGTCGGCGCGTTGCTCACGTCCAGGTTGCGGAACTCGTGCAGGCGCGCGAAGGCGCTGAAGGGCTCGTCCGGGATCGAGCGGAAGGCGGCGCCGTCGTGGTCGTCCTCCTTGGTCTCGGCGAATGCGTGGCCTTCCTCGACGATCTGGAACTCGAGCAATCCCAGCCGCTCCTCGTCGTCCTCCTCGCCGAGGTCGACATCGACGACGTTGCCGCAGTCGATCGTCAGGCTGCCGGCGCACTTCGGCCCGCCGATCGTCACCTCGACGTCCGCTGGGACGTCGCTGAGGACGCCGCGCGCCGCAATCTTGGCGAGCCTGTGTGCCTGGCCGGAGACATCGGCGATGTCGCCGATGTTGTGCGTCTCGAGCGCCAGCTCGGCGATGCGGCTCGAGGCCTCGTAATCGATCACGGTCTCCTCGCTCGCCGGATCCGTCGTCATGTCCAGCGTCAGGTCGGCCGGCAGTGGGTCGACCGTCGCATCGATCGTCGAGACGAGCGGATCGCTCGTGACATCCTCGTCGTCCTCGTCGCGGACGATGACCTCGAGCTTCTGGTCCGCCGACGCGGAGGTGTGAACGTGGAGCGGATCGGTCGTCACGTCGACTTCGGAGAGGCCGAAGATGCGGGCGAAGGCGACCAGCGGGCCCGTGTCGTTGAAGACCACACCGGCGCGGGTGGGGTCGTCGATGATCGCCTCCTGCTCGACGGGGAACGGCAGGGTCGGATGCGAGGAGGTCAACTCCTCACGCGTACGCGCGGTGGTGAACCCGGCGATCGCCAGAGCCTCCATCGAGTCGACGCCGCCCTCGGCGAGGAACTCGATCTCGGTCGACTCCTCGCCCGCGGGCTCCTCCTCCTCGGGCTTGGTGATCACGTAGTCGACCTCGACCTTCGACGGGATCCCGTCGACGAATGCCTCGAGCCGGCGCACGAGGTCCCCGAGGCCATCCTCGTCGAGGGCCTCGTCGGGTCCGCGATCGTCGGTGGCGATCAGGTCGGCCGAGCCGATCTCGTCGCCGAAGCCGTCGTAGATCGCGACCGGCCGGTCGAGCCCGGCCTTGATCGGCGGACCGCCGGCCTCGGGGTCGATGTCGGCGCTGAAGTGGCGCGGCAGGCCACCGAGGTTCGCGGTGATCGTACGCGCCTCCTCCGGCTCCTCGATCACCGCCTTGAAGGTGGGCGAGCCGAGCACGGCATCGATCACGTAGGGGCCCGCGCCGTCGAGGCTCGCGGACTCGAAGCCGTCGATCCGGAATCCGATCGAGGAGAAGTGGTCGGGGTCCTCCGGCTCACCGGTCGTCCGCAGCCGCATGCCCGGTGCGTCGCCCTGCGGAAGCAGCGGCTCGCCGTTGGCGATCGCGCCCTCGATCCGGGTCACCGGGGAGCTGGCGCTCAGCGTCGCCGCCTTCGGGCCGGTCTGATCGATCGTCAGCTTCTCGGGCAGATCATCGACGCCGAGGAGGACCTTGGTATCGACCTCGTCGCGGCGAGGGTCGAGGTCCTCGTAGGTGAGATCGATCCCGTCGAGCGTGCCGCGACCGTCATAGGTGACGTGGCGCACGTCGGGCCCGCCCTCCGTGTAGGTGACCTCGACCCGCTCGGGCAGCCCGGTGAGCGTGCCGTCGATCGTCTTCACGTCGCTGAGCTGGTTGAAGCGCGGGTCGACCGTCTCCAGCCGCGCATCGACGCTGAAGTCGCCGCCGCGGTTGGTCTCGATCACCGCGTGCAGCGGGTCCGGGTCGACGGCCACCGACTTGAGGCCGAACACCCTGGCGAAGACGGCGTACTGATCCGCCGTGTCGCGATACACGGCGCCCGCCTCCCCAGGCGGCAGCGCCAGCGCCGAGCCATCGCTCGCGAGGACCTCGATCTCCCGCGGGCCCTCGTTGGCGCTCACGGTGATGCCGGTTTCCTTGTCCTGGGCGAAGTTGACGTCGAGGAAGGTCGGCAGGCCGCGGATTGCGCCCGTGATCTCGGTCGCGTCGGCGAAGAACGGATCGTCGTCGTCGGCGTCGAGCGTGATCTCGTCGATCGCCTCGCCGAAGCCGTCGAAGACCACGTGCCCGGCGTCCGGGTCGAGCTCGAGGTGGAGCTCGTGTGGGAGGGAGTTGACCCGGGCGTCGATCGTCCGCGCCTCGTCACGGTCGTCGATGAAGACGCCGAACCTCTGGCGCGCGAGGGTTGCATCGAGCGTGTACGGGGCGGCGCCGTGGACGTCGAGCGCCTCGATCCCGCCGGCGCGGAACCCGACCGAGCTGTAGTCGCCCGAGGTGATCACGTTCGCCCCCGGCGCAGTCGGCGCGGCTTGCGGCTCGCCGTTGGCAAAGGAGCCGTAGACCTCGCCGATCACACCCAGCGTGGTGTGCATGTCGGCGTCGACCTTCCCGGTCTGGTTGACGACGAGGCCCTTGGGCAGATCCTTGACCGTAACCACCGCCTTCTGGTCGATCGCGGTTCCGATCTTCTCGGTGTAGGTGACGTCGATCCGCCCGATCGGGTCGCTCGCGTCGTAGGTCACCGTGCGCTGGAACTCGCCCCCGGAGAGGTAGGAGACGTTGACCGTGGAGGGGAGCGAGTCGATCACCGCGTCGATGCGCTTCTCGGTCGCGGGCCCGGTGGCGGGCGTTGAGATCAGCTGGCCGAGCACGTCGACCTTGCTCCGCTGCGAGGTAGTCACCGTCGCGAGGAGCGGGTTGCCGAGGTCGACCGTCGCGGTCATCGTGGCCGGCACCGGCGTGAAGCCGACGCGCGCCCGCATCGGGCTGCGGCGCTCGCCACCCGGCCCCTTGTCGAAGAGCTCGCCGACCAGCGCCAGGCTCGGGCCGGCGCCGGTGACGTCGGTCTGGAACTTGATCCCGGGCCCGCCCGGGCCGATCAGGCTCAGCAGGCTGATCCCGGAGTTGAAGGTCTTGGGCGCCTTCGAGGTCGTCGTGTCGTAACCGAACGCGATCGTGTCGCGCCCGATGTCGACGCCCGAGGGAGCGGAGATGATCGCCTCGACCTTCGTCGGCAGGGCGGCGTTCTCGCCCAGCATGCGGTTGACCCGGAGCGTGAAGCGGCCGGCGCCGGAGAGGCCGATCGTCCCGATCAGGTCCGGCGCGATGTCGTCGTCGACATTGAGCGGGCGCGGGATCTGGACGAGGGCGTTGTGGGTGCGGACGACCTCGGTGCCGTTCGAGCGCTTGAGGGTCGTCTGGAACTTGTAGTCGAGCAGGCCCAGATTGCAGGTGAGGGCCGGGATCACATCGGCGGGGAGAGCTGAAAGGGCGCCGTCCTCGATTCCCTCGGCGAGGTCGCTGCTCGGGTCGCAGAGGAGAGCGGCCAGCTCGTCACCGAGGTCCGGGTCGATATCGGTGCCGCCGTCGAGGATCTGGTCGAGGATGCCCCCGAGCCCGTCGAGGAGGCCCGCCTTGGCAGCCGTGGCGCTGAGTCCGAGCGCGACCACGCATGCGATTGCCAGCACCGACGCCCTAACCCGTGAACCCATCCGCAGACCCCACTTCTCGTGTCTTTGCGACTGTCGAGAGCGACGCTAAGCGTCGGGGGTTCGCCGCGGTATAGGTGGAAACACCCGATCTCAGCGATCGGGTGCCCCGGGAAGGGCGTCCTTGCCCTACCCCTTCTTCTTCTTCTTCACCTTCCAGCTGTACTTGGCCGGGGTCGGGTCGACGTTGCCGGCCGGGTCGATCGCCCGCACCCGGAACTTGTGCTTGCCGCGCTTGACCTTCTTCTTGTAAGGCGGGCTGCAGGCCTTGAAGCTCTTCTTGTCGAGCCTGCATTGGAAGGTCGAGTTCGCCTCATCGGAGGTGAACTTGAACTTCGCCTTGCGCTTCGTCGACTTCTTCTTCGGCTTCTTCGTGATCTTGGTCTGCGGCGGGTCCTTCTCGCCGTACTCGCCGCCACCGCCGCCGCCACCGCCCGTTGCCGGATGCGGACCGGTGTAGCGGAAGATCTGCAGGCCGAAGTCACGATCGGAGCCGGCGATCAGTCGCTGGCCGGCCGCGGTCGTGAACTGCTCGACGCCCCAGAAGTTGGAGCCGTCGGGGTCGATGTAGGCGCCCGTCGGGGCGAGGCCGATGTCGCGGCCGAACATGAACACGCGCATGCCACCCGTGTAATAGGAGGCATAGGCGAGGTTCTCGTCCGGGTCGGCGGCGAACTCGTGGATCGAGAGGTCGCCGAAGCCGCTCGCGTTGGCCGGATCGAGGGACTCGGGGATCGCGAAGGCGTCGATCTCCTCGCTCGTCTGCGCGTCGTAGAGGTGGGCGAAGCCCCAGCCGTCGAAGGAGGCCGCGACGCTCACCTTCTCACCGAGCGTCGCCGATCGCCGGCTCCTCGGCCGGGACGTAGGGGATGCTCAGGCTCGGAGCCTTGTCGAAGATGCTGGTGGAACGCCTCATGCGTCGTGCACGGAGCGACGATCGGCGGACTGGCCGGGAAGCCGCCACTACCGCAGTAGACGCCCGACGCTTCGCCGGAATGGTGGTTGACGAGCAGGACGGCGTCGTAGCCGGCGTCGATCGCGTTCTCGGCCTTCTCGCCCGGGAAGCACGCCGTCTCGGGCGCTGAGGGGTCGTCCGGCGCGGTCCGCGCTGCAGGACGACGATCGCCTCCTCACCTGCCGCGAGAGGCGGCAGCCGGTCCGGCGCGGGGCGGGATTGGCGCCGAGGCGTCGCAGCCGTAGCCGCCGTAGACCGTCGGCCCGTTCAGAACCGCGTCGGGGAGCTCGGTGAGCGGCGCCGAACCACCGACGGCCGCCCCCTCGAAGTCGCCCGCGTTCGGCCCCGTCGTGATCGACGCGGTGTTCACGCGATCGGGCGAGAAGTCCTCGTCCCCGGCGAGGATGAACTCGTTGTTGTGCGAGTACTCGGCCTGGTGGGCGTTGCCCTCCGGCGGATCGAAGCCGGTGAGCGGGTCGGGGTCGTCGAAGTTGGTGTCGGTGATGTAGGTCGGGTTCGCCGGGTCGTCGACGTTCAGCTGCACGTAGCCGGCGTCCCAGTAGGAGACCAGCATCCGCATCACGCCACCGATCTCCTTCACCACCACGTCGTGATGGAAGAAGAGGTCGCCGTTGGCGAGCTCGTCGAGGACCTGGGGGAAGTCGACCGAGATGTCGAGGTCCTTGATCTGGAGCGGTGCGGTCGGGTCGGTGATGTCGAAGATGTCGACGTCCTCGAACTCGGTGTTGTCGGAGGCGACGAGGAAGGCCTCGTTGCCGTCCTGCCAGACGAAGACGCTGTGGTAGGAGTTGGCCGGCAGGGCCGCCTGGTTGTCGCCGGCGTTCTGGATCAGCGTCACCGGGGTCGACGGATCGCTGACGTCGTAGAGGTCGAAGCCTCCGGAGGCCGCGTCGACGCCGGGCGGGCGGTTCGCGTCGTTCGAGCAGGCCTCGTTGTTGACGGCGAGCAGGTCGCCGGTGAACTGGGGCGTGTCGATCGAGACCACGTGCGCGCCCTCGCCGTGGTAGTAGCCGTCGACGGCGGGGATGAAGCCGGCCTCGACCGGGTTCGCCGGGTCGCTGATGTCGGCGATATAGGTGCCGCCCTTGGTGCAGCTGGGCTCATCCCAGGAGTTCAAATAGGCGTAGTCGCCGTGGACGGCGAGGTCCGCGAACTGGCCGGGCACGATCGGCCCCTGGGCGATGGTCGGTTCGAGCTCGCCGACGAGCTCCATGTTCACCTGCTTCGCGGGGACGTGCTCGGGGCCCCCGTGATGGGCGAGGGCGGTCCCCGGAATCGCGATGGTCAGCAGGGTCGCGACGCAGGCGAAGCTAATCGCCCGGCCGATGCCGGCGCTCGAAAGTCTCAAGATCACTCCCTATTCGCATTGCCTGAACCACGGGCCAAACGCAGCCCCCCGCATGGCCAGGCACGGCTCCGGTCATCCCGGGCTCGGGCCCGCGGCGATTCAATCACAGCGCGGCCGCCCCGGGCAAGCTCTGCGGGCGCAACGATCATGCGGCCAGGCGGCTATTCGTTGCGCGCAGGCGAGCCGAGCACGACCGCGCGCCCGACCGAAACCGGGTTGCCGGCGCGGTCGACGATCCCGGTCTCGAGCCGCGCCCTGATCCCGCCCGCCCGCGCGATCGCCCGCCGGGTCGCGGCACCCGCCCGCAGGAAGGCGTAGGTGGACCCGGCTCCGTCGAGCTCGGCCGAGCCTCTGGCGAGGATCCGGTCGCGCCCGAGGTCGAGGCGGCGCGCGACCGCGCGTGAGACGGCGAGCTCCGACGTCGTCGTGCATGCCTCCGAGCAGGTGATCCGGACGATGATCCCGGCCTCGAGCTGCGCGATCCGCCGCGTCCCGCTTGCGCGCGCCTTCGCCTCGGGTGGCGTGGTGTCGGGCGGCGCCTTGCCTCCCGGCGGGACGATGGCGGGTTCGTCCGCGTCGCACTCCGAGCCGATGCCGTCGCCGTCGCGATCCGACTGGTCGCGCCAGTTGACGATCCCATCTCCGTTGAGGTCGACCTGCGGGTTGCTCCAGGTGCGCGGACAGAGGTCTCCGGCGTCGACGATCGTGTCGTCGTCGTCGTCCGTGTCGCAGACATCGCCCTTGTCGTCACTGTCGAGATCGGCCTGACCCGGGTTCATCGTCGTGTCGCAGTTGTCCTCGTCGTCGATCACGCCGTCCCCGTCGGTGTCGATCGGCGGGCAGACGTCGCCATAGCCACCAGGGAAGTTGAGATCGTCGAGCTGCGCCGGATTGCGATCGAAGCGGCAGTTGTCGAGGCGCGCGCCGGACCCGTCGACATCGTTGACGCCGTCGGCGTCGTCGTCGGGATCGCACGCATCGCCGTTCGCGTCACCGCTCGGCATCGGCGTGGGCGGCGCCGGCTCGGGCGGGGCGGGCGCCGGCGTCGTCGGAGTGAACCCCAAGTCCGTGTTGATCTGGCTCCCGTTCTTGACCGTCGGGCAGTTGTCGACCTCGTTCTTCACCTCGTCGCCGTCGACGTCGCTGGGCTCGGGATGCCGGGCGACGGCGCCCGCACCGACTGGTTTGGCCGCGCCTCCGTCCCCCGATCCGAGCGTGACCCGCACCCGCGGCGCGCGGCGCTTGCTCGTGTTCCCGGCGAGATCCGTCGCGACCACGCCGAGTCGCAAACTCACCTTGCGCCCGGCGGAGAGCGCCCGCCGGGCCCGCTCCCAGCGCGCCTTCGGCACCCGGTAGCTGAGGATCGCGCCCGCGCCGCCGACGGCGATCTCCCGCCGCTTGACCTGCACCGGGCGCGACAGCCCATCGATGCTGAAGAAGCCCGAGGCGCTCAATGCGCCGGGCTCGCTCGTCGTCGCGACGACCTCGATACGCCGCGAGCCCCCGGGGCTCTGGGTGGTCACTGCCCCGACCTCGACCTTGGGCGGCCCCGGTTCGTCGCCCGCCGACCCGCTCGGCGACGGGGTGAAGGTACGCGTGACCGCCTCGCAACTCGGATCGACCTGATCGAGCGTGTCGGCGTCGACCTGGTCGGCGCCGTCTCCACAGGAGATCGAGTCGGCGATCCCGTCGCGAGCGAGAAGGGTGTCCGCCCCGGGTCCCCCGACCATCGAGTCGGCGCCGGGGCCCCCGTCGAGCAGATCGTCGCCCGCTCCGCCATCAAGCGCATCATCACCCTCGTCGCCGGCGACCTCGTCGCCGAGCGGGCCGGCCGTGAGCTTGTCCGCTCCGGGCCCGCCAAGAACGCTCGCAGGCACGGCCGCGGTCACCAACGCCGAGTCCTCGCGCTCGCCGAGGTCGAGGCGGACCCGCTGCACGCCGGCTGCCGGGCAGAAGACCTGGATGATGAATCCACCGGCGAGCGCCCCGGGGGTGCAGGGCCCCGGATCGATGCCGCCGTCGACGGTCGGGTCGTGAAACTCGATCCGAGCGCCATCGGCGCGTACCGTGAGCGTGTTGAGCGAGGTCGCGTCCTCGGAGAGATAGGAGACGAGCCCGTTGCCCGGCCGCACGAGCGAGTGTCCCTGCACCGCCTGAGGAGCGACGAGGCAGCCGAGGAGGACGAGTATGAGCGCTGCACGCTTCATGGCCTGAATACGTATTCCCAGTTCGAGGCCCCGTCAGTCGTATGCGCGATCGTTCCGTCGCTCAGTGCCATGTAGAGCTCCTCCCCGGAGACCGGCTCGATCTTGTACGGCTCGCCCTCGACGCTGCCGAGCCGTTCCCATGAGGCGCCGCCGTCGGCGGAGCGGTAGACGCCGCCGTCCTTGTCGGCACGGTAGAGGGCCTCAGGCTCGGGCCAGGCGAGCCGGACGCCCTCCGCTGCGAGCAGCGGGCGCCAGCCCTCGCCCTCGTCCTCGGAGCGGAAGAGCTGATCGTCGGTCGCAGCGACCACGCGTGCGGGATCAGCCGGATCCACCTCGAAGTCGATTATGAGCCCTCGCGGGGTGAAATTCTCATCGAATGTGCGCCCGCCGTCCCCGGAGATCAGGAGCGCACTGACGACGGCGTCCCAAGCGTAGAGGCGGTCGTGCTTGAGGATCACCTTGTGCAGGTCCGCGATCCCGAGCCGGGAGACGACCCGCCAGGTCTTCCCGTCGTCGTCGGAGCGGATGAAGCCGAGGTACTGGGGCAGCGTCGTCTGGTCCGGGTGCCCCGATCCGATCAGGTGGCCGGGGCTCTCGTACTTGATCTCGAGGAAGTTGCCGACGGTGGAGCGCTCTCCGTCGGCCTCGATCGTGCCCCGCTGGCGCTCGACGCGGTCGGTCTCGGGGTCGATGCGGAAGAAGCCCCGGTTGGTCGTCAACAGCAGATCGCCGGTCGTGGCGTCGAGCTCGAGCGAGTTCACGTACGGCGGCTTCTTGTCGAAGTCGACCAGGCGCTCGGAGACCTCACCGCTGCCGCCCTCGGGATCGTCGGAGCCGCAGCCGGCACCGAGAAGCAGCGCGGCACAAGCGGCGATCGCGGCGGGCCTGCTCATCCCTGCGCGCTGGCGAGGAGCCACAGCGCGAGCGTAGTGAAGCCGATCATGATCGCCAGCATCCAGTACTGAGAGCGGACCGCGAGCCGCGAGCCGCGGTAGAGAACCAGCGCGCGATCGTGAGCGAGCGCCAGGGCCGCGGCGTGCCCGGCGACGACGAAGCCGACCTGCAGGTACCAGGCCGCGTTCTGCGACAGGACGCCGTAGTCGATCGTCGCCGACGCGGTTCCGAAGAGGTCCCAGCCCTCGCCCAGCGGGTCGGAGGCCAGGTAGACGATCGACTGACCCTCGAAGATGAGGAAGGTCAGGTAGTGGGCGACGACGTAGACGAACGCGATCGGGACGAGGGAGTGGACGAAGGCGCGGCGCAGCCGCTCGGCGCCGAGGTCGCCTCCGAGCGAGCGCACGCCGGCGATTCCGAGCGAGTAGAAGGCGCCGACGAGAGCGACTCCAAGCGCGAGGCCGAGCGTCGCAACCAGCTCCGGCGCGTCGAGGGCTGCGTCACCGGTGAGGTCCCGCCACAGGGATCCGGAGGAGAGCCCGTCATAGGTGACGCTGCCGATCATGACGACGACGAACGCCACGGTGCCCGCCACAGGATCGAGCTTCGGCAGGCCGGCGAGTGGTGGGCGCAGGCCGACGATCCCGTCGCGGCGCTCGAAGGGCGAGATGCGCGCGAAGAGGTCGAAGTAGACGGCGAAGGCCTCCCCTCGCCGGCTCCAGACGTCGACCCCGTAGCGCGCCTGGCCGGTGAGCACGACCGCCGTGTAGCCGAGGACCGCGATCGCCAGCGTGCGCGGCTCCTCGCTCCATCCGGAGGCGAGCTCGATCCAGGTGAAGGCGACGAGGCCGGCGACGGCGGGCCAGCGCCCGAGGCGGTCGGGATACGGACGTGGCTCGAAGCGGGTTCCGAGCAGGTGACCGCTGAGGCGCCCGAGCGCCCGCCACGGGCTGAACGCGGCGAAGAGGTTGCCGAAGATGGCGCTGGCGAAGGCGAGGCCGACCCAGAAGGTGATGAAGACGAACGTCGGTGTCAGATTCGCGAACGAGTTCTGCACCCCGGCGAGCCCGGCGAGGACCACCGCAATCAGCGCGAGCACCCCGACGAGGCCGCAGACCGCTTCCAGTGCGCTCGAGCCGAGCGCACGGCCGACCGGCGCCGGGAGCGGGCGCCAGCCCGCGTCTTCGAGCAGCGGGCGGGGCCAGAGGACCGCGAGGGCGACGAACGAGATGATCAGGACGAGCGCCGCCGCCCATGCGAACAGCCACTCGGGGATCGGCAGGTTGGCGCGCTGCACGAGCCCGTGGGCCCCGGCGCCCGTGGGCAGCAGGAGGAGGAGGCCGAGCGCGGCCCCGGCCGCGCTCGCGGCGAGCCTGCCTCGGCGCGTTCTGATGGCCGTCAGCTTCGCCTGCGGATGGCGATGATTTCCTTGATCCCGCTCGAGCACCGGAACTTGATCCGGGTGTCGCTGCCGTAGTCCTGGCAGTTGTAGCCGCGCGGCTCGTCATGGCTCTGCAGGTAGTCGAGCGCGTGGTCGCGCGCCTGACCGCACTTGAGCTGGTCGGCCTTGATCTTGTACCGCTTGCCGGCGACCTCCATCGGTCCGCAGTCCTTCGGCGGCACGATCGCCGGCGCCGGCGCAGCGATGATCGCCGCAACTACGGCGGTGAGCGTTATCCCCGTGACGAGCCTGACCGGGTGGCGCAATCGCAAGCTCCGCAACCTCCTCGCTCCCCCGCTCCTCAGACGGCTCGCCCAGGCTAGCGCAACCTCTCGAGGCGGCGGCGGAGCTCCTCCTCGAACCCGCGTTCGGTGGGCTCGTAGAACCGCTCTCCTTCGACCTCCGGTGGCAGCAGCGACTGATCCGCGACCCCGCCGGGCTCGTCGTGCGGGTAGACGTAGCCCTTGCCGCGACCGAGCGCCTTCGCTCCCGGATAGTGCGCGTCGCGCAGGTGGTCCGGGGGCAGCTGCGCCCCGTGTTCGCGCACGTGTGCGGACGCTTTGCCGATCGCCTTCACCGAGGCGTTCGACTTCGGGGCCAGCGCCAGGTAGGCCGCCGCCTGGGACAGGTTGAGCGCGCACTCGGGGAGTCCGACCCTGTCCACGGCCTGAGCGGCGGCGGTTGCGATCAAGAGGGCCTGCGGGTCGGCGTTGCCGATGTCCTCGGAGGCGAGGATCACCATCCGGCGGGCGATGAACCGCGGGTCCTCGCCGCCCTCCAGCATCACCGCGAGGTAGTAGACCGAGGCGTCCGGATCCGAGCCGCGCGTCGCCTTGATCCAGGCGGAGATGTAGTCGTAGTGCTTGTCGCCCTGGCGGTCGAAGCTGACCGCCTTGCGCTGGAGCGCGTCCTCGGCGATCGCGAGGTCGATCGCCTGGCGCCCGGCACGGGCGGTCTCCACCGCGCGCTCGAGCGCGCCGAGGGCGGTGCGGGCGTCGCCGCCCGAGCGGACCGCGAGATGCTCGAGCGCCTCCGGCTCGGCGGGCGGAGGGTCGGCGATCCCGCGCTCGGGGTCGGCGAGCGCGCGCTCGAGCAGGGTCCGGACGTCGGCGTCATCGAGGACGCGCAGCTCGTAGATCTGCGAGCGGCTGAGGAGGGCGGAGTTGACCTCGAAGTACGGGTTCTCGGTCGTCGCGCCGATCAGGGTCACGAGCCCCTCCTCGACGGCGGGCAGGAGCGCGTCCTGCTGCGCCTTGTTGAAGCGGTGGATCTCGTCGAGGAAGAGGATCGTCGCGCGCTGGGAGCGGCGGCGCTCGCGCGCGCGCTCGATCACCGCCTGCACCTCCGCCTTCCCCGCGTTGACGGCCGACTTCTCCTCGAACGCCGCGTCGGACGCGTGGGCGATGATCCTCGCCATCGTCGTCTTGCCGGCGCCGGGAGGGCCGTAGAGGATCATCGAGTGGGGTTCCCCGGTCTCGATCGCCACCCGCAGGCTGGACCCCTCGCCGAGCAGGTGCGTCTGGCCGACGAGCTCCTCGAGAGCTCGAGGCCGCATTCGCACCGCGAGCGGAGCATCCGCCGGAGGCCCCTCCGGCGTCCGTTCCTCGTTGCCGGGATCGAAGAGCTGCTCGGCCATGGAGAGCAGTATTCCGCGCACGGGTAACCTGGGCCCATGGCGAGCCCTGAGGAGACGGCCGTCGCCGCCCCGAACCTCGGTGCCGAGGCGGTCGACCTGCTCGGCGAGCTGATCCGCTTCGACACGGTCAACCCGCCCGGCAACGAAGAGGCGGCGCAGGAGATGCTCGCCGAGCGGCTTTCCGAGGCCGGCTTCGAGTGCGAGCTGCTCGCCGACGTCCCCGGACGCCCGAACCTGGTCGCGACCCTCGCCGCGGAGGCCGACGGCGACACACTCTGCCTCCTCGGCCACGTCGACACAGTCCCAGCCGAGCGCTCCGAGTGGACCTTCGACCCGTGGGCCGGAGACGTCGCCGAGGAGATGGTGCGCGGGCGCGGCGCCCAGGACATGAAGGGCCAGGTCGCGGCCGAGGTCGCGGCGGCGGTCTCGCTCGCGCGGGACGGCTGGCGCCCGCAGCGCGGCGCCCTGAGAATCGTGATCACCGCCGACGAGGAGATGGGCGCTGCCCATGGTGCGCAATGGCTTTGCTCCGAGCATCCGGAGAAGGTCCGCTCGGACCTCGTCGTCAACGAGGGCGGCGGCGCGGCCTTCGAGGTCGGCGGTCGGCGCTTCTACCCCCTCTGCGTCGGCGAGAAGGGCGTCAACCGGTTCTTCCTCCGAGCCCGCGGCGTCGCGGGCCACGCGTCGGTCCCCGGGCTCGGCGACAACGCCCTGCTGAGGCTCGGCCCTGCCCTGACCCGGCTCCGCGACCAGCCACGGCTCGAGCCGACGGAGGAGGGCATCGCCCTGCTCTCCGCGCTGCTCGGCGAGGAGGTCGGCGACGACCACTCGGCGGTTGAGGCGGCGGTCGAGCGACTTCGCGGTCAGGCCGCGCAGGTGGTCACCTACCTGGTCGAGCCGATGCTCAGGGTGACGATGGTGCCGACCCGGGCCCGCGCCTCGGAGAAGGACAACGTGATCCCCTCGCAGGCGGAGGTCCTGGTGGATTGCCGGGTACCGCCGGGCAACGGCTCCGAGCTCGTCGACGAGAAGGTCAAGGAGGTCCTCGGTCCGCTGGCGGGCGATCTCGAGGTCGAGTACAAGGAGCGGGTGGTCGGGAACCACTCTCCCGCCGAGACGCCGCTCGCCGCCGCGATCTCGAGCTGGCTCGCCGGGGCCGACCCGGATGCGACCCTGGTCCCGACGGTGATGGCCGGCTTCAGCGATAGCCACTGGTTCCGCAAGGCCTTCGGCTCGGCGACCGTCTACGGCTTCTGCCCGCAGCGCGAGCTCGGGCTGCTCGATGCCGCGCCACTGGTCCACGCGGCGGATGAGCGCACCGCGGTCGCCGACGTCGAGCTCGCCGCCGCATTCTTCGCCGACCTGCCACAGCGGATGCTTGGATGAGCGAGATTCCCGAGGTCGACGTCTCCGGCAACGGCTCCGGGCCCCAGGAGGAGGATGCCCCCCTCCGGCTCGGCGGCATGGCGCTGCGAAATGGGCTCCTGATCCACGGGCCCACCCAGTGGGCCGTCGCCGCGCGGACGAGGGACGGCCGGATCGAGGTGGCCTCAGGACCGAAGCCGACCCTCGCCCACACGCGGGCAGGGAAGATCCCGCTGCTTCGCGGGCCGCTGCGGCTGGCGGAGGCGATGCTGGTCATTCCGCTCGCCCGCCTGCGGCTGCGCTCGGCACGCCTGCCATTCGAGGACCCGGTCGTGATCGGGGCGATGGTTGGCTCGACCATGGCGACGAACCTGCTCCGGCGCCTGCGCGCGGCGACCGTCGGGCGCGAGGCCGCGATCGCCATCTTGGGGGCGGTCCCCGCCGTCGCCGCCCTGCGCGACGCGGACCTCGCCGCGTATCACGGCGCCGAGCACAAGTCGATCGGCGGCTATGAAACCGGCACCGACCCGCACGAGTTCCCGAAGGAGCACGGGCGCTGCGGATCAAACCTGATCGGCCCGATGCTGGCGCTCTCGATCACCGGGCAGGTCCTGGTCGAGAAGTTCGTCGACGAACCGGGGTCGGTCCATCGGGGACTCGCCGCGATCGCCTCCACCGGGGTCGCGGTTGAGCTCTTCGCGTACGCCGAGAAGCAGCCGGAGTCGCTACTCGGCCGCGCAGTGCGCGGCCCTGGCTATGAGATCCAGCGTCTGGTCTCGACCCGCGAGCCGACCGCGGAGCAGATGGAGGTCGGACTCGCCGCATTGCAAGAGGTCCTACGGGTCGAGGGCGTAGCTGCCGATACGGTCTAGAGCAGGTCCCTGACCCGCATCTATGCCTTGATCCCAACCGCAGACTTCCTCGGGCTCGGCCTCAGCTGGGACCTCTACACGATCAGCACGATCCTGATGATCGTGTTCATGGCGCTGATTGCCTACTTCATCTGGCGCACGTTCAAGCTCATGCCCCAGACGAAGCCGCAGGAGATCTCGGCGAAGTCGAAGTCGGCGGTCACCTGGGCCGACGTCGCGGGGGTCGACGAGACCAAGGACGAGCTCCGTGAGGTGGTCGAGTTCCTCTCCGACCCGAAGCGGTTCAAGTCGCTCGGCGCTCAGGTGCCGAAGGGCATCCTCCTCCACGGCCCTCCGGGGACCGGCAAGACCCTCCTCGCGAAGGCGGTCGCGCACGAGTCCGGGGCCACCTTCTTCAGCCAGTCCGCGTCCTCGTTCATCGAGATGTTCGCCGGTCTCGGCGCCGCCCGCATCCGGCGACTCTTCCGCGAGGCACGCGAGAACGCGCCCGCGATCGTCTTCATCGACGAGCTCGACGCGGTCGGCGCCCACCGCGGCTCCGACATCTCGGGCGAGCGCGACCAGACCCTGAACCAGCTCCTCGTCGAGATGGACGGCTTCGGCTCCCGCGACCAGGTAATCGTCATGGCCGCCTCGAACATGCTCGAGAAGCTCGACAAAGCGCTCCTTCGGCCCGGGCGCTTCGACCGCCAGGTCTTCGTCCCGCCGCCCGACATGAAGGGGAGGCGACAGATCCTCGACGTACACACGCGCGGCAAGCCTCTGGCTCAGGACATCAACCTGGAGCGCGTCGCGCGTCACGCCGCCGGCCTCACCGGCGCCGATCTCGCCAACCTCGCGAACGAGGCCGCGATCCTGGCCGGTCGCAACCGCCGCGACTTCATCGCCCAGGCCGATTTCGAGAACGCCTTCGAGCGCGTGATCGCGGGACTCCAGTCGCGCAAGGTGATCACGGACCACGAGAAGCGGGTCGTCGCCTGGCACGAGGCGGGGCACGCGCTCGTCTCCGAGCTCCTGCCTACCGTCGACAAGGTCCAGAAGGTCTCGATCGTCCCCCGGGGCAAGGCGCTCGGCTACACGCTCAACCTCCCCCAGGAGGACCGCTACCTGAAGTCGCGCCAGGAGCTGGTCGACTACATGAAGGTGCTGCTCGCCGGCCGGGTCGCCGAGCAGATCACCTTCGGCAGGGTCACCACCGGCGCGTCCGACGACCTCAAGCGGGTGACCATGATCGCCCGCTCGATGGTCTACGAGTACGCGATGGGGACGACGATCCGCGCCCACCAGCTGCCCGCCGACGACTTCACCACCTCGGAGGCCCTGCGCCAGACGCGTGACGAGGAGGTGCAGTCGATCGCCGAGGAGGCATACCGCGGCGCCCACCGCCTGCTCGCCGACCACCGCGACCTGCTCGACGTGATCGCCGAGCGCCTGCTCTTGAACGAGGTCATCGAGCACGAGGAGATCCAGGACATCATGGCCGACCACCGCCCGGACACCGAGCGCCCGACCGAGCTGCTCGAGCCGGCCGAGGCGGGTCGGCCCGCCGAGGCGATTGCGAGCGAGCCTCCCCCACCCGAGACTCACTCGGGCGCGTAGGACCTCGCTCAGCGCCTAGCGCGCGAGCTTCAGGTTGCGGAGGATCTCGCCGCTCGACTTCGCCGAGCGCGAGGCGGCTGCCACCGTCACGACCTTGCCGCCCTTGACGAAGTAGGCGTAGCGGGCTCCGCCCTTGGCGCGGACCGCGTAGACGCGCTTGCCGATCCGCTTCGCGCCGCGCAGGCGGGAAGCCCGATCGCCAACGCGGACGCCGCCCGCCTTGTGGCCCGTGGCATCGCTGCTGATCAGGCCGAGCTTGCGTCCCTTGGTGAAGACACCGACGACCTCGGCGTTGCGGTTGCGCTTCCCGGCGACGCAGTAGCGGTAGACGCGGCCGACCCGGCGCTCGGGCTGCCCGGCCTTCTTCAGCGCCGCGACCGCACTCGAGCCGAGGCGCAGCTTCGCGAGGCCGGCGCCGGTGAGCTTGGCGCGCTTCGGCCGGCAGCGGTTGGCGGCGACGCCGACCGAGCGCTCCCACATCTGCAGGTAGGCCTCCGGGCCTCTCGCCATGTCCTCGATGATCCTGTCGCCGGCGATCATCCGCAGATCCTCTATCCAGTCGGCGTAGAGCCCGTAGTGGGCGACGCCGTCCGTGTTGATGTCGAAGGTCTTCTCGCCGCTGCGCTGGCGATCGATCGTGATGCCCGGGTCGATCGACGACTTGAACGGGTACTTGACGGGATTCGGGGCGCCCTCACGCGGCGGTCCCTGCGAAGCGAAGCCGTTCATGTCGGCGCCGTAGCCCCAGCCGAAGTAGTACTCGTCGGTGCGCTCCTTGCGCAGCTTGCGCCACTCCTCGACGAAGCCTTCCGACGATCCGGCCATCGGCGTGACGACACCGCCCATCTCGAGGATCCGCGGGTAGCTCAGGATGTCCGCCCACGAGTGGCTGGACATGATTCCCGAGTATCCGCGTGCGGCCATGTAGTCGAGAGCAGCCGAGCGCGCCTTGACGCTGAGGTGGTCGGGGTCGAAGATCATCCCCCGCCTGATCATCCCGTCCAGCAACCGCTCGCCGAGGTCTGTGAACCCGCGGAGGTTGCAGTGTGGCCCGGGGCCGTAGGCCGGAACGTTGCCGGGGTCGAGCACCGGGACCAGGCCCAGCGCCGTGTCGGTGTGGGGGATCCCAATCAGCGCGGGTCGGTCCTCGGCCGGACCGGTGCAGGTCTCGAGGGCGAAGAAGCTCCCGGTTTCGAGGAAGTTGCCGGCATTGGTGAAGAGGCTGATCGCGCCCGAGTCGCCGGCAACCCCGCCGAAGGCGTTGTCGAACTTGTTGATGATCTCCATCTGGCGAACGCCCATCGCGTACACCTCGTCGAGCCCGGCTTCGACGTCGCCGGCGTCGCAGAGCGGCTGGTCCTTGTAGATGCCGCAGTCGAAGAGCTGCGAGGTCTCGACCCCGAGGATCACCGCCAGCTTCCCCTTGTTGATCACCTTGCGGGCCTGAAACGGGTTCTTGACGATCCGGAACCAGCCCTTCCCCGGTCCGCCCTCCTGGGCGTCGATGTAGTCCTGGAGCTTGTAGGCGTCTTTGATCTCGCGGCGCACCGCCTGCATCTCGTTACAGGGGTACTTCTTCACGTTCGCGACCTTGCAGAGCGTGACGTTGTCGACGGCGAGCAGGGTCATCATCCGCAGCCCGCCCATCCAGGCCCGCTCCATCCACTTGTAGTAGGTCTGCTCGTAGGTCAGGGAGTGGTGGTTGGGCCAGTCCTTGAACGTCGGCCATCCCACGGGGTCATGGGGATAGACAGGCGAGCCCCAGTTGACGAAGTTCTGAATCGGCGCAACCTGGCCGCCGGGCCCCTCGCTCTCGGAGCAATCGGGGAGCGCCTTGGTTACGCCGAGCGGATCCCAGGGACGGCCGCAGTGAAGGCTGCCCCCGAGCGCCTGGTGGAACATCACGTGCAGGTGGGCGTCGATGAGACCACGGGTCTCGCCGTAGGGCGTCGGTCCGCCCGAAGGCTTGCCGCTCGCGTTCACCTCGATCTCGGGAAAGCTGGCGCAGCCATCCGCGGCGACGAACTCGAACGCCGTCGCCGAGCCCTGGGCGAGCGCCTGGCCCCCGAGGCCGAGCCCGGCCCCGGTGGCGCGGCTCGTGAGCGCGAAGGCGCCGGAGCCGGCCTCGTCCACGCTCCAGATCGCGGCGCCGCTCGGCTCCTTCACCGCCGTCACGGCGCTCCCCGAGCCCGCGGTGAGGAAGTCCTTGCCGGTTCCGTACAGCAGGTAGTCGCCGAGGTCTGTCGCCTGCATCCTGAAGGCCTCCGGCGTACCTGCGCCGAGCGCGTAACCGCCGCCCGACTTGCCCACCTTCTGGCCCCCTGCACCCTGGAGCGAGAAGCAGCCGTTGACGAGCGAGTAGCGAGTGTCGGCCGACGCGGCGTGGGCCGGGACGAGCGATGCGGCGAGGCTGAGGAGGAGCGCGGCGGCCGCGGCCACCCCGATCGCCCGCAGGCGAGTAGCGGCGTTCACGCTGCGAAAGCTAGACGCAACAGCGGCCAGGCGCGCCGGCATTGGCACGCCCGTCCCATTCGGGCCGGGATCGGCGCCCGAATAGACTGCGGCCGGTGTTCGACCTGATCGACCACGTCGGCGTCGCCGTCGACGACCTCGACGGCGCTTTGGCCCTCTACCAGGGCACCTTCGGGATGCCCGTGGCGCATCGCGAGACGGTCTCAGAACAGGGGGTCGAGGCGGTTCTGCTCGACGTCGGCGCATGCCACGTGGAGTTGCTGCGCCCGCTCGGTCCCGAGACGCCGGTGGGCAAGTTCCTCGAGCGCAAGGGCCCGGGGCTTCACCACGTCGCCTACCGCGTCGCCGACATCGACGCGGCCCTCGAGCAGTTGGAGGGCGATGGGGTGGCACTGATCGACACCGAGCCTCGCACCGGGATCCGCGGCAGCCGCGTCGCGTTCGTGCACCCGAAGGCAACCGGGTCGGTACTGACCGAAATCGTCGAACCTGCGGAGGATCATTAGATGGCTGACGAAACGACCCGGACCGAGATCGGATTCGGCATCGGCCAGGTGCTCTCGGTGAAGCTGACCGAGAAGGAGATCACCTCGCTGCGCAAGGCGGTCGAGGCCGGGAGCGGCTGGCACGACCTGAAGACCACGGAGGGCACCGTGGCCCTGAACGTGGCGACGGTGGTGTTCATTCGCGTGGACGACGCGTCGCATTCGATTGGGTTCTCTAGCTAGGACCCTCCTGCTCGCGGGCGCCGGCGTCGTCGTGGCGGCGGTTTGGTGGCGGCGGAATCCTTCCGCCTGTCCCTACAACCAGCGGTTCTGGGTCCAGGCCCCGCATCCGTTCATCACCCGAGACCGGCTGCGGGCGGTGCTCGCGCCGCAGGCCGGTGAGCGGCTGCTCGAGATCGGCCCGGGGACCGGGTACTACTCGCTCGACCTCGCGACGTGGACCGGACCGAACGGGACCCTCGAGATCTTCGACATCCAGCAGGAGATGCTCGATCACACGTTGCGGCGCGCGGGCGAGGCCGGCGTCACGAACGTGAACGCGACCCGCGGTGACGCCCAGGCGCTCCCCTACGCCGACGATTCCGTCGACGCCGTGATCCTGACCACCGTTCTCGGCGAGATCCCCGACCAGGAGCGGGCCCTGACGGAGATCGCCCGCGTGCTGCGACCCGGTGGACGGCTCGTGGTCGGCGAGCTGATGGGGGACCCGCACTACGTCTCACCGGGCGCGCTGCGAAGTCGCGGCCAGGCCGCGGGGCTCGGCTTCCAGCGTCGCGAGGGGCCCGCCTTCGGGTACTTCGCTCGCCTGGAGCCTACATAGCTTGACAGCTATATAGCTTTATGGCAATATAGGGCGAGTGACCGCGTTCGAGGCGCTCGCCGAACCGCGCCGCCGCCACATCCTCGACCTGCTCCGCGAGCGCGAGCGCGCCGTCGGCGAGCTGGTCGAGGAGATCGGCATCAGCCAGCCCGGCGTCTCCAAGCACCTGCGCGTGCTCCGCGAAGCGGGGCTCGTCGTCGTCCGCGCGGAGGCGCAGCGGCGCGTCTACGCGCTCCGCGGCGACCCGCTGGCCGAGGTCGCGGCCTGGCTCGATCCCTACCGCAGCTTCTGGGCGGGACGCCTCGACGCCCTCTCTGCCCATCTCGACAAGGAGGACTCCCGATGACCCCCGACAACCTCACCGCGAGCCCGGACGGCACCTATTCCGTGCTCGCCGATGGCCGTTCTGCCGTCCGCTTCGAGCGCCGCCTCGACCACCCGATCGACAAGGTCTGGGCGGCGATCACCGAGCCGCCGGAGATCCTCGCCTGGCTCGGGGAGGCGGAGGTCGACCTCTTTGAGGGCGGGCGGTTCGTCGTCCGCTGGCTCAACTCGTTCACCGCCGAGCAGGCGGCCGAGTACGGGATCAAGGGATACGAGGAGGGAATGAAGCAGTCGGTGATGCAGGGGACGATTTGCCGCCTCGACCCGCCCCGTCTGCTCGAGCTCGACTCCGACATCTTCGGCACCCTCCGCTTCGAGCTCTTCGACGAGGGCCGGAGCACGCTCCTGCGCTTCTCCGACACGCTCGAGGCGCCGGCGGAGACGCTGGCGCAGTCGATGGCCGGCTGGCACCTCCATCTCGATCAGCTCGATCAGGCCCTCGACGGTCGCGGGATCACGAACTGGAAGACGTGGGCGGACGAGTACCTCGACGCGTGGGCCGAGGTCCGAGACCGCTACGCCGCGCGGATCAAGGAGGGCGGCTGATGCCTGACCTCGCGCCATGCCTCATGTTCGGCGGCGACTTGCACGGGAAGGCCGAGGAGGCGATCGAGTTCTACGTGTCGGTGTTCGAGGACTCGCGGATAGTGAACATCGATCGGCATCCGGCGGGCGAGGAGGAGCTCGAGGGCAAGGTGATGCGGGCGGACTTCGTCCTCGCCGGACGTGAGCTCATCGCGCTGGACGGCGGCCGGGATCACAAGTTCACGTTCACCGCGGCCACCTCGCTCTTCGTCAGCTGCGACTCCGTTGACGAAGTCGATCGCCTGTTCGCGGCGCTCTCCGCCGGCGGCGAGGTCCTGATGGAGCTGGGCGAGTACCCGTTCAGTCCGCGCTTCGCCTGGTTCAACGACAAGTACGGGGTGTCGTGGCAGGTGAGCACCAACGTTCCGCTCGCCTCCACGGCTTCGCCTCCGGGGGCGGCCGGGTCAGGCGGCTAACGCCGGCCAGAGGCGCTCCTCGGCGTCGAGGACGCGAGCGGCTTCGGAGCCGACCTTCGCCCACAGCGGGGGCTCCGGCTCCGCGGCCTCGCTCGCCGCGAGCAGCGCCGCGGCGAGACCGCTCCAGCGCGCTGAGGCTTCGGCGGCGAGGGGCGCCTCCTCTCGGCCGGCCTCCTCCAAAAAGCGCGAGTACATGAGGCGGAAGTTGCCGCCGCCGGTGCCGCGGCGCTCGATCACCTGGTAGCTGAAGCGGGCCGTCCACTGCCAGTCCTCGAGCTGCTCGGGCCAGTGCGGCGCCTCGGCGACGAAGCGCCGGAGCGCGGGCAGGCCCTCGTAGTCCCCCATCGCCGGCTCGAGCATGTTGCTCGCGTTGCGGGCGATCGCCGCCTGCGTCGCCTCGCGCGGATCGGAGAGCTCGACCTCCTCGGGCAGGGTGAACATGTGGCCGCTGAGCGGGAAGATCGGGTGCTTGCCGTGCCGGGCCTTCGCGAGGCTCTCGAGCCGGGTCGTCTGCAGCTCCACGAACGAGGTGTCGGAGAGATAGGCGAGCTCTGAGTCGTAGCCGGCGAGAACCACGGCGTGGCCGGGGAAGTGGGCCGAGTTGCCGTAGTGGTCGAGGTAGTAGAGATCGGTCAGGAGCAGCGCCGGCCGGCCGGAATCGACGACCCCCCGCGCGGCGTCCCACGAGTCCTCCGGCTCGTCGAAGGTCTCCAGCCGCAGCTCGGTCCCGGTGAGCTCGACGAATTGCTCCTCGAGCCGGCCGACGCGCCCGTTGATGAAGCGGGAGGGCGACTGCCCGTCGACCGGCACGTAGTAGAAGGAGACGCCCGCCCCGAGGCCGAGCGCCATCTCCTCGGAGATGTCGAGGCCGTGGAAGCGGAGCAGGTTGCGAAGCGCGGTCGAGCCGCAGTGTTGGCCGGATACGTGCTCGTAGCCCTCGACGAGCGTCGCGCTCATACGGGGATCTTCGCGGGCGCCTCGCCTCGGCGCAGCTTCAGGTACTCGGCGCGCTCCCTGAAGCTCGCCCGCATCTCGTCGGTGAGCTCCTCGAGGAACTCCTCACGGTAGGTCGAGTCCGTGAGCATTGCGACGGCGAAGTAGAAGCCGGAGAAGGCGGCGAGGCCGCCGGCGACGCGGAGGAGCTCCGCGGTAAGCAGAAACTGCTCATCGCCGATCGAGAAGGTCAGCAGGTCGTTGACCTCGACGTCGATCCATTCCGCGAGTACGTCCGCGTTGATGGCGAAGAGCCCGAAGACGGTGAAGAAGAGGCCGATCGTGAGGCTGACGATCAGCACCTGCACACCCTGCGAGACGAAGAGCACGAGACCGACGTTGACGCGCTGCGCACGGGAGAGCGTCGGGCTCTCCTCACCCATCTCGCGCTCGAGCCGCCGCGTCTCGCGAGGCACGCGAACGAGCAGGAAGGCGCTACCGAGGACGAAGAAGAGGCCGATCGTGATCACGTAGGCGGCCGTGCCCATCTCGCCGAAGATGTCCCACATCTCCTCGGTTGTGAACGAGAGCAGGGCGAAGATGGCGAGCAGTGGCACCGCCTTCGCCAGCAGTCCGAGCGATGAGGCGAGCTGGCCCATCAGGCGGCCGAGAACCCAGCGCAGAATCGCCAGCAGCCCGTAGACGAAGACGGCGTAGATGATCGCCAGGATCGCGAGGTTCGCCGCAATCGTCCCGGCGAAGCTGCCGACCTGGCCGCCGAAGATCAGCGGCAGGAGGGCCGGGAGGATCACGAACGCGGCGAGCTCGGTCTTCCCGAGCCGCTGCGGGACGGTGCGGAAGTGGCGCCCCTGCGCAACGTTGATGAGCCCGAAGCCGAGCAGGATCACCAGCAGACCCCCTGCGATCGCAAGCAGGTTCTGCCACCAGGTCCAGTCGAGCTGCCCTGCGCCGAGGAGCTCACCGAAGAAGACGAGGCCGAGAAGCGGCGCGGCTCGGTTGAAGACGTCGGTGCTCGCCGAGAAGCCCTCGACGAACATCGGCAGCCCGGCGCGGCGGAAACGCCGCTCGTAGTCTCGGATCGAATCGGTCACGGTGGACGATTGTTCCCCGTTTCCGGTGCGATGCCGCGGGTAGACACTCTCGCGCGATGACTATTGCGGTGATCATTGTTGTGTGCATCGTGCTCGCGGTGCTGGCGTTCCTGCTCCCGCGCCTCTCGCGCCACCCGCAACGCGGCGTCGACAAGACGCTCTCCACGGGCCAGCGCGCGGCCTCGAGCCTTCCGGGGAAGATCGGCGAGTGGCTGTCGAAGCCGTTCTCGCACTCGCGGAAGGCGACCAACAAGTCCGCGTCGAAGGGGCGCGAGGCGCGCTCGAAGCTCCCAGACTGACCCGTGCTCAAGCTGGCGTTGCTCGCCAATCCGGAGTCGGGCTCCGGTGCGGCGGAAGAGGTGGAACGGCTGCTGCGTGAGCAGGGCGCCGAGGTGACGCGCTACGCGCTGGACGAGCTCGACGACGCCCGCGTCGACGGCCCGGAGCGGATCGCAGTCGCCGGTGGCGACGGGACCGTCGGCTGCGCGGCGGAGCTCGCGGCTCGCTGCGAGGTGGCGCTCGCGGTGATCCCGACCGGGACGGCCAACGATTTCGCCCGCGCGCTCGACCTGCCGCGGGACCTCGAGCCCGCCTGCCGGCTCGCGGTCTCCGGGTCTGCGACCAGGGCCTTGGATCTCGCCCGCATCGACGGGCGGCCGTTCGTGAACGCCGCCAGCGCCGGGCTCTCGCCGCTCGCCGCTCGGCGCGCCGGTGGCCTCAAGGACGCGCTCGGGCCGCTCGCCTACACGGTCGGCGCCGTTCACGCCGGGCTCACGGCGCAGCCGCTCACGTGCAGAGTGGTGGCCGACGGCGCCGCCCTCTTCCATGGACCGGCCTGGCAGGTCTCGGTCGCGAGCACCGGCGCCTTCGGCGGAGGTTCCGAGCTCGCCGGCGATTCGAGCGACGGGAAGCTCGACGTGGTCGTGCTCGAGGCGCGGCGGCGCACCGAGCTCGTCCGGCGGGCATACGGCATGCGAGTCGGCCGGGTGGAGGATCAGGACGGGGTCCTCCACGCCGTGGCCGAGCGTGTCGAGGTGGGGACCGACGGCAGGGGCGAGCTGCTCGGATTCAACGTCGACGGAGAGCTGATCGAATCGGCCGCGGCGGAGTTCACCGTCGAGGCACGCGCGTTCGAGGTCGTCGTCGGATGAAGGCGCCGCCGGGACCGAGGCAGCTCGAGATCAGACCCCCGCGCGTGCGGCGACGGCGCAAGCGGCCGCTCGAGAGGCTGAACCGCAACCGCCTTGGGCTCGCCGTCGCCGCGGCCGGTGCCGCCTGGTACGGGGCCGAGAGCCTCCGCCACCGGCGCGAGGGAGCGTTCGGCTACGACCTCGGAACCGAGCTGGAGGTCGACTCGCCCGACTTCGTCCGCGCCGCCGAGGCGCTCACGGGAGCGCCGATCAGCGACGCCAGCGTGGCCGAGCTGCTGATCAACGGCGATCGGATCTTCCCCTGCTTCCTGGAGACGATCGCCGGGGCGGAGCGGACGCTGAACGTGCAGACCT
The DNA here is from genome assembly GCA_963846565.1 of uncultured Solirubrobacterales bacterium. Classification (GTDB taxonomy): domain Bacteria; phylum Actinomycetota; class Thermoleophilia; order Solirubrobacterales; family 70-9; genus WHSW01. The sequence continues at coordinate 754,429 of CAWJWL010000005.1, read as the reverse complement.
ACGTCTACTGGCGCGGTGAGATCGCCGACGAGATCGCGGCGGCGATCGCCGAGCGGGCGCGTGCCGGGGTCCGCTGCAACGTCATCCTCGACGCCCTCGGCGCCGCCCAGATCCGCCGCTCCCTGATCAAGGACATGCGCGAGAGCGGTGCTCGCGTCCTTCTCCTGCGTCCCCCGAAGCCGTACGCGGTCAAGCGGCTCGTCAACCGCTCCCACCGCCGGCTCCTGATCGCCGACGGCAAGGTCGGCCTCACCGGCGGCGTCGGGATCGCGTCAGAGTGGATGGGCGACGCCGAGGACCCCGACCACTGGCGCGACACCCACGTCCGCGTCCGCGGGCCGGTCGTGCGCGGCCTGCAGGGAGCGTTCAGCGAGAACTGGCTCGAGGGCACCGGCGAGGTGCTCGCCGGCGAGGAGTACCTGCCGGACCTCGAGCCGCTCGACGCCGGCGTGCCGATGCAGCTCGTTCGCTCGTCGGCAAAGGTCGGTGACACGAACGCGGAGGCGCTCTATTACCTCGCGATCGCCTCTGCCCGGCGGACCCTCGAGCTCACGTCCGCCTACTTCGTCCCGCGCCCCGCGTTCACGGACGCCCTCTGCTCCGCCGCCGAGCGCGGGGTCGACGTCCGCATCCTCGTTGCCGGGCCGCACACCGACAAGGAGTTCGTCCGCGTCGGCGGACGCGCCGCCTACGACCGGCTGCTCGACGCGGGCGCCCGCATCTACGAGTACCAGCCGACGATGCTGCACGCGAAGACCCTCGTCGTCGACGGCACCTGGTCCTCCGTCGGCACGATCAACTTCGACAACCGCTCGTTCCAGCTCCACGACGAGGTCACGCTCGGGATCTGGGATCGCGAGTTCGCGGGCAAGCTCGCGGAGCAGTTCGCCGCCGACGTCGATGCGTCCGAGATGATCGACCCCGAGCGGTGGCGCGGACGCGGCCCGCTGCAGCGCGCCGGTGAGAAGGCGACGATCCTCATCCGGCGCGAGCTCTGAGCCGACCGGCCACCGTATCCTGGCCCCCCATGTTGCGGCGTTCCGAAACGAAACGGCCCCGGGCGATCTCCCTTCCGGGGCGCCGGGTCCCGCGGCAGAACCCGATCCTGCGCGCTCTCGGTGACGCCGACCAGGCGGTGCTCCGCTTCCTCCGCACGCGGGGTCACCCCGAACCGGTCGAGACGATGATGCAGGCGATCGGGATCTGCGGCGAGTACGGCGCGATCTGGTTCGCCTCCGGCGCGATCGGAGCGTCGATCGACGACAAGCGCCGGCGCCAGTGGCTCACCGGCGGCCTGGTCGCGCCCGCCGCGATCGGCGTCAACTACGTGGTCAAGGTGCTCGTCGGGCGCCAGCGGCCGCTGATCGAAGACCACCCCGCGCTGGCGAAGGCGCCGACGAAGCTCTCCTTCCCCTCCGCCCACGCGACCTCCTCGGTCGCCGCGGCGACGGCCCTCGGCCGGGTCGAGCCGCGGGCGCGGCCCGGCGCTGTTCACCCTCGCCGCCGCGATCTGCATCGGCCGGCCCTACCTCGGCATGCACTACCCCTCGGACGTGGTCGCCGGAGCCGCGCTCGGCTTCGGCCTCGGCATGCTCGTCCCCGGGATCGGCGAGGCGCCGACCGAGGAGCGCCTCTTCGACCTCGCGATCGACGCGAATGAGCGCGCGCGGGCAAACGGCGAGCCGGCCGCCGCAGTAGTCGACGTAGCTCCGATCGAGCCGCCCGCCGCAGCCGAGTGAGCCGATGAAGATCGGCATCGTCGGCCTGCCGAACGCGGGCAAGTCCACCCTTTTCAACGCCCTCACGCGGGCGGGCGCCGAGACCGGCGACTACGCCTTCACGACGATCGATCCGAACGTCGCCGTCGTCCCGGTTCCCGATTCCCGGCTCGACCGCGTCGCCGAGGTCGTCGGCTCGAGCGAGGTGGTCTCGGAGACGATCGAGTTCCACGACATCGCCGGGCTCGTCCCGGGCGCATCGCAAGGCGAGGGCCTCGGCAACCAGTTTCTCGCCGCGATCCGCGAGACCGACGCGATCTGCCACGTGGTCCGGGCGCATTCGAGCTCCGCGGTTCCCCACCCCGAGGGCCGGGTCGATCCGCTCGACGACATCGAGCTGATCGAGACCGAGCTCTACGCCGCCGACCTCGAGCAGGCCGAGCGCCGGCTCGAGCGGGTGACCAAGCAGGCGCGGGCGCAGGACAAGGAGGCCGTCGCCGAGCAGGGGTGGTTGGAGCAGGTGGTCGAGGCGCTCGGGGCCGGCCGGCCGGTCCGCGACGTCCCGGTGCCCGACGCGGCGGGCGACGCTCCGCGGCGCCTGTTCGCGCTCACCTCGAAGCCGATCCTCTACGTCGCGAACGTGGACGAGGGGGTCGAGGAGGTGCCGCCCGAGATCGCCGCCCACGCATCGCGGGCGGGCGCCGTCGCGGTGCCGATCTCGGCCAGGATCGAGTCCGAGCTGCGCGACCTGGACGACGCGGAGGAGGCCAGCGAGATGCGATCCGAGCTCGGGATCTCCGAGTCGGGGCTCGAGCGGCTGATCCACGCGGCGTTCGAGCTGCTCGAGCTGATCGTCTTCTTCACCGCAGGCGAGGACAAGGAGGCGATGGCGCGGAGTCTGAAACAGGGGTCGAACGCCTGGGAGGCCGCCGGCACGATCCACACCGAGATCCAGGACGCCTTCGTTCGCGCCGAGGTCGTCGCCTGGGACGACCTGATCGAAGCCGGGGGCTACGCCGGCGCCCGCGACCGCGGCCGGCTGCGGACCGAGGGTCGCACCTACATCGTCGCCGACGGCGACGTGCTCACGATCAAGGTCTGAGTCGCGCTAACCCGTGCCGAGCAGCCGCTCGCCGAGTTCGGAGACGGTGACGTGGATCGCGCCCGGCTCGACGGCGTAGTCGATCAGCGCCAGGGCGCTGAGGCGGTCGAGGACGAACTGGAAGGCGCGCGCCTGGCGCTTCGAGTCGTACTTGCGCAGGATGTCGAAGGACCAGCCGGTGGTGTGGAGCGAGTACTCCTCGGTCGCCTCGGGATTCGACTGGATCAGGAGCTCCTGGTATTCGCGGTCGCGGACGGCGCTGGTGACCCGCAAGGGCGCGTCGCTTCCACTCTCGTTGCGGACCAGCCCCGCCATGTAGGAGAGCGTCGCCAGCGCCTCCGGGCGGAGCGCCCGGTAGACGCTCGGCTCCTGGTCGAGCTCGCGCGCGAGCTCGCCGAGGTCCTCGTCGACGATCCAGCCGAGGCCCGGGTTCGGAGGCATCTCGGCAAGCTCACCGGCCTCGAGCGCATCCTCGATCGCGCCCGGATCCTCGAACACGTCCGTCTCGTTCTCCGGGTGGAAGACCTCCTCCAGCGTCGCCTTCGCGTTCGCGAGCTCCGCCGTGCGCTCGAGTCCCTCGCGATCCTCGCGGTAGCGGCGCATGATCTCCTCCGATGCTCTGACCTTCCACAGGTAGTCCGCGGACTCGTCGTCGAAGCCGCTGAGGAGCTCATACGCGGCCGCGTGGCGTGACGGCGTGGAGTCGAAGTACAGGCGGGCGAAGGTGAGACCCTCGCGTTCGACGACGTCGCCGACCGGCCCGTCGGCCCCTTCGCCGACATAGGCGCTGATGACGCTCTCCAGGTTGCCGATGCCCATGTGGTAGCTCTCGATCGCCAGATCCTCGGCGCCGAAGCGCTCGGCGGCGATCTCGAGGTAGGTCGCCGCGCCCTCGATTGCCGCGTCCGGGTCGAAGCGCTCGTCGATCGCGGCACGCTCGGCCCGTAGTCGCTCCGCCTGCTCGGACGTCTTCGCGTCCGCGATCCGCTCGGTGAGCGCGATCGAGGCGGGCAGGTCGACGGACATCCCCAGCAGGTCCGTCGCGGTCGAGGGGATGATCTGGGCGAGGCCCGAAGCGGCCTCGGGCGTCTCGCCGGCGCTGACGTCCGGGCGCCCGGCGCTCTCGAGGAAGATCACGGCCTCGAGCACGTCCGGGTCGACCCCGTGCCGGCCGGCCGCGGCATCGATCTGCGGCCGGTAGGCGGCAGTGCGCTCGGCCGATGCGATCACCCCGCCCGGGCTCAGCTCGTAGATCACATGCGAAGAACCGAGCGCGGCGCGGCGCGCGAGGGCCTCGTCGCGCGCGGGCTCCCAGACGAACGGGTCCTTCTCGGGCTCGGCAGCCGATTGGCCTTCGAAGGCGATCTCGAGCGCGGCGAGTCGCAGCGGCTCGCGCTCGCCAAGGCCGAGGGCAAGGGCGATCGTCGCAAGCGCGGCCGCGGGCAGCACCAGAAGGAGCAGACCGCCGACCACGCGAGCGAGAACCGCAGCCCGCGATCGCTCTCGAGTCACCGGTCTCCATGTTAGGTTCCGCCGCGTGCGAACCGAGGCTCGCTTCCCCGAGGTCGGGCCCGGCGCGGGGCACTACGAGAGCTTCTACATCAAGGCGACCCGACCCGGGGGCGGCGCCGGGATCTGGATCCGCCACACCGTCCACCAGCGCCCGGACGAGCCGCGCACCGCGTCGATCTGGTTCACCGTCTTCGATGCCGAGCGCCCGGGCCCCGTTGCGACGAAGGTGACCGTCGGCGCCGACGAGCTCTCGGCTCCCACGGGGGCCTACATCAAGGTCGCCGACGCGCTGCTCGAGCCGGGGAGGGCGCGGGGAGAGATCTCGACCGACGCGTTCACCGCCTCCTGGGAGCTCGAGTTCTCCTCCGCGGACGCCGGCGTTCCACCACCTCCCCTACGACTTTCTCTACCGCGCGCCGCTGCCGAAGACGAAGTTCCTCTCCCCGTATCCGAACGCGCGCTACAGCGGCACGGTCACGGTCGACGGCGAGCGCCTCGAGCTCGACGCCTGGCCCGGGAATGATCGGCCACAACTGGGGCGCCGAGCACGCGGAGCGGTGGACCTGGATCCAGGCGAACGAGTTTCAGGGAGCCGACGCCTGGTTCGACGCGGCACTCGGCCGGATCAAGATCGGGCCGTGGACGACGCCGTGGGTCGGCAACGCAATGCTCCACCTGGACGGCGAGGCGCACCGTTTGGGCGGCTTCGATCGAGCGCGCTCGACGAAGGTCGACGACGAGCCGACGTCGTGCCTCTTCGAGCTCGGCGGCAAGGGGATCAAGGTGCGCGGCCGGGTCGCGTCCGATCCACGCAACTTCGTCGGCTGGGTCTACGCCGACCCGGTGGGTCCAGAGCACAACACGCTCAACTGCTCGATCTCCGACCTCGAGCTGACGGTCGAGCGCTCGGGCGCCGCGCCCGTGCGCCTCGAGTCGGTCGGCGCCGCCGCGTATGAGATCGGTATGCGCGAGACCGGCCACGGCATCCCGCTGCAGCCCTATCCGGACGGCTGAGGACTGGCCGGCGGGCTCGAATGGTCGAGCCTCACGTGCGGCAGCCCGTGCGGACCCTTGCGATCGCCGGGCGGCGCCTCGAGGACCGAGCCGCCGCCTCCTTCCCGCGGCTGGCCATGGGCTTCAGTCGTGCCGTTCTCTCCCTCCCGCTCAGATCGCGCCTGCGAATGCGGATTCTGGTCCGGTTCCTGGAGGGAGCGACGGCGGCGGTCAACCGCGGAGACTATGCGGCCGGCTTCGTCCTGCTCGGGCCTGGATTCGTAATGGAAGCGCCCGAGGAGACGTTCTACCTGAGCGACTTCCCGCGTCGGCTGAGCGGGCGTGAGGAACGCGTCCGGCTCGAGCGCCGGTGGCGGGATGAGTGGGCCGAGTTGCGCTACGAACCGGCCGAAGTGATCACCTCTCGCGACCAACTGCTGGTCATCGGCAACATGCACGGTACCGGCTTGGCGAGCGGGGCCGTGGTCGACTCGGAATGGGCCGATCTGTTCACCTTCCGGGGCGGCTGGATCGTTCGCGAGCAGCTCTTCTTCGACCACGCCGCGGCGCTCGACGCCGCCGGACTTCCGGCTCTCGCTACCGGCGGGTGAACTTCGCCCAGGTCGAGCGCAGTCCCAAGCGGGCCCGCAGGGTGTCGCCGGTAACCGTCTGGCTGCCGTTCGAGCCGACGACGCGGGCCTTCGCGATCCTGGGCGAGTCGCCGCGCTCGAGGATCTCGACCCGCCGCAGGCGTCCCGAGAAGAGGCCGGTGAGCTTGGACTCCATCTCGGAATCCGAGAGGCGCTCGGTCCACCTGTGGTACGGCGAAGCGTCGTCGTAGGGATCGTCGACCGCCTTCAGATAGGGGAGAGCGGAGCCGCCGGAGAATCCGAACTCAGCGCTCTCCGTCATGCCCCCGGAGGTGGAGAAGTAGTACGTGACGATGGGCTTGCCGTTGTGGGTGACGACCTCGCCGGCCGTCGCCTTGACCGCGGCGTTCGCCTCCTTCGTCTCTGACGCCTTGCCGCCGTAGACCTGGCTGCGGGTGTCGTCGTAGTGGTCGAAGGTGCCGCCACGGTCGGTGGCGACGCCGAAGGTGCGGGCGGCAACGGCCTGGGCGCGAAGGGCAGCGGCCGGCCATGAGGAAGGGACCTCGCTCGGGACCACGCCGCGGATGTAGTCCTCGAGCGCGACCTCGTTGATCGCCTGGAGGCCGCCGCCTCCCGGGAGCGCGAGCAGCGCGCCCCGGTAGGTGCCCTTGCCGTCCACCTTCACCGTCCGCCCGGCCTTGCCGCGCTTCCCGCAGGAGGCGATCCGCCCGCCGCCTGAGGCACGGAGCGCGACCGATCCCCCGGCGGCGACGAACTCGTAGGAGCGGCGTGGTTGGAGCGACTTGCCGCAGGCACTCTCCGCGCCGCTGAAACCAACCGAGCCCTGGCCGGTTGCGAGCAGTACCCGCACCCGACCCTCCTCCCGGCCCAGCTTCGTCCCGCTGTAGTAGTGGGAGAGGATCTGGCCGTAGGTCTTGCCGTGCTCGGCGAAGCCGTATGCCCCGTACTGGCTCATACCGACGCCGTGGCCGAAGCCGCGACCCTTGATCGTCCAATCGGCCGACGCCGCGCTCGTCAGCGCCAGGGAGACGATGAGCGGGACGGGCAGGAGAAGGCGCGAGAGCTTCATCACACTGATGTATAGGCTGACTGAAAGTCCCACACGGAGGTTGAGATGAGCGTCGCCACGGTCGAGCAGTCGGTAGTCGAAGCGGTCCCGAAGCAGCTGCTGATCGGCGGCGAGTGGCGCGACGCGTCCGGGTCGGCGACGTTCGCCGTCGAGGACCCCTCCACCGGTGAGACGGTCTGCGACGTCGCGGATGCGACCCCCGAGGACGCGGCGGCTGCGCTCGATGCCGCCTGCGCGGTGCAGGCCGAGTGGGCGGCGAGCGCCCCGAACGAGCGCAACGAGGTCCTGCAGAAGGCGTTCGAGCTCCTGAACGAGCGCGCCGACGACCTCGGCACGCTGATGACGCTCGAGATGGGCAAGAGCGTCGCCGAGTCGAAGGGCGAGATCGCCTACTCGGCGGAGTTCTTCCGCTGGTTCGCGGGCGAGGCGCTGCGCCTCGACGGCTACTACAAGGCCGCCGGCAACGCCGCCTCGCGCGTACTCGTGATGCGCCAGCCGGTCGGCCCGTGTTACTTCATCACCCCCTGGAACTTTCCCACCGCGATGGGCACGAGGAAGATCGGTCCCGCCATCGCGGCCGGCTGCACCATGGTGGTGAAGCCGGCGCGGAACACGCCGCTCTCGATGCTCGCGCTGGCGAAGCTGCTCGAGGAGTGCGGGCTCCCTGCGGGAGTACTCAACGTGATCACGAGCTCTTCCTCGAGCGGCGTCTCGAAGCCGATCATCGATGACCCGCGGTTGCGGAAGCTGAGCTTCACCGGCTCGACCGAGGTCGGCCGCAAGCTGATTGCCCAGGCGGCCGAAAACGTGCTCAAGGTCTCGATGGAGCTCGGCGGCAACGCTCCGTTCCTCGTCTTCGAGGACGCCGACCTCGATGCCGCCGTCGAGGGGGCAATGGTGGCGAAGATGCGAAACGTCGGCGAGGCGTGCACCGCCGCGAACCGCTTCCACGTCGCCGAGGCGGTCGCCGCCGAGTTCGCCGAGAAGTTGGCGGAGAAGATGAAGGCACTGAAGATCGGCCGCGGGGTCGAGGAGGACGTCGACGTCGGGCCCCTGATCGACGCCGACCAGCGCGACAAGGTGGCCGAGCTGGTCGAAGACGCCGTGGGCAAGGGGGGCAGCTGCCTCGCCGGGGGCGGAAAGGTCGACGGTCCGGGCTACTTCTTCGAGCCGACAGTCATCGCCGACGTCCCCGACGACGCCCGCCTGCTGCGCGAGGAGATCTTCGGTCCGGTCGCCCCGGTGAAGGCCTTCGCCAGCGAGGAGGAGGCCATCGCCGCCGCCAACGACACCGAGTACGGCCTCGTCGCATACGTCTACACGAACGACCAGAAGCGGGCCTTCCGCGTCTGCGAGGCGCTCGACACGGGAATGATCGGCCTCAACCAGGGAATGGTCTCGAACGCCGGGGCGCCGTTCGGCGGCGTGAAGCAGTCCGGGATCGGCCGCGAGGGCGGCAACGAGGGCGTCTTCGAGTACCTCGAGACGAAGTACGTCGCGATCAACGCGTGAACGCCTAGTCCTCAGCCCGCCGGGAGAGATCGTGCACGAGCTCGCCGCGGCGCTCGATCGCCCGATCTTCGTCGTTGCCCCGCCGCAGGCGGGAACGCACTTCGTCGCGGCCGCGCTCGCCGGCTCACCCGATGTGCGCGCTCTCGGCCCCGTGGGTCAGTGGGCTATCGACATCGAGGACACCACGACCGACCTGGAACCGAGGCAACCCAGCGATCGTCTGACCGCGGCCGACGCGACGCCCGCGCGGAGCCGGCGGGTGCGGGGGGAGCTCGGGCGTCTTTTCGCGCGTGCCACGGACACCGGCGAAGCCCCCCCGGGTCTGATCGACTCCACGCCTCGCAACGCCCTGCGCATCCCGTTCCTCGATGCCGTCTTTCCCGATGCGCGCTTCGTCTTCGTCTATCGCGAGCCGCGAGACACACTCGAGTCGATGGCGCACGCGTGGAGGTCCCGGGAGTACGTCACCTATCCCGACCTCCCGGGTCGGGACGGCGACCCGTGGTCGCTGGTGCTGATCCCCGGTTGGAGGCACCTGGCGGGCAAGACCCTGGAGGAGGTCGTCGTCGAGCAGTGGGCCACGACGACGCAGATCCTGCTGGACGACCTCGAGGCGCTCCCGTCCGAGCGCTGGTCGGTGGTTGAGTTCCGCGCGCTCGAGGCCCGCCCGCGGGCGGAGTTGGAGCGGCTGTCGCGCTTCCTGGAGATCGAGCCGCCGCCCGCACCGCCGCCGACCCCGGATGGGTTCCTGGAGACGCCCGCCACCAGTGCCTTCGGGGGCGACCCGTTGTCCTCGGCCTCACGAGATCTGCTGGAGGTGGCCGACCGGGCGCACGGGCTGATCGCGAGGCCCGTGACGCGCGGTCCGCGCCGGCTGCCGGACGCGGCTTCGCCGCTGCGGAGCGTCCACAGCGCGGGCGTCCGGCGTGTTCTCGAGCGACTCGGGTGCGCCGTGCTCGTGACCGCGCCGGCCGCAGATCGCGTGGTCTCGATCGGCGGTGAGGGCGTGAGGGTGAACACGCACTTCCATCGGGTCGCGGGGCCGCGGGCGCTCGCCCACGCCCGTGGCCGGCTGGCTGTCGCCGGGGACCCGGGCGTCACTGCCTACGTTGACGGGCCCGCTTCGTTTAAGCCTGACCGGGAATGGTCCCTCGATGCCGGTGAAATCGAGGACCTGGCCTTTGCCGGGACCCGGGTTCTCCTGTTGGCCTCCGCGCTGGGCCACGTAGCTGAGCTGGCTGATGATGGGCCGAAGCCCGTGTGGCGGCCGAACGCCTCCGTCGGGGGGCGGCTCACCGGGATCGCGATCGCCGACGATCGTCTGGCATACGCGACGACCGCCGCCGGTTGCCTCGTCGACGTCGCCACCGGCGAGACCGTTGCCGGTGACCTCTCCGATCCGTGCGCACCCCGGTGCCACGACCGGCGGCTCTGGCTCCTCGAGTCCGGGCGTCCTGCGCTGTGCGAGATCGAGATCGCGACCGGAGCGAGGCGCACCGTCGCCGAGCTGCCGGGGCGACCGAACGGGCTCGCTGTGGCTGACGGCGTCGCGATCGTCTGCCTCTCCCCGGCCCAGGTCTACTTTGTCGATCTCGCAACCGGCGCCCGCCTCGGATTCGTCCGCTTCGAGGGCCAGATCTCGCAGGTGGGCAGTCCCGTGTGCCTCACCGGAAACGAATCCGGGCGGATCACCCTGGCGGGGACTGGCGGGGCATAGGATCTGCTGGCCGCGTGCGCCTCGACACCGAGTTCATCCGCTTGCCGCTCAGCTTCGATGTCGATCGGATGCAGGCCGAGGTGGACGCGACCCCCGAGTCCGAATGGCGCCCCCATCCGCAGGGCCACCCCGGCAACTCGGCGCTTCCGCTGACCGCCGTCAACGGCGACCCGCTCGACGACGGCGTCGCCGGGCCGATGCTGCCCACGCCGCAACTTGCGCGATGCGAGTACCTGCAGCAGGTGCTCGCCAGCTTCGAGACCGTGATCGGCCGGTCGCGGTTGATGCGACTGGAGGGCGAATCCGAAGCGACGCTCCACAGCGACACGAACTACTACTGGGCCGACCGTGTCCGTATCCACGTGCCGGTGCGCACCGACCCGGCGATCGACTTCGTGTGCAACGGCAAGTCCATGCACATGAGGGCGGGAGAGGCATGGATCTTCGACGCCTGGCAGCTTCACAACGTCCTCAACCCCACCGGTGGTGCCCGTGTTCACCTCGTCGCCGACACCGTCGGCTCGGCCGCCTTCTGGGAGCTGGTCGATCGGGGGGAGCGTCCCTTCGGCGGGCAAGGTCGGGACGCCACGCCGACCACCGTCGTCCACCGCGCAGGCGAACGGCCCGGCCTCGTGACCGAGCGCGCCAACTTCCCGGTGGTGATGCACCCCTCGGAACAGGCGCGGCTCGCCGACGCGATCCTCGAGGGCGTGGATCGCGCTCGCAGCGACCCGGCCGCCGAGCGGGCGCTGCGGGAGTGCCTGGCGACCGGGATCAGCGAATGGCGCGCCCTCTGGGCCCGGTACGACGCCGATCGCGAGGGGTGGCCGGCCTTCGAGCAACTCCGGCGCGGGCTCGACGCGGAGCTCGAGCCGCTGACCGACAGGGTCTGGCTTCGCAACGAGGTCGACGCGGTCGAGAGCGTCCGGCAGCTGCTGATCCGCCCCGCCCTCAATCCGGAGCTGGCCGCACCCTCGGCCGCGCCGGCGACGGCGAGAGCGCCGCGTGTCGAGGCCGAGCGGGCCCTGCGACGCTCGTCCACGGCCCACCGGTTCGACCGCCCGATCTTCGTCGTCGGAGCGCCTCGCTCGGGCACCGGCCTCTTGTTCGAGGCGCTCGCGCGCTCACCGACGGTCTGGTCCGTCGGCGGTGAGAGCCATGGCCTGATCGAGGGTGTTCCCGGCCTGCATCCCGCGGTGCGCGGCTTCGACTCGAACCGCCTGACCCGAACCGACGCCACGCCGGTCACGGCCGAGCGCCTTCGCGCCGCGTTCCTGCGGGAGCTGCGCGATCGCGCTGATCAGCCCCTGCCACCGGATGTCGACGGGGTCCGGATGCTCGAGAAGACACCGAAGAACGCGCTACGGATCCCGTTCCTGAACGCGATCTTTCCGAGGTCGCTGTTCGTCTACATCTATCGAGAGCCCCGCGAGACCCTGAGCAGCATGATCGAGGCATGGGAGTCGGGCCGGTTCGTGACCTACCCGCACCTGCCGGAGTGGGACGGCGCGCCGTGGTCGCTGGCGCTGACGCCCGAGTGGCGCAAGCTGCGCGGTGCGGACTTGCCCGAGATCGTCGCCGACCAGTGGTCGAAGGTGCAGAACACGCTTCTCGACGACCTCGAGCAGCTGGGCCCCGAGCGGGTCCACGCCGTCGACTACGCCGGCCTGACCGAGGACCCCGCCGCCGTGCTCGCCGAGGTGAGCGAGTTTGCGGAGATCGAACTCGACCCGCCGCCGACGCCACTCCCGCTCGCCTCCACAACCATGACTCCTCCGGCTCGCGAGAAATGGCGCAGGCACGAGGAGGCGCTGACACCCGTACTCGAGAAGACCGAACCCATCGCGGCGCGGGCGCGCGACCTGCTCACGGGCCGCGATCCGGCGCGCGACCAGGACATCGGGCGACCGCCCCCGGCTCAGCCCGCCGCTGATGGGAGCACGGCGCCGGCCGACTCGCCGCTGCGCAGCGTCAGCACCCAGACCTTCGCGCAGGTCCTCGACGCGATCGACAGCTCGCTGCTGATCAGCACCTACCAGACGGGCCGCCTGATCTGCGCCCGCAACGTCGGCGGCGGTCTCAACACCCACTTCCGCGGCTTCGAGAACCCGATGGGCATCAGCTGGGACGGCGCGAGGCTCGCGGTGGGCACGAGATCGCAAATCTGGGAGTACCGCAACGTGCCCGACGTGTGCGAGAAGCTCGAGCCGGCGCCGATCGCGCACGATGCCTGCCTGATCCCGCGCCGAAGCCACAACACCGGCGACATCAGCGTGCACGATCTCGCCTACGCCGACGGTGAGCTCTGGGCCGTCGCCACGCGCTTCTCCTGCCTCGTCACCTTCGATGACGAGCACAGCTTCGTCCCACGCTGGAGCCCGAGCTTCATCAGTTCGCTGGCGCCGGAGGACCGCTGCCATCTCAACGGGCTCGCCGTCGAAGACGGGAGGGTCCGCTTCGTCACCGCGCTGGGCGAGAGCGACGTCGCCGGCGGCTGGCGAGCCAAGAAGGCGAACGGCGGGATCCTGATCGACGTCGAGTCGTCGGAGACGATCACCGGGGGGCTCTCGATGCCGCACTCCCCCCGTTGGCATCGCGACCGGCTTTGGCTGCTCGAGTCGGGCGAGGGCAGCCTGGCGACCGTCGACCTCCAGACCGGCGCCGTCGAGACCGTCGTCGCGCTGCCGGGCTTCACGCGTGGGCTGGCGCTCGCGGGCTCGCTTGCATTCGTCGGGCTCTCGCAGGTGCGCGAGGCGACGACCTTCGGCGGGCTGCCGCTGACCGGACGCCTGGAGGAACGCCGTTGCGGCGTCTGGATCGTCGACCTCGACACCGCCAGGATCATCGGCTTCCTGCAGTTCGAGGACGTCGTGCAAGAGATCTTCGACGTCGCCCTGCTGCCCGGGCTCCGCTTCCCCGAGATCGCCGAGCACGGCAGCGATGTCGTCAACCTGACCTATCGCGTGCCGCAGGCCGAGCTCTTCGAACGCGCCTGAACGGAGTACGCGGGTCCACCAATTTGGACGAGGTCGCACTTCCGAGACGAGCCATCCGCGGTATAGGGTGGGCGGAAGAAGGCCGAGAGAGGATCGCGATGGCCGAACGGGCAAGACGTGCGGAGGGCGAGCGTCGCCTCAAACGGGAGCGACGGCGAAAGTCGGCGGGCGCGATGGGTGCGGCCACGATCGGGGCGGCGGTGCTCGCGCCCGGCGCGGAGGCCGACACGTTCACGGTCTCAAACCTCGACAACGCTGGCCCCGGAAGCCTTCGCCGCGCCGTCCTCCAGGCGAACACAAACCCCGGTCTCGACCAGGTCGTATTCCAGTCGACCCTGAGCGGCGACGTGACGCTGAACAGCGCGATCGCCGTCACCGACGGGGTCGGGATCGCCGGGCCCGGCGCCCAGCAGGTGACCCTCGATGCCGAGGGTTCCGATCGCATCCTCAGCCTCTACGGGATGCCCGCAAACAACCGTGGGGTCGCGATCGCGGACCTGACGCTCGAAGATGGCTACGCCGATTACGGAGGGGCGATCTACAGCGCCGAGGCGGCCTTGCAGATCACCCGCTCGACGATCACCGGTAACTCCGCGACCGCGGCGGGCGGCGGCATCTACAGCCTGGACTCGTCGCTCAGCCTCGTTGATACCCGTGTGCTCGACAACAGCACCGACGGCTACGGGGGCGGCGTCTACGCAGCGGGCTCCACGGTTGCGATCACGCGCTCGAGGATGAACGGCAACGCCGCGGCAGCGGCGGGCGGCGCCGTCTACGCCTCGAACTCGGCACTCTCGCTCGCCGAGGCACGCGTTGACTCCAACAGCTCGGAAGGCTACGGCGGCGGCGTCTACGCGGGCGGCTCCACGGTCGATATCGCCGACAGCAAGTTCGCCTACAACACGGCCGACTCCTCCGGCGGCGGCATCGCCGCAGCCAACAGCCCGCTGAGCATGCGCCGAACCAGCGTGGGCGGAAACGAGTCGCTGGGCTACGGCGGCGGCGTCTACGTGTACGGGGACCCGGCCGCCGGGTCGGCCTCGGTCGAGATCGCCGACAGCTCGCTCTTCTCCAACTACGCTCGCTCCGACGGCGGCGCCGCCTACCTGGGTGCGAGCGGGGCAGTGACCGTTGCGCGGACGACCATCTCGGGCAACGACGCCAATCGAAGCGGCGGCGGCCTGGCAGTCGGCTACGGAGCGAATGCCGCCCCGGTGACGATCAGCGACAGCACGCTCTCCGGCAATCGTGCCGTGCGACGCGACGGTGGCGGGGTCTTGATCGCCGGGCCCACCGGCCAGACGCTCCTACAGAACGTCACGATCTCGGGGAACGTCGCCGGTCGGAGCGGCGGCGGCGCCTCGGTGTACAACGCGTACGACACCCCGGTCACGGTCCGGAACTCGACGGTCGTCGGCAACGAGGCCGGCTCGCTGCTCTACGGCGGCGGCGGCATCTATCAGTACGGGGGCGATTGTGTCGTGGACCCCGCCCCGCTCCGCCCGCCGCGGGCAGCCTGCGCCGGAGGCAAAGCGGGCGACACGATGGTGTTGTCGAGCACGATCGTGGCCGACAACGCGGCGGCCGCGGACCCCGACCTCGGCGGCGGGGGCGGCGGCTACAGCTACTTCCAAGCGGGCTTCAACCTGATCGGGGAGAGGCCCTACCTCGCCACCATGACCGGCGACCCCGCCGGCTCCAATATCGTCGGCGAGGACCCTTCTCTCGGCCCGCTCTACGACAACGGCGGGGCCACGTACACGCACGAGCCCTACGGAGACAGCCCGGCGCTCGACGCCGGGATCGCGAACGGCCTCGCCCAGGATCAGCGGGGGAGCCAACGCACGGTTCACCTGCCGGGCGTGCGCACGGCAGGCGGATCGGACAACACCGACGTCGGTTCCGTCGAGGCCGCGGCCTGCCTGTCCGCGGTGGCAACGCCGGTCTCCAACAAGCTGAAGCTCCGCGGGGCGAAGGTGGACAAGAAGCGCGGTTCGGCGAAGCTGGCGGTCAAGGTGCCGTTCTCCGGCAAGCTCAAGCTCAAGAAGACGAGCGAAGTCGTGGGTCAGGGCAAACAGCCCAAGGAGGCGGGCAAGCTGAACCTGTTGGTGAAGGCGCGGGGCCGGGCGCTCAAGAAGCTGAACGAGACGGGCAAGACGCAGGTCACGGCCAAGGTCAGATTCGCTCCGGACTGCGGTCGCCCCAAGACGAAGAGCAAGACGATCACGCTGCTGAAGCGGTAGTCCGCGCGCCATGGCCGGGCGAGCAAGCCGCCTGGCTAGGGTGATCCCATGGCCGCCGCGGACGACAGTGGGACACCGACGCTCTTCGAGTGGGCCGGCGGCGAGTCCGCCTTCCGCGGCCTGATCGACGCGTTCTACGACCGCGTCGAGCGCGATGAACTCCTCTCGCCACTGTTCCCCGGCGGCGTGCACGAGGACCACCGGGCGCACCTGACAGCGTGGTGGTGCGAGGTGTTCGGCGGCCCGCCTCGCTACACCGACGATCACGGCGGCTACGAGAACATGCTCGCCCACCACCGGGACCTCGGGATCACGCCGGAGATGCGCTTCCGCTTCGCAACCCTGATGAGCCACGCTGCCGACGACGCCGGCCTCCCGGACGACCCCGAGTTCCGCGCCGCCTTCGTGGGGTACGTCGAGTGGGGGACGAGGCTCGCGCTGGCGAACTCTCAGTCGGACGCCGAGGTGGCCGAGCAGGCTCCGGTGCCGAAGTGGGGCTGGGGAGTCGCGCCGCCCTACCAGCCGTAGCGCCGCCAGCCCGCGAACGCTCGCTCTGCATGGGGAGAAGCACCCTCAGTGGCGGCGCCCACCACGCCGAGCGGTCAATTTGTCAACCCCTGGTTGACTAATCCACCGTTGAGTACTCCCTCGCTGCGCTCGACTGGTGACGCTCGCGAAACGGTGCACTCTGGACGACAAACGTCTCTTTTCCGGCGCAATGCCCTGACGACTATGCGCCACGCGTGGCACCCGCGGCTTCAGGCTGCGGTGTGCGGAGCGTGAAGCGACAAGGCGTCGCGCCCAACTGCCACTTGGTGCGATCGAGTTAGCGCTCGGTTGGGGTTCGAGTCCCTCGCGCTCCGCCGGCTGTCGGGGGCGGCGTCGTGGCATAGCCCGCCCGCCGACGTACACTTTGGTTCGAGTGGCAGTTGGGTCCGGGGTAGCTCCCCGGCCGCAGCCACAAGGCCCGCTTCCGGCGGGCCTTTGCGGTTTTCGGGGCCTCCGCGCCCCGGGCACGAGAAGGCTACTCGTCGTCCGAAGCGCAGCTTTCGTCGAGCGGCAGATGACGATGAAATGTGATGCGTTAGCCGGCGGTCGGCGCGCCTGCAGCGAAACCGCCGTGAAGTGACATCAGGTCGTGGCTCGCACTGGTCCTACGGCGCCAGCGACGCCCCCGGCTCGTAGTCCGGGAAGAGCGCTGCGATCAGCTCCCCGAAGCGCTCGAAGCGCTCGATCTCGCACCCGTTTTCGCGGGTGAGCTCCGTGTCGATCTCCTCGCCCGCGAGCGTGCCCGTGATCGTGACGACGTCCGGTCCGCCGTAGATCTCAGTGCAGGGCTGGCTGGCCGGCACGGGTGCAGCGGCATTGGCGGGGAGCCCGTCGAGCGCCTCGCACGCGCTCGGCGGCGCGTTCGCACCCGGGCAGGAGATCTCGGCCTCGAGCGCGTCCCCTCCACCCGGGCCGTCCGGATCGACGGTGATCGTCAGCTCGGAGGTCGCGACCGGGTCGGAGGCCGAATCCTCGTCGTCGTCGCCCCCACAGCCGGCGAGGGCTAGGATGGCGGCGACGGTTAGGGCGGTCGCTCTCAGCGGCCGAACAGGCTCGAGAGGATGCCGGGGCTCTCGCGGCGCTTCTGGAGATAGCACTGGTGGTACTCCTCGGCACGCCAGAACGGCTTGGCCTCCTCGATCTCGGTCACGATCGGGGAGCGGAACCGCTTCTGCTCCTCGTCGAGCACCCGTCGGGCGGTCTCAGCCTGCTCATCGGAGTGGGTGAAGATCACCGAGCGGTACTGGAAGCCGACATCCGGGCCCTGCCGGTTGAGCTGGGTCGGATCGTGGATCTCGAAGTACTTGCGGACGATGTCCTCGTAGCTGACCCGCGCGGGGTCGAACTCGACCTCGGTCACCTCGACGTGGCCGGTGTCGCCGCCGCAGACCTGCTCGTAGGTCGGGTTGTCAACGTGCCCGCCCTCATAGCCGACGAGGGCGTCGACGACGCCGTCGATCGCGCGAAAGTTCTCCTCGACCTGCCAGAAGCAGCCGGCGCCAAACGTTGCCTTCTCGGTTCGCGTGGACTCAGTCATCGATTCGTTCTCCTCATCTCGTGCCTATCGATACGTCGATCGGCGACCACCTACGTTACGCCCGACAGCCACGGCGGCGTGGCGCGATACTCGAAGCGATCGTGCGTAAGAACCCCTATTACGAGCTCACCGACGAAACCGAGATCAGGCGACTGATCCGCGAGAACCCGTGGGCGGTCCTCGCCTCGAACTCGTCGAGCGGACTGGTCGCATCGCACTATCCGATCCTGCTCGAGGAGGACCGCGAGGAGTTGTCGATCCTGACCCACGTCGGCCGGCCTGATGAGAAGGTGCACGAGCTCGGCGAGCACGAGCTCCTCGTCATCGTCCAGGGGCCGCACGGGTACATCTCATCGAGCTGGTACGGCGATCACATCGAGGTGCCGACCTGGAACTTCATCGTCGCGCACCTATCCGGGGTACCCGAGGTGCTCGAGCCCGAGGAGAACTTCGAGGTCCTGACGCGGCTCGTCGCTCACTTCGAGCAACGCGTCGCCGATCCGCGTCCGCTGGACGCCACACCCGAGGTCGCCGCCGATGCCCGCCGCGATAGCCGCGGGACCGTCGGTCTTCGGCTTGTGCCGACGCGAATCGTGGCGAAGCGGAAAATGAGCCAGAACAAGTCGCCGGAGATCGTCGAGACGGTCCTCGGTGAACTCGAAGGCGACGGACCGTATGCCAGTGAATCTCTTGCGCGGGAGATGAGGCTCGTCCACGACCCAGGTTCGGACTAAGTCAGCAACGAACCGTCACTCGAGGCCTCACGCGCCAGCCGATGGGCGAACTCACCGTCCAGGTGGAACTCGATCCGCTCGATCAGCTCGCCGTCCCAGACCCACAGCGCGCAGACAGCCGGTGAGTCGATCGGCTCGCCGCCCCCGGCCAGGGTGGCCAGCTGGCGGCCGCCGACCAAGCTTATGTCGCCCAGCTGCTCAACCTCGTGCAACTCGTACTCGTATGTTGCGTAGGGCTCGGTCCACTCCCGCCAGCCGGAGATGAAACCCTCCCAGCCCTCGTAGCGCTCACTGAAGCCGCTCGCCTCATCGCCGCGGAGAAGGATGTGAAAGCCCTCGGCGAGTTGCGGCCGGAGGTCCTGTGAGAGCTCCTCGACGAGCTCGTCATCGCGGAGCATCGCGCGCAGGTCACGTGGAAGGCGCTCGAACCAGTGCGTGATGAACGCCGTCCGCCGCTCGGCGAGCCCGTCGCTCACTCGTGCGGGCGCGCCATCTTGGCGAAATCGAGCGCCTCGTCGAGGGTCGCCTCATCGACGCCCTTCTCGAGCGCGACCTCGCGCACCGTCCGTCCGCTGGCGGCAGCCTCCTTGACGATCTCCGCCGCGTTGTCGTAGCCGATGTGCGGGTTGAGCGCCGTCGCCACCTGCAGCGTCGACTCGGCATGGCGGTCGAGCATCTCCTCGTTCGCCTCGATCCCGCTCACGCACTTCTCGTCGAGCAGCCGCGCCGCGGCGGCGAGCAGCTTGATCGAGTCGAGGAGGTTGCGGGCGAGCAGCGGCACGCGGACGTTGAGCTCGAACTGGCCCTGCGTCCCGGCGATCGTGATCGCCGCGTCGTTGCCGATCACCTGGTCGCCGACCTGGATCACGACCTCCGGGATCACCGGGTTGACCTTGCCCGGCATGATCGACGAGCCCTTCTGAAGCTCGGGGAGGCGGATCTCCGCGAGCCCGGCTCGCGGGCCCGACCCCATCAGCGCGAGGTCGCCGGCGATCTTGATCATCGATACGGCGACGACCTTGAGCGCGCCGGAAAGCTCGACCAGGGCGTCGCGGTTGGCTTGGGCCTCGAACCGATCCTCGGGCGCGGAGATCTCGAGGCCGGAGTCCCCGGCGAGGAGCCGGCGCACGCCGGAAGCGAACTCGCTGTGCGTGTTGATCCCGGTACCGGTCGCCGTGCCGCCGAGCGGGATCTGGCCCACGCGCTCGAGGGTCCCGCGAACGCGGGCCTCGCCGAGCCGGATCTGCGCGGCGAAGCCGGCGAACTCCTGGCCCAGCGTCACCGGGACGGCGTCCATCAGGTGGGTGCGGCCGGACTTGACGTGATCCGCGAACTCGTCCGCCTTGCGCGCGAGCGTCTCGGCGAGACCGTCGAGCGCCGGGAGCAGATCCGACGTCGTCTCGCCGAGCGCCGCGAGGTGAACCGCGGAGGGGAAGACGTCGTTCGAGGACTGGCCCATGTTGACGTGGTCGTTGGGGTGCGCCCCGTCGCCCGCGAGGTTCGCGATCACCTCGTTCGCGTTCATGTTCGACGACGTGCCGGAGCCGGTCTGGAAAACGTCGACCGGGAACTGGTCGTCGTGCTCACCGGAGCCGACCGCGTCACCGGCGGTGGCGATCCGCTCGGCCACGTCGGCGTCGAGCTTGCCGAGCTCTGCGTTCACACGCGCCGCGGCGGCCTTGAGGCGGCCGAGCCAGTGGATCACAGGCGGCGGTATCGGCTGGCCGGAGACCGGGAAGTTCCCGACCGCCTTGTCCGTCTCCCCGCCCCAAAGCTTGTCTTCGACGTCGACGCTCATCCTGTCCTTTCCCTCATTCAGTCTTCGTGCTCAGGCTACCCGCTCGCCGCCGCCATCCCGGCTCTCATAGGCTGGCGTCGGTGGGGCTCGACGACAGCTACACGGCGCTCGCGTCGAGTCGCGGCCTGAGCGCGGCCGTGTCCGAATTCCCGGGCGCGGTGACGCCGCTCTTGACCAAGGGCGGTGGCTTCGACCACGCCCTCGAGGGCGAGCTCACCGACGCCCTGAGCGGGATGATCGCCCGCTACCGCTACGGCCGCTTCGCCTACAACGTCGTCTTCACCCGCATACCCGCCTCGCAGCCGTTCGTGCCCCGGCTCATGTGCGAGCGCCGCGGGCGGATCACCGCCGACACCCACTACGGCTTCGAGGTGCGGAACACCCGCCAGTGGACCGAGAGCGAGGCGCTCAACGAGCGCTTCGAGGTGACCACCAGTCCGTTTCAGGACCCGAACTGGACGCGCCAGCTCTTCTCCCCCACGTTCATCGACTGGATCGGCACGCAGACGCCGGGCGACTTCTCATTCGAGCTCGCCTACGGCTCGCTGCTCTGCTCTGTCGAAGAGGGCGATCCGAACCTCGCCGGACTCGAGGCGCTGTGGGACTCGAGCGCCATGGTCGCGAAGCGGATCCACGAGGAATCGCACGAGTGAGGCGCGGCTAGCCAGATGCAGATCAACCGCACCGGCTACTTCCTGGTCGCCTTCTTCTTTCTCGGCGGGCTCGCCTTCACGATCGCCGAGTTCACCGTGCTCCCGTCCCCGATGCTGATCGGGCCGATCTGGATGGTCGTCGCGACGGGGCTCGGAATCTATGCCTACAAGCAGAAGCGCAGGGGCGAGCACGAGGAGTGGCTGTGGAAGACGGGCGTTCGCGGGCGAGGCACGCTGGTCTCGGCAAGCTCAGGCGCGCTGATCAACGAGCAGCCGCTGATGACGCTCGAGCTCGACCTCGACGTGCCGGGGATGTCGCCGCGCCGGGTGAAGCGGCGGATGATCATCTCGAGCTTCGCCGCCCACCTGATGGAACCGGGGCTCGAGCTGCCCGTCTACGTCAACCCGGGCGACCCGGACGACATACTCGTGGTCTGGTGAACGAGCAGGGGTCGGATCTGGAGGCGATGGCCGTGGCCGCGGCGGCGAGCCTGGCCGCCCACGACCTCGACGGCTTCCTCGCCTACATCGATCCCGACTCGGAGTTCGTCCCGCTCCTCGCGGCGGTCGATGGCGGGACCTACCGCGGCCACGACGGCGTGCGGCGCTGGCTCGAGGGAATCGAGGATGCGTGGGCCAGCTACCGGCCCTCCCTGCGAAAGGTCGAGACGGTCTCCCACACGGTCGCGATGATCAAGTTCTCGATCCGCCTGCGCGGCCGCAACAGCTCGATCGAGATCGAGACGGAGGCCTTCGGCGTACTCGAGCGCAACCCGCAGTCGGGACTGATCCGCTACTGGCGCTTCTTCGAGACCGAGGAGCGGGCGCGCGCCGCTGCCGCCGAGCGCTAGGGGCGCGGGGCGACACTTCGCGGGCGTCAGCGTTGGAGGTCAAGCGCGCCGCTCCTACAATCCCCGGCTCGTGGCGGCCTTTCGCGCGGTAGATCCGAAGCAGTCCTTCCCCGCGCTCGAAGAGCGCGTCCTCGAGCGCTGGCGCGAAGACGACACCTTCGCCCGCCAGCTGGCTCAGCGCCGGGACGCGGGGGCGCCCGTCTGGGGCTTCTACGACGGACCTCCTACCGCGAACGGCAAGCCCGGCTCCCATCACGTGCTCGCCCGCTCCTTCAAGGACGTGTACCCGCGCTACAAGGCGATGCGCGGCCACTACGTCCCGCGCAAGGCCGGCTGGGACTGTCACGGGCTCCCGGTCGAGCTCGAGGTCGAGAAGGAGCTCGGGATCACGGCCAAGGGCCAGATCGAGGAGTACGGGATCGCCGAGTTCAACGCCCATTGCCGCGAATCGGTCCTCCGCTACGTCGAGGACTGGGACCGGCTCACGGAGCGAATCGGCCACTGGATCGACCTCGAGCACCCGTACGTGACGATGACCGACGACTACATCGAGTCGGTCTGGTGGTCGCTGCGTCAGCTCTGGGACGCGGGACGCCTGTATGAGGCGCACAAGGTGGTCCCCTACTGCCCGCGCGACGGCACCGCGTTGTCCTCGCACGAGGTCGCGCAGGGCTACAAGGATGTCGTCGACCCGTCGGTCTACGTGAAGCTCCCGGTGACAGAGGTCCCGCCGCCGGACGCGATCCCCGAGAGCCCCATCCAGCCGGGGGACAACCTCCTCGTCTGGACCACCACGCCCTGGACGCTGATCTCGCACGCGGCGGTCGCGGCAGGACCCGAGATCGAGTACGTCCGTGTGCGCTACGACGGCGAGGTCTACGTCGTCGCAAAGAGCCTCGTCGAGCGCGTTTTCGGAGGGGCGGCGGCTGACCCGGCCGCCCCCGGAGGCGAAGCCGAGGAGGCGGGCGGAACGTTTGAATTCCTTGCGCACCTCCCGGGCAAGGCGCTCGAGGGCGTCCGCTACGAGGCCCCGTTCGACTTCATCAAGGGCGAGGACTTCGGCCCGCTCGGCCATTCCGTCCTCATCGGCGATTTCGTCACGACCGACGACGGCACGGGGCTCGTGCACACGGCGCTCGCTTTCGGCGAGGACGACTTCCGCCTCGGCGAGCAGTACGGGATGACGCTGCAAAACCCCGTCCGCGCCGACGGCACCTACGACGAGCGAGTCCCGGACTTCCAGGGCAAGCTCGTCTTCGAGCACAACCACGAGATCGTCGCCGCGCTCGAGGCGAAGGGGCGCCTCCTCCGCGCCGAGGCCTACGAGCACGCCTACCCCCACTGCTGGCGCTGCGGGACTCCGCTCCTCTACTACGCGAAGTCGAACTGGTACATCCGCACGACGGACGTCCGCGAGCGGATGCTCGCCGAGAACGAGCAGATCGGCTGGCGCCCCGACCACGTCAAGCATGGGCGCTTCGGCAACTGGCTCGAGGGCAACGTCGATTGGGCGCTCTCGCGCGAGCGCTACTGGGGCACGCCGCTCCCCGTATGGAACTGCGAGTCGCCCGAGTGCGAGGAGGTCTTCTTCGCCGGCTCGGTCGCCGACCTGCGCGAGCGCGGGGGCGAGGTGCCGGACGACCTGCACCGCCCGTTCATCGACGACGTCGCGCTCGAATGCTCGGGCTGCGGCGGGACGATGCGACGCGTTCCCGAGGTGATCGACACCTGGTACGACTCGGGTGCGATGCCGTTCGCGCAGTTCCACTACCCGTTCGAGGGGGAGGAGCTGTTCGAGGAGCGCTTTCCGGCCGACTACATCTGCGAGGCACAGGATCAGACGCGCGGCTGGTTCTACTCGCTGCTCGCCGAGTCAACGCTGCTCTTCGACCGCTCCAGCTATAAGAACTGCGTCTGCCTCGGCCTGATCTCCGATGCGGAGGGGCAGAAGATGTCGACCAGCCGCGGGAACGTGGTCGACCCCTGGGAGGTGATCGGCACCCACGGCGCTGACGCCTTCCGCTGGTACTACCTCAGCTCGCAGCAGCCCTGGGCGGGCTACCGCTTCTCCGCCGAGGCGGTCGGTGAGTCCGTTGCGCCAGTTCCTGCTCACGCTCTGGAACACCTACTCGTTCTTCGTTCTTTACGCCAATGCCGAGGGCGTCGGGCCCGACTCGGCGCTTGCGAGTCGCCGCTCGGCTCCAGGAAATGATCTCGATCGCTGGGTCCTGAGCCGGCTGCAGGGCGTCGTGCGGACCGTCAACGAGCGCATGGAGGACTTCGACTGCACGACCGCCGGGCGGGTGATCGCCGACTATGTCGACGAGCTCTCGAACTGGTACGTGCGGCTCAACCGCCGGCGGTTCTGGGACGGCGACGCGGCCGCCTTCGCCACTCTGGGCCAGTGCTTGGTCGAGGTCGCGAAGCTGCTCGCCCCCTTCACCCCGTTCCTCGCCGACGAGATCTACTCGAACCTGACCGGCGACGGCGACTCGGTCCACCTCGCCGACTACCCGGACGCTGATGCTTCCCTGGAGGACGGGGAACTCGAGGCCGGCGTCGAGGCGGCGATGCGGGCGATCGAGCTCGGCCGCGCCGCGCGAGCGCAAGCGAAGGTGAAGACGCGCCAGCCGCTCCGCAAGGCGGTGATCGTGGCCAGTCCGCTCGAGCGGCGCGAGATCGAGCGACTCGGGGAGCTGGTGCGCGCGGAGCTGAACGTGAAGGAGCTCGAGTTCGTCTCCGAGGAGGGCGAGCTCGTCTCCTACGAGGTGAAGCCGAACTACCGCACCCTCGGTCCCCGGTTCGGCAAGCAGATGCCGCAGGTTGCGGGCGCCGTCGCGGCACTGGACCCGGCCCACGCGGCCGAGGCCGTCCGCGGCGAGCGAGCGCTCGGCATCAACGTCGAGGGCCACGAGCACACGCTCGAGCCCGCCGACCTGAGCCTGGTGCTGAAGCCACTCGAGGGATACGAGGTCGAGGCGGAGGCCGGCCGCGCCGTCGCCCTGGCGCTCGATCTCGACCAGGCCCTACGCCGCGAAGGTCTCGCCCGCGAGATCGTGCACGCGGTCCAGAACGCGCGCAAGCAGGCTGGTCTCGAGGTCAGCGACCGGATCACGCTCACCCTCGACGGCGACGAAGAACTACTCGCCGCGGCGCGGGCGCACGAGGAGTACGTCGCCGGGGAGACGCTGGCGACGGCCGTTGCCTACGACGGCGCAGCGCAGGGAACGACCGTCGCGATCGGCGGCCAGACGCTGGCCGTCGGGATCGAGCGGGCCCGTTGAACAGCCCGCGCTACTTCACCTTCAGCTTCATGTCCATCCCGGCATGGATGGTGCAGACGAGCTCGTACGTCCCGTCCTTCTTGAACTTGCGCTCGTAGTTGACGCCCTTCGAGTTCGTCGTGTCACTGGCGAAGGCCTTGCCCGGTCCGCTGCTCTTGGTCACATTGTGATCGTTGCTACCGACCCACTTGAACTTGACCGTCGACCCGGAGGAGACCGTCTCCTTGTCCGGCGAGAAGAAGTCGTCGCCGACCTTGACCGTCGTCGAGCCGCTCTTGGCGGTGCCGGTGCTCGGAACCAGTAACGCGCCGGCCAGAGCCAGTCCTGCCAGCGTTGCGAGTGCGATCTTCAGCTTCATCTTTCCTCCATCTCCCGGTGGGCCCCTGTTCTTTCCTACGGACGAGACGCTACAGGGGATCTAGTGGGCCTCTTGCTAGACGAGGGCGGGGTCCAGCTCGGCTTCGAGCCGACGCTTCGGCAGCGCTCCGACGACACGCTTCGCCTCCGCCCCGTCGCGGAAGAGGATCATCGTCGGGATCGATAGGACCTCGTAGCGGGCGGCGGTCTGCTGGTTGTCGTCGACATTGAGGCTGACGATCCGCAGCTCCTCGGAGCGTTCGGCGGCGATCTCTTCGAGGATCGGGTGGACGACGCGGCACGGCCCGCACCAAGGCGCCCAGAAGTCGACCAGGACCGGCTGGTCTGACTCCAGCACCTCGGCCTGGAAGTTGCCGTCGGTCACGTCGGGGAGGTTGCCTGTCACTGTCGTCTCCTGTCGCGCTCTCAGTGGATGAGCGTCTCGTTCTATCTCATCGGCCGGACCGCCGTGGCGGTTGCCGTTCGGTCGTGCTTTACAAAATGAAGTATAGGGAGGGCATCAATTGTTGCGCCAGCGCATCTCCGGCACTCGCCGCGCAGCCTCGAGCACGATCCTGCCGCTCATCTTCGACTCGCCGACGCGCCGGTCGTGAAACATGATCGGCACTTCCACTACCCGAAATCCGGCTTCGATCGCACGGTACGTCGTCTCGACCTGGAAGGCGTAGCCGAGCGAGGCGATCGACTCGAGGCCGATCGCCTCGAGCACCTCGCGGCGAAAGACCTTGAAGCCACCGGTGAGGTCACGAACGCCGACGCCGAGCAGGAGGCGGGCGTAGGTGCTTCCCCCGAGGCTGATCAGCCGCCGGGTCGGGCCCCAATGCTCGATTCCGCCGCCGGCGACGTAGCGCGAGCCGATCGCGAGGTCGGCGTCCCGGGTAGCGTCGATCAGGCGCGGAAGGTCGGCCGGGTCGTGCGAGAAGTCGGCGTCCATCTGGCAGATCAGGCCGGCCCCGCCCTCGAGCGCGGCGCCGAAGCCCGCGACGTAGGCCGGGCCGAGGCCCGCCTTCTCCCGTCGATGCAGAACCTGGACGTCGTCAAAGCGGCCGGCGAGCTCGTCGGCGATCTGCCCCGTGCCGTCGGGAGAGTCGTCGTCCACGATCAGGATCCGGCGCGGAGACGGCAGATGGTCCCGCGCCGCGACGACGATCGGCTCGACGTTCTCGGCCTCCTCGTAGGTCGGGAGGACGAGCCAGGTTTCGGCAGGCAGGCTCAGGTCGCGGGACTCTAGAGTCGGGAGCATGCGCAACGCCGAGATCGCAGAGGCAATGACCGAGCTGGCGACGCTCTATGAGCTCGACGGGGCGATCCGCTACCGCGTCCTCGCCTACAAGGAGGCGGCCCGGGTGATCCGCCAGAGCCCGGTCTCGATCGCGGAGATGGCGAAGGCGGGCAAGGCGACCGAGCTGCCGGGCATCGGCGACACGCTGCAGACGAAGATCGTCGCCCTCCTCGAGGAGGGCGAGATTCCGGCGGCGACGAAGCTGAAGCAGAAGTTCCCTGCGACGCTGGTCGAGGTGACGCGGATCCCGGGCGTCGGGGCGAAGACCGCGCGCCGCCTCTTCGACGAGCTCGACGTCACCAACCTCGAGGAGCTGCGCGAGGCGGCCGAGACCGAGCGCATCCGCACGGTCAAGGGGCTCGGCCCGAAGGTCGAGGAGAACGTGATCGCCGCGCTCGCCAAGCTCGGCGACGAGGGGCCCGCGGAGCGGGTGCTGCTCTCCGAGGCGCTGCCGATCGCGATCGAGCTCGCCGACTCGCTTCGCGAACACCCGGCCTGCGAGGCGGTCACCGTCGCCGGCTCGGCCCGGCGCCGCGCGGAGACGTGCAAGGACATCGACCTGATCGCGACGGCGACCGACCCCGCGGCGCTGGCGAAGGCGCTGACCGAGCACCCCCTCGCGGCGACGTCCGGCAGCGCGGGCGAGTCCGGGACGCGGATCATGACCCACAACGGGATCTCGGTCGACCTGCGGATCGTCGCTCCGGACGCCTACGGCAACCTGCTCCAGCACTTCACCGGCTCGGCGAAGCACAACGTCGAGCTGCGCGAGCGCGCCGTCAAGGCGGGACTCTCCGTCTCCGAGCACGGGATCCTCGAGACCGAGAGCGGCAAGAGCGCCCGCTTCGCGACCGAGGAAGAGGTCTACGAGCAGGCTTGGCCTCGCCTACATCGAGCCGGAGCTGCGCGAGGGCAGAGGCGAGATCGCGGCCGCCGCCGCCGGCGAGCTGCCCGAGTTGGTCGAGGTCGGCGACATCCGCGGCGACCTCCACTGCCACACGACGCTGTCGGACGGGCGCAACTCGCTCGAGGAGATGGCGGCCGGCGCGAAAGCGCGTGGCTACGGCTACCTGGCGATCACGGACCACTCGGCGAGCCACGGCTTCGGCAACCACGTCACCGCCGACGCACTGCTCGAGCGGGTCGGGGAGATCGCCGCCTGGAACGAGGCCGAGGGCGGCAAGCGCTTCCGCCTCCTCGCCGGCTCCGAGGTCAACATCATGCCCGACGGGTCGCTCGACTACGACGACGAGGTGCTCGAGCGGCTCGACTGGGTGATCGCAAGCGTCCACACCTCGTTTCGGATCTCGGAGAAGAAGATGACCGAGCGAGTGATCACCGCGATCGAGAACCCGCTGGTCGACTGCATCGGGCACCTGACCGGGCGCATGATCGGACGCCGCGAGCCCTACGACATCGACGTCGAGCAGGTCGCCGCGGCCGCGGCCGCGAACGGCACGATGCTCGAGATCAACGGCAATCCGAACCGTCGCGACCTCTCCGAACAGCACGCCCGGCTCGCCGCCGACGCCGGGGTGAAGATCTGCATCAACACCGACGCCCACGGCGTCGACACCCTCGTCAACATCGAGTACGGGATCGCAACGGCGCGGCGCGGATGGCTGACCAAGGCCGAGGTTGCCAACGCCAGACCGTGGTCGAAATTCCAGGGGTTGCGCAAACGGGCCCAGCGCGGTTAGGACTCCGCCACTGAGGTCGGAGTGAGGCTGGATGGGATCCGAGGTGGGTCACGTACTCGTACCTGGGCGGATTCGCTGCGCGGGAGCCACTCGGCGTTCAAGTAGTTTGCTAAACTAATTAGCGATGGTAACCAAAGCGCGATCGGTAACGGACCTGGCTGCGAGGCTGAGGTTCGCGATCGTGCGTACCTCCCGCCGCCTGCGACAGGAGGCGCTCGGCGCCGAGGCCCCCGAGCTGAGCCCGACACTGACCGCCTCGCTGGTCACGATCTCCAACTTCGGGCCGCTGACGCCCTCCGAGCTCGCGGAGCGCGAGCGGATCAAGCGGCCGACCGCCACCCGCTCGATCGCCGCGCTCGAGTCCGCCGGCCTGATCGACCGCACCCCGGACCCGGACGACGGCCGCGCCTGTCTCGTGAGCACGACGGCAGAGGGCCGCGACCTGCTGAAGCGGATCCGGGGGCGCAAGAACGCCTACATCGCCCGCCGCCTGCGCAAGCTAGACCCGGACGAGCTCGAGACACTCGAGCGCGCCGCCTCCATCCTCGAGCGGATGCTCGAGGATGAGGACGAAGGCGTGGGCCGCACTTGAGCGCCGCCCTACGCCGCTCCGTCAGCTCACTCGAGATCCCCAACTACCGGCGCTACTTCGCCGGGCAGATCGTCTCCCTGAGCGGCAACTGGATGCAGATGGTCGCCGAGATGTGGCTGATCCTCGAGCTGACCGGGAGCGGGGTCGCCGTCGGCGTCACCTCCGCGCTCCAGTTCCTCCCGATCCTCCTCTTCGGCGCCTGGGGTGGCGCGCTCGCCGACCGGCTGCCAAAGCGCCGCCTGCTCATCTACACGCAGGCGGCGATGGCCGTGCCGGCGCTCCTTCTCTGGGGCGTGACGGCGAGCGGGTCCGTCGAACCCTGGATGGTCTTCGCGCTCGTCTTCGTCCGCGGCTCGATCAACTCGATCGACAACCCGACCCGTCAGAGCTTCGTAATCGAGATCGTCGGCGGCGACCGGGTCGTGAACGCGGTCGGCCTCAACAGCGTCCTCATCCACGCCGCCCGCATCGTCGGGCCGGCCGGCGCCGGCATCCTCATCGCCACCGTCGGCGTCGCCCCGTGTTTCCTGCTCAACGCGACGACCTTCGCGGCGATGATCGTCGCCCTGCACTCGATCAACCCGGAGCGGCTCGACCCCGCCCCGCGCCCGGGCAAGGACGGCGGCGTTCGCGCCGCGCTTCGCTACGTGCGCTCGGAGCCCTCGCTCTGGATCCCCCTGGCGATGATGGCCGTCGCCGGGACGCTCGCGTTCAACTTCCACGTCCTCCTTCCCCTGCTCGCCCGCTTCAGCTTCGGCGGCGGCGCGGGCGCCTACTCGGCGCTCGCGATCGCGATGGCCGTCGGCTCGATCGCGGGGGCCCTGTTCACGGGAGCACGCGGACGGGTTGGCGACCGGCTGATCGTCGTCGCCGGCGCCGGCTTCGGCGTCTCCGCGCTCCTCGTCGCCGCGGCGCCGACCCTGCCGCTCGCCCTGATCGCCTTCGTCCCGCTCGGCGCCGCCAGCGTCACCTTCGCAGCCGGGATCAACTCGACCCTCCAGCTCGGGGCCGAGCCGGCGATGCGCGGGCGCGTTATGGCGCTCTACACGGTCGTCTTCCTCGGTTCGACCCCGATCGGCGGCCCGCTGGTGGGCTGGCTCGCCGAGGTCGCGGGTCCGCGTGCCGGCCTCGTCCTCGGCGGCATCGCCGCCCTCGCGACCGCGCTCGGAGGCTGGATCGCGTTCAGCCGCGCGCGCGGGGAGCCGGCATTTCCCCGTCTAACGCCTAACCCGTTCGCTCCCGGAGGCAAAGCCGAGGAGGCGAACGGAACGTTCGGTATTCCAGGCCGGCGGCGGTGGCGGCGGCTTCGCGCTTGGCGCCCGGTCGCGGTACAGCCCTGGGGTCCGAATCAGCTTCAGGGGCTCGAAGGCGGAGCTCGCCTCGACGTAGAAGCGGACGCCGTCGCGGTCCTCGATCGCGGCGACAGCGGCCTCGTGGCGGCGCCACAGCAGCGCGATCCCGATCGCGAAGCCGGCTCCGATCGCGGCGACCTGGGGCCAGATCCAACCCGCGATCCCGCCGCCGACCGCGAAGACGGCGATCGGCCACAGCCTCAGGATCGCGATCCGGCCCGGGCTCTCGGGCGGCAGGCTGGTGGCGGTCCGCGCCGCCGCGAGCACCGGCCCGACCGCCTCCGCCGCGCGCGACGTGCTCCCCAAAAACAGGCCGGCGAGTGTGGCGAGGAGCCACCACGCGCCCGCGACGATCAGCGCCGTCGTATCCCCGTCGCTGTTGGCGACGACGACGCTGACGGCGCCGAGGACCGAGGCGACGCCGGCGACGAGCAACACCGTCACGCGAAGCAGGTCGCAGTAGAACACTAGGTCTCCCGCCGCTCGCCGCCCGCGAGCAGCCTCAGGACCCAGGCAAAGCCCTCGGTGCCCGCGACGATCGCGTCGCTCTCATCCCAGAGGCGGTCGGGTGCCTCGTCGCTGGCGACGCCGAGACAGACGGCGCGCTCGAGCCGGCCGCGCTCGCGGAGCGCACGCAGGGCGCCGAACGCGTCCAGATCGGTGAGGTCGTCGCCGCCGAAGAGAGCCCCTTTCGACTCCGCCTCGCCGACTAGCCTCGTCGCCACAGTTCCCTTGTCGACCCCCGGCGTGGGACGGAGCTCGAGCACCTTGCGCCCCCAGCGCGGCACCAGCTCGGCCTCCTCCGCCTCCGCCGCAAGCTCTCGGGCCCGCTTCTCCGCCTCGTCCTCGTTGGGGGCTCCGCGCCAGTGGATCGCCTGGATCGGGCCCTTGTCCTCGACGCGGAGACCGAGCTCCGCGAGCTCCAGCGCTGCGAGTTTTCCGGTGAAGTCGGCAGCGGCGCGGGCCCGGTCCCCGACGGCGGGGTCGAGCGTGACCGCGCTCGAGCGCGGTTCGAGCATCTCGAGCCCGTGATTTCCGGCATACGCGATCTCCTCCACCCCGACGATGAGCCGGGCCTCGAGCGCCGGCCGGCCCGTGACGCAGGCGACGAGGCCGTAGCGGGCGGCGACGTCGCGCAACGCGGCCCTCGTCGACTCCGGGACGGCCGCCGCGGCGGGGTCCTCGACGATCGGCGCCAGGGTGCCGTCGACGTCGCAGAGAACGGCGGTCTCGGCAGCCGCATCGCGCAGCGGGCCGACGAGCTCGGCGAGCTCGGAGGAAGGTGTGGTGTTCACGGTCTCTTAGTATCGCCGGGTGCCCGCCGGCAGACTGGTGAAGCTGGGTGTGGTCGCTACGGCCGCGGGCGCCTTCAGCGGGCTCTTCGGGGTCGGCGGCGGCACCGTGATCGTGCCATTGCTGATCTTCTGGTTCGCCTACGGCGAGCGCGAGGCAACCGGGACCAGTCTCGCGGCGATCGCCCTGATCGCGCTGATCGCCGCCGGGCTTCAGGGCACGCAGGGCAACGTCGACGTCACCAACGGGCTCTTGATCGGCATCCCGGCGGTCGCCGGCGTGATCAGCGGCGCCGCCCTGCAGCAGAAGGTTCCCGAGCGGGCCGTATCGCTGATCTTCGCCGCCCTACTGCTCGTCGTCGCCGTGGAGTTGCTGATCTAGATGGAGTACATCGCCGCGGCGGCTCTCGGGTACGCGGGCGGGGTGGTCGCCGGGCTGCTCGGCGTCGGCGGCGGGATCCTCTTCGTCCCCGCGCTGACGATCTTCCTCGGCGAGTCGCAGCTGGCAGCCGAATCGACCTCGCTGCTGGCAATCGTCCCGGTGGCGATCGCCGGCACCTGGCGCCAGCGCCGGTACGGCAACGTCCGCATGCGCGACGGGATCCTCATCGGGGTGCTCTCGCCGATCGGCGTCGCCGTCGGGGTCGTGACCGCGAACGCAGTCTCCCAGCGCACGCTCGAGGTCTCGTTCGCGCTGCTGCTGATCTTCGTCGCCGCACAGCTCGTGCGCCGAACGCTGCGCGGGATCCCGCGCAGCGACGACTTATCGCGGCCGTAGCACCGATAAGTCGTCGCGCGCCGGCGACCCGTCACTCGATTCCTCTGGTCGGACGTTTTGCGTGCCGCCATCCTCCACGCGCGCTGGCGGCTCGAGGACCCACCCCGGGAACCGGCACGGCCTCGAACTCGCTACGCGAACGACCCCGGATGCTCGAGCGCGCCCTTGATCGAGGTGTCGAGGGCGTTCAGCCGGTAGAGCGCGAGCGCTTCCGGCGAGCCGAAGCCGCTGCGTGTTCCCTGCCGGCCGCGACCCGGCCCCTGATCGGGACCGTGGTGTGAGAGCACGCAATGGAGGAGCGCGAGCCGGCGCTCCGGTGCGAGCGAGGCAGCGGCGGCGCCCACGATCTCGGCGCCGATCGCGAGGTGACCGAGCATGGCCCCCTCCTCGCTGACGATGAACTCGGCGCCGTAGCTGAACTCCCGCGTCTTGCCGACGTCGTGGAGGATCGCCGCCGCCATCAGCATGTCCGAGTCGAGCTTCGGGTGCAGCTGGCAGACCTCTCCGACGAGCGTGCCGACGGCGACCGTGTGCTCGATCAGGCCGCCGAGGTAGGCGTGATGCCCGGAACGCGTGCAGGGGGCGTGGCGGAACTCGGCGGCCGCGGGCCCGGTGACCACGACCTGCTCGACGACCGCCCGCAGCGGGGCATCGTGGACCTCGCGGACCAGATGCTCGAGAAAGCCCTCGAGCTCGTCGACCGAGCGATAGGCGGCGGGCAGGAAGTCGCCGGGGTCGAAGCTCCCGGGCTCGAGCTTGCGGACGTCCGAGAGCTCGACCGCCAGCTCGCCGCGGAAGCGCTCGGCCTTGCCGCGCACGGCGACGGCGTCGCCGGCCTCGAAGCGGAGCCCGATCCGGTCCGCGTCGCGAAACACGCGCGCCTGAATCTGCCCGCTCGGATCCCTCAGGCGCAGCGACAGATACGCGGATCCGTTGCGCGCCGTGAGCCGGTCCTTCGAGAGCACCGCGTAGCGCCCTTCGAACCGCTGGCCCGGCCGCAACTGATCGACCGACGGATGAATCTGCGCGAGAGCCGCCTCCATGTCGTTCATTCTGAATCGGAAGGCGGACAGGGCTCGTGAGTTCCGAACGTTCCGCCCGCCTCCTCGGCTTCGCCTCCGGGGGCGGCCGGGTCAGGCGTCGATACCGGCGAGCCGAGGAGTTCAACGGAGTAGGCTCGCCGTGTGGAACCTTTGATCTGGGAAGGGGATCTACCGCGGCTGCGCTCGCCGGTTCTCGTCGCCGCCTTCGCCGGCTGGAACGACGCGGCGAGCTCGGCGACGACCGCCCTCGAAGCCGATCGCGATCGCACTCGACGCCGAACCGGTCGCCGGGATCGACCCGGAGGAGTTCTACGACTTCCAGGTGACCCGGCCGACGATTCGGCTCACCGAGGGGCAGGCGCGCGAGGTCGACTGGCCCGAGAACCCGATCATCGCGGCCCTGGCGCCGACCGCCCAGAGGCGACCTGGTGCTCTTCTCGGGCATCGAGCCGAATCTGCGCTGGCGCACCTTCGCCGGCGCGATCATCGAGGTCGCGGAGCGGCTCGAGGTCGAGATGGTCGATCACGCTCGGCGCCCTGCTCGCCGACGTCGCGCACACCCGCCCCGTCCCGATCACCGGCCTCGCGTCCGACCCGGAGCTGGTCGAGGAGCTCGGTCTCAGCCGCTCGAGCTACGAGGGGCCGACGGGGATCGTCGGCATCCTCCACGACGCCTGCCGCCGCCGGGGCCTTACGTCGGCGAGCCTGTGGGCCGCCGTCCCGCACTACGTCGCCGCGGTCCCGAACCCGAAGGCAGCTCTGGCGCTCCTGCGCCGGCTCGAGGGCTTCACCGGGATCGCGATCGAGGCGTCGGAGCTCGAGGACGCGATGAGCCGCTACGAGCGCCAGGTCGACCGCGCGGTGGCCTCGAACCCCGAGATCGGGGAGCTGGTCCGCCGGCTCGAGGAGGACCAGGATGACTCGACCGCGATCGGCGAGGACGTGCCCTCCGGCGACACGATCGCCCGCGACTTCCAGCGGTTCCTGCGCCAGCGCTCGGACGAACACCGCCGCCCGGAGTGAGGCGGACGGTCGCAAGCGCGATCGCCGCTCACCGTCAGGCGATCGGCGTCAACCGCGTCGGGGATCGCTGGACGTCGAACCTGTGCCAGATGGTCGAGCCGACAGACCTCCGCGAGGCCGCCGCCGGATCAGGTCGCTCCCGGGCCGGCGGCGGCGTGGGCGGATGGGCCTAGGGCTTGAACGTATTCACCCCGGGGACGCTCGGGACCCTCTTCTTCACCTCGTCGAAGTCGAAGAACGCGCCAGGCGCTGAGCCTTCCTTGCCGAACCCGAAGCCCTTCTTTTGGAGGATCACGGGGGCATGGTTGATGTTCGTGAACTTGTACTTCATGAACACGCGGTCGTTGCCGAGCTGACCGAGCGACTGCAGTGCCAGCGCCCTGTGAACAGCCTCGGCACCCATCGTCTGGGCCGCGAACCGGGCGGCCTTGTCGTCGCCGCGCTTCGCGAACGAGCTGACGCCGATCAGGTATGCGTTGATGAACACCTGGTCCCCGATCACGAGGGTGCTCAGGAACGCCTCGGGACTCGCGACGGCCGCGGACGGAACCCAGATCTTCTTCGTCGCGGGCCGAGCGCCCAGCGAGCGCAGGACCTTGTAATGGGTGAATTCCTCGACTGCTGCGGCCTGGACGTTCCGCTTCGTCACAGCGTCGAGCGGCAGAACCTCGGCGCCGACCGTGTTGACGATCGTCGCCAGAACCTCCGCGGTCGCTGCGATGTTGAGGATGTTCTGCGGATCAGCGCGCTTGGTCGACTTGGCGAGCGCTGTCGCCGGCCCGGCTGCGCCGAGCAGGCCCATACCGCCCAGCGTCGCCCCCGCCCCGGCGACGAAGCGGCGCCGCGTGCTGGCGGACTCGTCCGCGTGCTCTTCGTCGATGCTCTCGTATACGAGATTCTCGATCTCGTTGCTCATCCCGTTCTCCTTCCGCGTCTTTCGATTGCCCCTGAAGGGGGCTACGCAACAGGCGCGGGGTTGGATCAGTCGGGCGAGGAGGCGGTCTCACCCAGACGACGTAGGCGCCGGGGCGGGTTCGAGCGGCGAGCCGCGTCGGCGGCCTCGTCGAACCGGGCGTCCTCGATCGGGCCCTCGATCAGGACCCTGCTCGATCGCCCCGCGACGGTCGGGGTGCTCGGGCGCGGCGGCATGCTCTCTGAACCTATGCCTCAGACGCCGGGCAGATCAAGCGGTAGTCGCACCAGGAGCAGATCTCGTGGGACGGGCGGGGCTCGAAGTCCTGGTCGGAGATCCCGGTCCCGACCTCGAGCACCGTGCGCTCGACCCGCTCGGCGTCGTCGGACTCGGCCGGGACCGTGATCCGCTCGTCGGCGAGCACGTACCAATAGCTCCCGCGTGAGATCGGTGTCGAGCTCCCAGGCCTCGCGCGCGGCGAGCCGGTAGAGCGCGATCTGCACATCGCCGGAGAGCTTCGGCCCCGTGCCGGGATCGCCGGTCTTGTAGTCGATCAGTTCGTAGCCGCCGTCGGGGTGGCGGTCGATGCGATCCACCCGGCCGCGCATCCTGTGCGGCCCGATCTCGAAGGCGAAGCTTCGCTCGAGCCAGACCGGGCTCGCGTCGGAGCGCGCGTGGCGCTCCTCGTAGCGGGCGAGGGCGGCGACACCGCGGTCTCGGTACTGGAGCTCGTCGTCGGACGCGCCGAACCCGGCCCGGCGCCAACCCGCCTCGAAGAGCCCGAGCAGCCGGTCGAGGCTGCCCGCGCTCGGGCCGGCGCCGCCGCCGCGCAGCTCCTCGGCGTGGAAGCGCTCGAGCACCTGGTGGATGAGGATCCCGAAGCGCTGGTTGATGGTCGGTTCCTGCGGGATCGCGAAGACGCGGGCGAACTTGTACTTCAGCGGGCAGGTGCGATAGAGGTCGACGTCGGACGCTGAGAGGCCGAGGCCGTCGCCTCTGCGGGGCAGGAACTGCTCCAGGGAGGGCTCGCGGCGCGCCGCGACCTGCTTTCGGCGCGTGCTCCGCTCGCGCTCCTCGCCGGCCACGTAGCGGTCGAGGCTCGAGGCCTCGATCGCCGCTCGCTGCTCGGGTGAGGCCACGCGCCGCAGGAGGTCGTTGACCGCGTCGATCGCCACCCCGGCCGACTCGCCTCCGGGACGCTGAATCAGCGCCGCGAGCTTGACGAGCTCGAGAAAGCGGGCGACGGCCTGGTTTACGTCCTCCACCGTGTCGAGGCGCATCTCGGACACCGCGCCGCCGGCGCGCCACGAGGACTCGAGGACCTCGTCGCGGAGCATCCGGTAGGTCGAGTGAAGCCCCTCGGCGGGTCCGAAGAGCTCCTCCTCGTGGACCTCCTCCTCCCCGTCGCGGGCGGCGAGCTCCTCCTCGTAGATCCGCGATGCCCGCTCCGCCCCCTCCTCGGGCCGGCCCGGGACCGCGAGCACCAGCGATCGCCGGGCGCGGCTCGTCGCGACGCCGGCGAGGCGCCGGCGCTTGCGAGCGGTGAGCTCGTCGCCCGGCTCCGGGACCTCGCCGCCGAGCAGTTCGTCCGGGATCCAGCCGTCCTCCCACGGGCGTCCCGAGATCGCCCCGCTTCGCAGGCCGACCAGGTACACGTGGTCGAACTCGAGTCCCTTCACCTGCTCGGGCTCGGCGACCAGGACCGCCCCGGGCGGGGGCGGGTCGCAATCGTCGCCGAAGGCATCGCCCGCGTCGGCGACCGCGGCGAGGTGACGGACGAAGTCGCGGACCGACCCGCGGGGTACCCGGCGCGCCCAGGACTCGGCGAGGCCGGCAAGATGCGAGAGGTTGACGAGCCGCTCAGCAGTCTCCGGGCTGGCGGCGAACAGTCGCTGGCGACGCAGGCCGACCCGCTCGATGAGGCGGCGGACGAACACATCGGCGCGCATCTCGGCCATCGCGTTGGAGGCGGCCCGGTGGAGGCGGAGGAAGGCCTGGATCCGATCGCGTGCCTCGGGTGGCAGCTGTGGGCTCTCGAGCGCCGCCTCGAGCGCGGAGACCATGTCGAGCTTGCGCCGCCTGGCGATGGTCGTCACCTTCGCCAGGTCGACCGAGCGGAGCTCGACCGGAGGCCGGGTGAGCGCGCGGACGACGGCGGCCGCATCGCCGGGGTCGGCGAGCATCCGCAGCCAGGCGAGCGCGTCACGCACCTCGGGGCGGGCGAAGAAGGCGGCGTCGCCGGCGAAGCGGAGCGGCACGCTGCGCTCCTCGAGCGCCGCGGCGACCAGGCGGACCTCCCGCCAACCGGAGCCGGCGATCACACAGACCTGCTCCGCGCGCGCCTCACCGGCGGCGAGCAGGTGCTCGACCTCGCGCGCGACCGCCTGCGCCTGGGCGCGGTCGTTCTCACAGCGCCAGAAGCGGACGGCGTCGGGGTCGCGCAGGCGGGTAGTCAGCTCGAGCCGCTCGGCCTCGGGCCAGCGCTCGAGGAAGGCGTCGCGAGCCGCTTCGCCGGCCCCGCGGAACCGGCGTACCGCCTGATTCGGGTCGCAGGACGCGGTCACCCGCCCATGAGGGGCAAGCGCCGTCAGCAGCTGATGGTGAGCCGCGCCGGCATCCTCGAGCTCGTCGACGAGCAGGTGGCGGAAGCGGGTCGCGACCTCCTCGGCGACGTCGGCGCGGGCGCGCAACAGCTTCCCCAGCTCGAGCACGAGGTCGCCGCCGTCGAGCGAGCCCGACTCGCGCAGGATCCGGTCGTGGCGCGCGTAGAGGTCGGCGAACTCGATCTCGCGCTCGGCGCGCTCGCGCTCTGCCGCGTCCGACGCCCGGCGCTCGCTCGCCACCGCGGCCTCGCGCAGCCGCTCCGGCTCGATCGCCTCCGCCTTCAGCAGGTCGATCCGGCGCAGCAGCCGCGCCAGCAGCCCGGCCGGGTTGCCGCGAATCTCGTGCCGTCGTAGCGGCAGGTCGTCGACGCGAGCCAGCAGGATCGCAAGCCGGTCCGCGGGCCCGACCGTGGTGAAGAACGGATCGAGGCCGGCCTCGACCGGGTACTCGCGCAGCAGCGCCTCCGACGCCTCGCCCCACGTGCTCACCCAGAGCTGGTCGTAGGGGCGGCGGACGAGGGCCTCGACGCGAGCGCGAAGCGATGCGCGCGCCGGCCGCGACCGCGTCAGGGCAAGGATGTGCTCGGGTCGCTCTCCCCGTTCGACCAGGTGCTCGAGGCGCAGCGCCAGAGCCTCGGAGCGACCTGACCCCGCCGTGCCCTCGACGAGCAAAGGCCCGTCGCCGTGCGCGGCGATGCGCCGCTGACCGTCGGTCGGCGTCAGCTCAGCTTCCGCCCCATTCTCCATTCGGCTAAAGCTAGCCATCTAGAGTCAGGCGGATGGAAGGGTCGGCCGGACAGGTCGCTGATTGGGAGAACTGGCTTGCGATCTGCAGGCGAATCGTCGCCGCTCACGAGCGCATCTTCGCCGAGGCCGGCGGGATCGAAGCGCGGACCGAGTACGAAGGGGGAGTCGGGGCGGGCGGCGACCACAGCCTCGTCAGCGACCGTCGCGCGGAGGAGGTCGTCTTCGATGAGCTCGCCCGGCTCGGCGAGCAGGGGTCGAGCTTCATCGCGATCTCGGAGGAACGCGGCTCGGTCGTCTTCGGGGACCGAGGCTCTCCGGTTCGGGTCGTGATCGACCCGATCGACGGCTCGCTCAACTTCCGCCGCACGATCCCCTCCCACTCGCTCTCGATCGCCGTCACCAGCGGGCCGTCGATGGCCGACGTCGAGTTCGGCTTCGTCCACGACTTCGGCGCCGACGAGGAGTTCTCGGCCGTCCGCGGATCGGGCGCCTTCCTCGATCGCACCGCGCTCGAGGCAAGCGGGCCCGGTCACGGACTCGAGGTCGTCGGGATCGAAGGCAGCGAACCGGGCCTCGTCGCCCCCCTCGTCGCCGGACTCGCCGGGAAGGCGTGGCGGGTGCGCGCGGTCGGCTCGCTCGCGATCACCCTCTGTTACGTCGCAGCTGCGCGCTTCGACGCGATGATCGCCGCGCGGCCGTGCCGCTCGGTCGACGTCGCCGCGGCGCAACTGATCGTCCGTGAGGCGGGCGCGCGGGTCCGCTTCGGCGACCTCGGGCTCGACGGCGCCGACCTCGGGCTCGATGCCCGCTACGAGATCGCCGCCGCGCTCGACGACGAGTCGCTGGAGACGGTGGCGGCGGTCCAGGCGACGTCGGAGCGGGCGACTTGAGCAGCGGGATCGTCGACTGGGACCTCGCCGAGCGCACCGCCGGCGCGATCGGCGGGAGCCCGGATGCCGGAGCGCGACCGTACGGAGCGCGCGAGGTCATCGACGCCTACGCGGATGCGATCTCGACCGCCTCCGCCTACGCACGCATGCCGGTCCCCCCCGTGGCGCCCGAGCCGGAGCTCGTCAGCCGCAGGCAGTGGTCCGACTCGGCTCTCGCGACCCTGGCCGCCGCGAGCGAGCCGCTTGAGGCGCGCGTCCGAGCCGGCATCTCCCTCCCCGGCCCGCTGGGCTCGGTGCTGCGGCGGGTGATCGGCGCCGGCGCCGGCGCCGAGGCGGGAGCGGCCGTCGGCTATGCGTCGCGCCGCGTCCTCGGCCAGTACGACGTTTCCCTCTTCGGGCCCGAGCGCCCGGCGCGCCTGCTCTTCGTCGGGCCGAACCTGGATCACGCGCGCCGGGAGCTGGACGCCGACCCCGACCTCTTCCTCCGCTGGGTCGCGCTCCACGAGAGCACTCACGTGCTGCAGTTCTCCGCCGTCGAGTGGCTCGTGCCCCACCTGCGAGATCTCGTGGCGGACTTGATCGACAGCGCGGTCGTCGAGATCGACGCGAAACGGATCGCCGCGCTCGCGAAGCGGTTCCTGCGCGATCCGCGCGCACTCGCCCGGACGGTCATGCGAGGCGAACTGGCGCGGACGCTGGCGGACCCGAAGAGCCGCGCCATGCTCGACCGCCTGCAGGCGACGATGACCGTGATCGAGGGGCATGCGGAGCACGTGATGGATGCCTGCGTCGCCGACGACTCGCGCCTTGGGGCCCTGCGCTCGCGGCTCGAGGAGCGCCGGGCCTCCCGCGGCGGGCTCGGTGAGATCGTGGCTCGCCTCCTCGGCCTCGACCTGAAGATGCGCCAGTACGAGCTCGGCAAGCAGTTCTGGGACGCGGTCGTCACCGAACGCGGCGAGGTCGTGCTCGGCCAGGTGTGGAACTCGGCCGAGTCGCTTCCAGACCTCGCCGAGCTAGAGCGCCCTGCCGCCTGGCTCGCCCGGGTGGGCGAGCCGCTCGCCGCCCGATAACCGCGTTTTCACGCGATTCCCTGTAACCCCGGTCAAGATCGGGTTACAAACACCTGTTCGTGTCCTTTGCTAAACTCGAACATCCTTAGAAGTAAGGAAGTTAGATAAATAGAAGTCAACCACCCGAGGGGTTGAGGTAAAGAAATGGCTACCGCCAAGAGCACCACGAAGAAGACCAGCACCAGCAGCACCGCTGCGAAGCGCACCAACTCGCAGACAACGACGAAGGCCCGTCCCGACACCGTCACCTACGTCCGGCAGACCGCCGAGCGTGGACTCGACGTTCCGGTCGGCGCTGCGCTCACGGTCCGCGATCGCGTCAACGACGTGGTCGAGCCGTGGACGAAGCCCGAGACCCGGACCCGCGAGCTGAAGTCGCTCCGCACCCAGGTCACCCGCGAGCTCAACAAGTTCGAGCGTCGTGGCGGCCAGGCCCGAAAGAAGACGTCGCAGCAGGTTCGTCAGACCCGCAACCGGGTCGAGCGCGAGCTGAAGGCGCGTCGGCGCGAGGTCGAGAAGACCGTGAAGCAGAACCGCGCCCGGGTCGAGAAGGCCGTGAAGGAGAACCGCACGAAGGCCGAGAGCCAGCTGAAGAAGGCTCAGAAGCAGGTCTCGGAGCGGGTCCCGGTCGGGTCGTAAGCGCAACTTAGCCCGGGTCGCCCCTCGAGAGGTTGGCGGCGCGCCCGGAGAAGCTGTCGGCACACATATTTCGTCGGCAGAACAGCAACCTCTCCTCCCCGATCGACCGGCCATGAAGGCCGGTCGATCGCTTTCTGGAGGGCCTTTGTCATCATCACCCCATGGCCCTTCCCACTCAGGACCAGGTCAACGATGCCCTGCGCGCCGTCATCGACCCCGAACTGCGCCGCTCAATCGTCGATCTCGGCATGGTTCGCTCGATCGAGATCGCCGGCGACGGCCGGGTAG
The DNA here is from genome assembly GCA_963846565.1 of uncultured Solirubrobacterales bacterium. Lineage (GTDB taxonomy): Bacteria > Actinomycetota > Thermoleophilia > Solirubrobacterales > 70-9 > WHSW01. The sequence continues at coordinate 712,960 of CAWJWL010000005.1, read as the reverse complement.
ATGTCATCGTCTCGCTGACGACGGCCGGGTGCCCGATTCGCAACCACTTCCAGGAGGCGGTGGTCAGCAACGTCGGCCGGCTCGAGGGCGTGACCGGCGTCGGAGTCGCCTTCGACGTCCTCACCGATGAGGAGAAGGGTCGGCTGCAGCAGGCGCTCGGCCGCCCGAACGGACTTCCGGAGGGCGCGCTCGCGAAGGTGAAGAACGTCATCTGCATCGCCTCCGGCAAGGGCGGGGTCGGCAAGTCGACGATGACCGCCAACCTCGCCGCCGCGCTCGCTGCCGACGGCCACACGAGCGGCGCGCTCGACGCCGACGTCTACGGCTACTCGTTGCCGCGCATGCTCGGGGTCGACGCCCGCCCGGAGGTGAACGCGGAGCGCAAGATCCTGCCGCTCGACGGACCCGCCGGCGTGAAGGTGATGTCGATCGGCTTCTTCCTCGAGCGCAACGCGGCCGTCGTCTGGCGTGGGCCGATGCTGCACAAGGCGATCCAGCAGTTCCTCGAGGACGTCGCCTGGGACGACACCGACTATCTGCTGCTCGACCTCCCGCCGGGCACGGGCGACGTCTCGATGACGCTTGCGCAGCTCCTGCCGCAGGCGAGGGTGATCGTCGTGACCACGCCGCAGCCGGCGGCCCAGTCGGTCGCCAGGCGCGCCGCCGACATGGCGAACAAGGTCGACCTCGAGCTGCTCGGCGTGATCGAGAACATGTCCGGGTTCACCACCCCGGACGGCCAGCGCTTCACGATCTTCGGCGAGGGCGGCGGGGAGATCCTCGCCGACGAGCTCGGCGTGCCGCTCCTCGGCAAGGTGCCGCTTTCGGAGGACCTTCGCGAGCACGCCGACTCGGGCACGCCGCTGGTGCTCGCCGAGCCGGACGCCCCCGCGTCGCAGGCGATCCGAGCCGCCGCCCGCGGGATCGTCGCCGCGACGCCGCAGGAGCTGCCTGTGATGCAGGCCGCGACGATGACCGCGCCGGCGCCGGCCGCGCCGGTCAGCGGCACGGAGCTCCCCGTGGTTCAGGTCCAGGGCTGACCTGGACCCTCGGCTCGAGATCAACCGGGCCTGGTGGGACGAGCGCGTCCCGCTCCACGTATCGAGCGACTTCTACGACGTCGAGGGCTTCCGCGCCGGGGCCTCCACCCTGCGACCGTTCGAGCTCGAGGAGGCGGGCGACGTCGCGGGGAAGCGCCTCGCCCACCTGCAGTGCCACTTCGGGCTCGACACGCTCTCCTGGGCACGCCGGGGAGCGACCGTCGCCGGGCTCGACTACTCGGAGCGCGCGATCGAGGCGGCGACGATGCTCGCCGCACAAACCGGGATCGCGGCGGAGTTCGTAGCCGCCGACGTCGATGACGCGGTCGCGGCCCTCGGCCACCGGCGGTTCGACGTCGTCTACACCGGCCTCGGCGCGATCAACTGGCTTCCCGACCTCCCGCGCTGGGCGGGCGTCGTCGACGAGCTGCTCGAGCCGGGCGGCCTCCTGTACCTGAGCGAGTTTCACCCGTTCACGTGGATCTTCGGCGACGACGACCTCGAGATCGAGCACGACTACTTCCACAATCGCGCCGGCGTCGTCCTCGACAGCGGAGAGACCGGTAGCTACGCCGACCTCGAAGCCGCGACGGAGCACAACGCGACGCTCGAGTGGGCGCACACGCTCGCCGATGTCGTCACGGCGGTCCTCGGCGCCGGCTTCCGGCTCGAGCTGCTGCACGAGCACGACTACACGCTGTTCCCGCGCTTCTCCCACCTGATCGAGGACCGCGAGGCCCTCGAGGCGGGAGTCGTCTATCGCCAGCCCGAGGGCAAGCCACGACTGCCGCTGATGTACTCGCTGCGCGCCGTCAAGGCGGGCTGAGCGCTACTTGCCGGCGAAGTACTCGGCGTTGATCGGCGTGTACTTGGCCCACTCCTCGGGGAGCTGGTCCTCGGCGAAGCAGGCGTCGACCGGGCACGCCTCGACGCAGGCGTCGCAGTCGATGCACTCGTCCGGATCGATGTACAGCTGCTCGACCCCGTCGTAGTCCGGCTCGTCCGGCGTCGGGTGAATGCAGTCGACAGGGCAGACCTCGACGCACGAGTTGTCCTTCTGCCCGATGCAGGGCTCAGCGATTACGTAGGCCAAGGTCCTTCCTTTCTTAGTCGCGGGACGGAACCGAGCCGGAGAGTCTAGACGTTGAGGTCGAGGCGCTATCTAGAGTGGTGCTCATGATCCTTGTCACGGGTGCCACCGGAACCGTGGGCACGGCGCTGCTGCCGAAGTTGATCGATCGCGGCGACGACGTCCGCGTCCTCGTCCGCGACCCGCGCGGCCTCGGCCGGCTGCGGGTCGAGGTGCGGCTGGCGCTCGGCGACCTCGTCGAGCTCTCCGACCCGCGCGTCGTCCGCCAGGCGCTGCGCGGCGTCGACACGGTCATTCACCTGGCGGCAGCGATCCGCGACCAGCCACACGCGCGGGTCGAGGAGCTCAACGGCCTTGCGACGGCGCGCCTGCTGCGCGCTGCGGAGGCAGCGGGAGTCGGGCGCTTCGTCTTCTTCTCGGCCCTGAACGCGACCGAGTTCCAGCGCACCCGGTTCTTCCGCGCCAAGGCGCTCGCGGAGAAGGCCGTCGCCACATCGCCGCTCGCGACCACGGTCTTCGCCCCCTCGATCGTCTACGACCGCGACGACCCGTGGGTGACGCTGCAAGGCCGGCTGGCGCTCCTGCCGGCGATCCCCGTTTCCGGGGAGGGCGAGGCGCGCTTTCAGCCGATTTGGGCTCAAGACGTCGCCGACTGCACCGTCGCCGCGCTCGAGCGTGACGGCGCGGGCTCGACCCGCCACGAGCTGGCCGGCCCGGAGACGCTCAGCTACGACGCGATGGCGCGGGCGATCGCGCGGGCGGCCGGGCACGACCGCCCGCTCGTCCACATCCCGCTCGGCCTCGTCCACTACGGGCTCGCCGGCCTGCGCCGAGTGGTCGGCGACGCGGCGTTCGCGACCTGGGAGGAGGCCGAGTTGATGGAGGTCCCGATGGTGAGCGAGCGCGGCGATGCCGACGCGCGCGAGCTCGGAGTCGAGCCGCGGCCGATGGCCGCGGTCCTCGCCGGGGCCTAGGAGCTTTCCGTGGGGTTGCTATCGGCCTTACTGGGTGGCGGCAAGCTGAAGCCGAAGGTCCGCGCCGAGCTCGAGGCGGAGGGATTGGTGCTGGCCGAGGAGAAGCTGCGCGGCAGCATCCGCTACAGCCATTTCAAGGCGCCGGGGAAGCGCTTTCACGGCAAGGTCGTGCCGATGCGGATGGCTCTCGGCCTGAGCGAGGCGCGGATCGTCATCTACGGCGGCCTCGGCGGCCCCGAGCTGGTCGACTCTCAGTTCGACAGCCCGCGCCTCGGCGCCGTGGACTTCTCGGTCGAGGACGGCGACAAGCTGAAGATCTTCGTCGACTACGACCGCATGGAGGACGCCGAGGCGGCCAAGGTCTCGGGGCAGATCACGATCACCGTGAAGACCCTGAACGCGCCTCAGATCCTCGGCCAGATCGAGGCCCGTCTGGGGTAGGTTTCCCCGTGCCGGTCCCGTCGACGAGGAGGACGCAGATGGAACAGGGAAGCAAGGACTTCAACCTGGCGTTCGGCGTCATGGCCATGCTGCTCGCCGTGGCCTTGATCGCCACGCTCTTGTCCTAGAACGCAGAAGGGCCCGGCTAACGCGCCGGGCCCTTCCAACGATTCGCCGAAGCGACTCGGCTACATCATCCCGCCCATGTCGGGCATACCGCCGCCCATTCCGGCGCCGGCGCCATCCTTCTCCGGCGGCTCGGCGACGATCGCCTCCGTCGTGAGGATGTTCTTCGCGATCGAAGCCGCGTTCTGCAGCGCCGACCGGGTGACCATGGTCGGATCGATGACACCGGCCTTGATCAGGTCGCCGTACTCGCCGGTGGAGGCGTTGAGGCCCTCACCGGTCTTCAGTCCGCGGACCTTCTCGACCACGACCGAACCCTCCATGCCGGAGTTCTCGGCGATCTGGCGCACCGGAGCCTCGAGCGAGCGGCGGATGATCTCCGCGCCCGTCGCCTCGTCGGCGTCGAGGCCCTTTGCATTGATCGCGTCCTGAGCGTTGAGCAGAGCGACGCCGCCGCCCGGGACAACACCCTCCTCGAGCGCCGCGCGAGTCGCCTGCAGGGCGTCCTCGACCCGGTGCTTCTTCTCCTTCATCTCGGTCTCGGTGGCAGCGCCGACCTTGACCACTGCGACACCGCCCGCGAGCTTCGCCAGGCGCTCCTGGAGCTTCTCCCGGTCGAAGTCGGAGTCGGTGTTCTCGATCTCGGAGCGGATCTGGTTGATCCGGCCCTCGATGCCCTTCTTCTCACCGGCGCCGTCGATGATCGTCGTCGTGTCCTTGGAGACGACGACGCGACGAGCGTGGCCGAGCTGCGAGACCTGCGTGTTCTCGAGCTTGAGGCCCATCTCCTCGGTGATCACTTCGCCACCGCTGAGGATCGCGATGTCCTCGAGCATGCGCTTGCGGCGATCGCCGAACCCGGGTGCCTTGACGGCGACGCCGGTGAACGTCCCTCGTAGCTTGTTCACCACGAGGGTCGCGAGACTCTCGCCCTCGACGTCCTCGGCGATGATGACGAGCGGCTTGCCCGCCTGCATCACCTGCTCGAGCACCGGGAGCATGTCCCGGACCGAGCCGATCTTCTGGTTCGCGATCAGGATGTAGGGATCCTCGAGGACCGCTTCCATCCGCTCCTGGTCCGTGACCATGTAGGGCGAGATGTAGCCCTTGTCGAACTGCATGCCCTCGGTGAACTCGAGCTCCATGCCGAACGTCTGGCCCTCTTCGACGTTGACGACGCCGTCCTTTCCGACCTTCTCGATCGCGTCGGCGATGATGTTGCCGATCTCCTCGTCAGCGGCCGAGATGGCGGCGACACGGGCGATCTGCTCCTTGCCTCCGACCTCCTTCGACTGCTTCTCGCGGAGGTGCTCGACGACCTGGTCGACCGCTTGCTCGATCCCGCGACGCAGGGCCAGCGGGTTCGCGCCGGCGGCGACGTTCTTGAGGCCGTGGCGGACGATCGTCTGCGCCAGCAGCGTCGCCGTTGTGGTGCCGTCACCGGCGACGTCGTTGGTCGCGGTGGCGACCTCACGGACGAGCTGCGCGCCCTGGTTCTCGAACACGTCCTCGAGCTCGATCTCGCGGGCGATGGTGACGCCGTCGTTGGTGATCGTCGGCGCGCCGAACTTCTTGTCGAGGACGACGTAGCGTCCCTTCGGGCCAAGGGTCACCTTGACCGCGTTCGCGACCCCGTCGACCCCGGCCTGCAGTGCAGCCCGTGCCTCGGCGTCGTACTTCAGCTCCTTGTGAGCCATATCTGATTCCTCCTTCGGGGGGAAAGTTCTTTAGACGACCTTGGCGAGGACGTCCGACTCGCGCAAAACCAGAAGGTCATCGCCGTCGACCTTGACCTCGGTGCCGCCGTACTTGCTGTAGAGGACCTCGTCGCCCTCCGCGACGTCGAGCGGGATCCGCTTCTCGCCGTCCTCGTCCCATGCGCCCTCGCCGACCGCCAGGACCTTGCCCTTCTGGGGCTTCTCCTGTGCAGTGTCGGGGAGGACGATGCCGCTGGCGGTCGTCGTCTCCTCGTCTACTGCCTTGACGATCAGCCTGTCGCCCAGTGGCTTCAGGTTCATTCCTCGTTACCTCCGTTGTCCGGGTTGGATGCGAACTCTCATGCCTGGTTTGGCACTCCCATAGGGAGAGTGCCAAAGCGTGCGTTGACTATAGCGTGGTCGCGTCCCCGGTCAAGTATCTGAGTGGTAAAGGCTCAGATACGGGCCTGGCAACCGCCCTCTCAGCCACTCGCCAGCAGGCGGCAGCCGAGCAGCTCCGCGATCCCCGTCCCGCCGTGACGCATGACCCAGTCGTGGTTCCACTCGAATACGGGCCGGGCAAGTGGTGCGACCGCGTTCATCCACCGCTTCGTCGTCCGCACGTTCCACTCATAGATCACCGCGGTGACGCCCTCCTGCTCATACAGGCGCCAGCGCCCGAGGCCCTCGAGCCCGCCGCTGGCAGCCCCTTCGAGCAGGTGCGGGCGCTCGACCCGCGTGGAGCGGATCTCGAACTCGACCGGGTAGGGAATCGCGCTGCGCCAGACGTAGCGGCCGCGCTGGCCGACGCCGTTCCCGTCGCCATCGGCGAGCCGCTCGGCACTGACGACGCCGCGCCACCACCGCGGCCAGGCCTCCGAATCATGAATCGCGTCCCAGACGCGCTCCCGCTCGCACTCGAGCAGCCAGGTCGTAACGAACCTGTATTCGCCCAAGCGTTCAGTTGCGGCTTGGAGGCTCGCCGTTGCCGAAGCCGGGCGGCGGCTCGTAGACACGCGAGAAGCGGACGACGGTGACGGTCTCCTCGTGATCGATCTCGCGACCGTAGATCTGCCGCATGAACCCGAGCGTCTCCTCGAGGCGGCGGAACTCCGGATTGTCGTGCTCGATGTCGCGCGGGGAGAGCTCCTTCACGCGCTTCACGTCGACGTCGTCGATGACAGCGGTGAAGAGCTTCTCGCGCGGGCTGTGCTGATGGCCTACGGTGACCCAGACGAGCTGGCCACGCGCGTACTTGCGCGCCTTGTCGCCGACCCGGATCGTCGCCGTCTTGCGACCGCGCTTGAGCTGGTCGACGAAGGCCGGGGAGAAGAAGTTGAGCGCGAAGAAGCCCTGCGTCATCGAGCGGCCAGCCTATCGCGCAAGTGCATCACCCAGCCTCGCCATAGCCCTCGGCCCCGAGAAGGGGCACGAATCGGCACGGGGCGATCGTCCGCGACGCCAAACCGTCCGCGCCGGCGGTGAAGACGGTGAGCATGTCGGCACCCCTCTCGCTCACCGGAACGACGAGTCGGCCACCGTCGGCGAGTTGGCCGACGAGGCTCGGCGGGGGAGAGGGCGCGGCAGCGTGCACGGCGATCGCGTCGAACGGGGCGAGGTCGGGGGCGCCCGCCGACCCGTCGCCGACCCGGACCTCGACGCCCGAAGCGCCGAGGGTCGCGAGGCGCTCGCGGGCCCGCTCGGCGAGCGCCCTGTGGCGCTCGATGCTGATCACCTCGCTCGCGAGACGGGCGAGGATCGCGGTCGAGTACCCCGACCCCGTGCCGACCTCGAGCACGCGCTCGCCCCCCTCGAGCGCGAGCGCCTCGGAGATCGCCGCGACCACCCATGGCTGCGAGATCGTCTGCCCCTCGGCGGTCGGCAGGGCACGGTCGTGGTAGGCGCGGGCGCGAAGTCGCGGGTCCACGAACTCCTCCCGCGGGACGGCAGCCATCGCCGCGAGCACGCGCTCGTCGGCGATTCCGCGGCGGCGGAGCTGCCGCTCGACCATCCGCGTGCGTTGCTCCGCGAAACTCACGAACGTTCCGCCCGCCTGCTCGGCTTCGCCTCCGGGGGCGGCCGGGTCAGGCGAAGGACCATTAGAAGATGTAGGCGCGAAGGCGCCGTGGCGCCAGCACTGTCACGCGTCCGCGGCCGACCGCGACGACCCCGGCTCGTTCGAGGGTCGCGAGGAAACGGCTGACGCTTTCCCGCGAGGTGCCGGCGAGCTGGGCGAGGTCCGCCTGGGTCATCCGCACCGTGATCCCGTGCGTCTCGGCCGTGATCTCCTCGGCGATCAGCTGCGAGAGGACACCGGCGACGCGGCTCGGGACCGTCTGGAAGGACTGGCGGGCGACCCGCTCGTTGGTCTCCCGCAGCCGCCGGGTGATCGCGACGATCAACTTCGCGGCGATGTCGCCGTGGCTCGCGATCACCCTCCGCACATCACTCGCCGGGAGGCCGAGGAGCTCGGCGTCGGAGATCGTCTCCACGCTCGCCGAGCGGGTGCCGCCGTCGAGCATCGCGAGCTCGCCGAAGATGTCGCCCGGCCCTAGCGTCGCAAGCGCGATCGCGCGGCCGTCCGAATGCTCGCGGGTCACCCGCAGATCTCCCGAGCGGACGATGTAGCACGCGTCCGACGTGTCGCCCTCGTGGAAGACGCGGACATTGCGCGGGAACGAGCGCGGGCTGGCGACGTCGGCGATTCGCTGAAGCTCCTCGCGCGAGAGCTCGGAGAAGAGCGGGACCCGCGCGAGCAGCTGCAATGACTCCTCGCCCATGACCGAACGATATGCGCTGGCAGGGATAGGATGCGCGCAGCCCGCGGGGCACCGGGGGGTAACCGAGTTGGAAGGAGCAATTGGGATGAGGAACAGGCGCGCAATCGGATGGAGCGGCATCGGGATCGCCGGCATGGCGGTGGCCGTCGCCGCACTGGTGGCGAGTGGACCCGCTGCGGTCGCGAAGGGCTGCGACGGAGCCGAGACCACGTTCAAGTTCGCGCTTCCGGACGGCGTCACGATCAAGCCGACGCTCGGTGCGATCAAGCGCGGGCCGAGCAAGATCAAGATGACGAACTGCGGCGGGAACTTCGATCCCGAGACCGGCAGCGGCTCGGTCAGCCTCGTCGGCGGCGTCAACTTCAAGTACGAGGGCAACCGCGGGCCCACCGGCGACTATCGGATCCGCTACGGCGGCGTCGGCAAGCTGCGCGCGCGGGTCGTCGGCAAGGCGGCCAACCTCGCGAAGGTGAGCGGCGGAGGCCCGACGGGAATCTCCAACGCGAAGCTGAAGCTGACCACGAAGGGCGCGAACCTGCTCAACGCGGCCGTCGACGCGGGTAACGACGGGCCCTGGGAGGCCGGCTCGCTCGGCAGCGTGACGACCAAGCTCCCGACGGGCTAGCGACTGCTGGACCCGGCGTGTCGGCGGGCCGTCACCGCTGACACGCCGGGCACCAGTACGCAATCCGGTTGTCGTCGCCCTGGCCTCGCGACGAGATCCGTCCGCCGCAGGACGGACAGCGCCGGCGCCCGCCGCCGTAGATCGAGCTCGGTCGCCGGCCGCTTTCGAGCCCGATGCGCATCACCTCGACGTTCTCGGTGACGACCCGGTCGAGTTCCTCCGTCGAGAGATCGGCGACCTTCCGCCACGGGTTCACCCGCGCCCGGAAAAGGCCCTCGATGCGGATCGCGTTGCCGACCCCGGCGATGATTCCCTGGTCGAGCAGCGATTCGCCGATCTCGCGGTCGGCGCCGAGCGTGCGGAGCCGCGTGGCTGCCTCGCGGGGGTCGAAACCCGCGCGCATCGGATCGGGGCCGAGGCGGCGCAGGACCGGATCGTTGCGCGACTTTCCCTCGCTGACGATGCGCAGGATCTTGCCGCCGCGCTGAGCGGCGATCGCCTCGCCGCTTTCGAGGTGGAGCCACGGATTGGTGAAGCGGGAGTCGCCGTCGACCTGAACCGACCAGCGACCGTTCATGCCGAGGTGGCTGTGGAGGACGAGCCCGCCCTCGAAATGGACGAGCAGGTGCTTGCCGTACGCCTCGGCGTTCTCGAGCTTGCGACCCGCGAGCTCACCCGCCCGCCGGTGAACCGGGGAGCGCGGGTTCGGCGCCTCGGAACGCTCGATCTCGCGGCCGGCCAGAGCGGCGTTGATCCGTCGCGCGACCCTGTGGATCGTGTCGCCCTCCGGCATCTATGCGGAAGCGACCAGCCGTCGGGGCTGGCGGCTGAAGCCGGCGGCGATGATCTGCTCCTCGAGCCCGGAGCCGAAAACCGGTTCGCCGTCGACCCGCTCGAGCCCGAGCTTCGGAATCGTGGCCGCGCGAGCGGCGTCGGCAAGCTCGCCGATGGCGCGTCCGAGCTCCTCGCCCTCGAGCTCGACCAGGCGCACGATCCCCTTCCCGCCACGCTCGACGTAGAGGATCGGGTTGCCGTCGCGGAGAAGCACGAAGGCGCCGGGCGTGCGCGAGGGGCGCCGCCCTTCGGCTCGCTTCGGCCACGAGAGCGAAGCCCCGTATGGCTGCGCCGGGTCGGTCGCCGCGAGGACGCGGTACTCACCGTCGGCGTGGGGGAGGCCGCGGAGACGCTCGACCGCCCCGGCGAGCGCGAACTGGGCGCCGCCGAGGCCCTCGACGAAGTAGCCGCGCCGGGCGGTGCCGAGGATCTCGAGGTTGGACAGCTCGGCGTAGAGAGAGGAGAACCCACCGGGGACGCCCTCGGCGAGCACTGTCTCCCGGGTGACGATCCCGTAGCGCTCCAGCATCAGCTCCGCCTGGGCGCGCAGGCGCGGCCCCTGGGGCGGTGCCCCGCGGAGCAGGGCCTCGGTCAGCGACCAGCGGCCCTGGAGCGCCTGGCTCGCGGGCCCGCGGCGGGCCGAGAAGCGACGCGTCTGCCGGCGGGTCGACGGCTTCACCGCGCGCAGGGTGCGGGCGCGCAGCGGGGCGAAGGCGTCGTTGGTCACCTCGCCGGTCCAGGCGAGATCCCAGAGCGCCGCGTGGAGCTCCTCCGGCTCGCCTTCGAGCTCGGCGACCAGGTCGAGCCAGAATGACGGCGCGGCGGCGAGCCGCTCGCGAATCGCATCGTGGAACTCACCCTCTGGGCGCTCGAGCTTGGCGTTCGACGGCGGCGGCCCGGCGAGGCGGACGTCTTCGCGGAAGTAGAGGGCGACGCGGCCGGTGCGCGCCAGCGGCCCGGCGCCGATCCAGACCACCTCGCCGCTCGTCGTCAGCTCGTCGAGCCACGCCGGGCTGTAGGCGCCGAGGCGCCTCGGGAGCACGTCGCGCTCCCACACCTCAGGGGTCAGCGCGACGCCCTGAAGCGGCACGAGCGCCTCGCGCAGCCGGTCCGGCCCGGCGCCCGCGGGCCGGTGCGCGTCGACGTTCTGCCACTCCGGCAGGAAGCGCGCGAGCTCGGACGGATCGACGGCCTCGACCTCCTGGCGCAGCGCCGCCACGCTGGCGCGGCGGACCCGGCGAAGGACATCGGAGTCGCACCACTCGCGCTCGCTGCCGCCGGGGAGGAGCTCGCCGCGGACGAGGTCGCCGCCACGCTCGAGCTCCTTCAGCGCGGGGGTCAGATCGATCCGGTAGCGGGCGGTGATCATCGCGGTCGGGAAGGGTCCGTGGGTGCGCGCATAGCGGCGGGCGAGCGTGAGCATCGCGTCGGGGTGTTCCTCGAGGTAGGAGTCCGGCAGGCCCGCCGGCGGGGGGACGCCGAGGGCGTCGCGGTAAAGCGCCGCGTCCTCAGATGCGATCCAGCGTTCCTCGCCGGCGATCCGGACCTTCGCCGCGCGCCGCTCGCGCTCGAGCTTGTCGAGCATCGACGCCGCCGAGAAACCGTCGGCGGTCCGGGCCTCGGCCTCCTCGACGGTCAGGTCGCCGAGGCGGCGGAGCACCTGCTGGAGCGCATCGCGGTCCTTGGCGAGGGCGTCGGGGTGGAGGAGCTGGAGCGAGCGCTCGACGTCCTCGAGCGCCTCCGGGTTGATCAGCTCGCGCAGCTCTTCAGCGCCGAGTAGCTCGGAGAGCAGGTCGCGGTCGAGGGCCAGAGCCGCCGCACGGCGCTCGGCGTTGGGCGTGTCGCCCTCGTACATGTAGGTGGCGACGTAGTCGAAGAGCAGCGAGGAGGCGAACGGCGAGGCGCTCTTCGTCTCGACCTCGACGAGGGTGATCTTGCGCGACTGCAGGTCGCGGAGCAGGTCGGTCAGCCCCGGCAGGTCGAGGACATCCCGCAGGCACTCGCGGTACGTCTCGAGGATCACCGGGAAGCGGGGGAAGTCCTTTGCGACCTCGAGCAGGTTCTGTGACTTGAGCCGCTGCTGCCAAAGCGGCGTGCGCTTGCCTGGATAGGCGCGGGGAAGCAGGAGGCTGCGGGCGGCGTTCTCGCGGAAGCGAGCGCCGAAGAGAGCAGAGCCGCCGAGCTCGCGGACGACCAGGTCCTCGACCTCGTCGGGCTCGAGCAAGACGAGGTCGGCGTCCGGGGGCTCGTCGGCGTCGGGCAGGTGGATGACGATCCCGTCGTCGGACCAGATCGCGTCGGCCTCGAGATCGAGATCGTCACGGATCTTCGCCGCCAGCGCCAAGCCCCAGGCGGAGTGGACGCGCCCGCCGAAAGGCGACAGGACGCAGAGGCGCCAGTCGCCGATCTCGTCGCGGAACTTCTCCACGACGATCGTCTCGTCGGAGGGGACGACCCGGGTCGCGGCCTGCTGCTCGCGCAGATAGGTGATGAGGTTCTCGGCCGCTTGCGGATCGAGGTCGTACTCCTTGCCCAGCGTCTCGGCGTCGGAGCCGACCGCCTCGCGGGAGAAGGCGCCGATCGCGCGGCCGAGCTCGGACGGGCGGCCGACCCCGTCGCCGCGCCAGAACGGGACGGCGCCTGGAACACCGGGGGCCGGGGAGACGATGACCCGGTCGCGGGTGATGTCCTCGATCCGCCAGGTGGTCGCGCCGAGGAGGAACGTCTGCCCGGGGCGGGCCTCGTAGACCATCTCCTCGTCGAGCTCGCCGACGCGCCGGCCGTCGGGAAGATGGACGCCGTAGAGGCCGCGATCGGGGATCGTCCCGGCGTTGGTGACCGCGAGCTGGCGGGCGCCCTTGCGCCCGCGCACGGTGCCCGCCGTGCGATCCCAGACGACGCGCGGGCGGAGCTCGGCGAAGCGCTCGGAGGGGTAGCGGCCGTCGAGCATGTCGAGGACGTTCTCGAGCTGCTCGCGCGAGAGCTCCTTGAACGGCTCGGTCGCCGTGACGACCCGCTCGATGTCGTCGAGGTTCCACTCGGCGTCGGCGACCATCGAGACGATGTGCTGGGCGAGCACGTCGAGCGGGTTACGGGGGATCACGGTCTCCTCGATCGCGCCCTCGCGCATCCGCTTGACGACGACGGCGCACTCGAGCAGGTCCGCGCGGAACTTGGGGAAGATGCGGCCCTTCGACGTCGAGCCGAGCTGGTGGCCCGCGCGGCCGACGCGCTGCAGGCCACGTGAGACGGACTTCGGCGACTCGACCTGGATCACCAGGTCCACGGCGCCCATGTCGATCCCGAGCTCGAGCGACGAGGTGGCGACGAGACACGGCAGCTTCCCGGACTTGAGCATCTCCTCGACGACGAGGCGCTCGGAGTGCGCGAGGGAGCCGTGGTGGGCTCGGGCGATCTCGTCGAACTCAGTACCGGACGTTCCGCCCGCCTCCTCGGCTTCGCCTCCGGGGGCGGGCGGGTCAGCGGAGGGACGGCCGTTGCCCGCCACCTCCGTTGCCGGCAACTCGTGCTCGATCACGCCTTCGTTGTGGAGCTCGTTCAGCCGCTTGGCGAGGCGCTCGGCGCCGCGGCGGTTGTTGACGAAGATGATCGTCGACGTGTGCTCGAGCACCAGCTCGAGCAGGCGCGGGTAGATCGCGGGCCAGATCGAGCGCTGGTTTAGAAGCGGGTCGAGGGATGCTTCGATCGGTGCCGGATCGATGGGCTCGGGCGTCGTCCCGCCGGCTGACCCGGCCGCCCCCGGAGGCGAAGCCGAGGAGGCGGACGGAACGTTTGGATGCTGCATGTCCTCAACCGGGACGACGATCTCCAGATCGAGGTCCTTACGGACGCCGGCGTTGACGATCTCGCACTTGCGGCTCGGGCCGACCAGAAACTCGGCGATGCGCTCCAGCGGGCGCTGGGTCGCGGAGAGGCCGATTCTCTGCGGATCCTTGCCGCCCTCGTCGGTGACGAGGCGCGAGAGGCGCTCGAGGCTGAGCGCGAGGTGGGCGCCGCGCTTGGACTGCGCGACGGCGTGGATCTCGTCGATGATCACCGCCTCGACGCCGGTGAGGATCTCGCGGGCTCGCGAGGTGATCATCAGATACAGCGACTCCGGCGTCGTGATCAGGATGTCCGGCGGCCTGCGAAGCATCGCCTGGCGGTCCTTCTGCGGGGTGTCACCGGTCCGCAGCCCGACGGCTACTTCGGCACCGGTGCCCTTGAGCGGCGCGCGCAGGTTGCGCTCGACGTCATAGGAGAGCGCCTTCAATGGCGAGACATAGACGATCTTGACCCCCGAACCAAGGCCTGCCGGCTGCTCGGCTTCGCCTCCGCTGCCGTCGGGGTTCGTCCGGCTACGACGGGCGAGGGTGTCGATCCCCCACAGGAACGCGCTCAGCGTCTTGCCCGAGCCGGTCGGGGCGCAGATCAGCGTGTTGGCGCCGGTGGCGATCTTCGGCCAGCCGGCCGCCTGGGCGGGCGTCGGGGCCTCGAACGACGCCTGGAACCACTTGCGGGTGCGGTCGCTGAACGCGTCCATGGGTGACTCCGCACCCTCATTCCGCTTCGTGGTCGCACTGGTGGCCATCGTGAACCAACCGATCTTACGCAGGTGCGAATGCGGGCTCGACGAGACCGGGTGGAAGGCACTCCTCTAGATTTGGCCGCGGTGGTCAAGGGTCGCGGGAGCAAAGTCGCCGGGGTCGCATTGCTCTGCGCGCTGACGATCTCGATCGGTGGGATCGCCCGTGCCGGCGGCGGCTATTACATGAGCGAGAGCACGTCGCTGCTCGTGCAGGAGAAGCGCGGCGTCGTCCTGATGATCCACGGCGGCGGCTGGAAGGGCAATATCGGAGCGCGGGCCGACATCCTCATGGCCGCCTACATCAGCGGCTTCAACGGGTGGGGATACCGCGTCTTCAACCTCGCCCACCGCCCGGGCCGGTACTCGCTGATCGACACGATCGCCGCTGTTGACGCGATCAACGCCAAGTTCCCCGATCGGCCGCTGTGCATCTTCGGCGGTTCCTCGGGCGGCCACCTGGCGCTGATGGCCGCGATCGAGCGGCGAAAGATCGTCGACTGCGTCATCGACCAGGCCGGCATCCCGGACCTCGTGAAGCCCGACACCGTGTCGGGCTGGCAGCCGATCCACGACCTCGCCGAGCGGATCTGGGGCCGCAAGGGGCTCGAGGACGTGAGCCCGATGCAGCGGAGCAAGGAGATCAAGGTGCCGGTCCTCGTGATCGCCCCCGACTGTGACCAGACGACCTCGTTTGCCCGTCAGGCCAAGTTCGCCGACAAGCTCAGGCGCGGCACGCTCCTGCGTCAGTACGGCGGCGAGGGCTACAACACCGGGCACTGCGAGATCACTTGGGCCTCGGTGAACGAGGGTGCCGCGGCGCAGCGGGCGTTCCTCGATCGGTACGCCGGCGGATAGCCCGCCGGCTGCCTGGGTGGGCGGATCAAGCCGCGCGGTCGAGCGGCTCGCGTCTAGAAGGGCAACTCGCCGGCGATGTCGGCCAGCCGGGGGGCGGTGCGATCGCGCTCGGAGGTCTGCGGGTCGGTGATCGGCCATTCGACGCCGACGTCCGGATCGTCCCAGGCGATGCCGGCCTCGGTCGCCGGGTCGTAGAGGCTCGAGAGCTTGTAGTTGACGTCGGCGACGTCGCTCAGAACGCAGAAGCCGTGGGCGAATCCGGCTGGGACGAAGAGCTGCCTGTGGCGCTCGTCGTCGAGCTCGTGGCCCTCCCACTGGCGGTAGGTCGGCGAGTCGCGGCGCAGGTCGACGGCGACATCCCAGATCCGCCCGCGGGCGCAGCGGACGAGCTTCGCCTGGCCGGGCGAGGTCTGAAAATGGAGGCCGCGGAGGATCCCTTTCGCCGAGCGCGAGTGGTTGTCCTGGACGAACTCGCAATCGACTCCCGCCTCCCGCCACGCATCGGCGCGGAAGGTCTCGACCAGGAACCCGCGCTCGTCCCCGTGCGCGGTCGGCTCGAGCAGGAAGACGCCGTCGAGCTTGGTTGGGAGAGCGTCAGGCAAGGGTGGAGCCGTACTGCTTCGCGTAGTAGTCGCGGTACTCGCCGGAGCGGATTGGCGCCCACCACTCCTCGTTCGCGCGGTACCAGTCGACCACGCGCTCGATCCCCTCGGCGAACCCCACCGCGGGCTCCCAGCCGAGCGCCTTCGTCTTCTCCGCGGAGAGCGAGTAGCGACGGTCGTGGCCCGGGCGGTCGGTGACGTATGAGATCAGCGACTCATCGCGGTCCGTGAGCTCGAGGATCCGCTTGACGACGTCGATGTTCGCCATCTCGTCCGGGCCGCCGACGTTGTAGACCTCCCCCGCGTCGCCGCGCTCGAGCACCGTGTCGATCGCGCTGGCGAAGTCATCGACCCAGAGCCAGTTGCGGACCTGCATCCCGTCGCCGTACACGGGCAGGGGGTCGCCGGCCAATGCGTTGAGGATGCACAGCGGAATCAGCTTCTCCGGGTACTGGCGCGGGCCGTAGTTGTTCGAGCCACGGGCGATCAGCGCGTCGGATCCGTAGGTGTGGCGGAAGGCGCCGACGAGTAGGTCGCCGCCGGCCTTCGAGGCGGAGTACGGCGACGAGGGGTCGAGCGGCGACGTCTCGGTGAACGACCCCTCTTCGACCGACCCGTAGACCTCGTCGGTGGAGATCTGAAGGTGGCGGATGCCGGCGTCGCGCGCCGCCTCGAGGAGGACGTAGGTGCCGTGGACGTCGGTCTGGATGAACTCTCCCGGCGTCTCGATCGAGCGGTCGACGTGCGTCTCGGCGGCAAAGTTGACGACGGCCTCGCAGCCCTCGATCGCGCCCCGGACCGCGTCGCGGTCGCCGATGTCGGCCTCGATCAGCTCGCAGCGCTCGAGACCCTCGAGATTCTCCCGCCGGCCCGCGTAGGTGAGCTTGTCGATCACCCGGACCTCGTCATCGGGGTGAGCGTCGAGGCGGCGTCGGACGTAGGCGGACCCGATGAACCCGGCGCCGCCGGTGACGAGCAACCTCACAGGCCCGACACCTCCTCCGCTTCGCGTCCGGGGGCGTCGGGGTCGGCAAAGCCCCGTGCGCGGCGTTGAGCCAGGTACTCGGCGAGGCCGCGGCGCCAGTGCGGGAGCGCGATCGGATCCCGCCGCTCGCTCTCGAGCGCGGACAGCGCCGGACGCGGAGCGGGTCGGTTGAGCATCTCGGTCTTCGCCGCCATCACCCTGCACTCCACCCCCTCCTGGTCGAAGATCTCCTGCGCGAACTCATACCAGGAGCAGCGCCCGGCGGCCGCGATGTGGTGGATGCCGAATTCGTCGGACTCGGCGAGCAGGACGAGGGCCTGAGCCAGGTGCCGCGTATACGTCGGGCAGCCGACCTGGTCGGTGACCACGATCACCTCCGACTGCTCGCCGGCCAGGCGGAGCATGGTCTCGACGAAGTTCGGTCCGTTGACGCCGAACAGCCACGAGGCGCGGACGATGAAGTGCTGCGGATTCGCGATCGCGACCGAGGTCTCGCCGGCCTGCTTCGAACGACCGTAGGCCGAGATCGCGCGGGTGAGGTCGGACTCCACGTAGGCCTCGCCCTTCTCCCCGTCGAAGACGTAGTCGCTCGAGGGATGGATGATCTTCGCGCCCTGCGACGCCGCGGCGGCCGCGACCAGTGCGGCTGCGGAGTCGTTGACGAGCATCGCCGTGCGTTCGTCCGTCTCGGCGCCGTCGACGTTGGTGTAGGCGGCGCAGTTGATCACCGCCTTCGGGCGCAACTCCTCCATCGCGCTCTCGACATCCGCCGAGCGGGTGATGTCGAGCTCGGCCCGCGAGAAGCCGATCGGCTCGTGTCCACGCGCGCTGGCGGCCTCGAGCAGGTCGCGGCCGAGCATCCCGCCGGCTCCGGTGACCAGCACCCTCACGGGACTCGGATCTCCGAGTTGTCGCCGACGATCATCCGCAGCGCCTTCGGCAGCCCCTCGTCGCGCAGCAACCTCACGTTGCGGCCGAGCAGGCTCGCCTCGACCCGCGTATCGAGGTCACGCAGAACAGCGCCCGCCAGCAGGATCGAGTGCTCGACCTCGGAGCCGGTGATCTCGCACCCGGCGCCGATCGATGTGTACGGCCCGACGTAGGAATCAGTGATCCTTGCGCCCGGCCCGATCACCACGGGGCCGCGGACGACCGAGCGCTCGACGATCGCGTCGGCGGCGATCGCGACTCGCCCCTCGACCCGGCTCTCGACCAGCTCGCACTCGACGTTCCCGTCGAGGTCCTCGAGCACGAGGCGGTTCGCCTCGAGCATGTCGGCAAGCTGTCCCGTGTCCTTCCACCACCCGCCGACGGTGTGGCTCTCGACCTTGTTCCCGTTGTCGATCAGACGCTGGATCGCGTCGGTGATCTCGAGCTCGCCGCGACCCGAGGGTTCGATCGCCCGAGCCGCGTCATGGATCGCCGGGGTGAACATGTAGACGCCAACGAGCGCCATGTCGCTCGGTGGCTCGGTCGGCTTCTCGACCAGGTGGACGACGGAGCCGCCGTTGAGCTCGGCGACGCCGTAGTGCCACGGGTCCGCGACCTTGGTCAGCAGGATCAGCGCCTCGGGCTCGTGCTCACGGAAGGCTGCGACCAGATCGGTGATCCCGTCGCGGAGGAGGTTGTCGCCGAGGTACATGACGAAGGACGAGCCGCCGAGGAACTCCTCCGCGGTGAGCACGGCGTGGGCGAGACCGAGCGGTTCCGCCTGGGGGACGTAGGTGACGTTGGCGCCGAGCGCGGAGCCGTCTCCGACCGCCTTGCGGATCTCGTCGCCGGTCTGCGGCGCGATCACGATCCCGATGTCGGTGATCCCGGCCTCGACCAGCGCCTCGATCCCGTAATAGAGAACGGGTTTGTTGGCGACCGGGACGAGCTGCTTCGCCGACGTATGCGTAATCGGTCGCAGCCGGGTCCCGGCGCCCCCCGAGAGAATCAGACCCTTGAGCGGCTTCATCGGCCCCGGAGGCTAGCGACGGGGGCTAGGCTTGGCCTGACATGAGCCGTCGAGGCAGGAGAACCATCGGGCCGGCTCTGCTGATCGCCGCCGTGGTACTCACGGCCGCAGCGCCCGGCGCCCGTGCGCAGGGGCCGGAGTTCGTACCGCTCGCCAGTGGCGCCTTCGCAGCGCCGCCGGTCACCTGGCAGGCGAGCGCGGTCCGCCCGGACAGGATCTTCCTCGACATCTACAACGCCGAGTCAATCCTCTTTCAGACCTACTCGCCGCAATTCGCGGGGGTCCCGGCGAAGCGAGGCGTCACCGCGCTCGGCTACCGCCCGCTCGGCCTGCCGAGCACCGCCGCCCTCGTCGGTGGCGTGGCCGGGACGCGCGTGAAGATAGTGAAGATCTTCTTCGCCGGGCTGCCGATGCAGAAACTGACCCCGACGCCGGCGCCGCCGGAGTGGGGGTTCCGGGCGCGGTTCTTCGCCGCCGGAGCCATCGTCCCCGACTCCTTCGCCGCGACGTCCCAGGTGGTGACCAAGATCAAGGCCCTCGACCGCAAGGGCAAGCTCGTCTCGACCACCACCGGGATCCCGACGACGCCGTTCTAGCCCCAGTTACGCTCGCCGGATGCGAGTGGCGACGATCGGTGTCTACGGCTTCGACGCAGAGCGGTTTCTCGAGGCTCTCGACAGCGCCGGCGTCGGTCTGATCGCCGATGTCCGCCAGCGCCGCGGCGTTCGCGGGCCCGATTACGCGTGGGCGAACTCGCAACGCCTACAAGCGATGCTTGCCGCCGCGGGGATCGGCTACCGCCACTACAAAGAGCTCGCCCCGACGACGGAGCTGCGGCAGCTCCAGTACTCCGAGGACGACCGGCGTGGCGTCGGCAAGCGCTCGCGGGTCGAGCTCGCTGCGGCCTACACGACCGGTTACCTCGATGAGATCCTGGGCCGCGTCGACCTCGACGAGTTCGTCGACGGTATGCCGAAGGGCGAGCTCGTCGCATTGCTCTGCGTCGAGCGCGACCCCGAGGCGTGTCACCGCTCGCTGATCGCCGAGCGCCTCGCGGCCGACTACGGCGCCGAGGTTCTCCACCTCAGGCCGTAGCGGTGTTGCGACCCCGCCGGCGATCTGGGATCATGCATCCACGCCAATCAGTGGGGGGCGGCCTGGGCGGCGGCTCTCGAAAGGAACAGGGATGGGGATCACACGGCCGAGCAACGGCACGCTACTCGGAGGCATCGCGCTGTTCGTGGCCCTCGGTGGGACGGCGCTCGCCGCAACGGGGACACTCGTCAACATCGCCGACCCGGACAACGCCTCCAGGGTCGCGCGCGTCGACCCCAGTGGCGGCCTGCGCGTCAGCGACGGCGCGGGGCGCCTGACCATCGATGGTTACACGCAGGATGCTGCGGTGCGGGACTTCTGGCGCGACTCAGGAACCATCGACTCCGGCTGCACCACCATCTCCACGCCGCCGGCGGGCAAGGCGATCGTGTTGCGGCAGGTGACCGTCAATGTCTTCTCCGCCCCGGCGGGGACGCTCGATGGCGATGAGTTCATCCCGATCTACGCCACCGCCGGCTGCGGCGGCTCACCGATCTGGGATGTCACCCCATCGGAGCTCGGCCCAGAGACGGTCGAGTTCGACCCTGGGGTCGCGATCCCGGCGAACGGCGCGCTGTCGGCACTGGACTATCACGGCGCGGGCCTCGAGGCCGAGGTCTATGCAACGGGCTACACGGTGCCGAGCAATGTTGTGCCCTCCAGCCTGGCCGTCGCGCCGCAGCAAGGTGGCTCAGACGCCGGCGCGCCCGCCGAAGGCGAGTGATCGGAGCGACAGCTCTGCGCGCTATCGCTAGTACGTCCCGCCGAGCTTGCGGTGGTCCCAGCTCGCGACGCGGACCGGCCTGAACCGGATCGCTACGCGTTTTGCAGCCTGGGCCTGGAGGGCCGCGGCGGCGTCGCCCTCGATCGAGTCGATGCCCTCCGCGTAGCGGACGGTGAGCTCCTTGCCGAAGCCGAAGACGGTCTCCGGATCCCGGATCAGCTCGGCCTCCGCCTCGATCTGGACTCCGCGGAGCTCGACGTACTCGGTGCCGGTCTCGACCAGGAGCGTCGCCCGCGGATCACGCTCGAGGTTCCTCACCTTCTGCGACTTCGCGTACGTCCAGACCCAGATCTCGCCGTCGCGGACGGTGAACCACATCGAGGCTCTCGACAGCGCCGGCGTCGGTCTGATCGCCGATGTCCGCCAGCGCCGCGGCGTTCGCGGGCCCGATTACGCGTGGGCGAACTCGCAACGCCTACAAGCGATGCTTGCCGCCGCGGGGATCGGCTACCGCCACTACAAAGAGCTCGCCCCGACGACGGAGCTGCGGCAGCTCCAGTACTCCGAGGACGACCGGCGTGGCGTCGGCAAGCGCTCGCGGGTCGAGCTCGCTGGCACCCCTCGACGGCCCGCAGCTCGCGCCAGCTACCGACCGTCCGACCCTCCCTCCCACTACGATCCGGCCCACTTGGGCACGCGGGGGCGCGAGTCCGCTTTCGAGGAGGATGCTTGAACGCCATGGCTGGGGACGTGATCGTCGGACCGACACGTGGTAGGAGACCTGTGGTGCGACTCGCGGTGGCGGCGGCCCTTGTGCTGAGCGCCTTGGCTGCGGGAGTTGGCACCACCGAGGCGCCGGGGGCCACCAACGGCAAGATCGCGTTCGAGCGTGGGCCCAGGATCTGGAGCAAGTCGCCGACGCCCGCGGCGACCGAGACGACGGTTCGCAACGATGGCTGGACCGACGGAGCCCCCGCCTACTCGCCGGACGGTACGCGCCTCGCATTCGTGCGCCGAAACACGGATCCGGAGATCTTCGTCACCAGGGCCGACGGCACGGGCACTCCGCAGCAGCTGACCCACAACACCCCTCCGGATTCGCATCCGGCCTGGTCTCCGGACGGGACCCAGCTCGTTTTCGAACGGCTCGGCGATATCTGGGTGATGAACGCCGACGGCAGCGACCAGCGCATGATCTCGGTCGAGATGCCGGGCGACTCCCCCGAGTTCGACCCCGACGCTCCGAGCCTGCATCCAGCCTGGTCCGTCCCGACGCCCGGATCCCCCGGTGGGCGGATCGCCTTCATCCACGCCGGGTTCATCTGGACGATGACGCCGACCGGCGCGGATAAGCAAGCTCTCCCGCACTCGTGTGCGACCGCGAACGGGATCTGCGACCCGGCGGAGGCGCTCCCGGCATGGTCGCCCGACGGCACCGCTCTGTCCTACAACTACTACGGGGACGTCTACCTGGTGACCGTCGCGAGCGGGATCAGCATTCCGCTCGCCAACACCGCGGACGGCCGCTTCCCCGGGGCCCAGACGCACTCCTCGTGGTCGCCGGACGGCCGCTGGATCCTGCTCGAGAGCGCCCCGCCTGCCGGCTCGGGTGACGTTGCGATTGCCCGCTCGTCCGGCTTGGACTCCGCGCCGCGCCTTCTCACCAACACCGTGGGCCCCGAATCGAACCCGAGCTGGCAGCCCAAGCCGGAATGCACGAACGAAGGCGCGACGGCCGGGGCCGATGTGATCACCGGCACACCAGGCGCGGACATCCTCTGCGGCCTCGGCGGCAACGACACGATCGACGCCGGCCGCGGCTCTGACTTCGTCTTCGCCGGAGGTGGCGCCGACCGGGTCATCGGCGGCCTCGGCCACGAGGTCATCGACGGTGGCCCCGGCGGCGACACCATCGACTATGGCCTCGCGCGCCGCGGCGTTGAAGCGTCGCTGACCACCGAGTTCGCCACGGGCGACGGCTTCGACGTGCTGCTGGCGCTCGAGCGAATCGACGGGTCCCCCTTCGCCGACACGCTCGCGGGCTCGCCGTCCGCCAACCTCCTACGCGGCTTCGCCGGTGCCGACTCGCTCGATGTCACCGACGGCGTCGGCGGTAACGACACCGCCGCCGGTGGCCCCGGGGTCGACACGTGCGTTGGCGACGCGGGCGACCGACTCACCGGCTGCCCCTAGCGCTAGTACGTCCCGCCGAGCTTGCGGTGGTCCCAGCTCGCGACGCGGACCGGCCTGAACCGGATCGCTACGCGTTTTGCAGCCTGGGCCTGGAGGGCCGCGGCGGCGTCGCCCTCGATCGAGTCGATGCCCTCCGCGTAGCGGACGGTGAGCTCCTTGCCGAAGCCGAAGACGGTCTCGGGATCCCGGATCAGCTCGGCCTCCGCCTCGATCTGGACTCCGCGGAGCTCGACGTACTCCGTCCCGGTCTCGATCAGAAGCGTTGCGCGCGGATCACGCTCGAGGTTCTTCACCTTCTGTGACTTCGCGTAGGTCCAGACCCAGATCTCGCCGTCGCGAACCGTGAACCACATCGGCATCGAATGCGGCCAGCCGCGGGTCCCGAGGGAGGAGACGATCACGACCCGCTCGGTCGCGAGCAGTTCCTCTTGCTCCTCGGGCGTGAGGACGATCTCTCCGCGCCGGCTCATGCCGGCCGCAGCGTAAGCGTCTGCCAGGGGCCCTCGCCGGCCATCGGCTGCATCTCGCCATGGAGCCAACGCGGCTGCAGGTCGTCGTAGTGCGGGCTCGCGACGTGCCCCGACTCGCCGGTGAATGCCTGCCAGCGCGAGCGGTCCGGGTCCTTGGGGTCGGCGACCATCCGCCAGGCGGGCGCCCAGATCGCCTTGAACGGGTCGTTGGGGTCCCAGCCGACCTGGCAGACCGTCTCCTGGCCCCCGCCTACCTCGAGCCGGCGACTGAAGAGCTTCGCCAGCGCCGGGTTCACGGCGCCGAAGACGTGAGGGAAGTCGAGCGCGTGGGCGTGCCCCCACCGCCACTCGCTCAGATCGGGGCCGTAACGGTCCGAGAGCTCGTCGATGGCAGCGCGCAGAGCGTCGAGGACGAAGTCATCCCAATCCCGTCCGATCAGCTCCGGGTCCGCCTCGGCCCAGAGCGCGAGCAGGTGGGATTGCCAGCGCCACGGGGAGGTGACATGAGCGAGGAAGCCGTTGTCGGCGCGGTCGAGCCAGCGAGCCGCCAGATCGCGGTCACGAATTGCCAGCCGCGTGAACTCGCGCGCCAGGCGCAGGGTGAAGGCCTGATAGATCGTGGCCGCGACCGAGTCCGCGTCCATCTCCCCGTCCCAGCTCCGCAGGCGCTCGATCGCGGCCTGCTCGCGCTGATCTCGGGGCCGAAGGCGCGCGAGCCGGTGCGCGGTCTCGAGCCCGGGGAGCGACCGCTTGTCGATCTGGAGGCGCTGAAAGCCGTCGAGGTCGTGGTCCGTCGCCGCGGTCAGCTCGTCCTCGATCCGGCGGGCGCGGTAACCGTCGAACCAGTCGCTCGAGATGTGGTGCGGGTAGTCACGCGGCGTGATCCGGTTGTTCGCCGTCACCAGCAGGCCCTCGTCGGGATCGACCGACTCGGGCATCTCGGAGTACGGGATCCAGTTTTCCCACTCGTTCTCCGCGGTCCAACCCTGCCGCGGGAGGTCTGGGGAGGACCCGCGGCGGATCGGTACGCGGCCGATGACCTTGAGGCCGATCGACCCGTGGCGGTCCGCCCAGATCAGGCTCGAGACCGGGGCGTTGTGGGGCTCGAGCGAGGCGACGAGCTCGGGCCCGCTCGTGACCTCGAGGATGCCGAGGCTCGCCTCCGTGACGCAGGGCCCGTGGAGCCCTCCCCAGCGCAGCGCGAGCGCCGGCCTCGGGTCCGCTCCGAGCGCCTCGTTCACGATCGGGCCGTGGTGAGTCGAGCGGACCACCAGCCGCTCGGGGCTCGTCTCGCCCTTGACGACGATCTCCTCCTCGACCAGCTCGAGCGCGCGCGTCTCGCCGTCGAACTCGTAGGTGTCGCGCTCGACGCGCTCGACGAAGAGGTCCATCGTGTCCGCGATCGTGTTCGTCAAAGACCAGGCGACGTCGTTGTTCTGCCCGAAGACGATCCCCAGGCGCCCGGGAAAGGAGGCGCCGCGGCAGAACCGCTCGCCGACCGTGATCCCGACCTGGTATGTGATCCCGGGCATCCCCGCGGCCAGGTGCGGGTCGCCCGCCATCAGCGCGCCGCCGGTCGCGGATCGCGAGGGAGCGACAGCCCAGTTGTTCGACCCGGTGGCCTCGGGCGCGAACCCGAGCGTCTCGCGGATCGCGTCGATCCGACCGACGAGGTCCGCGCCGTCGCCCTCCCACGCTGCTCCGGGAGCGAGCGCGACCGGGTTACCGTCGGGGTAGACGGGGTCGATCCGCGCCGCGAGCTCGGAGCCGAGGGCCCGGGCGAGGTCGGCACGCAGCAGCTCACGCTCCCAGTTGCCCGAGAGCGCGAAGGCGAGCAGCTTCGTCATCGTGAGCGTGTCCGCCGGCCGCCAGGGCTCGAACCTGAGACCCAGCAGGCGCAGCTCGATCGGGCGCGGGCGCGCGCCGGCGGCGGCGTTGATCCCGGCGCAGTAGGCGGCGAGTGCCTCGGCGAGACGCCCCTCGAGTGCCGCCTCCTCGGCGAGGGCCGTCCGGCGCAGGCCGAGGGTGCGCAGGAAGCGATCCGGGGGGAGTCCCTCCTCCCCGGCGATCTCGGCGAGCCGGCCGGAAGCGATCCGGCGGTAGAGCTCGAGCTGCCAGAGCCGGTCCTGTCCGTGGCAGTACCCCTGCGCGAACCAGGCGTCGTTCTCGGTCGCCGCGCGAATGTGCGGGACGCCCCACCGGTCACGGCGGATCTCCACCGGCGCCGAGATCGCGTCAACGGCGGCGGACCCCTCCACCTGGGGGAGCGGGCGGCGAAAGAGCTCGTGGTAGGCGCCGACACCGGCCGCCATCAAGAGGCCCCCGAGGAGGCCGAGGCGCTTTCCGCGGGATGCGTCGGCCATCGATGCGGACTCTAAACGGCTCAGTCAGCGAGCTCGACACCCGCGAGCGCGCCGTCCTGCGCGAGCTTCTCGAGGTGCGCCTGCATCGCGATCGCCGCCGCGGGCCGGAGGACGTCGGGCACGTCGTCCCAGACGCCGGCGAGGAGCGAGGCCCGCGAGCGCTCCCCGCCCGCGAGCGCTCCCTCGAGCCGCCGCTCACGGTCGAGGCGGTGGTCGCGGTACTCGGCGATCTTCGCTGCCGGGTCGGTGATCCAGGGGCCGTGCCCCGGTGCGAGCAGCTCCGCACCGAGCTCCTCGACCAGGTCGAGCGAGCGCATGTAGTCGGCGAGCGAGCCGCCACCGGCGGCCGGAGGGACGATTGAAGAGCCCGTGCCGAGGATCAGGTCGCCGCAGAAGCAGACCGAGCCGAGGACGAACGCGACGTGATCCGTCGCGTGGCCCGGGGTGGGAACGACCCTGAAGGGTCCAACCGAGCCAGGATCGAGACGCGTGTCGGATTGCCCACCTCCTGTGTGGGTGATACCGCTCGCGTCGCCGGCGGCGAGGGCTCGGCGCATCGCTTCCATCTCGGCCTCCCCACTTGCCTGTCCCCACAGGAGTGGCGCGCCCAACGACCCCACCCCCTGACTGTGATCCGAGTGGCCGTGCGTGAGCAGCACCCCCGCGATCTCGCCGGCCACCGCCTCCCGCACGGCCGCCAAGTGCCCGACGTCATCAGGCCCGGGATCGATGACGTAGTTCCCCTCAGGCGTCGTCACCACATACGTGTTGGTCCCCTCCAGCGACATCGGGCCCGGGTTCGGGGCGAGGATGCGGACGACTTCCGGGTGGCCGGGGGCGGGGTCGCCGCTCAACGGATCGCGCCTACGCGACGGCCTTGAGGACGGCCTCGCGGGCCTCGTCCGGCTCGAGCACGACCAGATCGCCGACGCCCTTCAGGACCTCGCGGGCGAGCCAGTCGCTCGACCCGTAGGGCAGCTCGACCACGACCGCGCCATCGGAGAGCTCCTCGACCACCGTGCGCTGCTCGCGCAGCCAGCGGGCGCGATCGGGCGAGACCCAGACGCGGGCGACGCCGGCCGTCGCGACCTCGCCGTGCGCGAGCCACTCCTGCTCGGCGAGCATCTCCTCGACGCCGTCGCGCGGCTCGAACTCGCGGTCGGTGATCACCGCCTCCTTCATCCGGTCGAGGCGGAAGTGGCGGGTGTCGGAGCGGGCGAGGTCGAAGCAGCCCAGGTACCAGCCCTCGGGGCCGTGGACGAGCTGGTACGGCTCCACCTCGCGCTTGGAGAACTCGTCCTCGTTCTCCTTGTAGTACTTGATCTCGAGCACCCGGCGGCGGCCGATCGCATCGTTGACCGTGAGCACGACCTCGGAGTCGTCGCTCCCCGGAGCGATCTCGAGACCCTCCTCGGAGGGATCATGGCCGAGCGCCGTGACGATCTTCTCGCGAGCCGATTGCAGCCCCGACTGCGGCAGGTGGTCGCCGAAGAGGTCGATCGCGGCGACGAGCGCCTTCGCCTCCAGCGGCAGGAGCCGCGCGGGGCGAGCGAAGTTGTCGCCGTAGGTATCGGGGTCGACCTCGATCACGTCACCCACGATCTCGGCGTAGAGAACGTAGGTGCCGCCACCGAAATTGACGACGTTGAGAACGTCGATGTCCTCCCGCAGCTCGTCCATGCTGATCGAGAGCTCGTCGATCGCCTGTGCGACGGGCAGCGTCTTCTCCTCGCGCGCCGCGCCGATCAACAGCCCGGCCAGGGTGACGAGGCGAGCGAAGCGCTCGGGACGGATCACCGACTCCGAGCGGCCATTGGAGCTGCGCGCCCGGCCGTTGCCCTCGGCGAGCGGACGGCGCACCGTCTTCGCGACCGCGAACTCGACCCTGTGGCGGTCCTGCAGCACCTTGCGCCGCTCCTCCGCCTCCTTGCCCAGCTCGCTCGGCTCGAGCAGCTGCGCGTTGTCGCGCCAGGAGAGCACCCACGAGATCAGCTGCCGGGGTGAGGCGTAGTCGGTCTCGAAGATCATCCCGCGGCCCTTGACCCCGTCGGCCTTCCGGGGCCGGCGGAGCTCACCGTAGTTGCCGAAGTCGCGCTCGACGAGCCATGCGATCCGCTCGCGGAGGAAGATCGTGGCGCTGCCGTCGATCTTGCCCATCTGCCAGTCCGCCCGAGAGGCGTAATCGCGACGGTCGAAGTCGTCGGGGGTGGTGAAATCGTGCTCGGCCTTGGTCGCGTAGGAGACCTTGCCCCGGATACGCGAGAGCCGGAAGACGCGGACCTCGTCGCGCTCGTGGGAGTAGCCGATCAAGTAGAACTGGTTGTCGCGGAAGACGAGGTGGTAGGGGTTGACCTTGCGGTCCGACGTCTCATCGCGCTGCAGCGAGTAGTAGGAGAACTCGATCGTCTTGCGGCGAGAGATCGCGGTCTCGATCTTCGCCAGGCGCTGGGAGAGATCGCGACCACCCGCGGCCGGCGAGAGCTTGACGTCGATCGGCGCGTCGGTGCCCTCCTTCAGCGGGCTCGGTCGCCCCCAGGAAACCTGCTGTAGCGCCAGGCGCAGCGGTTCGGCGTAGGCGAACTCACCGTCGAGCAGGCTGAGCGCGGTCCGCAGCGCGGCAAGCTCGGAGTCGGAGAAGGCGACCGCGGGCAGGTAGTAGTTCTCCGGCGGCAGCGCGTAGAGCTCTGCCTCGAAGAAGCCCTCCGCCGGGCGGTCGACCTGGAGCGAGATCCCGAGGCTCTCGAGCTCGGCGCGGTCCGCGTAGAAGCGCCGCGCGAAGGCGTCCTCGTTCATCGAGCTGTAGCCCTCGACCTCGCGCTTGATCTCGAGCGCGGACACCGGTCGCCGGTTCGCCATCAGGAACGAAATCAGCGATAGCTGGCGGATGAGCTTTTCAGTGTCTTTAGCCATGGGGTGAGTCAGGGCAGCGCAGTCCCCGACCCCGCCGAGCATATTGAGGCGATGCCCGATGCTCGCCGCGCGGTAACGCAAAGTGCGTCTTTTGATCCCCCGTCGGCGGGAGTCGAGGGTCTGTGACGTGGACTAGGCTTCCGACGTAGAGACTCAGGCACACCGTCTTGGAGGGGAAATGCTCGGCGCCGGCACCATCATCAATCCGATTCTCAAGATCGTCACCACGGTGGCGATTCTGGCCGCGGTCGGGATCTTCATCGTCAAGCCGGTCCTGGAGACGACCGAGGAGGTCAGCAAGGGGGTCAACGACAGCATCCAGAACTCCCTCGACGCCGGAAGCCAGACGGCCTCAGATGTCGAGATTTCTGTGGCCCGAAGCCGAGCCAAGGGCTACCTCTCCAGCCTCGCGAGCAGCTGGCCGGCGGCCGCGTTCGAGCTCCGCGAGTGCATCAAGGACGCCGGCAACGACGTCCAGGCGATGAACTTCTGCGCCAACTTCGGCTCGCGTGTGGTCACCAATGTGAACTCGAACCGCAGCCGCGCGCTCTCCTACGCCGACAGCCTCAGCGTCCAGGGCGACACCGCGGGCGCCGCGCAGGTCGAGCAGTGCGTCAAGGACGCCGGCTTCGAGACCGCGGCGATGCGTCGCTGCTTCAACCTCGCAGACGACCTACTCTTCGGCTGACCGCAGGCCCAGACCACCAGGGGGACACATGATTGGTGCCGGGACGATCATCAATCCGATCGCGAAGTTGATCACGACCGTCGCGATCCTGGCGGCTGTCTACTTCTTCATCCTGAAGCCGTCGCTGGACTCGACCGAGCGGATCTCGGACTCCGTGACGCAGAGCTCCCAGGACATCCAGCGCGACGTCCAGAACTCGATCAAGGATTCGCTCAACCTCTCGAATCAGGCTGCCGGCAATCAGGTGAAGGATGCCGTCAAGGACGCGCAGCAGGCGCTCAACGAGGCCGGGATCAACAACGGAACCCCCGGCGCGGAGACGGGAACAGCGCTCCTCGACTGCATACAGGGCGCGAACGGCAACGTCGAGGCGATCCAGGCCTGTACGAACTAGCCGGGTCGCTCTAGGCGGCTTCGCGGCGCCCGAAATAGGCGGCCGAGTCGATCCCGCGGTCGAAACGGGACCATGTCTGCCCCTCGGGCAGCTCGCGCTCGATCCGGTCGAAGCTGCCCAGCGTCCCGCCCAGGTTGTCCATCATGTGGACGAGCGTCGCCTCGCGGGTCGCAGGGACCACCGGGGAGCCATTTTCGAGCTTGCCGTGGTGGGAGAGGACGATGTGGAGCACCGCCTGCGCAAGGTCGCGGTCGAACCCCTCGATCGTCTCGATCATGCGGCGGACCAGGTAGTACCCGAGCGGAATCTCGCCCTGGAGGCGGCCGGCGTCGGTGAGGTCGATCGCGAGCGGATCGTCGTTGTAGGCCTGCGTCTTGCCGATGTCGTGAAGGAGCGCGCCGGTGATCGCGACGTCGCGGTCGATCCCGGGGAACGCCGCCGCAGCGGCGCTCACCGCCTGGGCGACGGAGAGCGTGTGGTCGAGGAGCCCGTGCGGATATGCCTGGTGGTAGTACTTCGCCGCCGGCGCGGCGCGGAAGCGCTTCCAGATCCGTGACTCCTCGCCGAAGAAGCGATCGAGCAGGGTGCGGAGCTGCCGGTTCTGCACCGTCGCGAGCAGCGCGCGGAGATCGTGTTCGAGCCGCTCGACCTCGACCGGCGGGCCCTCGGCGAGCTCCTCCTGGTCGAACTCCTCCGCCTCGGCGCGGCGGATCGTCCGGATCGTGATCTTCGGCCCGTACTGCGAGTGGACCGAGAACCGCCCCTCGATGAAGACGACCGTGCCTGGCGGTGCGCAGGCAAAGCAGTCCTCGATGTCCTCCCAGGCGACCGCCTCGACGGCGCCCGTGCGATCGGCGACCAGCAGGCGGACGAAGTCGTCGCCATTGCGGCGGCTGCGCCGGTCGCGCTCGCGGACGGCGAACGTCGCGGCGATCGTGTCCCCGTCGGCGAGCTCGCGAACGAAGGTGCGGATCAGGGGCACGGCCGCCGGCGGAGCGGGGGCCGGGGCCGGGGCTGCCCCGAGCGGGGCTTGCAGCGCTTCTATCCCTCCCTGATTACTCATTGGTTCCAACTTAGTTAGAGGTCCGGACGGGTCCGTTCTCTCCCTGCATGGAAAGTCGGGGACCACGGCCTCTTCCTGACAGGGGAGCGATTACGGGGGGTCGACCGGTGAGTAGTGCGGCTCGGCAGCGCGCTCGGCGGGGTCGATCGGCACCGCCTGCCCCGGCGGATACGGAACCGCGGCAGCGTGCGCGGTGCGCTCCAGCTCGGCCGCGAACTGGGCCCCGAGGAGGATCGCCTGGTTCGTGAGCCAGAGCCAGATCAGGAAGATGACGATCCCGGCGAGGCTGCCGTAGGTGTTGGCGTAGGAGCCGAAGTTCGAGACGTAGAGGTTGAAGCCCGCGGAGGCGACGAGCCAGAGGATGGTGGCGAGACCGCTCCCGGGGAGGATCCAGCGCAGACCGGCATGCTTGGCGTCGGGCGAGACGCGGTAGAGCAGCGCGATCACCGTGACGACGACCGCGAACAGCAGCGGCCAGCGGACGATCGACCAGATCTGAAGGGCGGTATCGCCGATCCCGAGCTCCGCCCCGGTCGCGTCGAGGAGGGGACCGCTGAGCACCACGATGAAGAGGACGATGGTGAGCACCACGACCATCGCGAGCGTGATCAGGATCTGCAGCGGCCGCAGCTTGTAGAAGGGGCGCTCCTCCTCGACCTCCCAGATCTCGTTCGTGGCACGGATGAAGGCGCCGATGTAGCCGGACGCGGAGTAGAGGGCGATCGCCGAGCCGAAGAGGAGTGCGATCCCCGCGCTGCCCGAGCTGTCGACGATCTTCTCCAGCGGGCCGCGGAGCGTGTCGACCGCCGAGGACGGGCCAAGGTCGCCGACGATCCGCAACAGGGCATCGACCGTGTCCTCGTTGCCGAGCACGCCGAGCAGCGAGACGAGGACGATCAGGCCGGGGAAGATCGCGAGGACGGAGTAGTACGTGAGCGCCGCGGAGCGGTCGCCGAGGTTGTTGGCGCTGAATGACTTCGCCGCGTCGCGCAGCGCGTGCCACCAGGCGCGCACGGTCATGTCCGTGGGGCCGGCGATCGAGCTCATGGGGGCGCTATACCCGATCGCGGCGCCGGGCTACGCAAGCCCCTCCGGGCGGCCGCCGCAGATTCGGTTCAGATCTCGTCGTTGTCGGCGAAGCCGTCGTCGTCCTCGAGATAGTCGAAGTCGTCGTTGCCCAGAAACAGGTCGGCGTCGCGCGGATCGTCTTCAAAGGTCACGATCGCGGAAACGTATCGCGCCGCGGCGCTCGTTTCAGACGCGTCGCAGCTTCTCCGGGTTGCGGATCGCGTCGATGCGCGTGATCTGCTCGCCGCAGATGACGAAACTGAGCACGGTCCGTTGGCCGTCGCTGCTCCGAAACAGCAGCCCAAGCCGTCCGTTGAGCTCCACCTCCATCGGCTCGTCCACGGATCTGCGGCTCAGCGCCAACCAAGCGCGCCCGACCCGCGCCGCACCGAGAACCGGCTTGAGCGCGGCGGTGGCGCGCCCGCCGCCGTCCGACGTCCATACGACGCCCGGGTCGAGCACCGCCACGAGCCCTTCCAGGTCGCCCTCGCCGATCGCCTCAGCAAATGCGCGCACGGCGCGGTCGTGCTCGTCGCGCGAGGCGGCGAAGCGTGGACTCTCGCTCTTGACATGGCGACGGGCTCGCGAGGCCAGCTGCCGCACCGCCTCGGGTGTACGTCCGACGATCTCGGCGACTTCGCCAAATGGCACGTCGAACACATCGTGCAGCACGAACGCAGTGCGCTCCGCCGGTGAGAGCTGCTCGAGGACGGCGAGCAGCGCGTAGCTGATCGACTCATCGAGTGTGACGCGGTCCGCAGGGTCGTCGGACACGAGCGGCTCCGGGAGCCAGGGGCCGACATACGTCTCGCGGCGAGCCCGAGCGGACCGCAGGCGATCGAGCGCGAGGCGGCCGACGACCCTGGTCAGCCAGCCGTCGAGGTTCTCGATCGCCTCGACGTCCGAGCGCTCAAGCCGCAGCCACGCTTCCTGCACCACGTCCTCGGCCTCGCCGAGATCGCCGAGCTCGCTGTAGGCCAGGCGGAGCAGCCGCGGGCGTGCGCGCGCGAAGCGCTCGGCAACGCTCATGCCGCAACCTGCTCCCAGATCTCGGTGCCCGCTCGCATGCGTGGCACCCAGCCACCGGCCTCGCGCAGCCGGCGGCTTGACACGCGCTGCGATCGTGCCTGCGGTACGTCCTGCACGTCCCCCTGTCGAAGGGACTCCAGCCCGACGGCGGTCGCCAGCGCGGCATCGATCTCAGCGGTCGTGGCCGGGTCGGCATCGGCGACGTTGTAGATGCCCGGGGGTACGCGAAGCGCCGCGGCAACTGCCGTCGCAGCGTCATCCAGCCAGAGCATCGGGCGGTACGCGCCGGCCCGGCCGACCGCGATCGAGTCGCCGCGGCGCGCCGCCTCCACAGCGGCCAGGGTGGACTCGCTTTCGGTCCCCATGAACAGGCCGAAGCGCAAGACGACCGTATCGCCGTCGAACAGCTCGCGGGCGTTTCTCTCGGCGGTCAGCGCGGTGCTCGTCACCCCACCGCCGGCAACCGGTGCTTCCTCGTCGAGCCACGCGTCGCCGCCGTCCGCGTACACGAACGCGATCGACTCCTGCACGAGGCGTTGGGCCCCGGCCGCCCGAGCGGCCCTCGCGATCGCCGCGGACGCATCGACGCGCAAGCGGTCGTTCTCCTCCCAGGCAGAAGGATCGGGCATGCGATCGGGGCTCGGGATGTGGGTCAGCAGGTTGACCGCCGCGTCCGCCCCGTGAAAGGCGCCGCGCAGCGACTCCTCGTCGAACACGTCGGCCTCGACGGCGTCGGCCCCGAGGCTCTCGAGCCGGGCGCGTCCGCTCGCGGAGCGCGTCACTCCCGTGACGCGGTTGCCGTTGGCGAGCAGCTCACGAACAACGCGGCGCCCAACTACTCCAGTGGATCCGGTGATGACGATTTCGCTCATGCCGTACTGACGACGTCCCGACCCAGATCGTGACATCCGGGAGCGAGCGAGGGCAAGGAAGCAGGGAGCGCGCCCTACCCGCAGGCGAGCGGTCGATGACGCCCCCAGGGGGCCGCATCGGCCGCCAGATGGCGAGGGCCGGAATCGAACCGGCGACACCACGATTTTCAGTCGTGTGCTCTACCAACTGAGCTACCTCGCCGCGGCGCGTAAGGCTAGCGGCGGAGGTGCTCATACGCCCACGCCGCAAGGGTCGAGGGAGTCGTCGTTCTGACGGTGCGCTCGTCTTCGGGCACGTAGTCCTCGCGCGTACCGATCAATCGGGGGCGAGGCGATCGAGGCGGCGCTCGTCGACCGGTTCTTGGGCCTCACCACACCGAGCGAGCGTATGAGCACTGCTAGCGCCCGCGCTCGCTCCCCATCAGTGTGATGATCCGGTCCATCAACTCGAGCGATCCCGCCTTGTGGAGCGGCTCGTTCAGGTTGCCGCACTTGGGGCTCTGGATGCACGACGGGCAGCCGGCCTCGCACGGACACTCGGCGACGAGGCGGGACGCGTCGGCGACGAGGCGCTCGAACTCGTCGTAGCCGCGACGCGCGATCCCGACCCCGCCCGGATGGCCGTCGTAGATGAAGATCGTCGGCAGGCCGGTCTGGAAGTGAATGTTGGTCGAGAGGCCGCCGATATCCCAGCGGTCGCACATCGCGAGCAGCGGAAGTACCGCGATCTGGCTGTGCTCGGCGGCGTGCAGGGCGCCCATCTGGACGTCGGGTCCGAGCGCCGCCGGGCCGGCGAGCGCGTCCGCCATCACGTACCACAGCGCCTGGGTGGGGAAGTTCTGCTCCGGCAGGTCGAGTGCGATCAGGTCGATCACCTCGTGGTCGGTCAGGCTCTTGCGCTGGTAGGCGATCACCTGCTCGGTCACCGAGACCTCCCCGAAGCGGAGCTCCACCGCCGCGCGATCCGCCGGCCCGATCGGCCGCCCCGCCTCGGGCTCCTCGATGAAGACCATCGTCTCCTTCTTCGGCTGCGTGTACCAGTCGCCGCTGAACTCCTCCACGATCGCCCGCCGGTTGTCGAGGTCGAGCTCGGCGACCTCGTAGGAACGGCCGAGGTGGAGATAGACGGCACCCGGGTGCACGGTGGTGAAGGCGCGCTCGGCCTCGACCGAGCCGATCATCTCCCCCGAAGCGGCGTCGACGACGGCGACCGCGTCGAGTGAGGCGGAGCGCAGGGAGATCTCACCCGCCGGGTAGCCGGGCCCCCGCGGCAGGTAGCGGCCGTCGCGGCCGCGGCGGAGCTTCCCGGCGCCGACGAGACCGTCGGCACGCTCGCGCCAGTGCTCCCCCAGGATCTCGTCATCGAGCGCGCCGGGCTGATCGCCGCTGCCGCCGAGCGGCGCCTCGTAGGCCGCCGCGAGCAGATGGGTGAGCTGGATCCGCTCGTTCTCGTGGTCGAGGATCGCCGCCTCGACCGCACGCTCGAGGAACTCTTCCGGATGCCGGCAGAAGAACTGATCGAGCGCGTCCTCACCGGCGACGTAGAGCGCGATCCCGTCGCTTCGCCGTCCCGCTCGCCCCCACATCTGCCGCAGGCTCGCGACCGTGCCGGGGAAGGTCACGCAGATCGCCGCGTCGAGCTCGCCGATGTCGATGCCGAGCTCGAGCGCGTCGGTCGCCACCACCGCGAGCAGCTCACCGCCGGCGAGTTGGGCCTCGATCTCCCGGCGCTGCTGCGGCGTGTAGCCGGCCCGGTAGGGCGAGATCCGCCGGGCGAGCGCCGGCTCACCCAGATCCTCGAGGCGCTGGCGGGTGAACTTCAGGATCAGCTCGATCCCGCGGCGGCTGCGCAGGAAGCAGATCGTCCGGGAGCCGTTGATGACGAGGTCGGCGAGCAGCTCCGCCACCTCGGCGAGGACCGAGCGCCGGCTCATCGTCTTCTCGTCGATCACCGGCGGATTCCAGATCGCGATCCGCCGCTTGGCGCGCGGAGCGCCGTCCGAGTCGATCAGCGTGAAGGACTCACCCGTGAGCCGCTCGGCGAGCTCGAGCGGGTTTGCGATCGTCGCCGAGGCGAAGACGAAGCGCGGCTCGCGCCCGTAGACGCGGGCGACGCGGCGCAACCGGCGCAGGACGTTGGCGACGTGGGAGCCGAAGACGCCGCGGTAGGTGTGCGCCTCGTCGACGACGACCCATTCGAGGTTGGCGAGGAAGTCACCCCAGCCCTTGTGGTGGCCGAGGATCGCCATGTTGAGCATGTCCGGGTTGGTGAGGATCAGGTTCGATCGCTTGCGGATCGCCGGCCGGTCCTCGCGCGGAGTGTCGCCGTCGTAGATCGCGGGCACGAGGGCGGGCGGGTTGAGCGCGTGGAGCTTTCGCGCCTGGTCCTGGGCGAGCGCCTTCGTCGGGTAGAGGTAGAGCGCGCGGGCCTTCGGGTCGTTGGCGATCGCGTCGAGAACGGGGAGGTTGAAGGAGAGCGACTTGCCCGACGCCGTGCCGCTGGTGACGATCACGTTCCCTTCGGCGGCCGCCTCGAAGGCCTCGACCTGGTGCGAGTAGAGCCGGCCGATCCCGGCCTCGGCCAGCGCGACGGCGAGGCCGGGGTGAAGCGACGCCGGCGGATCGACGAGTGCCGGCGCTCGCGGCTCCTCGACGCTCGTGGTTACGAGGCGGTCGTCGATCTCTCCAGCCTCGAGCAGACGCTCCCACGCGAGCGGGGCGGCCGATCCGAGGTCGAGCATCTCAGCCATCGGCGCGAACCGCTTCCGGGTCGGCGATCGCGGCCGCCACGCGCATCGCGTCGAGCGCGTCGCGGTCGTGGAGGCGGAACAGCTCAACTCCCTCGGCCGCGGCGAGCGCCGCTGCCGCGAGGGTCGCCGGGCCGCGATCCTCCGCCGCCGCCCGACCCTCCCAGGAGCCGGTGAGCAGCGCCCCGAGGAAGTCCTTGCGAGAGAGGGCGAGGAAGATCGGCCGGTCGAGATCGTGGAGCTCTGCCACGCGGCGGAGGAGCTCGAGATCGTCGTCCGTGTCCTTGTCGAAGTCGAGGCCGGGGTCGAGCGCGATCTGCTCGGGATCGACGCCGAGGGTCGCGGCGTGCTCGATCCGCTGCTCGAAGAAGAGGCGGACGCTCTCGACCACGTCGTGGTACTCGGGAACCGGGCGGTCAACCCGTGGCGGGCCGTCGATGTGCATCAGCACGTATCCGCATCCACGCTCGCCGACGAGCTCGAGCAGGGCATCGTCGGCACCGCCCGAGATGTCGTTGATCCCGGCGGCCCCGGCGTCGAGCGCAGCCGCGGCAACTTCGGCGGAGAAGGTGTCGGCGAGCACGGGAACCCCGGACTCGGCGGCGAGGCTCTCGATCGCCGGGACGAGCCGCGCGGCCTCGTCCGCGGCGCTCACCGGGGGGCCGCTCCGCGCGGCCACGGCCCCGACGTCGAGCAGGTCGAAGCCGGCCTCGACGAGGGCGAGTCCGTCGGCGACCGCACGCTCGGGCGTCTCGCTGCGCGCGCCGGAGAAGAAGGAGTCGCCGGTGACGTTGACGATCCCCGCCGCCAGCGGGGGCGGGAAGGCGAGGGCGGCGTTTGCGAGACGCCAGGTGCGGCTCTGCGACATCGTGGCTACGGTACTGCCGTGCCTCTCAGCGCCGTGTACACCGACCTCGACGGGACCCTGCTCGGGAAGCTGGGCTCGCTCTTCGCCGACGCCGACGGCTCGTTCTCGATGAGCCAGGCGCGCGCGCTTCAGGCCTGCGACCGGGCCGGGGTCGAGGTTGTGATCATGTCGGGCCGCCGCGAAAGCACGGTGCGCTCCGATGCCCGCCTCATGGGCCAGCGCTCCTACATCTACGAGGCCGGATGCGGCGTCATGATCGACGGCGAGCGGCACTACCTGACCGGTGACTGGCTGCCCGACGAGAACGGCAACCCCGCCGACAAGCTGACCGATTCCGGCATCCCCGAGATCTTGTTCGAGCACTTCGGCGGGCGCCTCGAGTGGCACGCGCCGTGGCACACGGGCCGCGAGCTCTCGCTCCTGATGCGCGGCAAGGTCGACGTCCCCGAGGCCAACGAGCTGATCCGCGGCCAGGGCCACCAGGATCTGCGCTTCCTCGACAACGGGGCGATCAATCGCCAGATGGAGGCCATCGAGGGACCCACGCACGCCTACCACCTGGTGCCAGGCGGGGCGAGTAAGGCGAAGGGCGTCGCCTTCCACATCCGGGCGCGCGGCTACTCGCCTCAGGACTGCATCGCGCTCGGCGACTCGATCGAGGACCTCGAGTGCGCCGAGACGGTCGGCCGCTTCTTCGTCATGGCGAACGGCCCCGAGCGCGACCCCGGGCTGCGGGCTGCGCTGCCGAGCTACTCCAACGTAACCGTCACCGAGGAGCGGATGGGCGAGGGCTTCTACGAGGCGGTCGTCTCGACCCTGGCCGGCGGCTGATCCCCGGGAACCTACCCCGGAGGTAGGTGAGACGCCTCCCGCGCGGCGTTATCGTCGCTGGCATGGCAACCCGCACGACGCAGGCCCAGGTCGGCCCGCTGCTCCGCGACTGGCGGAAGCGCCGACGCCTGAGCCAGCTCGACCTCGCGCTCGACGCGGGCATCTCCTCGCGGCACCTCAGCTTCGTCGAGACCGGTCGCGCGCACCCGAGCGCCGAGATGGTGCTCCATCTCGCCGGCGAGCTGGAGGTGCCCTACCGGGAGCGCAACCGGCTGATGCTCGCGGCCGGCTACGCGCCCGTCTATCCCGAGCGGCCGCTCGACGATCCGGAGATGGAGCCGGTCCGCGATGCGATCCAGACCGTTCTCGACGGCTACGAGCCATACCCCGCCGTCGTCGTCGATCGCGAGTGGAATCTCCTCGCCGGCAACGCCACGGTCCCCCTGCTCACCGAAGGCGTCGCCCCGGAGCTGCTCGAGCCGCCCGTCAACGTCCTCCGCCTGAGCCTCCACCCGGACGGGGTCGCGCCGCGAATCGCCAACCTCGCCGAGTGGCGCCACCACCTGCTGGAGCGACTCGAGCGCCACGTCGCCGCCAGCGGCGATCCCGACCTCGAGCGGCTGCTCGAGGAGCTCCGCGCTTACCCGGCGCCCGCGCTCGAAGCGCCGCCGGCGCCGCGCGGCCTCGCGGCGGAGATCTTCGCGACGCTCCGGCTGCGCACGGAGAGCGGTGCCGAGCTGGCCTTCTTCAGCACCGTGACCACGTTCGGCACCGCGATCGACATCACGGTCGCCGAGCTCGCGATCGAGGCCTTCTTCCCGGCCGACGCCGCGACCGCAACCGCGCTCACGGCTGCGGCGTGGCCACCAGCGGACTGAGGGCGTCGCGTAGTATCGAATCCCGATGGCGCAGGATCACGCGACGGTCGCCGAGGAGGAGTACCTCCAGATCATCTTCTGGCTCGAGGAGGCGGGACTGCCGATGACGGGGGCGAACGTCGCTCGCGCGATGCAGCTCTCGCCACCGACGGTGCACGAGATGATCGGCCGGCTCGAGCGCGACGGCTACGTCAGCCGCGCCGCGGACAAGTCGCTCTCCTTCACCGACGAAGGGCGCGAGCACGCGCAGGCGATCGTCCGCCGCCACCGACTGATCGAGCGCTTTCTCACCGACGTCCTCGGGATCCCCTGGGACGAGGTCCACGAGGAGGCCGAGCGCCTCGAGCACGCGATGTCACCGGTGCTCGAGGAGCGGATGATGGCCGCGATCGGCGACGCGACCACGTGCCCGCACGGCCACCCGCTCGTCGAGGGCGCGCGCGAACCGGGCGTGCTGCTGGCCGACGTCGAGCCGGGCGCGGACGTCCTCGTGCTCCGATTCGAAAACGAGGCTGAGGAGCTCCTCCACTACTTGAAGGGCTCCGGACTGCACCCCGGCCTCAAAGGCAAGCTCTCGAGCTCCGAGCCCGACGAAGTCGTCGTCAGCGGACCGGACGGCAGCCACATCGTCTCGCGCAGCGTCGCCGAGACGGTCTCTGTGCGCGCCGACCCGGCGCCGCCGCCCCGCGCCCCGCTGCCGGAGGCGCTGGTCCTCTCCAGCGATCGCTACGGCCGCTGACGCCGCCGGCTAGGAGCCGACGTCGCCGCAGATCTGGCGCAGCCTGCGGTACAGCGCCTGATCCTGCGAGCGGATCGAGTACTCCCGTCGCCTCACGTTCGCTTCGTGCTCGCGGACGGCTGCCGCCAGCGCGGCGAAGCGGCGCTCCGCGAGGTTGCGCTCGCTGATCGGGTCCAGCTTCCGGGCTCCTTCAATGATCTGCATCGGGCTCATTGCCGCTTCCTTTCTCGTTGGCTGGCCCCACGATCGCTCCCTGGCCGCCGGACTGTGGTCTTCTCCTGTGAAGATCGACCACCGGAATAAAGCTCACCCTATCAATTTCTTGAGTGATGTAGTCAAGAAGGGCCTGAACCGCATTTCGTTTACGGTCTCGCGGTGGTGGAGGGTCCGGCACTCACCTACGAGGACGACCTCGGCGCGCGCCAGGCCTTCGAGCTCGCCGACGGGCTGCGCTCCGTCGTGATCGGCCGCGACGAGACCTCCGACATCCCGCTCGCGTGGGACGCCGAGGTCTCCCGCGTGCATGCGGTCCTCGAGCGGATCGGCGCCGACTGGACCGTCGTCGACGACGGCCTCTCCCAGAACGGCACGTTCGTCAACGGCGACCGTGTCCAGGGCCGGCAGCGGCTGC
This sequence comes from uncultured Solirubrobacterales bacterium, assembly GCA_963846565.1. Lineage (GTDB taxonomy): Bacteria > Actinomycetota > Thermoleophilia > Solirubrobacterales > 70-9 > WHSW01. The sequence continues at coordinate 672,800 of CAWJWL010000005.1, read as the reverse complement.
GCGACGGCGACCGGCTGCGGATCGGCGAGGTCGCAATCGTCTACAGCTTCCCTGGCGACGCCGGCGCGCGCTCGACGGCCAAGGCGGCGGCCGGAGCCGTGGCGCAGATCTCCGACGCGCAGCGCCGCGTGCTCGTTGCCCTCTGCCGCCCCTACCGCGAGGGCGGCGCTTTCGCCACGCCACCGACGAACGGCCAGATCGCCGAGGAGCTCGTCGTGGGAGTGGACACGGTGAAGGCGCACATGCGGGCGCTGTATGACCGCTTCGGACTCGGCGAGGACGTGCCGCAGCAGCAGAAGCGCTCGCGATTGGTCGAGCTCGCCTTCAGGACGGGGGAGATCAACCTGCGCGACCTCGACTGACGGGCCGGTCAGACCCCGAGGCCGCCCGATTCCTCGAAGCGAAGCGACTGCTCGCGCCAGTACCCGCCGTCGTCGTCGGCCGAGAGCGACTCGCGCCCGGCGTTGCCCTCGACGGGTTCGGGGTTGGTGACCCCGTCGCCGGCCGCGTCGCAGGGGCATGTCAGCTTGCCTCGCCCCGTGCCGAATATCAGCCCGATCACGCCCGCGTCCCGGTACGCGATCAGGGTCGTGAACCCCTCCTCGCCGAGGAGCGTCTCGACGTGGTTGTCCTGGTAGTGGAACGGAGTGTCGTCGACGGCGCGCATCTGCGTGTTGCCGAAGGGGATCTGGGTGAGGACCATACGCAGCCCGGTCTCCTCGACCCAGGCGTCCACCCAGGCCCGGTGGCGTGCGTAGTCGTCCTCGGTCCAGATCGCGCGACCCTCGTTGCCGCGCTCAGCTTGCAGATACCCCGCGTCGAAGTCCGCCATCTCGAGCGTCGCGAAATCGAACTTGGCGCCGAGCGAGTCGTAGAACTCGGCGTTTCGCTTCGCCGACGCTTCCGCCTTCCGGGTCGGCAGGTCGGCGACCACGACGTCGGCGCCGCTGCCCCAGTCCGCCGTCGGGTAGGCGAGCATCACGTTCGGTGCGACCCGGTCGCGAAGCACCACCCAGGCCTGCGCAAAGCCGGCGAGCGTGTCCGGGAGGCCGGCGAGCTCGGGTACTCCGCTCGCCCCGACGACCACCGGCACCGAGTCCGCGGCGCGGTCGTTGGCGAGCTCCTGGTTCGGCCAGAGCGTCGACTCGACGACGATCGCGGCGGGTGCGCCCGCTGCGCCGTCGGAGACCTGCTGCAGGAGAGCGCGGGCGTCCTGCCAGTAGCGCTCCATCGTCGGGTGGTCGGCCATGTCGGCGTGCTGGGCGGACACCGCGTCGGACTCCTCCGCTCCCGGGCCCGCCTGGCCGATCGAGAAGTACGTGAAGATCGGGATCGCGCCAGCCTTCGCCGCCCTCGAGGCGATCGTCTCGGCCCACTGTCCGTCCTCGTCGTAGCTGCGCCAGTCGATCCCGGCGGAAAACGCCTGCACGGTAGCTCCGGACGTCTCGAGCAGGGTCTCGTTGTCCTCGGACTCGGCCTGCTCGCTCAGGTCGGATCCGAGGACGAGGGTCGACGGCCACGCCGCCGGGAGCGCCGGCAGGCCGGCGAGCGTGGTGGCACCGTCCTCCCCGTCACCGCCTCCGCCTACAAGCAGCACGACCCCCACCACCAGCGCCGCGAGCAGGACTCCGGCGCCGGCGAAGAGCGGCCAACGGCGACGCGGCGGGCCCTCGACGCCGCCGGGCGGCGGCGACTCCGCCGTCCTCGCACCCGTGTCGAACACGACCGGAGGACCGCCGGGAGCGGCGGTCGGAGCGCCGGAGGCCGGCGTCGGCGGGCCGCCGGCGATCGGGCTGCGAAGGACGCGTCCCAGCTCGCTCTCCCAGACGGGACCCCACGAGCTCTCGGCGGCGGTGGCGAGCGCCGCGCCCATCGCCGCCGCGCTCTCGAACCGCTCCGCCGGGTGTCGGGCGAGCGAGCGTTCGACCACGTCGACGACGGGCGGCGGCACCTCGGGCGCCGCCTCGCGCAGCGGCAGATGGTCCTCGTGGACGTGCTGGAAGAGGGCGGCGAGTGGCGAGTCGGCGGCGTCGTAGGGGAGCCGGCCGGCGAGCATCTCGTAGAGCACGGTGCCGGCGGCGTACACGTCGGTCGCCGGCGTCAGCGGTCTGCCCTGCGCCTGCTCGGGCGCGATGTAGGCGGGCGTCCCCATCACCGAGCCGGTCTTCGTCGGGCTCGTCCCGCTCATCAGCTTCGCGATTCCGAAGTCGGTCACGCGGAGAACGCCGTCGTCGGAGAACATCACGTTCTCGGGCTTCACGTCCCGGTGAAGGACCTCGCGCTCGTGGGCGTAGTGGAGGCCCGCGCACAGCGCGACGGTCCAGCTGCATGCCGTCGGCGGCGCCGGATCCTCGTATCGCATGCGCTGGAACGCCGTGCCGCCGGTGAGCCGCTCCATCACCAGCAGGCACTCCCCGTCGTGCTCGACGAAGTCGAAGATGCGGACGATGTGGGGGTGGTCGAAACGAGCGAGCGAGCGCGCCTCGCCGAGAAAGCGGCCGCGTGCCTCGGGGTCGCGACCGATGTGGATCGCGAGCTGCTTGATCGCCACCTCGCGCCCGAGCGCCCGGTGACGAGCGGCCACGACGACCCCCCAGGCCCCGCGGCCGATCTCCTCACCGATCTCGTAGCTCGGGAGGGCCTCGGCCAGGTGCTCGTGACCGGGCGTCAAGCCATCGCCAGGATAGGCCTCATCGAGCCCCGCTCACTCGGTGATCGCGTAGGGATCGCCGTAGACAGACCAAAACAGCGGCGGGTCGAGGTCGAGGTTGCCCGCCCGGAGAAAGAGGCGCTGCGCCTTCTCGATTCGGCCGACATTCTTGTGGACCCTTTCCTTCTTCATCTCCACGACCCGCTCGTCGAGGAAGCTCTCGAGGTAGACGACCTCGTCGCCGCCGGCGGCCGGGGTGGTGGCGAGCTTCAGTGCACGCGTGCGGATCTGCTTCAGGCCGCTGACGCCGTGGACCACGGCGGCGTCGTAGTACGCGAACTGGCCGAGGGCGTTGAGACCGTCGGCCTTCGCCAGCTCGACCGAGGGGTTGAAGTACTGGGTGTCGCGCTCCGTCTCCTGTGCCGCCTGGAAGACCGGATCCTTGGCGGCCTTGCGCCAGGCCTTGACGAAAGGTGGGCCGAGGCCCTTATGGGAGTCGCCGCCGTTGACCCGCCGCAGCGCCGGAAGGAAGCGGTCGAGCGGATTGCCGGGGCTGGTCGCCGTGTAGGCGCGAACGAGCTTGAGCATGTCGCCGGTGCCGGAGCAGAAGCCGATGATCCCGGCGGTGTAGCCGCGGCCATCGTCGAGATCCTCGATGTAGCCGAACTGGCCTCGCCAGTCGAGGGTGGAGTTCTCGGCGCTCGAGACGAGCTGCATCGCGATCTCCTTCTTCCCCGGCGAGGCGAGGTCCGAGGTGACGGCTGCGGTGGATGCACCGGCGAGCGCGCCGAGAACGATCGTCGCGGTGGCCAGGACGACGGCGCTGATGGTCTTCATCGTGGGTTCCCCTCGGACGCTGGTTGGTCGGTAGTCAACACGACGAAGGGCGCGACCGAGGTCGCGCCCTTCGTCAGTGCTCGGTTGGTGCTGGCGCAGTGTTAGACCTGGGCGTAGGCCAGCGGGCTGGAGGCGGCGCTGCAGTTGCCGCTCGCCGCAACCTTCGCGACGAACTTGCCCTTCTTCGTCGTCTGGATCGACCACATGCTGGCGTCGCCGTTGGGCTGGGCGATGTCGGTGCCGACCGGCTTCTGCTTGCCGTTGCCCTTCACCTTGTAGAGGGTGACCTGGCGGCCCGACGCGCACTCGTAGTCAGCCGAGTCGACGTAGCCGAAGAAGCCGCCCGCCTGGGGCTCGATCGTGACCGACGCGGACGTCGCGGCCGAGGAGGTGGCCGGGATCGCGAGGGCGACGGTGGCGACGGCGGCGGCGGCGATGCGGCGGATGGTGTTCTTGCTCATTTTGGGTCTCCTTGAGTCTTGGTGTTTCGGACGCTCGATTGCGTCGGTCGTTCAATGACCGCATCGTGTCCGAAGGCGGGGGCTCCGCCCAGGGGGCCCAGGGAGGGGCGCGCACACCCGGAGGGGGTCTCCGATCACCCGGGGGTGTAAGCGAGCTCAGGCGGGGCTGGCGGCGCGCACCGATTCGAGCGCGCGGGCGAGGCGATCGACGCCCTCGGCGATCTGCTCGACCGGGACGCTCGCGAAGGAGAGCCGCAGGCTCGATGCCCCGCCCTCGAGCAGGAAGTCCGGGCCGGCGACGAAGGCGACCCCCTCGTCCTTCGCGGCGCCCAGCGCGCCGACGGTGTCGTAATCGGGCGGGAAGTCGATCCAGAGGAAGTAGCCGCCCTCTGGGACGACGAACTCGGCCTCGGGCAGCCGCTTGCCCAGCGCCTCGACGAGGGCGTCGCGGCGGGCGGCGAGGGCCGCGTTGACGATCTTCACGTTCTCGTCGAGCTTGCCCGAGCGACAGAGCTCGAGCACGACCGACTCGGCGAGCATGTTCGGCGAGATGTAGTGCTCCGAGCCGCGCTTGGCAAGCGTCGCGATCTGCTCCGCGGGGCCGGCGAGATAGCCGACGCGGACGCCGGGGCTGACCGTCTTCGAGAACGAGGACGCGTGGATCACGCGGTCGGCCCGATCGAGCGAGAGCATCGTCGCCGGGGGTGCCTCGCCGAAGCTGATCAGGCGATAGGGATCGTCCTCGAAGAGCCAGAAGTCGTGCTCGGCCGCGAGCTCGACCAGGTCGCCGCGCTTCGCCGCCGAGAGGGTGCACCCGGCCGGGTTGTGGAAGTTGGGGATGACGTGCGCGAGCTTCACCGGGCCGGCCTCGAGCGCGGCGGTGAAGGCCTCGATGTCGACGCCGTCGGATTCGAGCGGAACCGGGACGAGCTCGGCGCCGGTTCGGGCGAGGAGCAGCAGCGTGCGGTCGTAGGAGGGCTGCTCCACGATCACCCGATCGCCCGGTTCGATCATGTAGCGAAAGAGCAGCGCCGCCGCCTCCATCGAGCCGTTGGTGAACATCACCTGACCCGGGTCGATCCCGTGGAGCTCCCGGGCCGTCCACTCGCAGAGCCCGGCGTGCCCGAATCCGGTGCCGTATGAGAGCGCCTTCTGCCAGTCATTCTCGAGCGCGGTGGCCGCGGCTTCACGGACCGCGGCCTTGGGCAGGATGTCGGCGCTGGGGGCGCCGCGGGCGAAGCTGATCACGTCGGCGGCCATTGACTCCGAGCCTAGCGAGATAGCGTCCGGTTCGTGGATCGCGAAATCGCCGAGCTCTCCGGCCTGGCCCGCTCGATCGCGGGGGAGGCTGCGGAGTTGCTTCGCGGTGCGCTCGAGACCCCTCGCGAGGGGGTGGAAACGAAGTCGAGCTCCACCGACATGGTCACCGAGACGGACAGGGCCTCGGAGGACCTGATCGCCCGCCGGATCCGCGAGGCGCGCCCCGACGACGGCCTGCTCGGCGAGGAGGGCGCGTCGGTGGAGGGCTCGAGCGGCTACCGCTGGGTCGTCGATCCGATCGACGGGACCACGAACTTCCTCTACGGCCATCCGGGCTTCGCCGTCTCGATCGCGGTCGAGCGCGATGGGGAGACCGTCGTCGGCGTCGTCTGCGACGTCGTCCACCGCGAGCTCTTCGCCGCCGTTCGCGACCGGGGAGCCACCCGTAACGACGTCCCGATCCAAGTCTCCGGAGCCGGCGACGTCGCCGGCGCCCTGATCGCCACCGGCTTCGGCTACGACCCGGAGCAGCGCGGACGCCAGGGCGCGGCGATCGCCCGGCTCCTGCCGAGTATCCGGGACATCCGCCGGATGGGCGCCGCTGCGGTCGATCTGTGCTCGGTTGCCTGCGGGCGGGTCGACGGGTACTTCGAACGCGGCCTCAGCCGCTGGGACCTCGCCGCGGGCGAGTTGATTGCGGCCGAGGCAGGGGCGCGGCTCGGTGGGATCGACGGCGGGCCGGCCGCTGCGGGCTCGGTGATCGTCAGCACCCCCGAGATCTTCGACGACCTCCGAGCGTTGGTCGTCGAGGCCGAGGGCTAGGAAGCCGCGTGCTTGAGGTCGAGCTGCTTGTAGAAGAAGTTCCGCGTCCGCTTCTCGATCACCGACCGGAAGTCATCCCACGGAACGTGCACGCTGGAGTCGAAGCTCGTCAGCTTTGCCGTGATCCCGAGCGCGGTCATCGCGTCGACGGTTTCCGGTGACCACGCGTAGGGGACGATCGGGTCGTCCGTGCTCGCGAAGAAGATCCCCGGCGCCGTGTCCGCGTCGACGAAGAGGCCGCCAGGAAGGCCGCCCGAGATCGAGGCGAAGGCGCCGACGTCGGAGAGGAACCCCGGGTTGCCGCTCTCACCCGGCTGCGCCGAGAGGACGCCGACTCCCGAGGCGATGATCCCGCCGGCGGACTCGCCGCCGGCGGCGATCCGCTCGGGATCGACCTTCAACCGCTTCGCGTTCGCCCGCAGCCAGCGGACGGCCGCCTGCGCATCGTGCGTGTCCTCGATCGCGGCCTGGAAGCACTCGATCGGAATGCTGCCGCCGACCACCGAGCAGGGCGCGTTGACGAGGAAGCGGTAGTTGATCGAGACGGTCACGTAGCCGCGGCGCGCGAAGTACTTGGCGAGTTGCGGGGAGGGGCCGAGGCCCTTGTCACCGCAACAGAAGCTGCCGCCGTGGACCCAGACGATCGCCGGACGACGCTTGACCTTGTCCTTCTTCGGCTTGTAGAGGTCGAGGAGGAGCTCCTGGCTCGGGTCGTAGGGCCCAACCACGGCGTTGCCGTAGACGATGTCGCGCGTCACGCCGACCTTGAAGATCTGATCGCGGTAGCGCTTGTCCTTCTTTGCCTCCGCCGCACCGGCGAACGCCAGCGCGAGCAGTGCGAACAGCGCGACGAGGCGAATGGTTGCGAGCCGAATGCGCATCTGGTCCTCCTTGACCGTCCCTGAGTGTCCGCGTATTAGAACAGAGGTCCGGACCAGAAAGACCGGTTCCGCTTCAACTCCTGGGACCTGCTCTCCCGGCCCGATCAGGTCCTCGACTCGGTGCGGATCCCGCCCAGCGAGCGCGCGATCGCGATCGTCGCCGCGAGCGAGAAGGCGTACGCGGAGAAGCCGGCGACGGCGAACACCGCGTAGACGCCGAGCACGGCGAGCGTTCCCGCGAAGCTCCCCGAGGTGGCCCGGAGGTCGGCCGGCAGGTGGATGACGTCGGTGAGGACGTAGGGAGCGTTGGAACTCGGCTCAGCCGGCGGCGTTCATCGCCTCGACGGCGAGCTGCGCGGTCTCGGTCGGGCTCTTGCCGACCCGCACGCCCTTGGCCTCGAGCGCTTCCTTCTTCGCCTCGGCGGTGCCCGACGAGCCGGAGATGATCGCCCCGGCGTGGCCCATCTGCTTGCCGGGCGGGGCGGTGAAGCCGGCGATGTAGGCGACGACGGGCTTCGATGATCGTCTCCGCGATGAAGTCCGCGGCGCGCTCCTCGGCGTCGCCGCCGATCTCGCCGACCATGACGATCATCTCGGTCTCGTCGTCGGCCTCGTAGAGCTTCAGGATGTCGATGAAGTCGGAGCCGACGATCGGGTCGCCGCCGATGCCGACGATCGAGGAGTTGCCCTCCCGGCCTGCTTCAGCTCGTTGCCGATCTGGTAGGTGAGCGTCCCGGACTTGGAGACGACGCCGATCGAGCCCGCGGTCGAAGAACTGGGCCGGGATGATGCCGACGTTGGCCTTGCCGGGCGAGAGCACGCCGGGGCAGTTCGGGCCGATCAGCCGCACGCCCGCCTCCTTCGCCTTCCAGTAGACGCGCATCATGTCGAGCACCGGGATGCCCTCGGTGATCGCGATCACCGTCGCGACTCCGGCGTCGATCGCCTCGTCGATCGCCGGCGCGGCGAAGCGGGCGGGGACGAAGATCATCGAGGTGTTCGCGCCGCGCTCTGTGACGGCTTCCTTGATCGAGTCGAAGACGGGGACGCCATCGACGTCCTGGCCGCCCTTCCCGGGCGTGACGCCGGCGACCAGGTCGGTGCCGTAGTCGCGGTTTCGCAGTCCGTGGAAGGTGCCCTCGCGGCCGGTCAGCCCGCTGACGCACGAGCTTCGTGTCGGTGTCGACGATGATTGCCATCAGCTCGCCGGCAGCTCGACGACGCGCTTCGCGGCGCCGAGCATCGTCTTCTCGTTGTGGAGGTTGCTCGAGGCCGGCTTCGGCCAGTAGCGCCAGGCCCTCCTCGGAGTTGGTGCCGTCGAGGCGCACGACGAGCGGCATCGTGATCCCGATCTGCTGCGAGGCCTCGATGATCCCCTTGGCGATCTCGTCGCAGCGGGTGATGCCGCCGAAGATGTTGAAGAGGATCGCCTTGACCTTGGCGTCCGACGTGATCACCTCGAGCGCGTCGACGATCGCCTCGGCCTTCGAGCCTCCGCCGGCGTCGAGGAAGTTGGCGGGCTTGCCACCGGCCTGGGCGACGACGTCGAGCGTCGACATGCAGAGCCCGGCGCCGTTGCCGAGGATGCCGATGTTGCCGTCGAGCTTGACGTAGGTGAGGCCCTTCTCCTTCGCCATCGCCTCCTGCGGGTCCTCGGCGGACTTGTCGGAGAGCTCGGCGATGTCCGGGTGGCGGAAGAGCGCGTTGCCGTCGATCGTCGCCTTCGAGTCGAGCGCGACCACCTCGCGGTCGCTGGGTGACGATCAGCGGGTTGATCTCGATCAGCGTCGCGTCCTCCTCGCGGACCACGTCGGCGAGCTTCACCAGCATCTCGGCCACCTGGTCGGTGACGTCCTCGTCGATGCCGGCGTCGACCGCGATCTGGCGTGGCGAACTCCTTCGTCGATCCCCTCGGCCGGCTCGATGTGGCGCTTGACGAGGGCGTCGGGATCGGACTCGGCGACCTCCTCGACGTCCATGCCGCCCATGCGGGAGACGATCGTCAGCAGCTTCTTCTCGGAGCGGTCGAGGATGATCGAGGCGTAGTACTCGGCCGCGATCTCCGACGCCTCCTCGATCCAGAGGTCGTGGACCGTGAAGTCCGCGGATGTCCATGCCGAGGATCGCCTCCGAGTGGGCGCGTGCCTCGGCCTCGTCCTTGGCGACCTTGATGCCGCCGGCCTTGCCGCGGCCGCCGATCGCGACCTGCGCCTTGACCACGCACGGGTAGCCGATCTCCTTCGCCGCGGCGACCGCGTCGTCGACGGTCGTCGCGTGCTTGCCCTCGGGCACGGGGACGCCGTGCTTCGCGAACAGCTGCTTTCCCTGGTATTCGAGTAGGTCCATAGGTCTGCGGGCGGGCGGCAGCGTATCCAACCCAAGGTCTCGAGGGCGATTCGCCATAATGCCGCGGCCGCGAGCGTTGGCAGCACCAGAGATCTGGTGTGTCGGCTAACGCGACGCACATCTATGCCGCTGCCGAAGCTCAAAGACATCAAGTGGGTCACCACTGATTGCTACGGCACCCTGATCGACTGGGAGAAGCGGACTCGTCGGACGCCTTCAAGAAGGAGGCCGACCGCGACGGGTTCACGTTCGACGAGGAGCCCTTCCTCAAGCGCTTCCTCGAGGTCCAGGCCGAGATCATGAGCGGCTCCTACGAGCTCTACGCCGAGGTCCTGCGCCGCACCGCGGTCAAGGTCGCCGGTGAAGTCGGCTGGGAGCTCGAGCCGTCGCGGGCCCAGTTCGTGCCCGACAGCGTCGCCCGCTGGCTCCCGTTCCGTGAGTCGAACGCGGCGATGGACCGGCTCGGCAAGCGCTACGACCTCGGGATCATCTCCAACATCGACGACAAGCTGCTCGGCATCTCGCGACGGCACCTGCGCACCGAGCTCGACCTCGTCGTCACCGCGCAGCAGGTGCGCAGCTACAAGCCCGACCCGGCCCACTTCAAGGAGGGCGCGCGGCGGATCGGTGGCAAGAAGGGCTGGCTCCACATCGGCTCCGGCTACGAGACCGACGTCGCCCCGCTGCTGAAGATGAACGTGCCCGTGATCTGGGTCAACCGCCACGGCGAGAAGCTCGAAGGGCGAAAGCGGCCGACCGCGGAGGTCAAGACCTTCCGCGACGCCGCGAAGAAGCTTGGCGCCGGGGGCTAGCGGCCCGGCCGCTGAAGCCCCCACGGATCCCGCCGACGAGGCGATGGTCGCCCGCGCTCGCGAGCGCTTCGCGAGCGAGCGGTCCAGACTCGAGCGTCGGCGGCGTAAAGCGGAGCGCGAGGGCGCGCTCCCCAACCTGATCGTGATCGGCGGGCTCAAGTGCGGCACGACGAGCCTCCACCACTACCTCGCTCTGCACCCGGAGATCGCGATGTCGCGGCCGAAGGAGCTCAACTTCTTCGTTGCCGAGCTCAACTGGGAGCTGGGACCGGCGTGGTACGCGAGCCATTTCGACCGCGCGGCGCGGGTTCGCGGTGAGACGTCCCCGCACTACACGAACCTCCCGCGCTTCGAGGGCGTCGCCGAGCGCATGCGCGACACGCTGGGCGAGGAGGCGCGCATCGTCTACATGGTCCGCGACCCGATCGACCGGATCCTCTCGCATTACCTCCACAACGTCGGCGGCGGCTATGAGACGCGGCCGATCGAAGAGGCCCTCCGCGAGCCCGGGAACTCCTACCTCGAGCGTTCGCGCTACGCGATGCAGATCGAGCCCTACCTGGACGCGTTCGGCCCCGGCGCCGTCAAGGTGGTCGCCAACGAAGACCTCGCGGGCGAGCGCGAGGCGACCGTCCGGAGCGTGTTCGAGTTCTGCGGCGTCGATCCCTCGTTCACCTCGCCCCAGTTCGAGCGCCAGTGGGAGACGGGCAGTGCTCGGGCGGGAGAGCGTGGCGGATTCCGGCTGATGGACCGCGCCGTGCGCCTTCCCGGGCTACGGGCGCTCGATCGCAACTTCGACCGTCTGCCGGAATCCCTTCGCTGGCTCGTCGAGCGCCTCGTCCACGATCCCGGCGCGGGTACTGCTGCGAAGCCGCAGCTGCCGCAGGATGTGAGGGAGCGGCTCACCCGGGAGCTGGCTTCCGACACGGCCGAGCTCGAGCGGATCGCCGGTCGCACCTTCGGCTGGAGCTGAGGCTGGGCTGGGCCGGATGCGCGCGCTCGACCGTCTGGCGGAGTCGAGAATCCAGGAGGCGATCGAGGCCGGGGAGTTCGACGACCTGCCCGGCAAGGGCAAGCCGCTTCCTCCCGAGAACATGGGCCGGGCCCCGGCCGAGCTCCGTTATGGGCTGCTGACCGAGCGCCGCCGGCGCTCCTAGCGCGACCGCGTTCCCGCCTCGGGTCTTGCCGTTCGTCAACGTCTGGACGTATACCGATATGGGTATGTATAGTCCCGGACATGGCACGAGCGGCAACCACGACGGACGCGTTCAACGCGGTAGCCGAACCGCAGCGGCGCCGGATCCTCGATCTGCTCGCCGAGGGGGAGCGGCCCGTCAACGATCTCGTCGAGGGGCTCGGACTCGCCCAGCCTCAGGTCTCCAAGCACCTGCGGGTTTTGCGGGAGGTCGGCCTCGTCCAGGTCCGCGAACGGGGCCGGCAGCGGTTCTACCGGCTCAACGGGCAGCCGCTGAAGACGATTCACGACTGGGTCAAGGACTACGAGCGGTCGTGGGATGAACGCTTCGAGGCGCTTGATGACGTCCTCGGAGAACTCAAGGGAAAGGAAGATGACGATGACGGCAGCAACGAGTAGCGGTACGGCGGTGGTAACGCTTCCGAGCGACACCGAGATCCTGATCACGCGCGAGTTCAACGCGCCGGCGCGCCTGGTCTACAAGGCCTGGACGACGCCGGAGCTGATCGAGCGCTGGTGGGCGGGCAAGCGCGGCAGCGTGACCTCGGTCGAGGTCGACCTGCGGGTCGGGGGCGCCTGGCGGTACGTGATGCAGGCGGACGGGGGCTTCGAGGTCGGCTTCCACGGTGAGTACCAGGAGGTCGTCCCGAACGAGCGCCTCGTCTACACGGAGGTCTACGAGGGCATGCCGGACGCGGAGGCGCTCGACACGGTGAGCTTCACGGAAACGGACGACGGGCGCACGCAGATGGTGACCCTCGTCAAGCACCGCTCGAAGGAGGAGCGCGACGGCCACATCGAGTCCGGCATGGAAGGTGGCATGCAGGAGTCGATGGACGCGCTCGAGGAGGTCGCGGTCTCGCTCGCGTGAGCCGCTGTCACACCTGGCGGCCGCATCTCGTCTTTTCAGATGACGGAGTAGATGCGGCCGCCGGGCGGCCGCCCGAGCCCGAGGAGGCCGCCGATGGAGAACCGCCGACGCGAAGCGCAAGCAGAGACAATCGCGGGGATTTCGGCAGCGCTGACGATAATCGGGGTGCTCGGCTTCGCCCTGTTCCCGCTCGCGCTCCCGATCGTCGTTCTCACCGGCGTCTTCGCCGCACCGTTGCTGCTCCCGGTGATCCCGCTGCTCCTGCTGGCCCCGGTCGCCCTCGGCCTCCGCGGCGTCGCCCGGCGGATCAGGCGCCGCGGACCCGCACGCCCTACCGCGGCCTCCGCCTCACCCTCAGCCGCACGGATTCCTCGGCCGTTAGTCCGGTCGAGTCGGTGAGCTTGGCGATCGCGCGCACGCCCACCCGGCGGCGGAGAAGGCACGGTGCCGGCGGCCCCGGGGGCGATCTCGAGGTCATCGGAGCCACTGCCCGGGTCATTTCTCTCCGTCGAAGTACTCGACCCCACTCGAGCGGCGGACGATCACGTCGTCGTCCTTGTTGCCCGTCCAGACGGCGATCTTGTCGCTGTCGGGGTAGACGGTTGCCGCCGGGTGGAGCAGGTCCGACCACATCAACACGCGGACCGCCTCGTCTGTCTCGTTCTGCACCTTATGCGCCCCCTCGGGGCCAGTGGTGAAGAAGACGAGGTCCCACGGCTCGAGCTCGTGGCTGCCGTCAGGGTCGCGCACCGTCGGACGCCCCTCCAAGACCAGCAGCCACTCCTCCTCCGCGTACTCGTAGTGGTATGGACAGAGCGCCTGCCCGGGCGGGATCTCGTAGGCGCTCGCGCCCGTCTGCTTTGCCCCCAGCGAAGGTCCGTAGCGCGCCATCCCGGAGCGAAAGCCCTCGGGGTCCGCGGGGTCGTATACGAACTCGGGTGCGGCGATCTTGATTCGGTTCATCCCGCAGAGATTCGGCACGGAACCGAAATCTCTTGCTACCGGGGCCGCATCTCGCTGAATACCGCCGTCCGCTCCCGCCCCTCCGCCTCTCGCTGCTCGTCCGCGATCACGTGGGTGACCGCGTTGATCAGCGCGAGATGGGTGAACGCCTGCGGGAAGTTCCCGAGGTGGACGCCGCTCGTCGCGTCGAGCTCCTCGGCGTAGAGGCGCAGCGGGCCGGCGAAGGAGAGCAGCTTCTCGCAGAGCGCCCGGGCGCGGCGCGGCTCGCCAACCTCCGAGAGCGCCGCGACGAGCCAGAAGGAGCAGATGAGGAACGTCCCCTCCTCGCCGTGGAGGCCGTCCTCGGTCTCGTCGACCTTGTAGCGGAGGACGAGGCCGTGCTCGGTGAGCTCGTCGCCGATCGCGAGCACCGTGTTGCGGATCACCTCGTGCTCGGGGGTGAGGAACCGCAGGAGCGGCGCGAGCAGGGTAGAGGCGTCAAGCGCGTCGGTCTCGTAGTGCTGGCGCAGGACGCCGCGGTCGGAGACGCCGCGGGTGAGGATCTCCTCGGCGATCTCGTCGGCGATCTCGCCCCAGCGGGCCGTGAGCTCCTCGTCGCCGCGGCGCTTTGCGAGCCGCGCACCGCGGTCGAGCGCGACCCAGCACATGAGCTTCGACGAGACGTAGTGCTTCGGCGCGCCGCGCGCCTCCCAGATCCCCTGGTCCGGCTCGCGCCAGGCGTTCACCGCCGCCTCGACCTGATCGGCGACGATCGGCCACGCGCGCTCGGGCACCGGCCGGTCCGCCTTCGCGTGGATGTACATGGAGTCGACGAGGGCGCCGTAGACGTCGTTCTGGCGCTGGTCGAAGGCGCCGTTGCCGATCCGCACCGGCTGGGCGCCGCCGTAACCGGAGAGGTGGTCGAGCGTGGACTCGGTGAGATCTCGCTCACCGCCGATCCCGTACATGATCTGGAGGCTGTTGCCGTGCTCGCGGCAGATCTCGTTGATGAAGCGGGCGAAGTCGTCCGCCTCGGCGTCGAGCCCGAGCACGTGCAGGGCCCAGAGGGTGAAGGTCGCGTCGCGGATCCAGCTGTAGCGGTAGTCCCAGTTGCGCTCGCCGCCCGGCGTCTCCGGCAGCGAGGTCGTCAGCGCCGCGATCATCGCCCCGGTCGGGGCGTAGCTGAGTCCCTTGAGCACGAGGGCCGAACGCTGCAGGTGGATCCGCCACGGATGGTCGGGGAAAGTCCCTCCGGCGAGCCAGCGCCGCCAGTACTCCGCGGTGGCGTCGATGCGGGCATCCGCGTCCTCGACCGTCTCCGGCGGCTCGGGTTCGGCGCCCCAGGTGAGGGCGACGAAGCACCGCTCGCCCGCCTTCAGCCGGTGTCGCGCCTCGAGCCGGTCGCCCTCGACGCCGACGTTGAGGTCGGTGCGGATCAGAAGTCCCGCCGCCGAGGCGAAGCCCGGGGTATCGTCGACCAACCACTCCGCCTGGGACCGCGCGTAATCGGGAGCCGGATGGCAGGTCATCATCACCTCCACCTCGCCCTGGACGCACTCGGCCACCCGGACGAGGACGCGCTCCGCGTCGCGGTCGGGCGGCGGGCGCTTGTGCGGGTCGTCGCTGCGCTTCCGCCAGGGGCCGATCGTGAGCGCGTCGCGGACGATGAGCCAGCCGGTCGGCGTCCCCCAGGTCGTCTCGATGATGTTCGTGCCGGGGAGATACCGGCGCGCCACGGGGACCGTCTCGCGCGGACCGAGGCGAAAGCGGCCGGCGCCCCGGTCGAGGATCGCGGCGAAGATGCTCGGCGAGTCGAAGCGGGGCACGCACATCCACTCGACCGCCCCGTCGGGAGCGACGAGGGCCCCCGTGTGACAGTCGGACAGGAACCCGTAGTCGGCGATCCGAGGGAAGCCGCCGAGGCCGGGATCACGGTCTTCCATCGCACCTTCCTACCATTTCTCCCGATGCGAGTTGCAATCTCGGCCGACGAGCGCACCGGAATCGCCACCGTGCTCGCCGCAGCACTCCGTGATCGCGGGCACGAGCCGCTCCCGCATGGAGTGCTCGCCGAGGACGAGCGCGACGACTGGGCCTGGGCATCGGAGGCCGCTGCGCGTGACGTTGCCGAGGGCCGGGCCGAGCAGGCCATCGTCTGCTGCTGGACGGGGACCGGCGCCTCGATCGCGGCGAACAAGGTCTCCGGCATCCGAGCCGCGCTCTGCCTCGACGCCGCGAGCGCCGACGGCGCGCGCAAGTGGAACGACGCGAACTGCCTCGCGCTCAGCCTCCGCGCCACCTCCGAGGCCGAGCTGGACGAGATCCTCGAGGCCTGGTTCGCGGGCGAGCCGAGCGCCGCCGACGACGACGTCGCCAACGTCGCGCACCTGGGCGAGATCGAATCGGACTGAGGCGGCTCGGGCGGCGCGCGGCTACCGTCCGCCGCATGAGGAAGTTCGCACTCGGGGGCCTCGCCGCCGTCCTGCTCGCCGCACCGGCGGGCGGGCGCGCCGCGACGATCGAGCTCGACTCCGAGGCGCTCACCGCGCGGGTCGAGACGAAGCCGTTCGCGCTCGAGTTCATCGACAAGCGCGACGGCGAGGCGCTGCGGACGGTCGGTGGCGCCGCGGTCCCGGACGCACCGGAATCCCGATACGGGCCGCTCGGCTACTCCTTCGATCTGCGGGTCCCGGTCGTCAACAACGCCTTCCTCGGCTACTACGTCGCCGCCGAGGTGGAGACGCTCTGGTTCCACGCGACGCGAGGTGATCGAGTCCCACCGGGAGGGTTCGGACCTCGTCCTCACCGCGGCGACGAACGATCCGCTCGGCCACCGGCTCGCGGTACGCCTCAGCCCGCGCGCCGGCGGGCGTGATCACGGTCGAGTCGCGGATCGCGCCCGGCTCCGGGCCGATCGCCGGGCTGGCAAGCGTCTCCGGCGCGGCCTTCGAGCGCGGATCCGGGCGAGCGCTTCCTCGGCTTCGGCGAGC
Source organism: uncultured Solirubrobacterales bacterium (assembly GCA_963846565.1). Lineage (GTDB taxonomy): Bacteria > Actinomycetota > Thermoleophilia > Solirubrobacterales > 70-9 > WHSW01. Next base: position 656,733 of record CAWJWL010000005.1, on the reverse strand, counting down.
GCTCGAACGCGGTCGGATCAGACCGGCAGCGAGGTCTTCAGCTGGGCCGAGGAGGGCCCGTTCTCGCTCCGGTGCCGGCGAGGACCTCCTGCGCCCGCTGATCCCCGACTTCACCTTCCCGACCGGTCCCGCGGCGACGAACTTCCCGATCCCGTGGACGGTGTCCAGCCGCGGCTTCGGCTTCCTCATCGACCAGTACGAGCGCTCGACCTTCCGGCTCGCCAGTGAGCGCGCCGATGCCTGGCAGGCCGAGGCCGAGGCCGATCACTTCCGCTTCAGCGTCTTCGCCGGACCGACCCCGGCCGCGGTCGTCGCGGCGCTACTCCGCCTACGCCGGGCGCCAGCCCGCGCCCGGCGCCGTGGATCTTCGGTCCGTGGTTCCAGCCGACCGGCGAGGCGAGGCCGTTCGAGCTCGCCGACCGCTTCCGCGCGGAGGACGTCCCGGTCACCGTCGCGCAGACCTACACCGCACTACCTGCCCTGCGGCGCCCAGGTCGGAAAGCGGGAGGCGGAGCGTGAGCGCGTCCGCGGCTACCACCGGCTCGGCTACAAGATCACCACCTACTTCAACCCGCACGTCTGCACGCACCTACGAGCCGGTCTACGGCGCAGGCGGCGGCGAGCGCGCTGGTTCGTCCGCAACGGCCTGGGCCGGCCGTACCTGCTGACGAACCCGTTCACCGCCGACCAGATCGTCTCCGAGATCGACTTCACCAACCCCGACGCGACCGCGCTTTTGGCAGGCGCCTGCTCGACGAGGCGATCGACGACGGCTACGACGGCTGGATGGAGGACTTCGGCGAGTACACGCCGACCGACTCGCGCGCTCGCCGACGGCAGCGGCGGGCTCGAGATCCACAACCGCTATCCGGTCCTCTACCACTGCGCCTCCTACGCCCACACGCGCGAGCGCATGGGCCGCGATGCCGCGGTCTTCATCCGCTCCGGCTGGCACGGCGTGCAGCCGTGCGCGCGCGTCGTCTGGGGCGGCGACCCAACCGAGGACTGGAGCTGCTCGGACGGACTCTGCGCCGCCGTCCACCAGGCGCTCTCGACCGGGCTCTCCGGAATCGCCTACTGGGGATCGGACATCGGCGGCTTCCACGCGATCGTCAACCCGCGGACCAACGACGAGCTCAACGCCCGCTGGCTCGAGCTCGGCGCCTTCTCCGGGGTCATGCGCACGCAGGCCAACGGGTTCAGCTTCGGCGATGACCGCGAGGAGCGCTCGCAGGTGTGGGATCCGGCGGTGCTGCCGACCTGGCGGCGCTACGCGAAGCTGCGCACCCAGCTCCTCCCCTACATCGAGGCGGCCTCGCGTGACTACCAGCGCCGTGGCCTGCCGCTGACCCGCCACCTGGCGCTGGCGTTCCCGGAGGACGCGACCGCGGTCCGCCAGCAGGAGGAGTTCATGTTCGGTCCCGACCTGCTCGTCGCACCGGTGATCGTGGAGGGCGCACGCGAGCGCCGGCTCTACCTGCCGCGCGGGCGCTGGGTCGATCTTTGGCGCTCGGTCGGTTTCGGCGAGCGTCGGGGTGCGCTTCGCCTCGGGCGGGCGACCCTTCTGCGCGGCGGGCGCGAGATCACGGTGCCGGCGCCACTCGAGCAGATCCCGCTCTTCGCCCGCGCCGGCACGGTGCTGCCGCTGCTGCCGCCGGACGTCGACACGCTCGCCGACGTCGGCGAGGCGCCGGGGCTCGTGCACCTGGGCGAGCGCCGCCGCTCGCTCACCCTGCTCGCCTGGCCGCGCGGCCGCACGAGCTCCGCGTTCGGCGAGCGCGGCAAGGTCCGCTCGATCGAACGCAGGGGTGGCTGGGAGCTCCGCATGCGGGCACCGAAGGTCACGCGGATCAAGCTGCGGGCCTCGCTCGCCACGATGAAGCGCCCGCTGCGGCCCTGCCGGGTCGAGCTCAACGGACGCAAACTGCCTCGAGCACGGTGGGCGTACGCGGCCGAACGCCGGGTGCTGCGACTTCGGTTTTCGGCGAAGCGGGCTCGCCTCGTCGTCGACGGACGCTGCTGAGCGGGCGCCGGGCGATATACATGGCGGCGTGCGGCGTCTTCTTCCCGATCTCGCCGAGACCTCGCCGCTCGAACAGGCGGCGGCGCTCGACCTCGTCTCGCGCGCCCACCCTGGCCGCCCCTACCTGATCACGAACTTCGTCCTCACCCTCGACGGCAAGGCGACGATCTCGGGTCGCTCGGGGCCGATCGGCAGCGAAGCGGACACGGCGATGCTGGTCGCGCTGCGCACGCGCGTCGACGCGGTGATGATCGGTGCCGGGACGATGCGGGCCGAGGGCTACGGCCGCGTCATCCGTGACCCCGCCAAGCGCGAGCAGCGCGAGCGCGACGGGCTCTCGGCCGATCCGCTGATCGTGATCATCTCCGGGCGGCTGGACCTCCCATGGGACGCGCCGCTGTTCACCGAGGGCCACGGCGAGATCGTGATCTCGACGGCATCGGACGCAGAGCCCCCCGAGACGCCGACGCCGTTGGAGGTCATCCGCCATTCCGGCGAGGTCGACCTCGGCGCGCTGATGGCCGAGCTACGGCGTGAGCGCGGAGTGAGGGCGCTGCTCTGCGAGGGCGGCCCGCGACTGCACGCCCAGCTCCTCGACGACGGCCTCGTGGACGAGCTCTTCGTCACGCACGCCCCGAAGCTCGCGGGCGGCGAGGGGCCGGGGCTCGTCAGCGGCCTCGCCGAGCGCGAGCGCGACCTCGAGCTGGCCTGGCTCCTCCACGAGGAGGCGAGTGGCGAGCTCTTCGGGCGGTATCGGGTCGCCTCGGGGTGAGCGCTCAGCGCGGCGTCAGCGCGCCCGGAGGTCGACCCGGGCACGCACGCGCGCGCGATTGCCGGCGTCGTCTCGAACCTTCGCGACCAGGTCGGCGCGCGTCGTCGCCTCGTCGCGAACGAGTCGGCGGGCTCCGGGTGAGATCCTCAATCCCACCCGGTCGGTCTTCCCGGCCGCGATCCGGAACTTGGCCCGCGCGAGAACCATCGGAGCGGCGGGGCCGCCCCGGACCCGCGCACGTAGCGTAAGACGGCCCCGGCACGGTGACGACGCTTCGCGGGCGGGACATGCGATCGCCGGGCGGCCGCGGCGGTCACGGCCGAAGACGACGCGGTCCTGGGCGATCCGGACGGTCACGTCGTCGTCGGGCGGCGCCGTGCACGTGCCCTCGATGTCTCCGGCGGCAAGCTGGATCCCCGCGAGCAGGTGCTGTCGGTACCAGGGCTGGTCGTAGAGGTGGGCCTCGTGGCCGAGCGCCGTGTAGAAGCTCCGACCGCCGAGGTTGTCGTGACACCACGCCATCGGGTGGTCGCCCATGCGCCCGGTTGCCGGCGTCCCGCCCGGGAGGTTGGACGTGTTCGGGTCCGGCAGGTACGTCGTCTCGTCGATCGAGAGCAGGACGTGGACGTCGGGCCGCGGGTTGTGATCGAAGGAGTAGAACTCGTCGAAGACGGCGAAGCGGGCCGGGAGGTGCGCGGTCGCCGGGTGGGTCGGGTCCTCGGTATCGATCATCGCCACCTGCTGGAGGGGGTGGCTGCGGAAATAGGCACCCACGAGCTCACCGTAGAAGGGCCACTCGTGCTCGGTGTCGCTCGCCGAATGGACCCCCGCGTAGCCGCCTCCGCCGCGGATGTACTTCTCGAACGCCGCCTTCTGCGCCGGATCGAGGACGGTGCCCGTGGTGCTGAGGAAGAGCACGGCGTCGAAGCGCTCGAGGTTGGCGGCGTTGAACGCCGTCGGGTCCTCGGTCCACTCGACGGCGAACCCGTTCGCGTCGGCGAGCCCCCTCACCGTCTCGACCCCCTTCGTGATCGACATGTGGCGGAAGCCCGTGGTGCGGCTGAAGACGAGGATGCTCGTCTGCGGGTCCGACGCGCGCGGCTGCGCTCCGCCGGCCTCGGCGCCCGGGACGCTCAGCCCGACGAGCGCGGCGGTCAGCGCGGCGGGCAGGAGCAGTTGCTTCAGGGCTCTCATCGCGATCAGATTCCCCGCGCGATCCGCCTCGCGTTGGCCATGATCGTCAGGGTCGGGTTGAAGCCGGGGAAGGTCGGGAAGCTCGATGCGTCGGCGACGACGACGTTCTCGACCTCGTGCAGGCGCCCGGAAGGGTCGCAGACCGAGCTCTCCGCGTCGGTTCCCATCCGCGCCGTGCCGGCGATGTGCGCGGTCGTCTGCGCCCCGGGGTTGAGCAGCGGATAGGGAACGATCGCCGCGCCGGTCGCGCCGGGCGCGGCGAGGTGGAAGGCCTCGAGGCGCGAGCCGAGGAGCGTCGCGGCCGCCCGCTCGTGCGCGTGCGGACTGTAGGTGATCCGCGCGGCGGGAAAGCCGTGGAAATCCCGCACCCCGGGATCGAGGTCGACCCGGTTCGCGGCCTGTGGCAGGTCCTCGTGGACGAGCTGCGAGCCACCGATGAAGCGATGAAGGACGCCGGCCTTCATCAGCGTCTTGTGGGCGAGACCGCCCTCGGCGATCCCTGCGTACAGGGTCATCGCGTTGAAGAGCGGAACGGCGCCGCCCACCTGCACCAGCCCGCCTTTGACATAGGGCAGCCCGAGCGCGCTGACCTCGGGCCCGGTGAAGGGCCCGATCAGGTCATCGAGCTGCAGCGGATTGCTCTGCTGGCGCAGGGGATGAACGTCGTCAGGGAATACCGCCGCCGCCAGGGTGAAGTTGTGAAACATGATGTTGCGCCCGACCTGGTCGGAGCGGTTGGCGAGCCCGTCCGGATGGGCCGAGTCGCCCGACATCAGGAGGAGGCGGGCGGTGTTGATCGGGCTGCCGGCGAGGACGATCAGGTCGCCGGAGATCGCCTTCTTGCGCCCGCGGTGGTCCACGTAGCGGACCTCCGTCGCCCGCCGGCCGCTTCGGTTGGTCCTCACCCTGTAGGCGAACGCGCGCTCGATCACCCGAACCCGCCCGCCGCGCACCGCCGGGTTGAGCCATGAGACGAGCGCGTCGCCGCGAGCGTTGATCGGGCAGCCGAAGCCGGAGCAGAGGCCACACGAGTTGCACGCCGGCCTGCCGCGATAGGGAACCGAGTTGACGGCGGCGGGCTGCGGGTAGGCCTCGTAGCCCGTTCGGCGGGCGCCTTCGGCGAGCAGCGTCCCGACGTACGCCTGTGGGTTCGGAGGCATCGGAAAGCCACGCCGCCGGGGCGACTGCTCGAGCGTCCGCGACGGCATCCGGGCGACGTCGCCCTGTACGCCGACGCGTCGCTCGACCTTGTCGTAGTGCGGCTCGAGGTCGTCGTAGGTGATCGGCCAGTCCGCGACCTGCGCGCCATCGACCGGGCCGAGAGCCGTGAGCTGCGCGAAGTCCTGTTTCCAGAACCGGGGGAACTTCGCGTTGTAGTGAAGGGAGGTGCCGCCGACAGCCGCGCCCAACTGCCCCAGCGCCCCGGTCGCGGACCGGGCAACGCCCGAGGCGGCCTCCCCCTGTGTTCTCGCCGTGTAGGGCTCGAGCAACGGGTCCGGGAAGCCGAAGCCCCGCGCGGACTTGATCTCGTCGGAGCCGTAGAGCGTGCGCAGCTTCCCGCTCGGTTTGCGGCCGAAGCCCGGCCGGAGGTTGCGGCCGCGCTCGAGCACGGTGACCGACCAGCCCTTGCGGGCGAGCTCGTAGGCGACGACGCTGCCGGCGCTTCCCGAGCCGATGACGACGGCGTCCTTGCTCACTTCGCGGCCTCGAGGATCCTCGCGACCTCGGAGCGGATCGCGTCCAGGGTCAGGTCGCCGCGGGCAAGCGTGACGTTGAACGAGTCGGACGCCGCGAGGGGCGCGATCGCGAGGAGATCGTCGAGCCCGACGCCGTCGGGGAGCCGTGAGGCGTCCAGTTGCCCGGGCGGGCCCGGCTCCTCGATCTCGGCCCTGGTGTATCCGCGCGGTTGAACGTCCCCGTCGTAGTTCGCGTAGCGCCAGCCGATCCGGTCGCGGTTGCCCCCGTACTCCGGCGCCCCGTACATGAACTCGAGCGTGTGCAGGAAGGCGACGTTGACGAGACCGTTGATCGCGGGGTCGCGGGTGGTCCCGAGGATGACGTCGCGGGCGAGGCCGGGGAGGGCACTGAACCCGGCTGCCTCGAGAGCCGCGAGGCCCTCGCGATAGTCGGCCTGGAACCCGCGCACGGGGCCGTTGAACTCGAGTTCCGGCCGCCCGCGCGACCCCTGGATCCGCAGCCGCCACGCGCGGGTCTCGTAGCGGTCGAGCGCGACGAACCGCTCGAAGTCGTTGCGCGCGGCGCCGCCGCGATCCGAGAAGGGGCCACCGGCGTAGATCCGCGGCGGATCGACCTCGAACGCACCCAACAGAGCATCGATTGCCTCCGCGCAGCCCGCCGCGAGTGCCCCGTCGTCGGGGTCCTCGGGCTTGCCGGGGACGAAGCGGTCCACGAGCGCGCGGAGGGTCGTCAGCTCACCCTCGGTGAGATACGCCGCCCGCCCGGGCTCGACGGCCACGGCGATGTCGGCGAGGCCGGATCCGGAGACGAGGACGGCAAGCGTCGCTCCCCCACCCCGCCTCAGTGCGACGCGGCGGGTGAAGCCCGCGGCGGATCTCCCGGTGCCAGTCATCGGAGCCGCTGATCCTCGCAGCGGACCGGGGCCGATGCGCCGCTCAACCCACAGCCACGACGCTTCGGTACTCGCCGGTCTCGTCCGGGATCAGGCCGGCTTCCTCGGAGCTGTGCTCGCCGCGGCGGAGGATCCGCAGCGCGATGATCGTCGCCCCGAGGAGCGCCGCGGCGCCGAGGCTGATCTGGATGCTCAGCAGGCCCTCCCGCGACCAGTAGACGTCGTCGAGCTCGAGCAGTAGCGCCGCCTCGTCGAAGGTCATCCCGATTCCGAACCCGAAGGGGAAGGCGAGGATCGTCTCGAGCTTGCGGCTCTCGCTCACGAGGCCGGCCCCGCCGGCGCCGAATGCGATCAGGATCCCGGGGACGAAATGGTGCACGTGACGGCCGCGGACCTTGACGTTCGAGGTCGGCCACCAGCCGCCTCGGATGCCCCAGGTCGAGATCCGCATGAGGGCGAACCCCCCGCTGAAGCCGCCCAGCATGTTGAACAGGATGGTCTCGCCGCGAGGTGTCTCGGAGTAGCCCTCGAGCGCCACCGTGACCGTGTCCTGGGTCGCCTGTGTCGCCGCGCCGAGCGCGTGCTCGGCCGATTCGATCACGGTGGCCGCGGCCGGGGACTCAGCGGTGCGGCGGCGGGCCAGGCGGACGAACTGTCCCGCGATCACGGTGCCGGCGGTGCCGACAGCCGCTGCCGCGAGCGTGAGCGTGAGGCGGTCGGCGGAGAGCGGCTTCGGATCCCTGCGGAGCAGCGCCACCGCTAGAGCCGGACCAGGTTCGGCGCTTCGATCGACCGGGTCACCCCGCGGAAGTCGACCACGAGCGGCGCCTCCGCCACGACGCGCGCGTAGTCGACCTCGGGGTGGCCGGTGAGGATGCAGACTACGTCGGATTCGGCGAGCGCCTCGTCGAATCCGACAGAGCGCAGGTCGAGCTCGCCCACCTCGGGCACGTGCGGATCGTGATAGGAGATCTCCCCGCCGAGCTCCCGCAGCAGGCGGATGATTCGCAGCGCCGGCGACTCGCGGATATCACCGATGCCGGCCTTGTAGGCGACGCCGAGGATGAGGATCCGCGATCCGCGCACCGGCTTGCCGACGTCGTTCAGGGCACGGCCGAGCTTCTCGACGCAGAAGTGCGGCTGCTGCTGGTTCACCTTCCCGGCAAGCTCGATGAACTCGGCCGGGAAATCGTACTCGCGCGCCTTGAAGGCGAGGTAGAACGGATCGACCGGCAGGCAGTGCCCGCCCATCCCGGGCCCCGGTTCGAAGCGCATGAATCCGAACGGCTTCGTCGCGGCAGCGTCGACGACCTCCCAGATGTCGATCCCCATCCGGTCGCAGAGAACCGCGAGTTCGTTGACGAGCGCGATGTTGACCGACCGGAAGACGTTCTCGAGCAGCTTCGTCAGCTCGGCGGCCTCCGGCGTCGAGACGGAGACGACCTCGTCGCAAATCCGGTGGTACAGCTCGGCCGCACGCTCGGTGGAACCGGGGTCGACCCCGCCGATGACCTTCGGCGTCGTGCGGATCGTGTGGTCGGTCCGCCCCGGATCGATCCGTTCGGGCGAGAAGGCGAGATGGAAGTCGACCCCCGCGGTGAGCCCGGACTCCTCGAGGATCGGCAGGACGCGCTCGCGCGTCGTGCCGGGATAGGTGGTGGACTCGAGCACGACGAGCTGCCCAGCGCGGAGAACGCGCGCGAGCGAGCGCGTCGCGTCGACGATGTAGCTGAGGTCCGGCTCGCGCTGGTTGGCAAGCGGCGTCGGGACGCAGATCAGGACGCCGTCGCACTCCGCGAGCGCCGCGTGGTCGGTGGTGGCGGTGAACCGGTCGGCGATCGCCACGATCCGATCGTCGCTCACATCCTCGATCCGGCTGCGACCGGCGCTGAGATCGGCGACCGCACGGGCGTCGACGTCGACCCCGACCACCTCCTCACCCGCCTCGGCGAAGGCCACGGCGAGCGGAAGGCCGACGTAGCCGAGGCCGATCACTCCGACCCTCATGCGCTCAAGTGTATGAAGTGAGCTGGCCGATCAGACGGGCGTTGTCGGATTCGCCCTCGGTGGCCCCCGCGCCGGCCTCGACGACAACGCCCAGCTTGAGTGCCGCGAGCACGGCCGCCAAGGCGGCTTCCGAGTCATCCTCGACCACGACCGTCTCCGGGTGCGCGGCGATGATCCGGCGCTCGAATGCGACCAGCGCGTCGGCGAGCGACGAACCGTCGTCGGCGGCGATCAGCCGGCCGGCCAATGGCCACCGACAATAAGGATCGGGAAGTAAACCTTTGCTCCGCGCAGACCGATAGTGTGGGTGATGATGAAGCGTCTGCTCTCACCCTGGTCCTACGGCGTCAGCGCGGCACGGCACCTGGCCTGGTACGTGAGCTATCAGGTCTCGGGCGAGACGCGCCCGCGCTAGCCGAGCCGCCGCCTCGCCACCGTCCCCGGGCGGCCGACCCCGGCGCGGCTCTTTCGCACCGCCCTCATCTCGACCACCTCGCTCGGCAGCACGTCGATCGGCGTTCGCGGGCTCGGCAGCGGGGCCGGGTCCAGAGGCACTTCGATCGAGCCGCCGCCGGGGCCGCGGCTGACCTCCCAGACCCCGGCGCCCTCGCTGCCGCTGATCGAGGCGGAGACGCGACCGTCGCGAATCACGAGGCCGGCGCCATCATCGACGCCGTAGCCGGATAGACCCTGCTCGCGGACCGTCCGCAGCAGGCGCTCGCGGCGATCCGGGTCGCGGTGGTAGTGGACGCTGAGCGCGCCGGGCACCAGGCCGAGGCCCTCGACCACTCTCGCGCGCCCGGCCGAGCGTGTGACCCCGTGCTCGAACCAGCACATCGCTCCGGCACTCTGGCCGCAGAGAATCGTCCCCCGCGCATTCGCCTCGATCAGGATCTCGTCGATCCCGTGCGCTCGCCAGACGGCGAGCAGGTTGACCATGCTGCCGCCGCCGACGTAGATCAGATCCTGCGCGAGGAGGTGCTCGCGCACGCTCTTGCGCTCGTGCTCGAGCCGGAAGAGGGATAGGTGCGAGACCTCCGCCACCCGGTCGATCAGCGACGCGCGGAAGGCCTCGATCTGATCGGTCGCGTCGCCGCTCGCCGTCGGCAGCAGGCAGACGCGCGCGCCGGGCGGCGCGAGCGCGAGCATGTACTCGACGATCGCCTCGTTGCCGCGGCGGCGGCTGAACTCGTGCCCTCCGAGGGCGAGCATGATGCTCACGCGATCGCCGCGATCGAGCTTGGCCGAAGCAAGGGGACGACGTCCCTGTCGCCGAGGTAACGGGTCGCGAGCTGCGTCGTCACGACCCGCTCGCGGTGGCACTCGACCCGATAGGCCCGGGCGCCGGGACGCGAGGCGACCACCTGGGCTACGTCGTTCCCGACGAAATGGAGCGCGGCGCCGTCATCGGCCGCGTAGGCAGGCGCCATCCCCTCGCGTAGCCACTGGTGGAGCGCCTCCCGCCGCGCGGGTTCGCTCGAGTAGTGGACGGTGTTCGACCAAGGCAGGAAGCCGAGGCCCTCGATCCGGTCGGGCGGACCGCCGTGGAAGGTGCTGACGCCCTCCTTGAACCAGATCAGCGAGCCGGCGGAGAGGCCGCAGAGCACGATCCCGCGCTGCCAGGCCTCGTGCAGGATCTCGTCGATCCCGTGCGCCAGCCAGACCCCGAGCAGGCTGCGGACGCTGCCGCCGCCGACGTAGATCAGGTCCTGGTCGAGGAGGTGATCGCGCGGATCGGCCGGAGCGCGCTCGCGGCGAAACAGGGAGAGGTGCGACGGCTCGCAGCGTGCGGCGGCGAAGTGGCGGTAGAAGCGGACGATGTAGTGGTCGGCGTCGCCGCTCGCGCTCGGCAAGAAGCAGACCTTCGGCCGCTCGCGCCCGGTGAGCTCGAGCACGAACTCGTCGAGCAGGGGGTTGCCGGCCTCCATCGAGAACCCGCCGCCCCCGAAGGTGACGATCTGCCGCAAACCGTCCATGCCGAAAGTGTTTCCGAGGCGGCGTCGCCCGGTCTTTGTCCACATGTCGAGAATCAGGTAGCTGCCACTCGACATCCGGTACTGGCGCCTGACCCGGCCGCCCCCCGGAGTCGAAGCCGAGGAGGCGGGCGGAACGTTCGGTGTGGTCGGTCTTCACTCGTTCTTATGGGTGTCTTGCAGCATGTTTAGGGAAAGCCGATGTGATCGCCGTAGCGTTCGCCATGTGTCGCCTGCATTGACCTCCCTGCTGATCGTCGACGACGAGCCCGCCGTGCGCCAGTCGCTGCGCCGTGCGCTCGGACTGGAGGGCTATGAAGTCGCCACGGTCGAGGACGGCGGATTGGCGCTCGAGGCTCTGGCGGGCGCCGACTACGAGGCCGTCGTGCTCGACGTCTCGATGCCCGTCCTCGACGGGCTCGAGACCTGCAAGCGGCTGCGCGCCGCGGGCGACCGCACCCCGGTGCTGATGCTTACCGCCCGCGACGCAATCGACGACCGCGTCGCCGGCCTCGACGCCGGTGCCGACGACTACCTGGTCAAGCCGTTCGCGCTCCGCGAGTTGGTCGCCCGCCTGCGCGCGCTACTGCGCCGGACCGAGGAGCCCTCGGAGCCGAGCCTGCAGTTCGCGGACCTGGCGCTCGACCGGCTGACCCGCGAGGTCTTGCGTAACGGACGGTCGATCGAGCTCTCGCGAACCGAGTTCTCGCTGCTCGAGATGTTTCTCGAGCACCCTCGCCGGGTGCTTACGCGGGCGCAGATCTTCGAGCGCGTCTGGGGGTACGACTTCGGCCCAACCTCGAACTCGCTCGGCGTTTACGTCGGCTACCTGCGGCGAAAGCTCGAGACTGACGGTGAGGCGCGGCTGATCCATACGGTGCGGGGGGTCGGCTACGCGCTGCGCGAGGAGCCGAGCTGAGCCTGCGCCGGCGGCTCACCGTCCTCGCCGCGACGGCTGTGGCGGTCGGCGTCGTGCTCGCCTCGGTCGGCGCCTACGTCGCCGTGCGGAGCGAGCTGCGCGGGCAGGTCGATGAGTCGCTCGAGGCGCGGGCGGGCTCCTTCAACGAGCGGGTCTCGGCCGTCTCCGGGCTCGAGCCCGGCGATGCGCCGCCCCCACCCCGACTCGGCGGTGCACCCTTGCCCGCCGGCGGCAGCGCCGACTTCCTGATCCAGACGGTCTCGCCCGACGGTGAGATAACCCCCGTTCCCGGCGGTCCGGAAGGCGACCCGGCGATCGCGGCGGTACGGCGTCTCGCCGAGGAGGGAGAAGAGGCGGCGCTCTCCGACGAGACGGTCGACGACACCCACGTCCGGGCGCTGGCGGTCGAGCTGCCCGACGGCCAGGGGCTTCGGATTCTCGCCTCGCTCGAGGGCGTCGACAACGTCCTCGCCGACCTGCGGGTGATCCTCGTCCTCATCTGCCTCGGTGGGGTCGCGCTCGCCGCACTCGTCGCGCGGGCGCTCGCGAACCGGGTCGTGGGTCCGATCGCAGAGCTCACCCAGACCGCGGAGCACATCTCCGCCACCGACGACCTCTCACGCCGGATCGGCGTCGAGGGAGACGACGAGGTCGCGCGGCTGGGCACCCGCTTCAACGCGATGCTGGACGCAATCGAGCGCTCGCAGGCGGCGCTCGCGAGCTCGCTGACGGCGCAGTCGCAGCTCGTCGCCGACGCCTCGCACGAGCTCCGCACTCCAATCGCGAGCCTGCGCACCGACGTCGAGAGCCTGATCGCCCATCCCGAGCTCGCCCCGGGCGAGCGGCAGCGGCGCCTGGTCGAGGTCGAGGCGCGCGCGGAGGAGCTGACGGCTCTCGTCGCCGACGTGATCGAGCTTGCGCGAGGCGACGCGCCGGCCGGCGAGGCCGAGGACGTGCGGCTCGACGAGCTCGCCACGGAGTCGATCGCGTGGCTTCGGCGCCACGCGCCAGAGCGAGTCGTCGAAGCGGCGCTCGAGCCCACGGTGGTGGAGGGAAGGCCCGACCGGATTGCACGCGCGATCAACAACCTGCTCGACAACGCGCACAAGTACAGCCCGGCGGCACAGCCGATCGAGGTGGCTGTCGCCGAAGGCGAGGTGACGGTCCGCGACCACGGGCCGGGAGTCGGGGAGGCGGAGCGCGAGCAGGTCTTCGCTCGCTTTCACCGCGGCGACGGTGCCCGACGCGTTGCCGGTTCCGGCCTCGGCCTCGCGATCGTCCACCAGGTCGCCGTCGCGCACGGCGGCACCGCCTCGGTGGAGCCCGCCGAGGGCGGTGGCGCGCTCTTCAGGCTCCGCTTGGGCGGTTAGTCCGGCCGGTGGCTGACGGCCTCGACGTTGTGACCGTCGGGGTCGAGGATGAAGGCCCCGTAGTAGTTCGGGTGGTAGATCTCGCGCAGGCCCGGTCCGCCATTGTCGCTCCCGCCGGCGGCGAGCCCGGCAGCGTAGAAGGCCTCGACCGTCGCGCGGTCGGCGGCCTCGAAGGCGACGTGGACCGGGGCGACCGGCTCCTGCGCTCGCAGCCAGAAGAACGGCTTACGGTCCTTGCCCATACCGAGCGCGCCCGGCACCTGCATGATCACCTCGATCCCGAGCGGCACCAGCGCGCGTTCGTAGAACGCCCGCGATCGCCCGAGGTCTGAGACGCCGATGCCGAGGTGGTCGATCACGGCGCCAGCTTAGCCGTCCCGTCTGGAGCGCTCGGTCACTTCCTGGATCAACCAGGGGTTGCCGTCCCGGTCTGTCGAGAGTTCAGCCACCGCCGGCGAAGGTCTCGTCCTGGCGCGCATCCATGTAGATGTCCGAGACGATCTTCCAGCCGTCTTCCTCGCGGCGGAGCACCTTCAGCGAGTGGTTGTGCCGGACGGCCAGCTTCTCGCCTCCCGACGTCTCCTGACCCTCGCGCTCGATGTAGGTCTTGACGACGCAGACGTCCTCGGTGACGAAGCGAATCTGCGCCTGCGGCGGTCCGACCGGCTTGCCCGCGCCGAAGTGCTCGTCGGCGAAGAGCCGCTCCAGGTACTCGGCGATCTCGCCCGCGCCCTTCTTCGACGTGCCGAAGGCGTTCGTCCAATCGGCGTCGTCGCTGTAGGCGTCCTCGATTCCGCTGGCGTCGAGGCTCTTGAACGCCCCGACGACCTTCATCATCACGCCGCCCACGGCCTCCTGGTCCTCAGCGGAGCCGTTCACATCAGGCATTTGCCGCCGCCTCCTCGCGCCGCTCACCGGCGACCTTGGCCGTGTACTTGAACGCCCCCACGATGAGGATGATCGGGATGATCCAGTTGAACCAGTCGCGGGTCGAGGCGGAGTCCGCCCCCTGCGCGATCAGTCCGCAGACCGCGGAGGCGAGGAAGACGAGCCCCCAGACCAGGGTCAGCTGGCGGTTGACGTGCTTGAACTCCGGGCGGTCCCAGACCTCGCGCGGCGTCGTCTCGCGCGCGTACTGCTCGGTGAACGGGACGTAGGCGAGCGAGCCGAGCACGATCACGGCGAGGACCCCGCTCGAGATCGCCTGCGAGTAGTCCTCGAGCCAGTCGAGATCGGCCGGGTCGAGGAAGATCGCGAGCACCGAGAAGAAGGCGAAGAAGGCGATCGTCGTCACGTCGAGCAACTTCAGGCTGCGCTTCTCTGCGTCCGGAATCGCGAGGATGACGGCGGCGATCAGCGCGCCGAGGGTCGCGTACTCCCAGGTCGACGGCGAGGCGACGACCCAGAAGATGATCCACGGTGCGAAACCGACGAACGGATTGTTCATCCGGGGTCCCTTTCGTTCAGCATTTCGACGATCAGCTTGTTGACGGCAGCGGGGTTGTCCGTGATCGAGAAGTGCTGCGCGTCCGCGACGGTCTTGCGGGTGACGTTGGCACCGCCCTCCACGGTCGCGATCTCCTCCGCGGTGTCCTGAATCGGGTCGCTGTCACCGCGTACCAGCCAGGTCTGATTCCCGACGGCGGCGAGCCGCTCCGCCAGGCTCCCGTACTTGCTCACGTGCTCGAAGAACGCGTCGACCTGCATGCGCGAGGCGTGCCGGGGGTTCTTCTTCATCTCCCCGATCAGTTCGTCGTAGTGCTCGTCGGGCAGCTTGCCCTTGAAGCTCTTCTCGAAGCTGGTCGGGAGCCAGAGCCAGATCAGGCTGCCGACGACGGGCGTCTTGCCGGTCTCGTAGAGCTGCTGCAGGTCCTCCTCCTCGTCCTCCGCTTGAAGCGACGGCGAGAGCAGCATCAGCGGGCCCTTGAAGTTGCCCGCGCGCGCCGATCTCGATGCAGACGTTGGCGCTGAAGGAGTGGCCGACGATCAGGTCGATCGACTGCTCGGCGGCGAAGCTCTCGTAGAGCTCCGCGTAGCTCTCGATCGAGAAGTCGAAGCCGTCCGGCACGGGATTGCCACCGAAGCCGGGCGGCGTGGTCGCCAGCGCCTTGATCCCGGCCGTGTCGAGCGTGCCCTCGTCGAGCATCTCGCCGAAGAAGGCGGCGGAGCAGAAGAGGCCGGGAGCGAGCAGCACGCGGTGCTGCTCCTGCGCCGGATCGTTCTCGACGACCTGCCACCCTGCGACCTCCCGCACCTCCACAGGCACCACATTACTCCTCCCCGAAATGGAGTAGAGGCCAGGCGTGACCGTTGCAACGGCGGCCCCTGAAAGGAGGTACCTCCGGATCATGGTGGCGCGTTCGCGACGCCGAGCGTGGATACTGCGCGAACCATGCCGGACATAGCCGTCAAGGTCATTCTCGCTTGTGTCGCGCTGCTGCTCGCCCTCGCGCCGAGCGCCGGCGCCAACCGGATCGAGTTCGCGGCGGGCGAGCACTTCGTCGAGCCGCAGGCCGCGGACTTCTCGCGCACCGCCGAGCGGTACTGGACCGACCACCGCGACCTCGCCGCGTACACGCCCCGGATGTGGCGCCTGCTCAGGCGGACGAGGGCGGCGCTCACCGTGCACCTGCGCTACGAGCGTGACTTCGGGCCGGTCCCGGCAGGGATGAACCGGCACGACGACATGTGGCCGATCATCCGCGGCGCCCGCGAGCACGGCGTCCCGATCATCGCCTGGATCGTCGTCCCCTACGCCGAGGGCTATTGGGCCAGCGAAACGAGCCTTGCGATCACCCGCCGCGCCGTGGAGACGTTCTACCGCTGGGCCAACCGCAAGCGGGTGAGGGCGAAGGGCATCCTGATCGACCTCGAGTCGTCGATCGCCGACACCGCGACGATCTCACGCGTGCGCCAGGACCCCGCCGCGCTCATCCAGATGTTTCGCCGTAACGCCGACCCCGCGGCGCAGTGCCTCGCCGGCCGCGGCTACGCCGAGCTCGCGGGCGACATCCGAGCCCACGGGTACCGCGCGGTCGCCGCGATCCACCCCTTCCTCCTCGACGACCTGCTGAACGGCGACGCGGCCCTCTCCGACGGATTCAACCTGCCGTTGGTCCGCCCAGGCACCTACGACAGCCTCGGCTTCATGACCATGCGCGGCGTCTATGAGGGATTCACGGGTGAGGACGCCGGCCCCAGTCTGCAGGCGTCGTATGCCGCAACCTTCGATCGTCTCTTCCCCGGCGCGGGGCTCGTAATGGGAGTCCTCGGCGACGGCCCCCTCGCCACGCTCGACGCGGCAACCGGCGACGCCCGCGCGGTCGCGACGGTTTCCTCGGAGCCGATCGGCGCCTACTCGCTCGAGTCGACCACGAGACCTTCGGGACCGCGGCGTCCGCGCGATCCTCCGCGCCGCCGCACGATCCGTACTCCCCCGCCGAGTCCGGCACCTCGCTGACCTCGCCCGCCACCAACCCTCGCGCGCGCTGCTCTCGACCCTCGACACGATGGTCGGACACGGGCACCCCACTCGCCGGACCGTCGAACGCGCCCCGTCACAGAGCCGACGTCCTGGCCGCCGCCGCCGTCCTGCCTGCCGTAGGCGCGCTCGGCTCATCGGTCTGCTTCGGCGGCTTCGAGGGCTTCGCCTTCGCTGCGGAGCGTTTGCCACCGGCTGACCTTCCCATCACGAAATCCGTAAACGACCCACAGCGTCTCCTCGAAAGGCGTGGCGCTCCCCTCGCCTCGACCGTGCACTCGTACGTGGCTGATCGTCGAGTCGCCGACATCGCTGATGCCGATGACCTCGGCGTCGAAGTCGGGAAAGGCACCGAAGATGCTCTGCCACCACGTACGGATGCCGTCGTGACCGCGGAGCTCACTTCCCTCCACCGCGACGGTTCGCGGAACCGCGACGACCGCAGGGTCCATGAAGCCCAGGAAGGCGTCGAGGTCCTGGCGACCGATGGCGTCGAAGGTCCGGCGGGCAAGATCCACGGTCTCCTGCGACATCGCCTACTCCGACAGCCCGGCGGCTTCGAGAGCTTCCTTTCGGTCGGCGTAGAACGTGGCTGACTTGATCTTCCCGCCGTCGAAGGTCCACATCGAGGCCCCGATCAGGGTTACCTCGGCCGTCAGTTCGTCCCGTCTGCCGTAGTCGCGCACAAGGGCGAGCACTCGGTCATCCAGCTCGATCAGGTCTTCGATCTCCGTTCGGTAGCTCGTCCACGGCTCCACCCACGTGATCCAGAGCGTTCGCAGGCCGTCGATCCCCTCGTACCGTTCCTGCGTTCCCAGCACGCTCGCGTAGCACTCGAGGTGCTCGGAGAGCATCGACTGGGCCGACACTCTGAATGCGTCGAACTGCTCATCGCTTCGAAGGGCACCGGCGAGATCGACGCCGGGCGCGGCCAGCACCGCTCGCACGATCTCCACGTTCTCCTTCGACATCGCCCGCTCAGTATCTCGCGTGATCGAGGAAGCATCGCCTACTCGCTCAGCCCGGCGGCTTCGAGGGCTTCCTTGCGGGTGTCATGTTGGCGGAATCCGACGATCATCCGATCGCGGAGGTCGTAGACCCCGTAGAAGTCTTGCTGGACCTCCGCACCGCTGGTCTGTCCGCGAGCGCGCCACCGCATGGCGATGAAAACGGAGTCGCCCGCGTCCGCTGCTTCGATCAACTCGACGGTTGGAGCGTCCCACGGTCCCAACCAAGCGCGAAAGAAGTGTTGGACACCCGCATGGCCTCGATAGACCCCGGCCACCCCGGCAAGGCTGACGGCCGAGGCGTCCCACACCACGTCCTCGGCGATGATCTCCCTCCAGTCCTCCGTACCCCAACGGTCGAACAGCCGCCTCACGATCTCCACGTTCTCCCGCGACATCGCCTACTCGCTGAGCCCGGCGGCTTCGAGGGCCTCGGCGCGAGTCGGATACCAGAGCACGCGAACGACCTTTGCGTCGCGGACGGTCCAGATACCCGCGTGGTGCTTCCACTCGATCTCGATCCCGCTCGCCCGCGCCCTCCCAGATGTCGTGACGATGGGGACCACGTCGTCCTTGCCCGCGACGATCAGCTCCTCGAGAGTGCCATCGAGGTTCTCCCACGTCGAGTCGATCTCGACGTCACGGTCATAGAGGGACAGAACCCTCTCCCCGTCACGGCGGGCTACTGCCTCGAAGACCCGCCGAACGATCTCCGCGTTCTGCTCCGACATCGCCCACGGAGTATCTCGCGAGCGCGATGGGCCGTACAGGGATCGAACCTGTGACCTTGAGATTAAGAGTCTCCTGCTCTACCAGCTGAGCTAACGGCCCGGCGCGGAATGCTAGCGATGGGCGCGTTGAGCTAGGCGACGCGATCGGGTGGTTCGCGGCCCTCGATGACAGCGAGGACGTTGCGGGCGGCGGTGGTCGCCATCGCGTCGCGTGCGGTGTACGTCGCCGAGCCGATGTGGGGAAGGAGCACGGCGTTCGGAGCGTCGAGCAACTCGGTGGGAACGCTCGGTTCGTCCTCGTAGACGTCGAGCCCGGCAGCCGCGATCGTGCCCTCGCGGAGCGCCGCTGCGAGCGCGGAGGAGTCGACGAGCGTCCCGCGCGAGGTGTTGACGAGGATCGCGGTCGCCTTCATCCGCGCGAGCTGCTCGCGGCCGATCAGGTGCCGGGTCGCAGCACCGCCTGGGGCGTGCAGGCTCAGGACGTCCGCGCCGGCCAGTGCTTCATCGAGCTCGACCCGCTGGGCCCCGAGTACGCTCTCGGCCTCTGCCTTCGGCGAGCGTGCGACGTAGAGCAGGCGGCCGGCCAACGGGCGCACGAGCTCCGCGTAGCGGCGGCCGATGCGGCCGAGCCCGACGATGGCGAACGTTGCCCCGCTGAGCTCCCGGCCGAGGTAGGCGCCGGGATCCCAGCCCGTCCAGCGGCCCTCGCGAAGCTCGCGCTCGAGCTCTGCGGTCCGCCGCGCCGCGGCGAGCGTCAGCGCCAGGGCCAGCTCGGCGGTGGCGTTGGTCAACACTCCAGGCGTATTCGTCACAGCGACGTCGCGCTCGCGGCAGGCGTCCAGATCGACGTTGTCGTAGCCGACGGCGAAGTTGGCGACCACCTCGAGTCCCTCACCGGCCGCGTCCAACAGCTCACCGTCGACGGGCACGGTCGGGTCGGCGATGATCGCGGTCGCGCCCGGCGCCAGCTCGAGCAGCCGCTCGCGGGTGACGTCGAGGCCGCCGGTCCGGATCTCGAACGCGTCCGCGAGCACGTCGAGGCCCGCCGGCAACAGGACCCTCGCGATCAGGACCGTCGGCTTCGCCACGGCGCAGGCGCGGCGTGCGGCTACCCGCCGGGGGCGGGGGCGGGCGGGGCCAAGCCCGGGTCGGTCGTGCCGCCCTCGAGCGCCCCGAAGGGATCGTCGATCCCGGTGCCGCCGGCCTCGGGGCCACCCTGCTCGGCTTCCTTGTCGATCCGCTTCTTCTCCTCGCGCGCGCGCTCGGCGAGGGATTCCAGGCTCTTCTCGATCTGCTTGCGCTGCGAGGGATCGGCGGCGGCCACCGCCTTCTCCGCCGCCGCGTCGCCAGGCTTGAACTGGAAGTCGGCGTACAGGTAGAAGGCGAGCTGGCCGTAGGCTGCCGAGGTCTTCTGATCCTCGGCGACGATCTGCTGCGCCCCGGCGGCGCCCCCTGCGTCGTTGAGCAGTCGGTATGCCTGCGCGGCGTTCGTGGCCGCACCGACGTCGGGGTTCGGCTGCTTCAGGTCGGCGTAGCGCTCCCACGCCGCGACCGTGTCCTCCAATTCCGTGCGCGCCTCGGGAGTGATCGACACCTGACCAGTGGCCGGATCGGTCGTGACGCCGGTCGACGTCGCCGAGAGGTAGTGGTAGCGAACCAGCTCGAGCAGGGCCTGCGGGTTCTCGGGGTCGGTCTCGAGCGTCGCCTGCGCGTCTTCGATCTGCTGCTCGTACTGCGGGTTCGAGCTCTGGTCGTCGCCGCCGAGGCCGAGCGCGTCGAGGATCCCGCCGGGCGCGTCGGAGCCGATCCCGAAGAGGACCAGGCTGCCGCCCATGAGCAGGGCGAGGATCGAGTAGACGACCTTGACCACGGTCTTGCGGCGGCCGGTCTGGAGATCGAAGAGCATCGCGGGCGGGAGGCTAGAGGAATGCGAGTTTCGCCCTACCCGGCCTCGCCGGGGCTGGCGTCGGTCGCGACCTTGTCTTCCGCCGCGTGACCGAAACGGCGGGCGAGGATGATGCTGCCCTCATAGAGGACGAGCAGCGGGCCCATGATCAGGAGCATGCTGACGGGATCGCCCCCGGGCGCCGCGGCCGAGACCACCGCGATGATGAAGATCGCGTAGCGGCGGTTCTCCGCGAACCAGTTCGCCGAGACGATCTCGAGCCGGGTCAGCGAGAGCATCACGATCGGTATCTGGAACAGGAGCCCCATTCCGAGCAGCATCAGGCCGAAGAAGCCGTAGTACTCCCGCGCCCGGACCTGGATGTTGAACTCGGTCTCGTTGAAGTTGAGCAGGAACTGGACCGCGATCGGCAGCACGACGAAGTAGGCGAAGGCGACGCCGGCGAGGAAGAGCACCGGGATCGCGAGCAGGAACGGGAAGATCACCCGTCGCTCGTGGTCCGAGAACGCGGGCAGCACGAACGAGTAGCCCTGGTAGAGGATCACCGGCAGCGCGAGGATGGCGGCGCCGTAGCCGGAAACCTCGACGGTGGTGAAGAACGGCTCCGTCGGGCTCAGCGTGACCGGCTGCGTGTCGTCGGGCAGCGCCGCGTTGGCGATCTCGAGCAGCAGCTCGTTCTGCCAGAAGCAGAGCGCGAACGCGACGCCGAGCGCCCCGAGCGAGAAGATGATCCGGGTGCGTAGCTCGTCGAGGTGCTCGACGAGCGTCATCCGATCGTCGAAGCTGGCCGCCTTCAGGCGCGCCATCGTGCCACCACGGAAGCCGTCCTGACGCTCAGCTGCGGCTGTCGGCTACGACTTCGCCTTCGACGGGCTCGGCGCCCGCTTCAGGCTGCGGCTGCGCGCTCGCCGCGGCGAGCTCGGCACGGTCGTCGTCCTCGTCGTCCTTGCCGGTGATCGATTCCTTGAACTCACGCATCCCGCGGCCCAGCGATGAGCCGAGCTCGGGAAGACGCTTGGGCCCGAACACGAGCAGGGCGATGACGAGGACGATCGCGATTTGCCAAATGCTGAAGTCCATCGGTAGTGATGGTACTCACACGGAGGCCGTCTGGATCAACCGATGCCGGCCGTCTGGTCCTCGAAGTGCTTGCTCAGCATCGTCACCTGCCCCTGGTAGTTGGAACCGAGCTCGCTGCCGTAGATGACGTCCGGTGTCGCGGCGAGGCGCTCGAAGCCGAGCTTGCAGATCGGCTGGCGGTGCTCGACCATGAAGGGGACGTCGCGCGCCCGCACCTCGAGCGCGGCGCGGCTGCCATGGCGCTCGCCAGCCGGGTCGTAGCCGAAGCCCGGGTCGAAGAAGCCGGCGTAGTGCGTGCGGAGCTCCCCGGCGGTCGGGTCGTAGGCCATCATCTCGGCCGCGTAGTTCGGCGGGATGCAGACCCCCTCCGCCGAGAGCAGCAGATAGAAGATCTCCGGTTCGAGCACGATCCGCGAGCCGGCCTCGGGATAGACGGGCTCCCAGAAGTCTGTCCAGCGGTAGCTGCGGATCGCGCCGAGGTCGATCGGGAGGCTGTTCTTCTTCGCGCGGTAGCCCACCACCCGGTCCGCGGGCCCCGCCGCGAGGTCGACGCTGAGGAAGAGGCCGTCGGAGATCCGCAGCTCGGAGGCGCGCAGGGGGTGCGAGTCGAGGTAGAGCAACGGGAACTCCTGGTGCAGGTCGACAACGCCGGCGTCGTCGACGCGGGCGTCGCCGGTCGCGAGGCGGAGCTGGTTGAGGGCGAACCCGGCGCGGACGCGGATCGCGTAGGAGCGTGGGACGACCTCGAGGTAGAGCTTCCCGCGGTAGCCGCCCGGGATCTCGTCGAAGCGGTGGTTTCGGTCCGTGATCACCCGGGTGAAGACGTCGAGACGGCCGGTGGAGCTCTTCGGGTTCGTGCGCGCCCGGACCTCGGGCGGCAGGGCGAGCTCCTCGCGCAGCGGGATCAGGTACGGGCGGTCACGCTCGAGCGTCGCCCCGTCGCGCAGGTCGATGCGCTCGAAGGCGAGGTCGGCGGCCTTCTCCTCGACGGTCGACTCGAGGTCGGGGAGAAAGCTGCACCGCAGGGCGAGCGCGTACTCGCCCAGGTGCAGGTCGAGGCTCGCGGGCTGCACCGCCTCGCGGCGGATCTTGTACTCGCCCGAGTGGATCCACTCACGCTCGATCGCCTCGCGCAGGTGCTGGGAGGCGAAGACCCGCGACACCCCGTCGCCGGCCGTCAGCTGCTCCGTGCTCAGCGCGCTCTCAGCGTCATCGGACCCGGTCATGGCAGCGAATCATCCTCCAGCCGGGCGGACGATGGCGGTCGAAGCGCCGTGCGTGGCCGCTATTTGCGGCCAAACCCGCGCCTGAAGGCCACCCCCGGGTCGAGCTGGGGGCGAACCCCTAAAGCCCCCTGGGGTTGCCGCCGATATGGCGGAAGAAGTGTCCCAGCGGCCAACAGCCAAGTTCGGAGGACTCGGGGTCGACGCCTCGAGCTTCAGCCGCCCACTACCGCCGGCGGGGCGGGCAGAGGCATGTGTGCTCAACCTCTGCCCGCTCTGCGATTCCTCCCTCGTCTACCCGAGCGACTGGGCCCCGTGCCCGGACGGGCGCTGGAGCGTTTCGCTCCGCTGCCCGGAGTGCGAGTGGCGCGGCGGCGGCATCTTCAGCCAGACCCTCGTCGACGAATTCGACGAGGAGCTCGAGCGCGCCACCGAAGAGCTTCTCGGCGACCTCAATGCGCTCTCGCGGGCGAACATGGAGGACCAGCTCGAGATCTTCGCCCGCGCGCTCTGGGCGGACGTGGTCCTGCCCGAAGACTTCTGAGCTCCCGCCGTCCCTCCCGCGGTCCCGCGGAACCAACCCAAGGGGGAAGGTTCCGCGGCGCCGCAACGGAAAACCGCCCGCCGTCAGGCGTAGCGCTCGACGACCCCGTCGGCGACCAGCGAGAGCAGCTCGCGCCGTTCGGTGTCGAGGCCGAGCCGCTCCAGTGAACGCTTCGCCTCGGCGACCCGCTGGCGCGCGTCCTCGCGCACCTGCTCGAGCACGCCGGTGGCGGCGATCCGGTCGCAGACCGCTTCCGCCCCGCTCGCGTCGAGGGCGGCGAGGTCGAGCGTCGCGAGCGCCGGGTCGCGCTCGCGGGCGAGAATCAGCGGCAGGGTGACCGTGCCGTCGAGGAGGTCCGTCCCGCGCGCCTTGCCGGTGCGCTGCGGGGGGCCCGCGACGTCCAGGACATCGTCGAGGAGCTGGAAGGCGAGGCCGATCTCGCGCCCGAAGGAATCCAGCGGCACCGCGTCGGAGCCGGGGTCGGCCCCGATCCGGCAGGCGCACTCGAACAGGGTCGCCGTCTTCAGCCGGCAGCGCTCCAGGTAACGCTCGGCGCTGATCGAGATGTCGAAGGCGTCGCGACGCTGGGCGAGCTCGCCGCGGGCGAGAGCGACGGACGCGCCCGCGAGCAGCCGCACCCGCTCGCGGTCCTCGTCCTCCACCGCCAGCTCGGCAAAGGCGCGAGAGAAGAGCAGGTCGCCGACCGCCGTCGCCATCCCGCGCCCGGCGCGCGCGACCACGGTCGGCCGGCCACGGCGAAGCGGGGCCGCGTCGAGGACGTCGTCGTGGACGAGCGTCGCCATGTGGACGAGCTCGATCGCGGTCGCGGCGCGGATCGCCCCGGCGCTCGCCTTCGGCCCGGCGCAGAGCAGCACCAACATCGGGCGCAGGCGCTTGCCGCCGGCACGCGAGCGTCGCACCGGCCTCCTCGGCGAGGCGGTCGCCGTGGCCGGCGACGAGCTCGGTGAGCCGCTCCTCGACCGCGGCCATCAGTCGCGGCAGCCAGAGCTGCGCGGCGTCCATCGCCTGCGTCACCGGGGGCGGGACGGCCGAGCGGCTCATCGGGAGCTACCTCGGCGCGGTTGCGGAGTGGATCGCGATGATGCCGCCGGCGAGGATCACGTACCGGACCTGCTCGAGCCCGGCGTCGCTGATCACCGCGGCGAGCCCCTCCGGGGGCGGGAAGCGCTTCACCGACTCCGGCAGGTAGCTGTAGGCCTCACGATCCCCTGCGAGCACTCCGAGCGCCGGCACGAGCCGGTCGAACCAGAGCGAGAAGAAGGTCGACAGCGGCGGTCGCTGCGGCTGGGTGATCTCGAGGATCACGAGTCGTCCGCCGGGCCTCAAGACCCGCGTCATCTCCTCGACCCCGGCTCCGAGGTCGGCGAGGTTGCGAACCCCGAAACCGACCGTAACGGCGTCGAAGCTGCGGTCGCTGTAGGGGAGGTTGAGGGCGTCCGCCCATTCGAATCGCAGGCCCGGGGCCCCGCGAGCCGCGCCCTTCTCGCGCGCCAGGTCGAGCATCCGCTCCGAGAAGTCGGCGCCGATCACCTCGCCCTGCGGGCCGACGCGGCCGGCGAGTTCGATCGCGAGGTCTCCGGTGCCGCAGCAGACGTCGAGGGCAACGCCGCCGGGACTGAGCTGGGCGAGGTCGCCGGCGCGCTCCCGCCAGCCGTGATGGAGGCCGGCGGTCATCGCCGTGTTCATCAGGTCATAGACGCCAGCGATGCGGTCGAACATGCCGCGGATCTGGCCCGCGAACGCGTCCTCGGCCTGGGTCTCGGCGGCGACGGTCATCGGGCGCTCGAGGATGCCGGCCGCGTGGCCGCGCGACTCATTGCAGCGCGGCGAGGAAGCTGACCAGCGCCTCGAACTTCTCCGGTGGAAGGTTGCCGTACTCGGGCATGATCCCGGACGGGTTGGTGAGCGTGCGCCGAATTGCCTCGGCGGGCAGCTTCGCCCCGATCTCGGTCAGCTCCGGCCCGGGACCGTCGTTGCCGTTCTCGCCGAACTTGTGGCAGGCGAGGCAGCCGGACTGGGCGGCGACCTGGGCGCCCTTCTCGAACTCCTCGAGCGCGACCGGGTCGTTTTGGATCTGCGGCGAGATGTTGAGCGCCTCGGTCTCGATCTCGGTCGGCGAGCCGGCCGAGGCGCCGAGGAAGGTCAGGTAGGCCATCGCGATGATGGTCAGGATCCCCGCGGTCGTCGCGACCGGGCGACGCTCCGGGCGACGCTCGGGATTGCGGTCGTAGAACGGCAGCAGCAGGAGCAGGACCATGCAGATGGTCGGGATCCCGATCGTCGCGATCGGGACCAGCTCCGGCGGCTTGATCACGCGCAGGAGCTCGAAGAGGAAGAAGAAGTACCACTCGGGCCGCGGCACGTAGGTGGTCGTCGTCGGATCCGCCTTCGGCCCCTGCTCGGCGCCGAGCACGAGCGACATCACGACGAGCACGATCGCGACGACGAGCATCATCGTCGCGTCCTTGGCGATCGCGTACGGGAAGAAGGGCTTGCCCTTCTTCTTCAGCAGGTCGTACTCGCGGAGGTAGGCCTCCTTCTCGGCGGAGTTCACTGCGAGCCCCCGATTTTCTCCTCACGCACCGACTTCGGCTTTGGATCGGCGCGGACCCACGGCGGCGCCGTGGTCCCGAGGCGGACGACGAGGAAGAGATGCGCACCGATCAGGGCGATGATCGCCCCCGGTACGAGCAGCATGTGCACGGCGTAGAAGCGCGGCAGCGTCGTGTCGCCGAACTCGGCGCCCGCGCGCAGGAAGTCCGCCAGGTAGGGACCGACGACGGGGCCGGAGGCGGTGATGTTCATCGCGACGATCGTCGCCCAGTAAGAGCGCTGATCGAACGGCAGCAGATAGCCGGTGAGCCCCATGACCAGGGTGAGGATCAGGATCACGACCCCGATCACCCACTGCAGCTCGCGCGGGTACTTGTAGGCGCCGAAGAAGAACGTCCTCCCCATGTGGAGGAAGATCAGGATGATCATCAGCGTCGAGCCCCACTTGTGGAGGCCGCGGACGAACTCGCCGAGGAAGACGTCGTTGGTGAGGTTCGTGATCGAGTCGTAGGCCTCTGTCGCCGAGGGCACGTAGAACATCGCCAGGAAGACGCCGGTCACCGCCTGCATCGCGAACGCGAAGAGGGTGGCCGAGCCGAGGGTGTAGAACCAGTTCGTCCCCTTCGGCACCTTCCGCAGGAGCATCCCCGTGAGCAGCGTCGAGGAGCCGGTGCGCTCGTCGACCCACGCGACGACGTCGATCGGGACGTCCTTCGCCCTCTCGATCACCGGGTTGGGCGCATCGCCATCGGCGCCGTTCGCCCCGTTGGCGCCGACGCCGTTCTTGCGCTCGCCGGGCTTGGCGGGTCGACGAAGGGCGGCGGGAATTGGAAGCTTCGGCATCGCGGGCTAGCTCGGCGGCGGGGGCACCGTCGGACGCGGTGGATAGAGGTACTCCCAGATCCCACCGGTGAACTCGCCGGGATCGCGGGCGCGGACGGGGTCGAGCTGCGAGGTGACGCTGTAGCGGGGGCCGACCTGGAGCTCTGAGCCGACGATGCGGGTCTGGAAGCGGTCGAGCGGGCGCACCGGCGGGCCCCCGATCACCTTGCCCTCGAAGTCGTAGACGCCGCCGTGGCACGGGCAGATGAACGTTCCGGCGGCCGGCGTGAAGCGAACCGGGCAGCCGAGGTGCGCGCAGCGGGTCGAGATCGCGATGTACTCCGCCGGGTCCTCGTCGAGGACGTCACTGCCCTGGCGGATGTAGACGGTGGTCTTCCCGGAGTCGCCGATTCCGGGGACCTGCGTGATCACGGCGGGGCGGTAGGTGTCATCGCTGAACTCGTCCGGCGAGCCCACTCCCTCCCAGAGCTCCTCCGGCTCGTCGAAGATCGGCGCGAGGGCGAAGCCGACCACGGGGAGCAGGACGATCGAGGCGGCGGCGGCACCCGCGGCCTGACCACCGACCGCAAAAACGGCACGGCGCGTCATCGTCTCACCCTCGTACCAGCCCGCGGGCTTGGGTTTATCGGGGGCGCCGTCCGGAATGCTCTTGTCCGCCGCGTCAGCCAAGTCAGGAAGGGAACTCAGGCGCAAAGTCTATTCGCTCGGCCGCGCGCCGAAGGTCCTCCTCGAAGCCTCCGGCGGCAGCCGCGGCGAGCCCTGCGGCCATCAGCGCTCCGACGGCGGCGCCCTCGCCGCCGCGCAGCGACGCAATTGCGCGGTCGTAGCCGTCGCTGCGCCCGGCGCCGACGGCCGTCGCGGCGGCGAGCCAGAGCGCCGCGGCGGCTTCCTCCGCGGCTCCGTTCACGCGAGCGCCGTCGTGAACCTGAGCGGCCAGGCTGATCAGATCGGACAGCTCACGCACGGCCTCGAGATCGCCGAGCGATGCGAGGCGCTCGAGACCGAGGGCGTACAGGTAGTCACCGGCGAGCAGCGCGAGGTCCCGGTCGGCCGCGGAGAGGAGCCGGGGAGACCCGAAGTGGAGGAGGTAGCCCTCGCGAACCGATTCGACGACGAGCGCGTAGTCGGCCTCCCGACCGTGGGCACGCGGCCCGCTCGCCGCGAGGAGGCCGAGCACCGGCTCGGCGTCGACCGTCTCGACCAGTTGGGCCGAGACCACGCTGCGCTCGCCGCGAAGCAGCGTCGCAAGCTCGCTGAGGGCGTCAGAGGGCACGAACACGGCGGGCAGGCTAGAGGGGATCCGCTGCGGCGAACGCCTCGGCCGCCGCGTCGCAGGTCCGGTCGATCGCCGCCTCGTCGTGGGCGAGGGAGACGAACCACGCCTCGTACTGGGAGGCCGGCGGGTAGACACCGCGGTCGAGCAGGGCGCGGCAGAAGGCGCCGTAGGCGTCGTGGTCGCAGGCCGCAGCGCCGGCGAAGTCGCGCACCGGCGTGGGGCTGAAGAACGGGGTCACGAGCCCGGGCACGGAGACGATCTCTACGGGCCGCTCCCCGGCGGCCGCGCGCAGGCCGGCCGGCGAGCCGCTCGGTGAGCGCGGCAAGCCGCTCGTACGCGTCGGTATCGAGCTCGGCCAGGGTCGCGAGGCCGGCGGCGGTTGCGAGCGGGTTTCCGGAGAGGGTTCCCGCCTGGTACACCTCGCCCGCGGGAGCGACCATCCCCATCAGCTCAGCGGAACCGCCGTATGCGGCCGCCGGGAGACCGCCGCCGATGACCTTGCCCATCACGGTCAGGTCGGCTTCGACGTCGAGGAGCTCCTGGGCGCCGCCGCGGGCGACGCGGAAACCGGAGATGACCTCGTCGAGGACCAGGAGCGTGCCGCCTGCCGTCGCCGCCTCGCGGAGCAGCTCGAGAAAGCCGGGCGCCGCGGGGACGATGCCCATGTTCGCCGGGATCGGCTCGGCGAGGATCGCCGCAAGCTCGTGCTCGGCGAGGGCCCGCTCGATCGCGTCCGGGTCGTTCCAGCCGACGACGACCGTGTCCTCCGCCTGCGCCGGGGTGACGCCGGGACTGGCGGGAATCGCGTTGGTCGCGAGGCCCGATCCGGACTCGGCGAGCAACCCGTCGACGTGGCCGTGGTAGGCGCCGGCGAACTTGAGCACCTTGTCGCGCCCGGTCGCCGCGCGGGCAAGGCGGACCGCGCTCATCGTCGCCTCGGTCCCGGAGTTGACCAGCCGCACCATCTCGACGGAGCCGACCCGGTCGACGATCTCGGTCGCGAGCTCGACCTCGGCGACGGTCGGCGCGCCGAAGCTGGTCCCATGCGCAGCGGCGTCGCGAACCGCGGCGACCACCCCCGGATGGGCGTGGCCGAGGATCAGCGGGCCCCAGGAGCAGACCCAATCCACGTAGCGGTTGCCGTCGACGTCGACCAGCTCGCACCCCTCACCCCGCTCGACGAACACAGGGTGCTCGCGCCCGATCGCCCGCATCGCGCGGACGGGGCTGTTCACGCCGCCGGGGAGGAGCGCGACGGCGCGGCGGTACAGGGCTTCGGAGTTAGGCGTACTCAGCTTCCCAGGCCGCGTACTCATCGGTGAAGTAGCGCAGCCGGATCTTCTTGTACTCCGTCGAGGAGTACAGGGTCGCCCGGTCCTCGCCGTGGAGGTCGTGCTCGTCGGCGATCGACTGCAGGATCGCGTCGCACTCCTCCTTCGAGCGCCCGTGGGCCATGGTGAAGACGCTGTAGGGCCAATCGGCATAGGTCGGGCGCTGGTAGCAGTGCGAGATGCCCCGCACCGCCGCCATGCGGCCGCCGACGTCGGAGATCTCGGCCTCGGGCACGCGCCAGACACCCATCCCATTGGCGGAGAAGCCCGCCCGGCGGTGATAGAGGATCGCGGCCACCCGGCGCAGGATCTTGCGCTCGACCATGCCCTCGAGGTGGGCGAGCAGCTCGGGCGTGCTCAGCCCGACCTCGCCGGCCGCCGCGTCATAGGGGCGCTCGCTCGCGTCCATCGGTCCCTGGAGGGCCTGGATCACGGCGATGTCACGCGCGTCGTAGGGCTGGGGCTCGAGCTCCCGCGGGGGCGCGGCCTCGGCCGTCGCCGCGAGCGCCTCCGTGCCCTTCTCCATCTCGAGGTTCATGTTGATCTTGAACAGGCAGAGGGTCGGCAGCTGGCGGATCGACTCGGCGGCGGTGAGGCGCTGGAGCACGTCGAGCGTGCCCTGGAGGCCCAGCTCCGACTCCGGCGGGGTCGCGATCGTGAACCAGAGGTTGAACTCGTGCGTGCGCAGGTAGTTGTGGGAGACGCCCGGGTGGGAGTTGATGATCTTCGCCGCGCGGTGCGGGTGCTCCGCATCCACCTTCGCGGCGACGAGCATCGATTCGTAGCCGAGCGCGCGGGTGTCGAAGATCGGCGTGATCTCGCGGATGATTCGCTCGTCGAGCAGCCGCTGGGTGCGCTCGAGGACCTCGGCCACCGGCATCTCGGCCGCGGCGGCGATGCCCGAAAACGGCGTCTCGCTGAGCGGGAACCGCGACTGGAGCAGGTTCATCAGCCGCTTGTCGGCGTCGTCGAGCGCGATCGCGGCGCCGTCCTTGCGCGAGCGAACCTTCGGCTGGGGCGCCTTCGCCCCTACTCCAGCCACGCGGCGGCCTCCTTCGCGTAGTAGGTGAAGATCACGTCGGCGCCGGCGCGGCGGATCGCGGTCAGCGTCTCGAGCACCGCGGCGGGCTCGTCGATCCAGTTATTCAGCGCCGCGGCCTTCAGCATCGAGTACTCGCCGGAGACCTGGTACGCCGCGATCGGCAGATCGAGATCCTCGCGGATTGCGCTGATCACGTCGAGATAGGGCAGGGCGGGCTTCACCATCACCATGTCGGCGCCCTCGGAGACGTCGAGGCGCGCCTCGCGCAGTGCCTCGCGCCCGTTCGCCGGATCCATCTGGTAGGAGCGGCGGTCGCCGAACTGCGGCGCCGCTTCGGCCGCTTCGCGAAACGGCCCGTAGAAGGCGGAGGCGTACTTCGCGGAGTAGGCGATGATCGGCGTGTCCGGGTGACCCTCCTCGTCGAGCTGGTGGCGGATCGAGCCGATCCTGCCGTCCATCATGTCGCTCG
The DNA here is from genome assembly GCA_963846565.1 of uncultured Solirubrobacterales bacterium. GTDB lineage: Bacteria > Actinomycetota > Thermoleophilia > Solirubrobacterales > 70-9 > WHSW01. Next base: position 626,378 of record CAWJWL010000005.1, on the reverse strand, counting down.
GGGCGACCACGTCGGCGCCCGCCTCGGCGTGCGAGATCGCGGTCTTCGCCAGCAGCTCGACGGAGATGTCGTTGTCGATCTCGCCGTCGCGCACGAAGCCACAATGGCCGTGCGAGGTGTACTCGCACAGGCAAACGTCCGTGATCACCGTGAGGTCCGGATGGGCCTCCTTGAGTGCGCGAACCGCCATCTGCACGACGCCCTCGTCGTCGTAGGCGCCGCTACCCATCTCGTCCTTCGCCGAGGGGATCCCGAAGAGGATCACGGCGTTGATCCCGGCGGCCCGGATCTCCGTGGCCTCGGCGACGAGCTCCGAGATCGAGAAGCGCTCGACGCCCGGCATCGAGGCAACCGGCTCGCGCACGTTCTCGCCGGCGACGACGAAGAGCGGCTGGATCAGGTGGCGGGCCGAAAGCTCGGTTTCACGAACGAGGTCGCGCAGTGCACCGGTGCGGCGCAGGCGCCTCATCCGCGTGGCGGGGAAGCTCACGGGGCGGATTCTAGAGTCAGGCCCCGTGTCGGCCACCATCGGCGAGCACAGCCGAAACGCCCAGCCCGGGGTGGACGACGCCACGCGCGCCGCGCTCAGACGAAGCGGCGCAGGGCGAGGCGGGCGAGGAGCGAGTACGCGGCGGCGATCGCCGCGAGGTGCGCGAGCGCGACGGCGACGTCGGGGCCGGCGTCGTCGAGGCCACCCTCGATCGCGTCGAGCGCCGGCTCGAACGGGAACAGCGCCCGGATCACGAGGATCACGTCGTAGACGGCGCCGCCGACCGTTCCGCTCGGGACCAGCGACAGGAACGCGATCGGCAGCGAGATCATGAAGGCGAGCAACGAGCTCGCGCGCACCTCCCGGGTGGCGCCGCCGATTGCGGCCCCGAACGCCGCGAAGGCCGCCCCGCCGGCCAGCGCCGCGAGCAGGATCAACGGCGCGCGGCCCCACTCGATCGAGACCAGGGGCGTCAGGGCCACCAGCAGCAGCAGGGTGACGAAGAGCGACGCGACGACGCCGAGCAGCACCTTCTCGGCGAGCAACCCCCCCGGCCCGACGAGGCCGCGCGTAATCCGCGCGAAGGCGTTCTCCTCGCGCTCGAGGGCGAGCGAGCCGGCGACGAGGAGCACGGTGACGAACATCAGGGTGACCGTCGCGGCGACCGCGATCGCGAACGTGTCGAGCTCCGAGGTCTCCCCCGCGACGACGACCTTCTCGACCGCGATCGGCTCGGCCACCGCGCCGAGCAACGGCAGCGCGAAGTCGAGGTTCTCGCGCGCGAGGTCGGCGAACCGGATCACCCGCTCGAGTGCCTCGGTCGCAGGACTCTGCGGCGGCAGCTCGTCGGCGACGACGTCGAGCATGGCCCCCGCCTTCCTGAGCCCGAGGATGTCGAGCTCGCCGATCAGCGGCAGGCTGAAGCTGCCGCCCTCGATCAGGAGGTCGAGGTAGGTCGCCGCCTGGCCGGAGATCCGCTGGGAGAGGATCAGGTTCGCCTCGGTGACGAGGGCCTGGATCCGGTCGTCGACAAGCTGCGCCTTCACCGGGTCGTCCTCGTTCACGAGCACGTCGACCGTCGGCTGCTGCGGGTTCAGCGAGGCGAGCGAGGCGAGCTTGTCGAGCAGGTCCGGCGGCAGGATCAGGGCGCCGAGGACGTCTCCGCTCTCGACCTTCTCCTCCGCCTCCTCGCGCGAGTCGACGTCGACGCACTCGACCCGCTTGCAGAGCTCGCCGCGGGCGATGCCGCGATCGATTCCCTCCTCGCCACCGCCGACGACGATCTCGTCCTCGTTCGGGACCTCGTTCAGGAACGCGACCCTGGGCTTGCCGTCGTCCCCGGAGAGGGCGAAGCCGATCAGGAGCCCGAGGGCGACGGGGTAGACGACGAGCAGGGTCGCGATCAGCGGCGAGCGGCGCAGGATCTGCAGATCCTTGAGCAGCAGCCAGCGCACGGTCAGTGCCCTCGTTCACGTAGGAAGGCGACGAACGCCGCCTCGAAGTCGCCCTCGGCGGTGCTCTCGACCGCCGCATGAAGCTCCGGCGCCGTGCCGTCGAAGACGTCCTCCCCGTCGGCGAGGACGAGCACGCGGTGGCTGTAGCGCTCGGCCTCGTGCAGGTGGTGGGTCGTGTAGACGACGCTCGTGCCCTCCGCGGCGAGGCCGGTGACGTACTCCCAGAGCCGCTCGCGCTGTCGCGGGTCGAGCCCGGTCGAGGGCTCGTCGAGGAGCAGAACCGCGGGCGAGCTGAGCAACCCGATCGCGATGTTGACCCGCTGCTGGTTGCCGCCGGAGAGCGTCCCGACCGGGTCGTCGACCCGGTCGGAGAGGCCGGTCTGCTCGAGCATCCGCGCGACCGCGTCCTCGACGTCCTCGATCCGTTCGAGCCGGGCGAAGAGCCGTAGGTTCTCCCCCACCGTCAGGCGGCGGTACAGCGCCGCCTGCTGCGGGACCCAGCCGAGCTCGCCGGCGAGTGAGACTTCACCGGCGTCGGCCCGCAGGATCCCGGCGAGAATCGAGAGCAACGTCGTCTTGCCGGCGCCGTTGGGCCCGATCACGGCGAGCAGCTCACCCGGGGCGACGGCGAAGGAGGCGTCGCGAAGGGCCGGGCGCTCGCCGAACGCCTTCGAGAGGCCGCGCACCTCGAGCACCGGGGCGGCGGGGGGCGCGTCGTTCACCGCGGAGAGGCTAGCCGGGCCGCCGACCCCCGCGGGCTACGCTCCCACGCGGATGAAGGTGCTGTTCATCGGCGATGTGATCGGGTCGCCCGGTCGCGCCGGGCTCGCTCGCGCGATGCCGGGGCTACGCGAGCGCCACGCGCCCGACCTGGTGATCGTCAACGGTGAGAACAGCGCCGGTGGGCTCGGAATCACCCAGAAGACGGCCGAGCACCTGTTCTCGATCGGCGCCGACGTGATCACGCTCGGCAACCACGCCTTCCGCCGCCGTGAGGTCTTCGACTACCTCGATCGCGACGAGCGCGTCGTGCGGCCGGCGAACTTCATGACCGGCAATCCGGGGCGCGGCCATACGCTCGTCGACGTCGGCGGCACCCGGGTCGCGGTCATCAACCTGATCGGCCAGGTCGACCTGCGGGCGGCGCGCTCACCATTCCCGGAGGCCGACACGCTGCTCGATCGGGTGGCTGGCGACGCCGACGTGGTCTTCGTCGACTTCCACGCCGAGGTGACCTCCGAGAAGGTGGCCATGGGATGGCACCTCGACGGCCGGGCCGGAGCCGTCGTCGGCACCCACACACATGTGCCAACGGCCGACGCCCGGGTGCTCCCGAAGGGCACCGCGTTCATCTCCGACGTCGGCATGACCGGCTCGCGGACGAGCGTGCTCGGGGTGCGCTGGGAGCAGGCGCTCGAGGGTTTCCGCACGCAGATGCCCGTCCGCTTCGAGACGGCGGACGAGGACATCTGGGTGAACGGCGTCGTCGTCGAGGTCGGCGCCGACGGACTCGCGGCCTCGATCGAGCAGGTGCTCGAGCCGGCGCCCGAGGACTAGACGACGCCCAGGCATCACCGCGAGGTCGATGCAGTCCTCGCCAGGTTCACGGCGCTCGCTGCTGCGGCTGCGAATACGCCCTTCTTCACCAGTCTGATCGCTCCCTGCCCTCGAGCGCGATCGAACCCGACCGCGGCTCGGAGGCCGCAAACGCGATCAGCATCGGCCCCAGGAACCACGGTATGTAGAGATAGAACCAGTGGTCTGCGGCAAGCTGGACCGCGATCAACAGTGCCGCAGCGAGCGCGGCGACCTGGACCACGGAGCGGCGGCGCGGGACGAATGCGAACGCCAAGGCCAGCAGGCCCGCGAGGACGAGGACCGTCTTCTGCGCCCATTCGATCCCGTCGACCTGACCCCAGATGCTGAAGGGCGAGGTCCGCTCGAGCTGGCTCGAGACGGTGCGCTCCCAGAACGTCACCAGGCCCGAATCGAGCGCCGGATAGGCAAGAAGCGCGACGCTCGCCACGGCGAATGCGGCGGCGAAGATAAGCGTTGGCCGTGCTGACACGAACCGCGACACCCCCGGACGCGAAGCGGAGGAGGTGGCGCGCATTTGTTCCCGCAGCCCTTGTTCGCCAACGGCGAACAAGGGCGCGAGAACGAGGGGCGCGAATTTGACCCAGAGGGCCGCGGCGACCAGAGCCCCGCGAACGGCGGGACGAGCGAAAGCGACCAGGCTCCAGACCACCAGCGCGGCGAGAAGCGTGTCGTTCGAGTTCGACTGCAGGGCGAAGGCCGAGTAGGGAAACGCGAGCCAGCCAAAGGCGAGGACGGCGGCCAGTCCGTGGCCCTCGCGACCAGGGCGGCGGCGGGCGCCGAACGCGATCAGGCCGAGTACGGTGGCGAGGTCGAACGCGATGGCGGCCGCATGGGAGGCGCCGAGCTCGTCCCACTCGCCGCTCCACGGGAGCGCGAGTTCGAAGGGGACGTAGGCGTAGTAGTTGGCCGGGCCATAGGTGTCGCCGAAGGGGTTGTTGTCGGGGAACACCCCCTCCCCCCAGACGACGTCGCCGTGGGTGATCCGGTCGGCTCCGATCGTGCCTGCGTAGCCGACGTCGATGACGCCCGAGTCCGCGATGTTGAGCGTGAGCCGGAAGACGACCAGGAAGATCGCGGCCACACCGAGCCAGCCGACCGGGATTGTCGGACGCAGGCCCTCGCCGCCGCGAAAGCCGATCCAGAGCATGCGCGCCAGCAGGTACGCGAGCACCGGATAGACGAGCGGCACGGAGACACCGATCTCCCCGCGGTTGAAGAACACGTGGGAGACGCCGAACGAGAGCAGGACGAGCAGGTCGAGGTGGGCGATGCGCCACGGGCGCCGCCAATCGAGCAGGCCGATGAAGAAGATCACGCTGAGCGGAATCCAGACCCACGCCGCGTTCAGCTTGTGTCCGAACTGCCCCTCGTACCCGCGAGCCATCGGCCACGCGACCTGCTCGCCGGTCCACGACTCGAGCACCGTGCCGCTGCGGCCGTCGACGATCACCTGTGCCACCTCGCGATCGCCGTCCTTGAAGCCGACCTGCCACGTCGTGTTCTCCCGCGTCTCGATCGCGGTCACGAGGCGGCCGTGGGAGAGCGTCTGCTCGATCACGTGGCGATCCGTGCCCGCGATCTCGATGGCCTCGCGAGCGCTGATCTCGTAGCCGGCCGGCGTGGGCGGGTAGTAGCCGGGCGGGATCGGCGCCGGCAGAGTCGAGCCGGGGGTCGTCGGCGGCGCGTCGCTTTGCGCGGCGGCCGGTGAGCTCGAGATCACGAGCGACGCGGCGAGCGACGCAAGGACGAGCGCTACACGAACGTCCACAGCTTGTTGCCGACGAAGTTGACCGGCATCGCCAGGGCCACGGCGAGCGCCTGCGCGGGGAGTTCGGGCATGCCGGCGGCGGAGACGAGCAACTCGAGCAGAGCGAGGTTGAAGCCGAGACCGACCAGCGAGACGGCGAAGAAGCGGGCGGCCTGAAAGCCGGCGTGGCCGTCGCGGGCCCGGAAGGTCCACTCCCGGTTCCAGGCGAAGTTGTTGGTCACCGCGACGCCGAAGGCGCCGATCGCGGCGGGGATGTGGTGGACGTCCGCGGCTCCGGTGAGCAGCGCGAAGACGATCAGGTTGACGACGTAGCCTGAGGCGCCGACGAGGCCGAACTTGAACAGCTGCATCCAGTTGTCCGGCTTCCGCGTGCCGAGATGGATGCGGCGGATCAGCCCCCAGGTCCAGTCGGCGGCCCGCGAGGTCTCGCTCGTGGGCTCCGTCGGCACCTCGCTGCGCTCCGGGGCGCTCATCGCCGCGCCCCGGCCGCACGCTCGACGGGACCGTCGGCGGCGAGGCCGAAGTGATCGAAAATGAGCTCGGCGACGTCGCGGAGCGCCCACTGCTCGCGCGAGCCGGCGATGCCGGGCTCGAGGCCGCAGAGGAGGAGCGGACCGAGCGAGTCGCCCGCGTCGAGCGAGCCGTGACTGCCACCCGGACAATGGGTGACGCCGCCCCAGTCGACGAGCTCGTAGCCGGGCGCGGCGGAGATGATCAAGTCGGCGGCCTGGGGCGCGTGCAGTGCCGACCAGATCCGGGCGAGCGCATCCGGGTAGCGCTCACTTTCGAAGACGCCGTCGTCGCTCGACGCCTCCAGCGCCGCGAGCTCGCCGCTTACCCGCCACTCTCCCGCACGCCGGTCGCGCACCGGGCCACCGGGCCGGAAGCGAAGCTCGGCGCCGGCGCGCTCGACGACTGCCTCGGCCGCATCCGGACGGCCGGAGTTCGGGCGCTCGACCGGGTCCCCCTTGGAGTCGGCGAGCCAGACGAACAGGTCGACGCCGTCGATCTCTGAGAGCCGCTCCCGGACCGCCGCGTGGCGCGCGGGTCGCTCACCACCGAGGACGTAGACGCCGGCGGCGCGAGCGATCGGGCTGACCGCGATCTCGGCGCGTTCGGGGTCGACCATGTTCGGCTCCAGGACCCGCCACTCCTCGCCGAGGAGGCCGGCGAGCGGCAGCGGGTGTTCGACCGGCGTCTGGGCGTGGTCGGCGAGCAGGATCACCGCGTGCTCGTCGAGGAACGCCTCGAGGCCGCCGGCCGCGTCGGCGAGCTCGGCGAGCGCGTCGTCCGCGAGCGCGATCGAGTCCGGTTGGCCGTCCGGGCCCAGCTTGTGCGAGTGGTAGTCGTTGTCGGGAAGCGAGAAGAGGAGGAAGTCGTAGAGGTCGTGCTCGGCGAGCTCGCGCCCGACGCAGGCCGAGTACTCGTCGCGCGTTCCCGGCCGCGCCAGCGTCGGCTTGCAGTCGACCCGGCGCGAGGAGTAGAGCTCGCCGTAGAAGAGCTCATCCGGTCCCCAGGTGGCGTGTCGAAACGTCGCCGCGAGCGCGACCCGGCGCAGCAGGCCCTCGAGGCCGACCTCGTGCCGCGTGCGCCCCCGGTAGATGAGGAATGGCGTGCACGCGGTGCGAAATCCCGCGTCCTGAAGGCGCTCGAAGACGGTCTCCACCTCCGGCGAGAGGTGGGACATGTTCATGTTGTAGACGACGTCGTACAGGGCGCGAAAGAGCCCGAATGCGCGCGTCGCCTCGAAGGAGGAGCCGTACTCGACGTAGCGGCGCTCGGCGCGGTGGTACCAGTTGCTGCCGCTGATCCAGTGTCCGTCCGGCGCCGTGCCGGTGACGATGTCCGAGCAGCAGACGGGGGTCACCGACGGGAACGAGGAGACGCAGTCCTCGATCAGCTCTCCCCGCTCGAGCAGGGCTGCGAACGTCGGCGCGACGCCGTCGTCGACCGCGCGCCGGAGCATGTCGGTGCGCAGCGAGTCGACGACGCAGAGGACGAGCTTGCGCCGGTCGCCGCTCACCGCAGGGTCCGGAGGCCCTCGTACTTGCGCGACGATCGCCGGCGCCGGGAGAGGGCGAGCCAGCCGAGGCCGGCGAGGGCGAGAAGAGAGATCGGCGGGACCAGCAGCGAGAGGCCCGCGAGGGCGAGGGCCGCAACGGCGATCAGCAAGCCGGAGGCGCCGGCGCCACCGTCACGTGCCGCCGCGCCCTCGGCGACATCGCGCGAGACCGTGAAGGCAAACCAGGCGAAGATCGCCCCCACGGGCCACCCCGGCCAGGCGGGATGGTCTTCCTGGGCGAGTGACATCCCCCAAAGGGCAGCGCCACCGAGCGCCGCGACGGCGAGCAGGATCCAGCCGATCGAATCGCGACGGGCGGAGGCGCCGGCGAAGATGCCGACAGCGAGGGCAAGGCCGAGGCCCTGGCAGCCTGCGAGGAAGAGGTCCATCGGCTGGGCAGGCTAGAGGCTGAAAGCCCCCGGGCGCATGCCGCGAACGCAACGCGCCGGGCGCATCCGTGCGCAAGACTGACTCGATGGCCGAGCCGCACGATCACGAAGCCACGGGGCGGCGGGTGGAGGCACCGCGCCACCGCCGCGCCCACACTACGGCGCGCGACCTCGAGCGCTACGCCCGTCTGTTCGCCGCGCGCACCGGGGTGATGCGTTCCTCTGCGATGCGGGACATGATGGAGATCACCGCACGGCCCGAGGTGATCTCGCTCGCGGGCGGCCTGCCCGACACATCGACCTTTCCGCCGCAGAGCTTCGCCGCGCAGATGACGCGGATTGCGCAGGAGTCCTCCGCTGAGGCCCTCCAGTACGGGCCGACCGAGGGCTTCGCGGAGACGAAGCAGTGCGTCCGCGAGGTGATGCGCGCCGAGGGGATGGATCCCGACCCCGACGACGTGATCATCACGACCGGCGGCCAACAGGCAATCGACCTCGTCGTGAAGACGTTCGTCGACCCCGGGGACGTGATCATCTGCGAGGGCCCGACCTATCCCGGCGCCGTGCCGACGTTCTGCTCGTATGAGGCGGAGACGATCCAGGTCGGAATCGACGAAGACGGAATGCGGGTCGACGAGCTCGCGCAGCTCGTCGACCGGCTCGACGCCGAGGGGCGGACGCCGAAGTTCGTCTACTCCGTGCCCACGTTCCAGAACCCCGCCGGCGTGACGATGTCGGCGGAGCGCCGGGTGGCGCTGGTCGAGCTCGCGCGCGAGCGCGAGCTCCTCGTCGTCGAGGACAACCCCTACGGCCTCCTTCGCTACGAGGGCGAGGCCGAGGATCCGCTCTACAAGCTGGATGGCGGCGATTACGTCCTCTACCTCGGAACGCTCTCGAAGATCCTCTCCCCGGGGATCCGGCTCGGCTGGCTCTGCGCGCCGCCGCCTGTGATGGAGAAGATCGTCCTCGGCAAGCAGGCGTCCGACCTGTGCACCTCGACCCTGACGCAGTTCTTCGTCCGTGAGTACTTCGCCGAGGGCCGCTGGCGCGAGTACGTCGAGAGTCTTCGCGGGATCTATCGCGAGCGGCGCGACGCGATGCTCGACTCACTCGAGCGCCACTTCCCCGCCGGCGCGACTTGGTCGGTCCCCGAGGGCGGACTCTTCCTCTGGGCGACGCTGCCGTCCTACATCGACACGACCGACCTGCTGGCGAAGGCTTTGCGCGAGAACGTCGCGTTCGTGCCCGGCGCCGCCGCCTTCACGGATGGCCGCGGCGGCTCGGACATGCGTCTCAACTTCTCCGCTTCGAACGCGGATGAGATCGTCGAGGGCATCCGACGAATCGGCAAGGTCATCAACGAGCAGGTCGAGCTCTACGAATCGATCACCGGGGAGCACAAGCTGCCCGTCCCGGCGGCTGACCCGGCCGCCCCCGGAGGCGAAGCCGAGGAGGCGAGCGGAACGTTCGGTATTCAAGGTGACGTCCTCCCCTTCCGCCGAAGCGTGGAATGAAGGTCGCGGTTCTCAAGGGCGGCTCGGGGCTGGAACGGCAGGTCTCGATGCGCTCGGGGGCCCGGGTCGAGGATGCGCTGGGCGCGCTGGGGCACGAGGTCGTCTCGATCGACGTCGGCGGCGGCCTCGTCGGAACGCTGAAGGAGGAACGCCCCGAGGTCGCGTTCATCGCGCTCCACGGGACCGGGGGCGAGGACGGGACGGTTCAGGAGCTCCTCGAGATCCTCGGGATTCCCTATACCGGCCCGGGAGTCGCCGCCTGCATCGGCTCGATCGACAAGGTCACGGCCAAGCACCGGCTCGTCACCGCGGAGGTCGCGACACCCGAGTTCGCCGCCTTCAACGCGGTCGCGTTCCGCGAGCTGGGCGCCGCCGACGCGCTCGAGGAGATCTACGCCGAGCTCGGCTTCCCACTGGTCGTCAAGCCGGCCTCGGGGGGATCGTCACTCGGGGTCCAGATCGTGGCCGGACCCGACGAGGTCCCCGAGGCGCTGATCGCCGCGTTCTCCTACGACGACCGGGTGCTGCTCGAGCGCCATATCGAGGGCCGCGAGGTCGCGGTCTCGCTGCTCGGCGGCATCGCCCTGCCGACGGTGGAGGCGAAGCCGCTCGGCGAGGGGGGCTTCTCCTACGCCGCCCGCTACGAGATCGGCCGCACCGAGTACGTGTGCCCGGCCGACCTCGGGGCGGCGGAGGGGCTCGTGATCGAGGCCGCCCTGCGGACCTGGGACGCGCTCGGCTTCGACGGCTTCGCCCGCGTCGACCTGATCGTCGGCGACGAAGGCCCTCAGGTCCTCGAGGCGAACGCCGTCCCGGGGCTCACCGACACCTCGCTCCTGCCGATGGCCGCTGAGGCCGCCGGGATGAGCTTCGAGCGGCTGTGCGAGAGGATCATCGAGCTGGCCTTGGACAGAACAAGCAACGTTCCGCCCGCCTCCTCGGCTCCGCCTCCGGGGGCGGCCGGGTCAGCCGTCAGGCCGGCTTTGCGCGGGACGTCAGTCGATAGGGGGTGACCGGCCGATCGTGCCTGCGAGACCGCGTTCCGTCTATTGGGGATGACCCTCGGGGATCCCTACTCGTGCCCTCCCCCAGCCCAGCCGCCGTGCGCCTGACCCGAGAATGGCGGACACGAAGCGGAGCACATTTTCGGAACGGTCGGTGTTCAGGACTCGCCGGAGGCGAAGTCCTCGGGGGTGACCTCGTCGAGGAAGTCCTTGAACCGCTCGACGACCTCCTCCTGGTCCTCGACCTCGTGTTCGAACTCGATCGACGATTCCTCGATCACCTCCTCGGCGGCAAAGATCGGCGCCTGGCACCGGACGGCAAGCGCAATCGCATCCGACGGGCGCGAATCGATCTCGATCTCCGAACCGTTGACCGAGATCGTGATCGAGGCGTAGAAGGTGTTGTCGCGAAGCTCGGTGACCGAGACGCGCTCGCACTTGGCCTCGAGCTGCTCGAGCAGGTCGTTGAGCAGGTCGTGCGTCATCGGCCGCGGCGTCTGTGCCCCCTGAAGCTTCATCAGGATCGCCGCCGCCTCTGGATGCCCGATCCAGATCGGCAGGAAGCGGTTCCCGTCGACGGTCTTCAGCAGCACGATCGGCTGCTTGCCGACCATGTCAAAGCTGACGCCATAGATCTGCATCTGCTGCATAGAGAGTTCGAGGGACCGCGTCGTTGGCTCGCGACGACCGATTATAGGTGTGGGTCCCGCCCCTCCCGTGCGGGGTCGGGCTCAGAGCTGCGCGTCGGCGCGCTCGAGACCGCCGCTGATCCGCGATCGGAGGATGGCGGCGATCGCCGACGCCATTCCGGGCACAGGCGCCTCGAGCGTGATCGTGTAGTCCAGGTGGGTGCCGCCCGCGGGGCTGGCCGCGAAGGCCATCACCGCGTAGTGATGGCGGAGCGGCGAGCCCTTCGTGATCTTGTACTCGATCCGCTCGTTCGGGACGACGGCGGTGACCGTCTCCACGAATGGTGCGATGCCGCCGAGACTGAGCTTGCGGGCCGAGCCAACTCCGTTGCGCTCGGTGTCGCCGTCGCCGGCTCGCTCGACGCGCATCGGCGAGAACAGGATGCCCAGGTTCTCGTGTTCGGAGAGGTAGTCGAACACGCGCTCTACCGGCGCGGAGAAGTCATGCGTGACGTGAACGGTGGCCATCGGGGCGGGGCACTCTATCCGGTGGTGTGGATGGGCGATCGTGGACTCGAACCACGGACCTCGTCCTTATCAGAGACGCGCTCTAACCAACTGAGCTAATCGCCCGCGCGGGCCATTCTAGGAACTCGCCCGCGCTTCGTCCGATTCGGGTCAGCCGAGGTCGCGTTGGGCCACGAGCTCGTAGACGCCGTTTACCTTGACCTCCTCGACGAGGTCCGCGATCGCTTCCTTGCGCTCGTCGAAGTTGCTCGTCGACTGGCTCGCGTTGAGCTCCTCGAGCGTGCCGTCGAAGAAGCCGAACGTGATCACCTCGTCCGGGTCGGACGTGCTGCGGATGCCGTAGAAGCGCTTCCACCCGGGCGGCGGCTCCTCATCCTCTCGGGGGACGAAACGCCCGAGGAAGTCCTCGGCGGCGCCCGCCTTCAACTTGCGAACGGTGAGTGCGACCAGCATCGCTCCTCCTTGTTGGTTGGTGGCGACCGTAGGTCCGCCGGCGCGAGCCGTCGTTACATGCGGTCATCCTCTGGGCATGCCGCGGCGACCCGACATGCCCAGCCTGAACCACGAGGACCTCGCAGCCAACCCGTTCGACCAGTTCGCGGCGTGGTGGGAGCGCGCGGCGGAGGCGGTGCCGCTGGCGGACGCGATCACGCTCGCAACCGTCGATTCGGACGGGGCGCCCGACGCCCGGATGGTCCTGCTCAAGGGTCACGGCGCGGACGGCTTCCGCTTCTTCACGAACAGGGAGTCGGCGAAGGGGCGACAGCTCGGCCGGTCCCCCAGGGCGGCGATCATCGCCTACTGGCGAGAACTCGACCGGCAGGTGCGGGTGCGCGGTCGGGTCGAGCCGCTCTCCGACGCAGACTCGGACGCGTACTTCGCGACCCGACCTCGCGACTCACAGCTCGGCGCCTGGGCTTCGCCACAGTCGCAGCCGATCGAGTCGCGCGCGGTGCTCGACGGACGCCTCGGCGAGGTCGAGCGGCGCTTTGCCGGCGACGAGGTCGAGCGGCCGCCGCACTGGGGCGGCTATCTCCTCGTCCCGGACACGATCGAGTTCTGGCAGGGGCAGGTGGGCCGCCTGCATGACCGGTTCCGCTACCGGCGAACCAGTGACGGCTGGGAGCTGGAGCGGCTCGCGCCCTAGGCGCGGTAGAGGTCGCGAGCGAAGTCGCGGAGCTCGTCGATCGAGTCGAAGCTGAGCTCGGCGCGGATCCCCTTGCTCGCCGCCTTCACCTTGACGCCGCGGCCGAGCGCCCTCTCGAGCGCCTCCTCGGCGCCGGTGAGGATCGCTTCCTGATCCGGATGGGGCACGACCTTGGCCCGCGGCGCAGCGTTCTTCGCCCGGCGTTCGGTCTCGCGCACGGACCAGCCCGCGGCGGCCGCGTGGCGGGCGAGTTCCGCGCGAACCTCGGCGCCATGTGCCTGCAGCACGGCGCGCCCATGGCCTTCACTGAGCTCGCCGTTCTCGAGCAACTCGAGCGCGGCGTCTGGGAGGTCGAGGAGGCGAATCAGGTTCGAGATCGCGACCCGGCTGCGGCCGAGGCGGCGGCCCAGCTCCTCCTTCGTCAGCCCGAGGTCCTCGACCAAGGCGGCGCAGGCGCGGGCATCGTCGACCGGGTTGAGGTCCTCTCGGGCGACGTTCTCGATCAGCGCCGTCTGCATCCGCGTCGCCTCGTCTTCGTCGCGGACGAGCGCCGGCACGTTCTCGACCCCGGCCTCGCGCGCCGCGCGCCAGCGGCGCTCGCCGGCGATGACCTCGTAGCGGCCGTCGGGGAGCGGGCGGACGATCAGCGGCTGGACGATGCCCGCCTCGGCGATCGACTCGGCGAGGGCCGAGATCGACTCCGGGTCGAAGCTCCGCCGGGGCTGGTCCGGGTTGGCGCGGATCATCGCCACTGGAACCTCCCGGTAGGCCGGATCGCCGATTCCGGTCTCGGGCAGGATCGCGGCGAGGCCGCGGCCGATGCCACGCCGCTGGCTCATGCCGCCAGCTCCTCCTCGCCGGCCTCACGGCGCGCGAGCTCGTCGACGAGGGCCCGGTACGCGGTCGCGCCGCGCGAGTCGGGGGCGTACGCGGTAACCGGGAGTCCGTAGCTCGGCGCTTCGGCGACGCGGACGCTTCTCGGGATCACGGTATCGAACACCTGTTCGGGTAGATGGCGGCGGAGCTCCGCCTCGACGTCGTGTGCGAGGCGGGTCCGTTCGTCGTACATCGTGATCACCACCCCGGTCAGAACGAGTGCTGGATTGAGGTTGCCGCGGATCAACTCGAGCGTCTCGAGAAACTGGACCAGGCCCTCGAGCGCCAGGTACTCGGCCTGCACCGGGACGATCACGCGGTCGGCGGCGGCGAGGGCGTTGACCGTCACCGGACCCAGTGACGGCGGGCAGTCGAGCAGGGTGATGCCGAAGCGCTCGCGCACCGGCCCGAGTCCGTCGCGCAGCCGGCGCTCGAATCCGTCGATGCGCGGAAGCTCGACGCTGGCGCCGGCCAGGTCGCGGTTGGCGGGCACGACCCAGAGGTTGTCCGGGCCGGCGGGCCGCGCCGACTCCGCAACCGAGCGCTCGCCGGTGAGACAGTCGTAGGCGGACGGGCTCAGGTCGCGATCGAAGCCGAGCGCGACCGTGGCGTTGGCCTGCGGATCGAGGTCGACGAGCAGGACCTGGCGGCCGCCGGCGGCCGCCGCGGCCGCGACGTTGACGGCGGTCGTGGTCTTCCCCACCCCGCCCTTCTGATTCGCGATCGCGTATACGGCGCCCATCTAGACCGCGGAACTCCAGCGCATGCATGCCCGGGGGCGCGCCCGATCGAGCAGATCGAGGACGCAGGGAGCGACGCGTGGCAGCGCCACACGAGCGACTGAGGACGAAGATGTGCGAAGTGTCAGGGGCGTCATCCGGGCGCGGAGGGGTGTTGGGGTTCCGCGGTCTACGACCTTAGACGGCACCCAGGCGGGTGCGGCTGGGCGGCACTGTTCTGACCGCAAAGTGCGGCTGTCTCGGCGCTACCCGAGCGGGCGCTTCTTCGCCATCCCCGGCCGGCGCGGCAACCCCTCGGGGGTCGGTCCGGACTTTCGCAGCAGGTGCAGGTGCCGATTCTCCGAGCCCGCGTAGGGCCCGACCCAGCGAATCTCCTCGGCCACCATCGCGAGCCGCGGCGAAGCGCGCTCGAGCTCGGCCTCCTCGTCCGGATCGCGCCGACCCTTCCAGGCGAGGAGCGTCCCGCCTTCGACGAGCAGGGGCGAGGCGAGCTCGGCGAGCGTCGCCAGGCGGCCGACCGCGCGCGCGGTGACCGCGTCGTAGGCCTCGCGGCCGCCGTCCGGCGCCGGCTTGGCCGCCCACTCCTCGGAGCGGTGGCGGACGACCGCGGCGTTCCCGAGCTCGACCGCCTCGATCGCGCGGGTGATGAAGTCGCACTTGCGGGACACCGACTCGATCAGGTCGACGTGAGTCTCGGGAAGCGCCGCCGCAAGCACCAGCCCCGGGAAACCCGCCCCGGACCCGACGTCCGCGATTCGCTGCGGCGATCCGAGCAGATCGAGCCCGGAGAGGGAGTCGGCGACATGGACCCTCCAGGCGTCGGGCCCCTCGCGGACCGAGCTCAGCGAGGCGGGATCGAGCGCGAGCAGGTCGATGACCGGCTCGAGGCGGGCCCGGAGCTGCGGGTCGATGCCGGGGCCGGAAACGCTCAGTCGCCGACCAGCGGAGCGACGATCACGCAGCGCTCGGGCTCCTCGCCCTCGCTGAACGTCTCCAGTCCCGGGCGCTCGGCGAGGTGATCGTGCACGATCTTGCGCTCGGTCGCGCTCATCGGCTCGAGCTCGATCTCCTTGCCGGATTCGAGCGCCCGGGCGGCCGCGCGGTCGGCCTGGCTCTCCACCATCTCGCGGCGCCGCTCCCGGTAGCCGGCCGCGTCGACGGTGACCCGCTTGCGCTCGCCCTGCCCCCGGAAGGCGATCCGGTAGCAGAGCATCTGCAGCGCGTCGATCGTCTGCCCCCGGCGTCCGATCAGGAGCCCGAGATCGTCGCCATCGATCCGCCCGACGATCTCGCCCTCCCCCTCGTTCACCGAGACCTCGGCGGGAAGGTCGAGTGCATCGACGACCGCGTCGAGCACGGCCTCGACCCGCGCGGCAGGCTCGTCCGGAAGCTCGCTCATCCGCGCTTCTTCTTCTTGCGGGGCGGTGGTGGCGGCGGCCTGCGCGCGGCAATCTCCTCCTGCGTCGGCGGGTCGGGCGGGGGCCAGAAGGTGTGCACGATCCATTGCTGCCCGAGGGTCCAGACGTTGGTTGAGATCCAGTAGACGGCGAGGCCGGCGGGGAAGGTGGCGACAAAGGGGGCGAAGACGAGCGGGAGGCCGAACATGATCAGCTTCTGGTTTCGGTCCTGGACCCGCGAGGACATGACGAGGCCGGCGCCGAGCTGGGTGCCGATGAAGAGGATGATCAGGATCGCGAGGTCGGTCCCGGTCGCCTTCTCGGTCAGATCTGGGATGAAGAGGAAGCTCACGGGCGGCTGCGCGAGCATCTCCGCCTGGAACGTCTCGCCGTTCAACAACTGGTACAGCGCGAGGAAGACCGGCAGCTGGAGCAGGAGCGGCCAGCAGGAGGCGAGCGGGTTGATCTTGTTCTCGCGGTAGAACGCCATCATCTCCCGCTGCAGGCGCTCCTTGTCGTCCTTGTAGCGCTCCTGCAGCGCCTTGAGCTCGGGCGCGTGCTGTTGCAGGTGGCGCATCGAGCGGATCTGCTTCAGCGAGAGGGGCAGGATCAGCAGCCGTGTGATGAAGGTGAGGCCGACGATCGAGAGGCCCCAGCTGAGGCCGACGTCGTCGTGGAGGAACGTGATCACCGAGTCCGCGGCGTCGATCAGGGGCTGGAGGATGTTCGCGACGAGCGGGATCATGCGTGGGCGTGGTGGTCGTGCTCGCCCGCGGCGCGGTCGCGGAACAGCCTGCGGTCGGCTAGCTCGTCGACCCCGCCGTCGCTCCACGGGTTGCAGCGGGCGAGACGGTGGCCTGCGACGAGCGTCCCGCGTGCGGGACCGAGCTCACGCACGGCCTGTACTGCGTAGGCCGAGCAGCTCGGGTAGTACTTGCACCGCTGCGGCAGGAGCGGGGAGATCACGCGTTGGTAGAGCCTCAGCGGTAGCAGCAGGAGCTCACCGAGCGTTCTCGAGGCGCGTTTCACGTTTTACGCCCCTCGTCCGCGGCAGAAATCCCCGCTTCCTCCACCAATTCGCCAAGCGCGGTCGAGATTCCCGCCGTGCCCTCACGCTCGACCAGACCTCCAGAGTCGGGGCGGGCGACGAGGACGAAGTCGTGGTCGGCCGGCAGGACGTCACCGAGCGCCCAGAACGCCTCCCGGAGCGCCCGCTTGACCGTGTTCCGGGTCGTCGCCGTGCCCACCTTGCGGCCGACCGAGACCCCGAGACGGGTCCCCTCGTTCTCCTGCTCGCCGCGCGGGAACGCGTACAGGACTAGGAATCGGTTCGCGTGCGAGCGCCCGTCGCGGTAGACGCGATCGAAGTCGCCGCTGCGTGAGAGCCGGCCGCGCTTTCGCCTCTCGGCCACGGGCATCAGATGAGCGGCTCGCCCACGGTCCGCTCACCCACTAGACGGTGAGCCGCTTGCGGCCCTTGGCGCGGCGCCGGCGGATCACATCACGGCCGGAGCGGGTACGCATCCGCGCCCGAAACCCGTGAGTCTTCGCGCGCTTGCGCTTCTTCGGCTGCCAGGTCCGCTTCATGAGGCGCGCCAGTATACGGACCAACGTCGCGTCGCTCCCAGCGCACCTCCCCGAATCGGTGGGGCATCGCCGCAGCACGATTTGCCGGCGGCAACCGCCCTCGAGGTTCTCCCCTATTTGCGCTCTGGGGCCTTCGCGCCCTCGAGAGCCGTGGGTATGGTCGAGCGTCGTGCCTGCGGCGCCGTCCGATGACATCAGCCTGCTCTGGGACCGCGTCCGCGCGGAGCTCGAGCGCTCCCTGCCGGCATCCACCCGGGAACTCTGGCTCGACCCCCTGCGGGCGATCTCGACCCGTGGCTCCACCCTGCTCGTCTCGGCGCCGCGGTCCGTGCGGACCTGGGTCGAGCGCCGCTACGCCGAGACAGTGCTCGACGCGGTGCGCCGTCACGCACCAGGACTGACCGAGATCGAGTTCGTCGACGCGGGCGCGCCGCCCAGCGCCGACGCGCAGCCGAGCGGCTCCGGCCCGACGCCGCGCTCGCTGCCGATCGACTCCTCGCGCGCGTTCGAGCACTTCGTCATTGGCCCGGGCAATCGCCTCGCCCACGCCTCCGCGCTCGCGGTCGCCGAGCTCCCGGGCGAGGCTTACAACCCGCTCTTCCTTCACGGGCCCCCAGGTCTCGGAAAGACCCACCTCGTCGCCGCGATCCACGAGTACATGGGGCGCAACCATCCGCAGCTGACCGTCCACCGGACCACCGCAGAGCGATTCACGAGCGAGTTCGTCACCGCGCTCAGGCGCAGCGGCCCGGAGGCCTTCAAAGCGCGCTACCGGGAGCTCGACGCGCTGCTGATCGACGACGTCGAGTTCCTCGAGGGCAAGCTGCAGACCGCGGAGGAGTTCTTCCACACCTTCAACGCCCTGCATACCGCCGGCAAGCAGATCGTCCTCTCGAGCGACCGGCCCCCGGAGGCGCTCTCGCAGCTCGCCGAGCGGCTTCGCGACCGCTTTGCCTGGGGCCTCACGGTCGAGATCGATGAACCGGACCTGCGGACGAGGATCGCGGTGCTCTGGCGCCTCGCCTCCGACCGCATCGAGGAGCGGCCCGAGCCGGCGGTCCTGAACGAGATCGCGACCCGTGTCCCCGGCAACGTGCGGGTGCTCGAGGGAGCGATGACGCGGGTGCTCGCACTCTCCTCGCTCCTGCGCGAGCCGCTCTCGACCGCGATCGTCCACCGCGCGCTCGGCGAGACGATCGCCCCGGCGGCCCCGGCGGCCCCTCCCACCCTGCGCGAGATCCAGGACGCCGTCTGCAAAGTCCAGGGCGTCGCTCGCGAAGACCTGCTCTCCCCCCGGCGCTCGCCGCGAGTCGCCCGAGCGCGCCAATTGGCGATGTACATGGCCCGCGAGCTGACGCCGATGACCCTGGCCGAGATCGCCCGCGGCTTCGACCGTGACCACACCACCGTGATCCACGGCCTGCGCGCGGTCGACGAGCGGATCGAACCCGGCTCCCCCACCCTGGAGGCCATCCACCGGATCCACATCGCCCTCGGCACCGGAGCGGGAGTGGGAGACCACTACCCGTCTCCGAACCCTCCCGTCCCCCACGATCCACAGGCGTGAATTGCCGTCAATCGCTTCGCCAAGCCGTTATCCGCTATATCCACACCTGTCCACCGATCAGATACATCTGACCCAAGTAGGAAGATGATTAGCTCGAAATGAAGCTCACCGTTCAGCGCGACTCTCTCTCCGGAGCCCTCCAACTCGTCGGCCGCGCGGTTTCCAGCCGCGGGACCCTCCCGTCGCTTGGAGGAATACTCCTCAACGCGTCGAACGGGTCCTTGACGCTCCGTGCGACCGATACCGAGCTCGCGCTCACGCGCACGCTCGAGGGCGTAGCGGCGGAAGGGGAGGGGTCGACCCTGCTCCCCGGCCGGCTACTCGCCGATGTCGTCCGCAGCCTGCCGCCGGGTGAGGTTTCGCTCGAGGTCCGTAGCGCCGAGCGAGACGTCGAGCTCGCTGCCGGGAGCGCCCGCTTCCACCTGCGCACGCTCGCCGCAGACGACTTCCCGCGTTTGCCCGAGCTCGAGGGCGAGTCGGTGAAGCTGCCCGCCGGGCCGCTCGCGGAGACGATCGAGCTCGTCGCGCGCGCGGCTTCGCGGGACGAGATCCGCCCGATCCTCACCGGCGTCCTCGTCCAGGCTGAGGGCGAGCGGCTGACGATGGTGGCGACCGACTCCTACCGGCTCAGCGTCAAGCACGCGACCCTCGAAGCGTCGGTGCCACAGCCGCTGGAGGCCAACGTGCCGGCGCGGGCGCTCCGCGAGCTCGCGCGGATCATCGGCGCCGAGGGGGCGGAGGAGGTCGAGATCGCGATGCCGCGGAACCAGATCGTCTTCCGCGCCGCCGGCGTCACCCTCTCCTCGAGGCTGATCGAGGGTCAGTTCCCGAGCTGGCGCCAGCTGATTCCGGAGAGCTTCGAGCACGAGGTTCGGCTCCCGCGCGAGGAGTTCCTCGAGATCGCCCGGCGGATCAGCCAGCTCGCGCAGCGAAATGCGCCCCTGCGGCTCGCGTTCGCAGAGGGCGAGCTCACGGTCGCCGCGGAGACGCCGGACATCGGAGACGCCAGCGAGGCCATGCCCGCGCCGTACTCGGGCGAGCCGCTCGAGATCGCCTTCAACCCGCAGTTCCTGGTCGAGGGTGTCGAGAGCGTCGGCTCGGAGGAGCTCGCGATCCAGCTCAGCTCGCCCCTCCGACCCGGCCTCCTGCGCCCGGTGGATGGCGACGACTTCAGCTATCTCGTCATGCCCATCCGCCTGAATCAGTGATGTGTTCGTCAGCTCCGTAGCGGTTCTCGACGTCCGCAACCTTGCCGATGCCGAAATCGAGCTCGGGCCCGGGGTGAACCTGATCTGGGGGGCGAACGGGGCGGGGAAGACCAACGTGCTCGAGTCCGTCTACATGGCGCTCGCCGGGCGCTCGTGCCGGACCAACGACGACCGCGAGACGATCCGCTTCGGGCAAGGCCTCGCGCGGGCGGAGGCGACCGTCGCCGGCCGGGGGCGGGAGCGGACCTTCCTCTTCTCGATCAGCCGCGCGGATGGCCGCCGCCACCTCCTCGACGGCGCTCCGGCCGAGGCCGCCGCGAGCACTCAGCGGCCGCCGCTCGCCGTCTTCATGCCCGACCGGTTGGCGCTCGTCAAGGGGGCGCCCTCGCTGCGCCGGTCGCACTTCGACGGCTTCACGGCCGCCCTGTGGCCGGCCCGCGGGACCGAGCGGCGCCGCTACTCACAGGCGCTCGCGCAGCGGAACGCACTCCTCGGCCGGATCCGGGCCGGCACGGCGGGACCTGCGTCGCTCGACGCCTGGGATACGGAGCTCGCCTCCGCCGGGGTCGGCCTGATCGCGATCCGCGCCGAGGCGATCGGGCGCCTGGCCGAGCCGTTCACGACCGCCGCCTCCGAGCTTGGGCTCGCAGGCGAGGCCGGCCTTAGCTACCGGCCGCGTAGCGAAGCCGCTGACGCCGAGACATTGGCCACCGAGCTCGCCGAGCGCCGCGATCGCGACATCGCCCGCGGCTACAGCGGCTGGGGACCGCATCTGGACGAGATTGCGCTCGAGAGCGATGGCCGCTCCCTGCGCCGCTACGGCTCGCAGGGACAGCAGCGCCTGGCCCTGCTCGCCGTTCTCTTCGCCGAGCGCGAGGTCCTCGTCGAGGAGGGCCGCCGGGCGCCGCTGATGGTCCTCGACGACGTCACGAGCGAGCTCGACGCCGACCGCCGTGGCCTCTTGCTCGAGCGCCTTCTCGCCGGCGGTGGGCAGGCACTGATCACCGCGACCGAGCGCGACCAGATTCCCGCCAATGCGGAGCGGACCGAGATCCGGATGCGCGAGGGGCGCGCCCTCACCCCGGCCGCGAACGACGACGGGATCGCAGCATGACTCCCCGCAGCGACCCGCGACCGCTGGGGGACGCGGTCCGCCGAGTGCGCGCCGAGGCGAGGCCGCAGACGCCGTTGGCGGCGGTGCAGGCGGTCTGGGACGAGGCGGTGGGGGAGACGATCGCCCGGGAGGCACGGCCGGTCGCCGAGCGCGACGCCGTCGTCACCGTCGCCTGCAGCGGGGCGGCGTGGGCACAGGAGCTCGATCTGCTCGGCGAGGACCTGCTCAGGAGGGTTCGCGAGCGGCTCCCGGGCGGCCCATTGAGCGGATTTCGCTTCGTCGTCGGCGACGGCCGTTATGCGAGCGACTGAAGCCGCATCCTCGGCTGACCCGCCCGCCCCCGGAGGCGAAGCCGAGGAGGCGGGCGCCATGCGGTCCGTTTTGTCCATCATTTGCAGGACTTTTGGCACATTCGGGCGGCTGTTCCGACGGCCGCGCCTGGTATCCTTATGTGAAGTTGCAGTGGTGCCCCGAGCCGCCGCGGATCGACCGAAATGAACGGTCCGGCGCCCGGGGTTTCTCATGAAATGACTCCGATCGAAGGGCCTCATCAGTGGCAAGCAACGCGGGCGCCGACGCCGCATCCGTGACCGACGAACCGAATAACTCTGGCGAGTACACCTCGGGCGACATCACCGTCCTCCGTGGCCTCGATCCGGTTCGCAAGCGGCCCGGCATGTACATCGGCTCGACCGGCCCCCGCGGCCTCCACCATCTCGTCTACGAGGTCGTGGACAACTCGGTCGACGAAGCGCTCGCCGGCCATTGCGACCGGATCGAGATCACGATCCACCCGGACAACTCGGTCACCGTCGTCGACAACGGTCGTGGGATCCCGGTCGACGAGCATCCGGAGGAGAAGCGCTCGACCGCGGAGGTCGTGCTCACCGTGCTGCACGCCGGCGGCAAGTTCGGCGACGGCGACGGCTACAAGGTCTCCGGCGGCCTGCACGGCGTCGGCGTCTCCGTGGTCAACGCCCTCTCGGAGCGGCTCCACCTGGAGGTCCACCGCGATGGCTACAAGTGGGTCCAGGATTACGAGCGCGGGGAACCCAAGGGCGACCTGAAGCGCGCCGACGAGGTCAAGGGCTCCGGGACGACGATCACCTTCCTGCCCGACGACGAGGTCTTCGAGACGCTCGAGTTCGACTACGAGACGCTCGCCGAGCGGATGCGCGAAACCGCCTTCCTGACCCGCGGCCTGGAGATCCGCCTGGTCGACGAGCGCGGCGCGGGCGACAAGGACACCTTCCTCTACAAGGGCGGGATCGTCGACTTCGTCAAGTACTTGAACGAGAACAAGGACGCCCTGCACAAGAAGACGGTCTTCTTCGAGAACGAGACCGACGACGGCCAGGTCGAGGTCGCGATGCAGTGGAACGCCTCCTACCAGGAGTCCGTGTTCAGCTTCGCGAACAACATCAACACTCACGAGGGTGGCTCGCACCTCTCCGGGTTCCGCTCGGCGCTGACGAGGACGCTGAACGCCTACGGCCGGGCAAAGGGCCTGCTGAAGGAGAAGGACGAGAACCTCTCCGGCGAGGACGTGCGCGAGGGGCTGACCGCGGTGATCTCGGTGAAGCTCGCCGACCCCCAGTTCGAGGGTCAGACGAAGACCAAGCTCGGCAACCCGCCCGTCGAAGGCCTGGTCAAGGAGACGGTCAACCGCAAGCTGTCCGAGTTCCTCGAGGAGAACCCGAGCGAGGCGCGGCGCATCCTGACGAAGGCGGTCGACGCCGCCCGCGCGCGCGACGCGGCCCGCAAGGCGCGCGACCTGACGCGTCGGAAGTCCGCGCTCGAGAACTCGACCCTGCCGGGCAAGCTCGCCGACTGCACGGTCAAGGACCCGCGCGACGCCGAGCTCTTCATCGTCGAGGGCGACTCGGCGGGTGGCTCCGCGAAGCAGGCACGAGACCGGAACACCCAGGCGGTCCTACCGCTCCGCGGCAAGATCATCAACGTCGAGAAGAGCCGCATCGACAAGGTGCTCGCGAACAACGAGATCCAGGCACTGATCACGGCGATCGGCACCGGGGTCGCGGAGGAGTTCGCGCTCGGCGACGCCCGCTACCACAAGATCATCCTCGCGACAGACGCGGACGTTGACGGTGCCCACATCCGCACCCTGGCCCTCACGTTCCTCTACCGCCAGATGCGCGAGCTGATCGACGCCGGCTACGTCTACATCGCCAAGCCGCCGCTCTACCGGGTCAAGAACGGCAAGCAGGAGACCTACATCGAGAAGGAGTCCGAGCTCGAGGAGCTGCTCCTGCGCGACAAGATCGAGACGTTCGAGATCACCGACGCGAGCGGCGAGAAGGCGAAGCGGATGACCGCATCGCGCTGGAGCCGGTTCAAGCGCCGCTACAACGAGTACGAGGGCTGGAACGACTCCCTGCAGGCCGATTACGGCCACGAGGTCGTCCGCTTCCTTGGCGAGTCCCAGATTCTCGACGCGGGCGCCAGAACGCTCGACGCGGTGAAGAAGCTGATCGACGATCCGGATCCGGCCGAGGAGCCCTTCGAGACGGAGCTCATCACCGCGACCGGCGACGAGCTCGTCGTCAAGGCGATCCATCGCCGCTCGGGGCTGGCTCGTTTCCACGAACTGCCGGCGGAGATGTTCAACTCGAAGGAGTACCGCGGGCTCGTCGACGTCCACCTCGACCTCCTGAGCCAGGTCGGCCGCCCGCCGTTCACGATCGCCCTCGGCGACCGGACCAAGGTCGCGGAGTCCTTCACCGAGCTCCGCCGCGGGGTGCTCGAGCTCGCCCGCCACGGGATCACGCTCCAGCGCTTCAAGGGCCTCGGCGAGATGAACGCCGACCAGCTCCGGGAGACGACGATGGACCCGGCGTCGCGGACGCTGCAGCGGGTGACGATCGAGGACTCAGAGGACGCGATGACCCAGCAGCTGTTCACCGATCTGATGGGCGACAAGGTCGAGCCCCGCAAGGGGTTCATCGAGAAGCACGCGAAGGAGGTCAGGTTCCTCGACGTTTGAGGACCGATTGAGATGGAAGGTTCCCTCGACGCATTGACCGGCCGCATCGACGACCGCGCCCTGGCGCGCGAGATGCGCAGCTCGTACCTCGACTACGCGATGAGCGTGATCGTCGGCCGCGCGCTGCCGGACGTCCGCGACGGGCTCAAGCCCGTCCACCGCCGCGTCCTGTATGCGATGCACGACCTCGGCCTGCAGCCGAACCGCCCGTACCGCAAGTGCGCCTTCATCGTCGGCGAGGTGATGGGCAAGTACCACCCCCACGGCGACACGGCGATCTACGACACCCTCGCGCGGATGGCGCAGGATTTCTCCCTGCGCTACCCGCTCGTCGACGGCCAGGGCAACTTCGGCTCGATCGATGACGACCCGCCCGCCGCGATGCGGTACACCGAGGCACGTCTCGCGCGCCTCGCCACCGAGATGCTGCGCGAGATCGA
The DNA here is from genome assembly GCA_963846565.1 of uncultured Solirubrobacterales bacterium. Classification (GTDB taxonomy): domain Bacteria; phylum Actinomycetota; class Thermoleophilia; order Solirubrobacterales; family 70-9; genus WHSW01. The sequence goes on along the minus strand of CAWJWL010000005.1, from coordinate 601,861 downwards.
GTCGGAGACGGTCGATTTCGGCCCCAACTACGACGAGTCACAGTCCGAGCCGCTGGTCCTGCCGGCTCGATTCCCGAACCTGCTCGTCAACGGCGCCGCGGGGATCGCGGTCGGGATGGCGACCAACATCCCGCCCCACAACCTCACCGAGGTCGTCGGCGCGGTCAAGGCCTACATCGAGAACCCCGAGGTCGACCTCCAGGGACTGATGGCCCACATCAAGGGCCCCGACTTCCCCGGCGGCGGGATGATGAGCGGCAGCGGCGTTCGCGACGCCTACGCCTCCGGCCGCGGCTCGATCCGCGTCCGCGCCCGCGCCCACGTCGAGCCGCTGCGCGGCGGCAAGGACGCGATCATCGTCACCGAGCTTCCGTTCATGGTCAAGAAGGGCGGCGAGGGCGGCCTGATCACGAAGATCGCCGACCTCGTCCGTGAGAAGAAGATCAACGGGATCTCGGATCTGCGCGACGAGACCGATCGCTCCGGCATGCGGCTCGTGATCGAGCTCAAGCGCGGGGGAGACCCGGCCATGGTCGTCCTCAACCAGCTCTACAAGCACACCCAGATGCAGACCTCGTTCGGGGTCAACATGGTCGCGCTCGTCGACGGTGTGCCCAAGACGCTCAGCCTCAAGGAGGTGATCGGTCACTACGTCGACCACCAGCGCGAGGTGATCACGCGCAGGACCCAGTACGAGCTCCGCCGCGCCGAGGCCCGCGCGCACATCCTCGAGGGCCTGCTGATCGCGCTCGACAACCTCGACGCCGTGATCGCCCTGATCCGCGCGTCCGCCGATCCGGACAGCGCCCGCGACCAGTTGATGGAGCAGTACGAGCTCTCACACGAGCAGGCCCAGGCGATCCTCGAGATGCGCCTGTCGCGTCTCACCGCGCTCGAGTCGGACAAGGTGCGCGAGGAGCACGGCGAGCTGATGGCGCTGATCGCCGAGCTACGCGCCATCCTCGGCGAGCCGGCCCGCATCGATGCGCTGATCGTCGAGGAGCTCGACGAGCTCGTGGGCCGATACGGCGACGAGCGTCGTACGGAGATCACCCACTTCGACGGCGACCTGAACGTCGAGGACGTGATCGCCGACCAGCAGATGGTGATCTCGATCACCCACTCCGGGTACGTCAAGCGGCTGCCGCTGATCACCTACCGCCAGCAGCGTCGCGGCGGCGTCGGGGTGATGGGGATGAACCTGAAGGAGGACGACTACATCGAGCACCTCCACATCTGCTCGACCCACGACTTCCTGCTCTTCTTCACCAACCGCGGCAAGGTCTACCGGCTCAAGGTCTACGAGCTCCCGGAGGGCTCGCGGACGGCCAAGGGCTCGGCGCTCGTCAACGTGCTCCCGCTGCGTGACGACGAGAAGGTGATGGCCGTGATCCCGACCCGGGACTTCAGCGAGAACAAGTACCTCGCCTTCGCCACCGCCAAGGGCCAGGTGAAGAAGACCGAGTTCACCGCCTACAACACGAAGATGAAGGCCGACGGGATCATCGCGATCAAGGTTCGCGACGGAGACGAGCTCGTCGGCGTACGGCTGACGTCCGGCGACGAGGATCTGCTGCTGGTGTCGAAGTCCGGTCACGCCTCTCGCTTCAGCGAGTCCGCGGTGCGGCCGATGGGGCGCGACACCTCCGGCGTCAAGGGCATGAACGTTTCCGGCAAGATCGGCCGCGTCCAGAACAGGGTTCTGGCGATGGACGTCGTCCGCGATGATTCGGAGCTGTTCGTCGTCACCGAGAACGGCTACGGCAAGCGGACGGCAGTGGCCGACTACCCGATCAAGGGACGTGGCACGAAGGGCGTCCTGACGATCAAGCTGACCGAGAAGAAGGGCGGGCTCGCCGGCGCGCTGATCGTCCGCGAGCACCAGGACCTGCTCTTCATCTCCCAGAACGGGATGGTGCAGCGCACGAAGGCCGGCGGCATCTCGCAGATGGGCCGCGCGACCCAGGGCGTGCGGGTCATGAACATGAAGGAGGACGACTGCGTCAGCGCCGTCGCCCTCGTGGTCGAGTCATCCGCCGACGTCGCGGACGAGGCGGACGCGGTCGCCGAGGTGGCGGCCGATGCCGCGCAGCCGGCGCCGCCGGCCGACGATCCGCCGCCCGCTGACGAGCAGGACTAGCCGCTCGTCTTGTCGAGCAGCTGGAGCAGGTCGTGCGCGGCCAGCTCGACCTCCTTGTGTCGCCACTCGGCAGCGCGATAGACGCACGCGATGAGGCCGCTGCGGTGGATGCGGCGGAGGTCTCCGTAGACGAACGCGTAGCGAGCCTTCGTGTCTTCACCGGGACCCTCGGTGAGGCCGAGGTGCCATTCGGAGTACTCCTCCCAGGAGTGTGATTCGAGGAACTCGTTCTCGTCCTCGGCGGTGGGCTGGACCTCGCCCCACTCGCTGTCGAGCACGTACTGCCGCGCCTTGATGCGCTCGCGCGCCTTCGCGACCGCCCGCTCATTGACCACGTAGGAGGCCATCCCGGCATCCTGACAGCCTCGCGGAGGCCGGTTAGTTTCCGGGCCCGCTGCGGTCTTCACGTACGCACACGCCTTCGCGGGAGTGTTCCCGCGCGACGAAAGGACACCACGATGCAGCAGAAGATCGCTCCCAGCCTCTGGTTCGACACCGAGGCGGAGGAGGCGGCGGAGTTCTACGTCTCCGTCTTCGAGAACGCGCGGATCATCGGCAAGAGCCACTACAACGATGCCGCCCCGAGCAAGACGGGCATGGCGCTGACGGTCGAGTTCGAGCTCGACGGGCAGCGCTTCACGGCACTCAACGGGGGCCCCCGGTTCGAGTTCACCGAAGCCCTCTCACTGCTGATCAGGTGCGAGGACCAAAAGGAGATCGACTACTACTGGGAGACGCTCACCGACGGCGGCGAGGAGGGCATGTGCGGCTGGCTCAAGGACCGATTCGGCGTCTCCTGGCAGGTTTGGCCGCCCAGCGTGGAGGAGCTGTTCGCGGACCCCGATGCCGCCAAGGCGGAACGGGCGATGAAGGCCATGTTCGGGATGCGCAAGATCGAGATCGCCGTGCTACGGCAGGCAGCGGATGGAGCTCCCGCGCCCTGACCGCGCGTCGGTGACGGGCTCAGCGAGCCTCGAGGTGGTGGATGGCGACGACTCCGCGCTGGGCCGTCGTCACGCTCCACCGCTCCGAGGCCCTTTCGAGGAACGTCTCGGCCGGGGATCGCCCCGGGTCGGCGAGCCGGACCTCCTGAGCGAGCCGGGGGAGGAGGGAGAGGAGTGGCCCGATCGCCTCCTCCTCGTAGAGGACGTCCGCCGCCAGCACGACGTCGAAGGGAGCGCCGGCCGCGGCGTTCGGGCCGTCCCACGAGCGGACCTCGGTCGCGACCGAGACCACGTTCAGATCCGCATTACGGACCAGCAGCTCGAGCGCCTCCTCGCTCAGGTCGGTGGCCAGAACCCGGGCGCCGCGGCGCGCCGCGACCAGGCTCGGCGCGCCGAGGCCGCAGCCGAGCTCGATGACCCGCTTTCCCGCCAGGTCGGCGCCGTCGAGCTCGCGTGCGAGCGCCACGCCGCTTCGCCAGAGAACCGACCAGTAGGGGACCAGCGGCGCCCACTCGACTCCGCCCTCGTCCGGGAACTCCGCGGATTCGGCCGGCTGGAGCAGACGGAGCGGCTCTACCGCAAGCTCGATCGACTGCGGGGTCAGGTCGTCGCCCAAGCGCCCACATACGAGTCGAGCAGGGCCGCGAGCTCCGCGGGCCGGCTGAGGTAGGCGCAATGCCCGCCCGGGGTCTCGTCGGCCTCGATCCCGAGCCGGTCGCGGACCATGCCGCGGGCCCACTCGCCGGGGAAGAAGCGATCGTCGCGAAAGACGACGTAGCGCGTGGGAACGTCGGGCCAGGACGTCAGGGGCCAGGGCTCGGCCATCGGAGTCCCGGATTGATCCCGCCCTCGCGCGAGCGCTTCAGCCGCGAGGGCCGGCTCGAGATCGTGGAAGAAGATCGCCGTCTCGTCGCCTTCGCCGGCACCCGCCGGGTACCGCACGTTCTCCCACCAGTCGTTCGCGGTCTCACCGGGGGCGGGGACCATCCCGGCGGTGAGGACGAGGAGGCGGGCGTCGACGCGTTCGCAGACGAGTGGCGCCGTGAAGCCGCCGAGGGAGTGCCCGACCACCACCACGTCTTCGGCGTCACCGACCGCTTCGACGACCGTGTCCGCGTACTCGGCCCAGCCCGCCGAGTCGTCCTCGCACGGGAGGTCGACGGCGACGACCGCATGCCCGCGATCGCGGAGCGCTCTCGCCGACAGGTGCCAGGCCCAGCCGGTGTCGCCGCCGCCGTGGACGACCGCGAACGTGGCCATGCCTAGGCCGCCTGCGGCTCGAGGCCGCCGGGGACCGGGCCGACGCCGCGCGGTTCCGAGTCCCCTCTGCCGATCTCGAGCAGCCGCCGGCGCGAGCGGAGTCCGCTGCGTGTCGCTGCCTCGTTCATGGACCTGTCCACAGGACCGATGTTCCCGCAGAACACTCATCGGTTCCATCCGGGTAACCCCCTGATCTTTGGGCGAACGGCCCGTACCCCCTCGACCCCGACCTGCCGGTCTGCTTCAATCGGTGGACCAGAGAAAGGAGGTGGTCCGAAGTTGAGTGACAGTAGTTTCGGGACCCTGGAGGTGCGGGGCCGCTAGTCGGCCGCGTCGTCCCTTCGGCGGGTGACCGTCGTTCGGGGCGAGCAGCGTGCGAGCCGCCTGGCGGAATCCAACCCCAGGCACCGGCGGGTTCGCGTAGCCGGGTCTAGTCCCACCTGGCATCTCGTTTCGCCACCCGTTGAAAATCGCACCTTGGAGAGGCCGTCCTTCGGGGCGGCCTCTCGCTTTCTCGCGACGCTGAGCGATTTCGAAACCGCGACCGATGAATCTTCGCGGGGCCGCGGGTCTAAAGAGGCAGATGACGATCTCGCAGCTGACAGAGGTCCGCACACCTCACCGCCGCCGTCCGCGACGCCCCTCGCCGCCCTCGGCGACCCCGCAGTGCTTCGACGCCCGGCGGACGGTGCTGGACGCGGTCGTCGTCGGCGGCGGCCCCGCCGGCCTCAGCGCAGCGCTCGTCCTCGGGCGCGCCCGTCAAGAGCGTCCTCGTCCTCGATAGCGGGCAAGCCCGCCAACGCCGCGGTGAGCGCGATCGGCGGTCTGCTCGCGCAGAGCGCGACCAGCCCGCTCGAGCTCCGCGGAGAGCGCCTATGAGCAGCTCGCGGAGCACGAGAAGGTCGTTGTCCGCAACGGCGCGGTCGCAGGCGTCGAGGAGACCGTGCGACGGGCTTTGAGTCGTCCGCCTCGACGCCGGCGAGTGCGTCCGCACCCGCAGCGTCGTCATCGCCAGCGGCCTCCGCTACGACCCGCCGCCGCTGCCGGGGATCAGGCCCCTGTGGGGCCGCTCGGTCTTCCACTGCCCCTTCTGCGACGGCTGGGAGGTCCGCGACCGGCCGATCGCCGTCCACGGCAACGGCCCCGCCGCCGCCGCCTCGGCGCTCTTCGTCCGCAACTGGTCGAGCGACGTCGTCCTGCTCACTGACGGTCCCGCCGGACCTGGGCGAGCGCCGGGAGGCGCTCGACGCCGCCGGCGTTCGCATTCGTGAGCAGGCGATCACGTCCCTCGTCGGCGAGGACGGCGCGCTCGAGCGGATCGAGTTCCTCTCCGGCGCCCGCCGAGTACCGCGAGGCCCTCTTCGTGCGGACGCGCCGCGAGCAGGCCAACGACATCGCCGACTCACTCGGTTGCACGTTCACCGACGACGGGACGATCGAGGCCGACGTCGATGGACGGACCGGAATCGAAGGCGTCTACGCCGCGGGCGACGCGGCCACCGGCCACTCACGCTCGGTAGCGAACGCGATCGGCACGGGCTCGCGCGTCGCCTACGCCCTGACGGTCGACCTGACGGTATCCCCGACGCCGGCCCTCACCTGACCCGGCCGCCCCCGGAGGCGAAGCCGAGGAGGCGGGCGGAACGTTCGGTTTCAGCCGCTAGGCTGCCGCTCGTCGCGTCGCCGGTAGGTAGGGCTCCCAGGCGAGCGGGATCCGCGGGCTCGCGATCTGAATGAAAACCGTTGGGCCCGGGGGACGCGGCCGCCGGGCCGGATGCATCGAGATCTCGCGCGGCAGCCGGTTGCCCTTCTTGCGGTTGCACGGAGCGCAGGAGGCGACGATGTTCTCCCAGACCGACTGACCTCCGCGGCTGCGCGGGATCACGTGGTCGACCGTGAGCCCGGCCGCTTCGCGGCCGCAGTACTGGCAGGTGTAGGAGTCGCGGGCGAGTACCGCCTTGCGGGTGATCTTGCGCCGGTGAACGTCGCGCGGGATCCGGACGTAGCGCATCAGCCTGATCACGCACGGGCGGTCGAGCTCGAGGCGCTCCGAGTGAATCGTACCCTCGCCCCGCTCGAGGAGCTCGGCGCGCGACTTCAGCAGGAGTACCGTCGCGCGCCGGACCGTGCAGACGTTGATCGGCTCGTAGCTCGCGTTGAGGACGAGAACTCGGCTGCCGCGGGTACGACGCCGGAAAGCTCCGACGCCGTTGACTACCTCGGGGTCAGCGAGGTCCTCCACAATGGCGAGAATTGTAGACCTCGCCGCGGGCCCCCTCGCGTACATGGGCTCGCGGCCTCCTCACTCGCCGGGGATCCCCGCCTCGCCGAGTGGGTAGCTGCCCAGCACGCGGACGTTCTCCGCCTTGCCGCGCAGGGCCGCGATCGCGGCAGCGACGTCGTCCTCGTCCGCGGCTCCTTCGATGTCGATGAAGAACATGTAGCGCCCGAGCTCCTGGCGTAGCGGCCGCGACTCGATCCGGCTCAGGTTCACCTCCCGGCCCGAGAACTCGGTCAGCGCCTCGACCAGCGCTCCCGGATGGTCGGCGCCGAGCTCGGAGAAGCAGAGCGAGGTCTTCCACGCGCCCTCGCCGCTCGGGACGACACCCTTCGCCGCCAGCCAGATGAAGCGGGTGACGTTGTCGGCGCTGTCCTCGACCGCCTCGCGCAGGACGACACAGCCGTGGATTCGCGCCGCCGAGGCGGTGCCGAGCGCTGCCCACGGCTCTTCAGAATCGCTCACCTCGCGAACCGCCTCCGCCGTGCTTGCCGCCGCGCGCGGGGTCGCGCCCGGGAGCTCGGTGCGGATGAAGCGAGCGCACTGAGCGAGCGGCTGCGGATGCGAGATCACCCGCGTGATCTGCTCCAGCGGCAGCTCGCTGCCGGCGATCAGGCGATGGGTGATCCGCTCGTCGTGTTGGCCGACGATCGCGACCTCGGGGGCGTCGAAGGCGAGCGCGTCGAGCGTCGGGCGAACGGATCCATCGGTCGAGTTCTCGAGCGGGACGAACGCGCGATCCGCGTCCTCGGCCGCGACCGCCTCAACCGCCTCGAGGACGGTCGCCTTCGGCAGCGGCTCGATTCGCGCGTCGCCGACGGCGGCGATCAGGGCGTCCTCGCTGAAGGTCCCCTCCGGGCCGAGATACGCGACTCGCAGGAGCGCCACTACTTGAACGTGACCGTGTAGGTGAGCGTGTTGTTGTCGAACAGCGTCTCGCCGGTGACGGGCTGGGCGGTGACCTCGAGCGAGAGCAGGACGTCCGCCGGCGGCGGGGTCTCGAAGTTGAGCTCGGCCTCGCCGACCTGGCCCGGTTCGATCCGGCTGATGATTCCCTCGCCCTCGACCACGCCCGTCGGCCCCGAGATCTCGGCGCTGACGACGACGTCCACCTCGTCCTGGTCGCCGCCATTGCTGACCTCCGCCTCGATCTGCAACGGATCCTCGAGCCGTGCGGAGTTCTCGCTGCCGGCGATCAGGGGCGTCCTGTCGATGCTGGCGCTGACGAGCTCGAGTCCATGGGTGCCGGAGACGGGGTCGACGTCGGCTGCGAACGCGTTCAGGATCAGGCTGACCTGGTCGTCGTCGATCCACTGCGTCACGGGTTCCGGGAGGAAGATGCTCGCCGGCACGACGCCCCCGCCATCGGCACTTTCTACGGCGACCTCCTGATCGGCGAAGACCTCGTTGATCTCCTCGACGGCCTCGGCGAAGAGCACGTCACTGGCGAGCAGTGATCGCATGTCGAGCGTGATCGCGTCGACCGCGTCCGCGCTCCCCTCATCACCGAGCGCAGTCGGGATCGCCTCCGAGATCCCGGTGAGGGCGTCGAGCCGAAGCTCATAGGACTTGACCAGGTTCTCCTGCGCGCCGGCGAGCTCGTCCGGCGTGTCGAGTCCCTCGACCCGGTTGAGCAGGCTCTGCGCGGTGCCGCGGTCCGCAGCGATGTCGGCTTCGAGGTTGAGCGGAGAGCTCTTCTGCGGCGGCGTCCGCAGGCGGACGAAGAAGCTCTCGGAGAGTTGATTGGTCTCGTTGACTATCGCGCCGAGGTCGGAGGCGTAGTTCTCGAAGCCGCGCTCCTTGCGCGCGTCGAGGCAGCCGCGGACCGCGAGCAGGAGCAGGATCACGACCAGAACTCCGGCGCCGAGCGCGATCAGGCGTCGGACGACGATCTGCCGCTGGTCGAGCGCCGCCGCGCCTCGGCGGCCGGACCGGCCGCGCGGTGAGTCGAGGTCGTCGTCGTCGAGGTAGGCCATGAATAGCGAACGCTCCGCCCACCTCAGTGGGGGCCACTCGTGGGGACAGTATTACCGCTGCCAAAGACGCATCGGCCGTCGGGCGCGGCGGCGATGGTGACCGCCCACGCGCGGGCTGCCGGGCACCGGGACCCGGCAATCTTGGCAGGAACGAGCGTTCGAGCGTCGAACGCAGCCTGGTGGTGGACGGCGACTTGGTGATGGATCGGTTCCGGATGCTCGAGCGGATCGGCTCGGGCGGGATGGGGACGGTCTACCGGGCCTACGACGAGCGCCTCCAGCGCGAGGTCGCGATCAAGGAGGTCGCCGACTCCGACCCGCGCTGGGTGCTGCGCGAGGCGCAGGCTGCGGCGCGGCTCAACCACCCCGGCATCGTCACCCTCTACGAGTTCGGCGAGCGCGACGACAGGACGCTGCTCGTCAGCGAGCTCGTCCGCGGCCGCACCCTCGCCGACCTGCATCGCTCCGGGGAGCTCTGCGATCGCGAGATCGGCCAGATCGGCCGCAACCTCAGCGAGGCGCTCACGCACGCTCACGAGCGCGGTGTCGTCCACCGCGACATCAAGCCGGACAACGTGATCGTGCGCGAGGACGTCGACGGGCCGCAGCGGGCAAAGCTGATGGACTTCGGCATCGCCCGGCTCGCAGGTGCCCCCACCCTGACCGCGGACGGGCAGGTGGTCGGCACGCTCGCCTACATGTCGCCCGAGCAGGCGGAGGGCGACGTGGCCGGCCCGGAATCCGACGTGTACTCGCTGGCGATGACGCTGTACGAGTGCTTCAGCGGGGACAACCCGGTCGCCGCGGCCAGCCCGGCGGCGACCGTGCGCCGGATCGGCCTCGTCGTCACTCCGCTGCGCGAGGCGCGACCGGACCTGCCGGAGGGGCTCACCGACACCCTCGACGCCTGCCTCGAACCGGATCCGATCGAGCGCCCGAGCGCCGAGGAGCTCGGCGAGTGCCTCGAGGCCGAGCTCGACCATCTCGACGACTGCCCGCGCTCCGTCGCCCACGAGCGCGAGTGGCACCCGCTCGACGCTTCGCGTCTTCTGGCCCTCGTCGGCGGCGCCGCGCTGCTCGTCGCCCTCGCCGGGCCGCTGGGCGCCGGCGGTCTCGCGCTGCTCGCCTCCCTGCTCTGTGTCCCACTGCTCGCGATCGGTGCGCCGGCGGTGGCGCTCGTCGCGCCACTCGGTGCGATCTGCGGCTGGATCGGGATCGGCTCAGCCTCGGCGGCGCTCGGAGCCGCCGCCGCGAGCCCGCAGTCGAGAGCCGTGCTCGGTGCATGTACCTGGGCCTGGATGGCCGGAATCGGACTCGCGTTCGGCACCGGACCCGACCTCGGGCTCGGCGAACCAGCGCCCGCCGGGTGGGCCTCCGACGCGGGCCTCGCAGCGGACGCGATCCTGCTCCCCCTGGTCTCGCCCACCTCCCTTGCGGGCGCGGCGCTGTTCGCCGCCGCCGCAGTCGCACTCGGGTGGGTTCTGACCGCCCGCCACGCCTCGATCGCCCTGCTCGGAGCCATGCTCTGGGCCGCCGGCCTGAACGCCGCGCTCGCCCTCGTGGGCAGCGGTTCGCTCGCGCAAAGCCCCGCGATCCTCGTCCTCGCGGGGGCCGCGGCCGTGGCGATCGCCTTCCGCGTGCCACGGGGGGAGGGCGCGGAGGCTCCGGAGCGCTGGAACCGGGCACCGTCCCAATCAGGCGCAGCCATCTAGGATTTGGGCCTCGCAACCCCGTAGCGGCCCGGCCTGCCCGGAGCCGGCCAGCGAGACGAGAGAGGGCGAGCCATCAGCGTTCTGCGCAACCTTGAGCAGCGGATCGAGAGCCTCGTCGAAGGCGTGTTCAGCCGTGCCTTCTCCTCGCAGGTGCAGCCGGTCGAGATCGCACGCAAGCTGGCGAAGGAGATGGACGCGCACCGAACCGCCTCGGTCTCGCGCACCTACGTGCCGAACCAGTACACGGTCTGGCTCTCGACCGAGGACAAGGAGAGGCTCGAGGGATATGAGCGCTCGCTCGAGCAGGAGCTCTCGACCTACCTCCTCGAGCACGCGCGCCGCCACGACTACGCGCTGCTGACCCGGCCGGCGGTGAAGCTCGAGGGCGACGAGCGGCTGCGACTGGGCGAGTTCGGGATCCAGACCAGACTGGTGAAGCCACCCGCGCGCCAGGGGGAAGCCCCGGAGCAGGGCGAGCAGGGCCACACGATGGTCTACAGCGTGCCGCCGAAGCAGACGAAGTCGCGCAAGCGGGCAGCCGCGCACCTGACCGAGACGAAGGCGATCGTCTCCCTCGAGGACCGCCGTTACGTGCTCGACGGCCCGACGGCCGTGCTCGGCCGCTCGCGCGAGTGCGACTGCGTCCTCAACGACCCGAACATCTCCCGCCGCCACGCCGAGCTTCGCCGCGGGCCGACGGGCGACTGGCAGATCGTCGACCTCGGCTCGACCAACGGGGTGAAGGTGAACGGCCGCCAGGTCGACACCTCGCGCCTCTCGCCCGGTGACGAGGTCGTCCTCGGCACGATCCGCTTCACCTTCGACATCGAGCATTAATGGACTCCGATCCGATTGCGGTTGCACTTAAGTTCGGCTTCCTGGCCGTGCTCTATCTGTTCCTGCTCTGGGTTTCGCGGAGCGCGTTGAAGGAATTGCGGACGACCACGGCTCCGGCTCCCGAGTCGACCGGGTTCCACGACGTCGGGCCTGGAGGCCGGGCGGCGGCGACGGACGCTGAGCTCGTCGCGGTTCGCGGGGGCGGGATCAACCCGGGCGAGCGGTTCGACCTCTTCGGCGGCCTCTCGATCGGCCGCTCGGCTGACGCCGACGTGCGGATCGAGGACCGCTTCGCATCCGCCGTCCACGTTCGCCTCTATTCACGCGGCGCTTCCTACTACGTAGAGGACATGGACTCGACCAACGGCACCTTCCTCAACGGCGCGGTGCTCGAGGGCGAGGCCGAGCTCCGCGACCTCGACGAGATCAAGATCGGCGACACCGAGTTCCGCTTCGAGCTCCAGGTCCCCGAGTAATGCTCCGGGTCGCCGAGCAGGCCTTCCGGTCCGATACCGGAAGCGCAGCGGACAGCCAACGAGGACTCGCTCTACGCGCGGGCGCCGATGTTCGCGGTCGCCGACGGGATGGGCGGCGCCCAGGCGGGAGAGGTCGCGTCGCAGATCGCCGCCGACGCGTTCGAGCCCGCCGAGCGCGGCCAGGAGTCGGCGGAGGCGTTCCTCCGCTCGATCGCCGAGACCGCGAACGAGCGCATTCACGACTTCGCCCTCAGCGATTCCTCGGTCCAGGGCATGGGGACGACGCTGACCGCGGCGCTCGTCGACGGCAACGAGGTCAGCTTCGCCCACGTCGGTGACAGCCGCGCGTACCTCTTTCGCGACGGCGAGCTGAAGCGCCTGACATCCGACCACTCGCTGGTCGAGGAGCTCCGGCGCCAGGGCCGGCTCACCGAGGCGCAGGCCGAGGACCATCCGCAGCGCTCGATCATCACCCGCGCGCTCGGCCCGGAGTCCGGGGTGGAGGTCGACACGCTCACGGTCAGCGGTCGCCCCGGCGACATCTACCTGCTCTGCTCCGACGGCCTGACGACGATGGTGAAGGACGCCGGGATCGCCGAGACCCTCGCGATGTCGGAGAACCTCGATCAGGCGGTGACGACGCTCGTTCGCGCGGCGAACGAGGCGGGCGGCCGCGACAACATCACCGTCGTCGCCTTCAGCCTCGAGGACGCCGAGGCGCCGGCGGTCACCGAGGACGCCACCCTGATCGGCCCGAGCGCCGAGGAGGCGGGGATCAGCGGCGAGCGTGTGCGGGCCGCCGCCGCCCACCGCGAGGCCGCGCGCCACGGCGCGCACCCGCCGGAGCGCAGGCGCTTCAAGACGGTGGCCAAGGTGCTGGCGTCGCTGGCGGTGATCGCCGCGATCGTGCTCGGCGCGTGGTACGGCGCGCGGCAGGTCTACTTCCTCGGCACCGACGAGGGCGGGCGCCTGGCCCTCTACCGCGGCCTGCCGTACGACCTGCCATTCGGGATCGAGCTCTACTCCGAGGTCTATTCGATCCCGGTCCAGGTCGCCTCGCTGCCCGAGGATCGCCGCGACGAGGCGATCAACCACGACCTTCGGGGCCGCGACGACGCCGAGTCACTGCTCGATTCGCTCGAGGCGGACGCCGCCGTGCCGGCGACGACGCCCGAGGCGCCGCCGCAGTCCGGGCAGTCCGGGCAGTCCCAACAGTCCCAACAGTCCCAACAGTCCCAACAGTCCCAACAGTCCCAACAGTCCCAACAGTCCCAACAGTCCCAACAGTCCAGTCCGAGGGGAACGGAACCGCCGGCAGTGGGCAGCGGGACGAGCCACGGGATGGCGGCAACGGCGCGGGCGACGGCTCCGGCCAGGCGCCCGGCGGCTGACCCGCACGGTGTCCTCCCGAAACCGAGAGCTGCTCGCGCTCGTCCCGGTCGCACTCCTCGTCACCGCGGGGTTCGCGGCCGTCTTCATCACGACGAAGAACGGCAACGTCGAGATCAGCGACGTCAGCCTCACCTACGGCGCCTACTTCCTCGCCCTCTGCCTCGCCGCCCACATCTTCCTGCGCTTCCGGCTCCCGAACGCCGATCCGTACCTGTTCCCCCTGTGTGCGCTGCTGGCGGCGATCGGCCTCGTCGTCATCTACCGGATCGACGACGAGTTCGCCTTCAACCAGGCATCGGTCTTCGTCCTCGGGCTCGCGCTGTTCTGCGTCACGATCGTCGTCCTGCGCGACTACCACGTGCTCGAGCGCTACCGCTACCTGATCGCGCTCGTCGGGATCCTGCTGCTCCTGGGCCCGTTCATAACCCGCAACCAGGTGAACGGCGCCTACCTCTCGGTCGACATCGGCCCGATCTCGTTCCAGCCCGCCGAGCTGGCGAAGATCTGCATCGTCATCTTCCTCGCCAGCTACCTGGCCGAGAAGCGCGAGGTCTTGTCGGTTACCGCGAGACGTTTCCTCGGGCTGACGATCCCGCCGCTCAAGCACTTCGGCCCCCTGCTCGTCGTCTGGGGAGCGGCGATGCTGATGCTCGTCTTCATCCGCGACCTGGGCAGCTCGCTGATGTTCTTCGGCGCCTTCCTCGCACTGCTCTACGTCGCCACCGGGCGGCTCTCCTACGTACTCGTCGGCCTCTTGATGTTCGGCCTCGGCGCCTACTTTCTGGGCACGAACATCTCGCACGTCCAGGACCGGTTCGACATTTGGCTCGACCCGTTCGGCGCTGACGCGCCGGCCGGCGCCGGACAGGTGCAGCAGTCACTGTTCGCGCAGGCCGACGGCGGCCTCTTCGGGCAGGGCCTCGGCGACTCGCTCTTGAAGCTGCCCGGGCCGTTCGCCCCGGACTGCCAGCAGCCGTTCCCCGAGTGCGGCTCGATCCTGCCGGCCCCGCACACGGACTTCATCTTCGCCGTGATCACGATGGAGCTCGGCCTCTTCGGCGCCTGCGCGGTGATCGCGATCTACGCTCTGATCGCCGCTCGCGGCTTCAAGACCGCGGTGATGGCGCCCGACGGGTTCTCGAAGCTCTTGGCGGCTGGATTGACCGCCATCTTCGCGCTGCAGGCGTTCGTGATCATCGGCGGCGTCACCAAGGCGATCCCACTCACGGGCGTGACGATGCCCTTCGTCTCCTTCGGCGGTAGCTCCGTGGTCGCCAACATGATCCTGCTGGCGCTTCTCCTGCTCGTCTCCGACCGCGCCCGCCGCCCGCCGGGGGTGCCCGGGTGAACCAGCCGATCGTCCGCATCTACGTCGTGATCCTGATCCTGTTCACGGCGCTCGTCTACTTCACCTCGAAGTGGGCCGTCTTCGACGCCGAGGACCTCGAGGGCAAGACCGCCAATCGCCGGCCGATCATCGAGCAGTCCCAGATCCCGCGCGGCTCGATCACGACGGCGGACGGCGTGCTCATCGCGGAGAGCCTCCCCGAGGGCGGCGGGCGCCACCCGGTGTACGCCCGCCGTTATCCGGAGGGAACGCTGTTCGGCCACCCCGTCGGCTACAGCTTCGTCGACATCGGCAACGCCGGCATCGAGGAGTCCGAGAACGACCTGTTGACCGGCGAGGGGAACGAGTTCGAGACGCTCATCGACCAGATTCGCGACCAGCAGCCGGAGGGGGCCGACATCACGCTGACGATCGACGCCGAGGCTCAGCGGATCGCGACCGACGGGCTCGAGAGCGCCCTCGCCGCCAACGCGCCCGAGCCCGGACTCGGCGGCGCAGCGGTCGCGCTCGATCCGAATACCGGCGCCGTGAAGGCGATGGTCTCGGTGCCCGGGTTCGACCCTGGCGTCGTCGACCAGGAGGGCGAGTTCAGCCGCCTCTCGAACGCGGAGGGCTCACCGCTCTTCAATCGCCCGACGCAGAGCATCTATCCCCCCGGCTCGACGATGAAGGTGGTCACGGCCTCGGCGGCGCTCGACTCGGGCGAGTTCGATCCCGACACGGTCTTGAACGCCGACTCGCCGAAGCAGATCTCCGGCGCGCCGCTCGAGAACTCGGGTGGTGCCAGCTTCGGCGACATCGACATGACTGCGGCGCTGACGAACTCGGTCAATACCTACTGGGCGCAGGTGGGAGAGGAGCTCGGCACCGAGACGATGGTGGAGTACATGGAGCGGTTCGGGTTCTACTCGGTGCCGAAGCTCGACTACCCGGACGGTCAGATGGAGGAGAGCGGCGTCTACAACGCCGGCGGGAAGCTGGTGACGGAAGCCTTCGACGTCGGCCGCGTTGCGATCGGCCAGGGTGGGGAGGAGGGTCAGGATCTGGCATCCGCGCTGCAGATGGCCGAGGTGGCGGCGACCATCGCCAACGAGGGGACCTTGATGGAGCCGACGTTCCTGCTCGAGGCGAGGGACCCGGACGGCCGGACGATCGAGGAGCTCGACGACGGCAAGGAGCAGGCCGAGGTGATCAGCGAGGAGTCCGCCGCGCAGGTGAGCGAGATGATGACCAACGTCACCCGCGAGGGGACCGCGTCCGCCCTCAGCGTCGGCGGCGTCGAGTTCGCCGGGAAGACGGGAACCGCGGAGATCGACGTCGCGACCAGCCTCAACCAGCCGTGGTTCATCGGCTTCGCCCCTTCCGAGGACCCGCAGATCGCGGTCGCGGTGACGATCGAGCGCTGCATCGGCTGCTTCGGCGGCGAGGTCGCCGGCCCGATCGCGACCGAGATGATGGAGAGCCTCCTGGATGGCTGAGGTCGGCTGATGCCACTGGACGCGGGACAGGTGATCGGAGGCCGCTACACCCTGA
Organism: uncultured Solirubrobacterales bacterium; assembly: GCA_963846565.1. GTDB lineage: Bacteria > Actinomycetota > Thermoleophilia > Solirubrobacterales > 70-9 > WHSW01. The sequence continues at coordinate 585,965 of CAWJWL010000005.1, read as the reverse complement.
TCGGCAAGCTCGGCTCCGGCGGGATGGCGGACGTCTGGCTGGCCACCGACGACATGCTCAACCGTCGCGTGGCGCTCAAGTTCCTGCACGAGCGCTTCGCCCAGGACGCGCAGTTCGTCGAGCGCTTCCGCCGCGAGGCGCAGGCGGCGGCCGGGCTCCAGCACCCGAACGTCGTCGGGGTCTACGACCGCGGCGACACCGACGGCCGGCACTGGATCGCGATGGAGTACGTCGAGGGGGCGATGCTCAAGGACCTGATCGCGCGGGGCCTCAGCGTCGGCGAGGCGGTCGAGATCACCCGCCAGGTCCTCACCGGCGCCCACTTCGCGCACGCGCGCGGGATCGTCCACCGCGACCTGAAGCCGCAGAACGTGATGGTCGACCACGAGGGCCGCGCTCGGGTCACCGACTTCGGCATCGCCCGCGCCGGCGTCTCCGAGATCACGGCCACCGGCTCGGTCCTCGGCACCGCGCAGTACCTCTCGCCCGAGCAGGCCCAGGGGCTCGACGTGACCCCGGCTTCCGACATCTACTCCGTTGGCGTGATGCTCTACGAGGCGCTCACCGGGCGGGTGCCCTTCGACGCCGACAGCCCCGTCGCGGTGGCGCTGAAGCAGGTGTCCGAGCAACCGCGGCCGCCGAGCCAGCTCAACCCGGCTGTTACTCCCGCGCTCGACGCCGTCGTCCTGCGCGCGCTCGCGAAGGAGCCCCAGAACCGCTTCGCCTCCGCGGAGGAGTTCCTGCGCGCGCTCGATCTCGCCGAGGCGGATCCGTCCGGCGGCTTGCTCGGCGACACCGCTCAGTGGGGCACGCTGGGCGCCGCGGCGGCAGGCGCCGCGGCCGGGGCCGCGCTCGGCTCCGCGGCGGGCGCCGGGGCGGAACCCGGCACCGGCGAGACGCCGCTGGGGCCCGAGGAGGGCCCGAAGAAGCTGATCACCCGCCGCCGGGCGATCGTGCTCGCGGTGCTCGCGTTGGCCGGCGCCGCGGTCGGGATCTGGGCGCTGACCCGGCCGGAGAAGGTCAACGTCCCCTCGGTGATCGGCGAGCAGTCCTCGATCGCGGTCACCGGGCTCGAGGACCGCGGATTCGACGTGAGCGAGACGCCGATCCCCAATTGCGCCCCGGACGGGACGGTGACCGAGCAGGACCCGCCCGCCGGGACCGAGGTCGACGAGGGCTCGGGGGTGGAGCTGACCGTGTCCGAGGGGTTCGCCGTGACGGTCCCCGTGGTCCGCGGTGAGACGGAGGCGGACGCGAAGCGGATCCTCGCGGACGCGAACCTGCTGGTCGAGTCCCGCCGCCAGGCGTCGAAGGACATCGACGAGGGGCGGGTGATCGAGACCGAGCCGATCGCCGGGACCGAGGTCGAGTGCGACGCGGTGGTGAGGATGGTCGTCTCCAAGGGGGAGAACCTGGTCACGCTCGACGACTTCACCGGCCAATCGCAGGAGGTCGCCGAGTCGACGCTGCGCCGCCAGGGCCTGATCCCCGACGTCGACACCCGCGATGCCGACGAGCCCGAGGGCACGGTCATCGGCCAGGATCCCGGCCCGGGCTCCGAGCTCGGCCGCGGCGACACCGTGACCCTGATCGTCTCCACCGGCGCGGGCACGGTGATCGTCCCGAATGTCGTCGGCCGGCCGGAGGAAACCGCGGTCCCGGACCTCACGGGCCGCGGCCTCGACGTCGAGATCGTTCGCCAGGACGTGACCGACCCCTCCGACGACGGACGTGTGCTCGACCAGGCGCCACCCTCGGGGACCCGCTTGCGGGTCGGCGACGACGTCACCATCTTCATCGGCAAGCTGGTCGAGGAGGAGGAGCCGACGACCACGACGACCGACGAGACCACCGTGCCCCAGCCAGACACGCCGATCAACCCTCGACCGCGGCGCCGGAGCGCAGAGCGGTGAAGGTCGCGGTGATCCTCGGCGGGCGCTCCTCCGAGCACGAGATCTCGCTGCGCTCCGGCGCATCGGTCGCCGCCGGGCTGCGCGAGGCCGGCCACGAGGTGCTCGAGGTCCGGATCGAGCGCGACGGTCGCTGGCTCGCGAGCGGGGAGGAGATCGAGCTTCGAGCCGCCGCCGGACTGCTCGGCGCCGACGTCGCCTTTCCGGTCCTCCACGGGCCGTTCGGCGAGGACGGCACGGTCCAGGGGATGCTCGAGACGCTCGACGTCGCCTACGTCGGCCCGAGCGTGCTGGCCGCCGCGCTCGCCATCGACAAGCTCGTCTGCAAGCGGCTGCTTGCCTTCCACGGCCTGCCTCAGGTCGAGTTCTGCGAGGTTGGCGAGCGAGGGCTGGCGCGAGCAGGCGGCGGGCATGACCCGGCCTCTGTGGGTGAAGCCCTCGCGGCTCGGCTCGAGCGTCGGGATCACCCCGGTCGAGCTCGCCGGAAAACGAGCTCGACGCCGCGGTCGAGCGCGCCCTCGCACACGACCCGCGGGTGATCGTCGAGGCCGATGCGGGCGGCCGCGAGGTCGAGTGCTCGGTGATCGGCAACACGGGGATCGGCGCCGAGCACGACTCGGTCGAGGTGTCGCTCCCCGGTGCGATCGTCGCCAAGGCCGATTGGTACGACTTCGAGGCGAAGTACACGGCGGGGGGGATGGAGCTGCGTCGTCCCGGCGCCGATCGGCGACGACGGGGTCGCCCGGGTGCGCGAGCTCGCCGCCCGTGTCTTCCGCGCGATCGGCGGCACCGGGCTTCGCCCGCTGCGACTTCTTCGTCCGCGAGGACGGTGAGGTGCTGGTGAACGAGATCAACACGATCCCCGGCTTCACGGAGACCAGCGTCTTCGGCAAGCTCTTGGAGGCGACCGGGGTCCCCTATGCCGACCTCTGCAGCCGGCTCGTCGAGCTCGCAGTCGAACGCCACGAGCGCGAGCGGTCCTACCGGTTCTGACGATGGCCCGCCGAGCGCGGGCCCGAGCGGCCTACTCGCCCGAGAGCGTGACCTCGCTGACCTCGACCTTGCCCTCGGCCGAGAGGACCGTGAACCAGATCAGGTACGACTCGGCGGGCTCGGGACCTCGAGCACGATGATCTCGTCGGTGCCGGCTTCCTCCACCGTTCCGACGGGCGCACCCCAGCCCGCGAGGTCGTCGGGCGGCCCGCCCGCGGCGGCGTAGATCTCGGCCGTCCAGCCGGACTCGACCGTTGAGATCGAGATCGCGGTCCCGGTCACCGGCGCGTCCGCCTCGACGATCAGGCCGACGCCGGACTTGCCGGCGTCGGCGACGATGGGGCCCGTGTTGTAGGTCTCGGTCGGCCAGGTCGTCGACGGGTTGCCGTCGATCGCGAGGCCGACCTCGTCGGGGTGCTCCACGTCCCCCTCGGGATCGAAGTCGGCTGCCTGGCGCAGCTCAACCTCGCCGCCGGTGGGCTCCTCGGTGGTCGAACCGCCACCTCCACCTCCGCCGCGCTTCTCGTCGTCCGAGAAGACCCCGGCGATGATCAGCGCTGCTGCGAAGGCGGCCAGCACGAGCAGGATCCCGGCGAGGGAGACGGTCCGGCTTGGTGAGAAGCCGCCGCCGGCGGTTGGGCACGGAGTCGAGGACCGTGGTCGCCTCGCCGGTCGAGCGCCGGCGCGGGCCACCTCCACCTCGAGCGCCGCCTCGAGGTCGGCGAGCATCTCGCCCATGTCCTGGTAGCGCTTGCGGGCGTCCTTCTCGGTCGCGCGCTCGACCACCGGCCGCGAGCGCCGACGGAGACCTGCGGGCGGCGCTTCTGGACGTCCGGCATCTGCTCGTTGACGTGCTTCATCGCGACGCCGACGAGGTTCTCGGCCTTGAACGGGACGTCGCCGGTGAGCATCTCGTAGAGGACGACGCCGAGCGAGTAGATGTCGGAGCGGGCGTCGACCTCCTGTGCCCATCGCCTGCTCGGGCGAGACGTAGTCGGTGGTGCCGAGCACGCGGCCGGTCTTCGTCAGCCCGTCGCGATTCGAGCGAGCGGGCGATCCCGAAGTCGGTCACCTTCGCCCGGCCCTCGGAGTCGATCAGCACGTTCTGCGGCTTGACGTCGCGGTGGACGAGGCGTCGGCGCGTGGGCAGCGGCCAGACCGCGGCCGATCTCGATCGCGTAGGCGGCGGCCTCGTCGAGCGGCAGCCGGCCGGAGCCGGTCGATCCGCTCCTTGAGCGTCTCGCCGTCGCACGTACTCGAAGACGATGTAGGGGCGCCCGCCGTCCTCGCCGGCGTCGATCACGGCGACGACGTTCGGGTGCGAGAGCCTGGGCGACCGCGCGCGCCTCGCGGCGGAAGCGCTCGAGCTGGTCGGGCTGGTCGGAGATCTCGCGGTGCAGGACCTTGACGGCGACCCACCGCTCGAGCGTCTCGTCGCGGGCCAGGTAGACGGTCGACATGCCGCCGCTGCCGAGCTTCGACTCGAGCCGGTAGCGGCCCGAGAGCACGGTGCCGATCAGGGCGCCTGGTGCTCCTCTGGGTCGCTTCGCTCATCGCCCCTCTAGTTTGATCGAATCATCAACGTTCCGATCGAATGCTCGGCTTTCGCCTCCGCTCGATCGGGTCGCCGTCGACCGCTCGCGACCGACAGCCTGATGATGACGCGTGGGGCCGCGGACCAGCTACGTCACGTTTGCTGGCACGCGCGCTTCAGGACCCTCGAGTTGCACGATCAGCTCGATCAGCTCCCGCGCCGCCTTGTCCGGCGACCCGGAGTCGAACGGAGGCGCCGGGTCGTACTCGAGCCCGAGCTGGATTGCCTTGGCGACGTTCTCGTCACTGAACTCGGCGACCAGCGCCAGCGCCATGTCGATGCCCGACGAGACGCCGGCGGCGGTCACGATCTTGCCGTCGGCGACGAACCGCTCGGCTGACGACCTCGGCGCCGAACTCGCCCAGGCGCTCGCGATAGGCCCAGTGTGTGGTCGCCCGCTTGCCCTCGAGGAGGCCCGCGGCGCCGAGGACGAGCGAGCCGGTGCAGACCGAGGTCGTCCAGGCGCTCGTCTCGTGGGCGGCACGGATCCAGTCGAGGACGCTCCTCGTCGTCGAACAGCGGCCGGTTGCCCGCGCCGCCGGGGATCAGGAGGATGTCCGGGTCGGTGAATCTCCTCGAGGGTCGCGTCGGCGGTGATCCCGAGGCGGCCCGTGTCGGTGCGCTTCTCGCCGGTCTCCTGGCCGACGAAGGTCAGCTCGGCGCCGGGGAAGCGGCTGAGGACCTCATAGGGGCCGATTGCGTCGAGGGCCGTGATCTTGTCGAAAACGAGAATGGCGATTTTCATGCGGGGATCGTGGCGGAGGGGGTGCTTGGCGCAAGTGGCAGAAATGCCCATATGCGCTAGATTCCTGCCAATGCGCCGCGAACCGCACCGGATCGTCGCCCTCGCCCTCGAGCGGGTCGTCGCCTTCGACCTCGCCGTGCCCGCCGAGGTCTTCAGCCTCGCGGGTCCCGAGCGCTACTCGTTCGAGGTCTGCTCCGTCGAAGGCCGGCAAGCGTGCCCACGACGACCGGGTTCTCGATCGCCGGCGTCGCCGGCCCCGAGGCGCTGGAGCGGGCGGACACCGTGGTCGTCCCGGGCTACTCCGCGATTACCGAGCCGCTGCCGGCCGGGGTCGCCGAGCGGCTGAACGCGGCGATCGAGCGCGGCGCTCGCGTCACGTCGATCTGCACCGGCGCCTTCGCACTCGGCCATGCGGGCCTTCTCGACGGCCGCCCCGCGACGACCCACTGGTTCGCCGCCCGGGGTTGGCCGAGCTGTTCCCGCTCGCCTGCGTCGACCCGGACGTCCTCTACGTCGGCGACGGGATCGGTCGATCACGTCGGCCGGGCTCAGTGCCGGGATCGACCTCTGCCTTCACCTGATTCGCGCCGATCACGGCGAGCGCATCGCCGCCAACGTCGCCCGCGCCATGGTCGCCCCTCCGCACCGCGACGGAGGACAAGCTCAGTTCATCTCGCGGCCGCTCCCGAGCCCGGCCGGGTCACTCGACGACGTCCGCGCCTGGGCCCTCGACCATCTGACCGAGCCCCTCGACGTCAACACCCTTGCGGGCCAGGCCGCGATGAGCCCTCGGACCTTCGCCCGCCGCTTCGTCGCGGAGACGGGGACCACCCCGCTCAAGTGGCTCCATACCCAGCGCGTCCTCGAGGCGCGCCGACTCCTCGAGGCCACCGACCTCCCGGTCGAGGACGTGGCTTCGAAGGCCGGCTTTGGCTCCGCGCCATCCCTGCGTGAGCACTTCCGCCGCGCGACGGCGACCACGCCGACCGCCTACCGCCGCTCCTTCCGCGGCGCGGGCGCCCGGTCCGACCCTCGCTTCAAGGGTCGGGAGCCAGTAGGCGTGGGTGCGCGCGCGCCGGGTGAGAGCAGTTGACGGCTAGCGGCGCCCGACGACGCCGTCTTGGTCCGTGACGCGCCGATTCGCTTCGCCCCGGGGTAATGCGCGCCGAGCAACTCGAGCGCGGCGGCCTCGTCGGCCGCCGAGACGACGACGCAGAAGCCGCAGCCCATGTTGAAGACCTCGTACATCTCCTCCTCGCCGACCTCGCCGTGCTCCGCGATCAGCTCGAAGATCGGCGGCACCGGGAGCGGGTCGTCGATCTCGTAGCCGACCGGCGCGGCAAGGCGCAGCAGGTTGTTGAGGCCGTCACCGGTGATGTGGGCGAGGCCGCGAACGTCGACCGGCGAGGCGATGCAGCTCGAGGACCGGCCGCACGTAGATCTCCGTCGGCTCCAGCAGCACCTCGCCGAGCGGCCGGCCGAGCCGGTCGTCCGGATCTTCGTGGATCGAGAGCTGGCTCAGGGCACGCCGGGCGAGCGTGTAGCCGTTCGAGTGCAGACCGGACGCGGGGAGTCCGATCACGGCGTCCCCGGGGGCGATCCGCCCGCCGTCGACGATCGCGTCGAGGGCGACGGTGCCGACGGCCGTCCCGCTCAGCTCCCACCCGTTGACGATCTCGCCGACCTGCGCGATCTCGCCGCCCGGGATCTCGATCGCGGCGGCCTCGGCGCCGCGGCGGAGGCCGACGCCGATCTGCGCCGCAGACCTCCGGCTCGGCGGTGCGGCAGAGGATGAAGTCGACCATCGCGATCGGCTCCGCGCCGACGCAGATCAGGTCGTTGACGTTCATCGCCACGCAATCGATCCCGATCGTGTCGAAGCGGCCGAGACGCTCCGCGACGACCATCTTCGTGCCGACGCCGTCGGTCCCGATCGCGAGCCCGCTGCGCTCGTCGAGGCGGAGCACGCTCGCGTAGTGGTTCGGCAGCGAGACGACGCGCGAGGGCTTGCCGGTGTCGATCAGCTTCAGGCTGCGAACCAGCGCCTCGACCGCGCTGTCGGCATCGCGCTGGCTCACCCCGGCGGCGCTGTAGGCGCTTTGCTCGCTCATCCGCGGGCCATTCTCCCGGCGACCGCGGCGGCGAGACCGATGCGGTAGGCCGCGTACGGCCACAGCGCCCGATCGCGCTCGACCAAGCCGATCAGCTTCTGCGAGGCGAGCGTCGAGGCGAAGGAGGCGGCAACGCCGATCCCGATCGAGCGCCGCAGCTCCTCGCTCACGCCGCGGCGCCGGAGCCGGACGCCCTTGAGCAGCGTCGCGCCGACGATCACCGGCAGGGCCACGGTCCGCGAGAGCATGTTCGCCTGTTCGCGGGTGAACTGCCGGGCGCGGGCGGCGGTGAGCGTGGCGCCGTTTCGCGAGACCCCGGGGATCAGCGCCGCCGCCTGAGCGGCCCCGAGCGCGAGGCCGTCGAGCAGCGCTCGCGTCGCCGGGCCCGCGCTCCTGCCGCCGCCGATCCGCGGCGACCATCGCAACGGCGCCGAGCGCGAGGCCCACGGCGGTCGTCGCCGGGCCGCCGAAGCGCTCCTCGATCACCCGCTCGTAGCGATAGCCGATGATCGCCGGCGGGACGAAGGACAGGCCGACGACGAGGGCGCGCCGGGCGTCGAAGGCGGCGAGCTCGGCGGCGATCACGCGCCGCTGGCCGATCAGGAGCGCGGCCGCGGCACCCGCGTGCAACGCGACCTCGAAGCTCTTGCGCTCCTCGGGATCCTCACCGGCCGGCTCCCAGCCCGCGAACCACGGCGACGAGTGAGATGTGGGCGGAGCTCGAGACGGGGAGCAGCTCGGTCGGGCCCTGGATCAGCCCGAGGATCGCCGCCCGCCCGGGCCTCACTTGCCGTCGGCCGGGGCGACGGTCTCCGCGCTCGCGTCGTCGCCTGGCCCCCTGCGCCTGCGGATCAGCAGCCAGATGAGCCCCCCGACCACTGCCGCGAGGACGATGTAGTCGCCGTAGTGGAGGTAGTCGCGCCACTCCTCCCAGTTGTCTCCGACCTCGCGGCCGATCAGTCCCAGCATCAGCACCCACGGGATGCAGCCGAGCAGGGTGAGGACGGTGAAGCGCCAAAACGGCATCTTCGCGACGCCCGCGGGAAGCGAGATGAAGGTGCGGATGATCGGCAGCATCCGGGTGAAGAAGACGGTCGCGTCGCCGTGGCGCTCGAACCACGAGTCGGCCCAGGCGAGGTGCTTGGGATTGATGTGGATGAAGCGGTTCTTCTCGAGCAGCTCGAGGCGCCCGTAGTAGCCGACGGCCCACGCGATCCACGAGCCTGCGACGTTGCCGAGCACGCCCGCGGCGACGATGCCGAAGAGCGTCATCTCGCCCTCGGAGACATTGAAGCCGGCGAAGAGCATGATCGCCTCGCTCGGGACCGGGATGCAGGCGCTTTCGAGCAGCATCAGGATGAAGACGCCGACGAGCCCGACCGAGTCGATGAACTCGGTCGCGAAGTCGACGATCGGGTCGACGATGAAGTCGGTGACAGAGGCGCTGAGCGGGGTCATGCGGGGGCGACACGTTAGCCACGACGGTTCAGGTAACGCCTCTACACTCGTCTCGATGTCTCGCCTGCGGCATCTCGACCCGGTTCACAGGCGAAGGGTGCTCGAGTTCGGGGCCGATGCGGTACTCGCCGCTCTCGCCTTCGCTCTCGCCTTCGCGCTGCGATTCGTCGACAACGACTTCGTCCTCCCGGACCGTTACGGGACGATGTTGCTGGGCTCGGTCGCCTTCGTCGCGATCGGCAAGGCGCTGGTGCTCGAGATTCTCGGCCAGCACCGTCAGTGGTGGCGCTACTTCCGGCTCCCGGACCTGTGGCCTCTGTGCCGCAGCCTGCTGATCGCGAGCGGGCTCATGGTGCTCGTCTTCGCACTCATTCAGCCCTACGACTACGGCTTGCCGCGCTCGGTGATCGTGCTCGACCTGATTCTCTCCTGCGTCCTCCTCGGCGGCGCCCGTCTCGCCCGTCGCACGATCGCCGAGCGACCCGACCGGGCCGCCCGCCAGCGGCGGAGTCGTGACGTGCTCGTGATCGGCGCCGGCTCCGGCGGGCAGATGGTGGTCCGCGAGCTGCAGCTGAACCCGAAGCTCGGCGCTCGCGCGATCGGGTTCCTCGACGACGATCCGTCGAAGCGCTCGATGCGCGCCGCCGGAGTCAAGGTCCTCGGCACCACCGATCAGATCGACGCCGTCCTGGACCGGTTGCAGCCGGACGAGGTCGTGATCGCGATCCCCTCGGCGCCCGGAGTGCTCCGCGGCCGCGTCGTCGCCGCGTGCCGCGACCGCGAGATCCCGGTACGGACGTTGCCGACCGTGTTCGAGCTCCTGCGCGGCGGAGTCCAGCTGACGCGGCAGCTGCGCGAGGTCCAGGTCGAGGACGTCCTCGGCCGCGAGCCGGTGGTGATGGAGCTCGACCGGGTGGGCGCCTACCTCGAGGACAAGCGCGTCCTTGTCACCGGCGCCGGCGGCTCGATCGGGTCAGAGCTCGTCCGCCAGATCGCCCGCGTGCGCCCGCGCCTGCTCATCCTCCTCGACCACGCCGAGGACAACCTCTTCGAGATCGACCGCGAGATGACCAGCCGCTGGCATTTCACCCGGGTCGAGTCCGTGCTCGCCGACTGCAAGGAGGGCGATCGGATGCTCGAGGTGATGAAGCGCTTCCGGCCACAGGTCGTCTTCCACGCCGCCGCCTACAAGCACGTGCCGCTGATGGAGGCAAACCCGCTCGAGGCGCTCCGAAACAACGCGATCGCGACGCCGGGTGACGGCGGCGACCGCGGCAGCGTCCGGCGCCGAGCGCTTCGTCCTCGTGTCCACCGACAAGGCCGTCAACCCGCGCACCGTGATGGGGGCGTCGAAGGCGATGGCCGAGTGGATCGTCGAGGCGGCGGCGCAGCGCCATCCGCAGACGAAGTTCACCGTCGTCCGCTTCGGCAACGTGCTCGCCTCCTCGGGCAGCGTCGTCCCGATCTTCCGCTCGCCAGATCGAGCAGCGGGGGTCCGGTGACCGTCACCGCATCCCGAGATGACCCGCTACTTCATGACGATCCCGGAGGCGGTCCAGCTCGTGATCCAGCGCGGGCGACCTCGGCGGTTCGGGCGGCGAGGTCTTCGTGCTCGAGATGGGCGAGCCGGTGAAGATCGTCGACCTCGCCCGCAACATGATCCAGCTCGCCGGCTACGAGCCGGACACGGACATCGCGATCGAGATCGTCGGGACGCGGCCGGGGGAGAAGATCCACGAGGAGCTCTTCAACCCGCACGAGCGCTCGCAGGCGACCGCCGCGGAGCGGATCGTCCGCGCGGTGCGTTCCGTCCCGCTCGACCCCGACTGGGTCGAGCGCACGATCGACGACCTCGCCTCACGCGTCGCCGCCGGCGACGAAGCCGGCCTCGCCGCGCACGTGGTCGAGCTGGTCACCGCGGCCCGGCATACGGCCGAGATAAACGTCGACTAGTCCTTCGGCGCGAGCCGCACCCCCGGACGCGGGAGCAGCATGAAAAGTCTGCGGCGTAGCCGCGGACCATGTATTCAAGGCGGGAGCGGAGGAGGTGGCGGCATGTGTTCTGCACCTAACATGCGCTGCTTCGCATGATTGACCTGATCGAACGGATCGGGCCCTACCTCGGCATCGCCGCATTCCTGGGCCTCGCGATCCTCGCCTTCCTGATCTTCCAACAGGCGCGGGAGGTTCGACGCCTGCGCGAATGGGCCGGGCGGGCTCCGGAGCGCCTCGACGAGGCCGAGGAGGCGACGTCCACGGTCTCCGAGGCGCGCGGCGAGGAGCCCGAGGTGCGCGAGGAGCCGCCCGAGATGCCCGGCCGAATCGGGACGGCGCTCGGCGGCGTCCGCTCGCGGGGCGCGGCTGTCTATGCCGAGGTCGACCGCCGCTCGCCGTTCGATCCCCGGTACTTCCTCGTCATCATCGCCGCCGGAGTCGTCGCCGCCGGCGTCCTCACGAGCGGCTTCGGTCTCTTCGAGGACGAGCCTTCCGCGCCGGCGAAGGAGGCCGGCAACGGCGGCGGCGAGACGGAGGAGAAGGTCGAGGTCTCAGTCCTCAACGCGACCCAGGACGACACCGGCCCAACGCCGATCGCGGGCGTCCCCGGCCTCGCCGGCGAGATCGCGAAGGCGGTGGTGAAGCCGGCCGGCTTCGCAATCGGGGAGAAGGCCGACGCAAGCTCGGGCCTCGCGGAGTCGGTGATCTTCTTCGAGGACGGTCAGCAGGCCGCGGCGCAGGAGCTCGCCGACGCTATCGTCGAGGAGCTCGGCGAAACCGGTGTTCAGCCGATCACCGAGGAGATCGCCGCGCTCTCCGGAGGCGCCCCCGTGGTTCTCGTCGTCGGCCAGGACGATGCCGACGCGCTCGAGTGAGTCGCCGGGCGCATGGACGATTTCGGCGAACTTTTCGACACCGTCGCGGCGGTGACTTCGGCGCTCTCGGTCCTCGGCATCCTGCTCTTGCTCCCGCTCTACCGCTCCCAGCGCCGAGACCTGGTGCGGCTGAGGGAGTGGAGCGAGCGCGAGCCGGACTACGCGCGCACCGATCTAGAAGCGAGTGAGGCGCGGCTCGACGGTGCCGAGGCGGAGCTCGAGCGGCTCCTCGGGCCCGGCGAGGGCGTCACCCCGACCGCGTCCATGCCGGCCGCGACGCGGGTCACCCACGAGCGTCCCGCCCTGACGCGGGTGACGATGGAGCGGGCGGCCCTTGCGCCGCACCCGCGCCGGCGGCGCTTCGTCGCCGTCGTCACCCAGCCGCGAGTCCTGGTCGCCGTCGGGATCGTCGCCCTGCTCATCGCGGCGGTGTCCATCGTTCTCTCCGAGGAGCTGCTCAGCGGCGGTGGCGACGAGCAGACGGCGAAGAGCGGCAAGGTCGAGCGAGGCGACGTCACTGTCGCCGTCCTCAACGGAACATCGATCGGCGGTCTCGCGGGGCAGGTCGGCTCGGAGATCGAGCAGAACGGCTACGAGCTCGGCCCGGTGACGACGACTACCCCGGACTTCGAGAGGACGGTCGTCTTCTACGCGAACGGTCAGAAGGCAGCGGCGCAGAAGGTCTCGCGTGACCTCGGCCTCGAGCCGAAGGATGTGGAACCGATGGATCGCGAGGCGAAGCTGCTCGCCAATGGGGCGCATGTGGTCGTGATCGCGGGCGAGGACAGGGCCCAGCTTTGAGCCGCGTCCGCGGCCTCCCCGCGGGCGTCGTGCTCTTCTTCGCGCTGCTCGCCGCGACGGTCGCCGTCGCGGTGCTCGTCGTCCGTGCGCGCACGCCCGATCTCGTGCTCGAGGTCCTCGTCCCGCAGGAGAACGTCACCTTCTCACCCAACGCCGCCGAGGGACCGCGGGATGCGACCTTCACCTTCTTCGTTCGCCGCGCGGACGAGGACGCTCGGGTGACGGTGGTCGACTCGCAAGAGGACGTGGTGAGGACGCTCGACGACTCGGTCGCTCTCGCGGAGGGTGAGGCCGTCACCTACCGCTGGGACGGCAGCACCGACGCGGGGCCGGCCGCCCCGCCGGGGCGCTACCGGCTCGGGGTCGAGCTCCCGGACTCCGACCGCGAGATGGTCTGGCCGCGGCGGGTGACGCTCGATGACGGGGAATCGCCGTGACCGCCGACCCGCTCGAGTTCGCCGGCATCTTGGTCGGCTGCATGGCAACAGCGACGGCGATCGTCACCGACGACTCGCGCCTGCGGTCGATCGCGATGCTCGTCGCCCTCGTGACCGCTCCGCTCCTGATCGCGGGAAGCGTCTGGAACGAACCGCGGATCGTCGACTTCCGCGACAGCCCGGCACAGCTCGTCGTCGGCGGGGTCGCGGGCCTGCTCCTCGTGGCCGGCGCGGTCGCCGCGTTCGAGCGCTGGCCCCAGATCTTCCCGATCGCCGCCGTCATGATGTTGCCGCTACGGGTTCCGCTCGAGGTCGGGGGCGAGACGGCGAACCTGCTGGTGCCGCTCTATCTCGTGATCGCCGGGGGAGCGGTCGTGGCCGCTCGCCATTCGCGACCCGCCGCCGGAGCGTCGCTCGTTGACTTCCGCTCCGCTCCGGGGGCGCTGCGCTGGCTCCTCGCCGCGACGCTGCTGCTCTACGGGATCCAGGCGAGTTACTCGCGCGACGTCTCGAACGCGGTCGAGAACCTCGGCTTCTTCCTGATCCCGTTCGCGGTCCTCTTCGTCCTCCTCGCCGCCCTCGAGTGGACCCCGCGCCTGATCGGGCGGGTGCTGATCGCGATCGGCGTGATCGCCACGGCCTGCGCTTCGGTCGCCCTCTTCCAATCCGCGACCCGCGACCTCTTCCTCAATCCCGAGCTCTTCGACGCGAACCAGCTCCACCAGTACTTCCGCGTCAACTCGGTCTTCTTCGACCCGAACATCTTCGGCCGCTACATGGCGCTGGCGATCACGGCCTTCGGCGCGTTCCTGGCCTGGGGAGAAGACCGCCGCGAGCTCGCCGCCACCTTCCTCGTCGCGGGCATCTGCCTCGCCGCGCTCGCCTTCTCCTACTCGATCACCTCGATGGCGGCGTTGATCGGCGGGCTCGGCATCGTCGCGATCCTGCGCTGGTCCTGGCGCGGCCTGATCGGCGCCGGGGCGCTTGGCGCGGCCGGGCTCGTGGCGCTGGCGATCGCGGGAGGGACGCCGACCAGCGACATCCAGACCGACCGCGTCTTCGAGCAGGGGCACACTTCACTGATCGAGGGTGGTGTCGACCTGTTTCAGGCCCGGCCGTTCGCGGGCCACGGCTCGGGCGGCTTCGGCCGCGCCTTCTACGAGGACATCGAGAAGGCGCGGACGACGGTCTCGCACTCGGAGCCGATCACGGTCGCCGCCGAGCAGGGCGTGATCGGCGTGATCCCCTACGTGGCGCTGCTGGCCGTGGCGCTGGCGACGATGCTCGGCGCGGGCGCCGGAGCCTCGGTCGCCCGCATCGCAGTCGCGGCCTGCTTCGTCGCGATGCTCGTCCACAGCCTCGGCTACGCGGGCTTCCTCACCGACCCCGCGACCTGGGCACTGTTGGCGCTGGGAGTCGCCCTTTATCCCCGGAATACGAACGTTCCGCCCGCCTCCTCGGCTTCGCCTCCGGGGGCGGCCGGGTCAGCTGGCGGGACGGCGAAGATGTAGGCCGATGTTGGTTTATTTGCGACGTCTCGCGACTACGGGCGCCGCGTATACCGCCTCCAGCGTCCTCTCGAAGCTGATCGCGGTCTTCCTGCTGCCGATCTACACGGCGTATCTGACCCCGGCCGACTACGGCGCCGCCGAGGTCATGCTGGCTGCCGTCGTCGCGGCGAGCATCGTGATCCGGCTCGGCGTGATCGAGGCGATCCTGCGGTTCTACTACATACACAACGTTCCGCCCGCCTCCTCGGCCTCGCCTCCGAAGGCGGTCGGGTCAGCCGGCGAATTCGGCGAGGACGTGGTCCGCACTGGGTTTGCATCCTTGTTCTGGACCTCCACGGCTGCCGCTTTGGTGCTCCTGGCGCTGGCGGGGCCGATCTCGGAGGCGTTGCTGGAGGAGCCCGATGCGACCCTGGCGCGCCTCGCGATTCTCGGCCTCTGGGTCCTGACGCTGTGGGAGTACGCGCTCACCCTGTTGCGACTCGACGAGCGTGCCCGGGCCTACTTCACGATCACGATCGTCAACGTCTTGGTCACGATCCCGGTGACCGTCTGGCTGGTCGCGGTGGAGGACATGGGCGCCGATGGCATCCTCCTCGGCACCTTCGGCACCGGCGCGGTGTTCCTGGTCGGCCAGCTGTTCGCCGAGCGCCGCCGCCTCGGTCTCATCCCCGACCGCGCCCTCCTGCGGCGGATGCTCCGCTTCGGGCTACCGACGATGCCGGCCGAGCTCACCCTCTACTCCCTCAACTTCATCGACCGGATCCTGATCGTCCGCCTCGCCGGGCTTGCCGAGGCCGGGCTCTACGCGCTCGCGATCAAGTTCGCTCAGGGGATCACCGTGCTCGCCCGGGGCTTCCAGCTCGCCTTCCCGCCGCTGGCCTACTCGATCGAGGACGACGACGAGGCCCGTCGCGCCTACAGCCTCATCGTCACCTGGTTCACCGCCGTCTGCGCGTTCGGCGTCGCCGGCCTCTGGCTGCTCTCGCGGCAGATCGTCGACCTCCTCGCCGCGCCGGAGTTCTTCGAGGCGCACGAGGCCGTGGGTCTCCTCGCCACCGGCGTCGCCCTGTACGCGCTCTACCTCGTCATGGTCGTGATCCTCGGCCGCACCGGGCGTACCGAGCGGAGCTTCCCGGCGACCGTGGTCGGGATGATCGTCAACGTCGTCCTCAACCTGATCCTGATCCCGCCGCTCGGGATCGTCGGCGCCGGCATCGCGCTCGCCGGCTCCTACCTGGTCATCGTCGTGATCATGTACGCGCTCACCCACCGCCTCTTCCCGGTCCCCTACGAGTGGCGGCGGCTGGGACTGGTGATCGCGGTCACGGCGATCGTCGTCGCCGCCGGTGAGCTGCTGCTGCCGGAGAGCGGGATCGAGGCGTGGGTGACCCGCGGGACAGCCTGGATGGCGTTGCCGCTGCTGCTCTGGGCGAGCGGGTTCCTGACGCCGCAGGAGCGGGAGGCGCTGCGCGGGATGCTGCGGCCGAGCGCCGTGAAGGCGTCGCTCGCCTCGTTGCGTGAGCGTCCCGCGACGGATGCCGGCGAGGGTGGGGAGCGGCTGCCGCCCGAGGTGTACGAGCAGGCTCAGCGGGACGAGGACCGGATCTAGCCGACGCCGAGCCGGACTCCCTACCTGCCCGTGCTTGCGTTCCACTCCGCCGCGGCCTCCCGGAGGCCCACCCCGCGGCTCGGAGAGAGCGCCGCCCGCGCATGTGCCAGGTACCGCCGCGGGTCGTGTCCCGGCAACACCAGCGCCGCGAGCGCCCTCGGGAGGTAGCTCCAGGCCGTGAGCACCCGAACCAACCCCGCCGCGACGACGCCGTGGTGCCTTCGCATGTAAAGGTCCCGCCCGCGGTGGAACTCGACAATCCGTCGGCGTTCGCCCTCGAGGTCGCTGGCGAGCTGCTCGTGGTGGACGGCCTCGGCGGTGGGGACGAGCAGGACCTCCCATCCGGCGTCCGCGAGGCGCTTCTGGAAATCCGTCTCGTCGGAGTAGACGAAGAAGTCCGGGTCGAGGTAACCGACCTCCTCGGCCGCCGAGCGCCGCACCAGCATGGCCGCCGATTGCACCCAGCCCACCTGCGATGTCGCAGCCGGGCTGCGCGTGACCAGCCGCCGGTGGAGGAAGAACGCACCGGCGAGCGCGGTCGCGATTCCCGGCAGCCGCCAGGCGCAGGGCTGCGGCCGGCCGGCCGGGTCGAACAGCTGAGCGCCGGCCACAGCGGCATCGGGGGCCGCGTCGAGGGCCGCGATCAGCGCCGCCGTCGCTCCCGCCCGCAACTCGGAGTCCTCGTTCAGCAGCAGTGCGTACTCGCCCGAGGCCTGGCGGAGCAGCGCCGAGTCGTTCTCCGCCTTGCCCGTGCGGCGCTCGAGGGCGATCAGCGCCGCCGCCCCAGCGAGACCCGAGTGTGCGGCGCTCCAGGCCGTCACCGCCTCGGCAGATCCATCCTCGGACGCGTTGTCGAGCACGAGGATCTCGCCGGCGACTCCGTCCGGATGCGTCTCGGAGATCGCGTTCAAGCAGCGGAGCAGGAGGTCGCGCGCGTTCGTGTTGACGACGCAATAGGAGAGCTTCACGGGAGAATCGTTGCCGATGCGGGTCCAGGTCGTCGATCCTCCGGCGTACACGCCGCCGTATGACCGCGCGCTCTGCGCGGCGCTCGCGCGCGCCGGCGCCGAGGTCGAGCTGATCACGAGCCGGTTCGCCCACGGCCCGGTTCCGGAGCCGGACGGCTATCGAGTCGAGGAGCTCTTCTACCCGCGCGCGAGCTCACGCGCCGGGAAGCTCGCCGCGCACGTCCCCGGGATGGCCCGCCTGCGCAGCCACTCGCGCGACGCCGACGTCGTCCACCTCCAGTGGCTCACCCTGCCCGGGCTCGACTCCACGCTGCTTCCGCGCCGCCCCCGGGTATGGACGGTCCACGATCCGCCGCCCCCGTCCGGACCGCGTCGCGCCGGGTGGGCGGCGGCAGCGCGGCGGATGGACGCGCTCGTGGCCCACTCCGCCGCCGGCGCCGACACGATCGCCGAGCGGCTCGGCATCCCTCGGGAGCGCATCCACGTGATCCGCCACGGCGCCTTCGAGCACCTGACCCGGCTCCCGGACGAGCGCCCCCTGCCCCCGGAGCTCGCCGGCACGGAGGGACCGGTCGTCCTGTGCTTCGGCCTCATGCGCCCCTACAAGGGCATCGACCTGCTGGTCGAGGCGTTCGAGGAGATCGACGGCGCCGAGCTCTGGGTCGTCGGGCGGCCGATGATGGACCTGACCGCGCTGCGCGAAGCCGCCGACCGGGCGCGCTCCCCAGTGCGCTGGCTGCCCCGCTTCATCACCGATCCGGAGATCCCGGCGCTCTTTCGCCGAGCCGACCTCGTCGTCCTCCCCTACCGCGAGGCGGACCAGTCCGGCGTGCTCTACACGGCGCTTGCGTTCGGCAACGCGGTCGTCGCCTCGAGCGTCGGCGGTTTTCCCGAGGTCGCTGCCCACGACGACGCCTTGAGACTGGTCGTCCCCGCGGACCCGGCCGCCCTCAGGGGTGCTCTGCGCGAGCTGCTGGGCGATGACGACGAGCGCGCCCGTCTTGGAGCCGCCGCCGCCGCCGCTGCTGCCGGGCCCTACTCCTGGGACCACGCCGCGGCCGAGACCCTCGACCTCTACCGGTCGCTGCCGGGCGCCGACCGATAATCAGCCCGTGATCGCAATCGAGATCGCCTTCTGGGTCTGCGCCGGCCTCATCGTCTGGACCCACGTCGGCTACCCGCTCGGGCTCTGGCTTCTCACCCGTGTTCGCCGCCCTCGGCCACTGCCCGGCGGCGGCAGCCCGCCGACGGTCTCGCTGATCGTCGCCGCGCACGACGAGGAGCCGACGATCGCGGCGCGGGTGCAGAACGCGCTCGCGCTCGACTACCCGCGCGACCGCCTCGAGCTGATCGTCGCGTCCGACGGATCAACCGACCGCACGGTCGAGCTCGCGCGCGAGGCCGGCGCCGACCTCGTCCTCGACCTGCCAAGGGCCGGCAAGGTCCCGGCGCAGAACGCCGCCGTGGAGCGCGCGGTCGGCGACGTGCTCGCGTTCTCCGACGCCAACGCCTTCTGGGAGCGCGACGCGCTGCGCGAGCTCACGGACCCGTTCGCCGACGAGGACACCGGCTATGTCTGCGGCCAGGCGCGCTTCATCGAGACATCCGCGCACGGCCCCGACGGGAGCCCGAACGAGGAGGGCGCCTACTGGCGGCTCGAGCTCGCGGTACGAGAGCTCGAATCGGGCCTCGCCGGGGTCACGGCCGGCAACGGCGCGATCTACGCGGTGCGCCGCGACGCGTACATCCCGCTCGGCCCGGAAGGAAGCCACGATCTCTCCTTCCCGTTCATGCTCACCAAGCAGGGCTGGGCGTGCCGGTATGCGCCGAGCGCCGTCGCGAGCGAGCGCATGGTGCCGACGATCGAGGGTGAGTTCGCCCGCAAGCGCCGGATGATGCGCGGAATCTGGGACGAGGTCGTCCGCGACCGGATGATGTCGCCGCGGGGCTATGGAGCTCTCTATGCATTCCAGATCGTCAGCCACCGCCTGCTTCGCTACGCGACCCCGGCCCTCCACCTGATCGTCTTGCTCACGAACCTCGCGCTGCTGGGGCAGGGTCCGGTGTACGTCGTCACGCTCGCGGTGCAGACGGCCGTGCTCGCCGCCGCCGCGCTTGCGGGAGTGGTCTCGCTCCGCCCCTTCCGCATCGCCCGCTACTACGTGCTGACGACGGCTTCGATCGCCGCCGGGCTCTGGGATCGCATCCGCCTCGGCACGCCGGGCGCCTGGGAGAAGGCGGAGGGCACCAGATGAGCCCGGCGGGCGGCCGCGGGATGCCGCGAGCCGCCGACCTGCTGATCGCCGCGATTGCCCTCGCGATCGCCTCACCGCTCCTTTTGATCGCCGCGATCGCGATCACGGTCGACTCGCGCGGCCCGGTGATCTACCGCGCGGTGCGCGCCGGCCGGAACGGCGAGGCATTCGAGCTCTTCAAGCTGCGGACGATGCACGAGGGGAACGACCCCGTCGGGGTCGGCACGCCGGTGTACGCCGGCGACGCGCGCGTCACGCGGGTCGGAGAGTTCCTACGCCGCTTCTCGCTCGACGAGCTCCCGAACCTGGTCAACGTGCTGCGGGGCGAGATGGCGATCGTCGGCCCGCGCCCGACGCTGGCGGCGCAGGTCGAGCGGTACACGCCGCACCAACGGCGGCGCCTCGAGGTGAAGCCGGGGCTGACCGGTTGGGCCCAGGTCAACGGTCGTGCTCAGATCCCCTGGGACGAGCGGATCGAGCTGGACGTCTGGTACGTCGAGCACCGCTCGCCCGCGCTCGACGTGAAGATCCTCGCGCGCACGACCCGCTTGCTGCTGACGGGCCACGGCCTCTACGGCTGAGCCTCTAGATGACTAGCCTGCCCGTCGATGCCGAGAGCCGAGGTCACCCTCCGCGACTTCCGCGCCGACGATGCCGAGGCTGTGCACCGCTGGTTCAACGACGAGCGCGTCACCGCGGACCTCGTCGGCAGCCGCGACTCGTTCAGCCTCGACGCCGCCGCCGGCTGGGTCGAGCGGGCGCAGGACACGAGCAGCGACCGCAAGTGGGCGATCGCGATCGACGGCTCCGACGCGGCCGTCGGCTTCGTCGCCCTCTTCGGGCTCGACCGCCAGACCGGTCCCGAGCTCGCGGTGCTCGTCGGCGAGCCGTCGGCGTGGGGCAAGGGCGTCGCCCGCGAGGCGGAGCGCCAGGCATGCAACCGGGCCTTCGGGGAACACGGCACGCACCGAGTGCACGCCGAGATCCCGGCCACGAACGTCGCCGCGCAGAAGGTCGTCACCTATCTCGGCTTCCGGCGCGAGGGCGTCATGAAGGATGCGATCGTCCGCGACGGGGACGCGATCGACAATGAGATCTGGGGCCTCTTGCCTGGGGACTTCACCGGCTGGGACGACGGCGCTAAGCCGACGTGAGCGCCTCGTTCTCGGGCGCGGCCGAGCTGCTCGCCGACGGCGGTCGCGCCGCGGAGAGCGATGACTTCTTCCGCTCGCGCCCCTTCCTCGAGGCTGAGGGGACGACGCACACGCTCCGCCTCGGGACCGAGGGACGCAGGACCCTGGTACCGCTGATCGTCCGCGAGATTCGCGGCGGCGGGATCGACGCGATCTCTCCCTACGCGTACCCCGGGGCGACGGTCGAGGGTCAGGGCCCGCCCGCGGACCCGGACGAGATCGACTGGGCGCCGACCGGCCTCGTCAGCGCCTTCCTTCGCGACCGCCTGGGAGAGCCGACGCTGGCCGGGGGCCGCGCTCGCACCCGCCTGCAGATCTACGACCCTGCCCGGCCCCGGGACCTACGCCCCCGGCTCGCCGAGCAGATTCGCGCGAGCGAGCGCGTCGGCTGGTCGGTCGAGCGCGTGGAGGGCCTGGCGGCGACCGGCGACGCGGTCGATGCGTTCACCACGGCCTACGAGGAGACGATGCACCGTAACGCTGCCACCGACCGCTACTTCTTTGGCCGGGCCTACTACGGCCGGATCCTCACCTTCGAGCGCAGCTGGCTCTTCCTCGCTCGTGGTCAGCGTGGCGAGACGGGCGCGGCGGCAATCGCCGCGCGCAGCGACGACCACCTCCACTACTACCTAGGCGGGACCACTGACGCGAGCCTCGATGCGTCGCCGTTCAAGAACGTGGTGGCGGCGATGCTGGACCTCGCCGACGAGCTCAAGACCCCGCTCAACCTCGGCGCCGGCGTGAGCCCTGGGGACGGACTCGAGCGCTTCAAGCGCGGCTTCGCCAACGCCGAGTCGGACTTCGTCAGCCACGAGATCATCTGCGACCGCCAGGCGTACGACCGGCTCGGCGGCAGCGGCGACCCCGAGGCCTTCTTCCCCGTCTACCGCGCTCCCTGACCCGGGTCAGCCGGGCGCTGGCGGGACCACCGGCGGCGGCAGCGGCGGCGAGTCGGGCGGCGGGCTGACCCCGCCTCCGGAGTCGATTTCCTGTTGGACCTGGCGGCGGAGCTTCGCCAGGATCGCGTACGCCGCGTTCCCGGGGCATGAGGTGAGGCCGACATCGCGGTGTCCGATGATCCGGTTGAGCCGCACTCGCTTGCCCGACTCGTAGCGGCTCGCCTCGCCGCCCGCCGAGGTCAGGGTCGTCTTCCCGGTCGCCGGGATCAGGTGCACCGTGAGCTTCCAGGCGAGGTAGTCGGCGATCGCTGCCTGGGCGAGCGCAGAGATCGGAAGTGTCGTGTGGGTGCCAATCGATGAGATCGAGGTCGTCTCCGCGTTGAACCCCTGAGCGTGAGCGCCGACGACGGCCTTCCGGATCCCGCCGGCCCGTCCCTGGTAGAGGGTGCCGAAACGGTCGACGAGCGCGTTGTAGCCGATGTCGTTCCAGCCGTTGCCGTTGCGGTGGTAGCGGCAGATGCCGAGCACGATCGAGGGAGCTTCGGCGGCGCTGTAGTCGCTCGCGTTGACAGTGTGGTGGACCACCGCCGCCTTCGCCTTTCCGAATGCCGGGCCGCTTCGGGGCGTGCACCCGCTGGCGCCGCGGTTCGCCCCCCAGGCCGCCCGCCTGACGATCGGAGGTCGTATCGGCGCCGCGTCCGCCTCCGAATCGACGAACGACGAGGCGCCGATGAAGGCCGAGTTGACCGTTTCGCGGAACTTGGTCAGCAGCGAGTCCGCGCCCGTCGTCGTTCCGGAGACGTTGACGTAGTGAATGGTGCCCGTTGGACGCCAGCCGCTCGTTCGCAGCTGCAGCTCATCGGCCCCGCCGAAGTAGACCGGATCGCCGTTCGCCGTCTCGACCCACTCGCTCCACTCGCCGTCGCTCTCGCGCCCGCGCAGCTCGAGCTCCCGCATCTCACCCGCGAGTCCGGCGAGATCGAAGCGCTGCGGGGCCTCGAGCGCGGTGCTGCGGTAGACGGGGCGCACGCCGCGCTTTTTGGCGTCGGGGGTTGCCGGGGCCAGCCGCGCGACCGCCCCGAGCTCCTGCTCGAAATCGACCGCCGGCGGCAGATATCGGTCCTGGGAGAGTGCCGGCGCGCTCGCGTACACGAGCGCCACCGCCACGACCCCGAGGAGCACGTAGCGCACTGGCCGCTTCATTCCCACTTTCTTCGCAACACGGATACGACTACAAGGATTCGCTCACAAACGACGCGTGCCTGGTCTGGAGCCGTGACGTCGCGGGCGAATCCTTGCGCGGCGGCTAGCCCGAGAGCTGCAGCGGCACGTTCTCCGGGCCTCGCCCGAGGTACGTGGTGCGGAAGGCGCGAATCGCGTCCAGCGTGGCAGCGCCCTCGTAGCGCTCACAGCTCATCAGCTGCGTCCAGGCGGTCACGGCAACGTCGTAGGGCATCTCCGGGTTGGGGAAGAACAGCGTCGCGGTCGGCTCGGCGTCGAAGACTCCCTTGAGCGCGAGCTGATCCTGCTCGGGAAGGTCTGGCGAGTACTGGATCTCGATCCGGCCGTGCTCGAGGGAGTGGACGAAGAAGATCGGGTCGACCGGGTCGATGTAGGCGCCGTCGGCCTGCTGTTGCGGGGGCACGATGTGGTCCCCGGAGGTGGCCGGGTTGGTCTTGTAGTCGGGAACGTCGTCGCCTTCCTCGATGTGGGTGTTGCCCTCATCCTCGAGATCGAGATCGAGCTCACAGTTGGCTGCAGCGGCGGCTGACTCGAGATCGCCGTTGGCGGCCGGGGGCGGAGGCGTGCCCTCGCGGTCGTCGGGCTCGAAGCCGTTGACGCTGCCGGAGAGCGGCTCGATGTGCGACTCGGGCGGGAAGTCGCTCGCCTCGGGGGACTTCCCGTCGCCGCCGCCGCCGATCACGATCACGATCCCGACGACGACCGCGAGGCTGAGCGCGCCCGCGACGACGTAGCCGAGGATCAGCCTGCGGCGCTCGGCCGAGGCCTGCTTCTTCTCCGCCTCGACGCGCTCGGCGCGGCGGCGCTCTCGTTCCTCACGCGAGCTCATCGGGCGTGTGAGGGTAGAGCAACTCCCTCGTACGCCCGCTCGACGAATCCGGCGAGCACGTCGTCGAGGCGTGCGGGATCGATCCGCCACTCGACGATCGACTCCGCCTCGATCAGCTCGGCTTCCGGCAGCTCCTCGAGCAGCATGTCGGAGTCCGAGAACGGGTGCAGCGGGTCGGAGGGGTGGCCGACGATCAGGGTCGGCTGGCTGATCCGCTCGCGCTCATCGCGCGGCGGCGCGACGCGGCCGAAGAGCAGTCCCTCGAGCACCGCCTCCGACGCCTCGGGGTCGCGCCTGGTCCAGTCGAGCAGGATGTCGACGAGGTAGTGGCTGCGGGGAATCCGGGTGGTGAGCGCCGAACCCAATCTGATCAGCGGCTTGCCCACGCGCAGCAGGAGCAGCAGCGGGAGGAAGGTGAGCCCGGCGGCAACGAGCGCGTTGTCGAGCACCGGCATCTCGATGAACAGAGCCCTCGCTGCGTCCGGGTGCGAGCAGGCGAGCTCGAGCGATACGTTGGCGCCTAGCGACGTGCCGCCGACGACCGGTCGGTCGAGCTCGAGGTGGTCGACGAGCGCCGCGACCTGGGAGGCGAACGCCGGCATTCCGTAGGCGCGCATGTCGTGAGGGGCGTCGGACGCGCCGTGGCCGAGCAGATCGACCGTGATCACCCGGAGGCCCCGCGCGGCGAGATCCGGCGCAAGGTGGTCGTACATGTGCCGATTCATGAGCAGGCCGTGGATCAGGATCAGCGTCCGATCCCCCTCGCCGTGATCGGCGTAGGCAATCCGCTGGCCGTTGAAGCGGAAGCTGTCCGCGCGCTCGGACATCCGGTTCAGGCGCGGGCGCGGTCGTGCGCCCCGGGCTCCGCCCGCTCCCAGGGGCGGGAAGCGCGCAGTGCTGCGAGCACCGCACGGGTCCCGGGCGCCCGGTTGAGGGCGTAGAAGTGGATTCCCGGGGCGCCGGCGGCAAGCAGCTCCTCGCATTGGCGCGCGGCGTAAGCGACGCCGAGCAGCGCCTCCGCCTCGGCATCCCCGCCCAGCGGCTCCATCGCCGCGGCGAGATCGGTCGGGATCGAGGCGTCGCAGAGGTCGCAGATTCGCGCCACCTGGCCGTAGCTCGTGATCGGGATCACGCCGGGGATGATCGGAACGTCGATCCCCTGCTCGCGCGCCGCGGCCACGAAGTCGAAGTAGGCGCGGTTGTCGAAGAAGAGCTGGGTGATCAGGAACCTGGCACCCGAGTCGACCTTCGTCTTCAGGTAGGCGAGGTCCGCATCGAGGCTGTCCGCCTCCGGATGGACCTCGGGGAAGCAGGCGCCCCCGATTGCGAAATCGTGGCGCTCGGTGATGAAGCCGGTGAGCTCGGCGGCGCTCGACAGGCCGTCGTCGGGCGGGACGAACTCCTCCTCGCCCTTCGGCGGGTCGCCGCGCAGCGCGAGCACGTTCTCGACCCCGATCGCGGCAAAGCGCTCGAGGATCGCGGCGAGGCCCTCCTGCGTCTCGCCGACGCAGCTCAGGTGCGCCATCACCTCGATCCCGTACTCGCTCTTGATCCGCTCGGCCGCCTCCACGGTGCCGTCGCGGGTGGCGCCGCCGGCGCCGTAGGTGACCGAGACGTAATCGGGCTCGAGCGGCTTCAGCGCCTCGACGGTGGCATAGAGCTGTGCGACGCCCTCCTCCGTCTTGGGGGGGAAGAACTCGACCGAGAAGACCGGCCGCTGGGTTGAGAGCAGCTCGTCGATCCGCATTCGGCGCTGGATGGTAGACGGATGGCTCGCAGAACCCTCGGGGCTCTCTCCGCGCGTAGGAGGGTGAGGAACTGGAAGAGGAAGCGCTCAATCGCTCGCGGGCATCCCGGCGGCCCGCTGCGAAGAAGCCATTACTCGGCGCGCCGGGCGATCTTGGCCGTCGCCTGCGCCGCCGGCTTGACGCCGACGTAGTCGACGTCCACGTTCGCCGGCCGGCTGACGCAGAAGGCGATGACCTCGGCGACGTCCTCGGCGCTCAGCGGCTCGAGGCCTCGGTAGGTGTCGGCCGCGCGATCGGCGTCGCCCTCGAAGCGGACGAGCGAGAACTCCGTCTCGACCATGCCGGGCGCGACCTCGCTCACCCGGATCGCGTCGGCGAGGAGCTCCAGCCGCAGCGTCTGGGTCAGCGCGTGCACGGCGTGCTTGGCCGCCGTGTAGCCGCCGCCACCCTCATAAACCTCGACCCCGGCAACGGAGCCGATGACGACGATCTGCGGGTCGATCCCACGTCGCAGGGCGGGCAGGAGCGCCTTCGTCACCCGCATGACCCCGGCGACGTTCGACTCCCACATCGCCCGCCACTTCTCCTCGTCGGCCTCGGCGACCGCCTCGAGCCCGAGTGCGCCGCCGGCGGAGTGGACGACCACGTCCACCTCGGCGAGCGCGTCGGCGAGCGCCGCGACCGAGTCGGTGTCGGCGACGTCGAGGCGCAGCGCCCTTCCGCCGACCTCCGCCGCCAGCTCCTTGCAGCGCTCGAGCCGGCGCGCGGCGGCGACGGTGTCGAAGCCGTCCGCCGCGAGCGCCCGCACGGTGGCCGCGCCGATGCCGCTCGAGGCGCCGGTGACGAGGGCGGTCCGGTTGCGATCCGAGCTCACGCAGCTGAGGCTACGAGATCGTCTACCGCGAGATCCGCTCGACGTCGAGCGTCTCTCTCCGCACCTCGGCGGCGCAGAACGGGACCTCGTTCCACTTCTTGCGCGAGAACGCCTTCGTGTAGTCCGCGGCGTGTGGCGACTCCTGGTTCTCGGACTGGCCGTAGGTGACGAAAGTCAGCGATCGCGCCGGGCAGCCCTTCTCGGAGAAGCCCATCGCGGCGATGAAGCTGGTCCCGTGGGGAACGTTCGAATAGCCCTCGGCTCGGTTCCAGGCCGAGTTGATCGCGTTGAAGATCCCGAGCGTCCCCGGGCCGCCGTGGATCGGGATCCGCTCGCCGCCGCGGGTGTCGTACTGGAACTCGCCCAAGGTCCCGTCGAGAGGGATCCCGGCGCCCTTCAGGTCGGTGACCGCGTCGGCAAGCGAGGCGGAGACCAGGGGGTTGGCCGTGTTGAGGCCTCGCGGAGTGTCGACCGGGTCGCTGACGTTGAAGCGGGTGTCGAAGAACGTGTCGGAGAGCAATCCGGCGCCGCTCGAGACGCCGGTGGGCAGCGACGGGAGGCGGGCCGTGAGCCGCTGCATGAAGCGCTGGAAGAGAACAGCGCCCGGTGCGTCGAGCTCGTTGCGGAGGTTCCATGCCGCGAGCACGGGGCAGGCGCCGCTGACGTCGACGGGCCCGCCCGTACCGATCATGGTCGGGCTCGACTGACAGAACCCGACGAGCTCGTCTCGGAACAGCTCACCCGCGTACTGGCGGTTGCCGAGCGCCACCCTCGTGAGGTTGCGAAGCGTGAACCGGTCGCCCTTCAAGCCGTCCGTGCCAGCGAGCCGCTGCTCGATCATCAGCAGCCCGACCCGCGTGCGGAGCGAGCGCGTCGTGCGCTCGTCGCCGATCACGCGGTTGTACCCCTCGAGCGGCTGCTCGGGGTTCGAGAGCCAGTGGCTGTCGTTGCCGTTGGTGACGTAGTCGTCGCGGAAGAGGCGCGGCAGCGCCGACGGGCCGAAGATCCCGGGGACCGCGGCGGCGGGGTCGCTGTCCCAGTTGCAGGCCGAGCGCGATCCGTCGAGGATCGGAATCCCGGTGATCGGGAAGAGCGCGACGCCGAGGACGCCCGCGCATCCGGTGGCCTTCGAGTCGGGCACGTTCGGGACGGCTCCGTCCATCGAGTAGTAGGCCTCGCCGCGGCGGTCGGCGGCGATCGAGTTCACCCACGGGATTCCCTGGATCTCCTGCTGGATGCGGTCGTACTCGCGGACGTTCTGGGCCTGGTCCGTGGCCAGGAAGTGGTTGAGGTAGCGGAAGTTCTCGTAGTTCGCGTCACCGAGCGCGAACGCCTTCGCCGGCGTCCACGGGAACAGCGGCAGGCCGAGGATCGAGGTCAGCATCGGTCCGTACTCGGTGCTGTAGAGGGTCCGCGAGCGCTGGCCGACGCTGCCGTCGTCGTTGAGGACGTCGACGGTGATCTTCCGCGCCTCCATCTTCTTCACCTGGCCGTCGACGATGTAGGAGTACGGATCGCCGGGGACGAGAGCGAGCTCGAACGGGGTGAAGCGCCAGGCCGACGCGACCGTGTGCGACCAGGCGAGCCCGCGAGTGTGGCCGATGAGGACGGCGGGAACGCCGTAGAGGCTGCCGCCGGAGACGTCGAGCTTGCCCGGAATCGTGATCTGAGCCTGGTAGAGGCGCTCCGCCCCGTCCCAGGGGAAGTGGGGGTTACCGAGCACCATCCCGCGCCCGTTCGCGGTCGCCTCCCCGCCCAGACCGTAGGCATTGGAACCGCTGTCGAGGGGGAAGAAGTCCTCGGCCTCGCCCGACTCGATCATCCCTACCGCCCGCTCCTGCGCCGCCTCGGCGCTCGCCACCCGCGAGGCGCCTCCGAGCACGGGCGCAGCGTTGGCGATCCCGCTGATCGCCGCGCCGCCGCTCGCGAGGCTGCCGAGCTGGTGAAAGCGCCGGTAGACGTCGAGCTCGGTGATCGGGCGCACCCATTCCTCGCCGCGGCAGCGCGGGTCGGGAATGTTCGCCACCCCGGTCCTTCGCAGGTAGTGGTTGTAGCCGGCGACGAACCCGCGGACGATCTTCTTCAGCTCCGGCGCCGGGCCCTCGGGCGGCGGTCGCGACATCAGGTCCTCGATGATCCCGGAGTCGTTGATCTGCCCGTAGTAGAAGTCGGCTTCGAGGTTCTTGTACTTCGCGGAGTTGCCGGAGAAGGTCCAGTTCTCGTCGGGCCCGAAGTAGCGCGAGCGCTCGGCCGAGACGGTGACGTAGGTGTCCGCCAGCGTGCAGACGTCGTCCTCGGCGAACGCGTATGCGTAGCCGAAGCCGGCGGAGCGCCAGTTGTCGGCCTTGATGTGGGGGACGCCGTACTTCGTTCGCCGAATCTCGGCCTCGAATTTCGCCTTCGCGCTCGCCGACGCGGGGGCTGGGACGAGGATCAGCCCGAGAAGAAGGACGATGAGGGCTCGCGCCCGGATCCGCACGCGCGCGAGTCTAAGGTCGCGCGGTGCGATCCGAGCCGGTTGCCTCCCTGGCTACGGTTCGGCGGGGCAGAAGACGTCGCGCTCCGGCAGCGTGCCGTCGGCGAGGAAGGCCGAGGCCGCAGCGGCGGCGCATCCGTTCCGCCCGTTGAACGCCATCACGTGCCCGCCGGTCTCAACGCTCACCAGCCGCGAGCGCGAGCCGAGCGTTGCCCGCATGGCAATCGCCCCGTCATGTGGCGTCGCCGGGTCGAAGAGGCTCGAGACGATCAGCGTCTTGCCGCCCTCCTGGGTGCCGATGTCGACCACCGGGTCGCGCGGGTCGAAGGCCCAGAAGGCGCAGGGCCAGATGTTCGCCGCCATGCCGCCGATGTACGGGAAGAGGCGATCGGCAACGCCGACGTCGTGCTCGTACGTCGCCGGCGACTCGGGCCAGTCCGCATCGCCGCAAACGACGGCCCACGGGGAGGTGTAGGGGTTGTCGGGGGCCGGCACCGGGAAGTCGGCCGCAGTGACAGCGGCGCCGGCCGGCGCCTGGGGCCCGGTCGCGTCGAGCGCTCGCTCGATCGCGCGGGCGCTCCGCGCGATTCGAGCCGGCCCGGCCGTGCCCTGGTCGACGAGCTGCCACAGGCCGGCCAGGCCGGGGAACGAGATGTCGTTGCGAAGTGCACCGCGGATCGTCTCCCGCCACAGCTTGTGGTCGACGGGCCCGGCCTGGGGATGATCGAACGGCTCCTCCTCGATCTCGGCGAGCAGCTCCAGGCCCTTGGCGCGGACCTCCGCCGACGTGTCGCCGAGCCCGTAGGTCGCGTCGTTGTGCGCCGCGTAGCGGTAGAAGGGCACGAGGGCGACCTCCGCCGCGGGACCCCAGGAGTAGAAGGTCGAGCGCCAGATCCGCCGCGGGTGGACGACGCCGTCGAGGATGAAGCGATCCGTCCGCCGCGGGTAGAGCTCTTCGTAGACCGCGCCCAGGTAGGTCCCGTAAGACGTGCCGTAGTAGTTGATCCTCCGCTCACCGAGCGCGGACCGGATCATGTCCATGTCGGCGGCCGTGTTGGCGGTCGTGATGTGGGGCAGGAGATCGGCGGTCACCGAGGCCGCGCACCCGGCCGCTGCGCGCTGCGAGTAGGCGACGTTCTCGCCGATGCCCGCCTCCTCATCCGGATAGGGGAGGAAGCGGAGGACGTCGAGGTCGTCGGGCGCCAGGTCGCAGGTGACCGGCGCGCTGTAGCCGATCCCGCGCGGGTCGAACCCGATCAGGTCGTAGCGCGCGCGGACCTCGGGCGAGTAGCCGATCCGCAACGGATCGAACAGGCCGCGCTCACCCGGTCCACCGGGGTTCGAGAGCAGCACGCCACGACGCTCGGCCGGATCCTCCGCGGGCAGCCGCGAGACCGCGATCTCGATCGTTTCACCGCTCGGGTCGGCGTAGTCGCGTGGCACGGTCAGCAGCGCACACTGAAGTGGCTCGGTCCCGGCCTCGGGGCACTCGCCCCAATCGAGCTCCTGCGCCGACGCCGGCGAGGCCGTGGCGGCGAGCGCCGCAAGTGCGAGGACGAGGATCATTGGGGCAAGGCGACTGCGCATGCAACCTCCGCTTCGATGTGCCCCCGCGCCGGGATCATCGCCCGCCGCCTGTCCCGCGCGCAATCAATTCAACGATCAGTCAATCCTTGCGGCGCGAAACGCCCGGGCCGCGGCCGGGTAGGTGTGCGCCATGGCCGATAGCGCTGCGATCAAGAAGTCGGTCGAGGCGACCCGCGAGCCGAGCTTCCTGCTCGCGAAGCCGGAGAAGCGCCTGCTCACGTGGATCGCCGGCCGCCTCCCGCGCTGGATCCTCCCCGACGACCTGACCGCGCTCGGCGTCCTCGCGGCGCTCGGCGTCTGCGCCGCCTACCAGTTCGCCAACAACTCCCTCGACTGGCTCTGGGTTGCCAGCGCCCTGCTCGTCGTCCAGTGGTTCGGCGACTCGCTCGACGGCACTCTCGCGCGGGTGCGGAAGATCGAGCGGCCGACGTACGGCTACTACCTCGACCACCTCGTCGACGCGATCGCCACCGCGGCGATCGGGATCGGCCTCGGGCTCTCGCCGCTGATGCTGCTCTCGATCGGGACTCTGATCGTCGTCGCCTACCTGATCCTCTCGATCAACGTCTACCTCGAGAGCTACGCCTTCGGCCGCTTCTCGATCGGCTACGGGTACGTCGGGCCGACGGAGGTGAGGCTGATCCTGATCGGCCTCAACACCGCGGTCGCCCTCGGCGCCGGCCTCGACTTCGTGGTCGCCGACCTCGAGCTCACCCTCTTCGACGTGATCGGCCTCGGGATCGCGACCACGATGATCATCCTGCTGCTCGGCCGCGGCCTCCGCAACCTTCGCGAGCTGGCGCAGGCAGAGCCCCCGGCCCCGAGGCGATAAATCCCCAAAATGCGGGGACGGCAGCGGCGCCCCTCTTGACCCTGCCGCGTCCTCTCAATAAGTTGGAAAGTGCGATCCGGAGAGAGCAGTAACCGCGGAAGCCAAGCGGTGGGACTCTCACTAGGTGACTCGCAAAGCTTCGTTCGAGCGAAGGCTACGCTCGCGGCAGGCAGAGCAGTCACCCCGGGTCGCGTTTTCTTTGCGTTCACCTGGTCGTCCGAGGAGCGCTCTACCTTGAACCTCGCGGTCCCCCTCGGGAAAGTGGGGCCGTCGGCCCGCAGGATCGGCCTGCCGCCGCCGGGTCGCGCGACCGGGGCGTACACAGGGGCGCAGGCGCCGGACGAAGACCCCGGAATGCAGTCCGGCTAGCCCGCCAGCTCCCCTCGTAGGCAAGGAAGAGGCAAGCGGCCCACGATTTAGTGAGCCGCCAGCGCGTCTCCTCCGTACCATGCGTATATGGCGGCCGTACCCGAGCTGGATCCAGTCGCCGTCGCAGGGATCGCCGCTCGTTTGCGCGAGAACGTGAAGCTTGCGGTGAAGGTCGGCGACGATGTCATCCGCGACGTCCTCGTCGCGCTCTTCGCCGAGGGCCACGTCCTGATCGAGGACTATCCGGGCGTCGGCAAGACCGCCCTCGCCCGCGCCCTCGCTCGCTCGCTCGATGCCGAGTACGCGCGGGTGCAGTGCACCGCGGACCTGCTTCCCGCCGACATCGTCGGCACCAACGTCTTCGACCAGCGCGAGGCGCGGTTCGAGTTCCACCCCGGCCCCGTGTTCGCCAACCTCGTCCTCGTCGACGAGATCAACCGGACCTCGCCGAAGACTCAGTCCGGATTGCTCGAGTGCATGCAGGAGCGCCATGTCACCGTCGACGGCCACCAGCACGAGCTCGCCCGCCCGTTTGTCGTTGTCGCGACGCAGAACCCGGCCGAGTACGAGGGGACCTACCCGCTGCCGGAGGCGCAGCTCGACCGCTTCATGGTCCGCGTCTCGCTCGGCTACCCGAGCGCGGCGGAGGAGGCGGCGATGCTGGCCGACCACGCCACCCACGACCGCGTCCACGACCTGCGCCCGGTTACCGACGTGGCGACCGTGCTCGCGGCGCAGGCGGCGGTCGCCGCCGTACACGGGAGCGAGGCGCTGCGCAGCTACGTCGTCGCGCTTGGCGAGGCCACCAGGGCGGACTCCCGGGTCGAGCTCGGCGCCAGCCCGCGGGCCGTGTTGATGCTGTTCCGTGCGGCGAAGTCGCTCGCGGCGCTCCAGGGTCGCGACCACGCTCTTCCCGATGACGTCCAGGCGCTGGCGACCTCGGTCCTCGCGCACCGCCTCCTGCTCGCTCCGGGAGCGGCCGCCGGGGACGCCGTCGCCGTCGTCGACGACGCGCTGGCGCGGATCCCGGCGCTCTGATTCGCCGATGATCCGGGCGCCGACAGCGATCCTGCTCGGCTTCCTGCTGATCGGCGCCGGTCGCGGGTTCGACTCGCCCTCGCTCCTCGTCGCCGGGATCGGGCTCGTGCTCATCCTCGCCGTCTGCGTCGTCTGGGTCGAGCTCTCGCGGCCGCGGCGGCTGACGCGCGCGGCGGGGCCGGCCAGGGTCGTCGAGGGGGAGGCCTACCCGCTGCGGATCACCGCGCATGGCCCCCGGATACCGCTTCCAGGTGGCGAGATCCGCGATCCTCTGCTGCCCGACCCGGTGCGGGTCGGCGCCGGCTGGGACCGGACCCTGGCGGCCGATGCGGCCCTCGCCGGCCGCGGCCGCCGCGAGTTGCCGCCACCCGAGCTCGAGGTTCGCGATCCGCTCGGCCTCCACGTCCGTCGTGTTCGCGGCGCCGAGACGAGCGAGGTCCTCGTCCTACCGCGGATCGAGCCGGTGCTCGCGGCCGGGCGCGGCGGCGGCGGCGGCGGGCGACGAAGCGTGCTCGCGGGCATCGAGGAGGGCGCGGCCGGCTCGCAGCTCGACGCGCGCGCGATCGAGCTCGAGGTCGACGGCCTGCGCCCCTACCGCGAGGGCAGCCCCGCGTCGCGGATCCACTGGCCCGCGGTCGCGCGCACCGGCGAGCTGGTCGAGCGGCGGCTGATCGCCGGCGCCGACTCGGCGCCCCTGGTGGTTCTCGACTCGAGCGCCCCCGACGACTCGGCGACCCTGGACGCCGCCGTTCGCGCCGCCGCCTCCTTGTGCGTCCACCTCGCCGGCGGCACCGCGTGCGCGATCCTGCTCCCGGGCGATCGCCGGCCGGCCGAGATCGATCCGGACCTGCGCGGCTG
Source organism: uncultured Solirubrobacterales bacterium (assembly GCA_963846565.1). Taxonomy (GTDB): domain Bacteria; phylum Actinomycetota; class Thermoleophilia; order Solirubrobacterales; family 70-9; genus WHSW01. The sequence continues at coordinate 552,758 of CAWJWL010000005.1, read as the reverse complement.
GGCCTCCGTACACGCCCGGCTCGCCCTGGTCGAGGCGGCCCACTCTCCTCCGCCGCTTTCGCGCACGCTGCGCTCCGGCGCCGTCTTCTGGGTGGTCGCGCGCAGCAAGGCCCGCCTCCCGCAGCCGCTTCGCAGCGGCTCCGCCCCGCGGTACCTGGTCGGGCCCGGCTCCGGGGGCGCGGTCGCCTTCTCGGTCGCGGGCCTCCAGGGCGTTCGTGTCGGCGCGCGGACCGCGGCGTTCGCCGGGGGCCCACGATGACCGGTCTCGCGGTCGGCGCGAGTCCCGCGCCACGGCGCCTCGGGCTCGAGCTCGTTCTCTTCGCCGCGCTCGCGGCGTTCGGCCTCGCCCAGTGGGCGCGCCTGTTCGCCGCGCCGCCGGTCGTCGACCTGCTCGCGGCGCTCGCGATCGGCTGCGCTGGAGGCACCGCGCTGGCGCTCCTGGGGCGGAGCGGCCTCGACAGCACGCGGCGCACACTCGCCGCGGCCGCGATCGCGCTCGCCACGGTGATCGCAGCGCTCGGCGTCGTCGGGCTCCCGCTTCGCCTGCTCGGCCCGGCGAACTGGGGCGAGCTCGGAGCCAACCTCGGCGACGGACTCGCCGGGGTCGAGGACACGGAGCTTCCCTACGGCGGTGACAAGGTCTGGCTTCGCCTGACCTTGATGCTCGGCGCTGCGGCTCTGATTGCGCTCGGGGCCGTCCTCGCGTTCTGGCCGGGTTTGCGGCGCAGCCGCGCGCGGGCGCTGAGCGTGATCGTGTTGATCGCGATCTACGGCCTGGCCGTCACGCTCGACTCCCCGGGCTCCGAGCGGGTGTGGGGGATCGGCCTCCTGCTGCTTGCGGCGGCGTGGCTCTGGCTCCCCGAGGTCGAGCTCCCTCGCGGGCTCATCGGGCTGGCGCTCGTGCTCGCCGCCGGCGTCGCGGCGCTGCCGCTGGCGGCGCGGATCGACACGACCCAACCGTGGTGGAACTACGAGAACTGGGACTTCTTCGCCGACGAGCGCACGGTGACCTACAACTGGGATCACTCCTACGGGCCCCTCGACTGGCCGCAACGGGGAACGACCGTGCTCGAGGTCGCCTCCGCGGTGCCGCTCTACTGGAAGGCGAGCGTTCTCGACCGGTTCGACGGCTTCACCTGGCAGCGCGCGACCCGCGCCGACGCGCTCGGTTCGGGTGAGATCGCGGCCCGGCGGATCGGCCCGAGCGTCGCCGAGCTCGCGGAGCAAAACCCGGAATGGCGGCTCCGGGCGACGTTCGAGGTGCGCGGGCTGCGAAGCGGGCTCGTGATCGGCACCGGAACCCCGCTCGCGATCGAGGGCAACGACCTCGCGCTCCCGACCGCAGACGGGACCGTGCTCGCCGGCGACGAGCCGCTCGAGCGCGACGACAGCTACTCGATCGAGGCCTACGCCCCGCAGCCGAGCCCGCGGCGGTTGCGCTCGGCGCCGCAGGCCTACCCAGGCGCGGGGTATGCCAACGCCACTCTGGTCGGCATGCCGGCGTTCGACACTGATGGCTCCAGCGGCTTCGCTCCCGGCCCCTCCGTACGCGTGCCGACGTGGGGAGAGCCCGCCGGCCTCGCGGCCGACGAGATCCGCGCCTCCGCCTACGGGTCGATCTACGACTTGGCTACCCGGCTCACGGCCGGGGCGCCGACGGCCTACGACGCCGTCCGCCGGGTCGAGCAGCACCTCCAGGAGAACTACGACTACAGCCCCAACGTCGGCAACGCCACCTACCCGTTGCAGACCTTCCTCCTTGCCGAGCAGTCCGGCTACTGTCAGCACTTCGCCGGCTCGATGGCGCTGATGCTGCGCATGGTGGGGATCCCGAGCCGGGTGGTCTCCGGCTTCGCCCCTGGCCGCTACGAGTCCGACCTCGCGGCATACCAGGTGCGCGACACGGACGCCCATTCCTGGGTCGAGGTGTATTTTCGCGACATCGGGTGGGTCACGTTCGACCCGACGCCCTCGGCGGCGCCGGCCGCTGCGCAGACGCTCGACTCGGGTGGGGCCCTGATCCTCCGCAGAGACGGCTCCACGACCGACCGCGGCGACCTGCGGAGCATCGAGACCGCGCTCGAGGGTGGCACCGTGGCCGGCGTCGACGGCTCCGGGTCCCGATTCTGGGGAGTTGCCGGGATTCTCGCCGTCGTGATCGCGGCGCTCGGCGGCATCGTCGCGGCCGCCCGCTTTGCGGCCGGCCGCCGCAGGCTAGGCTCGCCGCGGGGTCCGGAGCTGCAGGCGCGCGAGCTCACCGACGCGCTCGGGCGCCTCGGCTGGTCGCTCGACGCCCGGCCGACCCTGTTCGGGATCGAGCGCCGCTTCGCCGGTGCCGGCCGCCCCGTCGTCTCCGGCTACGCCGGAGCCCTTCGCCGTCATCGGTTCGGTCCGCCGGCGGCGGACCCGCCGCCCGCCTCGGAGCGCCGCCGCCTGCGGCGCGCCCTCGGTGCGGGGGGCGGGCTCGGCAGGCGCTGGCGGGCGTGGCGCGCGCTGCCCCCCGGGGGTCCTCGTGGCGGAGTTTGACGGGCTGCTCGAGGCCGGGCTCTACCACGACGGCTCCGAGCGGGCCGAGATCGAGCGCTTCTACGGTGAGATCCTCGGCCTGCCCGCGGTCGCCCGCTGGCCGGACGGAATCGCCTACCGGATCGCAGGATCGATTCTGCTGCTGTTTGACCGCGACGGGCTCGCCACCCGGACGGGGCCGATCGCCGACCACGGTAGCTCCGGGCCCGGGCACGCATGCCTGCTCACCGACGAAGCGGGGTACGCCCGCTGGCGAGAGCGACTCGACGCGGCGGGGGTCGAGATCACCCACGAGCATGAGTGGGACGGCGGCCGACGCTCCTTCTACTTCTCCGATCCGGCGGGCAATCTGCTCGAGATCGCCGACGGCGACCTGTGGCCGAACGGGGGCTAACCGCACCGATCTGACGCCGCCCGGGCGCTACGTTGGTGGGCGATGGAGGCAGGAGCTGCAGCAATCGAGGTCGAGGGCCTGCGGAAGTCCTACGGCGACATCGAGGCGCTGACCGGGATCGACTTCCGGGTCGAACAGGGAACCGTGCTCGGGCTCCTCGGCCCGAACGGGGCCGGTAAGACCACGGCGGTCCGCATCCTCACCACCCTGCTCCCTCCGGATGGCGGCAGTGCCCGCGTTGGAGGCTTCGACGTCGTCGAGGACGCCGCGGAGCTCCGCGCGCACATCGGCCTCGCCGGCCAATACGCGGCGGTCGACGAGAACCTCACCGGTGAGGAGAACCTGACGATGGTCGGCCGCCTCTACCACTTCTCCCGCGCCGAGTCGAAGAAGCGCTCGCGCGAGCTGCTCGAGCGCTTCGACCTCTCCGAGGCAGCCGACCGGATCGCGAAGACCTACTCGGGCGGCATGCGCCGCCGCCTCGACCTCGCGGCCGCACTGGTGGCCCGGCCGCCGATCATCTTCCTCGACGAGCCGACCACCGGGCTCGACCCGCGCAGCCGCATCGCGCTGTGGGAGGTGATCGAAGCCCGCGTCGCCTCCGGAACGACCGTCCTTCTGACGACCCAGTACCTCGACGAGGCCGACCGCCTCTCCGATCGGATCGCCGTGATCGACCACGGCGGGGTGATCGCCGAGGGCACCTCCGACGAGCTCAAGGACCGCGTCGGCGGCGAGAAGCTCGAGGTGACGCTCTGCGCGGGAGCTTCGACCGACGACGCGATCACGGCGCTGACGAAGGTCTCCGCCGACGGCCCGCCGGCGCTCGAGGGCGGCGTCGTCCGCGTCGCGATCGACGGCGGCACCGCGATCACCCAGGCGGTCCGCGAGCTCGACGACGCCGGCGTCCGGATCGACGACATCGCGCTGCGCCGGCCGACCCTCGACGACGTCTTCATGACCCTGACGGGCAAGCCACCGGAGCCGGAAACAGACAGTGACGTTCCGCCCGCCTCCTCGGCTTCGCCTCCGGGGGCGGCCGGGTCAGGCGAGGCACGCGAGTACGAGGAGGTCCGATGACCGGCCTGAAGTTCGCCTTCAGCGACGCCCTGGTGATCGCGGAGCGCAGCCTGCGACGCGTCCAGCGCCAGCCCGACCTGCTGACCGCCTTCACGATCCAGCCGGTCATGTTCATCGTCTTGTTCGTCTACGTCTTCGGGGGCGCGATCTCGGTGCCCCCCGAGTACGGCGACTACACCGACTTCCTGATGCCCGGGATCATGGTCCAGTCGATCGCCTTCGGCGGCTTCGTCACCGCGCTCGGCCTCGCCGAGGACCTCAACAAGGGGTTGATCGACAGGTTCCGCTCGCTGCCGATGGCGCGCTCGGCGGTCCTCACCGGCCGCACCTTTGCGGACATCGCAACGAACGCCCTCTCGCTGGTGGTGATGATCACCGTCGGCCTGATCGTTGGCTTCAGCTTCGGCACCTCGGCGTTCGAGATCGCCGCCGGCATCCTCCTGATGCTCCTGATCGGCTACACGTTCTCGTGGATCTTCGCCTGGGTCGGGCTCAGCTCGGGCTCGCCGGAAACGGCCAACGCGCTCGGCTTCATGCTGATCTTCCCGCTGACGTTCCTCTCCTCGGCGTTCGTGCCGCCGAATTCGATGCCGGCGTCGCTCGAGTACTTCGCCGAGAACATCAACCCGTTCTCGACCATGGTCGACGCGATGCGGGCCCTGTTCATCGGCACCCCGGCGGGGAATGACATCTGGGGCTCCATCGCCTGGTGCGTCGGCCTGATCGCGTTCTTCTCTTTCCTCTCGGCGCGCGCGTACAGCAACGCGATCCGCAACTAGTCCGAAGCGCGCAGGACGTAGGCTCGCCGCCGTGCGAACGCTGAGCGAGCGCGAGCTCAACCGGGCGCTGTTGGCGCGTCAGCTCCTGCTCGAGCGTGGCAAGGGGTCGCTGCCGAAGATCCTCGAGCGGATCGGCGGGATCCAGGCGCAGTACGCGCCGGCGATGTACGTCGGCGTCTGGAGCCGGATGGAGGGATTCGAGCGGGCGCAGCTCACCCGGGCGCTCGAGCGCCGCTCCGTCGTCCAGGGGACGCTCCTACGCTCCACGATCCATCTCGTCACGCCCCGCGACTGGTGGCGCTTCTCAGCGGCGATCCGCGAGCCGCGGCGCGCGTCCTGGCTTCGCCCGCACAAGGGGGTGGTGAGCGCCCGCGAGCTCGGGGGCGCCGTGCGCAGGGTCCGAGAGCGCCTCGCCGAGGGACCCGTGCCTCGGGCCGAGCTCCAGGAGCTGATCGGGAAGGGCGCCGCCGGGGTCAATGGGATCAACGTCTTCATCGATCTGGTCCGCGCACCACCCTCGGGAACCTGGGAGCGTCGCCGCGCCGACCTCTTCGCCGCGGCCGAGGATTGGCTCGGCGAGGCACCGGTGACGAGCGTTGACGAAGCGCGGGCTGAGCTCGTCCGCAGCTACTTGCGCGGCTTCGGGCCCGGCGCTCCGAAGGAGATCGCCAGTTGGTCGGGATTGCCGCTTGCGGGCGTGAATGCGGCGCTCGCCGGGCTGGAGCTGCGCCGCTTCCGCGACCCTGCGGGTGGGGACCTCGTCGACCTCCCACGGCAGCCGCTGCCGGATCCCGAGACGCCGGCGCCGGCCCGCTTCCTCCCGGTCTGGGACGCCACCCTGCTCGTGCACGCCCGCCGCACGCAGATCCTCCCGGAGAAGTACCGATCGCGGGTCTTCAAAATCAAGACCCCGCAGTCCTTCAGCACCTTCCTCCTCGACGGCCAGGTGGCGGGCACCTGGAGGTTCGAGAAGGACCGGGTCGAGCTGACCCCGTTTCGCAAGCTGACGCGCGCCGAGCGCCGCGAGCTCGAGGACGAGGCGGAGCGGCTCGCGAACCTGCACGCCCAACGAGCCAAACGTCCATAACACCCCACTATCCGGGGGTGAACGGGACGTTTCTGTCGAATACGCTGCCCCGATCGCCGCGTCGGGGCTCGGCCTCATCCTCTCGCTCTCCTCGCTCGACGAGACCGTCGAGGCTGCGCGCCTGGCCGAGGAGGCCGGCCTGGAGTCGGTTTGGACCACGGAGTTCCCGGACCACTCGGCGACGATCGGGCTGGCCGCCGTGGCCCAGGCGACGGAGCGGATCACGCTCGGGACCGCGATCGCCTACGCCTTCGGGCGCACGCCGCTCGTGCTCGCCGCCGAGGCGCGCGACCTCGATCACCTGAGCGGCGGTCGGCTGATCCTCGGACTCGGCACGGGCACCCGCCGGATGCAGCGCGACTGGCACGGGCTCGATGGCGAGCATCCGGCGAGCCGGATGGAGGAGCTGGTCCCGCTCCTGCGCGATCTCCTCGACCTCGACCGGGCCCCGGTGGACCACCAGGGGCGCTTCTACCGCACGGTCGTCAATCCGACGGCGCCGGTGCCGCCGCCCCTTCGCCGCGACCTGCCGATCTATATGGGCGGCGTCAACCCGCGGATGGTCGAGGCGGCCGGGGCGGTTGCCGACGGCCTCGTCGGCCACCCGCTGTTCACGCCCGAGTACACGCGCGATGTGGTCCGCCCGGCTCTCGCGCGCGGCGCGGAGCGTGCCGATCGCGACCGGCCGGTCCCGATCGCCGGCTACCTGACCTGCTCCGTCGGCCCGGACGGGGCCGCCGCCCGCGACGACGCCCGCGCCATCGTCGCCTTCAACTCGACCGTGAAGACGTACCGGACGGTGCTTGCCCACCACGGCTTCGAGGACGAGGCCGACCGCGTCCGCGCCGCCTGGGAGCGCGGCGACTTCGCCGCGATGGCGGGCGCGGTCTCGGACGAGATGCTCGCCTCGATCGCCATCGCGGGCACCCCGGCGGAGGTCCGGGCCCAGTACGAGGAGCGGCGGGTCGGCCTGTTCGAGCGCACGTTGCTGTGGCCGCCGGCATTCCGCGGCCTCGACGGCGTTCGCGCGGCGGTCGAGGCGTTCGCATAGCCTCCCGCCGCGGAGTGACCACCATCGACCCTCGCGCCCCGGTGATCGTCGGCGCCGGCCAGATCGCCGCCGCTGCCGACGAGACGAGGACGCCATTGGACCTGATGAGCGCTGCGGCGGGCGCCGCGCTCGCGGACTCCGGCGTCACGTCCCTCGGCTCGCGGGTGCAGTCGGTGGCCGCTACCCACTGCTTCTCCTGGCCGGTTCCGGACCCGGCCGCCGCGCTCGCAGGCGAGCTCGGCCTGAACCCCGCGGAGACGGTGCGCTCGAACCTCGCGGGCACGAGCCCGATCGACCTTCTACGCGATGCCGCGGCTCGCATCGCGGGTGGTGAGCTCGACGTCGCCCTGCTCGCCGGCGGGGAGGCGGCTCGCTCGCTCGCGCGCGGCGCCTTCGACGGAGGCCCCGCACAGCCCGACGGCACCGAACCGACCCGCCTCGTCGGCAGCGACCGCGAGGCTTGGCATCCGGCCGAGCAGGCCGCCGGGCTCTACCTGCCCATCGCCTACTACCCGCTCTTCGAGCACGCGTTGCGCGCCGCCCGCGGCGAGGGCCTCGACGAGCATCGCGAGCGAGTCGCCCGGCTCTGGGCGCGCTTCGCCGCGGTCGCGGCGGAGAACCCGTACGCCGCCGTGCGCGACGCCCCGGACGCGGCGACGATCGCGACCGCGAGTGAGCGCAACCGGCCGATCGCGTCGCCCTACACGAAGCTGATGACCGCGAACCTCCAGGTCGACCAGGGCGCCGCGATCGTCGTCTGCTCGAGCGAAGCCGCCGATGCGGCCGGGATCCCGGCGGATCGGCGCATCTTCGTCGCTGCGACGGCCGCCGCCACCGACCACTGGTTCACGATCGAGCGCGACCGCCTCGATCGCTCGCCGGCGATCGCAGCTTGCGCAGGAGCCGCGCTCGGGCACGCCGGTGCGGGCCTCGACGACATCGGGCTGATCGATCTCTACTCGTGCTTCCCGAGCGCCGTCCAGATCGCGGCGGACGAGCTCGGGCTCGACCTCGAGGGCGACTCGCGCCCGCCGACGGTCACCGGCGGGCTCACGTTTGCGGGCGGCCCGGCGTCGAACTACCCGATGCACTCGCTCGCGACCCTGAACGGCTCGCTCCGCGAGCAGGGCGGCCTCGGCCTCGCGACCGGCGTCGGCTGGTTCATGACCAAGCACGCGCTCGCGCTGCTGGCCGCCGACGTGCCCGCGAGCCCGTTCGCGGACTTCTCTCCGCAGGCGGAGGTCGACGCGCTCCCGCGCCGCGAGCCCGGTGCGGGGGTGGGCGAGATCGAGAGCTACACCGTCCTCTTCGACCGCGACGCCACGCCGACGAGCGCGATCGTCTCCTCGATCGGCGCCGACGGCTCGCGATCGCTCGCCGGCGTCCACGAGCCGGCGGAGATGGCGGCGCTCCTCGACCGCGACCCGCTCGCCGTCGCGGTGAGCTAGCCGAACGCGAACAGCTCGGGCAGCTTCATCCCGAGGCCGAGGTCGCCGAGCACCCGCAGGCGCCCCTTGAGCGCGAGGCGCCGGGGGCCGGCTTCGCCCGTGATCATCTTGCGCAGGTCCGTGGGCCGGACCTTCAGGGTCAGGTCGGCATCGTGCTCCGGCGTCTCGGAGATCGCGCACTTGGCGTCGGCGATCACGAGCTCGAAGTGGTCGTACCCGCCTCCCGGCTTGTCCCAGAGCTTCACGTGGATGACCGCGTCCACCCCTTCGGCCTTCTCGGGCCGGAACAGGGTGACCATGTGATCGACCATGGCACCGATCACCCGCGTGCGTTCCTCCGGGTCGTCCATGAGGCGCTCGAACTCGTCCTCGTCCATCGCGGCGATCGAGGCATAGACGTCGGCCGAGTCGCTCATGCGCGGGCTCCTCCGAGCACCGACTCGACCGCGCCGGGCATCTCCTCGGAGAGCCAGCCCTTGGCAAGCGGGTCGCGACTCGATTCCTCCTTCATCTCGCGCAGGGTCGGGCCGCGGAGCTGCTCCTTGACGAGCTCGTACGTTGCGCGGGGGAGTGCAGCGAGCTCGCGGGCGACCGCGAGCGCGCGGTCGAGCACCACGTCCGGCTGGGCGAGCTCGTCGAGTGCACCCAGCGCGAGCGCATCGTGGCCGTCGATGAGATCGGCACCGAGGACGAGGCGCCTCGCCGCCTGCGCTGACAGCTCCGCCCCCAGCAACCTCATCGCCGCCGCAGGGTAGGGCGCACCGACGCGCAGCTCAGTCAGTCCGTAGCTGGTCTCGGGCACGCCGATTCGGTGATCTGCGCAGAGGAAGAGGATGAACCCGCCGGCGACGGCGTGCCCGTTGACCGCGGCGACCAGAGGCCGCCGCAGGCCGTACCAGTCGCAGAAGGCGCGGTTGATCCGGGGCACCATCGCCGCCTGCTCGGCGGGCGGCAGCGCCGGCAGCAGCTTCAGGTCGACGCCGGCGCTGAAGAAGGAGCCGGTGCCGGTGAGGACGACGGCGTCGGGCGCGTCGGCGGCAAGGCTTGCGAGCAGCTCCGCGCCCTCGTCGAGGAGGTCGGGTGCGAGGGCGTTCGCCGGCGGCCGGTCGATCCGCACGACCGCCACTCCTCCGGCGTCCTCGACGCTCAGAAACTCTCCCACGCCACGCACGATATCCGCCGGGGCAATAGCTTGCCCGGGTCCGAGACCGACGACAGGAGGGGAAGGCTTGAAGGTCGACACGACCGGATACGAGGCGACGCTCGATGCGGCTGGGAGCGCCGCGACACGTGCCGAGGGCGACGGGTTCGATGCCTGGTGGGCGGTCGAGACCCAGATCGACCCCTTCCTGTCCTGCACCGTGGCGGCCGAGCGGACCGGCGAGATCGGCATCGGCACCGCCATCGCGGTCGCCTTCGCCCGCAATCCGATGACCGTCGCACTCGCGGCGAACGACTTGCAGGCGCTCTCGGGCGGCCGCTTCACGCTCGGGCTCGGCTCGCAGATCAAGCCGCACATCACCCGCCGCTACTCGATGCCGTGGTCGAAGCCGGCCGCGCGGATGCGCGAGTTCATCCTTGCGATCAGAGCGATCTGGGACACCTGGGGGACTGGGGCGCCGCTCGAGTTCGAGGGGGATTTCTACACCCACACGCTGATGGCGCCGTTCTTCAACCCCGGTCCGAACCCGCACGGCAACCCGAAGATCCTGCTCGCCGGCGTGGGCCCGCTGATGACCGAGACCGCGGGCGAGGTCGCCGACGGGCTGCTCGTCCACGGGTTCTCGACCGAGCGCTACGTGCGCGAGGCGACCCTGCCTGCGCTCGAGCGCGGCTGGGCCAAGTCGGGTCGCAAGCGCGAGGACTTCGAGATCACCGCGCCGGGGTTCGTGGTCGCGCGGGACACCGAGGAGGAGATCGAGGAGGGCGCGGAGATGGTCAAGGGCCAGATCGGGTTCTACGGCTCGACGCCCGCGTACAAGCCCGTTCTCGACCTGCACGGCTGGGGCGATCTCGGCGACGAGCTGAAGGCAATGACGAAGCGGGGGGAGTGGGACCAGCTCGCCTCGATGGTGTCGGACGAGGTCCTCCACACGTTCGCCGTCATCGGCACGCCCGAGGACGCGATCGCCGAGATCAAGCGCCGCTACGGGGACATCTGCACCCGGATCACGCTGCCGGTGCCGGAGGACCGCGACGAGCAGCGGTGGCGGGCGCTCTTCGAGACGCTGCGCGACGCCTAGCCGCGAGGCGGCGTCCGCGCTTCGATCACCCGCACGCTCCGGGTCCCGGGGCCGTCGGCGACCTCGTCGCCGCGATGGAGCACCGGGTCGGTGAACCCGGCCGCCTCGAGCTCTGCGCTCGCCTCGGCGACGTCCTCGAAGTGCATCTCCACCTTCCCGCGCACGAAGACCGAGAGCATCCAGATGAAGGCCTCGGCCGCGAGGCCTGTGTTCTCGCTCTCGAGATGGAGGTCGGAGAGGTAGAGGCCGTGGGGGAAGCCGGAGAGGGTCGCCGCGGTCCGCCGCCAGAGGGCCTCGACGCTGGGGCCGTCGAGGTAGCTGAGCAGACCCTCGGTGATGATCGCGAGCCCGCGGTCCGGGTCGAGTTGCCCGGCGACGGCGGCCAGGCTGTGCTCCCCGTCGTCGCTGAGTGCGTCGAGCTCGACCACGCGGTGGCCGTCGTCGAGCGACCCGGCCTCCTCGAGGGCCTCGCGCTTGCGCGCGACCATTGCGGGGAGATCGGTCTCGAGGTAGGTGATCTCGTCGCCGAAGCGCTCGCTGAAGCGCCAGCCGCGCGGCGAGAGACCGGCGGCGATCTCGATCACCTGGCCGATCTCGCCGCACTCGATCGCCTCCTCGAGGAGACCGTCGATCAGTCGGTGCCTGGCGAGCAGGAAGTCCTCCAGCGTCGGTCCACCGATCGCCTTCGAGAACGCCATCCACGGCCGCATCCCGTGGAACATCAGCTCGCCCGTCCGTGTCGCCAGCGACGGGTGCGAGAGGCCGTTTCGCGACCACACGGTGCCGGTGTAGTGAGCGGTCGGGCTGATTGGGGACTTCGACTCGTCGCTCGCCATGGTTTGATCCTCTCATGGCGCTGCGAGAGCGGAAGATCGACGTGCTCGTCAACAACGCCGGGATCCAGACCTACTCAGTTGAGGAGACGGTCGACGGCGACGAGGCGATGCTCGCCACCAGCCATCTCTGATGGACGCCGTCCTCTACTCGATGTCGATCTCGCACCCGGCGCGGGCGGCCGGGCTGATGCTCCGGCACAAGGGAATCGAGGCCAGACGGGTGAACATTCCGCCGGGCTCCCAGCAGCTCCTCATGCGTGGCCACGGTTTCCGCCACGGCACCGTGCCCGGCGTGAAGCTCGACGGCCGTCGCGTTCAGGGGACGACGGAGATCTCCCGCGCCCTCGACGAGGTCCGCCCCGACCCGCCCCTCTTTCCGGCGGACCCGGAACTCCGTGCCACGGTCGAGGACGCCGAGAGCTGGGGCGATCAGATCTACCAACCCGTCCCGCGGCGGATCTTCCGCTGGGCGGCGGCCAACGACCGCGAGGTGCGCAGGGCAATGGCGGGGAGCGTCGGCCTGCCGGTCCCGGCGATGAGCTCGAACCTGCTCTGGCCGGTGGCGCAGTTCTACATGCGGCTCGAAGGAGGAGGCGAGCTGACGGCCCAGCGCGACGCCGAGCGGATCCCTGAGCATCTCGACCACGTCGACGAGCTGATCGCCGCGGGGACGATCGACGGCGAGGCGCTGAACGCCGCTGACTTTCAGATCGCGACGACCACTCGCGTGCTCCTCAACTTCTCCCAGGTCCGACCGCTCGTCGAGGGCCGGCCCGCCGGCGCCCACGCGATGCGGGTCGTGCCCGAGTTCGGCCGCGAGCTCCCTGCGCGGGTGCCGGAGGAGTGGCTCGCCACGCCGGCGGGGTAGCGGATGGCCCTGGTCGCGCTCATCACCGGCGCATCGAGCGGGATCGGCGAGGCGGTCGCCAAACGGCTCGCGCGCGAGCCCGACGCGGAGCTGGTCCTCGTCGCGCGCCGCGAGTCGCGCCTGCGGGCGCTCGCCGAGTCGCTGCCGGTCCCGGCCACCTACGTCGCCACGGATCTGACCGACGCCGAGGCTCCGGCACGGATCGCAGCCCACGTCGACGAGCATCAAGACGCGCTCAACCTGCTCGTCAACAATGCCGGCGCCGCCTGGCGCGCACCCTTCGCCGAGGGCGGGTACGCGAACGTGAAGCGGACGATGGAGCTCAACTTCGACGCCGTCGTCCGGCTCACCGAGGCGCTCTTGCCGCGCCTGCGCGAATCGCGGCCGAGCTCGATCGTCAACGTCTCGAGCACAGCCGGCCGAGTCGCCCGGCCGGGGAGCGGCGCGTACTCGGCGAGCAAGTTCGCGCTCGCCGGTTGGACCGACGCCCTGCAGGCCGAGGAAAAGCCGAACGGCATCCACGTCGGTCTCGTGCTGCCGGGGTTCATCGCCACCGAGGGCTTCCCGGCGACGGAACTGCGCGCGCGCGCAATCACCCGCTGGATCGTCTCCGACGCGGACAAGGTGGCCGACGCCGTGATCGAGACCAGCCTCGGCGGCAAGGCCGAGCGCTACGTGCCGAGGCCCTACGGGCTCGCCGCGATCGCCCGCATCCTGATGCCGGGCGTCGTCCGCCGCGCCGTCGCGAGCGACCAGGCAAGCGTGTTGTCGACGCGCACGGGAGCCGACGCGTCCGAGTAGGCGTACTGCGGCCATCACCATGGGGGTAAGCGGTTCACCCCCCGGTTGGCCGCCGAATCACCCGCGGGTGCCTTCCCGGGGGCGCCCGTCACGGCGACGCTCTCCGTATGGAGAAGAGGAACGCCGCGCTCGCAGCACTCGACGCCTGGCAGGCGGAGCCGGCCCCCGCGCGGTTCCCCTACGACGAGGTCGTCGCCTCCTACCACCGGGTCGGCAAGCACTTCGTAGCGCGGGAGCTCCTCGAAGCGCTCGACCGGGCACGCCAGTCCCTTCCTCAGACCGCCTGTCCGGCGCACCGGCGCCTCGCCCGCTTCCTCTCGACCGCCCTTGACAAGTTCGACGGCCGCTACGACAACCCGAGCTACCTCGCGCTGGAGCAGCTCTCGATGCCGGGCGCCGACGAGCACACCGGCGCGACCGCCGCCGCCCACCGCCGCGACCGTCTGCTCGTCCTCCTGATGGCCGACATGATGCGGGTGGAGCTCGCGGCCAGCGCTGGGCAGACGGACTTCCTCCCCGAGATGAGGCCCGAGCCGCGCGTGACCATGAAGCGCTGCCGCCACGGCCTGCGCGCCGCTCGTCCCGCTCTCGAGCGGCTCGGGATCGAGGTCGAGATCGACGACGACCCGATCGGCTCGGCTCGGCGCGTGTGCTGCGCGGTCCTCCGCGATGCGACGCCGGACGAGCACCGCACTCTGCAGCTCACCGGGCTCCCCGTCTCCCTGATCCACGATGAGTACATGTTCCTCCGCGTCCTCCAGTCCTACGAGATCACGTTCGCGCTCGCCGGCGTCCTCATCCGCGAGGCGGTCACGCTGATCGCCCGCGGGCGCGGTGCCGCCGCCGCGCGCTCGATCGAGGAGGCAGCCGCGGTCCTCGGTCAGTCCTCCGCGCTCTTCTCACTCGTCGGGACGATGCGGCCCGACGCCTTCCTCGCCTTCCGCGAGTTCACGGACGGTGCAAGCGCGATCCAGTCCCGCTCCTACAAGCGGGTCGAGAGCGTCTGCCGTCGTCCCGACAGGGAACGCTTCGAATCCCCGGCCTACGAGTCGGTGCCCGATGTCCGCGACGAGGTTGCCGCCGGCCTCCCCAGCGTCGACGACGCGATGATGGCGGCCCACCGCGGCGGACTCATCGACCGCGACGAGTGCGGCGGGATCTGCGTTGCGAAGAAGAAGTTCGAGGACGCCGTCTTCAAGTGGCGGACGACCCACGTTTCGATCGCCGCCCACATGCTCGGCGAGCGCCGGGGCACCGGCTACACAGAAGGCGTGAGCTATCTCGAGGCCGGGAAGAAGATCCCCGTGTTCGGATCCGGCTGCCCCGTCGGCCACGCCACCCGCGCCGCGCTCGCCCACTCCGGCAGGACGCACGAGCACCTCAGCCCTCGGGCGACAGCCCGATCCGCTCGTCGAAGCCTCCCGGCGCGTGAAGGTTGAGCATCCGGACCCGTGCGTCTCCGGCGTTGCGGAACCCGTGCGACACGCCCGGAGGCGCGAGGACGAAGGTTCCGGCGGGGGCGGCGATTTCCTCGTCGTCGAGGGAGAAGATCAGCTCGCCCTCGATGATCAGGAACGCATCGTCCTCGTCGTCGCCGTGGACGTGCGCCTCGACCACCCGGCCAGGGGCGATCTCGATCAAGCTGAGGTTGAACCGCGGCGTGTCCACGGTGCGGGCGAGGAACTCGACGTTGCCGAGGCGCTGGCCCTCTCCGGGCGGCACGACGACAGCCTTCCGTACCTCATCGCTCACGCGGGTGAACGTACCTCGGCGCGCGGCAGCGAGACCTTCTCCGGCTCCGTCGCCGCGCTGCGGGGGTCGATCAGGATCTTCGCGTGGGTCTCGGGATCGCCCAGCGCCGTGAACGCCGCGTCGACGCCGTCGAGGCCGACCACTCCGGTGACCATCGGCGTCGCATTGACCTTTCCCTCGGCCAGCATGTGCAGCGTGTCGCGGAACTCGAGCGGCGTGTAGCCGATCACGAACCGCAGCTCGATCTCCTTGTTGATCGCCATCGACGGACGGATCCGGTCCTCGCCCATGCAAACGCCGACGACGACGACCCTGGAGAAGAAGGGTGCCCCGGCGATGATCTCGTCGATCACGCCCGGGACGCCGACGCACTCGAAGATCACCGGGCTCTTCGGCTTGATCCCGAGCCGGTCGATCGCTCGCCAGATCTGCCACTCGCCCTTCGGGACGCGGCGGATCTTCTCCACCGTGCCGACCGCGAGCTCGAGGATCCCGGGCGCGGTGTCGATGTGGCCGCTGTCGGCCGGCTTGTCGAACGGCGAGTCCTCGGCCGGGTCGATGACGATGTGCGCGCCGCAGGCCGTGGCGAGCGCGCGGCGGCCTGGGGAGTAGTCGCTGGCGACGATGGTGCGCACGCCCCGCGCCCTCAGCAGGGAGATCACGGCGAGGCCGACGGGCCCGCAGCCGACCACGATCGCGACCGTGCCCTTCTTCACCTCGCCCCGGCGGACCGCGTGCCAGCCGACCGCCATCGGCTCGGTCAGCGCCGCGAGGTCCGGACCGAGCCCGTTCGGGACCGGCACCGCGAGGGACTCCTCGATCAGCAGGTGCTCCGCGTACGCGCCGGGGGCCTGGGCCGAGAGGCCGATTCCGTGCACGGCACCGCCAGTGCGCAGGAGCGGGAAAGCCACGACGTGGGTTCCGGACGGCGCGTCCTTCCGGGAGCCGGGCCCGTGGTCCACGATCTCCCCGCAGAACTCGTGCCCGAACACGATCTCCTGGCTCGCGCTGATCACGCCGTCGTAACCCGTCTCCTCCATCACCGCCCCGAGCTCATCGGTGTGGTGCCGCGCGTGGAGGTCCGAGCCGCAGATGCCGCAGCGCAAGACGTCGACCAGCACCTGTCCCTTGCCCGGAGTCGGCGTTTCGCGCTCGACCACCGAGAGCTCGGCCTCCTTGCAGGCGACGGCCTTCATCGGGTCAGCGTATCCGCGGACGGCTGAGCCCGCCGGCGGGCTAGGTTCCGGGGGGCTTGAACTCCGGTCCGGGGAACTCCTCGTCCGTATTCGGCTGCACCGGCAGGCCGGCGCTCTTCCATGAGTCGATTCCGCCTTCGATGGTGACGACCGTCCGTCCGTTCTCGCGGAGAGTCGTCGCCAGCTCGGCGCTCTGCTCGCCGGACTCGCAGACGAGTACGACAGGCCTGTCCTCGGGAAGCTGTTCGTTCAGCGTCTCCTTGTCATCGGAGGCCACGTGGCGCGAGCCGGGGACGTGCTCGCTGGCAAACGCCTCTTCGTCACCGCGGATGTCGATCACATCCGCCTGGTTGCGCGCGATCAGGACGCGGGCGTCGTCGGGCTTGACGGGCTCGTCGCCGATGTCCGCGAACGGATCGTCGTCGCCTTCGCCGCTCTCTTCCACGCGCCGTTCGTCTTTCTCATCCGAGGGCATCGGATCAGCCCTACCCGCAGGCTGAATCGGAAAACGAGCGGCGGGCGCGGGACGGCGCCGGGGTCAGCTCGCCGGCGTCAGGATGATCACCGGGATCTTGCGCTCGGTGCGCGCCTGATAGACCGCGTAGTCGGCGTAGGTGTCGACGACCATCGGCCAGAGCCGCTCGCGCTCTGAGTCGGTGGCCTCGCGGGCGACCACCTCCTGCTTCTTGCTGCCGATCTGGATCGTCGTGCGCGGGTTCGCGCGCAGGTTGAAGACCCAGGACGGTGTCTTCGGCGATCCACCCTGGGAGGCGACGAGGAGCACGTCGTCACCGTCGCGCGTGTAGACCAAGGGCGTCGTGCGCTCCGTGCCGCTCTTTGCGCCGACGTGATCGAGCAGCGCGATCGGCTTGATGTTGCCGATCGCCCCGCCGATGCGCCCGCCGGTACGGCGGTAGAGAAACACGTTCAATGCCGTGAACCGGTTCATGATCCGCAGCCCAAACGATCCGGGCGGTGGTCCCTGGGGCGGAGACGGCATCAGCACGAGCCTATGGCGACGGCCGCTAACTCGTCAGCAGCGCCTGCGCCTGGGCGTGGCAATCGGCCGGGCGATTCACGGTCGCCACCTGAATCGTCTGGATGCCGAGCGCCCCTTGCGCCTGGATCGAGAACGCTTCGCCTGCCGGTGTGGCCCCGGTGAAGAAGTTCGCTCCGGCGGCCATCGAATGGTAGGTCGGATTTCCCTCGCCCTTCTCGATGAAGACGTTCGCCTCGCTGCCGGAGTCGTTGTAGACCCAGAGGAACCCGGTGTTCGAGGTGGGACTGGGGCAGAAGTACGAGAGGCGGAGAAATCCCGCCAAGGGCGGGCCGAGGAAAATGTTCGCTCCGGGCGTGACCGCCTGAGCCTGGCCGACGGCCGTCCCCGAACCGCGCACATAGCTCTGGGAGAGACCTGAAGCGTCGACGCAGCCGGAACACTCGAGGTCGCCGCCGATGAACACCCTGTCTGCGAAGTAGCCCGCGTACCCCGAGCCGGTGTTGTCGCCGTAGATCGCATTGCCGCTGCTGCCGGCCCGCCCGGCGACGCCGTGCCCGCCGCCGCTCGTGTTCTCGCCGTAGACGCCGCTCGCCGACACGCTTGCGGTGGTCGCTTGAACGCCGTTGGTGGCGCCCGTGTTGTTCACATCGACGACTCCTCCGGCGCCCGACACGTTTGCCGATTGCGCGACGCCCTTCTGCAGGAAAGCTCCGGAGTCGATGCCGTCGACGCGATCGGCGTTGAGGTTGACCACCTTCGTGCCCGAGTTGACCGTCATCGGCGCATGGCCGGCGCGGACCTCGAGTCCCAGCGCCGTGGCACCGTCGGTCGTGGAGACGTTTCGCACCTTGAGCCCCTCGTTGGCGACGGGGGCCGCCAGCGATGTGGTGTTCGATGCCGAGTTCGACTGACCGAGGATGAAGTTCCCGCCCGTGGCGGCGTAGCCCGCTCCGCCCAAGGAGACGAACAGCGCGATGACAGAGATCACGAGCGGCGCCGACGGACGCCGATTCCTGGACGGCTTGGACATTGAGTACCTCCCCCGGGGCGAACCGAATTGCCGCCCATCGAGCGCAATGCAAGCACCTGTCTGGGAGAAGTCAAGTGGGCCAGGTTCGCCGTGGTGCGGGCATGGACCGACATGGGCAGCCGACGGGAGTTCTTCGCCCGATCGATCACACGCCGCGTGAGCTCGGTCTCGCCGCTCAGCGCACGTGGACGGCGAGGATGACGAACCCGGAGACCGGCGCCGGGGACGTGGTGAGTCAGAGGCGGGTAATGCCCCGGACCAGCAGGAAGGCACCGATCACCGCGAAGACCACGGTCGCGATCGCACGGCCGTGGCGGTCGAGGCCACGGCGGAGCCCGGAGAGGATTTGCTCCGAGCTTTGCGGAGCGAGCACACAGATCAGGACCGGTGCAGCGATCGGCGGGTGGGAGGGGTCAAGTGCGTTAGCTTCACGGGGGTGCGGGCATGGACGGACATGGGCGGCCGGCGGGAGTTCTTCGGGCCGATCGATCACTCGCCGCGCGAGCCCGCATTCCATCACCGGTGGGAGGCCCGGGTCTTCGGGATCACCCTGTTCGTGCAGTCTCTCCTCGGGCCCAACATCGACGCCGCGCGATACGCGATCGAGCGATTGCCGCGGGAGGTCTACATGTCGAGCTACTACCGCCGCTGGCTGGGCGGGCTCGAAGGCGAGCTGCTCCGACGCGGGTTCCTCGACGTGGACGAGGTCGACGGCCGGGTTGCGCGCTCGCGCGTGGAGCCCGCCGGCAGACGCGTGTCGGCGGTGCGAGTGGCGGCGACGTCCCGTGTGCTGCGATTGATGGCACGGCCGCGATTCCCGCGCTTCCTCGTCGCTCACGTATTCCCGCGCGTGATCGGTACGGCCCGCCCAGCTCTGACCCGGCCGAGGTTTGCGGTCGGGGACCGGGTGCGAGTGCGCCCTGCGCAGGCGCCCGGCCACACGCGGCAGCCCGGGTACGTCACCGGGAAGCCGGGAGTCGTGACCGCGTATCTGAAGTCGACCCTGTTTCCCGACGCCCACTCGGTCGGCCGCCGGGTACGCCCACAGCATCTCTACACCGTCGGGTTCGAGGGCAGCGATCTCTGGGGTGCCGACGCCGAGCCGGACACTGAGATCCGGGTCGATCTCTTCGAGCCCTATCTGGAGCCTCGGTGAGTCACGAGGTCGACGACTCCGCGGTGCGGGTCGAGGCGGTCGAAGCGCTCCTGCTCGAGAAGGGCCTGATCGATCCCGACGTCGTCGAGAAGGTGATCGAGCACTACGAGACGAGCGTCGGACCGATGAACGGGGCCAGGGTCGTCGCCCGGGCCTGGACCGATCCGGAATTTCGGGAGCGGCTGCTCGCCGACGCCACCAAGGCGATCGCCGAGTTCGGCTTCGGCGGTCCGGAGGGCCAGATGGTCGTCGCGGTGGAGAACAAGTCCGAGGTGCACAACGTCGTCGTCTGCACCCTCTGCTCCTGTTACCCGTGGCCCGTTCTCGGTCTCCCGCCCGCCTGGTACAAGTCGGCCGAATACCGCTCGCGGATGGTTGCCGAGCCGCGCAAGGTCCTGAGCGAGATGGGGCTCGAAGTGCCGGGCGAGGTCCGGATCAGGGTGTGGGACAGCTCGGCCGAGGCGCGGTATCTGGTGATCCCGGAGCGACCCGAGGACACGGATGACCTCGACGCGGAGACTCTCGCGGCGCTCGTAACCCGTGACGCGATGATCGGGGTGGGGCGGCCGCTGGCGCGAGCCGACGCCGATGTCTGATCAGGCTTCGATCGACGCCGACCTCGAAGGATCGGTCTCGCCCCCACGCGACAACGGCGAGATCGTCCTCGCGGCGCCCTGGGAGCGCCGGGTGTTCGGGATCACGATCGCCCTCTGCCGTTCGGGTGCTTGCGACTGGGAGACCTTCCGCCAGGCGCTGATCGCGCGGATCGAGGAGGACGACGACCGGACCTATTGGCGCAGCTGGTCAGCGGCGCTCGAGGACGTGCTTGGCCAGGCTGTGCTCGTTACGGGCGCCGAGATTGACGTGCGCCATCGGGAACTCGCCGCGCGCCCGCACGGTCACGATCACCGGTAAGAGCGTCGAGCCGACCTCGGTCCCCGCGACGGCCGCAGGCACCGTTGCGATTCGTGATTCTCGGCACCGGCCGACCTGGTTCACGCGGATGTAGAGTCGCCCCGGATGACGAGCCTGGCGATCGACGGCGTCGACCTGCACTACACGGAGTTGGGCAGCGGCGATCCCCTGTTGCTCGTCCACGGAACCGGGGCGTATTCGGCGATCTGGGGCGAAGTACCGGCGTTGCTCGCCGCCTCCCACCGGGTCATCGTCTATGACCGCCGCGGCTTCGGACTGTCGCAGGGGGAGCGGGCCGCCAATGCGCACCAGCACGCTCTCGACGCCGCCGCGCTGCTCGAACACGTCGGCGCCACACCGGCGGTCGTCGTCGGCTGGAGCGGCGGCGGCGCGATCTCCTTAGACCTCGCCGCGAGTCGGCCCGCCCTCGTCCGATCCCTCGTCCTTGTCGAGCCCGCATTTCATCTGGCGCTCGGCCCGTCCGCCGCGATGCTCCGGATGTCCGCCCGGATGCTCGCCGCGCGAGCACGTCGCGACCAGCGCGGAGCTGCCGCCGCCATGTATCGCTGGGCGAACGCGTACACCACCGGCGGCAGCGGCTTCGACCGCCTCCCGCCCGACGAGCAGGAGGGGATGCTGGCCCACGCGCCGTCGACCATCCGCGAGATGGACCAACTGATGCGGCCCGCGCCCTCATCACGGGTCGTGCGGGGTGTCACCTGCCCGCTGACTTGCATTGAGGGATCGCTCAGCGATCCCGTGTTCCCGCGTGCGATCAAGCGAGTGCAACGTCTGCTGCCGCAGACGCGCGTCGCCGGTATCGACGGCGGAGCGCACATGCTTCATCGCGACCGGCCGCAGGAATGGGCCCGAGCCGTGCTCGAGGCCGCCGCATCCGCGTAGCACCACGAGCTCTGACGATGGTCGGGGTCGGGCGCCCCGTGCGACAGCGGCGAGATCGGGTCCGCTCCGTCACCCGCCGTAGTCCTCGCCCGAGATGGAGCTAGGCGGGCTCGAACCGCCGACCTCCTGATTGCGAATCGGGTGCTCTCAGGCACGGATAGGCGTCGATTGCGGGGTCCGATACCCGCCGATATACGGGGACGTGTGCGGATCTGGGCACGAGAACGCGGCCGGTGCCCGCTGCGGTCGGGGCGCTGACTTCAGGCGCCAGTGCGTATTACCACGGTCGTCCGAGCGCTCTCGTGAGGGCTCTGCGGCTTCGAGAGCATCCTCACACGAGGCGTAGGGACGGCTCAGGCCGAAGTGCCGCTCGCTCTTGCCCGAGCAGGCAGGCCGGCACCGGGTGCCGCAGTAAAATGCTCGCCATGCCTAAGAGCTACACCGAAAGGGCGCGAGCCCTGATTCTGGCGGCGGCCTTCCTGTCTTTCCTTGCATCCGTCACGCTGTACTTCTTCGACGATCGCGAGCACGGCATCTTCGTCGGGCTTTGGGTGCCCTCGATCCTCGCCCTAGGTGCTCTGATTCTTCCGTCCAGGGAAGGACCGAAACAGTGATCGGTCTTTTCGTGTTCGGCACTTTCATCACCACGCTCGTCGCCCTGGCCTGCGGGCTGATCGTCACGGGCATCAGAGTCGACCAGCGCGAGCGCCAGCTAAGGTCCGAACCTCGGGACTGAGATCGCCGAAGCAGCGGCGTGCGACTCCGATGAGATGGAGCTAGGCGGGCTCGAACCGCCGACCTCCTGATTGCGAAGCGGGACGGCGCCGGGCCCATCGAGGCCCGTACTCGGCTTGGTCAAGCGGAGTCGTATCGGCTGCATCAGGATGCGATGACGCACGGACATCTGCGGATACCCGTGGACGTCGGTCGATTTGGGCACTAGAACGCGGTTAATGCCCGACCCACGTTGGCAGAAGCATCGCTTCGCATGGGAAGCGCATGTTTTCCCGTAGCGAGATACTGGGTCGAGGATGGCGCAGCGAGATGTTGAGGTCGGCCAGGAGTTCGTCGACGCTGTCAACCACGGCGACATAGACGCCGCGCTCCGGATCGCCCATCCAGACGTGGTCTTCGAACCACTACGGACCGCCACTGAAGGTGCCTTTGCCGGGCGCGACGGGTTGAAGCGCTTCCTGTTGGATACGACCGAAACCTTCGAGGTCTTCAACGTCGACCTGGCCGATGTTCGTGACTGCGGCAATTGTGTGGTCGCAATCGGTTCGATTCGCATTCGCGGCCGCGGCAGCAAGATCGACACCGAGGTACTGACTGCGTCTGTCAGCGAGTATCGCGATGGGCTCCTGTGGCGCTACCGGGACTACGGCGACAAAGACCAGGCGCTTGAGGCCGCCGGCTTGAAGAACTAGCGCTTTGGACGACAAACGTCTCTTTTCCGGCGCAAGGTCCTAACGCCTGTACACCACGCGTGGCACCCGTCGCTTCAGGCTGCGGTGTGCGGAGCGTGAAGCGGCAAGGCGTCGCCCGCTACTCCGGCAGGCCGGCGGCTTCGAGAGCGTCTGAGCGCTCGGTGAAGACCGTCCAGGCCACGATCTTGCCCGCATCGAGCTCCCACACGTGGAAGAACCGATTGGAGACCTCACCACCTGAGGCCTTGATCCGGCCGCGTTCCGGGGCAGCCGCGAAGACGTGTCCGCGGCGGCCCTCGATCAACTCCTCAGCCGTTATCTGCCAATCGTCGAACGTCTCCCGATAGGGACGCCACACAGCGAGAAACTCCTCGCGGCCGCGGTAGCTGCCGAAGCCCGCGAACCTTGACGCGTCGAATTTCGCACCCGGAGCGAAGTGCTCAGGGCCGGGCTCGCCGAATCGGTTCAAGTCGCGGTAGCAGGCGCGAATGATCTCCACGTTCTTCTTCGACATCGCCAGCGCAGTATCTCGCGATGTCGCCATGCGAAGCGATACGTCTGCGACGGGCGTGCCGGTGGCGCGAAAGGGCCAACGGGCACTGGCCGGCGGCGAGGCTGGTTCGCCGACAAGCGAAGTAACTCGGAAAACCTGCACAGCTGCAGGTCATTCCCCGATGGAGCTAGGCGGGCTCGAACCGCCGACCTCCTGATTGCGAACCAGGCGCTCTCCCAACTGAGCTATAGCCCCGGGACCGAGGGGCAATGTTAGCGCCGCTCCGTGGGGGCCACGGGCATCGCGCTTGCACGTGATTTGTTCAAGCCGGGAGGGTGGTGACGCCGATCTAACCTGGTGCAGTGAGCTTCCGCCGGCGCCTGGCGCTGTTCTTCCTCCTCATCGTCGTCGCGCCGATGATCGTCGTCGCGCTCCTCGTCAGCGAGGTCGCGGACGATTCGGCGAGCGGCAAGACCGACGCGGCCCTCGCAGAGGACCTCGAGCTCGGGCAGTCGCGTTTCGAGGCCGCTCAGCGCGACGCGCGCGAGGTCGGGACGGAGATCATCGAGGACCGGGACGTCCGCGGCGCACTCGCCTCGGGGGATGACGAGGCTGCAGCGAGAAGGGCGGAGGAGCTCGCCGAGAGCCGCGGCGCGGAGACGATGGTGTTCACGGACCCGGACGGCCGGGTCCTCGCTTCGATCGCGGGCGAGCCCCCGTTCGCCGAGGCGACCTTCAGGCTCGAGCGCCCGAGCGGAGCCGCGGTCGGGCGCCTGGTGATCTCGGTGACCACCGCCGAGGAGTACCTGGGCGAGGTCGCGGAGCTGACCGGCGAGCGTGCCGCGCTGGTGCTGCCCGACGACGAGGTGACGGGAGCCCTCGAGGTCGACCCCGCCGAGATCCCGAACGCTGGGGAGACGACCGACGCGGCCGTCGGCGACGGGGAGATCCGGCTCGCGGCGGTCGAGCTGCCGGGATCCGGCGGCGTTGCCCTGGTGCTGGGATCGCCGGCGGACTCAGGCGGCTTTCTCGCCTCGCGGCCGGGGATCGCCGTGGCGGTGCTCGCGTTCATCCTGATCGCCCTCTTCGCCGCCTGGGTCGTGACCCGCACCCTGCAGAGCCAGATTGGCTCGATGCTCGCGGCCGCCCGGCGGATCGGCGACGGCGACTTCAGCGGCTCGGTCCCGGTGGTCGGCGACGACGAGATGGCCGGGCTCGCGACCGAGTTCAACGAGATGCGCGACCGCCTCTCGGCGCAGATGGACCAGCTCAAGCGCCAGCGGGTCGAGATCGAGTCGTCCGTAAACCGGATCGGCGAGGCGTTCGCGTCGGGCCTCGATCGCGAGGCGCTGCTCGAAGTTTTGATCGAGACCACCGTCGGTGCCTGCGATGCCGAGTACGGGATCGTCGCGCTCAGCGGCCGCGACGGGGCCGAGGCGGAGACCGGGACCGCGACCGACGAGATGCGCGACGTGGCGCTCGAGGTCGAGCGAGCGGCGCTCCGCGGCGGCCAGGGGATGAGGGGAGATCGCGAGGGGACGTTCGCGCTCTCGGCGCCGCTGGGCCGGATGGGGGCCGAGGGCGATCCCGTCGGAGCGATGACTGTCGCCCGAGCCGGGCGGGCCTTCTCGACCTCCGAGGCGGATGTCTTCTACTACCTGGTCGGGCAGGCCGGGGCATCGGTCGAGAACGTCGCCCTGCACGAGATGGTCAGCGAGCAGGCGGTGACCGATGAGCTCACAGGGCTGCCGAACAACCGTGCGTTCCGCGACTCGATCGCGAAGGAGGCCGCGCGTGCCGCGCGCTTCGGCCACGACCTCTCCCTGCTGATCCTCGACATCGACGACTTCAAGCAGGTCAACGACACCTACGGCCACCTGCAGGGCGACGCGGTCCTACGCACGATCGGCAAGGTCCTCGGCGCCGAATCGCGTGGCATCGACGAGCCGGCCCGCTACGGCGGGGAGGAGTTCGTGGTCGCCCTGCCTGAGACCGGCGCCGAGGGCGCGTCCGAGCTCGGCGAGCGGATCAGGGCGGCGATCGCGGCGGAGCCGGTACCGCTCGTCGACGGCGACGGGGAGATCACGGTTACCGCCAGCTTCGGCGCCGCGACGATGCCGGCGGTGGGTCGCGGGGTCAGCGAGCTGATCGCCGCAGCGGACGGAGCTCTTTACGAAGCGAAGCGAGCGGGTAAGAACAGGGTGATGGTGGCGAAGGGAAACGGCACGGGGTGGCGAACGGACGCGCAGTAGTCTTCACGCTTCGAGGACTCGACCTATGGGAATTCTCGACGATGCGATCCGAGAGCACCTCGACCTGAAGCGCCGCCTCGGCGGTGAGGAGGACGAGATCCGTCGTCTCGAGGACGAGGCGTTCGGCCCCCCGAGCCGACCCGGCGACCCCGACTTCCCCGAGAGTCAGGAGCAGGCGGTCGAGGGCGGGGCGACGAGCGAGTTCGACGCTGACGCGCCCGCCGCACTCGCTGAGGAGGATGCTGCCCCGAGCTTCTTCGACGCGACGGCAGAGGAGGTCACGGAGGAGCCCCCGCTCGAGACCGAGCTCTCCGAAGCGGCCGCCGAGGCTGCGCCTCCCGCCGCGGAGGTTCCGGCCCCGGCCGCAGAAACCGCTCCCGGCCCGGTCGGGGAGGAGCCCGCCGGAGTCGCCGACCCCGCGCCCGCGGCCGACGACGCACCCGGCGACCTCGATCTCGAGCTCGACCTCGATCTCGAGGAGGCGGCCGGCGAGGTGGTCGAGTCCGACGGCGAGGACGCCGACCTGCTCGGTGAGTCCTCACCGTCTACGGACGAACAGCCCCTCCAGGGGGAGGTCCAGCAGACCGAGCCGCCCGAGGCTCCGATCGAGTCTCTGGACACGGTCGAGCACCACTTCGAGGGCGCGATCGACGAGGCCGAGGTCGTCGAGGAAGAGCCGCCGCCGGCCGAGAGTGCGCCAGCCGAGCCCGCCGAGGGCTCCGACGCGGCCAAGGAGCCTGAGCAGGCCATTGGCTCGGAGGAGGAGGGCGAGGACGTGCTCGAGGAGACGCCCGAGTTCCTGCGCGAGAACCCCGACGACGACGAGCTCTGGTTCGAGCAGGGCGAGCCGAAGGACTTCGACTTCTGAGCGATAGAGTCATCCCCGGGGTATCGGGGGATGGACGAACCTAAACCGGGAACGATGCGGCGCCGCCACTTTCTCGGCGCAGCCGCCGCCGCGGCCGGCGCTGGGGCACTCGGAGAACCGACGGAATCGCTCGCGAGAGCCGAGCGACCCAAGCCACCGCTCGGGTCCGGCGGGGCGGTGATGTCGCTCGACGCGCTCCACGAGCTCGCCAGGCGCGAGGGCAAGGGGTCGCCGATCCTGATCCTGGATCTAGCCGCGCTCGACGCCAACCTGGCAACGATCCGCGCGTTCGCGGCCGGTCAGGGGTGGGATGTGCGGCCGGCGCTGAAGTCGTTTCGCAGCCCGGAGCTCTGCGGCTACGTCATGCGCAGCCTGGCAAGGCCGCTCGGCTTGATCTTCGCGTTGCGTGAGGCCGATGCGGTCGTCGCCGCCAGTCCTCGCAACACCGACCTGATGACCGGATGGGCTCCCACGTACGGAGAGCTCGCCGGCTACTTGCGCAAGAAGCCGCCGCCGAAGCAGCGCCGCCACCGCATGCGGATCCTGATCGACTCCGTCCCGTTGATGCGGGAGCTCGCGCGGCTCGCGCGCAACTCACCTCGCCCGCTGCCGATCGAGGTGGCGCTCGAGCTCGATGTCGGCATGGGCCGCGGCGGGATCAGCGACCGGACCGAGCTCGCCGACTGCCTCGCGATTCTGCGCGTGAATCGCGATCGCCTCCAGCTCAGCGCCGTGATCGGCTACGACGGCCACGCGACCCTCGATGGCAACGATGCTTACCGGGCGGCCGTTGCCGCCCAGGCTCAGGTGATCTTCCGCCTCCGCCTCGCTGAGCTCGCCGGGCTCGGTGCCGGCCTCTACGACGAGAGGACCTTGGTCCGCAACGGTCCCGGGAGCTCGAACTACCACAACTGGGTCGGCGGGCCGATCAACGAGATCAGCCCCGGGTCCGCGTTCATGCGCGCGCGCTACCTCGACACCGGCTTCGACCAGGACGGGCTCGCCTACGCGCTCACCTTCGCCGGCGCGGTCCGCAGGGTGACCAGCGACCACCCGTCGGTTCCGGTCACCGGGACGACCGTGCCCGGGGCGACCCAGGAGGAGATCATCGTCCAGGCGATGGGACCCCCGGACGAGATCGTCCGGCCGGATGGGGTCGAGTCGGACGCGCTCTCCGGAGGACCGGACGCGCTCGTGATCCCGAAGGGGTCGATCGGCCTTGGCGATTACGTTCTCTATCGCCCGCACCAGCTCGAGCCCGCGATCGTCAACTTCGATCAGATCGTCGCCGTGCGCAACGGGAAGGTGCGCCGCCGCTGGATCGTGCCGCCACGCCCGGGCGGCTGATCCGCCCCGGGTCAGTCCTGGATGTAGCCGCGCGCGCGAGCCGCTTCGACGACGCGCTCGATCCCGACCACGTAGGCGGCCTCGCGCAGGTCGAGCCCCTCCTCCTTTGCCCGGGAGGAGACTTCGCGATAGGCGCGGCGCATGATCGTGCCGAGCTTGTCGTTGACCTCGCGCTCCTCCCAGCGGAAGTGCTGCAGGTTCTGCACCCACTCGAAGTAGGAGACGACGACGCCGCCGGCGTTCGCCATCACGTCGGGGATCACATAGACGCCCTTGTCCCGGAGAATCTGATCGGCGGCGGGCGTGGTTGGGCTGTTCGCGCCCTCGACCAGCATCTTGCACTCCATCCGGTCCGCGTTGTGCTCGTGGATCATCCCGCCGAGGGCCGCAGGGATGAAGACATCGCAAGGCACCGCGAGCAGGTCGTCGGGGTCGATCGTGTCGACTCCCGGGAACTCAGTGATCACGCCGCCGTCGGCGATGTGGGTCTGAAGCGCGTTCGCGTCGATCCCCTGATCCGCGCGGATCGCGCCGTGCGCGTCGGATGCGGCGACCATCTTCGAGCCGAGCTGCTGCATGATCCGCGCCGCCCAGGAGCCGACGTTCCCGTAGCCCTGGACGACGAAGGTGGTGTCGGCCGGGCTCAGGCCCAGCGCCGGCGCCGCCTCGCGGAACATGTAGACGCAGCCCCGGCCGGTCGCCGCCTCGCGGCCGAGCGAGCCCTCGAGCGCGATCGGTTTGCCGGTGCAGATCGCGGGGGTGTGGCCATGGAGCTTCCCGTACTCGTCCATGAACCACGCCATCGTCTGTGCATTCGTGTTCACATCGGGCGCCGGGATGTCGCGGGTCGGGCCGAGGACCTTCTCGATCTTGTCCATGAACGAGCGCGCGATCGTCTGCAGCTCCGATTGCTTCAGGTCGGCGGCCGGGCAGTTGACGCCGCCCTTCGCGCCGCCGAACGGGATCCCGGCGACGGCGGTCTTCCAGGTCATCAGCGACGCGAGGGCGCGGACCTCGTCGACGTCTACCTCGGGATGGAAGCGGACGCCGCCCTTGTACGGGCCGCGCGCGCCGTTGTGCTGGATGCGGTAGCCGGAGTAGACGTGGGTCTTGCCGTCGGAGAGCTTCACCGGGATCTGCACGGTGACCTCGCGGTAGGGCGTCCAGAAGACGACCCGCAGGTCCTCGGCGAGCCCCATGTGATCGGCCGCGTAGTCGAAGTAGTGCCGGACGATGTCGAGGTTCGAAACCTCGGCGCGCTGGCCCGGCTTCGACTGTCCCGTCGCCGCCGCTTCCTCGCTCGCCTCCTCCACCGCCTCGGGCGACTTGTCCGTCTCCGCGCGATCGCCGACTGCCTCTTCGGTCTCCGACTCGCTCATGTCCCTCTCCTTCGCTCGCGCTTCATCGCGATCCTCGCATATAGCTCCCGGCGGCGGTGGACGACGAGACCGTGCTGTCTTAGGAACAAATTAGGGGCGGGGGTGCGATTCCGGCCGATGTAGGCCGGCATGAGACTCAAGTGTGCGCCCGCCATCGCCGCAATCCTCTTCTCGACCGCCGCCCTACCAGTGGCGGCCGAGGCGGCCTCGGACACCGCGACCTTCACGAAGACCGCCGACTGGGGTAGCGGCTTTGTCGGCGAGTACGCCGTGAGCAACAACGGCGCCGCCGCGCTCAGCGACTGGAAGGTCG
This sequence comes from uncultured Solirubrobacterales bacterium, assembly GCA_963846565.1. Classification (GTDB taxonomy): domain Bacteria; phylum Actinomycetota; class Thermoleophilia; order Solirubrobacterales; family 70-9; genus WHSW01. The sequence continues at coordinate 523,614 of CAWJWL010000005.1, read as the reverse complement.
AGTTCGACCTCGCTCCCGGGATGGCCCTGACCAACGTCTGGTCGGCCAAGTCAAGCGCGGCCGCCGGGCACCACACGATCATCCCGGAGGACTGGACGCGGAGCATTCCCGCCGGCGGTTCGGTTCGGTTCGGTCTCGAGGGCACATACTCCGGCTCGTTCGAAGCACCGCGCACCTGCAGGCTGAACGGGCAGCCGTGCGACGGCTCAGCACATCTGCCGCCGGACACCAGGCGGCCCAGTGTGCCGACCGGGTTGGAGGCGGTTGAAGTCGGCGCGACCTCGATTCGACTGGCATGGCAGCCCTCCAGGGACAACGTCGGTGTCGCCCGGTACGAGCTCTATCGCGGTGCCCAGAAGGTTGCGGACGCTCCCGGAAGCAGCCACACCGTCTTCGGGCTCAACCCCGGCATCCGCTACCGGTTCAGGGTCCGCGCTGCGGACGCCGCCGGGAACCGATCGCCGATGTCAAGCTGGCTCGGCGTGCGGACTCGGTCGTCGTCGACGCCGCCACCAGGAAGCATCGAGTTCGCGCCGTATCACGACATGACGCTCCAGTCGAAGGAGTCCGTGGGCGACTACGTCGCCGCCAGCGGGGTGCGCTCCGTAAGCCTTGGCTTCATCGTTTCCGGGGCGGCCTGCGAGGCTTCCTGGGGAGGGTTCTACGGCATCGGTCACTCCGACGAGTGGTTCGACGCCACGCACTCGATCGACGAAGCGCGGGCCGCCGGCGCCGAGCCCATCATCTCCTTCGGCGGCGCCGCCAACCAGGAGCTAGCGCGGACCTGCACGACCGTCTCGTCGCTGGCCGCCCAGTACCAGTCGGTGATCGACCGCTATGGAGTGCGCAGCCTCGACTTCGACATCGAGGGCGCGGACCAGTCCGACGCGGTCTCGCTCGAGCGGCGCATGCAGGCGATCGCTCAGGTCCAGCAGGCGAATGCCGCGGCCGGCAAGCCAGTCCGGATTTCGCTGACGTTGCCGGTGATGCCGACCGGCCTCACGAGCAACGGCCTTGGGGTGGTGCGCGCGGCGGGCGACAACGGGGTCGACGTGGATGTCGTCAACGTGATGGCAATGGACTACTTCGACCCGTCGCTGCCACTGGGTCCGGGCAAGATGGGCGACTACGCGGTGCAGGCGGCGCAGAGCCTGCACGCGCAACTCGCGGTGATCTACCCGCAGCGGTCCGATGCCGAGCTCTGGCGGATGGTCGGGGTGACGCCGATGATCGGCATCAACGACAACCCGGCGGAGATCTTCACGATCGCCGACGCTCAGAAGCTCGCCGACTTTGCGGTTCAAAATGAGCTCGGCCGCCTGGCGATTTGGTCATCCAATCGCGATCAGCCGTGTCCGGGCCCGCGCACGACGACCGAGAACACCTGCAGCGGGACCGCGCAGGCCCCCTACGGGTTCTCGGCGGTGCTGGGCTCGACGGGAGGCTGAACCACGACGGGTGGGGGAACGCTCAGCAGCTCGCCGGCGGCGCGCCCAGGGACGGGTCGCCGGCGACGCTGCCGAGCACGGAGCCCGGCCGCGGGCCCCCCGGGTCGCCCCACCAGTTGCCGGCTGCATACATCGTGTATCCGACCGCCGAGGCCGCCATGCCGGGGCCCGTGATGCAGTTGCCACCGGCGCTGCCGAGCGGGCCTCCGCCGAGGTCGATCGCGCTCGAGCCCGTCGTTCCCAGGTCCTCCGCCTCGACGTTGGCGAAGCCCGAGCCGGCGCGGTGCGCGCCGCTGAACTCGGTGTTCTGGATCCGGACCGCAAGGCGGTCGAGCGCGGTGAAGTTACGGATGCCGAGGTTCGCGCCCCGGTTGCCGGTGATCGTGCTGTCCTCGACGCTGACGTCGATCGCCCGCGACGGACCCGAGCCGTTGGTGACGTTGCTGCCGACGGAGAGGCCGTTGTTGGAGCAGTTCGCGAGCGTCGTCCGCTTCAGCGAGAGGCGGATCGCGTTGCCGGCGCCGAGGCTGCCGGCGAGCACGCAGTCGCCGTTGTTGAACGGGAGCGCGCCGGTGTTGCCGATGCCCGCCGACTCGCCGACGAAGACGTCGATGAGGCGGAGCTCGAGCGTCGCATTCGTTCCCAGGCCGCCCTCCTCGATCACGTCACCCGGGGAGCCGGTGAAGCTCGAATCGCGGATGACCATCCGACCCGTGGCGCCGTCGCCCATGCTGACCATCTCCATCCCGTTGGCGGAGAAGCCGCCGAGGTTGTCCGGGTTGGTGTAGCGGTTGCGTTTCACGGTCACATCCAGCGTCGAGGCGTCGACCGGGTTGACGAAGACGCCCTCGCTGTCGGCGGCCCCGTTGCCGAGCGCGGTCTGGGTGTTGCCGACCACGTCCGCCCGCAAGCGGGCGATGTCATGTGTCTGCAGCCCGATCGCGAGCAGCGATTGGAAGTCCGGCCCCTCTCGCAGTTGCTCGACGCGGTTGCGGCGAATTTCCGCCCGGTAGCGGGCGTCGCCCGAGATCCGCAGGTCGATGCCGTCGCCGCACTCGGCGTCGTGGACATGGTTGCGGCGGATCAGGACACGGCCGCGGCCCGAGTCGGCGTCGAGCATGATCGCCGCCCAGCCGTTGATCAGGCCCTCCGGGATGGGGACGCCGATTCCGGGCACGTTGGTGGGAGCGACGAACGGCGGGATGTGGAAGCCCTCGGTGCAGGATGCGTTCTGGCCCGAGACGTCGTTGCGCTCGACCGCCACGTCGGTGACGCCGTCGCCGTAGATCGCGCCACGGGAGGCGCCGACGATGCGCAGGTTGGAGACCGTGGCGCCGTTCGCGAGGCGTACGGCGTCGCCGTCCAGCCTGGTGCCCGAGCTGTTGGTGATCAGCGGGGCAAGGTGTCGCCGCCGCGCGGCGGTGACCGGCGGGCCCGCTCCGATCAGTTGCTGCCCGCGCTTCAGCGCGATGCCGCCGTCGAGCGGCGTCGCCGCTCGCAGGACAACGATCGTCTCCCCGGGCCGAGATCGGGCCTCGACCGCGGCGAGGGAGTCGAGCGGTTTCGCGCGCGAGCCGTCCCCGCCCGGCTTCGCGCCGGCGCGAACGTGGACGGTGTCGGCCGCGGCCGCGGGCGCCGCCTGGAACGCGAGGAACGCCGCGGCCACAAGGGCCGCGGCGTTCGCCCGATGCGCTTGCGAGGTTCCGGTCAGGGCCGCGGGTTCGCGCTCAGGAAGGACCACATCCGGTCGCGCTGGTCGGCGCCGCGAGCGCCGGTCGGCCAGTTGTGGGAGGTGACGCCGACGACGCGCGTCATCAGCTGCGTGCCGGCCGCGCAGCCGTAGTGGTCGGTGTAGCCGTACTGGTCGTTGGTGCGCGTTGCCGAGGCGGAGCATGAGTTGTAGTCCCGCCACTCTGAGGCATTCTGCGACAGACCGGCAAAAGTGAAGTCGAACTGCCCGACGATCAGGCCGACCGAGATCGGGCGACTCGGATCGCAGCCCGCCGGGGCGGCGCCCGCGAGCGCCGGCGTGCCGCCGGCGTAGGAGGTCACCGACGCGAACGTGTCGGCCGCGTCGCACGCGGCCCGCTGGCTCATCACGGCGCCGTTTGACCAGCCGTCCGCGTGGACGCGGTCAGTGTCGATGCAGTAGTCGGCCGAGATGTCGGCGACGACCTCGCGGAGGAAGGGGACGTCCGGAGAGCCCTCGATGTAGGGGTCCCACGCGCCGGTGCCGACGTCGGGGCGCCCGTTCGGGTAGGCGACGATGAAGTTGTGGCTGTCGGCGAAGCCGCTCCAGCCGGTGAAGAGCTCGTCCTGGGTGCCGGTGCTGCCGAAGCCATGCAGGCTGAGGAGGAGCGGGACCTCGGATCCGCTCAGGTTGGCCGGGACGTGGAGCTCGTAGCTGCGGGCGCCGAGGTCGCGGTTGACCGTCGTGCCCGAGCCGGAGAGCGTGCAGCCGGGGGTCTGAGCGGCGGCGGAGGCGGGGACGAGGAAGGCGGCGGCGCGCGGCGAGCGCGCCGAGGCCAAGCAGGCGTTTGGTCATGATTCCTCCTGGGGGCCGGAAAATAGTGGTCAGAACGCTGACCGCTTCTGCGTTGCGGCACGCTAGCACAGATCCAGATATTTGAAAAGGCCTCTGACCACTAGCCGGCGAATCCTCTAACTTGGGTGCGCGATGGAGCGCAGGTACGCGGACAAGACGAAGTCGGAGCGGCGAGCCGAGCGGCGCGGGCGGCTGCTCGAGGCCGCCGTCGACGCCTTCGGCAATCACGGCTACCGGGCGACGTCGATCGAGCAGCTCTGCTCCGCCGCCGGGATCTCGACCCGCAACTTCTACGAGGAGTTCCCGACCCGCGAGGACCTGCTGGTCGAGCTCCACGACGACCTCAACGCGCGGGCGCTCGCCGCGGTGGGGGAGGCGATCGCCGACATCGATCCGGACGATCTGCCGGCACGGGCGGCGGCCGGCGTACGTGCCTACTTCACGGTGATGACGGGCGATCGGCGGTGGGCGAGGATCGCGCTGGTCGAGACGGTGGGGGTGAGCCCGCGGGCGGAGGCCGCGCGCAATACGGCGATCGATCGCTTCGCCGGGGTGCTTCGGCTCGAGACAGCGAGGCTGATGGAGAGCGGCGTGATCCCGGAGCGGGACTACGAACTGACGGCCGTCGCCATCGTCGGGGCGATCAACGGTCTGATCAACACGTGGACGGCCACGGAGGACTGGGAGGACAGGGTCGACCAGGTCGTGGACGAGGCGGTGCGGATCATCATCGTCGCGGTGCTCGGGCCCGATCAGGCGTCGACGTAGACGTTGCCGTCACGCTCGATCACCTTCGCCGTGCCGAGCGGGGCGACCTTGGTCAGCCCCTTGAAGATCGTGCCGAGGCCGGGGACCTTCTCGAAGCCTCCCTGCGGCCCCTTCGTCATGCGGCCGGTCGAAGGGTCGTACTCGGCGTGGTGCCACGGGCAGACGAGGCAGCCGTCGGCATTGATCTCGCCGCCTGAGAGGTCGGCGCGCAGATGGCGGCAGTGGCGTGAGACGGCGTAGCGGCGTCCGTCGACGTTGAGCACGGCCCAGCCGCCGGCGGCGACGACGGACCCTGGCGGGAGGTCGGCGGCGCGTCCGACCAGCTCTTCGGTCATCCGCGGAACCTACTCGACCCGGGGCGCGCGGACGACCGACTCGATGTAGCTCTCGCGCACGGAGTCGGGCTGGCGCAGCATCCACACGACGTCGGGGCGGTACTCGGACTCGTCGGCGTCGAGGACGAGGCGGACGTAGCTCTCACGCACCTCGGCCGGCTGGCTCAGCATCCAGAGGATCTCGGGAGAGGGGCCGTCCCCATCAGCGCGCAGGACGACGTCGATGTAGCTCCGGCGCACGTCGTCAGGAGCCCGGAGCATCCACCGGCGCTGCGCTGCCTCGTCGTCGTCGGCGTCGATCACGTCGCGGACGTAGGAGCGGCGGATCGCGCGCGGTTGGGAGAGCATCCAGCGCTGCTCGGGCTGTTCGGCGGCGGCCTTCGCGGCCCGGGCGATCACATCCGGAGCCAGGAGCACCTCGCGCTCGACGATGCCGGTCACGGATGGATTGTCCCCGAAAGCGCTCGTACAATTGGGCGCCTGGGGCCATAGCTCAGTTGGGAGAGCGTCCGGTTTGCATCCGGGAGGCCGCGGGTTCGAGCCCCGCTGGCTCCATGTATTTGATGTTTTGCTGCGCGGCGGGCTCCGGGTGCTCATAGTCGGCTGCGTGACGAATGCCGATCTCCTGAGAGTTTCGGGTTGGAGCAACCCGCAGGTGGATCATTTTCCGTCCGGTCCCCAGCTCTGAGGCCGGGATGTAGAAGCAGCGATCCGTAGGCGCGTCGAAGACGGCGAGCCAGTCGATCGTTCGCGCTGTGTACATCTTGGTCTGCCTCACCCTGCCGTTCGTCAGGGACTGAGAGCAGCAGCGGACGGGAATGATCGCGCCATCTGAGCTTGCGTGCTTCACCTGGACCCGCTCCAGGGCCTGGCTGCCAGGTCGTTGGAAGATCAGGTCGAAGTCCCAGTCTTCGCCGTATGGGATGGCGATTCGATAACCGCGGCGGACGAGGTCGTGTGCGACCTCGATCTCGGCGCGATCTCCCTTTTGCTTCAGCGGTGCCATGGCGTTGCCTTGCGGTGACCTCACCGTAAGGCGACGGAGGTGACTGATCCAGACCTGGACGTAGCGGATGTGTGTCGGGGGCGTGGCGGATCTCGCACCGCAGGGAGAGAGTGCGACCGCTCGGCACTCCACCCTCGCATGACCACAACCGACGCCACCCACCCGCTCGACCGGTTCGTCAGCTCGCTCCTGCAGAGCACCGGCCAGCTCATGCTGATCGTCGACCACATGGCGCGCTACCCGAACACGGCGCCGGACGCCGAGGCGTTCGACGACGTCCTGCACCGGCTCTTGCGCGACACCCTCGCGGAGGCGCTCGACGGCCACGACCCCGCCGCTCTCGCTGCCGCAGCCGCCCTGCTTGCGGACGCGAGGAAGGCGATCGGCGACGACATCTTCCTGGTCGATCCCGAGGAGTTGACGGACGGCTCCTGCGGCGCCCGACCCAACCGCGCCGCTCGCAGGCGACGGCGCCCGGCACCCTGACGGAGGTACACCAATGGAGCAGCAGTTCAAGCGCGGCGACAAGGTGGAGTGGAACTTCCGCGGCCGCACGGTTCGCGGAACCGTCCGCCGCCGCCTCACGAAGCGCACGGAGATCGACGGCAAGCCCGTGGCGGCATCGAAGGATGACCCGCGCTACCTCGTTCGCAGCGACAAGTCCGGGAAGGAGACGACGCGGCGGGCGGCCGCATTGCGAACGGCTGCGGGCTGAGGTCCGCTGCGCCACCTCGCATTCGTGCGAGGATTGGCGCGATGACGACGATCACAGCCACCGGCCGCCTCTTCAACCCCGCGAGCTACGACGCCGCCGAGCTCGACCCCGCCAGCGCCCGCCTCATGCGGGCGACCATCGACTGGTTCGAAGCGAAGGGCAAGGAGCGCCTCACAGCCGAGGTCTACGAGGACGACTGGTACGCGGACTTCATCGAGTTCCTCGGGTGCGAGCGGGCCCTCGCAACGCTGCTCACGCCGGCGCGCGACGCCGGCGGCGATGCCGACAAGCGCTGGGACACCGCGCGTAACGCCGTCTTCAACGAGATCCTCGGCTTCTACGGGCTCCCTTACTGGTACGCGTGGCAGGTGACGATCCTCGGGCTCGGGCCGATCTGGCAGAGCGACAACGACGCCGCCCGCAGCCGGGCGGCGGAGCTGCTCTCCGACGGCGCGATCTTCGCCTTCGGCCTCTCCGAGCGCGAGCACGGCGCCGACATCTACTCGACCGACATGGTCCTGACTGCGGACGAGAAGGGGGGCTTCAGCGCCAGCGGGAGCAAGTACTACATCGGCAACGGCAACCTGGCCGGGATGGTCTCGGTGTTCGGCCGCCGAGCCGACATCGAGGGCACGGAGGGATACGTCTTCTTCGCCGCCGACAGCTCGCACCCGGCCTACAACCTGATCTCGAACGTCGTGCGCGGGCAGATGTACGTCAGCGCCTTCGAGCTCGACGACTACCCGGTGCGCCCTCAAGACGTGCTCCACACCGGCGTGGAGGCGTTCGAAGCGGCGCTCAACACGATCAACGTCGGCAAGTTCAACCTCGGGTTCTGCGCGATCGGCATGTCGGAGCATTGCTTCTACGAGACGGTGACCCAGGCCGAGAACCGGGTCCTCTTCGGCAAGCGGGTGACCGAGTTCGGCCAGGTACGGCGGATCCTCTGCGAGGCGTACGGCCGGCTGGTCGCGGCGAAGCTCTACGGAGCTCGAGCCGTCGACTACGTGCGGAGCGCGAGCCGCGAGGACCGCCGCTACCTGCTCTATACGCCGATCAACAAGATGCAGGTCACCACGGAGGGCGAGCGCATAGTGCGCCTGCTCGCCGAGGTGATCTCCGCCAAGGGCTTCGAGCGCGACAGCTACTTCGCGAGCGCCAAGAACATCATCGACGGGTTGCCGAAACTCGAGGGCACCGTCCACGTCAACCGGGCACTGACCCTCAAGTTCCTGCCCGGCTACATGTTCGGGACCGACGAGCTCGGTGCACCCCGACCCGCCTCGATCCCGCCGATGACGCCTTCCTCTTCGCCCAGGGCCCGACCCGGGGCCTGAGCAAGATCACCTTCCCCGACTGGCGGCCGGTGTTCGACCGCTTCGCCGCACAGCCGAACGTTGCGTGCTTTCGCGAGCAGGCCGAGTCGCTCGTCGACCTGATCCAGAACGTCAGCCTGACCCCCGACCAGATGACGGTGGATCTCGACTTCCAGCAGTCGCTGTCGCAGCTCTTCACGCTGCTGCCGTACGGCCAGCTGATCCTCGAGCAGGCGGAGCTGGCCGAGGTCGAGCCGGAGATCGTGGATCTCGTCTTCGAGACCCTCGTGCGCGACTTCAGCGCCACCGCGATCGAGCTGCACGGCAAGGCGTCGTCGACCGAGGCGCAGCAGGCCTGGGCACTCGGCAGCGTCCGCAAGCCGATCGTCGACGAGGTCCGCGACGACCGCGTCTACGCGGAGGTCCGGGCGCTTTCGGGCGCCTACGTGATGCCCGCCTAGCGCCCGGTCATGGCCTTCGTTCCGCCCGAGCGCCACCTGCTCCGCGCCAAGGACCTCGCCGACTCGCGCTACTTCGAGCCGCTCGACGTCGACGACCTCGCCGCCTCGGCCGGCCTGTCCCGCGCCCATTTCAGCCGCGAGTTCAAGCGGGCGTTCGGCGAATCGCCGCACCACTACCTGCGCTCGCGCCGGCTCGAGCGCGCCGCCGCCCTCCTGCGGATCACCGACCATTCGGTCGCCGAGATCTGCCTCTCGGTGGGGCTGCGGTCGATCGGCTCGTTCACCTCGGCGTTTGCCGACACCTACGGCCGAACGCCAACCGAGTACCGGGCGAGCTTCCCCCGGCAGCCAACCTCGTGCTGGTCCCGCTCTGCGTACAGCGGCTCCATGGCCGCGCCGCTCAAGGCAGCACGTTTGGAGAAGACAAGGCCGCGGTTGCGGACTAGCGTGGCTCCTCCCCGATCGCAGAAGGAGAGACGACAGATGAAGATCGCCAACACGCAGCTCTGGGTCCACGATCAGGACGCAGCCGTCACGTTCTACACGCAGACCCTCGGGATGGAGGTCCGCTCCGATGTCAGCCTTCCCGAGCTCGGCGGCTTCCGCTGGGTCACCGTTGGCCCGACGGCTCAGCCGGACGTCGCAATCGCGCTGATGGCCATCCCGGGCGCTCCCGTCATGGACGCCGACACCCACTCGCAGGTCGAGAGCCTGATGGCGAAGGGCTTCGCCGGCACGGTGTTTCTCACCACCGAGGACCTCAAAACCGACGTGGAGCAGCTCAAGAGCCGCGGCGTCGCGCTCACCGAGGAGCCGCACGATCAGCCCTATGGACGCGACTGCGCATTTCGCGACCCGTCGGGCAACTCATTCCGCCTCGCGCAGATGAACGAGGACTTCGGCGGCTGAGCCCCCGGCCTAGGCCAGGCGCTCGATCAGCATCGCCTGGCCCTGGCCGCCGCCGACGCACATCGTCACCATGCCGAGCGTCTCGTCGCGCTCGCGCAGGCCGTTCAGCAGCGTCGAGACCATCCGCAGTCCGGTCATCCCGAACGGGTGCCCGATCGCGATCGCGCCGCCGAAAGGGTTCACCCGATCGTCGTCGGGGTCGACGCCGACCTCGCGCAGGACGGGAATGACCTGGGCGGCGAACGCCTCGTTCAACTCGATCACGTCGACGTCCTCGATCCCGACCCCGGCCGCCTCGAGCACCTTCCGGATCGCCTCGATCGGACCGACGCCCATGCGCGCGGGATCGACCGCCGAGACCGCCGAGCCGACGATCCTGGCGACCGGCTCCGCCCCCGTCCTCGCCGCCTGCTCCTCGGACATCACGAGCGCCGCCGCGGCGCCGTCGTTGAGCGGGCACGAGTTGCCCGCCGTGACCCGTCCGTCGTCGCGGAACACCGGCTTCAGCTCGCCGAGCTTCTCCACCGTCGTCCCCGGGCGCGGCGACTCGTCCACATCGAGGGTCCCGCCGCCGGGTAGGGGCACTGCCACGATCTCGCGCTCTGCGAATCCGATCGCGGCCGCAGCCGCCGCGCGCTCCTGCGAGCGAACCGCGAACCGGTCCATCTCGTCCCGGGTGATCCCATACTCGTCGGCGACCACCTCCGCCGTCATCCCCATCGGCATGAACACCGCGCCAACCGTCTCACCCGGTCCATCCGGGTCGAGCTTCGGGTTGTGCTCGGCGAGTTCGTGACCGCGACCGACGCGCGACACCGACTCGACCCCGATCGCGACCATCGTCTCCGCCTCACCGACGGCGATCGCGTGGCCCGCGATCCGCAGCGCCTGAAGGGAGGAGGCGCAGAGCCGGGTCACCGTCTGCGCCGGCACCTCGTGTGGCAGCCCCGCCAGCAGCGCGATCCCGCGGCCGACGTTGTAGCCCTGCTCGCCCCAGGGGAATCCGCAACCGCAGACGACGTCCTCGACGCTCTGCGGCTCGACCTCCGGATTGCGGACCAGCAGCGACCGGGTCACGTGGGCTGCGAGGTCATCCGGGCGCACGTCGACCAGCGATCCCTTGTACGCGCGGCCGACCGGCGACCGCGCGACGTCGACGATCACGGGCGTTCTCACCTCGGCGCTCACGGCCCGGACGCTAGCTGGGCGCCCGCCGCCGGGTTGCGCCGGTTCGCGAAGAGCTTGATCGCGGCGAGCCCGAAGGCGAAGCCGGCGACGTGCGCCATGTAGGCGACCTCACCCCCGGTGCCGATGTCGGAGACCGCCGTCTGCCCGATCGCCGGCAGGAACTGGAGCACGAACCAGATCCCGAGGATGATCGCCGCCGGCACCTCGATCAGGGTGACGAAGAAGATGATGAAGATGAAGGTCAGCACCCTCGCTCGCGGATAGAGGAGCGCGTACCCGCCGAGCACGCCGGCGACCGCGCCGCTCGCCCCGATCGTCGGCACGGTCGAGCTCGGGTCGAGCAGCGATTGCCCGTAGACGGCCGCCAGCCCCGCGAGGACGTAGAAGAGCAGGAACCGTGGCCGTCCCATCGAGTCCTCGATGTTGTTGCCGAAGATCCAGAGGAACAGCAGGTTCCCGGCGATGTGGATGATCCCGCCGTGCATGAACATCGAGGTCAGCAGCGTGATCCACCACGCCGCCTGGCTGAGCGGCTCCGGCTCGGGGATCGGGCTCGTAGTCCCGTCCTTTGCCTCGAGCGGCTTGCCGACGATGCGCTCCGCCTCGGCCAGGTCCGGCTGGCCCTGACAAACGATCTCCCGGGAGACGCTCTGCTTGCCGTCGGGGATGTAGGCCAAAAAGCAGTCGGACTGCGAGGGATGCGTGATCCGGTACGGGATCGCGCCGAGCTCGATCGCGCTCGCGTCGATGCTGCTGCTCACCCCCGCCTGCTCCAGCTCCTCGTCGATCGGCGCTTGCGTCTGCCAGATGAAGAAGCCGACGTTGAGCGCGATCAGGATCACCGTGAGGATCGGAAAGCGACGGGTCGGGATGTCGTCCTTGAGCGGGAACACGCGGCGGCGAAGCCTAGGTAAGATCAGAACCTACGGTGGCGTACATTCAGCCCGAGCACGAAGTGGTCGTCGTCGGTGCCGGATTCGGCGGCATCGGGGCGGGGATCGCGCTCAAACGAGCGGGGATCGACGACTTCGTGATCGTCGAGCGCGCCGGCGACATCGGCGGCACCTGGCGGGACAACACCTACCCCGACGTCGCGGTCGACATCCCCTCGTTCAGCTACCAGTTCTCGTTCGAGCCGAACCCGAACTGGTCCCGCGTCTTCGCCAAGGGCGACGAAGTGAAGGCCTACGCCGACCACTGCGCCGACAAGTACGGCCTCCGGCCGCATCTGCGCCTCAACACCGAGGTAACCGCGCGCGCCTGGGATGAGGAGAACCGCCTCTGGCGGATCTCGCTCGGCGGGGACGCGGAGGTCACGGCTCGGTGGGTGATCACCGCCCTCGGCGCCTTCGTCGATCCGAAGCCGCCCGAGATCGCCGGCCTCGAGGAGTTCGGTGGCAAGGTGATCCAGTCGATGCGCTGGGATCACGCCCACGACCTCACCGGAGAGCGCGTTGCCGTGATCGGGACCGGCGCCTCCGCCGTGCAGCTCGTGCCCCCGGTGGCGCAGCTCGCCCGGCAGCTCCACGTGTTCCAGCGCCGCCCGATCTGGGTCTTCGCCAAGGCCGATTACAAGATCCCGCCCTGGGCGCAGCAAGTGTTCGCCCGCTTCCCGATCACGCAGAAGGTGGTCCGCTTCGTCACCTCCGTCGCAGTCGAGGCCGGGCTCGTCGGGGCGACCATCTACGGCCGCAAGATCCCCGCCGTGAGCAAGGTCCCCGAGCGCGCATCCCGCGCCTTCATGCGGAGCCAGGTACGCGACCCGGAGATCCGCCGCAAGCTCACCCCCGCCTACGGCTTCGGCTGCAAGCGGCCTGCGGTTTCGAACCGCTACCTACGCACCTTCAACCGCGACAACGTCGAGCTCGTCACCGACCCGATCGAGCGGATCACGCCGACGGGCATTCGCACCGCCGACGGCGTCGAGCGCGAGATCGACACGCTCATCCTCGCGACCGGATTCAGCGTCTCGCACGAGCCGGAGAACTACCGCAAGGTGCCGGTGCGCGGTGCGAACGGGTTCGACCTCGCCGACTTCTACGAGCGCGAACCGCTCCAGGCCTACGAGGGCGTGAGCCTCCCGCAGCTTCCGAACTCATTCATGATCTTCGGGCCCTACTCCTGGACGGGCAGTTCCTGGCACGTGATGGTCGAGGCGCAGTCCGAGCACGCCATCCGCGTGATCGGTGAGACGAAGCGCCGCGGTGCGACCGCCGCCGCCGTCACCCCCGAGGCGAACAAGCGCTTCCACGACTTCGTCCGCCACCGGATGCGCAACTCGCTGCTCTACGGCGACACGTGCGGCAACGCCAACACCTACTACTACGACCATCACGGTGAGTTCTCGCTCGTCCGGCCGACCAGCTCCTTCGCTGCCGTGAAGGCCGCGCGCGAGTTCTCGCTCGAGGACTACGCCTACGACGCTTAGGCGGCGGCGCGCCTCTCCGCGACCTCGGCCGCCGCCTCATCCGCGTGGTAGGAGCTGCGGACGAGCGGGCCGGAGGCGACCGACTCGAAGCCGAGCTCGAGCGCCGCGTCGCGGAGTGCGTCGAACTCGTCCGGATGCCAGTAGCGGACGACGGGGAGGTGGTTCTCGGTCGGGCGCAGGTACTGACCGACGGTGAGGATCTGGACCCCGTGGTCGCGCAGGATCGAGAACGTCTCGACCATCTCGTCGAACTCCTCCCCGAGGCCGACCATCAGGCCGGACTTCGTGACCACCTCGTCACCGCCCATCTCCTTGGCCAGCCGCAGGACCCGCGCGGAGCGCATGAAGTCGGACCCGCGGCGCGCGCGGGGGTAGAGGCGGGGGACCGTCTCGACGTTGTGGTTGAAGACGTCCGGCCGCTCGGCGACCACCTTCGCGAGCGGCATCTCCTGGCCGCGGAAGTCCGGGGTGAGGATCTCGACCTTGCACGCCGGCGCCATCCGGCGGATCGAGCGGACCACGCCGACGAACGCCGAGGCGCCGTAGTCGGGGAGGTCGTCGCGGTCGACCGAGGTGACCACCGCGTGGCGCAGGCCCATCTTCTGCACCTGGGTCGCCACGCGCAGCGGCTCGAGCGGGTCGTTCCAGGTCGGCACGCCGGTCTGCACGTTGCAAAAGCCGCAGCGGCGGGTGCAGACGTCGCCGAGGATCATGAAGGTGGCCGTCCCGCGCTCCCAGCACTCGCCGATGTTGGGACAAGCTGCTTCCTCGCAGACCGTGTGCAGGTTGTCGTCGGCGATCGCGTGCTTGAGCTTGCGATAGGTGGTGCCGCCAGGCGCCGGCACCTTCAGCCACGGTGGCTTGCGCTCTCGGAATGGGCGCCCTTCGATCCCGGTTGCGCCGCCGGGGTTGGCACGCGAGCGAGTGACGTGAATGCGCTCCATCGCCATCAACGTTAGCGCCGCTTGCGCCTCCGCTTGCCGCGTCGGCGCTTGACCGCCACACCGGCGCCGATCCCGGCTGCGGCGAGCGCTGCGGCGATCAGGCCTGGGTGCGCCCGCAGGCGCCCGAACTCGCCCTCGACCTGCGGCCAGAGCTCCTCGTTCAGCACCTGCCCTGCCGCCTCGGGCGTCGCCTCGAGCTCGTGCACCGGAATCGGCTCGCCGATCGCCACGCGCACACGCCGCGGGCGCGGCACCGGGCCCGCGAAGAGCCTCTCGGTGCCGGTGAGCGCGGCCGGGATCAGCGGCGATCCGGTCTCGAGCGCGAGCCGGACGGCTCCCCGCTTCGGCACCCCGAGCGAATCCGGATCGCGCACGCGGGTGCCCTCGGGAAACAGGGAGAGGAGACCGCCCTGTTCGAGGATCACCTTCGCGGTTTCGAGCGCATCCGCGTCGGACGCACCGCGGCGCACCGGGAACGCACCGAGGGCGACGAAGGTGGGACCGAACCTGCCCTCGAAGAGCTCCGACTTGCCCATGAAGCGGAGGTGCCGCTTCGTCGCGGCGGCGAGGAAGAAGCTGTCGAAGAAGCTCTTGTGGTTCGGCGTCAGGATCGCCGAGCCCTCGGCCGGGATGTTCTCGGCGCCCTCGACGGCGAGTCCCCAATACAGGCGCATGAACGGGACGAAGGCGCCACGGACGATCGCGTAGCGGACCCTCGAGACCCCCTTCTCCCGGGCGCGCCGGTGAGCCTCTTCGTTGGTCAAGCCGGTTGCAGCTCGTCGAGCTCGTGGATCACGGCACGACGTGCGTACACCCGCGCGAGCTGCGCGGCGACGGTCTCGCCGAAGGCGCCGAGGTCCTGCTCGGCGCCGCGTTCGCGCGCCAGCGAGGTCATTCGCACCGCCTCGATCCCGCAGGGGACGATCCACTCGAACGGCTGCAGGTCGTTGTTGACGTTGATCGCGAGCCCGTGGGTCGTGACGCCGCGGTCGATGTGGAGCCCGATCGAGCCGATCTTGCGCGCGTCGCCCGTCGGCGGCGGCTCCGCTCCCACCCACACGCCGGTGAGCCCCTCGAACAGCCGCGCCTCGACGCCCCACTCGCCGAGCGCGGCGAGCATCGCCCGCTCCATCAAGCGGACGTACTCGAAGACACCAACGCCGGCCACCTCCTCGCCTTCGGCTCCGGGGGTGCCGGGTGTGCGCAGTTCCGCCAGGCTCATGATCGGATAGGCGACCAGCTGGCCGGGGCCGTGGTAGGTGACCTGGCCGCCGCGATCGGTATCCGTGACCTCGATCCCCTGCATCCGATACCACTCCTCGCCCATCGGCAGCTCCGCGGCGGTGGAGCGGCGGCCCTTCGTGTAGACGGGCGGGTGCTCGAGCAGGAGCAACGTGTCGGGGATCTCGCCCGCCTGCCGGGCGGAGGCAAGCGCACGCTGACGAGCGCGCGCCTCGTCATAGCCGACGAGGCCGGCGCGGACGACCCAGAGCTCCGGCTCGCTCACCCGTTCAGTGTGTCACGGCCACGTCGAGGCGCTCGGCGGCGAGGGTCCGCGCAGCCGCCAGCGGTGTCAGCCCGCGAGCCTCGGCTGAGGCGAGGACCTGCCGCATCGTGCCCTCGAGCGCCAGCGTGTGGTCGTGCGCCCACTCCTCATCGAGGTCGCGCAGCTCGCGGAAGCAGCTGATCAGGCCACCGGCATTGACGATGAAGTCCGGCGCGTAGAGGATCCCGGCCGCCGCGAGCTCGTCCGCGAGCGCCTCGCTCTGGAGCTGGTTGTTGGCAGCGCCGCAGACGATCCGCGCGCGCAGCGAGCCGATCGTCTCGGCGGAGATCGTCCCGCCGAGCGCGCATGGGGCAAGCACGTCGCACTCGGTCTCGGCCGCTTGCTCGGGCTCCACCCAGCGCGCGTCGAGCCTCGGTGCCAGGTCCCGCTTGCGCGGGTCGGCGTCGGTGACGGTGAGCCGGGCGCCGGCGTTGGCGAGCCGGATCGCGAGCCGGGCGCCGACATGTCCGAGACCGATCACGGTGACGCTGAGGCCACGCAGGTCCGGCTCGCCGCGTAGGTGCTCGACGCAGGCGCGCATTGCCGCCTCGACCCCGATCGCCGTGAACGGGCTCGGGTCGCCGGAGCCGCCGTCGTCGGGAGGCAGCCCGGCGACATGGTCCGTCCGCTCAGCGATCGCGAGCATGTCCTCGACGCCGGTTCCGACGTCCTCGGCGGTGATGTAGGCACCGTCGAGTGAATCCACCAGGTCGGCGAAGTCGAGCAACATCTCGCGTCGGAAGGACCAACTCAGAGAGCTGGTCGGCCCTGGCGCGCAGATCACACCCTTGCCGCCGCCGAGGTCGAGCCCCGCCGCGGAGGCCTTGTAGGTCATCCCCTCGGCGAGGCGAAGGACGTCGGCGATCGCCTCCTCGGTCCTCGGGTACCACCACATCCGCGCTCCGCCGAGCGCCGGTCCGAGCGCGGTCGAGTGGATCGCCACGGCGACCGTGGCGCCGCTTCGGCGACCCCGACGCATGACCAGCTGCTCGTGGTCGAAGGCGAGCGCGCTGCCGTTGGTGCCGCTGCCGTTGGTGGCCCTGGCGCTCATGCCTCGCCTCCTTCCAGACGCTGCTTTATCGCGCCGAGGAACCTCGCCGCGTCGGCGCCGTCGAGTGCCCGGTGATCCCACGACATGCAGAGGTAGGTCATCGGCCGGATCGCGATCACGTCGTCCCCATCCGGTCCCTCGACCACGACCGGCCGCTTGACGATGGCCTCGAGGTCGAGGATCGCCACCTGCGGCTGGTTGATGATCGGGGTCGCGAGCACGGCGCCGAACTGGCCCGGATTGGTGATCGTGAACGTCCCGCCGTGGACCTCGTCGGGGTCGAGCCGCTTCGTCCGCGCCCGGTCGGCCTTCTCGACGATCGCCGCCGCCAGGCCCTCGACGCTGAGACGCTGCGCCTGCGGGATGACGGGCACGATCAGGCCCTGCTCGAGGGCAACTGCGATCCCGAGGTTGACGTCGTCGTGGTAGACGAGGCTGTCGCCGTCAACCGAGGCATTGAGGACCGGGAAGCGCGCCAGCGCCGCGATCGTCGCCTCGGCGACAAAGGCGAGGTAGGTGAGCTTCACCCCTCGACGCGCCATCGCCTCCTTGAGCTCGGCCCGGCGCGTCGCGACGCTCGACATGTCGACCTCGACCATCGTCGTGCAGTGCGCCGACGTCCGCCGGCTCTCGACCATGTGCCGGGCGATCGCCTGCCGCATGGGGCTCATGGGAATACCGAACGTTCCGGCCGCCTCCGCGGCTTCGCCTCCGGGGGCGGCCGGGTCCGGCGGCGGGTCGGCTTTGTAAGGCGAGTCGCTGTGGAGGATCGTCTGGCGGACGACCTGCGGTTGCTCAACCGCCTCGCCCCGCTCGATGAGCGCGAGCAGGTCCTTCTTGCGAACGCGCCCACCGACGCCGGTGCCCTCGACGCGATCGAGATCGATCTCGTGCTTGTCGGCCATCCGGCGGACAACCGGTGAGACGAAGGCAGATCTGTCCGCCTCTCCATTTGTCTCAACGGCTGACCCGGCCGCCCCCGGAGGCGAAGCCGAGGAGGCGGGCGGAACGTTTGTGTTCCCACCGATCTCCGCGATCGGAGTCTCCACTGCCACCGTCTCGCCGGCCTCGACGAGAATCCTGGTCAGCACGCCCGCAGCCGGACACGGAATCTCCACATCCACCTTGTCGGTTGTCACATCGGCGATCGTCTCGTCCGCTGCGACCGCATCGCCCGGCTGCTTGCGCCACTCGAGGATCGTCCCCTCGGAGACCGAGATGCCCATCTTCGGCATCAGGACCTGAACTGCCGGGCTCTCGGCTGACCCGGCCGCCCCCGGAGGCGAAGCCGAGGAGGCGGGCGGAACGTTAGTAGGAGAGGAGCTCACGGCACACCTCCTTCATCTGCTCGAGCTGGGGGAGGACCGCCTGCTCCAGCGGCGGGCTGAACGGGATCGGGACGTCGGCCGCGGTCAAGCGGCGGACAGGGGCGTCGAGGTCCTCGAACGCCTCCTCGGCGATCAGCGCAGCGATCTCACCGCCGACTCCGCAGGTCCGTGTCGCCTCGTGGGCGACGAGCACCTTGCCGGTCTTGCGGGCGCTCGTGAGCACCGCCTCGGTGTCGAGCGGGCAGAGGGAGCGCAGGTCGATCACCTCGATGTCCTCGTCGAGCGCCTCGGCCGCCTCGAGCGCGAGGTGGACCGAGGAGCCGTATGCGATCACGGTCATCTCTCCCGGCTCGCCCGCGCGGGCGGTCCGCGCCTTGCCCAGCGGGACGACGTACTCGCCCGCGGGCACCTCGTCCTTGACGTAGCGGTACAGCCCCTTGTGCTCGAGGAAGCAGACCGGGTTAGGGTCGCGGATCGCCGCCGTCAGCAGGCCCTTCGCATCCGCGGCCGTCGCCGGCGTCACCACCTTCAGGCCCGGGGCCTGAAGGAACCACGCTTCGGGGTTCTGGGAGTGGAAGGGGCCGCCGGAGAATCCGCCGCCCGAGGGCAGGCGGATGACGATCGGGGCGGCGACGCCCTGGCGATAGTGGAGCTTCGCGGCGACGTTGACCAGCTGGTCGAAGCCGCAGGAGATGAAGTCGGCGAACTGCATCTCGCAGACCGGCCGCAGCCCCTCGGTCGCGGCGCCGACCGCGGCGCCGACGATCAGGTTCTCCGCCAGCGGCGCGTCCATCACGCGGGTGGAGCCGAACTCCTCATGGAAGCCGTCGGTGACCTTGAACGCGCCACCGAAAGCCGCGATGTCCTCACCCAGGAGGATCACCGTCTCGTCTCGCCGCATCTCCTCGCGCAGGGCATCGGAGATGGCTTCGAGGTAGGTGAGGACCCGCCCTTCGCCTGACCCGGCCGCCCCCGGAGGCGAAGCCGAGGAGGCGGGCGGAACGTTCGTGGTTGTCGCCGGACTCACGCCGCGCTCCTCTCGGCCTCGGCCTCGGCCCAGTGCGACCACGGAGCGTGACCGTCGCCCAGCGGCCTCCACTCCTCGGCGAAGACGCCCTGGTGGGCGGTGGCCGGCTCGGGCATCGGTGAGGCGAGCGCCTTCTCCGCGCACTCGGCGACGTACTCGGTGACCTCGGCGCGGATCTCCTCGACCTCGTCGGCCGAGAAGCCGTACTCGCTCGCGAGCCGCTCGCCGTAGCGGGCGATCGGATCGCGCTCGGCCCAGCGCTCGTGCGTCCCCTCGGGGACGTAGCGCATGTCGTCGTGCGCACCGTGACCGTGCATGCGCATCGTCATGCACTCGATCAGGGTCGGGCCCTCGCCCGAGCGGGCGCGATCGGCGGCCTCGCGCGAGGCTTCGAAGACGGCCTCGACGTCGTTGCCGTCGACCTGCACGCCGCGGAACCCGTAGGTGGCGGCGCGCTCGACCGGGTCAACCGCGAACTCGAGCTCGTTCGGGGTCGAGTAGGCGAAGCCGTTGTTCTCGAGCATGAATACGATCGGCAGGTCGTGGATGCCGGCGAAGTTCATCGCCTCGTGCCACTGGCCGTTCGCCGTCGAGCCCTCGCCGAAGTAGGTCATTGCGACTCGAGGCTCGTTGCGGAGCTTGAAGGCGAGCGCGATCCCCGTCGCCACGATCGCCATGTCGGGGAGCATCGAGACCATGCCGACGCAGCCGAGGTCGCGGTCGCCGAAGTGCAGGTTGCCGTCCTTGCCGCCCGTGACGCCCCCGGAGCGGCCCATGTAGTTGGCGAGGTAGCGGTCCGGGGTCAGCCCGCGGACGAAGTGGGCGCCGAGATCGCGGTGCAGGATGCACACGCGGTCGCGCGGTCCGAGCACGAACGACGATCCGACCGAGATTGCCTCCTGGCCGCAACCGTCGTAGAAGCTTCCCGGGATCTTGCCCTGTCGGTAGAGGCTGATCCCCTTCTCTTCGGCGGCTCGCATCATCGCCATCAGGCGGTAGAGCTGCGCACGATCCTCGCGCGTCAGCTGCGCTTGCCGTCCGTCCACGCGTCGCGCGCGCAGCTCGTCGCGCGCCGGCTCGCTCGCGACGGCACCATTGACTGGCTTCATCTCTCCGTCCTTCGTGTTTGGCCCGCCCTTCGGGATCTCCTCGGAGCTCGGCCGTCGATCTCGCCGCTTCGGGATCTCCTCTGCGACGCCTACGGACGATGGAAGGTCGGGGGTTCCGCCCCGGCCGTCCTATGTCTGGACCCGTTCGGCGGCTAGGCCGACTCAGGTCACTCAGCGAAGCGTAGTACCCGAGGGCGACGATTCCAAGCGATTGCTCAGATGCGACGCAGATCGACCAGGGTCACGCGGCCGTCGCGGCCGCTGCCCTCGACGGTGCTGGGGTCGAGACCGTGCTCGCGCGCATAGCGGCGCACCGCCGGTGATATGTAGCGGCGGAGGTCGAGCTCGGGTGCCGGCGCCGGCTCCGGGGCCGCGACGTCGATCACGGCGAGCGTGCTGCCGGCGGGCGCCGGCGAGCCGGCCTCGACGCAGATCGCCCGGAGGACGCCCTCGGCCGGCGCCTCGATCTCCGCCGCCTGGCTCTCCCAGTTGACGATCAGGAGCGGATCGCCCGCGTCCACCCGCCCTCCAGGACCGCAGAGCCAGCGGACGACGGTCGCCGCGCCGGCCGCGCCGGTCTCGGGCATGGTCACCTCGATCGCGCCCGGAGCCTCAGTAGGAGAGGAGCTCATCACACTCCTTTCGGATCCGCTCGACGTTGGCCTCGTGCCCGGCCCGATCGTCAGCTCCCCCGAGCCGCAGGCGGCGAGTCGGCGCGTCCAGGTACTCGAAAGCCTGCTCCCAGATCGCGGCGACGAGCGCTAGCCGCACCCGGCCGCGATCCTCGCGGGGCTCGATGAAGACCATCTTCCCGGTCTTGCGCACGCTCGTGAGCACCGCGTCCGTATCGAGAGGATCGAGGCTTCGCAGGTCGAGCACGTCGGCGTCGACGGAGCCCTCGGCGACCGCGGCCTCGGCGGCGGCCACGGCGGTTCCGTGCGCGAGCACGGTCAGCCGCTCACCCTCGGCGACCGTCCGCGCGTGCCCGATCTCGATCACGTGGGCACCCTCGGGCACCGTGCCGACCTCGGTGCGCAGTGAGGCGTGCTCGAGGATGCAGACGGGGTCGTCGTCGCGAACCGCGGCGATCGTCAGCCCCTTCGCGTCGGCGGCGGTGCTCGGAACAACGACTTTGAGGCCCCGGCGGCCGAGGAGGAAGCCGAGCGGATCGCTGGCGGCTCCGCCGCCGCAGAGCGGATCACCGATCTCCAGTCGCACGGTGATCGGCGTCGGCGCGGTGGATGCGGCCGCGGCCGCGGCGAGCTCCGCGAGCTGGTCCAGTGCCCCGGCGCCCGCGTCGTCGAGCCCCAGCTCGCAGATCGAGCGCCTTCCCTCGAGCGCCGCGCCGCAGGCCGCGAGGATCAGCGGCGCCCCGACCTCCCCGCTGCGCAGCGAGCGTTCAGGCCCGAACGCCTCCGCGAGGCCCGCGGCGATGCCGCCCGCGGCGGTGTAGAACGAGATCAGGGCCGGATCTCGGTGCATCTCCAGGCGCAGGCCCTCGGCGACCGCCTCGTCGAAGGTGATCCGCGTGGCGGACGCCGTGGTCACGCCGCCCTCGGCGGCGTGGTCAGCCCGCCGGCGGGTTCGTGCGCGAGCTCGGCGGCAACCTCGCGCCGGACCTCGTCGAGCTCGACGCGCGAGAAGCCGCTGATCAGCAGGTGACGCTCGTAGGCGACGAGCGGGTCGCGGGCGCGGTCCTCCGCGAGTCCGGGCGCGAAGCGCCGGCGCGGCTCGACGAGGTCGGCTGCCAGCGATAGCACTCGCGGGGCGCTCGACGACCGGGCCGCCTCGACCACGGCCTGCACGCTCTCGCGCACGGACTCGTAGTCGTCGCGGTCGGCCTCCGCGTCGGCCGGCAGCGGCGCGGGCGCCTGGTTGCGCTCCTCGATCGCGGCGACGACGATCGCCAGTCGCTCCGCCCGCGCGAGCGCGAGCGCCGCGGCGCAGTCCTCGCCCGCCACCCAGCGCCGCTCGCCGATCGCGACCGGGATGCCGCGCTCGCCGCCGGCCCGCAGGGCAAAGGCGATGCCGACCGCGATGCCCACGGCGCTGTGAGGCCCGAGACCACCCTGAGCCCGGCGGGCGACGACGTCGGCGAGGCCGACTCCTCGCGCGAGGTGGGCGCTGAGGAATCGGCGGGGGGCGAGCAAGCGATCAGCGGCCCCGAGCCCCGAGCCGACGGCGATCGCGCAGAGGACCGCGTCCCCGTCGCCCGCGGGCCACCGCCGCGGCCCCCCCGAGGCCAGTATGCGTTCGAGGCCCCGCCCGCGCAGAAGCGCGGCGAGCAGCTCACGCCGCTGCGCACGCGTCGGCGCCACGGCCGCATCTCGCGCGGTGCTGCGCGCTCGGATCGTCTCGACTTCGGGCATCTCCCATTCGCCTCCGCGTCAAATACATCGGCACCCCGCGGGCGGAGCCGGCGTACGCGGCGCGCCGGCGGACGGATGGCGGAGCAGCGGGGGGCGTGGCGCGGATAAACCGCGCCACGCCCCGTATCCGCCTTGGCCGAGACCTCGGGGGGATCAGGCCTCGACCGGTCTGGTCTCCTACTCGCCGCCAACTCGGGGAAGCCGGCGAACCGAGTTCGGGAGGTACCAGTTGTTCATGCCCAGCGGCGTCGGTTCCCCATGCGCCGAAAGCTCAATATGTGATCCTAGCGCCGAATGCTCGCGAGGCGTTGGTGCTTCCCCGTCAGCGCTGGTTCGGGTACCCGTATTGGGGGAGAGCCATGATCGCGCGAGAATCGGTACGTATGTCCCGCACCATTCTGATCGTCGACGATCACCCCAGCTTCCGCGCCAGCGCCCGGCGCCTGCTCGAGGGAGAGGGCTATGACGTCGTCGGCGAGGCGGAGGACGGCGAGGCCGCGTTGCGGGCTGCGCGCGAGCTGCTGCCGGATGTCATCTTGCTCGATGTGCGCCTTCCGGATCTCGATGGCTTCGCCGTCTCGCGGCGGATCACCGGCCGGGCCGACTCGCCCGCGGTGATCCTGATCTCGAGCCGCGAGGTCGACGAGTGGGGAGGGGCGGTCCGCGATGCCGGCGCCCGTGGCTTCATCCCCAAGGCGAAGCTCTCGGCCGAGGCGATGGAGGAGTTGTTGGCGTGATCGGCCTTCGCCGGGCGCTCTGGGGGCTCGCGATCGCCGGCGCCGTTGTCCTCGGGACGCAGATCGTCCTCATCAGCGAGGCGAATTTCGCCGGCGACCATGGCCTCTGGATCGCCCTCGACGTCTTCATCGGAGCCGGCTTCGTCGGGGTCGGGCTCTTCGCCTGGTACCGCCGCCCGGACAACCGGGTCGGATCGCTCATGGTCGCCACCGGCTTCGCCTGGTTCGCCGGACTCTTCAGCCTCACCGACCCGCCGCTGCTGTTCACGGTCGGCGCGATGCTCAACAACCTCTTCGTCGCCGCCGCGATTCATCTGCTGCTCGCTTTTCCCTCGGGCCGTCTCCTCAACCGGGTCGACCGCGGAATCGTCGCCTTCGCGTACCTGACGACGACTCTCCTCTTCATCCCGCCGATGCTCGCCTACGACCCGGCGGCGCACGGCTGTTCGGGCTGCCCGGAGAACGTCTTCCTCCTCGAGGGCAGCCCGTCCTTCTTCGACCGCTGGTTCGAGGGCCTCGGCGTGCTCGGGATCCTGACGCTCTCGGTCGTCCTCTTCCGCCTGTTCGGCCGCTGGCGGACGGCGACGCCCCCGTTGCGGCGAATCGTCACGCCCCTGTTCGTCGCCGGCGGGATGCTGATGGCGCTGCTCGCCGCGCTCCTGTTCCTGGGTCTCTTCGGTGTCGAGACCGATGAGTGGCTCTGGTACGCCGCGCTGATCCCCTTCGGCCTCGTTCCCTATCTCTTCCTCGGGAGCCTCGTTCGCGCGCGCATGCTGCGCGGCGGCGCGGTCGGCGAGCTGGTCGCGACGATCGGCGGCCGCGTTCCCGCGCAGAAGCTCCGCGACGCCCTCGCCCTCGCCCTCAACGACCCGGCGCTCGAGCTCGCCTACTGGATTCCCGAGTCCGAGCGGTATGTCGACTCGACCGGGCGGCGGATCGATTGCCCGGAGAAGTACCCGGGCCGCGCCACCTCCGAGGTGCGGCTCGAGGACGGGCGCTTGGTGGCGATGCTCATCCACGACGCGCAGCTCCTCGACGAGCCGGAGCTGATTGAGGCGGTCGGCGGCGCGGCGGCACTCGCGCTCGAGAAGGAGCGGCTCGACGCCGAGCTACGGGCGAAGGTCGCGGAGCTGCGCGAGTCGCGGGTGCGGATGATCGCCTTCGGCCTCGCCGAGCGGAGGCGGCTCGAGCGCGATCTTCACGACGGCGCGCAGCAGCGTCTCGTTTCGCTCGCCCTCGATCTGCGACTGGCGAAGGCCGCCGTTCGCGATGACCCGGGGAGGGCCGAGGAGCTGCTCACCGGCGCGGCGGACGAGCTCTCACGGGCGCTCGAGGAGTTGCGAGAGCTCGCCCGGGGTATCCACCCTGCCGTGCTCTCCGACCGCGGTCTCGATCCGGCCCTCGAGGCTCTCGCGAGCCGAACACCGCTGCCGGTCGAGGTGCACGCGAAGATCGGTGAGCGGCTCAACGAGCCGGTAGAGCTCGCCGCGTACTACGTCGTCGCCGAGGCGCTCACGAACGTGGTCAAGTACGCCCATGCCGAACGGGCCAGCATCACGGTCGGGCGCGACAACGGCACCGTCGAGGTCGAGGTCGCCGATGACGGAATCGGCGGCGCCGATCCCTCTACCGGCACCGGGCTTCGCGGCCTCGCGGATCGGGTCAATGCCCTCGGGGGCCGGCTCGAGGTCTCCTCGGAGCCGGGCCGGGGGACGAGAGTGACAGCGAGCATCCCGTGCGAGTAGTCGTCGCCGAGGACTCCGTGCTCCTGCGCGAGGGAATCGTCCGCCTGCTCTCCGAGAACGGGTTCGAGGTCGTCGGCCAGGCCGCCGACGCCGACGATCTGTTGCGAAAGGTCGGCGCGCACAAGCCCGATGTCGCGATCGTCGACATTCGCATGCCGCCGACGAACACCGACGACGGTCTGCGCGCGGCGCTGAGGATCCGCGACGAGCACGGCGACACCGGCGTCCTCGTCCTCTCCGCGTACGTCGAGGAGAGCTACGCGCTCGAACTCGTCTCCGACTCGGCCGCCGGCCTCGGCTATCTGCTCAAGGACCGGGTCGCCGACGTCGACGCTTTCGTCGAGGCCGTCCGCCGGGTCGCGAACGGCGGTTCGGCGCTCGATCCAGAAGTCGTCTCGCGGCTCGTGGGCAGGGCGCGGCGGGAGGACCCGCTCGACGATCTCACCAAGCGCGAGCGCGAGGTGCTCGAACTGATGGCGCAGGGACGTTCGAACGTCGCGATCGCCGAGTCCCTCGTCGTCACCGAGCGCGCGGTCGAGAAGCACGTCACCAACATCTTCGGCAAGCTCGACCTGCCGCAGACGGCGGTCGACCACCGTCGCGTGCTCGCCGTCCTGACCTTCCTTCGAAGCTAGCCGGCGCCGACTTCGCTGCGCTCGGCCCGCCGCCGCACCCCGCGCAGGATCCCCGTGGTGACGACTACGTGTCCCCGGGTCCCGATCACTGCGCCGCGGTAGACGCGACCCTTGCGGCCCGGGAACTCGGCGCGCGTCTCCGCGCTCAAGAGGACCGGATCGAGCGGCGTCTCGCTGATCCGGAAAACGAGCGCGTAGCGAGAGAACCGATGCTCCCCCATCAGCGCGAGGACTGCCGGGCGAACCGAGCGAGTGACGATGAAGCCGGGGATGGTCGAGCCGATTCGGCCGAGCGCACCACTGCGCTCGCTCGGCGTGCAACCGAGGATGCCGGCTACCCGCTCCCCGCGGGGGCCGCTGCTGAACCGGGGCAGGGTCTCGAGCAATGCATCCCAGACCGCCTCCGGGGTCGCTGTCACCGCGAGTGAGTGTTCGTCCACGAAGGGGAGCGACTCGAGCGGGACGTCGATCAAGCGCTGCGGCATCGGCGCCGCCTCAGCGAGCCGGCGGCCGCTCGATCGCCGCCTTGACGCGGCCGAGGAACTCGGCCGCCGCACCGGTTCCGACGACCCGGTGGTCGCACGAGAGCCCGAGTCGCACCGCCGCCCCGCCACCGCCGCCGGTGACGCAGAGCGCCGCCGACTGGCCCGGCACGACGACGCCGAACGCACGAGTCGCGGCGGTCCCCGTGAGGTCGTCGACGGTGAAGGTGGCTCCCGCCGACTCGCGCGCGGTCAGTGCGCCCTCCGCCGCGCGGACGCGCAGGGCCTCGATCTCGCTCGCGACGTCGGCCGCCGCCTTCGCGTCGGCGTCGAAGATCGTCGGTGCCGGCGTTGCGATCGTGACCGCGATGTTGATCCGGGAGTAGAGCTCGATCCGGCCGTCCCGGTAGCCGCCGTTCAGTCGCGGAAACTCCCGCAACGCCACCGAGCAGGCGACCACCGCCAGGGCGCCCAGCGGAGCGGAAGCCTCACCGCCCCACGGTCCGGCGTCGGCCTCGGCCTCGAGGTAGAGATGCGGGATCGTCGCCTTCGACTCGGCCGCCCGCCGCGCTGCCGTCTGCTCGGCGCGGCTCAACTCGACTGTCTCGACCGCGCCCTTCGCGCTCGGCGTCGCCTCGGTGCTCATCGGCTCACCCGGCCGCGGCCGCGGCCGCGGCGTCCTCGAGCCGGTCGTCGCCCCAGAAGACCTGCTCACCGATTGAGACCGCGGGCACGCCGCTGACGCCGAGATCGCCGGCGCGCTCGGTCGCCTCCCGCAGGCGGTCCTTGATCGCGTCGCGTCCGATCGCCACCTCGAGCGAGCGCGGATGGAGCTCCGAGGAGGCCGCGGCGATGAAGACGTTGTCCGGCTCGCTCAGGTCGCGCCCGGCGGCGAACGCCTGGCGAAAGGCGGCGAGGGCGAACGAGGTCGTGCGGCCGATCTCCTTCGCGAAGGTCGCGGCGCGCATTGCGAAGAGGGAGTTGCCCGGGAACGGGTCGGGCCAGCGGATCGGTGGCAGCCCGTAGGCCTGCCCGCGCCGTTCGACCTCGCCGAGGCCGGAAGCGCGGTCGGGTCCGTTGGCCCACGAGTCGCGGCCGAAGCGCTGGAAGAGCGCGCCGAGCAGCACCGGCTGCCACTCCGGTTGCTCCGTGCCCGCCTCGTCGAAGACGGCGGCGATTCGTTCCGCCGCGAGGTAGGCGTAGGGCGAGCCGAGGTCGAAGTAGAAGGTGCTCCGCACGATGCCTGAGTGATACCGCCTCGGCGTTTGCGGGGGCCGGCGATGTGGAGTCCACGGACTCTTGCCACACTCACGGGTCGCCATGGCCGTTCGAGCAGACCTCAGAAATATCGCGATCGTCGCCCACGTCGATCACGGCAAGACGACGCTCGTCGACGCGATGCTGTGGCAGTCCGGCGCCTTCCGCGAGGGCTCTGACGTCGCCGAGCGCGTGATGGACTCGATGGACCTCGAGCGCGAGAAGGGGATCACGATCCTCGCCAAGAACACGGCGGTCCGCCACGGCGACGTGAAGCTGAACATCGTCGACACGCCGGGCCACGCCGACTTCGGAGGCGAGGTCGAGCGGGCCTTGACGATGGTCGACGGCATCCTGCTGCTGGTCGACGCGTCGGAGGGGCCGATGCCGCAGACCCGCTTTGTCCTGCGCAAGGCGCTCGAGGCGAAGCTGCCGGTGATCCTCGTCGTCAACAAGGTCGACCGGCCCGACGCTCGCATCGGCGAAGTCGTCGACGAGGTCTACGAGCTCTTCCTCGACCTCGACGCCAGCGACGACCAAGTCGAGTTCCCGATCGTCTACGCGAACGCGCGGGCGGGCTGGGCCGCGCTCGAGGAGGGAGCGGAGGGCACCGACCTGCGGCCACTCCTCGACCTGATGGTCAGCCAGATCCCGGCTCCGGAGTACGACGAGGGAGCGCCGCTGCAGGCTCACGTCACCAACCTCGACGCCTCGCCCTACGTCGGACGGCTCGCGCTGTGCCGGGTTCGCAACGGGACGATCCGCCAGGGCAGGCCGATCGCCTGGTGCCGGGCGAACGGCCAGATCGTGCAGGCGACCGTGGCCCACCTGTATGTCACCGATGCGCTCGACCGGGTCGAGACCGACGAGGCCGGGCCGGGCGAGATCATCGCCGTCGGCGGGATCGACGAGGTGACGATCGGCGAGACGCTCGCCGACCCGGACGACCCGCGCCCGCTGCCCGTGATCACCGTCGACGAGCCGTCGCTCTCGATCGTCGTCGGGATCAACAACGCGCCGACGGCCGGCAAGGAAGGCTCGAAGCTGACCGCCCGCCAGATCCGCGATCGCCTCGATCGCGAACTGGTCGGCAACGTGTCGATCCGGGTCGAGGACACCGCGCGCCCGGACTCCTGGGAGGTACACGGGCGGGGCGAGCTCCAGCTCGTCGTCCTGCTGGAGCTGATGCGCCGCGAGGGCTTCGAGCTCACGGCGTCGCAGCCGCGCGTGCTCACCCGCGAGGTCGAGGGCAAGCTCTGCGAGCCGGTCGAGCGACTCGCGATCGACGTCCCGGAGGACTACGTCGGCGTCGTCACGCAGCTGCTGGCCCTGCGCAAGGGCCGGATGGAGCAGATGATCAACCACTCCACCGGCTGGGTCCGGCTCGACTACCTCGCGCCTGCGCGAGGGCTGATCGGCTTTCGAACCGAGTTCCTGACCGAGACGCGGGGCACCGGGATCGTCCACGGCGTCTTCGACGGCTGGGAGCCGTGGGCGGGCGAGATGCGGACGCGTCCGAGCGGGTCGCTCGTCTCGGACCGAAGCGGCGAGACCGCGAGCTTCGCGCTCCACTCGCTGCAGGAGCGAGGATCGCTTTTCGTCGGGCCGGGCGAGGAGGTCTACGAGGGCATGGTCGTCGGCGAGAACTCGCGCCCGGGCGACCTCGACGTGAACGCCACCAAGCAGAAGCACCAGACCAACGTCCGCGCCGCCTCGGCCGACATCCTCGTCCGGCTGATCCCGCCGCGGCCGCTGACGCTCGAGTCGGCGCTCGAGTTCCTCGCCGAGGACGAGTGCGTCGAGATCACCCCCGAGAGCCTGCGCATGCGAAAGGCGGAGCTGTCGAAGGTCGAGCGAGTGAAGCTGGCGCGGAAGGCGAAGCCGCCGAAGGAGTAGGGCTGCGGCTAGGAGGTCGGATCCGGCAGGGGTCCGATGAACTCGATACCGAAGTCCTGCCCGGCCTGCTTGATCTGCGACCCGTCGATCGACTTCTCCGGCGGCAGACCGCCCCGTTTGGACGCGAGCCGTGATCGCGCGGTAGAACTGCCCGTGATGCGCTGTCGTGAGAATCAGATAGCGGGCCTCTTCCGACTCGACCCGGAACCCGTGGACGGTTCCACCGGGTATGTGCGCGAATGATCCCGCAGGCGCGAGAACTCCGGCCTGATCACCGACGTACAGCGTGATCTCGCCCTCGAGGACGTAGAAGGACTCCATGTCCTCAGGGTGCCGGTGCAGCGGGACGCTCTCGCCGCGAGTCGCCCGCTCCTCGACAAGGCAGAACGCCCCTCCCGTCCCCTCGCCCTCGGCAAGAAAGTACGTGGAGGACTTGCCCATCCACCGCAGTTCAGCCTCTCCCGGCCGGTAGACGTAGGCGGTCGCATCACTCACGGCGCCGGTGCCCGGCTCTACGCGTGCGTGGCCCAGCCGTCGACCGCGCGAGCGGCGTCGAGCACGGCCTCGGAGATCGTCGGGTGCGCGTGCACGATCCGGGCGAGCTCCTGATAGCCGCCCTCGAGCGCGATCGTGTCGACGAGCTCGGCGATCATGTCGCAGGCTCGGTTGCCGACGATGTGGGCGCCGATGATCTCGCCGTACTCGGGGTCGGCGACGATCTTCACCATGCCCTCGCGGTCGTCGTAGACCGCCGAGGCGCCGACACCGCCGAGCTTGAACTTGCCGACCTTGATCTCCCGGCCGGCATCCTTCGCCTGCTGCTCGGTCAGGCCGACGCTGGCGACCTGCGGGTGGCAGAAGGTCGCGCCGGGGACCAGATCGGGGTCGACCGGGTGGGTCGGGGCGCCGGCGATCGTCTCGACCGCGACGACGCCCTCCTCGGAGGCCTTGTGGGCAAGGGCTGGGCCGCGGACGAGGTCGCCGATTGCATAGACCTTCTCGTTGGCGGTCCGCTGGTAGGAGTCGATCTCGATCTTGCCGCCGTCGCCTACCTTCACCCCGGCGGCCTCGAGGTTGAGCGGCCCGGTGTCGGGGGCGCGGCCGCCGGCGATCGCCACGTAGTCGACCTCGATCTCGCGCTCGCCGACTTTCGCCTTCACCGACCCCGAGCCGGCCTCGACGTCTGAGATCGGGTTTCCGGTCAGGACCTCGACGCCCTGCTTCTTGAACGTCCGCTCGACCACGCGGGCCATGTCCTTGTCCTCGAGCGGGAGGATCTGCGGCAGCATCTCGACCAGGATCACCTCGGTCCCGTAGCGGATGTAGGCGGAGGCGATCTCCGAGCCCGATGCGCCGGCGCCGACCACGGCGATCCGCTTCGGTTGCTCGGGGAGCGACCAGGCGCCCCAGGTGTCGACGACGCGATCGGAGAACTCGACTCCCGGGATCGCCAGCGCGACCGAGCCCGTGGCGAGGACCACGGCCCCGGCTTCATGGGTCTCGCCGCCGACAACGACATTGCCCGCCGGCGTCGAGCGAGCCCTCGCCCTCGATCATGGTCACCTTGTTCTTGTCCCAGAGCATCTTCACGCCGCCAGAGAGCGTCTCCGAGACACTCACACGCCGCGCCGCGAGGGCCTTCCAGTCGAGGCTCGCCTTCGAGACCGTGACGCCGAGGTCGGCGGAGTTCTGCGCGTGGTCGAGGATCTCCGCCGTGTGCAGCATCGTCTTCGCCGGAATGCAGGCGTAGTTGAGGCAGCGGCCACCGGGCTTGTCCTTCTCGACCACGGCGGTCTTGAGGCCGAGCTGGGCAGCGCGAATGGCGGCCACGTAGCCGCCCGGTCCACCTCCGATCACGATCACGTCGTACTTGTCGGGCATGCGTTCGACTCTATAGAAAGCGCATCGTCGTAGCTCAAGCGCAAGCGCCGAGGCCGGACCGGGTGCTCACTCGACCCGGCGTCGCTCCGGCATCTGAATCCGCGCCATCGCCTTGATCATGAAATAGAACATCGTCCCCGCGCCGGCGATCAGCGCGGTGGTCCCGATCGCCTGCGTCCACTCGGTCGCCTGGATCAACCCGAGCGAGGCGGCAACGAGCACGATCACGAGCAGGGCCTGGAAGCCGAGCACCGCCCAGTAGCGCGCCCGCCACATCCCGTACGCCATCACCGACATCAGCCCCGCGCTCGCGACGACCGAGAGCACCGGCGCCTTGTCCTCGCCCTGCTCGATCCCGTCGGAGCCGAACCTCGTCACCTCGACGCCCGCCGCCCAGCCGATCACCACCGAGATGGCGATGAGGGTCGAGACGACGGCGCCGGCCGTGACCACGGTGGGCCGCTCGCCCTTCTCGAGCGGCTCGAGGGTCTCGCGGACAGCCGCGTTCTTCGCCTCGGTGCGCTCCGACATCGCTGCCAGGCGCGCCTGCTGCTCGGCCTCGCGCTCGAGTGAGCGCTCCTTTCGCCGCTGACGCTCGGCGCGCTTTCGCTCCCGGCTCCCCATCCCGCGGAACGCTAGATGCCCTGCCGATCGAGCGCGGCGCGGAGCGCGCGCGCCGCCGACTCCGGGTCGGCCGCGTCGCGGATCGCACGGACGACGACCGCCCGGCGCGCCCCGGCTGCGGTCACCGCGCCGATGGTCTGATCGTCGATCCCGCCGATCGCAAACCACGGCACGTCGCTGCCGACGTCCGCCGCGTGGCGGATCAGCTCGATCCCGGCGGCGGGCCTGCCGGCCTTGGTCGGCGTCTCCCACACGGGCCCGGCGCTGAGCTGATCCGGGCGATCCGCGCCGTCGGCCGCGAGCGCCGCGTCGAACTGGGCCGGCGAGTGGGTCGACAGCCCGACGAGCGCCGAGGCACCGGCGCGCTCGCGGGCCTCGGCGACGGGCAGGTCGTCCTGGCCGACGTGGACGCCGTCGGCCCCGCACGCCGCCGCCAGGTCGGGCTCGTCGTTGAGGAAGAAGAGCGCACCGTGCTCTCTCGAGAGCCTCGCGAAGGGCTCGGCGAAGGCGATCAGCTCCTCGGCGCACCGCGGCGCCTTCTCGCGGAGCTGGATCAGGTCGACGCCTCCGCGAAGGGCCGCCTCGAGCAGCGCGTCGGGCGCCAGGCCGTGGGGCTGGGCCTCGCAGACGAAATAGAGGCGCGCCGCGGCGAGGCGCCGCCGCCGCTCGGCGAGTAACTCGGTCGCGGAAAGGGCCACCCGGGGGAGTATCGTGAACGGTCAACGGGAGCCCGACCCACGGGCTGAGAGGGCGGCGCTCGGCCGCCGACCGTATGAACCTGACCCGGGTAATGCCGGCGCAGGGAACGGCCGGTACCGGCCCGCCCCGAAGGAGCGAACGAGAGCGGTGGCACACCGAGACGGACAGCTAGATGCGGTGATCGTCGGCGCCGGCGTGATCGGGCTCTCCTGCGCCTGGCGGCTCGCGCGGCGGGGCCTCGCCGTCCGGGTGCTCGAGCGTGATCTCCCGGGTGCCGGCGCCTCCGGCGTCGCCGCCGGCATGCTCGCTCCGGTCGGCGAGGCGAGCTGGGGAGAGGAGGATCTGCTCGCCCTCGGGCTGCGCTCGCACGCCCTCTGGCCCAGCTTCGCCGCTGAGCTCGCGGAGGCATCGGGCCGCGAAATCGGGTTCCTCGGCACCGGCGCGCTCCACGTCGCCCTCGATCGCGACGAGGCGGAAGTGCTGCGGCGGCGCTTCGAGCTCATGCGGTCACTCGGGCTCGAGGCGGAATGGCTGCGTGCGACGAGTGCCGGGCGCTCGAGCCCGGGCTTGCAACAGCGATCAGCGCGGGGATCAGCGCTCCGCACGAGGCCGCCCTCGATCCCCGGCGACTGGTCGAGGCGCTACGCGTGGCCGCCGAGCGCGCAGGTGCGGATGTGCGGGTCGGTAGCGAGGTGGCGGCGGTCATTCTCCAGGGCGGCGCCGCGCGTGCCGTCCGCACGACGGACGGCACAGAGCACCGAGGCGGCGCGGTGGTGCTCGCAGCCGGGGCGTGGTCCGGCAGTGATCTGCTGCCGGGCGGCTTCTCGCCTCCGATACGCCCGGTGAAGGGCCAGATCCTCACCCTGCGCGCTGCCGCCGGGAGCCCGGTATGCGAGCGCATCGTCGTCAGCGAACGGGTCTACATGGTCCCGCGCGGCGACGGCCGGCTGGTCGTCGGCGCGACGGTCGAGGAGCAGGGCTTCGACCTCCGGGTCACTGCCGGCGGGGTCCACGAGCTGCTCCGCGAGGCCTACCGCGCGCTGCCGGAGATCGCCGAGCTGAGCTGGTCGAGGCGGTTGCCGGGCTGCGGCCGGGCACGCCGGACAACGCTCCGATCGTCGGCCGTTCGGGCGTCGACGGGTTGCTGCTCGCGAGCGGGCACTTCCGCAACGGGATCCTGCTCGCCCCGGTGACCGCGGAGGGGATCGCCGCCGAGCTCGCCGGGGGGGACCCGATCGAGGAGCTCAAGGTCGCCGACCCCGGCCGCTTCCGGCTGGCGGTGGTGAGATGAAGGTCGAGCTCAACGGAGAGCGTGTCGAGCTGAACCCGGGCGCGAGCGTGACGCGCGGCGGTCGCGCTCGCGGGAGCCGGTGAGGTCGAGCGCGGGGTCGCCGTCGCCGTCGACGGCGAGGTGGTCCCGCGGAGCGCGTGGGAGAGGACCGAGCTGCTCGAGGGGCAGCGAGTCGAGGTCCTGAAGGCGGTCCAGGGTGGCTGAACGGGCCGAAAGCTGGGAGCTCGGCGGGCGCCAGTGGGGATCCCGCCTGATCGTCGGCACCGGCGGCTTTCGCTCGCTCGAGCAGATGGAGCGGGCGCTCGAGGCCTCCGGGACCGAGATCGTCACCGTCGCCCTGCGCCGCGTCGACCCGCTGGCGCAGGGCTCGGTGCTCGACGTCGATCGAGCGGCTCGGGCTCTTCTGCCTTCCGAACACCGCCGGCTGCTACACGGCCCGCGACGCGGTCCGCACAGCCGAGCTCGCCCGCGAGGCGTTCGAGACCGACTGGGTGAAGCTCGAGGTGATCGGCGACGACCGCACCCTGCTGCCGGACGCGGTCGAGCTGCTGGCGGCGGCCGAGGAGCTGGTCGACGACGGCTTCACCGTCCTCCCGTACACGAACGACGACCCGATCCTCGCCCGCCGGCTCGAGGACGTCGGCTGCGCGGCGGTGATGCCGCTCGGCTCGCCGATCGGCTCCGGCGCCGGGATCCGCAACCCGTACAACGTCGCGCATCATCGTCGAGCAGGCGAGTGTCCCGGTGATCCTCGACGCCGGCATCGGCACCGCCTCCGACGCCGCGCTCGCGATGGAGCTCGGCTGCGACGGGGTGCTGCTTGGCGAGCTCGGTCTCGCGCGCCGAGGACCCGGAGCTGATGGCGCGGGCGATGCGGCAGCGCGGTCGAGGCCGGCTACGCGGCCCGGCGCGCGGGCCGGATTCCCGCAGCGGCTGCACGCGCGAGGCCTCGACGCCCACCGAGGGCGTTCCGGAGCTCAGCTGAGCACCCCCGTCATCCGCCTTCGCTGGTTGTCCCGGATCCGGCCCGGGTAAGCGAGCGCCGATGGCAAAGCTGGTCCTGGGTCCGCTCCTTCGCTACGTCTCCGAGACGGAGGCCGTGCTCTGGGTCGAGACCGACGATCGATGCGAGGTCGAGATCCTCGGGCACCGCGAGCCAACCTTCTGCGTCTGCGGCCACCATTACGCGCTCGTCGTCGTCGACGACCTCGAGCCCGGGAGCGAGACGCCGTACGAGGTCGCGCTCGACGGCGTTCGCCGCTGGCCCGAGGAGGGCTCGGACCTGCCGCCCAGCGCGATCAGGACCCTGGGCGCCGCCGATGCGCTGCGCATCGCGTTCGGGTCGTGCCGCGTCTCGCTGCCCCATCACGCGCCGTTCACGCTCCCGAAGGACGAGCACGACGACGCGCGCGAGTTCGACGCGCTGTTCTCGCTCGTGCAGGAGATGCGGGAACGGCCGAGCGCCGAGTGGCCGCTGGTCCTGTTGATGCTCGGTGACCAGGTGTACGCCGACGAGGTCTCGCCGGAGACCCTCGCGTTCATCCGCAAGCGCCGCGACATCCGCAAGCCCCCGGGCCACGAGGTCGCCGACTTCGAGGAGTACACGCGGCTCTACCGAGAGACCTGGTCCGATGAGGCGATCCGCTGGCTGCTCTCGACCGTCTCGTGCTCGATGGTCGTCGACGACCACGACATCCACGACGACTGGAACATCTCGGCCGCCTGGGTCAAGGAGATGAATCAGCTCGACTGGTGGCCACAGCGCGAGCGGGCCGGACTCGCCGCGTACTGGCTCTACCAGTTCATCGGCAACCTCTCGCCGAGGCTGTTGCGCGAAAGCGAGCTGTTCGCCCGCGTCCGCGAGGCCGACGACGGTTGGGAGGTGCTCGAGCAGTTCGCCGGCAACGAGCGCGGCATCCGCGACGGCGCTCGCTGGAGCTACTGCCGCGATCTCGGGACCACGCGCCTGATCGTGCTCGACTCGCGTTGCGGGCGGGTGCTCGACCAGGACAACCGCTCGATCCTCGACGACACCGAGTGGGAGTGGCTCGAAGAGCATCTGGAAGGCGATTACGACCACCTGCTGATCGGCACCTCCGATCCGTATCTCCTCGTTCCGGGCCTGCACCATCTCGAGCGCTGGGGAGAGGCGGTCAGCACCGGAGCATGGGGCGATTGGGCCGCCGGGCGCGGGGAGGCCGCCCGCCAAGCGGCCGACTTCGATCACTGGGCCGCGTTCGGCGACTCGTTCGAGCAGCTCGCCGGTCTGCTCGAGGGCGTTGCGTCGGGCCGCTTCGGGGCGCCGCCCGCGTCGGTCGTGCTGCTCTCCGGCGACGTCCATCACGCGTACCTCGCCGAGGTCGCCTTCAAACGATCCGCGGGCGTCGAGAGCCGCGTCTGGCAGGCCGTCTGCTCTCCCTTCCGCAACGCGCTGGACGACCGCGAGCGGAAGACGATCGGCTTCGGCAACTCCCCTGTTGGAACCGCGATCACGCGCACGCTGTCCCGCCTCGCGGGGGTGCCGAAGGACCCGATTCGCTGGCGTCTCGTCGAAGGCCCCTTCTACGACAACCAGGTCGCGACGCTCACCCTGGATGGCCGCAAGGCCGCGGTCAAGCTCGAGCGCACGGTCGGCGATCCGGAGAGCGACGAGCGCCAGCTTCACACGTCGTTCGATCGCGCCCTCACCTGAGCGACAGGGACTATCGGCGAACAGTCGTTCGCCCTCGAGACCTTCTCAAAAAGGGAGGTGCTAATCTGCCGCGCTCGTATTCCCAACTAACCCAATCAAGAAAGGGCAAAAGGAGAACTTTCCATGAATCGCTTCATTCCGAAGCCTCGTCACCGAGGGGCCGCGGCCGGCCTCCGCGCGGATGCGCGGCCCCGCGGTGACGTCCTGCGACAACGGCGCCTCACCGCGGACCGAGGAACTGGCACTCGTGTAGATGAGCCTGCCGAAGGTCGCCGGCGGGCGCTAGCTCGCCGGCTCGTGCCCGAGCTGCGGCTGCTCGGCGGTCGGCGGGGCCGAACCCGCGGCGAGAGCCGCGATCCCGCTCGGCAGCTGGCCGGAGACGACGTCGGCGAGGGTCACCGACTCGAGCACCTGGCGGATGTTCGCCCGCAGGGCGATCCAGACCTCGCGCAACGGCCCGGAGCTGTCGCTGTAGTCGAGATCGTCGGGCGGCTCGCCGCGCACGGTCGCGAGCGGTCCCTCGACCGCGCGAACGATGTCGGCGATCGAGATCTGCTCCGCCGGGCGGCCGAGCCAGTAGCCGCCATCGGATCCGGGCCGGCCGCGGACCAGACCCTGCTGGCGCAGCTCGCCGAGGATGTTCCCGAGGAACGGCGTCGGGATCTCCTGCGCCTTCGCGAGCGCGTCGCGCTTCGCGGGCGAGCTCTCGGAAACGTGCGGGGCCGCGAGCTCGACCATCGCCCGGACTGCGTAGTCGGCTTTGGCGGAGACGCGCATGCGTTCATTCAATACGACGAGCCGTAAGCTGGCGGCGCCGCCGTAGCTCAGCGGTCAGAGCAGCGGGCTTTTAACCCGTGTGTCGAGAGTTCGACTCTCTCCGGCGGCATCCCAGCCGGACGTGGCGGTTTGTGCCCGCTATGCGGTTACAGACCGCCACGCACCTCGTCCAGGACGACGCGCCCGCCCACCTCGGCCCTTCCGTCGCCGAGCGGCCGGGCGTTGAGGACGGACCCCTTGCCCTGGCGGATCTCGATCGGGCGATCGATCAGGACGACGAGGCGCATCGCCGCCGACCCGGTCGCCTCGTCCTCGCCAACGCCGCCACCGGCGAAGACGCGCTCTCGGACCACGCCGGCCTCCTCGTCGACCCACGCCCATAGGCCCACCCAATCCATGCCGTCCGGCGCGCTCTCGAGGGCATCCACCTCCCCCGGCGAGCCAAGTTCGACGAACTGGAATGGTGGCGCCCACTCGGCTCGCCCGGCGATCCAGGTGGCCTCGCCGTCGTAGGTGACGCCGACCTCGCCCGCTGGCGGGCGCAGCACGTCGACCGGGTTTCCCTCGTGCGCAAGCAGCCACGCGGTCCCGACCAGCGGATGACCGGCGAGCGGTAGCTCGATCGCGGGGGTGAAGATCCGCAGCTTCCCTCGGCCCCGGTCGTCGACGAAGACGGTCTCGGCGAAGCCGAGCTCGGCCGCGATCGCCTGGCGCTCATCGGCGTCGGGGATTTCGCTTCCGTTGAGGTAGACGCCGAGCGCGTTCCCGCCCGCCCCGTCGGCGCCGCAGAAGACGCGGAGGACGTGAAGCTGCGACTGGTTCGCGGGCATCAGGTCAATCCCGGAGGCGGTTCAGTGGCGGAAGTGCCGGCGGCCGGTCATCACCATCGCCACGCCGGCCTCATCGCACGCGGCGACGACCTCGCCGTCGCGCTTCGAGCCGCCGGGCTGGATCAGGGCCGTCGCTCCCGCCCCGATCGCGCGCAGGGGACCGTCGGCGAAGGGGTAGAACGCGTCCGAGGCAACGGAGGACCCGGCGAGCGCCTGCCCGGCGCTGTCGCCGAACGCGTCGCCCGCCTTGTCGAGCGCGATCCGCACCGAGTCGACCCGGCTCATCTGCCCGGCGCCGATACCGACCGTCGCCCCGTCCTTTGCGAACACGATCGCGTTCGAACGCACGTGCTTGCAGACCGCCCACGCGAACAGCAGGTCCGCCCACTGACCCTCGCTCGGCTGCGCCTGCGTCGCCACGGTCATCCCGTCGCGATCCTCGTCGATCACGTCGGGATCCTGGACCAGAAGCCCACCGCGGACGCGTTTCAGGTCACGCTCTCGCGGCTCGTATCCACGCTGCTCGTCGGCGATCAGGATCCGCATCGCCTCCTTCTGCGTCAGCACCTCGAGCGCGTCGTCGTCGATCCCAGGCGCCAGCAGGACCTCGATGAACTGCTCGTGGAGGCGTTCGGCGAGGGCCTTCTCGATCGGGCGGTTGAAGACGAGCACCCCGCCGAAGGCGGAGAGCGGGTCGCAGGCGAAGGCCTTCTCGTAGGCATCGAGGGCGGTCTCGGCGATCGCCACCCCGCACGGGTTGTTGTGCTTGACGATCACGCAGGAGGGCTGCTCGAACTCGTTCATCAGTCGTCGCGCCGAATCGAGGTCGAGGACGTTGTTGAAGGAGAGGGCGCGGCCATGCTGCTTGGCGACCTTCGAGAGCACGTGCGAGCGAGCGCCGCTCTCGATGTAGAGGGCCGCCTTCTGGTGCGGGTTCTCGCCGTAGGAGAGCTCGAGGAACTTCTCGTGCGCCATCACCCAGTGGCTCGGATAGGCCTCGTAGCGGAGGCCGAACCAGCGCGAGATCGCGGCGTCGTAGGCCGCGGTGTGGGCAAAGGCCTCGTTCGCGAGCCAGTGACGCGTCTCCGCGGAGACCTCGCCACCCGCCTCGCTGAGCTCGGCGAAGACCGCGTCATAGCTCTCCGGCTTGACCACGACGGCGACGCCGTCGTGGTTCTTCGCCGCGGCGCGGATCATCGTCGGCCCGCCGATGTCGATGTTCTCGATCGCCTCCGCCTCGCCGACCCCGGGCCGGGCGACGGTCTGCTCGAACGGGTAGAGGTTCACGCAGACGAGGTCGATCGGCTCGATCCCCTCCGCGGCGAGCGTCGCCATGTGGTCGGGGTCGTCGCGGCGCGCGAGCAGCGCCCCGTGCAGCCGGGGGTGGAGGGTCTTGACCCTGCCGTCGAGGATCTCCTCGGATCCCGTGAACTCGGAGACGTCCGTGACCTCGATGCCGTTCTCACGGATCGCCGCCGCGGTGCCGCCGGTGGAGAGGATCTCGATCCCGAGCCCGCTGAGCCCGCGGGCGAACTCCGCCACCCCGGTCTTGTCGGAGACGGACACGAGCGCGCGGCGGATGCGCAGCGGATGCCCAGCCGGGGCACCGCCCCCGTCGGCCCGCGTGATCGCCGTCTCGATGCCCATCCCGGCCTACTTTAGATGCCGCTACGCGTCCCCGGTGGCGATCATCGAGATCACCCTCGCGTAGAGCTCGTGCTCGGCAGCGTGGATCGCCCGCTCGAGCGTCTCGCGGTCGCCGCCGGGCGGGATTGCCACCTCGGTCTGGGCGATCACCGGCCCCGAG
The DNA here is from genome assembly GCA_963846565.1 of uncultured Solirubrobacterales bacterium. GTDB lineage: Bacteria > Actinomycetota > Thermoleophilia > Solirubrobacterales > 70-9 > WHSW01. Next base: position 483,768 of record CAWJWL010000005.1, on the reverse strand, counting down.
TCGACACCCTCGTCGACGTAGTGAACGGTCACGCCGGTCACGTCAACCCCCGCGGCGAGCGCCTGCCCGATCGCGTCGAGGCCGGGAAACGAGGGCAGGAGCGCCGGGTGGATGTTGATGATCCGCCCTTCGAACCGCTGCACGAAGGGCGCACCGAGCAACTGCATGTACCCGGCGAGCACGATCAGGTCGACGCGGAGCCCATCGATCCAGTCGCCCATGGCCCGATCGCGCTCCTCGCGATCGGCGTACTCCGATCGCGGGAAGGTCGCGGTCGGGATGTCCGCGCGCGCGGCGCGCTCGAGGGCTCCAGCCGCGGGCTGGTCCGAGCCGACCCCGGCGATCTCGACCTTCCCCGCCTCATGCAGTCGGTCGATGATCGCCTGCAGGTTGGTGCCGCTGCCCGAGGCCAGCACCGCGATCCGAAACCCGCCGCTCATCGGCGGCCACCCTACCGCGCGGCTGGAGCGCAGCCGAACTGTCGGACTTCAGTCCCGGACGGCGGGACTGAACGCAGACAGTTCGCGGCGTACGGGATCGAGTTCGTGGCGTAGGCCTCAGCCCGGCGGCATCTCGTCGAACTGCGGCGCGTTGTCGCCGATCTGGTGCCAGCTGGCCTTGTACGCGACCTGCTGGTGGAAGCTCGGCTCCATGTCCAGGTCCGCCATCAGGCCGGCCGCGACGAAGTAGACCGCGCCGAGGTCGTCGAAGATGCTCGACCCGCAGTTGCTGCAGAAGTTGCGAGGCGCGAGCTCACTCTCATACGTCTTGACCAGGTCCTCGCCCTTGGTGACGTTGAAGTTCTCCTTCGCGACGACCACTCCCGCAAGGCTCGACCCCGTCCATCGCTGGCAGCGGCCGCAGTGGCAGTAGCCCAGTGCCTGGGGATCTTGAACCTCGTACTCGACGTTGCCGCACAAGCAAGTTCCCTCGAGCGTGTCGGTCATCATGACCCCTCTCAAGTAGACGTCTAGCGATCCGCCGCAACCTATCACCGGGGGAGCGCTCGGTCCGATGACGTCCCGGAAGCGCTCGCCCGGGCTACGCCGCCTCGAGCTTCGGGAACTTGCCGCCGGTCGAGCGCAGCTTGCCCTCGCTGAGCAAGCCGTCGACGACGGCGAGCACGTCGTCGGCCCGCCAGTCGCCGAAATCGCCGTAGCCGGGGAGCTCGTCGTAGCCGTACTTGGCGACCACCTTGCTCCGCCCGCCACGGAGGATCTCGACCGCTCTCGTGCGGCCGACCGAGGGGCTCGCCTCCTCCACGACCCTGACGATCGCCGCCTCGAGGTCGTCGTCGCTCACGCCCCCACCGCTCTTCGTCCTCCCCGAAGCAGCGCGCTTCGGGACCAGGTCGAGGCTTTCGTCGCAGACGTCGCAGCAGCGGCCGGAGGCACGCCCGTCGGCGCGGTCGCCGAAGTGCCGCAGGATCGCCTCTCGCCGGCACTGGTCACCCTCGACGAATCCCCACACCTCCCGGTACTGCCGCCAGCGGTGGTTCTTCGCCTCCGGGTCGTCGACCTGGTTGATGAAGAAGACGTGCAGGCCCTTGTCGCGATTCTCGGCGAGCAGCACGCAGCGCGACGGGAGACCGTCGCGCCCCGCGCGGCCGGCCTCCTGGTAGTAGGCCTCGAGCGAGGACGGGACGACCTCGTGGACCACGGTGCGCACGTTCGCCTTGTCGACGCCCATCCCGAAGGCGTTGGTGGCGACCACGACAGGCGTCTCGCCGGACATGAACGCACGCTGCGCCTCCGCCCGTGGCTCGCGCTCCATGCCCGCGTGGTAAGTCGGGATCGGGCAGCCGAGCTCGCGGCTGAGCCAGCTCGCGGTCTCGTCGGTGCGCTTGCGCGTCCCGGCGTAGACGATTGCCGGCAGCGACTCCGGGTCACCCAGGAGCGCCAGCGTCGCCGCCTGCTTCTCGCGCCCCGAGCGCACCGGGACGACGTCGTAGGAGAGGTTGGGTCGGTCGAACCCGGTCGTGATCCGGACCGGGTCGCGAAGGCCCAGGCGGCGGGCGATGTCGACGGCGACCCGCGGTGTCGCCGTCGCGGTCGCGGCGAAGGTCGAACGCGCCCCGAGCGCCTTCGCCACCTCGCCGAGGCGGAAGTACTCGGGTCTGAAGTCATGGCCCCACTGGCTCACGCAGTGGGCCTCGTCGACGACGAAGAGGCCGACGTCGGCGGCGCGGAGGCGGTCGACGAAGCCGGGCGTCGAGAACCGCTCCGGGGCGACGTAGAGCAGTGCGAGCTCGCCGGCCACCGCCTGCCGTTCAATCTCACGATTCTCGGAGCGGTCGCGCTGGGCGTTGATCAGGCCCGCGCGCTCGCCCAGGCCCTCGACCTGATCCTGCATGAGCGAGACGAGCGGCGAGACGACGACGCACAGACGCTGGTCCAGGAGCGCCGGCAGCTGGTAACAGGCGGACTTGCCGGCCCCGGTCGGCATCACGAGCAGGACGTCGCGCCCTTCGATCGCCGCCTCGACCGCCTCCCGCTGCCCGGGCCGGAACTCCGAGTGTCCGAGGTGCGAGCGAAGCGCCGCCACCGGGTCGCTTGCGTCAGCCGCAGCGGCCGCGGCGCGGGACGACTCGATCAGGTCGAGCTGATTCACCGTTTCAGGATGGATGACCGGTCGGCGGGAGATTCGCCCCCGGGGGACACAAACGTTCCGCCCGCCTCCTCGGCTTCGCCTCCGGGGGCGGCCGGGTCAGGCGTCGTTACCGGCGTCACCCTGTTGGCTGGACCACGGGCAGCCCCTCGAGCGCGAACTTGCCGGTGGCGTCGTCATCGTCGCCGAGCGGGTATTCGCCGGTGAAGCAGGCGTCGCAGTGCACCTCGCGCGGGGTGCCGACGGCCTCGTACACGCCGTCGAGCGAGAGGTAGGCGAGCGAGTCGGCGCCGACCTCGGTCGCGACCTCCGCCGGTGTGCGCTCATGCGCGACCATTTCCTCACGCGTGTGCATGTCCACCCCGTAGTGGCAGGGGTGGCGGATCGGGGGTGCGGAGATCCGCAGATGCACCTCGGTGGCACCCGCGTCGCGCAGCATGCCGATGATCTGCCGCGTCGTGTTGCCGCGGACGATCGAGTCGTCGACGACCACCACACGCTTCCCTGAGACGATCTCGGGCAGCGGGTTGAACTTCATCCGCAGGCCGTGCTTGCGCAGCTCCTGACCGGGCTGGATGAAGGTGCGGGCGACGTAGCGGTTCTTGATCAGGCCGTCGTCCTTCGGCAGGCCGCTGACACGAGCGAATCCGTTCGCGGCCGGGTTGCCGGAGTCCGGGACGGCGATCACGAGGTCGGCGTCGACGGGCGACTCGCGAGCGAGGATCTCGCCCATCCGGCCCCGCACCTGCTGCAGCACCTTGCCCTCGAGCCGGGTGTCCGGCCGGGAGAAGTAGATGTGCTCGAAGACGCAGTGCGCGAGCCGCTCGGTCGGGACCACCTGGCGGCTCTCGAGGCCGTCGGCCGTCAGGGAGACCGCCTCGCCCGGATTCACCTCGCGGACGAACTCGGCGCCGATGATGTCGAAGGCGCAGCTCTCCGACGCGACGCACCAGCGGTCGCCGAGCTTGCCGAGCGCGAGTGGGCGCACACCGTGCGGATCGCGGAAGGCGACCACGGCGCGCTTCGTCATCACGACGGTCGAGTAGGCGCCGCGCAGGCGAGGCATCACCGCGGCGACGGCGTTCTCGATCGGCCGTTCCTCGTTGATCGAGAGCAGCGCGGCGATGATCTCCGAGTCGGAGCTGCCACGGAAGGTGACCCCCTCCTCGCGCAGCTCGTTGTAGAGCTCGACCGCGTTTGTCAGGTTGCCGTTGTGGGCGAGCGCGACCTCGCGCCCGTCGTCTCGCCAGGTCGGCTGCGTGTTCTCCCAAGAGCCGCCGCCGGTGGTGGAGTAGCGCACGTGGCCGATCGCCATGTCGCCGTCGAGGGCGCGGAGCTTCTGCTCGTCGAACACCTGGGAGACGAGGCCGGTCTCGCGCAAGGTGGTGATGTGGCCGCCCTCGCAGCTGGCGATGCCGGCCGACTCCTGGCCGCGATGCTGGAGCGCGTAGAGCGCGAAATAGACCAGGCGGGCGACATCGTGGCCTGGTGCGTAGACCCCGAAAACCCCGCACTCATCGCGCGGGCCATCGCGCTCTTCGAGCGGCGACTGAAGATGGTCGGTCAGAGGAATCGCACCCCAGGATCGATCGTAGAAACGCGGGTTCGTGCGGCCCGAACCCGCTGCGCGGAGTGTACCTTCCGCAGATGGCGAAACTGCGGGGAGGAGGGTGCTCGGCGCTCGCCTTCGCCGCACTTTGCCTGTATCCGGGGGGCTCGGGCGCCGCTGCAGGCACCGCTGCGAACAGGTAAGCGCGTTCCTTAGCGGGCCCTAGCCTGACCCGGCCGCCCCCGGAGGCGAAGCCGAGGAGGCGGGCGGAACGTTCGTTATTCGAGCGAAGCGAAGGCGATCCGGACCGTGAAGGGCTTGCACCACAGGATCACGTTCGAGTAGCGACCGAGATCCGCATCGGCCGGGATCTCGTACTGCTGGTCGCCGACGTTTCCCTTCAGGTCGCCGAGCTCGATCCGGTCGTCGATGTCGTCGGGGCTCGCGGTCAGATAGACGTCGACGTCCACGCCGGGATCGACGTCGAACTCGGTGAAGGTGAGTACCCGCGATCCGCTCGGCTCGCGGATCAGGGTCGCGACGCCGCTCCCGGCGTGGCCGTCGGCGCCCGCGAAGTCTCCGCGCGCGAGCTTCACCGGGCCGGCGTGCTCCGGCCTCTCATCGGCCCGTTCCGCCGGAGTCTCGTCGGTCCCGGCGAGGGCGTGGTCGAGGTCGGCGCCGCCGATCGTTGCCGACGCCATGACGACGTTCTCGTCGACGCGCTCGTCGCGGAATCCGGTCAGGTACCCGATCGCGACCGTCCCGGCGACGATCGCGACCCAGGTCCCGAGCACCGGCAGGCGAAGCGCCGGGCGCCGCCACGTGTAGAGCGCTAGCCCGATGCCGACGAGCGCCATCCAGGCGACCACGAGCGCGATCGCCCCAAAGCGGGTCTCGGCGACCCAGCGCTGCAGGATCAGCATCGGGATGCCGAGGAGGAGGCCGACGAGGAGCACGGGCTTCATGAGGCGGGCCATGCACCGTTGTCTCGCTCGCCGCGCAGGCGTTACACCCTCACCCCGACGGCCGCAAACGTCCCAAACTACGCGCTATAGGGGGGTGTCCGGGACGTTTGGCGGCGTCACGGCTCCCGAATCTTCCAGTACGAGTCCTTCCGCGTGATGCCGCCGTCCTCGCCGAACGTCCAGAGGTCGCAGCCTCGGACTTCGATGCGCTCGCCCTCGACGGTCGTGCCGCTGATCGTCCATTCAGAAACGGCACGGTTGCCGCTGACGAAGTGGTCGTCGTCCCTGTAGTGGACATCCGGTATGCCATCGAAGCGAGCCGCAAGCCCTCGACGGACTTCGCCCTTGCCCACGAAACGCGTGCCCCACGGATCCGGTCCCCGCGGGGATTCGAAGACGCAGTCCTCGGCGAAGTGGGACATGATCGCGTCGAGGTCGTGCCGGTTGAACGCGTCGAGTACCGCGTTCAGGGCGTCGAGCTTGCCCTGCTCCATGGCTACGGCAACGTCGGGCCCTCGACCCGCTCCGCCAGCGAGCGCCAGGCACGCTCCGCATCGGCGAGGAGGACGTTCACCTCGGCCTCGGCCGCCGAGATCCTCACCCAGTCCCCGGAGGCCGAGCCGATCAGCCAGAAGTCGATCTCCGCTTCCTCGGCGAGCCGCTCGAGCTCGGACCGATCGCCGGCGAGCAAAAAGCCGCCGGGCCCTTCGCCGAAGAGAGCCGTCTCGCCGGAGCAGCCGCGTGCCTCGACCAGCTCGTCGAGGTCGGCGTCGAGACCGACCTGCCCCGCGATCGCCATCTCGGTGAGTGCGCAGGCGAGGCCGCCGTCGCTGATGTCGTGCGCGGCCCGGACCCGGCCGCCGCGGACCGCCTCCCGCACGAACCTGTGCGCAGCCTCCTGCGGGGCGATCTCGACTCCGGGCAGGCCCGCCCCGAGCTCACCGCGCAGCTTCGTCAGCTCGGCGCCCGCGAGCGACGGGGCGAAGGGCCCGAGGAGCGCGATCGCGTCGCCCTCGTCCATGGCCAGGCCGCCGGCCCGGTCGGCATCGGGAAGCTCGCCGACCAGGCCGACGACGGGGGTCGGGTAGATCGGGCCGGCGTCGGTCTCGTTGTAGAGCGAGACGTTGCCGCCCACGACCGGGATCTCGAGCTCCGTGCAGACGTCGGCCAGCGCCTGCACGGCGCGGTCGAGCTGCCAGGCGACGTGCGGCTTCTCCGGATTGCCGAAGTTGAGGCAGTTGGTGAGCCCGAGCGGCTCGGCTCCGACGCAGGCGAGGTTCTGAGCGCACTCGAGCACGGCCTCGATCGTCCCGGCGTAGGGATCGCAGGCGACGCGGCGCCCGTTGCCGTCGATTGCGACGGCGATCGCGGTCCCCGCCTCGGGCAAATCCAGCACGGCGGCGTCCGCCGTCTCCGGCCGCCTCACCGTCCGCGAGCCGACGATCGAGTCGTACTGCTCAAACGCCCACCGCTTGCTCGCCACGTTCGGAGAACTCAAGAGAGCAAGGAGCAGGTCGCTCGGCCCGCCGGCTGACCCGGCCGCCCCCGGAGGCGAAGCCGAGGAGGCGGGCGGAACGTTGTTCCCGTAGAGCCAGCTTGCCGGCTCCACGGGTGCCAGGTCGTACAGGGGGCAACCGTCGACCAGCGAGCCGACCGGCATCTCGCCGACGACCTCGCCGTCCTCGAGCACGCGCACGACCCCGGAGTCCGTGATCTCGCCGATCGCGGCGGAGCCCGTCTGCCACTTCTCGCAGATGGCGATCACCGCGTCGACCTTCGCCGGCGCGACCACGGCAAGCATCCGCTCCTGCGATTCGGAGACCATGATCTCGAACGGCTCCATCCCCTCCTCGCGTAGGGGAACGCGGGCGATGTCGATGTCGATGCCGACGCCTCCGGCGGACGCCATCTCCCCCGCTGAGGAGGTGAGTCCCGCAGCGCCGAGGTCCTGGAGCGAGACGAGCAGGCCTTGGGCGAGGAGCTCGAGACAGCACTCGAGGACCTTCGACTCCTCGAATGGGTCGCCGATCTGCACCGTCGGGCGCTTCGTCTCGTCGCCCTCCTCGAGCTCGGCCGAGGCCAGGACGGAGGCACCGCCGATCCCGTCGCGGCCCGTCGAGGCGCCCATGAGGACGACGGTGTTGCCGACCCCCGCCGCCGCCGCCCTGACCATGTCGGCGGTGCGGGCGAAGCCGACGCACATCGCGTTCACGAGGCAGTTCTGCTCGTACGGAGGCTCGAAGTAGACCTCGCCGCCGACGGTCGGGACGCCGATCGAGTTGCCGTAGTGGCCGATCCCGGCGACGACGTGGTCGAAGAGGTAGCGGGAGCGCTCCGAGTCGAGCTCGCCGAAGCGGAGCGAGTCGAGCACCGCGATCGGCCGTGCGCCGAGGGCGAAGACGTCGCGGAGGATGCCGCCGACCCCGGTCGCGGCGCCCTGGAACGGCTCGACTGCGCTCGGGTGGTTGTGCGACTCGACCTTGAAGGCGACGGAGTACTCGGTGCCGACCGAGACGGCGCCGGCGTTCTCCCCGGGCCCCATCACCACCCGCGGCCCCTCCGTCGGCAGCCGGCGAAGTAGCTTGCGCGAATGCTTGTAGGCGCAGTGCTCGGACCAGAGCAGGCTGTACATCGCCAGCTCGACGTCGTTCGGCACGCGCCCGAGCTGCTCGCGGATGAGCTCGTACTCGGAGTCGGTGAGTCCGAGCTCGCGATGCTTGGGGGAGGCTGCGGCGGTGTCGGTCAAGGCGGCTCAGATTAGGCGCTCGAGTGGACCGTCCGGGGCGCGGGCGATGCACGCCGCCTTTCAGGCGCGGGCCGCGACCGCGCCTTCTGCCCGCCCGCCGTGTTGTGATGCGAGTGATGGGTACTCCGAGCCCGATGCGACGCGCTGCGCCGAAATGGCTGCTGGCGGCGGCTTTCGCCGCCGTGCTCGCGATCGCCGTCCCGGCCGCCGTCGGCGCCGGCGGAGTGCCGAAGCTGCCGAAGGCGGAACTGTCGAGCACCGGCAACGAGTCGGAGCTCCTGCCCGCCGTGCCGATCTCGAAGCGCCCCGGGAGGCGCGAGCGCGTGGTCATGTCGCTCGGCCCCGACAAGTTCGATGCGCTCGCCGCCGGGGACCGCCTGCGAGCGAGCGCCGAGGTCCAGGTCTCCACCACCTGCGTCTCCGACGGGCCGCGCTGCATCGGCACGCGCTACCAGTTCAGCCCCAAGATCGGGGCCAGGATCGTGCTCTCGTCAGGACGCGAGGTCGGCGATCCGTCGTTCGCGCTCTCGACGACGACGAAGAAGCTCTGTAAGCAGCGCCGTCCAAACCGCAACCACCACTGCACCCTCGTGATTCCGAACACGGAGACCGTTGTCTCCGACCTCGCCGCGCTCCCGTGCCCGCCCGAGGCCTGCTACGTCAACCTGATTCTCGGCGCCTCGAACAAGCGGGCCAAGCCCACCAACCGGGTCGTCCTCGGCGCCGACCTGCCGAACGGGCAGGTGAAGAAGGACAAGGGCCGCCTCAATCTCGTCCACACGCGCTCGACGGTCCCGGCGCCCGTGCCGCTCGCCTCGAACCAGATCGTCACCCCCAGCCTGCCGCTGACCGAGCCCGACAAGGAGCGTCGCCGCAGCGTCTACTCCGTGCCGATCGAGGCGCCGCGCAAAGGCGAGGTCCTCGCCTTCGACGCGAGCTTCGGGATCAACATCGCCGCGCTTCGCTACAACACCTTCGTCGCGGCGAAGGTGATCGTGGCCTCGAGCCCGACCGAGACCGACCCGAGCGATCTGGCCCGGTCGGCTTCGCCGCTACGGGCGAACGCGACCGAGTCGAACGGCTTCAACTGCACGCTCGGCCGCTCCGGCTACTCGAACCCCTGCACCGTGGTGAAGGCCGGCGCGACGAGGATCACCCGTGACGTGCTCGACGAGTACGGGCTGCCCGGGACGCTCTACCTGAACGTGGTCGCCTCGGCAAAGCCGCTGCTGACCGAGTCCGCGCCCGGGAGTCCGGTGGCGACGCTGACCCCGGGCAACGGCCTCAACGTCCTCCGCTACACGCCGCCGCCCGGCAGCAAGGCGGCGGCGAAGAAGTCGCCGAAGCGCGACGTCGAGGAGGGTGACCTCAGGTCGGGTTCGCCCACGGTGTCCGGACGGCGCTCTTCTGCTCGGCCCGAGTCCGACCCGCGTCGGTAGCCAGCTCGTACCCGAGGGTGACGAGCATGTCGCCCGCGATCGACTCGTACTCGGCGACCTCCTCCTCGGTCATGCGCTCGCGCCAGGCTTCGATCCGGTCTGAGCGGGGAGGCTGCCGAGCGAGCTTGTGACTCTCGATGCGGGCCTCGGCGGGCTGGTCCGGGCGGTTCTTGCGCGGCAGGGTCCGCGCCTTCTCCGCCAGGCGACCCTCGGCGCGCTCGTGGTAGTCGAGCATCACCGGGTCGAAGTCGAGCTCGACGAAGTCGCAGACCCGGCGCAGGACCGCCTCGGTGTCCGTGACCAGGTCCTCGAAGTGGATCTCCATGTAGTGGGTCGTGTTGTTCGCGAGCTTGCGGGTCTTGCGGATTCGCTGGCGCCAGAGCTTCGCCGACTCCGCGTAGCTCTCCGGGCCCCAGTTCATCCGCAGGTGCGAGAGCGATACGTCGCGGCCGTCGCGGATGATGTGGACGAAGCGGGCCTCCGGAAGGACGCGCTCGATCCGCGGCATCTCCTTGATGTAGCCGGGGGTCTTGTCGCCGTAGCGCGTCTTGCCCTCGCGCTCGGCGTAGAGCAGGTAGAAGGCGCGGATGGTGTCGGCGGCGTTCGCCGGCTTGATCGCGCGGATTCGCTCCCGCAGCTCCTCGCCGTCGAGGTGGAAGTCGCCCCAGCGCTTGTGGTCGATGATCATCTCGGCGAAGTCGTCGGGGGTCTGCTTGCCGCGCTCGGCCGCCTTGATCAGCTTCGGCACCCAGTGGGTCTCGCCCGGGATGGCGAGGTCCGGATGCGAGTCCAGCATCAGCCGGACCAGCGTCGTCCCGGATCGTGTGACGCCGCAGACGAACGGCGCCGGGCCCGGCGGCTTGGTTTTACCCTTGAGCCGGCGGCTGGCGAGGATGAGCCCCGCGCGCCGGCGGTAGTTGTCGAGTCGATTAGGCAAGAATCCTCCTCAAGCTACCCGTTCCAGCAGTGTGCCGATGCCCTGGACGGTTGCCGCCCAGGTCCGCTCGGTGTCGCGCACCCGCACCGCACCCGCGGCCAGCCGGGCCCGCTCGCCATCGTCGGCGAGCCGCTCGATCGCCTCGCGCAGATCGCCGAGGTCGGGGTCGAGTGCCGGGATGCCCGACTTCGCGGTGCCGTTCGGTGTGCCCCCGACGAGGATGCCGTTGACACCGTCGTGGATCGCCTCGTTCATCGGCGCCGCATCGTTCGTGATCGCAGGCTGGCCGAACGCGATCGCCTCGTAGAGCGGTAGCCCGAGGCCCTCCCAGCGAGCGGGGGCGACGGTGACATCGCAGGAAGCGACCTCGCGCAGGTGCTCCGCGGTCGGCTGATCCCCGACGCGGACCTCGATCCGCGAGTCACGCTCGGCGGCCTCGAGAGCCGGTTTGACCTGCTTCCGCTCGACCTGAGCCTTCACGAGCAGTCGCAGCCGCTCGTCGCTCGTCGCCATGAACGCCTCGAGGACCGGCTCGAGCGGTTTGCGATGCCCGAGAAACCCACCAGGGAAGACGAAGCGGACGAGTCCGTCCCTCTGCCTGCTGCCTGCTGCCTCCTCCCCGGCCGCCACCAACTCCGGATGACAGCCCCAAGGCACGTAAGGCGAGTTGATCCCCATCTCCGCATACCGCGACTGCTCGGCCTTGGTGAAGGAGTAGATGACGTCGAAAGCCTCCTGCGCGCCCTCGACGTGCTCCTCGGCGAAGTGCTCCCAGACGAAGCGCCCGACGGTGCGAACGCCGCCCGCGCGTAGCGAGGCGACCTCGTCGAAACTGGTAGTTCTGGTCGCACATCACGGTTTCGATCTCGTTGTCGGCTACCCAGCGCTCGTACTCGTCCGCGGTGATCTCGTAAGCCGCCGACTCGGTCACGTCGGGCTGGTCCCAGACGTCGTCGCGGTCGAGCGCCCCGGGCCGCGGCCCGCGCTCCTTCTTCGGCCGCGCGAGCACGAAGGTCTCGTGCCCGAGCTCGTCGACGGCCGAGCGCAGCTGCCGGCCGACCACGGGCTGGCCACGGTTGAACCACTTCGACACAAGGCCGACTCTCACGTCAAATACCGAACGTTTCGCCCGCCTCCTCGGCTTCGCCTGCGGGGGCGGCCGGGTCAGGCGTCGTCTCATCGAGCAGTTGCTTGAGGCCGTCGACGGTGCGGCTCCAGCTGCGCTCGCCGTCGCGGAGCTCGATCGCGCCGCGTGAGAGCTTCGCGCGCTCCGATTCGTCGGCGAGGCGCTCGATCGCCTCGGTGAGCTGGCCGAAGTCGGGATCGAAGGCGGGGATTCCGGAGCCGGCCTCGCCCCAGGCGACCGAGTCGACGACGATGCCGTTGACCCCGTCGATGACGACCTCGTTCATCGGCGGCGAGTCGTTGGTGATCGAGGGCATGCCGACCGCGATCGCCTCATAAAGCGGCAGGCCGAGGCCCTCCCAGCGCGAGGGGGAGAGGCAGACGTCGCAGGCCGCGAACTGGCGCATGTGCGCGTCCGTGGGCCGGTCTTCGAGCTCGATCATGACCCGCTCGTCGCCGCCTGCGGCCTTCTCCAGCTTGCCCGCCTTGCGGTCGACCTGGCCACGGATCAGCAGCCGCAGACGGGGGTCGGAGGTGCGCACGAAGGCTTCGACGATCTCCGGAAAGGGCTTTCGCTTCCCCATGAACGAGCCGGGGACGACGAACCGGACGAGCTCGTCGGCTGCCCGGTCACGCTCGGCCTGGTCCGCGAGCGAGATCAGCTCCGGGTGAACGCCCCAGGTGAGCAGCGGGCTGTCGATCCCGAGCGTCGCGTAGCGCTCCTGCTCGGCGCGGGTAAAGGAGTAGATGACGTCGTAGGCCGTCTTCGCCGGCTCGGCGTCGGCGACCGAAAACGACTCCCAGACGAAGCGGCCGATCGTCCTCACGCCGCGCTCGCGCAGCGAGCGGATCTCGGCGAACTGATCGTTCTGGTCGCAGACGACGGCATCGAGCGAGTTCGCGTCGACCCACGCCGCGTACTCCTCGGCGGAGGGGTCGGCCTCGTTTGCCTCGGTCACGCCGGGCTGGTCCCAGACCGGGTCCGGGACGCGTTCCTGGTTCGCCCGCGGACCCTTGCCCGGCTTTGCGAGCACGAAGGTCTCGTGCCCGAGCTCGTCCAGCGCCGAGCGGATCTGCCGCGATACGACCGCCTGGCCCGAAGCGAACCACTTAGTGACGATTCCGATTCGCACTCAGGGACCGTCCGCGTGGAACAAATGCCGGAAGAATCCTCCGCTTCGCGTCCGGTTCTTCCGGGTCTGCCGAGGCACTGGCGTCTCCGGGCTAGGCCGCTTCGATCTGGGCCGTGGCCTGCTCGACCGCGTACTCGCCAACCGGGTAGCCGAGCTGCTTCAGCAGGTCGCCGGCCTCGGCCTCGAAGCCGCCCCGCTGCTCCGCGCTCATCTGCGTGCGCCAGCGGGCGACGCGGTCCGCGCTCGGCGGCTTCGTCGTCATCTCGTGTGTCTTCATCCGCCGCTCGACGCTGAGCTCCTTCGCCCGGCCGTCGGCGGGCAGCGCGCGGGCCATCTCCTTGAGGCGATCGGCGGAACGCTCGTGATAGGAGAGCATCGCGTCGTCCCAGGGAAGGTCGATGAACTCGGCCACCCGCCGCAGCACCGGCTCGGTGTCGAGGATCAGGTCCTCGTAGCGGATCTCGGTGTAGTACTCGAGCGAGGGAGCGTCCTCGCGCGCCTTCGTGATCTTCTTCTTCCAGCGGCGCCCAACGTCGCCGGCGGTGAGATCGCGCACGGTGCGGTCGAGGACGCTGAGGGCGACATCGCGGCCGTCGCGGATCACGTGGACGAACCGCGCTTCGGGCAGCGCCTTCTGGATCAGCTTCATCTTCTGCACGTAGGTGGGCGTCTTCTCGCCCCATCGCGGCTTGCCCTGCTGCTGCATGTAGGCCTCGTAGAAGGTGCGCACGGCGGCCCCGGGCTTGAGCTTCGGCAGCGCCCGCAGCCGGGTCAGCATCTCCTCGTCGGAGAAGCCGAAGTCGCCCCATTCGCGGGCGGACTTCATCGCCTCGAGCGCCGACTCGGGCGTCGAGCCGTCCTCGCGCACGGCCTTGATCAGGTCGGGAACGAAGTGGGTCTCGGGCGGGATCGTCAGCTGCGGGTGGGCGTCGAGCATCATCCGGAGCAGGGTCGTGCCGGAGCGGTTCATGCCGACGATGAACACGGCCGGTTCACGGCGTGCGTCGGCGCGCTTCGATCTCAGCGAGGGGAGCCGCATCAGCCCGGAGAGGGTACTGAGGAGGGGTCTCAGGCCTCGTCGGCGGGGCCGCCGACGACGCCGCCGAAGCGGTTCGTCCCGTCCTCGCCTCGGGCGCGCTCGCCGGGAGTTTTGGAGCGCGCCCAATCCTCCGGCGGAGTCCAGTCGTCCTGCGGGGTGGCGGTCTCGTAGCCGAGGTCGTCGAGCAGGTATCCGGCCGCGACTTCGAACTCGGCGTTGTCGGCCTCGCTCATCTCCTGCTTCCACACGGCGACTCGGTCGGCCTGCGGCGGCTTCGACGTCAGCGCGTGCGCGGCGAGCCGCTCACCCGCCTCGCGCTCGGGGCGCCCCTTCTTCGCCGGCAGGGCGCCGGCCATCTCCTGCAGGCGCTCCTCGGCGCGCTCGTGGTATTGCAGCATCGCCCGGTCGAACTCGAGGTCGATGTGCTCACACACCCGGCGCAGCACGCCCTCGGTGTCGGTGATCATGTCCTCGTAGCGGACCTCGATGTAGTGCTCGACTTCCTCCGCGTCGACCCGCGACTTGACGATCTTCTTGCGCCAGCGGCGGGCCATCTCCTTCGGCGGGATCGGATCCTTGCCGCGCTTGGCGATGCGGGCGTTCTGGGAGAGCCCGGCGTCGCGGCCGTCGCGGATCACGTGGATGAAGCGCGCCTCGGGAAGGGTCTTCTGGATCTTCCTCATCTTGCGGATGTAGTCCGGCGTCTTGTCGCCCCAGCGCGGCTTGCCGTGCTTGGCGGCGTAGAGGAGGTAGAACGCGCGCAGAGCATCGGTGGTGTTGAACGGCTTCACCGTCTGGAAGCGTTCGAGCAGCTCCGCCTCCGAGAGGCCGAAGTCGTTCCAGCGGCGCCGCTCGTCGTGGACGAGCTCCTTCGTTGCGGACTTGGGGCCGAAGGAGAGCCGGCCCGAGGCCTGGATGAACGGGTTGATGAAGTGGGTCTCCGGCGGGATAGCGAGCTCGGGATGGGAGTCGAGCATCAGCCGCAGCAGGGTCGTGCCGGAGCGCCCGACGCCGACGACGAACGGCGCCGGAGCGGTCGGCTCGGCGCGCCCGCGCAGGCGGCGGTTACGGAGGAAGCGGAGCGAGTAGTCCAGATCCATCGGTCCGCGAGAGTAAAGCGGACCCGAGATCAGACTTCGTATCCGAGCTCCCGCAGAAGCCTTCCCGCGACCGCCTCGAACTCCTCGCGGTCGCCGGCGCTCATCTCGCTTCGCCAAGCGCCCACGCGCTCTGCGCTCGGCGCCTGCATGGCGAGGGCGTGGGCCTCGGCTCGCTCCTCGCTGCTACGGGCTGGGCGCCCATCCTCGGCCGAGAGATCGCCCAGCTCACCAAGGCGATGACCGGCGCGCTCGCTGTGCGCGAGCATCGCCGCGTCGAACTCGAGCTCGCAGAGGTCGCAGATCCGGCGCAGCGCCGGCTCGGGATCGGCGACGAGATCCTCGTAGCGCAGCTCCAAATAGCGCCCCTTGAGCCGGCGGCTCTGCTTGCGCGCGTCCTCGATCCGCCCGCGCCACCGGGCCGCTGTGTTGGACATCGGCTTGCCCTCGCCCATTCCCCGCTTTCGGCGCGAGAGCGCGACGTCGCGCCCGTCGCGGATCAGGTGGATGAAGCGCGCCTCGGGGAGTGCCGATGCGATCGGGCGCATGGACTCCACGTAGATCGGCGTCTTGTCCCCCCACCGGCGCTTGCCGTGGCGCTCGGCGTAGAGGCCGAAGAACGCGCGCGCAGCGGGGCCGGCCTGCGGCTCGGAGTCGGCGAGCCGTCCTCTCAGTTCGCTCTCGTCGAGACCGAAGTCGCCCCAGTTGCGCGCTGCGGTGATCACGTCGCCGAGAGACTCGGCCGTCACGCCGACCCTTGCGCGGTCGATCAAGTCCGGCAGAAAGTGGGTCTCCGGCGGAATCGCGAGCTCGGGATGCGCATCGAGCATGAGCCGCAGGAGGGTTGTCCCGGAGCGCCCGACACCGACGACGAACGGGGCCGGTGGCTTTCCAGGCCGCGCGCGGCGCGGGAGCGGGCTCACGCCGGGGCCGGTACCGCGCTTCTGAGCAGCGACTCGAACAGCTTCAGCCCATCCGCGGAGCCCGTGAGCCGGTCGACTGCATGCTCGGGATGGGGCATTAGCCCGACGACGTTGCCGCGCTCGTTCGACACCCCGGCGACGTCGGCAATGGAGCCATTCGGGTTCTGACCCGATCGGTAGCGGAAGACGACCTGTCCCTTGGACTCGAGCTCCGCGAGCAGCTCGGGCGGCGCGAACCAGCGGCCGCTCATGTGCTTGACGGGAACCGACAGGCGCTCGCCGACCTCGCAGGCCGACGTCGCCGCCGTCTCGGCGTTGACGACCTCGATCTCGATCTGACGGCAGAGGAAGCGCAGCCCGTCGTTCGCGAGCAGGGCACCCGGCAGCAGACCCGCCTCGCAGAGGACCTGGAAGCCGTTGCAGATCCCGAGCACCGGCCCGCCGCGCGCGGCGAACTCGCCCATCGCCTCGACCGCGGGCGCGAAGCGGGCGATCGCCCCGGCGCGCAGGTAGTCGCCGTAGGAGAAGCCGCCTGGGACGACGATCGCGTCGAACCGGGAGAGGTCGGTCTCCTCGTGCCACACGAGCCGCGCCTCCCCGACCCGCTCGCAGGCGAGCAGCGCATCGCGCTCGTCGCAGGAGCCGGGGAACTGGAGAACGCCAATCACGTTCCGCCCGCCTCCTCGGCTTCGCCTCCGGGGGCGGCCGGGTCAGCCGGCGGGACGGCCCTCATCATTCCGCGACCTCCACCACTTCGTAGTCCTCGATCAGCGGGTTGGCGAGGAGCTTCTCGCAGAGCGCTTCGAGGTCGGCGCCGTCCTCCGCCTCGAGCTCGACCAGGCGACCGACGCGGACGTGGGAGACGCCTTCGAAGCCCAGCGCGGGCAGCGCCCGCTCGACCGCCTTCCCCTGCGGGTCGAGGATCCCCTCCTTCGGCCTGATCAAGACGCGCGCCTTCACCGCCCTCAATCTACCGGCCGCCGCGGGCGCTTCCCGGATAAGAGCACGAGTCGTCGTCACCGGCGCGGGGTTGGGCATCGGCGCGGCAACGGCCCTCCGTTGCGCCCGCTCGGGCGCCGAGGTCGTCGGGCGATGGCACGACCGCCGCCGCGTATGGCCGAGGTGGGCTCGCCGGGTCGTCTGCGGCGTTCCCAAGAGTCGAGATCGCACTCAACGACGAATAGCGTCGTCAACTTTGATCTCGACCGAGGCCTCACACGAAACACGCCGGAACCGCACCCGAAACCGCTACGCCCTCCGCCGTCCCCGGCCGACCAGCCCGGCGAGACGCGATCGCTTCGGCGGTGGGCTGAGGTCGAGCTCCTCACCCGGCGGTTCGAGTTCGCCGACCTCGCCGTAGCCCGCGCGATCGATCGCATCCATCATGCCCACCGCCCGCGCGCCACGCGCCCAACGGGGATCGTCGCCGTGGTGGACGGGGCCGGCGGCCTGGACGTTCTCGCGGGCCCAGTCGACGACCGCGGCGGGAGTCTCACGGCCGAGCAGCGCGTAGATGCGGTCGAGCTCCGTCGCAGGGTCGGCGCGCAGGTCCTCGAGCCGGACGAGCGCGAAGCGCTCGCCGAAGTGCCGGTGTCCGTCGGCTTCCGCGGCCTCGAATGCCGCCTTCCAGACGAGCATGGGGCGCACGAAGTCGGGAACATCGAACGTTCCGCCCGCCTCCTCGGCTTCGCCTCCGGGGGCGGCCGGGGCGGCCGGGTCAGCCGTCTGCCCGGCGAGCAGCGCTTCCGAGATTCCACGGCTCGACCAGAGTGCGCGTTTGGTGCGCTTGCTGAAGAACGCGTCGGCGTCCGGGTAGATGTCGGTGCGGCGCCGGCGACCCAGCAGCATCGAGGCTGTCACCGCCCGCGGATCGCGGACGAGGTGGACGACGACGGCGTCCGGGTCGAGGCCCGCGATCGCGCCGAGCTTGTGATGGAGGCGAGTCTCCTTGATCGCCACCTCGGGCGCCTGCGCGAGCAGGTGGGCGAGGAAGTCGCTCGCATGAGCGGGCAGCTCGGGCTCGAGCTCGAGCTCGGGCGCCCGCGGGCCGCCCCAGTTGAAGTCGTCACTCGGCAGCTCCGGGTATCGGTCGGCGCGAAAGCGCTCGCGCAGCCCGCGCGTCTCGGCGAAGACGTCGACGTCGCGGGCGCCGCTGCCGCCGCCGATCGTCTCCGCCTCCTCGCGCAGGGGCTCGTAGAAGCGCCGGAGGGAGGGATCCTCGCCGAGCGCGTCGTAGAGGATCGTTGTCCCGGACCGGCGCAGGCCGATCACCCAGAGGGCCATGTCATCAGGTTAGGTATGGGCCGGCCGAAGCGCTATTCCGCGAGCCCAGCGGCTTCGAAGGCTTCCCGCTCCGTGCGGACCGCGCGGTAGGAGATGAGCTTTCCATTGCGAACCTCGCCGACCTGCCAGAACTCGTCGTCCACGCCGACCCCGCTTGCGCCGCCGACTCCCGCGCCATGAGCCCGCACCACCACGTAGTCGCCGACTGCCCGGACGTCGACGATCGACGGGTTCCATTCCGGGAACGCGCTCCGTAGTCCGGTCCACCATCTGCGGACGCCGTCATGGCCACGGAACGTCCCCTCGATCTCGAGTACCAGCGAGGTGAACTCGATCTCCGGATCGAGGTAGGTGAGAAACCGTTCGATGTCCTCGGAGGCCAGCGCCTCGTAGCACCGGTGGACCAGATCGACGTTCTCCGCTTCCGACATCGCCAAGCCGGCGCCGGCCGCCCTCAGGCCAGCGTGCGCCCGGTGATCCGCTCGTACGCCTCGACGTACTTCGCGCGCGTCCCGGCGACCACTTCCTCGGGTAGCTCGGGGCCGGGCGGGGAGTGGTCCCAGCCGGACTGATCGAGCCAGTCGCGGACGTACTGCTTGTCGAACGAAGCCTGCGAGCGGCCGGGCTCATAGTCATCTGCGGGCCAGAAGCGCGAGGAGTCCGGCGTGAGCACCTCGTCGCCGAGGACGACCTCGGCGCCCGGCGAGGCACCGAACTCGAACTTCGTGTCGGCGATGATGATCCCGCGCTCGCGCGCGTGCTCAGCCGCGTGGGCGTAGAGCTCGAGCGTCACCCGGCGGAGCTCCTCCATCAGCGGCCGGTCGCCGATCAGCTCGGCCGCGCGGTCGAAGTCGATGTTCTCGTCGTGATCGCCGACCTCGGCCTTGGTCGCCGGGGTGAAGATCGGCTCCGGGAGCTTGTCCGACTCGCGCAGGCCCTCCGGTAGCTCGATTCCGCAGACCGAGCCGGTCGCCTGGTACTCCTTCCACCCCGAGCCGGTGATGTAGCCGCGGGCGACGCATTCGACCGGGTACATGTCGAGCTTGCGGACCCGCAGCGCCTTGCCCTCGGCCTCCGCCGGCACCTCGTCGGTGAGGTAGTGGTTGGGCACGATCTCGCCCGTGGTCTCGAACCAGTACACGGACATCTGGGTCAGGACCTTGCCCTTGTCGGGGATCGGCGTGGGGAGGACGACGTCATAGGCAGAGATCCGGTCGGAGGCGACCATCAGGAGGTCGCCCTCCACCTCGTACATCTCGCGCACCTTGCCCGAGGAGTGCAGAGTGAGATCGGCGAGTGCGGCGTTCATCGGTGCGATCGTAACGACAGCCGCGGAGCGCTTTTGGCTCGATCTCGCAGACTGCGAGAATTTGGCGATGGACGGATCCCGGCCGCCAGTGATCCCGTTGCCGCGGATCCTGCAGACCGCGCGGTTCGCCGTCCGCCCGATCGCGTTCTTCGAGACCTGGAGGCGGCGGCTCGGCGAGACCTTCGAAGCTCGCCTGCTCGGCCCGGGAACGATCAACTTCGTCTCGGATCCGGATTCGACCAAGGCGCTCTACGGCGCGGATCGCGTCAACACGATCGCCCCCGGGCGCGACATCGTCCTCAAGCCGCTCCTGGGTCCCAAGTCGCTCCTGCTGCAGAAGGACGAGGAGCACATGGCCCGCAGGCGGCTGATGTTGCCGCTCTTCCACGGCGAGCGCATGCGCGCCTACGAGGAGACCATCCGCGAGGCGACCGAGCGCGAGGTCGACTCCTGGCCGACCGGCGAGTCGTTCCCGCTCCACCCGGGCATGCAGGCGATCACGCTCGAGGTGATCGTCCGCGCCGTCTTCGGGATCGAGGACGAGGCGCGTCGCGCCGAGCTCTCGGAGGGGTTGATCGCGATCATCAACGAGGCGGCGTCGCCGGCGGCGCTCGGCCTCATCGCGCCGGTCGTCCGCGACCTGCCGCACTACCGGCGCTTCCGCCGGCTCGTCGAGCGCACCGACGCGATGCTCGCCGAGGAGATCGCCGCCCGCCGTCGCGATCCGGACGTCGCCGCCCGCGTCGACATCCTCTCGATGCTGATCGCGGCCGAGTTCGACGACGGCTCGCAGATGGACGACCGCGAGCTCCGCGACCAGCTCGTGACCCTGCTGCTCGCCGGGCACGAGACCACCGCAACCGGGCTCGCCTGGACCTTCGACCTGCTGCTGCACCGCCCCGATGCGCACACGCGACTGGTCGAGGAGGTCCGCGCCGGCGAGCGCGAGTACCTCGATGCCGTGATCGAGGAGTCGCTACGGGTGCGCCCGGTCGTTCCCTTCACCGGCCGCGAGCTGCGCCGGCCGATGACGCTCGGCGGCTACGACTTCGAGGCCGGCGACGTCGTCATGTCGGGCATCTACCTGACCCAGACGAGGCCGGATCTCTACCCGGAGCCGTACGCCTTTCGCCCCGAGCGCTTCCTCGGCGAGTCGCGGCCCGAGAACTTCTCCTGGATCCCGTTCGGCGGCGGCACCCGTCGCTGCATCGGCGCCGCCTTCGCGCAGATGGAGATGCGAGTCGCAATCGAGACGATCCTCGGGTCGGTGGCGCTCGCACCCGCCACCCCGGAGCTCGAGCGCCCGGTGCGCCGCAACGTCACGACCTCGCCGCGGCATGGAACCCGCGTGTTCGCGACGCGCTGAGCAATAGAGTCCGGGCCACACCCGCAAGCGAGTCGAGGAGGGTCGGGGATGGCAGTCGCACAGGCCGTGCTGAACGAGGAGCAGCGGGCGACGCTGGAGGCGCTCTGCGACACGTTCGTCCCCGCCGTCGAGCTGGACACGCACGACGAGCTGGAGCGCGACTTCATGGCCCGAGCGGCGACGGACCTCGCCGTCCCGGCGCAGATCGAGGGCCTGATGGCGGACGTGATGACGCCGGACGAGATCGGTGAGTTCGCGGGGTTGCTCGACGCGCTCCACGCCGAGGGCTTCGCCGCCGCGGACCTCGACGGCCGCACGCAGCTCATCCACGGCTTCAGCGCCCAGGACCCCGAGGCCAAGCACGGCCTCAAGGCGTTCAAGGGCCTCACCGTCCTCTTCTTCTACGGCCTTCCCGACGAGCAGGGGCGAAACCCGAACTGGGAGGCGATCGGGTACCCGGGGCCGAAGGCGCCACCGCCCTCGCCCGAAGATGCTCCGAAGACCATCTCGCTGGCCGACGTCTCCGGCGAGAGCGCGACGATCTCCTGCGACGTCGTCGTCGTCGGCTCCGGCGCCGGCGGCGGCGTGATCGCGGCCGAGTGCGCGAAGGCCGGCAAGGAGGTCGTCGTGCTCGAGATGGGCGGCTACCGCAACGAGTCCGACTTCACCGGCCTCGAGGTGCCGGGCTACTTCGAGCTCTACTACGGCGGCGGGCTCGCGACGTCCGAGTCCGGGTCGATCGCGATCCTCGCCGGGCAGAGCCTCGGCGGCGGCACGGTCGTCAACTACATGAACTGCGTCCGCACGCCCGCGGAAGTTCTCTCCGAGTGGGCGGGCCACGGGCTCGAGGGCCTCGACTCGGAGGAGTTCACCGGCGAGCACATGGACGTCGTCATGGAGCGGATCGGCGCCAACACGGAGGCGACGACGCAGAACGAGACCCATCAGCGCCTGCTCTCGGCCTGCGACGAGCTCGGCTACGAGCATCGGCCGATCTGGCGCAACGCCTCTCTGGACGACGACCCGGAGTTCTGCGGCTACTGCTCGCTCGGCTGCCCGAAGGGCTGCAAGCGCTCCGCGATGAAGACCTGGCTCCAGGACGCCTCCGACGGCGGCGCCCGCGCGGTCGTCGGTTGCTACGCGGAGCGGATCCTGACCGAGGACGGCGCCGCCAGGGGCATCGCCGCGACGGTCACCCACGCCGACGGCGCGACCACGGCCCTGACAATCGAGGCGCCGACCGTGGTCGTCGCCGGGGGCGCGATCGAATCCCCGGCGCTGCTCCTGCGCTCGGAGATCGGCGGGCCCGCGGTTGGGAAGAACCTGCGCCTGCATCCGGCGTGTGTCGTCTACGGCGTCTACGACGAGCCCATCGAGGGCTGGAACGGGCAGATCCAGTCAGCCCTCTCCGATCACTTCTTCGACATCGAGGACGGCTTCGGCTTCCTGATCGAGGCCGCCGGAATGCTCCCGGCGTTCACATCGACGGCACTCCCGTGGGATTCGGGCGCTCAGCACAAGGAGCTGATGTCGATGACCGGCTTCATGGCTCCGTTCATCACCGTCGCCCGCGACCACGGTTCCGGCGAGGTCGTCCTCGACGACCTCGGGCGCGCGGTGGTCAAATGGGACTTCACCGACGCCGTCGACATGCGGCTTGCCGCGCGGGCGAACGTGGAGCTGGCGAGGCTCCACCACGCGAGCGGCGCGGCGCAGATGTTCACCGCACACGCGCGCGAGCTGCGCTGGCGACGCGGCGACGACTTCGACGCGTTTCTCGCCGAGATCGAGAGCGCCAGCTACGCGCCCAACGACGTCACCGTGTTCACCGCGCACCAGATGGGCTCCTGCCGGATGGGCTCGGACCCGGCGACCTCGGTCGCCGACGGCCGCGGCGAGCTCCACGACGCGAAGGGCGTCTGGATCGGCGACGCGAGTGCCTTCCCGACAGCCCCCGGCGTCAACCCGATGGTGACGATCATGTCGCTCGCCCACCGCACCGCCGCGAGCATCCTCGGGTGAGGTTCAGGGCCCGCTAGCCGACGAGCGCGTCGAGGCGCGCGAGCACTTCCGGGACGTGCGTCAGGTATGCGCTCGGGTCCAAGACCACGTCCAGGTCCAGCTGCGGTGCCTTCGGCGCGAGCAGCTCGCGGAACGGCGTCCCCGTCTCCCACGCCTCCTGCGCTGCTTCCTGAACGAGGCGGTAAGCCTCGTCGCGGGTCATGCCGGCCTCGATCAGCGCCGTCAGCGCCCGCTGGCTGAAGAGGGCGCCATGGGTGAGGTCGAGGTTCGCCTGCATCCGGTCGGGGTGAACGACCATGCCCGAGGCGAGCCGGGTGGCGAGGTGCTGCATGTAGTCGAGCCCGATCGTCGCGTCGGGGAGGATCACGCGCTCGGCGCCCGAGTGCGAGATGTCGCGCTCATGCCACAGGGCGACGTTCTCGAGCCCGGCCTGCGAGTAGCCACGCAGCACCCGTGCGAGGCCGCAGATCCGCTCGGCGGTGATCGGGTTGCGCTTGTGCGGCATCGCCGAGGATCCCTTCTGCGCCCCTGAGGCGAACGGCTCCTCGACCTCGCGCACCTCGGTCCGCTGCAGGTTGCGGATCTCCTGTCCAAAGCGCTCGAGCCCGGCGCCGGCGAGGGCGACCGCCTGCAGGACCTGGGCATGACGATCGCGCGGGACGACCTGGGTCGAGACGTCTTCGGCGCGGAGCCCGAGCCGGTCCATCACCGATGCTTCGACGGCCGGCGGGATCGACGCGTAGGTGCCGACCGCACCCGAGAGCTTCCCGGTGCCGGCCTGCTCGAAGGCGTCGCGGAGGCGGCGCAGGTTGCGATCCGCCTCGAAGGCGAACCCCGCGAGGCGAAGGCCGAACGTCGTCGGCTCGGCGTGGATCCCGTGCGTGCGCCCGACGCAGAGCGTGCCGGCGTGCTCGCGCGCCTTCGCGATCAGCGCGTCGCGGTAGGCGGTCGCGCCCTGGACGATCACCGTTCCCGCCTCGACCAGCTGCAGGGCCAGCGCCGTATCGAGGACATCGGAGGAGGTGAGCCCGTAGTGGATCCATCGCCCATGCTCGCCGACCGATTCGGCGACCACGTCGACGAAGGCGGCGACGTCGTGGTTCGTGGTCTTCTCGCGCTCCCCAACCGCCTCGACCGTGAACGAGGCCTTCTCCCGCGCCTCGCTCGCCGCCTCGGCGGGCACCTTGCCCTCCGCAGCCCAGGCCTCCGTCGCGGCAAGCTCGACGTCGAGCCAGCCGCGCATGCGGCGCTCGTCGGTCCAGACGCGGCCGATCTCGTCTCGGGTATAGCGGGGGATCAACTCAGCTGAGGATGATCCGGGCGGCCAGCAGGCCCGCGTTCTTCGCGCCGTCGATCGCCACACAGGCGACCGGGACGCCGGGCGGCATCTGCACCGCGGAAAGCAATGCGTCGAGGCCGCCGAGGCTCTTGCCGAGAATCGGCACGCCGATCACCGGGAGATCGGTGTGGGCGGCGG
Organism: uncultured Solirubrobacterales bacterium; assembly: GCA_963846565.1. Classification (GTDB taxonomy): domain Bacteria; phylum Actinomycetota; class Thermoleophilia; order Solirubrobacterales; family 70-9; genus WHSW01. Next base: position 459,751 of record CAWJWL010000005.1, on the reverse strand, counting down.
CGACTCCGGGGAGCGCGGCCGACATGCCGGCGCCCGCGATCAGCACCTTGAGCCCGCGCATGCGGGCGGCGTGGCAGTACTCGCGGACCTTCTCGGGGTCGCGGTGGGCGCTCATCACCCGGACCTCGTAGCGGATGCCGGCCTCCTGCAGCGCGGTGCCGGCCGGCTGCATCTTCGGCTTGTCGTTCTTCGACCCCATGATGATCCCGACGCGCGGGGCGTCGACCTCGATCTCCTCGAAGGCGGCCTCGACCTCGGGCATCGGCTCCAGCGGCGCACTGGAAGGGGTCTTCAGCCCGGTCTCGGTGCTCGGCTTCGGAATCTCCACGGGACCGGCAGCCTACCCAGCCGAACCGGCGGCGGCAGGCTCGACCGCACGCGCCGCGATGTCGCTGCGCTGTTGCTTGCCGTCGAACTCGATCAGCTCCGCCGCCGCGTAGGCACGGTCACGCGCAGCGCCCGGATCCGAGCCGAGCGCAGTGACGTTCAGGACCCGGCCGCCGGCGGTCACCAACTCGCCCTCGTCGTTGCGGGAGGTGCCCGCGTGCGTCACCTCGATGCCCTCCGGGATGCGGTCGAGCCCGGCGATCACGTCGCCCTTCGACGAAGACTCCGGGTAGCCCGCGCTGGCGAGCACCAGGGTCACTGCCCACTCATCGATGAACGCCGGCCGGACGCCCCCGAGGCCCCCCGGCTCACGCGAGGCGCGGAACAGCTCGAGCAGGTCGGTGGAGAGCCGGGGAAGCACGGCCTGCGTCTCCGGGTCACCGAAGCGGGTGTTGAACTCGAGCACCTTCGGTCCGCCGGGGCCGAGCATCAGCCCGGCGTAGAGGACGCCGTGAAACGGGGTGCCGCGCCGGCGCATCAGGTCGACGATCGGCCGGTGCACTGCGTCGGCGATCTTCCCGACGCGAGCCTCGCCGAAGCCGGCGACGGGCGAGTAGCTGCCCATGCCGCCCGTGTTCGGGCCGCGGTCGCCGTCGAAGATCCGCTTGTAGTCCTGGGCCGGGGCCAGCGGGACCACGTTCTCGCCGTCGCACAGGGCGAGCAGCGAAAGCTCCTCCCCCTCGAGGAACTCCTCGAGCACGACCTCGGTCGCGCCGAAGCGCCGCTCGACGAAGAAGACCTCGACCGCCTCGAGCGCCTCGGACTCCGAGGCGCAGATGATCACGCCCTTGCCGGCAGCGAGTCCGTCGGCCTTCAGCACCAGCGGGTAGGGCGCGCGGGCAAGGTGCTCGCGCGCCTCCTCGCCGCTTCGCAGGACGACGTGCGAAGCGGTCGGGACGCCTGCGGAGGCCATCAGCTCCTTCGCATGAACCTTCGACCCCTCGAGCCGGGCGGCAGCCGCGCTCGGCCCGAATGCCGGGACGCCGGCGGCCTCGAGCGCGTCGACGAGCCCGGCGACCAGCGGCGCCTCGGGGCCGACGACGACCAGGGTGCACGATTCCGCGACCGCCGCGTCGACGAGCGCGCCGACATCGTCGGCGCCGACCGGGATGCAGCGAGCGTCGGCGGCGATGCCCGCGTTGCCGGGCGCGCAGAGGACCTCCTCGGCCGAGCCCCTGCGCAGCGCCCGCACGATCGCGTGCTCGCGCCCGCCCCCGCCGACGACGAGGATCCGGCTCACGTGACGATCGGCGTCGCGGCCCGGCAAGGCGTGGGCGCGGGTCCGGTCAGAGCGATGAGGTGAACTCCTCCGGGTCGATCGCGACCATTGTCTGGTTCGTCACCGTACCGCGGGAGCCCATCTCCACCGAGAGCTTCGCCATCGTCTTCTCGTCCGGCGCTTCGATCACGCTGACGAAGTCGTACTCGCCGAGCGTCGCCCACTGGTTCACCACCTTGACCCCGAGTTGCTCGACCTCGCGCGTCACCTCGTGCACGCGCGCGGGGTTGTCCTTGATCGTCTTCACGCCGTCCGAGGTCAGCCGCGTGAGCATGATGAAAGTCGGCATCGGGGGTCTCCTCCTTGGTCGAAATCCCGGGCCAGGTATCGGTCTTCATCATGCCCGAATCGCGGGCCACAGGTGCACAGCGGCGATCTACGACCGGGCGCTCAGGTGCTCCGAGGATGCCGGGCTCGCTGAGATGCGTCCCGAGCTGCTCGCCGGCGCCGCGGCGTCGACTCCCAGCCGAAGCCGGATCAGGTCGCGGCGTCGATCAGCGCCGAGTAGTCGGCCACCGTCCGCTCCCAGGAGAGCCGCTCGCGCGCCGCGCGGACGCCCGCCCCGAGCTCGGCGAGGACGCCCGGCGCGCGCGCTTCGTTGATCGCGCGGGTGAGGTCGCGGACGACCGGCAGCTGCGCCGGGATCCCCGAGGCCGCCCTCCCGCGGCGGCGTGAGCGGACGAGGAGCCCGTTTTCGCCGTCACGGATCACCTCGTTCATCGGCGGGTAGTCGTTCGTGATCACCGGGAGGCCAAGCGCGATCGCCTCGTACAGGTGGAGGCCGAGTCCCTCCCAGCGGCTCGGCGCGAGGCAGACGTCGGCAGACGCGAAGAGCGCCAGGTGCTCGGCGGTCGGAAGATCCTCCAGGATCACCTCGACCCGCGGATCGCGGCGGACTCCGCGGTCGAGGACGTCGAGCTCGCGCCGCACCTGGCCCTTGATCAGGAGGCGAACGTCGTCGCCGCGGGCGGCGCGAAATGCCTTCAGCAGCTCCGGCAGCGGCTTGCGCTTGCTGAGAAAGCCGCCGGGATAGAAGAAGAGAAGACCGGACGCTCCGCCCGCCTCCTCCGCGTCGCGTCCGGGGGCGGCCGGGTCAGCCGAGGCACGGCCGCTGCCAAAAGCCAAGAGCTCCGGGTGTATGCCCCAGTGGACCCGAGGACTTTCGATCCCCATGGAGGCATAGCGCTCTTGTTCGGCTGCCGTCACCGAGTAGACGACGTCGAGCGCCCGCTTCGCCGGGTCGACATGGTCGGCGGCGAACTGCTCCCAGACGAAGCGGCCGACGGTTCGCACACCGCTCGATCGCAGGGCCCCGATCGCCTCGAAGCCGTAGTTCTGGTCGAAGAACACGAGCTCGATCTCGTTCGAGGTCCCCCACTCGAGCAACTCCTCGGCCGGGATCGCGTACGCGCTGGCCTCCGTCACCCGCGGCTGATCCCAAGGGCCGGTCCGGTCGACGAACGACGGCCGGATGTTCCGCGCCCGGGTCGGCCGGGCGAGCACGTACGTCTCGTGGCCGAGGCTGTCGAGAGCAGAGCGGAGCTGGCGGGCGACCACGCCCTGCCCGCGGTTGAACCAGTACGCGCAGACCCCGATTCGCATCGGCGCCAGCGTACGGCGTCGAGATCGATGCCCGAAGACGCGCCGGTGCGGCTGTCAGGCGAGCGGGTCACACCACGTATGACTTGGCATAGTGTCCGTCCGACACTGAGAGCCCGCGTTCGGCAACCGCCCGCGGTGGAACCAGAGAAGGAGATTCGTTTTGAAGCTTAGATTCGCCTCGTGCGTGGCGGTATTGGGAGGCTCCCTCGTGCTCACGTCTGCCGCGTCGGCGGCGGTCGTTCCGATCGCGCCTGCGGACTACTACCAGTACTACTACGCCGAGTGTCCCGGCATCCCGACGATCAACGGCGTCGCTCTTCAAGGTGACAATGCCGCCGACACGATCCTCGGTACCCCGGGTAACGACCTCCTGCGCGGCGGCGGTGGCGACGACAACATCAACGGCCTCCCCGGCGACGACTGCATCAACGGCCAGGACGGCAATGACGTCCTGCTCGGCGCCGACGGCGCGGACACGATGCTCGGAGAGGATGGCGACGATGGTGCGACCGGCGGCCCCGGCAACGACACGATCGACCTCGGCAACGGCGACGATGAGGCCTCCGGCGACGGAGGCAACGACTCGATCACCGGTGGCAGTGGCACCGACAAGATCGCCGGCAACGAAGAGAACGACCTGATCAAGGGCTTCGGTGACAACGACAAGATCTCGGGCGACTCCGGCAACGACCGCCTGCAGGGAAGCGGCGGCAACGATCGGGTCAAGGGCAACGTCGGCAAGGACAAGGTCCGCGGCGGGACCGGCAATGACCAGGTCAACGGCGACGCAGGTAAGGATCAGGTCCAGAGCCAGGGTGGCAAGGATCGGATCAGCGGCGGTACCGGCAAGGACAACATCCGCGCCGGTGGCGGCAACGACAAGGTCAAGGCGGCCGATGGCGACCGCGACAAGGTCAAGTGCGGTCTCGGCTTTGACAAGGCGATCGTCGACAAGATCGACGTCGTCGCACCCGACTGCAACAAGGTCATCGTCAAGAAGTAGTCGTTCGCACACCTGGAGCAAGCACGACGGCCGCGCTCAGCGCGGCCGTCGTCGTTCCGGGAGGTCGGCGAACGTCAGCATTCGCGGCCGGTCTTCGTACGTTGGGCTATGCGCAGGGATCTGAGTGCTTGGATTGTGGCGACGGTTGCCGTCGTCCTCTTGTGGGCAGCGGCGCCGGCGATCGGCGCGCGTGGGCTCGAAACCGGCTTCGTCGACCCGCTCTACACCGACGGGAACACCGCCGGGCGCGAGTTCGCCTTCGACCGGACGGTCGACGCGAACGCGGGCATCGTCCGCGTCAACGTGTTGTGGCGAACGGCCGCCCCGAGCTCGCCCGCGAACCCTACGAACCCGGCCGACCCCGCTTACAACTTCGCTCCCTATGACACCGCCGTGCGCGAGGCGGCAAAGCGTGGCCTCGACGTGGTCCTGACTGTCTACCGCGCCCCGGCCTGGGCCGAGGGGGCGAACCGCCCCGCCGGCACTCCCGCGGGCTCCTGGAACCCGCAGCCGGCGGCGCTTGCGAACTTCGCCACCGCGCTTGCGACCAGGTACTCGGGCTCCTTCGCAGCCCCCGACACCCTGCCCAGGGTGCGCTACTTCCAGATCTGGAACGAGCCCAACCTGACCACCTACCTGAACCCGCAGGCGCAGAGCGCGGCGATCTACACCGATCTCATCAACGCCGCCTACGGCGCGATCAAGGCGGTCAACCCCGATAACCAGGTCCTGACCGCGGGCACCGCGCCCTACGGCGACCCGCCCGGCGGCTCGAGAACGCGTCCGCTCACGTTCTGGCGCGGCGTCCTCTGCGCCACGCCGTGCGCCGGAAGGGCGAACTTCGACATTCTCGCCCACCATCCGATCAACACCTCGGGCGGACCCAAGCGCAGCGCGGTCGACCCGGACGACGTCTCGACCCCGGACCTCGGCAACCTGGTCGCGCTGCTGCGCGAGGCCGAGGCGGCCGGCCGCACCGGCACCGCTGGCAGTCATCCGGTCTGGGTGACCGAGATCTGGTGGGAGAGCGATCCGCCCGATACGTTCGAGGGCGTTCCTCTGCAAGAGCAGGCGCGCTTCATCCAGCAGGCGCTGTACCTGCTTTGGAAGCAGGGTGCGAGCGTCGTCATGAACCTCCAGGTGCGGGACTCCCCGCCGCTCGCCGGGGATCAGTTCAGCGACACCGCGACCGGCGTCTTCCTCAGCAACGGCGAGGCGAAGCCGTCGTTCACGGCGATGCGCTTCCCGTTCGTCACCCAGCGCAAGGGGAAGCGGAAGCTGCAGCTGTGGGGGATCGCGCCCGAGTCCGGCCGCCTCGCGGTGCAGCGGAAGCGCAAGGGCAAATGGGAGAAGGTGACGTCGTTCAAGGTGCGGGCCGACGCCGTCTTCAAGGACAAGGTGAAGCTCGAGGGCCGCGCGAGGCTGCGGGCCAAGATCGGCGCCGACCGCAGCCTGGTCTGGCGCCAGGGCTGAGCCACGGTCCTGAGGTGACCTTGATCGTGAAACGCTCGCGATCGCGGTCCTCGCCACGCAGATCCGCTTCTACGCCCCGGACGGGGACGCCGGGTACGTAGCCGGGCGAGCACCTGATCCGGGGGCTGCCCCGGATCACTCGAGGGCCTCAGTTCATGCCGGTTTCGGGTTCTCGGCTCATGCATTCGTCCAGGTCGAGGCTGGATCACTGCCCATTCAGCCCGCCGGTGCCGATGCGCGGAGCATGAAGAGAACTCTCGCGATCACCGCCCTTGCCCTCTTGTCAGCCTCGATCGCCGCCTCTGGCGCCCTCGCCGGAAACAGCTCCGGCAGCGGTAAGCCGACGGTCAAGACCGGCCACTACGAAGGCGCGAGCGCCGCCGGCCGCCCGATCGCGTTCGACGTCGTCAAGGCCGGCAAGAGGGTCCGGCTCGAAAACCTTGCGATCGACGTCGAGACCGAGTGCTGGAGCGACGTCAACCTCGACGGCCTCGCGGACACCCTGATCGCCCACGTCTTCGATCTGGCCGGAAAGGTCACGGGGGCCGGCGAAGTCGAGGTCTTCTACTCGCCCGATGACGACACGGAGTACGTCGTCGAGGGGACGATCAAGAAGGGCGTCGCCCGCCTCAACGCCGTCATCGGCGGCTCCTGGGACTACTACGGGATGCACAGCGCGGCCGGGCCCCTGCAGTGCGACAACTGGGGCGAGACCTATACCGCCACCCGCCGTTAGACGCGAGCCTGGCCCTCGACCCGAGCCTGTGATGCGCCGCCGACTCCTCACCCACCTCGCGATCGGGACCAGTGCCGTGCTCGTCGCGATCGCGGGCGTCCCGGCCGCAGCGGCCGGCACCGACTACGACGGCAAGGTCCGCGGCGGCACGGCAACGCTGAAGCCGAAGACAACGACGCGGGCGAGCTTTCGCTACTCGATCAAGCGCGGCTGTGCCGCGGGCAAGGGCGCCGTGCGCCTGAAGCTGCGAGCGGACGGGCGCTTCAGCGGCACCGAGGCAAAGCGCGGTGGGGCGAGCGCGGTGGTCAAGGGCCGCCTGTTCACGGGAGCGAAGGCGAAGGGCTCCCTCCGTGTCGCCCGTCCCGGCTGCGCTGCGGCCAAGCGTCGCTTCAGCCTCCCCGCCGACCTTCTCGCCGACGCCGGGATCAGCGCCGACCTGCTCGGCCACTACGCGGGCACCAATGATGCCGGCCGGGCGATCAGCTTCGACCTCGTGCGACAGGGCGACGGGGTCGACGTCCTCAACACGGTCGTCGACGTCGACACCGAGTGCTGGGACGACTACGACGGCGACGGCCTCACCGACGTGCTCCTCGTCCACGTCGGCGCTCTCACCGGCAACGTGAAGCAGGGTCACCTGGACGTCTTCTATGCGCCCGACGACGACACCGAGTTCTCGATCGAGGGACCGATCGAGAACGGTCAGGCGGTTCTGGATGTGGTTGTCGGCGGCCTCTTCAACGCCACGGGCATTCCCAACGTCGTCGGTGAGTTCGAGTGCGACAGTTGGGGCTCGACCTACATCGCGAACCTCCAGCCCTAGACCCGCGCCAGCGTCGCGGCGCGGGCAGACGCTGCGACCGCGCCGAGCGTGAGATCATTCCTCGGACCTACCCGGGGAATTGCGCCATCAGCTCCCGTAGCGGAGAGTTCCGCAAGAAGATCACCGCCGTCTTCGCCGACCTGGTCGGCTCGACCGGCCTCGCCGAGCGGCTCGACCCCGAGGTGTTCCGCGAGCTCGTCCTGACCTTCCTCGAGCGGATGGCGCTTGTCGTCGAGGCGCACGGTGGCATGGTCGAGCATCTCGCCGGAGACGGGGTGATGGGGGTCTTTGGCGCCGAGCGCGCGCACGGCGACGACGCGCTGCGCGCGGTCACCGCCGCCGGCGAGATGCTGAGCGCGCTCGACCGCCTCAACGACGAGGTCCAGGCGCGGATCGGCGGCCGCCTCGAGATGCGGATCGGCGTCAACACCGGGACGATCGTCGTCGGGCGCGCGGTCGCGGGGCGCGCGGTCAGCCTCGGCGACCCGATGAACGTCGCCGCCCGGCTCCAGGCCCACGCGCCCAAGGACCAGATCCTGATCGGTGCCGAGACGCACCGCCTTGTCAGCCGAGAGGTGCGGACGGAGCCGGCCGGCGAGCTCGAGCTGCGCGGCCGCACCGAGCCGATGCGCGCCTACCGTGTACTCGGTCTCGATGCCGGCCCCGCGGTCGAGTCGCTCGCCGAGCGTCCGCTGGTCGGGCGCGGCCGCGAGCTCGGTCTGCTCACGGTCGCATTCGAGCGCGCTGCCGCCCGCGGCTCGTGCGAGTTCGTCTCGGTCCTCGGCGATGCCGGCGTTGGCAAGTCGCGGCTCGTCGACGAGCTCGCGGCCCGCTACGAGCGACGAGTGACGCTGCTCGTCGGCCGCTGCCTCTCCTACGGGGAGGGGATCACCTACTGGGCGCTGGCCGACGTGATCCGGGCCGCCGCCGGGATTGAGGAGGACGATTCGACCGCCGAGCGGCGGGCGAAGCTCGACGCCGTGCTCGCGGCCGACTCCGAGGGAGAGGCGATCGCGAGCCACCTCGCGCAGCTGGTGGGGCTCGAGGCCGCCGACCAACCGGGTGAGCAGTCCGGCTGGGCCGTCCGCCGGCTGCTTGAGATCATCGCCGCCCGCGGACCCGTGATCGTCATCCTCGATGACCTCCACTGGGCGGAGACGAGGCTGCTCGACCTGGTGCTCGAGCTCGCCGACGGCGTCGAAGGCCCGGTCCTGCTGGTCTGCATGGGCCGCTTCGAGCTCCTCGAGGCGCGCGAGGGGTGGGAGGTGCGCTGCCCGACGACGATCTCGCTCCGCCCGCTCTCGGCCGATGAGACCGACACGATGGTCGAGCGGATGATCGGCGACGCTCTGCCCGAGCGCTTCCGGGGGCGCCTGGTCGAGCTCGCGGCCGGAAACCCGCTCTTCGTCGAACAGGTGCTGCACAAGCTGATCGACGACGGTCAGCTGACTGTCAACGGCGACGGCTGGCAGGCCGCCGATCCGGCGGCCGAGCTCGCGGTGCCGGCGACGATCGAGGCGCTGCTCGCCGCACGGGTGGACAGCCTCTCGGGCCCGGAGCGCCGGTGCGCCGAGCTGGCCGCCGTGATCGGGATGGAGTTCTGGGCTGCGCCGCTCGAGGAGCTGGCCGGCGACTCGGCCGCGCGGGCGCTCTTGACCTTGCGCCGCAAGCTGGTGATCGAGCCGGTCCGCCGGTACGGCGCGCGCGGCGACATGCTCCACTTCCGCCACATGCTGCTCCGCGACGCCGTCTACGAGTCGATTCCGAAGGGCCGCCGGGCGGAGCTCCACGAGCGCGTAGCCGACTGGCTCGAGACCTGGTTCTCTGACCGCCTCGGGGAGGTCGAGGAGATCGTGGGCTACCACTACGAGGCGGCCGCGCTCTACAGCTCGGCGCTGCTGCGCCGCGGCGACGAGGCGGGCCGGCTCGCCACCCGCGCGGTCGAGCACCTCACCTCCGCCGGCCGCCGGTCCGCGGCCCGCCAGGACGAGGACGCCGCCGCGATGTTCTTCGGCCGCGTCGTCGCGCTGCTCGGCGAGGCCGACCCGACCCGGCTCGAGCCCCTGCTCGAGCTCGGCACCTCGCTGGTCCGCGGCGGCGACACCGCCCGCGCCGAGGAGGTGCTCGCCGATGCACGGAGGGCTGCCGAGAGCGCCGGAGATCCGCGCCTCGACGCCGAGGTCCGAGTGCTCGAGGTCAACCTCCGCAGGCTGACGAGCCCGCACTGGTGGGCGGCGAACGGGCGCAGCGAGGCGGCGGATCTGATCCGGGTCTTCTCCGACCTCGGCGACGACGTCGGCGCGGCGAAGGCGTGGCACCTGCACGGCAAGGCGCACTCGGATCGTGGCGAGCAGGCCGCGGCTCAGGAGGCGTTCGAGCACGCGCTCTCCTATGCACGCGAGGCCGGTGATCCCGGGGTCGAGGCCTGGATCCGCTACTGGCTCCTGCACGCCTCGGTCTTCGGCCCGGCGCCGTGCGTCGAGGTGATCGAGCGCTGTCGCGAGGACCTCGCCTGGGCCCGCGCGCGAGGCAATCGCTCGCTCGAGGGCAGCGTGCTGACGCGGATGGGGGAGATGCTCGCGCGCGCCGGCCACGTCCCGGATGCGCAGGACGCGTTCGCCGAGGCCCGTGCGGTGTTCGAGCCGCTCGGGCGGCCCTCACACCTGGCCTACATGCCGATCTCGACCGCCGCCGTCGAGCCCCTGGCCTCCAATCCCGCCGGTGCCGAGCGCGAGCTGCGGCCGGCCTACGAGTTCTTCAAGGAGGTCGGCGCCGATCACATCCTCGCAACGGTCGCGCCGATGCTGGCCGGGGCGCTGGTGCCCCAGGGCAGGCTGACCGAGGCGATCGCGCTCACCGAGGAGGCGGAGCGGGTCGCGGCGCCCGACGACATCGACGGGCAGGTCAAGTGGCGGCTGGCGCGAGCGGCGGCGCTCGGGCGCAGTTGCGACCACGCGGAGGCGGAGCGAATCGCTCGCGGCGCGGTCGCGCTTGCCGAGCGCACCGACACCGTGCTCCTGCACGCCGATTCGCTCGCCGGCCTCGCCCTGACGCTGATCGGCGCCGGCGCCGACGCCGATGCGCGCGAGCCCGCCGCGTGCGCCGGCGAGCTCTACGAAGGGAAGGGGGACGTCGTCTCGGCGGCGCGGTGGGAGCGCGCGGTCGTGGAGTTGAGCCGGGTCGACTGAGGGCTAGACGCCTGCCGCGTGGCGGGCCTCGTCCTCGTCCAGGTAGGCGTCCATCCGCGAGTACAGCCCGTCCCGAAGCCGCCACACGTGGTGGATGACGAACTCGACGGCCTCGTCGCTCGCCTTCCCGCGCCCACGCGCTCGGACCTTGGCGTAGACGAGGTCCTCGCCGTTGCTCTCGACCACCTCCGCGTCGAAGCCGAACTCCTCCCAGAGCAGCTCGAAGCCGCGCATGTAGCGGACGAACTCGTCCCGGTTCTCACAGGTCTTCCGCCCCGGGATCTCGGCCGCCTCGTTCCACTGGAAGTCGGGAGCAAGCCGCGCGGCCAGAGCCTCGACATCGCCTGCGTTGAACTCCAGATAGCCCTCGCGGGTCATGTCGCCGAGATCCCCCGTCACGGCGCCTGATTATGCCGCTGTGGGGATCGGCTCGGCCGCGCCGCTCTTCTCAAACGCGAGATTGCCCTCGCCGTCGGCGTCGACTCGAATCCGGTCGCCCTCGGCGAACTCGCCCTCGAGCAGCTTCAGCGCCAGCTTGTCGATGAGGTGGCGCTGGATCACCCGCTTCAGTGGGCGGGCGCCGTACGTGGGGTCGTATCCCAGGTTTCCGAGCAGCGTGCGGGCATCGTCGGTGAGCTCGATCTCGATTCCGCGCTCGCGGATCCGGGACGCGAGCAGGTCGACCTGGAGCTCGACGATCCTGGTGATGTCCTCGCGGCTGAGGCGGTGGAAGATCACAACCTCGTCGATGCGGTTCAGGAACTCGGGCTTGAAGGTCGCGGTGAGCACCTCCTCGATCGCTTCGCGAATCGACTCGTCGACCATCGCGCCGGTGATCCGGTCGGACCCTGTGTTCGAGGTCATGATCAGGATCGTGTTGCTGAAGTTGATCGTGCGGCCCTGGCCGTCGGTGAGGCGCCCGTCGTCCATGATCTGGAGCAGGACGTTGAAGACGTCGGGGTGGGCCTTCTCGATCTCGTCGAGGAGCACGACCGCGTAAGGGCGCCGGCGTACCGTCTCGGTGAGCTGGCCGCCCTCCTCGTAGCCGACGTAGCCGGGCGGGGCGCCGATCAGCCGTGCGACGGAGTGCTTCTCCATGTACTCGGACATGTCGATGCGGACGACGGCCTGCTCGGAGTCGAACATGAACTCGGCGAGCGCGCGGGCGAGCTCGGTCTTCCCGACCCCGGTCGGGCCGAGGAAGAGGAAGCTGCCAATCGGGCGGTTCGGGTCCGAGAGCCCGGCGCGTGAGCGCCGCAGCGCGTTGGCGACTGCCTCGACGGCCTCGTCCTGGCCGATCACGCGCTCGTGCAGGCGCTCCTCCATGTGGATCAGCTTCTCGACCTCGCCCTCCATCAGGCGGGAGACCGGGATCCCGGTCCAGCGGGCAACGACCTCGGCGACGTCCTCCTCGGTGACGTGCTCCGTCAGCATCGAGCCCCCGTCGGCGTCAAGCTCGCGCATCCGCTCGTCCTGCTCGGCGAGGATCTTCTCGAGCTCGGGGATCTCGCTCCATTGAAGCTTCGCGGCGCGCTCGAGGTCGTTGTCCCGCTCAGCGCGCTCGAACTCGTTGCGGGCCTCGAGCAGCTGCGCACGCGCCGCGTTCGCGGCGTCGATGGCCTGCTTCTCCGCCTGCCAGCGGGCGGTTTTGCCCGCCAGGTCTTCCTCCAGCTCGGCAAGCTCGGCCTCGAGCGCCTCCAGGCGCGCCTTGGAGGCGTCGTCCTTCTCCTTGGCGAGCGCGGTCTTCTCGATCTCGAGCTGCTGGATACGCCGCCGGACCTCGTCGATCTCGACCGGCGAGGACTCGATCTCCATCTTCAGCCGCGAGGCGGCCTCGTCGATCAGGTCGATCGCCTTGTCGGGAAGGAAGCGGTCGGCGATGTAGCGCTCCGAAAGGGTCGCCGCGGCGACGATCGCCGGGTCGGTGATGGCAACGCCGTGATGATCCTCGTAGCGCTCCTTGAGCCCGCGCAGGATCGCGATCGTGTCGTTGATGTCGGGCTCGCCGACGAACACGGGCTGGAAGCGCCGCTCGAGCGCCGCGTCCTTCTCGATCTGCTTGCGGTACTCGTCGAGGGTGGTCGCGCCGATACAACGGAGCTCGCCACGGGCGAGCATCGGCTTGAGCAGATTGGCTGCGTCCATCGCGCCCTCGGTCGCGCCGGCGCCGACGATCGTGTGCAGCTCGTCGATGAAGAGGATGATCCGGCCCTCAGCGGCCTGAACCTCCGCCAGGACGGCCTTGAGCCGCTCCTCGAACTCGCCCCGGTATTTGGAGCCGGCGACCAGCGAGCCGACGTCGAGCGCGATCACGCGGCGGTCGCGCAGCGACTCGGGGACGTCGCCCTCGTTGATCCGCTGTGCGAGCCCTTCGACGATCGCCGTCTTGCCGACCCCGGGGTCGCCGATCAGGACCGGGTTGTTCTTCGTCCGCCGCGAGAGCACCTGGATCACGCGGCGGATCTCCTCGTCGCGACCGACGACCGGGTCGAGCTTGCCGGCGCGCGCCGCCGCGGTCAGGTCCTGGCCGAACTTCTCGAGCGCCTCGATCGTGTCCTCCGGGTTCTCGGAGGTGACCCGGTGGGGGCCGGCGACCTCGCGGATGGCCTTCATCAGCGAGTCGCGGTCGGGGAGGACGTCGGCGACGCCTGAGCCCTTATCCGCCAGCGCGAGGAGGAGGTGTTGGACGGAGATGTACTCGTCGTCCAGGGCTCCCGCCTCCTTCTCAGCCCGCTGCAGCGCGCGGACGAACCCCTGGGAAGGCCGGACCTCGGGAGCGGTATCGCCGCTCACCGACGGCATCTCGGCGAGCAGCGAGCGCGCGCGCTCGGCGATTCCGTTCACGTCGGCCCCGAGCTTTTGCAGGATCCGGGGGGAGAGCCCGTCCTCTTGGTCGAGCAAGGCGACCAGCAGGTGCGCCGGAGTCACCTCCGTGTTGGCGGACTCGGCGGCGAGGTGTTGCGCGGCGGCGACCGCCTCGCGCGACTTGACGGTGAATCGGTCAGCTTGCATCTGCGTTCAAGCCTAGCAGGCTCGTAGAAAGAAATCTAAGTGGTCTCGCATAAGATCTAGTGAACGCGCGTGCCTGTCCACCGGAGTTCGGGCTCGGGCCGGAGCCGAGCTCAGCCGTGGTACGGTTGATTTGTAAAGCGTCCTAACTAATGATGGAAACCGCCAGCAGACCCTCCGCCCGCCGCGTCAACAGCCAACTCGTGATCGACGCCATCATCCAGCTCGGTCCGATCTCGCGGGCGAAGCTGGCCGAGCGCCTGGCGATATCGAAGCCGACGATCTCGGAGATCGTTCGCGAGTTCGAGCATGCCGGGTGGATCCATGAGGCAGGGCGCACTTCCGGCCGCGTGGGGCGAACGGCGGTCGACTACGAGCTCCGCCCGCGGGCGAGTCACGTGGCCGGCTTCGAAGTCGGCGGCACGAAGGTCCGGGGCGCGATCACGGGCCTCGACGGCGTGATCCTCGCGGAGCGGGTCGAGCCGACCGAGCCGGGTCCCGGGAGCACGGTCGACCAGGTGGAGCGGCTTTGTCGGGCGCTCGGGGACGAGAGTGAGAGCCCCTGGGAGACGCTCATCGCCGTCGCACTCGGCGTCCCGGGCGTTCCGGACCCGCAGAGCGGCGAGATCCACCTCTCGCCGAACCTCCCCGATCTCGAGGGCGTGAACCTCGGTCTCGAGCTCTCCGACCGTCTCGGCGTGCAGGCCTCGGCGCGCAACGACGTGAACCTCGCGGCGCTCGGCGAGGGATGGCAGGGCGCCGCGCGTGGCCTCGACGACTTCGTCTGCATCGCCGTCGGCACCGGAATCGGGATGGGACTCGTCGCCGACGGGGAGCTACGGCTGGGAACGGGGGGCGCCGCCGGCGAGATCGGGTTCATGCCACTCGGGGCCGATCCGGCCGAGCCCGCTACGCAATCTCGCGGAGCGCTCGAGCACTTCGCCTCCGGGCCCGGGATCGCGCGGCGGTTCGCCGCCGCGAGCGACGTCGACGTCAACACCGTCTCGATCCCCGACGTTCTCGCCGCAGCCGAGGCAGGCGAAGAACCGGCGGCGAGCGTGATCGACGAATCGAGCAGAGCCCTGGCCGAAGCGGTCCTCGCGGTGGTCTCGGTCTGCGATCCGCGCATCGTCTTGCTCGGTGGCGACGTCGGGTCTCAGCCGGTCATCCTCGCCGGGGTACGCGGGTGGGTCCAACGGCTCAGCTCGAGGCCGATCGTCGTCGACGCGCCGGCATTGGGTCCCAGGGCGGCGCTGATCGGCGCCACCGGCCTCGCCCTTCGCATGGCCCATGAGTCGCTCTTCAGCGCCCCCCGCAGTCCGGCGCTTGCCCTGCCCGATGGGCGCGGCGGGGATCCCGCGCTCGCACCGACGGAGGAAGCAGAGGTCGATGCCTGACGCGACGCTCCTGGACCTGCTCTCTCGCCGGCGCGACGGGTTGGGCAGGACGCTCGACGCGGCGGCGCGCGAGATCGAGGCAAGGCCATCGTCAGCCATGTGCTGCGGATCGCAGCCCGGGTGTGTGGGCTGCGGCGAGGCCAGCACGCGGGCACGCGGCCGGTGGCCGATCTCGATGCCGAGCAGGTGGTCGCGATGATCACCGGGGTCTCGAAGTGAGCGAGGCATGGCTGGATCGCGAGCTGCGCGAGCAGCCGGCGGCGCTCGCCCGAGCTATTGACTCGGCGCGCGCTGTCGCCGCCGAGATCGCCTCGGAGGTCGAGCGGCGCCCGGCGCCGTTTGCCGTGATCGCCGCTCGCGGGTCGTCCGACAACGTCGCGCGTTACGCGCAGTACCTGCTCGGATCCGTCGCCCGGCTCCCGGTCGCGCTCGCGGCGCCGTCGCTGAGCTCAGCGGGGGCATCGGCCGGGCCGCCGCTGATGAAGGACGGGCTGGTCGTCGGGATCTCGCAGTCGGGGCGGTCTGCGGACATCGCCCGCGTGCTGGCCGGCGCCGGCGGCGCGGCGGGGAGGACCCTTGCGATCACGAACGACCCCGGCTCCCCACTTGCCGCTGCCGCGCGCTGGGTAATCGAACTCGACGCGGGCGAGGAGCGCGCGGTCCCGGCGACGAAGACGGTGACGTCGTCGTTGGCGGCAGTTGCCGCGCTCGCGACCGCGCTACCGGGTGCCCCGAGAGATCTCTTCGACCTCGACGCCCTGCCCGGGCAGGTGGCCGCGACGCTGGACGCCGCGCTGCCCGGCGTCGCCGCTTTCGAGCCGCTCATGGACGCCGCGCACCTGATCGCGGCCGGCCGCGGCCTTCACCTCGCGAGCGCCAGCGAGACAGCGCTCAAGGTCCGCGAGCTGACCGGCATCGTCTGCGAGGCGTTCTCGCCGCCGGACCTCATGCACGGGCCGATCGCCGCGGTCGGCGGAGGCAGCGTGGTGATCGCGATCTCCCCCGCGGAGCCGAGCACCACCGAGGCCGTCGCCGCGGTGAGGGCCAGAGGCGCACGGGTCGGTCTGCTCGCCCCTGAGGATGAGCAGCTCGCGAGCACGCTGGCCGCTGCCGGACTGCCACGGCTGACCTGGCCCGCGTCGGTTTCGGCGCATCTCGCCCCGATCCCTGCGACCGTCGTCGGACAGGTGGTCGCCCGCCACTGGGCGATTCGAGTTGGAGCCGACCTCGACGCCCCGCACGGGCTCTCGAAGGTGACGCTGACCGGGTGACTCAGGCCGCCCGCGCGAGCCAGGCCCCGGCTGCCGCCGCCGTGGCGCCACTGGCGGTCCCGACCAGTCCCGCCCGGTCGATCCCCTCGCGACGTATGAGGGCAATCGCGAACGCCGCCGCGTCGAGCGCGTCGACGGCGGCGTTGACGCGCGTGAGCGTTGCGGCCTCCGCCGGCCGTGAGCGTGTTGCGAGCGCGATCCCGCCGAGCGCGAGGTCGCGGGTCCCGGCAAGGCGCGCGAGCGCGGTGACTTGCGGATCGTCGGGGTCGAAGCCGAGCGCCCGGATCGAGGCGCGCGGGGCGAGCCAGATCGCGGCGCCGATGCCGATCCGCGCCACGGCGAGCGCGGTGACAAGGTGCCGTTCATTCACAGGCGCTCAGCTTCCGGAACGCTTGCGTCGCTCGATCGGGATCGATACGGAAGCATCATCCGAACTCGCCGCCGGCATCGGCCGGGCCGGGCGCCGTGGCTCGTAGGCGCCATACGGCACGATCTCGGCCCGCAGCGAACGCCGAACGCGCTCCATCTCGGCCACCATCCGCCGCTCGAGCTCCTCGGCACGCTTGCGCATCCTCGCGACCTCCGTCCGAGCCCGCTCGAGGTCGCGTTCGAGGCTGAGCACGGTCTCGACCCCCGCCAGGTTGAGTCCGCCCTCGGCGGTCATCTGCTGGATCCGGCGCAGCCGCTCGACGTCGTCGTAGGAGTAGAGGCGGGTGTTCTTCGGCGAGCGCTTCGGCGTGATCAGGCCGCGCGCCTCGTACATCCGCAGCGTCTGCGGATGCATCTCCGCGAGCTCGGCAGCGACCGAGATCATGAACACGCCTCGCCGCCTGTCGACACCGCGGCCGGAATGTCGCTCCTCGCGCGTGCTCATCAGCTCTGGCCCGCAACTCTTGCCGACCGTGCGGACGCATCACGCAGGAGTTGCTCGCGCGGGTCGTGATCGTTGATCGCTTCGGCGAACGCCTCGAGCGCCTTGCGCTGCTCGCGGGAGAGCTCCTGCGGCATGTCGATCTCGAGCCGGTAGAGGATGTCGCCGGCCTGGCGGCCGCCGGGCTTCGGCGGGCCCTCTCCGCGGAGTCGGACGACGGTTCCGTGCTGGGTCCCCGCGGGCACGCGGATGCGCTTGGTCCCGGCGAGTGTCGGAACCTCCACCGTCGCCCCCTGGATCGCCTCGGGCACCGTGATCGGGACCTTGACCTCGAGGTTGCCGTCCTCGCGCTGGCGGAAGACGGGGGAGGGGGTCACCCGGGTGACGACGTAGAGGTCGCCCGGCGGGGCGCCTCGCGGCCCGTCCTCGCCCTTGCCCTGGACACGGATCCGGGTGCCGTCGCGGACGCCCGCGGGAATTCGCACCCGGTAGCGCTTGCGCTGCATCGTCAGGCCGGACCCGCCGCAGGTCGCGCAGGGCTCGGGAATGATCTGGCCGGATCCGCTGCACTGCGGGCACGGCTGCGTGATCGAGAAGAAGCCCTGGCTCTCGGAGTCGACGCCGCGGCCGTTGCAGCGTGGGCAGGTCGTCGGCGAGGTTCCCGGCTTGGCGCCCGTCCCGCTGCAGGTCTTGCAGCTCGCCTGCTTCGGAACCGTGACCGTCACCTCGGTGCCGCCCATCGCATCCTCGAAGCCGAGCGAGACCTCGGTCTCGAGGTCACGACCCCGGGCGGGCTGCTGGCCGGGTCCGCCGCGACCCCGGAACATGGTCGAGAAGATGTCGCCGATGTCACCGACGAAGTTGCCGCCCGGAGCGCCGCCGCCGCCGCCGCGGCCGAAGCCGGCGAAGCGGCCGCCGGCGTCGTACTCACGGCGCTTCTCGGTGTCTGAGAGCGTGTCGTAGGCCTGCTGGATCTGCTTGAAGCGCTCCTCGGCCGCGTCGTCGCCCGGGTTCGCGTCGGGATGGTTCTCCCGCGCGAGCCTGCGGTAGGCCTTCTTGATCTCCTCCTCGGAGGCCCCGCGCCCGACTCCGAGCGTCTCGTAGTGGTCGTTGGCCATCGCGGCTCCCTACTCGGCCACCACGACCCGCGCCGGCCGCAGGACCTGGCCGTCGAGGCGATAGCCGCGGTCCATGACCTCGACGATCACGCCGCTGTCGGCGCCCTCCGGGGCCGGGCAGGTGGAGAGCGCCTCGTGCCAAGTCGGATCGAAGCGCTCGCCCGTCGGGTCATAGGCCTCGACCCCCGCGCGGCGCAGCGTCTCCAGCAGCTGATCGCGGACCAGGGCGACGCCGCGCTCGAGCGCTCCATCGCCCTCCGCACCTTCGAGCGCCCGCTCGAGCGAGTCGATCGCGGGGAGAAGATCGCGGACCAAGTCGCCCGTGGCCTTCCGCGCCGCGTCGGCAACCTGAGTCGCGGAGCGCTTGCGGTAGTTCTCGAAATCGGCTTGAGCGCGGCGAGCAAGATCGAGGTACTCATCGCGCTCGCGGCTGACGTCGGCGACGAGCGCCTCGAGGTCCTGCTCGACGGCCTCGCCGTTCTCGGGGGCCGAGGCCTCGACGGCCTCGGCCTGCTCCGGCTTCTTCTCGGTCATTACGACCGGTCGTCCTCGACGACCTCGGCGTCGACGACCTCCTCCTCGTCGGTGGAGGCGCTGGCGCCGTTGGTCTCCGGGCCGTCGCCGTCGGCGGCAGCCTGGTCGGCGGCCGCGGCCTGGTAGATCTGCTCGGAGACCTTGTGGAAGGCCCCCTGCAGGGTGTCGGTCTTCGCCTTGATCTCTTCGGCGTTCTCCGAGTCGAGTGATTCGCGGACGTCGGCAATCGCGGCGTTCGATCTCCGTCTTCGCCGCCTCGTCGAGCTGCTCGCCCATCTCGGCCACCTGCTTCTCGGCCTGGTAGGCGGCGTTCTCGCCGATGTTCCTCGCCTCGGCCAGCTCGCGCTGCTGGCGATCCTCGTCGGCGTGGGACTCGGCGTCCTTGATCATCTGCTCGACCTCGGTGTCGGAGAGGCCGGAGCCGCCCTTGATCTCGATCGTCTGCTCCTTGCCGGTGCCGAGATCCTTCGCGGTGACGCTGACGATGCCGTTCGCGTCGATGTCGAAGCTGACCTCGATCTGGGGCATGCCCCGCGGCGCCGGCGGGATCCCGGTCAGCTGGAACTTGCCCAGCGACTTGTTGCCCGAGGCCATCTCGCGCTCGCCCTGGAGCACGTGCACCTCGACCGAGGGCTGGTTGTCGTCGGCGGTCGAGAAGATCTCCGACTTGCGCGTCGGGATCGTCGTGTTGCGCTCGATCAGCTTCGTCATCACGCCGCCCTTGGTCTCGATGCCGAGCGTCAGCGGGGTGACGTCGAGCAGGAGGACGTCCTTGACGTCACCGGCGAGCACGCCGGCCTGGATCGCGGCGCCGATGGCGACGACCTCGTCCGGGTTGACGCCCTGGTGGGGGTCCTTGCCGGTCAGCTCCTTGACCTTCTCCTGCACCGCGGGCATGCGGGTCATGCCGCCGACGAGGATCACGTGGTCGACCTGCAGGTCACCGGCGTCGCCAGGGCCTGCTTCACCGGACCGACGACGCGGTCGAGCAGATCCGAGGTCAGCTCGTTCAGCTTCGCCCGGGTCAGCTTCATCTCGAGGTGCTTGGGCTCGTCGTCGATCGCGGTGATGAACGGCACGCTGATCTGCGTCTCCTGCGTCGTCGAGAGCTCGATCTTCGCCTTCTCGGCCTGCTCGTAGAGGCGCTGCAGGGAGCGCTTGTCGTTGGAGAGGTCGACGCCCTGGTCCTTCTTGAACTCGGCGACCAGCCACTCGACGATCGCCTTGTCCCAGTTGTCGCCGCCGAGGTGGTTGTCACCGGCGGTCGACTTGACCTCGAAGACGCCGTCACCGATCTCGAGCACGGAGACGTCGAAGGTGCCGCCGCCGAGGTCGAAGACGAGGATCGTCTCGTCGGTCTCGGATCCTTGTCGAGTCCGTAGGCGAGCGCCGCCGCGGTCGGCTCGTTGATGATGCGCTTGACCTCGAGCCCGGCGATCTTGCCGGCGTCCTTGGTCGCCTGGCGCTGGTCGTCGTTGAAGTAGGCGGGGACGGTGATCACCGCCGAGTCGACCGTGTCGCCGAGCTTCGCCTCGGCGTCGGCCTTCAGCTTCTGCAGGATCATCGCCGAGATCTCGGGCGGCGAGTACTGCTTGCCGCGGACCTCGACCCGGACGTCGCCGTTGGGGCCGGCGACGACCTTGTACGGGACGATCGTCTCCTCCTCCTTGACCTCGGCCTCCTTGCGGCCCATGAAGCGCTTGATCGAGAAGATCGTGTTCTCGGGGTTCATCACGGCCTGGCGCTTGGCGACCGTGCCGACGAGGCGCTCATCGCTGTCCGTGAACGCGACGACCGACGGGGTGGTGCGCCCGCCCTCCGCGTTCTCGAGCATCGTCCGGCTCGCCGCCCTCGATGACGGCCACGCCGAGTTGGTCGTTCCGAGGTCGATTCCAATGGTTCGTGCCACTGTGATTCTCCTTCTCAGGCGTCAGTTTTCTACTTCAGACTCCAAAAAATCTAAGTGAGAACCTAGCAGATCGGAAATGGCGCAAGCCGTCCCGTGCCTGACCCGGCCGCCCCCGGAGGGCGAAGCCCGAGGAGGCGGGCGGAACGTTCGGTATTCGGGAGCTCAGCCGCCGTCGGCGGCGGCCGTGTCCTCGGACTCGGCGCATGCGCCGGGGTCCGGCGCCTCGGCCGATTCGAGGTCGACCGTCGGCCCCGTGCCGATCTGGCCGGCGTAGGCGGCGACGAAGGAGGCGACCTGTCGCGACTCCTCGCCGATCAGGATCCGCTTCGGCATCCGGCCGCCGATGCCGCAGTTGACCGCGTTCTGGACCCGGGTGTAGATGCCCTCGAACTGCTCCGCCGAGTTGACACCCGTGGGGACGAGGAGGTCGTCGAGGTCAGGGCCGACGACGCCGTCGGTGCCCCCGGCGGCGAGCGTGTGGCAGTAGCCGCAGTTGTTCACGAACAGCTCTCGTGCGTCGTCGTCGGAGGCCGCGACCTCGACCAGAGCTGTGTCCTCGTTGCCCTCCTTCGCGAAGGCGAAGTAGGGGATAGCGACGAGGCAGATTGCCGCGAAGATGCCGAAAAGGGTGAAGGGACCTTTGCTCATCAACTCGAACCCGCCTCGCGCGAGCCGCTCGCGGGCGCGCCGATACTACCTGCCACGGGCGCGCCCTGACTGCGGAACCAGGGGCACATACGCCGCAGCCCGCACTCTCCGCACCGCGGCCGCGGGCGGCAGACTCGCGCGGCCGTGCTCGATCAGGTTCATGTGCAGCTCGTAGGCGTCGTCGGGGTCGGTGATCGCGAGCATCTCGTCGTGGGCGCGCCTCGAATGAGGCCTTCGGCGGGAACAGGCCGAGCCGTGCCGCCGACCCGGTGCACGTGGGTGTCGACCGGGATCTCGGGGCGGTCGAAGGCGAAGATCATCACGCAGGCGGCGGTCTTGCGGCCGACCCCGGGCAGCGAGGTCAGGTAGTCGATCGCCTCGCTCGCGGCGGCCGTCTCGAGCCAGTCGAGGTCGCGGCTCCGGCCGAGCTGCGGCGAGCACGTCCTGGATCCGCGGCGCCTTCGTGTTGGCGAGGCCCCCCGGGCCGGATCGCCTCGATCACCTCGGCGATCGGCGCGTCGCGGATCGCCTCCCAGTCGTCGAAGCGCGTCGCGCAGGCCGCCGGTAGGCGACGTCGCGGTTGTGGTCGTTGGTGTTCTGGGAGAGGATCGTCAGGACGAGCTCGTGCGATCGGATCGCCGTGGGGCTCGTTGACGGCGCGGCCGTAG
This sequence comes from uncultured Solirubrobacterales bacterium, assembly GCA_963846565.1. Taxonomy (GTDB): domain Bacteria; phylum Actinomycetota; class Thermoleophilia; order Solirubrobacterales; family 70-9; genus WHSW01. Next base: position 437,835 of record CAWJWL010000005.1, on the reverse strand, counting down.
AGCTCGCGCAGGCGGTCGCGGATCGCTCGGACGCGGGCTTTCCGCGGACGTGTCCAGACATTGCTCTCCTTGGCCCGAGGCACGCGCGAGAGGATATGGTCGCCGCCGTGAGCACCAGCTCGCCGATCATCGAGGAGCGGATCGACATCGATGGCGTCGGTGTTCATGTCCGGCGGAGGGATGGCGAGGGGGCGCCGGTGGTCTTCTCGCACGGCAACCCGACCGACTCCGCCGACTGGACCCCGTTCCTCGAGCTCCTCTCGCGGCCTGCCATCGCGTTCGACCACCCCGGGTGGGGCCAGTCAGCGGCGCCGAGCGCGAAGCGCTTCGACTACTCCATGCAAGGTCTCGGCCGCTTCTTCGCGCGCACGCTCGACGTCCTCGGTGTGGAGGAGCACGCGCTTGTCGTCCACGACTGGGGAGTTCTCGCGCTCCTCGACGCGTTCGCCAGGCCCGGGCGCCTCGACAAGCTCGTGGTCATCAACGCGGTCCCACTCCTTCCGGGGTACAGGTGGCATTGGCTCGCCCGGCTCTGGCGCACGCCTGGCATCGGGCCGTTGGTCAACGCTACGGTCTCGAAGCCCGCGTTGCGCCTGCTCTCCCGACAGGCGAGTGGCGACGGCCGCTTCCCGGATTGGTTCGTCGACCGCATCTATGACGGCTGGCGCGGCGCGAAATCGGCGGCGGTGCTCGAGCTCTATCGCTCCGCGGACCCGCCGGCGCTCGCCGCCGCGGGCTGCGGCCTCGGACGAATCGAGTGCCCGTCGCTCGTCGTCTGGGGTGAGCACGACCCCTACATCCCGCCCCGGTTCGCCGCGGTCTACGCCGACCGGCTCGCGAACGCCGATCTCCTTCGGCTCCCCGACGCCGGGCACTGGCCGTGGGTCGACCGCCCCGACCTCCTCGACACGGTCTGCGGCTTCCTCGACCACCCCGCCACCGGTTAGCCGTATGGGCGGCTGCTCACGCGGCCTTTACAATCCTCGACCGCGTGCGGCGGTTCGGAACCTACGTGAACGGACTCTTGCCGAAGGGCATCCTGGATGCCGGATGTCAGTTCCTGCTCTTCTTCGTCGCCTACAACGGCTACCAGGTCGTCCGTGGCATCACCGACGGCGGTGCTGAGGAGGCGCTCGGCAACGCCGCCAGCGTGATCGATCTCGAGCGCTCGCTCGGGACCTTCTTCGAGCCGGGCTTCCAGCAGGCCCTGATCGACAACTTCCCCTGGCTGATCGACTTCGCGAACTTCATGTACCTGAACTCGCACTTCGTCATCACCACCGGGTTCCTCGCCTGGCTCTACCTCTTCCGCAACGACCACTTCTACTTCGTCCGCAACATGTTCATGTTCGCGATGGCGCTCGCCCTCGTCGGTTACGCGCTGTACCCGACGATGCCGCCGCGTCTCTTCCCCGGCGAGGGCTTCACCGACACGATCGCCCAGTTCACCGGCGTCGCCCAGGACTCCGAGACGGCGTCGTCCCTGATCAACCAGTACGCGGCGGTGCCGAGCATGCACATCGCCTTCTCGCTGATGGTCGCCGTGCCTGCCGCGGCCCTCTCCAAGCACCTGCTCTCGCGAATGCTGTGGTCGATCTACCCGCTCAACGTCCTCTTCGTCATCGTCGCGACCGGCAACCACTACTGGTTCGACGCCGCCGCCGGCGCCGCGGTCGCCTGCATGGCGGTGGTTGCCGCCCGCCAGCTCGCCCGCCTCCGCCCGCACGCCTGGTCGTGGCCGAGCGAGCGCCCGCGCGAAGCGACGATCTAGGGCACGCAGCCGCGCGCGTCGCGCCTCGAGCGGATTTCCCCGCCGGCGAGTGAACCGATCGCCGCTCCGCTACGAAAGGGAAGGGCAGGCGGGCGGACGGTCCGCTCCGAATCCCATACCCAGGAGGAGTTCATGAGCTTCAGACGGACCGGCACCAAGACGCTGGCGCTTACATCGATCGCGTTCGGCGCGGCGCTCGCGCTCGCGGCGCCGAGCTTCGCCGTCCACCAGACGGTAACGGGCCTGACGACGGGCAACGAGCTCGTCCAGTTCCCCGTCGGCACGCCGCAGACGCTGATCAGCGGCCCGCTTCCGGTAACCGGCGTGGCCGGCGATCTGATCGGGATCGACTACCGGCCGCAGACGAACACGCTTTATGGGGTGAACGACGCCGGTCAGGCCTATCTGATCTCACCGACACCCGTTACCGCCGGAGCCGGACCGTCAGAGGCGGCAGCCTCATGGACCGCGACGGCGATCGGCACGCCGGGGGTCGACCCCTCGAACGTTGCCAGCGGCTTCGATTTCAACCCCGTCCCCGATGCGATCCGCCTGGTCAACACGGACGATCAGAACCTGCGCCTGAGCCCGAACACGGGCGGCCTGCTGGGACCCGACACAGGCCTCGCGTTCGCCGGCGGGGACCCGAACGCGGGTGACAACCCGGTGGTTGGCGCTGCCGCGTACACGAACTCGTTCGCCGGCACGCCGACGACGACGCTGTATGACGTCGAGGCGGGCAACGACGTGCTCGCGAGGCAGGATCCGCCGAACGCGGGAACGCTCAACACCGTCGGTCCGCTCGGCCTCGACGTGACCCCGATCGCCGGCCTCGATATCGAGCCGTTCACGAACAACACGACCTACGCCTCACTGCAGACGACCGGGGACGCCGGCTCGCGCTTTTACCGGGTCAACCTGACGACCGGCTCGTCGGGGACCCCCCTCGGGACCGGAGCGCCGTTCATCGGCGGCCCGGGCAGCCCGCAGCTGGTCGAGAGCGTGTCGCTCGTGCCGACCTCGACCGCGAGCTTCGTCAACGCCGTCACCTCAGTCCGCGAGGCGGCGGGGACGGCCACGGTGACCGTGACCCGGGTCGGTCCGCTGAACCAGGTCGCGACGATCAACTACGCGACCTCGAGCGCCGCCGGTGACGCGGCGAGCGCAGGCAGCGACTACACGGCCACCAACGGCACGCTCACGTTTGCGCCGGGCGACGCGTCGGAGTCGCTCACGATTCCGATCACCGACGACGGCACCGCCGAGGCCGACGAGACGTTCACGGTCAGCCTCACGGGGCCGAGCCGGAGCGTCAACTTCCCCTCGGCTCCGCCGCTGACGTCGAAGGTCAGCATCGCCGATGACGACACTCCCGCCGCCGGCAAGCAGGGGGCGCCGCAGGGCCTGATCAGTGTCCCGTCACAGAGGATCGACAAGTCGATCAGGGCGACGTTCGCCTGCGACGTGGCCTGCGCCGCGAAGCTCGACCTGCGACTGGGCAAGAAGCCGCTCGATACGCAGGCCGCCGCCATTCAGGACTCCGACGACGGCGTTAGCGGCGTCGCCTTCGCGCTCAGCGCCAAGGAAGTGAAGAAGGCGAAGAAGAAGGCGAAGGGGAAGAAGGCCGCCAAGTTCACGATCGACGGCACCTTCTCCGATGCGAGAGGGTCGACGACCAGCTCGCTGCGCTTCCAGCTCGGCTGAGCCACATCCGACCCCGATCGTGCCAGAGGCCCGCCACGCCGGCGGGCCTCTCGGCGTCTCGTGGGGGAGACGACTAGCGTTCTCTCATCGCCGAGCCGCCCCCGCAACCGAGGACCGGTGCCGTCTGGGGCGCCTACGCGCGCAACCGGCTGATCGAGTCGAGGCTGACGCCGAACGCGATCTCGATCACGGGCCTGCTTCTCCACGTCCCGGCGGTGATCCTCATCGTCGAGGGTCATTTCTTCTTCGCCGGACTTGCCTTCATCTTCGGCTCGGTCATGGACACCCTCGACGGGCGCTACTCCCGAATGTCGGGCAAGGGGACGCTGTTCGGGGCCTTCCTCGACTCGACGCTGGACCGGATCGAGGAAGGCGTCGTGCTGACCGCGATCGCCTTCTGGTTCGCTGACAACGGCGACGCCGTGCCCGCGGCCGCGTGCGTCGCGACCGTGCTCGGCTCGCTGATGGTGTCCTACACGCGCGCCCGCGCCGAGGCGCTCGGAGTCGAGTGCAAGGTCGGAGTAGCCACTCGGCCCGTCCGCGTGGTGGTACTTTCCATCGGCCTCGTTTTCGGTGCCGGCGACCTGATCGACGACGTCGACCTGCTCGCCGCCGCGATCTACGCGATGGTCGCGCTCACGACGTTCACCGTCGGGCAGCGTGTCTGGCACGTGCGAGGCGAGTTGAAGGCGCTCGAGAGCGCCGAGTCCAAGCCTTCCGAGGTGTAACCAACGCGTGAATAGCGGGTAATACGCCATCCACCCGCCCGGACGGAGGATCCCTTTCCTATGAGTGAACAGAACGGCCACGCCAACGGCGCCGCCGCCAACGGTAAGCGCGCCGACGACGGCAAGGTTCGCGTCGCGATCGTCGGTGTCGGCAACTGCGCAAACAGCTTCATCCAGGGCGTCCAGTACTACAAGGACGCCGACCCGGACGAGCAGGTCCCGGGTCTCATGCACGTCGACCTCGGCGGCTACCACGTGCGTGACATCGAGTTCGTCGCCGCCTTCGACATCGACTCCGAGAAGGTCGGCAAGGACCTCTCCGAGGCGATCTGGTCCGGGCAGAACGACACGATCAAGTTCGCCGACGTGGCGCCGATGGGCGTCGAGGTCCAGCGGGGCATGACCCACGACGGCCTCGGCAAGTACCTGAAGCAGAAGATCACCAAGGCTCCCGGCGAGACCGCCGACATCGTCGGCATCCTCAAGGAGACCAAGGCCGATGTGCTCGTCTGCTACCTGCCGGTCGGCTCCGAGCAGGCGACCAAGTGGTACGTCGAGCAGGCGCTCAAGGCGGGCGTCGGCTTCGTCAACTGCCTCCCGGTCTTCATCGCCCGCGAGGACTACTGGGACAAGCGCTTCAAGGAGGCCGGGCTGCCGATCATCGGCGACGACATCAAGTCGCAGGTCGGTGCCACGATCGTCCACCGCCAGCTCGCGCGCCTCTTCCACGAGCGCGGGGTCGAGCTCCAGCACACGTCGCAGCTCAACGTCGGCGGCAACATGGACTTCTTCAACATGCTCGAACGCGAGCGCCTGGACTCGAAGAAGATCTCGAAGACGAACGCGGTCACCTCGGTGATGGGCACCGAGCTCGCGGATCGCGACGTCCATGTCGGCCCGTCCGACTACGTGCCGTGGCTCACCGACCGTAAGTGGGCGCACATCCGCCTGGAGGGCAAGTCCTTCGGCGACGTGCCGCTGACGGTCGAGCTGAAGCTCGAGGTCTGGGACTCGCCGAACTCGGCCGGCGTCGTCATCGATGCCGTGCGGCTGATCAAGCTGGCGCTCAACAACGGCATCGCCGGCCAGCTCGACGGCCCCTCGAGCTACCTGATGAAGTCGCCGCACGACCAGCGGCCCGACGACCAGGCGCGGGTGCAGACCGAGGAGTTCATCGCCAAGAACGCTCGAACGGAAACCGCCGCCGAGCGCGCCGCGGCCGCCGCCGAGGAGGCGAAGGCCGAGGCGTAGTCGAGAGGGCCGGGGCCGCGGCCTACGCGGCCAGCGCGAGCGCGGCGACCGTGACCTCTGCGAAGACGATGTTCGATTCTGTTTCCCGGCACTCGATGCGGACGTCGAGCTGACCCTCGGTGTTGGGAGCAAAGAGGCCGAGCAGGGTCGCCGAGCCCGGGTGCGAGAAGTCAGTGGTGTTGTTGACCTCGCCGACGGTCGCCGTCAGGGAGTTGATCGCGGCGCCATTGCGCACGTAGCGGCACTGGCCTGCCGCTCCGCCCGAGTCGCTGTGCCACTGGATAGTCGTGATCGCGAGTACCTCCTCCTCTTCGATCGCTGTGAACGTGATCGGGTTGCCGCAGCTGATGAAGGTCGTCCCGTTCGGGTCGCAGGACTTGTCGAGGCTTCCCGGAGCGAGACTGCCACTGCCGACGACGTCTGAGAGGATCATCGTGCCCTCGTTGATCTGCCCGCCACCGAGAGAGTTCGGCTGAACGTCGTCGCCGGTCAGCGTCTTGTCCTGAATCTCGGCCGCGCTCAGGCTGCCGACGGCGACGTTGGCATTGGTGATCGTGCGTGCGGCGATGTCGCTTGCGAACCCGCCCCCGGTGACCGTGTCGTCGCGGATGTCGCCGCTTCGCACCTGGCCGTTGCGGAGATCCTCCGAGCGCAGCGAGTTGTCGATCACCTCCGCGCTACCGATGGTGGCGGCGGCGTAGGCGCTGCCGCCGAGGGCGACGAAGAGGGCCAGGTAGGCGACTGAGTTGCGGCGGATGTGGATGGTCATCTTGATCATCGCGCCGAGTGAGATGCGGGCCGGTGTTTGGGCATCGTCGATCCTCCAATGGATGCGGGTTGCGATCGGGATTGGGTGCGCAACTGACCGCGAGCAAGTGCGCGGGGAGCAAGCAGCTTGTGGGGCGGAATCGAGCGCGCTGCGTAGCGGTGGACGAGCTCGGCCATTCGCTGATCGCGAGCGGCTGACGAGAAGAGCAGTCGCTGGATCGGGTTCAGCTTCACTCCGCGGGCGTCCGCGACCAGCATCCGGTGGTGGGGTTCGAGCCGACGGCGCCGCAGGCGCCGGTAGCGACTCAGTCCGCGGTGGAGTGGTTCGGCGCCGGCCAGGGCGGGCACCACCGCGTCCGCGAGCCAGGCGGCGGATTGAAGCGCCCACCCGCATCCGATCGCCATGAGCGGATCCGACGTCAGCCCGGCGTCGCCGATCAGCGCCACCCCAGGACGCGGCGCCGGCTGGCGGAGTATGAGCCCGTAGTCCGTGTAGCCAAGCATCTTCCCGGCCTGCTCGGCCACGTCGAGATTGGGGCCGTCCGGAAGCCTTCCGAAGAGCCGACGTAGCGCGCCGGCGCGGTCGGTGCGGAACTCGGGCAGGTCGCGCTTGTGGACGAACGCAGCGAGCACCGTGTACCCGTCGTCGTTCGGCGAGGCGATGGCGACGTCCGGGTCGAGTATCCAGAAACGGCCGTTCGATTCCGGTGGTAGACCGACGCCGGTGAAGTAGGCCATGTAGCAGAAGCGGGCGTTCGTGGCCCGTTGCTCGCTCGCGCCCGCCAGCCGCGCCACGCTCGAGTCGCGCCCGTCAGCACCAATGACGAGGCGCGCATTGATTTGTGCGACGTGCCCGCTGCGATCGCGCACGTCGATGCCACTGATGCCCCCTTCATCGCCGCGCAGCCCGACGCATTCCAGGCCGGGGCTGTACTCCACTTCGGAGGTCTCGAGTGCGGCGCGGCGGATGAGCGGGTCGAGCTTCGAGCGCCGGATGCTGTAACCGTGGGGCCGCCCAACCAGCGGCACGGGGTCGGCAATCAAGCCCCAGCGGGTCCACATGTCGACGCCGTTGCGGACGCCGCCTGCGGCTTCGATCGCGCCGCGCAGGCCGAGGCGGTCGATCACCGGTCGCGCACTGGCCTGGATGTAGTGGCCGCAAAGCCGCTTGTACGCGTCCTGGCCCGCGTGCTTGTCGATCAACGCGACTCGTACACCGGCCCGGCCGAGCAGGGTGGCAGCGGCGCACCCGGCAAGGCTGGCGCCGACGATCGCGACGTCGACACGCTCCGCGGTGCGGGTCGGGCAGTTCATGCCGCCACGACTGTGTCGGACGACGACAGCGCAGTGAGTCGTTTGGGAGCGTCGGCATCGTGGGACGGGATCAGCACCGTCGGCACATCCTGGATGAGTGCGTGGATGCGCCGGCTCGTCTTGCGAGCGAGGGCGGGAAAGAAGACGCCGAGGCCGAGGAGCCGGTCGCTCGCATAGTCCTCGAGGAACCAGTCCTGGCGCAGCATGTGATCGGCGACGAAGAAGATCCGCAGGTCGCCCCGGCGGACGATCACACCGACTTGGCCGGGGGTATGGCCCGGGATGGGAACGACTCGCACCGCCCCGTCCTCGGTCAGGACCTTGCTTTGTGGGAACGGGCCATACGGGTCATCGTCGAGGTCGTAGACCGTCGGTTCGAACGCCTCCGGCCAGAGCTCGGGCTCGAACCGCTTGCGACCGAAGAGGCTCGCCGCGAACTCGTGCTCGGCCCGGTGGACGATCACCTGGGCACGGGGAAAGTCGGCGAGCCCGCCGGCATGGTCCCAATCGAGGTGCGTGAGGATGACGAGGCGAACGTCGGCGGGATCGAGGCCGATCGCTCGCATCCCCGCGGCAGCCCCGGTTCCGGGCTCAGGGTCGGGAACGAATCGGCGCTGGGCCCATGGGCGCGGCGAGCGAGCCGATGAGCCGATTCCGGTATCGATCGCGATCAGCCCTTCCGGGTGCTCGACCACGAAGCAGTAGGCGGGAAACTCATAGTCCCGGCGGCGACGAAGTAGCGACGCCCATCCCTCGCCGCGAAGGAAGGTCTCGTTGCCGGTGAGCCGGCCTGTCTTGATGGGATGCACTCTCAGTTCGCCCATGCCGCGAGCGTCGCCAAGCCGGCGAGGCTTCGCATCGTGGCCACCCCCCTAACTTTTGGGGCGCTACCGAAGGATCATTCGCCCCGGGGCGCGTTCAACCGGGCCGCGACCTCGCCCCGAGATGTGATTTCGAGCTTCTGGAAGACATGGGTCAGGTGAGTCTCAATCGTTCGCTGGGTTACGAACAGTGTCTGCGCGATCTCACGGTTCGTGTTTCCCTCGGCGGCCAATCGCGCCACGCGGAGTTCGCTCGGCGTCAACGCATCGACTCCGGTACGCACGATGCGGCGCGGCCGCGCCCCGGTCGCCAGAAGCTCCTCGCGCGCCTGTTCGAGCAGCACTGGGGCCCCGCATCTGTGGGCCAGTTCCAATCCCGTGCGAAGTGGCTCCCGGGCGTCTGTCCGTTGGCGGGCTCGGCGCAGGGCGGCCCCGAGTTCCACCAGGGAGCGGGCGTAGGACAGTTGTGCGCCCGAGAACTCGAGCAGCCGCACGCTCTCGCGCAGTTGCTCGATTCCCTCCTCGCCGCGACAGAGACCGAGCGTTCGCAGCGAACCGCCGAGGGCCGCCGGCGCGCCCCAGGTGCGGGCGATGTCGACCTCCTCCTCGGCGATTCGCCGAGCGCGACTGCCATCGCCGTCCCGCAGTAGGGCCAGGGCGAGCGCAGAGCGTTGCCCATAGACCGCAGGGTTGAGGTGCTTGCGAAGTTCGAGGCGGCGGCCGAGCTCCTCGAAATCGGCGATCGCGAGGTCCGTCTGACCCGCGGCGAGGCGGATCAGGCCTCGGGGACGCAGCAGCCAGTTGTGGAGGAAGGTGTCCGGGATCTCGCCCGCCATCCCCGCCTGCTCGAGTGCGGCGCGGGCGGCATCGAGATCGCCGCGCTCGTGATGGATTTCGACCACGACGGCGAGTGAGAGCATCGAGAATACGAATCCAACCTCGCCGGCGGTCGCGAGGGCCGCATCTGCGTCGGCCCGGGCTTCGTCCAATGTCCCTTGGCGCTGGCGCAGAAATGACCGGGTCACGTACACGCGCGCCGTCGCGACCATCGAGGCCTGCTCCCGCGCGGCCTCGAACGCCTCAGCGAGCATGCGCTCGGCAAGCTCGTAGCCCTCCGCGATCGTGAGCGGCGCGACCGCGTTGATCCAGAGGCTGCCGCCGTGGCGGAGGTCGTCGACGATTCCCGCTTCGCGCGACGCCTCCGCGAGCTCACGCGTCTCGGCGGCCGTCGCGCCCATCCGCAGGGCGCCGTCTACAGTCAGCGCAGCAAGATACTTCGCAACCCCCGGCGACCGGCCCGTGGGCACCTGGGCAAGGCGTTCCGGTACCCCGCCAGCGTCGCGATACGCGGTCGGTTCCAGGCACTCAACCAAGACGAGCTCCGCTCGCAAGGCGAGCGCGAGATCCTCCTCCGGCGCAAGCTCTTGGAGCGCCAATCGGATGACGTCGGAGGCTTCCTGATGACGCCACAGCAGTCGCAGGGATCCACCGAGGATCTGCGCAAGCCGCGCTCGTTCGCCGCCCGGCTCGGCCAGCCGGTAGGCCTCGCGCAGGTACTCGCTTGCCCGCTCGGGCCGTCCCGAGTGAAGCTCTGCGAAGCCCAGCTCGCCCAGCGCCTCCCCACGCCTGGCGGGATCGGGCGGCTCGGCGAGCGCCCGCGCGAGGTACGCAGCGGCTGAGGCTGGTGCGCCACGGGCGTGTGCGGCTCGTGCGGTGCGGCGGAGCAGGTCGACCACGCGCTCGTCGCCGGCAGGCGCGGCGGCGAGCAGGTGGCTCGCAATCCGTTCCTCCTCGGTCCGCTCGTCGGAGAGAATCGCGGCCGCTCGCGCGTGTAGCGCGCTTCGCTCTCCGGGCCGATCTCGCCATAGATCGCGGCCCGGACGACCGGATGGGTGAACTCGATCGGTCTCGCGTAGGAGAGAACGCCCGCCAGGGCGAGCCCGTCCAAGGAGGCGAGCGCCCCGGCCTCGTCGTCGATCCCGGCCAGGCGGATCACCCGACGGACGTCGGCGTCGGCCCCGAGGACCGCAACCACGCGGGCGATCGTTTCGGCCTCGGGCGAAAGACGGCGAACGCGCCCGACGACGTAGTGGGCGACCGTCTGCGGACCGATCTGCTCCACGAGTGAGGCCGACGCCGTCGTCGGCTCCACCCCCTGGTCGCGGAGTTCTCGACTCAACTCGCGTACGAGAAGTGGGACGCCGCCGGTGGCGCGGAGGCAGGCATCGGCAAACGCCGGCTCGGGTTCGCGGTCACCTTCGGCGGCGATCAGCGCGGCGACGCCCTCGACGCTGAGCGGCTGTGGGGCGATCGCGGTCGCGAGGGGGTCGCGGGTCAGTCGTCCGAGGAGCTCCGCGTCCGCCGCGGTTTCGGCTGGGCGCGCCGCGACCGCGAGCGTTACGGGCATCCCCTCGAGACGCGCGCCGAGGTAAGCGATGAAGCGCAGCGACGCCAAATCCGACCAGTGGGCGTCGTCGACGGAGAGGAGCAGGGGACTTCGCTGGGCGAGGTTCGCGCACAGCCAGTAGAGGCCGTGGAGAACGGTCAGTGTCTGATCGGCCTCCGAAGTACCGGCTGGCGCCGGTACCGGTGAGAACAGCGGTTCGGCGAGTGCGGCCGCGCCCCAGAAGAGTTCGCTCCGCTCGCTCTGATCGGCGCCCGCGACGTGCGGCTCGAGCAACTGACGGACGACTCCGAAGGCGAGCTCGCGTTCGAGCTCCGAGCCACGAGCTGCCGCCACTTCGATCTTCATTTCACGCGCGCGCCGTTGCGCGGCGAGAGTCAGCGCGGTCTTGCCGATCCCGGCCGCCCCCTCGATGATCAGGAGCGCTCCCGTGCCTTCGCGAGCGGCTAGGAGCGCATCATCGATCCGCTCCAGTTCGCGATCGCGCTCGAGCAATGCGGCCGTCCTCGTGTCCGCTGCCGATTCCGGCACGGCAGAGCTAACCTAACGCTAGTTCGGAGCCCGGTGCTGCGACGTCGCACCCTCCTCACTGGGGAAGCCCGGAGCCGAACCAGTCGAACGCCTCGGCCGCATCCGCGACCCCGGGGATATCCTGGTGCCAGAGGCGGTCGCGGGCACCGTTTGCCCCGGATAGGGAGCCGTAGAGCGTGTGAACTGCTCCGGGCTCGCTGACCCCGGCGGCATCGAAGGACTCGCGCAGGACCCCGACGCCGAGGTCGTCCTGGCCGTTGCCGTCGAAATCCCCACTGGTCAGCATGGCGCCGAAGCCGTCTCCCTCCTCGACCGCATCGGCGATCCCCACCGAGTCCTGGTGCCAGAGACGGCTGCCGCTCGCCCTCAGACGCGCTGCCGAGCCGTAGATAATGTGGATGCAGCCGGCGAGGGCGCTCGCCCCGAGCCGCTCAACCGGCACCCCAAGCGCGAGATCGTCCCAGCCGTCGCCATTGAGGTCCGCCGTTACGAGCGAGTCCGCGAAGGCATCTCCGTTCTCGGCCCGATCGGCGATCCCTGAAGCGTCCTGGTGCCAGAGTTGATCGCCGGCCGCGCTGAGGCCGGAGCTGGAGCCATAGAGGACGTTTGCCATTCCGCCGAGGCTGACCTGTCCGACGCCTTCGGGCGCACCGATCACGAGGTCGTCCTGGCCGCTGGCGTCGAAGTCACCGCTGGCGAGCCGGGAGCCGTATCGATCCTGCTGCTCGGTGACCTCGGCGACCCCGGGACGGTCCTGGCTCCATAAGTCCTCCGACAGGGTCCCGGCGAGTCCGAGGGCGGAGCCGTCGATAACCGTCACCGCTCCAGCGTCGATCAGCCCGTCGAGGTCCTCGAGCGGCACTCCGACGGCGAGATCGTCGCTGCCACCTCCATCGAAATCGCCGGTCGCCAGCGACGCCCCGAAACGATCATTGGCCTCCGCGTCGTCGTCGATACCAGGGTTGCTCTGGTGCCAGAGTTGGTCGTTGCCGGCGCCAAGCCCGTTGGCGGCCGACCCGTAGAGCACGTTGACGGCTCCAACGCGAATCGCTGACCCGAAGCCCTCGTCCGGAACGCCGATCGCGAGGTCATCGGGCCCGCTCAGATTGAAGTTGCCAGCCGCGAGCGTCTGACCGAAGTGGTCATGCGGCTCCGGCGTGTCGAGGACACCACCGCCCTGAACCCAAACCTGGTCTCGCTCACCCGATAGCCCGGAGGCCGAGCCGTAGAGCACGTTGACGGCGCCTTCGTCATTGGGCACGGCGATCACATCCTCCCCGGGGACCCCGACGGCGAGGTCGTCGTAGCCGTCGAAATCGAAGTCCCCCGCCGCGAGCGCGGTGCCGAAGTTGTCGAGGGTCTCCGCGGCTCCTCCAATGTCCGCGGCATCCTGGTGCAGAAACTGGTTGCCGAGGGGGGCAAGGCCGCGCCGCGTGCCGTAGATGGCGTTGACCGCCCCCGCGTCCGCGACGGTGCCGAGGTCCTCGCCGGGGACGCCGACGGCGAGGTCGTCGTGTCCATCGCCGTTGAAGTCGGCGGCGACGCGTGCCTCGGCGGCGGCCGCCGCCGGCGCGACGCCGAGCGTCGCCAACGTAGCCCAAACAAGGACGGTGAGCCGCCTCATCGGACGACGTCCGAGGCGACGCCGTCGGCCGCGAACGTGTCCGCGATCAGAGCCGTGTCGAGATACCCCTGAAGTTCGACGACTCGTCCATCGCGGACCGTGATCGCGTGCGCGAACGGAACCGTGAACCGGCGACCGGTGGCGCGCGACGTGCCGCTCTCCCGGCCCATCGCCACGACCCGCTCGCCGCTATCCACCATCTCTTGCGGCTCCAATGTCGCCAGGTCGAGCGCCTCCGCGAAGGCCCCCAGATACTCGGCCACAGCGCCACGGCCCTCGTAGCTCCCGCGCGACCACGGCAGGGTCGGGGTCAGCCAGCCTACGTCCGCGTCGAGCAGCTCGAGCACCGTCTCGATCTCGCCTCGCGCGAAGGCCGCGTACATCTCCTGCACGGTCTCGGCCGGTGAATTCATTGTCGTTTCTCCCTTCCGCCCGTTGGGCGCTTAAACTACGAATTAGAGTTATAAACTACAGAATAGAGTTTTGTCAAGCATTAAGTTGACACCAACTTCCTTCCTGGTTCTGGCGCTGGTTGGACGGCAGGGAGCCGGCCCGCACGACATCGCGACGATGCTGCGCCGGAGCGGGCGGCTGTACTGGCACGCGGCTGAGAGCCAGTACTACTCGGAACCGAAACGGCTCGAGAAGCTCGGCTACCTGTCCTCAGAGAAGCGACCCGGGAAGACCCGGGCCCGGACCCACTACTCGCTCACCGACCAGGGCGTGAAGGCGCTGCGCGAGTATCTCGCCGAGCCGGCGGCGTACCCCCGAACGCAGAGCGAGCCGGCGCTGCGCCTGCTCGCGGCCGACCTCACCGACGATGCGGCGACGATCGAGAGCCTGCGCGGGTTGATCGAGGAGATCGATGAGCTGGAGGCCGAGCTGGGCGAGATCGAGGCCGCCGGGGAGCAGGTCGACCACCGCGCCCGCTACCTCGCCCTCAGTCATCGTCTGCCCCGCAAGCTGCTCGATGCGCACCGCGAGTGGGCGCAGGAGGTCATCGCCGAGCTTGAGATCGAGGGCGGTTCGTAAGCCGCCGGATCAGTCCGAGCCCTCTCGAGCTCCAGCTCGGCGCGAGCGAGGATCTCGTAGCGCCACAGCCACGCCCTCGGCTGCTGCGCCAGCGACACCCCCGAGGCCGACGCGCACATGCTCGTCTGGACGGTCGAGGCCGAGAGCGCCGGAGGTGGCCCTGGCGCTGCTTCCGCCCTGGGTCGCGGACCGGTGCGAGGCTCGGCGGGTCGGCGAGGTCGCGATCCCGTGAACGACGCATCGCGAGTCAGTCGGAGCGGGGCCTCGCCTATGCTGCCGCCGTGGGTTCCAGCGACGAGCGGCTGTCGATCGTTCACGTCACGCCGCACCCGTGGGACTCGGGGCATGAGGTCAACGACGACATCGGCCACCTCGCGAGGGCGCTCGCCGAGCGCGGGCACCGGGTAGCGATCGTCGCGCCGTCGGACTCCCGGGTCGCGCAGCGCGAGTCACGACGCCTGATCGAGGCGACGAAGGAGCGGCCCGAGGCTCTGTTCGAGGGCTCGTGGCGCGGGGCGACCGCCGGCGAGGGCGGTCCGCAGGGTGATCGCCATGGGCTCGGCGATCCCGATGCCGCGGGGGCCGAAGCCGCGCATCGCGCCGCTCCCGGTCGACGTCAACCGCCGGCTCGAATCCTTTCTCGCCGCCGTCGATCTCGACCTCGTCCACGTCCACGACCCGTTCGCACCGAGCCTCTCATCGGCGGCGCTCCGCCACTCGTGGACGCTCAACGTCGGCAGCTTCCATGAGCCGACCGAGCGCATCCTCTCGACCCAGGTCGCGCGGCCGCTGATCGAGATCTTCTTCGGCCGCCTCGACGCCCGCACGGTCGTCCTCGCCGACCACCAACGCGCTCCTGGGAGCGATTCTTTCCGGGCGAGTACGAGCTGATCGAGCCGGGGGCCTCCGCGGCGGATCCATGGTGGCCCACGGACCCGGGCGAGGGGGAGCGACCGCTTCGCATCGCCTACTGCGCGACCGAGGAGCGGGGCGCCCTGCGGCTCTTCCTCCGCGCCCTGCGACGGCTCGCCGATGTCCCGGGTTGGGAGGCGGCGGTCTGGATCGGCGACGACGCCGAGCTGAGGCTCGGGCGGACACTGGCCGACCGGACCGTGCGGGTTGGGCCGCGGACGGTGAGCGCCGAGCGGCTGATCGCGGGCGCCGACGTTCTGTGCGCCTGCTCCGGCGGACCGGGCTTCGCCCCCGGGCTGATCCGCAAGGCGCTCGCCAACGAGACGATCCCGGTCGCGGCGCAGATCGATCCCTACGTCGACGTCACCCGCGACGGCGAGCTCGGGCTGATGTTCCCGCCCGGGGACGCCGTCACCCTCGCCGGTCAGATCAAGCGGCTCACGGAGCACCCGGCTCTTCGCCGCGACCTCCGAGGGCGCGCGAAGGGGTCGATCGCAGCCGGTCGAGGACGTCGCGGCCGAGTTCGAGCGCCTCTACCGTGCAGTCTGCGCCGCCGACATGACGGAGAGCGGCAATCGGGAGCTGCGGCGGAAGGTCTCGCGGCGCCGTGAGATCCACGTCGACCTGCACATGCACACCGACCACTCATCCGACTGCGCGACCCCGGTCGAGACGCTGCTCTCGACGGCACGCGAGGCGCGGTCTGGGGGCGATCGCGATCACCGACCACAACGAGGTCTCGGGCGCGCTGCGCCGCGCGCGAGATCGCGGACGACTTCGGGGTCAAGGTGATCGTCGCCGAGGAGGTGAAGACCGCCGAGCAGGGAGAGGTGATCGGCCTCTTCATCGAGGAGAAGATCGAGCGCGGGATGACGATGGCGGAGACGATCGCGGAGATCCGCCGGCAGGGCGGCCTCGTCTACGTACCGCATCCGTTCGACCGCCTGCACTCGGTGCCCGACTACGAGCACCTGCTCGACATGGTCGAGGAGATCGACATCCTCGAGGTCTTCAACCCGCGCGTCGCGTTGACCGCCTTCAACGAGGAGGCCGAGCGCTTCGCCGCGCAAGTACCGGATCGTCCCCGGGGCCGGGTCCGACAGCCACGTCGCCCAGGGGCTCGGCTCGGTGATGACCAGGGTCCACGATTTCGACGGGCCCGAGGAGTTCCTGGAGGCGATGCGGAGCGCCGACATCGTCCGCAAGCAGAAGAACCTGATCTACGTGCAGACCCTGAAGTGGCTGCAGACCGGCGGCGGGCGCGGAGGCAAGCGCGTCAGCGGCCCCCGTGCCAAGCGTTCCTAGCCGACCTCGATCTTCCTCGCGGTCGTCTGGTTGCCCGACCGGCTCGTATGCTGCTCGCGTGGCGTCCACTCGGAGCAAGCGTTGATGCACGAGCCGGGCGCGGGAGGAGCGGGGGGCGTGCCGTCAAAGAAAGCGGGCGGCCCGGCATCCGGGCCGAACCTCCGGCCCATGCCCACTACCGACGACGAGATCCAGGAGAAGTACCTCGAGCGCGCGATCCGCGAGCTGAACCAGCTCACGCACCGCCTGCAGGAGTGCTCGCACTGCCCGCGGGGGAACCTGATGCCGGTGCTCGGCTCGGGGCATCCGCAGGCCGACGTGATGCTGCTCAAGTACGCGCCGACGGCGGCGGAGATCGAAGAGGGCGTCGCCTTCTACGGCCGCTCCGGGAACGCGTTGATGAAGAGCTTCAAGCGCCTCGGCATCGACCCGCTCGCCGTCTACGGGACGCTCTGCGTCAAGTGCCCGATCGCGGACCCGAGCCTCGCCGGCGGTGAGTGCATCGAACGCGTCGTCGAGGAGATTGCGATCGTGCAGCCGCGCTGCGTCGTCGTCATGGGCGAGAGCGCGCTCGAGTGTCTCAACGAGCTCGAGGTGCCGATGGGGCGGACGGTCGACGCGCGGCTCGGTGAGCTCCAGAACCTGACCCCGACAATCGACGCCCTGTACGTGCCGGACATCGACGACTCGCTCGACTCAGAGGAGTCGAAGCGCGAGTTCTGGGGTGCGTTCCGCGCGCTCGGCGAGTGGTACGCCGAGCTTCCGCCCTACTAGGAGCTGGGCGCCGCCGCTTCCGCCAGCGCGGTCATCGCCTCGACGTTGGCGCTGGCCAGGCCGCGGACGACGCTGACGTCGAGCGCGTGCGCGTAGCGGGCGAGGGCGGCCTGCGCCTCGTCGGCGTCCGCGGCGGCGACGCCGACGGATCCCTCCGGCTCGGCGAGGCGGTCGAAGTGCTTGCGATAGCTGGCGTGGAGATCGCGGTAGAACGACTCCTCCTTCGCCAGCCGATCGGCGGCGTCGGGTCCAACCGCCGTGCGGACGTAGCCAAGCACCGGGGGCGGCTCGCGGCCGGCACCGGCGGCGCCGGCCTCGACGTTGGCACGCGCGCCGGCGGCGAAGTCCGGAGTCATCCAGTTGAAGAAGGCGCCGTCGGCCTCGGCGCCGGCGAAGGCGCACATCTTGGGGCCCATCGCGGCGAGGACGATGCGAACGCCGGGCAGGGCCTCGCGGAGTCCGGGCATCGCATCGCGGATCTCCGTCAGCGGCTTCTTCGAGAAGCCCGCGCCGATGCCGATCCAGAGCCGCTCGCGGTCGAGGCCGAGGCGATCGATGTGGGCCGCGATGTCTGCGGGCTCGTGGCGGTCGAGCGCCATCACCGCGACGCCCAGGTCGAGCGCCGGAGCCGCCTCGGCGAACACGGAGAGCGTCTCGAGGCCGAGCGCCACTGGAGTGTCGTTCGACCACAACGAGGTGTAGCCGACCTCGGCGCAGCGCTCGGCAAGCGGGCCGGCGACGTCCGGATCGAGGCCCGCGGCGACGCCGAAGGCACGCCTAGGCATCGCGCTCCAGGACGGCGACGCACTCGACGTGCGGGGTCTGGGGAAACATGTCGACCGGCTTCACGCGCCGCAGCGTATATCCGGCCTCGATCATCTGGGCAGCGTTCGGGGCGAGCGTCGTCGGGTTGCAGGACACGTAGACGACCCGGCGCGCCTCGCACTCGAGCAGGCGGCGGACGATCTTGCTCGAGAGCCCGGGGCGAGGCGGGTCGACGACGACCACGTCGGGTCCACCCGCCTGCTCGAGCAGCGGGCGGATGCCAAGGCGGGCGTCGGCGGCGACGAAGTGGGCGTTCTCGATCCCGTTCGCGGCCGCGTTCGCCTCGGCGTCGACGATCGCCTCGGCCACGCCCTCGAGGCCCCAGACCTCGCCTGCGCGGGAGGCGAGCGAGAGGCCAATCGTGCCGATACCGCAGTACAGGTCGAAGAGGCGCTCGGACCCGGTGAGCCCGGCGAGCTCCGCCACGATCGAGTAGAGCCGCTCGGCCATCAGCGTGTTGGTCTGCAGGAACGCTCCGTGTGAGACGCGGAAGGTGAGCTCGCCGATGCGCTCGCTCAGGTACTCGGAGCCGAGCACGCCGGTGGGGCCGTCGGTGCCGCCGCCGGTGCCCTCGATCACCGTGTGGAGGTCGACGGGCGGTCGCGGCAACTCGCCCACCGAGGTGACGAGGCGGGTCTGCAGCTCCCCGGTGTTGATCCCCTCGCGCACGACGAGGTTGCGCAGCATGCCCGACTGGGCGCGGCGGTCATAGGCGTCGAGCTCGCGGGTGCGGGCCCACTCGCGGACGCGGTTGCGAGCCGCGTTGTTGGCTTCGGACGCGAGCATGCAGTCCTCCACGTCGACGACTTCGGACCAGCTGCCGCGGCGGTGATATCCCAGCGCGGCGCCGTCCTCGCGCGCGCCGAAGGAGTACTCGAGCTTGTTGCGGTAGCGCCACTCGCTCACGGCGGGCTCGATCGGTTCGGGCTCGAAGCCCTCGATGCCGCCGATCCGCCGCAGGGCGTCGGCCACCTGGCCCTGCTTCTCGGCGAGCTGGCGTTCGTAGGGCATCCCCTGCCAGGGCGCACCGGGGCAGGGCTCGCCACCGTGGAGGCACCGCTCCTCGATCCGCTCCGCGCTCGGGCGCAGGAGCTCGAGTGCGCGCGCCTCGCCGAACTGCCGCTTCGAGCGGGTGATCACGGCACGGACGCGGTCGCCGGGAAGCGCGCCGGAGACGAAGACCACGTAGCCGTCGGCCCGGGCAACGCCGCGCCCGCCCTGGGCGAGGGAGTCGATCTCGAGCTCGAGCTCGGCTCCCTGCCGCGGGCGATCCGCACGTTTCACTTCGGCCCCGGTCACCCGCCTATCGTTGCAAGGGGACCCGGAGACGTTGTTCAGCGCTCGAGCTGCTTCTCGATCGAATCGAGGATTCCCTTGCGGGCCTTACCGCGCTTCTCCTGCGTCCGCACCTTGCGCAGGTCGGCCTTGGTCAGGTCCTTCAGGCGCGACTTGATCTGCGCCGCGGTGAGGTTGTCGTAGGCCGTGATCGGCGGGGTCGTGACGCCGGCGCGGCGGCGCAGGCGATCGGCCTCGGCGAGCGGGCGGTCGGCGGCGTCGCGGGCCGCCTTGCCGAGGCGGTCGGCGGCCTTCGTCGCCCGCTTGCGCGCCGGCGCGGTACGGGACCCGACCTCCTTGCGGGCCTGCGTCGTGCGCGAGTCGACCTCCTTGCGCGCCTGCTCGAGCAGCTTCTCGAGGTCGCGGACGAGGTCGTCGGTGTACTTGCGGCCCCGGCTGACCAGGGTCGAGACGAGCTCATTCGCGTCCGAGCGGGTCATCCGGCCGCGCTCGACCGCGTCGTCGACCACCTCCTGCAATCGCTCACGGGGAACGGTGACGACGTTCTCCTCGAGCGCGGTCACGCTGCGCTCGACCGCCTCGCGAAACGCCTGCACGCTCTTGTCGCTGCGGCTGGCGGCCGACGCGCGGCTCGAGCTCGCGCGCTTCTTTGCCGCGGGCTTGCGCGTCTTCGCCGCCGCGGGCCTCTTCTTCGCTCCGCTTCGACTGCTGGCCTTCGAGCCTCCGGAACCGGTCGCCATCGCTACCTCCTGCTTGAGGGTTGAGGGCGGAACCTATCTCACCGGCTTGGGATCCGAAATTCGCCCTCGACCGGGGCGTGGTCCGAGAGCCGGATCGCGAGCCCGTCGGCGGCGACCTCGCGCCGGGCGGCCGGCCAACGACGTGCCGGCCGAGTCGGTCGAGGCCGCGGGAGAGGAGGTGGTCGAGCGCGTCCGGCGCGGTCGTGCCGGTGAGGCCGAACCGACGCTCGAGCTCATCGTAGGCGGAGGTCTCGGCGGGGCGAAGATTGAAGTCGCCCCCGAAGATGAGTGGCGCCCCGTCCGCCCACTCGAGCGCGCGCTCGGCGGCGGCCCGGACCTCGGCCTCGGCCAGGTCGCGGCGACCGGGACCGGCGCTCGCGTGCAGGTTCGCGACGCAGTACTCACGCTCGGCGTGCGGCGCGATCCGGACGAAGCCCATCGCCCGGCGCTCCGGGAACGGCCCGGGTCGCAGGCTGAGCTCGCGCCGCTCGGCGACCGCTCCGGCGACGCCGCGGACGAGGATGACGTTCGAGCCGCCCTCGTTGGAGGCGATCAGATCGGGGTTCAGGCGGGCGAGCGCGGAACGCAGCGTGGCGAGCGAGTTGCGCGAGGTGAGGGCGAGCTGGGGGTAGGCGCTCGAAGCCGTGGCGAGCGATGCAACCCAGCGCGGTGGACACTCCTGCAAAAGCGCGACGTCCCAGGCGGCGTCGGCGAGGACGGTCGCGAACTCGGCGAGCAGGTCGCGGTTGACCTGAACGTGGGTCGCATTCCGCTCGCTGACCTTGAGCAGGCGCGAGCGCCACGTGTGGAGCGCCGGGTCGGGCGGAAAGTCCCGGCCGTGGAAGAGGTTCCAGGTGAGGGCGCGCATAGCGCCGTAGAATGCCCGGCTTGAACGGGTCGCCGCGACATTTCCTCACCGGCGAGGAGCTTTCCGCCGAGGAACTGGCGGCCCTGCTCGAGCGGGCGGGGGAGTTGAAGGACGGGCGCGAGGGCCGAGTCGGCCGCGACGCGCTCGATGGCCGCACGGTCGCGCTGTTCTTCGAGAAGCCGTCGACCCGGACCCGGGTCTCCTTCCAGGTCGGGGTGGCCGAGCTCGGCGCCAACCCGTTGCCGATGCGCGCCGACGAGTTGCAGCTCGGCCGGGGTGAGTCGATTGCCGACACGGCTCGGGTCCTCTCGCGCTACGTGCACGGGATCGTCATCCGCTCGGGTTCACACGAGACTGTCGTGGAGCTCGCCGCCGAGGCGGGCGTGCCGGTGATCAACGCCCTGACGCCGCTTCATCACCCCTGCCAGGCGCTCGCCGACCTGCAGACCCTGAAGGAGCGCTTCGGGGGGCTGGAGGGTGTCTCGGTCGCCTACGTCGGTGACGGCAACAACGTCGCCCGCTCGCTCGCCATCCTCGGGAAGGTCGCGGGCGTCGAGGTCCGGGTCGCCACCCCGGAGGGCTACGCGCTCGAGTCCGGCCTCGCCGCGCTCGATACGAACGACCCGGTCGCCGCGGCGACGGACGCCGACGCGATCTACACCGACGTGTGGGTGAGCATGGGAGACGAGGAGGAGGCCGCGAAGCGGCGCGCCGACCTCGGGCCCTTCCAGCTCAACGAGGAGTTGCTCGCGGTCGCCTCGGATCGGGCGATCGTGCTCCACTGCCTGCCGGCGCACCCGGGTGAGGAGATCAGCGAGGGCGCGCTCTACGGCGAGCGCTCGGCGGTCTTCGATCAGGCGGAGAACCGGCTGCACGCGCAGAAGGCGCTGCTCGAGCTCCTCGTGGGCTGATCCGGATCGACCGCGGGGCGAATCGTGCCCCGCGATTGCCGACAGGCCGAGGGTCATTTCCGAGGCGGCGGCGCCCATCCTCTGTGTGTGCAGAGACTCTCGACGCTTGACACCTCGTTCCTCCGGGTGGAGACGCAGAGTGCTCACATGCACGTTGGGTGGCTGGCACAGCTCGAGCTCCCTGACGGGGTCGCGGAGCTCGATCCGGCCGCGCTCGCCGAGCGGATCGCGGGTCGCCTCCACCTGGCGCCGCGCTTTCGCCAGGTGGTGGTGCCCGCACCGCTCGGTGATCCCCTTTGGGCCGACGACCCGCGCTTTCGCATCTCTCGGCACATCGAGGTGATCGGACGCGAGGTCGCCGATCGCGCCGGGCTCGATGCGATCGCCGCGGAGTTCTTGTCCAGGCAGCTCGACCGCTCACGACCACTGTGGGAGCTCGTCGTCATTCCGCGAGCCGGCGCCGGGCGGGCCGCGATCCTGGGCAAGGTCCACCACGCGATGGTCGACGGGATCGCCGCGGTGGAGCTCGGGACGCTGCTCTTCGACCTGGCGCCCGACGCTGCCCTCCCCGAGGCGGCCGACTGGGAGCCGGAGCCCGCGGAGGCGCCGCTTCGGCTCGCCGTAGACGCGGTAGCCGACGGTGCCCTGGAGCAGTTCCGCGCGGCCCGGCGGCTGGCGCGAATGGGCCTTGCCCCCCGGCGGACGCTGCGGGTCGCCGAGTCGATGGGGCGAGCTGCGATGTCGATCGCCGAGGATGTGATCCGGCCGGCGCCGCCTTCGTTCGTCAACGCCTCGATCACGCCGAGTCGCGCGCTGGTGACGGCGACAGTCCCACTCGACCGGATGCTGCGGATCAAGGAGGCCCGCGGCGTGAAGCTGAACGACGTCGTACTCGCGGTCGTCAGCGGGGCCCTTCGCCGGTATGCGGCCGTCGCCGAGGTACCACCCGAACCGCTGCGCGCGATGGTCCCGGTGAGCGTTCGCGCCGCCGAGGACGACCTCGCGGGGGGGAACCGGATCACCTTCGCGTTCGTCGACCTGCCCCTGGAGGAAAGGGACGCCGGCCGCAGGCTCGCGCTCATCCAGGAGCGCACCCGGGAGCTGAAGTCGTCGGGGCGAATCGCCGGGAGCGACGCGCTGCTGCGCTCGATGGTCCAGCTGCCGGGATTCCTGAAGGAGCGGGCGGCGCGTCTCGCCGCGAGCCCGAGGATGTACAACCTCGCGGTCTCGAATGTCCCCGGCCCGCGGGTGCCGCTCTACGCCGCCGGCGCGATCGTCTCCGAGATCTATCCGGTGATCCCGACTTCGGATGGCCACGCGATCGCGATCGGCGTGCTCACCTATCGCAACACCCTCCACTTCGCGGCCCATGTAGACCCGACGGTGCTGCCGGAGGCGAGCGAGCTGGGGGCGTTGTTCCGAAACGCCGTCGCCGAGCTCGAGCACTCCGTCGGCCGCGGAAGCCGCCGCAAGAGCGGGCACGGGAACAACGCGCGCCGGCCGGGCGGGGCGACGGCCGGCGCGCGCAGCTAGCGCTCGGCGCGCGAGGCTCCTACACTCATCGACCCCGGCCCCGTGGTCTAGTGGTGAAGATGCCGGCTTTTCAAGCCGAGCGACGCGGGTTCGAACCCCGCCGGGGCTGTCGTGCGAGCGACTCGAACGTCAATGAGAGAACCGAAACAGGCAATCAGCCCGGAAGGGAAGGCAGCGGCCGAGGCGGAGCTCCGCGAGCTCACCGAGGTCCGCAGGCCCGAGATCGTCGCTGCGATCGCGAGCGCTCGTGAGCACGGCGATCTGAAGGAGAACGCCGAGTACCACGCGGCGCGCGAGGAGCAGGGGATGAACGAGGCGCGGATTCGCCAGCTCGAACATCAGCTCTCCAACGCGGAGGTAGTCGAGGCTTCCGGGCGGGGGAGACGCCATGGTCGGCTCGACCGTCCGCTACCGCGAGGAGGCCGCCGGCAAGACCACCGAGGTCACCCTCGTGCACCCGCTCGAGGCGTCGATGGCCGACGGCAAGCTCTCGGTCGACAGCCCCGTCGGCAGGGCGCTCCTCGGCGGCGCCAAGGGCGCCCAGGTCGAGGTGCAGACCCCGCGCGGGTCGAAGCGGTTCGAGATCCTCGACGTCTCCTAATCCCGTCGATGCAGCCCGAGCTCGAGATCGGCCCGGTGACGCTGCAGACCTTCGGGATCATGTTCGCGCTCGGCTTCGTCGCCGCCGGGCTGCTGGTCGCGAAGCGTTTCAAGGAGCTCGACAAGCCGGTCGACTGGGCCTACGAGCTGATCTTCGCCGCTCTCGTCGGTGGGATCGTCGGCGCTCGCCTGGACTTCATGATCGAGAACTGGGACGAGGTCTCCGACGATCTCTTCGGCAACCTCTTCTCCGGCTCCGGTCTCGTCTGGTACGGGGGTGCGATCGGCGGCACCGTCGGCGCCCTGCTCTGGGCTCGCTGGCGCGGCTTTCTCAACCTGACCCTGCTCGACGTCGCCGCCCCGGGGCTCGCGATCGGCTACGCGGTCGGACGCATCGGCTGCCAGCTCTCCGGCGACGGCGACTACGGCATTCCCTGGGACGGCCCGTGGGCGATGAGCTACGAGGACGGCACGGTGCCGACGCCGCCCGGCGTCGAGGTCCACCCGACGCCGATCTACGAGGCGCTGGCGATGTTCCTCGTCACCTGGATCCTGTGGCAGAGCCGCAGGCGCTTCCAGCCCGGCCTGCTCTTCGCCCTCTACCTCGTCCTCGCCGGCTTCGAGCGCTTCATGGTCGAGTTCGTCCGCCGCAACGACGACGTCCTCCTCGGCCTCACCCAGGCTCAGGTCGCGAGCGTGCTGATGGTCGGCGCCGGCGCGATCTGGATCGCGCGCAAAGCCCGCCGCGGCGAGCTCTACGCGACGGCCGAGCCCGCCTAGCTAGACCGAGCGGAGGAGGCCGCCGTCGATCGGGATCGAGGTCGCGGTGATGTAGCCCGCCCGCTCGGAGGCGAGGAAGGCGACCAGGTCGCCGTACTCCGCCGGCTCGCCGAGTCGCTGTGCCGGCACATCGGCCGCCGCGCCCTCGCGCATCTTCTCCCAGCCACCCCAGTTGGCCGCCAGCCGGTCGGTCGCAAAGCGTCCCGTGGAGACGTCGTTGACGGTCACTCCGTCGGCCGCCACCTCGCGGGCAAGGGTCTTCAGAAAGCCGATCAGGCCCGGCCTGTGCGAGTTCGAAAGCGCCAGCCCCGGGATCGGCTCGCGGGTTGAGCTCGAGCCGACGTTGACGATCCGCCCCCAGCTCCGCTCCCGCATGCCGGGAACGACAGCCTCGATCAGGACCCGGGGCGCGAGGATCAGGTTCTCGTACGCGCTTCGCCACTCGTCGAGGTCGGCGTCGAGCGCCGGCCCGACCGGCGGCCCGCCGGTGTTCGTGACGAGGATCTCGACGGGGCCGAGAGCATCCTCTACCTCGGCCGGTAGCGCGCGCAACCCATCGAGGTCGGAGGTGTCGGCGACGAACGGCACCGCCTCGCCGGCGATCCTCGCAGCGGCGCGCTCCAGGTTCTCTCGCGAGCGGCTCGCGATTGCGACGCGCGCGCCCTCACGTGCAAGCGCCGTCGCGATGCCGAGCCCGATGCCCTTGCTCGCGCCCATGACGAGGGCGACCCTGCCGGCGAGTCCGAGGTCCACGCGATCACGGTATACGGTGAGCGCCACAGGCCGGTCGGGGTACCGGGTGGGTTGGGGGATGGGAGACATGCGGGTGAGGAAGCGACTGGCGTTGGCTGCGGCGGGCGGCGCGGTGGTCTCGAAGAAGAAGAAGCGGTAGCGGCCGGGGGTGGGGGACGTGAGCAATTCAGCGCTACCACTGTCGTGCGCCTGACCCGCCCGAGCTAGACTGTGCGGAGGTCGAGGCTTCGATGCGCGAGGAGGGCGGGGTGCGGAATCGGGTGCTGCAGCTGATCGTTTCGTCGGCGCTGGTGATGTTGCTGGGTGCCACCGGGACGGCGATGGCTGCCTTCCCGGGCGCCAATGGCAAGATCGCCTACGCGGAGGATTCGGGACCCACGGGCTCGAGTGACATCGTCGCGTCCGATCCGAGCGGCGCCGGCAAGGTACCGCTGAGGAGCACGGCCCAGGACGAGACGGATCCGGCGTACTCCGCGGACGGCGAGAAGATCGCCTACGTCCACACCTTCGGCGGGAGCACCGGGCAGATCTGGGTCATGAACGCGAATGGGAGCAATCCAGTCCAGCTCACGACCAGCTCCGCGACCACCACCGATGGCGCTCCGGCGTTCACCCGCAGCGGACAGATCGTGTTCGCGCGTACCGATACGGGCACGGGCAATACGCAGCTCTGGCGAATCAACGTCAACGGCAGCGGAGAGGCGGCGATCACGGTCCCGGGCCCAAACGCCGACGAGGCTTCGGACCCCGCCCCCTCCCCCGACGGCGCCCGGATCGCGTACACGTTCACGAATGGGGCCGCCGGTTTTCGGGGAATCTCGGTGATCAACGTCGACGGGACCGGACAGGCGGCTCTCACCCCGTCGAACGGACCGAACGTTGACGGTGCGCCCGACTACTCGCCGGACGGAAAGAGGATCGTGTTCACCCGGTACGACGGCGTGTCGGACGTCGTCATGGCCATGGGTGCCAACGGGGCAGGGGCCGCGCCGCTCACGACCCAGCCGACGCCGCTCACCGGCGATGGGGATCCGGTCTTTTCTCCGGAGGGAACCCAGATCGCGTTCGATCGGCTGGACTTCGGCATCGGCGACTCGAAGATCCTCATCGCAGGCTCAAACGGCGTGGACTCGGGGCTGAGGCCCCTCACCTCCTCGACACCGCCCGGGTTGGTCGAGGAGCCGACCTGGCAGCCGCTCAATCCGCCCATCTGCACCCTGGGTGCCGACATCGTCACCAAGTCCCGCGCCCGAGTTTCGATCCCGGTCTCATGCACAAACGAGAACGTGCGCGTCGTCGCCCAGGGCTCGGGCAAGGCGCCGAAGGCGCCGCACCGTCCCGGCGCGCGAAAGGCGACGAAGTTCAAGATCGCGCCGGTTACCGCGACGGTCCCCGCCGGGACCCCGACGACGGTCACTCTCGCGATCCCGAAAAAGGGGAAGAAGGCGCTGAAGAAGGCGGCCAAGGCCGGCAAGAAGGGCAAGGCGACGATCACGGCCACGTTCACCGACGACCTCGGTCTCTCGGCGACCGACTCGGTCGCCGTCAAATTCAAGACGAAGAAGAAGGGTTAGGGCAGAGAATGCGCTGGACGAGGATCGCGGGGGCCCTGGCGACCGCCTCGCTGGCACTGACGGCATCCGCCCAAGGAGCGTTTCCAGGGGCGGAAGGCATGATCGCGTACGAGGGTGGTTCGCCTCAGCTGCCCAACGGCAATGTCGACATCTTCTTGCTTGATCCGCGCACCGGCGCGGGGGTACAGCTGACGACCTCGGCGGAGCAGGAGCGGTACCCGTCGTACTCCGCCGATGGCGAGCGGATCGCATTCGTCCGCGAAGGGGCGATCTGGGTGATGAAGGCCGATGGGACTGGCGGAACGCAGCTGACGACCAGCGGCCCGAACTCCTCCGACCGGCTGCCGGCTTTCGCCGCGGACGGCAGGATCGTCTTCGAGCGGAGCATGACCGGGCCCGGCACCCAGATCTGGATCATGAACGGCGACGGGAGCGGCCAAACCCAGCTCACGTCCGGCCCCGGAACGGGCTCCAACCCGGCGGTCTCCCCGGACGGCTCGAAGATCGTCTACAGCCAACTGGTCACCACAGCGTTTCCGGGACTCACGATCATGAACGCCGACGGCTCGCAGAAGCGCGAGCTGACGCCGAAGGACACCACGTTCGCCGACGGCTCCGCGGACTTCACCCCGGATGGCACCAGGGTCATCTTCAGCCGCTACAACGCGGGGAACTCCTCTCTCATGGTGGTGGGCGTGAACGGCGGCGAACCGACGACGCTGATCAGTCCGGTGCCCAGCTCGACGGGCGAACCTGCCATCTCGCCGAGCGGCGACCGGATGGCATTTGTCCGCGCCGACCCGACGGACTCCTTCTCGAACCTGTTCGTCGCCGGGACGACGGGGCTCGATCTGGGGGTAGCGCCGCTGACGAAGAACACGACGCCGAACTTCCGCGTGGGCAGCGCGAGTTGGCAGCCGCTCAACGCGCCAGCTTGCAGCCTCGGCCCGAACCTGAAGGCGAAGTCCTTTGCGGCGATATCCGTGACGGCCACGTGCACGAATGAGAACGCGTCTCTCCTCGTCAAGGGCAAAGGCAAGGCGCCTCGGCCGCCCAAGGGCGCCGCCCGCAAGGCGAAGAAGTTCAAGATCCGCGCCGTCAGCGCGACCCTCGCGCCAGGCGTGCCGACGAAGGTCACCCTCAAGGTGCCGAAGAAGGGCCGCAAGGCGCTGAAGGCCGCGGCCAAGGCCGGTAAGAAGGGCAAGGCGACGATCACCGGGACGGTCTTCGATGACCTCGGTCAGACCGCTGCGACGACCGCCGTCAAGGTCACGTTCAAGGCGAAGAAGAAGTAGGGGGAGGCGCCGGGCCTCAGCCCCCGCGCCGCACCTGGGAGCCGCCCACGATCGCGTCGCTGCCGTCGCCGAGCCGGACCCAGGCCTTGTTGCCGCCGTCATAGTCGGGCGCCCAGAGGATGAGCGTCGCCTCCTCGCGCTCGTCGGCGTCGGCCGGCCCGATCGTGACGGGCTCGGATCCCTCGGGGTCGAGGCCGCGCCAGATGCGGACGAACGGGTTCTGCTCCCACTCGGCGCCGATCGTCGTCGGCTCGCGGTGGCCGGGGTGGACCCGGGTCTCGGGCGGCAGCTTCATCAGCTTCTCCATCACCGAGCTCTTCAGGTCCTCGAAGCCCGTTGCGCCCGGCGCTCTGGTGCCGCCCACCGTGCCCTTGAAGAGGACGTCGGCCGTGAGCACGTCGGTGTCGTTGAGGCGTAGCGCGCAGTGGTCGCCGCAGTGGCCCGGCGTGTGGGTGACCACAATCGACAGGGCGCCCGTCTCGATCGTGGCACCATCCTCGAAGGTCTCGTCGACCTTGTCGTCGATGAGCTCGTCGGTGAGGCGGTGGGCGAAGATCGGCGCGCCGACGCGGTCCGCGAGCTTGCGCACGCCGACGACGTGGTCGTAGTGGTGGTGCGTGAGGATCACGTGCGTGATGTCGATCCCCTCGCGCTCGGCGAGCTCGACCAGGGGGTCGGTCACGGTGTTGGAGTCGACGAGCACGCCGTTGCCGCCCGGCTCGTCGAAGACGAGGTAGGCGTTCGAGAGCCACTCCGATTGTTCTACGCGGGTGAGGATCATCCGTCGAACTCTATGACGGAGCGGATCCCATCCTGGGCCTCCATCAGCTCGAACCCCTTGTTCACCTCGTCGAGCGTGATCCGGTGGGAGATGAACGGGTCGACGTCGATGTCCCCCGCGAGCCAGCGATCGACGAGCTTGGGCACGCCCTCGCGGCCCTTGACGCCGCCGAACGACGAGCCGGCGATGCGGCGGCCGGTGATCAGGAAGCGCGGGATGACGTCGAGGGTCTCGCCCTTGCCGGCAACCCCGGCCATAGTCGCCAAGCCCCAGCCCATGCGGGCGGACTCCACGGCCTGGCGCATCACCGCGACGTTTCCGGTGGCCTCGAACGTGTAGTCGGCCCCGAAGCCCTGCGTCTCGGAGAGCACCCAGTCGACGACGTCGTCGCCGCCCTTGCGCACCTCGGTTGCGCCCTGTCCCTTCGCCAGCTCGAGCCGGTCCTCGGAGAGGTCGACCGCGATGATCCGCTCGGCCCCCTGGAGCCGGCAGCCGGCGACGGCGCCGAGCCCGACCATCCCGGCGCCGAAGACGACGCAGGTCGAGCCCTCGCTCACCTTCGCAGTGTTCATCGCCGCCCCGAGCCCGGTCGAGAGGCCGCAGGCAAAGAGGGCGGCGCCCTCCAGCGGCGCCTCTGGGCTCACCTTCGCCAGCGCGATCTCCGGCATCACCGTGTACTCGGCGAAGGTCGAAGTGCCCATGAAGTGGCGGATCTGCTCGCCGTCGCGCTTCAGACGGGTCGTGCCGTCGGGGAGGTAGCCCTTGCCCTGCTGCTCCCGGATCGCCATGCAGAGGTTGGTGCGATCGTCGACGCAGTGCACGCACTCGCCGCACTGCGGGCTGAAGAGGGTCACCACGTGGTCGCCCGGGGCCAGCGAAGCGACCGCCGAGCCGACCTTCTCGACCACCCCGGCGCCCTCGTGCCCGAGCACCGTCGGGGCGTACCCGGACGGATCGACCCCCGAGGCCGTGTACAGGTCCGTATGGCAGACCCCGCATGCGACCAAGCGAACCAGCACCTCGTCGTCCTTGGGCTCGTCGAGGTCGATCTCCTGGATCACCAGGGGCTCACCGAACTCCTCCAGTACCGCCGCGCGCATCCGCATAAGTAGCTCCTCTCCTGGTCCGCCGGCGATCGTATTGCCAATAGGCTTGGCCGCGCATGGACCTCTCGCCAAGGGTGATCACGAAGCAGGTCTCGAGGCTCTCGAGCGCGGCCGAGAACGCGCTCGAGGTGCTGCGTTTCGGCGGCCTCGAGACCGGCGAGGAGCCGTACCCGTTCGAGATCGCCGCCGAGGGCGCCAACTACCGCCTGCGCCGCTACTTCCCCGACGAAGACGTCGACCCGACGACCGTTCCGCACGTCGTCCTCGTGCCGCCGCTGATGCTCGCGGCCGACGTCTACGACGTCGCCCCGGCCACCAGCGCGGTGGCGATCCTGCGTGACAACGGCGTCCAGCCCTGGGTCGTCGACTTCGGCTCTCCCGACCAGGAGGAGGGCGGGCTCGAGCGCACGCTCGCCGACCACGTCGTCGCCGTCGCCGAGGCGGTCGCGCACGTCCGCGACATCGGTGAGCGCGACATCAACCTCGCCGGCTACAGCCAGGGCGGCATGTTCTGCTACCAGGCCGCCGCGTTCCTCCGCGGGGAGGGAATCGCGAGCCTGATCACCTTCGGCAGCCCGGTCGACATCCGCAGCGGCATTCCGCTCGGCCTGCCCGAGGGCGTCGCGACACAGGGCGCCGAGGCGCTGGCAAAGGTCTTCTCGCGTGCCGCGGTGCCGGCCTGGATGAGCCGCACCGGCTTCCGCATGCTCGACCCGGTGAAGTCGCTGCAGCAGCGCTTCGACTTCGTCCGCCAGCTCCACGACCGCGAGGCGCTCCTGCCGCGCGAGCGTCAGCGGCGCTTCCTCCTCGGCGAGGGCTGGGTCGCGTGGCCGGGCCCCGCGCTCGCCGACTTCATGCGGCAGTTCGTCGCCCACAACCGGATGCTCGCGGGCGGCTTCGTGATCGAGGATCGGATGGTGACGCTCGCCGACATCGAGTGCCCCGTCCTCTGCTTCGTCGGCGAGGTCGACGAGATCGCGCCCGCCGAGGGCGTGCGCGCGATCACCCGCGCAGCGCCGGGGGCCGACGTCTACGAGGTCGCGCTGCGCGCCGGGCACTTCGGGCTCGTCGTCGGCTCCGCGGCGGCGCGTAACACCTGGCCGACGGTCGCCGGATGGGCGCGTTGGCGTGCGGGCGAGGCCGAGCTGCCGGAGCTCGTCTCGCGACCGGGCGAGGAGCCGGAGGGCGGCGAGCAGGCGGGCGGCGGGACCGGCGAGCGGGCCCGCCTCGCCGCCGGCGCCGGCGTCGGCTTCGCCCGCGCCCTCGGCGGCGCCGCCTCGCGGACGGTCCGTGGGATCACCGAGATCTCCCGTGAGATGACCGCGCAGCTGCCGCGACTCGCCCGGCTCGAGCGGATGAGCCCGGAGACCCAGGTCTCGCTCGGCCTCGTCCTCGACGAGCAGGCTCGCAACTCGCCCCACACCCCGTTCTTCCTCTTCGAGGACCGCGCGTACGACCGCCAGGCCGTCAACGAGCGGATCGACAACGTCGTCCGGGGGCTGATCTCGCTCGGCGTCCGCCAGGGTGAGCACGTCGGGGTGCTGATGGGCACGCGGCCGAGCGCGCTCGCGGTGATCGCGGCGCTCAGCCGCATCGGCGCGGTCGCGGTGATGCTGCGCCCCGACGGCGACCCGAGCCGCGAGACCGAGCTCGGCGGGGTCGAGCGGATCGTCGCCGACCCGGAGAACGCCGAGCTGGCGACCTGGCTCGATCTCGGAGCCGTGCACACCTTCGTCCTCGGCGGCGGCGGCAACATCCGCGACCTCGGCCTGCCGCTCACGGACATGGAGCAGATCGACCCCGCCGCGGTCGAGCTGCCCGCCTGGTATCGGCCGAACCCGGGGCATGCGGACGACCTCGCCTTCATCGTCTTCACCGGCCAGGGGGAGCGCACCCGCGCGAGCCGCATCTCGAACGGCCGCTGGGCCCTCTCCGCCTTCGGCACCGCCTCCTCGGCGGCGTTGACGAGCGCCGACACGGTCTACGGCGTCACCCCGATCCACCACCCGTCGAGCCTCCTGATGAGCATCGGCGGGGCGATCGCCGGTGGAACCCGTCTGGCGATGGCCTCCTCGTTCGACCCGACTACGTTCTGGGACGAGGTCCGCCGCTATGGGGTCACCGTCGGGACCTACACCTGGACGCTCCTCCACGATCTCGTCGAGGCGCCGCCGGACCCGCGTGAGCGCCACCACCCGATTCGCCTCTTCATGGGCTCGGGAATGCCCCGCGGGCTCTGGCGCCGGGTCGAGCATCGCTTCGCCCCGGCGCGCGTGGTCGAGTTCTACGCCTCGACCGAGGGCGGCGCGATCCTCGTCAACCTGGGCCGCTCGAAGCCGGGCGCGATGGGCCGCCCGCTTCCCGGCAGCGCCGACCTGCGAATCGCCGCCTACAACCCGGCGACGACGGAGATGGTCCTGGACGACAACGGCCTCGCGATCGAGGCGGGCCCGGGGGTGACCGGGATGCTCCTCGCGAGCGCGGACGCCGCCCTCACGGCGGCCCCCCTGCGCGGCGTCTTCGAGGCGAACGACGCCTGGCTCGAGACCGGCGACCTCTTCCGCCGCGACGAGGACGGCGATTTCTGGCTCGTAGACACCGTGCTCGCCCTGATCCGCACGGCGGACGGCTTCGTCGCAACGCGGCCGATCGTCGACGCCCTCGGCGACATGCGGGCCGTCGACCTCGCGGTCGCCTACGGGATCCCGGCCGGCGACGCCGAGATCGCGGTCGCGGCGGTCAGCTTGCGCGGCGATCGCAAGGTCGCCGCCGCCGATCTCTCGGGCGCGATGACGAAGCTCCGGCCGAGCGAGCGCCCGGCCGTCGTCCGCGTCGTCGACGAGATTCCCGTGACGACGTGGTACCGGCCGCTCACCGGCCCGCTTCGCGACGAGGGGATCCCGGAACCGGACGGCGACCGGCGCCTCTGGGTCCACGAGGAGGCGAGCGGCAAGTACGTCGAGCTCACCGCGGCGGTACGCGAGCAGCTCCTGGCGGCGTAGACCCGGGCAAACGTCCGGAATACCCCCGGATAGGGGGGCGTAAGGGACGTTTGCGCTGGCGATGCGGGCGAGCCTCCATAATTCTCGTGGGCGGTTAGCTCAGTTGGGAGAGCGCCTCGTTTACACCGAGGAGGTCGTCGGTTCGAGCCCGGCACCGCCCATGATGAAGAGAGTGATCTCAAGCGCGATCGGCGCTGCGCTCGCCGTCAGTGCGGCTCTGCTCGCCGCCCCGGTCGCCGCCGCGCCCGGAGGCGGTGGCGTCCTCCTCGTCGGCGACAGTCTCGGTGTGGGAGGCGAGACGTACCTGAGGGACGAGCTGGGCGGGAACGCGCTGACGACGGACGCCGAGATCGGACGCCCGAGCACCGTCGGCGTCGACGTGCTCGCATCGAGGATCTCGGACGCCTACGGCGTCGTCGTCTTCGCGCTCGGCAGCAATGACGATCCGGGCAACCCGCAGACCCTTGCCTCGAGTCTCGAGCAAGCGAGCGAGATCGCCGGCGATCGGTGCTTCGTGGTCCCGACCGTCGAGGTCGAGGGCTACACCGGGATCGACGACGCCCCGCTCAACGACGTGATCCGCAGTTTCGCCGCCGGGGAGTCGAACGTGCGCCTGGTCGAGTGGGAGCGGGTCGCGACGGAGAGCCCCGAGCTGCTCTCCGACGGCGGGCACGCGACGCCGGAGGGCTACGCGCTCCGAGCACGGCTGATCGCCGAGGCGATCGCCTCCTGCGACGGCGCCGCCCCGGGGGTGAGCGCCGGCGGCGCAGCGACCAGTGATGGGATCCCGAATCCGAGTCCCGGCTACGAGCCGCGCGGCGACGAGCTGGCCGAGGGCGAGACGCGGCCCGAGTTCGACCAGCAGGCCGACAGGGACGAGGAGGACAAGCCGATCAGCCGCGAGCAGGCGCTCGAGCTGCTCGCCGACGCCGTCTCCTCCCAGATCGCGATCGGGGCCCTCGGATGAGCCCTCCGAACCCGCTTGGCCCGCGCGCGACGTCCGCGCCCGAGCTCAAGGCACAGATCGAGGCCGAGCGCGT
Organism: uncultured Solirubrobacterales bacterium; assembly: GCA_963846565.1. Classification (GTDB taxonomy): domain Bacteria; phylum Actinomycetota; class Thermoleophilia; order Solirubrobacterales; family 70-9; genus WHSW01. The sequence goes on along the minus strand of CAWJWL010000005.1, from coordinate 403,792 downwards.
CGGCCGGCCGTTCTTCGTCTACCGCGACGGCGAGGGCGAGCAGCAGATCCTGCCGGTCGCCGAGGGAACCTCCGAGCTCTGGGTCGGTCGCAGCGCCTCGGCCGATATCCAGCTCGGCTTCGACTCCGAGGTCTCCGGCCTCCATGCCCAGATCGAGGTCGTCGGAACGCAGTGCACGCTCGTCGACGACGGCCTCTCCCGAAACGGCTCGTTCGTCAACGGCGACCGGATCGGCGGCCGCCGTCGCCTGCGCGATGGCGACACCCTGCGGTTCGGCCAGACGGGAGTGCTCTACCGCGCGCCGGACGAATCCGGTGCCGACGAGACGGTGCTCTCCGGCGACGCGCTCACGGCGGCCGGCGTCTCGCCGGCGCAAAAGCGCGTCCTCGTCGCCCTCTGCCGCCCATACAAGGGCGGCGCCGCCTTCGCCACGCCCGCGACCAACGGCGACATCGCCGGCGAGCTCCACCTCTCCGTCGACGCGGTCAAGACCCATCTGCGCGCCCTGTTCGAGAAGTTCGGGGTCGAGGAACTGCCGCAGAACCAGAAGCGGGTCGCGCTGGTTGAGCGTGCGCTGCAGAGCGGGCTCGTCAGCGAGCGGGATCTCTGAGCGCCGCCTCGGCTTCCCCGGCGGCGAGCTCCGCGTCGCCCGCCTCGAGCAAGGTGCGAGCGACCAGGTCCGGGTCATCCCAGGTCGGGGTGTGGCCGCAGCCGGGCAGCACGAGATAGCGCGTGCCCGGCGGCATCCGCTCGGGCCGGGGCGGCCCCACGAGCCGGTCGAGCTCCGCCCAGGCGATCGTCGTCGGCACCTCGACCCGTTCCGGATCCTCGAAGACGTGCGTGCGCATCTGCGCGTTGGCGGCGTCGTAGCCGGGCGAGTCGAGCCAATCGCCGATCAGCGCCCGGCTCTCCGCGGCGCTCAGCTTCTCCGGCCTCGCCATCGTCGTCGAGAGCATCCTCCTGCGGGCCGCCGAGGAGTGAAGGAGCGCGGAGATCACGGGGCGAAACCGCGCTGCCGTGGCGCGCAGGTCGAACGAGCGGGGTCCGAGCGGCTGCCGCCAGAGGCCGGCGGGCGAGATCGCGCAGACCGTGCGCGCGCGGCCGGCTTTCGCCATCTCGAGCGCCACCCAGCCGCCGAGCGAGTTGCCGGCGAGGTGAGCGCGTTCGATGCCGAGCTCGTCGAGGAGGTCCGCGATCGCGGCGCCGAGATTGGCGGCCGTCGGGGCAACGCCGTCCGCAAGCTGCGGGGAGTGGCCGAAGCCGGGCATGTCGACGCTGATCACGTCACGCGACGCGGCGAGGGCCTCGAGCACGGGGCCCCAGATCAGGTGCGACCCGCCGAGCCCGTGGATGAGGACGAGCGGCGCGCCCGCGCCCGAGCGTTCGAAGTTGAGGGCCATACGAAGGCTCAGGCGATCACTGCGCGACGCGTCTCGCTGCGGGCCGCCTGGATTGCGTTCGCGGGTCCGGGTTTCGCCAGGAGCAGTTGGACGTCGCGGATCCGGCGCTCGCGGAAGCCACCCTCCGAGAGCGCCAGATAGAGATTCCAGAGGCGGGCGAAGCGCTCGTCGTAGCCATCGCCGCTCAGCCTAGGCCAGGCGGCGTTGAAGCGCTCCCGCCAGTGTGCGAGCGTCGGGGGGTAGTGCTCCGTGATGTCCTCGAACCAGGCGATCGCCGTATCGGTGTGGGACTCCACCAGGTCGCGGATCAACCGCTCCGAGGGTAGGCAGCCGCCGGGGAAGACGTGGGTGTTGACGAAGCTCCGCGAGGCCTTCTCGACCTCGTAGGCGTCGTCGTCGATGGCGATCGCCTGCAGGAACATCGCCCCGGCCGGCTCGAGCAGCCGCGAGCAGGCGCGGAAGTACTCGCCGAAGTACTGCCAGCCGACCGCCTCGATCATCTCGATCGAGACCAGCTTCGTGTACGTCCCGCTCAGGTCGCGGTAGTCGCGCAGGAGAATCTCGACCCGGTCGCCGACCCCCGCCTCGGCGACCCGCTGCGAGGCGAGGGCGTGCTGGGCGGCGGAGATCGTCGTGCTGGTCACCCGGCAGCCGCGGGTCGCGGCGGCGTGGATCGCGAGAGCCCCCCAGCCGGTGCCGATCTCGAGCAGGTGATCGTCCGGGCCGAGCTCCAGCCGCTCGCAGATCCGTTCGAGCTTCGCCAGCTGTGCATCCTCGAGGCTCGTCTGCGGGCCGTCGAAGACCGCGCAGGAGTAGGTCATCGTCGAATCGAGGAAGGTGGCGAAGAGGCGGTTGCCGAGGTCGTAGTGGGCGGAGATGTTTCGCCGCGCCCCGCCGCGGGTGTTGCGCCGGGCGAGCGAGCCGAGTCGTTGGGCGCCGCCGATCAGCGGCTGGAAGCGCGCGCGGTAGCGGTCGAGCGCGGGCAGGTTGCGGCATGCGAGCCGGGTCAGGCCGACCAGGTCCTCGCAATCCCAGAGCCCGTCGACGTAGCCCTCTCCCCAGCCCGTCGAGCCGCGCAAAAGCCGCGAGTAGCTGCGCGGGTCGTTGACGGCAACCTCGACCCTGAGCCCGTCGGCCGGTTCCCCGAACGTCGTCCGCCGCTCGCCCTCGCGGACCACGAGCGTCCCGCCCTCGAGCCGGCGGAGCAGGGTGAAGACCAGCCTTCTCGCAACGGCGTGGATCATGCGCTCTCCGGGCGGCCGAACCACGGCGCCCCCTTGAGGCGCAGCCGCAGGGCCTGCCAGTAGATCCGGGCGACGATCTGGGCCGTCATCGCCGGGTAGCGGGCGAGCATCCGGCGTGCATTCGCCGAGTCGAGCTCCCGCCGCTCGAGCGAGAGGGTCGCGTCGAAGGTGAGGGCGGCACCGCGGCGGCTCTCGATGTGGACCTGGGTGCGCTCGCCGGGCGTCGTCGCGCGCCAGAGGTAGGACTGCTCCATCCCCATCAGCGGGCTGACCGGGAACTCCTTCGTCACCTGCCCGGTGAGGATCTTGCCCCCGTCGCCGCCCAGCACGTAGGAATGCCGGTCTCCCCACGTGTTGGAGACGTCGGCGAGGACGGCGTCGAGCCGGGTCTCGGAGGGGTCGAAGCAGAAATGGAATGACACCGGGTTGAAGCAGTGACCGAGGTAGCGCAGGTTCGTGAGCGTCCGGATCGGCCCCCGAGGGCGCTCCCCGATCTGCTCGGAGACGGTCTCGCGCACGCACTCGGCGAGCGGCCGCTCCGGGTTGCCGAGGTGGTCGGAGCGCTTGAACCGTGCCGGAGCCGGACGGCGGGCCGACCACAGCGACACGGGGTCGAGGACGCCGGGGAGCTCGTCGAGGTCCAGATAGGCCATGAACACCGGGTAGGTGAACTCGTGCTCCACGGGCTCGTAGCGCCGGTGGCGGACCCGGCCCTCATAGAGCGCCGACACGCTCACGCCGCCACCGACAGCGGCTCGCTCACGGCGAGGCGCTGTCCCACCGCCTCGGCGGCCCGGTGACCGCTCCAGCAGCCGTCCTCGTGAAAGCCCCAGCGCCAGTAGGCGCCGCAGTAGTGCACCGGGCCCGCGCCGCTGATCTCCTCCCAGCGCCGCTGGGCAGCGACCGACCGGTGCGTGATCTGAGGGTGCGCGTACTCGATCACTTCGATGACCCTCTCAGGATCTACCCGCTCGCGCCAGTTCAATGTGACGAAGTAGTCGCGAGCGGCCTCGAGCCGCTGCAGGTTGTTCATCCAGTAGGTGACGCGGGTCCCGGGGGAGGGGTCACCGGTCCGCTGCGCGGCGAGGTGGAAGTTCCAGCTCGCCCACGCGCGCCTTCGCCGCGGCATCAGCGAGGCGTCGGTGTGCAGGACCGCCTCGTTGGGCCGGTAGTCGAACGCTCCCAGGACCTCGCGCTCGGCAACGCTCGGGTCCGTCAGCATCCGGAGCGCCTGGTCGGGGTGGGTGGCGATCACGACCTCGTCGAAGAGATCCGCCGGTGCGTCCCCCGCCTGAACGGCCACCTTTCCACCGAGCCGCTCGACCCGGGTCACGGGGGAGCCCGTGCGGATCCGGGCCGCGAACGGGCGCGTCAGGCGGTCGACGTAGCGGTGCGAGCCCCCTGAGATCGTCCGCCAGCGGGGGCGGCCGCGGAGCCCGAGCTGGCCGTGGTTGGAGAGGAACTCGGCCAAGAAGGAGATCGGGAACTCCCAGATCGCTTCCGGATCCGCGGACCAGACCGCGGAGATCTCGGGCGCGATCACGCGCTCTACGAACCAGCGCGAATAGCCACCGTCGCGCAGGAACTCCCCGACGCTCGGGGCGTCGTCGCGGCCGATCATCGCCCGGGCCTCGCGGTTGAAGCGAAGCTGATCCCGGATCAGCCTCCAGAAACGCGGGTGGACGAGATTCGAGCGTTGCGCAAAGAGGCCGCGGGAGGTGTTCGCGAACTCGAAGCCACCGCCGGGAGCGGCGATCGACATGCCCATCTCGGCCTCATCGCTGGGAATCTCGAGCTCGTCCAGGAGCGCCGTGAAGAGCGGGTAGTTGCGGTCGTTGTGGACGATGAATCCCGTGTCGACGTGGCGCACGCCGTGCGGATCGTCGACCGCGACCGTGTTCACGTGGCCCCCGATCCTCGTATCGGCCTCGAACACCGTCAACTCGCCCCGCGCGCGGAGCAGGTGCGCGCAGGTGAGACCGGCGATGCCGGTGCCGATCACCGCAATCCGGGGGGAGCCGTGGTTCACGGATCAACTAACGGGCGCGGGCGGCCAGCGGATCACTCTGACGCCCCGGGAAGGGGTGAGGAGATTGACACCTTGGGTGCCTACCCACGCCCTCCGGCGCGGGAGAAACTGACCCTACGAAAACAACTTCACCTTCGAGACCGCGACCGATCTCCTCCACGGCAGCCCCAGGGCGGCCGGCCCGGATCGCCTCACGAAGGGAACTGCGTGACGGGGTCCTTCCAGGGGCCCCGTCGCCGTTTACTCAGACCGGGGCCGCTCAGGTCGCGAGGAACATCGAGCTGGGCGTCTCGGGGTCCACCCGGACCACGACCTCGTCGCCCAGCTTCGCCTGGTAGGTGTCCCGGGCCACCGGCACCAACTGCTGGTTGAACTTCGCGTTGTAGGGAGTCCCGCCTTCCGGCCGAACCTCGACCTCGAGCGTGTACTCGGTCGTGCCCAAGACCGCGTCCTCGACTCCGGTGTCCGTCATCGACCGCAGGACGGCCGTCGTGTCCACGCCGACCTCGGCGATCCGATTGACCTTGCGCGCCTGGGCCGCCGCGCCCCCGATGCCCGGGACGGACGTGCCGGCCGACTTGGCCGCCTCCTGCGCCTGGCCTGTCATCCCCTTGAGCCTGTCGACGAAGCGCATGCCGATCCTTTCGTCGAAGTCGCTCGCAACTACCACCCTACTCCGCCGGTAGGCTCGCCCGCTGATGAGCCGGAGTGCGCGGAGGGCGAGCGTCCTCGCTTCGCTGACGATCGCCCTCGCAGCGGCTGTGCCCGCGGCGGCAGCCGAGGATCCGGCGTCGCAGCCGCCCTTCGGCGGCGAGCGGCCGCCCGAGCTGGTCCCCGCGAGCTCGCCGGAGGAGATCCCCCCGGGCTTCGCGCTCTCGCCCGCGGAGGCGATCGAGATCGCTGCCGCCACCGATGTCGTTCGCGCGGAGCTCGCCGAGACCGCCGACGCGAAGCCGGTCGTCTTCCGGCGCGGTGAGCGCTGGCAGGTGAGCTACCTGGACGGGGCGGGTCCGGAGGTCGCGCAGGTGATCATCGACGGCCGCAGCGGGGTCGTCGCCGAGGCGTGGCGTGACTTTCAGGTGGAGACGAAGCTCGCGCGCGGATACGAGGGTGCGGTCGCGCAGGTCGTCAACTCGCCCTGGATCTGGATCCCGCTCTGCCTCGCCTTCGTCGCTCCCTTCATCGACCCGAAGCGGCCGTTCCGGCTCCTGCATCTCGACCTGCTCGCGATCGTCGGGCTCTCCGTCTCGCTCTACTTCTTCAACCGCGGGGAGATCAGCGCTTCGGTCGCGCTCACCTACCCGGTGCTCGCGTACCTGCTCATCCGCATGCTGATCGCCGGCCTGCGACCGCGAGGTCGAGACGGCCCGCTGATCGCCGTGGCGCCGGTACGGCTGTTGGTCGCCGGGGTCGTCGTTCTCGGCGTCGGCCGGATCGCGCTCAACATCGCCGACTCGCAGGTGATCGACGTCGGCGTCGCGAGCGTCATCGGGGCCGACCGAGTCGCCGGCGGCGAGCCGCTCTACGAGGGCGCGTTCTCACCGGGCATCGACCTCAAGGGAGACGTATACGGCCCGGCCGCGTACCTCGCCTACGTCCCGTTCGAGCTGGCCTTCCCCTGGGAGGGGACATGGGACGACGTGCCCGCCGCCCACGCGGCCGCGATCGCCTTCGACCTCGCCTGCCTCCTCGGCCTGATCGCGCTCGGGCGGCGGTTGCGGGACGGGGAGGAGGGCCGGGCACTCGGCTGGGCGCTCGGCTTTGCCTGGGTCGCCTGCCCGTGGACGCTCTACGCGATGAACGCGAACGCGAACGACGGGCTCGTCGCCGCGCTCGGGATCGGCGCGATGCTCGCGCTGACCGCGCCCGCGGTGCGAGGCGGGCTCACGGCGATTGCGAGCGTGGCGAAGTTCGGATCGGCGGCGCTCGCGCCCCTCTTCGCAACCGGCACCGGCGAGCGCCGCTGGCGTCAGGCGGCGATCTTCAGCGTCGCCTTCGCCGCCGTCAGCGCGCTCTGCGTGCTCCCTTTCCTCGGCGACGGCGGCGTGCGTGAGTTCTACGACCGCACGCTCGGCTACCAGGCGACGCGCGGCTCGCCGTTCAGCGTCTGGGGCCAGGCGCCCTCACTCGACTTCGCCCAGCCGCTCGCCCGGGTCGGCGCGGTCGCCCTTGCACTCGCGGTGGCGTTCTTTCCGGCGCGCAAGACGCCGCTCCAGATCGCCGCCCTGGCGGCCGCCGTGGCGATCGCCCTGCAGCTCACGGCGACGCACTGGTTCTACTTCTACGTCGTCTGGTTCCTGCCGTTCGCTCTCATCGCCGCGTTCGGGTCGCAACAGACGATCACGCGATCTGAGTCACCAACCGCCCCAGCTGCGGCGAGCTGACGACGACCTCGTCGCCGGGCTTCAGCCAGACGCGCGGCTCGCGCGCGCCGCCCACCCCCGCCGGGGTGCCTGTGGCGACGATGTCGCCCGGCTCCAGCGTCATCAGCGCAGACAGCTCCGCGACCAGCACCGGGATCGAGAAGACGAGGTCGGCGGTGGTCGACTCCTGCATCCGCTCGCCGTTCAGGTCCAGCGCGATGCCGATCGCGTCGTGGGCCCCGGCCTCGTCGGGCGTCACGATCGCCGGGCCGCATGGAGCGGCGCCGTCGAAGACCTTGCCCGGCATCCACTGCGGCGTTGCGAACTGGAGGTCGCGGGCAGAGAGGTCGTTGAGCAGCGTGTAGCCGGCGATATGAGCGAGCGCGTCCGCCTCGGCGACGTCCTTCGCGGTGCGCCCGACGACGAACGCGACCTCCGCCTCGTAGTCGACCTTGCGCGAGGCCTTCGGCAGCTCGACCGTGGCCCCGTCCGCGCGCAGGGCGTTGCGGAACTTGGCGAAGAACGTCGGGCTCGCGGGCGGCTCCAGGCCCGCCTCGGCCGCGTGCGCCTTGTAGTTGAGGCCGATGCCGATGATCTTCTCCGGGTCGGGGATCGGGGGGAGGAGGTCGATCGACTCGAGCGGGATCGGCTCTCCGTCGGCATCGGCGACGGCGCCGAGACGGTTCGACCCGATCAGCTCCCGCAGGCTCGCTCCGACGTCCACGACCTGATCGCCGCGCAGGACGCCGGCCCGCGGCCCGAGCCCGCACGAGTAGGACACCAATCGCATTGCCCGGCAACCTATCCCTAGAATCAGCGCCGCGGGCTTCCGGCTCGCGTCAGGGGCGACCAGTTCGCCCCGACGTGCTTCCCGGGGGCGTAGCTCAGTTGGTTAGAGCGCCGGCCTGTCACGCCGGAGGCCGCGGGTTCGAGTCCCGTCGCTCCCGTTCTCAGGAACCGCTTGGATAAGCGGTTGGCTGGCAGCGTGCGAGTCCAAGCCGAGTTCGCTGGTTGCTTGGGCTTCGGAGGTTCGTCTCCACCTAGGACGTCGGCGGACCGTCCTCCCGGGCGATCTCCGCGCGGGACCGCGCGTCGTCCGCTTCGATCGAGCGTGCCTCGGCCAGCACTTGTTCCAAGTCGCCTGGCGGGATCATGACCGCACCCGCGGAGTCGGCGAACACATACATGCCAGGCAGCACCCCGACCCCGCGCAAGACCACGGGTACGTTCGCCTGAAACGGTGTCACCTCGCCCCCGCCCCATCGCGTCGCCTCGCCCGCGCAGTAGGCGGCAAAGTCATATCCGGCGAGCTCGTCGAAGTCGCGCAGGCGCCCATCGGTGAGCACGCCTGCCAAACCATGACGCTGAACCCGCATGAGCTTCGTCCCGCCCCCCATCGAGACGTCGGTGTAACCGTTGGAGGCGAGCACAAGGACCTTGCCTTCCGGATCGTCGCCAACCGCCTCGTAAAACAGGTTGGCGAGGTTGTAGCGCTCGGGATCCAGCGCAGCCGAGCACGTCGGGAAGTAGGAGATCGTCACCGCGGGGCCAAACAGGACCCGGCCCGGCGTCGGACTGACGAGATCGAGGATGTGACAGCGATGGCGATGTAGCCGGCCCATCGCGTCGACCAGGTCCGCGCACTTGAGGCCGTGTATGGCCGAGTGGTCCGTCACGGCTGCCCAGTCGGACCGAAGCGCTCGGTCCGGATCATCCGCGGCTCGACGCCCGCTGCTAGCGCGAGCGACGATGCCGCCTCGACAAAGCCGTTGGACCCGCAGATGAAGACGATCCGCGCGTTCGCGGCCGAGCCCGCGACGAGGTCCGCGTCGATGCGACCCGTCTGGCCGGTCCACCCCTCCGGCTCCTCTCGGGTCAGCGTGACGGTGACATCGCCGTCGAGTTCCTCGGCGTAGATCAGCTCCTCGACCGTCCGCGCCGAGTAGATCAGCTTCATCTCCAGCTCAGGCATTGTCCGCCGGCGGTGGCGCATCATCGCCATCAACGGCACGACGCCCGACCCACCGCCGATCAGCAGCGCCGGCGCCTCACCCCGCCAGACGAAGTACGAGGCGAACGGCCCGCGCACCTCGACCTGATCACCCTCGACGACGACGTCGTGGAAATAACCGGAGACCTCGCCCTCCTCGAGCCGATCGATCGTCAGCTCGACCTCACCCTCGTCGAGCGGTGAGGAGGCGATCGAGTAAGAGCGCTGGGCGCGATAGCCGTCCGGGGCCGTGAGCCGGACGTCGAGATGCTGGCCCGGGAGAAACGGCATCCACATCGGCAGCGCGAGCCGGAAGGTCTTGACGCGCGGGCTCTCGACGCGGGCCGAGGTCACCGTCGCGATCTGCCAACGGCCAGGAGCGCGCTGGCTGACGTCGATCTCGGTCAGTCCGTCCAATAGCGCTCCTCCTTCCAGGGGTCGCCGCGGTTGTGGTAGCCGTTCGACTCCCAGAACCCGGGCTCGTCGTGGTCCATTACCCGCAAGCCGGCCGCCCACTTCGCCGACTTCCAGAAGTACAGGTGTGGGACGAGTAGACGGGCCGGCCCGCCGTGGGCGCGGTCGAGCGGCTCGCCCTCGTGCTCCGTGACCACCCACGCCTTGCGGTCGGTGAGGTCTTCAATCGCGAGGTTGGTCGTGTAGCCGCCGTAGCTGTAGGCCGTCGCGTAGGCCCCAAGCGGCTCGGCGCGGTCGAGCAGCAGGTCGACGGAGACGCCGCCGAAGCTGGTGCCGAGCTTCGACCAACTCGTCACGCAGTGGATGTCGCACGGGATCTCCTCGAACTCGAGCTCGTGGAACTGGTCCCACGTCCACTCCGCCTCCTCGGCGACCATCCCGTCGATCCTGAATCCCCACCCCGAGGTGTCAATATCGGGCGTTGGCCCGGCGGTCAGCACCGGGAAGCCCGACTCGTCGTACTGGCCGGGCGGAAGTCGATCGCCATGGTCGCGCCGGCGCCCGGTGAAGCCGCGGGAGACGAATTCGCTCATCGCGATTCCTCTCTCGTTACCCACCGAGAGGTGACGGAGGGATCCTCGTTTCGCCGCGGACGCTCGAAATCTCGAGGCCATCTGATCCGCGTAGCAGAACTACCAAACCTCCCCAGGTTCGAGGGAGCGGATGATCGGATGCCCCGATTCGGTGGCGTGACGGTTCGGTGAACTGTCACAGCAGCCAACGTAGCCGCAGTCTAGGCAGATCCGCGGGTGAACCCGGGGATCGCCGGTCTTCAGGCGGTCTTGGCAGCCGGTGACAGCAGTTGGGAGCTCTGTGACCCGGACCTGATCCAGGTGGGTACACGCGGTCATCTCGTCTCGCAGCGCTGCAACCGACGACGGAGACCGCTGCCTGAACCTTGCGCCCTCACCGCTGAGGCCCCACAACTCCATGTTGCCGTCGTCCCGGAGTCAGCCCGGGAGTCGCTCCGTGATCTCCTGCAGCCGGAACGTGTTGCCGTCCGGGTCGCTGAAGGTCGCAAACGAGTTGTAGGAGGCGCAGTCAGGATCGAGCCCGGGCTCGACTTCCGATTCACCGCGGTGGAAGAAGTCAACGGTCAAACCCGCGCACACCCCCCCAGTGAACCCATCGCACAAGCTCTGAGCCCAAGCGGCATCGGCCCCCTGTCGGCCGGCTCTCAGACCGCGCCGCCGGGCCGGTGCCGTCCCGCGCCCTCGCACCGGCGGCCGGTGCACTCACGTCGACGCGGGGTTTGCGCTTGCGGAAGCGGGGGTAACGCCCTCCCGCCGGAGTGCGGCGATCAGCCGCGGGTCCGGGGACGGGCTCCAGAAGAGCCGAGTTTGAGAGGCGCGGAGGCCAGAAGCCTCCGCTGCGCAAGAGGAGAGTGAACGCATGAGGATCAGGCACCTTGCCTTGGTCGGCGTCGCGCTGTCGATGCTGCTTGCCGGCGCGACCGCGAGCGCCAAGCCCGGAAAGGGAAACGGGCATGGCCACGGCCACAGCTCGATCAACGAGACGAAGAAGCTTCGCAAGGCGGTGACGCTCGACGGCATCCTCCAGCACATGGAGAAGCTGCAGGCGCTCGCCAACGCCCACCAGGGCAATCGCGCCGCGGGCACGGTTGGCTACGAGGCGTCCGTCGCCTACGTGTCGAAGCGGCTGCGCAAGGCCGGCTACGACGTCAGCCGTGAGCCCTTCGACTTCCCGACCTGGGAGGAGAACGCGCCGCCGGTGATGGAGCTGGTGACCCCGACTCCGAAGACGTATGTGCCCGGCGGCCCGGCCGATGACGACAACCCGGCGGTCGACTTCATCACCTTCGAGTTCTCGGGCTCCGGTGACGTCACCGCGCCGGTCGTGCCGACCACCGACATCGTGATCCCGCCGGGCCCGACGGCCGATAGCTCCAACAGCGGCTGCGAGCCGGCGGACTTCCCCGCCACGACCGCGGGTGCGATCTCGCTGATCCAGCGCGGTACCTGTCCGTTCGTGCAGAAGCTCGACAACGCGAAGGACGCCGGTGCGGTCGGCGTGATCCTGTTCAACGAGGGGCAGGCGGCTCCTGGTCGCTCGAACGTGATCTTCCGCACCGCGACGCCGTACCTCGGCATTCCCGCCGTGGGCGCTTCGTTCGCGGTCGGCGAGGAGCTGTATCAGGCGTTCATCGCCGGGGACAACCCGACGGTGCGCCTGAAGGTCGACGCGACCACCTCGCCGCGCGTCCAGTACAACGTCACCGCCGACAGCCAGAGCGGGGACCCGGAAGAGGTCGTCGTCGTCGGTGCCCATCTGGACTCGGTACCGGCGGGCCCGGGGATCAACGACAACGGCTCCGGCGTCGCGACGCTGATCGAGATGGCGGAGGAGATCAGCGAGCTTCGGATGAAGCCTCGCAACCAGCTCCGCTTCGCCTTCTGGGGCGCGGAGGAGGCCGGGCTGATCGGCTCGAGCCAGTATGTGGCGCAGTTGACGGCGGGCGAGCGTGCGGACATCCTCGCCAACCTCAACTTCGACATGCTGGCGTCGCCGAACTTCGCCCGCCTCGTCTACGACGGGAACACGGATGAGACGCCCCCGCCGCCCGGCGGCGCCCCTCCGGGTTCGGACGTGATCGAGGAGGTCTTCCTCGACTACTTCGACGCGGTCGACCTGCCGACGCAGGCGACGGCGTTCGACGGACGCTCGGACTACGGTCCCTTCATTGCGCAGGGGATCCCGGCCGGCGGCCTGTTCAGCGGGGCCGAGGACCCGAAGACCCCCGAGCAGGTGGCGCTCTTCGGCGGGCTCGCCGGCGAGCAGCTCGACCCCTGCTACCACGAGGCCTGCGACACGTTCGACACGGTCACGAACTTCCCGCCCGGCCTTCCGGCCCTGGACGGGAACGGGACGGTCTCGCTCGATCCGATGGCGGACGCGGCGACGCACGCCACCTGGCATCTGGCGGCGAACAAGAACCCGCTCGGCGTCGAGGTGACGACGGCGCGCAAGCATCTGAAGCCGTATCGGCTGAAGTTCAAGGGACCGGAGCGCACCGAGCGCTAGGCGGTCGGGCGTACGCGCGAATGGCGGGCCGGCGACAGCGCCGGCCCGCTCGCGTTTCTTGAGAAGTAGGCGACGAGGCAGCCGACGCTGAGAGCGGTGCGCTCAGGCCGCCTAGCGGCCGGCCCCGGCGGGCGGGGGTGCTGTGGGGTCGTCGCCCTCTTCGCCGAGCGACTCGCGGGCGATGTAGTCCTCGACGAGGAGCAGGTTGTCGGCGGAGCGTTCGACCACGTTCAGCAGGTCCTGCATGAGCGCGACCTCCTCGACCTGCTCCTTGACGAACCACTGCATGAACTGTTCGGCCCGGTAGTCCTTGGTCTCGCGGGCGAGCTCGAACAGCGCGTAGATCTCCTCACCGACGCGTCGCTCCTGCTCGAGCGCCATCCGCACCGGGGAGACGCCGTCGTCGAAGCGCGTCTTCTGGCCCTTGATGTCCGGGATCCGCACCTCCTCGTCGACGTCGAGCAGGTACTGGATCATCATCATCGCGTGCGTCTGCTCCTCTTCGGCCTGGCGGTAGAAGAAGGAGGCCAGCCGCGGGAGGGTCTCGGCGTCGTAGTAGACGGCGGCGCCGATGTACTGCATCGAGGCGCCGAACTCGTTCGCGATCTGCGCGTTCAGGGCGTCGGGGAACGACTTGTTCTTCTTCTCGGCGGCATGGGCGCCAGATTACTCGGCCCACCGGAAGCCGATTTGGCTCGGCTGCGGTTCCATCGGGCTCGACGGCATCCCCGCCGGTACCGCGGGATCGTTGAAGCCCGCGGGCGCCGTGTCGTTGGGCGTATCCGGGTGAAACAGCGAGGCCAGGTACTGGATCTGGCCGCGGCCGCACTCGACTTCCCCTTGCCCGCCGCCGTAGATCGCGACTCCCTCGCGAGCGCAGTACTCGTAGATCGAGAGCAGCTCCTGGAGCGAGCCGAAGCGGGAGGGCTTCGAGTTGATCGCCTTCCGGGCCCGCTCCTCGACGTCGGCGAGCGAGTGCAGCGGCGCGTCCCAGGTGACCCTGTCCGCGTGCGGCTCGAGCACCGGCTCGGTCTCCTCGTTGATATCCGGGTCCTCCAGGTACGCCTCGGGGAAGGCCTCGGCGACGGCTCGGTAGAGCTCGGGATCGGTGTCGACATCGACCGGGGTGCCCACGTACATGCCCTTCAGGTCGAGCACGCGGACCGTGGCCAGCGACTTGATCTCCTCGATCAGCTCCGGCGTCCAGTCGTTCTCGGGGTCGAGCTTGAACTCGAGCCCGGGGTAGCGCTCGAGGCGCTTGCTGATCGGCGTGGTGTCCGAGACCGACTCGTCTTCTCCCCAGGTGCTCAGCCGCGTCGAGCAGACGAAGCGAAGGGGCTTCGGATCACGCTCCACGGCTTCCCAGAGCGCGAGGCCGTTCTGGCGCAGCGCCAGGTCGAGCGCTGCCGACTCGTAGGCCCAGCGGCGATAGAGCAGCGAGGCCTCGTATTCGGGCTTCGCTGCCTGGAACAGGTCGAGCTCGCCGGCGAGCGCGCAGAACTCGCCAAGCGTCTTCGGGCCGGTCAGATCGTGGACTGGCCCGGCGTCGCGGTGGGCGAAGTGGTCGAGGTCCACGTAGACGACGTCCTCGCCAAGGCCCTCCTGGCCGTCGCCGTGCAGGTGAACGAGCGTCGAGGGCCGGGTGAACTCGCCGAACTCCCTGTCGTGACCGGTGAGCTCGTAGGACTCGACCTTGATCGGAAGCTCGGCCAGCCGTTCCCAGACACTCACGCGATCCAATGTAACGAACCGGGTTGCTCAGCCCTCGGGCACCGGGACGACGAGCACCGGGTGCTCGGATACGTGGAGGAGCTTGTGCGGCGTCGAGCCCAGGATCGCCCCGCGGATCGGGTGCTCCCCGTGGGTGCCGACGACGATCGCGCGAGCGTCGTGCTCAGCGGCGAGCGCCACGAGCGCGTCGACAGGGCGTTCCGGGATCAGTGCCAGCGAAGCCTCGACGCCGGCCTCGGTAGTGCGCTCCATCGCCGGCTTCGTCATCCGCTCGCCGAACTTGCGCACCTCCTCGCGGTGCGCGGCGTGCTCCTCGCCGTAGCCTCCGGGCTCGTAGCCGAAGGCGATCACGAGCCGATCACCGGTCTCCTTCGCCAGGCCGATCGCCGTCTCGAGCGCGGCCTCCGCGCACTCCGAGCCGTCGTAGCCGACGATCAGCGTGTTCGCCATCTCAGCCCTCCCTGCCGCTCGGTTCGTCGCCGCCCGCGTCGGCAGCGTCCTCGGACATCCCGATTGCCTCGACCTTGTCGACCTCGCCGATCGCCACCGCGTGCGGGACGTGCTCGAACGGACGGCGCTTGAAGAACTCCTTCGATTCGGCGGGACCGAAGAGACGCCAGGCGACCATCAGGATGAGGCCGAGGCCGATGAAGATGATCGCGATCCCGAGCGGGATCCCGACGCCGAAGATGTCGGACTTGCGGCTGGTAGGAGTCCTTCGGGTCGGAGAGCGTTATCACCGACTCGTAGAGCAGGTAGACGAGGCCGGCGGCCCCGAGCACGGGAGCCACGCCGATGAAGAGGAAGTTCTTCGCCGAGGTGAGCAGCTCCGTGCGCCAGTAGATCGCGCAGGCGATCCCGGTGAGCGCGTAGTAGAAGGCGATCATCAGCGACAGCGCCGAGAGCGAGTCGAAGAGGAAGCTCTCGTTGACGGAGCTTGCCCGGGACGTACCAGGCGATCCGCCAGGGCACCGACGACGATCGTCCCGAACGCCGGCGTGAGGTAGCGCGGATGGATCTTCGCGAACACCTTCGGCAGCGCACCACCCGCGGCCATCGAGAGCGAGGTCCGAGAGCCGGGCAGGATCGTCGTCTGCGCCGAGGAGATCCCCGAGATGATCACCGCGATCACGACCAGCGTCCCGAGGCCATCGCCGAGTGCCTTGTCGGCGACGGCGCCGAGGACGCCCGCATCGTCGTCGAACTTCTCGATCTGGCCGAGACCCGCGTAGGCGACCAGCGCGATCGCCACCGCGACGTACGTGACCAGCAGGATCACGGTGCTCGCCAAGCCCGCCAGGCCGGGAGCCCGCGAGGAGTCCTCGGATTCCTCGGAGAGGTTGACGGCGCTCTCCCAGCCCCAGTAGATGAAGACGGCGAGCAGGACCCCCGAGATCAGCGCGGAGTACTCGACCCCGAACGGCGAGAGCCAGGACAGCGACGGGTCGATCGAGCTCGCCGGGACCTTGTCGAAGATCAGGCGGACGAAGATCGCGCCGGCGAACATGAGCATGATCGCGACCTGGCCGAGGGTGAGGACGCGCTGGAGCCTCGCCGAGATCTCGGTGCCGATCACGCAGACCGTTGTCATCACGACGATGATCGCCACGGCGAGCACTGCGACCGCGACCTCGTTCTTGTAGAGCGGCTTGCCGCCGGACTCGAGCCCGAGCAGGTCGTAGAGGTAGTAGGCGGAGACGTCGGCAAGCGAGCCGACGACGAGGATGCCGGTCGTGCAGATCGCCCAGCCGCCCATCCAGCCGACGTAGGGGCCCAGCGCGCGCGTCACCCACGAGAAGGTGGTGCCGCAATCCGTGTCGACGCGGTTCATGTAGAAGAACGCCGCCGCGATGAAGAACATCGGGACGAACGAGACGAGGAGGATCGCCGGCGCCTTGACCCCGACGGCGACGACGATCGAGCCGATGACAGCGGCCAGCGAGTAGGCCGGGGCCGTCGAGGCGAGTCCGATCGAGAGCCCGTCCCAGAACCCGATCGCGTCCTTCTTCAGCCCCTTGTCGACGTGCTCGGCGCCGGCCGGCTCGGCGGTCCCCCCTGCGGCAACGCTCGCGCTCTCCATGCACGTCCTCCCCTGGTCGCGGTCGGGCGCGCGACTCTATTGCTTCGGGCTCAGGCTCGCGGCGATCCGGTAGACAGCCGCCCCTGTTCGCCGGCATCCTCGGTCCGGCCGCGGATGTCGAGGAACGGCTCTGCTTCCACCGTGCGCCGGTTGACGACCCGGATCATTCGACGCCCGCCCAGGGGGTCACGGACCCGGATCGATGCGGTAGACGGCGCCCGCGATCGAGGAGACGTAGAGCTGCTTCGCCGGGCCGACGCCGAAGGACGACGGTCGGTCCAGCAGAGGAAGGCCGAGAGGCGCGTCGCCGACTGCCCCGGCCAGCGTCGGCACGAAGCTCCGAAGCTGGCCTGCGCAGAAGTCGCTATAGACGTAGCGCCCGTTCAGGTCGGGCAGACGGGGGTCCCGGGCGACGTAGCCGCCGATCACCGAGCAGCTGCCGCTCCCATTCGCGCTCGAGTACTCGAGCGCGGGGAGCTCGTGCCTGGTGAGCGCCGGTCCCTCGAACAGATGCGCGCCCTCATAGTTGTCCCAGCCGAAGTTCGCTCGCCGCGAGGAGTTGATCGACTCGTAGCTCACCTCCTCCCAGGACGCAGCGCCGACGTCGGAGATCGCCACCCGGTCCCCGTTGAACGAGAACCGCCACGGGTTTCGGAAGCCGTACGCCCAGATCTCGTCGCGTCCCGGACCGGCGATGAACGGGTTGTCGGGAGGGATCGTGTACGGGTCGCCACCGCTTAGGCGCGGGTCGATCCGCAGCAGCTTTCCGAGCAGGACCTTGCGGTTCTGGGCGTTCTCGGCCGGGTCACCGGGGCCGCCGCCGTCGCCGACGGACATCCAGAGCATCCCGTCGGGCCCGAACTGAAGCTGGCCGCCGTTGTGATTGGGGTTCACCGGGTGAGGGATGACCATCACCTGCCGGCGGGTCGCCTCGTCGGCATCGGTCGGGTCGTCGGGCGAGACGGCGAACTCGTCGACCTCGATGTCGCCCTGGTTGTTGATGAAACACACGTAGAAGAGACCCGTCTGCGGGTAGTCGGGCGGGAAGGCCATCGAGAGGAAGCCCTCCCCGCCGTCCAGGACGATGTCCTCGATCGACAGGAACGGCTGCGGCAAGGTCGTCGCGCCGTCGATGATCCGGGTCCGGCCTTCGGCTTCGACCACGAAGAGGAAGTCGGCGCTCTCACGCCCGCGCGCGTGGGTCATGAACTGCGGCCGCTCAAACGCGCCGACGGCTTCGAGGTGAATTGGCGCGGGAGGCGGATCCTGAGCGGGTGCGACGCCCTGGCCGACCGCCGCCGCGCCCCCGAAGGTGATCAGGCTGAGCGTGAGGATCGCGCAACGCCCGAACGACCGTGCCCGGATGCCACTTCCCCTCATGCGGCCGGATGCTAACGGGTCGGTTGACCGCCGCCCGCCGCACGCATACTCTCCGTCTTATGAAGCAACTGACTTTCATCGAGGCCGGAAAGCTCGAGTGGCGAGACCTCGAGCCGCCGCGGCTCGAGACCGACCGTGAGGCGCTCGTGCGGCCGCTCGCCGTCGCCACCTGCGACCTCGATCTCGCACTCGTTCGCGGCAGAGCGCCGGCGGGGCGGGCGTACGCGTTCGGCCACGAGTGCATAGCCGAGGTGGTCGACATCGGCGACGCGGTCAGCTCGTTCGCTCCCGGGGACGTCGTCGCGGTGCCGTTCCAGATCTCCTGCGGCGAATGCGTGCGCTGCCGGCGCGGGCAGACGGGCAATTGCGAGTCGGTCGAGTTCCTCTCCACCTACGGGCTGCCCCTCGGACCCGACAACGGCGGCTTCGTCTCCGACCTGGTCAAGGTGCCGTTCGCCGAGGCGATGCTGGTATCGGTCCCGGCGGGGATCGAGCCGGCGTCGATCGCGAGCATCTCCGACAACATCCCGGACGCGTGGCGCACCGTCGGCCCGCAGCTCGCCGCGGAGCCCGGCGCCCCGGTGCTCGTCTGCGCGGGCGCCGGCTCGATCGCCGTCTACGCGGCAGCGATCGCCGTCGCGCTCGGGGCCGAGCGGGTCGACTTCGCCGGGGGCCGCCCGCACGAACGCGAGATGGCCGCCGAGGCCGGCGCCAACCTGCTCGAGGGGGAGTTTCCGAAGCGGCTCGGCCCCTACCCGATCACGGTCGATGCATCAAGCCGCCGGGAGGGGCTCGCATGCGCGCTGCGCTCGACCGAGGCCGACGGGATCTCGACCTCGGTCGGAATCTACTTCGAGGACGAGACGCCTGTGCCGCTGCTCGAGATGTACACGAAGGGGATCCGCTTCATGACCGGCCGCGCGCACGCCCGGCCGGCAATCGAGCCGCTGCTCGACCTCGTCCGCGCGGGCGACTTCCGCCCCGAGCGCGTCACTCGCGAGACGGCGAGTTGGGACGACGCGCTCGAGGCGGTCGCCGGTCACTCCGGCAAGCTCGTGATCACCCGCTGAGGAGGCTCAGCAGCCGTGGCAGCCGAGCTGGACCACCCAGACGGCCTGGGCGCCGTCGTGCTTCAGCCCCACGCCGATGTGCTCGAACTTCCCCGTGAGCAGGGTCTGGCGGTGAGAGCCGGAGGCGAGCCACGCCTCGATCACGCTGCGTGCGATCCCGTCGCCGCCGCGCCCGCGGGCCAGGTTCTCGCCCCACATCCAGCTGCCGCCACCGATGTAGCCGGTCCGGCGCGCCCACTCGTCGGCGGCGTTGCCGCACGCCGTGTGCGAGAAGCCACAGTCGACGACATCCCCGGCCTTTCCGCCGGCGGCGCGCTCGAGCTGGCCCTGCGAGTCGGCGCCGCCGGCGCCCGCGCGGTCGCGGACGTGGTCGACCAGGCAGCGCATCGCGTCCTCCTGCTCGGGGTCCGGTGCGCCCGGGTTCGTATCCGCGCCGCAGTCAGCGCCCTTCATCAGTTTCGCTGCCGGCCCTTCGGCCGCGGCCGCACCCGGCACTCCGAGCGCGATCAGTGACAGCGCAACGACAACCCTCTTCATCCGATTTCCCATGCCTTTCGTTCGTTGGCGCGGCGCCCGCCTTCCCCCTTTTGCGGCGCCAGAACGCCCCTCGCTACCCACTCGGGCGCGCGGCTACTCCCGATACAGGTCAGTCGCTTGCGAGCGCCCGCTCGACCAGATCGCCGAAAGCTTCGATCGCGGTGTGAAGATCGGCCTCGTCGGTGTCCTCGTCCGGGGTATGGCTGAGGCCGCGCAGCGAGGAGCAGAACATCATCGCCGCGGGGATCACGCGAGCGATCTCGGCGGCATCGTGCAGGGCGCCACTCGCGAGCGGCTCCGCGCGGCCGCCCGCAGCCTGGGCGGCCTCGGTGGCAAGGTCCACGAGCCGCTGGTCGAAGGGGATCGGCTCGATCCGCCATACCTGCTCCTCGATCATCTCGCAGTTGCGATGCGCCGCCTCGTCGGCTCCGGCCTCCCGGACGGAGTCGAACATCGCCCCGAGCGCTTCGGCATCCGCATGGCGCAGGTCACAGTCGAGCGCCGCCTCGCCCGGCACCGCGCTGATGATCCCCGGACGCATTGCGAGCACCCCGGTGGTCCCGACGCCGCCGTTTTGGGCGGCGATCCGCTCGATCGCAAGCGCGGTCGCGGCCGCGGCCAGGCCCGCGTCTCGCCGGTCGGTCATCGGCGTCGTTCCCGCGTGCGCGGCCTGACCCCGGAAGTGGAGGCGCAGCCGCTCGACGCCGGCGCAGCCGGAAACCGCGGCCACGGCGAGGCCCTCGCGCTCGAGCACCGGGCCCTGTTCGATATGGAGCTCGAGGTAGCCGGCGAGGGCGCTTGCCCGTGAGCGCGCCTCGAGCATGCGGTCGACCTCCACGCCGTTCTCGGCCAGCGCCTGCTCGAGGCGGACGCCGTCGGGATCGCGGAGGTCGCGGATCGCGGCGGGCTCGAGCGTGCCGGAGAACGCGGAGCTGCCGAGCAGGCTGCGGCCGAAGCGCGCCCCCTCCTCGTCGGCCCAGTCGACGAGCAGGAGCGAACGCCGCGCCGGCGCAGCCGTCGCCTTGCGGGCGCGCAGGGCGCCGAGCCCGGCGAGCACACCGAGCGCGCCGTCGAGCCAGCCGCCGTCGGGGACGGAGTCGACGTGCGAGCCGACGACGATGGCGGGCGCGCCCGGGTCGGAGCCGTCGAGGCGCGCCCACACGTTGCCCGCCTCGTCACGTTCGGGCTCGATCTCGAGCTCGGCGAGCAGCTCGGCGACGAAGGCGCGCCCGGCGCGCCACGTCTCTCCCCAGGCAACCCGCTGAGCGCCCCGCTCGTCGCCGGTCCGCTGCGCGAGCTCGCGCAGGTCGGCGATCACCCGCGCCGCGTCGATGGTCATCAGCCCGGGTCGCGGCGAAGCGCCTGCGCGAGGCAGTGGGCGCCGCCGCCGCCGGAGGTAAACGTCGAGAGGTCGGGGTCGAAGACCTCGAGGCCGAGCGAGCGCATCTGCTCGTTCAGGCGCACCGAGCCCGCGGTCGAGATCACCCGCCCCTCGCCGAGCGAGATCGCGTTGACGCCGAGCTTGAACGCGTCGGAGACCGAGACCTCGAGGATCTCGAAGCCCTTCCCGCGCAGCCACTTCGTCAGGCCGCCGGAGGCCGCGTCGACGCAGACGGCGGCGAGCTTCGGCGCCAGGATCGAGACGAGGACGTCGATGTGGACGAACTGGCCCGGGATCGGCTCGATCCGGACCTCCCAGCCCTCGGCCTCCATCCAGCCGGCGAGCTGGCGCGCCGCCTGGACTTCGGTTCGCTCCTCGCCGTTGCCGATCAACAGCACGCCGGGCTCGACGATCGTCACGTCGCCGCCCTCGATCGACCCCGCGCTGATCCGCTTCCAGATCGGGATCTCCGCGCCCTCGTAGAAGTCGATGACGGGCGCGTACTCGCCTCGCCGCCACTGCTGCTTGAGCTGGGTGACGACGGCGCCCCACGGCGTGCCGACGCTCGAATCGCGCGCGAACACCTGGTAGGGAAGGGCCGGGTCGGGCTCGAGGTAGTGGACGTTGACCCCGGCGCCCTCGTATGCGGCGACGAGCTCGCGGTGCTGAGCGTGGGCGAGCTCTGAGTCG
The DNA here is from genome assembly GCA_963846565.1 of uncultured Solirubrobacterales bacterium. Classification (GTDB taxonomy): domain Bacteria; phylum Actinomycetota; class Thermoleophilia; order Solirubrobacterales; family 70-9; genus WHSW01. The sequence goes on along the minus strand of CAWJWL010000005.1, from coordinate 382,381 downwards.
AAGCTCGCGCCGCTCTCGAGGGTCGCCTTCGAGATCGTGCTCGTCGGCAGCCAGCGGAAGTTGGTGGGAGGACACAGGAGGACGTCGCGAAGGACACCGGTTTCGGAATCAACCCCCCAGGGCCGAGTCACTCGCTCACCACCCTGATCGTTTTCAGCGTCCGGTCGCTCGCCCCCCGCACCAATCCACCGTGTGCGATCGAGTCGGCGATGTAGTCGAGCGTCTCCTGGGTGAGGCGCTCACCCGGGAGGACGTTGGGAACGCCGGGCGGGTAGGCGGCCAGTGACTCGGCGGCGAGACGGCCGGCGGCCTGCTCGAACGGAATCACCTCCTGGGCGGCGAGGAACGCCTCACGCGGCGTCCGCTCCATCGGACCCCAAGGCGGCGGCTCCGCGAACGGCTGCTGTGGGTCCTCGTCCTCTTCGCCGAGCCGCTCGATCGCGTGACGGAGGGCGTCGACGAGGCGGGCTCCCGTCCGTTCCGCGTGCTCGCCCATGCCGAAGACGCAGACGACGACGTTCTCGGAGTAGAGCTCGAGGTTGACGTCGTCGATCTCCCACATGAGGCGGGCGATGCGGTGCCCGGTCGCGCCGGTCCCGCGAACGTCGACGACGAGCCGGAAGGGGTCGTAGGCGAAGACGCTGGGCGAGCCGACGAGGCGCTCGTCGAGGACGTCGAGACCGGCGATCTCGCAGATCCTCTCGCGCAGCCCGCTCATCGAGGCGACGGTCTCGGCGAGCAGCGCCTCACCGTGGACGGCGGCCTGGCGCCGGGTGGCATCGAGCGAGGCCGTGAGCAGGCTGTTCGGGCTCGTCGACTCGACCAGCGTCACCGCGCGGTCGAGGATCGCCTCGTCGATCCGGCCCGAGCCGGAGACGTGGAGGATCGCCGACTGCGTGATCGAGCCGAGGATCTTGTGGGTCGAGGAGAGGACCGCGTCGGCGCCGCACGAGAGGGCACTCGCCGGGAGCCTGTCGGAAAAGCTCAGGTGCGCCCCCCAGGCCTCGTCCGCCACCAGCGGGACTCCCCGTTCATGTGCGACCTCGGCGAGTCCCGCGATGTCGGCGACCGCCCCGAAATAGGTCGGCGAGACGACCATCGCCGCGACCGCGTCGGGCTCGGAGTCGAGCGCCTCGGCGAGCGCCTCCGGCGTCAGGCAGTGCGCGATCCCGAGGTCGGGGTCGAGCTCCGGGGCGACGAACCGCGGTCGCAGGCCCGAGAGGACGAAGCCGTCGATGATCGAGGAGTGGACGTTGCGCTGGACGACGACGCGCTCGCCCGCGTGGGCGAGGGCGAGGCAGAGGGCATGGTTCCCCCCGGAGCCGCCGTTGACCAGGAACCAGCTCCGCTTCGCGCCCCAGGCATCCGCGGCGAGGCGCTGGGCGAGCTGAAACGGAGTCTGCGCCGGGTCGGCCCCGACGTCGATGCCCTCGATCCCGGCCGGGATGTCGAGGCGCAGAGCCGCCTCGCCGATCGCCTCGCGCAACGAGGGGTCGGACCCGGCGCCGCCCTTGTGGCCGGGGACGTGAAAGCGGCCCGGATCACGGTCCGCGTAGGCGATCAGCGCGTCGAGGTAGGGGGTCGCGTCGGGATCCATCCGCCGCTCGTCACCGTACTGCCCCCGCGGCACCGCGGCCGGGAAGTCGGTGACGCGAGAGCGAAAGCGCTGCTGGTGATGCCGACGCTCGGGGTGTCGCTCAGCGAAGCTCCTCGGCCAGTCCGATGATGATGCCCTCGGGGCCGCGCATGAAGCAGAGCCGGTAGATGTCCTCGTACTGCACGATCTCGTCGACGAGCTCGCCGCCCTGCTTGCGCAGGCGGGCAACGACGTCGTCGATGTCGTCGACCGCGAACATGATTCGACCGATGCCGAGCGTGTTCGCCGGCGCGTTTGCCGGCTCGGCCCCGACCGCCGGCGGCCGGTGGAACTTCGACAGCTCGATCCCGCCGTGGCCGTCCGGAGTCCGCATCATGGCGTTCGTGGCACGGACGTCCTCGAGTCCGACGGTCTTGTCCACCCAAGGTCCCTCGACCGTCATCTCGCCTTCCAGCTCCATCCCGAGTTCGGTGAAGAACGCCTTCGCACCCTCGAGGTCCTCGACGACGATGAGGACGTTGTCGATCCGTTTGAGCGTCATGCGCTCGTCCTTCCTCCGGCCAGCTCCGCGGCCGTGTATTCGTCGTGCCGGCGTACCCACGAACCGGTGGGATCCTGGGGTACGCCCTCTGGCGCCTCCTGCCACCCCTCTTGGCGGCCGAACGGGGTGATGTCCAGAAGTCCCCAGACGCTGCTGAGGTCCTCGGCGGCACGACCGCTGGCGAAGAAGCTTCGATAGATCTCGTCACCGTCGCGCAGGAAGGCGTTGACACCCCAGTACTCGGGGACGTCGAAGTCCGCCGAGAAGTCGTCGAGCGTCGTATACCAGGGCACGTCCCAGCCCATGCGCTCGCGGTAGTCCGCGATCGCCTCCTGCGACCCCCGCGAGACGAAGACCATTGTCGTGTCGCGCGCGTTCAGGTGGGTCAGGTTCGGCAGGTTGTCGGCGAACATCGAGCAGCCGGGACAGCCGTCCTCGGGATAGCTCGCGATCTGCATGCCGGGGTCGATGAAGAACCGGTAGACGATCAGCTGGCGGCGACCTTCGAAGAGATCGAGCAGGCTCACTTCGCCCGCAGGGCCTTCGAAGCGGTAGCCCTTTTCCACGCGGACCATCGGCAGCCGGCGGCGCTCAGCGGCCAGCGCGTCGCGCGCCCGAGTGAGCTCCTTCTCCTTGACCAGGAGCGCCTCGCGTTTGGAGTTCCATTCTTCTGCGGACGCGACAGCGGTGGGGATAGTCATCGGTCTCCTCTCGTCGGGCTCGGACGGCGGCGCTGAGATCGCCGGTGTCGGCGATACACGAAACCAAACGGATCGCTCGCTCGGACAACCGGTGACCTTCGCCAGACTCCGACGGACAATCCCGGCCCCGCCGGCCACGGTGTACCGCGCTTGGCTCGACCCGGAGATTGGGCCGCGAGCCGTACTGCCCCTTCGCGCGAGCACGGAGAGGCGTACTCGGCATGACGTTCACGCGTTCTGCTGTGCGAGATGGAGGGCTGCGCAGCGATACTGCCCGCATGTGGGAGGACGACCTCGCTGTTGTGCGCCGCGGCTACGACGCCTTCAACGCCAAGGACGCCGATGCCTACATCGCCGTCTGTCATCCGGACGTGCGCTTCTCACCGATGGTCGCCGGTGTCGAGGGCGGCTACCACGGCCACGCCGGCATTCGAGCCTGGCTCGCCCAGATGTCGGAGACGTTCAGCGACTCTACCGTCGCCATCGAAAGCATCGACGTGGTTGAGGGAGCGGTCATCGTGAGCGCCGTCTTCCATGGCCTCGGGCGTAGCAGCGAGGCGGAGACCACGCAGCCACTCGTGCATGCGGTGGACGTTCGCGACGGTCTAGTCAGGTGGTTTGCCGCCTACCGCGACCGTGAGGAGGCCATGGCCGGCATCCGCTCGCGCGACGCGACGCCTCCGCAGGATCGCTAGACCCAAGGCCCCGTCGTCCATCCTTCTCTGACCCCATGCGCGTCCTCTTCACAACCCGCGGGAGCTCCGGACACGTCGGGCCGCTGGCTCCGTTCGCGCACGCGTGCCTTCGGGCCGGCCACGACGTTCTCGTCTCGGCCCAGCGTCAGTTCGGGGGCAATGTCGAGCGTCTCGGCCTCCCGTTCGCGCCGGTCGATGAGCCCTCCCGCGAAGAGTGGATGCCGCTGATGGGCGGGTTCGCCGAGATGGACTTGGAGAGCGCCAACGGGGCGATGATCGGGGAGTTCTTCGCCGGGCTCGACGTTCGCGCCGAGCTGCCCGCCCTCGGTGATCTCGTCGAGAGCTGGCATCCCGATGTGATCGTGCGCGAGAGCTGGGAGTTCGGCTCCGAACTCCTCGCCGAGCGCCAAGGGATCCCGATTCTCCGGGTCGGCCTCGGGCTCACGGGGACGGAGGCAGAGACGATCGAGCTCGCGGCGCCGGCCGTGGACAAGGCACGCGCCAAGTTCGGGCTGCCACCGGATGGCGCCCACGAGCGGCTCGCGGCGACGCCCTACATGACGATGATGCCGGCGGAGCTGGAGGACCCTGCCACTCCGGTGGCGGCCGAGACCCGCCGCTATCGCTTCGAGGTTGATCCAGGCGCCGAGGCGCTGCCGGACTGGTGGCCCGGCGTCGAGGATCCGCTCGTCTATCTCACCTTCGGCTCGGTCGCGGCCGGCGCGCATCTGCCCTACTACCCGGCCCTCTACCGCGCGGCGATCGAGGCCCTGGCGCCGCTCGCGATCCGGATTCTGCTCACGGTTGGCGACGCCGAGCGGGAGATCGCGGAGCTCGGGGAGGTGCCCTCGAACGTACGCGTGGAGACCTGGGTCCCACACGCCGACGTCGCCCGACGCGCCGATGTGATCGTCTGCCACGGCGGATTCGGAAGCACGCTCGGCGCGCTCGCCCACGGGGTGCCCCTCGTCGTTCTCCCCCTCTTCAGCACCGACCAGTGGGCGAACGGTGAAGCCGTCGCCCGCGCCGGCGCCGGGATCACGGTCGCAGACGACGCCAGCGAGCGCAAGGTTCTCGACCTACCGGGACCGACGACGATCGGTGGGCTCGCCCGAGCTGTTACCTCGGTCCTCCACGACCCCACCTATCGACGGGGGGCTGTTCGCGTCGCCGACGCGATCCGTGCTCTGCCGCCGGTCGACGAGTCGGTGCAGTTCATCGAGGAGATCGCCGGCAGGTAGCTGATCGGCGACCGTGGCTTCGCGCGATATGTGAGAGGCACGGCCGTGTCATGACCGCGACGAGATCGCGCGGTTTCCGAGCTGGCTCGAGTTGGTGCATAACACCGGGTAGCGCCATTCTCGGCGGTCGGGCTCTCCCCCTTTTCGGCAGCGCCGGGGGACGCTGCTACCGTTCGGCCGTCCCGTATGGACGACGACCTGCCTCGAAGTACCTGGCCTGAATCCGCGGCTCACCCGGCGGTGACGGTCGCGCGCGCGCCGCGCACCCGATGACGGTCCTCTTCCTCTTCCTTCTCGTCCTTCTCGTAATCCTGAACGGGCTCTTCGTCGCTGCCGAGTTCGCGCTCGTGCGCAGCCGCGCCGGGCGGATCGAGGCGCTCGCCAAGGAGGGCGAGGCGGGTGCCGAGGAGGTGCTCGAGCAACTCGACAAGATCGACGAGACCCTCTCCGCGTGCCAGTTCGGGATCACGCTCGCCTCGCTTGGAATCGGCTTCCTCGGTGAGCCCGCGATCGCCGACCTGATCGAACCGCTGCTCGGCGACAGCGCCGGCGCGCACGGAGTCGCGATCGCGATCTCGTTCTCGATCGCGACCACGCTCCACATCACGATCGGCGAGCAGGTTCCGAAGATGCTCGCGATCACGAAGGCGGAGCCGACCGCGCGCGTGCTCTCGCGCCCGCTCAACGTCTTCCGCGCCCTGAGCACGCCGTTCACCTACCTGCTCAACAACGCGTCGAACGCCATCGTCCGCCTCTTCGGCGTCGATCCCCGCGACCTGAACGAGAAGCACACCGGCGCCGACCTGCGGGAGATCATCCAGACGTCGGCCCGCGGCGGGACGCTCGATCCGGGTGAGGCGGGAATGCTCGGCGGCGTCTTCCACCTGCACGAGCAGGAGGCACGCGAGGTGATGACGCCGATTCCGGCGGTCGTCACCGTGAACGCCGACGAGCCGGTGGAGGAGGCGCTTCGCCGCTGCGTCAGCTCCGGGCACACGCGCCTGGTCGCGATCGAGAATGACAACCCTGACCGAGTCCGGGGCGTCGTCCACAACAACAGCCTGATCCGTCTCTACATGAACGCCGGTCCCGACTCGACCCTCGAGCCGGCGATCCGCGATGTCCCCGTGTTCCCGGAGACGAAGCCGCTCGACGATCTGCTCGCCGAGCTGCAGCGCCAGCGCAGCTCGCTCGGAATCGTCTCCGACGAGTACGGACGCACGGTCGGGATCGTCACCATCGAGGACATCCTCGAGGAGGTGGTCGGCGAGATCGAGGACGAGACCGACGCCCGGGCGACGGCCCTGCGGCGCCTCACGGACGGCGACTGGTACGTACGCGGGCACGTGCCGCTCGGCGACCTCGAGGACGCCGGAATCGAGCTCCCGGTCGCGACCGACGCCTTCAACTCGATCGGCGGCTACGTCTTCTCGAAGCTCGGGCGGCTACCGAAGCGGGGCGACAAGGTGCTCGCCGACGGCTACGAGCTACGGGTCGAGTCGGTGCGCGAGAACCGGATCGTCGCCGTCCGCATCCACGCGGTCACAGCGGAGCATCGCGTCCTGACCGAACCCAGCGACGACGCAGCCGAGGACTAGGCCGCACTGCTCTTACGCGGGGCCGCCGGCTCGCGGTGGCGCCCGCAGAGGTCCCAGACGACCTCGGCCTCGGAGACGCCTTGGCGCCGCGCCTCGGCGGCGACCGTCTGCCATGGCAGGGCAGCCTCCGGGAGCTCGTCCCAGCGTGCCAGCTCAAGTGCCTCGAGCGCTCCCCTCAACGCCGGACCGAGATGTTCCTCGGAGCGAAGCATCGCCCTCAGGACCTCAAGCTGCTTATCGGTGAACTTGGTGACCCACATCTCTACCCCTGGGTCGACGTCTGGATCAGGCACGCTACGCGCGCACACGGACGGAACTCCGCCGCGCTCACACGGGTGATTCAGGGGCGTCGAAGGCTCGTCCCCCGCCGGCGCTGCGTCAGCCGTACTCGTAAAAGCCCGCACCGGACTTCCGGCCGAGCTTGCCGGCGGCGATCAGCTCGCGGATCAGCGCCGGGACGGCGTCGGAGTCCCGACCCGAGTCCGCGTGAAGCGACGCGCCGATCGCCGCGGAGACGTCTAGGCCGACGAAATCGAGCAGCTTCAGCGGACCCATCGGATGGCCTGTGCCGAGGGTCATGCACGCATCGACGTCGACGGCCTCCATGTGCGTCTGCTCGATCAGCCGCACGGCCTCGAACAGATAGGGGAAGAGGAGGCGGTTGACGACGAAGCCGGGTTGGTCGGGGACGTCGACCGGGGTCTTGCCGATCGCCTGGGTGAACGCCCGCGCGCGATCGTGGACGCGCTCCCTGGCGGCCGCCGGGATGCAGAGCTCGACCAGTTCCATCCGCGTCACGGGGTTGAAGACGTGGAGGCCGAAGAGGCGGTTCGCGACGCCGCCGCGCTCGGCGAGATCGTCGACCGAGAGCGCCGAGGTCGTGGTTGCCAGATCGGCATCGGGAACGGCGCTGGCGAGCGTCTGAAGCAGCGTGCCCTTGGCCTCGGGGTCTTCCACGATCGCCTCGACCACGAGGTCGCGGTCCGCCAGGTCAGCGGGATCGGTCGTCACCTTGATCCGCGCGGGATGGCCACCGTCGAGCTTGCGGGCCTGCGCCTGCGCCTCCTCCTCGGCCTTCCACGCGGACGCGTCGCTCCGCGCCAGCACACGGACTTCGCTGATCTGGGTCGCGCAGGCGGCGAGGCCGCAGGCGATCACGCCGCTGCCCGCAATCGCCGGCCGCTCGTAGCCGCTCATCGGTTCGTCACACAAGGGGTCATTGGGAGCGGGTTACTATCACGCGCCGGTGCTCCGAGCCATTTCGAGCTTCGCCACTGGCCGCCGATCGAAGTGGCTGGTGATCGCATTCTGGGTCCTGCTGGGCTTCGCCCTGTTCGGATTCCAGCCCAAGCTCCAGGACGCGACGACGAACGAGAACGAGGCGTTCCTGCCCGAGAACGCCGAGTCGACCGAGGTCGACGACCTGCTCAAGGACACGGAGCTCTTCCCGGACGGGAGGGAGCTCGACGCGCTCGTCGTCTATCAGCGCGAGGGCGGCCTTACCGATGCGGACAGGGCGCGAATCAGCGCCGACGCGCTCGTCCTCGCCGGGCTCGAGGGCGGCGGCCACGACCCGCGCGCCGACTGTGCGCCGACGGGCCTCACCGGCGTACTGACGATCGTTGACCCGTTCGGCGGGCCGGTCTGCGGAGCGGAGAAGCTCCAGCCCGACCCGACGTCGCCCGAGGCCTCCGAGGCGGTCGCCGAGGCGGATCCCGGCGGCGAGGCCGACTCGGAGTCCGCACCCCCGGCGGTCTCCGAGGACGGCTCGACGGCGATCCTGCTCGTCCGCACGAACACGACCGATTCCGACCTGATCCAGGACAACGTCGAGGCGATCCGCGAGGTCGCGCCCGACCACGACGCGCCCGCCGGCGAGCTGCGCGCGTACGTCAGCGGCGTCGCCGGGATCGTCAGCGACTCGATCGAGGTCTTCGAGTCGATCGACACGACGCTCCTGCTCGTCACCGTCTCGCTCGTCCTCGTCCTCCTGCTCGCGATCTACCGCTCGCCCGTGGTCGCGCTCGTTCCCCTCTTCGTCGTCGCGGTCGCGTACGGGATCGCCGCCGCCGCCGTCTACGGGCTGGTCGAGGCCGGCGCCGTCGAGGTCAACGGGCAGACGACCAGTCTCCTGATCGTGCTCATGTTCGGAGCCGGGACCGACTACTGCCTGCTGATCGTGTCCCGCTACCGGGAGGAGCTGCGGCGCTTCGATGACAAGCACGAGGCCATGGCGCATGCGACCGAGCGCACCGCGCCCGCGATCCTCTCCGCCGGCGGGACCGTCTTCGCGGCGATGCTCGTACTCACCCTCGCGGACTTCAAGGCGACGCAGACGATGGGCCCCGTGCTCGCGCTCGGGATCGGGATCATGCTGCTCGCCGGGCTCACCTTCCTGCCGGCGCTGCTCTCGGCGCTCGGCCGCAATGCCTTCTGGCCCTCGATCCCCCGCCGCGGCACCGACCAGATCGCCCCGCACGGGATCTGGCGGCGGATCGGCCACTTCGTCCACGACAACCCGAACTTCGCCCTTTTGGTCACGGTCGGGATCCTTCTCCTCGGCTCGCTCGGCAACCTCAAGGACCGCGGGATCGTCGATTTCGGCGAAGGCTTCCGCGACCCGCCGGAGTCGGTCGAGGGCCAGGAGCTGATCGAGGCCGCGCTCGAGCCGGGCCGGACCGCGGCGACGACGATCCTCACCTCGACCGTCGTCGTCCAGCAGGTCGCGAACGCCGCCGAGGAGACCGAGGGGGTGGCGGCCGTACGCCCCGGCGGCTTCTCAGCCGACGGGAAGCTCGTCCGGGTCGAGGCGACGCTGGCCTCCGACCCATTCTCCGACGAGGCGAACGAGACCATCCCGAGGCTGCGCGACGCGACCAGGGGCGCCGCGCAGGCCGAGGCCGAGAAGCTCTCGCTGTCCGAGCCGACGGTGCTCGTCGGCGGGCTCACGGCGGAGAACTACGACACCTCGGAGACGCTGAAGTCGGACGCGAAGCTGATCGTGCCCCTGACCCTCGCGGTGATCTTCATCATCCTCTGCGTGCTGCTGCGCGCAGTCGTCGCGCCGCTCTACCTGGTCGCGACGGTCGTTCTCTCCTATGCCTTCGCGGTCGGCGCCTCGACCCTGATCTTCACCGAGATCTTCAACCAGCCCGACTCCGACCCGGGCCTGCCGACCTTCGCCTTCATCTTCCTCGTCGCGCTCGGGGTCGACTACAACATCTTCCTGATCAGCCGGATCCGCGAAGAGGCCGAGCGCCAGGAGACCAAGGAGGCCGTGATCGCCGGGCTCGAGCGCACCGGCGGCGTGATCACCAGCGCCGGCCTGATTCTCGCGGGCACCTTCTGCGCGCTCATGGCGCTGCCACTCGAGACCCTGTTCCAGATCGGCTTCACGATCGCCTTCGGGCTCCTCGTCGACACGTTCCTCGTCCGCACCTTCCTCGTCCCGTCGATCGCGTTCAAGCTCGGCGAACGCAACTGGTGGCCCAGTGCGATCAGCCACTCGGGAGTTGACGCGAGGCCGCCCACCGGGGACACTGGGCGCGTTCAATAAAGCGGCCGCAGGGCCGGGGGCGAGGGGGCGTAGATGTCGGGACGGTTCGCACGGCGGGCGGTTGCGGTTGTTGGGGTCGTCGGAGCGGCGGGGCTGCTGTGCGCTGCGGCGGAGGGCCGCCCGGGCGACCTCGATCGGACCTTCGCCAAGCAGGGGAAGATCGTCGGCGGCCCTTCGGTGGAGTCGCTTGCCGTCCAAGCCGACAACAAGGTGCTCGTCCTCGGTGGCTCCAGCATCGCGCGGCTGAATGCGAATGGCAAGGCCGACAAGCCCTTCGGCGACGGCAAGGATGACGGCAGCGCGTCGATTGGCACGAGCGGGGGTGAGGTCGACTTCGGAGATCTCGCCTTGCAGCCCGACGGCAAGATCGTGGTCATCGGAACCAGGCGAAATTTCGACGCGAAGACCGAGGCCTTGGTCGTCTCCCGTCTCACGCCCGACGGCGAGCTCGACCCCTCGTTCGCCGGAACCGGAACCGCCACGATTCCGCTTCCAGGCACCGGCTTCCTCTCGGAGAACGCGGGCAAGAGCGTTGCCGTCCAAGCCGACGGCCGCATCGTCGCCGCTGTCGACTGGGCCGGGGGCACCCAGATCGCAAGGCTTCTTCCGAGTGGCGGGTCTGATCCGGCGCTCGGCGGCGACGGCCTGATCGAGGCTGGCCTCGGCGGGGTGTCGACCGACCTCGCCCTCACCGCGAGCGGCGGAATCGTCCTGGTTGGCTCGAGTGGCGGCGCGAGCCCCGACTTCGCGATCGGCAATCTCAACCCCGACGGCACCGCGAACGCCGGGTTCTCCGGTGACGGGGTCCAGACGACCGACTTTGGCGCAGACGACGCCGCTAGCGGAGTCGCAATCCAGCCCGATGGCGGGATCGTCGTCGGCGGCACCACCTCGAGCAAGTGCGGCCGCGATACTTGCTCGAGCTTCGCGCTCGCCCGCTACGGCACCAACGGAGAGCTCGACCCGTCGTTCGGAACCGCAGGCAAGACCACGGCCGCCGGCCCGGGCGGCATCGAGGGCTCGGCGGTCGGCGTCTCACTGACCGCAGACGGCAAGATCGTCGTTGCGGGGGGTGGCCTCGACTTCCTCGTCGCCCGCTTCGGCAGCAACGGCACCCTCGACCCGAGCTTCGGCGAGGACGGGCTCACCTGGACCGCGTTCCTCGGCAGCTACCCGGCTTACGCGAACGCGATGGCGCTCGGGCCCGACGGCAAGATCGTCGTCGGTGGCCTCGTGTACGTCGAGGAGTTCTACGACTTCTCGACGATCGCTCGCTACCAGGTCGGTGACGGGCCGGCGAACGTCGATGCGGACAAGCTGGGAGACCGGAAGGACCGCTGCGCCAGGACGTTCGGCACCCATTCGAGCGGATGTCCGGTGATCAAGCGGACGCTCAAGCTCCGCTACAGCGAGGACGGGAAGAAGCTGACCGGGCGCGCAGGCGTCAATCAGGTCTCCGGGGAGTCGCTGGCGGGGTATCGCCAGTCGACCGCGCGAATCTGTCAGTCGAAGGCCGGCGGCAAGGTCACCGTCTACGAACAGCGGAACGGCCGCGACCGCAGGGTCGGCAAGTTCTCCGACTCGTTCTTCAAGATCTCGAACCCGGGACGGGGCACCTATTACGCGACGGTCGGGCGCGCGTTCCCGACGGCGTTCGGACCCGACGGTCCGGTCGAGCTGTGCACGGCGTCGACATCGGAGCCGCTCAAGATCGGATAATCAGCGACCGTGGCCGAGGTCCTCTACTACGCGATCCCGTTCTTCGTCCTGCTGCTCGTGCTGGAGTACCTCTCGTTCCGCCAGGTCCGGACCGAGAACGAGGGGCTGATCGGCTACGACCCCCGCGACACCCGCACGAGTCTCACGATGGGGCTCGGCAACGTCGCCATCAACTTCGGCTGGAAGTTCGTGGTCCTGGCGGCATACGTCGCCATTTACGAGCTCACCCCGCTACGGCTCGACCCGGGCGACTGGTGGGTCTGGGTCCTGCTCTTCTTCGCCGACGACTTCTCCTACTACTGGTTTCACCGCGTCTCGCACGAGAGCCGCGCGTTCTGGGCCAGCCATGTCGTCCACCACTCGAGCGAGCACTACAACCTCTCGACCGCGCTGCGCCAGACATGGGTGCCGATGACCTACTTCCCGTTCTGGCTCTGGCTGCCGCTCGTCGGCTTCGAGCCGTGGATGGTGCTTCTCGCCCAGGCCTGGTCGCTGATCTACCAGTTCTGGATCCACACGGAGAAGATCCGCAGGCTCCCTCGCTGGTTTGAGAGCGTCTTCAACACGCCGTCGCACCACCGGGTTCACCACGGCACCAACGAGCAGTACCTGGACCGCAACTACGGTGGCATCCTGATCGTCTGGGACCGCCTCTTCGGCACGTACGAGCCGGAGGGAGAGCGGGTCCGCTATGGGTTGACCACTCAGCTGCGGACGTTCCGGCCGGTGCGAGTGGCCTTCCACGAGTACATCGCGATGTGGCACGACATCAAGCGCGCGAAGCGCTGGCGTGACAAGCTCGGGGTGATCTTCAGAGGTCCCGGATGGACTCCGCCGGGAGTGGCTGAGTCGGAAGCGACCAGGGGGTAGGATGAGTTCCATCACAAAACTTACTGATCGGAGGAACTGATGGCCGGTAACGGGAAGTTCTGAGGACGCGAGGTCGTGATCGTCGAGGCGGTGCGGACCCCGGTCGGCCGCGGCCACCCGGAGAAGGGCTACTACAAGGACACCCACGCCTCGAACCTGCTCGCCAAGACGTACGCGAGCTGATCGACCGCGCCGGCATCGACGCCGCCGAGGTCGAGGACGTCGTCGCCGGCTGCGTCCAGCAGTTCGGCGAGCAGGCGATCAACATCGGCCGCAACGCCTGGCTCGAGGCCGGCCTGCCGATCGAGACCCCCGCGACCACCGTCGACCGCCAGTGCGGCTCGGCCCAGCAGGCGATCAACTTCGCCGCAGCGCTGGTCGCCTCGGGCGTCCACGACGTCGTCATCGGCGGCGGTGTCGAGCACATGGGCCACATCTCCTTCGCCGACTCGCTCGAGGTCCAGAAGGAGCACGGCTTCGCCTTCAGCCCGCAGCTGATGGAGCGCTACAACCTGGTCCCGCAGGGGATCTCGGCGGAGATGATCGCCGACAAGTGGGAGATCCCCCGCTCGGAGCTCGACGAGCTCGGCGTCCGCTCGCACCAGCTCGCCGCGCGGGCGACCGAGGAGGGCCGCTTCGACCGCGAGATGATCCCGTTCCAGGTCAACGGCGACACCTACACGACCGACCAGGGCATCCGCCCGGACTCGAACGTGGAGACGCTCTCGCAGCTGAAGCCGGTGTTCAAGGAGGACGGCAAGGTCACCGCCGGCAACTCCTCGCAGATCTCCGACGGCGCCGCCGCGGTGCTGCTGATGACGCGCGAGAAGGCCGAGGAGCTCGGGCTCACGCCGCGCGCGCGGATCGTCGACCAGACCACCGTCGGCGTCGACCCGGTGATCATGCTGACCGGCCCGATCCCGGCGACGCGGAAGATCCTCGAGCGCAACGGGATGAAGATCGACGACATCGACCTGATCGAGATCAACGAGGCGTTCGCCTCGGTCGTCGCCGCCTGGCGCGCGAGCTCGATCCCGACATGGACCGGGTCAACGTCAACGGCGGCGCGATCGCGCTCGGCCATCCGCTCGGCTCGACCGGCGCCCGCCTGATCACGACCCTGCTCCACGAGATGGAGCGCGACGACAAGGAGACCGGCCTGGTGACGATGTGCTGCGGCGGCGGCCTCGGCACCGGAACGCTGATCGAGCGGGTCTAGCGCTCTCGGCTCTCGTCCTCGCCGCCGGCTGTGGCGGCGAGGACGAAGACCGGTACTCGCCGGTCGTCGCCGACCCGCTCGGCAAGGTCGAGTTCCTGCGCGAGGCCGATCGGATCTGTCACTCGACCGAGGCGCGGATCGAGGCGGCCGCGGACGAGCTCGCGACGCAGCCGGGCGGACCGGACCCGCGCGAGGTCGAGCGGGTCGCGCTCGCCGTGGTGATCCCGGCGCTCGAGACCGAGGTGCGCGCGATCAGTGCGATCGGCGCGCCGCCGGGCGACGAGAAGCAGGTGGCCGCGATCCTCGCGGCGACCGAGCGCGGGATCGAGGAGATCGGGAGCGACCCGCGCGCGCTCGCCGACGGACCGCCGCCGGGTCTGCGCCGGGCCAAGCGCCTCGCCGAGTCCTACGGCACGCGCGAGTGCGGCTTCTAGGGGCGGTCGGCTCACGACCCTTCCCGGGCGATTTGTCAAGATCGACGGGTGAAGAGCGGGCTCGCGTCCGGCGTTCTGCTCCTGACCCTCTCGGCCGCCCTGCCGGGCGCCGGGGTCGTGGGCGATCGAAGGTGGGTTTCGCTGCCGGCGGCCGACTGCGGCTTGCCCGAGTGCGGAGACTGACAACGGGAGGTACCACTGTGAGAACGAGAACGCTGGCAGCACTGGCCGTTGGCGCGACCCTGCTGATCGCCGGTTGTGGCGGAGGCGACGACGAGGGCGACACCTCGTCGACGACGAGCTCGGCGACCGGGGCGACCGGGGTCAGCGGCGAGCCGCTCACCCATGAGGAGTTCGTCGCTCAGGGCGACGAGATCTGCGCCACGGGTGACGAGGAGATCGAGGCGGCGGCGGCCGAGCAGTTCGGCGACGCCGGTCCGCAGAACGAGCAGGAAGTCTCCGAGTTCGCCGAGGCCGTCGTGATTCCGTCGATCCAGGCCCAGCACGACGGGATCTCCGCCCTGACCCCGCCCGATGGCGAGGAAGAGGAAGTCGAGGCGCTCCTCGCCGAGCTCCAGACGGCCCTCGACGAGCTCTCCGACGATCCCGCGTTGCTCACCTCGAGCACCGCGTTCGAGGACGTCAACAAGCGCGCCTCGGACTTCGGCTTCACCAACTGCGGCGGTGACGCCGGCTAGGCGGGCCGCCGGGCGCCGACGAACTGGACGACGCCGGCCAGCCGCTGGTGGATGCCGGTGAAGCCGCGCTCGGCGAGCGCGCCGGTGATCTCGTCTGCCTCGAACAGCTTCATCCCGGAGGAACGCTCGAGCAGGGGCTTGAGCGGTTTGACCGTGAGCTGCCTGCGGACCGAGGTCATGAGCGCGATCCGCCCGCCGGGCTCGAGCACCCGGGTCATCTCGTCGAGCGCCGCGAACGGCTCGGCGAACAGGTGTAGGGCTGCGAAGCAGCAGGCCGCGTCGAAGCTCGCGTCGGCGAACGGGAGTGCGGCCGCATCTCCGCGGACGAGAACGAGGTTGTCGAGCCGGGCCCGCCGGTTCTCCTCGGCGCCGCGCTCGAGCATCGTCTGCGAGGCGTCGAGGCCGATGACGAGACCGGCGGGTCCGACGGTCCGGGCGAACTCGCGTGAGAAGTTGCCAGGCCCGCAGGCAACGTCGAGTACCCGCTCGCCCGAACCGAGTCCGAGGAGCAGGCGCGCGATGCGCACCTCCTCCGCCATCCCCGGACCGGTGAAGCCCTTCGCCGCCTGGGTCAGCGCCGGGCGCCAGTAGCGTTCGTAGATCGCGGGCACGAGGCGCGTGACCATCAGGCTCTGCGCGAGCCCGGTCGAGTCGATCCCGCCGTCGAGCAAGTCGACGTAGCCGGCTTGGTTTGCGCGCGGCTCGGCGTCCGGCTCACGCAGCGTCGCCCGCAGACGCTCGAGCGCGGTCACCCGTGCTCGGAGATCGAGCCGAGCCCGCGGGGGTCGCCGGAGTGCTGGGCGAGCTGCGTGAGACGGCCGATCTGGCGCTCGCCCTCGACCCGCACGGGGTTGTCCGCCGGCAGCCCGGCGATCAGGCGCTCGATCCGGTTGCGGATCTGCAGGGCGAAGTGGGGCGTGGACGGCCCGGCGAGCGCGCGAATGTCGTCGACGGTGATCTCCCGTCCACTGAGTCGATCCGGTCGTTCGCTCTCGCTCATCGCCTAGGGCTTCTTCTCGTCGTCGTTGTCGCGGTCCGGATCGGGCTGCGACTCCGGGGTCCCGGGCGCGGGACCGAGCGCAGTGTCGCCGCTGCCGGACCTTACCTGCGTCACCTCCGCCAACTCGTCGACCTGGGCCTGGAAGTCGACCGAGATCGCCTCGGGGTCGCCGATCAGCCAGACGTGGTTGTAGAGGGCACGCGTCGGGTCGTCTTCGTACCCGGGCTTCAGGTCGAGCAGGTATCCGCGCAGCGGGTCGGGCATCGTCGCCGCGTCATCGGTGACGAGCAGCGGACCCCAGGTGCCGCTGGCCGAGAGCGGCGAGGCGACCGCGGCGTCGAGCGGCCGGTCGACACTGGCGATGACGAACCCGTGCCCGGGATCGTTGATGTTCCAGCCGAAGCCCTCGTTCGAGTAGCGGGCGAACTCGATCGCGTTCTCGACCGGATCCTCGGCGCCGACGCGTTCGACCTTGGGCCCGATCTCCTCGATCTCCTTCACGATCGCGCTCGGGATCGAGCTCTCGGGGCCGAGCACGTAGACCGGCGTGTCCTCGTGGCCGGCCAGCGCCTCGGCGGTTGCCGCCGGGACCGAGGACCCGTTGACGAAGAGCACCGGATCGCCGGAGCGTGCCGCCCAGCCGGCGGCCGGCATCGCCAGCTCGGGATCGTCTGAGCTGACGATCACGATCTGCTCCGGCTTTCCGGCGAGCCGTTCGCGAAGCCGAGCGATCCTCGCGGCGAGCTCGGCCGCGTTCGCACCCTCCAGCTCGACCGAGTCGAAGCCCGCCGGGCGCGCGGCGTCCCCGATCGCGAACACCTGCCGCCCGTCGGTCTCCGGCGCGCCGGCGGGGGCGAGGGCACGAATCGCGCTGGCGGTCAGCTCGGGCAGCTGATCGCCGTCGCTCAACAGGATCGGTGCGCCGACCGGTTCGGCGACGAGCGACGCGGCGGCGATTCCGCCGGTCCAGTCCTCGGCGTCGACGAGGGTCACCGCGCCCGGACCGGCGACCCCGCCGGTCGAAGGATTGACCGCGAGCGCGACGCCCGCGGCGTCGGCGATCGGATCGACGCCCGCGACGCGGGTGGTGTTCTTGGTCGCGAATGCCGGGAACCCGAGGTCCTCGGT
Source organism: uncultured Solirubrobacterales bacterium (assembly GCA_963846565.1). Lineage (GTDB taxonomy): Bacteria > Actinomycetota > Thermoleophilia > Solirubrobacterales > 70-9 > WHSW01. Next base: position 365,384 of record CAWJWL010000005.1, on the reverse strand, counting down.
CTCCTCCGGCGCCTCTACCTCGCGCACGATCACCTGAGGCGCGGGCGCATCGACGATCTGGCTCGGCTCCTCGTCCTCGGCGGTAGCGAAGAGGTAGGCCGCGACCCCACCGCCGGCGATGAGGACGACGACGAGCAGAATGATCACCTTGTGCGCCCAAAGCCAGTGGCGCAGGTCGGCGAGGAAGTAGCGGAGGCCGGAGAGCACGAGCCGAGAAAGCTACGACACGCGCCGGCACGGTCCATCCACTTGCAGCGTGAAGTCCTACTTCGCGTGTACTCTGCACGTCGGTTGACTGACCAGTCAATCGATTTGAGCTTTTCACCCCGAGGAGGTTCGACGTGGATTTCGCGCTCACCGAGGAGCAGCTCGCCTACAAGGCGAAGTGCCGGAAGTTCGCGGCCGAGGTCGTCCGCCCGGTCGCCGCGAAGCACGACGCCGAGGAGTCGACTCCGTGGGAGGCGATGAAGGCCGCCCGCGACCAGGGCCTGAGCGGAATCGAGAGCATTCAGCGGATCGGCAGCGACGCCGACGGCCAGCTAGGCGTGATCGGCGCGGAGGAGATGCACTGGGGGTGCGCCGGAATCGCGCTCGCGATCCAGGGCTCGGGGCTCGCCGCCGCCGGTATCGCCTCCTCGGGCACGCCGGAGCAGATCGCCCGCTGGGTCCCCGAGTGCTTCGGCCTCGGCGATGAGATCAAGCTCGGCGCCTACGCGGTCACCGAGGCCCAGGCGGGCTCCGACGTCCGCAGCCTCCGCTCGACCGCGCGCCCCGACGGCGACGAGTGGGTGCTCAACGGGACCAAGGTGTTCATCACCAACGGCGGCATCGCAGACGTCACCGTCGTCGTGGCGACCGTCGATCCGGGGCTCGGCCATCGCGGGCAGGCTTCCTTCGTCGTTCCCAAGGACACCCCGGGCCTCGCCCAGGGCAAGAAGGAGACGAAGCTCGGAATCCGCGCCTCGCACACCGCCGAGGTCGTGCTCGAGGACTGCCGGATCCCGCTCGAGAACCTCCTCGGCGGCGTCGAGAAGCTCGAGCGCAAGCTCGAGCGCGCCCGTTCCGGGGAGTCCACCGGACGCGCGTCGAACGCGCTCGCGACCTTCGAGCTCACGCGCCCGCTCGTCGGCGCCTCGGCGCTCGGGATCGCGCAGGCCTCCTATGAGTGGACGCTGGCCTACCTGGACGACAGCGTCCACTACGCGGACCCGTTCGAGTCCGCGCTCGACGAGAGCTCCACCGCCGGCCGGCCGCCGCTCGAGCGGCAGGGCAATCAGCAGATCCTCGGCCAGATGGCCGCCGAGCTCGAGGCGGCCCGGCTGCTCGTCCAGCGCGCGGCCTGGATGGGCCGCAACGGAATCCCACTCACGGGCGGTCAGGGTTCGATGTCGAAGCTCAAGTCCGGCCAGGTCGCGGTCTGGGTGACCCGTACCTGCATGGACCTCGTCGGCCCGGTCGCCTCGAGCCGGGAGTGCCCGCTCGAGAAGTGGTTTCGCGACGCGAAGATCTACGAGCTCTTCGAGGGCACCGCGGAGGTGCAGCGCCTCGTCGTCTCGCGCATGCAGGCGGCCGAGTACCGCGAGCGGCTCAACGCGGCGGCGGAGATCGTCGGCGCCGCCACCGAGGCGCCCAGCGTGCCCGTCGCAGCCTGAGCGCCGCCTGAAAACCCGGTTGCACAGCGCCCGCGCGGGGCGCTGATCGAGGCTGGGATAGGCATCCTGATTGCTACCGTCGCTGGTCGCAGGGGACCCACAGGCGGCAGCTTCAGGTGATGAACGTGGACATGCCGAGATCGAGCAATCGCAGGCGCGCACTCGTGGCGCCGGCCGCCACATGCCTTGTTCTGGTGCTCTGGGTCGGCGGCGCGTTCGGGCAGTCGCTCGAGTCGAAGCTCTCCGACAAGCAGGCGGAGCTGAGCGAGGAGAAGGAGCACAAGGGCGTCCTCACGACCGAGATCGACGAGTACTCCGATCAGATCGACCAGCTCGCCGGCGAGGTCGCGGTGCTCAGGAACCGCGAGCAGATCGTCGAGGAGCAGCTGGCCGAGGTGAAGGCGAGGCTGCGTGAGGAGAAGCGTCGGCTCGACCAGCTCAGGAGCCATCTGGGCCGCTCCCTCAACGTGCTCAGGGAGCGCCTCGTCTCGATCTACCGCTCGAGCGAGCCCGACGTGCTCACGGTGATTCTCGACTCCGATGGCTTCGACGACCTCATCCACCGCTATGAGTACCTGCGCCGGATCGAGGAGCGCGACGCGAGCATCGTCGGCCGCGTGCGCTTCCTCCGTGACGACTCGCGCGAGACCGTCGCCCGGATCGAGGTGGCCCGCGACGAGATCGCTGCCAAGGAGGCCGAGCTCGAGCGCACCCGCATGCAGCTCGAGGCCCGCGAGGCGGAACTCGACGCCGCCCGGGACGAGAAGGCCGCCGCGCTTGGTTCGGTCGAGTCGCACATCCACAAGCTCGAGGGAGACATCTCGGATATCCAGGGCGATATCCAGGCGCAGATCCAGGCTGCGACCGAGACCAGCACGACGACGCTTCCCGCCGGCCCGATCCAGGGCGGCGCGAACGGCTACATCTGGCCCGTGAACGGCCCGGTCACCTCCCCGTTCGGACCCCGTTGGGGGCGCATGCACGAGGGCCTCGACATCGCCGTCCCCTCGGGGACGCCGATCCGTGCGATGGCGGGCGGCAACGTGATCCTCGCCGCCTACACGAGCGGGTACGGGAACTACACATGCGTGGACCACGGCGGCGGGCTCTCCAGCTGTTACGCGCATCAGTCGAGCTACGCGACTTCGCAGGGCGCGAGCGTCAGCCAGGGCGAGGTGATCGGCTACGTCGGCTGCACGGGGAGCTGCTTCGGCGACCATCTCCACTTCGAGATCCGGGTCAACGGCGCCGCGGTCGACCCGCTCGGCTATCTCTAGCCCACGAAACGCAAAGAAATCGCTAAAGGTCCGCCCGGGGCCTGCCGATTCATGGGTGATGCGCTCGCACGCGGGCGCGTCTGGCATCTTCAGCAGGAGCTTCAATCGTGACCTCAATCGCCGAGACGACGAACGCACCGACTGAGGCCCGGCGGATCAACGTCCGCGCCTTTCTCGCCGGCGGCGCCGCGACCACAGCACTGATCGCCGGCGCGATCGTGGTCTTCGCCTCACTCGCCGCCTTCGTTGCCTTCAACGGGATCCCGGGGGGCGGCGAGGAGGGCGCGGCCGAGACGACCGTTCAGGTCCGGAGCAGTGGCGCACCGCAGGCTGCTGCCGCCGCCGCGGCCGGGGCTCCCGCGGCCGTCGCGGCCGCCCCGGCAGCCCCGACCCCCGCCGCTCCGGCGCCCGCGCCGGCCGCCGTCGGCGCGACCGCGATCCCGGGAGCTCCGCCCGCGGAGGTCACGCAGGGCGACCCGGTCTCGCCGGGAACGACCGTCGACCCGGGAACGGGCGACACGGTCGTCGTCCCTCCGGCGCCCGCCGAGGATCAGCCGGGAGCCGTCGGCGGGCTCGTCAACGGCCTCGACAACACCACCTCGAACCTCGGACTCGACCTGAATTTGAACGAGGCGACCAACGGACTCACGGGGCAACTCGACCAGGCGGTCAACGGGACGCTCAACAACGTTGGCGGCGCGCTCGGCAATCCGCACCTCGGCGATCAGCTCTCCGGCGCGGTCAACGGCGTCACCAACGGCCTCCTCGGCCCGGGCGGCGTCACGGACCAGCTCCTCGGCGGCCAGTAGCCGGCTAGTTCAACTCCCGCGCCAGCCAGCGCAGCGCGGTCGCCTGCAGCTCGGCGTCGTGCTGGACCGATCGGTGGTGCCCGCCCGGGAGCACGATCAGCTTCTTCGGCGCCGCGGCGCGCGCGTGCAGCTCCTCGGAGAACTCGAACGGGATCCGCTCGTCGCCACGGGCGTGAATCAGGATCAGCGGGCGCCCGGCGAGCAGTTCGACCGCCTCGCGAACGTCGTGCTCGGAGAGCCAGGCGGCGAGATCCGCGCGAGCGCGCTCATCGGCGCGGCACTCGAGCTCGCCGCGTCGCAGGCCGCGGAGCAGGTGCTCCTCGCCGGCGGGGCAGATCGCGATCACGCCGGCGAGCCGCGGACTGACGGCCGCCGCGTGGATCGCGAGGAAGCCGCCCATGCTCGAGCCGCGAACGCAGACGCGGTTGGCGTCGACACCCTCGCGCGAGGCGAGCAGCGACGCCATCCGACCGGCGTCGCCCACCGCCTGCGGTGACATCTGATCGGCCGCGTCGCCATGACCGCGCTGGTCGTAGGTGAGCGCGGCCCAGCCGCTGGCCGCGCACAGCCGAGCGAAATCCGCGTGGTTCTCCTTCCGCGACCCGGCGCCGTGGAGGATCAACATGCCCGGCCAGGGCGGCGGCGAGTCGGGGAGCCAGAGCAGGTACGGGCGCCCGTCCGATTCGGCGGCCTCCGAAGGGGGCTTCGGGGCCGGTAGCCAGCGTCCGCTCATCGCCTTGCGCACCGTAGATGAGCGCGGGGCCGGTTGGCCGCTCTGCGTCACAATCCCTCGCCCGATGGCGGCCAGCGAGACGAAAGCGAAGGGCGACCCGATCCAGGCCTCGCCCGTATATCCGATCGGAAGCCGGGTGAACGAGGCCGGCCGGCTCGAGGTCGGGGGCTGCGACGTGGTCGAGCTCGCGCGCGAGTTCGGCACTCCGGCATACATCTACGCCGAGTCCGACATCCGTGCAAGGGCGCTCGCGTACCTGGAGGCGTTCAGGGCACGGTCGGAGAACTTCGAAGTCGTGTACGCGAGCAAGGCGGCGCCGATCACCGAGATCTACCGCCTCCTCGACGAGGCCGGCCTCTCCACCGACGTCGCCTCCGGTGGCGAGCTGCACACGGCGCTCAAGGCCGGGGTCGAGCCCGCGCGGATACACGTGCACGGCAACAACAAGTCCGAGGCCGAGCTCCGGTTCGCGGTCGAGTCCGAAGTTGGCCACGTGATCTGCGACTCGCTCGCAGAGATCGCTCGGCTGGATGCGATCTGCGCCGACGCCGGCCGCCGCCAGCGTGTGCTGATCCGCGTAACCCCGGGGATCAAGGCGGACACCCACACCTACATCCAGACCGGGCAGCTCGACTCCAAGTTCGGGTTTGGCCTCGCCGACGGATTGGCCGCGCGCGGGGTCGCGGCTGCGCTGGCAGCCGCGAACCTGGACCTGGTCGGCCTCCATGCCCACATCGGCTCGCAGATCTTCGAGCTCGAGCCCTACGTGCGCACGATCGAAGCGCTCGCCGAGCTCGCCGACCCGAAATGGTGCGAGCTGCTCAACGTCGGCGGCGGGCTCGGGATCGCCTACACCGCCGAGGACGAGCCGCCCTCGATCGACGACTACGTCGAGGTCAAGGTTCGAGGGGTCGAGCGCGTCTTCGACTTCTCGCCGCGGATCCTGGTCGAGCCCGGACGCTCGCTCGTCGGCAACGCGGGGATCACCGCTTACACGGTCGGCACGCTGAAGGAGATCCCCGGCGTGCGCACCTACGTCGCCGTCGACGGCGGCATGTCCGACAACCTGCGGCCGATGCTCTACGACTCGCGCTACGAGGCGCTGATCGCCGACCGCGCCGGCGCCCCGGCCGACACGTTGGTGACGATCGCCGGCAAGCATTGCGAGTCCAGCGACATTCTCGTCCGCGACACCTGGATCGCCGCGCCGCGGGAGGGCGACACGCTGATCACCCCGGCGACGGGCGCCTACGGCCATGCGATGGCGAACAACTACAACGGCATCCCCCGCCCGCCGGTGATCTTCTGCGCCGACGGCGACGCCCGGGTCGTCGTGAGGCGCGAGAAGCACGAGGATTTGACGAGCCGTGACGTCTGACATCGCGCGCATTGGTGTCCTGGGCCGCGGGACCGTCGGCGGCGCCTTCCTCGCGCAGCTCGAGGAGCGCGGCTTTCAGATCGAGGCGATCTCGGGGCGGAAGCCGGAGCTGTCAGGGGTCCTTCGCCGCAGCGAGGGAGACTTCGAGCAGATCCTCGGAGACTCGGAGATCGTCGTCGAGCTGATCGGCGGCACCGACCCGGCGCGCGACTACGTCATGCGTGCCCTCGCGGCCGGCAAGCACGTGATCACCGCGAACAAGCAGCTCGTGGCCCAGCACGGCGACGAGCTCTTCGGCGCCGCGCGCGAGAACGGCGTCCAGCTGCGCTTCGAGGCCGCGGTGGCCGGCGTGGTGCCGGTGATCCGGGTGATCCAGGAGAGCCTTTCGGCGACGGAGATCACGCGCGTCTTCGGGATCGTCAATGGGACGACCAACTTCATCCTCTCCGAGATGGCGGCGACCGGCGCGACGTACGACGAGACCCTCGCCCGGGCACAGGAGCTCGGCTACGCGGAGGCCGATCCGACGGAGGACGTTGGCGGCGCGGACGCGGCGGCGAAGATGGCGATCCTCGCCCGGCTCGCCTTCGACACGGCGGTGAGCCTCGAGGACGTCACCTACGAGGGGATCACCGAGATCAGGCCCGACGACATCGCGTACGCGAAGGAGCTCGGCCTCTCGCTGAAGCTGCTCGGCGTCGCCGAGCGCCGCGGCGACGGAATCAGCATCCGCGTCTTCCCCTGCTTTCTCTACGCCGATCACCCGCTTGCGCCGATCAGCGGCCCCTTCAACGCGGTGATGGTCGAGGCTCCGGCGATCACCGAGATCACGATGTCCGGCCCCGGCGCGGGTGGCCCGCAGACCGCGACCGCGGTGCTCGGCGACCTCGTCTCGATCCTCTCCGGCGACGCCCCCGTCGATCAGCCGCGCGCGAGGCTCGAGGTGATCCGCGACGTCAGCTCTTCGTTCTACCTCCACCTCGAGGTGGCCGACGAGCCCGGCGTGCTGGCGAAGATCGCCGAGATCCTCGGCGACAACGGGATCTCGGTTCAAAGCGTTGTTCAGCGCGGACTCGGCGAGGAGGCGCGCCTCGTGATGGTCCTCCACGAGTGCCCCGAGACGAGCTTCTACGCGGCTCACGCCGAGATCGCCGGGCTCCCGTTCCTGCGCGACAAGCCACGGGCGATACGCGTGATCGAGGAGGAGATCGGCTAGCGGCGCAGCCCGACGACGAAGCTCGCGTCGCCTTCGTCAAAGCGCACGAACAGGCTCAGCGCGTTGGCACGCTCGAGCCGCTTGGGGAGCCTGAGCGTCCACCGGCTGCCGCCCTCGCCGGCGGGCTTGGCGTCGAAGCCCGACCGGATCTCGTGCACGCTGTGGTTGGCGCGAACCCGCACCAGTGTGGCCGAGATCCTCTCGATCTCGTCGAGAACTCCCGCCCGCTCGAAGTACCCGAGCGTCAGCGACGAGCGCGGCCGCACAGCGAGCCCCGAGCCGGGTCGCGGCGTCGGGAAGCGGGTGTCGGCGCAAACGCTCTGACTGCCGCCGCTTTCGTCCGGCTCACTGCTGAGGCAATAGCTCCCAGGCTCCGCGCGACGCTCCTCCTCGCCGTTGGAGACGATCAGCTTTCCGGGGCGGAGGGTCACATCGGCCGGCGCTGCGGCGGCGAACACGGCGACGGCGCAGAGCGCGAGGACCAGAGATCGAAGCCTCATCATCTGGAAGTCAATCATCTACTGTGCCGCCGATGCCGCAGTCGCTGATCGAGCGCTACCGCGACGCGCTGCCGCTCGAGCCGGGGGATCCGATCGTCTCGTTGAACGAGGGCTCGACGCCCTTGATCGAGGCGCCGGTGATCGCGGAGCGGGTCGGCGTCCCCGTCTGGCTCAAGTTCGAGGGCGCGAACCCGACCGGCAGCTTCAAGGACCGTGGGATGACGGTCGCCGTCTCGCGGGCGAAGGGCGCCGGGGCCGAGGCGGTGATCTGCGCGTCGACCGGGAACACGGCGGCCAGCGCCGCGGCCTACGCCGCTCGCGCCGGAATGCGCGGTGCCGTGATCGTCCCCGAGGGGAAGATCGCGATCGGCAAGCTCGCCGCTGCGCTCATCCACGGCGCTCGCGTGATCGCGCTGCGTGGCAACTTCGACCAGGCGCTCGAAATCGTCCGCGCGCTCGCCGCCTCGCACCCCGTCGAGCTCGTCAACTCGGTCAACCCGTACCGGATCGAGGGCCAGAAGACGGCGGCGTTCGAGGTCCTCGAGGAGCTCGGCGGACCGCCGGGGGCGCTCGCGATCCCGGTCGGCAACGCGGGCAACGTCACCGCCTGGGCGCGGGGGTTCGGCGAGCGCGACGTGGCCCCGGTCCTCTACGGCTTCCAGGCCGAAGGCGCCGCGCCGCTCGTGCGCGGCGAGCCGGTCGCGAACCCGGAGACGATTGCGTCCGCGATCCGGATCGGCAATCCGGCCCGCTGGGAAGAGGCGATGGCGGCCTTCACCTCCTCGCGCGGACGCGTGGCGGCGGTCTCCGACGAGCAGATCCTCGATGCGTACCATCTGCTCGCCTCCCGTGAGGGCGTCTTCTGCGAGCCCGCGTCGGCCGCCTCGGTCGCCGGGATCCTCGCGCATGGACTGCCGGTCGCCGCCGAGCAGGAGCCTCCGGAAAGCGTCGTCTGCGTGCTCACCGGCCACGGGCTCAAGGATCCGGACACGGCGCTCGCCAAGGCACCGTCGGTGATCGGCTGCGAAGCCGACGTCGGTGAGGTCGAGCGCGCGGTCTTCGGGTAGTTCGTGCAGGGCTGAAGGGTTTGCCCCCGGGGATTGCCCAAAAAAGACGCGCAGCGGCCGCCGATCGGCTTCAATACAGGCTGTGACAGGCATGGATCTAGCCCTTGCGGGGGGTTTGGTAGCGGTCTGCCTGCTCGCCGTGATCGCGCTGGGACGTGAGCGCGCGAGTGTCGCGCACCACCGGCGCATCGTCGATCACCTGCCGCAGATGGCCGTGCTCGTCTTCGACCACGACCTCCGCATCCAGTTCGCCGGTGGCCCTGCGCTGGCCCGGAGCGGCGACGGGGCGACCGAGGGGATCGAGGGCTTGACGCTGCTCGAGGTCATGCCGCAGGTTCACGAGCAGGCGATGACGACCCACTACCGGGCTGCCCTGCGCGGTGAGCAGCGCTCCTTCGAGTACCAGTCGATGAGCAACGGACGCAACTTCTGGGTCCGCGTTGTGCCGATGGAAGGATCCGGCGGCGAGATCGTCGGCGGGCTCTCGGTGGCGCTCGACATCAGCGACCGCGGTCAGATCGAGCGCGAGATCGGTGGCCGCGCCTCGGACGTCGACGCGGTCACCGAGGCGACCAGGATCCTCGCCCGCAGCGTCGACGCGACCGTCGCCCGGACCGCGGTCTGCGAGGCCGCTCGCCAGGTCGCCGACGCGCCATTCGCGGCCCTGTTCGAGCCCGCATACGGACTCGACGGCCTCGCGCCGAGGGCCGAGGTCGGGGCCGATCTGGGCGACCTGCGACTCGGCCTGGCCGGCGAGTCCGGGGCGGCGCTCGCCTACAGCCGCGCCGAGGAGGTCTTCGTCGGGGACAACGACTTCGTGCATGCCGATGACCGCGAGTTCCTCCGCCGGGCGGGTGCGAAGGCGGTGCTGTGGCACCCCGTGATTCGCGACCGCGCCGCCGTCGGCGTGCTGGCGATCGCATGGCACGACGCCGTCAGCGGCGTCTCGCCCCGACTGTCGGCGATGATCGACCTGCTCGGCGCCGAGGCCGCGGTCGCGATCGGCCGCGCCGACCTTCTCGGCCAGCTCGAGCACATGGCGCGCACCGACGACCTCACCGGGCTGCCGAATCGTCGCTACTGGGAGCAGCAGCTACCGCGCGAGCTCGCCCGCAGTGCTCGCGACGGCCAGCCCATCTGCGTCGCGATGCTCGACCTCGACCACTTCAAGGACTACAACGACCGCCGCGGCCACCAGGCAGGCGACCGCCTGCTCGGCGACGCCGCGGACGCCTGGCGGCGGCTGCTGCGCCCGTACGACATGCTCGCGCGCTACGGCGGCGAGGAGTTCAGCGTCATCCTCCCGGGCTGCTCGCTCGCCGATGCGGAGCTGCTCGTCGAGCGGCTGCGCGGGGTGACCCCTCGCGGCGAATCCTGCTCCGCGGGGATCGCCGAGTGGGATCGCGAGGAGCGGCCGGACACGCTGGTCGGCCGCGCCGACGCGGCGCTCTACCGCGCCAAGCGCGCCGGGCGCGATAGCTCGATCGTCGCCCGCCACGGGGCGGACGGCGCCACCAAGCTCTAACTCGTTCTCCTCTCGGCACGCTACGAACGCCACTCGCGCGCCGCGCCGCTCGATGCTCGGCAGATGGACCCGCTCGCCACCGTTCGCTTCGCCGCCGAGATCCTCGCACCGCCGCGGTGCTCGATCTGCGGCGCGGCGGCCGCGTCCGGCGTCTCGCTCTGCCCGCAGTGCGCGGAGCGGCTGTCCGCCGGGCGAGGAGGGCGCGGACCGCTGGGCGTCGCCGGCTCCGGTGGGCTCGAGCGGGTGAGCTGGGCGTGCGCGTATGACGGGGTGGCCCGCCAGCTCGTCGCCGCGCTCAAGTTCGCCGGCCGCATCGGCCTCGCCGAGGTCGCGGCCGCGGCGATCGCGGGCAGGATCGCCGTCCCCAAAGGGGTCGCGGTCGTTCCCGTGCCCGCGTCGCCGCTTCGCCGGCGCCGCCGCGGCTTCGACCCCGCCGAGCTGATCGCGAAGCGGCTCGCCGCCGCGCTCGAGCTCGAGCTGCTGCCGTGCCTCGCGCGCCGCAATGCGCGCCGCCAGGTCGGCCGCGGGAGGGCGGAGCGGCTGGCGACGCCGCCTTCCGTCCGCGTCGTGGCGACGCCGCCGGAGCAGGCGCTTCTCATCGACGACGTCCTCACCACGGGCGCCACCCTTGCTGCCTGCGCGGACGCGCTGCGGGGGGCGGGATCGCGCGAGGTCGAGGCTGCCGTCTTCGCCCGCGCCCTTGGCCCGGGGGCGGCCGGGGCGTAGCATCCACTAACAGCCTGGCGTAGACGAGGAAGGAGCCGCCGTGCGAATCGAGGTAAGGGGCCGGAACACCGAGGTCACTGACGAGCTTCGCGACCACGTCACCAAGCGCTTCGCAAGGGTTTCGAAGCAGGTCTCGGAGCTGGCACACCTCGAGGTCGAGCTGCGCGAGGAGAAGAACCCCTCGATCAGAGACCGGTACGTGGCCGAGGCCAACCTGCACCTCAAGGGCACGACGCTCCACGCCGAGGAGGCATCGCCGGAGATGCTCCACTCGATCCACGAGCTCGCCGAGGACATCCGCCGCCAGGTCAAGCGCCACCGCGAGAAGCGCCGGGCCCGGGCGAAGACCCGCCGCGCGATCGGCGGCCTGCGCCGCACGGCCTGACCGCCGGCGGGGGTCGGCGCGGGTGAGTGCCCGCGAGCTGTTGCGTGGACGATTTCGTACGCCGTGGGCTACCCGATCGACCGCGTAAGGCCGATCCTGGTCGTCCACCACGTTTAACCTCGCTCGTCGGTGACAGCTATAGGCAACGCGCAGGCAATCGGGATCTACGTCCTCGTCGATGAGCCCTCGGGGGAACGTCGGGTCGACGTCGGGCCGCGCCTGTTCATCGGCCGCGAGTGCTCGGGGGTCGACCCTGCCCAGCGGCTGATCGTCACCGATGTCGAGGTCTCACGCCACCATTGCGAGATTCGCGTCGACGAAGGTAGCGGTGAGGCGACGCTGATCGATACGAGCTCGAACGGAACCAGGCTCAACGGCTCGCGGATCGAGCGCGGCGCCCCGGTTCTGCTTGCCGACGGCGACCGGATCATCATCGGCGGGACCTCGCTCGTCTTCCGCCACCGGCCGAGGCCCGGCGCGCCTGCGCCCCGCGAGCATGCGATGACTGCACGGCTCGTCCGCCCCGCTGAGATGACGATCGCGGTCGGTGACATCGTCGACTACTCGAGCGTCTCCGAGGTGGTGCCAAGCGCGGAGCTCTCGGAGGCGGTGGGAACCCTGTTCGGCGAGCTGCGCAAGCTGCTTCACCGCCACGGCGGCGCGATCGGCAACTACGCCGGCGACGCCCTCTTCGCGCTCTGGGAGCTCGAGCACCTGCCCGATGGCGCCGACCGGGCGCTGCGCTTCGCGCTCGCCGCGCGCGACCTGGTCGCGGAGGTCGCGGAGCGGCTCGCGATCCGTGACCTGAGTGGTGAGCCGCTGCGGATGGGGTGGGGAGTGGTGATCGGCGAGGCCTCGACGGGATCGATCGACGGCGCCGCGGCGATCGTCCTCGGCGACGCGGCCAACCTCGCCTTCCGTCTCTCGAGCGTCGCCGCGCGCGACGAGCGCCCCGAGGTCCTCGCCACCGCGACGGTGCTCGAGCGGGCCAGTGGCGAGTTCGCGCGCGACGAAGGCATCGAGCTCGCGGTCAAGGGCCGCGCGGGACCGGAAAGGGTCTTCGGGGTCGCTTAAGGCGCTGCCAGACGGCGTGTACCCTGACTAGGCGATGGCAGGCCGAGGAATCATCGACCGCGCCCTTCGCATGGGCGAGGGGAAGAAGTTCAAGGACTACGAGAAGCGGGTCGACACGATCAACCGCTTCGAGCCGGAGCTCGAGCTGCTCTCCGACGAGGAGATCCGAGCTCGTGCCGACGAGCTGCGGACCCGCGCTCGCGAGGAGGGCGAGAGCCTCGACGAGCTGCTTCCGGAGGCGTTCGCGCTCACCCGTGAGGCGGGCAAGCGGACGCTCGGCCAGCGTCACTACGACGTCCAGATGATCGGCGCGATGGTGCTCGACTCGGGAGCGATCTCGGAGATGAGGACCGGCGAGGGGAAGACGCTGACTGCGACCTCCGCCGTGTTCCTGAACACGCTCGCGGGCGACGCGGTCCACGTGATCACCGTCAACGACTATCTCGCTCGCCGCGACGCGTACTGGATGAAGCCGATCTTCGACATGCTCGGGGTCAAGGTCGGCGTGATCCAGTCGGAGATGAACCCCGCCGAGCGCCGCGAGATGTACGGCTGCGACGTCACCTACGGCACCAACTCGGAATTCGGATTCGACTATCTGCGCGACAACATGGCATCGACCCTCGAGGACTGTGTCCAACGCGGCCACCACTTCGCGATCGTCGACGAGGTCGACAACATCCTCATCGATGAGGCGCGGACGCCGCTGATCATCTCCGGCCGCCCCGAGCAGGCCGCGGACACCTACTACACATTCGCCCGCCTGGCGAAGCAGATGGTGGGCGAGGAGATGAAGACGAAGCTGAAGTCGCTCGGCGAGTCGCGCGACACTTCGGAGGCCGAGCACGACTACGAGTACGACGAGAAGCACAAGACCGTTGCCCCGACCGAGGCGGGGGTCGCGAAGGCGGAGAAGTTCCTCGGGGTCGAGAACCTCTATGTCTCCGAGCACGGGACTCTCGTCAACCACCTGATCCAGTCGCTCAAGGCGGAGAGCCTCTTCAGGCGCGACGACGACTACGCGGTGATCGACGGTGAGGTGAAGATCATCGACGAGTTCACCGGCCGCATCCTCGAGGGGCGGCGCTGGTCCGACGGTCTCCACCAGGCGGTCGAGGCGAAGGAGGGCGTGCGGATCCGCGAGGAGAACCAGACGCTGGCGACGATCACCCTGCAGAACTACTTCCGGCTCTACGACAAGCTCTCCGGGATGACCGGCACCGCGCTCACCGAGGCGCAGGAGTTCATGAAGATCTACAAGATGCCGGTGATCGAGATCCCGACCCACCGGCCGATGGTCCGTGGCGACCACAACGACCTCATCTACAAGACCAAGGGCGGCAAGTGGAAGGCGGTCGCGAGCGAGATCAAGGAGCGCCACGAGGCCGGCCAGCCGGTGCTCGTCGGGACGATCTCGGTCGAGGTCTCCGAGATGCTCTCCGAGGAGCTGAAGCGCAACGGGATCGAGCACGCGGTCCTGAACGCGAAGCCCGAGTACGCCGAGCGCGAGGGCGAGACCGTCGCCCAGGCAGGGCGCCTCGGAGCGGTCACGATCGCGACCAACATGGCGGGCCGCGGGGTCGACATCAAGCTCGGCGGCGACCCCGAGCAGCTGGCGATCGACGAGCTGCGCAAGCTCGGCGTCACGCCCGAGAACGAGAGCTGGGAGTCCGAGCTCGCAGAGCAGACCGAGGGCTTCAAGGCGCAGACCACGGCCGAGGGCGACAAGGTCCGCGAGCTCGGCGGCCTCTTCATCTGCGGCACCGAGCGCCATGAGTCGCGGCGGATCGACAACCAGCTCCGCGGCCGCTCCGGCCGCCAGGGCGACCCCGGCGAGTCCCGCTTCTTCCTCTCCGCCGAGGACGACCTGATCCGGCTCTTCGCCGGCGAGCGGATCTACAAGATCCTCGACCGGCTCGGCCCCGTCGACGAGGAGGGCGAGGAGTACCCGCTCGAGGCGAAGATGCTGTCGAAGACGATCGAGAACGCGCAGAAGAAGGTCGAGGAGCAGAACTTCCTCATCCGCAAGCGCGTGCTCGAGTACGACGACGTGATGAACGAGCAGCGCCGCGTCGTCTACAAGTACCGGCGCGAGATCCTCGAGGGCCGCGACATCTCGGACGTGGCGCACCAGGAGGTCGAGGACGTCGTCACCCGCCTGGTCGAGACCTACACCCCCGGGGAGATCTTCGAGGACTGGGACCTCGGCGGCCTCGCGGGACATGCAGGTGGCCTCTGGCCGATGGAGGCTGACCTCGCCGGGCTCGACGCGCAGACTTCGAGCCGCACCCAGATCGCCGACATCCTGATCGAGGACGCGCTCGCCGCCTACGACCGTCGCGAGGAGGAGTTCGGTCCCGAGATCATGCGCCACCTCGAGCGCCAGATCCTCCTCCAGATCATCGACAACCGCTGGCGCGAGCACCTCTACGAGATGGACTACCTGCGCGAGGGCATCCACCTGCGCGGGTTCGCCCAGATCGACCCGCTGGTCGCCTACAAGAACGAGGGCTTCTCGATGTTCGAGGAGCTCATGGCATCGATCTGGGAAGAGTTCACGCGCGTGATCTTCCACGTCGAGGTCAACATCGAGCCGGCGGCGGCCGAGAACGTCTACGGCGAGCAGGAGGCGCCGCGAAATCTCGCCTACGGCAGCGGTACGAGCGAGTCGGCGCTGACGGAGGCCCAAGGTGCCGCAGCCGCGACTGGCGGCGCTGCCGCGGCTGCCGCGACGGCGGCGAGGTCCACCGGCGCCGCCACGGGCAACGGTGGCGGCGAGGCGGTCAACCCTGGCACCGTGGTGAAAACCGAGCAGGAGAAGATCGGCCGCAACGATCCCTGCTGGTGCGGGTCGGGCAAGAAGTTCAAGAAGTGCCACGGGGCCTAGCGGCCGGACCCGACGGCCAACCACGATGCGAGTGGGGGCTGTCGTCGCCTGACTACGTCGCCTATCACGACCATGAGTGGGGGCGGCCGGTCACCGGCGACCGCGACATCTTCGAGCGGCTGACGCTCGAGGCCTTTCAGTCCGGGCTCTCCTGGCTCACGATCCTGCGAAAGCGCGAGAACTTCCGCGCGGCCTTCGACGCCTTCGAGGTCGAGGCGATCGCCGCCTACGAGCGAGGCCGACTCCGAGCGGCTGATGGCCGACGCCGGCATCGTGCGCAACCGGGCGAAGGTGACCGCGACGATCGCGAACGCGCGTGCCGCCACGGCGCTCGCCGCCGCCGGCGAGTCACTCGCTGCCCTGGTCTGGTCGTTCGCCCCGGATCCGCAACCAGCGCCACGCTCGCTTGCCGATGTGCCCGCGGCCACTCCCGAGTCGAAGGCCCTGGCGAAGGAGCTGAAGCGCCGTGGCTTCACCTTCGTCGGGCCGACGACGGCCTACGCCGCGATGCAGGCGTGCGGGGTCGTCGACGACCATCTCGAGGGTTGCTGCGTGCGGGCCGCGGTCGAGGCCGAGCGCGAGGCCGTGATCGCCGCGATCCGATGAGCGAGTCCGGCGCGCTGCTCCGCGCCTTCGTCGATGCCTTCAACGCCGAGGACCTCGACGCGCTCGAGCGGACCCTCAGCGAGGACGTCGAGATCCAGACGACCCGCGGCCTCGTCGTCGGCCGCGAGGAGGCGCGGCGCTGGGCGACCCGGCGACCGAGCGGTGCCCTCGACCAGCGCCTCGTCCTCGACGAGGTCGAGGAGGGCGAGGCGCACGTCCTCGCCCTGCTTCGCCGGCAATGGGTCTGGCGGGTCGAAGAGCACGCCGGCGAAGTCGCCGATGAGCGGCGGATCCATTACGTCGCGACGATTCGCCACGGCCTCATCTGCCGTTGGCAGCCGTTCGAGGACGGCGCCGAGGCGGCCCGCGTCGCCGGCGTCTCCCACGACTGACGGCGCCACCCAGGGGTGGAGATGACCACCCGCCCGGCTAACGAGCTCCACCCCGCGGGTCCCTGTGCCCCCGGCCTTCGCGCGCGCAGACTCGCGTCATCGGTTCACGAAACCAAACTGAATCCAAGGAGACCACCCCGATGACCAACACTCAGAAGCCCCGGCGCGTGTCGCCTTCCCTGCTCGTCAGCGTGATCGCGCTCGTGCTCGCGCTCACCGGCGGCGCGATCGCCGCCGGCAAGGGCAAGACGAAGATCCGCAACGGTGCCGTGACCACGCAGAAGATCGCCGACGCCGCGGTGACGACGCCGAAGCTCGCCGACAACGCCGTCACTTCGCCGAAGATCGCCGACAACGCCGTCACGCACGCCGAAGATCGCCGACAAGGCCGTGACCACGCCGAAGCTCGCGGACAATGCCGTGACCTCGGCCAAGATCGCCGACTTCTCGATCGAGAACCAGGACCTGAAGCCGGGCATCATCACCACCGACAAGATCGCCGACAACGGCGTGTCCTCGCAGGACATCGAGACCGGCGCCGTGACCCGGCGTGCTCTCGCGCTCACCGTGCGCACCAAGCAGGTCAACATCGCTGCCGGAGCGACCGGCAACGTGACCGCCGTCTGCAACGCCGGCGAGTCCGCCATTGGCGGCGGCGGCGGCTGGTCGGGCGTCCCCAACAACACCTCGCTCGCGAGCTCCCAGTTCGCCGGCGGTGGCTGGTACGTCGAGGGCAAGAACTCGACCGGTGGCGTCGTCACGCTCAGCGCGCAGGTCACCTGCATCGCCGCAGGCTGACCCCCCACCCTCGCGACGGGCGCCTTTCGGCTCCACACGAGCCGTTCTGCGCCCGTCGCGGGGTCTCGGCCTCGCCACGTAAGCTCCTCGTATGGCCGAGGCAATCTCGAAGGAGGCCGTGGGCGCTCGCCTGTCGAAGGCGCGCGAGGGCTTGACCCTGCTTGCGGACTACCTTTGACCCGGCTGCACTCGAAGCGGAGATAGCCCAGCTCGAGGAGGAGATGCAGGCCGCCGGCTTCTGGGACGACCAGGAGCGCGCGGCGAAGGTCTCCGCGGACCATGCCCGGACGCATAAGCGGCTGGCGACCTTCCGCGGGCTCGCCGGGGAGCTCGACGACCTGGAGGAGCTGGCCGAGCTCGCCGAAGAGGACGAGTCGATCGCCGCTGAGCTCGAGGGTCAGCTCGACGGGGTCGAACAGCGGCTCGCCGAGCTCGAGGAGGCGCGCCTGTTCAGCGGCGAGTACGACTCCGGTGACGCGGTCGTCACCGTCCGCTCGGGCGCAGGCGGCACCGACTCGCAGGACTGGGCCGAGATGCTCCTGCGCATGTACCTGCGCTGGGCGGAGCGGCGAGGGTTCGACGCGGAGATGAAGGAGGCGTCCGCCGGCGAGGAGGCGGGGATCAAGTCCGCGACCTTCATCACCAAGGGCGAGAACGCCTACGGCCTCTTCGCCGCCGAGCGTGGCGTCCACCGGCTCGTCCGGATCTCGCCCTTCGACGCGCAGTCGCGTCGCCACACCGCCTTCGCCCAGGTCGACGTCGCCCCGCTCGTGGACGACGCCGTCGACGTCGACCTCGACGAGGAGGACATCCGCGTGGATACCTACCGGGCCTCGGGCGCCGGTGGTCAGCATGTGAACAAGACGGACTCGGCGGTGCGCCTCACGCACGTCCCGACGGGAATCGTCGTCCAGTGCCAGAACGAGCGCTCGCAGCTCCAGAACAAGGCGACCGCGATGCGGTTGCTGCGGGCGAGGCTGCTCGAGGAGGAGGAGCGCCGGCGGGCCGACGAGCTCGCCGCGGAGCGCGGGGAGCAGAAGGCCGCCGAGTGGGGCTCACAGATCCGCAGTTACACGCTCCATCCGTCGACCAGGGTCAAGGACCACCGCACGGGGCACGAGGTCGGCGACGCGAGCCGCGTCCTCGACGGCGACATCGATGGCTTCGTGCGCGAGTACCTGCTGCAGGCCGCGGGCGGCGGATAGCCGGGTGCGACGGATCGCCGGGCCGCTCGTGCTCCTCGCCGTGCTCGTCGCGGCGCCGCTCGCAAGCGGGCAGGGGGCGGCGCTCGGCACGGATCTCGTCCCCTGGCCACAGGCGCTGCCGCCCGCCGCGATCCCGAACGAGGTGCAGGCTCATCCGGTCGAGAACTGCCGCTCCGGGACGGTCGCCTGTGTCGCCCGGCTCGAGCGCCGCCTCGCGGCGCAGTGGCAGCGACTCGATGCGGCCTGCGACCACCGTGCGGTGATCTCCTACAGCTACCTGCAGATCACCCGCGGCCTGCTCTCCGACATGCGCGGGCCGACCACCGGCGCCTTGGTCACCGACCGCCGTTGGATGGCGTACCTGGTCGCGAACTTCTCCAACCGCTACTTCCGCGCCTTCCGCCGTTGGCGCCTGGGGCTGCCGCTGACGAACGCATGGCGGATGACGTTCGAGGCGGCCGAGCGGGGAGACCTCCAAGCCGGCCAGGAGGTGCTGCTCTTCTCCAACGTCCACGTTCAGCACGACCTCCCCTTCGCGTATGAACGGATGGGCTTGCGCACGCCGGACGGCGCCTCCCGAAAGGCCGACCACGATGCGGTCAACGAGGTCAACGCGCGCGTCTTCGACGGGATCGAGAAGTTCGTCGCCGCCAACTACGACCCGAGCTTCAGCCTCCTCGACCTGCCGCTGGTGCCGGCGGAGGAGCTCGGCGTGCTGGAGCTGGTGAAGCTCTGGCGAGAGCGAGCCTGGCGCAGCGCCGAACGGCTGCTCGCCGCCCGGACTCCCGCGGAACGGGCCGAGGTCGTTGCGACCATCTCCTCGACGGCAAGCGCCTGGGCCCGCGCGATCACCGCCGTGCGCTTCCCCGGCTACGGTGCCACCCGCGACGCGTTCTGCAGCGCCCGCTGATGATCGACCCGGCAACCAAGGAGCTGATCGAACGCGCCCTCGCCGAGGATCTCGGGGCGGGCGACGTCACCTCCGAGTCGGTTGTCCCCGCGGACGCCCGCGCGCGGGCGCGTATGGTGCAGAAGGCGCCCGGCGTCGTCTTCGGGCTCGAACTCGCCCGCGAGACGTTCCACACGGTCGGTGCGGAGCGGTTCGAGCCGCTGGCGGCGGAGGCAGAGTGGCGTGAGGGAGTGCCCGCCGATGTCGCGGCGCTCGAGGGCCCGGCGCGGGCCGTGCTCGCGGGCGAACGCACGGCGCTCAACTTCCTCGGCCACCTCTCGGGTATCGCAACCCTTACAGCGCGCTTCGTCGCCGCGGTCGAGGGGACGAGTGCGAGGATCCTCGACACGCGCAAGACGACCCCGGGGATGCGGGTGCTGGAGAAGGCCGCCGTCGCCGCCGGCGGCGGCGACAACCACCGGCTCGGCCTCCACGACGCGATCCTGATCAAGGAGAACCACATCGCCGTCGCGGGCGGGATCGGCGAGGCGGTACGGCGCTGCCGAGAGGCGCATCCGCAGCTTGCGGTGGAGGTCGAGTGCCGAACCCCGCAGGAGGTCTCGGCCGCGCTCGCCAGCGGGGCGGAGAGGCTGCTGCTCGACAACATGAGCACCGACGAGCTGCGCGAGGCAGTCGCCCGCCGCAACGACGGGCGGCCGGAGGCGAAGCTCGAGGCGTCGGGTGGGGTGACGCTCGAGACCGTTGCCGGCATCGCCGCGAGCGGCGTCGACTACGTCTCGGTCGGGGCCCTCACACACTCGGCTCCGGCGCTCGATCTGAGCCTGCTCGTCGAGGCATGAGAAATGTCGGCGAGGCGGTTAAACGATCCAAGCCGGGGGTAGCTCGGTCGGATGCGGCCGGGGGAAGCCGAAAACGTCACGACTTACCTGCGCTTTCTCGAGGCCGCGTCACGGCGGCGTGAGCTCGAGTTGACGTCGCTGTGCACCGAGGACGTGCGGCTGCTGACGCCGCTCACCGACATCTGGCGCGTCGAGCTCAGCGGCCACGAGGGCATCGTCGCCTGGGTGCGGCGGATGAACGAGGAATGGGCGTTCCTCGACGCGACTCCGCGCGACTGGGAGGACCGTGATGACGACTGGGTGCTCGGTCACGCGCTGATGCGGGGCCGGGGCAAGGCCAGCCCCACCGAGATCGAGTTCGAGATCCACCACGCCGTTCACTTCTCGAACGGTCTGCTGGACGAGTTCAACGCCTTCCTCGCGGTCGAGCAGGCGATCGAGCGGGTCGAGCAATCGCGGCAGCTGGCGTCGGTCGACTCCGACTGATCCCATAGGCTCGGCTGATGCCGCCGACGAAGGCGATCCGCGCGAAGCGCGAGGCGCTCGTGATCGAGCACATGGACTCGGAGAACCGGCACGAGTACGACGCGACGATCGCGACGTTCGGCCATCCGCGCTACGAGCTGATCGCGACCGGCGACGTCTATGACGGCGCGCAGGAGGTCGAACGATATTTCGAGGAAACGCGCACGGCGTTTCCGGACCAGCGCAACGAGCTGATCGCCCTGCACCATGCCGACGACGCCGTGATCGTCGAGGCGATGCTCCGGGGCACCCACCTCGGCTCCTTCCGCGGCCTGCCGCCAACCGGCCGCGAGTTCGAGATGCGCTTCTGCGCCTTCTTCCTCTTCGAAGAGGAGGAGCTCGTCTGCGAGCGGGTGTACTTCGACGCCGTGACCATTTTGCGCCAGCTCGGTATTGCCCATGACCCGTTGACCGTTCGTGGTCGCGTCGCGACCCTCGTCAACCACCCGCTGACGATTGGACGAGCCGTGATTCGCAACTTGAGCAAGTGACGTCCGACCGAATGCCTGAGATCAGACGTTCCGCCCGCCTCCTCGGCTTCGCCTCCGGGGGCGGACGGGTCGGCTGGGGGATGGTGCTGGCGGCCGCCGTCGTGGTGGTACCCGGTGGCGCTCCCGCCGGCGCCTGCGCGTGCGGGATTGCGATCGAGGCGACCGTGAGTGACGAGCAGGCGCTGGTGATCGAGGGGGACGGCACGGAGGAGATCGTGCTCAGCCTCGATCTGGTCAGCGACGGTCCCGAGCCGCCGGCCGTGATCCTGCCGGTGCCCGGGGAGCCCGGGGTGGCGGCGATCGAGAAGGGCGACCCGCTCGCCTACCTCGATCAGGCGACCGCGCTCGCTCAGGCCGTCGGAGCGGCTCCCGGCGGGGGAGAGGACGGCGCTACAGCGGAGGCGGTCGACGTCATCGGACGAGAGGAGATCGGGGGATACGACGTTTCGAGACTTTCCGCCGCTGACCCGCGCGCGCTCGAGGCCTGGCTCGCCGACAACGGCTATCAGCCGCCGCCGGGCTCGGAGCCGATCTTCGCCGAGTACGTCGAGGAGGGCTGGAGCTACGTCGCGATCCGGCTCGCCGAGAGCGCCGAAGGGGCACTGAAGCCGCTCCGGGTCACCTTCCCGACCGAGAAGTTCGTCTACCCGATGCGCCTCGCCCAGCTCGGCACCGTGCCGGTCGATCTGACGGTTTACGTGCTCGCCGACGGCGAGCGGACCGTGAGCGAGTTGGCGACTGCGTTCGACGGCCCGCTCTCCGAGCTCGACCCGCAGCCGCCGCCGGAGCTCGCGGAGCTGTTCGCGCAGGGCACGTACGTGAGCAAGCTCCAAGCCCTGGGGGCCGATCCCTCGGCGTTCACCAGCGATCTCGCCATTGAGCCCGCCCCCGGGGCCGGACCCGCGGTAGGCGCTGCAGGCGTTAGCGGCGGCGACGCCGATCGGGGCGAGGGAGCTCCGGCCATCGCGGTAGTTGCTCTCGTGCTCGGGTGCGTCCTGCTCATCGCCTCCATCTGGCACGCGTTCCGGCCGCGCTAGCCCGGCCCGCGGACGTCGAGGACGACCTTCCCGGTCGCGCGCCGCTCGTCGATCGTCCGCAGGGCCTCGCTCGCCCGCTCGAGCGGGAAGCGGGCCCCCACCAGCGGCCGTACGTGTCCGGAGGCGATCAGCTCGGCGAGCCGCTCGCCCGCCTCGCCGACGACGTCCGGGTGCCGGAGGACGTACTCACCCCAGGCGGCGCCGACGACCTCGGTGTTGTTCAGGAGCAGCCGGTTCACCTTCACCTCCGGGATCGAGCCCGCGGTGAAGCCGACGACGACCAGGCGACCCTGACCGCGCAGCGAGCGGAGGCTGTCGGTGAAGCGATCGCCGCCGACCGGGTCGATGACGACGTCGACGCCGCCATCCGAGATCTCCTTCGCCCGGTCCTTCCACTCACCGTCGGAGCGGACGACGTGATCGGCGCCAGCATCCGTCGCGATCGCCGCCTTCTCGTCGGTGGAGACCACCGCGACCGTCTTCGCCCCGAGCCCCGCGGCGACCTGCAGCGTCGCGGTGCCGACCCCGCCCGCGGCGCCGTGGACGAGCACCCACTCGCCCTCGCCAAGCCGGCCGCGGGTGACGAGCGAGAAGTAGGCGGTGTGGTAGTTGAGGATCAGGCCGGCGCCCTCGGCGTAGTCCAGGTCGCCCAGCGGCCAGACCATGTGCGCGGGAGCCACCGCGACCTCGGCGAAGCCGCCGAGCATCCCGAAGGCGGCGACGCGGTCACCGGGCCCGACACTGGCCCCGGCAGGTGCCGATCGGACGACGCCCGCCACCTCGCTGCCGGGCACGAACGGAAGCGGTGGCTTGATCTGGTACTCGCCGCGCGTCTGCAGCACCTCGGGGAACGAGACGCCGGCGGCGTGGACGTCGATGAGCACGCCGCTGCCAGGGGTGAGGAAGTGCGACGCCTCCGGCTCAGGCAGCTCGACCGGCTCGAGCGCCGAGTCAGGGCCGGAGAGGTCGGTGATCTGCATTGCCCGCATCGGGCGCCGGAGCGTATACCGAACGTTCCGCCCGCCTCCTCGGCTTTCGCCTCCGGGGGCGCCGGGTCAGCCGCCGGGCCCGCTCTTACAGGCGCCTCCCGCGGCGTTCCGGCGGTCCCTTCCGGGAGGTCAGGTGCCAGCCGCCGCAGATGTCGCACAGGTAGATGCCGAGGTCGCGGCCCTCCATGCGCGCTGTGTACGCGGCGTCGTCGGCCTCGCGTTCGGTCTCGAAGCGGCGCTTGCTACGGCAGGCCTGGATTGGATTCGCGCGGCGGAAGTCGTCGTTCAACGCGGCCTCACTTGAGTAGCCGGGAGAGCCTGCGGTCCTTCAGCACGCGGCCCCCGGTCTGCTCCTCCGGGCAGTAGTTGGTCTGGTGCTCGGCGAAGTAGACGACCTCGATCGCCGTCCCGCAGCGCGGACAGGGCTCGCCCTCGCGGCGATGGACCTGGAGCGGCATCGGCAGCTTGTCGGGCACCCGATCGCCGACGACCTCCTCGTAGTGGTCGAGCGCCGTGCCGAGGATCGCGAGGGCGTCGTAGAGACGCTCGACCTCCTCGCCTTCGAGCTCGGATCCCTTCTTGAACGGCGAGAGCCGCGCCTCCCAGAGGATCTCGTCGACCCAGGAGCGGCCGATGCCGGCGATCGCGCGCTGGTCGCGGAGGAGCGGATGCAGGTGGCGCGGCTGGTCGACGGCCTCGGCGAGCGCCGGAAGGGGCGGCGCGGGCCAGGCTTCGGGCCCGAGGGTGGCGACCATCTCGTCGCCCGAGACCTGATCGGACGGCAGCAGCTTCGCCCAGGCACGCTGCTTGGTGCCGAACTCGCGCAGGCGCAGCTCACGGCCGTCCGCAGTACGGATCAGGACCCGCGAACGGCGGTCCTTGAGCGTGGCCCGCCTGTCGTAGACCTGGAGCCGCCCGGCCGACATCAGGTGGACCAGGAGCGTCAGCTCGCCGCTGAAGTGGACCTGCGGCATCTTGCCGATCCGCGAGACACCCTCGATCTTGCGGCCTTCGAGCTCCGACAACGGCGGGTTGACGGTCTTCATCGCCACCATGCCGGGAGCGAGCGTTGACTCGACCTCGGACCCCGTGAGCGCAGCCGAAAGGCGTCGCGCCGTGATCTCGACCTCGGGCAGTTCCGGCATCCGCCTAAGTTACGCTCAGGCAACCGGTGGAGCGAACCAGCTACAAGGAGGAAGTTGCGCGCCGCCTCGTCCGCGCGTTCAAGACCGCGAGCCTCGAGGAGGCTCGCCGGGTCTGCGATCCCGACGTCGGCCTGGCGACGCTCCTCGATCAGATCGGCAGGCCGCCGCTTCACGGCCACGAAGGCCTTCGCCAGTGGTTCGCCCGGCTCGGGGACCTGTGGGGCTACGTGGAGCTCGTGCGCTGGTCCTACGAAGAGATCGGGGAATGGGCCGTCGTCACCGGCGCGAGCCGGGTTCGCGGGAAGGCGAGCCCTGACGAGTTCGATCTTCCCTGGACCGCGATCGCCAGGCTCGGGCCCAGCGGGCTGGTGAACTTCCTCGGCATCTATCTGACCCGCGAGCAGGCGCTCGAGGCGATCGCGGCCCTGGATGCCTCAGGCTCTGTGCCGGCGGATCCGAGTCTCTAAACTTCCCGGTGTCATTCGCCCGGTTTGAGGTCGGTCGACGAACCGACACGGGCCGGCGAACATATGAAGGCAATGCCCCTCGATGCGATGGGGGCGATCGGAGCAACCGCTATGCAGCAGCTGCCGACACTTCAGCCGAGCCAGAACCCGGAGTTGAGCCGGGAGGAGATCGCACGCATGTCCGACGAGGTCCGCGCCCTCGCCGCCGAGCGCAACGCGGTCATCCTCGCCCACAACTACCAGGTGCCCGAGATCCAGGATGTCGCCGACCACATGGGCGATTCGCTCGGTCTTTCCCGCGAGGCGGCCTCCACCGACGCCGACGTGATCGTGTTCTGCGGTGTGCATTTCATGGCCGAGACCGCCTCGATCCTCTCGCCCGAGAAGACGGTCCTGATCCCCGACCCCGACGCGGGTTGCTCGCTGTCGGACTCGATCAACGCCGACCAGCTGCGCGCCTGGAAGGCCGAGCACCCTGGCGCGAAGGTGGTCATGTACGTGAACACGTCGGCCGAGGTGAAAGCGGAGACGGACTACTGCTGCACCTCCTCGAACGCCGTCCAGGTGGTCGAGCACATCTGGGCAGAGCACGGCCCGGAGACCGAGATCCTGTTCGGACCGGACATGTGGCTCGGCTCATTCGTCGCCCGCGAGACGCGGCTGACCGAGGACCCGGAGCGCTACAGGCGCTTCCACGTCTGGGACGGCGAGTGCCACGTCCACGCAGGGATCCGGCCCGACGACATCACCCGCACCCGCTCAGAGCACCCCGACGCCGAGTTTCTGATCCACCCCGAGTGCGGCTGTTCGACGCAGGCGATGGAGTACGTCGCGTCGGGCGACGTCGAGTCCGACGGAGTCCACATGCTCTCGACCTCCGGGATGCTCGAGCACGTGCAGGCGAACCCGGACGGGGAGTTCGTCGTCGCGACCGAGACCGGGATGCTCTATCCGCTGCAGCAGGCGGCGCCGCAGGCGACGCTGATCGAAGCGAACCGGATGGCCTTCTGCAAGTACATGAAGATGATCACGCTGCCGAAGCTGCGCGACTCGCTGCGGGAGATGAAGTTCGAGATCAAGGTCCCGGCCGATGTCGCGGAGCGGGCGAAGGTCCCGATCGAGCGCATGGTCCAAATCGGCTGATCCACTGAGTCGGTCGGCACTGACGGCGTAGCTCGGCCTTCGAGGCGAGCGCCGACCGATCCCAGGTGGTTGGGTATTGACCCCCCGTCGATCGGTGCGGTAGGGTCGGCGCACAGGGGGACGGGCGGAGAGGTACCAACTACCACGGGAGAGGTGCGAAGTGGGTTCAGGTTCAGGATCGAACGAGCGTCGTCGGAGCGATCGCAGTCTGACAATCGTGATCAGCGCGATTGCGGCGTTCGCCGTGCTTCCCGGCGCCGCTGCGCACGCGGCCACATGGGCCATCGGCGATGTCTTCGCCGGCTCAGCCGGGAACCCCGCGACATACGAGATCTTCAGCAACGGTGGGACGTTCAAGGAGGCGATCTCCAAGGCCGGCGTCGGGGGCAACAGCACCGGTTGTGGCTTCGACGCCAGCGACAACCTCTGGGGGACGTACTTTCAGGGCGATCAGGCGGTGAAGTTCTCGAACGCGCACCCGCACGGCGATGTGCAGACGATCAACCTTCCGCCGGGCAACCATCCCGAGTCGATCAGCTTCGCGGCGAACGGCGACTTCTACATCGGCAACGCCGACGGCGACCAGGACATCTACAAGTACAACGCCGCCGGCAACCTGCTCGGTACGTTCGACGTTGCGGTCGAGGACAGAGGCTCCGACCACATCGACCTCGCTGCCGACCAGCACACCATCTTCTACACCTCGGAGGGATTCGAGGTGAAGCGTTACGACACGGCGACGAACACCCAGCTTCCGGACTTCGCCGTGCTCCCGGATCGGCCCTCGTTCGGCCTCCGGCTGCTTCCTCCCGGTGACGGCAGCGGCGGCCTGCTGGTGGCGAACGCGGTGAACATCAAGCGCCTCGACGGCGCCGGCAACGTGGTCGCAACCTACGATGCGCCGGGCCAGGACACCTGGTTCGCGCTCAACCTCGATCCGAACGGGACCTCGTTCTGGTCCGCCGATCTGGGGACCACGAACGTCTACCGCTTCAACATCGCCACCGGCGCGGTGGAGGTCGGCCCGCTTCCCAATCCGGGTCAGGTGGGCGGCCTGTGCGTCCTCGGCGAGCTCACCGCCGGAGTGCCGACTAAGCCCGCGAACGACTACGGCGACTACTACAACGACTGCCCGACGATCTCGACGATCAACGGGATCAGCGTTCAGGGCGACAACGCCAACAACACGATCGTGGGCTCGCCGCGGAACGACCTGCTCCGCGGCGGTGGCGGCAACGACAACATCACCGGCCTCCCCGGCGACGACTGCATCAACGGGCAGGACGGAAACGATGTGATGAATGGAGATGACGGGAGCGACACGATCATCGGATCCGACGGCAACGATCAGGCCACCGGAAGCCCGGGCAACGACACGATCGACCTCGGCAACGGGAGCGACTCGTCGACCGGCGACGCCGGCAACGACTCGATCGTCGGCGGCAGCGGTCCCGACAAGATCTCGGGCAACGACGACAACGACCTGATCAAGGGATTCGGTGACAACGACAACGTCAAGGGCAACGACGGCAACGATCGCGTCCAGGGCAGTGGCGGCAACGACAAGGTGAAGGGCGGCAACGGCCGCGACAAGATCCGCGGCGGAACCGGCAAGGACAAGGTCAACGGCGACAAGGGCAAGGATCAGGTCCAGAGCCAGGGCGGCAAGGACAAGATCGTCGGCGGTACCGGCAAGGACAACATCCGCGCCGGCGGCGCCAACGACAAGGTCAAGGCAGCCGACGGTGACAAGGACAAGGTCAAGTGCGGCCTCGGCGACAACGACAAGGCAACCGTCGACCCGATCGACGTGGTCTCCAACGATTGCGAGAAGGTCAAGGTGAAGAAGTAGTAGCCCTGGCCCTCACCCCCGCGTTTCCGACGACCCGGCCCGCCGAGCCGGGTCGTCGGCTTTTCAGGCGGCGTTTGGTGCGCTCAGTCCCGGGGCGATGAGGCTCGTGCGGGCCAGGCGAGGAAGGCCAGTCCCGCAATCGCGATCCCGATCGCGGTGGCAGCGCCGCGCTCGCCGGCGGCCTCGAGGGCGGGCTCGCCGAGAGCGTGTACGAGGACGATGGCGATCATGGTCATCGCGGTCGTGAAGACCGCGTACTCGAGGGTCAGCAACGCGTACGCGACCGCGGCGGCGCTGCCGATCACGATCGCGACCGGAAGCGCCGCCGAGCCGATCAGCTCCGCCAGTGGGATTGCGAGCACGAGTCCGACGAGGGTGCCGGCGGCGCGCATGGCCAGGCGCTCGAATGTCAGTCCGCGCTCGGGACGGAGAACGAAGAGGACCGTGAGCGGGATCCAGAAGCCGTGCGAGCCGAGGTCGATCAGGTTGTAGACGGCGACCGCTCCGCCCAGCGCCGCGCCGAATCGAAGCGCGTGGCGAAGCGGCGTCGACGCGAGATCGAAGTTGGCCTTGAACGCCCGGGCAGCCGCCCGGAGGCCGTCGGCGAGATCGAATCGCCCGCGCTTGCGATCCCAGCCGATCCAGACGACCGAGGCCCAGGCGGCCTGAAGCAGCGTGCCCGCGGTGGCGAAGGCGAAAATCCGCGGCGCCGCTTCGGTACCGAGGAAGAGGCCCTGCGCGACGAGCATGCCGAGCAGGCAGGTGAGCGCGGCGACGTACGCACGCGCGGAGATCGCGGAGCAGTAGCCGACCGCGGCGCCGAAGAGTCCGAGCACCGCGACCGCGAGCGCGGCCGGTTCACTGCTCAGCACCCCGATCGCGCCGGCGAGCCCGGCGACGGGTGCCAGCGCCGTGAGCCAGATCACCCTGATCCGAGCCGGGGCGTCGCAGGCGATGAACCCGGCCAGCAGCGTGGCGAAGCCAAGGGTGGCGGCGGCGTCGGTGTCCCGTGGCAGGCCGACGGCGAACACCACGGCTACCGGAAGGCCGACCAGCGCTCCACGCCGAAGCGGCGGGCCGAGCCGACCGCGAACCCGCCATGTCTCCCTGTCGGTCACCGCCATGCGGAGGAGACTCGCACTGCCGGCAGGCGGTACGTCGCTTGGTAGCTTGACGCCATGCTCGAGGTAGCCGGGCGACTCATCCTCGGGGGGGTGTTGGCGGGGGCCAGTCTCGCGAAGCTCGCGAGTCCGGGATCGAGCCGCGCCGCGATGGCGACCTTCGGGGTCGACGACATTCGCGCCCAGTGGATCGTCTGGATCGGCCTGATCGCCGCCGAGTTGATCCTGGCCGCCGGCGTGCTCGGCGGCTCCGAGGCGGCGATGCTCGGCGCCGCGGCGCTCTGCGCGCTCTTCGCCGGGACGATGGCCGGGGCCCTGATGCGCGGGCGCGCCGGTGCCCCGTGCGCGTGCTTCGGCGCCCGCTCGACCGTGAGCCGGGGCGCGGTGCTCAGGAACCTCGGCCTCGCCGCGGCGTTCGCGGCTCTGCCGCTGCTGCCGGAGGAGGAGCTCTCGACCGACCAGTGGCTCGGCCTCGGCCTCGTCTTCGCCCTGCTCCTCTGTGGGGCGCTCGGAATCGCGGTGCTCGCGCTCGCCCGCGAGGTCGGGATGCTGCGCCTGCGACTCGGGCCCCAGGCGGCCCTCGAGCTCGACGAGGAGGGCCCGCCGCTCGGCTCGATCGTCGCGCTCGCCGGCCGGGTCGAAGCCGGCCCCCACGCGGAGCTCGG
Organism: uncultured Solirubrobacterales bacterium; assembly: GCA_963846565.1. GTDB lineage: Bacteria > Actinomycetota > Thermoleophilia > Solirubrobacterales > 70-9 > WHSW01. Next base: position 335,970 of record CAWJWL010000005.1, on the reverse strand, counting down.
CCTCGCCGTCTTCACCTCGCCGGGCTGCCGCGTCTGCACCGCGCTCGGGCCGTCGATCGCCTCGCTCGCCTCCGACCCGCTGCTCGCCCTCGGCATCTTCGAGGAGGCCGCCGATGCCGACGTCTGGGCGGAGCTCGAGGTTCCGGGCAGTCCTTACGCGGTCGCCTTCGCCCTCGACGGCACCGTCCTCGCCAAGGGGGCGTTCAACAACCTCGCCCAGCTCGAGAGCGTGCTCGCCACGGCGCAGCGCCGCGGCGCGGACCGCGCGCGCGTGGAGTCGCTCGGTGTCTGAGGATCGCGTCGGGCGGGCACTCGAGCTGGAAGATCCCGCGCGTTTCGGCCGGGAGCGATCACTGCGCAGAATCGGCGGCTCCGGCCAGCTCGGTCGCCCGAGCCTGGACGGAAGCCGGCTCGTCTATGCCCGCGCCGACAGGCGTGAGAACGTCATCGTGCGCCGAAACGAGACCCTTTGGTCCACGGCGCTGAGGGCGAAGCGCGCCTACGTCAATCAGATCAGCGGCTCGCTGCCGCAGCAGCAAATCCTGTCCGTCAACCGCTAACGCGGCGGCGCCAGAACCGACGGTGGGACGTCGGCGATCCCGACCGCGCGGTACAGCAGCGCGCTCGGCTTCGCGATCAGCCAGCGGTCGCGATCGGGGACGAGGTAGATGACGTCGTCCTCGATCGAGGGTTGCGCGCGGTCGACGAACGTCGTCCGCACGGTGGCGACGGCGCGTGCGTCGCCTCCGTTCACGGTCACGCGGACGCCCTCGAGCTCGGCGCCGCCGAATACCGGCAGGCCGCGAGGATCGCGGTAGCCGATCGAGCGGCTCAGCGACGGCCCGCAGCCGCCGCGGCGGAACGGCAGCTCGACCGTCTCGAGCGCGCCGGGGACGAGCAGCGAGCACACGCGCGCCCCGTCGCCGCGGTCGAGAGCGGTGACGTACGCGAACACGGTTTTGGAGACCGCCCGCTCGCGCGCTCCGGCCGCCGAGCCGCCGCCGCCCTGACCCCCGCCGCCCGTTGTCGTCTGGCCGCCTCCGGTGGTCGTCCCACCGCCGGACGTGGTCGTCGTCGGCGCCGTCGTCGTCGTGGCGGAGGTCGGCAGCTGGGCGAGGTCGGGCTCCTCCTTCTCGCCGCAGCCGGCGGCCACCGGCAGCGCTGCCGCCGCGAGCACGAGGAGCGTCGTTCTTGTTTTCGCAAGTTCCCGCATTTTCCGCCCGACCGGAGCACCCGATTGCGTCCGGCCGTGCCCATACGTTGGCAAAGATGGCGCAGCAGCCCGACTTCCAGCCGTCACCGAGCCGGCGCGGTAACCTCGCCGCCGTGACGCACCTTCGCCCGGTTCCGGATCCGCGGCCCCGCGATCACGTACGCGAGGGGGAAGCGGGGAACCCCTCGATCGCCGAGCTCGAACGCTGGGCGACCGTGCTGCGGATGGACTGCGTCTCGATGCTCGCGGTGGCGAAGTCCGGCCACCTCGATTCCTCGCTCTCGGCCGCCGACGTGATCGCCGCGCTCTACTACCGCGTCCTGCGCCACGATCCCGACGACCCGGCGTGGCGCGAGCGCGATCGCTTCATCCTCTGCAAGGGCCACGCGGCGCCGATCCTCTACGCGGCGCTCGCACACACCGGCTACTTCCCCCGCGAGGATCTGATGGGGCTGCGCCAGATCGGCGCCCACCTGCAGGGCCATCCGGACATGAACCGCACGCCGGGGGTCGAGGTCTCGACCGGCTCGCTCGGCCAGGGGCTCTCGATGTGCCTCGGGATCGCGCTCGCGCTGCGCCTCGACGGGCTCGACGAGACCTCCCAGGTGTTCGGCGTGCTCTCCGACGGTGACTGCCAGGAGGGCCAGACCTGGGAGGCGGCGACGGCTGCGCCCCACTTCGGCTTGCGCAACGTGACCGCGATCGTCGACTACAACCACCTGCAGACCGACGGCACGACCGAGGAAGTGATGGACATCGGTGACGTGCGGGCCAAGTTCGAGTCCTTCGGCTGGGACACGGTGGAGATCGATGGCCACGACATGGCCGCCGTGGTCGAGGCACTCGAGCGCAGCCGCGGGCTCGACCGCCCGTCCGCGATCGTCTGCCAGACGACCAAGGGCAAGGGCGTTTCGACGATGGAGGGCCGCTTCGGCTTCCACGGCAAGGCCGCGGTCAGCCCCGAGTTCGCCGCCGAGGCCCTCGAAGAGCTCGAGGCGAGGCTCGAGGAGCAGACGAAGGCCCTTCAGGGAGCGGACGGCTGATGCCGGCCGAGGCGAAGACCGAGCCGATCGCAACCCGCCAGGCGTACGGCGACGCCCTGCTCGCGCTCGGCGAGGCGCATGAGGACATCGTCGCGCTCGACGCCGACCTCGCCGGCTCGACCCAGTCGCTCAAGTTCGGCAAGGCGTTCCCGGAGCGGTTCTTCAACTGCGGCGCCGCGGAGGCGAACATGATGTCGATGGCGTGCGGGCTCGCGGTCACCGGCAAGGTCCCGTACGCGTCGACGTTCGCCATCTTCGCCTCCGGCCGAGCCTACGACCAGGTCCGCCTCGGCATCGCGCACAACGAGCTCAAGGTCCGGATCGGCGCGTCGCACGGCGGCGTCTCCCTGGGTGAGGACGGCGCGTCGCACGCGATGATCGAGGACATCGCGCTGATGCGGGCGATGCCGAGGATGCAGGTCGTCGTCCCCGCCGACTACAACCAGGCCTACCGCGCGGTGATCGACAGCTACGAGGCGAACGACGAGCCGATGTACCTGCGCTTCGGCCGCCCGGCGACGCCGATCGTCTACAAGCAGATTCCGGACACCCTCGGGACCGGCGTCGACGTCGTCCGCGCCGGCGGTGACATCTCGATCATCGCCACCGGCCACATGGTCTGGCGCGCGCTCGAGGCCGCCGAGTCGCTCGAGCGGGAGGACGGGGTCGAGGCCGAGGTGGTCAACGTCTCGATCATCAAGCCCCTCCACTCCGAGTCGATCCTCGCGTCGCTCTCGAAGACCGGGGTGGCCGTAACGGCAGAGGAGCACCGGGTCGCAGGCGGTCTCGCCGACGCCGTTCGCACCGTCGCCGCCGAGCAGCATCCGGTCCCCATCTTCGCCGTCGGCATGGGCGACGAGTTCAGCCTCTCCGGCACCGGCGAGGCCTGCATGGAGCACTTCGGGCTCACCGCCCGCGGGATCGCCGACCGCGCCCGAGAGGCGCTGGTACTCAAGCCGATCGTGGCGCGAGCACCCCTCTTCGGACCTGAGTGGACCTAGTCCGGATCGTTAGTCGCCGCCGCCGGGCCCGGATGCGTCGGAGCTGACCGGGGGCGCGAAGCCGGCATCGCGAAACGCCTTCGCGTAGCCGCGTTCGTAGGCCCTGTCGTAGGCCCTGTCGAAGTTCGCCTCCCTCGCCGCGACGAACCCCTCGTCGAATCCCACCTCCGCACCCCGCACGGCGCCGGCCTCCTGGCCCGCGGCCGCGCCAGCCTTGCGCGCGGCCTCGAGACTTTCGGCGCCCGAGTGCCCGGCCAGATACCCGCCGACCGCGAGCACGACCGCCGCGAGCACGCCACCGATGACCCTCGGCGCGCTCATCCGCCGAAGAGGGGCGCAGCGGAGGAAAGGCAGCCCTCGACGCCCTCGGCGATCAGCTGCGCGCGAAAGTCGGCGCCTTCGGGAATCGGGTGCAGGTTGTCCGGCTGCATCAGCTCGGGATGCGACGCGACCGCCCCGGCCCAGTCCGGCACCTGAGTGCCCGGCCTGGACGCCGCGAACCTCGCCACGGCCCGGTTCTTCCCCGTGTCGTCGACTCCGTCGACGGGGAGTCCGTGGATCGTCGGCACGACCATGCAGCGGTCGCCGACGATGTCCGCGACGGCCTCGAGCCGTCCCGCGAGGATCTCCGGTAGCCCCGGGTTGTCGTTCGTCCCGGCGTCGAAGACGATCACCGACTGCGACGGGTCGAAGCTCTCCTTGAAGAGCTCGAAGATCTGCAGGCTCGAGTAGCCCCCCTCCGCGTTGATCGTCAACGGGACGCGGGGGAGGTGCTCCTGCAGGTAGGGGGACGTGAGGACCTCGAGGCTGTCGCCGACCACCAGTACCCCGCCCGCCCCGGCGAGTGGCGCCTCTGCGCCGACCAATCCGGTGTCGGGTTGGGTCGCCTGCTTCATCTCGATGAAGGCCGCCGCGTCGCTCGCGGTCTCGGCGCCGTCCGCGTACCCCTCGCCGACCCCGGTCCGGAAGCCGGCGTCACGGCCGCGCTTGGCGCCCGCCGCTCGGCCCCGCTCGATGCCGGCCTTGACGGCCACCGCCCTCGCCTTCTCGTACGCCGTGTGCATCGACTCCTCGTGCGCCGCGGCGATCGCGGCGTCGTCGGGGCCGGCGCTCCTTCCGACCGCCCAGCCCACCCCGAACACGGCCGCGGCGACGAGGGCGATCGCGATTGCGATCCCGACTGTGCGCGAGCGCGCGTGTTCTGGCCTGTCAGGCAAGCTCCGAGCCCTCTCCAGCGTCCCTGGCCTGAGAGTAGAGCGCGACTGCAACTCCGCGCCCGCGCTCGGGTTGTTTGTTAGGACCCGCTAACAATGTTCGCTAGCGTGAATGCCGAACGTTCCGTCCGTCTCCTCGGCCTTCGGCCTCCGGGGCGGACGGGTCAGCCGTCTGTACCGCATCGAAAGTTGCAGGGGACGTCCTGGCTCCCGCGTCACGCAGGAGCGGCACGGGCGCCGAAGAAAGAGGGCCGCGCATGCCACTTCTCACACGCAAGTCAAACCGCACGCGTCGCCGCGACGGCGGCGACCATCCCAAGCGCGCCCCGCGCCCCGCTCAGCCGGCGCGGCCGAGCAAGGGCCCGCCGATCGTCGAGATCAACGATGCGACCGTGGTCTACTCGGGCGGGCATGTCGCCCTCGACCGCGTCTCCCTCGAGGTCGCGCGCGGCGAGTTCGCGTTCGTCGTCGGCCCGACGGGCTGCGGCAAGTCGACGATGATCAAGATGCTGATCCGCGACATCGAGCCCGCCTCCGGCGTGGTCCGGATCGCCGGCAAGGACATCAACGAGATGCCGCACGACCGCACGCCGTACCTGCGCCGGCGGATCGGGACCGTCTTCCAGGACTTCAAGCTGCTGCCGAACCGGACCGTCTACGACAACGTCGCCTACGCGCTCCAGGTGATCGGCGAGCCACGCTCCCAGATCCGCAAGAAGGTTCCGGAGATCATTCGCCTCGTCGGTCTGCAGGCGAAGATCCACAACTACCCGGACGAGCTCTCCGGTGGCGAGCAGCAGCGCGTCGCGATCGCCCGCGCGTTCGTCAACCACCCGCCGCTCCTGCTGGCGGACGAGCCGACCGGCAACCTCGACCCGGTCACCTCCGTGGGGATCATGCAGCTCCTGTACCGGATCAATCGCACCGGGACCACGGTGCTCGTCGTCACCCACGACCGGGAGATGGTTGACAAGATGCGGCGCCGCGTGATCGCCCTCGACGAGGGCCGCCTGGTCCGCGACGACGAGGTCAGCGGCTACCACGACGAGTCGACGAAGGAGTTCGCCGCTCGCATGCGCGCCGAGATGGGCATCGGCGACGAGGGCGGGACCAACGGTCACTCCGACCCCCCCGACTACTCGGACTTCGACCACTAACCGGCCATGGGACGAATCCTCTTCTTTTTCGCCGAGTCCTTCCGCGCGCTGCGCCGCAGCGCCGCGCCGAGCATCGCCGCGATCGTGACGATCGTGATCACGACGCTCTTGCTCGGCGTCCTCATCCCCGTCCTGCGGGCGAGCGAGTCGAAGGCGTCCGACGTCGAGCAGCAGATCGGGCTCGAGGTCTTCCTCTACCGGGACTCGTCCCAGAGCGAGATCGAGGCGCTGCAGAAGAAGCTGGTCGCGCTCCCGCACGTCACGAACGTCGAGTACGTCTCGCCGGCGGACGCGAAGGAGGAGCTCGCGGGCGAGCTGAGCGGCGATCTCGCCGGCTCGATCGACGAGCTCAACTCGAACCCGCTGCCCCCGTCGTTCGACCTCACCCTCGACAGCGCCAACAGCCTCGAGGCCGTGCGCGCGTCGCTCCAGCCGCCGAACTCGGCTGGCGAGCCGACGCCGATCAGCCCCGCGATCGAGCCACCGATCGGCCAGAACCGCGAGGACGCGAAGCAGATCCGCGAGGTCACCGGCGCCGTCAAGATCGTCCTGCTCGTGATCGCCGGCCTGCTGATGATCGCCTCGCTCCTCCTGGTCGCGAACACGATCCGGCTCTCGATCTACGCCCGCCGGCGCGAGGTGGAGGTGATGCGCCTGGTCGGCGCCACGGACTGGTTCATCCGCTGGCCGTTCATGATCGAGGGCGTGATCGTCGGGATCACCGGCGCCGGCGTCGCGGTCGGCATCCTCTGGCTCGGCAAGGTCACGATCGTCGATCCGCTGGCCGACAACTTCGCCCTCGTCGACAACCTCTCGACCACCGGCTTCATGCCGCTGATCGCGATGCTCGTCGGAGCCGCGGTGCTGGTTTCCGCGCTCGGCAGCGGCATCACGCTGCGCCGCTTCCTGCGCGTTTAGACCGCCGTCGCTAGGGGATCTCGCGCCGCATCCGCTCGCGCTGATCGGCGTCGGCGTCGATCGGGTTGTCCGCTCCCGAGCGAGCGGCGCCGGCGAGGATCGCGACCGCGATCAGCACGAGCAGCGCGGTGACGCCGAGGCTGGCGGACGTCGACGCGCCGCTGACCCACACGGCGGCGATCAGCAGTCCCAGCCCGGCGGCGGCGCCAAAGGCAATCAACCTCTGAGTCCCCATGGCCGCGAGTGTACCCCCGCCGGGGGCCCGCCATACTCTGCGCCGTGGGCTTCCCGCCGGCACCGGGCTCGGAGCGTTCGCGGGGCGGGTTCGGGTCCGGACTCGTCGCGGGGCTCACCCTTGGCCTGATCATCGCCGCCGCCGTCTTCCTGGCGGTCGGCTTGATCAGCGACGACGAGGACGATGCCGTCGCCGAGGCGAGGGAGCTGGTCGAGAACAACTACTTCGAGGAGGTTCCGGGCGAGCGCCTCGACGAGGCCTCGATTCGCGGCATGGTCGACGATCTGCGGCGTCGCTACGACGATGATTTCTCGCACTACTTCAGCCCCGAGCAGCTGGAGGAGTTCGAGGCCTCGACCTCGGGTCGCTTCGACGGCGTCGGTTTGACGGTGAGCGAGGTCCCGCGCGGCCTCCGGGTCGCGTCGGTCCTCCCGAACTCGCCGGCCGCCGCGAGCAGGATCGAGGAGGGCGACCTGATCGTCGCCGTCAACGGGAAGTCGATCGCGGGCGTCCCCTCCCAGGTCGCGACCGCGCGCATCAAGGGCCCGGCGGGAACCAGCGTCGAGCTCCGCGTCCTCCCGGGCGGCGGCGGTGAGCCCTACGAGGCCGAGCTCGAGCGCGCCTCCGTCCGCGTGCCCGCCGTGCAGGGCAGGATGCGCCGTATCGACGGGCGCAAGGTCGGCTACGTGATCTTCTCGACCTTCAGCGATGGAGCCCATGGCGAGCTTCGCGAACAGGTCGAGCGGCTTGTACGCGCGGGCGCGGAGGGGATCATCATCGACATGCGCGGCAACGGCGGCGGGCTCCTCAACGAGGCGATCCTCTCCTCGTCGGTCTTCGTCGAGGAGGGCCGCATCGTCAGCACGCGAAGCCGCACCCAGGGCGACCGCGACTACGACGCCGTCGGTGACCCGATCGACCCGGTGCCGCTCGTCGTCCTCGTCAACCGCGATTCCGCCTCGGCGACAGAGATCTTCGCCGCGGCGCTCGCCCATCACGATCTCGCCACCGTCGTCGGCACCCGCACCTACGGGAAGGGCACCTTCCAGGAGGTGATCGAGATCCCGGCGGGCGGAGCGCTCGACCTGACGATCGGTCAGTACCTGACCGCCGACGGCACATCGATCGCGGGCAAGGGCGTGCAGCCCGACGTCCGAGCCAGCGACGACCCGAAGACCGAGGACGAGGACGAGGGCCTCGATCAGGCGCTCGAGGTGATCGGCGAGCGCCTGCCGTCGCCGTCGAGCCCGTGAGCGGCGGGCGCGGCGAGCGCTTCGTCGCGGTCGTCGGACGACGCGGGCGCTTTCTCGTCGCCGAGCCGCTGTTCGAGCGCGGCGGTCAGACCGGCCTCGCCCGAGGGTCGATCCGGGTCCGCGGAGGGGAGATGGTCCTCGCCGAGCGCCGTGCAGGCGGCGCCAGGGTCGTCGCCGAGCTCGGCTCGCCGGACGTCGCCGGAGACGTGGTCGAGGCCCTCCTGCACGAGCGCGGGATCGAGCGCGGATTCGACCATCGGGTCGTCGGCGAAGCGCTCGAGAGCGTCGGGCCCGCCGCCGAGGCCGGCGGCACGAGACGCGACCTGACGCACCTGCCGACGCTGACCGTCGACCCGGCGAGCGCTCATGACTTCGACGACGCGGTCTCGGCCGAGCGGGAGGGCGACGGCATCCGGCTCTGGATCCACATCGCCGACGTTTCCGCGCATGTGCGGCCCGGGTCCGGGCTCGACGCGGAGGCGCTGCGCCGGGCGACCAGCGTCTACGTCCCGGGAACGGCGGAGCCGATGCTGCCGAGCGAGCTGAGCTCTGATGCGTGCAGCCTCGCTCCGCGGGTCGAGCGCCTGGCGGTCACCGCCGAGATCGTCCTCGACGCGTCCGGGAACCCGCGATCGACGAGTTTTCACCGCAGCCGGATCCGCTCCGATCACCGTTTCACCTACGACGAGCTCGACCGTTTCTTCGCCGGAAGGGAGACCCCGCCCGCGGAGATCGCGCCGACGATCGAGCTCGCCCGCGCCGCTGCCGCGGCGCTCGCGGGCCGGCGCAAGGACGGGCTCGAGGTGACCTCGACCGAGCCCGAGTTCACCTTCGACGAGGACGGCCACGTCGTCGGCGCGAGCGCGATCGCGCAAACGGAGGCACATCGACTCATCGAGCAGCTCATGGTGCTCACGAACGAGCGCGTCGCCGAGCTCTGCGAGCGCCGCGGCGTACCGACTCTCTACCGGGTCCACGAGCAGCCGGATCCGCAGCGGGTCGTCGTGCTGATCGAGAAGCTCGCGGCGCTCGACCTGCCGACGCCGCCGTTGCCGGAGTCGCCCAGCCCGAGCCAGGCAGGCGCTCTGGTGGCCGCCGCGAGCCGTCTCGTCAATGCCGAGGCCGCACGCCGCGGACATGGAGCCGCTACTTATACGTCCCTGGTGTTGCGATCCATGAAGCAGGCCTACTACTCGCCCCGCAACCTCGGCCACGCCGGCCTCGGGAGCCCGGCGTACGCCCATTTCACGTCGCCGATCCGCCGCTACCCCGACCTGGTCGCCCACCGGGCGCTGCTCTCGAGCCTCGGCGCCGGCGAGGATGAGCCGGAGCGCAACCGGGTCGGTGAGGCGGGAACGTGGTGCTCGGAGCGCGAGCGCGAGGCGGCTTCGCTCGAGCGCGATGCCGACAAGGTATGCGCCGCGTTCCTGCTCGAGCGCGAGCTCTTCGAGGGCGGCTGGAAGCGCGAGTTCGAGGGCGAGGTCTCGGGCGTGATCGGGGCGGGTGCGTTCGTCCGCTTCGCGGGCGAGCTCGCCGACGTCTACGAGGGCTTCCTCCCCGCGCGGCGACTGCGCGGCGAGCGCTTCGACCTCGACCAGACCGAGACCGCGCTCGTCGGGCGAAAGAGCGAACGGAGGGTGCGACTCGGAGATCCGCTCCGGGTGCGCGTGGAGTCGGTCGAGGCCCCGCGCGGACGGGTCGACCTGATTCCCTGGGAGCGGCCCGAGCGATGAGCAAGCGGAGCAAGGGCAAGCGCAAGGCCGCCGAAGGTGACATCGCCACGAATCGCAAGGCGAGCCACAAGTACGAGTTCATCGACAAGTTCGAGGCCGGGATCCAGCTGGTCGGCAGCGAGGTCAAGTCCCTGCGCGACGGCCAGGCGCAGATCGTCGACGCCTACGCCACGATCCAGGACGGCGAGGTCTGGCTCCACGGCGTCCACATCCCGCCGTACGCGCCGGCGGCGATGGCGAACCACGACCCGGACCGGCCCCGCAAGCTGCTCCTCCACCGCTGGGAGATCGAGCGCCTGCTCGGCCGCCTCGACCGCAAGGGCCAGACGCTGGTGCCCGTGCGGATCTACTTCAAGGGACCGCGCGCGAAGGTGGAGCTGGCCGTCGCCCGAGGCAAGGAGCAGCGCGACCGCCGCCGCGAGATCCGCGATCGCGACGTGCAGCGCGACGTCGAGCGCGAGCTCGCCGAGCGCAACCGCTAGTGCGGCCCACTAAACCGCGAGTTCGCCTGCAAACGCACGCAATCCTTCGCCGCGCTCGCGCGGTGGACGCGAGCTGCCCCGGCGTGCGACGATAAGCCACCAATGGGCCTGTTCAGCCGCAAGGGCAAGGGATCGGGCGAGGAATCAAGCCAGCAGGCGGCCCCCGCCGGCGCCGCCGCGCCCGCACCTCCACCGCCCCCGCAAGCGCCGGCCGTTCCGCCGGCGCCGCCACCGCCACCCGGCGGGGCCGCACCGCAGCCGACGGCATCGCCGCCACCAGCTCCCGGATCGGGCGCGCCCGATCCGGCGCCGAGCCAGCCGGCGCCGAGCACATCCGTTCCGCCGCCCGGTGCGCCGCCACCCTCACCCCTTTCGACGCCGGCCGCCACCCAGCCGGCGAAGCCGAGCCGTGCCGAGCAGCGCCGCGCAAAGCAGGCCGAGCGCGTCGCTGCCCGCGCGAGCCAGCAGGCGGCGAAGGCGGAGGCAAAGCGGCAGAAGGAGGCCGCACGCGCCGCCGAGAAGCAGGCGCGAGCGGCGAAGAAGGCGCAGAAGGGTGGAGCCGCGCCCTCGCCTCCGGCAGCGCCCACAGCGCCTCCCCCGCCGGCGCCCGGCGCCCCTCCCGCATCCGTGCAGCCAGACGGAGCGCCGTCGACGCCCGCACCCGGCGCCCCGCAGGGGACGCCGCCGGCTGTCGCGACCCCGCCGCCGGTCGTCGCCCCGCCCACCCCCGGTAAGGAGTCCTTTTGGGCGCGCCGGCGCCGACAGCGCGACGAGAAGCGCGGCACGACCGTGCAGCAGCGCGCGCAGGGCCGGCAGGAGCGCGAGGCGGCGGTTGCCGAGCGCAAGCGCCGTCGCGAGGCCGAGAAGGCTGCGAGGGCGCATCAGAAGGTCGCCCGCAAGGCGCAGAAGCAGGGCAAGCCGGTCCCCGAGCCGCCCCCGTCGCGCAGCCCGGTGCCGGCGCGCCCGCGCGAGCCCCTGCCGCTCCAAAGCCAACCGCACCGGCGGAACCGTCTGCGCCGGCTTTTCCCCCAGCGCCCGCGCCCGCCCCACCCGCCGCCGACCCCGGGCCGGCGATCTCGGCGGAGGACGCCGGCCGGGATGCGATCAGTGCCTTCGGGGGTGCTCAGCCGCCGTCCGAGTCGCGGAGCACGCAGCCGATGCCCGCCGTCGGCCGAACGCCGGCTCCGTCCGCGACGGGGCGCGACGAGGAGCTGAAGGCGGCCGATCGCGAGACGATGGCGAGGCTCGCCGACGCCGAGCGCCGCAGCGAGGAGGCCGAGCGCGCCGCAGCGGGTCCGGGAGCCCCCTCATCCGCGCCGCAAGCGCCCGAGCCGCCCAAAGTTTCCGCGTCTCCGCAGCCGACCGAGCCGCCTGAACCCCCGAAGCCCCCGGAGCCCGAGCCGGTGTCCGAGGATCGCAAGGCGCTGATCGCAGGGCTCGAGAAGGCCGAGCGCGACCTCGAGCGTCACCGAGCGGAGGAGGCGGAGCTCGCCCGCGAGCTCGCCGAGACCGAGAAGCGCCTGATCTCGAATCAGGAGCAGACGGCGAGCGCGCTCGACCTCGCGGCGGCCCGCCTCGCGGACATCGAGGAGCGAGCCGTCGCCGCCGAGGAGCGCGCGGCACAGGCCGAGGCCCTCGCCGAGGTGAAGGAGCGCGAGATCGAGCGGATCGAGCGGCTCCGCGGCATGCTCGGGCGGATCGCCGACGCCGAGCGGCGTGCGACGAGCGCCGAGGAGAGCGCCCGGGCCGCCGTCGAGGCCGTCGCGCAACCGCTACCGCGGATCGATCCGGAAGAGATCTTCTCCCCCGCTGAGGAACCTGACGAGGCGGACGAGGAGCCCGACCCGGCCCCCGCCGAACCCGAGGAGGCGGATGAGGCCGAGGAGGAGTCCGAGGTCGCGGACGGGGACGGCGAAGAGTCCGGCGAGGGGGAGGACGAGGAAGAGGAGGCGCCGGCCGAGGACGCTTCCGGCGAGGAGGGAGAGGTCTTCGACCTCGATCTCTCCGGCGCCACGGAGACGAAGGAGCAGCCCGCCGTGCCCGAGGCGGACGCCGCCGTCGAGACCTCCGAAGCCGAGGACGCCGCCAGGTTCGCCGAGTCGCCGGTCGCCGCAGAGTCGGATCAGATCTCGATCAACACGGCGACCTATGAGGACTTCCGCACGCTCGGGCTCTCGGTCACGCAGACCGGCCGGGTGCTGGCGCATCGCGAGCGAGTCTCCGGGTTCGACTCGCTCGACGACCTCGATCAGATCCCGGGCTTCCCGCGCGCCTTCCTCGACGAGCTCAAGCGGCGCGTTCGGCTCTAGAGCCCGTACTCCTCCAGCAGCTTGAGCCAGATCTCGAGCCGGGTGGGGAACGGGGGCACCGCGTGCCAGAGAGTCTCCAGCGGCACCTCGGCGACCACGGCGATCGTCGCCGCATGCAGGAGCTCCGCCGTTTCCGTGCCGACGAAGGTGGCGCCGACGACGACCCGCCGGTCCTCGTCGACGACGATGCGCGAGGTCCCGGGCGCGTTGCGGCCGCGGAAGCTCGCCCCGGCGTTGGCGCTCGTCGGGACATCCACGGCGCGTGCGTTCAGCCCGGCCTCCTTGGCCTGGGAGAGCGTGCGGCCGACGGCGGCGACCTCGGGATCGGTGAAGATGATCCGGGGGGAGCCGCTTTTGTCGCACGTCGCCGCGACGTCCTCGCCGAGGATGCTGTCGGCGGCGATCCGCGCCTGGTACTTGCCCATGTGGGTGAGCAGGGCCCGACCGTTGACGTCGCCGATCGCGTAGAGCCAATCGGAGCCGCCGACCCGCAGCTGGTCGTCGACCTCGAGGTAGCCACCCGTCTTCACCCCGACCGACTCGAGGCCGAGCTCGGTCGTGCGCGGCCGTCTTCCCACTGCGACGAGGAGCTCGTCGCCGCGCAGCTCCTCACCGCCCTCAAGGCTCAGGGAGACCTGGCGCTCCCCCCGGTTCGCGGCCGTCGCCTTCACGCCGGTCCGCACCTCGACCCCGGCCTCCTCAAGCCCGGCCTGCACCTCGGCGCTCGCGAACGGCTCCTCGCCTGCGATCAGACGGTCTGCGGCTTCGATCAGCGTGACGCTCGCGCCGAGCGAGGCGAACGCCTGCGCCATCTCGACCCCGACGACGCCGCCCCCGAGCACCAGGAGTCTTCCGGGTATCTCGGCAGCGGTGGTCGCCTCGCGGTTCGTCCAGGGGCGAGCCTCGGCGAGCCCACCGATCGGCGGGATGGCGGCAGCGGTGCCGGTCGCGATCACGACGGCCTTGCGCGCGGAGAGCATCCGGCCGTCGACGGTCACCTCGCGCTCACCGGCCACCGCTCCCTGGCCGCGGAACAGGGTGATGCCCCGGTCCTCGAGCCAGGGGAGCTGTGAGGCGTCATCGAGGTCGTGGATGACCTCGTCGCGGCGCCGCAGGACCACTGCCGGATCGATCTCCCCCGAGACCATCTCGGCGACGCCGGGAACGCGCGCGGTCTCGGCGAGCAGCTCACCGGGGCGCAGCATCGCCTTCGAGGGCATGCAGGCGTAGAAGGAGCACTCCCCGCCGATCAGGTGGTTCTCGATCAGGGCGACGCTGAGGTCGTGCTCGGCGGCGCGCCCGGCCAGCACCTCGCCCGCCGGGCCGGCTCCGATCACGATTACGTCGAACTTCTGGTCGCTGCTCATCTGGCCTCCATCGAGTCAATCGGGTAGACAGGGATGATGCCGCGCAAGCACAAGACGCCCGAGCAGCTCGAGCAGTATCGGACGAAGCGCGACTTCAAGCGGACGTCGGAGCCGGCGGGTTCCGGCAAACCCAAGAGCAAGAGCAAGGCGAAACAGCACAGGTTCGTGATCCAGGAGCACCACGCGCGCCGCCTGCACTGGGACCTGCGCCTCGAGCGCGACGGCGTCGCCGTCTCCTGGGCGCTGCCGCGGGGAATCCCCGACGACCCGGACGAGAACCACCTCGCCGTCCACACCGAGGATCACCCGATCGAGTACCTGGAGTTCGAGGGCGAGATCCCGAAGGGCGAGTACGGAGCCGGGACGATGCGGATCTGGGACGCGGGCACCTACGAGGCGGAGAAGTTCGAGCCCAAGAAGGTCGTCCTGCGCTTCGACGGCGAGCGGGTCAAGGGGCGCTACGCGCTCTTCGCCACCCGGGGCGACGATTGGATGATCCACCGCATGGATCCGCCCGACCCCGGGCGCGAACCGATGCCGCAGCGGGTCGAGCCGATGAAGGCGACGCTCGCGAAGCTCCCCGGCGACGACGAGGGCTGGGGCTACGAGATCAAGTGGGACGGGGTGCGCGCGATCGCCTACTGCGAGCCCGGCCTGCTGCGGCTCGAGAGCCGGAGCCTGCGCGAGATCACCTCGCAGTACCCCGAGATCCGGCCGATCGTGCGCGAGCTCGGCGGCCGCTCCGCGGTGCTCGACGGCGAGCTCGTCGCCTACGACGCGGACGGTCGCCCGAGCTTCCAGGCGCTCCAGGGCCGGATCCACCTTGCCTCGGAGTCGGAGATCCGTCGCCGGGCGCGCGAGACGCCGGTCACCTACGTCGTCTTCGACCTCCTCTACCTGGACCGCCGCGCGCTCTTCGACGTCCCGTACGAGGAACGGCGAGGCGAGCTCGAGGCGCTGGGGCTCGAGGGCCCGAGCTGGCAGACGCCGGCTTACCACCGCGGGGACGGCGACGCGTTGCTCGCGGCGAGCAAGGCGCAGGGCCTCGAGGGGATCGTCGCGAAGCGGCTCTCGAGCCCCTACCGCCCCGGCAAGCGGACGCGCGAGTGGCTGAAGGTGAAGAACGTGCGGGCTCAGGAGATGGTGATCGGCGGCTGGATGCCGGGAAAGGGCAAGCGCCAGGGCGAGCTCGGTGCGCTCGTCGTCGGCCACTACGACGATGGGGAGCTTCGCTATGCAGGCAAGGTCGGCACCGGCTTCGCCGCCCGCGACCTGAAGCTGCTGCGCGAGGCACTCGAGCCGCTCGCCACGGATGAGTCTCCGTTCACGGGTCGTCAGCCGGCGAAGGGGACCAGCTTCGTCGACCCGGAGCTCGTCGCCGAGATCGAGTTCAGCGAGTGGACGAACGCCGGCACCCTGCGCCACCCGAGCTACAAGGGCCTGCGCACCGACAAGCCGGCGAGCGACGTCGTGCGCGAGGAGCCCGCATGAGCGAAGGCGCGGCGGACCGAGCGGCATGGTGGCTCGACGAGCTCGCCCACGCCGGGCGCGAGAACCTCGACGACGGGCACGCGGCGCGCTATGACGAAAAGGAGGACGCCGGGGCGAACGGCGAGGTCGCGCTGCTCGAGGGCCTCGGTCTCGGGCCCGACTCGGTCCTGCTCGAGTTCGGCGCGGGCACTGGCCAGTTCACGGTCGCGGCAGCGCGGCGATGCCGACGGGTGATCGCGGTCGACGTCTCACCCGTGATGCTCGCCCAGCTCGAGCGGAAGGCCGCTGCGCACGGGCTCGACAACGTGGACGTCGTCCGCGCCGGCTTTCTCAGCTACGAGCACGCCGGCGATCGAGCGGACTTCGTGTACAGCCGCTTCGCGCTGCACCACATCCCCGACTTCTGGAAGGTCGTCGCATTCGAGAGGATGCGCGAGATGGTCGTGCCGGGGGGCGTGCTCCGACTCTCGGACGTCGTCTATGACTTCGACCCCGCCGAGGCTGAGCAGCGAATCGAGGCGTGGTGCGCGATGTACGGCGAGGGCGGTGAGGGGGAGTGGGGGCGCGCCGACGTGGAGGAGCACGTACGCGACGAGCACTCGACCTTCACCTGGCTCCTCGAGCCGATGATGGAGCGCGCGGGCTTCACGATGGAGGCCGCCGAGTACGCGGACGGGGTCCTCGCCCGGTACGTGCTCAGGGCCTAGACGTCGTCGAGGCTCTTCTCGAGGAAGGTCTCGGCCACGCCGACGGCAAGCAGGGCGACGAGGCCGATGTAGGTGACCGCGACGAGGGCCCGGGTACGCCCGGGAATGTCGTGGAACGCGCGCGACTCGGGGCTGTTGCGGCCCTTCCAGCGCCGCCAGGACTCCCAGCCTCCGAGCAGCAGGAAGAGGATCAGGACCGGGTTCGGGAAGGCGAACGTGAACGCGACCATGAGGGCGAAGCCGAGGAACCAGACCCACGGCGACAGCGCCGCCATCGCGCGGCCGCCGTCGAAGGGCACGATCGGGATCAGGTTGAAGAGGTTGATGAAGAACCCGACGTAGGCGAGGGCCTGCCAGAACTCCTCGCCGGTCGCGAGCCAGATTCCCAGCGGGACGAGCGTGCCGAGGGTGCCCAGGATCGGCCCGGCGAGTCCCACCCGAGCCTCGGCTGCGGCATCGTCGCCCATCGACTTCGCCATCACCACCGCTCCGAGGAAGGGGATGAACATCGGCGCCGACGCCTTGATCCCCTCGCGCCGGAGCTGGATCACGTGGCCCATCTCATGGACGAACAGCAGCAGGACCAGCCCGACCCCGAACTTCCAGCCCCAGAGCAGGGCGTAGGCCGCGATCGAGACCAGCATCGTGCCGGAGGTCGTCAGGATCTTGAGCTTCGGCAGCAGGAGCAGGATCGCCTTGCCCTTGCTGATCAGGACGAGCAGTCCCGCGAGCAGCGGACCGCCGAAGCGCTTCAGCCGCTGGCGCCAATCGTCGCGCCCGGAGCCGGGATGAATCGGCTCGTACTCGGGCTCGGCCGACGGTCCGGGAGCCGGCTCCGGGGCGGGCCATCTGGTCAGCTCGCTCATGTCCTATGAGTATGGCGAGGACCCTGTGCCGTCCCTAAAGGTGCCCGTCCCGAGGGCTGACCCGTCCGTCCCCGGAGGCCGAAGGCCGAGGAGACGGACGGAACGTTCGTTATTCCTATGGAGGCGGTGGCGTCGAAGCCACGTCCGCAGAGCTGACCCGATGCAATCTACGAGTGTTCCCGTCGGAATCGAATCTCGGCGTCCGGTTCGGTCAATCCGCGGGGCACGTCCCCGGCGCCATACCTTCCTGAAAGTTTCCCTACCTGATCGAAGGTCCTACCCGGTAGGTGAGCCCGCTGGTTGAAGCCGCTGACCGGACCGCGGGCACTTCCGGCGCGACTCCCTCAATCCGCTAGTTAAGCGGCGAGGGCGAACTCATGCTTGGAGTTCGCAATTATGGTTTTCCGGGAGTCTTTTACGAGGCCAACCCGGAATCCTCGACTCGCAACACCGGGACGATTGACTCCACGTCGAATCCAATTCGCCCCCGGGTACCTGACAGATTGTAGCCGTGGGCACCATTGATCGAAGCTGGATCGAGGCCGCTGCGGCGGCGATCGCGGGTCGCGCCGAGCGCGAGCTCGAGGCGCTCGTCGGCGTCTCCTCGCCCTCGGGCGACGTCCCCGGCGCCGAGGAGGCGGTGGCGATCACCGCCGCGCTGCTGCCCGACGGCGCCGCCGTCGAGCGCCTCGAATGCTCGACCGGCGGCTACGCCCAGGACCTGCTCGCTCGCCTTCTCGGCACGGGGTCGCGGCGAATCCTGCTGCTCGGCCACCTCGACACGGTGATCCCGCACGAGCGCCACCGGCCACTCGAGCACATCGACGGGCGCCTCGTCGGCTCGGGAACGATCGACATGAAGGGCGGGATCGTGCTCGCGCTCGGGGTGCTGAAGGAGCTGGCGGCCGCGCCCGAGGCGTTCGGCGAGCTCGTTCTCCTCGCGGTCACCGACGAGGAGTGGCGAACCGGGGCGATCGCACACGGGCCGTTGTTCTCGGGCTTCGACGCCTGCCTCTGCTTCGAGGGCGGCGACACCGGGCCGGCGGGCGAGGACGCGGTCGTCGTCCGCCGCAAGGCCGCCTCGACCATGCGGGTGACCGCCACCGGAGTTGCGGCCCACTCGGGCGCGTCGCCCGAGAACGGGCGCAACGCGTTGCTCGCGCTCGGTGAGGCGGCGCGCGTGGTCGCCGCGGCGAACGACCCGCAGGGGCCGCAGCGGGTCACCGCGGTGCCGACGATCATGCGAAGCGGCGACGCGTTCAACGTCGTGCCCGCCTCCGGGGAGCTCTTCTGCGACCTGCGCGGTGACGAGCTCGGAGCGCTGGAGCGGATCGTCGGCACGGTTCCCGCCGAGCACGAGGGCGTCGCACTCGAGGCCGAGCTCGTCCGCCGGTGGCGCGGGATGGACACCCGGGAACGGGCGGCGCCCCTGCTCGCGGCCGCCGGTGAGCTGATCGGCAGGCCGGTGCTCCCCGCCGAGCGCGGTGGCGCCAGCGACGCGAGCCATCTCGCCGCCGACGTCCCGCTGACGATCGACGGGCTCGGACCGCTCGGTGGCGGCGCGCACAATCCGGACGAGTACGTGCTCGCCGACTCCCTCGGGCGCCGCGCCGAGGTGGCCCTCGCCCTTACCGTCGCAGCCCTCGGCGGGGCGTGAGCCGATGGCGAAGCGACGCAAGCGGCGCGAACGCGAGAAGCCGACGACGAGCGAGTACCGCGACGCCGAGGGCAGCGTCCTCGTCCTCCGCGACTCGCTCAGTGCCGGCACGATCCGCAAGCTCGCCGAGCCGGTGGGCGTAGCCGCGAGCTCCGCCGACGACGCCTGGCGACGGCGCACGGAGTTGCTCTTCGAGCGCCTCGCCGTGAGCTGGGAGATCGCGGGGCTGCCGCTCACCGACCAGAAGATGCTGCTCGGGCGCCTGCGAATGGCCGACCCCGACACTCAGGCATGGGTGCGCGCGACGATCGCGTCGCACGTCGACCACAAGCTCCCGGAGCTACGAGCCGACGCCTGACCCGCCGCCCCGGAGGGCGCAGCCCGAGGAGGCGGGCGGAACGTCTGGTACTCAGACCCCTGAAGGCCCGCGAAAGGCGAGCCGGCCCACAAGCTCGCCGAGTTCCTCCGGCGTGTAGTCGCCTGGGTGCTCGAGCTGGAACCGGACGCTGGCCTCGCCCATCGAAGTGAGGACCTCGGCGAGAACGGGCGCCTTGCGTCCCGGTTCCTTCGTCCCCGTCGCGGCCAGGTACGAGCGCAGCAGCTCGCCGAGCCGTGCCACCAGCGCGTCGCGCGCCTGGCGCACGCGGCCGGCGACGGCGGCCTCGTACCCGTGCTCGGAGACGAAGACGACGCGCCACGAGCTCGGCGCCTCGGCGGCCGCCCGCAGGAGGGCGGTGAATCCGGTCGTCAGCGCGCGTTCGGTATCGGCGAGGTCCTCCTCGCTGGGAAGCGCGGCCGAGAGCGCGCCGAGGAGCCGCTCCTCCTCGCGCTCGAGCAGCGCCCGGAAGAGCTTCTCCTTGCCCGGGTAGCACTCGTAGACCACCGGCTTCGTCACCCCGGCGGCCGACGCGATCGCCTCCATCGAGGTGCCCGCGTAGCCGCGCTCGACGAAGAGCTCGAGCGCCGCGTCGAGAACCATCGGCCGTCGCCGCTCCGGGCCGAGGTGCTCGGCTCGGGGGCGCACGGGGGGCTTTTCGGTTTCCGTTTCGGGCATCTACAGGCGGTGGAGGCGATTGCTACCGTACGGTAGGATTGTCCCTGACGCTAAGTTCGCTGGACAGCCGCTTCCACATGATGATGAACTCTTCCGAGATGGCGATAGAAGATCGAGCCGCCGGCCGCGAGTCCCCGGGCTTTGGCCGCAGCGTGGCGGCCGGCTTCGTCGCGCTCGCCGAGCTCCTCGTCTGCCTCTCGATCTTCGGCCCGCAGCCGCTCGCTTGGCTCTGGGTCGGCTCGCAGGTCGACTTCGCCACCGACTCGCTCTCGACCGGGCTCGCGGTCGCCTTCGTCGGCACGGCGACGACGATCATCATCACGGTCTGGATCGGCAAGCGCCTCGAGCGCCTCTGGGACGAGCTTCGTCCCGAGGCGCGTCAGGGGCCCGGCCTGTTCGAGACCGCCTTCGTGATCAGCACCGTGCTCGCGCTGATCGGCTTCGGCTTCTGGTTCTTCGTCTTCGCCGGCCCCGGGCCGACGATCGCGCCGACTCAATAAAAAGCCCTGACAGGAGCAAGCTCCTGTCAGGGTTGGCCGCAGGACGGGGTTAGCCTGGGTCCAAGGTTCTAGCCGTCTGTGAGCGAGGTACGTCCCTTTGGTCCGGCAGCGTGCCGAGTGCCCGGTCCGCCACGGTGTTCGTGATCCCGTGCCAGTAGTGCTCGTTCTTGAAGTGGTGCAGGCGGTGGTTTCGCCACACCGCCCTGTAGACGCCGGAACGCGGCACGTAGGCCGTGTGGATCAGGTAGTGCGTCCACTCGTAGATGCCGATCAGGACGCTGGCGGTGATCGCGGCGCTCAGCATCGGGCCGACCGGGACGCCTCCGGCGATGAGGCTGATCGGGATCGCCCCGAGCGCGATCACGACGGGTACCGCGAGCAGGAGTAGCTCGGCGAGCTCCTTCGCGTCGAGGAGCAGCGTCATCAGGTTGTTCGGATGCTCGTGGTGGTAGCGGTGATCGCGCGTCGTCGGCAGCTCGACCCGGCGGCCGCGGAGCCTCACCGGCTTGGCGTGCAGCAGGTAGACGTGGATCGCCCACTCGCCAAAGGGGTAGACGACGAGCATCGCGCCGACGGCGACCGCGTCGCGCCAGGTCAGCGGGCCCGCAAACGCCCGCAGCACCGCGAGCAGAGCGACCGCCCCGAGGATCATCCAGGGCGAGTGCCGGCGGGCGAACTGGCGCCCGGCCTCGCCCAGCGACTTCACCTCGTTTCCGTGCCTGGCCCGCGCGGCCATGCGCCAACTATGCCATCAGGCGCGCCCGGCCTCGAGCAGGCGACGCAGGAACCGCTGTGTCTCCAGCTCGCGCGGCTCCTTCAGCATCTGCTCGGGCGGTCCGATCTCGATCAGCCGACCCTCGTGCAGGAACCCGACCCGGTCGGCGACCTCGCGGGCGAACGTCATCTCGTGGGTCGCGAGCAGCATCGTCACGCCCTCGGCCTTCAGCTCACGCACGGCCTCGAGCACCTCGCCGACGAGCTCCGGGTCGAGCGCGCTGGTGACCTCGTCGAGCAGCATGGCCCGAGGCCGGGCCGCGAACGCCCGCGCGAGTGCGACCCGCTGCTGCTGGCCGCCGGAGAGCTCCTCGGGTCGATCGAGTTCGCGGCCCGAGAGCCCGAAGCGGACGAGCAATGCGCGGGCCTGCTCCTCCGCTTCGGCGCGCCGCATGCCGCGTGCGCGGACCGAGCCAAGCGTGACGTTGTCGAGCACGTTCAGGTGCGGGAAGAGGTTGTAGGCCTGGAAGACGAGCGCCAGCCTGCGGCGGACCCCGACGGCATCCACGGACGGATCGGTGATCACCTCGCCGTCGAGGAAGATGTCGCCGTCGTCGATGTCCTCGAGCAGGTCGACGCAGCGCAGGAGCGTCGACTTGCCCGAGCCCGACGCGCCGATCACCGCCACCGCCTCGTGCTCGGCGACGTCGAGGTCGATCCCTCGCAGGACCTCGCGCTCGCCGAATGACTTCGTCACCCCACGGACCTCGAGCACCGGTCCGCCGCCCACGCTCACCGCATCCTCCCGCTCTGGGAGTTGTCCCAGCGGTCGAGCAGGCGGGCGAGCGGGATCGTCATCGCGAGGTAGATCAGCGCCGCGGCGATCAGCGGCGTGTAGTCGAAGTTCGTCGAGGCGCGGATCTGCGCGGTGTAGAACGCCTCGCCCGCGACGCCGAGGATGCCGAGCAGGGCGACGTCCTTGAGCAGGGCGAGGAAGTCGTTGAGCAGCGGCGGGCCGACGTTGCGGATCGCCTGGGGGAGGACGACGTGGCGGAGCGCCTGGCTCTCGGTGAGCCCGACCGCGAGCGCCGCCTGCCGCTGGCCCGGGTGCACCGACTTGAGACCGGCGCGGTAGATCTCGGCGACGTACGCGCCGTAGGAGAGCCCGAGCGCGATCCCGCCGAGGACGACCGGCTCGGTCGGCAGCCAGGAGAGGTTCGAGCCCTCGACGTTGACGAGCGCGGGGACGCCGAAGCCGGCCAGAACGATCAGCAGGATCGTCGGGATGCCGCGAAAGACATCGGTGTAGACGGCGGCGAGCAGCCGCAGCGGGAAGAGCGCCGGCGCCTTTGCGGTCCGCAGCAGGGCGACGACGAGCCCGAGGACGAGGACGCCCACCTCGACCGCTGCGAAGACCCGGATGTCGAGCCAGAACGCCTTGAGGACGTCCGGGAAGGAGTCGCGGAACTCCTCGGCGTCGAAGAACGTGTCGCGGACGGCGGGCCAGCCTGGGCTGGTCAGGATCAGCAGCGCAAACCCGCCGATCACGAGCACGGTCGAGGCGGCCGCGACCGCCTGCCCGCGGCGGGCCTTGCGCCTGCGCGCCTCAGCGCGCTCCGCTCGCCGGGAGCCCGCTACTCGAGTACCGGTGTCTTCGTCGCCGCGCTCATCCACTCTTCTTCGATCGCCGGCAGCTCGCCGGAGTCAATCAGGCTCTGGATCGCCTGTGAGACACAGGCGGTGAGCGGCGAGTCCTTCCCCAAGAGCGCGCCCCACTCGTCGCCACCGGGGGCCGGGAACTGGCCGACGACGGTCGCGTCCGGGACCTGCGCCGCGGTGAGGTAGAAGGCGGTCGGGACGTCGACGACGATCGCGTCGACCTGGCCGTTCTTGAGCGAGGAGACGACGTCGTTCGAGTTCTGCAGCACCGAGGGCGTCTCGCTCGGCTGGATCTCGGCCTCGACGGCCTCGAGGCTCGTCGTCCCGATCTGGACTCCGAGCTTCGCGTCGGCGAAATCGGCGAGGGACGTCGCGCTCGCAAGGTCGGAATCCTTGAGCGCGACCACCGCCTGCTCGGCCTCGTAGTAGGGGGTTGAGAAGTCGACCGCCTCGGCGCGCTTCGGCGTGATCGAGATCTGGTTCAGGTCGAAGTCGAACTTCTTCGGACCCGGCGCGTAGGAGGAGTTGAAGGGGACGACGGTCCACTTCACGTCCGCCTCGGCGAAGCCGAGCTCGTCGGCAATCGCGTATGCCGTCGCCGACTCGAAGCCCTCGCCGTTGGTCGGGTCGTTGTCCTCGAAGTAGGGCGGGTAGGCCGGATCGTCGGTGCCGACCGTGAGGACGCCGGACTCGACCGTCGCGAGGCCCTCGGGGGTGCAGTCCTCCGCCGCGGCCGTCGTCTCCGTCGTCGCCGCGCCGCCGGAGTCCTCGTCGTCGTCACCGCCGCAGCCGACGGCGATCACGGCAAGGGCCGTGAGCAGACCGAGGAGGGCGACGAGACGGAGGTTGGACACGAGACCGGCCTAAGCGTAGAGCGACTCGATGTCGTCTGCGTACTTCTCCGCGATCGGCTTGCGCTTCAGCTTCATCGTCGGAGTGAGCTCGTCGCCGCCCGGGAGCCAGTCGACCGACAGGACCCGGAAGCGCTTCACCTGCTCCACCCGGCTCAGGTGCGCGTTCGCCTCCTCGATCCCACGGGCGACCTCCTGCTGCACCGAGTCGTCGGCCGCGAGCGTTGCCGGGTCGGCGTCGAGGTCTCGCTCGCCGGCCCATTGCACGGCGACGTCGGGGTCGAGCACGATCAGGGCCGTGTTGTACGGACGGCGGTCGCCGATGCAGCACGCCTGGCCGATCAGCGGGCTCGAGGTCTTCACGCGGGACTCGATGTTCGCGGGCGACATGTTCTTGCCGGCAGCGTTGATGATCAGCTCCTTCTTGCGATCGACGATCGAGACGTAGCCGTCCGCGTCGATCTCGGCGATGTCGCCCGTGTGCATCCAGCCCTCGTCGTCGATCGCCTCCGCGGTCTTCTCCGCGTCGTGGCGGTAGCCCCTCATCAGGAGGGGTCCGCGCGCCAGCAGCTCACCATCCTCGGCGAGCTTGATCTCGACGCCGGGAATCGGCTTGCCGACCGTGCCGAGCTTCTCGGCCCCGGGCGGGTTGGCGGTGGCGACGCAGGAGAGCTCCGACATCCCCCAGACCTCGCTGATCGTGAGGCCGAGCGCGTCGAAGTAGGAGAGCACCTCGATCGGGGTGGGGGCGGCGCCCGCGAACGAGACGCGCACCTGGTCGAGTCCGAGCTTCGCGAGCACGGCGGCGCGCGCCTCGGCCGGCATCGCGGCCGGATCGGTGATGCCCTGCGCCTCGAGCGCGGCCTTGATCTTCTCCCAGATGCGCGGCACGGCGACCCACACCGTCGGCCGGGCGTCCGGCACCGCCGCCATGAGCTCCTTCGGGTCGGCGATCACCGTCGTCGTCATCGCGAAGCCCATCGGCCCGTAGTAGCCCGTGAAGCGATCGGCCATATGCGCGTGGGGGAGATAGGAGACCGTGCGCTCGTTGCCGACCTCGTAGCCGATCACATCGAAGACGCCGCGGCACTCGGCGAGCAGGTTCGTGTGCGTGAGCTGCACGCCCTTCGGCGGGCCCGTCGTTCCCGAGGTGTAACAGAGCGTCACGAGGTCGTCGGGCTCGACGGCGCGCCACGCCGCCTCGAAGTCGAAGTCGTCGCTGCCGCCCGCCTCGAGGTCGGCGAGCGTGATCGTGCCTTCGGGGGCATCGTCGAGGCAGATCGTGTGCTCGATCGCGTCGACGGCGGCGGCGTCGATCGCCTCGAGGAACTGCGGCTCGGTGATCACCACGCGGTTACCGGCGTTGCCGAAGAGGTAGGCGATCTGCTCGGGCGAAGAGGTGTTGTAGATCGAGAAGGGCGTGGCGCCCAGGTGCATCGCGGCCGCGTCGACGAGCGCGAACTCGGGACGGTTGAGAAGCATGATCCCCACGGTGTCGCCTCGCTCGACCCCGAGCTCGGCGAGGCCGGCGGCGAGTGAGCGCACTCGGGCCGCGTACTCGCCGAACGTGATCTCGGTGCCGCCGCCGGGTGTCCGCAGGGCGACGACATCCGGGTGCTCGGACGCCGTGATCTGAAACGCCTCGCACATCGTCGACGCCTCGAGCGCGCGCGGCCTCGACGTGCTCGGCGCGGCCGTTGCTGACTCCATCCTCTGCTCCCCTCGCTCAGACCCCGACCCTCGTCGGGCGACGGGCCGATCCTAACCGCGCTGCCGCGCGCGCGGCAACCGCAGGCGGCGGTCTAGCGCGCCGCGGTCACCGGATCGGCGGATCGCAGGCCGATCGGCGCCCTGAGCACGGCATCGGGGATGCCGTACCCGTTCACGAGGGCCGCGGCCTCCATCCGAAGCTCCGCGCAGAGCGCGTTCACGGCCCGCGTGAGTGCTTTCGCCCGGGTCGAGGAGATGCGGCCGTGTTCCTGGAACCACGCGCGGTCGGCCTCGATCGTGCTGAGCGCGAAGAGGTCGCAGACGGTTCCCATCACCTCGGCCAGCGGCTCGTCGTCGATCGTCCCGAGCACGCGCACGAAAGCCTCTCCGATCTCGCGCTCGATATGCGCGCGGGCGGTCGAGATCACGTGGTCCTGGCACTCGTTGAAGACGTCGAACGGCTCCTCGCCCGCGTCGATGCCGCGCTTCAGCCGGCGCGCGACCCCGGAGATCATGTGCTCCTCGCGCCAGCGCAGGAGGCCGACCTGGTAATCGCGGTCGAGCAGGTCGTGCTCGTCCTCGCGGCCCGGGACGAGGTCGTCGGTGAGTCGCTGGACGATCTCGCGCACCGCGGACCGCTCGACCACCGTCTCGTAGACCTGCCCGGCGACGAAGCCGACGGTCCCGATCGGGTCGAGCTCGCCGAACTGGTCGCGGTAGTCGGTGAGCAGGCCCTTCGCGACCAGCTGCAGCAGGACCGTGTTGTCGCCCTCGAAGGTGGTGAAGACGTCTGTGTCCGCGTGCAGCTCGCCGAGCCGGTTCTCGCTCAGATACCCGGCGCCGCCGCAGCACTCGCGGCAGGTCTGGATGGTCTCCACCGCGTGCCACGTCGCCAGCGCCTTGAGGCCGGCGGCGCGTGCCTCGAGCTCGCGCTGCTTCTCCTCCGGGTAGTCGTCGTCGCCGAACGCGCGCGGTAGCTCCGCGATCAGCTCCTGCTGGGCGAAGTGCATCGCGTAGGTGCGCGCGAGCCTGGGGAGGAGCCGCCGCTGATGAGCGCGGTAGTCGAGCAACAGGGCCTCGCCCTCGGAGTCCGGAGGGCCGAACTGGCGCCGCCTGTCGCCGTGGCGAACGGCGATCGTCAGCGCCATCTTCGCGGCGGAGATGCCGCCGCCGCAGACGCTGATCCTGCCCTGGATCAGGGTGCCGAGCATGGTGAAGAAGCGGCGGTTCGGGTTCTCGATCGAGCTGAAGTAGGTGCCGTCCTCGCGGACCTCGGCGTAGCGGTCGAGCAGGGCGTCCCGGTCGACCCGCACGTGGTCGAAGACGATGCGGCCGTTGTCCACCCCGTTGAGCCCGATCTTGTGGCCGCAGTCGGAGAGCTCGACCCCCTCGCAGGGTCGCCCCTTCTCGTCGCGAATCGGCACGAGCAGGCAATGAACCCCGCGTTCCTCGTCGCCGACGATCAGTTGAGCGAAGACGGCGGCCATGCGGCCGTGGAGCGCGGCGTTGCCGATGTAGTCCTTGCGCGCGGATGCCGTCGGGGTGTGGATGACGAACTCGCCCGCCTCCGGCTCATACGTCGCGGTCGTCTCGACCGACTGGACGTTCGAGCCGTGGCCCGTCTCGGTCATCGCGAAGCAGCCGGGAAGTTCGAGCGAGATGATCTGGGCCAGGTAGCGCTCGTGGTGCTTTCTCGTCCCGAGATGCAGCACGGCGCCACCGAAGAGGCCGAACTGCACCCCGGCCTTGACCAGTAACGAGAGGTCGCCGCAGGCGAGCGTCTCGAACGCTGCGATCGAGCCGGCGATGTCGTCCATGCCGCCGAACTCGGATGGGAACCCGAGGCCGGTGCGCCCGTCGGCGGCCAGGGCCTTCGCCCACTCGAAGACCTTCTCGCGGTACTCGTCCGGGGGCGGGGGCTCGGCGCCGCGATCGAACTCGGGCCCGGCGAGCCCCTCGCGGACCGCGTTGCGGATCTCCGCGTGCTCGCCGTCGAGCAGTCGTTGAATGCTGGTGGCGTCCACTACGGAAGTGCCAGTCGGAAGATCTTCTTGACCACGCTGCCGAACTGCTTGTGCAGCGGACCCGCGTTGTAGGGGATGCCGTAGCGCTCGCAGATCTCCTGCACCTCGACCGAGATCTCGGCGTAGCGGTGCGCCGGTAGGTCCGGGAAGAGGTGGTGCTCGATCTGGTGGGAGAGGTTGCCGGAGAGGATGTGGAACAGCTTCCCACCTGTGAGGTTCGCGGAACCCAGGAGCTGCCGGTAATACCACTGGCCGCGCGTCTCGTTCGCGGTCTCCTCCTCGCTGAACTCCTGCGTGCCGTCCGGGAAGTGGCCGCAGAAGATGATCATGAAAGACCACAGGTTGCGGTTCAGATTGGCCACCGCGTTGCCGGCGAGCGTCAGCGGCGCGGAGGGGCCCGTGAGGACCGGGAACAGGACGTAGTCCTTGAGCCACTGGCCGCGGACCTTGGTCCAGATCGAGGCGATCATCTCGCGCTTCTCGGCAAGCGTCGCATCGCCCGACTGGATTCGCTCGACTTCGAGGTCGTGCATCGCCACTCCGTACTGGAAGAACGTGGCGAGCAGCGCGGCGTAGATCGGGTTGCCGAGGTAGTAGGGCCGCCACGGCTCGTCCTCCGACATCCGCAGGATCCCGTAGCCGATGTCGCGGTCCTTGCCCACGATGTTGGTGTGCGTGTGGTGCATGTAGTTGTGGGAGTGGCGCCACTGGTCGGCAGGGCAGGCCGTGTCCCACTCGAACTGCTTGCCGGTGAGCTCGGGGTCCTTCATCCAGTCGTACTGACCGTGCATCACGTTGTGGCCGATCTCCATGTTGTCGAGGATCTTCGACAGCGAGAGAGCGGTGACGCCACCGAGCCAGGCCGGCGGCAGGAAGCTGAAGAAGAACATCCCGCGGCCGGCGATCTCGAGCGCGCGCTGCGCCTTGATCACGTTGCGGATGTAGGTCGCGTCGCGCTCGCCGCGGTCGGCCAGCACGCGGGCGCGAATCGCGTCGAGCTCGGCGCCGAAGGCCTCGAACTGCTCGGGCGTGAGCGGCGCGTCGGCGTGCGCGGTGGGCTGGGGCGTTGCCTTGTCAATCGTGGCTGTAGTCATTTGAGTAGTCCTTTGTCTGGCCCCGGCACGCCCGGAGGCGAAGCCGAGGACGTGGCCGGGTTATAGGTCTTGGATTTGGACGTCGCCCGTTGGCACGGAGACGCAAATTTGGATGTCCTCGTTTTCGGCGTTCGAGACGGCGCCGGTGATGACGTTGCGGACGGTTCCTGCCGTCTTCGTGCACGTGCACGAGTGGCAGATGCCCATCCGGCAGCCGAACTCGGGGCTGAGGCCCGCCTCCTCGGCCTGCTCGAGCAGGGTGCGGCCGCTGTTGGCGACGCTCGCGCCGCTGGCGGCGAACTGAACGCTGCCCTCGGCCTCGTCGGTCGCGATCGCGAGCGTCGGCGGGAGGAAGCTCTCGACGTGGAGGCGCTCCTCGAGGCCGTCCTCGAGGTAGGCGCCGCGAACGGCCTCGATCAGGCCTGGGGGCCCGCAGACGTATGCCTCGGCGCCGGCGTGGTCGCCGATCGCCTCGCGCAGGTGCTCGCGGGTGAAGTGACCGTCCAGGTCTCCCGCGCCCTCGACCCGCGTGTGTGAGTGGAGGATGCGGACGTTCGGCCGCGACCAGGAGAGCTTTCGGAGCTCCTCGTCGTAGGTGACGAACGCCGGCGAGGGCGAGTAGTGGAGAAAGGCGATCTCGCCGCGATGGTTCTCGTCGCAGAGCGTTCGCAGCATCGAGATCACCGGCGTGATTCCGCTGCCGCCGCTGATCAGCAGCAGCCGATCGGGGCGGGCCTGGGGAAGGATGAAGTCGCCGTCGGCCTCGGAGAGCTCGACGAAGAGCCCAGGGCGAGCGTTCTCGTGCAGCCAGTTGGACACGCGGCCCTCCGGGTGCGCCCGCACCGTGATCTCGATCAGACCGGTGGCCCGCTCGGCGCCGGCGGGGGAGTAGCAGCGGGTCTCGCGGACGCCGTCGATCTCGACCCCGACGTTGATGAACTGGCCGGCGCGAAAGCCGGACCAGCTGCGATTCGGGCGCAGCCGGAGCGTGACCGCGCCGGTTCCCGGCCGATTGACCGCGATGACCTCGGCGCGGGCGTCGCGGCGCGACCAGGTCGGGCGGACGAGCTCGAGGTAGCGATCGGTGCCGTGGGGAGCGGTGAGCGCGTCGAGAAGTTGAGTGAACATTCGTACACCGTGACATAGGACGATGTAAAGGTCAAGGCAACTTTGGGCGTAAATCCGTGAGTCGTGTCACACTACGCGCCCGATCGTGCGATGAACACTCGTACTCCCACCCGCGAGGAACGCAAGGCGCAGACGCGCGAGAAGCTGATGAGCGCCGTGCTCGAGCTGCTCGACGAGAACAGCTTCGCCGGCCTCAGCCTGCGCGAGGTGGCGCGCAAGGCCGGGGTCAGCCCGACGGCCTTCTACCGCCACTTCGACGACATGGAGGAGCTCGGCCTCGTGCTCGTCGCCGAGTCCTTCCGCCCCCTGCGGGAGATGATCCGCGAGGTCCGCGCCGATCCTTCGCGGATCGAGCGGGTCGTCCGCGGCTCCGTCGAGGTGCTCGTCCGCCACGTCCACGCGAACCGGCCTCAGTTCCGCTTCATCACCCGCGAACGTTTCAGCGGCGTCCCCGCGATCCGCCAGGCGATCGCCCGCGAGTTGCAGCTGATCGCATCGGAGCTGGCGACCGACTTCGCCCGCTTCCCCTATCTCAACGAGTGGTCCACCGACGACCTGCAGATGATCGCCGGCCTCTTCGTCGACACCTCCGTCTCGACCGCGGAGGCGATCATCGAGGTCCCGCCGGCGACGCCCGAGCTCGAGGCCGAGGTGATCCGCACTGCCGAGCAGCGGCTGCGGCTGATCGCCCTCGGCGTTCCCCGTTGGCGGAGCGGGGGTTAGCGGCGCGCGTGCGTTCGGGCGCGGTTTCGCGCGCCTCTCGTGACGCGCTCCCGCCGAGCGGCAGATAACGCCCCGTATAGGGACGTTTCATGCCGCTCGATCCAACGGGCTTGCAGGGCTCGGCCCGGTCGCGCAATTGCTACGCTAGAGTAGCTTTCGCAGCTCGGACCCTCCAACCCTTTCTCTTCTCGCCTATGCCAACTGCCGCCGACCGTGGAATGACACTGGGCCTGCGCGCCCTCAACCGCCTCGCCGGGCTCGAGTTCCTCGACCGGATCGGGATGCGCGAGCGCGCCGAGAAGGTCCTCTACTCGGCGACCAAGAACGGCTTCCGTGCCGCCGGCGCCGCCGCCCGCACCTTCAACGGGAGCGGGCCGAAGCTCGACAAGCCGGCGCGCCAGGCGCGCGGCACCCGCGCCGCACTCTTCGACCTGACGCCCACCGACGAGCAGCAGATGATGCGCGAGGCGATCGGGGACTTCGCGATCGAGAAGCTGCGCCCCGCCGCCCTCGAGGCCGACAAGAACTGCGCCGCGCCGAGCGACCTCCTCGAGCAGGCGAACGAGCTCGGCGTGACCATGCTCGGGATCCCCGGCGAGCTCGAGGGCGCCTTCGAGGAGCGCTCAGCGATCACCTCGGCTCTGGTCGCCGAGCAGCTCGCTCGCGGGGACATGGGGCTGGCGACGGCGATCCTCGCGCCGGCTTCCGTCGCGACCGCGATCGGGCTCTGGGGCGACGCCGACCAGCAGTCGACCTACCTGCCCGAGTTCGCCGGCGAGAAGCCGCCCGCCGCGGCGCTCGCGCTGCTCGAGCCCCGACCCGTCTTCGACCCCTTCGCGCTCGAGACGAAGGCGACGCGCAAGGGCGACGGCTACGTCCTCGATGGCGTCAAGTCGCTGGTCCCCCGAGCCGCCGACGCGGAGCTGTTCGTCATCGCCGCCGCGCTCGAGGGTCACGGACCCGCGCTCTTCATCGTCGAGGCCAAGGATGCCCCGGGGATCGCCTACGAGGCCGAGCCCGCCATGGGGATTCGCGCCGCCGGCACCGGTCGCCTCACGCTCTCAGGCCTCGAGGTCGGCGCCGGGTCCCTGCTCGCCGGAGGTGATCCGCAGGCCTACACCGAGTGCGTCCGCCTCGGCCGGCTCGCCTGGTGCGCGCTCGCGATCGGCACCGGCCAGGCCGCCGCGGATTACACGAAGCAGTACGTCAACGAGCGCATCGCGTTCGGTGAGCCGATCTCACACCGCCAGGCGGTCGCCTTCAACGTCGCCAACATGGCGATCGAGCTCGAAGGCATGCGGCTTGCCACACTCCGCGCCGCGAGCCGCGCCGACCAGGGTCTCGACTACGCCCGCGAGGTCGCGCTGGCGCGCCAGCTCTGCGCGCGCAAGGGGATGCAGCTGGGCTCCGACGCCGTCCAGCTCCTCGGTGGCCACGGCTACACGAAGGAGCACCCCGTCGAGCGCTGGTACCGCGACCTGCGCGCCGCCGGGTTCATGGAGGGAGCTCTGCTCGTCTGATGATCAGCCTCGAGATCCCGAAGAAGTTCCAGACCCTCGTCGAGCAGGCGAATCAGGTCGCCACCGAGGTCTTGCGTTCGAACTCGCGCAAGTACGACCTCGCCGAGCACACCTATCCCAAGGAGCTCGACATGCTCGCCGCGCTCATCGACGGGATGAACGACGGTGGCACGAACCAGGGCGCCGGCGCCGCCGGCGTCCGCCGGACCGAGAACGGCGACGGCGAGAACCGCAACGGCTCGAACATGTCCACGGTCCTCGGCGTGATCGAGATGTGCTGGGGCGACACCGGCCTGACGCTGACAATGCCGCGCCAGGGCCTTGGCAACTCGGCCATCGCCTCGGTCGCCGACGACAAGCAGCTCGAGCGCTTCGACGGCAAGTGGGCGGCGATGGCGATCACCGAGCCCGAGGCCGGCTCCGACTCGGCGGCGATCCGCACCACCGCCGTCCTCGACGAGGAGACCGGCGAGTACGTCCTGAACGGGGAGAAGATCTTCGTCACCTCCGGCGATCGCGCCGACCTGATCGTCGTCTGGGCCTCGCTCGATCCGAAGCAGGGCCGCGCCGCGATCAAGTCGTTCGTGGTCGAGCGCGACAACCCGGGGCTGAAGCTCGACCGCCTCGAGCACAAGCTCGGCATCAAGGCGTCGGACACCGCCAACTTCGTCCTCACCGACTGCCGCGTACCGCCCGAGAACCTCCTCGGCACGCCCGAGATCGACATGAAGAAGTCGTTCGGCGGCGCGATGCAGACCTTCGACAACACCCGGCCGCTCGTGGCGGGGATGGCCGTCGGCGTCGCCCGTGCCTGCATCGAGCGCACCAAAGAGCTGCTCGCCGAGGCCGGGATCGAGGTCGACTACGACAGGCCGGCAATGCTGCAGACGGCGGCGGCGGCCGAGCTGCTCGAGCTCGAGGCCGATTACGAGGCCTCGCACCTGCTCACCCTCGAGGCGTCGTGGATGGCCGACAACAACAAGCCGAACTCGCTCCACGCCTCCTACGCGAAGGCGAAGGCCGGGCGCTCGGCGACCGACATCGCGCTGCGCTGCGTCGCCCTTTGCGGCAGCCTCGGGTACGGAGAGGACGAGCTGTTGGAGAAGTGGGCGCGCGACGCGAAGATCCTCGACATCTTCGAGGGCACCCAGCAGATCCAGCTTCTGATCATTGCCCGGCAGCTCCTGGGTAAGAGTTCGGCAGAGCTCAAGTAGCCACTGCGAGCCATCGCCGTCCCAACCAAGGAGGACCTTTGAAGGAGAAGACCCGTCCCGTCGCCGTCCTGGGCGGCAACCGGATCCCGTTCGCGCGCTCGAACGGCGCCTACGCCAAGGCCTCGAACCAGGACATGCTCACCGCCGCGCTCGACGGCCTCGTCGACCGCTTCAGCCTCCAGGGCGAGCGGATGGGCGAGATGGCCGCGGGTGCGGTGCTCAAGCACAGCCGCGACTTCAACCTCACCCGCGAGTGCGTGCTCGGCTCGAAGCTCGCGCACGAGACCCCGGCCTACGACATCGGGCAGGCGTGCGGCACCGGCCTCCAGGCGACGATCCAGGCCGCGAACAAGATCGCCCTCGGGCAGACAGAGTCGGCGATCTCTGGCGGTGTCGACACGACCTCCGACGCGCCGATCGCGCTCAACGACAACCTGCGCGAGATCCTTCTCGAGGCGAACAACGCGAAGTCGACGCCGGCCCGCCTGCGCGCCCTGACCAAGGTGCGCCCGAGCCACATCGTCCCCGAGATCCCGCGCAACGCCGAGCCGCGCACGGGGCTCTCGATGGGCGAGCACACCGCGATCATGGCGACGGAGTGGGGGGTGAGCCGCGAGGAGCAGGACGAGCTCGCCGCGGCCAGCCACCAGAACCTCGCCGCCGCCTATGACCGGGGCTTCCTCGACGACCTGCTCACCCCGTACCTGGGCCTCGACCGCGACCAGAACCTACGCGCCGACTCGACGGCGGAGAAGCTCGCGAAGCTCCGGCCCGTCTTCGGCGGCGAAGGCGGGACGATGACCGCCGGCAACTCGACGCCGCTCTCCGACGGCGCCTCGACCGTGCTGCTCGCGAGCGAGGAGTGGGCGTCGGAGCGCGACCTCGAGCCGCTCGCCTACTTCGCCGACGCCGAGACCGCGGCGGTCGACTACGTCGGCAAGAAGGAGGGACTCCTCATGGCGCCTGCCTACGCCGTCCCACGGATGCTCGCCCGCAACGGGCTCAGCCTCCAGGATTTCGACTACTACGAGATCCACGAGGCGTTTGCCGCCCAGGTGCTCTGCACGCTGAAGGCGTGGGAGGACCCGGTCTTCTGCAAGCAGCGACTCGGCCTCGACGAGCCGCTCGGCTCGATCGATCGCGCGAAGCTCAACGTGAACGGGGGCTCGCTCGCGGCCGCGCACCCGTTCGCCGCCACCGGCGGGCGGATCGTCGCGACGCTGGCGAAGGAGCTCGCCGAGCGCGGCGGGGGCCGTGGTTTGATCTCCATCTGCGCCGCCGGCGGCCAGGGAGTAGTCGCCATCATGGATCGCCCGAGCTGATGAGCGACCGCTACTCACAACTCGTCAACAGTCGGATCGGCGGCTTCATCGCCGGCAACGTCGGCCTCCCGCAACCGGTCGAGCTCGACCGCTTCAAGGAGGGCGAGCCGGTGATCAGCGGTGAGGTCCTGCTCGGCGCCGCTCCCGGTGGGCGCCTCGTGGGCCCGATCGCCAAGGTGCTCGCCTCGGCCGGGGCGCAGGTGGCGAGCTCGCTCGACGGTGAGCGCTCGGCGGTGGGCGAGGCCGGGATCGACGCGACGGTCTGGAACCCGGAGGCCCCCGGCGACCAGCGCTTCAAGGCGCTCGTCTACGACGCCACCGGGATCGACGACTCGACCAGGCTGCGCGAGCTGTGGGAGTTCTTTTCGCCGACGATCCGGCGCGTCGCGACGAGCGGCCGCGTGATCGTGCTCGGGACGCCGCCCGAAGACTGCGGCTCGCCGCGTGAGGCGACCGCCCAGCGGGCGCTCGAGGGCTTCACCCGCTCGGTCGGCAAGGAGGTCCGCAAGGGCGCCACCGCGCAGCTCGTCTACGTCGCGCCAGAAGGCCGAGGACCAGATCGAATCGACCCTGCGCTTCCTGCTCTCGCCGCGCTCGGCGTA
The DNA here is from genome assembly GCA_963846565.1 of uncultured Solirubrobacterales bacterium. Classification (GTDB taxonomy): domain Bacteria; phylum Actinomycetota; class Thermoleophilia; order Solirubrobacterales; family 70-9; genus WHSW01. The sequence goes on along the minus strand of CAWJWL010000005.1, from coordinate 301,209 downwards.
CGTCTCGGGCCAGGTCGTCCGCGTGACCCCCTCGAAGCAGCATCCGGAGCTCGACTGGGAGAAGCCGCTCCACGGCAAGGTCGCCCTCGTAACCGGCGCCTCGCGGGGGATCGGTGCCGAGGTGGCGCGGGTGCTCGCGCGCGACGGCGCCCACGTAGTCGGCCTCGACATCCCCCAGCTCGCGGCGGACCTCGACCGGCTCGTCGGCGCGATCGGGGGCTCCTCGATCGACTTCGACATCACCGCCCCCGAGGCCCCGAAGGGGATCGCCGATCACCTCGAGGCGGAGCGCGGCGGCGTGGACATCGTCGTCCACAACGCGGGCGTGACCAAGGACAAGACCCTCGGCCGAATGGACGAGGAGCGCTGGACGGTCCTGCTCGAGATCAACCTCTCCTCGGAGGAGCGGATCAACGACGAGCTGATCGAGCGAAACCTCCTGCGCGAGGACGGCCGGGTGATCTGCGTCTCCTCGATCTCCGGGATCGCCGGGAACGCCGGGCAGACCAACTACGGCACCTCGAAGGCCGGGGTGATCGGAATGGTCCAGTCGATGGCGCCCGTGATGGCGTCGCGCAAGGCGACGATCAACGCGGTCGCCCCTGGCTTCATCGAGACGGCGATGACCGCGGCGATGCCGATCGCGACCCGCGAGGCGGGCCGCCGGATGAACTCGATGGCGCAGGGCGGCCTGCCGCTCGACGTCGGCGAGGCGATCGCCTGGTTCGCGAGCCCGGGCTCGGCCGGCCTGAACGGGAACGTCGTGCGGGTCTGCGGGCAGAGCCTGCTCGGAGCCTGAGTCGATGACCACCCGCACGCTCGACAGCCCGCCGTCTTCCGTGTCGCTCTACGCCCGGCGCCGGGCTGGGCGCCCTGCCGCTGAGCGGCAAGCTGCCTTTCCTCGCCGGGGGCGGGGGCGAGGTCCCGGACCTGGAGCTCGAGCTCCCCGAGGTCGGGACCGATCCCGAGAAGCTCGCCGCGTACTGCCGGGTTTGTGGCTTCACCGTCCGCGAGACGCTGCCCGCGACCTATCCGCACGTCCTCGCCTTCCCGCTCCACATGGCGCTGCTCACCGACTCGAGCTTCCCGGTGCCGGCGATCGGCATGGTCCACATTCGCAACCGCATCACCCAGCGGCGCCCGATCGCCCTCGGCGAGCGGCTCGGCATCACCGTCCGCTCGTCGAAGCTCGAGCCGCACCCTAAGGGCCAGACATTCACCCTGATCACCGAGGCCCGCGTCGGTGAAGAGCTCGTCTGGACCGGGGAGAGCACCAATCTGCGTCGCGGGGGCGATTCCGGCCACGCGGCGAAGGAGGCCGGTCCGTCGCTCCCGGATCTCGCCGCGCTCCCCACCGAGGCCGAGTGGCGCCTTCCGGGCGATCTCGGCCGCCGGTACGCCGCCGTATCCGGCGACCGCAACCCGATTCACCTCTACGGCCTGACCGCGAAGGCGTTCGGCTTCCCGCGTCAGATCGCCCACGGGATGTGGACGAAGGCTCGCTGCGTCGCCCAGCTCGAGCCCAGGCTTGCGGACGCGTTCGCGGTCGAGGTCGCTTTCAAGAAGCCGATCCTGCTGCCGGCGAAGGTCGAGTTCGCGAGCGAGGCGGCCGATGAGCACGCCGCCTTCGGCGTGCGCTCGGCAAAGGACGGCACGCCGCACCTCGCCGGCATCGCAGCCTCAGCGGACTGAGCCCGTTACCGGCACCCCCCAGCGGGTAGGCCGATGACGATGGCGCACGCGAAGGAGGACTCGATGGAGAGAGGAGGAGGATGAACCTCGCCTTCCGCCCGGTGGGGATCATCGCCGGCCTGCTCGCCGGCCTGCTCGCGTCGAAGATCTTCGAGTTCCTCTGGGCCAAGGTCGCCAACGAGGAGGTGCCGGAACCGGACCACCGGGACATCTCCTGGCCGCCCCTCGTCGCAGCCCTGCTGATCGAGGGCGCAATCTTCCGGCTCGTGCGCGGGGTCGTGGATCACGGCCTTCGAGTGGGCTTCGTTCGTGCCACCGGGACCTGGCCGGGCGAGGAGCGCCCGGACCCGCGCTAAGAGAGCCGCGCCTCAGCAGACGACGGCAGAGGGCCGGCGCGATGTGAAGACGAAGCCGGCCGCCGGGGCTTACGGCGCGATGTTCTGATTCAGCCGGAAGAGGTTGTCCGGGTCCCACTTGCGCTTCAGCTCGACCAGGCGGTCGTACTTCTCGGGGCCGTAGCTGTCGCGGACGCGTGAAACGCTCGGGTCGGTCTCCTCGATGAAGTTCGGGAATGCCTCCCGGTTGAGGCCGAACGGCCGCAGCGCCTCCGCGACGCCCCTGGTCCAGGCGATCGCGCTCGCGTCCTGCGCCGGGTCCATCCACATCGTCAGGCAGAAGTACGCCCAGGGCGCGCCGGGGACGGTCAGGGCGAGCGCCACGTTGTCGGTGTGGCTGACCGCGCCTCCCATCGGCGCGAGGATCAGCTGCGAGAACGGACCCGGGAGGTTCTCGGCCTGCTCGAGGACGATGTCGATCGCCTCGTCCGGGAGCCCGCCGAGCCAGTCGATCTTGAAGTACTCGCGGATCCCCTTCGGGCTGCCGCCGTCGAGCATCTGCTGCAGTGCGGCGTACGGCATCGGGCCGACGAGGTCGACGACCGGCTCGGCCGCCTCGCGCAGCGGGCGAAGCGCCTCCACGCCCTCCTCCTGCGGACCGATGTAGGCGTAGATGATCCCGATCGCAGGTTGTCCCCGCATCTCCTCGGGCACGAACTCCTCAGGCGGGGCCGAGATCAGGGCGAGGCCGCCGCAGACCTGGTCGGGCGCCGCCTCGATGAAGTCGCGATAGAGGGGGATCAGCTCACCCGCCTGCGAGCGGGGATAGAGCAGCATTCCGGCCGTCAGGATCGGCCCGACCGCGTGCAGGGCGAACTCGAACTCGGTGACGACGCCGAAGTTGCCGCCGCCCCCGCGCAGGCCCCAGTAGAGGTCGGCGTTCTCCTCGGCGCTGGCCCGCACCACGCTGCCGTCGGCGACGACGACCTCGGCCGAGACGAGGCTCTCGCAGGTGACCCCGTACATGCGCTCGATCCAGCCGCTGCCGCTCCCGAGCGCAAGGCCGCCGACGCCGGTGTCGGAGACGCGGCCTCCGGTGACCGCGAGACCGTGCTCCTGCGTCGCGCCGTCGACATCGACCCACTTGGCGCCGCCCTGGACCCGCGCACGCTTCGCCTCGGCGTCGACGTCGACCGCCTTCATCCGGCCCGAGGTCGATCACGATGCCGTCGTCGCAGGTGCTGAAGCCCGGGGTGGAGTGGGAGCCGCCGCGGACGGAGACCAGGAGCTCGTTCTCGCGGCCGAAGTTGACCGCCGCCGTAACGTCGGCGCTCGACTCGCAGCAGACGATCAGCGCCGGGCGCATGTCGATCATCCCGTTCCAGACGCGCCGCGCATCCTCGTAGTCGGCATCCCCGGGCAGGATCACGTCGCCGTCGATGGTCGAGCGAAGCGCGCCGATCGTCGCTTCGTCGGTCTCCGTCTGGCCCATGCCAATTCCTCTCGCTCAAGCGGTCGGGCCCCCCGGCCGCGGATGCGGCCACCCTATCGGCGGGTGCTTTACGTGGTCAAACCCGCGATCCGGACCCGCGCCTCGTTGTCCGGGGCGAGGCTGATCCCGCGGCGGACGGGCGCCGCCGGCGGCCCGACCGCAGTGAGGCAGACGCGGGTGGCGATCGCCTCGACGACGAGCTCGAGCTCCAACGTCGCCAATGCCGCTCCGAGGCAGCGGTGGGCGCCGCCCCCGAAGGGGACGTACGCGTAGGGCTCGGGCTGAGAATCGAGGAAGCGCTCGGGCCTGAAGGCCTCGGGATCGGGGTAGAGCTCGGGATCGGCGTGGAGCCCCTGCGCGTCGATCAGGACCACGGTGCCGGGCGGTAGGACCCAGCTGCCGGCGGGGAGCGGGTCGAGGAGCCGGCGAGCGCCTCCCGCGTAGACGACGGTGCGGACCCGCAGGATCTCCTTCGCGGTCGCGCGCAGGTACTCGCGGTCGCCGGCAGCGAGAGTGTCGCGAAGGCGAGCCGCGACCTCGGGATTGTGCGCGAGCAGGTCGGCGGCCCAGGCGATCGAGGTCGCGGTCGTCTCGTGACCCGCCGCCACGAGCGTCATCAGCTCGTCGCGCAGGTCGATATCGGTGAGGGCGGCGCCGTCCTCATCTCGCGCCCGGACCAGCAGCGCGAGGACGTCGCCGCGTTGCTCGAGTCCGGGATCGGTCCGTGTCCGGCCGACGTGAGCCACGAGCAGGTCCCGGATCCGGTCGATGCGCGCGTATGCGAGCCGCGCGGGCAGGTTCCACCAGGTTCGCGCAGTCATCCACGAAGGCATGAACTGCGCCAGGTTGGCGGCCCGGGAGTTGAGCGAGTCGAACCCCGAGACGATCTGCGCACGCAGGGCGTCGTCGCGGACTCCGAGCACGAGCTCGAGGATCACCGCGAGCGTGAGGCGCCGGGCGGCGAGGTGCACGGAGACGACCTCACCCGGCCGCCAGCCGGCTACCTCAGCCTCGGCGAGCTCGCGGATCCGGTCCGCGTAGGCGGTAACGCTCTCGCCGTGAAACGACGGCAGCTCGAGCTTGCGGCGCGCCAGGTGCTCGGCGGGCTCGAGCACGATCAGCGAGCGGTCGCCGAAGAAGGGGCGCAGCAGATCGTTGCCGTGGCGCTTTCGCAGCGGATCGCCGGTGAAGAGCTCGCGGATCGCGTCGCGGTCGCCGGTGACGACGATCGGCGGGAAGCCCGGCATGTCGAGCGTGAACGTCGGCCCGAAGCGCGCCCGCATCTCCGCGAACGAGCCTGGCTGGTCGAAGGTGTAGCGCAGCGTCTGGATCGGCCCGGGCGCGCGCGGGCCCGGGGGCAAACCGTCCGGTTCCGGCGTCGCCGGCCCCCGATCGAGCATGGCGTAAGCCTACGGCTAGGCGGCGGTCTTCGCGCGAGCGAGGCGCTCCGGCGTCTCGTCCGTGAACTTGGTGAAGAACGTTCCGACTTCGTCCACGAGGTGATCGACCGACTCCGCCGCGAACAGGGTCGGCTGGTAGTGGGTGATGTCGTACTCGATCGTGCCCATCGCATGGAAGTCGAGCGGGCGGATCTCCATCCGTCGGAACTCTTCGATCTCGCCGAAGCTCGAGAGGATCCCGGCGCCGTAGGCGCGCAGCTCGCCGCCCTCGTGAACGACTCCGAACTCGATCGTGAACCAGAAGACATCGGCGACGTACTGCACGCCCTCGTCGCTCTCGGCGCGGCGAGCAGCGTCGCCCGCCAGCCGGTTGAGCTCGGCGAACTGCGGGTCGGCGAGCAGGTTCCCGTGTCCGATCACCTCGTGGATCAGGTCGGGCTCCGGCGTGTAGAGCGGCGCGGAGGGGTGGCGGATGTACTGCGTCGAGTGGAACTCGCGATCGGCGAGGCAGCCGTAGAACTCCTTCACCGGCACGATTCCGGCGGCGGGGACGTAGTGGAAGCCGGTCAGCGGCGCGAGCTGGTCGCTCACCTCGTTCAGCTGGGGGATCCGGTCGGTCGGTAGCGCCAGGGCCGCCTTCGCCTCGCGAAAGGCGCGGCAGGCGTAGCGTTCATGCTTCGGCGCCAGCTCACGCTGGACCGTCCGCCAGACCTCCTGCTCCGCCTCGGTGTAGGAGATCTGGGGCACGTCGTTCTCGCGGCTCCACTCGAGCGCCGCCTCGGCGATCTGGTTTCGCCGCCGCTGGTAGTCCGGGTCCGTCCTGCCGGGATGGTCGTCGGCGAGATGGACGGTGACCGAGCCATCCGTGGCCCTTGTCACCGGCGAGTAGAGCTGTGCTTCTTCGAACACGCGCTCTACCCGGTGGTCGATCCGGCGACCGGGGTCGTCGCCTGGTCGCGCCACGGGTACGCGTAGGTGATCTCGCTCGTCCCGAGCAGGGGAGCGGTGAGGACGGACCTCACCCGCCCCTGCTCGAGTACGAACGATGCTCGGTCTCTGATCCCGGTCTCCAGCCCCGCAATGGGCGTGACCTTGAAACCGAGCGCCTCCCTAAACCGGGACGCTGCCCGCGTGGTGTTGCCGACGTGAAGCTCGACGTGATCGATGCCCAACGGGGGCGTCTCGTCGGCCGCCGTCGTGGCGGTCTGCGGCATCGTCTCCGTCGGCATCCTGGTTCCTCTCCTCCACCCGATCTGACAGTGGATTTATGATTGCTGCTACCAGGCGCCCGCTCAAGGACGGTTCGTTGCGCCGAACGCGTGAGGACCCCAGGTATGGACGAAATCGACCATCGGATCGTTGCGCTACTGCGCGAGAACGCCAGGCGCTCCTTTCAGGACATCGGCGGGCGGGTCTCGCTCTCGGCCCCGGCGGTCAAGCGGCGTGTCGACCGGCTCGAGCGCGAGGGCGTCATCCGCGGCTACTCGGCGAACATCGATCCGTCGGCGATCGGCTGGAACACCCACGCCTTCGTCGAGCTCTTCTGCGAGGGCCGGATGTCGGGCGATGAGGTCGCCGCGGCGGTGGGTGAGAACCCCGAGGTCGAGGCCGCCTACACGATCGCCGGCGCGCCGAGCGCGATCCTCCACCTGCGTGCCGCGGACACGCGCCACCTGGAGGAGGCCCTCGAGCGGGTCCGGGACGCCCCGGGCGTCGTCAGGACGCAGACCCAGGTGGTGCTCTCCACGCTGTTCGAGCGCCGGGTGATGGAGCCCTAGAAGAGGGAGGGACGACGACGGCGCGGCCGCCGGCGAGCTTGCCGGCGGCCGCTGCCATCGAGGGTCTAGCCGGTGACGGTGCCGACCTGGGTCGCGACGAGGATCCGCTCGCGGACCTGGGCCCCGGCGGGATCGGTTGCGCACGCGAGGTGCACGGTGCCGCCGTCGGAGACACCGACGAGCGAGAGCGACGCCGAGAAGATGGCGAGCGCACGCGTGTGGGTGTTGGCCTGCGAGAGGGGGTTGTTGGCGTCGAGCAGGACGCAGCTGATGTTGCGCTCAGCGGCGGCGTTCGAGCCGAACGTGGCCTGAGCCTGGACGACCCAGTTGCCTTCCGGCAGCGTGATCGAGGCGACGCTGTCGGCCGTGCTGACCTCCGCGCCGAGCGCGTTCAGCGGTGCGGGCGCGGCGTTGCGGGCGACGTGCGTGGCTGCGCCGGTGGCGCCGGCGGAGAGGACGCCCGGGGCGAGCTTCTCCTTCGTCACCGCGCCGGTGGCGAGCTCGGCCGTCTTCACTGCGCCGGCCTTGATCTGCTTCGACTTGATCGTGTCGCGTCCGATGCCGCCGGCGTAGGCGACGCTCGAGAGGGCGACGAAGAGCGCGACGAACGCCGTGACCTTCGCGAACGTGGGTCGAATGTGGTTCTTCATTTTGGGTCTCCTTGGGTTTGAACTGGCTTGGATAGGACAGTTCGGAGACCGTACGTTCGGCGCTGCGGCCTATGTGCTCACCCGGGATTGGACGGGCTACCTCCCGGGGCTGAACGCCTTACCCCGGGGGGTAACACCGTCGGGCGATCGTCACCAGACGGCGACGATCACCCCCGCGACGGGCAACTTCACGAGCCAGTCACCAGCGTGGATCGCGGCCAGCTTCACGGGGGCCCGCTCCCAGCTGATCGCCCCGGCCCAGAGCACGGCGGGGAAACCGAGCCAGAGGGCGAGACCGAGGCAGAGGCCGCCCGCCACCCCCTCGATCGCCCCCTGGGAGGCGAGTCCGGCGACGACTGCCGCGAGGACGATGCAACGGGCGACCTCGACCGCCATCTGCCACGGGGCCGGTTCCGCGCCGGCAGCCGCGACCTCGCTCACCGTCGCGAGCTGCGAGCCGAGGGCGACGTAGTACAGGGAGCCGATCACGAACAGCGCGACGGCCGTGGCCGCGACTGCCAGGATCTCAGGCATCGATCTCACCGCCCTCGAGCTTCGACTTCAGCCCCGCGAGACGCTCGCGCCAGAACGCCTTCATCCGATCCGCCTCGCCGCCGTCGGCGAGGCGCTGGTGGGCGAGGGCGACGAGGCTCTTCGCCTCGCCCTTCGCCTCGAACCCGATCACGACGCGAGTGCTGCCGTCCCCCCAGTCGTAGCGGGCCGACTTCGGTCTCGTCGCCGTGCGCTCGCTGAGTTGCCCACCGGGCAGCCAGCTCGCCCGCAGCGACTCGTCGACGACTGCGTCATAGAGCCGCTCGACCGGCACCGCGATTGTCTTCGTCGCCGAGATCTCGAAGCCGTCGGCGCGCTGGCCGATCGCGCGGCCTCGCCGCGCCCTCTCGTAGCTGACGGTGACCGACTGGGCATCCCAGCCCGGGACGCCACGCTCCGCGATCAGCCACGCGGCGATCTCCGGATGCGGCGCGTCGGCGACCGGGGAGGCGTCGATCAGGTCGAACCACTCCTCCCAGCCGCGACCGGTGCGGCGGGTGATCGCCTCCTCGGACAGGGTCAGCGTCGGCCCCCCGGCCACGCTCGGGGAATCCGATCCGTTGAGCAGCGACGCGCGAGCCGCCGTGTAGCTCTCACCCGTCTTCTCCATTCGCATGCGCACGAGGCGCTTGAACGACTTCTGTGCGGTCATCTGGTGCTCCTCTCGACGGCGCGGCACCGCGGCTCACGCTCACGACGCCCCGCCGGAAAGGGCAAACAGCTGACCGGCGCCCCGAGGGCTCGAGCCCCCTTTGCCCCCGCTTCGGCCGGCGGCGTGAGCGCCGGAATCGAGGGTTCGGCGCGGGACGGCGCCATCGCAGATCCGATTATTACCCGTATGACCGGCCGGCGTGCCGAAACTAATCGGCGGCCACGAGCGGCGTCAGGGTTGCGGGGTCGTCGACCTCACCGTTCGATCGGGCCCTTCGGCTCCGATCCATCCGCGGTCGCGAAGCTCGCCAGTCGCATCGGACGAGCCGGTCAGATCGGGGCGTCCACTCCGCCCGAGCCGGGCGACGGCGACCGCGATCGCGGTGATGAACACCGCGTAGATGGCGAAGATGAGCGCGATGGCCGCGGTCCAGAGCCAGCCCGGGACGTCGTCCTTCGCCTCGCGCAGGATGATCGTCCCGTCGTCGAGGAAGGGGCGCTCGAAGCTGGCGGGGGCGCGGAGCTCGGCACCGGCGGAGGAGCGCAGCACCTCGGCCTGTTCGCGGTCAAAAGAGACCGGCAGCGTCACGCCCGCGCCCTCGAGCGCGTCGTCGGCGGGCAGCCGGATCGGGACCGCGCCGCGGGCGCGGCCGTCCGCGAGGCGGAGGCCCGACTTCCAGGTGCCGTGGAGGGGGATCGGCTCGGTCGAGCGATAGACGCCGTCGCCGACCTCCTCGAGCCGGTCGACGATCCGCTGGGTTCCCGGCCCGCCCTGCCAGGCGAGCACATAGAGCCAGTCGACGTTCTCGGCCGCCGAGGCCGGCGTGATCGTCACCTCCGCGAGCGCGGTGCGCTCCGGTTCACCCGCGACCTCGGTGAGCTCGAACTGCGCCGTGGCGTCGGGGAGCTCACGAACCCCGGCGTTGACCCCGAGCGCGATCAGCACACAGAAGGCGCCGACGCAGGCGCCGCGCGCGATCCGCTTTCCGGGCAGCTGACGATGGAGGCCGGCGGCAAGGAGGGCGCCGAGAACACCACCAGCCGTGCCCGCGATCGCCGCGGATGCGAGTCCCTCCGGGATCAGCGACGGCGTCCACGGCAGCGGCATCACGAGCTGCGACCACGCGTACTCGCCGGCGAAGCCCAGGGTCCCGCAGGCGAGGCCGGCGATCATGCCGAAGCGAAGCGCCTGCTTTCGCGGGTCGATGCCGAGGGCGACGAGCTCGATGCAGATCGCCCCGACGAGGAGCAGCGGCATCGCCGCCGGCGAGCGCCCGGCGACGACGGGAATCAGGGTCGCGAGCGCGCGGACGACGACGTAAACGCCCCATGCGCCGAGCGCGCCGCCGCGACCGGCCCACGAGCGCGCGGCGATCAGGACGAAGGCGGAGAAGGCGGCGAGCAGCAGCGGCTGCCAGACCGCCCGATAGAGCGGGACGCCCCAGTCGTACTCGGCGAGGAAGGCCTCGAGGCCGACGAGCATGCCGCCGATCAGGGCGACCTTCTGGAAGCCGCCCCAGAGGATCTTGGCCCGCCTCGCGACCGACTCGCCGCGCAGGAGCTCGACCCGCGCGAAGGCGCGGTCGGCGCGGCCGAGGACGACGTTTCCCCAGGCGCCATTCCCATTCCCGTTCCCGTTCCCGTTCCGGGCGCGGGCGCCATTGCCGCTCGCCCTCGCCGGCCGGCGCCTGGCGATGCCCTCGGCGACGAGGACCGACATCGCGATCACGGACATCGTGCCGCCGCCGAGCAGCATGAAGTGGGTCGGGGACCAGAGGGTCACGTCCTGGCCGAAGATCCGGTGCCAGACGTCGTCGAGCGGCAGCGCGAGCAGGCCGAAGCCGGCACAGCCGAGCAGCAGCACGGCGCCGATGGGGACGTGCCAGCCCTCGCGGATGCGGATCCACCCCGGTCCGGCGTCCTCCTCGCGGGCGAGTCCGATGCTGAGGATGCCGGCGGCGAACGTGCCGAAGAAGCCGAACAGCATCGGATAGTGGCCCGGGTTGCCCAGAGGCCCGTCGTCGCGGCCGTAGTCGATGTGGTAGCCGATGTCCCAGAAGCCGCCGCCCATGGTCAGCAGCAGGGAAACGGCGGCGACGAAGACGGGGAGCGCGACGAACCCGGGGGAGCGGAAGACGACGGAGGCGGCAGCGGCGGCGCGTGCGAGGATCCGGGTGCGGCCCCGGCGATGGGCGAGGACGAGCCAGACGAGCGCCGCGGTCCCGCCCCAATACAGGGCCCCGATGATCGCGAGCTGGTCGAGCGGGGCACCACCCGCCCCGTTTGCAGCGATCGTGTGTACGGTGCCGTACATACGGTATCGTACATTGACCGACATGGCTGACGTTGTCAAGCTCCGCCGGGTGAGAACAGGAACGCGACGCCGCTATGCGAATCGGTTGCCCCGCGAGGAGCGCCGCGAGCAGCTTCTCGACGCCGCCCTGCGGCTGATCGCCGAGCGCGGCTTCGGCGGCCTCTCGATGGAGGGCGTCGCACGCGAGGCGGAGATCGCGAAGACGGTCGTCTACGACGCCTTCGCCAATCAGGAGGAGCTGCTCGGCGCGTTGCTGGCACGCGAGCAGAAGCGCGTTTTCGCCGCGATCACCGAGGCGGTTCCGACCCTGCCGCTGAGCGGCGAGCCCGCTGACATCCTCGCCACCGCCTTTCGCAGCGCGCTCGAGTCCGTGCGCGACCACCCGGACACCTGGCGTCTGATCCTGCTGCCGGCCGACGGCATGCCCCCGGCCATGCGCGACGAGGTCAACCACCACCGCGAGCGCCTCGTGCGCCAGGTCGAGCCCATGGCCGCCTGGGGCGTCGAGGTTCTCGGCCTCGGCGACCTCGACCCGGAGCTCGTCGCCCACATACTCATCGGCGCCGCCGAGGACGCCGCCCGGATGACGCTCACCCACCCGGACCGGTTCCCGCCCGAGCGTCTCGCCGGCTTCACCGCAGACCTGGTGACGGCGATCGCGTCGAAGTGACCGCCGTCTGACCCTGACCGAGGAGGAACATGTCCGAAGCTTTCGAGATCCGCGGCCGCACGGTCCTGATCACCGGGGCCGCCCGCGGGATCGGGGCCGCGACCGCCGAGCGCCTCCACGCCGGCGGCGCGAATGTCGCCCTCGTCGGAATCGAGCCCGAGCGGCTGGAATCCCTCGCGGGACGGCTCGGAGACCGCGCGCTTGCCCATGAGGCCGACGTCACCGACGCCGAGGCGATGCGGGGCGCGGTCGCCGCGGCCACCGAGCGCTTTGGCGGCGTCGATGTCGCGATCGCCAACGCCGGCGTGCACTGGACCGGACCGGTGGCGACGACGCCGCTCGAGACGCTCGAGCGCGAGCTCGAGATCAACCTCTTCGGCGTCCTGCGCACCGTGCACGCCGTCCTGCCTCAGGTCATCGAGCGCGACGGCTACATCCTCAACATCGCCTCGCTCGCGGCGGCCAGCCACGCTCCACTGATGGCGCCCTACGCCGCCTCGAAGGCTGGCGTCGAGGCGCTCACCAACAGCCTCCGGGCCGAGCTGGCCCCGACCGGCGCCCGGGCGGGGTGCGCCTACTTCGGGATCATCGAGACGGACATGGTCCGTGACGCGATGGCGAACCAGACCGTGCAGCAGATGCTCTCCGCGATCCCCGCCTTCGCGCGCCGGTCGGTCCCGGTCTCGGTCGCCGTCGACGCGATCGAGGACGGCGTCCGCAAGCGCAAGTCCCGCGTGTGGGCGCCGCGCTACGTAGGCCCGTCGCTACTGGCCAGAGGCATCGTTCAGCCGCTGACCGAGATCCGTGTCCTGCGAAGCCGGAAGCTGCGGAGCGCGATCGCGGGCGCCGCTCCCGGCAACCCGCTGGTCCGCGACGCGGGGGACGCCGAGGCTCAGGACGGGGCCGATGGACCCCAGTCGTCGACGAAGAGGTCGAGCGCCAAGTCACCCTCCGCCGCCTTGTAGCGGGAGAAGTCGGTGATCCCCGCCTCGACGAGCACGTCGTCGTCGATGTAGGCGTTGCCGGTGCACTCGCGCGGGTCACGGCGAACGATCTCGTAGGCGGCGTCGGCGTAGATCTCCGGCGTGCGCGCGGAGGCCATCGCCGCGTCACCGCCGAGCAGGTTCTGAACCGCGGCGGTGGCGATGATCGTCCGCGGCCAGAGGCAGTTGCCGGCGACGCCGTTGCCCTCCTCGTCGGCGGCGAGCCCGAGGGTGAGCATCGTCATCCCCATCTTCGAGAGGGTGTAGGCGGCATGCCCGCGCAGCCACCTCGGGTCGGCCGAGAGCGGCGGTGACAGCGTGAGCACGTGGGCGTGGTCGGACTCGCGTAGGTGGGGGAGCGCGGCATGGCTGAGGAGGTACGTTCCGCGGGTGTTGATGTCGAGCATCAGGTCGTAGCGCTTCGGCTCGAGGTCGGCGATCGGGGCGAGGTTGATCGCGCTCGCGTTGTTGACAACGATGTCGATGCCGCCGAACCTCTCCACCGTCTGCGCGACGGCAGCCGCGACCTGCGCGTCGTCGCGGACGTCGCCGACGATCGGCAGCGCCTCGCCACCAGCCGCCTCGATCTCCTCGGCCGCCGTGTAGATCGTCCCGGGCAGCTTCGGATGAGGCTCCGCCGTCTTCGCCAGGATCGCGACCTTGGCGCCGTCGGCGGCGATCCGCTTCGCGATCGCGAGCCCGATTCCGCGGCTGCCGCCGGACATGACGACGACGCGGTCCTTCAAAGGTGTCTCGTTCATCGGCGGGACGGTATTCGATCCCGTCACATGCACGGAGTCGCTTAGCCTGCGGTCCGAGCCGATGCCGGCTGCGGGGGATCCGCTGCAAGCGGTCGGGCTCGGGCCGTAGGCGACGCTAGCGCCGCCCCGGGCGTACGAGCCGGTCCAGGAAGCCGTTCGACAGTACGCCGTGCGGGTCGTAGCGCTGCAGCCTTCGGGTCGCCCAGTCCCAATCCTCGTCAGCCCGCCGCCCGGCGCTGAGCGATCGCGGGATCGTCCGCCGGATGGTCGTCCGGTCAACCCAGAGACCGCTCGCCGCGCTCGCCCAGCCCTTCGACCACTCGGCACGCACGAGCGCGAATCGCCGAAAGCGCGAGCGACAGAATCGCTCGAGCTCGGCGTAGAAATCGAACTCGCCGGGCGTCCCCGGTGAGTTGAGGAAGTTGAGCCAGATTGCGACGTCCCAGCTTCGATCCCGCCTGGGAACGGTCGCCCCGAGAGCGGGCGACTCGGCCCCGTGAATGCCCACGTGCGCAGGCCGATCGAGGCCGGAGCAGCGGAGCTGGAGTGGCCCGTTGGTCGGGAACTTGCCCTGAGCGCTCAGCTGGTCGAGGCGCATCGAGTAGTAGCTGGCGACCTCGTGCAGGACCTGCTGGATCCGCGCCCGATCGGTGATCACCGCCAAGCCGAGCTCATCGACGCGCAGGGTTGTCGGCCTGATGTAGAGGAGGGTGTTCTTCGACTTCCCCCAGAGGTCGAACGCGTTCGTCGCCGCGAGACCGTTCGCGCTGACCTCGTACTCCATCTGGCCGAACAGGGGCGTCACGGCAGCGTTGCCGGAGAGCATCTGGCCGACGAGATCCGTGAGCTCCTCGGGGAGGTTGTCGGAGAAGGCGTAGTTGTAGGGCCCGCTCACCTCGCGCGACTCGGGTGGCTTCTCGGGGCTGACGCTCCAGGTCTTCAGCCACGGCTTCGCCGTGAACGGGAACCAGATCGCCTCCACCCGGCCGGCCGTGTCGACGAAGCTCGCGAACGTCCGTCCCGGCGTTCCGGGTGAGGCGAAGATCTCGCTCGCCGGGATGTCGACGCGGCTGACGCAGCGCAGATTCTGGTTCTCGGAGACCCGCAACGTCACCTCGGTCACGAACGAGCGCCCGAGGTGTACGAGGAACGCCTTCGCGTCGGGGTGAGTGCGGTGGAACGTCCGCAGGACGTAGCGCTTCAGCCGCCGGCTCCAGACCACCGTCGTCAGGGAGATCACCAGGTTGGCGAGGGATCCGTACGTCTGTCCGAACCCCCTCCGCTCACCGCGTGCCGGTAGCGACGCGCCGTGCATGCCGATTGCGAGTCCGCCGCCGACCGTGACATCGCCGACCGCGGGGACCGCGACGAACCCGAGGCCCGCCGCCTCGAGCCGGTTGACCAACTCCTCCATCGTCGCTCCGGCGCCGACCCGCACCGCCGGGCCATCCTCCGACACGATCTGGATCCCGGTCAGGTGCGCGGTCGTGTCGGCGAGAACCACCGGGTCGTCGCAGCTCGTTCCGGGGGTGATGCAGATCGGTGACCAGCCGTGCATCGAGCCCCGGGGCCGGAGTCGCCAGCCATGGCGGTGCGCCCAGTTCGCGACCTCAACGACGTCCCCGGCGCTTCGAGGGGCGCAGGTCCAGAGGTCGTCGATGACGAGCGCCTTGGCCCAGTTCTCAAACGCCTGGCGGTAGAGGTCGATCCCGGCCGGGAACTCCGGCGGCACGGAGCACGCGAGGTCTCCCGCTGAGGCCGCGGGGAGCCGGATGGTCGGCATCCACGCGGCCGCGGCACCGACGGCGCCCGCTTGCAGCAGGCGCCGGCGCGAGATCGCGCCCGGATATGGCTCGCTCACCCCATTTGTCCCCCAGTCGCACTATACGCCGCGGTTCGAGTGCCCGAGTCGGGTACGGTCCAGCCGCAAATGGGATCCTGGGACGCGGATCAGATCACCGATCAGTCCGGCCGCGTCGCGGTCGTCACCGGCGCCAACAGCGGCATCGGCCTGATCGCGGCGCGCGAGCTCGCCCGGGCCGGGGCGACGGTGGTGTTGGCGGCGCGCTCCGGCAAGGCCGACGGCGCGGCCGCGGAGATCACGGGGGAGATCCCGAGGGCGAAGCTCGTCCCCCGTGAGCTCGACCTCGCCGACCTCGCGTCCGTGCGCGCGTTCGCCGAGGGTCTCGCGGAGGACCACCGCGAGCTCGACCTGCTGATCAACAACGCCGGCGTGATGATGCCGCCGCGCTCGGCCACGGCGGACGGCTTCGAGCTCCAGTTCGGCACCAACCACCTCGGCCACTTCGCTCTCACCGGCCTCCTGATCGGAGCGCTCGCGGGGCGCCCGGATTCGCGCGTGGTCACGGTGTCCTCGATCGAGCACAAGCCGGGCAAGATCAACTTCGACGACCTCCAGTCCGAGAGTAAGTACTCGCCACGCGGCGCCTATCAGCAGTCGAAGTTCGCCAACGCGGTTTTTGGCCTCGAGCTGGACCGGCGCCTGCGCGAGGCGCAGGTCCCGGTGAAGAGCGTCCTCGCCCACCCCGGCTACTCGAACACCAACCTCCAATCGACCGGTCCCACGGGGCTGATGAAGGCTGGCCTCGCGATCAGCAACCGGATCGTCGCCCAGGGTCCTGAGGCCGGCGCGCGGCCGACTCTCTACGCGGCAACCGAGCCGTCGGTCGAGTCGGGCCAGTTCATCGGCCCCGACGGCTTCATGGAGCTGCGCGGCTCGCCGAAGGTGGTGCGGGCGGTCGGCAGGGCCCATGATCCGGAGACCGCTCGCCGCCTCTGGGAGATCTCGGAGGAGCTGACCGGAGTCTCGTTCCCATAGACGTCCACGGCCTCATGGGACGCGTCGGCCTGCCGGCTCCGGTCGCCGAGCTGGCCGCGAAGGACTGGGACGCGATCGTCGTCGGCGGCGGTCACAACGGGCTCACCGCTGCCGCCTACCTGGCCCGCGGCGGCAAGCGGGTGCTGGTGCTCGAGCGTCGCGAGCAGCTCGGCGGCGCCTGCACGCTGGAGCGGCCGTTCGCCGACGAGCGCTACGTGATCAGCCCCTGCGCCTACGTCGTCGGCCTCCTCGACCGGGTCGTGATCGAGGAGCTCGAGCTCGCCAGGCACGGCTACAAGGTGACCCCGGCCGATCCGAATCTCTGGTGCCCGCTGCCGGGTGGCGGCTCCTTTGCCGACTTCCTCGACCGCGGGCGGACCGAGACGCACCTGCGGGCGCAGGGGTTCGCCGATGCGGACATCGAGGGACTCCGCGGCTACTCCGAGGTCGTCGACCGCGCCCGCCTGCGCCTCCGCCACGGTGAGGCGGGCGACACCTGGCAGGTGCCCTCGCCGAGCCGCGAGGAGATCGAGCGGATCCTCGGCGACGAGGAGCTGATCGGGCTCGTCTTCGAGGACTCGATCGCCGAGCTGCTCGACCGCTACGTCGACGACCAGCGCCTCAAGGACGCGCTCTTCAGCCAGGGGCTGATCGGCACCTTCGCCGGTCCCCACGACCCGGGCACGGCGTCGATCAGGCTCATGCACCACCAGGGCGACCTCGAGGGCCTCGGCTCCGTCTGGGGCTACGTCGACGGCGGCATCGGCCGCGTCTCGTTCGCGATCGCCGAGGCGGCGCTCGAGGCCGGCGCGACGCTCGCGGCCGGGGTCCCCGTCGCCCGCATCCGCCCGGGCGAGGGCGTCGAGCTCTCCTCCGGCGAGTTCCTGCGCGCCCCCGTCGTCGTCGCGAACGCGGACCCGAAGCGGGTGCTCGCGATGCTCGAGGACAGCGACGCGGTCCCGGACGACTATCGCGAACGCCTCCGGCTCTGGGACGTCTCCTCGCCGGTTGTGAAGCTGAACGTCGCCCTGAAGCGCGCGCCGACGTTCACCCAGGCCGAGGACTTCGATCACCTGCGGGCGATGATCGCGATCACGCCCGGACTCGAGGCCGCACAGGAGGCCTACGAGGCGGCCTGCCGCGGCGAGCCCGCGTTCGGCTTCTGCGAGCTCTACTTCCAGAGCGCGTACGACCCGACTGCGGCGCCACCCGGCCACCACGTGATGAGCGTCTTCTGTCAGTACGCGCCCTACGAGCTCGCCGAGGGGACGTGGGATGAACGTCGCGACGAGATCGCCGCGTCGATCCTCGACCGGCTCGCCGAGCATGCGCCCGACATCCACGACTGCGTCGCCGAGGTGCAGGCGCTCGGCCCACCGGACATCGAGGAGCGGATCGGCCTCACTGGCGGCCACATCTTCCAGGGGCAGGCGCTCCCGGCGCAGATGTGGGATCGGCGGCTCGAGGCCAGGACTCCGGTCGAGGGCCTCTACCTGTGCGGGGCGGCCACCCACCCCGGTGGCTCGGTGATCGCGCTCAACGGGCGGATCGCGGCGACGCAGGTGCTGGATCAGTCGGCGTCGCCGTCGGCGTCCGGCGCGGCCTCCGGCTGAGAGCCGAGCGCGGCGAACTCGGCCGTGTCGACGGGAAGGCTGACGTTGCAGAAGTCCCGGCCCATCGGGGTCAGGTGGATGCTGCGGCGGATGATGTGCGAGAAGCGGCCGGCCTCCTTGAGCGCACCCGACACGTCGGGCTGTACCTCGAGCACCTGGTAACGACTCCGGTCGGTGACGGGCTCGTGGGCGAACCAGATCAGCCCGAGCCGGTTGAGGTTGTTGAGGTACGCGGGGAGCTGGTCGCCGAAGCGCAGGCCGGCCTCGGCGGCGATCATCGAGAAGCCCTGGGCGACCAGGCGAGAGCCGGGGACGAAGGCGAGGCCGGAACGGATGTCGACCGCGGGCTGCGGGCCCTCGGTGTAGAACAGGCGCAGGATGCGCGCCTCGTCCGGCGCCAGCTCGCCGAGCATGCGCTCGTAGGCGGGATGCGAGCCCTGGCTGTAGCGGACGTCGGCCGATGCCTCGAGCAGCGCCTCGCCGCGGTCGCGAAGCGAGGGCCCGACGTCGCCGGAACTCGCTCCGGGGCGCCAGGCGGCGTCGCCGACGAGGTCCTGGAACGCGTCGGTGAGCCGGCCGTCGCCGTCGACGATGCCGAGCAGGCGTCGCGCGCCGGCGCGCATCTCCGCGCTCGCCTCCTCGAACAGCTCAACCGCCGAGTCGCCCGATGCGGCGGCGCGGGCCATCCGCGAGCTCACGCGGACCGAGGTCTGGACCGACCAGCGGGTGGTCTGCCACCAGGCGCGCCCCGCGATCCGCGCCAGGCCGGGGAGCGAGTCGAGCGGGCCGCCGTCCGCGGACGGCGCGAGCGCGCCGCCGCCCGCGTCGTCCTTCTCGGGATCATCGGCCATCGCTCAGACCCCGAAGATCGCGAGGTGGAGTAGGCCGGCGCCGAACCCGAGGACGGCGCCGTGGGCGTAGAGCATCCACTCGTCCTCCTTGATCGCCGAGCGCAGCAGCTCGACGAAGTCGCGATAGGGGAGCTCTCTCATCCGGCTGGCGAACATCTTCTTGATCTTTGCCCCCTGCTGGGTCGAGAAGTCCTCGTCGGAGAACGGGGTCATCGTGTAGTCGACGGCCTCGGCGGCGACCGAGTCGCGGATCGTGTCGTACTCGCGCGTGCCCATCGCAACGCGCACGGCCGGGCGCAGCGGCCCGGTCGCGCGGTCGACCGCCGGGCGCAGCGCGGTCTCGAACATCTGCCGCGTGCGGTCCGAGCGCGGTCCGTGCAGGAGGTGGTCGCCGATGTTGCCGAGGGTGACGATGTCGAGGGCGATGATCCCCGCGTAGATGTCGGCGACCTCCTCCTTTCGCCGCAGGAAGAGCCCGTGCATCGTGAACGGCCCGATCTTGCGCGGCTCGACCGGCTCGAAGATCAGCAGCATCCCCCAGAGGTTGGTGACCCAGCCGACGAAGACGCCGCAGATTGGCAGGACCCACCAGTAGGGGAGGAGCTCGACGATGAAGATCACCGGGATCCCGAGCAGGAACCCGAAGATGAAGCCGAAGTTGATCATCAGCCGCAGCTCGCGCTTGCCGACGTCCTCGAAGACCTTGTTGGCGAGCTCGGGGTGCGCCTCGAGGTGGCGGATGACCATCAGCTTCGGGTCGAGCAGCTGGTCGATGTTGTCGGCGATCTCGCCGGTGACGATGTCCTCCACGATCGCCGGCAGCTGCTGCTGGACGCGCGCGTGGACGGCCTCGCGGACCCGCGGCGGGAGGTCGTTCCAGAGCTTCGAGTGCTCGCGCTCCATGATCCGCTCGACCACGTCGTGGATGTCGTCCTGGGCGACCGAGAGCACGTGCTCGGCGATCGCCTCCGGATCGAGCTGCTGGTAGAACTCGCTCGCCGTCCCGAGCTTCGCGATCCCCTTGTCGACCGCGATCGAGCCCATCTTCGCCGCCCGGTTGGGCACGATCCCCTGCCAGCCGATGCCGCCGTGCATGATCCCCGGGATCTCCTGGAGACGACGCGGCAAAAGCTGCGCCGCGGCTGCGAGTCCGGGGATGCGGAAGCCGTGAAAGTGGATCGGGTGGAACAGCATCCAGACCCCGGTCCAGTTGATGATGTAGCCGATCACCCCGGTGAACACCGGGATCGAGATCTGCTTCACGAGCTCCGAGTCCATCGGGCCGAACCCTACCCCCGGTAACGTCGAGTGATGCGTCGGCTCTTTGCCCTCGTCGCCGCGGTCATCCTCGTCGACACCATGTTCTACGCGGCGATCGTGCCGTTGCTGCCGACGTACGCCGACGAACTCGGCCTCTCGAAGACCGCGGCCGGCGTTCTCTCCGCGTCTTACGCCGCGGGGACCCTGATCGCCTCCGTCCCCGCCGGATTCTTCGCCGCGCGGGTCGGGGTGCGCCCGGCCATGCTCGTCGGCCTCGGCATGCTCGGCATCTCGAGTGCCGTGTTCGCCTTTGCCGATGACGTGGTCGTCCTCGACCTCGCCCGGTTCGCCCAGGGCCTCGGTGGCGCCTGCGCGTGGACCGGCGGCCTCACCTGGATCATGGCCAGCGCCCCGCGCGAGCGGCGCGGCGAGATGATCGGTTCGGTTCTGGCGGTCGCCATCTTCGGGATCATGCTCGGGCCGGTGCTCGGCGGTCTCGCCAGCGAGCTGGGACCGGAGGGCGTGTTCAGCGCTGTCGCTGTGGCCGCCGCGGGCCTCTTCTGCTGGGCTGCGGTCACGCCGGGGGCCGAGCCCGATCCGCCGCTGCCGGTCCGAGCCGTCGCTAAGACCGTGATCAAACCGGCAATCCTCGTCGCGGTGTGGCTCGTCACGCTGCCGTCGATCTTCGCCGGGCTCTTCGATGTGCTGATCCCCCTACGGCTGGACGAGTTCGGCGCCGGAGCGATCGGAATCGGCGCGGTCTTCCTGATCGCGAGCGCGGTCGAGGCGGTCCTCAGCCCTCGGATCGGCGCACTCTCCGACCGGCGAGGCCGGCTTGCGCTGATCCGGATCGGTCTCTGGTTCTCGGCCGGGGTGTCCGCGCTGCTCTGGCTTCCGGGGACCGTATTCCTGCTCGGATTGATGACGGTGATCGCGGTGTTGGCACTCAGCCTGCTGTGGACGCCGGCGATGGCGCTGCTCTCCGACCGGGCCGAGGCCGGCGGCCTCGGCCTCGCCTTCGCTGCGGCACTCGTCAACCTCGCCTGGTCCGGTGGGCAGGTGGTCGGCGGGTCCCTCGGGGCGGGCTTCGCCGAGGTGACGAGCGACGCCGCTGCCTACGTGCTCGTCGCATCGCTCTTTGCAGTGACGGCCCTCCGGTTCCTCATCCTCCGGCGGCCTGTTTTAGCCTGAGGGCAGTGGGACGGTCAGGAGCAGCACTCGCGAGCGCCGCGATCCTCGCGGTCGCGGCGGCAGGCGCCGGTGGGGCGGACGCGCCGAAGCGCGAGACGCTGCACGCGTACGTCTCCTGCAACAGCAAGGGCAAGGGCGCCGATGTCTTCTGCCTCCAGGGCGACAAGCCCGTCGCCGTCTTCGTTTCCAACAAGGAGGCAAGGGTTCCGTACGAGTTCTGCTTCCGCGCGAAGGGCGAGCGTCGCCACTGCAAGGACCGCCGCACGCGAAAGCAGGGCCAGCGCTCGCGGACCGCATTCGATGTCGACGGGCCCGACACGTACAAGCTCTCCTGGTCGGTCAACGGGCGCGTGGTCGAGCGCGACTCCCTGCTGGTCCGCGAGCGCAGCATGCTGATCATCGGCGACTCGATGGGCGAGGGGACCGAGCCCTACCTGCCCGGCGCCCTGCCGGGGTGGAAGGTGGAGCAGAACGTCGCCCGCTCCCGCCACGTCAACGAGGGGATCTCGATCATGCGCAGCCGCGGCGGGCTGCCGACGGTGATCGTGATGAGCCTCGGCGGCAACGACGATCCGTCCGCGGTGAGCACGTTCAAGCACTACGTCGACGAGGCTCGCGAGATCGCCGGCAAGACCCGCTGCATCGTCTGGCCGAACGTGGTCGTGCCCCCCCGAGGCGGGGTCAGCTTCTCGGGTTACAACGAGGTCCTCGACGAGACGGCGCGCAAGCACGACAACTTCCGCGTCCTCGACTGGGTCAAGATCGTCAACGAGCACCGCTACTGGCTCGCCTCCGACGGCGTCCACGTGGACGCCACCGGCTACCAGTTCCGCGCCCGCGCGATCGCGCGCCAGGTCGAGTCCTGCTAGCGGCCTTTCCGCCGAACCGGGCATTAATTGCGGCGGCGGCCGAACGAACCCTCAATCCTGCATGGGCGCGGGTTCGCGGGGTGCGCTCGTGGTCGGGGCGCCGCTAAACAGCCATATTCCGGACATAAAAAGCGTGTTTATACGGATTATTTGCTCTAACCCTTGACAAATGCGCGCCGGTATGAAGGAATGCCCGGCGTGAGGAGACGGAGCGGTTCCCTGACCTCCCTGCGGGAGGGGAACCGAAAGCGCGTTATCGATGCATTGCGCCAGCGCGGCACGGCGAGCCGCGCCGAGTTGGCGCGCATAACCGGCCTCTCGCGCTCGACGATCTCGACGATCGTCGGCGACCTGGTCGAGGCCGGACTCGTCGGCGAGCGCGACGGGCAGCCGGCCGACGGCGAGGCGCACGCGGGCCGTCCGCCGGTCATGGTCGCTCTCAACAGCTCCGCGGGCCTCGCGCTCGGGATCGACTTCGGCCACCGCCACCTGCGGGTCGCGGTCTCCGACCTCGCCCACAGCGTCCTCGCCGAGGCCTGGCGCGAGATGGACGTGGACCACTCCGCGAGCCACGGGCTCGACGCCGCCGCCGCGTTCGTCGAGCAGGTGCTCGACGAGGCGGGCGCCGAGCGCAGCCGGGTGATCGGGGTCGGAATGGGGCTGCCGGCGCCGATCGACCGCGCGAGCGGAACGGTGCAGGACTCGTCGATCCTTCCGGGTTGGGTCGGCGTCGACGCCGCCGCCGAGGCCTCGAAGCGCCTCGGGATGCCGGTCGAGGTCGAGAACGACGCGAACCTCGGCGCGCTCGCCGAGCTCGCCTCGGGCTCCGCGACCGGCCGCTCCGAGGTCGTCTACATCAAGGTCTCGACCGGGATCGGCGGCGGCCTGATCTCGGGCGGCCGACTCCAGCACGGGGCCGCCGGCACCGCCGGTGAGATCGGCCACATGGTGCTCGTCGACGGCGGGCCCGTATGCCGCTGCGGCAACCGGGGCTGCCTCGAGACGGTGGCGTCGACGCGCGCTGTCGCGCGGGCGCTGAGCGAGAGCCGGCGCGAGGATGTTTCGACGCGGCGCCTGCTCGAGCTGTGCGACGGGGGCGACGCGGCGGCCAGGCGGCTGATCGCCGACGCCGGCCGGGCGCTCGGGGTGGCGGTCGCGAACCTCTGCAACCTCGTCAACCCCGAGTGCGTGATCTTCGGAGGCGACCTGAGCGCCGCCGGAGACGTCCTCCTGGACCCCGTCCGCGAGGTCGTTCACCGAAACGCGATCCCGAGCGCGGTCGACGCGGTCGAGATCGCCGCCGGCGTGCTCGGCGACCGGGCGGAGCTGCTCGGCGCGCTGGCGCTGGTGATGCACGACTCGGACCGCTTCTTCGCCTCGCAGCTCGAGCGGGAGGCGGCATGAGTAGCGGCGATGAGATCTGGGCAAGAGAAACAATTCGCGCGACACGCGCGTCAGAGAGGAGAAGGCCCATGAACGCAGGCTGGTTCCACAACGCAGAGAGGACTTGGGGATGACGGACGTGAAACGAAGCCGGCGCTGGCTCGTCGCGCTCGCCACTGCGGTGGCCGCACTGACGATCGCCGCATGCGGTGACGACGACGAGTCGAGCGACGACGGCGGTACCGAGACCGCCGCTTCCAGCGAGGGCGGTAGCGGGACGATCGCATTCCTGCTCCCCGAGTCGCAGACGGCGCGCTACGAGTCGCAGGACCAGCCGCTGTTCGAGGCGAAGGTTGCGGAGCTCTGTCCCGACTGCGAGATCCTCTACCAGAACGCCGACCAGGATCCGGCGAAGCAGCAGCAGCAGGTTGAGGCCGCGGTGACCGAGGGCGTCGACGTGCTCGTCCTCGACCCGGTCGACTCGACCGCGGCAGCCGGGATGGTGAGCCGGGCCCAGCAGGCCGAGATCCCGGTGATCAGCTACGACCGGCTGATCCTCGACGCCGACCTCGCCGCATACGCCGAGTTCAACAGCCCGGAGGTCGGTAAGCAGCAGGGCGAGGCCCTGGTCGAGAAGCTCTCCGAGGACGGCAATCCCACCGGGCCGATCGTCCAGATCAACGGCGACCCGAAGGACAACAACGCGAAGCTGTTCAAGGAAGGCGCGACAGCGGTGTTCGAGGCAGACGGCATCGACGTCGCCGAGGAGTACGACACCCCCGACTGGCTGCCCGAGAACGCGCAGCAGGAGATGGATCAGGCGATCACCGCGCTGGGCCAGGACGGCTTCAAGGGCGTCCTCGCCGCCAATGACGGCACCGCGGGCGGCGCGATCGCGGCGCTCAAGGCCGCCGGGCTCGATCCGGCGGACGTTCCCGTCACCGGTCAGGACGCCGAGCTGGCGGCGATCCAGCGGATCATCGCGGGCGAGCAGTACATGACGGTCTACAAGCCGATCAAGCCCCTCGCCGACAACGCAGCGACCCTGGCGGTTGCGGTGATCAACGGTGAGGATCCGGCCGAGTCCAGCGTGATCAACGGGACCGAGGACAACGGGATGGAGGACGTCCCGGCTGCGATCACCGACACGGTGCCGGTGTTCGCGGACAACGTCCAGGACACGATCATCGCGGACGACTACTGGAGCGTCGAGGAGATCTGCACGAAGGAGTACGCGCAGGCCTGCAAGGACGCGGGCATCCAGTAGCCACGGGATGACGAGACCCCATGACGCGTGAGGAGAGGTGAGCAGCAGATGAGCGAGAACCCGACTGGGGCCGGTGCCCCCGGCCCCGCCCCGGGATCGACGCCTCTCCTCGCGCTCAAGGGGTACACGAAGAGCTTCGGCGCCGTCGAGGCGCTGAAGGACGTCGACCTCGAGCTCCACGCCGGCGAGGTGGTGGGGCTCGTGGGCGACAACGGCGCCGGCAAATCGACACTGATCAAGGCGATCTCCGGCGCCCAGCCGTCCGACAGCGGCGAGACCGATTTCGAGGGCCGCTCGGTCGGGCTCGGCAGTCCGCACGACGCGACCAGGCTCGGGATCGCGACCGTCTACCAGGACCTGGCCCTGTGCGAGAACCTGGACGTGGTCGCCAATCTCTTCCTCGGCAAGGAGGTCTCGAACGGAGCCCGCTGGATCCTCGACGAGACCGCAATGGAGCAGAAGGCCAAGGAGCTGCTCGGCTCTCTCGGGGTGACGACGATCCGCAGCGTGCGGACCGACGTGGAGAACCTCTCGGGAGGGCAGCGACAGGCGATCGCCATCGCCCGCTCGCTGCTCGGCGAGCCCAAGGTGGTGTTGCTCGACGAGCCCACGGCGGCGCTCGGTGTGGTGCAGACGAAGCAGATCCTCGAGCTGATCGCGCGGCTTCGCGAGCGCGGTCTCGGCGTGATCGTCATCAGCCACAACCTCGCGGACGTGTTCGAAGTCGCGGATCGGATCGTCGTCCTGCGCCTCGGGCGGGTCGCGGCGACCTTCGACGTCCGCGACGCGCGCCAGGAGGAGATCGTGGGTGCGATCACAGGGGCCGAGTTCGGGACGGAAGATCGGGCGACCGAGGAGACGCCGCTATGAGCACCGTTGGCGAGACGGCCGAGACCGCCCCGCGCATGTCGATCGGGGAGGCGCTTCGGCGCCTCGGCCGCGGCGAGCTCGGTTCCCTGCGAGTGCTGATCGGGATCGCCGTGATCTGGACGATCTTCCAGATCGCCAACGACCGCTTCCTGAGCGCCGTCAACCTCTCGAATCTCACCCTGCAGATCGCCGCCGTGGCGACGATCTCGATCGGGGTCGTGCTGGTGTTGCTGCTCGGCGAGATCGACCTCTCGGTCGGCGCGGTGAGTGGGCTCGCCGCATCGGTGATGGCCGTCGTGAGCGTGAACGAGGGCCTCGACCCGGCGCTGGCGATCGTCGCCGGACTCCTGGTCGGGACGCTGATCGGCCTCTTCAACGGGTTCATGGTCACCTTCTTCGGGATCCCATCGTTCGTGGTCACGCTCGCCGGCCTGCTCGCGTGGCAGGGAGCGCAGCTCGCGGTGCTCGGAAGCACGGGCTCGATCAACCTGCCGCCGAGCATCATCGTCGACCTCACCTCGACCTTCTTCGACCCGGCGATCGGCTGGGCTCTCGGCGGCGGGATCGATCGCGGCCTACGGGGGGAGCGTCATGTTCGGCCGGCGCCGGCGCCAGACCGCCGGCCTCGAGGTCGAGCCGATCGCCAGGGTCGGCATCCGGATCGTGTTGGTCGCCGCGGCGATCGTCGCCACCGTCGCGATCCTCAACGCCGACCGCGGCGTTCCGCTTGCCGTCGTGATCGTGATGGTGCTGATGGTCGTCTTCACCTTCATCACCGAGCGCACGCGGTACGGACGCCACATCTTCGCCGTCGGTGGCAACCAGGAGGCCGCGCGCCGAGCGGGCATCGCCGTCAACAAGGTCAAGATCAGCGTCTTCGCTCTCGCCTCGACCCTCGCCGCCTTCGGCGGCATCCTCGCCGCGTCGCGCCTCTTTGCCGTCAACCAGCAGTCGGGCAGCGGCGACGTGCTCCTGCTCGCGATCGCCGGCCCGGTGATCGCGGGCACCAGCCTCTTCGGCGGCCGCGGCTTCGTCTTCTCGGCGCTGCTCGGGGCGATCGTGATCGGATCGATCTCCAACGGCATGGACCTGCTCGGGCTCGACTCCGACGTCAAGTTCATGGTCACCGGCGCGGTCCTCCTGGCCGCGGTGACGATCGACGCGGCGACGCGGTTGCGGCGACGCTCGAGCCCGCGGTAGGGGTACGCCGCAGGGCATTTCGCGGCCCTAGACTCCTCCTCGAAACAGGACTAGACCACTACGTGACGAGGAGGCCCGGTGCGGCTTGGTGTGGGCGCGGCGCTCGTCGCCGGCGAGATCATCGACGGCGACGTGGCGATCGAGGACGGCCGCGTGGCCGAGGTCGGTCTCTCTGAGCCCGGCACCGGCGTGGCGGTCCCCGGATTCGTCGACCTCCACATAAACGGCTTCCTCGGGGTCGACTTCCTCACCGCCGACGAGGCCGGCTACGTGCGAGCCGCCGAGGCGCTCGCCCGGGCCGGCGTGGTCGCGTTCCAGCCAACCTTCGTCTCGGCGCCGATCGACGACTACGCGGACGCCCTCGCTACGGCCGACGCCGCGCGAGCGACGCTCGCCGGGCGCGCCCTGCCGCGCCTGATCGGGATCCATCTCGAGGGCCCGTTTCTCGAGCCGCGGTGGGCCGGCGCCCACGACCCGAGGCACCTGCGAGCGCCCGAGGCGGAGGTTGCCGCGGAGCTGGTCGCCCGCGGGCCGGTGACGATGATGACCCTGGCGCCCGAGCTCCCGGGCGCGCACGAGCTCATCGACCAGTTGCTCGCGGCGGGCATCGTCGTCTCCTGCGGGCACTCCGACGCCGACGCCGACGCAGCGCACGCTGCGTTTACACGTGGCGCGTCGGCAATCACCCACATCCACAACGCCCACCGTCGTTGGCAACCGCGCGATCCAGGGCTCGCCGGCGCCGCCGTCGTTCGCTCCGACGTGTTCGTGCAGGCAATCGTCGACGGCGTCCACCTGGCGCCCGAGTCGGCTTACGCCACGTTCCTCGCCGCCGGCGAGCGCTACTGCCTGGTCAGCGACGCGGTCGCGGCCGCGGGGATGGGACCGGGGGAGTACACGCTCGGCGGGACCGCCGTCCACGTCGCCAACGGTGCCGTGAGGCTCGCCGACGGTACGCTCGCCGGCAGCCTGCTGACGCTCGACGACGCGGTCCGCAACCTCGTCGCGAGCGGCGCGTCCCTCGCAGGCGCGGCGCAGGCCGCAGCGACCGCCCCCGCGCGCCTTCTCAACCGCCCCGAGCTCGGGACGCTCGCACCGGGGGCGGCCGCCAACGTCGCCGTTCTCGATGACCGGCTCGAGGTAGTCCGCACGCTGATCGACGGCGCCGAAGCCTTCGCCGCCTGAAGCCGGCCTGGCCCCGGGCACCGTCGTCGGTCACGAGCCGGTTCTCACCTGGCGCACGTCGATCTCGTAGCGATCCCCGCGGTAGAGCGAGACGGCGTAGAAGACGGGGGTGCCCGCGTCCTCACGGGTCACGGTCTCGAAGCGAAGTCCCGGCTGCCCCTCGGTGACCCCGAGCAGAGCCGCGTCCTCGCCCTCGATCGCGACCGCGGCGGCGCGCTGGTCGGCGTCACGCAGACACACGCCCCAGCGGTCGCTGAGCAGCTCGAACAGCGAGGCCTCGGTGAAGTCGGCTTCGGCGATGCCCTCGAAGCGGGCGATCGGCAGGTACGCCTGCTCGACCGCCATCGCCATCTCGTCGGCGAGGCGGACGCGGTCGAGGCGCAGCACCGGATTGCCGGGCGCGAGCTCGAGCCGGGCGGCGACCAGGTCGACCGCCGCGATCTCCTCCTGGGCGAGCACCCTCGAGCTCGGGACCATCCCGCGACCTCGCATGTCCTCGGTGAAGGAGCTGAGTTCGAGCGCCTGGGCCACCCGTGGCTGGGCGACGAAGGTCCCGCGGCCCTGGAGCCTGTAGGTGAGCCCCTCGGCCGTGAGCCGGTCGATCTCGCTGCGGACCGTCATCCGGGCGACCCCGAAGCGCACGGCGAGCTCGCGCTCGGATGGGAGCTCGCTGCCCGGCGGCAGGCTCGCAAGCAGGCCCTCGAGGATCGCCCGCACCTGGGCGCCTTTCGGCCGGGTCCCGGCGAGCCGGCGGGGGAGCCGCGCGCCCGCGACCTTGCCCGGCTTAGCGCTGCGCGCCATCGAGCCTCGTTCGGACGCGCGGACTGGCTGCGGCGAAGCGCGCGGTGAGTGCCGCCGGGTCGGTGATCGCGGTGCCGACGACCACGGCGAAGGCGCCGGCATCGAACGCGGCCCGCACCGCCTCGGGGGAGGCGTAGCGCCCCTCGGCGAACACGGGGCAGTCGAGCTCGTCGACGAGCAGGGAGACGAGTTCGAGGTCGGGATCGGCGGGGGTTGCGTCCGCGGTGTAGCCGGAGAGCGTCGTCGCGACCGCCGCGGCCCCCGCATCCCGCGCGGCAATTGCGGCCTCGAGGGAGTCGACGTCGGCGAGCAGCGGCAGCCCCAGCGAGCCGAGCTGAGCGAGCAGGTCGGCCCGCCGCTGACCGCCGGGGCCGGGGCGGAGGGTCGCGTCGAGCGCGAGCAGGTCCGCCCCCGCGGCGACCACCTCCTGGGCATCGGCGAGCGTCGGTGTGATCCTCACCGCGCTGCCCTCGAGGTCGCGCTTTCGCAGGCCGATCACCGGCACGCTGACAGCGGCCTTGACCGCGGCGATGTCCGCGCCACCCTCGGCGCGGACCGCGCACGCCCCGGCCTCGGTCGCTGCGGCGGCGATCGCGGCCACGTGCATGGGGCTGTCGAGCGGCCCGCCGCGTGGCGCTTGGACCGAGACGACGAGGCCGCGTTCGATCGCCGACAGAGCGTTGCTCACGACGCCTCCAACAGCAGCCCGGTCGCCGGGGGCAGCTGAGCGGGGTCACGCGCGAGCTCGCGCGCACCTGCGATCGAGTCCCCGAGGGGCTCGG
This sequence comes from uncultured Solirubrobacterales bacterium, assembly GCA_963846565.1. GTDB lineage: Bacteria > Actinomycetota > Thermoleophilia > Solirubrobacterales > 70-9 > WHSW01. Next base: position 271,820 of record CAWJWL010000005.1, on the reverse strand, counting down.
CCAGCGTCGCGGCCGGCCAGAGCTCCCCGAGCCGCCGGGCGAAGGCGTCCCGCACCGGGATGCCGGCGGCGAAGACCCCGCCGGCGTAGGAGACGGCGGCCGGCTCGGTGGCGCCGAGGACGCGGCCGAGCGCGGCGGCGGCGGAGGTCGCGAGCTCCTCCCCCGCCGTGACGAGGATCGCGAGCGGGGCACGCTCGCCTCGAGCGGCGAGCGCGCCGACGTCGGCGGAGAAGGAGGCGATCGTGCTGGTCGGCGAGGCGGTCCGGTGGATTGCGTGCGGGAGCTGATCGAGCGAGCCGAAGCGCCTCTCGGCGGCCGCCTGCAGCACCGGCGATCCGCCGCGGCCGTCGTGCTCGCGCAGCGCCTGGTCGAGCCCTGCGCGGCCGATCGCGTAGGCGCTGCCGGCGTCACCGAGCAGCGATCCCCAGCCGTCGACCTTCGCCCACCGCTCGCCGTTGCGGGCGGTGACGACGGTTCCGGTGCCGGCGGCGACCACGGCGCCGGGCCGGGAACCGAGCGCCCCCAGGTGAGAGGTGTAGCCGTCGCTGGCGATCGCGACCCGCGACGAGCCGAGCTCGCGGCTGAGGCGCTCCGCCAGCCGGCGCAGCTCGCCGGCGCTCAGCGACTCGAACCCGGAGAGGCCGATGCCGAGGACCGGGCGGCGGGGCAGTGCGCCGAGCTCGCCGATCGTCCGCAGGACCGGGATCGCGATCGCCTCGCCGCTCGCCGCTCCCTCGAGCCGCGGCACTCCCGGCCCGGTCGCCACACGCCGACCGCGCTGGTCGATCAGCGCGGCCCGCGTCTGCGTTTGGCCGGCGTCGACCGCCAGGGTCGCCGAGCTCACCAGCTCACTCGAGGCCGGCGTCCTGACATGCGGACTGGTACTCACCTGCGCAGATCTCGCTCAGGTCGAGAAAGCCGTCGTCGACGAGCACGTCGACGTTCTCGTCCGTGATCGCGATCGTCTCGAGCAGCACCGACGGCACCTCCTTGGCGCCGTTGTCCACCGGCTCCGAGGCGAGGTCGGCCGGCGGCTCCTCGCCCCGGGCGAGGGGCACCGCCAGCTCGGCCGAGGACTCGGCGATGTCGCTGATCGGCTGGTAGACGGTCATCAGCTGCTCGCCGGCGAGGATCCGCTGCACGGCGGACAGCTCGCCGTCCTGGCCGGTCACCGGGACCGCGGTCGGGTCGATGTTCGAGGCCTTCATGGCCGCGATCACTCCTGTCGCCATCCCGTCGTTGGCGGAGTAGACGGCGTCGAAGCCGTCGGGGCCGAGGTTGGTGATCGTCTGCTCCATCTCGCGCTGCGCCTCGTCCGGGCTCCAGTCGGGAGTGTCGAACTCCTCCACTATCTCCGCGCCGCTCTGGTCGAAGATGTCATGCGCGCCGTCCTTGTAGGGCTTCGAGTTGCTGTCCGTCGGTGCCCCGTTGATCATCACGATCCGCGGGCTGTCGACGCCGTTCGACTCGAGCTCGTCCATCAGCACCTCGGCCTGCTGCTGGCCGACCTCGAACGGGTCGATCGAGACGTAGTTGGTGAGCTCGGCGTCGGGGATCAGGCGGCCGTAGGCGATCACGTCGACGCCGGACTGCTGAGCGCGCTGGACGATCGATCCCGCCGAGACCACGTCGACGGCGCTGATCACGATCACCTTGGCGCCATCGGTGATCGCCGCCTCGGCCTGCTGCTGCTGGGTGGCGGCGTCGTTGTTGGCGTTCGAGTAGAGCACCTCGCAGTCGGGGCAGAGCTCTTCCACGCGGCGCTCGAAGTTGGGCCGATCCTGCTCCTCGTAGCGGGTCGTCTTCGTTTCGGGCAGGAGCAGGGCGATCTTCGCCGCCTCGCTGTCGCCGCCGTCCGCGCTCGAGTCCTCATCGTCATCCCCGCACGCCGCGAGCGTGCCGGCCGCGAGCGCGCCCGCTCCGAGCACCGCGATCAGTCTCCTCCAGCGCTTGCTCCGATCGACCATCCGTCTCCTCCTCAGGTAGCCCCCGGAACGCATGGGCGCACGCTACCAAAGCTGGTCTAGACCAGCAACCAAGTCGCGGGCCCCGTGCGTGGCGGTGCGGGGTAACCTCCGCCGCGATGGGCGACAAGCTCCAGATCACCCCGGGCGAGTCGGTGACGATCCGCTCCTCGACCCCGGAGGAGCTGGAGCTCGAGGGCGAGTGGGCGCCGCACGGCGATCCGCCGCCGAAGCACTACCACCCCGCCCAGGACGAGCGCTTCGAGATCCTCGAGGGCACGCTCCACGTCCGCGTCGATGGCAATGAGCGCGTGCTCGCCGCGGGCGAGACGATCGAGATCCCGCGCGGCAGCGTCCACCAGATGTGGAACGCGGAGGACGTCCCGGCGCGGGCGATCTGGCGGACGTCCCCCGGCGGGCGCAGCGAGCAGTGGTTCCGCGACATCGACGGCCTCTACGCAAGCGGCCGGGTGGGGGGCAACGGGATGCCGAGCCCGCTCGCCTTCGGCACCCTGCTGACCGCCTACCGCGACAGCTTCAGGCTCGCCGGACCGGATCTGGTGCTGGGCCCGGCGCTCGCGCTGCTCGGGGTCGCGGGACGGCTGCGCGGCTATCGGGCGACGCCCGAATAGGCTTCGCCGCCTGAAGCCCGGGATCACCTACTTCCCAACGGCCGACGGGGTGGACCCGCCGACCCTGGCGCGTCTGTGCGAGGAGCGCGGCTTCGAGTCGCTGTTCTTCACGGACCACACCCACATCCCGGCCAGCCGCGAGACGCCCTACCCGGTGGGGGGCGAGCTCCCGCATGAGTACAAGGCGATGCACGACCCGTTCATCGCCCTGACCGCGGCCGCCGCGGCCACGACGAGGTTGCTCGTGGGCACCGGCGTCTGTCTCGTCATCGAGCGCGACCCGATCGTCACCGCGAAGCAGGCTGCGTCGGTGGATGTGCTCTCCGGCGGGCGCCTGCTCTTCGGCGTCGGCGCCGGTTGGAACCTGGAGGAGATGCGAAATCACGGCACCGATCCGGAGCGTCGGTTCGGGCGCCTGCGCGAGAGCGTCGAGGCGATCAAGGAGATCTGGCTGAACGAAGAGGCCTCCTATGCGGGCAAGCAGATCCACTTCGAGCGCATCTGGTGCTGGCCGAAGCCGCTTCAGCACCCGCACCCGCCCGTGCTCGTCGGAGGTCATGGCAAGAAGGTCCTCGACCGCGTCCTCGCCTACGGCGACGAGTGGCTCCCCAACCACTTCGGGGACAGCGAGTGGCTTGCGAAGCGTGTCGAGCGCTTGCGCGGGGCCGGCGCAGAGGCGGGCCGCGGCCCGATCCCGACCTCGCTCGCGAACGCCAACTCCTGCGCGCCCGCGGACCTCGAGCGCTACGAGGCCGCGGGCGTTCACCGCATCATCTACTCCCTCTCCCAGGGCGGCGACGCCGAGACCGAGCGGCGCCTCGACCGCTACGCGGCCCGCTTCGCCGAGTACCAGGGCCGCTAGCCGCTCGCGAACCCGGTCGGCGTCAGGTCGAGCTCGTGCTCGTCGATGACCCGGTCGATGAGGCCGTAGTCGAGCGCCTCCTCCGGTGTGTAGAAGCGGTCGCGGTCCATGTCGTCGTGGACGCGCTCGACCGTCTGGCCCGTGTGGTGGGCGTAGATGCCGTCGAGGCGTTCGCGCAGGTAGAGAGCCTCGCGGGCGTGGATCTCGATGTCGGTCGCGACGCCCTGGAAGCCGCCGCTGGGCTGGTGGATGAGGATGCGCGCGTTCGGCAGCGCCATCCGCTTCCCCGGCGCACCGCCGGCCAGCAGCAGCGACCCCATCGACATCGCGACGCCGAAGCAGATCGTCTCGATGTCGGGCTTCACGTACTGCATCGCGTCGTAGATCGCGAGCCCGGCATAGACGACCCCGCCGGGGGAGTTGATGTAGAGGGAGATGTCCTTGTCGGGGTCCTCGGCCTCGAGGTGGAGGATCTGCGCGACGATCAGGTTCGCGATCTCGTCGTCGACCGGCTGGCCGAGGAAGACGATCCGCTCGCCGAGAAGGCGCGAGTAGATGTCGAAGCTGCGCTCGCCGCGGGAGGTCTGCTCGATGACCATGGGGATCAAGGGCATGGTGTTCCTTTCGTGAACGCAACCGACTGGTTGCGTGTCAGTCACCGTAGCAAAGTGCAACTTGCTGGTTGCGCTAGGATGCACCCATGTCCGAGCAACGAGTCGAACGCGAGACGATCCTCGACGCCGAGCCGGCCGATGTCTGGGACGCGCTCACCGACGACGCCCTGCTCTCCGACTGGTTCGCCTCCGACGCGACGATCGACCCCGTCGAGGGCGGCGAGGTCGAGTTCGGCTTCGAGGACGGCGAGCGACGGGGGACGGTGCGGACCGCCGACCCCGAGCGCGAGCTCTCCTTCACCTGGGAACGACCGGGGGAGGGCGAATCGCTCGTCACGTTCCTGATCGAGCCGGTCGAGACAGGCACCCGGCTGCTCGTCGTCGAGCGCGCGCTCGAGATGCCGATGGCGATCGCCGCCGGCCCGCGCCTCGAGTCCGAGTGGGCGCACCGACTCGGCGCAATCGAGCTCGTCCTCGGCGCCCTCGTATTCGCCTGAGCGAGCCGATGGCCGAGACAGCCGACGCGGTCTTCTTCGCTCTCGCCGACCCGAACCGGCGGCGTCTCGTCGAGATGCTCGCCGCGCGGGCATCGGCAACGGCGACCGGTCTCGCGGCGGAGCTGCCGATTACGCGGCAGGCCGTGGCGAAGCACCTCGGAGCCCTCGAGCGGGCTCGCCTCGTGTCGCGACGCCGCGCGGGTCGGGAGACTCACTACGCCCTCGACGCCGATGCGCTCGCGACCGTGAGCGAGTGGGTCGATTCCGTCGGGGCCGAGTGGGACGGGCGCCTGCGCCGGCTCGAGCGCACGCTCGGCTGAGCCGACTCGTATTAACCCCCTGTTACCGCCGGGGGCGCGCTGCCATCCTCGATAGGTGTCCCGCTACCGGGCGATTCTCACTACCCCGGGCGTCGCGATCCTGTTCGTGTCCACGACCCTTGCCCGGATCCCCTTCGGGATCAACGGGATCGCGGTGCTGCTGTTCTTGCGTGAGGTCTCGGGTTCGTTCGCGGTTGCGGGGGTGGGGACCGGAGCGCTGGCGCTCGGCGCCGGCCTCGGCGCCCCGTTCGCGGCGCGCCTGATCGACCGCCGCGGCGTCAGTCTGCTGGTGCCGCTCGCCGTGCTCCACGCCGGCGGCCTGCTGACGCTGTGGGGCCTCGGGGAAGCGGGCGCGCCGAACGGCGTGCTCGTGGCTACGGCGGCGCTGATCGGGACCAGCTTTCCGCCCTCCGGCGCCGTCCTGCGCTCGCGCTGGGCGCGCATCCTCGGGGACGACGATCTGGTCGGCAGCGCCTATGCGCTCGACGCGGTGATCGTCGAGCTCTCGTTCATCACCGGGCCGCTGATCACCGCCGTGATCATCGCGATCTCCGGACCGGGCTCGGCGCTCGCCGTCTCGGCGGCCTTCGTGCTCGTCGGCACCTTCCTCTTTCTCGCCCGGTTCCCCGCCCACCTTCACGGCGCCCCGAAGGGCGGACTGGGTGGCCTGCTCGGGGCCCTCGGCGTGCCCGCCGTCCGGATCGTCGCTCTGACGACGATCCCGGTCGGCTTCTGCATCGGCGCGATCGAGGTCGCGATCCCTGCCCTCGCCCACGCCGAGGGCAGGGACGAGCTCAGCGGCGTGTTGCTCGCGATCTGGTCGGCGGGGAGCGCGATTGGGGGTCTCGCGTTCGGCGCCCGGCTGCTGAGCGGCGAACTCAGCGCAAGCTACGTCTGGGTCGCGTTCGCGGTCCCGCTCGCCTGCCTGCCGCTCGCCTTCGCCACCTCGCCGCTGATGGCGGCGCCGCTTGCGATCCTCGCCGGGCTGCCGATCGCCCCTCTGATCTCGAGCCGCAACCAGGTGCTCGCCGTCGTCAGCCCCGGCGCCAACGCGACCGAGGCCTTCACGTGGCTGACGACCGCGCTCGTGACCGGGCTCGCCGCCGGGTCGGCAGTTGCCGGCGCGGTGGTCGAGGCTCAGGACTGGACCGCCGCGGTCCTCGTCGGTGTCGCGATCGGGCTCGCCGGCGCCGGCCTCTCGGTCGTCGGCCGCCGGGCGCTCGAGCCTGCCGCGGCACTCGGCTGAACGTCTGCGGCAACGGCCGAACGCACCGATCCCCTAGGGGACCGCGTACGGGTACCCGTACGGTGACAGCCGAGTTCGGGGGCTACCGTGACGACCGTGAGCACCGCACCAGACGCCGTCCGCTGCCAGGACCTCTCGCGCCGCTTCGGTGAGGGCGAGGCGGCCGTCGACGCGCTCGCCGGCGTCAGCCTCGACTTCCCCAGCGGCCAGCTGGTCAGCATCGTCGGGCCGTCCGGCTCGGGCAAGTCGACCCTGATGCACTGCCTCGCCGGTCTCGACCGGCCGACCGGCGGCAAGGCCTGGGTGGACGGCACGGAGATCACGACCCTCGACGACGGCGAGATGACCGCACTGCGACGCGACAAGCTTGGGTTCGTCTTCCAGTTCTTCAACCTCGTGCCGGTCCTCGACGCGGAGGAGAACATCACCCTGCCGCTGCGGATCGCCGGCCGCGACGTCGACGAAGGCTGGCTCGAGTCGCTGCTCGACACCGTCGGCCTCACCGATCGCCGCCACCATCGCCCGGCCGAGCTCTCCGGCGGGCAGCAGCAGCGAGTCGCCGTCGCCCGCTCGCTGATCACGAAGCCGGCCGTGATCTTCGCCGACGAGCCGACGGGCAACCTCGACTCGACGGCGAGCGCCCAGGTCCTCGACCTCCTGCGCCGGTCGGTGGACGACCTCGGGCGCACGGTGATCATGGTCACCCACGACCCCCGCGTCGCGGCCTACGCCGACCGGGTCGTGATGCTCGTCGACGGAGCCGTCTCGAGCGACACCACGGTTGACGGGGCCGACGAGGTCCTGCAGCTGATGCAGACCCTCTAGCAACGAGGGACGGCGACGATGTTCTCGCTCGCGATTCGCAACTTCAGCGCCCGGCCACTGCGTGCGCTCTCGACCGCGCTCGCGGTCTTCTTCGGCGTCGCGATGGTCGCGGGCACGCTGATGTTGACCGACTCGGTCAACGGGGCCTTCGACGACATCTTCACCGAGGTCAACGAGGGCATCGACGTTCGCGTGACCCCGAAGGTGACGGTCGAGGGCGACTTCGGCGAGTCCTTCACGCGCGCCCTCCCCGAGGAACTGGTCGAAGACGTGCGCGCGGTCGACGGGGTCGCGGTCGCCGAGGGCGTGATCGCCGACGACACGATCACGATTGTCGACGAGGAGGGCGAGCGGATCGGCCCGCCTGCGGGCGGGCCACCGCACATCGCGCTCAGTGTGCCGACCGAGGACGACGCGTTCTCCGCCTTCACCCTGGTCGAGGGCGAGGATCCGCAGGCGGCCAACGAGGCCGTCATCGACTCGATCACGGCGCAGGAGGAGGGCTACACCCTCGGCGACAACATCCGCGTCACCGGTGCCGCGGGCGAGGCCGACTACACAGTCTCCGGGATCGCCGAATTCGGCTCCGGCGCTTCGCTCGGCGGCGCCAGCCTGATCCAGTTCGTCAAGAGCGAGGCGCAGCGGCTCACCGGCAAGGAGGGCAGAGTCGACGAGATCGACGTCACCGCCGCCGACGGGATCGCAGCCGACGCGCTCGCGTTGCGCGTCTCGGGCGCCCTGCCGGCCAACCTGGTCGAGGTCGAGACCGGCGCGCAGGCCGCCGACTCCGACGCGGCCGAGATCCAGGACAGCTTCAGCTTCCTGACCACGGCGCTGCTCGTCTTCGCCGGCGTCGCGGTCTTCGTCGGCGCGTTCCTGATCTTCAACACCTTCTCGATCACGGTCGCCCAGCGCGCCCGCGAGTTCGCGATGCTGCGCACGCTCGGCGCCTCCTCGCGCCAGGTCCTCGTCGCGGTGTTGGTCGAGGCGGCGCTCGTCGGCGTGCTCGCCTCGGTGCTCGGCATCGCCGGAGGCTTCGCCTTCGTCGAGCTGATCAAGGCCGCGTTCGTCGGCGCTCGGCTCGGAGCTTCCGACCGCCGGACTCACGCTCACCGGGACGACGATTGGGATCGCGCTCGCGGTCGGCGTGCTGACGACCGTGGTCGCGGCGCTCAACCCCGCGCGGCGGGCGACCCGGGTGGCGCCGCTCGAGGCGCTGGTCGAATCCAAGGGCAGCACGGAAGGGGAGGGGGAGCGCTCGCGCCGCCGCCTGATCATCGCCTCGGTCCTGCTCACCGGTGGTCTCGCCCTGTTGCTCCTCGGGCTCTTCACCACTGACGCGATCGACGCGGCGCTGCCGCTTCTCGGCCTCGGCCTGGTCCTCCTGTTCATCGGCATCGCGATCGTCGGAGACCGCTTCGTCGGGCCGCTGGCGGACGCCATCGGCTGGCCGATCGAGCGCCTGCGGGGGGTCACCGGGCGGCTCGCGCGCGAGAACGCCCAGCGCCAGCCGGGCCGCACGGCGACGACCGCGGCGGCGCTGATGATCGGCGTCGCGCTCGTCGTCTTCGTCGGCGTCTTCGCCTCCTCGATTCGGTCCTCGCTCGGCGACACGATCGATCGCCAGTTCGTCGGCGACGTCGCGATCGTGAACACCGACGGCTTCTCGCCGATCCCGTCGAAGGTCGCCGACGAGGTCGCCGCCGTCGACGGGGTGGGCGTCGTCTCGCCGACGACGCTGCTGCCGGCCAAGCTCGGGTCGGATGACGAGGATCGCTACATCTCGGGGATCGACCCGGAGACCCTGAACGACGTCGCCAGCCTGCAGTGGGCCGAGGGATCGGACGAGGTCGTGACCAGCCTCGACGATGAGGGCGCGCTCGTCGACGAGCAGTACGCGGAGAAGCACGGGTTGGAGGTCGGTGACTCGATCGCGGTCACCGGGCCGAGCGGCGACGTCGTCGATGCGACGATCGCGGGAATCACCGAACGCAGCCGCTTCATCCTCCAGGACCTCGCGCTCACCCGCGACACGGTCCGCGACCGCCTCGGCGCCCGCGACGACACGACGACCTTCGCCAACTTCGCCGAGGGCGCCGACCCGGAGGCGACCCGCGCGGCGATCGACGAGTTGCTCTCCGAGCAGTTCCCGAACGCCGAGGCGCGCTCGCAAGACGAGTTCAAAGAGGACCGCGAGAACGAGATCAACCAGCTGATCAGCCTCATCTACGTCCTCCTCGGGCTCTCGGTCCTGGTCTCGATCTTCGGCGTCGTCAACACCCTCTCGCTGACGATCCTCGAGCGCACCCGCGAGCTCGGGATGCTGCGAGCGATCGGCACCTCTCGCAGCCAGGTGCGGCGGATGATCCGCTACGAGTCCGTGGTCACCGCGCTGCTGGGCGCGATCGTCGGCGGGGTGATCGGCCTCGGGCTCGGCATCGCGACCGTGATCGCGCTCGAGTCCGAGGGCCTCAGCCTCTCGATCTCACCCAGCCTCCCGATCATCGTGCTGGTCGCGGCGATCGTGATCGGTGTCCTCGCCGCGATCCGCCCGGCGCGCCGGGCCTCGCGCCTCGACGTCATCCAGGCGCTCCAGTACGAGTAACCCGTACGCGCGTCAGCGCTCGAGTCGATCGAGCCTGTGCCCGGCTGGTCATTGGCTGAGTTCGAACCAGGCGCCGTCGGGCCCGAGGTTCGCGATCTCGGTGGGGCCGACCTGCGAGCGCTCGCCCCAGCTCTCGTGAATGTGCCCGCAGACAGCGAGTTGGGGGCGTTTGGTCTTGATGGCCGTGAGGATTGCCGCCGATCCGAGGTGGTCCCCGGCCGACGATGCGTCGACGTGGCCGCTCGGCGGAGAGTGGAGGACGAGCAGCCCGCCCTCCGGGCAGTCGGCGAGCATCGCCGTCGCCTCTTCGTCCGTGTGGTCGAAGCTCCAATCCCATGGAGTCACGGGCACGCCGGCGCCGAGGCCGTAGACGGAGAGCCCACCGATCTCGGTTCCGGAGCCGTGCAGGACCCGGGCCGCGTCCCAGCCCTCGCTCGCCGCGCGGAGTGCGTCGAGCGTCTCGTTGTTGCCCGGGACCAGGATCGTCTCCGTCTCGATCGCGCTCAGGGTCTCGATCGTGGACTCGAGCCCCTCGTGCACGGAGGCGAAGTCTCCGGCGCCGACCACGAGGTCGGCCTCGGCGCTCATCCCGACCAGGCGTTCGGCCTGCCCGAGGTCGCGGTGGAGGTCGCTGAAGGCGAGGATCCTCATTGCGAGGCCAGTCCCTGCTCCGGGTCGGAAGCTGAATCCGCATGGCGGATCCGGTCGCGGGTGTCGCGGAAGCGGATCGTCTCGTAGAGGATCAGGCCGATGCAGACGGCGGCGACGGCCAGCAGCGCGACGAGCGCGTCGGCCGAGGTCGCGAGCGGGATCAGAGCGAGGCAGATGACGGCCGCGAGCGCCCGCTGGCGGTTCCAGGTGCCGACGTTGCGAAGCCGGAAGCCGACATGGCCGAGGAGGTACAGCGCGACGCCGCCGCAAAGCGCGACCGCCGGCACCGTCTCGAGCGGCGCATCGACGTGGCCGAGCGTCTTCTTGATCCCGAGCGCCAGCAGGACGATGCCCATGATCATCGGCAGGTGCAGGTAGCTGTAGGAGTCGCGCGCGATCCGGTTTCGCTCCGGCGCCTCGGCGCGTATGAAGCGACGCTCCGCGACCACCGCGACGACGTCGAAGTAGGCCCACCAGAGCGCGACGGCGATCGCGATCCCACCGAGCGCCGCGATCACGATCCCGGCGGTCAACGAGACGCCCGCCACGCCGGCGCCGACCGCGACGATCGACTCGCCCAGGGCGATGATGATGATCAGGCCGAAGCGCTCGGCGAAGTGCGAGGGCGAGACGCGGTAGCCGTCGACCCCGAACAGGTACGGCCCGGTCAGGTCGACGGTCAGGGCGATGATCCACAGCGATGCCTGGGCGCCACCGTCGAGGAACCCGGCGACGATCAGCAGCGCCGGCGCCGGGAGCGCCGTCAGGCCCAGGTTGCGGACCGCGGCCGCGACGCCGACGTCGTCGTTGGCGTAGGCCCAGAAGAAGATGTGCAGCGCCCGGACGACGAAGTAGGCGCAGCCGAAAAGGACGCCGTAGTCGTCGAAAGCCTCCGGAATCGCGAGCGCCGCGATCAGCATCGCCCCCATCGAGGCGAAGACGACGAGGCGGGCGCTGGTCGCGTCGGCGTCGACGAAGTTGGTGAGCCAGGCGTAGGCACCCCACGCCCACCAGACCGCGGTCAGGATCAGCAGACCCTCGGCGAGGCCCTCCCAGGTCGGGGTCGCCGACATGTACGCGGTGACCTGGGTGAACGCGAAGACGAAGACGAGATCGAAGAAGAGCTCGAGCGGGGCGACCCGCTCCTCCTGCTCGACGTGATGATCGGGCTCGGTCTCGAGCCGTTCGGTCTCCGGCTCCTGCTCGAGCTGTCTCGTCTCAGCCTCGCCGCCGGGCTCGGTCTCCTCCATCGCGCCCGGATGATGGCAAGGCCGCGTGCTCGGCCTCGAGCCCGGCGGCTCGCTCGAGCGTCACGCGGTCGAGCTCCGCGTCGGACAGTGCGTACGCGTTGCCGATCTCTCCGAGCAGGGCGGTCTCGGCATCGTCGAGCGTCACCCCCGCAACGACGTCGTCGATCGCACCCGTCGTCTCGGGTCGCCAGTCGAGCTCGAGCGCGTCGTACACGGGCTCGAGGGCCGAGCGCAGCAGACCGGACCCGTTGACGACCAGGACCGCCCCGACGTGAGCGCCGCCCGCGATCAGCCGCTGCCCGATCCCGGCGAGCTTCAGCTCGCCGCCGGCGTTGACGCTCCAGGCACCCGGGCAGTACTCGCCCTCGATCTCGCCGACGCGGGCATCGACGCCGAGCCGCTCGAGGGCCGCCCCGATCACTCCGGAAACGAGCTCGAAGCGGTCCCGCGTCGTCGCCGCCGGGTGGTCGGCGCGGGTCGACCAGGCGAGCGCGAGCGACCCCTCGTGAAAGGCGGCGGCGCGACCGCCGGCGAGGCGGACGACCGGCTCGAAGCCGGCCGCACGGGCGGCCTCGACCGCACGGGGGAAGCCTGCCGACGCGCGGTCCTGCTTCGAGAAGGCGAGCTCGCGAGCCGGGCGGTGGAGACGCAGCGTCGGCTCCAGTTCCCCCGCCGCGACGCGGGCGAGGATCGCGTCGGAGACCGCGGTGCCGAAGGCGGCGCGCTCCGGGAACCCCTGGCGAATCAGCCGTAGGGGCGGGAGCGCAGGATTGTGAGCGTTTGCTTGCAAGTGTGAGACCCCTCACACATATATCGGAGGGCGGCTGCCACTCTGCCCGGTCCACACGGAGCCCGCGGGGCACGCGCCGGGATGGCGCGCTTGAGCCTAGCCCGCGGGCCACAGCCCGGCACAAACGACTTTCGCACGGCGAGCCGATCGCCGCCCGGGCACCCAGACGGAGGTGGTCAACCGTGTCACGCACCCGCACCAGCATGCTTCGACTTGCCGCGGCAGCGCTCTGCGTCGCCGGGACCGGCGTCGCCGCCGCCCAGGCCGCGAGCCCTGAGATCGCGCCACTCGTCCGCCCGGCCGAACGCTTCGCCGCGGCGATCGAGACCCATCGCGAGTTCGCCCGCTATCGCGCGCTCTTCGCCGAAGCGAAGAAGTTCGACGTGGCGCCGAAGCGCAGCGCGCTCGAGTCCGACGACGTCGATTCGGTGGCGCTCCGCGACGCGACCACCGCCCTGCGCGAACGGGTCGAGAAGGCCCGCAAGGCGGCGGCCCGCGAGCCCGACTTCGGTCTCGCCGGCGGCGTCTCGATGGCGACTCTCGAGGCGATCGCGGCCTGTGAGTCGGGCGGCGACCCGACGGCGGTCAACGCCGCCGGCTACTACGGCAAGTACCAGTTCGACACCGGCACCTGGGCCTCCGTCGGCGGCTCCGGCAATCCCGCCGAAGCGTCCGAGGAAGAGCAGGACTACCGAGCCTCCCTCCTCTACGCCCAGGCCGGCGCGAGCCCCTGGCCCGTCTGCGGGCAGTAGCGGCCGCGCCCGTCCTGGGACAAACCCCGACGGCAGCGGACGCGAAGCGGAGCAGCCGGCGGGCATTGATGGTTCTCAAGCGGCGCGCAATGCGCGCCGATGGAGAACGGGATGGGCGTCAACGAGCTGGTACTCGTGCAGGGGTTCCGCGACACCCGCGGAGCGCTCGAGCGCTGGAACTCCGACCCCTGGTCGGTGCTCAAGGGGTGGGCCGGCGTCGCGCTCATGGTCGCCTCGGCCCTCCTCTTCGCCGTCTGGGCGATCGCTGCGAGCGCCCCGGTCGACGTCACCCCGCTCTACATACCGGGAGTCACCGACGGCGCCGATCCCGACGACGTCGCCTCGATCCTGCTGCGCAACTCGCTCGTCCTCGCCCTGCACGCGACCGCCTGCGTCGCCGGGTTCATCGCCGGCAGCTCGCTCGCCCTCTCGGCCGAGAAGCGAAGCGGCCTCTCCCGCTGGGTACACGAGAAGGCGCGTCCGGTGGCGATGGCCTGGGTGGTGCTCGTCACGGGCTTCTCGCTGGTCGCCCAGGCCTACGCCCTCGGTCTCACCGGCGGCCAGCTCGCGAACCAGCTCGGCATCTCGCCCGGGTTGCTGGTGGCGTCGGTGCTGCCCCACGCTCTGCCCGAGCTCGTCGCGCTCTTCCTTCCGCTCGCCGCGTGGACGATCGCGAGCCGGCGCAACGAGTGGCACGACCTGCTCGCCGCAACGCTCGCCACCGTCGCGGTCGCGATCCCGGTCCTGATCGCCGCGGCGCTCTGGGAGACCTATGTCTGGCCGCTGATCCTGCTCGAGGTCTCGCCGGTCTACTAGTGGCCTATGCGGCCTTGCCCGGTTCGTCCGCCTCGCCGAGCAGCGCGCGGCGGAAGACCCGCTCTTCGTCGTCGAAGAGGAATCCCCACAGGTGCGAGCGCTCGAGCAGGGTCCTGCGCTTGGTCTCGATGATCGCCCGCCGCGGGAGACCGGCGACTCGCTGTGCGAGAGCCCGCCCGCGCTCGATCACCTCGCCGACCGCCACCTCGCGGACGATCCCGAGCCTGTGCGCCTCGGTGGCGTTGACGATCCGCCCGGTGAGGCAGAGCTCCTGGGCGATCGTGGCGGGCAGCACCGCGCGCGCGGCCGCGTAGCTCGGCGGGATGCCCTTTGGGAGCTCCGGGAAGCCGAAGCTCGCGCGCTCGCCGGCGATCCGCAGGTCGCAGAGCAGCGCGAGCGCGAAGCCGCCCGCGAGCGCGGGACCGTTGACCGCGGCGACCACCGGGCGTTCGCAGTTGCGGACGGCCGCAAATGCGAGCGTGCTCGTCTCGACCAGGCGCTCGCGGTTGGCCGCGCTGCCGCCGAACTGATCCGTGTCCATCCCCGAGCAGAAGGCTGAGCCGGCGCCGGTGAGGACGATGCAGCCGGTGCGCTCGTCGGTGGAAAGCGACTCGAACGCCTCCGCGAGCTCGATGCGGAGGTCGATGGAGAGCGCATTGCGCTTCTCCGGTCGCTCGAGGGTGACGATCGCCACCTCGTCCTCGCGCTCGATCGAGAGCAGCTCGGGCACGCCGGGATCGTACGCGTTCGGTTGCTCTAGGCACACCGGAGGCGTGCCGGCGGCCCCGGACGCCCAGCCCGACTGAGCAAACGTCCCGAACACCCTCCTATGGAGGGGCCAGATGGACGTTTGGCTGTTGGAGGGCACTTTTTCACACGTTGTTCATCCTGGCCCGGATCGCAGGTAGGCGTGGGGGGTGCGTGGTCGAGGAGAACGTGCCGTTTCCGTCGTTAACTGTGATCTCGACTCCGAGCCCCCTGTCAGCCAGGCGGACGAACCCGGCGAACAGACTCAATCCACGCGAAAGGCGCGCGAACACGCGCAACACTCACGCCCACCCATCCGCGAAACGCTACGGCCGGCCCAGCTCTCACCGCAGCCGAGAGACGCGCGGCGAGCCGAACAGCGTGTTGGGTAGCTACATCTAGGCGGCTTCGCGGCGCTCGGTCGCGTCCGGCTCCTCGCCGGCGTCCTTGACCCGCGTGATCCTGATCTCCTCGGCGATCATCGCCGGCCCGAACTCACGCAGCATCGCCTCGAGGCAGCGCCGGCAGCAGCATTCCGGGACCGCGAGCCCGGTCTCCCCGCACCTCGGCCTCAGATCCCCGTCTCGGCCCACAGATCGCGAGAGTAGAGTCGCGATCGGATGGCGTCAGAGGACACCGAGCAAGAGGAGCTCCCGCCGTCGGGAGACGAGGCCCCGGCCGCCGGCCCGGGCGAGCTCGGACGCCCGCCCGCGGAGGCGATCGAGCCGGCGCGGATCGGGGTGCCGACCCGCGGTAACCGCAAGCTCGAGGCCCTGCTCGAAGGGTTGAACGCCGACGCCGAGGTCCGCGCCTGGTGGCACATGGCCCAGGTGCAGTCGGAGCGGCTCGGAATGTCGGACCACTCGTGGGTCCACGTCCGCGTCGTCCTCAACATCGCCCTGCGGGTCTTCCGCCTCCTGATCAAGGGCGGCGTGCGAGCCCGCGATGGTCACCGACCACGCGATGCGCGATCGCGACGCCGAGGTGGTCGTCGCCGCCGGGGCCCTGCTCCACGACATCGGCATGTCGATCCACCGGGCCGATCACGAGGCCTTCAGCCTCTTCCTCGCCGAGCGCAAGCTCCGCGAGCTCCTCGCCGACGTCTACAAGGACCCGGCCGAGCGCACCGTGGTCATCGCCGAGTCGCTGCACGCGATCATCGGCCATCGGCGCCGTGGCGAGCCGTACACGGTCGAGGCCGGCGTCGTCCGGGTTGCCGACGCGCTTGACATGGCCCACGGCCGGTCGCGCCTCCCGGTCGAGGCGGGCCAGATGGGCATCCACGCGATCTCCGCCGCCGCGATCGACCGGATCGAGATCCTGGCCGGCACGGAGCGGGCGGTCCGCATCGAGATCACGATGAACAACTCCGCCGGCATCTTCCAGGTCGACGACCTGCTGGCGACCAAGCTCCGCGGCACGCCCCTGGCCGACCACGTAGAGGTGATCGCCCAGGTGGAGGGCGAGTCGGAGAAGCGGCTGCTGACCGAGTTCCGGATCTAGGAATACCGGACGTTCCGCCCGTCTCCTCGGGCTTCGCCCTCCGGGGACGGCCGGGTCAGGCGTTTATACCCCTGCTCGGCCCGTCTCCTCGGGCTTCGCCCTCCGGGGACGGCCGTCAGGCGCTTATACGCCTGCTCCGTCCGCGCCCCGGCCCTCGCCCGCGGCGAAGCGGGCCGCGCCTTGGACGCCGGTGATCACCGAGCCGAGGCCGAGCTCAGCCTCGTGGGCGAGGCCTTCCTCGAAGCTCATTCCGATCCCCTCGAGGGCGGCGCGGCGATCCGAGAGCATCGTCGTCTGCGGGAAGGCGGCGAGGCCCTCGGCGATCTCGAGCGCGCGGTCGAGGTGGGCGCCTGGATCGACGACCTCGTTCACCAGCCCCCACTCGCGCGCCTCGGGCGCCTCGATTACGCGGCCGGTGAGGATCATCTCGAGCGCCCGGCCCATGCCGACGATTCGCGGCAGGCGCTGCGTGCCGCCGTCGATCAGCGGGACGCCGAAGCGGCGCTCGGTGAAGCCGAGCTTTGCCTCGGAGTTCGCAATTCGCAGGTCGCACCAGAGCGCAAGCTCGAGGCCGCCCGCGAGGCACCAACCGGAGATCGCGGCGATCGTGGGCTTTGACGCCTGCAGCCGCGTGAAGCCCAGCGGCCCGTCCTCGAACGCCTCGGCCCACGTGGTCACCGCCTCCTCGGGGTCGTCGCCCGCAAACAGCGCCCCGCCCTCGGCGATCGCCTTCAGGTCTGCGCCGGCGCAGAAGGCCTCCGGCCCTTCGCCCGTGAGGATGAGGACGCGTGCGTCCTCATCGGCCTCGAAGCTCTCGAAGCCCCGCTTGAGCTCGAGTGCCGTCTCGCCGTCGACGGCGTTTCGCCGCTCCGGCCGGGTGATCTTCAGTACGGCCGCGGCGCCGCGGCGCTCGTACGAGGTCCGCTCGCCCATCCGGTCCTAGGGCCCGCGGAGGCGCTCCAAATCCTCTCGCGCCCGCTCCTTGCGATTCTCGAGCCGCTGTTGGATCAGCGTCAGAACGATGATCAGGATGACGAAGAAGGCCATCACGGCGAAGGAGAAGAAGGTGATCACCTTGTCGTCGGTGCGGCCCCAGAGGCCGACGCCGTCGGCGGCCATCGCCGCGGGGGCGGCGAGCATGAGGGCGCCTGCGAGCGCCATAAGCGAGACAATGAGACGTGTGAGTCGCGCCACGGCACGGAACTCTATCGGCCGCCTCCTCGTGACGGCGGCGCTCGCCTTCGCCGCGCTGACGATGGCCGCTTGGGGCGGTGTCGCAGCGCCGGCGGGCGAACGCGCGCCCGATCGGCCGCAGCGCTTCACCGTTTCGGTCAGCGGCGACATCCTCATGCACACCCCGCTGATCGATCAGGCGCTCGCGAACGGCAGCGGGGGCTATGACTTCGCCCCCTTCTTCGACCGCATCGCACCGTACGTAGCCGACGCCGACGTCGCGCTCTGCCACCTCGAGACGCCGCTCGGCTCCGGTGAGCCGACCGGGTATCCGCTGTTCAACACGCCCCCGGCACTCGCCCGCTCGGTCGCGAAGAGCGGCTGGGATGGTTGTCAGACGGCGTCGAACCACTCGGTCGATCAGGGCATGGGCGGCATCCGCTCCACGGTCGAGGCTCTGAACGACGCGAACGTCGAGCACACGGGCAGCTTCAGCTCGAAGCGCCAGAGCGAGCGCCCGACCCTGGTCAAGGTCCGGCCTGGCCTCCAGCTCGGCGTCGTCGCCTACACGGACGCAACGAACGGCATCCGCCCGCCGGAGTCCTGGGCGGTCAACGTCTACGACCCGGGCGCGCTCGACGCGGCCGAGCGGGCGATCGTGCGCGACGCCCGCAAGGCCCGCAAGGCCGGCGCCGATGCTGTGATCGTCAACCTCCACTGGGGCTTCGAGAACGACCAGAGCCCGAGCGGGCCGCAGCGCGCCCTCGCCCGTCGCCTCACCGCCGCGAACGCGGTCTCAGCCGTGGTCGGGCAGGGCCCGCACGTCGTCCAGCCGATCGATCGCATGAACGGCAAGTTCGTCGTCTTCAGCGAGGGCAACCTGGTCTCGAACCAATCCGCCGATGCCGGCCTCCCGGCCGCGACCCAGGACGGGCTGATCGCCCTGCTTCGCTTCGTCGAGCGCGGCGGCGAGCTCGAGGCCGTGCGCCTTCGCTACGTCCCGATCTGGGTGCATCCCGGCGACTACGTCGTCTATCCGGCGCTCGGTGATTCCGAGGCCCTTCGCAAGTCGTACAGCCGCACCGTCTCCGTCGCCGGTGACGGCAAGGGCTTCTCACCCGTAGACCGCTGAGTGAGCCAGCAGAGCGTTGTTTACATTCCCTTGACCACGGGGACGCAGGGTGGTGGGGTAACGGTGGCCTTCATGCCAACCTTGGGGGACAATTCGTAGTGGTGGAAATGGACTCATGAGTTCGACGGAACAAAGCGCGATGCCGACCCTGGGTGCCGACGGTGCCCCGTGCCCCAAATGCGGGTCGCCGCTGGCCTCCGACCAGCGCTACTGCCTGCAGTGCGGCGCCCGCCGGGGCGAGGCCCGGTTGCCGTATGAGCGCTACCTGACCCCGCCCGGCACCGGCAATCAGCCGCCTGCGGCGCAGCCGCCCCCCGCCAACGACGTTTCCCCGCTCGGAGCGATCCTGGGCGTCGCGCTGCTCGGCGGGATGCTGCTGATCGGCGTCCTCCTCGGACGCGGCGAGGACGACTCGACTCCGGAGCCGCCGCCCGCTATCACCACGACGGCAGCCGCCACGGGCACGCCCAACGGTGCGGCGCCCGAGTCGTCTGCGCCGACCACGGTTACGAGTGAGTGGCCCAAGGGGCAGGAGGGCTTCACGATCGAGCTCGGCACACTCCCCAAGGGCGACACCACGGCCGAGGACGTCGCGTCGACGAAGGCCGATCTCGAGGGCGACGGTGCGAGCGCCGTCGCCGTTCTCGACTCCGACCTGTACCCGAGCCTTCCGCCGGGCAACTACGTCGTCTACTCGGGCGTCTACGCGACCGAGTCAGACGCCGAGGCGGCGCTCACCGCGCTGCAGGCTTCGTTCCCCAATGCGGCGGTCATCGAGGTCCGACGGAAGCCGTCCGGCGGAGGCGGGGGGGGCGCCAAGGAACCGACGACCGCGCTGCCCGAGGAGGAACTGCCCTCGCCCGCTGCGCCTGCGGCCGCCCCGGAGCTCGAGGAGGCCTTGGAGGAAGCGACGCAGCCTCCGCAAGCGTCGCAGGAAGCGTCGCCGGATGCGGTCCCCCCCGTGGAGGAGCAGCGGTGATCGGCTCGGGCTTGGCCGCGCGGCTGAAGCCGTATTTCAAGCCGACGCCCAAGGGGCGCCCGGGTGCTCAGCCCGCCGTCGCACCGAATCCTTCGCCCCCGGTCCCCGCGCCTGGAGCGCTGGCCCCGGCGGTGCAGGGCGCGGCCCCGCCGGCTCAGGCCGGCGCCAACCCACCCGACGCGGTCGCGAGCGGAGAGCTCGCGGCTCGCCACGAGAACCTGGCTCGCCAGATGGCCGAGCTCCAATGGGACCTCGGCGGGCTCGCCTACGAGATGGCGATCCGCGACCACTTCCGCCTCGATCTGCTCGTGAGCAAGGCGGCCGAGCAGCGCGCCGTCGACGCCGAGCTCGCCGCCGTTGAGCGGATTCTGCGGCTCGAGCAGGCAGGCGCCGCCGGTTCCTGCCCGTCCTGCGGCGCCCTCTTCTCGCGCGGCGCAGTTTTCTGCTGGCAGTGTGGTTCGACCCTCAACCCGCAGGCTCAGATTCCGATGGCGGGACGTCCGACGCAGCCGTTGGCCCAGCCTCCGCCGGGGCTTCAGCCGTCTCCTGCTCCGGCTCCTACTCCGTCTCCTGCTCCTGCTCCGGTTCCGCCTCCGGCCCCGGCGCACGCCGCGCCGCAACCGGAGCAACCGCCGCCACCGGCGCAACCGGCCAACCCCTACGCGCCGCCGCCGGCGCCCGAGACGCGGGCCGCGACGCCGCCCCCGGCCGGTGGGACGCCCACGCCATGAGACGGCTCGGCCGGCTCCTCCCCCGAAAGGGCCAGCGACTCGGCCTGCTTCCGCGCAAGGGGGATGTGTCCCGCATGGCCGGCCAGTGGACCTCGCTCCGCTGGGCCGCGCTGCCGGTCAGCGACCGCCGCTGGACGGCGCCGCTCTTGGCCGCCGCGCTCGGGATGGGGTTGTTCGCGGGGGTCGCGATCGGTCCCGGCGTCGAGGGGGTCGTCGGCGCGCCGGCGCAGATCGTCGAGGTCGCCCCCGAGGCGCAGATCGCCGCCGCGCCGCCACCGCTGGCTCCTCCGGGCGGCAACGCCGGCCCGAAGCCGTCGCCCTCACCGTCTCCCGAGCCGGCGCCCTCGCCGCCCTCCTCGACGCCGTCGATTGAGCCGTCGGTGCCGATCTCGCCTTCGATCGACATCCCCGAGGTGCCGATCACGCCGGTCGAACCGACGACCACCGACGAGGGCGAGAGCGAGGAAACGACGACCGAGGAGACGACGACGACCACCGAGGGGGAGGGGGAGGAGACGACGACCGAAGAGCTGACGCTTGCCGGCACGGTCGTCAACGTCAACGCCGAGGCGCGGAGCTACGCGCTCGCCGACCGCGAGGGACAGATGAGCGCGATCCACGACAAGCACCCCCCGAAGCCCGGGACCAAGCTCGAAGTTCCGGTGCGCCAGCTCGCCAACGGCACGTACGCGGAGGCCGGCAACCGTGACGTGAAGGGGAAGAAGACGAGCGCGAAGATCGGCGGCTTGGTCACGTTCCGGGATCCCGCGCTGAACGCGTTCACGATTTCGCGCACCGGAGCTTCAGTCCTCGTTTACGCCGGCGGCGCGACCGTGCCCGACGTCGGGGCGCTCGTGACCGCCGCGGTCGGCATCGGCCCGCGGGCGAAGCAGAAGCAGGTCGAGGACACGACCACCACCACGCCCACGACCACGCCCACGACTACGACCACGAGCGGGGCCGAAACGGCGAATGCGCCGCCCGGCTGCGGAACTCCGCCCCCGCAGCCACGCCTGTCGTCCACCGTGCTCACAGCGCGGCAGGTGACGCTCGACACCGACTTCCTCGGATACGGAGACTTCGCGGGCATCGTCCAGGGCGTCTGTACATCCAGCCGCGAGCTGCTCCTTTCGGCGGATGGGAGCGACGAGGCTGACCAGTTCCTGACCTTCAAGGTCGGCTCCGAGTTCGACCTGGGCAGACTTTCCCCCGGCCAGGTCGTCGACGTCAGCGCGACGATCGAGCGGACCTCGAAGGCCCTCACCCTGACCGGCATCTCGCGCGATCGTGGCGCCAAGGAGGCCGACGACGTCACGCTCGCGCAGGGCGAGGGCGCCGCGCCGACGACGGACGCCACGGGGGGCGAGTCGGAGGGCGATGCCTCGGAGGGCGCGGAGGGCTAGCGCCGCTCAGCTGATCGCGCCGCTCGCGGTGAGCGCGATCACGAGGATCCCCAGCGGGATCCGGTAGGCGACGAAGATGTCGAGCGTGTGGTTCGCGAGGTACCGCAAGAGCCACGCGATCGCCGCGTATCCGGAGATGAACGCCGCGATCGTTGCGATGATCGTCGCGCTCACCCCCGCGCCGCCGCCGTCGCCAACGTCACGCAGCTCGTAGAGGCCGCTGAGGACCACCGCCGGAACCGAGAGCAGGAACGAGTAGCGGGCCGCTGCCTTGCGGTCGAAGTTGAGCAGCAGCCCAGCGGAGATCGTCGCCCCGGAGCGGGAGACCCCCGGGATCAGCGCCAGCGCCTGGGCGAAGCCGATCGCGATCCCGTCACGGGCCCCCATCGACTCGATTTCCCGCGTGCGTTTGCCGACGCGCTCGGCCGCCAACATCACGAATGAGAAGACGATCAGCATCGTCCCGATCAGGTAGAGGTCGCGGGCGCCGGACTCGATCTGATCGCTGAACGCGAGCCCGAAGATCGAGATCGGGATCGTGCCGAGGACGATGAACCAGCCCACCTTCGAATCCGTCGATCGCTGCTTCCACGGCGTCCGCAGCTCGCGCAGCCACGCGACCGCGATCGACCACAGGTCGCGGCGGAAGTAGAGCAGTACCGCGGCCATCGTCCCGAGCTGGATCACGGCGGTGAACGCCGCCCCGGGGTCCTCCCATCCGGCGAACGCGGGGACGATTCGCAGGTGCCCGCTCGACGAGATCGGGAGAAACTCGGTCAGCCCTTGGACGAGGCCGAGGACGATGGCCTCGAGCGTGCTCACGGCCGCGTGAGGCTAGAGGATCACGGACGCCGCGGGCACGGCCCGTGGCCGTGGATCCGCATAACGCATGTGAAAAGCCTGTGAACGGGGCCGACGGGGGCCGTCAACACCACTACCATTTCCGGCATCACGCCTGGCCACGACCGGCCGGCAGCCAGCGATGAACACGCAGAACTCCTTCGTCCGCCTCGCCGTCATCGATGACGACAGCGGCTTCCTCCGCGTCCTCACCCGCCGCTTCGACGCCGGCGGCTGGGAGCACAGGATCCATTCCTCGACGATTCCGAGCGAGGAACTGGTGGCGATGAAGCTCAACGCTCTCGTCATCGACCTCGCCGTGCTCGGCCCGCTCGCTTGGGACTTCCTCGAAGACGTTTGCGGGATGCTCCCCGACCTCGCCGTGGTGGTCTGCACCCAGGGCTCGACCGTGGCGCAGCGTGTCCGCGGCCTGCGGCTCGGCGTCGACGACTGGATCGCGAAGCCCGCGCATCCGGAGGAGGTCGTGGCGCGGATCGAGGCAATCGTGCGCAGGCGGCGCCGCAGTGAGCGGCGGCAGGACGTCGGCCCCCTCGTTGCCGGCGAGGTGGAGATCCGGCACGATCAGTTTCAGGCCTTCGTCGCGGGTCGCAGCCTCCAGCTGACGCGGAAGGAGTTCGAGCTGCTCGAGGTGCTCGCCGAGGCGACCGGGCGCGTGATCGAGCGCGAGCAGCTCTACCAGCGCGTTTGGGGTTACGCGATGGCGCACGGGGACCGCTCGGTCGACGTGTTCGTCCGCAAGCTGCGATCGAAGATTCAGAAACACTCCCCCGAGTGGTCGTACATCCACACTCACTTCGGTGTCGGCTACCGGTTCGAGCCCGAGTCCGCCGATGCGGCTCGCGAGCCCGAGCGAGCGCCGACAGCCGAGGCGGCCGACGCTTCACACGTTTTTCACAGCCCGGCAACCGCGCCGTAACAAGTCTCCTCTCTCGCTGAAGCAAGGTCTCCCTGGGGGGAGCGCGTCTCCCTGCCAGAGGCGTAAACCGACTCAGAAGGAGACCCATCCCAGTGATCTCGAAGAAGTGGCTGAACACCGTTGGCGCCGGCCTCGTGCTCGCACTCGGCGTGGCGGCTTGCGGTGACGAGGAGAGCGGCGGAGGCGACGCCACCGCGAGCGGCGACACCAGCGGCCTCTCAGGAAGCATCGCGATCGACGGATCGAGCACGGTCGAGCCGTTCGCGCAGGCGGCGGCCGAGCTCTTCGGCGAGGACAATCCCGACGTCTCGATCACCGTCGGCGCCGCCGGCACCTCCGGCGGCTTCGAGAAGTTCTGCGCCGGGGAGACGGACATCTCCGACGCCTCGCGGCCGATCGAGGCCGAGGAGGAGCAGCTCTGTAAGGACGGCGGAGTCGAGTACACCGAGGTTCCGGTCGCGAACGACGGCATCTCCTACGTCACCAACCCGGCGCTCGAGATCAGCTGCCTCACGGTCGACCAGCTGAAGCAGCTCTGGGAGACGGACGACGTCACCAACTACTCCGAGCTCGGCGAGGATGCCGACACCGGCGAGCCGCTCCCCGATGTCGAGGTCAGCCTGTATGGCCCCGGCACCGACTCCGGCACGTTCGACTACTTCACCGACGTGATCAACGGCGAGGAGGGCGTCAGTCGCAAGGAGTACCAGGCGTCCGAGGACGACAACGTGCTCGTCCAGGGCGTCGAGGGCGACCAGGGCGGCTCGGGCTACTTCGGGTTCTCCTACTACGAGCAGAACGCCGACGCCCTCAACCTGGTCGCGGTCGACGACGGCAACGGGTGCGTCGCGCCGAGCGCCGAGACGATCCAGGACGGCAGCTACGCGCCGCTCTCGAGGCCGCTGTTCATGTACCCCTCGGCTGAGGCAATGGCGAAGCCCGAGGTCGCCGGCTTCATGCAGTACATCGTCGACAACTACGACACGATCGCCGAGGCCGCGCTGATCGTCCCGATGGACGAGACGCAGGCCTCCGATGCGGTCAGCGCGGTCGAGGGAGCGGCGGGCTGACACGGTGGAGGCCGGGTCACAGGCACTGGGCGGCGCGGCGCCGGGGATCGCACCCCTCGGCGCCGCGAAGCCGCGCCGCGGCGAGCAGCTGATCAAGGCGCTGCTGTTGCTCGCGGCTGCGATCTCGGTCCTCACGACGGTCCTCATCCTCGTCGCCCTGCTGAAGGAGGCGGTCTCCTTCTTCGGCGACGTCGGCCTCGCCTTCTTCACCGACGCCGACTGGGCGCCGCTCTTCGAGCCCGCCTCGTTCGGGATCTGGCAACTCCTGAACGGAACGTTCCTGATCACCGGGATCGCGATCCTGGTCGCGGTCCCGATCGGCCTCGGATCGGCGGTCTACCTCTCCGAGTACGCGAGCCCTCGGGTGCGCAAGACCGCCAAGCCGATGCTCGAGGTGCTCGTCGGAGTGCCGACCGTCGTCTTCGGCTACTTCGCCCTCACGTTCATCACGCCGACGATCCTCCAGGACATCCTCGGCCTCGAGATCGGGGTCTTCAACGCGCTCGCCGCAGGCATCGTGATGGGCTTCATGATCGTGCCGACGATCGCGTCGATCTCCGAGGACGCGATGCGGGCGGTGCCCCACGGCCTCCGCGAGGGCGCGTTCGGCCTCGGGGCCACGAAACGGCAGGTCTCGACGAAGGTGGTCTTCCCGGCCGCGATCTCCGGCATCGTCGCCGCGATCGTGCTCGGAGTCTCGCGAGGGGTCGGGGAGACGATGATCGTCCTCGTCGCCGCCGGCCTGCAGCCCAACTTCGGGATCAATCCCGAGGAGGGCTACGCGACCGTGACCACCTTCATGGGGGCGACGGCGAAGGGCGACAACCCCGTCGGGACCGTCGGGTACGAATCGATCTTCGCCTGCGGACTGACCCTGTTCGTGCTCACCCTGCTGATGAACATGGTCGCGATCCGCTTCGTCCGCAGGTACCGCGAGGTGTACGAATGAGCGCCCCGCCGCCCGCCGGCGCGATCGCCGCGACGGTCCACGGACGGCTCGCCGAGGGCAAGTCGAATCGCGGCCTCGAGATCGCCTTCAAGGGGAGCCTGATCGCGTGCCTTGTGACCGGGTTCGTGATCCTGGCCGTTCTCCTCGTCGATGTGATCGCGGACGGCGCCGGCAGCCTCTCGCTCAGCTTCCTCACCGACACGCCCTCGCGGATCATTCCCGAGAACTCGGGGATCGGGCCGGCGCTCGCGGGGACGTTCTTTCTGATGATCGTCTGCGCGGCATTCATCGTCCCGGTCGGGGTCGCGACGGCGATCTACCTCGAGGAGTACGCGAACCGCGAGAGCCGCGTGGCGCGCTTCATCGAGCTCAACATCCAAAACCTCGCGGCGGTGCCGTCGATCGTGTACGGCATCCTCGGCCTCGCCTTCCTCGTCCGCGGGCCGCTCTCGCTCGGCAACACGATGATCGCCGGCGGGCTCACCCTCGGCCTCCTGGTGTTGCCGGTGCTGATCGTCGCCGGCCGCGAGGCGATCCGGGCGGTGCCCCCGTCGATCCGCGAGGGCTCGATGGCGCTCGGGGCGACCCAGTGGCAGACGATCTGGAAGCAGGTGCTGCCGGCCGCGCTGCCGGGGATCGCGACCGGGGCGATCCTCTCCCTGTCGCGGGCGATTGGCGAGACGGCACCGCTCATCGTCCTCGGAGCCGTCTACTTCGCCACCGCAGTCCCCGACGGCTTCGGCGACTCGATCACGGCGCTGCCGATTCAGATCTTCAGCTGGATCTCCGACTCCCGTCCCGAGTACAAGGCGCTGGCAGCGGCGGGAATCATCGTCCTGATGGTGATCCTGCTGGGAATGAACGCGATCGCGATCTGGTTGCGAAACAAGTACGAGAAGAAATGGTGACGCCCCGGAGGTGGTCGACTTGGAAGGCAGACTCTTGACCGACGCAGAGCGCAGACCGGAGACCGAGGGTCAGCAGGCCGATCGCGCTCCCGACATCAACCTCGGCGCGACGATCGCAGCCACGCATGGCGCCGAGCAGAAGACGAAGGCCCAGTTCGAGTCGAAGGGCCACGCCTTCGAGCTCCGCGACGTGACCGTTGCCTACGGCGGCAAGCCGGCGATCTCGAACGTGACGATGGACATCCCGAAGCAGGCGATCACCGCCTACATCGGGCCGTCCGGCTGCGGCAAGTCGACGCTGATCCGCTGCCTCAACCGGATGAACGACCTGATTCCCTCGGCGTCCGTCGAGGGCGAGGTCCTCTACCACGGCGAGGACATCTACAACCCGCGGATCGACCCGGTCGAGGTCCGCAAGCGGATCGGGATGGTCTTCCAGAAGCCGAACCCGTTCCCGAAGTCGATCTACGACAACATCGCCTTCGGCCCGCGGATCCTCGGGATGAAGGGCGACATGGACGCGATCGTCGAGCGGGCTCTGCGCGATGGGGCGCTCTGGGACGAGGTCAAGGACCGTCTAGACACGAACGCCTTCGGCATGTCCGGCGGCCAGCAACAGCGGCTCTGCATCGCCCGCTGCCTCGCGGTCAACCCCGACGTGATCCTGATGGACGAGCCCTGCTCGGCGCTCGATCCGATCTCGACCGGGAAGATCGAGGACCTGATGCTCGAGCTGAAGGAGAGGTACTCGATCGTCATCGTCACCCACAACATGCAGCAGGCGGCGCGCGTCTCCGACATGACCGCGTTTCTGATCGTGAAGCTCGACGACGAGGAGACGAACCGCCAGGGCCAGCTGATCGAGTACGACGTGACCGAGAAGATCTTCACGAACCCCTCGGACCAGCGCACCGAGGACTACGTCACCGGGAAGGTCGGCTGATGCCGGACAGCGTTCGGGTCCAGTACCAGGAGGAGCTCGCGAAGCTCGAGGAACGCGCGCTCGGACGGCTTCGACCTCGTCGCTGCGCAGCTCGAAAAGGCCGTCGAGGCCGTCGAGCATCAGGACACCGAGCTCGCCGAGCTGGTGATCGCCAGCGACGACGTCATCGACGGCCGCTACCTCGAGGTGCACCAGTCGATCCTCACCATGCTCGCGACCCAGGCGCCCGTCGCCAGCGACCTGCGGATCATCGCGGCCCTCCTGCACATGATCAAGAACCTCGAGCGGATGGGCGACCAGTGCGTGAACATCGCCAAGGTGATCCCGATCGTCGGCCACGACCCGCCGGCCGACGAGCGCATCCTCAACGACATCGTGACGCATGGGCAAGCAGGTGCAGCACCCAGATCTCGCAGTCCAAGCGCGCCTTCAGCGGCCGTGACGTCGAGATGGCGCGCGACCTGGTGCGCCAGGACGACGTCGTCGACAACCTGAACAAGGAGATCTTCCGGATCGCGCTCGAGATCGGCGACGACCACGACCGCCGCGAGTGGGCGATGACGATGATCCTCGTCGCCCGTGCGATCGAGCGGATCGGCGACAACACGGTCGACATCGGCGAGCAGGTCGCCTTCGTCGTCACCGGCCTCTTCCGGGAGTTCCAGGACGCGAGCCACCCGGGCGAGCCGATCCCGAGCTAAACCGGGTGGCCTTCGGCCGCCCTCATATACGCGCCACGTCCTCCGCTCCCGCCTTGAATCAATTGTCCGCGGCTACGCCGCGAACTTCTCATGCTGCTCCCGCGTCCGGGCGTGCGCGGGGTAGTTCAGGCGCGGACTTGTAGCAATACGCACATCTGTTGAGCGAAACCTTTGCTGTTCTCCGGGGTTTGTCGTGAGCAGTTGCTAATACTGTTGCCCTGCGCCGGCGGATTCCGGCGCTGGACGACTGCACTAGAAAACACATACGCCGAGTCCCGAAGTCCCGAACGTCTAAGGGGGACCAGGGAACGGGGGAACCAATCGTTGGGGCTAACTCGCTCGGTCTGAGCGGGGGCGCAGGCTTCTTCAGCGCCAGCCCGTCAGCTAACCCCGTAGGCCTACGAAGGAGCTGGTTTTACCGTGAGACGACCCGTACCCACACTGCTTGCAATCGCCGCGCTCGCGCTTGCGATCCCCGCACACGCGACCGCCGGCAGCGGAGGCGTCGGTGACGACACCGAGACGCCGACCACCGAGACCACGCCCGGCGCGAAGGCGAAGCTCGTCAACGGCCAGGCCGTGCCGCCGGCCGGCGCGCCGCCGAAGGTCGTGCGGGCGATCAAGGCCGCGAACCGGATCGTGCTCGACCGCCCGTACTGCCTGGGCGGCGGGCATGGCTCGTGGCAGTCGCGCTGCTACGACTGCTCCGGCACGGTCAGCTACGCGCTCGGCAAGCCCGGCGCCCGCGTGCTTCCCTCGCCGATGCCCTCAGGCTCGTTCATGCGCTGGGAGAAGTCCGGCATGGGCAAGTGGATCACGGTGTACGCGAACGAGGGCCACATGTACGCGGTCATCGCCGGACTGCGGCTCGACACCTCGATGACGCCGGGCGACGGCCCGGGTTGGTCAAAGGGGCAGTTGAAACAGAGGGGCTTCGCCGTCCGTCACCCCGCCGGCTTTTAGCCGGCGGGGCCGGATCGCGACCGGCCCACCGCATCCGCGCGTTTTGGCATGATCGCCGGGTGCTCTGCGCCGCCGTCGACATCGGCTCGAACACGACGAGCGTGCTCGTCGCCGAGCCGCAGGACGGCCAGCTTCGCAAGGTGATGGAGCAGCGGGCCTACACCCGCTTCGACAAGGACTCGAAGCGCAAGGGCAAGGTGACGCCGGAGAAGATCGCCGAGATCGCGGATGTCGTCGACACCCAGGTGCGGCTCGCGGAGGAGCTCGGTGCCGAGGCGATTCGGATCGTCGCCACGGCCGCGATCCGCGAGTCGAAGAACAGCGCCGAGGTCGCCGAGGAGATCGCGCAGCGTCGCCGGCACGCCGGTCGAGGTCCTGAGCGAGGAGGAGGAGGGGAGGCTCGCCTTCATCGGCGCGACGAAGACGCTCGGCCATCCGGTCGAGGGCGAGCATCGGCGTCGTCGACGTCGGCGGCGGATCCTCGGAGATCATCCTCGGCTCGATCGACGAGGGAGTACGCGAGGTGCGCTCGTTCAAGATCGGCTCCGGCGCGATCTCGGATGAGTTCCTGACCAAGGACCCGCCCTCGGCAGCGGAGATCCGCGCCCTGCGCGACTACATCGGCGATTTCTTCGAGGGGGTCGAGATCGACCACCCGGCGCAGGCGGTCGCCGTCGGCGGCAGCGCCACCTCCCTGCGGACGCTGGTCGGCGCGGTGCTCGAGTACGAGACGCTCGAGCGCGCAGTGCGCGTGCTCACCGGCGATCCGATCGCCGAAGTCGCCCGCCGGTTCGAGCTCGATCCACGGCGCGTCAGGATCCTGCCCGCCGGCGTGCTGCTGCTCGAGAAGCTCTCGGAACTGCTCGGGCAGCCGCTTCAGATCGGCAAGGGTGGCCTGCGCGAGGGCGTCATTCTCGATCTGCTCAACAACGGCGCCGGCAACGGGGCGCCGATCACGCTCGCCGCGTAGCCTTACGACGTGGTCAAGGCGCGGTCGATTCCCGGGCTCGGCGAGGACGATCCCTACGCCGCCGCAGCCGCGAAGGTCGTCGCCGTCCGTGCCCGCGAGCTCACCGACCTCTCCGCGAGCGTGCTCGACACGCAGGACATCGAGCGCGTGCACGACATGCGCGTTGCGACCCGGCGCCTGCGCGCCGCGCTCGAGGTCTTCGAACCCTGCTTCCCGCGGGCCGGCTACAAGGCGGCCCTGAAGCAGGTGAAGGCGCTCGCGGACGCACTCGGTGAGCGGCGCGATCGCGACGTCACGATCGAGGCCCTGACGGCGTTCTCGGAGTCGATCGGACGCTCCGACCGCCCGGGCGTCAACAACCTGGTCGAGTTGATCCGCGCGGAACAGCTCGAGGCGAACGAGCATCTGGCGCCGTACGTGGCCGAGGACCGGCTCGCCAAGCTCGGCGAGCGGCTCGACAGGCTCGTGGCCGCGGCGGGGGAGACGAAGGGCCTGCCCGCGCAATGAAGGCACGCAAGGTCAAGGGCCTGGACCCGCGCGAGCCGCTGATCGAGAACGCCGCCCGGATTGTCGCCACACGGCTCGACGAGCTCCGGGGCTTCGTCCCCGGTGCGCTCCAGCGCCGAAACGCGACCGATCAGCACGACATGAGGATCGCCGCGAAGCGACTCCGCTATGTGCTCGAGACGACCGAGTTCTGCTTTGGAGACGCGGCGGACGCGGCCCGGCGCCGGGCGAAGGCACTGCAGGAGGTCCTCGGCGAGATCCACGACTGCGACGTGATGCTGCCGCGGATCGAGGACCAGATCTCCGGCCTGCGCGAGGAGGACGCCGTTTCCGTGCGCGAGCTCGCGGGTGACGCTGCCGACCTCGATCCGGGGCTGAGCGCCCGCGCGCCGCATCGGACGGCCTACCGGGGACTCGAGGTGCTCGCGATTCACGTCAAGGCACGCCGCCGGCTGCTGTTCGATCGCTTCGTCGCTCTCTGGGGCGAGATCGAGCGCGAGGCCGCCTTCAGCACGCTCGAGCGGGCGATCGACAAGTCGGTCGCCGAGGCGCGCCGTCGCCGCGACGCGGCCGAGCGCGCCGCCCGGGCCGCGGCTGCGCTCGAGGCGGCGGAGGTGGCCCAGCACGAGGCCGCCGAGCGGGCACGCGCCGCGGCCGACGCACTTGTCGAGGCCGAGCGCGCCGAGCGCGCCTCCGCTGCGCTCACCGCTCGTTCGGCGAACGGCGACGGCGAGCCGACTCCTTGAAGCGCACCGGTCTCCTAACGCTGGCGGCGAGCGTCTGCGCGCTCGTCTCCCCCGCTTCGGGGCACGCGGGCTCGACTCCTGGCGCGAGCGGGCTCGGCGATCCGTTCTTCCCGACGATGGGCAACGGGGGTTACGCGGTGGACCGCTACGACCTCGACCTCGACTACACGCCACGGACCCGCAAGCTCGTCGCCGCGGCGACGATCACGGCGACCGCGACGCAGAACCTCAGCGCCTTCAGCCTCGACTACGGCGGCCCGCGCGTGCGCGATGTGGAGATTGCCGGGGAGGCGGCCTCGTTCGTGCAGCGCGGGCGGAAGCTGACGATCACCCCGCCGGCGCCGATCGCGTCCGCAGCTTCGTTCACGACCGAGATCTCCTACGCCGGACGCCCGCATCCGATGCGGGATCCCGACGGCTCGAAGGAGGGCTGGTTCCCGACGGGCGACGGCGCCTTCGTCGTCGGCGAGCCACTCGGCTCGATCACGTGGTACCCGTCGAACAACACACCCGCCGACAAGGCGCTGTTCAGCTTCGAGGTCAGCGTTCCCAAGGGCATCAAGGCGCTCGCCAACGGGCGTCTCACCCACATCAAGCGGGGACCGCGGCCGACCTGGAGCTGGAGGACGACCGAGCCGATGGCGACCTACCTGGCGACGGTTGCGATCGGCCGATTCCGGATCGAGCGCACCCGCGCGGCGCAGGTTCGCTCGATCACCGGCGTCGACACCAGGATCGCTCCGCAACAGGTGCGGTCGCTACGGAGAAGCGGCGCCATCCTGCGTTTGTTCTCGCGGCTCTTCGGTCCGTACCCGTTCGGGCAGACCGGGGCAGTCGTCGACCGCGCGGGGAAGGTCGGTTACGCGCTCGAAACCCAGACACGGTCGCTCTACCCGGGACCGCCGGACGACGTCCTGATCGCCCACGAGCTCGCCCACCAGTGGTTCGGGAACAGCGTCACCCCGAGCGTCTGGCCCGACATCTGGCTCAACGAGGGCTTCGCCACGTGGGCGGAGTGGCGCTGGGAAGAGGAGGCGGGCGGCCCGAGCACCGCGCGGAGGTTCGCGAGGCTGCTCAAGACGCCGGCGTCCAGTGCCAGCCTCTGGGACCCGCCGCCGGGCGCTCTCACAAAATCGTCGGAGCTGTTCGTCGACTCGGTCTACGAGCGTGGCGCGATGACGCTCGAGGCCCTCCGCCAGGCGGTCGGCAACCCGGCGTTTTACGCGACGATGCGCGCCTGGGTCGCCGCTCACGCGTACGGCAACGCGACCATCGAGGAGTTCATCGCCCTCGCGGAGGCCCAGTCCGGGCAACAGCTCGACGGCCTCTTCACCACCTGGCTCGAGACACCGGGCAAGCCCGTCGGTTAGGCCGCGTCCGGCTCAGCCCGCGAGCTTGAAGACGCGCGAACGCGTCTCAACCGAGCCCGCGTTGGACCAGCGCAGCACTGCCTTCAGCTTCCGCATCCCGCCGGCCGCGGCGAGTCGAGCCGCCGCTTTGCGCAGCTTCACCTGAACCTGGCTCTCACCCTCTTCGAGCGTGAACCCGGTGTGGCCGAGGGTCGCGCCGGCGCTGATCGATCCCCTTGACCTGACCGCCCGCAGCACGAGGGAGCCGCTGCAGCCCGGGCCTTCGCAGACGACCGGAATCGCAATCGTCGCGCTCGTCTCGTCGAGCGTCGCCAAGCCGTCGGCGAGGCCCATGGCCACGCCGGTGGGCGCGCCGCCGGGAGGCGCGCCCGGCCCGGGAACGGGGCCGGGAACCGGCCCGGGGACCGGGGGGCCGCCCACCGTCAGGGTCGCGGAGTCCACGTTGTTGGTGCTGTCGGGATCCGGGGTCGATGTCGAGACCGTGGCGGAGTTGACGATCGAGCCGGGGACGACCGGACCGCCGGTCCGATCGCCCATGCACAGCAGGTCGAGGTCGGCTGTGATCGGCGCCCCCGTCGTGTTCATGAGCCTGAACACGCGCGAGACCGGCTGCGGATCGTGGCCGAGCAGGACGAGCCCGGCGGGGATGTCGTAGGAGGCGACGATGCCCTTCGAGCCCTGCGGGCAGATGACGGACTCGTTCACGGTCGAGTTGGCAGGCACGCTCACCTGGCGGACCACCTCCTCGAGGAGCAGCGGATGGGAGTGGCCGTCCGTTGTGCCCACCCCGTTCGCGAGACAGCGCGACGTAACGGTCACCACGGTGTCGGGATCGGAGACCTCCACGGTGAACCGCCGGCCGCCGTCGGCAAACGGCTCGGAGGCGACGAGGCGAGCCGATCCGGCGGTTACGTCGATACCGGGGGCGATCGCGGTGTAGCCCGAGCCGCAGGAAAGAGTCAGGTCGTGGCGGCCGGTCGCGAGCGGCAGCGATGTGACCGCGACCGGCGGATTGCTCACGAGGAGTGCGTGCGTGTGGCCGGCCTCGCTGCCGGTGGTGCCCGGGAGGCAGACGCCGAACACCTTCGCCTGGGCGCGACCGCTCGCGGTGTTCGTGACCACGAACTCGTAAGCCCCGGGGGCCGTCGACTCGGCGCGAAGGGTCTCGACGGCCGCGGGGGTCCCGGTTCCCTGATCGACGGAGTCGGCTCGGACCGAGCCGTCAGCCATCACCTGGCCCGCGCCGGGGCAGCTCAGCAGCACCGTCCGCGTCTCGCCCGGCTCGAGGTCGACTTGCGCTTCGACCTTCTCCACGGAGAGCAGGTGCTGGTGATCGGCCGGGGGGGTCGCGGGCGCCGCGTCGACGGCTGCGGTGATCGTGATCGTGCGCGTTTCGCCCGCGGCAAGGGAGTCGAGCTCACAGGCGACGCTGCCCGAGGCAAACGCGCAGTCCGGTGCGCCCGGATCGACGGAGGTGAAGGTCACGCCGGGCGGGAGTGGGTCTGCCACGACGACGTCGCGGGCGACCGCCGGGCCGTTGTTCGTGACGGTGAGGGTGTACTCGACGCTCGAGCCGGGTGCTGGATTCGCCGGCGCTGCAGACTTCTCGATCTCGACGTCTGCCCGCGGCGGCAGGACGGTGAGGGTCGAGCATGCCGGCGCGTCGAGGCCGACGATGGCGGTGATGTTCGCGGGGCAGTTCTCGAACGTGCCGGGGACGGGGGATACGACGTCCACCGTGACTTCGCAGGAAGCCTGGTTGGTCTCGAGGTCGCCCTCGACGGCGATCGACGTGTCGCCTGCGGGCGCGTCGACGGCGGCGTTCGGGCAGTTGGTCGAGACCGCGTTCGGGCTGGCGATCTCGAGGCCTGCGGGGAGGGCGTCGGTGAACGACCATCCGCGTTTCGCCGCCAGATCCGAGGTGTTCGTGATCGTGAAGGTGAGGGTTGCCGGCTCTCCGCTGAAGGTCTCGGCGTCCGTGAACTCCTTGTCCAGCTGGGGCGTGGCGTCGAGTATGCGCAGGTTGTCGACCGCGTAGTCATTGCCGCTCCCGCTGGTCTGGTCGTTGGTCAGGCGCACGCCAAGACTTCCCCCGGACAGGAGGATCGACTCGTCGGTGGCATAGGAGCCGACCCGGACGCCCACGGAGACAGCGCCCCGCGGATCCGTGCAGGGATCGATCGCGGTGTCGGTGACCTCCACGGGCGTCGAGCCATCGAGGAGGAAGAAGCGGAGGAGCGGATGGGCGGCCCCACAGCTCATTGCCCCCGCGTCGATGGAGAAGGTGATGAACCGGCTGGTGGAGGTCAGGGGAATCGCCGCTCGCGTCTCGAGCGTCGCGGCCGGCGTCGACGGCGCGGGGAACCCCGAGACCGTGACGTCGCCGAGGACCTGGTTGTCGTTGCCGCCGCCGAGGGCGGCGCCCATCCCGCGTGCGATCGCGCGGATGTAGGTGTTGTAGACGCCCGCCGAGCAGCCCGACGTCCCGGTGGTCGAGTTGAAGGAGCCGATCACCCCGTTGCAGGCCGCGCCGTTCAGCCACGCGGGGTGCGCGTTGTAGGTCATCGACGTCGGCGGCTCGCCCTGATAGACGGCCAGCCGCTGCGCGAGGGCCGGATTGGGCACGTTCTCGAAGTCCTCCTCGAAGACGACGAGGGGCGGCCCGGGCACGCCAGGGTTCCCCGGAGCCGCGAGGGCGGGTGCGGCGATGGCGAGCAGCGCCGGCGCTGCCGCGAGGAAACCGGCAATACGAAGGCGGTTCACTGCCCGCCCCCGGCCACGTTCAGCCCTCGAGCTTCAGCACGGCACTGTCGCGCCCGGCCGCGCTGTGAAGCACGGCCTTCAGCCTGCGGAGCTTGCCTCGTACGGCGAGCTTCGCGGCCGCCTTGCGCAGCGGTACCTCGACGTTCTCGACTCCCTGATCGACCGTGAACGAGCCCCTGCCGAGCTTGTCACCGGCGTCGACCGCACCCTTGGACTTCACCGCGCGCAGGGTCAGCGAGCCTTGGCACGCCGAGCCCTCGCAGACGACCGGAATCGAGATCGTCGCGCTCGAGGCGTTGAGGGTCGCGGGGCCGTCGGCGAGTGCGAGGTCACCGGGACCGGCGGGAGGCCCTCCCGGCCCCGGCCCCGGAGTGGGCCCCGGCCCGACCGGCGGGCTGGCGACGGTGAGGCTGGCGGAGTCGACGTTGTTGGTCGTGTCCGGATCGAGCGTCGACGAGGAGACGGTCGCCGAGTTGACGAGCTGCGTCGCCAGGATCGCTCCGCCGGTGCGGTCGCCCACGCAGAGGAGATCGAGGTCGGCGGTGATCGGCGCGCCGGTCGTGTTCATGAGCCTGAACACGCGCGAGACCGGCTGTGGGTCGTGGCCGAGCAGGACGAGGCCGGCGGGCAGGTCGTAGGAGGCGACGATGCCCTTGGAGCCGACCGGGCAGGTCACGGTCTCACTGACGACCGAGTTCGCCGGCACGGTCACCTGGCGGACGACCTCCTCGAGCATCAGCGGGTGCGAGTGGCCGTCGGTGGTGCCGACCTGGTTCAGCAGGCACCGAATCGAGGCGGTGACGAGCGTCGTGTCGTCCTCGACCTCGACGACGATCCGGCGCCCACCGTCAGAAAGCGGCTCGGAGCCGACGAGGCGGGCGTTGCCGCCGCTGGCGTCGATGCCCGGCGCGACCGCGGTGCGGCCCGGGCCGCAGGAGAGCTGGATCTCGTGGCGGCCGATGCCGAGCGGCGCGGAGGCCGTGATCGGCGGATCGCTAACGACGATGTCGTGCTGGTGGCCTGCCTCGAGGGCCGTCTGGCTCGCCATGCAGGTCCCGAACACCTTCGCCTGAGCGCGACCGCCCGCCGTGTTGGTGACGACGAACTCATAGCTGCCGAGCGAAGCGGACTGCTGGCGGCTGTACTGGACGTCGGGGAGCACGCCGGTGTCCTGGTCGACATGGTCGACGCGGATGCTCCCGTCGACCATGATCATGCCGGTCGGGCAGCTGAGGACGATCGTCTCGGTCTCACCAACCTCGAGGTCCACCTGCTGCTCGACCTTCTCGACCGGGATCGCGTGCTGGTGATCGGGCGGCAGCGTGACCGGGTCGACGGTCGCCTGGATGGTGATCGTGCGGGTGTCGCCCGACGGGATGGTGGCGAGGTCGCAGGAGACAGTGCCGGCGGCGAACGCGCAGTCGGGCGCGCCGGGAGTCGAGCTGACGAAGGTCACGCCGGCCGGGAGAGCGTCGGAGACGACGACGTCATCGGCGTCCTGCGGACCGTTGTTGGTGACCGTCAGGGTGTAGGTCACGGTCGCGCCGGGCGCCGGGTTGGCCGGCGAGGCTGCCTTGTCGATCTCCAGGTCGGCGCCCGACTCGACGTCGGTTGTCGTCGTGGTCTCGTTGTCGGTCGGATCGGGATCCGGCGTCGTTGAGGTGACCTCGGCGCTGTTGACGAGGGTGCCGACGGTTGCGGCGCCCACCTCGACGACGATCTCGCGGCTGGCGCTGGCGCCGGGGGCGAGGGTGCCGATCGTGCAGGTGACGGTGCCGGCGGCGTTAAGGCAGCCCGGGTCGGCGCTCGAGAAGGTGACGCCGGCCGGCAGCGTGTCGACGATCTGGGCGTTCTGCGCGTTGCTCGGCCCGTCGTTGGTGATCGTCAGCGTGTAGGTGAGCAGCTCACCGACACCGACCGGGTTCCGGTCAGCGGTCTTCGTGACCGAGAGGTCAGCGGCGCTGCCGACGGTCGCCGTCTCGGTATCCGTGTTGTTGGTCGGATCCGGGTCGGGCTCGGCCCCGTTGACCGACGCGGTGTTGTCCAGCGCGCCATCGGGCTGGCCCGCGGGGACCGTCGCGGTGACGACGATCGTCTCGGTGCCGCCCGCGGCGAGGGCCGGGAAGGCGCAGTCGATCGTCCGCGGGGCGGTGACGGTGCACTCGCCGCGGTTGGTCGAAACGGTGTGGAGCGACGCCGGGAGCTCGTCGTGGACCTGGATCCCGGTCGCGCCGGAAGGCCCGTTGTTGCGGACGACGAGCGTGTAGGAGATCGTCTGGCCGGCCGTGGGCGTGTCGTCGCTGATCGTCTTCTCGATCTCGAGGTCGGTGCCGCCGACGGTGATCGGGACGTCGTCGTCGTTGTCGGTCGGATCCGGATCGGGCTGATCGCCGGAGACACTGGCCGCGTTGGTCACCGTCTGTCCCGCCGCGGCGGCGGTCGCCTGGGCGACGATCGTCACGGTCGCGGTCGCGCCCGGCGCGAGGTCGCCGAGGTCGCAATCGATCACGTTGCTGCAGCTGCCCTGCGATGGGGTCACCGAGACGAGGGTGAGTCCATTCGGAAGCGTGTCGGTGACGGCGGTGTTGCGGGAAAGCGACGGGCCCCCGTTCTCCACCGTCAGCGTGTAGGTGACGTTCTGGCCGACTGCGACCGTGCCGGTCGAGGCGGTCTTCGAGATCGAGAGATCGGCGGAAGGATTGACCGGCGACGGGTCGATCGACGTGTCGTTCGCCGGATTGGTGTCGACCGGGTTGGAGACGCGCGCCTCGTTGATGATCGGCGGCGTCGCCGCGGGATCCACGTCGACGTTGATCGTGATCGGCGGGAACGATGCACCGATCGCGAGGTTGTTGGCGCGCGTGCACGTCACGGTCTGCGCCACGACGTTGCAGGTCCAGCCGGCGCCCGAAGCGGCGGTCGGGGTCAGCGAGGCGGGCAGCGTGTCGGTGACGGTGGTCGTGGGAGGCGTCGTCAGCCCGCCCTGGAGGGAGGCGTTGCCCACGTTGGCGACCGCCAGGTTGTAGGAGCCGCTGCCGCCCGGGACGAAGGGCCCGCCGTTGCGCGTCTTGGTGATCGCGAGGTCGGGGGCTCGGACGGTGACCTCAGCAGTGCTGGTGGCCGTCAGCGGGGTGTTCAGCGACTGGCTGAAGAAGTTGGCGGTCGCGGTGTTCTCGATCTCGGTCCCCGCCGGTATCGCGGAGTTCACGCGCACGCGGAAACGGGTCTCGTAGCTGGCTCCGGGCGCGATCCTGCCGCCGGCCGTGGCGGTCGCACCGATCCCGTGCCGGCTCACGACGCGGCTGTTGGCCGAGTCGAACTCGGCGGTGTCGTCACCGGAGGCGTCGGTGCGATTGCCGAGTGCGCCGGGATTCGAGGTCTGAATCGAGCCGGCGACGTAGGTGGTGTTGGCCGGGATCGGGTCGCGGAGAACGAAGCCGACGGCGCCGTCCTGGCCGTTGTTGGTCCCGTTGATCCGGTACTCGAGAATGTCGCCCTGCTCGACGTTGCCGCCGTTGACATCGACGACCGTCTTCGTCTGATCGATCCGCGGCGCGAAGAGCTCGGTCGCGAACGTGATCACGCCGGGGATGTAGACGTCGCCCGACGTGGTCAGGCCGATGTTGGCCGAGGTCGCGTTGTTGGGAAGGATCCCGTTCGCGTTGACGATGTCGGCGTCCGCGCCGAGCTGGTTGGCGTAGTCCGGGTTCTTGGAAGTGACCCGGGTGCCGGTGTTCGAGATCGAGGAGTTGAAGAAGTTGTTCGCCGGGTTCTGCGCGTCGGACAGCGTCGTGCCGTTGAGGTTGGCGCTGTCTCCCGGGATCCCGAGATCACCCTCGTAGGTGACGAAGCCGACCTTGGTGTTGACGGGGCCCGAGGGCGGCGTCTGGAAGCCGCTGACCGGGATCGTCGCGCCGGAGCCACCGCTGATCGTGCGAAGGCCGTCGAAGATCGTCAGGTTGCGGGCCGGCTGGCTCGGGTCGCGATAGGCCACGACGAGCGACCAGTTGGCGTAGCGATCCGTGCCACGGCCCGCCTGGACGTTACCGACCGTGTAGCTGCCGCTGCCCGCGGCGGCGACGATCGACGTGACGTCGCGGAACGCCTGATAGCGGCCGGCCTGGGTGGAGTCGTCGAGCGTCGTCGCGGTCAGCGAGGTGTAGCCGGGGGCGCCCGGCGGGCGGAAGACGGCCGTGTTGCGCGCGGCGGCGTTCGGCGCGGCGTTGGCGCCGCTACCGCTCGTGTCGCCGCCCCAGTAGAGGCCGGCGAAGAGCACGGTGGCGCCGGGAGGAAGCGTGAACGTGGCGCTCGAGGAGTTGAAGGTGGTGGCGCCGACGCCGGAGCTGCCGTCGACGTCGACGTACTCCATCGCATAGGCGTTGTTCTGGAGCGCGCTGTCGGGCAGCGTCGGGTCGGCGTTGCGCGCCCGCGTGCAGTTCGTGGCGCTCGCCGGACAGGTCATCAGCGTGTTCGAGGAGATCACGATGTCGCCCGTGTCGTTGGCGGAGAAGCGTGGCGTGAAGCTTCGATCCGCCGCCGCAGTTGCCGGCAATAGAAGGGCGAAACCGACCGCAGCCAGCACCCCAAACGATCGTGACTTCACCAACACCCTCATTTCCCCCGCTTGACCTACCCCAGCAGCCAGGCGATTGTAGACCCTGAAACCAGGTATGTGGGGCAGTTCCCCACGCCGAAGCTGCAGAGTTGTCGTAATCCGTACAAGTTTTTCCTACGCGACGCCACGAATCCTGCACGCTCCTGCGCGTTATTTCCGCTCGATTCGCGCCCAGCGGCTGTAATTTCCGGCCCGGTCGACGACGCGCACGACCTTCGCCCGGCGCGGTTTGTCGACCCTGGTCCGGCGCTCGAACGGCATCGAGACCGGCTCGGCGCTCTTCCGCCTCGCGAGCTCGAGGGTGTCGAGCCCGGAGCCGCCGTGGTCGCTCGCGCGAACGCGGAGCTTCCTGCCGGATAGCGATGCGGACGGGGCGCCGGGCGGGCGCTGGTCGAGGACGATGTCATCGGAGTAGGTCTGGGTTGCGTCGAGTCCGGGACCTGTGAAACGGACATACACGTCCTTCGGCAGCCGCTCGGGACCGCTTGAGTCGAGCGTCCAGGAATAGGTATCACTGCCGAGAACCGGGCCCTGGACGGCTCCGGACCCGAAGCCGCCGTCGTTGGAGATCAGCACCTGCGTCGCGCCAGCCGGCTCGTGGATCGTCAGCGTGACCCCCGGAGAGTTGGTGAACAGGGCGGCGCCGTTGATGGTCACGCCGACCGGGCCGCCCGTCCCCGACCCGGTCGGGGTGACGGGCGCCGAAACCGCGGTCGTCGACCCGGCGGAGTTCGTCGCGGTGACCGCGCACGTGATCGCGTGGCCGACGTCAGCGGCCTGGACCACGTATGTCTGTCCGGTCGCGACCTGGCTGGCGTCGCGGCGCCAGGCGTAGGCATAGCCGGTCGGGCCGTTCTGCCATGTGCCCTGCGAGCAGGTCAGCGTCTGGCCCTGAACCGCTGAGCCGCTGATCGCCGGCGGCGAGGAGTTGACGGGGGCCGCCGGGGTTGCCGTCGGCACCACCGCGGAGGAGGTTGCCTGACCGGAGCCGGACCCATTGGTCGCGGTCACGGTGCAGGTCAGCTGTTTGCCGACGTCCACCGCCTTGATCCGATAGATGCTGTTGGTGGCGTTCGCGATCGCGGCCCCGTTGCGCGCCCACGAGTACGTGAACGACGTCGGGCCGTTCGACCAGCTGCCCTGCGTGCACGTGACATTCTCGCCCTGCACCGGCGCGCCCTGGATCTGCGGCAGGGCCGTGTTCACCGGGGCCGAGCCGCCACCACCGTCCGTCGCCGGCACCGCCCAGAACGTGAAGCCGAACGCGTTCATCCGCTGGATCCGGCCGTTGCCGTGGTCGGCGACGAAGACATTGCCGGAGAGATCGGAGAACTGCTCGAAGACGTCGAAAGCGACCGGGTCGGCGCAGCGGCCGAGCTCCGAGCCCGACCCGCAGATCCAGCGGAACTCGGTCCCGCTCGCGTCGTACTGGTAGATGCGGTCGCTCGCGGTCTCGGAGACGAAGAGGACGCCGAAGGCGTCGATGAAGACGTCGGTGGGCGGGCCGGGGATCTGCTTGAAGCCGAACGGGTTGTTGAAGCCGCCGGAATCGTCGGCCGAGAACCACGGCTGCAGCTTGCCGACTCGGCCGTAGCCCGGGAAGGCCACGTACGTGCGCCGGGTCTCTGCCGGTGCTGTCGCGTAGAGCTGGGCGCTCACACCCTTGGGAATCTGCGCCGTTCCCCCCTGACTGTTGAGGCCGAAGTCGCTGCGGCGGAAGCGGTAGAGCTGGTCGGCGCAGGGATGGGCGACGTAGATCTCGTCGCCCGTAACGTCGAGGCCGCCGCGCGTGAGCGGATCGGGAGAGGTTCCCGCTGCGCAGGCGCCGAGTTGGAAGCCGCGGATATAGGTGCCCGACCGCGAGAACTCCTGCACACGACGGTTCGTATCGAGAATCCAGACGTTGCCATCCGTTCCGGGCGCAACGTCGATAGCGACGACTCCACCGAGCTGGCCGGGGTTGTTGCCGGCGGCGCCCCACGAGGTGAGGGCCGACCCATCGGCGCCGGCGAAGCGCTTCACCTGACCGCCGGTCGCGAAGCCGGCGTAGACCACGCCGTCGCTGTCGGCCGCGATCGCGGTTGGTCCGGCCGCCACTGCCGGTCCGGCGCTCGCCAGCCCTGCCGCCAGAGCCGCCAGCACTACCGCTGCAGCGGCTCCCCTGAACCCACGTGCACCCATCTTCTCCCGCTCCGTTCGCAGTTTGGCCCGACGACCTGGCGGCAACCTAGTCGTTCCGACGGCGAACAGCAAGCGTCGCTGCGCTCATTTGCAGCGGAATGCAGGTTGTATAAAGGCGATTGAGAGATCTGCCGATAAGTGCAAGGACTCGCCCGCAAATACGGAAAAAAGGCTTCGCCTCGGTATGGCGCGGATTCTGGGATAACGTTCCATCCCCAAAAGTAAGTAGGGGGACGGGTGAGGAGAATGAATTCGCAGGCGTCTCTCGTATAAGGGCGTGCCGACGAATCAGATGGGGATGTACATGGAGACTCGCCGTGAGACACGGACCCAGGCGCCGCCCGCGACCATGGCCGAGATCGAGCGCAAGCTCGAGGAGTTGCGAGCCCGTGCGGGAGTCGACCTCACGCCTGCCCCTGTGGAGTCGCCGGAGCCGGAGCCCCCACCTGAGCCAGCGCCGGAGCCCATCGCCGCCGCTCCCGACGTAGATGACGCGGGCCTCGAGCTCGCGGAGATCCGCGACCGGCTCGCAGAGCTGCGGACGGTCGCCGGGCGCGCGGACGAAGCGGCGGCAGGCCTCGGCCAGGTCACCGGCGAGCTTCTCTCCCTGTGCGCCGACCTCATCTCGCGGCTCGAGCTGGCGACTCGCCTGAGCGCCGCCGAGCCCGACGTCTGGCACGAAGAGGACGCGCCAGAGGCACCCGCGGAGCCCGAAGTCGGAGACGAGGCACCGTCAGAGACCGTCGCACCCGCTCCCGAGCCCCGGGCGGCGATCGAGCTCGACCAGGTCGTCGGCCCGGTGTTCGACGGCACCGTGCGGCTCGACGCCGGCAGCTTCGGCGACATCGCGGGCGTCAGCGCATTCGTCACGACACTAGCCGAGATCGACGGGGTCAGCGACGTCTACGTGCGCGGCTTCGAAGGTGACCGCGCGCAGATCGACGTCAGCCTCGAGGGCGAGTTCGCCCTCGGGGAGCGGCTCGCCGCGGCGCTGCCCGGCGGCGTCCACGTAACCCACGCGGCGGACTCGCGCCTCAGCCTCGAGCTCGGCGGCGCGCGCGAGAACGCCGAGAATTAGGCGGGCACAGGGGTGGGAGCGACGATCACGGCGCTGGCCGCTCTCGCCGGTTTTGCGGTCTTCATGGTCGCGTTCACCCTCGTCCCGCTGATCGTGATCGTCCTCGCCGGGCTGGCGCTCTTCGGCTCCGCGCTCTCGAACCGGCGAGCCTCACAGCCGGCGCCGGAGGACGATGGGCCGTTCGACGAGGAGCCCGAGGCGCCGAAGACGAGGGTGACGCCACCCCAGGAGGACGAGTTTTGAGCCTTCGCCGGAACGGGAGTGCCAACGGCAACGGCTCGCCCGGGATCGAGGAGCTCGCGCGGCGGGTGCTTCGTCGCCCCGGCGCCGAGGCACTCGATCGCTCCGCCTACGACGCGCTCGAGATCGCGATCGAGGCGCGGCTTCCCTACGTCGGCCTGCGTGACGTAGCCGTCGACGAGACGCTGCTCCACTACCTCCCGCTCTCGCTCGCGCTGCGCGAACAGGTCGCGCCCGTGGTGCTCGTCGACGACACGCTCACCGTCGCCACCGTGAGGCCCAGTCCCGATCTCGAGCAGGTCGCGCGGCGCTTCCCGCGGCTCTCGATCGCCCTCGTGGTTGCCCCCGCGGACGAGATCGTCTGCCTGCTCGAGTCCTTCGCCGACGAGGCGCAGGTGGCCGGGGTCGGGGGTGAGTGGTGAGCACCCCGCCACGCGCGGCGCCGAGCGAGCGCTTCTACCGGCGCCTTGCCTCGCACGCCGACCTCCGCTTCGTCGTCCTCGACCCGGTGCGGATCGGGGAGCCCGACTTCACCCAGGTGAACGCGCTCGCGGCGCGGATGCTGTCGCCCCAGGTCTGCCGCGAGTTCACGATGATCCCGATCGGCTACCAGGAGGGGATCGTCACGGTCGCGACCAGCGACCCGTTCGACGACCTCGCCCACGACACCGCCGAGCGCCTCACCGGCGCCAGGATCGAGTTCGCGGTCGCGCCGCGGGAAGAGATCGGCGAGGCAATCGAGCGGGTGCTCGCGCCCGCCCCGCCCGATGTCCCCGGGGACCCCGTCGAGGGCGAGCCGGCCGGCGCGGAGGAGCTCGTCCCGTCCGCGGAGCCGAGCGCAACTCCGAGGCTCGGGGAGCTGCTCGTCGCCCGCGGCATGATCAGCACTACGCAGCTCGCCGACGCGCTCGAGGAAGG
This sequence comes from uncultured Solirubrobacterales bacterium, assembly GCA_963846565.1. GTDB lineage: Bacteria > Actinomycetota > Thermoleophilia > Solirubrobacterales > 70-9 > WHSW01. The sequence goes on along the minus strand of CAWJWL010000005.1, from coordinate 227,629 downwards.
CGAGCGGGTTGGCGCCCGCCTCGGCCAGGTCCTCACGCACGGCGGGGTGGTCCGCGAGGACGACGTGCTGCGCGTGCTCAGCGAGCACTTCGGGCTGCCGCTCATCGACCTCACCCGCCACGAGCCCGACCGCGAGGCGCTCGCCCTCATCCCCGAGGCGGTGCAGCGCCAGCTCCGCTGCGTGCCGCTCTCCACCGACGGGCGCACCCTGCACGTCGCCGTCGCCGACGAGCTCGATGAAGAGACGGTCACCCGGCTTCGCGAGCACACCGTCCTGCGGCTACGCGGCTATCTCGCCTCGCCGCGCGCGCTCGACGACCTGCTGCAACGCGCGCACGCCGACGAGTACGTCCACGAGGCGACCTCGGCGATGCGCGAGCGCTTCCCCGAGGAGTGCGCGAACCGCGTGCTCACGAATGTGCAGAAGGCGGTCGCGGCACTGCTGCTCGTTGTGATCGCCGTCGCCCTCGTCTTCGCGACGACGACGACCCTCATCGTGCTCACCGCGGCCTCGAGCGTCTTCTACGTCGCCTCCTCGCTCTATCGCTTCAAGCTCACGTACAGCTCGCTCGGGCACCGCAACGAACTCGAGATATCCGACGAAGACCTCGCCGCCCTGGACCCCCGCGACCTCCCGGTCTACACGATCCTCGTTCCCCTCTACCGCGAGGCCGCGGTCGTCCCGGAGCTGGTGGCGTCGATCGAGGCGATCGACTACCCGAAGCCGAAGCTCGACGTGAAGCTCCTCTGCGAGGCCGATGACGAGGAGACTCCCGCCGCGATCCGGGCGCTCGACCTGCCGCCGCATTACGAGCTCGTCGTCGTCCCCGACGCGCTGCCGAAGACGAAGCCGAAGGCGTGCAACTACGGCCTCCTGCTCGCCGACGGCGAGTTCACGGTGATCTTCGATGCCGAGGACCGCCCCGAGCCCGACCAGCTGAAGAAGGCCGTGCTGGCGTTCTGGAACACCCCGGACGAGGTGGTCTGCATCCAGGCCGAGCTCAACTTCTACAACTCGGACCAGAACCTGCTCACCCGCTGGTTCACGACCGAGTACTCGATGTGGTTCGACCTCGTCCTCCCGGGCCTGCACGCCGAGCGCGCGCCGATCCCGCTCGGGGGCACCTCTTGCCACTTCGTCACCGAGACGCTGATCGACCTCGGCGCCTGGGATCCGTACAACGTCACCGAGGACGCCGACCTCGGCATGCGCCTGCACCGCCACGGCTACCGCGCGTCGATGATCGACTCGCTGACGCTCGAGGAGGCGAACCCCGAGGTCCGCAACTGGATCCGCCAGCGCTCACGCTGGATCAAGGGCTACCTGCAGACGTACTTCGTCCACATGCGTTCGCCGTTCGCGACCGCGCGGGGCATGGGCTTGTGGAGCTGGATCTCATTCCAGCTCGTGATCGGGGCCGCGTTCATCCTCATCCTCAACCCGATCTTCTGGTTCCTGACGACGCTCTTCTTCTTCACCCAAGCGGGGTTCATCGCCGACATCTTCCCCGGCTTCGTCTTCTACGCGGCCGCCTTCCAGCTCTTCGTCGGCAACTTCATCTTCGTCTACCTGAACGTGGCGGGCTCGATCCAGCGCGGCTATCCGGAGCTCGCCAAGTACGCCCTCTTCTCGCCGATCTACTGGGGGCTGATGTCGCTGGCGGCGCTCAAGGGCACCTTCCAGCTGGTCACCAACCCCTTCTACTGGGAGAAGACGGAGCACGGGCTCTCGACGACCACCGGCATGACTGCGACGGCGCCGCTTCGCGCCGGCGAGCAGCCCCATGGCCCGCCGCTCGCCTTCGCCGCCGAGGACGAGAGCGTGATCGAGCACGACGACGATGAGGCGTTCGCCGAGAACGGCGACGTCGACGTCTCAGCCAGTGGCGAGCCCGCCGCGGATGGAGCCGACGAGGAGCACGCCGAGGCCCTGAGCTCGAGGGAACCCGCTCGATGACGACGACGACCGAGGAGCTCCGGCGTGACGACGGGCACGAGCCCGGCGCCACCAACGGCGCCGGGCCGGCGTCCGATCGCAAGCCCGGCATCGGCAGCATCGGCGCTCCGGTCGAGGAGCCGATCGAGCGCGAGCTGACGCCGCCCGGAGGCTGGGTCTCGTTCGCGATCTGGGCCGCAGCCTTCGCCGCCTTCGCGCTCGTCGGCTACTTCTTCGTCGTCGAGAAGAACGTCATCGTCTTCGACGCGCTCGACCGCCTCGCTCGGGCCTTCCTCGTCTGGCACAACGACCCGCAGAAGCTCGCCGCGATCGGATTCTCGTTCCCGCCGCTGGACACGATCGTCTTCCTGCCACTGGCGATCTTCAAGGACGCCGCGACGTCGCTCATCGCCCTACCGCTGACGTCGGCCTTCTTCGCCGCGCTCGCGATCGTCTTTCTCGATCGCGCCTTCGTCCGCTGCGGCATCCCGGCGCTCCTCCGTTATCCGCTGCTCATCATCGTCGCGCTCAACCCGCTCTTCCTCTTCTACGCCGGCAACGGGATGGGGGAGGCGGTCTACCTCTCCGCCCTCGCGCTCACTCTCTATGCCTTCGTCGGCTGGTTCACGCTGCGCCAGCCACGCTTCCTGATCGCCGCCGGGATCGGTCTCTCGATGCTCGTCCTGACCCGCTACTCATTCGTCTACTGGGCGGCGCTGATCTCCATCGCGATCGTGGTCGCGATCGCGAGCCGCCGCCACGCGGACGCCGAGGACGAGGGCGCGATGATCGCGCTCCTGGCGCCGACGGTCTACGGCCTGACCCTGTGGATCTTCTTCAACACCGTGATCGCCGACGACATGTTCGGCTGGCTCGACGGCGGGGCGGGCCAGGCGGTCAACGTCGCGGCCGGCGCCGGCGAGGCCGACATCAGCATCACCGATGCGATCGGGCGTTGCCTCGAGGTGATGATCGGGGTCTTCCCGCTCGCGATCGTCGTCGTCCCCGGGCTCATCTTCGCCTTCTTTTCCCGCGGCAGTCAGCTCGCGGCGTGGCTCGCGGCGATGATCGTGCTGGCGCTCGCGATCAACGGGATCGATGCCTATGTGAGCCAGGAGGCGGAGGCGCTCGCGCTGCGCAACTTCCTCCCCGCGCTCCTTGCCACCGCGGTCGGGGCGGCCTGGCTCTACAGAGTGCTCGACACCCTGCGGATACCGGTGATCGCCGTCGCGGTCGTGATCAGCCTCGTCTCGATCCCGCTGACCCTCGACACGATGGACGACTACCCCTACCAGAACCTGGAACAGGCTTTCGCTCGCGGCCTCACCGGCGGCGAGGACCAGGAGGGGACGACCTCGCGTGGAGGCTTCCAGGTCGGGGTCGATCCGGAGCGCCAGATGGCGGCGTACGTGAACGCGAGCGTCGAGGACAAGGACAGCGTCCTCACCGACAACGCGCACACCTTCGGCGTCATCCAGCTCAGCGGGCAGCCGGACATCTTCTTCGACCGCATCGACCAGGGTGACGGCGTCTTCCGCGAGACGCTCCAGGACCCGTACGGCAAGGTCGACTACATGCTCGTCGCAAAGGACAACCCGAACGATCTCGTCGCGAGCTCCCTCGAGACCGGCGACGGCTCCGATCCGCCCGGCTTCGCGACGGTATTCGAAACCGAGCGCTACCAGCTCTACTCCGTCGATCTCGAGGCGCCGGAACAGGTGCTTCCGCCGGCGCTCGCGCCCGCGGAGTCCGGTGGGGCGGGGGCGACAGAGTGACTGAGCAGCCGCCAGAGCCGCGGCCGCCGGAGGAGCCGAGCGAGCCCGTCGCCCCCGTGATCGCCTCGAGCGTCCGTGAGATCGTCGCGGCGGCCGAACGCTCGGCGGCCAGCATCCGCCAGGAGGTGGAGGGGTCGGCGGCTCGCCGCGCGACCCAGCTGGAGGCCGACGCCAAACGTCGCTCGGAGGAGATGATCTCCGCCGCCGATGCCGAGGCCCAGCACCGGATCGCCGCGGCCGAGGTTCGCGCGAGCCAATACCTGTCCGAGTGCCGGCGGCTGATCGACGAGTTCGCCGAGGAGCGAACCAGCCGCCTCGCCGCCGTCAGCGACTCGCTGATCGCCTTCTCGGAGGCGATCCAGGGCCGCTTCGAGGCGGCCGAGACGGTGCGCGCGCAGGCGGAGCAGCTCGCGGTGCGGCTCGGCGCAGCCGCCCAGCAGCTCGCCGAGGAGGCAGCGGAGGCGAAGGAGCTCGAGCTGCCGCTGCCACCGCTGCCGCGGACGCCCGCGGAGGAGCAGGGAGAGGCGACGCCGTGAGCGGCTCTCCGGAGCAGGGAAGGCGCGGCTCCCGCGCCGCCGCACTCGCAGGCGCGTGCCTGATCCTGGCACTCGCAATCCTCGCCGGGTGCGGGCCCGACGGGGAGGACGAGGCCTCGGCGCCCGCGGATTCCGCGAACGCCGGCGCCGAAACCGAGACCACGACTGAGGACACCGAGACGACGGAGACGACCCAGGCCACGACCACGACCACGACCACGACGCCGACGACGACGACGACGACGGACGGCACCGTCACCGAGGCGACGACAGAGACCGAGGACGGCTCGGCCGAGGACGTCGTCGCCGAGGAGCAGATCACTCAGGACGACGTCGGCCTCGTCGACGAGGGCGGGACCGTTTTTCGGCCGTTTGCCGAGGACAGTCCTTGGAACACGACCATCGCCGACGCCCCGATCGATTCGCGTTCGGACGAGCTCCTGCGGCGAGCGGCGACGAGGGTCACGGCGGTCGCGAACACCGCCGACGGGACACTCGACACCCGCACCCGCGACCTTCGTGACGTCGACGTGTACGTCAACACGACCGAGTGGACGGTGCCGATCGTCACCGAGCGAAACGGCGTTCCGACGACCCTCGTCTGCCGCCAGCTCTTGTGCGGCCCGGAAAGTGACCGCGTCGACTCACTCTCGATCCCCCCGGACGTCTCGCCGGCGCCCGAGAACGACGGCTGGTTCAGCGTTCTCGACCGCGGTGCCGGGGTCGGCTACGACTTCTGGCGCGCGCGCCGCGAAGGGGAAGTGATCTCCTACCAGTTCATCAAGCGTTGGGACCTCGACGGCCCGGGCTTCAGCGCGCCGGTCGCCGAGGACCCGGTGAGGGCCGTCGGCGCGCGCGGCTCCGGGCTTCCCCTCTTCGCCGGCGTGATCCAGCCGGAGGAGCTCGAGGCAGGCTCGATCAACCATGCGCTCGCGATCTCGGTCCCCGGCCCGGCCCAGCGCCTCTATGTTCAGCCCGCGTCGGTCACCAACGGGCTGAACGTCGTCGAGTCGCTGCCCGAAGGGGCGCGGATCCGGCTTCGGTCCGGCGCGCGGATCGGCCGTCTGCCCCAGGGCGCAAACCCGCGCAGCCGCGACGTTCTGATCGAGGCGCTCCAGACTTATGGCGCGATCGTCGTCGATCGCTCCCGGACACCGACGCTCTATGCGCGCCGTAACGCCGACTACGGGGCGGACTTCGGTGTCGAGGAGCCGGGCATCGATTTGGAGGAAGGCGGGCTCGGCCTCCGTCAGGAGTTGCGGCGCGAGCGCCGCGGCCGCGATCGCGAGCGCGAACGGGCGCCGGTCCTTCGCGGCGACGAGCTCGAGGGCATCGAGCTCTCGGACTTCGAGGTCGTCGAGCTCGGCCCCGAGCTCGCCGATCCGCCAGGACTCGACCTCTTCGCCGAGGCCGAGGCCGAGTTCGACGTGACGCCGGAGGAGACGCCGTGATCGTCAGCCGCAAGGCGGCGGGAGTCGCCGCGATCGCCGCGCTGGCCTCGTTCGCGTCCTGCGGGGTCGAGATCGAGGGCGCCGACTCGGAGCGGCAGGAATTCGTCACCGAACGCGCCGTCGAGCAGAACGAGCTGCGCGACTTCCGCGCCGCCGCCGCCTCGCTCCCGCCGCGACCCGACGGCGAGGTGGCGGTCGCAGGCGAGACTCCCGGATCGCTCACCGCGGGCGCCGCGATCCAGTTCAACCGCGCGGCGACCGGAGTGGACGTCTCCTACGAAGCGATCGGCGTCACCGCCGCGTTCGCTTCGCTCTGCGAAGGCACGGCCGACGTCGTCGAGGTCACACGGCCGATCAGCGAGGAGGAGCTCGCCGCGTGCGAGGCGAACGGGGTCGAGCTCTCGGCACCGCTGCAGATGGCCTCGGATGCGATCGTCGTCGCGACGCGAAACGAGAGCGACGTCGGCGGCGACTGCGTCGGCGTTCCCGACGTCGATGCGATCTTCCGTCGTGGCTCGACCGTCGACAACTGGATCCAGCTCGGCTTCGACGACCTGCGGCTGATCGCCACGGGCCCGGTCGAGGGCTCGACCTTCGAGTTCTTCACCAGCCGCGTCTTCGGCGATCCCGCCGGCGGCTCCCTTGCCGACTTCCGCGCCGACTACCGCGCGGAGCCGAGCGACGTGGAGGTCAAGGACCAGATCACGAATCGCAATGCGCAGAACCGCGCAAAGGAGCGCGCACGCGAGTACAAGCGGAAGCTGAAGACGCGACTCGCCGGTCGACGCCAGGAGTTCATCAATGAGGCGGAGGCCCGCGCGGACGCCCGCGCGCTCGAGGAGATCGAGCGGATCAACCGCCGCAACCGCCGGCTCGAGATCGAGGTCGACGCCGAGGAGCTCGAGCAGCAGAACGCCGAGTTGGTTGGGCGGGCGAAGGCGCGAGCGCGGGAGCGTGCCGCGAGGTTCTTCGACGCGCGGGTCGACGAGCGGGTCGAGCTGCGCCGCGAGGAGAAGATCGATCGAGCCCTGGGCCGCGGCTCCGTCGGCTACGTGAACTTCGCCTTCTATGAGCTCTACGAGGAGCAGCTGCGGCCGCTGGAGATGAACCGGGCGCCGGAGCCCCCGCCGGTCCCGCTGATCCCAGACCCGAACTCGCTCGCGATCGCCGAGAGCGTCGCCGTGCCTCCGGTCGAGGATGAGGAGGAGCTCGAGGAGGCGACCGAGCCCGACTGCATCTTCCCCTCGCAGGAGACGATCACGACCGGCCAGTACCCACTCTCCCAACGGACGCTGCTCTACGTCCCCACCCGCAGCCTCGAGCGGGAGGAGGTGGAGCGGTTCCTCGCCGCCTACCTCGCCGATGCGGATCAGCTCGCGCTCGCGGCGGGTCTCGTCCCGATCCCCGAACAGCTGCGCGCGGAGCAGTTCGAGCTCGTCACGGGCCGCCAGCTCGAGGTGGCCGAGGAGACGATTCCGGAACCCACGCCGATTCCCGGGGAGGCGCCCGCCGAGCCGGCCGAGCCGGTCGACTCGGTTCCCGGCGTCGCGGGGTAGCGTTCCCTGCTGCGGGTCCTCTCGTTGACCCTCGGGGTCGCGCTCGCGGCCTCGGGGTGCGGGTCGGAGACCGATGAGCGGGAGACCTCCCCGGTTGGGTGGCAGCGCGGTGCGAGCCTGACCGCGTTCGGCCCGCTGACGCTCGAGACCCCGGCCGCGAGGGCGGCGCTCTTCGACCTGCAGAGGGTCGGCGCGTCGAACGTCGCCCTCGTCCCGACCTGGTACATGGAGACGGCGTCGTCGAGCACCGTCGCCCCGCTTCCCGAGCGCACGCCACGGGATGTCGGCATCCGCGATGCCGCCGAGGCGGCGCAGTCGCTCGGCCTCGAGGTGACGGTAAAGCCCCACGTCGACGTGCTCGACGGGACGTTCCGCGGCGAGATCGACCCGGCCTCGATCGGCGAATGGTTCGCGAGCTATGAGCGCCTCCTCGTCCACTACGCCGACCTCGCCGAGGAGGTCGGCGCGACCCTGCTGGTGATCGGCACCGAGTTCGCGACCCTGAGCGAACACGAGGGCCGCTTCCGGGACCTGATCGCGACCGCGCGGGAACATTTCTCCGGCGCGCTCACCTACGCCGCCAACTGGGTCGACGAGGCGGAGCAGCTCGGCTTCTGGGACGAGCTCGACTACGTCGGCGTCGACGCGTACATGCCACTTGCGACCGAGAGCGCCGAGCCGAGCGTGAGCGAGCTCGAGCTCGCCTGGAAGCCCTACGTCGATCGGCTCGCCGCGCTCCACGATCGCACCGGTCTCCCGGTCCTCTTAACCGAGCTCGGCTATCAGAGCCGGATCGGGTCGACGCAGCAGCCCTACGGCGGCGCGACGGGGGCTGCGAGCGAGGAGGCCCAGGAGCGCCCCTACGAGGCGGCCTTCCGCGTCTTCGCCGGCGTCGACTGGTTCGCCGGGATCTACTGGTGGGACTGGCCGGTCGACGAGGACCCGGCCGCCGCGCCGCGCTCCTACAGCCCCAGAGGCAAGCCGGCCGAGGCTACGCTTAGGCGATGGCACCGGCTGCTGCAGGGTCGCGGGGAGCCCGCGGCCGGCTCCTGATCCTCACCTTCGTTCTCGCGAGCGCGCTCGGCGCGAGCGCCGACGCGCGGGCGGCGGTACCGGCCTCGTGGCCGTTCGGAAAGGTCGAGGTCGGCGTCCACGACCCCGAGAACGCCGCCGCCTCGTTGCGCCAGCGCGGCCCCTACGGGCTGCGCTACCACTACCTCTCGGGCGGGGCGAACACCGGGCAGGGGTGGCGAACCTGGGCGGAGGGCAACGGCTCCTTCGTCCCGAAGTACGTCGCCGACTCCGCGGCGAGCGGCTTCCCGGCGACCGTCTTCTCCTACTACCAGCTCTACCAATCGGCCCCGGCGTCGGGGAGCGGTGACGAGCGCGAGGCGATGCTCGCCAACCTGCGAAACGTCGACACGATGCGCGCCTACTACGACGACCTCGAGACCTTCTTCCGGCGCGCGGCGGAGTCCAGCGGCTCGACCGTCATCCTCCACGTCGAGCCCGACGCGTGGGGCTACATGCAGGCGGCCGGCGGTACCGCGTCGGGGTCGGTGCCCGCGGCGGTCGCCTCCACCGGTCGCCCGGATCTAGCCGGCTTGCCCGAGAACGCCACCGGCTTCGCGCAGGCCATCGTCCGGCTCCGCAACGCCTACGCGCCCAAGGTCCTCCTCGGCTACCACCTGAGCCCGTGGGGCTCGGGCATCGATCCGGCGCTCTCCACGCACCTCACCAACGAACGGATCGACACGGCGGCGGCGCACTCGGCCGCGTTCTATTCCTCGCTCGGGTCGAGCTTCGACCTCGTCTTCGCCGAGTACACGAACCGCGATGCCGGCTACATGCGCGTGGTCGAGGGCTTGGGGCCGGAGGCGGACTGGACCGACGAGGACTTCAACTGGCACGCACGCTTCATCGGCGACTTCGCTCGAGCGGTCGGGCGGTCCGTGGTGATGTGGCAGATCCCGTTCGGGAACACCCTCATGCGGGCGATGAACGACACCCCGTTCCACTACCAGGACAACAAGGTCGAGCGGCTGCTCGGCGATCGCAACGGCACCGAGATGCGGCGGTACACGAGCGCCGGAGCGATCGCGTTCCTCTTCGGCACCGCCATCGACCAGACGACCTGCGCCTGCGACGCCGCCGGCGACGGCATCACCGGCCCGCCGCCGATCAACGGCAACGTCGCGCCCTCCGTGAGCGCCGACGACGACGGCGGCTACTTCCACCAGATCGCTCCCGAGTGGTACGCGGAGCGCCAGCCGGCGCTCTCCGACGCGAAGGTGAGCGCGACCGCGAAGGTGGGGAGGGCCGTCCCCGGCGAGCGTGCCGAGATCCGGCTGCGCTTCACCAGCAGCGTCGCCTTGCGGGCGAAGCTCATCCTCACCGTCGCGCGCAGGGGGAAGAAGCTCGACCGGATCCGCCGCCCGGCGCGGCTCGCCGAAGGGGCACGGGTGGTGCGCGTCAAGTGGCGCGTGCCGGGGGGCCTGAAACCGGGCCGGGCGCAGCTGGGGCTCGTGGTCAAGCAGCGCGGCGGCGGCACCGTCGCCGCCGACCCGACGCTCGCGAAATTCCGCGTGCGGAAGCGCTAGATCTAGCTCGCGCGCTTGAAGCTCGTTGCGAGGTCGCTGATCGCGACCTCCATGCGCCGCCTCGTCGCGAGGGCGTCGTCGGCCCGACCGAGTTCCTTCTCGGCCCCGGCCGCCGCCTCGGCGATCGCCTGGGCGGCACGCTCGCAGTCGGCCTCGAGCGCCGACTTCGCGGCCCTGCCCGCGCCGGCGATCAGCCGCTCGACCTCGGCGACCCGCCTCGAGGCCGCGGCGGTCGCCTCGTCGAGCCCGTCGGCCGTGTGCGTGGCGGGGGCCGCGAGCAGGCCCTGAACGGCGGACCGCTCCGCCGCGAGCGCGTCGCGGCCGTCGGCCAGCGCCGCAGCCAGATCCACTTCGGCCGCTCGCGAGCGCTCGCTGAGCAGGGCCTCGACCTCCCGGTGCGCGCGGCGCAGCGACTCGATCGCGGCGGGCGAGCCGAGGTCGCCGACGCGGCCGGCCGCCTCGGTGCGCAGCTTCGCGATCGCGGCCTCGGCCGCGTCGGCGAACTCTGCTCGCGTGGATTCGATCTCGCCCTCGGCGAGGACGATCCGCCGACCGGCTTCGAGCTGGGCCGCGGCGACGCTCACCCGCTGGCGAAGCTCGCTCTCGGCCGACGCGAGCCGGGTCGCGATCTCCTCCCCGGCGCCGACCGCGGCCGCGGCATCGGCAGCAATTCGCTCGCTCGCCTTTGCCGCCGCCGCCTCCAAGGCTGCGGTCGAACGTTCGAGCTCCTCCTCGGCCTGCTCGCGGACGTTGGCTGCGGCGGCGCTCGCGCGCTCGGCCTGATCGCGAGCGCTGTCGCCGGCCTCGAGCACACGCGCCCGCGATTCCTCGAGCGCCTCCCGTGCCTGCTCGGCCAGGCGGGCGAAGGCTGCGCCGGAAGCGTTGAGCTCCTCGTGCGCGGCTCGGGACTCATCCACGCTCGCCCTGGCGGCTTCGCCCGCGTCTTCCTGCAGCCGTTTCAGCTCGCTGCGCGAGGCGGCCAGCGTCGCTTCCGCCTCACCGACCGCCTGATCGCGCGCCTTGCCGAGAGCCTCCTGGGAGAGAGCGAGCTCCGCGCGAGCCTCGCTCACCGCAGCGTCGAGCTCGGTGCGGGTGCTGTCGACCTCGCCTCGTGTCCTCGCCAGCAGCTCCGCTCCCGCCTCCGAGAGCGCGGCGCGCGAAGCCTCGAGCTCACGGCTCGCGTCGCCGACCGTCTCGGCGCGAAGCCGCGCGAGCTCGGCGCGTGATTCGGCGCGCCTCGCATCCGCGTCGTCGCCCGCCCGCGCGAGCCTCGACTCGGCGTCCAAGACGACCGCCGTCCCGAGCCCGGCGAGCGCATCGCGGGAGGTCTCGAGGGTGTGCTTGGCCTCCTCGGTGAGGCGGTGGAGCGCCGTCCGCGCCTCGTCGCCCGCGGTGAGGAGCGCGGCGCGGGCGCCGTCGACCTCGTCGCGAGCGCGAGCGACCGCCTCGTCCGTGTCCGCCGCGACCTCGGTGCGGGACTCGGCCAGCTTCTGCTCGGCGTCCGCGACGACGGCGCCGCCGAGCTCGACGAGCGCCTCGCGCGATGCCTCGAGCGTCAGCTTCGCCTCTGCCGTGAGCCGAGCAAGCGCGGCCGTGGTCTGGTCGAGGCGGGCGCGGGCTTCGACGCCGGCCTCCGTCAGGGCGTCGCGGGTCGAGTCGAGTTCCGCGCGCGCGGCGGCGGTCACCTGCGCGCCCTCGGCCGCCAGGGCATCGCGCGATCGGGCCAGCGTCAGGGCCGCCTCATCGGCGAGGGCCCCGAGGGCGGTATGGGAGGTCTCGAGTTCCGAGCGCGACCGCGCGGCGGCGTCGGCGAGTGCCTGCCGCTGTCGTTCGAGCTCGGCGCGCGTCTTCGCGATTGCGGACTCGCCTGTGCGCGTGATCTCGGCCTTCGCCCGTTCGGATTCGTCACGGTTCGCCTCGTGGGCGCGCTCGAGCGCCGCCTGCGAGTCCGAGAGCAGCTGCCGCGCCTCCTCCGCCGCGCCACCGACTGCGGCGCGTGAAGCTTCGAGCTCGCGCTCGGCGGCCAGAGCCAGCGCGGCGATCCGCCGCTCGGCCGCCGCGCTCGCCTCCGCCAGCTGTTGCTCGGTGTCGCCGACGATTCGCTCGCCGGCCTCCCGCTGGATCCGGGTCGCCTCGGCCGCGCGGTCGACCTCGCCTGCACCCAGCTCCGTCAGTCGCTCCGTCGCCCGCCGAACGGAATCCTCGATCTCGGCCGCGCCGCCGCTCGCGGCCGCCCGCGCCGCGTCGAGGATCGACTGCGCCGCATCGACGAGCGAGGCGCGCGTCTCGCCGAGCTCGCGCTCTGCGGCGAGGGCGATCCCCGCCAGCAGCCGCTCGGCAGCGGCAATCTGCTCGGCCAGGCGTCGTTCGGCCGCAGCAACCGAATCGCTCGCGCTCTGGCCGCTCACAGCCGAAAATCGTTACATAGGTGACGATGTCTCTCGAATGCGCTCCTAGACTCTGGGCGATGCGATGCGGCTTGATCGGAGCGGCGTGCGCGCTCCTCGGCCTGTTCGCGCCGCAGGCGCTCGCGCACGGGCCGGGTACGGGTAAGCGGCCGCTGCGTGCCGCGATCGAACACTCGAGCCGTTTCGCCGAGGATTACCCGCAGCGGCTGACCGTCTTCGTCAGCGAGCGGCGGGGAAAGGATCTTCGAGGCGTGCGGGCGTCGCTGGTCGACCGGGCAGACGGGACCGTCGTCGCGCGCGGCAAGAGCCGCGGCGGAGGCCCGCCGGTTGCGGTCGTCCTCGGAGTCCTGGACGGCCGCCTCGACCCCGGCTTCTACGCCGTTCGCGTGAGTGCGAAGGTCGCCGGTCGCAAGGCACGGCGCGCGAAGGAGACCAGGATCGACTTCGGCTCTCGCAGCGGGTCGCCGCCCGGCCCGCTCTACCCGCAGCTGAGTCCGCCGCCCGTCGGCGCTGCCGGGAGCGGCGCGATCGTCGAGCAGGCGACGGTCGACTGGCGCGCGGGGCAGTTCGCCGGTCGCGACCAGGCCGGGTTCGACGCGCCCGGGATCGGTCACGGGCAGCTGACCTGCAAGCCCGACACCCAATGGCTGCGCTTCTTCCCCGACGACTCGACCCGCGAGACGGCGATGATGAACTGGACGTACAAGAACTGGGAGACCTGGCAGGAGAACGCGATCCGCGAGGTGGTGGCTCCGACCGGCGCCGAGTTCAACGAGGGGCTGAACAAGTTCGGGCCCCAGAGCGAGAAGGTCTCGCGCGGTTACTTCGTCGGCATCATCTCCGACCGCCTCGTTCCCGGCGCACCGGGCGGCCCGGGCCGCCCGCCGACGACGCTGCGCCTGAACTGGGAGTGGGACTTCACCGATCCGGGCAGCGAGCGCTGCTTCGTCACCGCCACGTTCGTCACCGAGCGCGGTGGCGAGGCCGGCAACGAGGTCCGCTCGCTGACCGCGAACTGGCGCGGGGAGGCCGACGCGGCCGGCCGTGACTACGCGGCAGCGGCGCTTCCCGGTCTCGGGACCTTCGAGCTCTTCTGCCAGCCGGGATCGACGGGTGAGCGGTTTTTGCGGATCACTCCGGAACCGGCCGTGACGCCGGCGACCTTCACCCTCTTCCAGGGCTCCGACGTCGACATCGGCGCCCAGTCAACGGGCCCCTACCTGAAGCGGCTGCCCAACAACGGCATGCTGACCGCCGATCTCGGCGGGCGGGGCAGCATCATCGCCAGCTCCCGGTTCAAGACGAACGATCCGGACCCGTCGCTGAACTTCTGCCATATCGCGGCCCAGATCACAGCCGCGCCGGCGGGCTGACGCTCAGGACTTGTGCAGGTGAAGAGGCAGTACCGGCCCGTCGTCGGCGGGCGGGCGCGGCAACGGGGGCAGCTCGAGTCGTAGCGTCAGCGCCGAGGCGGTAGCGAGCGCGACCCGCGGGCGGTAGGGGAGCGAGCGCAGGTCCTCGTCGGCGAGCCGCAGCGGCTCGTCGGCGCTCAGCTTGATCACGGCCTGGTTGCCGTCGAAGCCCCAGACCTCGGCCTTCGGCCTCGGCGGCAGCTCGCTGAGCGCGACCGCGAAGCCGTTGACGTCGACGAGGTCGATGAACGGGCCGACGCTGACCAGCACGTGCTGGCGAAAGAGCCACGCATCCGGGAGCGGCCGGGTGAAGTCCGAGAGCGGCATGCGCGGAGACAGGGCGGAGGGCGACTCACCGTTCCCGTCGCGGAGCGGTTCGTCGAGGGCCGACAGGCGGGAGCGGAGCTCGACGAGGGCTTGGTCGACGTCGACGAGCTCGCGCCGGAAGCGCTGCGCGCGGCGGTGCGCCGGGCGGTCCCCGAACTCGGGACTCTCCACGGCGGCCATTCCATCGCCGCTCGCCGCCGGGGAGGCTTGATCCACGGGCGCGGGCGCGGGCGCAGCGTCAGGCGAGGGCTCGAGCCCCCGGCCTCTTGCGAACGCCCATCTGATCGGTTTCTTCACGAAGGTGGTGCCCCCAAATGCCTGAGGAGCCCCTCAAGCATGGCGTGGGAGGACGACGGTCTGCGCCGGAATTTCGCGATTACCTCAAATTCTCCTGCGTGGACTACCGCATTTCGGAGGCAGGAAACGGGCCTCGGGGGTCGAGGCGCGGTCGCAGTCGCCCGCCCTGCCGCCGCCATCGCAAGCCGGGCGCCACGCCGCTCCCGCGAGGTCGCGCGAGCGCACGACACAGGTAGCCTTTGGACGGAGTGAACGTTTTCGAGGCCGATACCGCAGTCGAGGATGCAACCGCGGAATCCTCGCCTGCGGCCGCGCCGGCGCCGGACCTCGAGGATCCCTCTCTCTACTTCAATCGCGAGCTCTCCTGGCTCGACTTCAACGACCGCGTGCTCCAGCTGGCGGAGGACGAATCGGTGCCGTTGCTCGAACGCGTGAAGTTCAGCGCGATCTGGGAGTCGAACATGGACGAGTTCTTCATGGTCCGGGTCGCCAACCTCCACGACCAGATCGAGTCCGGGCTGCCGAGCCGAGGGGCCGACGGGATGACGGAGACCGAGCAGCTCGCGGCGATCCGCTCTCGCGTGATCGACCAGCGCGAGCGCGCCGGTCGCGGCTTCGACCGCGATCTCTGCCCGACGCTCGACGAGCACGGCGTTCGGATCATCAACTTCGAGGCCGCCTCCCCGGAGGAGATGCACGAGCTCGAGCAGCTCTTCGTCAACCAGGTCTTCCCGGTCCTCACGCCGCTCGTGATCGGCCGCGGCCGGCCGTTTCCCTATATCTCGAACCTCTCGCTCTCGGTTGCGGTCGTGCTGCACGACCCCGACCAGGACAACGAGATCCTCGCCAGGGTGAAGGTGCCGAAAGAGCTCCTAGGCCGCTTCCTGCGAGTGGGATCAGACCGCGCGACGCTGGTGCCGCTCGACGCGCTGATCGCGGACAACATCGGCTCGCTGTTCCCCGGCATGGAGGTGATCGAGCACTCGCTCTTCCGCGTCACCCGCGACACCGACTACGACGTCTCCGACGAGGCCGACGACGTCATGCGAGCGGTCGAGGAGGAGCTCCGCCGCCGCCGGTTCGGCGAGGTCGTGCGGCTCGAGGTCGAAGACGGAATGAGCGCGCGGCTGCGCCAGCAGCTCGTGACCGCGCTCGACGTCGAGGAGGACCAGGTCTACGAGTCCCCCGGCATGCTCGACCTCTCCGATCTCTGGGACATCGTCGGCGTCCCCGGCCACGACGACCTCCGCGACCCGCCCTTCACCCCGGTGACGCCCCCACGGCTGCTCGTCTCCGAGGACGGCAAGGAGGGCAACGTCTTCGCCGCGATCCGGGAGGGCGACATCCTCGTTCACCATCCCTACGACTCCTTCACCGCCTCGGTCGAGCGATTCGTCCGGCAGGCGGTCAGCGACCCGGACGTCCTCGCGATCAAGCAGACGGTCTATCGGACCTCGATCGACTCGCCCCTGGTGCCGGGCCTGATCGAGGCCGCCGAACGCGGCAAGCAGGCCGTTTGCCTCGTGGAGCTGAAGGCGCGGTTCGACGAGAGCGCCAACATCCGCTGGGCGAAGAAGCTCGAGCAGGCGGGAGTCCACGTCGTCTACGGGATCCCGTCGCTGAAGACGCACGTCAAGTGCGTGCTCGTCGTCCGCCGCGAGGGTGGCGGCGTCCGCCACTACGTCCACATCGGGACCGGCAACTACAACCCGAAGACCGCGCGCATCTACACCGACCTCGGCCTCTTCACCGCCGATCCGGCAATCGGGTCCGACATCGCCGAGATGTTCAACTCGCTCACCGGCTACGCCCGCCCGCGCAGCTACCGGACCGTGCTCGTCGCCCCGTTCAACCTGCACAAGGGGCTGCTCGAGGAGATCGAGAAGACGACGGAGTCGCATTCCGCCGATACGCCGGCGCGGATCCGGCTGAAGATGAACTCGCTCCTCGACGCCTCGATGATCCAGGCGCTCTACCGCGCCTCGCAGGCGGGCGTGGACGTGAAGATCAACCCGCGTGGCATCTGCGCCCTGCGCCCGGGCGTCGCCGACGTCTCCGAGAACATCGAGGTCGTCTCGATCGTCGGCCGCTTTCTCGAGCACTCCCGGATCTACTCCTTCGAGCGCCACTCAGAGCCGCAGAGCATCTACATCGGCTCGGCCGACCTGATGCCACGGAACCTCTACAACCGCGTCGAGCTGGTCACGCCGGTTCGTGACTCGAAGCTGCGCGCCGAGCTCACCGATGTGCTCGATCGATCCTTCGCCGACGACACGAACGCCTGGGAGCTCGAGCCCTCCGGCAGCTGGGTGCGGCGCCGTCCCAACGGCGAGCCCCGCAGCGTCCAGAGCGAGCTGATCGAGCGCCACGTCGCGAAGGCGGCGTCGGGCGCCAAGCCGGAGACGGTCGCCCAGCAGGTCTGAATTCGGACGCCGACCGACCGCGTCGGCGAAACTTCGGCGATGGCCGACCGCCACACGGCGCAGGGGTACTGGCTCGGGGAGGCTCCGCCGGTCGAGCCACTCCCGCCGCTCGAAGGGTCTCGCTCCGCGGACGTGGTGATCGTGGGCGGCGGCTACACGGGCCTGTGGGCGGCGTGGCACGTGAAGCGCCTCGAACCGGAGGCGAGCATCGCGATCGTCGAGGCGGGGGAGTGCGGGGCGGGCCCGAGTGGGCGGAACGCCGGCTTCGTCAACACCCTCTGGTTCAGCCTGCCGACCCTGCGCCGGCGTTACGGTGACGAGCCCGCGATCGCCGTGGCGCGGGCCGCCGCCCGATCGGTGGACGGCGTCGGCCGATTCTGCGAGGAGGAGGGGGTCGACGCCTGGTATCGCAAGGGTGGCTACATGCAGGTCTCCACCGCGGCCGGATGGGACGACCAGTGGGAGCCGGCGGTCGAGGCCTGCCGTGAGCTCGGCGAGCCCGGTGCGGTAGTGGAGCTCGGCCCCGACGAGGTCGCGAAGCGGTGTGCATCGCCGGCGTTTCGCGCCGGCGCGTTCTATCCGGGCTCGGCGACGGTGCAGCCCGCCCGCCTCGGACATGGCCTTCGCGAGCGACTGGTCGCCCGCGGCGCCGCCGTCTACGAGCACTCGCCGGTCACCCGCTGTCGCCGCGACGGCGCGGGCGTGCGGGTCGAGACCGCCGGCGGCGTCATCCGTGCCGGAGCGGCTGTGGTGGCGGCCGGCGGCAAGGCGACCGCGATGCCGGGGCTGCGCCGCCGGCTGACGCTGACCTCGTCACACATGCTCGTCACCGAGCCGGTCCCAGACGTCCTCGAGCAGCTCGGCTGGACCGGAGGTGAGTGCATCACCGATTCGCGGGCGATGATCCACTACTTCCGCACCACGCCGGACGGCCGGATCGCGTTCGGGTGGGGGGCGGGGCGGGTCGTGTTCGACACCCGGATCACCGGCAAGGCCGAGATCGACCGTCAGGTGGCCGGCGCCGTGGAGGCTCACATGCGGCGGCTCTTCCCGATGCTCGAGGGACGCTCGGTCGAGCACGCATGGGGCGGGCCGATCGACGTCTCGCCGACCCATCTGCCCCTGGTCGGCAGTCTCGACGGGCCGATCCACTTCGGCTTCGGCTACACGGGCAACGGTGTCGGTCCCTCGCACATGGTCGGCCGTTCGCTCGCATCGATGGCGCTCGGGCGCAGCGACGAGGCAAGCCGGCTGGCGTTCATCGACCCGAGGGCGCCGCGCGTGCCGCCCGAGCCGTTCCGCTTCATCGGTGGCGCGATCATCCGGCGCGCGCTGATGCGAAAGGAAGCCGCGATCGAGGACGGCGCCCGCCCCGGGCCGATCGCTCGCGCCATCGCCGCGATCCCGGAGAAGGTCGGGATCCAGGTGGGCCGGTAGGCCGGAGGGGATCCGGCGCGACCACGATAATCGCGGCCGCGATGGCCGCACCCGCGAAACCAAAGCGCCGTACCCAGGAAGAACGCCGGGCGACAACCCGCGCGGCGCTTCTGAACGCCACGATCGACTGCCTGATCGAGTACGGGTACGCCGGGACGACGACGACGCGGGTGGTCGAGCGGGCCGGCGTCTCGCGCGGCGCGCAGGTGCACCACTTCCCGACCAAGGCGGCGCTCGTCGCCGAGGCGATCGGCTACCTGGCCGAGCTGCGCGCCGACGAGATGGAGCGGGCGCTGGCGAAGCTCCCGGAGCGTCGCGAGCGCACGCTCGCGGCGCTCGACCTGCTGTGGAAGGTCCACAACGGACCGCTGTTCCAGGCCTCGCTCGAGCTCTGGGTCGCGGCCCGGACCGACGCCGAGCTGCGCGAGCAGCTGCTGCCGATCGAGCGCTCGATCAACGCGCGGCTGATCGAAGGCGGCCAGATCTTCTTCGGCGTCGAGCCCGATGACGAGCTCGGCACCCGCATCGTCACCGCGGTCTCGGCGATTCGCGGACTTGCGATGGGCGCGATCCTGTTGAAGGCGCCGCGCCGCGGGATCGAGGCGCAGTGGAAGGCGATGCGCGAGGAGCTCGCCGCGCTCATCGCGGACTAGCTCGAAGGGCCTAACCAGCGAGCTCGCCGAGCTCGCGCTTGAGGACCTTCCCGGTCGCGTTGCGCGGCAGCTCCTCGACGAAGACGATGTCGCGCGGGACCTTGTAGCGAGCGAGGTTCTCCTTCACGTAGGCCCGGAGCTCCTCGCCACCGACCTCGACGCCGCCGACCACCACCACATACGCGGCGAGCCGCTTGCCGAAGTCCTCGTCGGCCACTCCGACGACCGCCGCGTCGGCGACCCGCTCGTGTCCGATCAGCAGCTCCTCCACCTCCTGCGGGAAGACGTTCTCCCCGCCGGAGACGATCATGTCGTCGTCGCGCCCGTCGATGTAGAGGCGCCCCTGCGCGTCGAAGTGGCCGACGTCGCCGGACGACATGACGCCGTCGATCACCTCCTTCGTCTGACCGTCCGTGTAGCCCTCGAACTCGATGCCGTTGGCGACGAAGATCCGTCCGCGTCTGCCCCCGCGGGACCTCGCGGCCCTCGTCGTCGAGGAGCCGCACCGTCGTCCCCAGCGTGGGCTTGCCGACGCTCGTCGGCGCCGCGCGGTGGTCGGCCGGCACGGAGATCGAGGCGTACGCGACCTCGGTCGAGCCGTAGAGGACATAGAGGATGTCGCCGAAGGTGTTCATCGTCTCGGTCGCGACCGGACCGGGGAGCTGGGAGCCGCCGCAGAAGATGATCCGAAGCGAGGAGGTGTCGTAGCGGGCGATCTCCTCGGGGCCGAGCTCGAGCGTCCGCTGCAGCATCGCCGGGACCACCACGACGGCGCTCGCCTCGTGCTCGTCGATCCCGCCGAGCATCTCCCGCGGACCGAAGCGCCGGTGGGTGACAACCCGCGAGCCGAGGCTGAGGCCGAGGAGGAGGTGGGCGAAGCCGAGCGCGTGGAACATCGGCGGTGCGACATACGTGCACTCGCGGGTCCGGAACGGGACCCGCTCGAGCAGCGCGCCGAGATTCGTCACCGATCCGCCCTCCTGCCGCGGCGCTCCCTTGGGCGTCCCCGTCGTACCGCTCGTCAACATCACCATCGTTGGCATCTCCGCGGGTGGCGCGAGCGACTCGGTCGAGCTCCCGGCGATGAGGTCGGCGAGCGTCGCGTCGGCACCACCCGGCGTGCCGTCGTCGGTCCAGGCGCGCAGGTGGCGGTCGGCCCAGCTCGGTGCGCGGTCGTCGTACTCGGCGTCGAAGATCAGCGTCGCTCACGTCGCTCGCGCTTGCAGACGTCGTCGATCTGCGGGCCCGCGAACTCGGTGTTCATGAACACGCAGCGCATCCCGACCTTGGCCGCGGCGAAGGTCGCGTCGAGGAAGCCGCGATGGTTGCGGCACAGGATCGCAACGCCGTCGCCTGACTTGGCGCCGTCGGCGATCAGGGCACGCGCGAGGGCGTTCGAGCGCTCGTCGATCTGGCGCGCATTGAGCGTCCCGAGCTCGTCGGTGAAGACGGGCCGATCACCCCACCGGATCGCCGCAGCGGTGCAGGCGCCGGCGAGGGTCCCTCGCCGGACGACCTCGACACCCGAGCGGGCGAGCCTGTCGGGGCGGGCCGGCCCGAGCAGGCCCGACCGCGCCACCGCTCCCGCTGCCTGCGCGGTGGCTTGGGCGCGGTCGGCCAGCTCGCGAAGCACGGACGCCAGCCTATCCGCGGGCGCCCTTGCGGGCGCTAGGCGACCGCCGGGGCACCGAGCTTTTCAGCGACCAGGTCGATCGACCAGGGGCCATCTGTGGTCTGCGACTCGCCGACGGACCAGTTGTCGACCTCGGCGATCATCCCGCCCTGGACGGCGAAGAGCTTGCCGGTGATCTGGCAGTCCTCGGCCGCCAGATATGCCACCAGCGGGCTGACGTGCTCGGGGGCGAAGACGTCGAACGCGCCCTCATCCTCGGGCGGCTTCATCATGTCGCCGATCATGGGCACATCCTCGGTCAGCCGGGTCCGCGCCGCCGGCGCGAGCGCGTTCGCGCGCACTCCGTAGCGGGCGAGCTCCTGCGAGGCGACCAGCGTCATCGCCGCAATCGCGGCCTTCGCCGCGCCGTAGTTGACCTGTCCCGCGTTCGGGAGATACGTGCCCGAGGCCGACGCGGTGTTGATGAGCGATGCCTTGACGTCCTCGCCCGCTTTCGAGCGCTCCTTCCAGTGCGCGGCCGCATGGCGCATGCCGCAGAAGTGGCCCTTCATGTGGACCTGGATCACCGCGTCCCACTGCTCTTCGGTCATCGATGCGAGGAAGGCGTCGCGGAGGATGCCGGCGTTGTTGACGAGCACGTCGAGCTGCCCATAGGCGTCGACCGCCTGGGCGACGAGCGACTCGGCGCCCGACCAGGACGAGATGTCCTCGGTGTTGGCGACGGCCTCGCCGCCCGCGGCGGTGATCTCGTCGACGACCTGCTGGGCAGCTGATGCGTCGGATCCGGTTCCGTCGCCGGCGCCACCGAGGTCGTTGACGAGTACCTTCGCGCCCTCGGAGGCGAACAGGAGCGCATGCTCGCGGCCGATGCCGCGACCCGCCCCGGTGATGGCCGCGACGCGGCCCTCGAGTGATCCCATGGTTCTGGTTCCTTTCGTTCGTTGGTCTCAGGCGGCTTCGGCTCGCCTGCGCGCGGCGTCGATCACTTCTTCGGCGACGCGGTCGGCCGCACCGGCCCCGCCGCCGAGGAGCAGCCGCGAGAGCTGCGCCCGGCGCCAGTAGAAGGGGGCGTCGTGCTCCCAGGTGACGCCGATGCCGCCGTGGACGGCGATGCAGGTCCTGGTCGAGTACTCCGCAGCCCGCTCGGCGGCGAAGCGAACGCAGGCGGCGGCGCGGGCGAGGTCATCCGGCTCGATCTCGGCGGCGAGAGCCGCGTAGTAGGTGAGGCTGCGCGCCGTCGCCGCCGCCCGCAGCATCTCGACGAGCAGGTGCTTGACCGCCTGGTAGCTGCCGATCGGGCGGCCGAAGGCGTGGCGGTCCTTGGCATAGGCAACGCGCCATGTCGCGAACCGCGTCGGCGGCGCCGAGTGCCTCCGCGGCGAGCAGCGCCTGGGCGAAGTGCCATGCCTCGGCGACCGTCTTCCGCGCCCACGCCGAGCAGTGGTCGCCGGCGCTTCGGAGAGGCGGACGTGGCCGAGCGGCCGCGTCGCGTCGAAGCGGACCACGGACTCGATCTCGACACCGGCTGCGCCGGTCTCGACGAGGTAGGCGCTGAGGCCGCCGTCCGCGTCGAGAGCCGGGACGACGAGGACGTCGGCGGCCGAGGCATCCGGGATGTAGCCGGCCTCGCCGGTGAGCAGTCCGCCGGCGACGACGGGGATCGCCGCGCGCAGCCCGCTGCCCGGCGCATCGACGGTCCAGCCGCCGCCGCCCGTCGGCGGCGCCGTGTGCAGCATCGCGGCGCGCCCCTCACCCGATGCGAGAGGTTCGAGGCGTTTCGCGGCCTCGCCGCCGCCCGCCGCCGCCGCCCGCTCGAGCACCAGCGTCGCCGGCAGGTGGCCGATCAGCCCCGTGCGTCGCCAGCCGGCGGCCGGCCTGCTCGAGCACCAGCATCGCGTCGAGGAGGCCGAGTCCGGCCCCGCCGCGCTCCTCGCCAACCAGGAGCCCGGCCCAGCCGGCGTCGGCAGCGACCGGCCAGAGGTCGAGCGGGTCCGCGCCGTCGGCTGCCGCCCGCGCCGCGGCCAGCGTGTCCTGGCGGCCGAGCGCGTCGGTCGCGGCGTCGCGCAGCATTCGCTGCTCGTCGGTGAGCTCGAAATTCATGCCTCGGCCTTTCCGTTGGCGCTCGCGAGCGCACCAGCTCGCAAAACGGCCGGTCCTTGTCGACCCGTGGCTCCGGCGGCAGGCCGAGGACGCGCTCGCCGATCGTGTTGCGAAGGATCTCGTCGGTGCCGCCGCCCGAGCGCAGGCCCTGCATCTCCGCCAGCATGCTCGCCCCACTTGCCATCGAGCGCGTCGGGGCCGAGCAGCTCCATCAGCGGCGCACGCCCTGTTCCCGGCCTCCATCAGCCCGATCTTCCCGAGCCCCGCCTCGGGGCCGGGGATCGAGCCCGCCGGCAGCGCCGACAGCGCGCGGTAGGCCGTGTACTGGAGCCCGGTCACCTCGACCGTCGACCTCGGCGATCTGCGGCGCGGACGCGGCCGTCCTCGAGCGCCGGGTGGTCGATCGATCGGGACGACGAAGTCCTCCGGCGGACATCGGCATCTGGTCGAGCGCCGCGAGCACCATCATCCGCTCGAACATCAGCGTCGTCATCGCGACGCTCCAGCCGCCGTCGACGGGCCCGACCGTTGCCTCCTCGGGCAGCTCGACGTCATCGAAGAACACCTCGTTGAACCCGGCGCGCGCCGGCGATCTGGCGCAGCGGGCGCACGGTGACGCCGGGCGCGTGCATGTCGATCACGAACATGGTCAGGCCCTTGTGCTTGGGCACGTCGGCGTCCGTGCGCGCAAGCAGGAGGCCGAAGTCCGCGTACTGGGCCATCGTCGTCCAGACCTTCTGGCCGTTGATGACCCAGCCCGAGCCGGTCCGCTTCGCCCGCGGTGACGATCCCGGCGAGGTCCGAGCCCGCGGCAGGCTCCGAGAAGAGCTGGCACCAGCCCTCGTCGCCGCGCAGCATCGGGCCGAGATAGCGGTCCTTCTGCTCGGCGTGCCGTAGGCGATGATCGTCGGACCGAGCTCGCCGATCGCGATGTGGTCGACGATCGTCGCGCAGCCGGCCGTTCGTCAGCTCGGCATTGGCGATCAGCTGCTCCGCCGGGCCGAGGCCGCCGCCGCCGAACTCCTTCGGCCACGTGACGCCGACCAGGCCGGCGTCGGCGAGCTTGCGCCTGCCAGACGCGGTACGGCGCCGGATCCATCGAATCGAAGAGGGCGGCAGGCGGGGGTGACTCGTCGCGGTGCTCGGCGACCCAGGCGTGCGCCCGCTCGCGGAACGCTGCCTGCTCCGGGGTGTCGTTCAAGTCCATGGCCGGCGAGACTAACAAACAGTCCGACTTGTATGTATGCTCAGTCGATGCAGAGGGCCACTCGTCCGGCGGCTCAGCCGAGGCGCCGCCGCACGCAGGCGGAGCGCCGGGAGGCGACGAAGACCGCGCTCCTCGACGCGACGGTCGAGTGCCTCGTCGAATACGGCTACGCGGGGACGACGACGAGCCGCGTGGTCGAGCGCGCCGGCGTCTCCCGAGGTGCCCAGGTGCACCACTTCCACACCAAGGCCGAGCTCGTCTCCGAGGCGCTGCGCCACCTCTCGGAACGGCGCCTGGGCGAGCTACGGGAGCAAACCCGCCGGCTCTCGGAGACGGGGGAGGCGCTCGGGGCGGCCCTTGACCTGCTTTGGCACAACCACTCGGGCCCTCTGTTTGCCGCGTCGCTCGAGCTCTGGGTGGCAGCCCGCACCGACGCCGAACTGCGCGCCAGCCTGATCCCGGTCGAGCGCGAAGTGATCTCCTCGACGCGGGAACTCCTGCGGGATGCGATCGGCGCCCGCGGCGCCGAGCTCGACGAGGAGACGCTCAACATCGTCGTCACTCTGATGCTCGGCGTCGGCCTGCAGTCGGTGCTGCTCTCCTCGCCGCGTGCGGCGGACGCCGCATGGCGGTCGGTTCGCGACCGGCTGGTCGAGCTGACCGAGCCGTCCTAGCTGAGCCACTCCTCGATCCGCACGTTCGCCGTCAGGGGGTCGAAGCTGTCACCGTCGCGAACCTGCTCCGCGGCATCGGCCATCGCAGCGACCGCGACCCAGGCGAACTGGCTGCCGACACTGATCCGCGTTGCGCCCGCGGCCTTGAGCTCCGACATCCTCATCCCCGGGAAGGCGAGCACGTTGACCGGCTTCTCGAACTCCGCGCACACGGTGGCGATCTCGTCGCCGACGATCCCGGGCGCGTAGAGGACGTCGGCACCGGCCGCGTCGTAGGCCCGCAGCCGAGCGATCGTGTCGTCGAGGTCGGGGTTCTTGCGGATGTGGTTCTCGGCGCGGGCGGTGAGCGTGAACGGGAAGCCCGCCGAAGCGGCCGCCTCGGCCGCCGCGGCGACGCGTTCGGCTGCGAAGCCGATCTCGTAGAGGCCCTCGTCCGGGTCGTAGTCCTCGATCGAGCCGCCGACAGCCCCGACGGCGGCGACGCTCTCGATCGCGCGTGCCGCGTCGGCGGGCTCGCGCCCATAGCCGTTCTCGAGGTCGACGGAGACGGGCAGGTCGCTCGCTTCCGCGAGGGCACGCGTGTGCTCGATCACGTCGTCGAGGGTGGCGGCGCCGTCGAGCCGGCCGAGCGTGAAGGCGAAGCCGCCGCTCGTCGTCGCCAGCGCCGCGAAGCCGAGCGCCTCCATCACCTTCGCCGATCCCGCATCCCAGGGGTTGGGGATGATGAACGTGTCGCCCTCGTGCAGGACGCGGAATGCCTCTGCCCGCTCCGTCTGTGTGCGCGCCATCCGTCCTCCTCGTTCGCTCGCCAGCGGTTGTAGCGAAACGCGGCCGCCGGCTCGGACGTGAGCCCGTGACCATCGACATACAGGACAGCCTGTATGTCGATAAGCTGCTCGCGGCCGAACCCCAAGAGGAGGAACCACCAGATGGCAGAAATCAGCATGTCGACCGAGGTCGGCGCGCCCCCGGATGAGGTCTGGGCGACGCTCAGCGATCCCAGCAAGACCGGCGAGTGGCTGGTCACGCACGTCGACTATCCGGACGGACCGCCCGAGTACGCCGAGGGCGCGGAGTTCAAGGAGAAGGTGACGATCATGGGCATGCCGGGCGAGGTCGTCTGGAAGATTGCCGAGCTCGTCCCGGGCTCCTCGCTGAAGATGGAGGGCACCGGCCCGATGGGCGTCATGCTCAAGGCTTCTTACGCGGTCGAGGGTGATGGCGACTCGAGCCAGATCACCTTCAACACCGGCTTCGAGGGCGCCGCGATTGCCGCCATGGCCGCGCCGCTCGAGAACGCCTCGAAGCAGGCGCTGCAGCAGTCGCTCGACAAGTTCAAGACGCTGGTCGGCTAGCCGATGCGGGCCCCGGCACTCGCCGGGGCCCAGCGCCGCGGGCCTTCCCGTACGCTTGTACCAGATGAGCTCCAACGCGAAGCGGCGCCCGCGAGTGGCGATCGTCGGCGCCGGGATGTCCGGCATCTGCATGGGGGTGAAGCTCCAGCAGGCCGGCATCGACGACTTCACGATCTTCGAGAAATCGGGCGAGCTGGGGGGTACATGGCGCGACAACCGCTACCCCGGCCTGATCTGCGACGTCCCCTCGCGCTTTTACCAGTTCAGCTTTGCGCTGAACCCGGGGTGGACGCATCGCTTCTCGCCCGGGGCCGAGATCTGGCACTACTTCAACCGCGTCGCCGATGAGCACCGCCTCCGCGAGCGGATTCGCTTCAATACCTCGGTCGTCTCGGCCGACCACGAGGACGGCCGCTGGCGCTATGTCACCAGTGACGGCGAGGAGCACGAGGCCGACTTCCTGATCTCCGCGACGGGCGTCCTGCACCACCCGCGCTATCCGCAGCTCGAGGGCCTCGACTCGTTCGAGGGCGCCAAGTTCCACTCCGCCCGCTGGGACCACGATGTGCCGCTCGAGGGCCGGCGGGTCGGCGTCCTCGGCACCGGATCGACCGGTGTCCAGATCGTCACCGCGCTCGCCGGCACCGCGAAGCCGCTGACGATGTTCCAGCGCACCGCCCAGTGGATCCTGCCGTATCCCAACCGCCGCTACACGCGGCTGACACGGGCAGCCCACCGGCGCTTTCCGGTACTCGACCGGATCTCGCTGCGCACGACCCAGATCTACTTCGAGTGGTTCGCCCGCGCGCTCACCCGCCCGGGCCTGCGCCGCCGGCTCGTCGGCTGGTCCTGTCGCCGCAACCTCGAGGGGATCGAGAACCCGGAGCTGCGCGACAAGCTCACGCCGCCTTACGAGCCGATGTGCAAGCGCCTGATCTTGTCCGACGGCTTCTACGACGCGGCCCAGCGCGACGACGTGGAGATCGTCGACACGGCGATCGAGCGCGTCGAGCCGCAGGGGATCCGCACGAGCGACGGCACCCTCCACGAGCTGGACGTGCTCGTGCTCGCGACGGGCTTCGACGCCCACGCCTACGTGCGTCCGCTGGCGCTCACCGGACCCGGCGGCCGCACTCTCGACGAGGCCTGGGCCGAAGGCCCGCGCTCCTACCGCACCGTCGCCCTACCGGGCTTCCCCAACTTCTTCATGCTGATCGGCCCGCAGAGCCCGGTCGGCAACTATCCGTTGACCGCGATCGCCGAGACCCAGTGCGATTACGCGATCACCTGGATGCGGCGCTGGAGCTCGGGAGAGCTCGACGAGATCGCCCCCACCGAGGAGGCGGCGGCGAGCTTCGAGGCGGAGCGGCGCGCGGCGATGCCCGGCACGGTCTGGGTCACCGGTTGCGACTCCTGGTACCTGGGCGCCGACGGCGTGCCGGAGATCTGGCCGTGGGAGCCCGATCGCCACCGCGAGATGCTCGCCGAGCCGATCGAGTCGGAGTTCGAGCTCGTCGAAGCGCGCTAGCTGCCGCACCCGGGACGTTGTCCGCGGCCGTGGTTTGCGGGTGTGCGCGAATTCGCGTGCCTTCCGAGCGCGGCGCAAAGCAAACGTCCCTAACACCGCCCTATACGGGGGCAAGCGGGACGTTCGGCTGGTGGGCCTCAGGCGCGCTTTGGCCGAGGACGCACGGAACCTCGCGCAACGCACCCGGATTGGAGCGGAACGCACCCGGGTGGCGAGCGATAGCCGCCGCTAGCGGCGGGCGAAGAACGAGAAGAGGAGCAGCAGGAGAAACGAGCCGGCGATCGCCATCAGCCAGGAGGAGAGCTCGAAGAACTCGTCGACCCCCTCGTTCGAGATGTCGAGCTCCTGGGCGAGCCAGCCGCCCAGCAGGGCGCCGAGGATGCCGACCGCGGTCGTGCCGATGCAGCCGCCGGGCTCGGTCTTCCCAGGGATCAGCGCCTTCGCGATGGTGCCCGCGAAGAGCCCGAGCAGGATCCATCCGATGACGCCCACGGACGGGAGCCTATTACCCGCCGGGGCGCGACCTACGATCGGCGGGTGGCGATCGCGCATCTCGACATGGACGCCTTCTACGTCGCGGTCGAGCTCCTGCGCCGCCCGGAGCTGCGCGGCAAGCCGGTGATGGTCGCCGGCGGCGGACCACGGGCGGTGGTGACGACGGCCTCCTATGAGGCACGCAGGTTCGGCGTCGGCTCGGCGATGCCGGTCTCGCAGGCGGTGCGCCGCTGCCCGCAGGCGATTCGGATCCCCGTCGACATGGCCCACTACAAGGAGCGCTCGGCCGAGGTGATGAAGCTGATCGCCGAACTGCAGGTGCCGACCGAGCCGGTCTCGCTGGACGAGGTCTATCTCGATCTCTCGCCACTTCCCGATCCGGTGGCGCAGATGAGCGCGCTGGTGCGGCGGATCCGCGAGCAGCTCAACCTCGACGCCTCGGTCGGCATCGGTCCGAACCGGCTCGTCGCCAAGGTCGCCTCCGACGCCGAGAAGCCGCGCGGCTTCGTCGTCCTCACCCGCGAGCAGGCGGCGGAGCGGTTCGCTGTCGAGCCTCCGAGGCTGATCCCCGGTATCGGGCCGAAGACCGCCGAGCGCCTGCAGGCGCTCGGGATCAGGACGATCGGGGACCTGCAGCGATTCCCGGCGAACGAGCTCGTCAACCGCTTCGGCGAGCACCACGGCCGGGCGCTCCACGAGCGCTCCCATTTCCACGCCTCGAACACGGTCGAGCGGCGAAAGCTGAAGTCGCGCTCGGTCGAGGAAACATTCGACTTCGACATCTCCGACCCGGTCGAGCTCGAGCGGATCATCTGCGATCAGGCCGAGCGGCTCGCGGCCGACCTCGTCAGCCGCAAGAACACCGGCCGGACGATCGCGATCAAGGTCCGCCTCGACGACTGGACGACGTACACGCGGGCGAAGACGGTGGCGGCGCCGACGGCGGATGCGGAGACGATCCGCACGGTCGCCCTCGCGCTCCTGCGGGCGAACGCCCCCGAGCGTCCGGTGCGCCTGCTTGGCGTCCGCATGGGCGGGTTCGAGGCCGGCGAGCGCGAGCGCGCTCAGGCGCCCGCTGGCGCCGGCGAGCCGCTCTCGCTCCTGCCCGCAGCCTGATCCGGCTCGCGCCACATCAACCACAGCGGCGGGCCGCCGGGGATCTCGACCCGCTCGGTGAGCTCGAAGCCGAAGCGGCGGTAGTAGGGGACGTTCGACTCGCGGTTGGTCTCGAGGAAGGAGGGCATCTCCTCGGCGTCGGCGCGGTCGAGCATCGGCCGCATCAGCGCGGCGCCGTAGCCGCGCCGCTGGTACTCCGGGTCGACCGAGAGGACGAGCAGGTAGTAGTGCGGCTCGCGCGGGTGGTTTTCGTGCATGACCCGGTCCCCGCGAGCCCCGCGCCGCAGGGCTCCGAGCCCGGCCGGCGCGATCGCGAGCAAGCCGCCCAACTGCTCGCGCGGGCGCAGGAACGGGTCGTCGGCCGGGCCGAACCAGAGAGCACCCGCCCTCTGGTCGGTGGTCGCGAAGGCGGCGCCCCGGCGCATGAACGTCCGCTTCAGCAGCGACTCGTAGTAGCGCGGCAGCACGCGGTCTCGCCGGGCGGGTGATGGCAGCACCCACTCCCAGACCTCGTTGTCGTGGAACCCGCGCGCGATCGCCCGGGACACGGCGCGGATATCCGCGGCGCGCACCGCGGAGACGGCCGGCGCCTGCCTATCGGGCAAACGGGTGATCGGGCTCGATCGGACTCATCCGTACGGGTACCACCAGTCCTTGATCCCGATCTCCGTCTCGATGTGAACGTGCTTGGTCTCCTGGAAAGCCTCCAGTCCCTCACGCCCCAGCTCACGCCCGAGGCCCGACTGCTTGAACCCGCCGAACGGCCCGGCGTCGTTGTCCGTCAACGGGTCGTTGAACCAGACCGTCCCCGCCTTCAGCTCGCGCATGCAGCGCAGGATCGTCGAGAGGTCGCGGGTGTAAACGTTCGCGCCGAGCCCGAAGCGGGTCGAGTTGGCGAGCTCGATCGCCTCGTCGAGCGAGCGCACGCGGACCAGCGGCGCGACCGGGCCGAACGTCTCCTCGGAGAGGAGCGCCGTCTCGGGCCCCGCCCCGGTGATCACCGCCGGCGAGTAGAAATGGCCGCGCTCGTGGCCTGCCGTGTCGCCGCCGACGACGAGCTCTGCGCCGACGCCGAGGGCCGCCTCGACCTGATCGGCGACCTTCTGGCGCTGGTTCGCCGAGACCATCGGCCCGACGTCGGTGTTCGCATCCATCGGATCGCCGACGACGAGCGAGCGCGTGTGCTCGGCAAAGGCGGCGAGGTAGTCGTCGAAGACGTCGTCGTGGACGTAGAAGCGCTCCGCCGAGGTGCACACCTGGCCGGCATTGAGAAATGCGGCCCAGGCGCCCCCGCGTGCGGCGACCTCGATCTCCGCGGCGACGTCGCGGCAGACGATGAACGGGTCCTTGCCGCCCATCTCCAGATTCACCCTCGCGACCCGCTCGGCGCACTTCGCCGCGATCTTCTTCCCGGTCTCGACCGAGCCGGTGAAGGCGACGCAGGCGATCCGCTCGTCGGCCACAAGACCCGCGCCGATGTCGCCGGCCCCCGCGATCAGGTTGACGACGCCGGCCGGCAGGTGCTCGAAGCAGGGGGCGAGCGCGAGGGTCGAGAGCGGGGTGATCTCGGACGGCTTCGAGACGGTCGCGTTCCCGGCCGCCAGCGCCGGCGCCAGCTTCCAGGCCAACAGCAGCAGCGGGTAGTTCCAGGGGACGATGCAGGCGACCGGGCCCACCGGGTCCTTGACCACGAGTGCGAGCTGGCTCGACTCGATCGGCGGGATCACGCGGCCGGCGGAGTCCCGGCCGATCTCCGCGTAGTAGTCGAACGCCGCGGCGGTCCACCCGATCTCGTCGCGGTTCTCGAGCAACGGCTTGCCGCCCTCGAGCGTCATCAGCTCGGCGAGCTCCTCGGTCATCGCGCGCATCCGGGTCGCGACCTCGTGCAGCATCTCGCCGCGCTCGAGCGCCGCGGTCCGCTCCCAGGCCGGTTGGGCGTCGGCCGCGGCGGCGATCGCGGCGTCGAGCTGGTCGGGTCCCGCAACGGCCACCGTCGCGACGGTCGACTCGTCGAACGGGTTCTCGACCGCGAGCCCGTCGCCGGTGCCGCCGACCCGCTCGCCGCCGATCAGGAGCTCGGTTCCGGGGGTCGCCATCATCCGCTCGCTGAGATCACCGCGGTGTAGGAGACGATCCCGACGATCGAGCAGCCGAGCACGATCCAGGCCTCGCGTTCCTGCTTTCGCACGTAGAAGATGATCGACCCGATGACGCCCGCGAGCGGGAGGAGGAAGCCCCCCACCGCCGCCGCGATCATGATGTTCCGGTCGCGGATCTGGTCGTCGCCCTCGGCCATCGGATTGCCGATGCTACCGCCGGGTAAGCATCCGCCATGCCTACCCAAGAGGGCAGATCCGAACAGGCGAACCGACGCGGCGAGAGCGAGGAGGAGCGCCTCGACCGCAACTGGAGCGAGCTGGTCCAGGAGATTCGCGTCGTCATCCCGGGCATCCAGTTCCTCTTTGCCTTCCTGCTCGTGGTCCCGTTTCAGCAGGGCTGGGTGGACGTGACCGACTTCGAGCGCCGCGTCTACTACGCGACGCTGCTGTGCACGGCGGCTTCGTCGGTCTTCCTCATGGCGCCGACCGCCCGCCACCGGTTCCGCTTCCGCGAGCTCGACAAGCAGTGGGTCGTCGAAAGCTCCAACCGGCTCGCGATCGCCGGCCTCGTACTCCTCGCGCTGGCGATGTGCGGCGTGCTGCTCCTGATCTCGCACGTCGTCTACGACGACACCGCCGCGGCACTGGCAACGGCCTTCGTGGTCGCGATGATCGCGTGGTTCTGGTTCCTCGCGCCGGTCGTGCGTGAGGCTCGCCAGAGCGACTAGATCTACGGTCCGAACGACGCCGTTAAGGCCTGCCGGAACGCGCCATCCGGCGAGTCACCACCCGGTGCGTTCGTCGGCCGCCGCTTCGAGGCGCCGCCGGAGCTCGGCCGGCTCGCCGCGCAGGGGCTCCAGGTGTCCGGGTGCGACGATCGCCGGCTCGAGCGCGGCGAGCTTGCGGACGCTGGCGATCGTCTCGTCCGGATCCTGGTCGAAGACCGGGTGCGGGGGATAGATCCCCGGGTGATGTCCAAGCGGACGCGTCGAGTCGGTCACGTAGACCGTGTCGCTGCAGAGACAGAGGCGGTCGCTCTCGCGCCAGAGGCCGATCTGACCCGGAGCGTGGCCGGCGAGCTTGACGACCTCGAAGCCCGCGATCCGTTCGCCCTCGGACACGGTGCCGGCAATCTCCACCGGGCCACCGTCCCAGATCGGGAAGACAACGCGATAGAGCCAGCGCGAGTACCTGACCGGGACATCGCCGAGCTGCTGATAGCTCACTCCTGCGTCCCCCTCGGCCTCCTCCACCTCGTCGGGATGGCAGTACACGGGGACGCCGAGCTTCGGCGCCGAGCCGCGGTGATCGACGTGCGCGTGGCCGAGGATCACCCGGGTGAGGCCGCCCAGCTCCGCAGCAGCCTTGCCGATTCCCTTTGCCATCGCGCTCGTGCCCGCGTCGAAGGCGAACACGCCGCTGCCGTCCTCCTCGGCGACGAGGTAGACGTTCATCCCCTGGCGGATGTCGCCGGCGTGCCGCCAGACACCGTCGGCGATCTTCTCCGTCAGAGGCCCCATGCGGGAACCCTATTTCACCGCGCGATCCTGATCGGTCTCCGGCCACGCCCGGGTTTCGAGCAGGCCGCCCTCGACCGGAAGCGCGACCGCTGTGATCGCGCGGCTTGCCGGGGACGTCAGGAAGACGACGGCGTCGGTCACCTCGCTCGGCTCGATCAGCCGGTCGATCATCGTCATCCTGGTAAGCGCCTCAAGCTCCCCGCCGGGATCGGAGGCGTCGTCGACGGACAGATCGAGCATCGGCGTGCGGATCCAGCCCGGACAGACGGCGTTGACGTTGACGCCGTCGAACTTGAGCTCGTGCGCCAGCGTGCGCATCAGCCCGATCACACCGTGCTTGGAGGCGTTGTAGGCGCCGTAGCCGGTCGAGGCCGTGAGGCCGCAGATCGAGGACACGAGCACCATGGACCCGCCGCCCGTCTCGCGGAGCTGCGGGATCGCCGCCTTCGCGGTGAGGAAGGTACCGGTCAGGTTGACGTCGACCACCCGCCGCCACTCGTCCGGATCGAGGTCGGCGACGTGGTCGCCGCTCAGCAGGATCCCGGCGTTTGCGACGACCACGTCAACCGGGCCGAGCGTGTCGCGCAGCGTCGCTGCCGCGCGCTCGACTGCCGGCCAGTCGGTGATGTCGGCGCAGGCGGCCTCGGCGACGCCGCCCGCCTCGCGAATCGAGCCGACAACGGCCTCGAGCGCCTCGGCGTCCCGATCCCAGCAGCCGACGCGGTCGCCGAGCTCGGCAAACCGGCGCGCGTGCGAGGCGCCCATGCCGCTCGCGGCTCCGGTCACCCAGACGGTTCGCGGGTCGCTCATCGCTGGATCAGCTCCACGGTCACGCCGTCCGGGTCGCTCGCGTAGAAGCAGCGCGTGCCCTCCCAGGCGCCCGGTTCGGAGATCCTCACCGGCTCGCTGCGGACCGGCACGCCGGCGCCGTGGAGCCGCGCGTAGGTGGCGTCGATGTCGGTGACGCGAAGTGAGATGTGCGTTGCGCCCGGGTCGTTGGGGTCCGGGCGGCTGGGCGTGCCGCGGGGAGCGAGGTACTGGATCAGCTCCACGACCTGGCCGTTGGCGAGCTCGAGGTCCGCCCAGCGGGCCGTAGCGTCCTGCACGCCCGTGATCGCCAGCTCGTCCGGGCCGAGGTCATCACCGCGCCCGCGCAGTGATAGGCCGAGGAGGTCGCGGTAGAAGGCGAGTGAGCGGTCGATGTCGGCGCTCGTCACCGAGACGTGGTCGATCGCGCTCACGCGCGGGGCGCCGTTCGTGTCGGCGTGGAGCCGCGCGGGGATAGCGTCGCGGGCAAAGACGTCGTCGATCGTCTCGTGGCGGCGGACCATCGCGGCCGACTCGCCCGCGACGAGGAGCGTTCCCGGCCGGCCCAGCGCGTTGAAGTTGGTCGCGCCCGCGTCCTGGTAGGCACCCGTGTCGAGGAACGCGAGCACGTCGCCCGGCTCGACCTCCGGCATCCGGGCATCGGGCACGATCACGTCGAGCGCGCAGGTGCGCCCCGTGATGTCGACCACCACGGTCGCCGGAGCATCGGCCGCGTCCGCGGCGAGGCAGGTCCAGCGGTTGAACTCGAGGTTGACGTCGGCCAGGTACGCATCCGAGGAGTTCGTCTCCACCCACACCAGCGGGGTCGGCCGCGTCTGGCGCTTGACGTTGCCCACGGTCGCCAGGTGCACGCCGGCGTCGGCGTAGAGCGCCCGGCCCGGCTCGGCCTCCAGCTGGACGGCGGCGGGATCGATGCCCAGGCGCGCGAGCTCGTCGCGAAGCGATGCGCAAACGGCCTCCGCGTACTCCTCGATCCCCGGGGAGGTGTCGGGGGCCTCCGAGCGCTGGGGGAGCAGTCGGCCGAACGGGTCGCGCGGGGCGGGAAACCCTCCGCCGATGTCCAGCTCGCGGGGGGTCCAGCCGCT
Source organism: uncultured Solirubrobacterales bacterium (assembly GCA_963846565.1). Taxonomy (GTDB): domain Bacteria; phylum Actinomycetota; class Thermoleophilia; order Solirubrobacterales; family 70-9; genus WHSW01. The sequence continues at coordinate 193,178 of CAWJWL010000005.1, read as the reverse complement.
CCATCTTTCCCGCGACCACTCGAGGATCGCTCCGAGCTGGGCGACCGCGGTTTGCCACATCGCCGGATCGGCGCTGTGGCGGCCGATGTGGAGCATCAGCCCGGCCAGGTCCAGGTGCGGACCGCGGATCTCATCCTCCGCGATCGCGAACAGGTCGTCGCTCGGGATGCCCGCCTTGTAGCGGTCGAGCGCCGCGCGGATCGAGTCACCCGCGGGTGACATCTCGGACAGCTCGTCCATGCCCACGAGGTCGGGGCGACAGCGCAGCCGCACGTGCGCGGTACGTCCGAGGCGCGCGGCGACATCCCTGGCGCGCTCCAGCTCCGCGCGGCTATCGAGCGTGAGCTTCACCCCGATGGAGATCGCGCGCTCGAGCAGAGCGTCGTCCTTCATCGGCCCGTTCAGCGAGATCAGGTCGGGGTCGGTGCCGGTGCGCAGGGCGGCCTCGAGCTCGTTGGGCCCGAACGCGTCGCACCCCGTGCCCTCCTCGGTGAGGATCCTGCGCAGCGCCAGGGTCGAGTTCGCCTTGATCGACGGCAGCAGGACGAAACTCCCCGGCCAGCGCGACGAGAACGCTGCGGAGTGGCGGCGCGCGTTGCGGCGCAGCTGATCCTCCGAGATCACGTAGAGCGGCGTGCCGAACGACCGGGCCAGGTCGCCGGCGGCCCTGCCCTCGACGAAGAGCCGGCCGTCACGGATCGACAGACAGTCGTCCAGGCGCCGCGTCTCGCTCATCGCGGGCTCCCGGCAGAACCGAGTGCGACCGACGCGACCTCGCCGGCCAGTCTCGCGAGCCGCTCGCCCGTATCCGGAGCCAACTGAAATCCTTGGCCGCTGCAGGCGCTGCCGACCACGATGCGCCCGTGGCGCTCGAGCACGAACCGCTCACCCGGCGCGTTCGTGTACATGCAGGTTTCGGTGTGCGTCGGAGACGCGGCGACGCCTGGGTAGCTCGCGCCCACCCAGTCGGCGATGCGATCGAGCACGGCGGGGTCCGGCTCGCTCCCGCTCACGTCGTCGGGATCATGTGTCCGCCCGCGCGCGTGGAGGGCGGCCTTGAGGCCGCGCTCGGGATCCCAGCAGGCGTAGGGCTCCTCGCCCTCGTAGTCGATCAGCGCCACCGCCTGCGCGGAGCGCTCCGGGAGGTCGAAGTAGGCGACGCTCTGGAGCGAGGTCTCGAGCGGGCACTCGATGCCGGCGGCGCTCAGCAGCCCGCGCGTCCACGGACCCGCGGCGACGATCGCCGCGGCGCAGGTCAGCGAGCCCGCCTCGGTTTCGACCTCGACGCGCTCGCCGCGGTCGGTCACCGAGAACACTGGAGCGGGGGCGCGCAGCTCGGCGCCCGCCGTCTGCGCCATGGCCAGGGTTGCGCGCCAGGCGCGATCGGCGTGGATCACCCCCGCGTCGAGCTGGTGGACGACGGGCGAGTCGGGGGGAACGCGCACGCCCAGCCGCCGCTCGGCGTTGGCGGCATCCACCGCTCGGGCGGTGACTCCGGCGGCCGTGAGCGCGTCCAGCTGACGCTCGGCGAACTCACCGACATGCAGGACCCCGGTTGCGGACAGCAGTCGCTTGTCGGCTGCCGACTCGAGCCTCCGCCAGTCCGCGAGCGCGCGCATGCCCGCGTCCAGGTACGAGTCGTCCGGGTAGGCGGCCGGCGCGTAGATGCGCGCCGTTCCGCGGCTGGAACCCGCGGCGGTCGACAACGACGAACGCTCCAGCAGGACCACGCCGAGTCCGAGCCTCGCGGTCGCCAGGGCCGCAGCGGCTCCGACGATCCCCCCGCCGATCACGACGACGTCGGTGCGCGCTGCATGTTGACGGGAAGCGAACAGGCCGTGTACGATTGTACTGTACAAATGTACACCTCGAAGTCAGCCACAACTCCGATCGCCGGCGGGCGCAAGCCCGACAACGAGCGCAGGTTGCTGCTCCTGGACTCCACGCTCCGCCTGATTGCGACCGGAGGCACCGACGCGGTCAGCCATCGGGCCGTCGCCGACCTGGCCGGCGTCTCGCTCGGCTCGACGACCTACTGGTTCGCCTCGCGTCAGGTGATGATGCGAGAGGCGCTCGAGCACTTCGCGCGGACCGAGATCGACTCGCTGCACGAGCGGCTCGCGGGCGTCCTCGGAAAGCGGCTTTCGCGGCGCGCGCTCGTCGAGCAGTTCGGCGCGCACCTCGTTGCCCAGCTCGGCGACGAGCGGTGGCGCACCGCGGCGCAGTACGCCCTGCTCGCAGAGGCGGCGCGTGACCCCGAGGTCGAGCGCGTGTGCCGCGAGTGGACCACGGCATGGAACGACGCGCTCACGGAGGTCTTCGAGTCGCTGGGAGTCCGGGCTCCCGAGCTCGAGGCGCGGATGTTCCTCGCGATGCTGGATGGCCTCTTGATCAACGAACTTGCGACGCCCACCGAGGACGTCGAGAACGCCGTCATTCGTCCCGCCCTGGAGGCGTGGTTCGCCCGCGTACCAGCAACCAAACCCCGATCGAAGGAGCGCACGTGAACGCCACTGCCGAACGAAGCATCGACCGCCGGCCGGTCGCTTTCCGCCTTCTGATCGCGTTCATGGCGCTCGGGGCCGCGCTGGTACTCGCGGCCTGCGGCGGGGACGATGGCGGCGGGAGCGGCTTGGAGGACGACGGCGACGACACGCCGGCGCCGATCGCCAAGGCCGAGGGTGAGCCCGGCGGAGAAGTGACGATCTCGAACTGGGCGCTCTACATCGACAAGGACACGATCCCGGAGTACGAAGAGGAGAGCGGGATCTCGGTCGACTACATCGAGGACATCAACAGCTACTACGAGTACTTCGGGAAGATGCGTCCGCAGCTCGAGCAGGGCGAGTCCGGGGGCCGCTCCCTGATGGTGGCGGGCGACTGGCTCGCGAAGAAGATGTACGACCTCGGGTACCTGCAGCGGATCGACAAGGAGGCGCTCGCTCCCGCGTTCGAGAACCTGAGCCCCGAGGTCAAGGCGCCGAGCACGGATCCCAACTGGGATTACACGATCCCGTGGCAGGGCGGGATGACGGGGCTGATCGTCAACAAGGACGAGGCTCCCGACATCGACTCCGTCAACGACCTCTTCGATCCGCAGTACAAGGGCAAGGTGGAGCTGCTGACCGAGCTGCGCGAGACGATCCCGATGATGTTGCTGGCCGCTGGCATCGACCCGGACGAGGCCACCGAGGAGGACTGGGTGGCCGCGATCGACCGGCTGCGTGAGGGCGTCGAGTCGGGCCAGATCCGGCGGCTCACGGGCGGCGACTACGCGAAGGACCTGGTCACCGGCGACGCGGTCGCCGTGGTCGGCTGGGCCGCGGATGCGATCCAGCTCCAGGCCGACAACCCGCAGCTCGAGTGGGTGATGCCGGCCGAGGGCTGCATGCTCTGGTGGGACCACTGGGTCGTACCGGTCGGCGCGCCGAACCCGACGGCCGCGTACGACTTCATCAACTACACGTACGAGCCGCAGAACCAGGCTCAGATCGCGGAGTGGACGAGCTCGGTCACGCCGGTCGACGGGATCCAGGAGATGTTCGAGACATCGAACCCGGAGGCGGCCAAGAGCGAGCTCATCTTCCCGACCGCCGAGTACACCGAGAACTGCGCGACCCCGATCAACCCACCGGGCGGACCCGAGGCCGAGCAGCGGGTCGAGGAGGCGTTCGAGGCGGCAACCGGCAAGTAGCCGGTACCCCCCTCAGGCTTCTCGAGCCTCGGGGCTGACCAGGATCGAGAAGTGACCGAAGTCGGCGCCCTCGACGGGTTCGCCGAACGGGCTGCGCATCGGCCCGAGCGCCAGCCTCTCCTGCCGCGACGGACTCGGCGGCGTCGGCCAGCTCGCCGAGGAAGCGGGGCGGCACGGACGGACGCAGGCAGTGAGCGGTGTAGACGATGCGAACGGCGTCGCCGAGCTCGTCCGCCAGCCGTCGCACCGAGCGCGCGTAGGCCTCGAGGTCCGAGCCCTCCTCGCAGATCAGCTGGGGCCCGTAGTAGGCCTGGTCCTGGGCGAAAAGGATCCCCGCCCGCTCATCGACCAGGCAGATGTGGTCCGGTGCATGGCCCGGCGTGTGAATCACGCGGAGGCTTCTGTCTCCGAGCTCGACCACGTCGCCGTCGGCGAGCAGCGCGGTCGGCGGCGGCGGGTCGATGCGCCAGCCAAGCTCGTCGATGCGCTCCGAGGGCCACGGGCGCAGCGTTTCGTCGGGGCCGACGAGGAACCAGTCCTCGCGGTCGGCGTCTCGCAGGCGCTCCCAGCTTTCCGGCATCCCGCGAGCGAGCTCGCGGTAGCCGGTCAGGTACGCGTCGCGTGTCCCCTGTGGGATCCACTCCGGCCCGAGCTCGTGCATCGCGACGTCCTCGAACAGCTCGTTGCCCCCGACGTGGTCGAAGTGGACGTGCGAGTTGACCACCGAGACCGGCGTCGAAGCGACCGGCGCGATCGCTGCCGCGATGTCGGCGAGGCCGAGCCCGGTGTCGAGCAGGATCGAGCGCTCGGAGCCCGCGATCAGCCACGAGTACACGTGCCCCGGTTCGCCGACGATGTGAAGCCCGGGTTCCATCGGCGCGACGTGAAACCACTCGGGTGCGTCGGCGACGAAGGGGCTGCTCACCAGCGGCTGGTGACGACCTTCTTGCGAGTGTAGAACTCGACCGCGTCGGTGCCGTTTGCGTGCAGGTCGCCGTCGATCGAGTCCTTCCAGCCCGAGAAGGGGAACCAGGCAACCGGCGCCGCGACGCCGACGTTGACGCCGAGCATCCCGGCCTCGGCGCCATAGCGGTAGGCGCGCGCGGCGCCACCGGAAGTGGTGAAGATCGAGCCGGCGTTGCCGTAGCGCGAGCCGTTGGCGAACTCGAGGGCCCCGTCGAGATCGTCGGCGCGCACGACCGCCAGCAAGGGCCCGAAGAGCTCCTCACGAACGAGATCCGAGTCGAGGTCCTGGGTCTCGATGATCGAGGGCCCGATCAGCGAGCCGCCCGGGCCGGCGTCTCGCCGGCCGTCGAGAACGACATCGAGGCCCTCGTCCTGGGCGCCGGCGATGGCGCCCTCGATTCGGTCGCGGGCGTCGGGGCCGACCAGCGGGCAAACCTCCACACCGTCCTGGTCGCCGGGGCCGACGCCGAGATCGGCCGCCGCCTTGGCGAGCGCGTCGAGCGAGCGGTCCTGCTCATCACGCGTGCCGACGAGCACCGCCACCGACCCGGCCAGGCAGCGCTGGCCTCCGGCGCCGAAGGCCGAGGACATGATCGCGGGCACGGTGACCTCGAGGTCGGCGTCGGGCATCACGATCAGCGAGTTCTTGGCGCCGCCCAACGCCTGGAAGCGCTTGCCGGAGGCCGACGAGCGCTCGGCGATGTAGCGGGCCGTCGAGGCCTGGCCGACGAACGAGATCGCGTCGATCCCCGGATGGTCGAGGAGCCCGTTGACCGCGTCGTGGGCACCATGGACGAGGTTCAGGATCCCGTCGGGCAGGGCGTCGATGCCATCGATGAGCTCGAACATCAGCTCCGACGGCCGCGGGTCGCGCTCGGAGGGCTTGAGGATGAACGCGTTACCGCAGGCGATCGCGTAGGGCAAAAACCACAGCGGGATCATCGCCGGGAAGTTGAAGGGCGTGATCGCCGCGACCACGCCAACCGGCTGGCGGACCATCTCCACGTCGACGCCGCCGGCGACGCCCTCGAGGTTCTCTCCCTTGAGCAGGTGCGGGATGCCGCAGGCGGCCTCGGTGGACTCGATCCCGCGCACCACCTCGCCACGGGCGTCGTCGAGGGTCTTGCCCATGTCCTCGGTGACCAGCTGGGCGATGTCCTCCTGCCGCTCCCAAAGTGCCTCGCGGAGCGCCATCACCGCACGGGCCCGCTTCTGGGGCGCGAGTGCGCGCCAGGCCGGCTGGGCGGCGCGTGCGGCCCGCACCGCCGCGTCCACGTCGGCGGCGCCGGAGAGCGGCACCAGCGCGGTCAACTCGCCGCTGGCCGGGTTGCGGTCCTCGAGCGTCTCGCCTCCGGATGCGTCGACCCAGCCGCCGCCGATGTAGTTGCGCAGGGTGCGTGTCTCGGAGATCGTGCTCACACCAGTTCCTCCGCGGGATCGGCTGCTACCGCGGCAAGCTTCTCGGCGCGGTGCTGCTGCCAGATCGTAAATGCCATCGCGACCAGGGTAACCAGGAGCAGAAGCGTTGCCATGACGTTGACCTCCACCGGGATTCCGCGCTGTGAGGCGCCGTAGATGTAGAGCGGGAACGTGACCGTCGTGCCCGAGTTGAAGTTGGAGATGACGAAGTCATCGATCGAGAGCGCGAACGCGAGCAGGGCCGCGGCGATGATGCCGGGCGCGAGCAGCGGCAGCGTGACGGTGCGGAAGGTGGTGAAGGCGCCGGCGCCCAGGTCGCGGCTCGCCTCCTCGAGCGAGCGGTCGAATCCGATCAACCGCGATCGCACGACGATGACCACGAACGAGATCGAGAACATCACGTGGGCGATCACCAGGCTCTGGAAGCCGAGGTTGATGTAGTCGACGAACGGCGGCAGCAGGAACATCGACAGGAGCGCGGCACCGATCACGACCTCCGGCGTGGCTGTCGGGATCACGATCAGGAAGTTCGACGCCCGGCGCCCGAAGAACTCGTAGCGGACCAAGGCCATCGCCATCAGCGTCCCGATCGCCGTCGCGATGATCGTCGAGACCGCGGCCAGCTCGAGGCTGGTGATCATCGCGTCGTTGAGCTCCTCGATCGCGAACGGGTCCTTCCAGTGGGAGAGGGTGAAGCCCTCCCAGGTGAAGTTGTAACGGCCGGCGGGATCGTTGAACGAGAACGCCACGATCACCGCGATCGGGATCAGCATGTACCCGATGGCGATCGCCATGTAGAAGTTCAGCGCGTGCTCGCGCAGCCACTTCATCAGTAAGGCGCCTCCTCGGCGCGGCTCGGCTCCGCTTCGCTCCGCCTCACTTTGCGGACTCCGCCTCTTCGCCCATGAGCGCCTCGCTGCCGGCGAACCTGATGTAGATGACGACCAGGGCGAGGATGATCGCCATGAGCACGAACGAGAGCGAGGCCGCGGCCGGGTAGTCGGTGGTCACCAGGTACTTCGACTGGATGACGTTGCCGATCATCGCCTGGTTCTGGGAGCCCAGGAACTCTGCGTTGATGTAATCGCCCGACGCCGGGATGAAGGTCAGCAGCACCCCGGCGACGATCCCCGGAGCGGTGAGCGGCAGGGTGACCTTGCGAAACGCGGTCGTCGCCGACGAGTAGAGGTCCTTCGCCGCCTCGATCAGACTCCGGTCCAGCCGCTCGAGGCTGGCGTAGATCGGCAGGATCATGAACGGCAGGAAGTTGTAGGTGAGCCCCGCGATCACGGACCCCGACGTGTCGAGCACGCGGCCGTCGTTCGCCACCAGCCCGATCGTCTTCAGGGAGTCGACGATGAAGCTCTCGTCGGAGAGGATCGTCTGCCAGGCCAGCGTCCGGATCAGATACGTGGTGAAGAACGGCGCGATCACGGCGAAGAGGAGGAGGTTCTTCCACCTTCCGCCCCGGAACACGATCGCGTACGCGAGCGGGTAGGCGATCACCAGCGCCAGCACCGTCGCGATGCCCGAGTAGATGAACGACCGGACGAACTGCGTGTCGTAGTCGGCGAGCGCGTCTGAGAAGTTGCTCCAGTTCCAGGCGAACTCGTAGCCGGTCGTCGAGCTGCCGTCATAGAGCGCGATGCGCGCCATGAAGTACATGGGCACGACGAAGAAGACGACGAGCCACAACAGCCCCGGCGTGAGCAGCCCGTAGGGAATCAGGCGACGGCGGGTCGAGCTCATGGGAGTCGCATCCCGTCTACCTCGCCGTCGCCCGCTTCACTCAGCCCTGGAGGACGCTTTCGAACGCCTCCGTCACCTCTTCCTCGCCCTCGGGCGACACCTGGATCGTGCAGTCCGCCGTGAACGACTCATCGGGGAAGATGAGCTGGTTCTCGGCGAGCTTCGGATCGCGCTCGGTGAGGATCTCCTTGACTCCGGCGACGGGCGAGACGTACTGGACGTACTCGGTGATGTCCGCCGCGACCTCCGGGTCGTAGACGTAGTCCATGAAGGCCAGCGCGGCGGCCGTGTTCGGCGCCCCGATCGGGATCTCCATGTTGTCGGTCCACAGCATGCAGCCCTCGTCCGGCATCCGCCACTCGATGTTCGGGTTGTCCGCCTGCAGCTGGACCGCGTCGCCGGACCAGCCGATCGCCGCGACGACGTCGCCGCGGGTGAGGTCGTCGGCGTAGTCGTTGCCGGTGAAGTCGCGGATCTGCCCGGAAGCGGCCGCCTCGTCGATCTTCGCGATCGCGTCGAGCCAGTCCTGGTCGGTCGCGTCGGCGGGGTCGATGCCGTCGGCCTTCATCACGAGCGGCACGGTGTCGCGCATCTCGCTGAGCATCGTGACCTTGCCCTTGTACTTGGGATCGAACAGGTCGTTGACCGAGGTGATGTCCGGAGCGAGATCCTTGCGCACGATCACGCCCGTCATGCCGCTCTGCCACGGCACCGTGTAGTTGCGCTCCGGATCGAACGAGGGGCTCTGCAGGCTCGGAATCAGGTTCTCGGTGACGTTCGGGATCGCTTCCTTGTCGAGGTTCTGGATGAAGCCGAGCTCGTACATCTTCTCCGCCATCCAGTCGGTGGGGGTGATGATCGACCGCCCGCCGGACTCGCCCTGCGCCAGCTGCGGTCGGAGCTTGCCGAAGAACTCCGTGTTGTCGTTGATGTCCTCGATGTACTTGGTGCTGACCCCGCTCTCCTCCTCGAAGTTCGGGATCGTCGCCTTGTCGATGTACAGGGGCCAGTTGGAGATCGTCAGCTCGCCCGAGGGGTCCCCGCCCTGCGCGGTCTGGATGTCCGCGGCCTCGGTGTCGCCGCTGCCGCTCTCGAGGCCGCCGCCGCCGTCTCCGCCGCAGGCCGCGAGGGCCATAGCTCCCACCAGAACCGCGATCGCTGCGGTCAGCTTGGCCTTCATCTGCTCAGTCGCCTCCTTGGCTTGGTGCGGGCGCCGGGTCATCCGACTCCCTGACTACGTGGATGTGTTCCGGGGCCCACGAGAGGCGCACCGGTACGCCGCCGCCGGGCAGCTGCGCCCGTTCGGCCTCGTCCGCGTTCGGGACCAGGACCGTCATCGGAACGTCGCCGGCCAGCATGACCACGATCTGGGTCGAGGTGCCGAGGTACACAGAGCTCTCGACCACGCCTTCCACCGACGGTCGTCCCGCTACCGGCCCGGCCGCCCCCGAAGGCGAAGCCGAGGAGGCGGACGGAAGGATTGCCAGCTTCTCCGGGCGCACGACCGCGTGGCAGCGCTCGCCGGCGCCGATCCCGTTGGTCGGGACCTCGATCTCGACCCCGGCGTCCAGGCGCACTCGCGGGGCACCGCCGTTGGCGGAGACGACCTCGCCGGGCATCAGATTCGAAACGCCGATGAAGCCGGCGACGAACGTGGTCGCCGGCCGCTCGTAGATCTCCTCGGGCGTGTCGCACTGCTCGATCCGGCCGCGGTTCATCACCGCGATCCGGTCGGACATCGTCAGCGCCTCCTCCTGGTCGTGGGTGACGTAGACGAAGGTGATGCCGACGTCGCGCTGGATGCCCTTGAGCTCGAGCTGGAGTTCCTTGCGGAGCTTGAGGTCGAGCGCCCCGAGCGGTTCGTCGAGCAGCAGCACCTTGGGCAGGTTCACGAGCGCCCGCGCGAGGGCGACCCGCTGCTGCATTCCGCCGGAGAGCTGCGCGGGCTTCTGGTTGGCCCGATCGGCGAGGCCGACGCGCTCGAGCTCTGCGGCGACCCGCTGCTTGATCTCGCCCTTACCCACCTTCTTGCGCTTGAGGCCATAGCCGACGTTGTCGGCGACGGTCATGTGGGGAAACAGCGCGTAGCTCTGGAAGACGGTGTTGGTGGGGCGCTTGTGGGGCGGAAGGCCGGCGACGTTGTCGCCCTCGATCTGCACCTCGCCGGCGGTGGGCTGCTCGAACCCGGCGATCATCCGCAGCGTCGTCGTCTTGCCGCACCCGGAGGGTCCGAGCATGGTGAAGAACTCACCCTGCCCGATCTCGAGATCCATCTCGCGAACCGCGGCGAACTCGCCGAACTCCTTGCGGACCCCGCGCAGGCAGACGCTCGGCTCGGTCAACTAACCGCCGCTATCCCGAACAGACAACCCTCTTCGCGCACGATTGCCGCTCAGGCTAAGTCACCGCCGGGGGGTCGTGCAAGTTCCGAATGCCCCAAAACGTCGAACGAGGATTATCCACATCGTCTAAGTCGCCGGGGCGGATTTCGTCCCAAATCCGGCTTGCGGGCGGGAACCTCGGCACGATAGTGTTGTACGGAACGTCGAGAGGAGAGTGATGGCCAGCGAGACGATTACCACCGCCGCCCCGGCGAGCGCGGCAGGAGACCTTCAGGAGTCGGCACGACGACACCTGTGGATGCACTTCACCCGGATGGGCGCCTACGACGCCGATCACGAGGTGCCGATCATCACTCGCGGTGAGGGCGCCTACGTCTGGGATCAGCACGGTAATCGCTATCTCGACGGCCTCTCGGCCCTCTTCTGCGTCAACGCCGGCCACGGCCGCACGGAGCTCGGCGAGGCCGCCGCGCGGCAGGTGGAGGAGCTCGACTTCTACGTTCTGTGGAGCTACGCGCACCCCCGGGCGATCGAGCTCGCCGAGCGCATTGCCTCCCTCGCTCCCGGCGATCTCAACCGGGTCTTCTTCACATCCGGCGGCTCGGAGGCCGTCGAGTCGGCGATCAAGCTCGTGCGGGCCTACCACCAGCGCACCGGCAACCCGCGGAAGATCAAGTACCTGAGCCGCGAGGTCGCCTACCACGGCACCACCCTGGGCGCCCTGCAGGCGACCGGGATCACGGCGCTGCGGACGGACTTCGAGCCCCTCGTGCCCGGCGGCATCAAGGCGCCGAACACCAACAGCTATCACTGGCCCGAGGATCGTGATCCACTCTGGGCCGCGGACCAGATCGAGGAGAAGATCATCTTCGAGGGTCCGGAGACGGTCGCCGCGGTGATCCTCGAGCCGCTCCAGAACGCGGGCGGCTGCATCCCGCCGCAGGACGGCTACTTCCAGCGCGTGCGGGAGATCTGCGACCGCCACGACGTCCTCCTCATCTCGGACGAGGTGATCTGCGCCTGGGGCCGCCTCGGCCACTACTTCGGCTGCGAGCGCTACGGCTACCAGCCGGACATCGTCACGACGGCGAAGGCGCTCACCTCGGCCTACGCGCCGATGGGCGCGATGATCGCCTCCGACAAGGTCTACGAGCCGTTCGCGAGCGGCAAGGAGTCGTTCACGCACGGATTCACCTTCGGCGGTCACCCGGTCGCCGCCGCGATCGCGATCGCCAACCTCGACATCTTCGAGTCCGAGGACCTCTGCGGCCACGTGCTTCGAAAGCAGGACGAGTTCCGCGGCATGCTCGACGGCCTGCGCGACATCCCGATCGTCGGTGACGTCCGCGGCGACGGGTTCTTCCACGCGATCGAGCTGGTCAAGGACCAGGAGACCAAGGAGGGGTTCAGCGACGACGAGTCCGAGTGGCTCCTGCGCGGCTTCCTCTCCGGCGAGCTCTACCGGCGCGGGCTCATCTGCCGCGCCGACGACCGTGGCGACCCGGTGATCCAGCTCTCGCCGCCGCTGATCTGCGACACCGAGCAGTTCGAGGAGATCGAGAACGTGCTCCGCCCGGTGCTCACCGAGGCGACGGAGCAGCTTCACAAGCGCGGATGAGCCTCACGGTCGCCGACCTCGTCCGTGAGTGCGAGCTCGAGCTCGCCGCGGGCGAGGACGGCGCCGACCGGGCGGTGCGCTGGGTCCACATCTCCGAGCACGAGGATCCGACCCCCTGGCTCTCCGGCGGCGAGGTGTTGCTCACCACCGGTTATCAGCTCCGTAGCCCCGCGAGACAGCGGCGCTTCGTCGAGAAGCTCCACGGGTCCGAGATCGCGGGGCTCGGGTTCGGGACAGGCTTCGACCACAAGCGGCTGCCGAAGGCGATCGTCGACAAGGCGGATGAGGTCGGCCTGCCGCTGTTCGAGGTGCCCTATGAGAAGCCGTTCATCGCGATCACCGAGCGCGCCGCGGCCCACCTGGTGAACGAGCAGTTCGACGCGCTCGAGCGCGGGACGCACGTGCACGAGCAGCTCGAGCGGCTGGTGATCGAGGGGCGTGGCCTCGAGCAGATCCTGAGTTCGACCGCGGCGGCGATCGGTGGCTCCGCCCTCGTCCTCGACGCCGGAGGCAGAGAGCTCGCTGCGGGCGCCGGAGCGCGGGGGATCGACGAGGGGTCGTCCCGGGTGCTCGCGGCCGAGCTCGCGGCGCAGCCGTCGAACGGGGCGCTGGCGCCGATCGTGCCCTCCGACCCGGCGCTCGCCGAACGCGCGCTGGCGGTGCCGGTTCCCGGAGGTCACAGCGGCGCGGCGGTCGCCTGGCTCGTCGTCGTCGCCGAGAGGGACCGGCTCGGCGACTTCGAGCGCCTCTGCGCGCGCCAGGCGGCGATGGTGGTCGGCCTGGAGCTGATGCGCGATCGCGTCGTCCGCGAGACCGAGCGTCGCCTCTCCGGCGATCTCGTCGCGGACGCGCTCGGCGGGCGGCTCGACGCCGAGGAGATGCGCGGCCGCCTCCGCCCCTTCGGCATTGCCGAAGAGGCCGCCGTCCTCGTCTTCGAGCTCGAAGACCCGCCCGGATCGGAGGCGCTGCTCGAGGGAGCTCTTGCCGATGCCGGCGTCTCCGCCGTCGTCGCGACCAGCACCGCCGCCGGGCGGCCGCTCCTGTGCGCCGTGGTCGATGCGTCGAACGATCCGGTCGGCACCGCTCGACGTGCCCGCGAGGCGCTCGCGGGCGGGCCGGGGCGAAACGGCATTCGCGCGGCGGCCAGCCGCCCGACCCAGATCGCGTCCCTGCGCCGCGCGTTCCACGAGGCCCGTTGCGCGCTCGAGGCGACCTCGCTGATGATGAAGACGAACGGGACGGTGCCCGACGTCGCCTCGCACCGCGACCTCGGCGCCTTCACCCTCTTGCTCGCCCTCCAGGACGACGACGCCCTGCGCCTCTACAGCGACGGACTGCTCGACCCGATTGAGCGCACCGAAGGCGAGTACGGCGGCGAGCTCCTGCGCTCCCTCGAGGCCTTCATCGAGAACAACGGCAACTGGGAGCGGGCCGCGCGACAGCTCTATTGCCACCGGCATACGCTGCGCTACAGGATGCGAAAGATCGAGGAGCTCACCGGCCGCGACCTATCGCGCGCCACGGACCGGATCGAGCTGTGGTTGGCGCTGCGAGCGAGGGAGCTGGTCCGGTGATCGTTGGCGTTCCGACCGAAATCAAGCCCGATGAATACCGCGTCGCGTTGACGCCGATCGGCGTTCGCGAGCTCAGCGTTCACGGTCACGAGATCGTGATTCAGCAGGGCGCGGGGGAGGGGAGCGCGATCTCCGACGAGGACTTCGTCGCGCAGGGAGCGCGGATCGTCCCCGGCGCCGAGGACGTCTTCGGCGAGGCGGAGATGATCCTCAAGGTCAAGGAGCCGCAGATGCCCGAGGTCGCGCTGTTGCGAGCCGAGCACACGCTCTTCACCTATCTCCACCTGGCGCCGGCGCCGGAGTTGACCACCGGGCTCGCCGAGTCGGGCGCGATCTGCGTCGCCTACGAGACGGTCGAGGACCGCCAGGGCCGCCTGCCGCTGCTCGCCCCGATGTCTGAGGTCGCCGGCAAGATCGCGACGCAGGCCGGTGCCTTCATGCTCGAGAAGCCGCTCGGCGGCCGCGGCATCCTCCTGGGCGGGGTCCCGGGCGTGCCGCCCGCGAACGTGATGATCATCGGCGGCGGTGCCGTCGGCATGCACGCCGCATTCATCGCGATCGGGATGGAGGCCGACGTCTTCGTCTATGACGTATCCCTCGAGAAGCTGCGGGAGCTCGACGTCGCGTTCGGCGGCCGTGCCTCCACCGTCTTCAGCTCGACGCTGTCGATCGAGGAGAAGCTGCCGGAGATGGACCTGGTGATCGGCGGGGTCCTCGTCCACGGCGCTCGCGCGCCGCGGGTGATCACCCGCGAGCAGCTCGGGCTGATGAAGAAACATGCCGTGCTCGTCGACGTCGCCATCGACCAGGGCGGCTGCTTCGAGACCTCGCGACCGACCACCCATGGCGACCCGACCTACGAGGTCGACGGGATCATCCACTACTGCGTCACCAACATGCCCGGGGCGGTACCGATCACCTCGACGTACGCGCTCACCAACGCGACCCTGCCCTACGTCCTCTCGCTTGCCGACCTCGGCCTCGCCGAGGCGGCGCGTCGCGATCCCGGGCTCAAGCTCGGGATCAACGTCGCCCAGGGGAAGGTCACGCACCGGGCGGTCGCCGAGGGCGTCGGCCTCGCCTACACCTCGCCCGAGCAGGTGCTCGACATCGGCGCTCCCGAACAGGACGGCGCCTCGGCGGGCGCAACCGCCTCCCACGCAATCCCCGGCTAACCGAAAGTCTCCGAAAGGCGAACCCAGTGGCTACGGTCACCACCTCACTCAACGTCGAAGACAAGAACTTCATCAACGGTGAGTTCGTCGACCCCGCCGACGGGCAGACCGAGGACGTCATCAATCCGTCCACCGGCGAGGTGATCGCCCAGGCTCCCGTCTCAACCGCCGAGGACGTCGACCGCGCGGTCGCAGCGGCGAAGAAGGCGTTCGAGACCTGGGGCACGAGCACTCCCCGCTCGCGCAGCGAGGCGTTGCTGGCGCTCGCCGACGCGATCCTCGAGCACGGCGACGAGCTCTCCGACATCGAATCCGCCGACGCCGGCAAGCCGCGGCAGGCGTTCGTCGACGAGGAGCTCGAGATGTGCGCCGACAACCTGCGCTTCTTCGCCGGCGCCGCGCGCAACATGGAGGGCAAGGCGGCCGCCGAGTACGTCGAGGGGCACACGTCGTTCGTCCGCCGTGAGCCGGTCGGCGTCGCCGCCCAGATCACGCCATGGAACTACCCGCTGATGATGGCGATCTGGAAGATCGGTCCGGCCTTCGCCGCCGGCTGCACCTCGGTGCTGAAGCCGGCCGAGAACACGCCGCTCTCGACGCTCAAGCTCGCCGAGATCGCGGCCGAGATCCTGCCGCCCGGCGTCTTCAACGTGATCGGCGGCCACGGCGACCCGGCGGGCCAGGCGCTCGTCACGCACGACGACGTCGACTTCGTCTCGCTGACCGGGTCGATCGGAACCGGCAAGTGGATCGCGAAGGCCGCGGCGGACTCGCTCAAGCGCGTCCACCTCGAGCTCGGTGGCAAGGCGCCGGTGATCATCTTCGACGACGCCGAGATCGAGGCGACGACGGAGTTCATCGCCGCGACGGGCCTCTTCAACGCCGGCCAGGACTGCACCGCCGCGACGCGGATCCTCGCCGCTCCAGCGGTCTACGACGATGTCGTCAACGGCCTCGCCGAGCAGGCGAAGACCTACAGGATGGGTGACCTGAACGATCCCGAGACGACCCTCGGCCCGGTGATCTCGGCGGTCCAGCAGGAGCGCGTCGGCGGCTTCATCGAGCGCAAGCCCGACCACGCCGAGGTCGTCACCGGTGGCAAGGAGGCGGACCTGCCCGGTTTCTTCTACGAGCCGACCGTGGTCGCGAACCTCGAGCAGGACGACGAGATGGTCCAGAACGAGATCTTCGGTCCGGTGATGACGGTGCAGCGCTTCGACGACGAGGCGAAGGCGATCGAGTGGGCCAACGGCACCAAGTACGGCCTCGCCGCCTCGGTGTGGACCCGGGACGTCGGCCGTGCCTTCCGCGTTGCCAACGCGATCCGCTTCGGCGCCGTCTGGGTCAACAACCACATCACCATGGCGTCGGAGATGCCGCACGGCGGTTTCAAGCAGTCCGGCTACGGCAAGGACATGTCCATGTACTCGGTCGAGGACTACACCGAGGTCAAGCACGTCATGTTCAACATCGAGTAGATCGACCCGAGAGGAGAGGGATGGGCAAGTACGCAGTCATCAACCCGGCCAACGGAGAGACGGTCAAGGAGTACGACGAGATCTCCGACGACGAGCTCCAGGCGGCGATCACCGCCGCGGATGAGGCGCACCGCGACTGGGCGCAGAACACTTCGGTCGCCGAGCGGGCGGCAATGGTCAAGAAGGTCTCCGAGTTCCACTCCGAGCGCAGGGAGGAGCTTGCCGGGATCATCGTCCGCGAGATGGGCAAGCCGATGGAGCAGGCCCTCGGCGAGGTCGACTTCTGCGTCGACATCTACGGCTTCTACGCCGACAACGCTGAGAAGCTGCTCAAGGACCAGCCGATCGATCTCCTCGGCGGCGATGGCACGGCGCTGATCCGGCGCTCGTCGGTGGGACCCCTCGTGGGGATCATGCCCTGGAACTTCCCCTACTACCAGGTGGCCCGGTTCGCGGGGCCGAACCTGTGCGTCGGCAACCCGATCCTGCTGAAGCCCGCGCGCCAGTGCCCGGAGTCGGCCGAGGCGATCCAGAAGATGCACGACGACGCCGGGTTCCCGAAGGGCGCGTACCGGACGATCCTCGTCTCGAACGCCCAGATCGAGAAGGCGATCGAGGATCCGCGGGTCCGCGGCGTCTCGCTCACCGGCTCCGAGCGTGCCGGCGCTGCGGTTGCGGAGATCGCGGGGCGCAATTTGAAGAAGGTCGTGCTCGAGCTCGGCGGCTCGGATCCGTTCATCGTCCTCGGCACGGACAACATGGACGAGACGGTGGAGGCGGCCGTCGCGGGGCGCCTGGACAACACCGGCCAGTCCTGCAACGCCGCGAAGCGGTTCATCGTCGCCGACGAGCTGTACGACGACTTCCTCGAGAAGTTCTCGGCTGCGATGGGGGAGGCGAAGCCGGGCGATCCGACGTCGGATGATGCGGCGATGGGGCCGCTGTCGTCCGCCGACGCTGCGGACACGCTCCAGGAGCAGCTCGACCGTGCGGTCGCCCAGGGCGCCGAGGTCGCGATTGGTGGCGAGCGCGACGGCACGTTCTTCCCGAGCACCGTCCTGACCGGGATCACCCCGGACAACGACGCCTATCGCGAGGAGTTCTTCGGCCCCGTCGCCAGCGTCTACCGCGTCGGCTCCGAGGAGGAGGCCATCGAGGTGGCGAACGACACGCCGTTCGGGCTCGGCTCGTACGTCTTCACCAACGACTCCGAGCAGGCGCAGCGGATCGCCGACGGCCTCGACACGGGGATGGTCTACGTCAACGGCGTGGGCCTCGACAGTCCCGAGCTGCCCTTCGGCGGCGTCAAGAACTCCGGTTTCGGCCGCGAGCTAGGGACCCTCGGGATCGAGGAGTTCGTCAACAAGAAGCTCATCCGCGTGGCGAAGTAGGCGCGGTCAGTGATCGAGCGCGGCGGCATCGACGACGTCGCCGCGCTCCGCGATCTCTGGCTCGAGCTCCATCACCACCACCAGCGCGTCGCGACGAACCCTGCCGAGTTCACCGACGACGAGAGCTCCTGGGCGGCGCGCTCGGCGTCCTACCGCGAGTGGCTCGCGGACCCCGGCTCGTTCCTGCTCCTCGCCCGCGACGGTGAGGGGTTGGTCGGATACGGGTTGGTGCGGATCTTCGATCCCGACCTCGACTTCACCGACTCGTACGTCCCCAACGGTCGCATCGCGGAGCTCGAGACCCTGGTCGTCACCGAGCGGGCACGCGGACGGGGTCTGGGCTCGCAGCTGATGGACGCCGCCGACGCTGAGCTCGAGCGGCTGGGTATCCGCGAGTATCAGGTCGGCCTCATGCCGGGGAATGACGGCGCCCAGCGCCTCTACGAAAGCCGCGGCTTCAAGCCGCGGTGGCTCGTCTTGGCGCGGTCGAACTGACGCTCACGTTTCCGGCCCCGCGGCCGTTCCGCATAGGGACACCTCGAACGACGAAGGAGCCAAACGTGGATTTAAAGCTTGCAGGGAACGTCGCTGTGGTCACGGGCGCGTCGAAGGGCATCGGGCTGGCGGTGACCAGGACGCTGCTCGATGAGGACGCCCGCGTGGTCGCGGCCTCGCGGACGCTCACGCCCGAGCTCGAGGAGCTAGTGGGCGAGCTCGTCCACGTCGAGGCCGACTTCATGGATCCGCAGGCGCCGAGCGATGTTGTCGCCCGGGCCGCGGAGGAGTTCGGCGGTCTGGACGTCCTGGTCAACAACGTCGGCGGCCCACCACCGGGTACGAGCCTGCCGCGCTTCGCGTTCCTCGACGCGGACGACGAGGACTGGCGGGCGATGTTCGAGCTCAACCTGTTCGCGGCCGTGCGCGCCTGCCGTGCCGCGATCCCGCTGATGCTCGAGCGCGGTGGGGGCTCGATCGTGAACGTCTCCTCGACGATGGCGCGCCAGCCGGGCCCGCTCAACCACGACTACGGCGCGGCGAAGGCGGCGACGACGAACCTCACCTCGGCGCTCTCGGAGGAGTTCGCGCCGCAGGGGATCCGGGTCAACACCGTCTCGCCGGGGCCGGTGGTGACGCCGTGGTGGACCGACGAGGGCGGTGCCGGCGACATCATCGCCGCGCAGGCGGGAAGCGACCGCGAGTCGGTGATCGCCACGGTCGCGCCGGAGATGATGCAGCTCAGCACGGGCCGCCTCGCCGACCCGCAGGAGATCGCCGACGTGGTCGCCCTGCTCGCATCACCACGCTCCGGCTCGACGACGGGAGCCGACATCGCGGTCGACTCGGGCTACCTCAAGGCCGCCTAGGCGCTCACCGCCGGCCCATCCGTCCCAAACCCCCCTCCATAGGGGGGTGTTTGGGACGTTTGGGCTGTGTGCGCCTCTAGCTGAGCAGGTGCTCGACCTCGTCGTCGCCGAGGCGCCCGACGACGAAGGCGAAGAGCGCAGCGGCGACGGGGACCACGGCCGCGACGATGAAGACCGGAGTGAGGCCGAAGGCGTCGCCCGCCGGGCCGGCCAACGCCATCGACACCGGCATCAGCCCGAGCGAGACGAAGAAGTCGAGGCTCGAGACGCGCCCGCGGATGCCGTCGGGCACGCGACGCTGCAGGAGGGTTCCCCAGATCACGTTGCCGATCGCGCTGCCGACCCCGATCGTGAACGCGGCGATGCACATGATCCAGAGCGCGTTAACCACGCCGAGGAGCGCGATCGGCAGACCACCGACGCTCCAGCCGACCAGCATCGTCGTCAGATAGCGCCGCGGCATCGGCCGCGACGAGATCACGAGCGCACCGACGACGGAGCCGATGCCGAAGCCCGCCATCAGCAGTCCGTAGCCCGCCGAGTCGCTTCCCGCCCGGTCCTCGACCGCGAACGGGGCCAGCACCTCGATCGGTCCGGCCGAGGAGAGGACGGCGATGCAGGCGAAGAGAAGCGTCGCCCAGAGCCACGGGGTCCGCTTCACGTACGCCCAGCCGACGCGCAGGTCGGTGAGCGCGCTCGAGTCCTTCTCCTGCTCGCTCCGATCGGGTGCCGTGTTCGTTCGGATCAGGAGGAGGCAGCAAGCGGAGAAGATCCACGTGAGGCCCGCGGTGAGAATCGCCGCGCCCGGTGAGAAAACGGCGATCAACACACCGCCCAGGGCCGGCCCGATCGCCCACGCGGCGAGCGGTCGAACCATTCCCTCGAGCCCGTTCGCGGCGAGGAGCTGGTCGTCGGGCAGCAGGCGGGGGATCACCGCCGTGTACGCCGGAATGAAGAACGAGTCACACGCGCCGACGATGAAGCCGGCGACGGCGAGCTGCCAGATCTCGAGCATCCCGGACAGCGACAGCCCCGCCGCGGCGAGGACCACGGCGGCGCGAACGACATCGGCGGCGAGCATCACGGCTCGCCGCGCGACGCGGTCGGCGACGATCCCGCCGACGAGGACGAAGGCGATCAGGCCGGCGCTCCATGCCGTCGCCACGAGCGAGAGCTCCGCCGGGCCGCCGTCGAGCTCGATCACCTGCCAGGCGATCGAGATCACCCAGAGGCCGTCGCCGATGAGCGAGATCGCGAGGCCCGTCCACAGAAGGCGGAAGTCGCGATGGCGGAGTGGTCTCAGTGCGGGAATCGCGGGCATTGCCGTTGATCATGGCGCGCGGGTCGGTAGCTTCATTTTGCGACCCGCGAGCAAGTCGAGGAGTGGCAATGAGAAGCAGGGCGACGGCGATCGTATGCACGTTGATCGGAGCGGCGGCTCTCGCCGTAGGCTCGGGGACGGCAAGCGCGGGACTGAAGGGATTCGAGAACTGCGGTGAGGTCGCGGACCTCGGCGGCTCGTCCTCAGTCGAGGCGGCGAACGTGCGCTGCAAGCGGGCGGTGAAGGTCGCCTCGGCGTTCGTTGTCGACGACGTCCTGAAGCCCGGCTGGAAGACCTACAACCCGGCCGGCTGCGAGTTCTTCATCTTCCAAAAGGGCGACAAGCGCGAGCTCGTCGGCTGGTTCCTCGATCAGGATCGCGGCCCGCTCGAGATCAAGGTCATCTACACCATCAAGACGCGCGGGTGCGAGAGCTAGACCTAGACCTCGGCCCCGATCAGCAGCGCCAGCTGGCGCGACTGCGCGACCAGGGTGCCGTCGGGCGCCCAGAGCTCGCCGTCTTCCTCGAAGAAGCCGTCGCGGACTAGCTTCGACTCGAAGCGCCCGAGAAGGAGCGAGTCGGGGAGGGGGAGTGGCGCGCGGAAGTGGATCGTGAGGTCGACCGTCGGCGCCGGCGCGATGGCTTTGAGGCGCGGCCAGGGCGCGGGGAACCAGGCGTCGGCGAGGATCGCGATCGCCAGGTCGTCCACCGGCCGGTCCTCCAGCAGGCCGAGCCAGCCGCCGACCAATCCGCGCTCGGCGCTCGACCAGGGCGGGTCGCCGAAGCGGTGCTGCATCGAGAGCATGCCCGTGAACGGCGGCGGGCCCTCGCGCGGGAACTCGTCCTCGATCGGACGCTTGCCGTCCGCCGGCTCGACCTCCGGCATCGGCACGTCGGCGAGAAGTGGGCTCTCCCAAGGCACGGAGTAGGCGCCGAGCGCGAGCCCGATCAGCTTCCCGTCCTGCTCGAGCCGGCCGCTGACGCTCGTCAGCGAGCGTCCCGCGCGCTCGAGTTGAGCCGAGACCCGCACCGGACCGACCGTCGGCGCGCGCAGGAAGTGCATCGTCACCGCGCGCGCCTGCCGCCCTGGGTCGTCCACCACCAGCCCGAGCCCGCGGAGGACGATCGCCATCACGTAGCCGCCGAGCGGTCCGCGCGGTGTCCACCAGCCGTCGGCGACCTCTCCCTCCCAGACGCCGTCGTCGATCGGGCGCAGCGCCGTGTCCTCGTCGAAGCTCCGCATCCGCTGCTGCTCGGGAGGGCTCAGCGGTGTCCGTCGAACGAGATCACCTGCTGGATCCCGCTGGGCCGGTTCGTGTAGCGCATCGTCGTCTGCAGCAACCCGGGTGAGAACTCGATCCGCTCGCGCACCGCGTCCGAGCGCCACGCGGACGGATCCGGCGTCCCCTGCGAGTCGGTGAGCTTCTCTCGCGCCTGCTCGATCGCGGCCCAGACCGCCTTTCGGCAGGCGCCGAGCTTGCCCTTGCCGCAGTAGGCGACGTTGTAGGCGCCCTTCACCGGGCGGCCGAGCAGCGAGCGGACGTCCTTGTCGAAGTACTGGTACCAGCCGTTGTACTGGCCTCCCGGCGGGAGGTCGAAGCGCCCCATCAGCGAGCTCAGCTCCCCGAGCTGCTCGCCCAGGCGCGGTCGCATGAACGCATCGGCGATCAGCGGCCAGGCAACGTCCATGATCGCCGCCCCGGGATGGTCGATCTTGCCGTCGAGGTCGCGGTCGAGCCTGGTGCCGCCGGCCTCCCGCCAGCTGACGAGCAGGTCGAGCATCAGGTTTGCCTGCAGCGAGGGCGCATCGGAGTCGGCGAGCAGCCGGCGCAGCAGCGGCACCGTGTCGATCGCCCGGATGTCCTGGGTCCCGGCGGCGTTCATCGCCGACGTCACCGAGGCGAGCGTCCACTTGCCGTTCCGCGCCAGCCTCTTGAGATTGCGGTCGAGGAGGTCCGTGCGCGCGACGGAGCCGTTGCGTCCCCACTCGTCATCGGCCGCCCCGAAGCCGAGCGCCACCGACTGGTTCCAGTTCGTCATCGTCCCGTCCTCCGGGTCGATGCCGTGCGGATGCTTGTTCGCGGCAAGGAAGCCGCGCCACTCGTGCTTGCCGGTGCCGAGGGTCGGCAGCGCCGGGTCGACCGTCTTCGCTCGGATCGGCAGCTTGCCGCTCGTGTACTCCGCGACGTGCTCGGAGTCGATGTAGAACGAGTTGAAGGTCTGCGGCGTCAGCGCCGCCGCCTTGAAGAACGTCTTCGGGCTTCGCACCTGGCCATTGGAGAGGCGGCGGAAGAAGAGCTGGTCGAGGATGTCCTGGCCGTAGCTCGAGCGCTTGGACGAGATCGCGACCCGCTCGCCCTTGACGGTCGCGTAACCCACTACGGGCCCGTGCACCGTGCGCCAGAACTCGACCGTGTCGGTTCCGATCGAGCCCGCGACGACGTGCTCCATCGCCAGGCACTCGCCCTTGTACGTGTAGTGGTGATCGTCGCCGCAGAGCTTCTCGACGTACTGATCGACGATGTCGCCGCTCGCCGAGGTGAGCGTGTTGGCGAAGTCCTCGCCGCGGCCGATCAGGAGGTAGCCGGGGAACGGGACCGAGGTGGCGCCGCGCCACTGCAGGTCGCCGGCGTTCATGTCGATCTCGTAGGTGAAGCCGGGGTAGAGGTAGCCGATCTGCGGCCCGCCGACCATCAGCGGGTTGCCCGTCTTCGAGCGCTCGGCGGTGATCATGAGCGTGTTCGAGGCCTGCGTCTTCGCCTCAGCCTTCGCCGCCTGCGTCAGCGGCCTACTCGCCACGCCCGGCGTGGCCGTGAAGCTGCCGGGATCGACGACGACGCTGCCCTTGGCTCGCTTCGGCGTCGAGCCGTACGGGAACCGCCCGTCGATCGTCGTTGGCAGCTCCGGGTTCTTGAACTGGCGCAGGTCGTCGAAGATCTGGCGGCCCTTCTTCGTTCCATGCTGCTCCTGGAGGCCGCCGAGGAACTGCGCCCGCGCGACCTCGTCGCCGCCCCCCTGGCCGAGGAACTGGCCCTTGACCGCGTTGAGCGCGTAGACGTCGTTGCGGGTCCACGGCGTCGTCGTCGGGCTGTAGCGGTCGAGGTAGTCGTTGATCCCCTGGACGAAGACGTCGATGTCGTGCAGGAGGGCCAGGCCCTCCGGTCCTGCGGCCTCGAGGACCTGCGTCTGGCGAGCGAGCTCGGCCTCGGTCGAGGCGCTCGGGATGAACTGCTTGCCGCCGTTGATGAGGCTGAGGGCGGTGATGCCCGGGACGTCGAGGGCTGAGACGCGGCCGTTGTAGCGCGCGATCTCCATCAGCAGACCGCGGTCCTCGGCCGCGATCCAGCCGGCCGCCCAGATTCCGTCGTCATGCGTCGCCCCGGTGACATGCGGGACCTGGAAGCGGTCGCGAACGATGGTCACGCCAGGGCGCGGCACAGGCTCGTTGACGGCCGGCCCGTCCGGGCCGACGCCGAGCACCTCGGACTTGAAGTACGCGCCGCCCGCGAGATCGGCGGGCGTCACCTGGTCGAAGAGCGGCGTCAGGTTGTCGTACATATGCGCCTGCAGGTCCGCGTTTGGCTGGAGGACGTCCACGATGCCGCCCTTCTGGCCCGAAGGGATGATGTTGAGCGCGGTCTCCGCGTAGTCGGTGGCCGCGGCCGCCGGCGCGGCGCAGACGAGCATTGCGACGCAGGTGGTGAACGCGCCTATGAACCGTCGGATCCTTGCCTCCCTCTCTCGAGCCGTCGACGAGGGACGGTACCCACTCGGCGAGGAAGTGGGGCATGTCGCCGTACGGTCAGACGTCGATGACGCCGAAGATGAGCAGCAGGAGCAGCGTCGCGACAGCCGACACGATCAGCGATCCGCCGCAGCCGAGGTTGTTAGAGAAGAAGACGAACATCGCCGGCTGCTACCCGTTTCGGGCATAAGGATGCGCGGCTGCGGCAGCCGAGCCTCAGGCGGCGGCGCGGCGCCGCCACGGACGCCGGGCGCGCTTGCGGTCCTTGAGGATCCGGTGCGCGGCGTTGTGTCCGGAGCAGCCGGTGACGCCCCCGCCCGGGTGCGTGCCGGCGCCGCAGAGGTAGAGGCCACCGACAGGGGTCGCGTACTGGGCCATCTCCGGGTGCGGGCGCATGAAGGCCATCTGGTCGAGACCCTGCTCGCCCTGGAAGATCGAGCCGCCCTGGAGGCCGAAGATCCGCTCCAGGTCCGGGGGCGCAAGAACCTCGCGCTCGAGCACGGCTCCCGGAAGATTTGGGGCGAACTTGCCGAGCTGTTCCACGCAGGCGTCTCCGTAGCGCTCGCGATCGCCCTCCTTCCACTGCGATTCCTCCGACGGGCCGTACTGGGTGAACATCGTCATCACCCAGGTGCCGTCGTCGGTGAGCGTCGAGTCGACCGCGGACGGGAGCTCGGCCTCGACGTAGGGATGCTCGGCCGGGTGCCCGAGGGTGGCGTCCTGCCAGGCGCGCTCGAGGTAGTCGATCGAGGGGCAGATGTTGACCCCCGCCGTCATCATCAGCGCCTGCTCCTCCTCGGTGACGCCCTCATAGCGGGGCGGCTCGGAGAGGCGGAGGTTGACCTTGACCGAGGCGCCGCGGGTGCGGTAGCGCTCCATGTCGTCGCCGATCTCCCCCGGGAAGTGCTCGCGACCGGTCAGATCGAGGACCGTGGTCTTGGGGTGGGCGCCGGAGGCGACGATCGGCGCGCGCAGCTCGCTGCCGTCGGCAAGCGTGACGCCGACGGTGCGACCGCCCGACACGTCGATCGAGGCGACCTCGGCCTCCGTGCGGATCTCGGCGCCGGCGCTGCGTGCGGAGGCGGCGATCGCCTCGCTGATCGCGCCCATGCCGCCGACGACCTGGCCCCACGCCCCCTCGATCCCTCCGCACTCGCCGAGCGCGTGGTGGAGGAGGTTGTAGGCGGTGCCGGGGGTCCGCGGACCGGCCCAGACGCCGACGACGCCGCTCGACGCGGTCGATCCCTTGAGCCCGTCGAGCTCGAAGTAGTCGTCGAGCAGGTCGCCGACCGACATCGTGAAGACGCGGACGAGCTCGTGGATGTCGCGCTTGGAGAAGCCCGCCATGCGACCGGCCTCGCGGAGCAGCGCGGCGAGGTCGCCGGGCGACTTCGAGCCGAGCGCCGGGGGCTCGCGCAGCATCATCGGCTTGACGAAGCGGGCGGCGCGGTCCATCAGTGCCTCGAACTCGGGGTATGCGGCCTCGTCCTTCTTCGAGTAGCGGCCGATCGACTGTGCGGTGCGCTCGACCTCGTTGAAGAAGAAGATCGGGCCGTCCTCGGTGAGCGAGACGTAGGCCGGATCGAGCGGGATCGCCTTGTAGCCGTAGCGCTCGAGCTCGAGGTCGCTGACGATCTGGGGCTGGAGCATCGAGACGACGTAGGAGCAGCGTGAGACCCGCGCACCCGGCCAGAGCTCCTCGGTGACGCACGCGCCGCCCAGCACGTGCCGCCGCTCGAGCACGACGACCTTGAGCCCGGCTCGCGCCAGGTACGCGGCCGTCGTCAGCCCGTTGTGGCCGCCGCCGACGATGATCGCGTCATAGGAGCCACCTCCAGTCGGAGCAACTCCGTTGCGGCGGGCGGCGGGCGGGGAGGGTGCTGCGGTTGTCGGCTCCATGGGCGCCAACCTACCAGATAGTTCGATTGACTACAAGGTCAACGCGCGCGCCTTCGTCGTGAAGACGGAGATGTGCATCGCGGCCTCGGTCTGCGGAGCGCCAACCTTCGGATACCTGATCGCGAAGCGCACCCTGACGCTCTTGTGCTTGCTCGGCTCCAGGCTGGTACGGCCGATCAGCTGGTCTGCCTTCAGCGAGCGCCTGAGCTCCTTCGTGCCGGGGTCGTCAGCCTGCGCCGGCGCAGGCAAGGCGATTGCGATCGCGAACGCTCCTGCTGCGACCCCACCACGTAGTCCGGGTATCCCCAATCTTGCCCCCGTCTCGACTGCTTCGCGCCGTGAGTATTTCATGCGCAGCGACCGGACGTAGCAATTCGCACCTGCCCGATGGTCAGTGGCGGGCGACGGCATCGACCGCGACCGCGCCATCGGGTCGAGCGATAACCGGGTTGAGCTCGACCAGGGAGAGGCGCTGCTCGACCAGCAGATGGCCGACCGGGCGGCGAGCTCGGTTAGCCGCCGACGTCGATCCCGGCTCTGCCCACGCGCGCCGAACAGGAGCGGCGCCCCGCGCAGCCGGCGCAACGCCTCGCTCGACGCGCGCCGCATCGGCCGGCAGCGGCACGACGCGACATCGTCGAGAGACCTCGGTGAACACGCCGCCGAGCCCGATCACCAGCGCCGGGACGACGCCGTCGCCGCGAGCGGCGACGACCAGCTCGACGCCCGGCGCCGCCATCTCCTCGACCAGCACCGCGGCGCCCGGACGGCCTCCGGCAGCGCCACCAGCCGCGCGAACGCCGCCCGCAGCGCGCCCTCGTCCGGCAGCGTCGAGCGCGAGGCCGCCGACGTCGCTCTTGTGCGGCAGGTGCGCGCCCGAGAGCTTCACCGCGACCGGGTAAGCCGAGCCCTGTAGCCAGGAGGACGGCCTCCTCGACGTCGTCGACGACCCTCCCGGCCGGCACCGTGACCCCGCGCTCGCGCAGCAGCGCCTTCGCCTCCCACTCGCCGATCCAGCCATCCTGCCCGACCGGGGCCGCGGCGAGTCCGGGCGCCGCGCCGCGATCTCCCGCAGGCGCGCCGGATCGCCGCGGCGCGACGCCCGCAGCGCGCGCGCGCAGACGAGCGCCGTCCGCAGCCCCGCGATCGCCGGCAGTCCGGCGTCCGAGAGCTCGCTCGCCGCGTCCGGATCGAGCAGGTCGGGCAGCGTCGAGGCGACGATCGACGCCGCGTCGCTCGCTGCCGCGCCGTCGATCAGGCCCGCGTCGTCACCGCGGCCCAGGACTCGTCCGCGTCGTGCGGGTGGTCGTAGAGAGCAGCAGCTGGTCGATCGCCGGGTCGGCGCCGACCGATGTCGACGATCTCGGCGAGCAGCGGCGTGTCGCCCCAGATCATCGACGTGTAGTCGAGTGGGTTGGCGATCGTCGCCGCGTCGGGAAGCAGCGCCGCGAGCCGCTCGCGCGTCGCCGGCGCCGAGCGCGGGCAGCTCGACGCCGAGTCGCGCGGCCTCGTCCGCCGCGACACCCGAGTCGCCGCCGGAGCACGTGAGCACCGCGAGACCACCCTCGCCGGATGGCCGCGCTCGCGGCTCGCCGAGCGCCTTCGCCAGCTCGAGCAGGTCGTGGAAGTCCTCGGCCCAGGCGCCCCCGGCCTCCTCGACGAGGGCGCGGAAGACGCGCTGGTCGCCGGCGAGCGCGCCGGTGTGCGCAGAGGCGGCGCGCTGTCCGGCGTCCGACTCGCCGACCTTGAGCACGGCGACCCCGACTCCGCGCTCGGCGCAGGTCGCGAGCGCCTCCGCGAGCCTGGCGCCGTCGCCGTCGGCCTCGACGAAGAGGGCGACCGAGCGCACCCCGTCGAGCGCCGCAACCGCTCCGAGCCAGTCGGCTGTGTCGCAGACGGTCTGGTTGCCGGTCGAGACGACCGTATGCCAGCGGATTCCGCGCTGTGAGCCGAGCGCGTTGACCCCGACGTTGCCGCTCTGGGTCACCATCGCGACCGCGCCGGGCTCGAGCGCCGCGAGGCCGTCTCCCCAGACCGCCGCTCCGTGGTGAACGGCGACGATTCCGTTGCCGTTCGGGCCGCAGAGCGGGAGGTCGAAGGCGAGGGCCGCCTCGCGCAGCTCGGCCTCGAGCGCGCGTCCGGACTCGACTTCGCCGAAGCCGGCCGAGAGCACGACCGCGCCGCCGCAGCCCCGCTCGCCGGTTTCCCGGACGACAGACGGCACCGCCGCCGCGGGAATTGCGATCACCACCGCGTCGACGGCTTCGGGCAGGTCGGCGAGCGTCGCCACGCACTCGCGACCGTGAACCTCCGAGCGCTTGGGATTCACCCCCCAGACCGGCCCGTCGAAGCCGGCCGTCGCCAGGTTGCGAAGCACAGTGTCCGCGTAGGAGCCATAGGTGTCGTTGGCGCCGACGACTGCGATCGAGCGTGGCGCTAGGAGGGGCGAGAGGTCCACCCGCTGCTCCTACTGGAGGATGGCTTCAACCCCACGTCGCTCGAACCCCCGGGCGACGATCAACCGCTGGATCTCGCTCGTCCCCTCCCAGATCCGATCGACCCGGAGTTCGCGGAGGAGGCGCTCGGCGACGTTCGTGCGCACGTAGCCGCGCCCGCCGAAGGCCTGGACGCAGCGGTCGGCGCAGCGCCACGCCGCCTCGCTCATGAACAGCTTCGCCATCGACGCCTTGTAGTGAACGAACTTGGGGTCGGCGCCTGCGTCGGCGAGCTCGGCGACCGCGAGGGTCAGGGTCCGGCCGGCGGCGGCGTCGGCGGCCGAGTCAGCGAGCGGGAAGGAGACGCCCTGATAATCGAAGACGCGTGCTCCGCCCTGCTCGCGCGCCGTCGTCCAGGCGACCGTCTCGTCGAGCAGCCGCCACATCGCGCCGCCGCAGCGAGCGGCGATCCCGAGCCGCTCCTCCATGAACCAGGAGCGCTGCAGGTCGTCGCCGCCGCCGACGCCGCCGATCACATCGGCCTCGCCGAGCTCGACGTCGGAAGCGGATCGTCGGGTGGCCGTCCGGATAGGTGTGCGTGAAGGGTGGGTCGTCGATGACCTCGATCCCGGGGCGCTCGCGGTCGACGACGAACAGCGTCGGCAGCTTCTCGCCATCGTCGATCAGGTTCGCCATCACGACGTAGACGTCGGCGTGGTCGCCGGAGGTGACGAACCACTTCTCGCCGTTGACGCGGAAGCCGGCGTCCGTGCGCTCGGCGGTCGCCGCGATCGCGGAGGGATCGGAGCCGGCGTCGCGCTCGGTGACGGCGTAGGCGTCCTTGAGCTCGCCGCGCAGAGCGGGGCGGAGGTAGCGGTCGATCTGCTCCTCGCTCGCGTGCGCCCAGACGTTGTAGGCCTGTGGGATGTGCCAGTGGATCGCGTTCGTGGTCCGCCCGTACTGCTCCTCGACGAGCAGCCAGTCGAGCCGGCTCCAGCCCTGGCCGCCGTGCTCGACCGCGTGCAGGCCGCCGTTGAGCCCGGCCTCGATCGCAGCTCGCTTGACCTCCGCGATCGTCTCGTCGGGAAGCCGCCCGCCGCGGATCTCGGCCTCCTCCTCGAGCGGGATGAGGACGTCCTCGGCGAAAGCCTTGGCACGCGCCTGCACGTCAAGACCCCGATCCGTGGTGGCTACAGCATCCATTGACAGCCACGATAACATACTATTGACTACAAGGTCAACACAAATGTCCCAGATGCTCTCCTTAGACCTCGATCCGCGCGACGTCGCGCTCACGCTGCAGCCGGTCGAGCGGGCGACGATGCTGCCGCCCGGCGGCGTTCGTCGACCAGGGTGTCCTCGACTGGGAGCTCGACCAGATCTTCCGCGGCTGGATCTGCGTCGGTCACGTCTCCGCCGTGGACGAGCCCGGCAAGTTCCTCGATGCGCGAGCTCGGGCTCGACAGCGTCGTCGTCATCGGCGGCGACGACGGCACGCCCGCGAGCCTTCCTCAACGTCTGTCGCCACCGCGGCGCGCGCATCGTCGAGGAGGAGCGAGGGTCAGGTCCGCAAGCGCCTCCGCTGTCCGTACCACGCCTGGTCGTACGACCTCGACGGCGAGCTTCGCGCGGCGCCGCACATGGACGGGCGTCGAGGACTTCGACTACTCCTGCTACGGGCTGCTCGAGGTCCGGCTCGCCGTCGTCGGGGGCCTCGTGCTGATCGACCTCTCGGGCGATGCGCCTGATCCCGACGAGCACGTCGGCGACCTCGCTCGAGCACCTCGAGCGCTACCGGCTCTCCGATCTGCGCCGAGCCGGTGAGGTCATCTACGACGTACACGCGAACTGGAAGGGCATCGCCGAGAACTACAACGAGTGCCTGCACTGTCCCGGAGTCCACCCGGAGCTGAACGCGCTCAGTCGACTACATGAGCGGCGACGATGTTCCCGGTGAGGGCGCCTGGTGCGGCGGCTCGATGACCCTGCGCGAGGACGCGTCGACGATGGCCTTGGAACAAACGCCTGACAGGAGCGAGCTCCTGTCAGGGTCGCAGGGACACTCGACAAACGGCCGACGATCGATGGCCTCAGTGAGGACGATGAGAAGAAGGTCCTCTACTTCGCCCTCTTCCCGAACGCGCTGATCTCGCTGCATCCCGACTACGTGATGCTGCACACCCTCTGGCCGCGCTCGCCCGGCGAGACCGAGGTCACCTGCGAGTGGTTCTTCGAGCCGGCGACGATCGCCCGCGAGGACTTCGACCCCTCCGACGCCGTCGGCTTCTGGGACATGGTCAACAAGCAGGACTGGTACGTCTGCGAGCTGCCAGCAGAAAGGGCTTGGCACCCGCGACTACACCGCCGGTCGCTACTCAGCCGAGGAGGTACGACGTGCACGCCTTCGACCTCATGGTCGCCGACCGCTACATGGCGGGAATAACGAACGTTCCGCCCGCCTCCTCGAAGACAAACGTTCCGCCCGCCTCCTCGCCTTCGGCTCGCGGGGGCGGCCGGGTCAGGTGGCGGGGCGGCCGGGTCAGCGAACGGGACGGCGGGCCGTTGAACGAGATCGCGGCCAAGCTCGGGGAGATCGGGCTTCCCGAGCCGGTGGCGAAGCTCGCCGAGCGGAACTGGGACGCGGTGATCGTCGGCGGCGGCCACAACGGCCTCACCGCCGCGGCGTACCTTGCGAAGGCCGGCAAGTCGCGTGCTCGTGCTCGAGCGTCGCGAGCGGCTCGGCGGCGCCGCGCACGCTCGAGCGGCCCGTTCGCCGACGAGCGCTTCGTCGTCAGTCCCTGCGCCTACGTCGTCGGCCTGCTCGACGAGCTGGTCATCGACGAGCTCGACCTCCACTCGCGCGGCCTGCGCTACTGGGTCGCCGACCCGAACCTGTGGGTCCCGTTCGAGGACGGGACGCTCGTTCGGGCAGTGGCTCGACGACGACAAGACGGCGGCGAACCTGAAGCGGCTCGGCGTCTCCGGCAAGGACATCGAGGGCTACTGGGCCTACGAGGAGCTCTTCGACGAGATCCGCAAGCTGCTGCGCAAGGGCGAGCGCGACACCTGGGTCGGCGACACGCCGACCCGCGACGAGATCGAGGCGGATGCTCGGCGGCGACCAGGAGATGATCGACCTCTGCTTCGAGGCCTCGATCGCCGACGTCCTCGACGACTACCTCGACGACGAGCGGCTGAAGGACGGCGCTCTTCGGCCAGGGCGTGATCGGCACCTGGGGCGGCCCGTACGACCCCGGCACCGCCTCGATCAAGCTCATGCACTACCAGGGCGACCTCGACGGCCAGGGCCCGGTCTGGGGCTACGTCGAGGGCGGCATGGGGATGAGCTCGTTCGCGATCGCCGACGCCGCCGCCGAGGCCGGGCGCCGTGCTCGCCTGCGGCGTACCGGTCGGCGAGATCACCCCGGGGGAGGGCGTGACGCTCGAGGACGGGACCGAGATCCGCGCCGAGATCGTGATCTGCAACGCCGACCCGAAGCGGCTCGCTCGGGATGCTCGCCGCCGACGAGATCGACGCCGACTTCCGCGACCGGCTCGAGGAGTGGAAGATCCGCAGCCCGGTGGTCAAGTTCAACGCCGCGCTCGAGCGGCTGCCGAACTGGACGGCCGCGCCCGGCGAGACGTGGCCCGCGCAGGCGACGATCGACGTCACCGGCACGATGGCCGAGGCGCAGGCGGCGTTCGAGCGCTGCGACCGCGGGCGAGCCGGCGGTCGCCTTCGGCGAGATCTACATCCAGACCGGCTACGACCCGAGCCCGGCTCCGGCGGGCAAGCACCTGATGAGCGTCTTCGGCCAGTACGCGCCCTACGACATCGCCGACGGCGACTGGGAGTCGGCGCGCGACGGCGTGGCCGACCAGTTCATCGACCTGATCGTCGCGCTTCGCGCCCGACTTCGGCGAGTGCCTGCTCGACCACGAGGTCCTCGGCCCGCCCGACATCGAGTCGCGGATCGGGCTCACCGGCGGCAACATCTTCCAGGGCGAGGTGACCCCCGATCAGATGTGGGAGGGGCGCCTCTCGCCCGCGCACGCCGATCGACGGCCTCTACATCTGCGGCGCCGCAACCCACCCCGCCGGCAGCGTGATCGCGCCTCAACGGCCGCAACGCCGCCGCCGCCGTGCTCGCCGACGCCGGCGTCGCCCTCGCCGTCTCCTGAGCGAGGTAGCTTCAGGCCCCGTGGCGGCCGAGACTCGCGAACGCATCCTCGAGGCGGCCTGCGATTTGATCGCGGCCGACGGCATCGACGACGTCCGGATCGCGAGGGTCGCCATGCGCGCCGGCGCCTCGACCGCGCTCGTCCACCACTACTTCTCGACCCGCGAGGAGCTGCTCGAGCAGGCGCTGATGCACTCGTTCGAGTCGGCCGGCGACGAGCGCTTCGGCGGGCGGACGCGGAGACGGAGTCGCCGACCGCCGCGCTCGCGCGCGGGATCGCGACCTCGCTCCCCTTCCCGGGCCCGCAGGAGCGTGAGTGGGTGCTCTGGGTCGAGCTCTGGCTGCGGGCGGTCCGCGATCCCGGCCTGCGCCCGATCGCGGCGAGCCTGTACGAGCGCTACACCGCCTGGATGGAGTCGCTGCTCGAGGTCGGGGTCGAGACCGGCGAGTTCCGCGCCGATCTCGAGGTCGCCGCGACGGCGAAGCTGGCGATCGCGCTGCTCGACGGCGCCGGCATCCGCGCTCTGATCGTCGGACCCGCAGCTCGACGTCGCCGAGGCCCGCCGGCTGGTCGCCGGGCGGCTCGCGGCCGAGCTCGGCGTGGCCCCCGAGGCGCTTGCATTGGACCAGCCCGACGGGGATACTTAAACCGCCATTCAGGTTTCACCGCCAGGCTAGGCGACCGATGAGCCCGAGACCGCAGATCGACCACATTCGCCGGCCGCAGATCCTCGCGGCCGCGATCGAGGTGATCGGGGAGCGTGGGATGGCGGGGACGCGGATCGCCGACGTCGCCGAGCGGGCCGGAACCAGCCCTGCGGGCGTCCTCTACTGGTTCAACAGCAAGGACGAGCTGCTCGCCGAGGCGCTGACGAGCGACGAGGAGCGCTTCGCCGAGAATCTGGTCGCTGCGGCTGGCCGAGATCCAGGACTCGGCCGGGAAGCTGGTCGCGATCATCGACGCCTGCGTCGAGGACAACAACTGGACGCTGTGGATCGAGCTCTGGACCCGCGCCCTGCGCGACGACGCGATCCGGCAGTCCCGCCAGTCGCTCGACGACCGCTGGCGTTCCATCCTCGCCCGCGTGATTCGCAACGGGACCGAGCAGGGCGTCTTCAGCCCGGAGAACCCGGACGAGGCGGCGCTCGACGCTCGCGAGCCTGATCGACGGCCTCGCCGTCCAGGTCACGCTCCGCGACGCGACCCTCAACCGCCACTACATGCGCCAGATCCTGATCGACGCCGCGGAGCGGCTCGTCGGGGCGAAGCTGCCCGCCGGCGCAGAGGTGCCGAGGTGAACTCGCACGACTACTCGCGGCGGCAGTTGCTGCAGGCCGGAGCGGGCCTCGCGCTCGCCGGCTACGGCCTCTCCGGGTGCACCGTGTCGCGCTCGGTCGACACGAGCCGGTGCCGGTGTGATCAAGCCGAAGATCGACGGCGACCTGCTGATCTACAACTGGGCCCAGTACATGGACCCGGTGCTGAAGAAGGAGTTCGCGCGAGAAGTACGGGGTCGAGGTCACCGAGGTCAACTTCGACAACCTCGAGGCGATGGTCACCAAGCTCAGGGCCGGCGGCCGCTACGACATGATCTGGCCGTCGACCGAGTACGTCGCCCGGCTCGCAGCGGAGGGCCTGCTCGCCACATTCGACCGCGACGCTGCTCGAGAACGACGACGGCGATCTCGGCCTTCTACGACAGCGGCTGGTGGGACCCGAACAACGAGTTCTCGGTCCCCTACACCTACTACACGACCGGGATCGCCTGGCGCGAGGACGAGGTCTCGGGGATGACCGGCTCCTGGAACGACCTGACCAACCCGGACGGCGAGGGCCGGATGTTCATCCTCGACGACTTCCAGGAGGCGATCGGCGAGGCGAACCTGATCAACGGCTTCGACCTCAACACCGACGATCCCCGACGAGCTCGAGATCTCGAAGCAGACCCTGCTCGAGCAGAAGGAGTTCGCGCGCGGGTTCTCCACCAACTCGGTCCAGAACCTGGTCAGCGGCAGCGCCGTCCATCCACCAGGCCTGGAACGGCGACATCGTCAACGTCCGCAACCAGGTCGACGACCCCGAGATCTACCAGTACGAGACCTGCTCGGAGGGAGTGCCCGTCGGCACCGACCTGATGTGCATCCCGGTCACGGCACGCGCCCCCGGCACCGCGCTGCTGTTCATGGACTGGATCATCGACCCGAAGAACGCGGCGCGCAACGTGCGCTGGAACGGCTACCCGCAGCCGTGCGACGGCGGCCGCGAGCAGTTCGCCGAGCTGGTCAAGGACGACGCCCTCGATCGACGTCGACCTCGATGAGATCTCAGGACGTCGGCGCTCGAATACCGCCTCGAGGACCCCGATGCGCGGCGACTCTGGACCGACGTGTTCACCGAGGTCAAGGCGTCCTGACGACCACCCCGACCCCCCGGACGCGAAGCGGAGGACGTGTCGGGTTTGAGTCTGGGGTTCTGGAACCGCTTCCTCGTCCCCGGCGGCCTCTGGCTGCTGCTGCTCTTCCTCGTCCCGCTCTTCTTCGTCCTCGCGCTCTCCTTCGGCTACGTCGACGACCTCGGCCGCGCCGTCTACGCGTTCGACTTCGACAACTACGCGGACGCCTTCGATCCCGACCTACCTGCCGGTGCTCCTGCGCTCGGTCGCCTACGCGCTCGCGACCACGGTTCTCTGCCTCGCGATCGGCTATCCGGTCGCGTATTACATCGCCCGCTACGGCGGCAAGTACCGCAACGCCGCTGATCGCGCTCCTGGTCCTCCCGTTCTTCGTCAACTACCTCGTCCGCACCTACGCCTGGGTCGCGCTGCTCGCCGACGAGGGCCTGGTCAACAACGGGCTCGTCGACCTCGGGCTGATCAGCGAGCCGCTGCAGATGATCAACACGCCGTTCGCGGTGATCGGCGGGCTCGTCTACGGCTACCTCATCTTCATGATCCTGCCGATCTACGGCGCGCTCGAGCGCATGGACCGCTCGGTGATCGAGGCGGGCAAGGACCTCTACGGGACGCCGCTGCGGACCTTCCTCCACGTCACGCTGCCGCAGACCAAGCAGGGCATCCTCGCCGGCGCCGTGCTCGTCTTCCTGCCCGCGGTCGGCGACTTCGTCTCCGCCCAGCTGCTCGGCGGACCGGACACCTACATGGTCGGCAACCTGATCCAGGACCAGTTCTTCGCCGCCAACAACTGGCCGTTCGGCGCGGCGCTGACCGTGGTGATGATGCTCTTCCTCTCGATCTGGATGGTCGGCTACCTGCGCTCTGCGGCGCGTGACGTGAGGGGAGCGGCGATATGAACACCCGGCTGACCCGGTCGCCCCCGGACGCGAAGCGGAGGAGGCGAGCGGAACGTTCGGGATTCGACCGGCCGCGTTTCCTGCGGGTGTTCTCGATCGCCGTCTACGCCTTCCTCTTCCTGCCGATCCTCGTCGTCGTCCTCTTCTCCTTCAACTCGATCAAGTCGCTCTCCAACTTCAGCGGCTTCTCGCTGCAGTGGTACGAGGAGTTCCTCAACGACCCGAGCCTGCGCGAGTCGCTCTTCGTCTCGCTCGAGATCGCCTTCGCTGACGATGATCGTCGCGACGATCCTCGGCACGATGCTCGCGATCGGCCTCGTCCGGGCGCGGGCGCGGTGGGCGCCGGGCGCGAACGTGCTGATGCTGATCCCGCTGGTCACGCCGGAGATCGTCGCCGGCATCTCGGCGCTGCTGATCTTCTCCCAGCTCGGGATCGCCGCTCTCGTTCTGGACGATCGTGATCGCCCACATCACCTTCTCGATCTCCTACGTGACGATCGTCGTGCGCGCCCGGATGGCGTCGATCGGCGACGAGGTCGAGGAGGCCGCGATGGACCTCGGCGCGACCCGCTGGAACGCCGTCCGCCTCGTCCTCGTGCCGGCGCTGTGGCCGGCGATCGTGGCCGCCGGGCTGCTCGTCTTCGCGCTCTCGTTCGACGACTTCGTCCTCTCGTTCTTCACCACCGGCGAGGACGCTGCAGCCGCTGCCGGTGCGGATCTGGTCGGCGATCCGCTTCGGCGTCTCGCCGACGATCAACGCGATCGGGACGCTGATGATGGTGGTGTCGCTGGCGCGCGGTCGCGCTCGCGGTGCTGATCCCGCGGTTCTTCGGCCGCCGAGAGAGCGGGATCAAGGTCCTGACGGCGGGGGAGGGTTGATGATCGTCCGATGAGCGAGGCAATCCGGATCGAGGGCGTGAGCAAGCGCTTCGGCGACGCCGCTGCCGTCGACGACGTCTCGCTCTCGATCGAGAAGGGCGAGTTCTTCTCGCTGCTCGGCCCCTCGGGCTGCGGGAAGACGACGACGCTGCGGATGCTCGCCGGCTTCGAGATCCCGACCGAGGGCCGGATCCTGCTCGACGGCGAGCCGGTCGAGGACGTCCCGCCCTACAAGCGCAACGTCAACATGGTCTTCCAGAGCTACGCCCTCTTCGATCACCTCGACGTCGCCGACAACGTCGCCTTCGGCCTCAAGCGGCGCAAGGTCGAGAAGGACGAGATCGCGCGCCGGGTCGCGGAGGCGCTCGAGCTGGTCAACCTCTCAGAGCGCGCCGAGCGCGCGCACGAACGAGCTCTCGGGCGGCCAGCGGCAGCGCGTCGCGCTTGCCCGCGCGCTCGTCAATCGCCCACAGGTGCTGCTCCTCGACGAGCCGCTCGGCGCGCTCGACCTGAAGCTTCGCCGCCAGATGCAGGTCGAGCTGAAGCAGATCCAGCGCGAGGTCGGGATCACGTTCGTCTACGTCACCCACGACCAGGAAGAGGCGCTCTCGATGTCGGACCGGATCGCGGTGATGTCGAGCGGCAAGGTCGTGCAGTGCGGCCCGCCCGAGGACGTCTACGAGCACCCGAGCGGCGAGTTCGTCGCCGGCTTCATCGGCATCTCCAACCTGCTCGCCGGCTCCGTGGTCGGCGAGGGCAAGGTGCGGCTCGCCAACGGACTCGAGGTCCCGGTCGAGCTGCCCGCCGACTGCGGCGACGGTGCCGCCGTCAACATCTCGATCCGGCCGGAGAAGATCGCGATCGACGAGGAGGTCACCGACGCGATGGTCGCGATGGAGGGCCGCATCGAGGCCCGCGTCTACCTTGGCGTGATGACCCAGATCACCGTCTCGCTCGGCGACGGGTCGCACCTCGTCGCGCTCGAGCAGGCATGGCACCGCTCACGCGCGGACGATCGCTGGGAGCCCGGGATGGACGTGCGGATCGGATGGGAGCCGCAGAACTGCCTCGTCCTCAGGTGAGGCTACGAGGCTGTCAGAATAGGGTTTTCTGAACGTCATTTAGGAATGGAGATATGACCATCGAAGCCACCACTGAGGGGACCTCGTCCATCGCTCGCGAGCGGATCGCCGAGCTGACCGAGCGCGAGATGCAGAAACTCGCCGAGCGCACGCCGGAGTCGAAGCGGCTCTACGAGCGGGCGCTGAAGGTGATGCCCGGGGGTGTGCCGTCTTCGTTTCAGGTCAACGACCCGTGGCCCGTGTATCTCGAGCGCGGCAGCGGAGCCCGAGTCTGGGACGTCGACGGCCACGAGTACGCCGACTTCCACAACGGCTTCGGCGTGATGGCGATCGGTCACGGGAATCCCGTCGTCGGCGCCGCCGTGAAGGCGCGCCACGACGAAGGAACCCACTTCGCTGCGCCGACCGATGGCTCGATCGACGTCGCCGAGGAGCTCGCCGACCGCTTCGGGCTAGGGCAGTGGCGCTTCACCAACTCCGGCACCGAGTCGACGATGGACGCCGTCCACCTCGCCCGCGGGATCACCGGCCGCGATGTGATCCTGAAGATCGAGGGCTCCTACCACGGCCACCACGACTCGGTCATGGTCTCCGTCTACCCGCCGCTCGAGGCGCTCGGCGAACGCGACGACCCGGTCTCGGTCCCGTACGGCGCCGGGTATCCGCTGGCGCTGACGGAGCTCACCCGCGCGGTTCCCTTCAACGACGCCGACGCCCTCGCGAGCGTGCTGCAGAAGCTCGACGGCCAGGTCGCCGGGCTGATCATGGAGCCGGCGATGATGAACATCAACATCATCAAGCCGGTCGAGGGTTATCTCGAGCGCGTCCGCGAGCTGACCGCGAAGCACGGCGTGATGCTGATCTTCGACGAGGTCAAGACCGGCGCGACGATCGGCCGCGGCGGCGCCACCAAGCGCTTCGGAGTCACACCGGACATGGTCACGCTGGCGAAGGCGATCTGCGGCGGCTACCCAGGGGGCGCGATCGGCATGAGCGCCGAGGTGGCCGAGGCTGTCGCCACCGACAAGGTCGTCCAGTACGGCACCTTCAACGGCAACCCGCTGGTGATGGCGGCGGCGAAGGCGGCGCTGACGGAGGTCCTCACGGACGACGCCTACGAGAAGCTCGAGTCGGCCAACGAGTGGCTCCTCGGCGAGTGCCAGAAGGTGATCGAGACCTACGGCCTCCCTTGCTACACGGAGGGCATGGGCGCGAAGGGCTGCGTCGTCTTCTCGGCCGAGCCGATTCGCGAGTACCGGGACTACCTGACGAAGGTCGACGACGACCTCTCCAAGCTCGCCTGGCTCTACCACATGAACAACGGCGTTTTCATGACCCCGGGTGCGGAGGAGGAGTGGACGATCTCAGTCGCCCACACCGAGGCCGACCTGCAGCGCTTCGTCGACGCGCTGACTGCGTTCGCGAAGGACGTCACCGCCTAGGCACAACATCCCCTCGCGCTTCGGCGAGGCAATGCACATGTAGGCGAAACGGGGGCGCGTCGTAGTTTGAACGCGCTACGCCGACAGCCCGCCGGCCACGAGGGCTTGCTCCTGGTCGTTGAAGTAGTCGATCCGGACGATGCTCCCGTTCGCGAGCGTGTACACGGCGCCATCGAGCCGGTCGACCTCGATTCCACTCGCGCTTCCGGTCGCCCGCATTCGATGCAGCGTGACCACGCGGCCGTCCGGCGCGGACCTGAACTCACTCTCCTCAACCGTCCATTGGTCCCAGCTCTCACCCCATTGGGACATCCACCTGAGGAAACCCGCCGGACCGATGTAGACGTCGGCGTCGGGAATGTCATGGTCGTACCCCTCGAAATCCGGGCTGAAGTCGGCTACGGCGGCGTCCCAATCCTCGCCGACCATCGCCTCCACAGACCTGCGAACGATCCCCACGTTCTCCTCCGACATCGCCCACGCAGTATCTCGGAAATATCGCGTGCTCAGGTTTTCGCAGCCGCAGCGATCAGCTCGTAGGAGCGGATCCGGTCCTCGTGGCCATGGACCATGGTGACGAGCATGAGCTCGTCGGCCCGCGTTCGCTCGGCGAGCTCGCCCAGCTTCGCGACGACCGTCTCGGCGCTGCCGATCGCGGCCGAGCCCGAAAGATCGCTGATCGCGTCCTCCTCCGTGGCGGAGAACTCGTGCGCCGCCGCCTGCTCCGGCGTCGGGAAGCGGCTGGGCATCCCCGCACGCAGGCGCGCCATCGAGAGGCGGGCCGGGCCGGAGAGGTGGCGCGCCCGCTCGTCGGTCTCGGCGGCGATCGTCGCGACGGCGACCTTCGCGTAGGGGGCGTCGAGGAAGGCCGAGGGGCGGAAGTGCTCGCGGTAGAGACGCAGCGCCGGCTCGGTGTTCCGCGGCATGAAGTGGTGAGCAAACGAGAATCGCATCCCGAGCATGCCCGCAAGTTGCGCCGAGTAGCCGGACGAGCCGAGCAGCCATACCTCCGGCAGGTCGCCGCGGCCGGGAACGGCGTCGATCCGGGTGTACGGGTGACCCTCCGGGAAGACACCGGTGAAGAAGCCGAGCAGCTCCATCAGTCGAGCGGGGAACTCGTCGTCGGAGAGCGGGTCGACGCCGCGGCGCAGGGCCGCGGCGGTGATCGAGTCGGTGCCGGGGGCGCGGCCGATGCCCAGGTCGATGCGGTCGGGGTGGAGCGCCTCGAGCATTCCGAACTGCTCGGCGACGACGAGCGGAGTGTGGTTGGGCAGCATCACACCTCCGGAGCCGACCCTGATCGTCGACGTTGATGCGGCGATCGACGCGGCGAGGACCGCCGGCGCCGAGCTCGCGATCCCGGGCATGTTGTGGTGCTCGGCGACCCAGTGACGGTGATAGCCGAGCCGCTCGACCGTGCGCGCGAGGTCGATGGAGTTCTGCAGCGCCTCCGAGTGGGAGGAACCCTCGCCAACGGTCGCCAGGTCGAGAATCGAAAGCGTCGGCAGGCTCAAGGAGCGTTGGCGCCCTCCGCCGCGACCGTCTCCCCTTCCTTGCGCCCGCCCGCGCGTCCGACGCCTTCGTCCTTGGTCAGGCGGTGGGCGAAGTAGACGGGGATGATCGAGAGCAGGATCACGAAGACCGCGACGACGTTGACGACCGGCAGCTGGTTCGGCCTCGAGAAGTTGTCGAAGATCCAGATCGGCAGGGTCTCGTCGCCCACGCCGACGGTGAACAGGGTGACGATGATCTCGTCGAAGGAGAGCGCGAACGCGAGCAAGGCGCCGGCGACCAGGGCGCTGCGCATGTTCGGCAGCGTGACCATGCGGAAGGTCTGGAACGGCGTCGCCCCGAGATCCGCCGAGGCCTCCTCGAACGACGAAGAGATGCGCCGCAGACGTGCGATCACGTTGTTGTAGACGACGACGATGCAGAAGGTCGCGTGCGCGATCACGACCGTCAGCAGACCGAGGTCGATTCCGAGGACCTCGTTGAACGTCGAGTTGAGGGCGATCGCGGTGACGATGCCCGGGAGCGCAATCGGGATGATGACCAGGAACGAGATCGTCTCGCGGCCGAAGAAGCGATGCCGGGCGACCGCCATCGATGCCAGCGTTCCGAGGACGAGGGCGACGGCGGTCGCAAGCATGCCGACCTTCACCGAGTAGAGGAAGGCGTCGCGCGCGCCCGTGCTCTCGAGCGCCCTCTCGAACCACTCGAGCGTGAAGCCGGGCGGCGGCCACTCGAACGTTCGCGCCTCGCTGAAGGCGTAGACGACGACGATGAACAGCGGTACGTAGATGAACGCGAGCGTGAGCCCGGTCCCGAGCCTGAGCAGCAGTTGTGAGCGTCGCGAGAGCCTCATCGAACAAATTGGATCGCGCTACGCGCCGAACATCGGCTCTCTTGTCCCCGCTTCGCGCTCACAAGTGCTCGAACGCTCCCAGGCGTCTAGCGACGAGCAGGTAGACCAACATGATCACGATCGGGACCGTGGTGAAGGCCGCCGCGAACGGGAGGTCGACGTTGAAGTTGTCGTAGACGACAGTGCCGATGAACTGCTCGCCGGACCCGACCAGATCGGGGGTGATGAAGTCGCCGAGGGTGAGCGAGAAGGTGAAGATCGACCCTGCCACGACGGCCGGAAGGACGAGCGGCCAGATCACCCGGCGGAAGGTGGTCCCCGGCTTCGCGCCCATGTCCTCGGACGCGCTCAACAGGCTGTCCGGGATCCGCTCCATGCCCGCGTAGATCGGGATGATCATGAACGGGAGCCAGATGTAGCTCATCACCAGCCAGACGGCGACGAGGCCGTAGCCGGGCCCCTCGAGCCCGAGTGGGTCGAGGGCCCAGTTGAGAACGCCCTCCTGGCTCAAGATCCCGCGCCAGGCGAACGCCTTCACCAGGTATGCCGACCAGAGCGGCATCAGCACGGCGACGACGAGGAATCCGCGCATCTTCGGCCCGGCGATCTTCGCCATGTAGAACGCGATCGGGAAGGCCAGCAGCGCGTCGGTGACCGTCACCGCGGCCGCGATCAGGATGGTGCGGAAGGTGACGTCGCGGTAGACGTCGGTGGTGAAGACGTCCTTGAAGTTGTCCAGCGTCCAGGTCTTCTCGATCTCGCCGCTCAGCTCCCCGAGCGTCCAGAAGCTCGTGATCAGCAGAACTGCGAGCGAGCCCAGGTAGCCGACGACCAGCCAGCCCACAGGGCCGGCCAGGAGCGCCCCTACCTGTAGCCGGGGACGCCCGGTGAAGAGGCCGGCGAGCCGATGGCCCGCCGACCCCTTCCGCGCGGACGTGGCCTCTATCCCTTGACCTCGTTCCAGCCCTGGACCCACTCGTCGTAGGTCTTGCACTCCTCGCCGCGATCGTCGCCGCAGTCGGAGACGGGCGTCTTCCAGAACTCGATCTGGTCGAAGAACGTCTCGTCATCGGCGTGGTAGATCTCGCAGTGCTTCGGATCCGCGCCGTAGGCGGCCGGGAGCTTCGTGATCTCGTCGCACGCCTTCGCGTTCGAGGGCGCTTCTCCGAACCATGCGGCCACGGCGGCGTTCGCCTCCGGGCTGATGATGTGGTCCATCCACATGTACATGCAATTCGGATGCTCGGCCTCGGAGCTGATCATCCAGGTGTCGGACCAGCCGGTCGCACCCTCCTCGGGGAGGACGACCTCTTCCTTGCCGCCATCGGCGACGAGCAGGTTGTTGATCACCTGCCACGTGGTACCGACGGAGGAATCGCCGTTGGCGAAGGCGCTGATCTCCTTGGTGTAGTCGGACCAGTACTCGCCGACGTGCTCGGACTGGGCCTTGAGCAACTCGAGTGCCGCGTCGAACTGCTCCTGGTCGAGCGCATACGGATCCTCGATCCCGAGGTCCGGCTGATGTTCGCGCAGATACAGCGCCGCGTCCGCGATGTAGATCGGGTTGTCGTACGCGGTCACCTGGCCGCTGTAGTCGGCGGCGTTGTCGAAGACGACGTCCCACGACGTCGGCGCCGGGCTGACCTCGTCGGGGTCGTACATGAGCAGGTTCGAGCCGCGGCCGTGCGGGACTCCGTACATCTGCCCGTCGACCGAGTTGAAGTCCTGCTCCTTGAGCGCGTCGTAGACGTCGGCATAGTTCGGGATCAGGTCGGTGTTGACCGGGGAGACGTCGCCGCCCTCGATCAAGCGCGTGGTCGCGTCGCCCGACGCCGAGACGCCGTCGTAGCCGCCGCTGCGCATCAGCGTCACCATCTCGTCGGAGGTGTTGCCGGTCTTCACGTTGACCTG
This sequence comes from uncultured Solirubrobacterales bacterium, assembly GCA_963846565.1. Lineage (GTDB taxonomy): Bacteria > Actinomycetota > Thermoleophilia > Solirubrobacterales > 70-9 > WHSW01. The sequence continues at coordinate 149,838 of CAWJWL010000005.1, read as the reverse complement.
GCAGCCGGTCTCCTTCTCGAAGTCCGTGACCCAGTCGACATCCGGATCGGTCGAACCGTCCTCGGTGTAACCGGCCCAGGCGACCAGGTTCAGCTCACCCTCGCCCTCGCCCACCTCGGTCGGAAGATCGCTCTCCTCGGTCGAAGCGGACGTGCTGTCTCCCTCATCGTCGTCGCCGCAACCGGCGCCGAAGCCGACAAGGAAGACGACGAGGCCGATCAGGATCAGCCAAGCCATCCTCGCTGGGTTTCCTCGGGAACTACGCATCGATTTCCCCTCTCTCGATCGCGGACGAGACCGCGACGGTGTGTTCTGACCGCCATGCGACGACCAGTTCCAATCCGACTTTGTCGAGCGCGTCCGCAGACGACGTCTCGAGGTTCTGACGGACGACTTGAATCTCTCCACCCGCGTCGAGCGCGACCAGGTAGCGGGTGATCATTCCCGCATAGGCGACGTTCTTGATTCGCCCCTTCTCCGTGTGCATGCCGGCGGCGTCCTCGCCCGGCTCTACGAGCCGGATCTTCTCCGGCCTGATCGTGTACCGCTTGCCGTCGCGCTCGAGCAGGTTCGACACCCCGACGAACGAGGCGACGAAGTCGTTGGCGGGCTTCTCGTAGACCTCCGCCGGCGGCCCGACCTGCTCGATCCCACCGTCGTTGAAGACGGCGATCCGATCCGACATCGTCAGCGCCTCGTCCTGGTCGTGGGTGACGTACACGAACGTGATCCCGACCTCGCCCTGGATCTGCTTGAGCTCGATCTGCATCTGCTCGCGAAGCTTCAGGTCGAGGGCGCCGAGCGGCTCGTCGAGGAGCAGGACGCGGGGGCGGTTGACGATGGAGCGCGCCAGGGCGACCCGCTGTCGCTGGCCGCCCGAGAGCTCGGCGGGCCTGCGCTGGCCGTAACCGCTCAGCCGCACCATCTCGAGCGCCTCGTCGCGACGGCGCGCCCGCTCGCCCTTGTCGACCCGGCGAACGCGCATCCCGTACTCGACGTTCTCGGCCACCGTCATGTGCGGGAAGAGCGCGTAGTCCTGAAAGACCGTGTTGACCTCGCGGTCGTAGGCGGGCAGCTTGCCGACGTCGACGCCCGCGAGCTCGATCGTGCCCGCATCGGGGAGCTCGAACCCGGCGATCATCCGCAGCGTCGTCGTCTTCCCCGACCCCGACGGGCCGAGCATGGTGAAGAACTCGCCCGCAGCGACCTCGAGGTCGACCCCCGCGACGGCGATGACGTCCCCGTAGACCTTGCGGACGCCGGTGAGCCTGATGTCGGGCGTGCCGGGCGCCGAGCCGCCAGGGCCCGCTTCGGTCGTCTCGGCCAGCGGGGCCACCTCGCTACTCCACTGCGTACAAGAAGGACGGATGTACCACGTACTTTGACCTTATGCGAACCGTCCAGGACGCGGAAGCCCGCCCCTGGACAAAGATCGCCTCCAGGATGCGCCGGACCGGCGCAGCGTTCTATCCGACGAGGCGAATCAGGGCCGTCACGATCGCGGCGATTGCGACCACGGAGAGCATCTTCGCCCCGGCGAGGAGAGCGAGGGCGGCTGCCCCGATGCCGAACACGCCGGCGTCGAGCTCGTACTCCCCACCGGCCGGCGCCCCGAACGTCTCCACCGCGACGAGCGCGGCCAGCAGTGCCGGGGCCAGCAGCGCGATCACCCCCTGGAAGCGGGGAGGGAGGTCGCGGCCGCCCAGCAGCACGGGCCCACTCGCACGGATCAACGCCGTGGTCACGGTCAGCACGGCAATCGTGATCCAGACCTCGGTCATCGCTTTGCCCCCTGCAGCCCGAGAAGCGCGGTCGCCGAAGCGGCGATCACGGGCACACCCGCAGGCGTGAACGGGATCAGCACGAGGGCGATGAGCGCGCCGAGCGTGGCCACGAGCCGTGGCATGCCCGGGCCGAGCTCGCCCTCATAGAGGAGGCAGAGGAAGAAGGCCGGGAAGATCACGTCGAGTCCGTAGGCGCCGGGATCGCCGATCGCATCGCCGGCGAAGACCCCGATCGCAGTGCCGGCGACCCAGCAGGGATAGGACGGCGTGGTGGCCCCGAGCATGTAGTCGGGATCGAAGTGCCCCCCGCCGCGGTTCGAGGCCGCCCATGAGAAGTCGATCATCGCCTGCCCGACCGCCGCCCGCCTCAGCGGCCCGCCACGCAGCGCGGGGGCGAGGGCGATGCCCATGGGCACGTAGCGGAGGTTGAGGAGGATCCCGGCGGCGATCGCTGCCACCGCGCTGCCTCCCGCGGTCAATACGGCCGCAGCGGCGAACTGTGCCGAGCCGGCGAAGACGAGTGCCGACATGACGATCGGCGCGACCTTGCCCATCAGGGGCTCGGCGACGACGCCGAACGAGATCGCGAGCAGGAGTCCGGCGGCCGCGTAGGGGATTCCCAGCTTCAGGCCCGCCCGGTAGTTCTCGCGCCGAGAGGCCGCCGCGTCCTCGTGCGCGGGCTCGACCCGCTCCTGTGCGGGTGAGTCCCGCTCCTCAACCGTCACGACCCGCCAATTGTGGCGGGCCATGGGCGTTGCCCCTATTCGATCAGCTCAAGCCGCTAGTAGAGATCGCGATCGCCCTTGTCTCGCGGGGTCGGCCCCCGCGCGCCGTCAGAGGCCGACGGGGTGGCGGATGCTGAAGCCCTTGGAGGCCCGCGGCAACTCGCTCCAGCCCGGGCCGTCGCCGTCGGTCATCGACGTGTCGAGGCGGAGGCCGGCGATCACGGTGTAGACGTGGCCGCCGTTGGCGTAGACGGTGATCCACTCGCCCCGACCCGGCTCGCCCCACTTCATGTACCCGCCCGAGGGCATCGGGGCGGCGACGAGGCGGGCGCCCGGCTTGCCGAGCGCGTAGCTGACCGTCCCCGAGCAGTCGTAGCAGCGCGATTGCCAGGCGGCGTGCCCGCCGCCGAGGCAGTAGGGGCGGTCGAGGACGATGCGGTTCGCGGCGTTGATCGCGCGCACGACCTTCTGCGGTGCGCCCACCGGCGCAATGGCCTTCCCGTCGACGAGCTTCGCGCTCGGGCCCGTGGGCGCGTCGGACCCGGTGGTGTCGATGCCACCGTTGCCGGCCGTCGCCTGGGCAGGGAGCAGAGCCAGCGCGGCAGCGATGGTCAGCGCCAGACAGGTGGTGCGTAGGGTCTTGTAGGGCAACGGAACGGTCTCCTTCGTCGGCCTACGGGGTTAGCTGACGGGCTGGCGCTGAAGAAGCCTGCGCCCCCACCGGGTGGTGGGATTCGCCCCAAACAGATGGTTCCCCCGTTCCCGCACTCTCCCTCTATGACTTGAGGGAGGCGTGGGACTCGGCTTTACCGGTTATCGAATTGCGGCACCTTACACAACTCGACCGCATATCGACAACACCTGCTCACAAATACGTATCGATAAGCACAAGCTAGGCGTAGAAGGTCGTCCCGCCGGCTGACCCGGCCGCCCCCGGAGCGAAGCCGTGGAGGCGGGCGGGACGTTATGTGTTCAGGGCGATTGCAGGGTTCTTCTCAGCCCACTCGATGATCTTCTTCGAGTCGGTGATCGTCTCGCCGTCGTCGGTGGTCAGGACGGGGACCGTCCGCTGGCCCGTCAGCTCCTCGACCTCGCGGCGGCCGTCGGTCATCACGTTGAGCATCTTCGGGCCGACTCCGAGTCCGTGGACCTTGACGACCTCCGGATCGTGGCCGGCCTCGCGCAGGGCGTTGTAGGCGTTCGCGCAGGGATGCCCTCCGGGCCGCGGCGTCTGGAAGGTGCCCCAGCAGATATAGAGCTTCATCGCGGTGGAGCCTAGCCGAGGTCCGCCTGGCCGAAGGGGCTACTTGCCGAGCGCGACCGACTGCTCCCAAGTCCCGCGGTCCATGAACGGGAGGTCGGGTGAGGAGCCGGCGCCCTGCGCCGTGACCTCGTACATGCGCCGCGGCTCGCGCCAGGTCGCCGGGTCGGGCGAGCCGAAGCGGCCGGCGAGCGCGCCCGCAGTGCCGGCGGCGGCGCGCCGGATCGCGCCGGCGCCGAGCGTGCGGAGCGCGAGGGCCTCGCCGTTGGTGATGTCGAACTCGTGTGAGGACCCCGTCGATCCCGCGAGCACCTCCCCGGCCTCGCCGTAGGGCCTTAGCGCGATTCCCTCGAGGCGCTCCTTCAGCTCCTCCCAGATCGCGACGCCGGGATCGACGGTCCCGGCCGCGTCGGCCTCCGCGTAGTTGCCGTTCCACGCCAGCAGCGCGGCGAGCGTCTGTGCCGCCGCGCCCTTCGCCCCCTTCGCGGCCTCACGCAGCCGGCGTCTCGCGAACGGGAACTGCTGCGCGGTAGTCCCCGACGTGCGAACGATCGCGGTCGAGGCCTCGTAGCTCGGGTTGCGGGCAACCTTGGCGACCAGCTTCTGCAGCAGCCGGACCCGGTGGAAGGACCCGGTGAGCCGCTCGCGTGCGACTCCGTCGCCGTTCGTCCACCCGATCGACGGAGGGTTGTTCCAGTTCGTCAGCCAGCCCTGCTTCGGGTTGATCACGTGCGGAGTCTTGCGGCGGGGAAGGAGGCCGCGCCATTCCGCCCGGCCGTCGCCCGGGTAGGGCAGCCGATCGTCCCACTTGAGGGGGCGCAGCGGGTGAAGGCCGGGGTGCCAGTAGCCGATGCCGCCGTTCGAGTCGGCGGCGATCACGTTCTCGTTCCAGGTCACCTCGAGGAGCGCCTTGTCGACTTCGTGGACGGTGTCCGCATCGTTGAGCAGGCCGATGCCGACGATGCTCTCGAGTTCGCGCTTCCAGATCGCGTAGCGGCGCGCGAGCGCGATGCCGTCGCCGGTGTACTGGACCGGCCCGTGAACGGTGCGGCAGATGCGCTCCGTCGCCTGCCCCGACGGCGCGCCCGGGTTCTGGATCAGGTCGGGGAGGTCGGTTACGGGCGTGTTCCACGTGAAGGTCTCGTCGCGGCACTCCATCCGGCGCTGCTCTCCCCTGAACTCGTAGGTCTCTGGGCCGGTGAGCTTCTCGACGTAGAGGTCGTCCTCGTCGGAGAGGCCAGAGGTGAACCCCCAGGCCATGTCGCCGTTGTGGCCGATCCCGACGAGCGGGATGCCCGGTGCGCTCACGCCACGGAGGTTCGGCTGCGTCGGCGAGTGGAGCTCGAACTCCACGAAGAGCTCGGGAATCTGGAAGCCGAGCTGAGGGCCGTTGTAGAGGTAGGAGCGCCCGGTCTTCTTGTCGCGGATTGCCCACATGAAGGATCCGCCGGTGGGAAGCAGGCGCGCCAGGTCCGCGCCGGGGCGTCCGGCGCTCGCCGGCACCTGGGTGGCGGTGTCGGTGAGGCCGGCGAGATCGAGCTTGTCCAGGTAGGCCTGTGATTTCGTCAGCCCGATCCGCTCGTCGCGCCGTGTGCGTCCCGGCTGCGCGGGGAACCTGCCCTCCGACGGTGGCACCGTCGTCCGCCGTCCCGCGGTGCGGATCGGGTGCAGGCGATCGAATCCCTTCGCTCCGATGTCAGCGAGGGCGAGCGCGTTCGCGAGCTCGTTGCCGTCCCCGGAGGGAACGGTGCGGGCGAGGAAGACGCCGACGCGCGCCGTGTCGCGCAGCGTCCAGTCGTCGATCGGAAGTGCGCCGAGCGCGACGAACTCGCCGGGTAGCTCGCCCGCGCCCGCGCCCGCGCCGGTGACGAGGTCGATGTAGGCGTTGACGCCGTCACGGTATGCCTCGGCGCGGCTGATCAGGCTCGCCGGCACCTGCGCCAGCATCGCGTCGATCTCGGGATCGGTGTAGTAGTCGCGGCGCGCGATCAGGTCGTCGTCGAGGTAGCCGGAGCCGAGGATGTCGGCGAGCCGCCCCGAGGTCGCGCGGCGGAAGAGCTCGAGCTCGAAGAGGCGGTCCTCCGCGACCGCGTATCCGACGCCCCACCACGCGTTGTAGTCGCTTTGCCCGGTGATCGCGGGGACGCCGTAGGAGTCACGGGTGATCTGGACGCCGGGTCGCGGGGTCGTCGTCTCACCGGGCTGGTCGTAGGTGTGGTCCTTGTAGCCGAAGCTGTTGAAGAGCGGGATCTGGTCGGTCAGGTGCGGTGACCCGGTGCCGCTGAGGACCCCGCCGATCGAGACGTAGCCACTCTGGCCGGGCGGGAGGACGTCCTGCGCCTCGAGCACGGTCGCACCGGCGGAGGCTTGCATTGCGGCCAGGGCGAGCGGCACCAAGACGAGGAGGCGGCGGATCACGCCCGGCAGCGTAGTTCCAGCGCCGTAATCGCACGCCGATACAGCCTCCGAGCTCTCCGTGGCGCTTCGCCGGCGCCGCTCAGCAAGGGAGCTGGTCGTGCTCGTCCTCGAGGCTCTCGGTGAAGCGGAGGAAGACCGCGGCGATGTCGGGCGGGATGACGGCCTTGTCCGGCCGCGCGGGAGCGCCGTTCAGGGTCAGCTCCCAGCACTGTGCGAGGAAGCGCATCCGGGTCTCCGTGACCGCGAGCGGCGCCGTCGTAAACCGCCCGTCGAGGTGCTCTTCGACCCACGCGCGCACTCGTGGATCGGCCTCGTCGAGGCGGCGGAAGGTCCGCAGCGGGATCTCGATCGCCCCGTTGTACTCGCGCGGGCTGTCGTCGAGGCCGGGCCCGCGCGGCTCCTGGCGCAGGGCATCGCTCGAATGCAGGATGAGATCGAGCCGCCGCCCCGGGGCGACGTGGACGCGGAGTCTCGCCGGGGAGCACTCCGGGTTGAAGTCGGGCACCACCGCCGGCGCCTCGGCGACGCTGCCCGAGTAGCGGCGGTCGTCGGGCTCGGTGACGGGCCGGAACGCGCGGGAATGGAGGCGCTTGCCCGCGAGCGGCCCGCCGATCGAGACGAACCGCCACGCTTGCCGTCCCCGCGCGCCGATCGACTTCTCCCAGTAGCCGCTACGTCCGCCCGCGCGCTTGCGCCCGGCGATCCGCAGCACGCGATCCGAAGCATCCGGCCCCGACTTCGAGATCGAGACGCGGTCCGTGACCAGCCCGGGCGGGCGGCGGTGGCGGATCCAGCCCGGCGCGGGAAGCTGCCAGCGCCGATCGTCGGGCGGGCGGCCCTGTTCCCAGGAGTACGTGCCGAGGAACGTGTTGGCGCCGCTCGAGTCGAAGTCGTAGAGACGGGTGAAGAGCTCGCCCCGCCTGCTCACCGCGAACACGGTTGAGCCGCTGCCCGAGAGCCCCGCGAGAGGTGTCGTGTTGCGCCGCGGGGTGCAGACCGCGCGGCTCTCGTCGTTCGGAAGCCACGGATCGATGTAGGTGATCCGCCCGTTGCCGCGCAGGAGGTAGACGGTGGCGACGCCGATCGGATGCTGGCTGCGGCCGGACATGTCCGTGAACGATTCCGCCGAGGTGAACTCCGACGTCGCCCATTGGCGCACGTCGACGGGCATTCGCATTCCACTGCCAGTCCAGAAGTACGGCCCCCAGCGCCATGTCCACCGCTCGGGCGAGATGTCGCCGTCCGGCATGTCATGCGAGTAGATCTGCCCCTCGTCGCCGAGCGCGAGCAGGAGGTGGTGGTCCGCGGAGATCGCTCGCACCTTGCCGGCAAGGCACGCCGGCAACTCGAGCTGATGCCATCCGGTGCCCGCCGGGCTCCTTCCCTCCTCCGCTCTGCGCACGTAGATGTTTCCATCGCGCAACGCGAAGGCGTGGAACTCGCCGAAGGTCTCACGTCGGGTGCGAAAGACGACGCGCTCGGGCAGGCTCGCTGCCACCTCGGGCGGCGCCGGCGGACCGAAGCCGCCCGCCTGTCCGGCAAGCTCGTCGGGAGTGGGCAGCGCGCCACCGACGAGGAGCAACCCGGTTGTTCCGATCCCAGACACAACGCACACGGGATCGGAGGGCGGCGTCCCGAGAGCCGGCGAGGCGAGCGGCCCGAGCCCAATCGCGGCGGCGACGAGCGCGGCTGCGAGTACCCGCTCCCCTCGGTTCACTCCGCCAGTGGCACGTGCGGACACGGCGGCGGACTCTATGGGCTACGTTGCACGCCGTGGAACTACGGGGGAAGAACGCCCTGCTCACCGGCGCCACCGGTGGTCTCGGCCAGGCAATCGCGGCGGCGCTCGCCGAGCGTGGGGCGACGCTGATCCTGAGCTCGCGAAAGCAGGAGGAGCTGGACGCGCTCGCGATCGCCCTCCCCGGCAGCGGCCATCGGACGATCGTCAGCGACCTCGCGGAAGAGGGCGCCGATCTCGAGCTGCTCGAGGCCGCCGGCGAGCTCGACGTCCTGGTCGCCAACGCTGCGCTGCCTGCGTCGGGAAAGCTCGACAGCTACACACAGGAGCAGCTCGGCCGGGCGCTGCGGGTGAACCTCGAGGCGCCGATCCGGATGACCCGCGAGCTGGTGCCGCGGTTCGCCGAGCGCGGCTCCGGCCACTTCGTCTACATCTCGTCGATCTCCGGCAAGGCTCCCACGGCGCGCGCGTCGCTCTATGCCGCGACCAAGTTCGGCCTGCGCGGGTTCGCCTTCTGCCTGCGCGAGGACACGCGCGGGTCCGGTGTTGGCGTCTCGGTGGTCTCACCTGGTGCAATCCGGGCGGCCGGGATGTTCGCGGACTCCGGCGCCTCGGCGCCGCCCCTGATGGGCACCGGCAAGCCCGAGCAGGTCGGCAGTGCGGTGGTCAGCGCGATCGAGCGCAACCGCAGCGAGGTCACGGTCGCTCCGCTTCGCCAGCAGGCGCTCGGGCGCTTCGCCGCAAACTTTCCCGAGATCTCCGGCAAGCTCGCCGGCGGGCTCGCTACCCGCGTCGCCGACGAGGTTGCCTCGGGGCAGACCGAGAAGCGTTAGTGGACCTCTCCGGGAAGACGATCCTTCTCACCGGCGCGACCGGAGGCCTCGGCCGCGCGATCGCCGACTCACTCGCCCGCCGCGGAGCGACGCTCGTCCTGAGCGCCCGCGACGAGGCGGCTCTGAACGAGATGGCCGCCGGCCTCGCCGGCTCCGGCCACCGGGTCGCCGCCGCGGACCTCGCCGAGCCGGGCGCCGGTGGCGAGCTCGTCTCGGCGGCCGGGGAGATCGAGGGCGCGGTCCTCAACGCCGGGCTGGGCGGCACCGGCAAGGTTGACGGGTTCGAGCCCGGCCAGGTCGAGAAGATCCTGCGCGTCAACTTCGAGGCGCCGATTCTGATGGCCCGCGACATCGCTCCCTCCCTGCGGGCCAGGGGCGAGGGCCACATCGTCTTCATCGCCTCGCTCGCGGGCAAGGCGGCCTCCTCTCGCCACGCTGTCTACGGCGGCACGAAGGCCGGCCTGCGCGCGTTCGCCCTGGGCCTGCGGCAGGACCTCACCCGCGACGGGGTCGGCGCCAGCGTCATCAACCCCGGCTTCGTCCGCGACGCCGGCATGTTCGCCGACTCCGGTGCGAAGCCGCCGATGAACCTCGGCACGTCGGCCCCGGAGGAGGTCGGCGAGGCCGTTGCCGACGCGATCGAGAAGGACCGCGGAGAGGTCGACGTCGCACCCTTCCGCCAGCGCGAGATGGCGAGCTTCGCCCACCATTTCCCTGGCATCGCCGCCCGCGCGACGGGCCGGCTCGACTGAGCGCCGTTCCCGGGCCGGAAGGCCGGGTACGGGATAATCGAGCGATGAGCGATTCCTTCTCCGCCAAGTCCACGCTGTCGGTGTCCGCACGCGAGTACGAGGTCTTCCGCCTCGACTCGCTCCAAGAGAAGTTCGATGTCGCCCGGCTTCCGTACTCGCTCAAGGTGCTGCTGGAGAACGCGCTGCGGCTCGAGGACGGCGAGGCGGTGACGAAGGAGGCGATCGAGACGATCGCGGCCTGGGACGCGAACGCCGAGCCGGCCGACGAGATCCCGTTCTCGCCGGCCCGCGTGCTCATGCAGGACTTCACGGGCGTCCCGGCGATCGTCGACCTGGCGGCGATGCGCGACGCGATGGAGGAGCTCGGATCGGACGCGGCGAAGATCAACCCGCTCGTCCCGGTCGACCTGGTCATCGACCACTCCGTCCAGGTCGATGCGTTCGGCAACGCGAAGGCATTCGACATCAACGCCGATCGCGACTACGAGCGAAACGGCGAGCGCTACGGATTCCTGCGCTGGGGCCAGCAGGCGTTCGACAACTTCCGCGTCGTCCCGCCGGCCACCGGGATCTGCCATCAGGTGAACCTCGAGTACCTGAGCGAGGTCGTCTTCAGCCGCGAGCTCGACGGCGTCACCCAGGCCTATCCCGACACGCTCGTCGGCACCGACTCGCACACGACGATGGTCAACGGCCTCGGCGTGCTCGGCTGGGGCGTGGGCGGGATCGAGGCCGAGGCGGCGATGCTCGGCCAGCCGATCTCGATGTTGCTCCCGCAGGTGATCGGCTTCAAGCTCTCGGGCGAGCTGCCCGAGGGCGCGACCGCCACCGACCTCGTCCTCACCGTCACCGAGATGCTCCGCGAGCGCGGCGTCGTCGGGAAGTTCGTCGAGTTCTTCGGCCCCGGCCTGCACACCCTCGGCCTCGCCGACAGGGCGACGATCGGGAACATGTCGCCCGAGTTCGGGTCCACCTGCGCCATCTTCCCCGTCGACCGCGAGACCCTCCGCTATCTGGAGTTCACCGGCAGGCCGACGGAGACGATCGAGCTCGTCGACGCCTACGCCCGCGAGCAGGGCATGTTCCACGACGAGGACTCCGAGGATCCGACGTTCTCCGAGACGCTCGAGCTCGATCTGGACTCGGTCGTGCCGTCGATCGCGGGCCCAAAGCGACCGCAGGATCGGATCGCGCTCTCGAATGCCAAGGACGCCTTCATCGAGTCGCTCGCCGAGTTCAACTCAGGTGCCGCCGAGGCGCTTGGCAACGGGCGCGACAAGGCGATCGAGGAGTCGTTTCCGGCCTCCGACTCGCCGGCGGAGGATCACGAGGAAGCGGCGGGCAAGCCGCACGCGATCGACGCGGCGCATTCGGGCGAGGGCGCGACGGCCACCGCGAGGCCCAAGGCCGACCCGGTCCCGGTCACGCTCGAGGACGGGACCGAGACCGAGATCGACCACGGCCAGGTCGTGATCGCCGCGATCACGAGCTGCACCAACACGTCGAATCCCTCGGTGATGATCGGCGCCGGCCTGCTGGCGAAGAAGGCGGTCGAGCGCGGCCTCTCCTCGAAGCCATGGGTGAAGACGTCCCTCGCTCCCGGATCGACCGTGGTCACCGACTACCTCGAGCGCTCCGGGCTCGACGAGTACCTCGACAAGCTCGGCTTCAACCTGGTCGGCTACGGCTGCACGACCTGCATCGGCAACTCGGGACCGCTGCCGGAGGCGATCTCGGAGGCGGTCAACGAGAAGGACCTCGTCGTCTGCTCGGTGCTCTCCGGCAACCGCAACTTCGAGGGCCGGATCCAGCAGGATGTGCGCAACAACTACCTCGCCTCGCCGCCGCTCTGCGTCGCCTACGCGCTCGCCGGCCGGATGGACGTGGACCTCACCACGGAGGAGATCGGCACCGACTCCGACGGCAACCCGGTGCATCTCTCGGATCTGTGGCCGAGCTCGGAGGAGATCAAGGCGACGATCGAGGACGCGGTGCGCCAGGAGATGTTCGAGCAGAGCTACGCCGACGTCTTCACCGGCGATCAGCGGTGGCGCGGCCTCGACACCCCGGACGGCGATCGCTACACCTGGCCCGACTCGACCTACGTCCGCAAGCCGAGCTTCTTCGAGGGAATGGATGCCGAGCCGGCCCCGGTCGAGCCGATCGAGGGCGCCCGCGTGCTCGCCGTCCTCGGCGACAGCGTCACCACGGACCACATCTCGCCCGCCGGCGCGATCAAGAAGGACTCACCGGCCGGCCGCTGGCTGATCGACAACGGCGTCGAGCCGCGCGACTTCAACTCCTACGGCTCACGGCGCGGCAACCACGAGGTGATGATCCGGGGCACCTTCGCCAACGTCCGCCTGCGAAACAAGCTCGTCGACCGGGAGGGCGGCTTTACCCGCGCGTTTCCCGGTGGCGAGGAGACGACGATCTACGACGCGGCGATGGCCTACGCCGAGGACGAACGGCCGCTCGTCGTCCTCGCAGGCAAGGAGTACGGCTCGGGATCCTCACGTGACTGGGCCGCCAAGGGCACCGCGCTGCTCGGGGTGCGTGCCGTGATCGCCGAGACCTTCGAGCGCATCCACCGCTCCAACCTGATCGGAATGGGCGTCCTCCCGCTCCAGTTCCCCGACGGCGAGACCGCCGACTCACTCGGTCTCACGGGTGAGGAAACCTTCGACGTCGGGGATCTGCAAAACGGCGACGCCAAGACGGTCGAGATAGCGGCGGGCGACTCGTCGTTCGAGGCGACGGTGAGATTGGACACGCCGAACGAGATCAGCTACTACCGCAACGGCGGCATCCTGCACCGAGTGCTTCGCGACCTCCGCTAAGCGGAGACATTTTGGGCATTGACATCCGCCCGATCGGCGGTAGGCTCGACCGCAGTGAAGGGGGCAGCTGGCATTGCGCGCGGGTGGTGGTTGACACCAATACTTGCGATGGGTCAGAATGACCCCGAGCCCAGCGGGAGGGCTATTTCTCTTACATAAAACTCGTCCCCGGCCAGTCCCGCCTCCGGGGACGATCGCGTCGGCATCCCTCCCTGGCTACCGACGCGCTGGCGGTGGCGTGGGCCGTGCGGACCCCCTGCCTCCCGCGGCCCCGCCCCGCCAACTACTTCTCAAAGGATCTCCCCGCCTCTCCGATAAAGGAGGGGCGGGACCGCGAAGGGGGTCACGCGGCCCGCCCCATGCAGGTGCGGAGCCCCCTTTGGTAACTGTCCTGGCCCCTATGCGTGGTTACTACCCCCGCCGGGACCGCCACTAAACGCTGCGTCTTTGCGCTCGATATGCGCAATCGCGAGCACCGAACCGACGGGGCCGACCGGGGTAAGCGTGGCCGCGAGCAGCGTGTACGGCGCCTGGTGACGCAGCACGGTCACGAGCACGAGCAGCGCCAGGGCGATGAAGCCGATCCCATGGGCGAGGCCGAAGAGGAACGTCTCGTGTTCGAGTCCCGGCGCGAGCCAGACGATCAAGAGGCCGGCGAAGAGCGTGAGCTCGAACCAGGATGCGGCCTTCGTCCAGGCGAAGAGCCGCCCGGGAACGGGCCGTCGCAGGCCTTCTTCGGTGCGGGCGCTCACGGCGCGGGTGATAGCGCAGTCGGGCCTGGTTCCACCCGTTCGTACAAGCCGGAGGGTGCAGGTGTGGACAGCGGTCCATGGTGATCGCCGCCGCCGAACGGCAAGATCGCACCATGATCGATACCAGGGGAACGACGACGGGACGGACCTTGAGAAGCTCGTCCGCCGTCGCGCAACAAGCGCGCCGGCTGGTCGGCTTCGAGCGCCACTACCACTGCGGCTCGTGCGGGAGTGAGCGGCAGTCCTGGGCTCGCATACGGGCGTGCCCCGAGTGCGGCGAGGCGTTCGTCGCGGCGGTGATCCGTCGCGCAGCCGTCACCTGAGTTCCCCTGTTTCCTCCGACGCGTCGAAGCGCCGTGCCCACGGTGCTTCGGCGCGGTTGGGGGTTGTAGGCGTCATCGGTAGACGGTAGGTTCCGCCGCGGTGCACCGGCTGGGGGGAACTGTCGCCGTCATCAGCATCGCCGTGGGGGCGCTGCTGAGCGTCGTCACGCCCGCGGCTGGTGTCACGCCTCAGCGGGCTGTCGAGTTGATCAACGAGCAGCGCGCCGCCAGCGGGATTCCCGGCGACCTCGTGCTCGACAAGAAGAAGGCCCGAGGGTGCTTCAGGCACGCGATCTACACGCGGCACGAGGTCAACCTGCTCCACGATGAGGACCCCAAGAGCCCCTACTACACGCCGCTGGGCAGGACGGCGGGGCAGTCCTCGGTCCTCGGCGGCGCCCAGTTCGACTGGGAGTTCCAGAACTACTGGGAGCAGTCACCGATCCACCTCGCGGCGCTGCTCGAGCCGCAGATCACCCATCTCGGCATCTATGCCGCGAGCCCGGGAGAGCCGACGGGACAGTGTGGCTGGACGGGCGGGGTGCGCACCCCGCCGGCGGTCCCGCAGGTCTACACGTATCCCGGGAACGGGGTCACCGGGTTCTATCGCGCGATGCAGACCGGCGAGATCCCGATGACGCCGGGTCAAGCTGCCGGCCTCCCCGGCGATGCGATCACCGGCCCGTACATCTACGCCTTCCTTCATGGCGAGGTCAATACGGCGCTCAACGAGATTCGCCATCAGATGCGGCTCGTCGATGTGGCGCTGACAGGGCCGTCGGGTCCGGTTGCGGTCCGGTGGATCGACTCCACCGCGCTGGTCGACCACGGGATCTGGGTGCCGGCGCCAATGGGCTACATCGTCCCTGAGCAGCCGCTCGAGCCAAACGCCACCTATACGGGGCAACTGGCGTTCTCCGGGCTCGGCCTCACCTATCCGCACACGTTCAGCTTCACGACGGGGACCGAGGAGCTGACCTATGCCCGACACGCCCAGGCCCTCGGTGACGGCACCTGGCCCGGCAAGGGCGACTTCCCGCAGACGAAGATCCGCAAGGGCCCCGCGCGCAGCAGCGCCGACACGACGCCCAAGGTGACGATGCGATCCGACGAGGCCGGCGCGGGATTCGTGTGCCGGCTCGACGGAAAAACCTGGAAGCTCTGCAAGAGCCCTGCGAAGTTCCGCGTCCGCAAGGCCGGCAAGCACGAGATCGAGATCGCGGCGCAGTCCGCCGACGACGGCGCGATCGACCCGTCCCCGGCTCGCGCCGCCTTCAGGATCCGCAAGAAATAGAAGCGGGACCGCCGCTCATGCAAGGACGCACAAGGCGACGCGTGCTCTGCACGCGAGCCGCGGAGGACGCCGCATGAGCGGCGGTCAGCCCTCTAGGGCGGTGAGGACGATGCGTTCCTGCTCCAGGCGGTGCGCCGCCGGGTAGCCCTCGGACGGGCTCGAGCGCTGCGGGCGGCCGACGTAGACGAGCTCGGCGCCCTCGGGCAGGAGCTCGGGGAGCCGGCGCGCCATCACGCTCCAGGCGCCCATGTTCTTCGGCTCCTCCTGTGCCCAAACGATCTTCTTCAAGTTCGGGTACTCGGCGATCAGCTTCTTGAGCTCGTTCTTGGCGAACGGGTAGAGGAGCTCGACGCGCCCGACCGCGACCGTGTCCGCCGCCGCACGGCGATCGTGGCGGATGATGTCGTAGTAGACCTTGCCGTTGCAGAGGACGAGGCGGTCGACCTCCTCCCGGCGCTCCACCGTCTCGGGGTCGTCGAGGACGAACTGGAACGAGCCCGAGGTCAGCTCCTCGAGCGAGGAGGCGGCGTCCTTCAGCCGCAGGAGGCCCTTCGGGGTGAAGACGATGAGCGGCCGCGGCTTCGCGATCCGCGCCTGGCGGCGGAGGAGGTGGAAGTACTGCGCAGCGGTGGTCGGGTTCGCGAGCCTGATGTTGCCCTCCGAGCCGAGCTGGATGAAGCGCTCGATCCGGGCGCTCGAGTGCTCGGGCCCGGCGCCCTCGTAGCCGTGGGGGAGGAGCAGCGTCAGCCGCGTCGTCTGACCCCACTTCGACTCGCCGGCGACGATGAAGCTGTCGATGATCACCTGCGCGGAGTTGGCGAAATCGCCGAACTGGGCCTCCCAGAGGATCAGGCTCTCCGGCGACGCCGCCGAGTACCCGTACTCGAACCCGAGGCAGGCGATCTCCGAGAGCGGACTGTTGTGGAGCTCGAACGGGGCCAGGGCGCCGGAAAGGTTCTGGATCGGGACGTACTTGAGGCCGGTGTTCTCGTCGTGCAGGGCGAGGTGCCGGTGGGAGAAGGTGCCGCGCTCCGTGTCCTGGCCGGTGAGCCGGATATGGGTGCCCTCGGTGAGCAGCGAGGCGAAGGCGAGTGCCTCCGCGTGGCCGTACTCGATGTCCCCCTGGTCGAGCTTCTCGATCCTGCCGAGCAAAGGCTTTCGCAGCTTGCGATGGATGGTGAAGCTGTCGGGAACCCGCAGCAGCTCCTCGTTCAGCGACCGCAGGCGCTTCTCGGAAACGGCGGTGTCGACCTCGGGGCTCTTCGTGCGGTCGAGCTCGCCTGTGCCGAGCGCGGTCGAGCTCGGATCCTCGTAGTCCCCGGCCTCCATCTTGTCCCGGAGCCCCTTGAGCGTCGTCGAGTAGTTCGACTGCCGCTCGGCGCTGTCGGCCTCGACGTCCTCGGGCGTGAGAATGCCCTCCTTGATCAGCGCCTGCGCATAGATCTCGGAGACGGGCGGGTGCTCCTTGATCCGCGCGGTCAGGATCGGCTGCGTGTAGGCGGGCTCGTCGGTCTCGTTGTGGCCGTAGCGGCG
Organism: uncultured Solirubrobacterales bacterium; assembly: GCA_963846565.1. Lineage (GTDB taxonomy): Bacteria > Actinomycetota > Thermoleophilia > Solirubrobacterales > 70-9 > WHSW01. The sequence continues at coordinate 133,585 of CAWJWL010000005.1, read as the reverse complement.
GTAGCCGATCAGGTCGATGACGACGTCGCGGCCCCAGCGTTCGCGATAGGCCATCGCCAGGCGCATCGCCGAGATCGACGCCTCGACGTCGTCGGCGTTGACATGGATGATCGGGCAGTTGAATCCCTTCGCCAGGTCGCCCGCGTACGGGGTCGAGCGTTCCTGCTCCGGGTCGGTCGTGAAGCCCACCTGGTTGTCGGTGATGATGTGGATCGTGCCGCCGGTCGAGTAGCCGGAGAGGGCCTGCAAGTTGAGTGTCTCGGCGACCGTGCCCTGGCCGGGGAACGCGGCATCACCGTGGAGGAGCAGCGGGACCGCCGTAGCCGGATTGTGCTTCAGCTTCGGGCCCGAGTGCTCGGTCTGCGCTGCCCGGGCGCCGCCGGTGACAACCGGGTCGACGAACTCGAGGTGGCTCGGGTTGGGGTAGAGGCGGACCTTGATCTCCTCGCCGTCGCGGGTCTCGAAGATGCCCTCGGCACCATGGTGGTACTTGACGTCGCCGGTGCCCGAGTGCGGGATCGCGGCGATTGCCTTCACCCGATCGAGCGCCTTCGCCCCTTCGAACTCGGCCAGGATCGACTCGACGGAGCGGCCGAGATTGTGGACGAGGACGCTGACCCGGCCGCGGTGTGCCATGCCGAGTACGACCTCTTCGGCGCCGGCGCGCCGGGCGAGCGTGACGAGCTCGTCGATCATCGGGACGGTCGCGTCGAGCCCCTCGATCGAGAAGACCTTTGAGCCCAGGTACGCCTTCTGGACGAAGCGCTCGAACTGGAAGACCTCGTTCAGCCGTGACAGCAGGGCGCGTTTCTCGTCGGCCGAGAGCGCGACCCTGTGCGAGCCGGTCTCGATCATCTCCCGCAGCCACATCCGCTGCTGGTGGGAGGAGAGGTGCTCGATCTGGTAGGCGATCGTGCCGCAGTAGGCGTCGCGCATCCGCGGCAACGCCTCGAGCAGGGTCTCGCCCTCGACCCCGATCCGCAGGATCGAGGCCGGGATGCGGCTCATCAGCTCCGGGGTCAGATTGAGGTTCTCGGGCTCGAGCGCCGGATCGCCCTTCGGGTCCGCGCCGAGCGGGTTCACCCGCGAGGCGAGGTGCCCGTGGGTGCGGTAGGCCTTCAACAGCGACGTTGCGGCCTGGACGCCCTGAAGCAGCTCGCGGTCGGGCTCTGCCGCAACTACGGCGCCACTCGGCGCCGCGGGACCGGATCCCAGCGGTGGTGCCGAGGCGGAGGCGGCATGCGCCCCCGTGACCACTTTCGACGGGATCTTCAGTGCCTCGGCGACCGACTCGTAGAAGCTCTCTTCGCCCTGGAGCAAGAGGTCGATGCTGCGCAGGAACGAGCCCGACTCGGCGCCCTGGATGATCCTGTGGTCGTAGGTCGACGTCATCGTCATCACCTTCGAAACGCCGAGCGACTTGATCTTCTCCGCCGGGGCGTGCGTCCACTCGACCGGGTAGGCGATCGAGCCGGTGGCGATGATCGTCCCCTGGCCCTTCATCAGCCGTGGGACCGAGGCGACGGTGCCGAGGCCGCCCGGATTCGTCAGCGAGATGTTGGTGCCCTGGAAGTCGTCCGCGGTGAGCTTGTTCTCGCGCGTCTTCGTGATCAGGTCCTCGTAGGCGGCGTGAAAGCCGGCGAAGTCCATCTGATCGGCGCCCTTGATGCAGGGGACCATGAGGCTGCGCCCGCCCCTGCGCTCGACGTCGACCGCGATCCCGAGGTTGATCGAGCCGGGCTCGATCACGAACGGCTTCCCTTCCTGGAGGTCGAAGGTGCGGCCCATAACCCTCCACTCGCTCGCCGCCGCCTGCACGATTGCCCAGGCCACGAGGTGGGTGAAGGAGACCTTCATGCCGCGCTCCTTGAGCGCCCCGTTGATCGCCTTGCGCTTCGCGTCGAGCGTGTCCACCGGCAGGGTCCGGAAGGAGGTGGCGGTGGGGACCTCGCGGCTCGCGTCCATCGCCTGCGCGAGCATCGCTGCGGGACCCCGAAGCGGCTTCGCCTCTCCGGCGGCCGCGGCTGGACCCGCGGCCGTGGCGCCGTTGCCGGCGGCCGCGAGTACGTCGGCCTTGGTCACCTTCCCGCCGGGCGCGGTGCCCGCGATCGAGCCGATGTCGACGCCGGACGCTGCAGCGACCCGGCGGGCCACGGGCGACGCGCGACCCTCTGAACTCACAGGCGCCGGGCCCTCGCCTGACCCGTCCGCCCCTGGAGGCGAAGGCGAGGAGGCGGGCGGAACGTTCGTGGTCGTCATTTCTGCCAGGGCCTGGCCCACCTGGACTGTGTCGTCCGGGTTGACGAGGAGCTTCGTGATCGTCCCGGCCGCAGGGGCGGGAACCTCGGCGTCGATCTTGTCGGTCGAGACCTCGATCACCGTGTCGCCCTCGGCGACCTGCTGGCCCTCCTCGACGTGCCACTCCAGCACCGTGCCCTCGGTCACCGATTCGCCCATTTCGGGCATCGGAATAACCAATGACGTTCCGTCCGCCTCCGCTTGAATACCGGACGTTCCGCCCGCCTCCTCGCCTGCGGCTCCGGGGGCGGACGGGTCAGCCGTCGATACCGGTGACTCCGTCTGGCCGGGCTGCGGGGTGTCGCTGCCGGCGGAGTCGTCGCCGATGTCCGCGTCGCCCTCGCCGCCGCCTTCGACGAGGTTCGCTCCGCCGCCGTTGCCGTCGCCTGACCCGGCCGCCCCCGGAGCCGAAGGCGAGGAGGCGGGCGGAACGTTTGCATTCCCGTTCGGGTCGATCTGAGCCAGGACCTGGCCGACCTCGACGGTGTCGTCGGGCTGGGCGAGGATCTTCGTGATCACGCCCGCAGCGGGCGCCGGGACCTCCGCGTCGATCTTGTCCGTGGACACCTCGACGACGGTGTCGCCCTCGGCGACTTCCTGCCCCTCGGTGACGTGCCACTCGAGGATCGTCCCCTCGGTGACCGACTCCCCCATCTGGGGCATTTGGATCTCGATCGTGGCCGTCTCTGCCATTCCCAGTTCTTACGCCTGATTCTATGCGGTCGGCGTCCGCGGGTGTGAAGGCGTTGCTGCCATTGAAACGGTCCTTCCCGGCGAGGCCTGAGGTAACCGGGGCGCTACACCCGGTAGCGCTCGAGCGCCTCCTCGCGGGCGCGCTTGTGGTCGACGATCGGCCCCGGGTAGTCCTCGCCGATCACGCAGCCCACCTCGTGCTGGACTTCCTCGGGCATCGTCCACGGCTCGCGCAGGTACTTCGGCGGGACGCGCTCGAGCTCGGGGACGTAGCGGAGCACATAGCGGTTGTCGGGGTCATAGCGCTCCTGGTGGCGGGCCGGGTTGTAGATCCGGCGGAAGGCGGGCTGCGGGTCGACGCCGACGGAGGCGATCCACTGCCAGTTGCCGTTGTTGTTGGCCTCGTCGCCATCGATCAAGAGGCGCATGAAATGGCGCTCCCCCCAGCGCCAGTCGATCCCCAGGTCCTTGGTCAGAAAGGAGCCGACGACGAGCCGCGCCCGGTTGTGCATCCAGCCCTCACGCAGGAGCTGGCGCATGCCGGCGTCGACGAGTGGGAAGCCGGTGCGGCCCTCGCACCACGCCTCGAACGGCCTCCGCGCGTAGCTCCATCTGATCTTGCCGCGATAGCGGTCCTGGAACTCCGAGCGCGCGTTCCGCGGGTGATGGAAGAGGACGTGGTGGTAGAAGTCGCGCCAGCAGAGCTGGCGGCGAAACGCCTCGGCTCCCTTGCCGCGCGGCAGGCGCTCCTCGATCTGGCGCGGCGTGAGGCAGCCGAAGTGGAGGTAGGGGGAGAGGCGGGAGGTCTTGTCGGCGCCGATCGCATCGTGGTTGTCGGCGTAGTCGTGGACTGGGCCATCGAGGAAGTGAGCGAGCGCCTTCCGCGCCGCCCGCTCGCCGCCGGCGGCGGCTTCGTCCACCTCCTGATCGAGGCCGAGCGCGCCGAGTGTTGGGATCCGGCCCTTGGCGAGTCGTGATGGCAGCGGCGGCAGCTCGCGCGGGGCAGTGAGAACTTCGCGTCGCGGTGTGTCGATCCAGGTCCGGTGAAACGGACTGAAGACGGTGTACGGCTTGCCCGCCTTGGTCTCGATCGTCCGCACGTCGACGGCGCCCACGCCGTCGTGCGTGCGGAGCTCGAGCCCCGCGTCGCGGCCGCGCGCGAAGGGGCTCACGTCCCGGGTCACGTGGATCGTCGAGGCACCGACCTCATCGGCGAGCGCGGCAAGCTCGCGCTCCGGGCGCCCTCGACGCACGACGAGGCCGCTGCCGCGCTCGCGGAGCTCGCGGTCGAGGTCGGCCAGGCACTCGATCAGGAACTGGGTGCGAGGGCCGGACGCGTGGCGGCCGTGCAGGAGCCGGTCGTCGAAGCAGAACACCGGCACCACGCGCTCGGCTTCGTCGAGCGCTGCACGGAGCGCGGGATGGTCACGGATCCGCAGGTCGCGGCGGAGCCAGACGATCGCGGTCGAGGGCCTCATACGACCCGCCTACCCGGCGCGTGCCCGGTCAGCCGCGTTCGGCGGCGGCGCGTGCGACCCGGGATTGCCAAACGACGACGAGGGGGGGTCCGGCCAGTTCGATCACCATCAGGACGACGAAGAGTGAGTCGGGCCGCCCTTCGGCGATCCAGGCGAGCGCGCGGCCGAGCCCGCCGGCGAACATCGCAAGTGCCAGGCCTCGTACCACCGTCGTCGCCCCGGCCGCCCGCCGAGCCGTGAGCAGCGCGACGGCTCCGAACGCGACCCAGAAGGCGGCGAAGTAGCGCAGCTCACTCTCGACCGTCGCGTTCGGCTCGATCTCCCCGGGCATCCCGGCGGTGCCCGTGACGATCGCGAAGAGACCCGTCGCGATCGCCACCAACCCGGCGGCTGCGAGCACCGCCCGGAGGAGTCGCTCGCTGGTCGGCGCGGGCACGAGCTCCGAGGCTTCAGCCGAGCCGGGCGACGAGGACGACGTCGTTCGCCGGGGCGTCGACCACGTCCTCCCGCAAGAACTCGATCGCCTCCGACTCGTGGCCGCAGAACGCGCAGGCCAACGGCTCGCGGGGACGCAGCTTCGGCGCCGGCCACACCGGCAGGTCGCAGTCGGGGCAGACGAGCGCTCCGTGGGCGAGGACCTGGACGCCGTCGCGGACGACCCGGCGCCCTTCGCCGAGCGCGGACCCACCCGAACGGCCCTGCTTGACGTCGGGCTCGCCGCGGTCGCCGGGCTGGGGGAAGAGGAGCGCCACGGTTCCGAGTGTAGGCCCGCGTTGATACGGTCCGCGCCATGGTGGGCAGGGTCAGGTTCGCGCTTGTGGGCGGCATCGCGTGCGCGCTGGTGGCGGTCCCGCTTGCCGGCGCAGGCATCGACGAGGACGAGGGCCCGGACGAGCTCATCGCAGTCGAGATCAGCGGCGGCCGCGAGGACCTGAACGTCGAGGTCAGCTCCGGGATCATCGAACCCAGAACGGCCGAGCAGGATCAGTTCGGGTTTCTGTTCGACGCCACCGCCGGGGGCGACGTCGCCGACGAGACCCCGGGCGGGATCTGCACCGTCGTCCGCCTGTCCGACGAGATCATCAGCGCGACCTGCCCGCTTCCCAACCACCTCGACGTGATCCTCGCCGAGCCGGACACGCGCAGCGTCCAGGCCCCCAACGAGCAGCCGCAGTTCGATTTCTCGCTCACCGCCCCGAAGGGTGGCAACATCGTCGTCAACTTCTCCGGCAACGAGCTCGACATCAAGAACGGGAAGCAGGACCTCGTCACTTGCTCGGCGGCGCTCGCGAAGTTCAGCTTCGACCCCGGGCTGGATGTCGCCAACTGCGGGATCGGATCGGTCGGTCCGACTCCCGCCGCGCTCACGTGTGGGGGGCTCACGGCGACATACGTCGGCACCCGGGGGCCGGACGTCATCAGAGGCACCAAGGGCGACGACGTGATCCTGGCGTTCGGTGGCTCCGACGAGGTCAATGCCCGCGCTGGCGAGGACACGGTCTGCGGAGGCCGTGGTCCCGACACCCTGAGCGGCGGTCGCCACGACGATCTTCTGCACGGCGATGCGGGCGACGACAGGCTCCGCGGCGGTAAGGGCGACAATCTGCTCGTCGGGCACGGCGGCGACGACGACTGCGGCGGACACGGGGCCTGCTGAACGCGCGCTCGGTGTAGGCTCGGATCTCCGCGTAGGTCCGCGATGGAGGAGGGTCCGTGAGCTACTTCGTAACCGGCGCAACCGGCTTCATCGGCCGCAATCTGGTCGAGTTGCTGCTCGAGCGCGAGGGGACGATCTACGTCCTCGTCCGCGAGGGCTCGCGGGGCCGGCTCGAGGAGCTCCGAAACCGGTGGGGCGTCGGCGAGGATCGCGTCGTGCCGATCGTCGGCGACCTCTCCCAGCCGCGCCTCGGCGTCTCCGACGAGGACGTCGAGCGTCTCACGGGCGAGGTCGATCACCTCTTCCACCTCGCCGCGATCTACGACATGACCGCGGACGCGGAATCGCAGCAGATGGCGAACATCGAGGGCACCCGGCACATGGTCGAGCTCGCCGAGGCGGTCGAGGCGGGTTGCGTCCACACCGTCAGCTCGATCGCCGCGGCCGGCCTCTACCCCGGCGTTTGGCGCGAGGACATGTTCGAGGAGGCCGTCGACCTCGACACGCACCCCTACTTCCGCACCAAGCACGACTCCGAGGGCGTCGTGCGTAACGAGTGCTCGCGTCCTTGGCGGGCCTACCGGCCGGGGATCGTCGTCGGACATTCGGAGACCGGCGAGATGGACAAGGTCGACGGTCCGTACTACCTCTTCAAGCTCATCCGCCGGATTCGCAACGCCGTCCCGAAGTGGCTGCCGATGGCGGGGATCGAGGGCCGCCCGCTGAACGTCGTCCCGGTCGACTTCGTCGTCAAGGCGATGGATCACATCGCTCACACCGACGGGCTCGACGGGCGCGCCTTCCACCTCACGGACCCGAACCCGCGGACCGCGGGGGAGATCCTCGACGTCTTCGCCGCCGCGGCGCACGCGCCGCAGACGACCGTCCGACTGCCCGCCGGCGCGACCGACGCGCTGCAGCCGCTGCTCGCCGGTCTCCTGCACGCGGCGCCCCTCGGCGACACGCTCTTCGACGCCGTGCTCGCCGACTTCGGAATCCCGCGCGAGGTGCTCGTCTACGTCAACTGGCCGACCGAGTTCGACTCGCGCCAGACGCGGGCCGCACTCGCGGAGACGGACATCTCCGTGCCGCCGCTCGAGGCGTACGCCGGCAAGCTCTGGGATTACTGGGAGCGCCATCTCGACCCCGACCTGTTCCGCGACCGAACGCTCGTCGGAGCCGCACGCGGCCGACTCGGCCTCGTCGGCGGCATCACTCAGATCGTCGAGCAGCAGGTCCCGGACGAGCTCATGCGCTTCGCCCGCAGGCTGCGCGGCGGGGTCTCGCTCGAGTCATCGGTCCGCGGCCGGATCGTGATGGTCACCGGTGCCTCCTCGGGGATCGGCAAGTCGGCGGCGATGAAGATCGCGGACGCGGGTGGGATCGTCCTGCTCGTCGCGCGCACACCGGAGAAGCTCGAGTCGACCAAGCAGCAGATCGAGGCCGGCGGCGGGGTCGCGTACGTGCATCCCTGCGATCTCTCCGACATGGAGGACATCGAGCGGATGGCGGAGGAGGTGCTCGAACAGCACGGCCACGTCGAGATCCTGGTCAACAACGCCGGCCGCTCGATTCGCCGCTCCGTCGCGCTCTCCTACGACCGCCCGCATGACTTCGAGCGCACGATGCAGCTCAACTACCACGGCGCCGTGCGGCTGATCCTGAAGCTGCTGCCCGGGATGCGCGCTCGTCGCTCGGGCCAGATCATCAACGTGAGCTCGATCGGCGTGCAGACGAACATGCCGCGCTTCTCCGCGTACGTCGCCTCGAAGTCGGCCCTCGACGCGTTCAGCCGCTGCATCGCCTCCGAGATCGTCGATGACGGCGTTTCGATCACGACGATCAACATGCCGCTGGTGCGGACGCCGATGATCGCGCCGACGAAGATGTACGACCGCTTCCCGACGATCACGCCGGACGAGGCGGCCGGGATGATCACCGAGGCGGTCATCCACAAGCCGAAGCGGATCGCGACTCCCGGGGGAACGCTGCTGCAGATCCTCTACGCGATCAACCCGAAGTCGATCGACTACATCCTCAACACCGCCTACCACCTGTTCCCGGACTCCGCGGCGGCGAAGGGGGACAAGAAGGAGGAGCCGCGCCCCGGCCGCCCGCAGACGACCTCGGATCAGGCCAACAACCGCCAGGTCGCCTTCGCGTACCTGATGCGCGGCGTGCACTGGTAGGTAGCCCTCGGCCGCCCGAACTGTCGTACTTCAGTCCCGAGGGGTGGGACCCAACGCAGACAGTTCGATTGCGGCGGCCGTCAGGCACACGCGAGGCGCGCCAATCCGCGCTACTCCAAGCCCGCGCGCTGGCGCATGTGGGTGCGGATCGCGACCCCGGTCGGCGCCGGGGTGCCCTCGTAGTCGAGGACCAGTTCGGGGACGAGGTCGGTGCAGTCGGGGTCTCCGTAGGGCCGCGCCGGGAGCCAGCCCCAGGCGAGGTAGGAGACGCCGTGGTCGTCGGCCCAGTTCATCAGCTCCGTGACCCGCTCCGTCCCGCAGCCGAACTCGCCGAACTCGCCGATGACGAGCGGGTGCTGGGCGGCGATCGGCGCGAGCACCGAGTCCCAGTACGCCGGCCCGTAGGCGTCGGACTCCGCGAACTGCGGGTGGTGGTAGTTGTGAACGGAAACGATCAGCTGGTTGAGCGGGTCCGTGGGGCGGAACTCGAGCCACCTGCTCACGTCGTGGCTGTAGTCGAGCCCGGGGATCATCAGCGGCTGCGTCGCGCCCGTCGCCCGGATCACGTCGACGAGCTCCTGCATCCCGGCGGAGCGGTACTTGCCCTTTGGCTTGTTGCGGGTCTCGCAGTCGGCACATGAGTTCGGCACCCGGCAGCCGTCGCGCAGGCACTCCCAGCTGACGTCGAGCGGTTCGTTGAAGAGGTCGAAGATGATCGAGTGGTCGCCCAGGAACGTCGTCGCGACCGAGCGCCAGAACGGGATGCTGTGGTCCGCGTCCGGGGCCCGGTACTGGTGCGCCGCGAGGGTCCTGCCCGGGGCACTCCAATGCAGGTCGACGATCGGGGTGATCCCGTTCGCCTCGAGCAGGGCCACGAACTCGACCACCGCCGCCCGGTAGCGCTTCTTCATCCGCTTGCCGGCCGTCTTCGCCGCCTTGCCCTGCAGCTGGATCACCTTGGTCTGCGTTCGCTTCACCGGGTTCTTCCCGAGCCAGCAGTCCTCGTTCAGAGGGATGCGGACTGCGTTGACGCCCCAAGCGAGCATCCCGTTCACGTGCGCCTGATCGAAGGGGCCCTCGTTGACCCCGTTCGCGCGGCTCGGCGTGTACTTCGGCTCGACGCAGACGAACTCGAAGCTCGGCCGGTTGACGCCGCGGAGCTGGATCGGTCGCCCCGCGGGGTCGACGAGGTGGTTGCCCGCCACGGAGATCTGCGGTGCGGCGGCGGATGCGGGCTTCGGCGCCGAGGGACTCGGCAGCAGCGCGACGGCGGTGCCCCCGACGACGGCGAGTCCGATTGCAAGCAGCGCTCCCCTTCGCGTTCTCACCACCGAAAACGGTATCGCCAATAGCATGCGCTCATGGCCGATGAACGCAGGAAGGCGCCGTCGCTCTCCCAACGCGCCTCTTTCCTCGCCCGTTTCGCACGCGCGGTGCCGGCGAACATCCCGGTCCCCAACCCGCTCGAGCGGCGCACGCTCGAGAAGGCGGTCGGCGGCAAGGTCGTCCTGATCACCGGAGCATCCTCGGGGATCGGCCGGGCCCTGGCGCTCAAGGTCGCCGCTGCCGGCGGCGAGGCCGTGCTCGTCGCGCGGACGAAGGAGAAGCTCGACGAGGTCGCGCATGAGATCGAGGGGGCCGGCGGCATCGCCCACGTCTACCCGACCGACCTCTCGCAGATCGAGAACGTCGGCAGCCTCGGCGACCAGGTGGTCGCCGACCTCGGCCGCGTCGACGTCCTGGTCAACAACGCCGGCCGCTCGATCCGCCGCTCGGTCGGCAACTCGTACGACCGCATCCACGACTTCCAGCGGACGATCGACCTCAACTACCTGGGCGCCGTGCAACTGGTGCTCAAGGTGCTGCCGGGCATGCGCGAGCGCATGTCCGGGCACATCGTCAACGTCTCGAGCATGGGGGTGCAGACCAACACGCCCCGGTTCTCGGCATACGTTGCCTCGAAGGCGGCGCTCGACGCCTTCTCCCGGTCGATCGCTTCCGAGATCGTCGACGACCGGGTGGCGATCTCGACCGTCTACATGCCGCTCGTGCGGACGCCGATGATCGCGCCGACGGCGCACTACAAGTACTTCCCCTCGATCTCACCCGAGGAGGCGGCCGACATGGTCGTCGATGCGATCGTCTCCAGGAACAAGAAGCAGTCGACGATCGGCGGGCGCATCTCGGAGGTCAGCTACGCGACCGTGCCCCGCTTCCAGGACGCGATCGCGAACGCCGCCTACAAGCTCTTCCCCGAGTCGGACTCGGCGAAGAAGGAGAGCAAGGCAGAGGAGCCGCCCGAGGGCGAGCTCGAAGAGGGCAGCGTCGAGCAGAAGGCGTTCGCGCGCGCCACTCGAGGCGTTCACTGGTAGCTCGTCGCCGCAAGCACTGGGGCTGGGGATACGAGGACCAACAGCCGGCGCCGGCCGACCTCGAGGCGGCGGCGGCAGGCGTCCGCGACCGCCTCGGGTTCGGCGAGGCGGCCGAGCAGCCCGTCGCGCTCGACGCGATCGAGCTGCCGAAGCCGCGCCTGCGCGCGCCCGAGGTGATTGCCCCGATCTTCTCCACGGATCCGCACGACCGCGTCTCGCACGCGCTCGGCAAGGCCTACCGCGACGTCGTCCACGGCATGCGGGGGCTGATCGACAACCCTCCCGACCTCGTCGCGCGACCCGCAGACGAGGCCGAACTCGCCGAGGTGATCGGCTGGTGCGGCGAGGCGGGCGCGGCGGCAATCCCCTACGGCGGGGGCACCAGCGTCGTCGCCGGGATCGAGCCCCGGATTGCGGAGACGTACAGCGGCGCGGTCTCGGTCGACCTCGGCGCCTTCGACCGCGTGCTCGAGGTGGACGCGGTATCGAACGCGGCCCGGATCCAGGCGGGTGCATTCGGCCCGGCGCTCGAGGAGCAACTCGGTGAGCACGGGCTCACCCTGCGTCACTTCCCGCAGTCGTTCGAGTACTCGACCCTCGGCGGCTGGATCGCGACGCGGGCCGGCGGCCACTTCGCGACCAAGCTCACCCACATCGACGACCTGGTCGAGTCAGTTCGCGCGATCACCCCGGCCGGCGAATGGGAGAGCCGGCGGCTGCCGGGCTCGGGCGCCGGACCGAGCCCGGACCGGATGCTGATCGGCTCGGAGGGAATTCTCGGCGTGATCACCGAGGCCTGGATGCGCGTGCGCCCCCGGCCGACGCACAAGCTCTCTGTCGGCGTCGCCTTCGACTCCTTCTACGCGGGTGCCGCGGCCGTACGCGAGCTCGCGCAGTCCGGCCTCGACCCCTCCAACTGCCGCCTGCTCGATCCCGAGGAGGCAGAGCTCACGCAAGCCTCCGAGAATGGCAAGGCGATCCTCGTCCTCGGGTTCGAGTCGGCGCACCATCCCGTTGACGAGCCGATGCGGATCGCGATCGAAGCGGCGCGTGACCATGGTGGTGAGCCGGGCGACGTGAGAGGACGCTCCTCGAGCGAGGACGCCGTCGGCGCCTGGCGACACGCCTTCCTCGCTGCGCCCTACCTGCGCGACACGCTCGCAGCCTGCGCCGTGATCTCCGAGACCTTCGAGACGGCAATCACCTGGGATCGGTTCGAGGAGTTCCACGCGACCGTCACCGAGACCGCGCGCCGCGCGGTCGCCGAGGTCACTGGTGCGCCAGGGGAGGGCGAGGGCTCGCCGATCTTCGGCTGCCGGTTCACCCACGTCTACCCCGACGGCCCGGCTCCCTACTTCACGATCCTCGCCCCGGGCCGCCGTGGCTCCGAGGTCGAGCAGTGGGACGAGATCAAGGCCGCCGTCTCCGAGACGCTGATCGACGCCGGGGGCACGATCACCCACCACCACGCCGTCGGCCGGGATCACCGCCCCTACTACGACCGCCAGCGTCCCGACCGCTTTGCCGACGCCCTGCGGGCGGCGAAGCGCGAGCTCGACCCACAGGCGACGCTCAACCCGGGCGTGCTGATCGACCCCTAGCGGGCAGCCAGCCCTGCAGCGGCTCGGTGCCCTCGACCACGTCGGCAACGACGACGGAGATGTTGTCGCGCCCGCCAGCGCCGAGCGCGAGTTCCAGCAGTTGCTGCGCGCTCTCTTCCCGTGACGCGAGCGCCAACGCCACCGCGATCTCCGTCTCCTCGACGAAGTCCGTGAGGCCGTCCGAGCAAAGCAGGAGCCGGTCGCCACGAAGCGCCGTGAGCTCGCCAAGCGTCGGCGCTCGGCCGGGATCGCCATCGAGCGCAGCGAGAACCACCGATCTCTGCGGATGCGAGCGCGCCTCGGCCGGGTAGAGCGCCCCTGCGTCGATCAGCTCCTGGACGTAGCTGTCATCCCGCGTGAGCTGGGCGAGCTCCCCGCCCCGCAGCAGATAGGCGCGCGAGTCGCCGACGTTCGCGATCGCGAAGCCCTCGGGTCCGAGCGCGACCGCCGTCAGCGTGGTGCTCATGCCCGCCATCGGCGGCTGAGCTTCGGCGACAAAGCCGACGCTCGCGTTCGCGGAGCGAACGGCGTCCGCGAGCGCCTCGTCGAGCGGGCCCGAGAGGCGGGACTTGTCCATGAGGATCAGCTCGTTCATCGCGACGGCGCTCGCCACTTCGCCGGCGGCGCTCCCGCCGACGCCATCGGCGACGACAGCCATCCGTGGTGAGGCGAAGACGCAGTCCTCGTTCACCGAGCGCACCAAGCCGCGGTCGGTACGCGCGACTGCTGCCAGCGCGAGCGCCATCAGGCTCGATGCGCAATCCGCTCGATCACGTTCACTCCCGCTTCCGCTCGGTCGAAAAGGGTGCGCGGAAGCCTAACCTCTCCCGGTCATGTCGCCGCTGATCCGCGCGATGCGCCCCGGCGAGTGGGTCAAGAACCTGCTCGTCTTCGCCGGCCTGCTCTTCTCCGGGCAGCTCGACGAGGCCGACCAGGTCCTGGCAGCGACGCTCACGTTCATCGCCTTCTGCTGCGTCTCGAGCGCCGGCTACCTGCTCAACGACCTTCGCGACCGCGAGCACGACCGCCTGCACCCCGAGAAGCGCCATCGCCCGATCGCGAGCGGGGCGCTGCCGGAGGGGACGGCCGTCGTCGCCGGGTCGCTGCTGGCCGCCGTCGCGCTTGGGATCGGCTTTGCCGTCGAGCCGGCGGTCGGCGGTCTCGTCGCCCTCTACGGCGGGATCACCACGGTCTACTCGCTGATCCTGAAGCGGTTGGTGATCGTCGACGTGATGACGATCGGCTCGCTGTTCATTCTCCGCGTCGTCGCGGGCGCGGTCGCGGTCGAGGCGACCGCGTCGGAGTATCTCCTCGTCTGCACGGGCTTCCTGGCCCTGTTCCTGGGCTTCACCAAGAGAAGGCAAGAGGCGATGCTGGAGGGAATACCGAACGTTCCGCCCGCCTCCTCGGCTTCGCCTCCGGGGGCGGCCGGGCCAGGCGTCGATACCGGTCCGCCCGTGGGCTCACGGCCGGTCTTGGAGCACTACTCCCTGCCCTTTCTCGATCAGATGATCTCGATGGTGACCGCGGCTTCGATCCTCAGTTACGTGATCTATGCGGTCAACTCGCCGATCGCGGGCTCGAAGATGCTGATCACCGCGCCGTCGGTGCTCTACGGGATCTTCCGCTACCTGTACCTGATCTACGACCGTGGCGACACGCGCTCGACCGCGGCGATCCTCGCCCGCGACCCGGGCATCGTCTTCGCCGGCGCGAGCTACGTCGTCGCGGCGTTCGTCGCCCTCTACGTCCTGGACTAGCTCCAGATGCCCGCGGACGAGGTCGCGATCGTGCGGCGCTTCATCGAGACGGCGGCGGATGATCCGGACGGGGCGTGGAGGATTTTCGCCGCGGACGTCGAGTGGCGGATCGCTGCGCTGACGATTCCAGGCTTTCCCGAAGCCCTCCACGGGCCGGACGGCGTGCGCGAGTTCTTCCGCCGCTGGGTCGGGAGCTTCGAGGATTGGGGGTACGAGGCCGAGGAGTACCTGGCCGGTCCCGACGCGGTTGTCGTCCAGATCCACCAGTGGGGCCGCGGGAAGGGCAGCGGCGCCGCGGTGGACCTCAGGTTCTGGCAGGTCTGGTCGCTTCGCGACGGCGAGGCCGTCCGCGTGGTCCACGAATTGGACCGTGCCGCCGCGCTCGAAGCGGCGGGCCTGACCCCGTAGCTCAGCCGTCGATCCCGGCCGATCTCTTCAGCTCGTCCAGGATCTCGCCGAAGTGGGCGAGCGCCAGCGAGAGGTGACCGTGTTCGTCGAGCAGGTGTCGCTTTGCTCCGGCGACGTTCGCCGCCAGCCACTCGCCGTGGGTGCCGGGGACGAAGCGGTCCTGGCGGCCCTGCCAGATCGAGACGGGGACCTCGATCGCGCCGAGGTCGAAGCCCCAGTCGCGGATGAAGGCGAGGTCGTCGTCGAACCAGACCCAGATCCCGTTGCTGAGCGCGTTGCGGAAGGAGCCGGCTGCGAACTCCGCGTACTCGCCGGTGAGCACGGCGGCGTCCGGAGGGGAGACGAGATCGCCGAGGGACTCCAGCAGCTCCGGACCCTTCGCCTCCTTCAGCTCCGGCGCCCATCTGTTCATGAACTCCTCGAGCTCCTCGGGGCCTGCCTTCGCGGCCGCGAACTCCTCGTGGTTCTCCTCACCCATGCCCTCGAGCCAGTCGAGGCCCTCGGCGTCGACCGGAGCGACGCCGGCGATGGTCGCGGCGGCCAGCACGCGGTCCGGGAGCAGCGCGGCGCAGGCGAGCGAGTGCGGCCCGCCACCCGAGCCGCCCATGGTGAGGAAGGTCTCGGCGCCGAAGTGGTCGGCGATCGCGGCGGAGTCGGCGGCGCAGCTGGCCACCGACCTACCGGGATCCCGATCCGAGGCGCCCGATCCGGGGCGCGAGTAGGCCGCCAGCCGGATCCCGCGCTCCGCCGCCTTCTCCAGATGCGGTGGCCAGATCGCGTAGCCCGAGCCGGGCGTTCCGTGGTGCATCAGCGCGAGCGTCCCGTCCTCCGGACCGCCGACCGTCCCCTCCAGCCGCCGCCCGTCGGCCGTCGTCACCTCGAACCGGTCCGTCTCCACTCCACGCACCATAGATGTCCCACGGGATAGGGTTCGGCGCCGATGGATCTCACCCTCACCGACGACGAGCAGGCCTTTCGCGACGAGTTCCGCGCCTGGCTCTCCGACAACCACCCGGGCCCCGCCCCGCAGGGCGGCGACCAGGTGCAGTTCGAGTTCGAGCGCGAGTGGCAGCGGGTGCTGCACGCGGCCGGCTGGGCCGGCGTCTCCTGGCCGAAGGAGTACGGCGGCCGCGGAGCGACCCTGATCGAGCAGTCGATCTTCGGCGCGGAGCTGGCGCGGGCGAAGGCGCCGCGGCCTGCGAATGTGCTCGGGCTCGTGATGGGCGGCCCCGTGGTGATCGCGCACGGGACCGAGGAGCAGAAGGAGCGCTACCTGGAGCCGATCCTCTCCGGTGAGGAGATCTGGTGCCAGGGCTTCTCCGAGCCCGAGTCCGGGTCCGATCTCGCGTCGCTGAAGACGAAGGCGGTCAAGGACAACGGCGGCTGGCGGGTCACCGGGCAGAAGGTCTGGACAACGTTCGCGCACGAGGCGAAGTGGTGCATGCTCGTCGCCCGCACGGACTCCGACGTGCCCAAGCACAAGGGCCTCACGTACTTCCTCATGGACATGGACCAGGAGGAGATCGACGTCCGGCCGCTGCGCCAGATCACCGGCGAGGCCGAGTTCAACGAGCTCTTCATCGAGAACGCCTACGTTCCGGACGAGAACGTCATCGGCGGCGTCGGCAACGGGTGGATGGTCGCGATCACGACCCTGATGAACGAGCGCGCCGGCCTCGGCGCCTCGGCGGCGCTCGGCCTCCTCAACTCGCTCGACGAGCTGATCGAGCTTGCCAAGGAACGCGGCCACGCCGACGACCCGATCGTGCGCGACAAGATCGCCCGCCTCAAGATCTCGATCGAGGGCCTGCGGCTCGGCGCGATGCGGGCGCTGACCGCGACGATGAAGGTCGGGATCCCGGGACCCGAGGGCTCGATCGCGAAGCTCCAGTGGTCCTCGACCCACCAGGCGATGACCGAGCTCGCGGTCGAGATCGGCGGGGTCGAGGCTCTCGAGCGGGGCAACCTCTGGGCGTACCGCTTCCTCCGCTCCCGAGCCAACTCGATCGAGGGCGGCACCTCCGACGTGTTGAAGAACATCGTCGCCGAGCGCGTCCTCAACCTCCCGAAGCTGCGCTAGCCATGGACTTCGGCTTCAACGACGAGCAGCAGGAGATCAAGTCGACCGCGCGCGACTTCCTCTCCTCGCGCTTCAAGCCGGAGAAGGTGCGCGAGCTCGCCGAGTCCGAGAGCCCGTACGACGACGCGATCTGGAAGGAGATCTGCGACCTCGGCTGGCCGGGCATCGCGATCTCCGAGGAGTACGGCGGCCAGGGCCTCGGCGCGGTCGAGCTGATCATCCTGATGGAGGAGTTGGGCTACGCGCTGGCGCCGACGCCCTTCATTGCCAATGCCTGCGCGGGCGCGGTGATCCAGGCCGGCGGCTCAGACGAGCAGAGGCAGAAGTGGCTGCCGGGCATCGCGTCAGGCGAGGCGCGTGGCGCGGCCGAGATGACCCGCGACCCGGACCCGATCGTCGGCGCGGCGGGTGGCAGCACGGTCCTCGTGCTGGCGGACGGCGAGGGAGCAAAGCTCGTCGAGACGAAGGACGCGGAGCTCGAGCAGCTCGATTTGATCGACACCACCCGGGCCTACTTCCGCGTCGAGGCCGACGGCGGCGAGGCGCTCCCTGGCGACATCTCGGTGGCCACCGCAAGCGGCCAGGTGGCGATGGCGGCCGAGCTTGTCGGCGTCGCCCAGCGCGCGCTCGAGATGGCCGTGGAGTACGCGAAGGAGCGCCAGCAGTTCGGACGCCCGATCGGCGCCTACCAGGCGGTCTCGCACCGGCTCGCCGAGATGCTGTGGGAGGTCGAGGAGGCCCGCTCGCTCACGTACTACGCGGCCTGGTGCGCCGATGCGCAGCCGGAGGCGCTGCCGCTCGCCGCCTCGATGTCTCAGGCACGCGCCTCCGACGCGGCGAACTCCGTCACCCACAACGCGATCCAGGTCTTCGGCGGCATCGGCTTCACCTGGGAGCACGATGTCCACTTCCTGCTCAAGCGGGCGCGGGTCGGCTCGCAGATGATGGGATCGGCGAGCACGCACCGGGCCCGGGTCGCCGAACTCGTCGGCCTCTAGCGTCCGACCGACTCCCCCGGGTACGCCGCGAGCAGCTGCGCGAAGCGCTCGCCGTCCACGTTACCGCCGGAGATCACCACGCCGACGCGGCCCCCGCTCAGTTCGAGCCGTCCGCTCAGGAGCGCGGCGAGGGCGATCGCGCCGCTCGGCTCGGCGACCACCTTCATCCGCTCGAAGAGGAACCGCATCGAGGCGACGATCTCGTCGTCGGAGACGAGCGTGACCCCGGCGAGCAGAGCGCGGTTGATCGGGAAGGTCAGCTCCCCGGGTAGCGCTGCCCCCTGCCCGTCGGCGATCGTGCGCGGGATCGGAATCTCGACCCGCTCGCCCGCCGCAATCGATCGCTTCGTGTCGTCCCCGGCTTCGGGCTCGACGCCGTGCACCTCGGCGCCCGGAGCAAGCGCTGCGGCGATCGTGGCCGTCCCAGCCGCCAGCCCACCGCCACCGACGGGGACGACGATGGCATCGAGCGGCCCGGCCTGCTCGATCAGCTCGAGTGCGACCGTTCCCTGTCCGGCGATCACGTCGGGATGGTCGTAGGGCGGAATGAGGCTGAGCCCGCGCTCCTCGGCGAGCCTGCGCCCGATTGCCTCGCGGTCGCCGGCGTAGCGGTCGTAGGTGACGATCTCGGCGCCGTAGCCGGCGGTCGCGGCCAACTTCGACTCCGGCGCGTCCTCGGGCATGACGATGACCGCGTCCGCCTCGTGCTCGCGCGCCGCGAGGGCGACCGCCTGGGCATGGTTGCCCGACGAGAATGCGGCCACGCCGCGCCGAAGCTGCTCGGCATCGAGCCGCGAGATCGCGTTGAACGCGCCCCGGAACTTGAAGGCCCCGCCGCGCTGCAGGTTCTCGGCCTTGAGCGCGACCTCGGCGCCAAGGCGCTCGTTCAGCGTCTTCGAGGTGACGACGGGAGTCCGGTGTGCGTGGCGGGCGAGCCGCCGCGCCGCATCGTGGACGTCGTCGGCGCGGATCGCCGGTGTCGTCTCCGGACTCAGCCCGTCAACCCCTCGTCGAAGCGCTCGAGCCCGTCGTCCGGGACCGGCTCCCAGGGAGCGGCATAGGCGACGTACATGCGGATGGTCGGTCGCACCCCCGGGTCTCCGTCGAAGGCGCCCATCCGGATCCCCATGTGGTGAGGGTTGTCCGGGTTGCGGCTGAAGAGGTGGGCGCCGCATTCGGTGCAGAAGCACTTCTCGAAGCCACCGTCGGGATGACGCCAGGCCTTGACCGCCTCCTCGCCGGAGAGCAGCGTGAACGTGCGGGCGTCGATCTGGGCAGAGGCAGAGGACCCCGTTCCGGTGCGGCGCTGGCAGCGCGTGCAGTGGCAGTAGGTCGCCAGCGCGGGCGTGGCCGAGAGCTCGAAGCGGACCGCTCCGCAGAGACAGGCGCCCGTGATCGCCGCCTCCGTCACTGGACCACCTCAGCGTCGGAGACGAGCCGGGTCTCGCCGGCGAGCTGGTACTCGACGTCGATCGTCTCGTTCTTGCGGTAGGTGCCGAAGAGGCCGAGGTACATCGCCACCCAGCGCCCCGGGGTGACCTTCTCCTTGATGATCGGCCGGGTGAAGAGGATCTCGCCTGAGCTCAGGTCGTAGTCCTCACCCTCGGCCTGCTCGACGCCGTTGATGTAGACGCGAATCGGCGCCCTGGCGCCGCGCGGAAGCTTGACCCGCCGGCCGGCGGCGACGCTGCCCTTGGGTACTTCGACCTCGGCCTCTGGCATCCGGGTTGAGAGTAACGGCGGTGCCCCGCGCCAGCCGGGTGGGGTCGCCAGACCCTCGTCGAGCCGCTCGAGCCCATCGTCGGCGCGGTGACTCGGCTAGCGGCGCTCGAGGTCGCGGCGGACCGTGTCGTAGGGAGTCTCGTCGTGGCGCGGGTCCAACGGTGTCCGGTGCATGCCACCGCGGAATGCAACCACGCTTCCGTCGCCCATCACGTCGACCCCGCCGCTGCGCCCCCGGAGCCAGCCGCCGGTCGAGATCTCGAGGCGGGCGGCGACGCGGTCGGCCGGCTCGAACTCGCGCAGCATCTTCACCGCGGGCAGCCCACCGTCGCGGAGGACCTGTTCGGCGCTGCGCCGCAGCTCCTTGAGAGCATCGGCGAGCTCGTCGTACTTCTCGCGCTCGACGCGGGCGCCGTGGCGAACCGTGAGCGTGTAGCCGGCCATTACCAGCATCATCGCCAAGTCGACCGGGTTTGGTCGCGACGGCAGAATCGGTTAGCGTCCGGCGCGTGGACACGGCGCCTGCGAGCGCGTCCGGTGGGCTCGAGGAGGCAGCCGGCGGGGGGGCGCAAACGACTTCACGAGCCCCCGGGGGGCCGATGGTCGTGCTCGAAGGCGTCCGCAAGAGCTTCGGCGACAACCTCGTCCTCGACGGGATCGACCTCGAGGTCGCGTCCGGGTCCGCGATCGTCATCGCCGGGCCGTCGGGGTCCGGCAAGTCGACGATCCTGCGCTGCGTCAACGGACTCGAGCCGGTCGACGAAGGCGAGATCCACTTCGACGGCGAACGGGTCGATGCCACCAGCCGCGACATTCACTCGATCCGCGCCCAGATCGGGATGGTCTTCCAGCAGTTCAACCTCTTTCCGCACATGACCGTGCTCCAGAACATCACCCTCGCGCCGCTCGAGGTCGAGGCAACCGGCAAGAAGGAGGCGGAGGAGCGAGCCCGGCGGCTGCTCGAGCGCGTGGGCATCCCCGAGAAGGCCGATGCCTACCCCGCCGACCTCTCCGGCGGCCAGCAGCAGCGGGTCGCGATCGCCCGGGCGCTCGCCGTCGAGCCGAAGCTGATGCTCTTCGACGAGCCGACCTCGGCGCTCGACCCGGAGATGATCCGCGAGGTCCTCGACGTCATGCGCGACCTCGCTCGCGAGGGGATGACGATGATCGTCGTCACCCATGAGATGGGCTTCGCTCGCGAGGTGTGCGACCGAATCGTCTTCATCGACGAGGGCGAGATCGTCGAGCAGGGAACGCCGGACGAGTTCTTCAACCAGACCAAGAGCGACCGGGCGAAGGAGTTCGTCGACAAGATCATCCATCACTGAACTGCAAAGCCAGCGGGGGAAAGAGAGAGGACTCACATTCATGCAAGGACGACGTAAATGGCATCTGCTTCTGATCGCGATGCTCGTGCTCGCCACGGCGGTGTTCGCCGCGTGCGGCGATGACGAGGACGAGGGCGGCGGCGAGGAAGAGACGACCGCAGTCGAGGCCGAGGAGTTCCCCGCCGGCTCGCCAATGGCGGACATCCAGGAGAAGGGCGAGCTGACGATCGGCGTCAAGTACGACGTCCCGCCGTTCGGCCTCAACAACCCGGAGTCGGGTGACGTCGAGGGCTTCGATGTGGACCTCGGCACTTACATCGCGGACAAGCTCGGCGTCGAGGTAAAGACGCGCGAGGCGACCTCGGACAACCGGATCCCGCTGCTCGTCGACGGGACGATCGACCTGATCCTCTCGACGATGACGATCACCGAGGAGCGCGATCTCGAAATCGACTTCTCCGAGCCGTACTACGTCGCCAACGGCGACGTGCTCGTCCCGGAGGATTCCGACATCGCGACCATCGACGACCTGAACGGCCAGCGGGTGTGCACGGCGCTCGGCTCGACTTATGCCGAGACGATTGAGAAGGAGGCGCCCCAGGCCGACCTGCGGCTGGTCGACCTCTACTCGGAGTGCTTCGACCTGATCCAGGCCGGCCAGGTCGACGCGGTCTCGACCGACAACGTGATCCTCACCGGGATGGTGATCCAGGATCCGACGCTGAAGCTCCTCGGGCTCGACTACACGACCGAGCCATACGGGATCGGCATCCCGGAGGGCGACACGGAGATGAAGCAGTTCGTCGACGACACGCTCGCCGAGTACATCGAGAGCGGTGCCTGGCAGGAGGCCTACGACTTCTGGGTCGGCCAGTACGTCGAGGAGGACCAGAAGCAGGGCCCGCCGGACATCACCCTCGAGGAAGCGATCGAGCTCTTCCCGCTCGAGAAGTAGCTCTGACCGCACTCGCCTCCCCTAGGAGAGGAGAGTGAGCGAATTCTGGGAGGTGCTCCAAGAGCACCTCCCGGAGTTCAGCTCGGGCCTCTGGGTCACGATCCGCCTCGTCGTGGCGGCGTTCGTGATCGCGATGACGGTCGGGACGCTCGTCGCGGCGATGCGGATCGCGCCGCTGCGCTGGCTCAACTGGCTCGGCGGCATCTACGTGGAGGTGTTCCGCAACGTGCCGCTGCTCGTGCTCCTGATCATCGCGTTCTCCGGCCTCCCGCGGGCCGGCGTCCCCGTCGACCAGTGGGTGGCGGGCATCGCGTGCCTCGGTCTCTACACGGCCGCCTACATCGCCGAGGCCCTGCGGTCAGGGGTCTTCGCGGTCGGCAAGGGGCAGATCGAGGCGGCGCTCTCCCTCGGGCTCACGTACCCGCGGACGATGCGCAGGATCATCTTGCCGCAGGCGGCGCGAACTGTGATCCCGACGATCGGGAGCCTCGTTCTGGCGATGATCAAGAACTCGGCGATCGTCGGCGGCTCACTCGTTGCGCTCGGAGATCTCCTCAATCGGGCGCGCACGATCAACTCGCAGACGAGCCAGACCAACGAGGTCTTCTTCTGGGCGGCCGTCGGCTTCCTGCTGCTGACCCTGACAACGACCCTCGTCTTTCGCTACCTCGAGCACCGATTCGAGATCAGGCGGTAGCTCTTGGCACTGGAAGACATCTTCGGCCCAGACCGCTGGGAATGGATCTTCACCGGGAACAACTTCAAGTTCCTGCTCGAGGGGTTCCTCATCAATCTCGAGATCGCGGTGATCGGCATCACCTTCTCGCTCATTTTCGGCCTGCTGTTGGCGCTGATGCGGCTCTCGAGGTTGCGGCCGCTCAGCATTGCCGCGGGGCTGTGGGTCGATCTCTGGCGGAACATCCCGCTGATCCTGATGATCCTGTTCTTCGGCCTGGCGGTGCCAGGCTCGTGGCGCGACGCCTGGGCCGAGAACATCCCGGGCTGGTTCCCGGAGGCGTTTCAGGACGAGCTCGTCCTCGGCGCGCTCCTTGCCCTCGTCCTCTACAACTCCGCGGTCCTCTGCGAGATCATGCGCTCGGGGATCCTCTCGCTCGACCGCGGCCAGCGTGAGGCAGCGGCGTCGCTCGGCCTCACCTATCGCCAGCAGATGCGGTTCGTGATCCTGCCGCAGGGGTTGCGCCGTATGGTCCCGGCAACGGTCTCGCAGCTGATCACGCTGAACAAGGACACGACGCTGGTGACGATCCTCGGCATCAACGAGGTCCTCAGTCACGCCGGCGCACTGCAGGGGTCGGGCGTTGTTCTTCAGGGACGGCGTCGCCGTGCCGACGCTCCAGGTCTACCTCGTGATCGGTCTCCTGTTCTTCGTCGTCAACTTCTCCCTCTCGCGCCTCTCCCGCAGGCTGGAGATCCGTGAGCGAAAGCGCACCGGGACGACGATGCAGACGGTCGGTGGCCTCGAGGACCAGGTGGCGCTGGAGACCGACGTCAGTGCGCGGCCGCGCTGACTGAGCGGAGCCGGGTTGCTCGGGTACCCACGCGACCCGCGTGGGTGTATGGTGCCGCAACCTTCAGCAGGGAACACGGGGAACACGGGGGGCCGAGATGAGGGATGAATCGAACGGGGCGGTGCGCAGAAACGGGTCGATGCCGCGGCACGTGGGCGACTCGCTGCACCGGTTGGCCTGGCTGGCCATCGCACTCGCGTGTCTCGCGATCTATCCCGCATCCGCGTCGGCTGAAACCGTGCCATTCGGTCATACCGGCGCGGAGCAGCAGTTCACCGTCCCAGCCGGGGTGAGCACGATTCATGTGGTCGCGCGCGGCGGCACCGGCGGCGTGGGCCACTTCAACCCATTTCCGTTCAGCAGCGCGGCGCAGGCGTCAGGCACGATAACCGTCACTCCCGGACAGAAGCTCTTCATCGCGGTTGGCGGCGAGGGCGGCGATGCGACGGGACCCCCCGGCGGCGCCGGGGGCTGGAACGGCGGCGCCGCCGGCGGGAGCAGTGGCGCCGCTGGATGTCACGGCGGTGGAGGTGGCGGTGGAGCCACCGACATCAGGACGGTCACGCGGTCGAGCCCCGGATCGCTCGAATCGCGCCTGATCGTGGCGGCCGGCGGCGGTGGCAGCGGCGGTAATTCGGGCGACAACCTCTTCACGGGTGGCCCCGGCGGCGGCCCTGGACTCGCCGGCGGGGCCGGCTCCGGCGGCGCCGGTGGCTACGGAGGCCAACCCGCAGCCACCGGGACGGACCAGGGCGAAGCCGGCGGTTCGTCCGCTGTCTTTGTCTGCGGCGGTGGCGGTGGTGGGGGCGCCGGCGGGTTCCGCGGCGGCGGCGGTGCCGCCAACGGCAGCGGGGGAGACTCGAGCGGCGGCGGCGGCGGTGGCGGCTCGAACTACTTCGCGGAGGGGGTGGGCACCACCGCGGTGGGGCTCTGGGCCGGCGTCCCCAGCCTGACGATCACCTACACACCCCCTTCTGGAGGGACGCCGGGCGGCAGTCCCCCCGTGAACACTGAGCGACCGAAGATCACCGCCGGTCCCGATCCGGGCACGATCGCGTGCACCGAGGGGATCTGGACAGGACTGCCCCCGAGCCCCACCTACGTCTTCTCCTGGTGGCGCCAGACTTCCAGTGGCGACTGGGAGAAGGTGAGCGAAGGGCCCGCCGCGCGGTCCTACAAGCTCCAGGCAGACGACTCCGGCAGGCGCTTCCAGTGCCTCGTGACCGTTGCGGGCGCGTCGGCGTTCAGTGATACGGCTGTGGTCGGCGTTCGCGCCGACGGCACCGTCAACGTGAACGTCAGCTACCTGTACGGGAACGTGCGGATCCGCGGCATCGACGTCTTCCAAGCCGTGCAGCCGAACTCGCGCGCGGCTATGTTCGGCTATCCGTCCGGGCGGTTCGAGAACTACTGCGGGGGCGGCACGCCGACCGCCTACCTGGGTGATCCCCCGGTCGTGCCCTGCTCCATCGTGGGCGCGAGCACGCAGACCGTCCCCTACAAGGGTGTCGCCATCGATGCCGACAAGCCGACTGCGGCCCTCGTCTACGTCGATGCCACTCGTCCTTCCGGGCTCGGGGCGGCGGACCCGTCGCAGCCGCTCGAAGTGACGCTGCGGATCCATCTGCCCGGCGCCGACATCACCCTGGTCCAGACGATCACCGACCCGCCCGCAGCGAGCACCCCCTGGGTGACTGCGGCTGAGCGGGCTCAGCAGGGTGTGCGGTTCGATCTGCCGGCGGTCCTCGCCGGCAAGAGCGTGTCCAGTTTCGACCTCAGCGCCTCGGTGCGCTTCCCGCTCGCGGATGCGAACGGGCCCGCAAGCCCCTACGAGTGCGGGCAGCTGCCGGGCTGCGGCGCCGACGACAACACGTTCCAGCTGTCCCAGATCGGCCCGGTTGCTCGGCTGCCCGCCCTGCGGGTCGACTACGGTCGCATGTCGACGACCGGCACCGGCGACGCCCTGATGAAAAGGGCGATGGAGCTGTTTCCCGGCGGACAGCGGATGAGCTTCCCGGGACTGGCGCGGCAGGTCGATGTGAGTGCCGTCACCAGCCTCATGGCATCCAGTGACGAGTGCAAGCCATACGCGTCGCTACGCGATTGCCACATTGCACTGATCACGCAGGCGGCCGAGAATGTCGGCGTCGGTACGCGTACCGATTACGACCTGCGCGTCTACGCCCACGACTACAGGTCGGCGAATGCGGACGGCACCACCTTCATCGAGCCGGGCTGGAAGTCGGGTGGGAGCGGCAAATTGAGCGACGGCGGCCGGTACAGCACCGCCGGGACCCGCCCGTTGCTCTTCTTCAACTCCGGGTCGGCGAGCCGTCCCCTGACCGCGACGGCCCACGAGCTCGGCCATGCGATCGCAGCGCCGCATGCGGGTCAGGATTGCAACTTGACGCGGAAGGGGGATGCGCAGGAAGGGGAGCCGTGGCCGAGCGACGAGGGCAACGATCAGGGCCGCCTCCAGGGGACCACCTACGACGCCTACGGAACCCCCGGAGACAGAGTCGTCGACGAAACCGCGACGCCGCGCTTCGACCTGATGTCCTACTGCGCCGCCGAGAGCAACTCTTGGATCTCGCCCTTCAACTGGAACCGCTTCTTCTCCGTTCTCCGGACCTACGGTGCGCTCGCGGCAAACCAGCCGAGCCGCGCCGCCGCCCGCGCCGTCGCGGGGGCGGGCCCGGGCGATCGCCTCGCAACCGGGGTGATCGGGCCCAACGGCGGGTCGATCGTCAGCGTCCGGGACCTCGACAAGGGCGCCGAGCTTCCAGCGGTGGGGCCGGCGGGTTCACCCTATTCCGTGCGGGCGCTCGGCGGTGACGGCGCTGTGCTTGCCGAGGTGCCGGTCGAGCTGATCACCAGCACGGAGGGGTCGAGGGATTCCGGCAGCTTCAGCGCCGTTGTCCCCGAGGCCGCCGTTGCGGTCGAGCTCGTCCGCGCGGGCGGCGTCCTGGACCGGATCGAGCGCTCGGCTGCCCCCAAGGTCAAGCTGCGCTCGCCCCGCCGCGGCGCGAGCGTGAAGACGGGCGGCAAGCTTGTCGTCCGCTGGAAGGCACAGGACCCCGACGGCGACACGGTCCAGGCCCGGGTCGACTTCTCGGCCGACGGCGGCAAGAGCTGGGAAACGGCGTTCTCCGGGCCCTCGACGGGCCAGGTGCGGATCCCCGGGAACGAGCTGCCTGCAACCGATCGCGCGCGTGTCCGTGTCGTGATCACCGACGGCTTCAGTGAAGGCCGTGCGATCTCGGGCACCTTCAGCACCGCAGGTAGGCAGCCGCAGGCGGAAATCCTACGGCCGCTGACGAGCGAGAGCGTCACTGCGGGGCAGCGGGTCGGGCTGGTAGGAACCGCGTTCGACGATCGCGGCAAGGAGCTCAACGGCAAGCGACTGCGCTGGTACGCGGGGAAGCGCCTCCTGGGCCGCGGTGGCGAGGTGACCGCGAAGCTCCCTGCCGGCAAGGCGAAACTACGACTCGTCGCTACCGATTCGCGCGGGCGGCGCGGGGTCGCGACGACAACGCTGCACGTTGCTCCCGTCGAGCTGCTGCTGACGAAGCTCAAGGTGCCCGAAAGCGTCCGACGCAAGGCTCGAAGCGCCAAGCTCCAGGTCGCGACGTCCGGACCGGCCAGGCTCCGGATTGGTGGCAAGACCTACGACGTGGGCCCAAAGGCGCGCACTCTCGAAGTAGCGCTGCCGGCGAAACCGAAGACCGGTCTGCTCGAGGTTCCATACCGGGTGAAGGCACGTGGCGGAGATACGCGCGGCAGCATCCGCAGCGCGTTGCTGATCGCGCGGGGTTAGCCGGGCTCGTCCTCAGCCGCACGCGAGAACGGCGGCACGGCGTTCTCCGCTTCGGCGACTAGGGCCCCGCGGCGCTGGCGGATAGCGGACCATCCCGCTGATCCTGTGGCTCGGGCTCGCGGTGCCGAGCTCATGGCGCGAAACCTGGGCCGACAACATCCCCGCAGGTCATCTGGCCCGGCCGGCTGACCCCGGGAGCGGCTGGAGCGTCGTCAGGGTTCCTGACGGCGCTCCGCCTGCGCGTCCTACGCGCCGTCGCTCAGCCGACGAAGTCGCCGCAGACCTGGAACTGGACGAGCGTCGTCGCTGCCTTGCCCTGCTTCGGCTTCGCCGTCAGCTTCAGCTCGTAAAAGCCGGGGGAGAGGGTGTCCGCCTTGATCGGTACGGCGAGCTTCTTCTTCGTCCCCTTCTTGATCCGCTTCGAGTTCGAGCCGCTCGGCAGCGAGGTGCCGAACTCGTTCCTCGGGCCACTGAGGTAGGCGTAGAAGCGGGTGATGGCGCCTTTCGCCTTCGCCTTCGCGGTGAACTTCGAGCTCGCGCAGGACGAGGGAAGCCCGTTCACCTTGATCTTGCTCGAGCCGCTGATCACCGGCGGGATGATCACGTGGGCGGTGCCGACGGAGACACCGAGCTCCTCCGGGAAGTCGCAGACCGCGTCGAAGCAGCGGAAGGCGCGCACGGTCTGGTCGAAGGACTCGTTCGTCTTGATCACGGCGGTGATCCCGACCACGGCGCCCGGCGCCATGTCGCCGAGGCTGCAGGCGCCGGCGTTGCCCGTTCCGCTGACCGTGCAGCTGCCGACCGACGGCGTGATCGAGAGATACGAATCCTTGGCGCCGGCCGCTTGGCCTGCCCGGGTGAGGCCGAGTTGCAGCTGGACGCCCGTAACCGCCGCCCCTGGATTGGAGACGAGGATCGTCGACGTGACGTTGCCGCCCTGGGGGACCGGGTCCGGCGACTCGCTCTGGCTGATCGCGACAGCGGCGCTCGCGCCCGTCGCAAACGCAGCACAAATTCCGAGTGTCGCCCCCGCTCCGGCGAGGATCAGCTTGGCCCGCGCTACCCGCACGGCGGGATCATTTCACGGAGCAAGCGCGCTGCGCAAATTTCAGGCGCCGCGACGCTGGCGGATCGGCCGCCGCAGGGCGTCGTTGGTGATCTTCTCCGGGCCCTCGCGATCCTCGATCGGCGTGTAGTCGAGATCGCGCGCGCCGGTGTAGATCTGGCGCGGCCGGGCGATCTTCTGCTCCGAGTCGTCGATCATCTCGAGCCACTGCGCGATCCAGCCCGCGGTGCGGGGGATCGCGAAGATCACGGTGAACATCTCGGTCGGAATCGAGAGCGCCTCGTAGATCAGCCCGGAGTAGAAGTCGACATTCGGATAGAGCTTGCGCTCGGTGAAGAACTCGTCGTCGAGCGCCTGCTTCTCGAGCTCGGTGGCGATCTCGACCAGCGGGTTGTACTCGGTGGCCTCGAGGACCTCGTCGACGTGCTTCTTGATGATCCGCGCGCGGGGGTCGTAGTTCTTGTAGACCCGGTGGCCGAAGCCCATCAGCTTCTCCTCGCGGTTCTTGACGCCCTCGAGGAAGTCGGGGATGTTCTCGACCTTGTCGATCCGGCGCAGCATCCGCAGCACCGCCTCGTTGGCACCGCCGTGAAGCGGCCCGTAGAGGGCGGCGACGCCGGCGGCGACGGCCGAGTAGGGATCGACCTGAGACGAGCCGACCGCGCGCACGGCGTTTGTGGAGCAGTTCTGCTCGTGGTCGGCGTGCAGGATGAAGAGGACGTCGAGCGCCTTCGCCAGGCGGGGGTCGGGCTCGTACTTGAGCTCGGTCGCCTTGAACATCATCGAGAGGAAGTTCTCCGGGAAGGAGAGGTCGTTGTCCGGGTAGTTGTAGGGAAGGCCGCGGTTGTGGCGATGGGAGAAGGCCGCGAGCGTCGGCATCTTCGCGATCATCCGGACCGCCGCCATGTAGCGCTCCTCGTGGTCGTCGATCTGCTTCGCGTCCGGATAGAAGGTCGAGAGCGCGCCGACCCCGGCGAGCAGCATCCCCATCGGGTGGGCGTCGTAGCGGAAGCCCTGCAGGTGCTGCTTGATGTCCTCGTGGACGAAGGTGTGGTGGGTGATGTCGAAGAGCCAGCGCTCGAGCTGCGGTTCCGTCGGCAGCTCGCCGTAGACGAGAAGGAACGCGACCTCGAGAAAGGTCGACTTCTCGCACAGCTGCTCGATCGGGATCCCACGGTGCTCGAGGATCCCTGCATCGCCGTCGATGTAGGTGATCGCCGAACGGCACGATGCAGTGTTCGTGAAGGCCGGGTCGTAGGACATGAGCCCGAAGTCGCCCTCGTCGACCTTGATCTGCCGCAGATCGATGCCCTTGATCGTGCCGTCGGTGATCTCGAGCTCGTACCTCTCGCCCGTCCGGTTGTCGGTGACCGAGAGGGTGTCCTTGCCCGACTCGGCCGTCGCGACGGCGCCACCGTCGGTTGCAGTCTCGTGCTCGCCCACGCTCGCCTCGCTTCCGTCGCTTCCTTCGTTGGTCGGCGACATTCTCGCAGCTAGACGCCGCGAGCCGTTAAGCGCCGTCGTCGAAGTGGGTCAGCTGCTTGAACTCGGAGAGCCGCTGCGCGATCTCGCCCTCGGTCAGCCGCGCAACCCGGTCGGTGCCGAAATCCTCCACGTTGAACGAGGCCATCACCGACCCATAGGCCATCGCGCGTCGCAGCGCCCGGTCGTCGTGGCCGCCGCCGGTGCGCGCGGCGTCGAGGTAGCCGAGAAAGCCGCCGGCGAAGCTGTCGCCGGCGCCGGTCGGGTCGTACACCGTCTCCAGGGGCAGCCCGGGGATCGCGAAGGTCGAGTCGGCGGTGAACAGCATCGCCCCGTACTCGCCACGCTTCGCGACGACCACCTCGGGGCCGAGCTCCATCGTCGCCCGCGCCGCCTGTGTCAGATTCGGCTTCTCCGTCAGCATCCGCAGCTCGGCGTCGTTGAGGAGCACGCAGTTCACCTCGGAGATCGCGGCGACGAGCGAGTCGCGGGCGGTCTCGATCCAGAGGTTCATCGAGTCGAGGGCCGCGAAGGACGCCTGCGACTGCGCGCGAACGCCGCGCTGCAGGTCGGGCTGGATGTTCCCGAGGAAGAGCATGTCGGCCGCCTTCGAGGCCTCGGAGAGCTTCGGCTCGAACTCCGCGAACACGTTCAGCTGCGTGTCGTCGGTGTGGGCGACGTTCATGTCGTGCTCGTAGTGGCCGCGCCAGAAGAACGTCTCGCCGCCGGCGACGCGCTCGATGTCGTCGGTCTTCACACCCCGGCCGCTCAGGACCTGGAGCTGCTCGTCACCGAAGTCGTCGCCCACCGGTCCCACGACGCCGACCTCGGTGAAGAAGCTCGCGGCGAGCGCGAAGTGAACGGCGGAGCCGCCGAGCATGCGCTCGCGCTCCCCGAACGGGGTCTTGACGCTGTCAAAGGCGATCGATCCGACCACGGTCAGTGACATAAGCGCGGCATCGTGGCAGACGGGGGGAGAAGGCGCGTGCTTGACATGTGACCATATAGTCACGTATAGTGTCGTCGGCATGGACGAGGTCTTCAAGGCGCTGGCGGATCCGACTCGACGCGAGCTCCTCGACGAGCTCCACCGCGAGGACGGTCAGACGTTGAGCGCGCTCGAGGCGCGGCTGCCGATGACGCGCTTCGGCG
Source organism: uncultured Solirubrobacterales bacterium (assembly GCA_963846565.1). Taxonomy (GTDB): domain Bacteria; phylum Actinomycetota; class Thermoleophilia; order Solirubrobacterales; family 70-9; genus WHSW01. The sequence continues at coordinate 103,000 of CAWJWL010000005.1, read as the reverse complement.
TGATGAAGCACCTGCGGGTGCTCGAGGAGGCGGGCCTCGTGACGACGAAGCGGCGGGGTCGGGAGAAGCTCCACTTCCTCAACCCCGTCCCGATCAGGCTCGTCCACGACCGCTGGGTGAGCAAGTACACGGAGCCCTGGGCCGCCGCGCTCAGCGGGCTGAAGAAACAACTGGAGGAGTAGCGATGGAGAAGGTATTCGAGATCTACATCAAGACCACACCGGAACGGCTCTGGGAGGCGATGACGGACCCGCAGCAGCGTGCGAGGTACAACTTCGGCGTCGGCGTCGAGTCGGATTGGACCTCCGGGTCGAGCTATGAGTGCACGGTTCCCAGCGCGGGCCTGCTGATCTCGCAGGGAACCAACCTCGAGGTCGACCCGCCGCGCCGCCTGGTGCAGGACTTCACCGCGATGTGGAGCGAGGCGGCGCGGAGCGAGGGGGTCTCGCGGGTGACCTGGGAGATCGAGCCCGTCGGCACCTCGTGCCGGCTCACCGTGACCCACGATCGTCTCCGCGAGGACGCGAGCGAGGAGCTCTACGGCGGCTGGCCGATGGTCCTGTCCGGCCTCAAGACCTGGATCGAGACCGGTGAGCTGCTCGATACACCGGGGTCGCTCCGCTACGTCGATCAGCCGCTCACGGCGTAGAGGCGCCAGGCCCCCGGCACGCCCTTGAGCTCGCGCTCGCCGCGGTCGTCGAAGCGGATGTCGGAACCCACGGTGAGGTCGCGGACGGTGCTCGAGACGAGAACCTCGCCCGTCCCCGCCTCGCCCATCACCCGGGCGCCGATATGGACCGCGATCCCGCCGACGTCGTCCCCGCGGAGCTCGCACTCCCCGGTATGGATTCCGGCCCTGATCTCGAGCCCGAGCCGGCGCACCTGCTCGGTGGCGCTGGTCGCGCAACGGATCGCACGGGCCGGCCCGTCGAAGGTTGCGAGGAACCCGTCGCCGGTGGTCTTCACCTCGCGTCCTCTGTGGCGTTCGAGCTCACCTCGGACCAGCCGCTCGTGCTCCGAGAGCAGTTCGGTCCAGCGGCGGTCGCCGAGCGCTACCGCACGCTCCGTCGAGCCGACGATGTCGGTGAACAGCACGGTTGCGAGGACACGATCGGAATCCGGCGCCTGGCGGCGGCCGGTGACGAACTCCTCGACCTGGTCGCAGACCTGATCGGGGTCGCCGACCCAGGGCCAATGGTCGTCGCCGTGGAGTTCGACGAAGCGAGCGTCGGGAATCCGGTCGGCGACGTAGCGGCCACCCTCGATCGGGAGCACGTCTCCGTCGCGATGGAGCACGAGGGTCGGCACGCGCACGAGGGGAAGGACGTCGCGCATGTCGAGGTCGACGTTCGCCTGCATGAGCGTTCGGATCGCGCGCGGGCTCATCGACGCGCGCTCATAGCCACCCCACCACTCACGCTCCCGGTCGTCGCCCAGCAGGGACGGCGCGAGCACGATCAGCATCAGACCCTCGCCCCACGCCTCTCCGATCGCCTCGAACCACATCTCCAGGATGTCGTCCCCGTAGCCCCACGGGTACTCGGGCGGGTCGGGGCGCATCCGCGGGAAGCTCCCGTAGAGGATTGCCTGAGTGACGCGATCCGGATAGGCGGCCGCGAAATAGGTGGCCAGGGTGGCCCCCTCCGAGCATCCGAACACGACCGCCCGCTCCATGCCCACCGCGTCCATGACGGCGCGGGCGTCGTCGATCCGCTCCTCGATCGGAGGCGGCTCGGTGACCGGATCAGAGAGCCCGCAGCCGCGCTTGTCGTAGACGGCGACACGGGCGAATGACGCAAGCCGCTCCATGAAGCGCGCGTAGCGCGGGTGGGTCCAGGCGACGTCGAGGTGGGAGACGATTCCGGGAATGTGGATGAGGTCGAGCGGGCCGTCACCGATCACCTGGTAGGCGATGCTGCAGCCCCCGCTCTGCGCGTACCTTGTCTGCGGCCTCTCCATTCGAACTCCCCTCGCCGACTGTAACGCGTCAGACTGCCGCGTCGTGAAGGCGATCCGGATCGAGGAGTTCGGCGGGCCCGAGGTGATGGAGGTGGTCGAGCTCCCCGACCCCGAGCCAGGCGACGGCGAGGTCGTGGTCGAAGTCGCCCGCTGCGGGATCAACTTCGCCGACACCCACGCGACGCGCGACGACTACCTCGCCAAGCAGACGCTCCCCCTGATCCCGGGAACCGAGATCGCGGGGCGCACCGCGGACGGACGCCGGGTCGCCGGGGTGCTCGCCTCGGGCGGCTATGCGAGCAAGGTCGCCGTGGCGGAAGGCTGGCTGATCCCGATCGCGGACGGCGTCACGGACGACCAGGCCGCCTCGCTCCTTCTCCAGGGACTCACCGCGCACGCGCTCGTTCACCGCTGTGCCCGACTCGAGCCGGGTGAGACGGTGGTGGTCCAGGCCGCTGCGGGAGGGACCGGGACGCTCGCCGTGCAGCTCGCCAAGCGCGCTGGAGCGCGCGTCATCGCGCTCGCCTCGAGCCCTGACAAGCGCGCTCTCGCCGAGCGTCTCGGTGCCGACGCGAGCGTCGACTCGCGCGCTGAGGACCTGAAGGCCGCGATCCTCGAGGCGAACGAGGGCAATCAGGTCGACGCCGTCTTCGAGATGTCCGGCGGCTCGGCGTTCGACGCCTGCCTGCGCACGCTCGCGCCGTTCGGCCGCCTGGTGACGTTCGGCATCGCCTCGCGCGAGCAGAACGAGGTCGCCTCCGGACACCTGATGCGCCACTCGCGTGCCGTGATCGGTTTCTGGCTCATGCACCTGATCCCCCGCCGCGACGAGATCGCCGCGATGATCGAAGACCTGCACGCCGCCGTGGCTGCCGGCGAGCTCGAGGTGATCGTCGGCGAGGTGTATCCGCTGGCGGAGGTGCGGCGCGCGCACGAGGACCTCGCAGGCCGCCGAACGACCGGCAAGCTCCTCCTCGATCCCAGCATCTAGGTCCGCCGCCGCTACGCTGAACGGCCGCATGAAGCCATTTCGAGAACTCGGCCTCAACGACGACATCCTGACGACGCTGGACGAGCTCGGCTATACCGAGCCCTCGCCGATCCAGGAGCAGGCCATCCCGGAGCTGCTCTCCGGTCATGACGTGATCGGCCAGGCGCAGACCGGCACGGGCAAGACCGCCGCCTTCGGCCTGCCGCTGCTCCAGTACATCGACCCCGCCTCGGACGAGACCCAGGCGATCGTGCTGACGCCGACGCGGGAGCTCTGCATCCAGGTCACGCAGGCGCTCCGCTCCTACGCGGAGCACCTCGAGGGGGTGGAGATCGTCGCGGTGTTCGGCGGGGCGCCGATTCAGACCCAGCAGTCCCAGCTGCGCGCCGGCGCCCACGTCGTCGTCGCCACGGTGGGCCGGATCATGGACCTGATGTCGCGACGTTCGCTCGTGCTCACCTCGGCCCGCTTCGTCGTCCTCGACGAGGCCGACGAGATGCTCGACCTCGGCTTCATCGAGGACGTCGAGAAGATCCTCCGCATGTGTCCCTCGGGTCGCCAGACGGCGCTCTTCTCCGCGACTATGCCGGCGCCGATCGCGCGGCTCGCGGAGGCGCACATGTACGACCCGGTGACGATCTCGATCACGCCGAAGCAGCTCACGGTCGACGCGATCGAGCAGGCGTACGTCGAGGTCGAGGGGCGCGACAAGACCGCGCGCCTGATCGAGGTCCTGCGCGCCGAGGAGCCCGAGCAGGCGATCATCTTCTGCCGCACCAAGATCGGCGCCGCGCGCCTCGACCGCGAGCTCCGCGACAAGGGCTTCCGCAACAAGGCACTGCACGGCGACATGAGCCAGGGCCAGCGCGACGGGGTGATGATCCAGTTCAAGGAGCGCGGGATGCCGCTGCTGGTCGCCACCGACGTTGCCGCTCGCGGCCTCGACATCGAGCATGTCACCCACGTGATCAACTACGACCTGCCCAACAACACCGAGATCTACGTGCACCGGATCGGCCGCACGGGCCGCGTCGGGCGCACCGGCCGGGCGATCACATTCGTCACCGGCAAGCAGCGCGACGAGATCCCGCGGATCGAGCGCGAGGCGAAGACGGTGATCGGCGAGTGGGAGGCGCCCGAGGACCGGATCGAGCACGCCCCGCGCCCGCGTCGCCGCGACCACGACGGTGAGAGTCGCCGGCAACGGCCGGCGCGTGGCCGCGAGAAGCTCGAGCCGGCTGGGGACGGGTCCGAGCGCGATCTTGACGAGGGCAAAGGCGGCGGCGAGGGCAACGGCGGTGGCGAGGGCAACGGCGGTGGCGAGGACGCCGAAGACGTGGTGAAGCTGTTCGTCAACCGCGGCAAGCGCAGCGGGATCAGCGAGGAGAACCTGCGCTGGGCGCTGACCGAGGGCGCGGTGATTCCCGCCGGCGAGATCGGCGAGATCCGGGTGCTCGAACGCTTCTCCTTCGTCGAGCTCACCGATGATCAGGCGAAGGTCGCGCTCGAGCGTCTCGACGGGACGAAGCTCGAGGGCAAGCAGATCCGCGTGGAGTACGCGAAGGACTGAGCGGGTAGGATCGCGCCCTGATGCACGCCGGGGGGCGAGCAAGTCGATCAGGGCTCGGGCTGGTGCTCGCGGCGCTCACCTGCGCTCTCGCCGCGACGCCCGCCTCCGCGCTCGAGGTGCTCGGCTCGCAGCCGGCCGGTCCCCGAACGGTCGAGCTCACGATCGAAACGGGCGCGCTGGAGGACGAGACGCGGGTGCGGGTCCTGTTCCCGAAGCAGTACGAGGCGAAGCCGAACCGCCGCTACCCGGTCGTCTACCTGCTGCATGCCGCCTTCGGCAATTACCGCGCCTGGACCGACGGGATCCGGATCGGCTCGATGACCGAGGACTTCCCCGCGATCTTCGTCATGCCCGACGGTGGGAAGAGCGGCTTCTACACCGACTGGTTCAACGACGGCGCCGGCGGGCCGCCGCAGTGGGAGACCTATCACGTCGGCGAGCTGGTCCCGTTGATCGACGCGCGCTACAGGACGATCGCCGATCGCTCGCATCGCGCCCTGATCGGCGGCTCGATGGGAGGCTTCGGCGCCTTCAGCTACGCAGCCCGCCATCCGGACCTGTTCGGCTCGGCGATCAGCATCTCCGGCGCGGTGGACACCAACTACTTCGCCGCCGACGCGATCGTCACCTTCGCGCCGGCCTTCGAGCTGCGCCCGCCGCAGTCGGTGTTCGGCCCTCGGCTCACGCAGGCGATCCGGTGGCGCGCTCACAATCCCTGGGACCTCGCCGACAACCTGCGCGGCATGGACCTGCAGATCCGCAGCCACAACGGTCTCGCCGGCGGCAGTCATCCGGGCTTCGACGCGACCGAGTACTTCGTCTACAAGATGAGCCTCTCGCTGCATGCCCGGCTCGAGGCGCTCGGGATTCCCCACGCTTGGGGTGACTACGGCCCCGGCGGCCACAACTTCGCCGCCGCCCGGGTCGCGCTCGCCGACTCGCTCGCCCACTTGCGCGCGACGATCGGCAGCCTCCCGCCGCCCCCGAAGCGGTTCTCTCACGTCGCGGCCGAGCCGCACTTCTCCGTCTGGGGATGGGACTTCTACGCCGATCCGTCGCGAGCGCTCGAGTTTCTTCAGGTTTCGAATGCGGGCAAGCGCGGTTTGACCCTGACGGGCTCCGGTACCGAGACGGTGACGACGGCCGCCTACTTCAAGCGCAAGCAGCCGGTCGACGTCGTCATCGGCGGGGTGTCGCAACGCCTGCGTGCCAATCGCCAGGGTCGGCTGACGTTCTCGGTCGAGCTCGGGCCGCCGCACGCCGCCCAGCAGTACACGGGCGCCGCCGTCGGGGCCGGGCAGAACGCCCCCGGCTACTTCCAACAGCAGACGGTGACCTTCGGCACCTGATCTAGCCTTGCCGCCGGATGACCCCGGCAGTGCGAGCGACCGGCCTCCCGACCGCGCTCGCGGCGGCGCTGGCGATCGCCTATCTCGCCGTCGCACCCGAGAGCCAGGACCTCGCCGCCGCCACGTTCCGCGCCGACCTCTTCTCCGAGCACGGGTTCGTCCTCTGGAACAACCAGTGGTACTCGGGTCACTATCTCCTCTCTTACAGCGTTCTCTTCCCACCGCTCGGCGCGTGGCTCGGCGTGCGGCTCACCGGCGCCCTCGCCGTGGTGGCCGCCGCGGTCGTGTTCGCCGCCTTTGCCCGCAGCCGATTCGGCGACCGCGCGCTGATCCCCTCGCTGTGGTTCGCCGCCGCGCTCGCCGCCTGGCTCGTCACCGGGCGGATACCGTTCCTGCTCGCCGTCCCGTTCGGCCTCGGCGCAGTCTTCGCCGCCGACCGCGACCGCGAGGGTTCCGCCGCCTCGCTCGCGGTCCTGGCGACGCTCGCGAGCCCCGTGGTCGGCCTCTTCGTCGGGCTCGCCGGGGTGGCCGTTGCGCTTGCGGGGCAGTGGCGGCGCGGGATCGTCCTCGCCCTCGCCGCCGGGATCCCGATGCTCGCACTCAACCTCGCCTTCCCGGTCGGCGGCCAGGAGCCGTTCGTGTTCAGCGCGTTCATCGCGATCCCGCTGGTGGCCCTTCTCGCCCTCTGGCTCGTTCCCAACGAGTACCGCGCGCTGCGGATCGGCGTGACGCTCTATGCACTGCTCGCCCTCGCCGTGTTCGTGATCCCCAACCCGCTCGGCGGCAACGTCACCCGGCTTGGCGCCTTGCTGGCGGGCCCCGTGCTGGCGCTCGCCCTGTGGCCGCGAGGGCGCTGGGTCGTGCTCGCCGTCTCGCTGCCGCTCCTCTACTGGCAGCTGATCGCCCCGGTCCGCGACGTGCGCAAGGCGGCCGGCGACGAGTCGACCGAGCGGGCCTTCTACGAGCCGCTCCTGGCCGAGCTCGACTCGCTCGAGGCGCAGGCCGGCAGCTTCCGGCTTCAGATCCCGCCGACGAAGAACCGCTTCGAGGCCGCCTACGTCGCGCCCGAGCACCCGATCGCCCGCGGCTGGCTACGCCAGCTCGAGCACGAGGATTTCGACCTGTTCACCGAGGGCCGTCTCGACGCGATGTCGTATCGAGCCTGGCTCGAGGATCATGCCGTCGCCTACGTCGCCGTGCCGAACGCTCCGCGCGACTACCTCGCCGAGGATGAGGTCGAGCTGATCGAGGGCGGGCTGGACTACCTGGCGCCCGTGTGGAGCGGGGAGGGGTGGGAGCTCTACGAGGTCACGGAGCCGACGCCGCTCGGGGCGATGGTCACCTCGCCGGACTCGTTCGAAGTCGACGGAGAGGGGCGGCACGAGGTCGCGATCGAGCATTCGCCGTACTTCTCCGTCGTCGAAGGCGAGGGGCGCGTCAGCGAGGGGAAGGGTGGCGAGACGATCGTCGACGCCGATACCGACCACGTCGTCGTCGAGACGCGCTTCCCCTGACCGAGGTCAGTGAAGGTCGACGCCGAGGAGCTCCTCCAGCTTCGCGATCGTCTCGGCGGGGTCGCGGTGGAGGATCGCCGTCATCCCCACCGCCTCGGCTCCGGCGCAGTTCTCGCGGAGGTCGTCGACGAAGACCGCGTCGGCCGGCTCCACCTCGAGCCGTTCGCAGGCGAGCAGGTAGATCTCCGGCTGCGGCTTGTGCATGCCGACGTCACCGGAGATCACGGCGGCGTCGAAGAGGTCCATCGGAGCGCGCTCGTAGATCCCCAGTCCCCACGAGTTCGTGATCAGGCCGGTCCGCCGGCCGGCCGCCTTCGCCGCCCCAACGGCGTCGACCATCGTCCGCTCCGGTCGCAGCCCCGCGAACATGCGGCTGATCAGGCCCTCGTGCTCGGCCACCCCGAGCAGGGCGGCGAACCGTTCCTCGAAGGCGGCGTCGGTGACCTCTCCCATCTCCAGCCGGCGCAGCAGCGCGAGCGCCTCGCTGTCGCCGCGGAAGAGGTTCTTCACGGCCTCCGGCTCGAGGCCCTCCTCCTCGCAGAAGGCGGCGAAGGCCGGCCAGATATCGGTCGTCAGGACGCCGCCGAAGTCGACGATCAGGGCGCTCAGGTGGCTGTTGGAGGGTGTCTGAGGCATATGCTCCCGCGCGTGAGCGAGGAGGCTATCGACGCACCTGAGCGCGCCGACGCACCCGATGGCATCGACCCCGACGGAATCGGCGCCTGGTTCGAGGCGAACGCCGGCGATGTGACCCTGCCGCTCGGCTTCGAGCGCATCTCCGGCGGGCGCTCGAACATCACCTTCTCCGTCACCGACGCCGCCGGCCGCCGCTGGGCGCTTCGCCGCCCGCCGCTCGGCAAGCGGCTGGCCTCCGCGCACGACATGAGCCGCGAGTTCAGGATCATCTCGGCGCTCGCCGACTCGCCCGTTCCCGTCGCGCCGGCGGTCGGCCTGTGCGAGGACGACTCCGTGAATGGGGATCCCTTCTACGTCATGGGCTGGGTCGAGGGACCGATTCTCCGCTCGAGGGCCGACGGCGAGGTCTTTCCCGGCGAAGCCGAGCGCCGGGCGATCGGCGAGCGCGTCGTCGACACACTGATCGCGATCCACGCGGTGGATCCGGACGACGTCGGCCTCGGCGAGCTGGCGAAGAAGGAGGACTACGTCGCGCGCCAGCTCCATCGCTGGCACGGGCAGTGGCAGAAGCAGCACACCCGCGAGCTACCGCTGATCGACGACGTTCACGACCGGCTCGTCGCCCGGATCCCCGAGCAGGGCCGGGCGAGCATCGTCCACGGCGACTACCGCCTCGACAACATGATCCTCGCCGCGAGCGGCGAGGTAGCGGCCGTCGTCGACTGGGAGCTCTGCACGCTCGGCGACCCGCTCGCGGACGTCGGCCTGCTGCTGGTCTACTGGGGCGAGGACGGCGACGAGCTGATCCCGCTGATGGAGCCGGCGACGATGCTGCCCGGGTTCCCCAGCCGCGACGAGGTGCGCGCGCGCTACGAGGAGGGCTCCGGTCGAGAGCTCTCCGGGATCGACTACTACGTCGCCCTGGGCCTCTGGAAGCTGGCGATCGTGCTCGAGGGCGTCTTCGCCCGCTACTCCGCCGGCCAGTACGGCGACGAGGACGACGGCGGGCGCGAGTTCGCGAAGATCGTCGAGCGGCTGGTCGAGGCCGCCGACGAGGCCGAGCGCCGGCTCGACTGAGGCTCCCGCGGCTCCACCTGGTCGCGGCCGAGCTGCAAACGTCCCGATGCACCCCCGATGGGAGGGTGTTTGGGACGTTTAGGTTGTGGTGGTGGGCTGGGCGACGCGGTCCGGCTGCCCGGCGCCGTTCTCGCCCTCGTCCGCCTCTGCCCACTTGTTGAGCTCGCGGCGCGCGATCACCATCTTGTGGACCTCGTCGGGGCCGTCGGCGACCTTGAGCATGCGGCTGAAGCGCCACATGCCGGCGAGTGGCGTGTCGTCGGACATCCCGAGTGAGCCGTGGACCTGGATCGCGCGGTCGAGCACGTCCATGACGACGTTGGCGGCGACGACCTTGATCATCGAGATCTCGCGCCGCGCCTCCTTCTTGCCGTAGGTGTCCATGCGCCATGCGGCGTTGAGGGTCAGCAGGCGCGCCTGGTCGGTCTCCATCCGCGACTTGGCGATGAAGTCCTGGACGAACTGCTTCTCGGCGAGCTTCGAGCCGAAGGCCTCACGCGAGTTGGCGCGCCGGCACATCATCTCGATCGCCCGCTCGCAGCTGCCGATCGCCCGCATGCAGTGATGGATGCGGCCGGGGCCGAGCCGGTCCTGGGCGATGACGAAGCCGGCCTGGCGCGGCCCGAGCAGGTTCCCCTCCGGGACGCGACAGTCCTCGTAGAGGATCTCGCAATGGCCAGGGCCGCCGTCGTGGCCCATCACCGGCACCGGGCGCACCAGGTTGAAGCCGGGGGCGTCGGTGGGAACGAGGATCATCGAAGCGCGGGCGTAGGGGTGCGCGTCTGGATCGGTGACCACCATCGCGATCGCCAGTCGAGGCGCCGACGGCGCCGGAGGTGAACCACTTGTGCCCGTTGATCACCCACTCGCCCGCGTCCTCGTCGAGCTCGGCGCGGGTCTGGAGGGTGCGCGGATCAGAGCCGGCGACGTCGGGTTCGGTCATCGAAAAGCAGGAGCGGATCTCGCCGTCGAGCATGTGGGTCGAGCCACTCGTCCTTCTGCTCGGGTGTGCCGTGCTCGGCCATGATCTCGGTGTTGCCGGTGTCGGGTGCGGCGCAGTTGAACGCCATCGGCGCGATCGCCGGGCTGCGGCCCATCTCCTCGCAGAGGACCCCGTACTCCCAGTTGGTCAGGCCGACGCCGTGCTCGGAGTCGGGCATGAAGAAGTTCCAGAGACCCTCGCTCTTCGCCCGTTCACGGATCTCGACGAGGATCCGGGGATAGGCGCGTCCGGACTCCTGCGTGACCTCCTCATCGAGCGCTCGCAGAGCCTCGCCCTCGGCGGGGTAGACGTGCTCGTCCATGAACGCCTTGATCCGGTCGCGAAGCTCCTCGACGCGCGGGCTGAGATCGAAATCCACGTCGGCAGCTCAGACGGTGAGGACGTCCGACTTCGCCGCTCTGCAGAGGGTGCCCGGCGGGCTCTCGTAGGACTTGAGCTTCGCGAAGAACCGGTTACCGGCCTGCATTGGGACCTTTGCCGCGAACTTGCCGCTCTCCGAGGCGAACGTCTTCGCGACCTGCGTCTTGCCGTCGGGGTCGATCCGGATCAAGACGACCTTGCGGCCGACGACGCATTCCGGGGAGGACGAGCTGACCTTGCCCTTGAACTTGGCGCCGCTCTTGCCGACCTTGAGCGTGACCTCGGATTCGACCGCGGCGCCCGCGAGAGGCGGGACTGCGAGCGCAGTCATCGTCGCGAGGGCGGCGGCCGTCTTGAGGGTGCGTGCTCGGAGGCTCATGGGCGCAGCCTATCCTGCCCGCGCCACGTCGGTGCTAGGCGGGCGCCCCGACGGCCTTGCGCTTCGAGCGCCCCTTGCCCACCGCCTGGGCGATGAAGAGCGCGCCGAACATCACGGTCGAGATCGCGATGGCCGGGATGACGACGTCGGCCGAGCCCTCCTTCGCGATCAGCGTCGTCCCGGAGGCGATGAGGACGACCGCGAGCGCGTAGCGAAGGAGCGTCTGCGGCGCCCTCACCGAGAGGTTGGTGCCGACGATCACGCCGGGGATCGATCCGGCGAGGATCGTGCCGGCGAGCAGGAAGTCGACGTTGCCGCCGACCCAGTGCGCGATGCCCGCGGCCCAGAGCAGCACCGCGGCGTGGAAGACGTCGGTGCCGACGACCCGGCGCGGCGTGAGCCGGAAGATCGCGATCAGCGAGATCGCGATCAGGGTGCCGCTGCCCGCGGAGGTGAGGCCGATCACGAAGCCGGTCAGGACCCCCGTGGCAACCGCGGCGATGATGTGGCGGCGGTACAGGTGCATCGACGAGCGCTCCTGGATCACGCCGGCGAGGAACAGCGAGCGCAGCAGCATGGTGACTCCGACGACGAGCAGCGCGGCGCCGAGCATCCCCAGGACGATCGCGTCGAGGTCGTCGCCGTAGCGTTGCTGGAGCAGCTCGATCACCCAGACGCCGAGCAGCGCCGAGGGGACGCTGCCCACGGCGAGCCAGAAGGCGATCCCCTTGTGGACCGTGCCGAGCTTCAGGTGTTTGTAGCCGCCGACGGACTTCGTCACCGCGGCGTAGAAGATGTCGGTCCCGATCGCGGTCACCGGCTTGATCCCGAAGACGAGAATCAGCAGCGGCGTCATCAGCGATGCACCGCCCATCCCGGTCATGCCCACGAGCACGCCGATGCCAAACCCGAACACGATCAGCGCGGGGTCGATTCCGAGACCGAAGATGTGGACTACTGGATCCATCGCGGGCGAGGGGCAAGTGAGACCCGTCGGGCTCTTATGACCTTTGTGGACCGACTTAGTCCCCAAAGGCGAACGCGAGAGGATAGCGGACCGCGTTTCGAGCGGCCGCTCAGCGCTTCAGGGCCGGTTCAGCGCTTCAGCCAGGCCTGCGGATCGTTGATGATCGCGTCGATCCGCCAGGGCAGATCGCCCGAGGCGAGCTCCGCGAGCGTGACGTTCTCGAGCACCGACCGAAGCGCCGCCCGCACGGCGACCCAGAGGTCGCGCAGCCGCTCCGCGGAGCCCGCGTAGTGAAGGTCCTCGGGTGCGTGCTCGTGGATGTTGGCGAGCGGGCCCTCGACCGCCCTGATCACATCCGCGATCGTGATCTCCTCGGGCTTCCGCGCCAGCCAGTAACCACCCCGGGCCCCCCGGCGGGCCTGGATCAGACGGGCATGCTTGAGCTCGAGCAGGATGTGCTCGAGGAACTGGAGCGGGATCTGCTGCGCGTCCGCCAGCCGCTCGCCCTTGACCGGCTCACCCTCGGGCGCGGCGGCGAGCTCGAGCGCGGCGCGGACAGCGTAATCGGCTTTCGCTGAGATCCTCACGGGCCTATTGTCGCAATTCAGGTCAACAAAGCGCCGGCTCTCTAAAATCCCGCACGTGATCGACCTTCAATCGCACTCCACGGTGTCCGACGGCCAGCTCGAACCCGCGGACGTCGTCCGCTCGGCCGCCGAGGCCGGGATCACGGTGATGTCGCTCACCGACCACGACGGAATCGCCGGGGTGGAGGCAGCGAATGCGGTCGCGGCCGAGGCGGGGATCGAGAACGTGCCGGCGCTCGAGATGTCGTGCGTGCACAAGTACTCCGAGGACCTCCACATCTGCGGTTACTGGATCGATCTGGAGAAGATCGCCCCGGCCTGCGCGAAGGCGCAGCAGGAAAGGGTCGACAGGGCGAAGGAGATCATCGCCAACCTCAACCGCCACGGGGTCGACGTGACCTTCGAGGCCGCGCTCGAGAAGGCCGGGGCGGCTGACGCGATCGGTCGCCCCCACATCGCCAAGGCTGCGGGCGCCGGGCCCGACCTGGGGCCGTTCTTCGAGGAGTACCTCGTCCCGGGAGCGAAGGCGTTCGTCTCCCGCAAGTGGCCGAGCGCCGAGCAGGCGGTCGAGTTGATCCACGAGGCGGGGGGCGTCGCGGTCGTCGCCCATCCGTACTGGGACGTCTCCGAGCCCGATCAGGTCCGCGACCTGGTCGAGAGCCTCGTCCGCGACGTCGGCCTCGACGGGATCGAGACCTTCTACCCACCGCACACCGCCGAGCAGACGAAGCACTGCCTCGAGCTCTGCGCGGAGTTCGATCTCGTCCCGACTGCCTCATCGGACTTCCACGGCCCCACCCACAAGACCTTCAGCCGCTGGGGCGCGTACGACACCTACGGCCTCGGCGAGCCGCAGGTCCCGGCGAAGCCCTAGCCCCGCCCGAGTCGTCATCAGCTGCGGCGGCGCTTCGACCGCCCCGGCGCGCCCGCTCGCCGAACGAGGTCCTGGACCGGGCGCAGCTCACGTGGATCAGGCGAAAGGGCGTCGAGCGCCTGCTCGGCGAGCTCCGCTAATCCCGGGCCCGCCGTGCCAGCCGGGTCGGCTCGCTCCGTCCTCGCAGCTCGACGGAGTCGCCGAGCTCCCAGTGGTCCCGCTCGTCCTCCGCGGCCCGCTCGAGGATCGCCTCGGAGGCGAGCAGGCGGCCGGGCGCCTCCTTCGCCAGCTCGGTGAGTCGCGCCGCCTCGTTGACGGGATCGCCGATCACGGTGTACTCGAAGCGGCTCTCCTCGCCGATGTTGCCGGCGACGGCCTCGCCGGCCGAGATGCCGATCGCGGCTTCGAGCTCTTCGACCTCGCGCGGCAGCCGCTCGGCGAGCGCGCGGCCGGCGGCGAGCGCGGCGGACGCCGCGTCGTCGTGCCGGCCCGGGGCGCCGAAGACGACGAGGGCGGCGTCGCCCTCGAACTTGTTCACCCAGCCGCCGTGCTCGTCGACGACGTCGACCACCACGGCGAAGAAACGGTTGAGGAGCTCGACGACCTCCTCCGGGGGCCGCTTCGAGGCGAGCTCGGTGGAGCCGACGATGTCGGTGAAGAGCACGGCGACCTCGCGCGCCTCGCCGCCGAGCTCGATCTCGCTGTCGAGCGCCGCCTTGGCGACGTCCTCGCCGACGTGGCGCCCGAAGAGGTCCTGGACCTTCTCCCGCTCGCGCAGTCCGGCGACCATGTCGTTGAAGCCGGCCTGGAGCTGACCGATCTGACTTCCGTCGTAGACGGGGACCTCGACCTCGAGGTTCCCCTCGCGCACCTCGTCGATCGCCTTGCGGACCGAAACGACCGGATCGGCGATCGCGCGCGCGGCGAGGTAGAGAACCCAGCCGCCGACGACGATCGCGATCGAGCCGAGGACGAGTATCAACAGCGCGAGATCGTCGGCCTCGAAGTCATCGTCGACGAAATAGGAGATCCCGACCGTCACGAGGCCGACGAGCGGGATCGCGGTGCCGAGTGCGAAAGCCATCAGGGTCCGCGTCTTGATCCCGGGCCCCAGCCGCCGCTCGCCGATGCCCGCCGCCAGTGCGCGGGCGGCCGCCGGACGCATCTGACGCTCGGAGATCAGGTAGACGAAGGCGCAGGTGCTGAGCCCCCCGAAGGCGACCGTGACCGTGACGCGCACCGCCGTCTGGGCGTCGGAGAAGAAGAGGTTCAGGCATCCGAACAGGACCGCCGCCAGGCTCCAGATGAAGAAGTGGATGGTGACCAGACGGCGCGGGGCGCGCAGCACGATCTTGCGCTCCTCGGGCGTCGGCTCGCGATCCTCCTTCAGCCACATCCGCGCCTCGCGCAGGCGGCGGACGCCCCACCAGGTGCCGATCGGGACGAAGACGAGCAGGTAGGCGCCGGCGGCGATCGCGTTGGCGAGGCGCCCGTCCGCGTCGTCCTCGATTCCCGGCAGGGGCAGGACGAGCGTCGCGATCGCGAAGACGATCACTGCGCCGATCATGTTCGCGACGACGAGCGAGACCGACAGAGTGAGCTCGATCCGCCGCACCAGGACCTTGCCGGGCGTGTCCGGGCCCGGCATCAGCCATGTGAGCACCCGATTTCGCTTTGCCGCCACGCCCTCCACGGGAGCGAGCCTAGTCGCCCGGAGCGACACCCTTCTTGCGGCGGAGCGCCTCCTGCGCCCGGGCATTTCGCCCGGCGGCCACGGGCGGGCTGCCGGCGCGGATCTCCTCGAGCAGCCGGGCCGCGAACTCGCCGTGGTCCTCGCCGAGGCGATAGTCGCCGCCGGCGGGGGCGAAGAAGCGGACCCGCACCCGCGGCCGCTTCGGGAACTTGGCGTACTCGGTCGAGCCCGAGATCGCGACGCAGGCCATCTTCGTCTCCGGCACGGCTTCGGCGAGCCGCGCGATCCCCGTGCGCGCGCGCATGTCCCGGCCCAGCGAGCGCGTGCCCTCGGGAAAGACGCCGATGCAGACTCCCTGGTCGCGAAGTGCCTCGATCGCCCGGTCGAGGGCGCCGGTGTCACCCTCGCCGCGCAGGATCGGGATCTGACCCATCCCGTTCAGGATCGGGCTCAGGCCCCGGACGTCCCAGAGGCTCGCCTTCGCCAGCGCGCGGATCTGGCGGTGCCTTCGCGCCGCGACGCCGATGGCCACCGGATCCATGCTCGAGTCGTGGTTGCCGGCGAGCAGCACGGGCCCCGAGCGCGGGAGGGCGTCGAGCCCTTCGACCTCCATCCGCCCCCACCACGCCGCCCAGGGCGCGGTGGCGCCCATGACGAAGCGGTAGGTGCGGGTGAAGGGTTCGACCGCGGCGCTCATCGGCGCCGCAATCTAGCTTGCGTTCCGGCTAGGCGGCGACCGCTGCGGGGATCAGGCCGCGCTCCTCGAGGTACGTGAGGATCTGGTCGGCCGACTCCTCCGGCGACTGCTGCTCGGTGTCGATGATCAGCTCCGGGTTCTCCGGCGGCTCGTAGGGGTCGGAAACGCCCGTGAACTCCTTGATCTCACCCGAGCGGGCCTTCGCGTAGAGGCCCTTGACGTCGCGCTGCTCGCACACCTCGACCGAGGCCTTGACGTAGGCCTCGATGAAGCGCTCGCCCATCATCTCGCGCGCCTCGTTGCGGATGTCCTTGTAGGGCGAGATCGCCGCGGTGATCACCGGCACCCCGTTGCGGGAGAGCAGGTTGGCGACGAACGCGATCCGGCGGATGTTGGTGTCGCGGTCCTCCTTCGAGAAGCCGAGCCCCTTCGAGAGGTTCTCGCGCACGACGTCGCCGTCGAGCACCTCGAGCTGGGAGCCGCGCTTGCGCAGGCCCTTGACCAGATGCGTGGTGATCGTGGACTTGCCCGACCCCGAGAGGCCGGTGAACCAGAGGCAGAAGCCGTTGTTGTCTTCGTCAGTCATCAGATGCCCTCCTTGTAGGCGTCGATCAGGATCGTGGCAACCTCGTCCCGTGAGAACTCGTGCGGCGGCTTCTCGCCGGCCTCGAGCATCTCGCGCACCTTCGTCCCGGAGAGGAAGAGATGCGACTCCTGGGGGTGCGGACAGGTCTTCGCCGAGCCCATGCCCTCGCACTCGTTGCACCAGAACGTGTGCTCGAAGAACAGGGGGGTGATCCCGAGCTCGTTCGTGTCGATGTCGTCGAAGATCCGCTGCGCGTCGTAGGTGCCGTAGTAGTCACCGACGCCGGCGTGGTCGCGCCCGACGATGAAATGGGTGCAGCCGTAGTTCCGGCGGATGATCGCGTGGAGCACTGCCTCACGCGGACCGGCGTAGTGCATCTTGCCGGGGTTGACCCCGAGCATCACGTGGTCCGGGTGGTAGTAGTTGTCCATCAGGACCTCGTAGCACTTCATCCGCACGTCAGCGGGGATGTCGCCCTTCTTGGTCTCACCGATCAGCGGGTGGATGTAGAGGCCGTCGCAGATCTCGAGGGCGGCCTTGGTGAGGTACTCGTGCGCCCGGTGGATCGGGTTGCGGGTCTGGAACGCGACGATGCGCTTCCAGCCGCGGTCGGCAAACGCCTTCTTCGACTCCTCGGTCGTCTGGTAGCGCTTCATGAACGCGTCCTCGTGATCCGGGAGCGCGTCGACCTCGATCGTGCCGGCGAGGCAGCGTGCGCCCTCCTCGCGGATGGCGGCGACGCCGGGATGCTCGTTGTCGGTGGTCCGGTAGACCTTCTCGGCCTCGAGCTCGACGTCCTTCTCGTAGATCTCCTCGACCTTTAGGCGACCGAGCGCCTTGCCGTTCGGCGCGGCCAGCTCGACCACGTCGCCGACGGAGCACTCGAGGTCGGTCGCGAGCGTGATCGGGATGGGCCAGATCTGACCCGAAGTGAGGCGCATGTCGTTGCAGACCGACTGGTGGTCGGCCGAGCCCATGAAGCCGGTCAGCGGGGCGAAGCCGCCATTGCCGAGCAGCTCGAAATCCGACGCCTGACGGCTGCTCAGCTGCAACTCCAGGGTCGTGGGGGCGGATGTCTCAGGCACGTTCTCGTTCTCCAAACTTCGTGTGTCGTCTTTTCAGCCTGGCGAGGGTAGCGAGTCCGCCATCAATCTTGAGTGAGGCAGACAAGAACCGCGTCCTTGACTTCCGCCACGACTGCGTTATGTTCGTCACAAGGGGCTGCGGTCGGCCGCCGGAGGCCCTCCGATCGCCCGCAAGCGAGGGTCCGATTGGGGGGCTGCAGTCGTGGGGCATGGGAAGCGGCGGACGTCGCCAGCGGCGGTAGTCCGCAGCGGTCGTCGCCGTACTGGCTCACGTCCCTTGCTGTTCGTGCTCGTCGGGCTCGCGTGGCTGTTACCGAACGCGAGCGCGGAGGCCGCGACGTTCATCGTCACCAACACGAACGACGCAGGTGGAGGGTCGCTCCGGCTGGCGATGCAGACCGCGAACAGCGCGCCTGGCGCTGACGACGTCCTCATCGGCGCCAGCGGCATCATCAGCCTCCAGAGTCCGCTGCCGACGGTCACCCAGAGTGTGACCATTGCCGGGCCCGGTACAGCCCACCTGACCGTTCGCAACGACGAGTCTCCCGACCCTGAGCACGACCTCGACGATCGGATCTTCACCTTCTCGGGAGGGACGAACCGGGTCTCCGGGATGAGGATCACGAGCGGCGCGACCTACAGCCTCAGCGGCAGGGGCGGCGCGATCGACAACAGTTCCACCCTTACCCTCGAGCAGGTGGTCGTGGCGGGCAGTGAGGCCAGCGTCGGCGGCGGGATACACAGCTCGGGAACTCTGACCGTGCGCGATTCGACGATCTCTGGGAACAAAGCATTTCAAGGCGGGGGAATCGCCGCCAGCGGCACGACGACGCTGGAGCGGGTGACGGTGGCCAACAACAGCGGCGGCGGGATCTATGCCTACCCCGGCACGATGACGGTGAGTCGCTCGACGATCTCGGGCAACACCCGCGGGACCGTGCTCGTCTACGACGGCGGGATCACGAGCGAGGGCACGCTGACGGTGACCGAGACGACGATCTCCAACAACGCGGGCTCCGGGATCCACAACCTTCCTACTGGGCAGGCGACCGTGGACCGCGCGCTGATCAGCGGTAACTCGGGCAAGGCGGGGTTGAACTTTGGGGCATACAACAGCTGGGGCGGAGGAGGCGTCGCGAACGAGGGCACGATGACGGTCCGCAACTCGACGGTCACGGGCAACAACTCCGACCCCTTCGCCGGCGCTGACGCAGGGGGCATTCTGTCCCGCGGGCCGACGACGATCCTGAACTCGACGATCGCAGCGAACAGGGCCACCGCCGGCTCCGATGCAGCGAACCTCTACGGCGACCTCGACACGGTGACGGTGAAGAACTCGATCGTCGCCGACCCGCTCGGTGGCACACCGAACTGCGTCGACGGTAACAACGGCACGATCAGCTCGCAGGGCTTCAACCTCGAATCCGCCAACAGCTGCGGCTTCAACCAGTCCACGGACCTGGATAACACGAACCCCGAGCTGAGCGCCCTGGCTGACAACGGCGGCCAGACCCGGACGATGGCTCTACCTCTCTGGAGCCCGGCACTCGATCGAGGTGTGGCCGAGGCGGGGATGACCACCGACCAGCGCGGGCAAACGCGTCCGTTCGACCAGCCCCTTCTCTCCGTAGCCGGTGGTGACGGATCCGACATCGGCGCCTACGAGCTGCAGCGGTCGGTGCTCACGGTGGCGAACACGAACGACTCCGGAGCCGGTTCATTGCGCCAGGCGATTATCGACGCAAATGCCGCTCCTGGCCACGACAGGATCATCGTTGCGCCCGCCGTAACCGGGACGATCAACCTGCAGAGCAAGCTGCCGACGCTCGACCGTGTACGCATCGAGGGACCCAGCGCAGATTCCCTGACCGTGCGCAGAGACAGCGGCGGCGAGTACCCGGTCTTCGATCTCGCCACCGGGGCAGACGCCCAGATCTCGGGGCTGACGATCGCGAACGGGCTGGGCGCCGTCGGCGGAGTTTTCGTCCCTGCGAACGCCAAGCTGTTGCTCTTCCGCGCGACGGTGACCGGGAACCAGGCGAACCTTCGCGCCGGCGGAGTCACCAACTGGGGAACGACGACAGTGCTCGAGTCGACGGTCTCCGGCAACACGACCTCCGCGGTCACCGGGGGTGGGATCGAGAACCGCGGCACGCTCACGGTCAGCACCTCGACGATCGCGGGCAACACCGCGGGGTCGATTGGATCCGCCGGCGGCATCTGGAACGACGGGACCTTGACGATCCAGAACTCGACCGTGGCCGCGAACGCGAACTCGGCCGGCGGCGAGGCGGCGAACATCTATCGCGACCCCGGCAGTGCCACGACCGTGAAGAGCACGATCGTCGGCAATCCGAATGGGGGCGGTGTCAACTGCAAGGTTGCGGGGGGCACGATGAACTCGCAGGGCTTCAACCTCGAGTCAGCGAACAGCTGCGGGTTCAATCAGTCGACAGACTTCCTCAACAGAGACCCGGGGCTGGAGCCCCTCGGCGACAACGGCGGCAGCACCCCGACGATGCAGCTCGCCCTGACGAGCCGGGCGATCGACAAGGGCATCGCGCCCTCGGGGGTCTTTGCGGATCAGCGTGGAGAGTCGCGGCCATTCGACCACCCGGGTATCCCCGCCGCAGCAGGTGGCGACCACTCCGACATCGGGGCCTTCGAGTCACAGTTGTCGACGCTTGTGGTCGTGAACAACAATGACTCAGGCCCCGGCTCGCTTCGCCAGGCGATCACTGACGCGAACGGCAACCCCGCGCCCGACGTGATCACATTCGCGCCCGGCGTCACCGGGACGATCAACCTGCACAGCGCGCTGCCGACACTCGGCGCCGGTCTCGACATCGCGGGCCCCGGAGCCGCTCAGCTGACCGTGCGCAGAGACACCGGCGGCGACTACCGGATCTTCACCCTCATCTCGGGGACCGCCCGGATCGCCGGGCTGACGATCGCCAACGGATCGGAAGGGTCCGGAGGTGGCGTCTGGAACACCGGCAATCTGACTTTGGAGAACGTGGCGATAAGCGGCAACCACGCCGACTTCGGCGGCGGGATCGTCCACGGCGACGGCGGCACGTTGACGGTCCGAGACTCGACGCTCGCGGACAACAGCGGCGCCGCGATCTACAGCGGGTCAGGGCAGGTGACGCTCGAGCGCGTCCTGATCAGCGGCAACGCGCCCCCGGCCTCGGGCGCGGGCGGCATCCACAACCAGGGCGCGACGCTCAAGATGCAGAACTCGACCGTCACCGGCAACACCGCTTCACCCAACTCCGTCGGCGGGGTCTTGGTGGGCGGGCCAACGACGATCGAGAACTCGACGATCGCCGCCAACTCGATGAACGGCCCGGGCGGCTCGGCGAACGTGTTCGTCTCCGCCGGCGGGCTGACGGTGAAGAGCACGATCGTCGCCAACCCGCAGGCGGGCAGCACCAGCTGCGTGATCTCCGGCGCAACCGTGACGTCCCAGGGCCACAACCTCGACTCCGCCGACAGCTGCGGCTTCAACCAGCCCACCGACCTCACCAACACCAACCCGCAACTCGTCCCGCTCGCCGACAACGGCGGCCCGACGAAGACGATGGCGCTCGCCGGGACGAGCCCGGCGCTCGACAAGGGCAAGGCGGCCACGGGCATGACCACCGACCAGCGCGGGAATCCGCGCCCAGTCGACCTTCCCGGCATCCCCGCGGCAGCCGGCGGTGACGGCTCGGACATCGGTGCGTTGGAGCTGGGGTCGGGCGGCTCCGTGGTCACGACCACCAACGACTCCGGTCCCGGTTCTCTGCGCCAGGCGATCGCAGATGCCAACGGCGACCCCGCGTCGACCGACCCGATCAGCTTCGCTCCAGGCGTCACCGGCACGATCAACCTGCAGAGCGCGCTGCCGGCGATCAGCGGCAGCGTCGACATCGCCGGCCCTGGAGCCGATCAGCTGACCGTGCGCAGAGACGCCGGTGGCAACTACCGAATCTTCACCCTCAACTCGGGGGTCAGCCGGATTTCCGGGTTGACGGTGGCCGACGGATCTGCGAGCGACGGCGCCGGCATCCGGAACAGCGCCACGCTGACGCTCGAGGGCGTGGTGATTAGCGGAAACACCGGCAGCACAGGCGGCGGGATCTCCAATGGGGGCACCTTGACCGTGCGCGACTCGACGATCTCCGGCAACACAACCTCCTTCTCCGGCGGGGGGGTCGACAACCTCGGCACGCTGACGTTGAGCAACTCGACGATCTCGGGCAACTCGACGACAGGGGCCCAGGACGACACCGTGGGCGGGCTCCGCAACGACGGCACGGCCACGATCGAGAACTCGACAATCGCCGCGAACACGAACACCGTCAGCGGCGACGCGGCGAACATCCTTCGCCTCGATGGCAGCACGACCACGATGAAGAGCTCGATCGTCGCCAACCCGCTCGGCGGCGGCCTCAACTGCGCGGCCGGGGCCGAGAGTGACCCTCTGACCTCCCAGGGCCACAACCTCGACTCCACCAACAGCTGCGCCTTCAACCAGCCCACCGACCTCACCAACACCAACCCGCAGCTCGGCCCGCTCGCCGACAACGGCGGCCCGACGAAGACGATGGCGCTCCCCTACGCGAGCCCGGCGCTCGACCAGGGCAAGGCGGCCGCGGGCATGAGCACCGACCAGCGCGGACAGCCGCGTCCCGCCGACCAGGAGGTCGTCGACAACGCCGCGGGCGGCGACGGCTCCGACATCGGCGCCTTCGAGGCGGCGCTCGACAACACGGCCCCGCCGGTCCAGATCGACTCGGGGCCGAAGCGACACATCAAGGTGACGACGGCCACGTTCGAGTTCTCCACGGGCGATCCGAGCGCGAAGTTGCGCTGCCAGCTCGGCTCCGGGGTCGGGTTCACGCCCTGCACCTCGCCGAAGGTCTACTCCGGGCTGGCCGAAGGGACCTACAGGCTCAGCGTCATTGCGATCGACCCCGTGGGCAACCGATCGGAGCCCGTCCGGCGGCGCTTCACGGTCGACACGACGCCGCCCGACGTTCAGATCGATGCCGGCCCATCGGGTCAGACCACCAGCCTGACGGCGAACTTCGAGTTCTCATCGAGCGATCCGGACGCTCGCTTCACCTGCTTCGTCGACGACCCGCCGGCCTCCCCCTGCGGCTCGCCGAAGGCCTACAACTTCGACCCGGTCATCGCCCCCGAGGGCCACCGCTTCGTCGTCCGCGCCATCGACCGGGCGGGCAACAGCACCAGCGCGACCAGGCTCTGGGAGATCACGCCCTGAGCCGAGGCTGACCGGGGCCTCTGGTCAGCCGTGGATGCCGCACTCGGTGCGGTCGGTGCCGGCCCAGCGGCCGGCGCGCTCGCCGGCGCCCTCGAGCGCGACGGTCGTGCAGGGCATGCATCCGATCGACGGATAGCCCTGGTCGTGGAGCGAGTTGTAGGGCACGCGGTGGTCCTTGATGTAGCTCCAGACCCGCTTCTCGTCCCAGTCGGCGAGGGGGTTGAGCTTCCAGAGGCCGAACCGCTCGTCCCAGCCGAACTTCGGAGCGTGCGCTCGGGTCTCGCCGTCGACGCGGCGGATTCCGGACACCCAGCAGCTCGCCTCGTCGAGTGCCTCGTGCATGAGCTCGACCTTGCGCTCGGCGCAGCAGCCGTCCGGGTCGCCTCGCACGAGATCCGCGATCTCGGTGTCCGCGATCCGCTCGAACTCGATCCCGTAGCGCTCGGCAAGCGCGTCGCGGGTGGCGTAGGTCTCCGGGAAGAGCAAACCGGTGTCGACGTAGAAGAACCGCGCCTCGGGCTCGATCTCGAGCGCCATGTCGATCATCACCGAGCTCGTCTTCTGAAACGAGACCGCGAAGCGCAGGTCGGGATGGAAGCGCTCGATCGCCCACGCGACCGCCTCAGGTGCGCTGAGAGCGTCGACCTCGGCCGCGAGCTCCGCGGGGTCGACGAGCTCACCGGCGATCATCGGCAGCACCGGCGCTCCATGGCCGTTGCCGTTGCCATTGCCGTTTCCGTTTCCGTTGACCGCCGGGAGGTCGAGGGTGATCGCGCGCCCGGCCATCAGATCGCGCACTCGCCCTCGCCGCGCTCGACCTTGTAGGGCTCGGAGCGGCTCCAGTCGATGAACTCGTTCATCGTCTCGAGGTTGAACTCCGCGGGGAGAGTCAGGTCCTTGACCTCCTCCTCGAAGCGGGGCACGCCGACCCGCTCGACGAAGTCGTTGAAGGCCTCGTCGCCGTTGCGATCGCCCTCATACAGGCGGAGCCAGCGCTCGACCGCGTCCGGGACGCGCTTCGCCGGCAGGCGCGACTTGAGCCGGTGCCCGTAGGCGACCGTGCCGCCCTCGTAGTTGCCGGCGAGGTGAGGGATGTATGCGGGCATCTGCTTGTCGCCGACCTTGAGCGAGGCGCCGTAGAAGCCGATGTTGGCGATGTGGTGCTGGCTGCAGCCGTTCGGGCAGCCGGACATCTTGATGTGGACGCGGCGAGTCAGCGGATCGCTGATGCCCATCGAGTCGACCCGCTCCTGGATCGCCCGGTTGAGGCCCATCGAGCTCGTGATCCCGAGCTTGCAGCTGTCGGTGCCGGGGCATGAGACGACGTCGGCGATCTCGTCGGCACCGGCCTCTCCGAGACCGAGCTCCTCGAGCCGCTGCCAGACGTCGTAGACGGCCTCGTCGCGGACCCAGCGGAGGACGAAGTTCTGATGCACCGTGGTGCGGGCGTAGCCGCCCGTGTAGTCGCGCATGATCTGGGCGAGGCCGCGGAACTGCTGCGGGGTCAGGTCGCCGCGGATCACGCGGACCTGCACCGTGGAGAAGCCCTCCTGCCGCTGCGGAGCGACGTTCGACTCGCGGAAGCGGTCGAACTCGGAGCGGTCACCGTTGGGGCTCGAGACCTCGGAGGGAGGGGCCGGCGCGCCCAGCTCCTCGTCGTGGATGTAGATCAGCCGGTCGATCGAGAAGTCGCGCTCGTTGACCCAGTCGCCCTCGAGCTCCTCGTCGACCATCTCGCGGAAGGCCTCGATGCCGACCTTGTCGACGAGGACCTTGATCCGCGCCCGGGCGCGGTTGACCCGCAGCCACTCCTGGCGGTCGAAGATCCGCAGGCAGGCCTCGGTGACCTTGAGGTAGTCGCCGTTGTCGAGCTCGACGAAGTCGTAGAGGGTGGGTGCGATCCGCGGCATGATCGACGTGCCGCCGCCGACCACCATCTCGACGCCGCGAACCCCGTCGCGCTCGCGGGCGATGAACCCGACGTCGTGGATGCCGGTGATCGCGACGTCCTCGTCGGTACCGGTGAAGGCGGTCTTGATCTTCCGCGGCATCAGCTGCGTGGTGGGGTGGCGGACGAAGTAGCGGACGTAGGCGCCGGCGTAGGGCGTGACGTCGAACGGCTCGCCCTCGCTGATCCCGGCGTAGGGGTCGCCGGTGACATTGCGCACAGTGTTGCCGCACCCCTCGCGCGAGGAGAGGCCGACGGCGGAGATCTCTCGGATCAGCTTCGCGGCGTCCGGCAGGGGCACATGGTGGATCTGGATGTTCTGACGCGTGGTGATGTGGCCCTTGCCCAGCGGCGCGAACTGCTCGATCACGCTCGCGAACGCATCCATCTGCTCCGGGGTGACGCCGCCCATCGGCAGCTTCGTGCGGATCATCTGCACGTCGGGCTGACGCTGCCCGTAGACACCCTGCTTGAGCCGGAAGCCGATGAACTCGTTCTCCTCGGTCTCGCCGCCGAGGAACTTGCCCGCCTCGGTGTCGAAGTCGTCGAACTCGCGCTCGATCGCCGGGATCAGCTGACCGGGGACGTTCGAGTAGACCTCCGGGTTCTCGAGCGACCCGACGGCGCCCTTCCCCTTTTGGACCTTGCCGTGGTCCTGGTCGAGCTGATCGGGCGTGGCTTTCGCCTTCGGCTTCGGCGGTGCGGCGGTGGTCGGCTCCATGCCGGGCGATAATACACGAATCCCGACCGACATTAGGGTATTTACCCCACCCGATCGGTCAGGAAGTAGCAACCGGAGCCGACGCCGAAGACGCGGGAACCGGCCGAGAGGGAGCTCGTGCGCTCATCTCGCGCACAACCTCCCTCTCTCGCGGGGTTGCTCAGTCGACGTCGGTGTCTTCGATCAGGAAGGCGACGCGGACGTGGGCTCGGTACTCGTCCAGGTTCTCGCCGCGGATCCCGGTCGAGACGATGTCGACCGCGCGGATGTTACGAAGCGACGATTGCGCCTGGGTCAGGGCCTGCTTGGCGGCGTCGTCGGTCGACGTCTTCGAACTGCCGACCAGCTCGATGATCTTCACTACGGCCAAGGTCTCTCCTCCTCGCTCGGGGGGCCGCGAAGCGCACGGCATGCAGGTGTTATATCCCGAAGCGGCTCAGTGCGGGCGCCGCGGTGCGTGGCCCCAGGCGTTTCCGGTGAGGCGGCGAGCCGCGATGCCCTCCTCGAGCGCGGCGCGTTGCCACTGGTTCACCGTCGGTCCGTCGGCCGCAGGGGGCGGCGCCGTGTCGGCAAGGAACTGCTCGACGGCGGCAACGACGGCGGCGGCTTCGCCCGCAGAGGCGCCCGTCGAGACCATCTCGATCCGCGGCCGCGGGGGTCTGCGCTTGCCGTTCGTCGCCATTCTCGCGCGCACCTTAGCGCCGCTTCCCGTATCACTCGTGCGGTGAGCGAGATCCCGGTCTTCGATGCCGACGCCGTCTTTAACGCCGTGCCGGCGGTCGCCGCTGTCGAGCGCACCCGCGATGCCTTCGTCCACCACGCCGCCGGTGAGTGGACGATGCCGCCGAAGACGTACGTCGACGCGCCGCCTGCGGGCGACTTCCGGGCGATGCCCGCGCGCGGCGCCGGGCTCGCGATTCTCAAGTGGGTCACGTCGTTTCCCGGCAACCCCGCCCGCGGGCTCCCCGTGGTGACCGGGGCCCTTCTGGTCTCGAGCGCCGAGACCGGCGCGCTCGAGGCGATCGTCGACTGCGCGTCCGTCACCTCGCTGCGTACCGGCGCCGCCGCGGCAGTCTCCGCGCAGGCCCTCGCGCGCCCGGACGCGCGCTCCGCCGGCGTGATCGGCTGCGGCGTCAACGGCGCCTGGGCGGCACGGTGCCTCGCGGCCGCGGGCTACGGCTCCGGCGTCTGCTTCGACCCGCGCGCCGATGCCGCCTCCGCCCTGGCGCAGGAGCTCGGCTGGGCCGTCGGGACCCGCGAGGAGGCGCTGGCCCAGGACGTCGCGGTCACGGTGACGCCGGGCGATCGGCCCGTCGTCGGCGCCGGCGACCTGCGCCCCGGCCTTCACCTCGCGGTCCTCGGCGCCGACGCCCACGGGAAGGCCGAGGTCGAGGTCGACGCGCTCCTCGCCTGCGCGATCTTCTGCGACGAGTGGGAGCAGGCCTCCAAGGGTGGCGAGCTCTCCGGCGCAGTCGCCGCCGGCAGGCTCGCCCGCGACCGCGTGACCGAGCTCGGGGCCGTGCTCAGCGGTGACGCTACGGGTCGAGGGAGCGCCGACGAGATCACGCTCTTCGACTCGACCGGACTCGCGATCCAGGACCTCGGCATCGCGGCGGCGGTCCTCGACGCCTGGCGCGACGGCCGCGTCGACCCGCCGACGATCCGTCTCTAGGTTTGGTGCGCTGCGCGAACCCGCGCGCGGTGACCAAACGTCCCAAACACCCCCGGATAGCGCGGTGTCCGGGACGTTTCGGTTTGCGCCGCGCCCCATCGACGGCGCCGCGCTACGGGATCCACCCGGAACGGCGGGGTGAGGAGCTACACCTAGTCGACGATGATGGCGAGGTTGACCCACTTCACGCGGTGGGTCTTGTTCGAGAAGACGAAGGCCGTGTAGCGCTTGCCGATCCGGGCCTTGCCGATCGCGCAGAAGTGAAAGCCGCGCCTGTCGGAGCAGTTGACGCGGGGCAACGCCTCGCGCACCTGCTCCTCGGTGGACCCGACGCCGATTCCGTCCGCGGTGCGCTGTCCCTTCGACGTCGTGCGTACGTTGAAGGCGGTGGCGTCGCCGCCGCCCCCGCCGAAGAGCGCCTTCGTCTTGCCGTAGCGAAGCTCGCGCACCTCGCCGAAGACGGGGTCCTCCGTGTAGAGGTTCTCCGCGTCGGGTTGACCTTTTGCCGCGATCACCTCGGCGACCGTCATCTCGAGCTCGATCCCGGCGGCCCCGTGCTGCGGGTCGATTGCCGCGCCGGCACTGGTGGCCCAGCAGCCGGCGAGGATCGACACCCCGAGCGCGGATGCGGCGCTTCTTTTGATCACCCTCGCGGTGATCTCAGCCTCTGACCCGCTTCACCCGCTCGCAGCTCTTCGCCACGCGGTCCTTCTTGTCCGCGCGGACGCGGTCGCGGCCGGGCCCGCAGCGGACGCGGTCGCGCGTCTTGTCCTTGGCCCGGATCCGGTCCGCGCCTCCACCCCCGCCGATCCGGTCGCGGTCCTTGCCGCCGGTGAGGCGGTCGTTGCCGCGCCCGCCCTGTAGGCAGTCGCGCCCGCGACCGCCATTCGCGCGGTCCGCGCCCCCGCGCGCCCGAATCCGGTCGCCGCCCTTGGTCCCCTTGAGCCGGTCGCGGGCGCCGGTGCCGACGATCTTGTTCGAGCACGCCTTGGTGTTGCCACCGGACCCGCTCCTCGGGTCGGCGACCAGGAGCTCCACGTTTCGGTCCTTGGCGTCGCCCTCGCCGCACGGCTTCTCCCCGCACGCCCGGCCGCCGCTCTGGGTGTCGTTGTAGGAGATCGTGCGCCCGACGGACGCCAACGCCGTCTTGTCGAGCCCGCCCGCCGCGGTGCCCGGCGGCGCCGATGTCGCGGAGCCGACGTGGTCGAGGATCGTGCCGAAGATCGAGATCGTGCCGTCGTCGTTGTCGAAGAACTCGAGCAGGCGGCTCTGCTGCGGCCAGTCCGCCTCGGCCGCGACCCGGATGCTCCAGAAGCCGCCTTTGCCGCTCGGGCTCGGATAGGACTCGACCGAGTTCACGTGCGAGTGGCCCGCGACCCAGGCGACGACGTGCGGGTGCTGGTGAAGCAGCCCCTCGAGGTCCTCGCCGAGGTGGATCGGGCTCGAGTTGCGCGGGTCGAGGTCGCACCCGGGGTTGATGTCGTGCCCGTGTCCGTCGCCGGCGAGACAGGGGCCGGCGAGCTCGTCGGGGGGGAAGGAGGTGAGGCTGGGGATCGCGTGGTGGCTGAAGAGAACGACGAGCTGGTCCTTCGTGGTCGCCCGCTTCAGCTCACGCTCGAGCCAGCGGAACTGCGGGTCGTCGATGTTGCCGTCGGCAGAGGGACCGATCACCCCGGCCTCGGAGACGGTGTCGAGCGAGATGAAGCGGAAGCCGGGCTTGGGGCTCCAGGCGTAGTAGCCGGCGGCGCCGTTCGAGGCCGCCTCCTCGGTCGGGTCGATGAAGTCGAAGCCATGCCCGTCCGCCTGCGCTCCGGCCCGGTAGACGTCGATGTACTGCTTCTTCGAGACGAACCGCCGCTTCGGATCCGGCGGCACGAGGGCGACGCTGGTCGGGTCGGTCGCCAAGAGCGATGCCAGGTTCGCCGGGTTGAGCGCGGCGAGCCCGCTGGCCAGCGTCCCCGGATCGACGACGACGGGCGACATCGGCTTGATGCACCCGGTGGAAACGAGCTCGTAGGCAACGTTCGCCGCGGCGTTTCCCTGGACGAGCGCGTCGTGATTGCCGAAGGAGACGTAGGAGGGGACCTTGAGGCCCGCGGCCGTGAACGGCTGCTGCGCCCGATCCATCAGCCCGGGATAGGAGGGGAAGGGCGCGAACGCGCCGACCGCGGAGTCCGGATCCCAGAACTGCGGCGCGGGCCCCTCGAAGTAGTCGTCGAAGTCCTGAACGCCGGTGTACTTCGGCCCCGCGCCCTCGTCGGTGAGGCCGGGAGCGCAGCCGAGCCCGGCGTAGCCTGCCGGCGTGTTGATGCCGGAGTTCGGGTCGAGCGGGCCTCCCTCCATCAGCGTCCGGCTCCACTCGGTCTCGTTCAGCTGCTGGCTGTCGGAGATGTCCCCGGTGTTGATCGTGAAGTCCATCTTCCGCCGCGAGCCATCGCCGGCCTTCAGCGGGCTCGCGTCGGTGAACGCGTTCAGCTGCCGGATCATCGCGTCGTCGATGTGGGGGTTGAGCGCCTCCCACGGCCGCCATGCGGCGCCGAAGGGCCCGACGTCGAGGAACTCGACCCGCGCCGGCGACTCCTCGTCGGCGAGCTGGAAGTCGGAGAGCTGACCGACGTAGAGCAACGACTTACGACGCTCGGCGCGGCCGGCCTTGGCCCTGCCGAGCTTCTCCTCCCGCACCGTGTAGTCCTCGCCGCCGGTGAGGGTGAGCATGCGGAACCCAGCCGCGCTCGTCGGCGCGATCCGCTGCTCGACCGTCGAGTGGCCGAGCATCTCCTGTCCGTTCGCCCCCGCTGCGATGGCGAAGCTGAGAGCGAGCGCGCCGCCCGTCGCGATTACCCAGCGTCCGTGCACGATTGCGACCCTAGCGCCGCACGGGATCTCAATGCGCCGGTTACTTGACGTCGACGAGGTCGACGACGAAGACGAGGGTCTCGTTCGACCCGATGTCGGGCGGCCGGCCTGCCTCGCCATAACCGAGGTCCGGCGGGATCACGAGCTCGCGGCGCCCGCCGACCTTCATCCCCGGGATGCCCTCGTCCCAGCCGGGAATGACGCCACCGGCGCCGACCTCGAACTCGAACGGCTGGCCCGTGTCCCAACTGGCGTCGAACTCCGACCCGTCGGAGTAGTTGACCCCGACGTACTGGACGCTCACGGTGTCGCCCTCCTGGGCCTCGGCCCCGTCGCCCTCGACCAGGTCGGTCGTCTCGAGCTCCGTGGGCGGCTCCCCGTCCGGGACCTCGACCACCGGCTTCGTCGACGTGTCCGTGCTGCTGCTGCCGCCCTCGTCGTCGTCACCCCCGACCTGCGTCAGCACGACGGCGGCCACCAGGCCGATCACGAGTACGACGAGAACGATGATCCGAGACTGCATCGATTGCCTCCTAGAGCGGGATGTTCCCGTGCTTTCGCTTCGGCTGCTCCACGCGCTTGGTCTGCAGCGTCCGCAGTGCCCGGATGAGCTTCGGCCGCGTCTGCCGCGGCTCGATCACGTCGTCGATGTAGCCGCGCTCGGCGGCGGAGTAGGGGTTGGCGAAGTGGATCTTGTAGTCGTCGATCAGCTTTTGCCGGCGCTCATCGGGCGTCGGCGAGTTCGCGATGTCCTTGCGGTAGATGATGTTGACCGCGCCCTCGGGCCCCATCACCGCGACCTCGGCCTGCGGCCAGGCGAAGTTGAAGTCGGCCAGCATGTGCTTCGAGTTCATGACGTCGTAGGCGCCGCCGTAGGCCTTGCGCGTGACGACGGTCAGCTTCGGCACCGTGGCCTCCGTGAACGCGTAGAGCAGCTTCGCTCCGTGGCGGATGATCCCGTTCCACTCCTGCGACGTGCCGGGCAGGAAACCAGGGACGTCGGTGAAGGTGAGGATCGGGATGTTGAACGCGTCGCAGGTGCGGACGAAGCGGGCCGCCTTCTCCGATGCCTCGATGTCGAGCACGCCGGCGAGGTGCTTCGGCTGGTTGCCGACGATGCCGATCGAGTAGCCGTCGAGGCGTGAGTAGCCGCAGATGATGTTCTGCGCGAAGTGCTCGTGGACCTCGAAGAACTCGCCGTCGTCGACGACGAGCGAAACGACGTCGCGCATGTCGTAGGGCTTCTGCGGGTCGGGGGGGACGACCGTGTCGAGCGCCTCGTCCATCCGCTCCGGGTCGTCGTCGGGCTCGACGCGCGGTGGCATCTCGAGGTTGTTCTGAGGCAGAAAGCTGACCAGGTACCGGATGTCCTCGAGGCACTGCTCCTCGTCGTCGGCGGCGAAGTGGGCAACGCCGGACTTCGAGTTGTGGCTCATCGCCCCGCCGAGCTCCTCGAACTCGACCTCCTCGCCGGTGACCGTCTTGATCACCTCGGGGCCGGTGATGAACATGTGCGAGGTCTCCTTGACCATGAAGATGAAGTCGGTCATCGCCGGCGAGTAGACGGCGCCGCCCGCGCACGGGCCCATGATCGCGGAGATCTGCGGGATCACTCCCGAGCACTGGACGTTGCGGACGAAGACGTCGCCGTAGGCGCCGAGCGATACGACGCCCTCCTGGATCCGGGCGCCGCCCGAATCGTTGATCCCGATCACGGGCGCGCCGACCTTCGCCGCGAGGTCCATGACCTTGCACATCTTCTCCGCCATCACCTCGCCGAGCGAGCCGCCGAAGACGGTGAAGTCCTGGCTGAAGACGAACACCGTCCGCCCGTCGATCGTCCCGTAGCCGGTCACGACGGCGTCGCCGTAGGGGCGCTTCTTGTCCATGTCGAACTCGTGCGTGCGGTGGCGGACGAACGTGTCGAGCTCCTCGAACGAGCCCGGGTCGAGCAGCTTCTCGATCCGCTCGCGCGCCGTCAGCTTGCCCTTCGCGTGTTGCTTCTCGACCGCCTCCTCGGAGGCGGAATGGACTGCCTGCTCGCGCAGCTCGCGCAGGTAGGCGAGCTTTTCCTCGAGCGTTACCGGGTTCTTCTCGCGCATCGGGGCGATGATTGTAGGCTTGGCATCGATGGCGGGGAGCGAGCGACGACGGCGGAGGGCTGTGGCGGCGCTCGCTGTATCAGTTGCCGCGCTCTCGATCTCGGCCTCCGCCGCCACGGGCGCCTCTGTCAAGGACGCGATCCGGGTCGGCCCGCTCGTGGGCCCCGCGGACACGCACGTGGCGATCGTCGGCTCGCAGGCCCGGCAGGTGGGCCGCTCGTTCAAGGTCGTCCGCGGCAAGCAGGTGGTCGCCCGCGGCAAGCTGAAGAAGGCCAAGGGCTCACCGTCGCCGTGGAAGCGTGGCGCTCGCGCCGACCTCTCCGGCATCGATGCGCCGGGCACCTACCGCGTCGTGGTCGGCAAGCTGCGCTCGCGGCCGTTCACGGTCGCGCCCGGCGCCGCGAGCGCCCTCGTCGCCCGCCTCGAGTCGATCTTCCGTGCGAACGCCGACGGCGCCGAGCCGAACTCCATCTTCGGGCCCGCGCACCTGAACGACGCCGCGGCCCCCATCGTCGGCGGCCCCACCAACGGCGGCACGATCGACGTCTCCGGCGGCTGGCGCGACGCGGGCGACGCGATCAAGTTCACGAACACGATCGCGATCTCGTCGGTGATCCTCGACTACGCCGCCAGCCTCGACCCGGTGAACGCCGCCGATCTCGGCGGGCTCTCGAACATCGGCGTCCGCTATCTGGCCAAGGCGCATCCCGCCGCCTCGCAGACGTTCATCGCTCAGGTCTCCGGGACGTCCGATCACGGGAGCGGCTTTCGCGACCATGCCGGGGACGACGCGAGCCCGGATCCGGCCCTCTCGCGCCGCGCTGCGTACGGCGACGCGGGCAGCGGCAACCTCGGCGCCGGGGCCGCCGGCCTCGCCTCGGCGGCCGTTCGGTTCGGCCCCGCGACTCCCGGCGGCGCGGCGCTTCTCGGGCTGGCCAAGGAGTGGTACGAGCGCGGCAAGGCCGTGTCCGGGCCGGGCCCCGCGCTCGAGGGATTCGCCCAGCCCGGCGGGGAGGGGTTCTCCGACTGGCAGGGGTTCATGGCGCTCGCCGCAGCCCAGCTCTTCCGCGCCGGCGCCGGCGATGCCAACGGCGATCCGTACCTGAGCGACGCCGTGGGCTTCCTCAACGCCTCGCCGGTCGAGGGTGGCTTCTCGCCTTACTTCGCCGTCGGCGGACTGGCCGCCGCCGACCTTTGCGGCGGGCTCGCGGCCCCCGTCGTCCCCCGCGCGGATGTCCGCGACGCCGCGTGCGCGAAGCTCGCCGAGGCCGCCGGTGCGGCCGCCTTCAGGTCGCGGATGACGGCGTTCGGCTCGCCGGGAGGCTTCTACTTCGGCTGGGCTTCGGACAACGGTGGTGGCGGAGCGCTGCTCGCGGCCGCCGAACGTGCGGGCGTCTTCCCGGGCGGCAGGGCAATGGCCTCGGCCGCGCGCGACTACCTCCTCGGGCTCAATCCGTGGGGCGCGAGCTTCCTCGTCGGCCCGGGTAGGCGCGATGCGCATGAGCCGCACCACGCCGCCTTCCTCAAGGGCGACCCGAGTCAAATCGCGGACGGGTTCGTCGTCGGCGGACCCGCGATCGCGTCACAGTTCGCCGACTTCGGCCTGAAACCGTCCCGCAAGGGCCCGTACGCCAAGTTCAACCCGAAGTACAAGGGTCAGTACAACGAGACGGTCGTCTACGAGGACAGGCGCGAGGACTTCATCACGTCCGAGGTCGGCATCGCGTACTCCGCCTCGTCGATGCTGCTCGCCGCGATGCTCGCCGGCTGAAGGACCGCCGGCGCCGGCGCCTCCTCCGCGCCCCAGTGCTCGATCACGGCGACGAGCGCGGCGACCACCTCGGGATCGAACTGGGTGCCCGCGTTGCGTCGCAGTTCCGCGATCGCGTCGGGCCGCGCCATCGGCGCCCGGTAGGGCCGCTCGGTGGTCATCGCGTTGTAGGAGTCGCAGGCCGAGATCACGCGGGCGGCCAGCGGGATCTCCTGCCTGCACAGCCCGTCGGGGTAGCCGGTGCCGTCGAAGCGCTCGTGGTGGCTGCGGACGACCGCGCCGACGTCGCCGAGCAACCCGCCGATCCGGTCGAGCATCTCCTCACCCTCGACCGTGTGCCGCTTCATGACGCTCCACTCTTCCTCGCTGAGCGACCCCGGCTTGTTGATCAGCTGATTCGGAACCGACAGCTTGCCGACGTCGTGGAGCAGCGCGCCGAACTCGACGTCACGCAGGGTGCGCTCGTCGAGCTTCATCTCGATGCCGACCTCGTGCGCAAGCACGACGACGCTGCGGCTGTGCTCGCCGGTGTACTCATGGCTCGAGGAGAGGAGCTCGCCGAGCAGGTGGGCGGTGCCGCGGTAGGCGCTCGAGAGCGTCAGCGCGTTCTCGATCCGCGCCTCTCGCTCGCGGGCGAAGATCGCGATCAGGCCGATCAGGGGCAGCACCATCAGGAACGCCCAGGGCTCGCTCGCGGATGCGAACGCGGCCAGCAGCCCGATCGGCGCCAGCATCGCGTCGGCGAGGTAGATCGCGCCGAGCTCGGAGACCAGCATCCGCATCGGGATCCCCTGGCCGAGGTAGACGCGCAGGCTCGTGGTGATGAAATCGCAGGAGAACTGCGCCGCCAGCGCGGCGACGTAGATCGGCCAGTCCGCGAGTTCCGGCGTTGTCGCGCCGGTGAGGCCGAGAACCAGCACCGGCCAGACGGCGTGCCAGGAGTCGCCGATCGCGATCACGACCCCCTCCGTGCGCGCGCTGCCGGCGACGTACTCGGGAACCCGCGAGGCGATCAGGCCGCAGGCGACGAGGAGCGGCACGATCCCGATCGGGAGCAGGAAGAGCATCGGGACGAAGACGAGCTGCGTCGGGCTCGTGAACCCGGAACCGGTGTGGAACTCGACCCGTGCGGCGAGCGCGTACGCGGTGACGAGCGCGATCGCAAGCGCCGGATCGAGCGTCGGGCCGGCGTCGATCAGCACCGCGATCGCCGTCGCGGCGGTGATGAAGAGCATCGCGGCGACGCCCTCGACCGTGCGCTCGCGATTGAGCCGCGCCGTCGCCCAGCCGTGCGACTTGCGCAGCCAGGACTGGACGATCAGGCGCTGCACGGCCGGATCGCTGTCGGGCTCGGTGGACACGAAGTACTTCATCCGCCTCGCGTACTGCATCGGCGCTGGAGTCGCGCGGCTTGAGCGGCTTTAGCGATTCGTAGGAGAACTGGACGAATAGCCGATCGAGCATGCCTGGCGAGCGACCGATCCAGTGTGGGCAAGGACGCATCGAATCGGAGGGAAGATGACTTCACACAGGATCCGTGCCGCTGTCGCGACCGCCGTGGCGGCAACCGCCCTTTTCGCGATCGTCCCGGCGGCGCATGCCGGACCGCTCGTGGCCTCGGCGCCGGATTGCGCGGCGGAGACGCTGTCGCAGCCCTTTGCCCCGTGGCTCGATCTGGCCGGCTACCAGTTCGCCCCCGACGGCGGCTTCGAGTCCGGCGGCGAGGGCTGGGACCTCGACGGCGCCAGCGTCGTCTCCGGGAACGAGCCCTACGACGTACACGGCGCGGACGACTCGGCTTCGCTTCGCCTCGGCGCCGGCGACTCCGCAACCAGCCCGACGGTGTGCGTGGGCATCGAGCACCCGACGATCCGCCTCTTCGCCAAGCGCGCCGGACTCCTCGGGAGCGCCGTGGTGTCGGTCCTCTTCGAGGACGCAGCCGGCAACGTGCTCGGGGCACCCGTCGGCGTGATCGCCGGCACGGGCAGCTGGCAGCCGACGCTGCAGATGCCGATCGGCGCCAACCTGCTCGCGCTGCTGCCGGGCGAGCACACCCCGGTTCGCTTCCACTTCACCGCGCACGGCGGCGGTGTGCAGATCGACGATCTCTACGTCGATCCGTACCGCCGGAACTAACCGGCTCCGGCCTCTCCCACCGATCGCTCGAGCAGCTCGACCGCCGCGTCCACGACGCGGGGGTCGAGGTCCGTGCCGGCCGCCCCGCGCAGAGCGGCGACGGTGGCCGCGAGCCCGGAGGGCGCGAGCATGAGGTCGATCGCGCAGGCGACCCTGATGATCCGGGACGGGAGGGGGATCGCATCGGCGGCGAGCCCCTCGGGCCCATCGCCGGCGTAGCGCTCCCGGGTCCGCAGGATCCAGGCGCCCACCGCTTCGGGTACGCCGGCACCGTGGGCGAGCCGCGCCCCTGCCTCGATGTGCGACGCGAGGAGCGCTCGGTCCGCTTCGTCGAGCTCGCCGGCCGGCTTCCGCAGTAGCGGCGCGGGGACATAGACCATGCCGACGTCGTGGAGGCGCGCGGCCTCGCGAATCAGCTCGGACGTCTCGCGGTCGCTACCGAGCGCGACGGCCAGCGCGAACGCGTAGGCACCGGTGGACTCCGCGTGCGCGCGGGCACCCGGGAGGTGCTGCTCCAGAGAATCGATCAGCGCCGCGCCGAGCGTCGCGACGATCGCCGCGCGGCCCGGGTCGGGCGCGGCGTCCGGCGCTGATTCAGGCGGGGGCGAAGGGCCGCCGCTCGGGGGCCCCGAGCTCATCGAGCAGCTCCTCGAGCGCGGCGACCGCGGCTGCGGTCTCCGGGCGTGCGTGCTGAGCCGTGATCCTGACCGCGGTGCCGAATCCGGACTCGGAGAGCTCGATCGCGATCCGGGCGTGGGCCTTCGGGTCGGCCGAGCGCCAGGCGAGCACCCGCTCCGGCTCGCGGTCGGTGACCTCGACCGCAAGCGGCGCGCGGGCGCCGACGAGGCCGCCCATCCAGGCCTCCATTCGGGCCAGGTCGTCTGCGGCCTCCCAGAGCTCGGGAGCGGACTTGACCAAGGTGCGCTTCGCTTTCGCTTCCATCGCGCCGGGGTTCGCCCGTCCCCGGGCGACTCCTGCCCCCAGTTTCGGGCTTGCAAGGCCGCTCGCGCATCGCTCGGGCAGGATTGCACGCGTCGTCGGCCCTGCCGACGCCGAGCGCGGTGCAGCGGGCGGCGCTGTACGGCTGGTCGGCGCTGCTCGGGAACGACCACGCGCGCTCCAGGCCGAGATCGAGGCGCTTCCGGGAATCGACGAGGGCGTGCGGATGCTCGAGCGGCTCGCCGTTGGGAGCCCCGCCTAGAAGAAGGCGCCGCCCTTGTACTCGCCGAAGACGTCGCGCAGGGCGTTGCAGACCTCGCCGATCGACGCGTTCGCGGCGAGCGCCTCGCGGATCGGGTGCAGGAGGTTCACGTCGCCTCGCGCGCCCTCGCGCAGTGCCTCGAGCTTCGCGTCGAGCGCGGCCTGGTCGCGATTTGCCTTGAACTTCGCCAGCCGCTCCTTCTGACGGCGCTCGGCCTCCGGGTCGACCTTGAGGATGTCGACGTCGTCCACGGTGTCGGTGACGTACTTGTTGACGCCGACGACGATGTCCTGGCCGCTCTTGTAGCGCTCGTGGTAGGAGAGCGCCGATTCCTCGATCTCGCGCTGGATGAAATCCAGGGCCTCGACGGAGCCGCCGAGCTCGCCGACCTTCTCGATCAGCTCCCAGGAGCGGGCCTCGATCTCGTCGGTGAGCGACTCGACGAAGTAGGAGCCCGCGAACGGGTCGACCGTGTCGGCGGCGCCGGACTCGTGCGCGATCACCTGCTGGGTGCGGAGCGCGATCCGCGCCGAGCGCTCGGTCGGCAGCGCGAGCGCCTCGTCGAAGCCGTTCGTGTGCAACGACTGCGTCCCGCCGCAGACGGCGGCGAAGCCCTGCAGGGCGACGCGGATGATGTTCACCTCCGGCTGCTGGGCCTGCAGCGTCACGCCGCCGGTCTGGGTGTGGAAGCGGATCATCTGCGAGCGCTCGGAGGTGGAGCCGAAGCGGTCGCGGACGATCTGCGCCCACATCCGCCGCACCGCACGGAACTTGGCGATCTCCTGGAAGACGTTGTTGTGGCCGTTGAAGAAGAAGGCCAAGCGGGGAGCGAAGTCGTCGATCTCGAGCCCGCGCGCGAGCGCCGCCTCCGTATAGGCGATCGCGTTCGAGAGCGTGAACGCGACCTCCTGCACGGCCGAGCAACCCTTCTCGCGGATGTGGTACCCGGAGATCGAGATCGTGTTCCACTTCGGCACCTTCTCGGCGCAGTACTCGAAGATGTCCGTCGTGAGCCGCATCGTCGGCTCCGGCGGGTAGATGTAGTTGCCGCGGGCGACGTACTCCTTGAGGACGTCGTTCTGGACCGTCCCGCGGAGCTTCTCGGACGCCACGCCCTGCTCCTCGCCGACGAGTTCGTAGAGCAGCAGCAGGATCGCCGCCGGGGCGTTGATCGTCATCGAGGTCGATACCTGGTCGAGCGGGATCTCGTCGAAGCAGATCCGCATGTCCTCGATCGTGTCGATCGGGACGCCCGTCCGGCCGACCTCCCCGTCGCATAGTGGGTCGTCCGAGTCGCGGCCGAGCTGCGTCGGCAGGTCGAAGGCCATCGAGAGGCCGGTCGAGCCGTGCTCGAGCAGATAGCGGTAGCGCCCGTTCGTGTCCTCGGGGCTGGAGAAGCCGGCGTACTGGCGCATCGTCCAGAGCCGGTCTCGGTACATCCCCTCGTGGATCCCGCGGGTGAACGGGTAGGAAGCCGGCTCGCCGAGTCGCTCCTCGAGCCCGGGGGCGACGTCGGACTCGTCGTAGAGGCGGTCGATCTCGATCCCGGAGTCGGTGATCACCCGCTCGTCGTCGGGCCCGACCACCGGCGCTACGTACCGGTGCAGATCGTCCTCGAGCGCGCGCTCGGTCTCGGGATCAGCCTTGTGATCGGTGCCGCTTGTCTTCGACGTGGCGATGCGAAAAGCATATGCTGCGCCTCATGGACCAGGGGTCGGGGTGCCGGGGAAGGGGAGTCCGAAGCGCGCTGGCGTTGCTCGCGCCGCTCGCGGCAATGGCGCTCGCCGCGGCCCCGGCGTCGGCCGTGGTGATCAACTTCGACGACCTCAACGCACCCGATCACAACAGCCCGGGCCTGATCGTCAACACCCAGTACGCGAATTCGCAGAACAACCAGGGTGTCGTCTTCCCTGACCTGCGCGCTTACGACTACTCGAAAACGCCCGGCGCGATCCCGGGGTTCCCGCATTCGGGCAACGTCGCGGTGGAGAACTGCTTTGCGACGGAGTTCTGCCTCGATCCCCTGAGCGCCCGCTTCACGACCGGCCAGAATCTCGTTCGGGCGTGGGTCGGATTCACGGTTGCGGTCGCTTCCCCGTTGCGCGTGCGGATGACTGCCTACAACGCCGCCTCGACTGCCGTGGCCACCACGACCAAGACGGTCAACCCGCCGAACTCGCCGCCGCGAATAGCGACCGCTTTGACCGTGACGCGGCCAAACGCGGTGATCACCCGGATCGAGATCAGCGTGCTCGACAACGGCGGCTTCACCAACGGCCTCGCGCTCGACGATCTCGAGTTCTCGAACGTCGGCCCGCCGCCCCCCTGCAACACGACGAGCGCCCCGGCGGTGAGCCTGAGCCAGCCGGTGGCCGGGCTCGTGGTCCATGGCAACCAGTTTCCCCTTGCCGGCTTCGTCGACAAGCGGGATGCTCCGATCACCAGTGCCGCCCTGACCGCGACCGGCGCGACCGGGAGCCGGACGGCGCCCGCCTATCCCGGGACGGTCGGCGCCGATGGCGGCAACGTCGGTCCGGTCAACGCCGGGGGGTTCCTCGAGCCGGGCGCGAACACGATCACCTTGAGCGCAACGAACTGCCGCGGGACCGGGACCAGCGCGCCGACGTCGGTCATCTTCTCGCCGATCCCGGCGGACACGCAGTTCCGCCAGCTAGGTCAGATCGAGGTCAACCAGTCGGTGCAGAACCCCGACAACGGCGTCCCCCTTCTCGGCGCCTCCGGCTTTGGCGTCAAGCGGACCTTCGCCCGCGTGTACCTGCGAAGCGAGGGCGGGCTACCGCAAATACGCGGTGTCAGCGGCGCGCTGAGCGCGATTCGCCCCGACGGCTCACGACCGCCAGGGCCCGACCTGATCCGCTCCATCAACACCGTCGACGTCAATAGAGACGCGACGCTCGACGACGTGCGTCCGTTCCTCGAGCGCAGCCTCAACTTCGAGCTCCCTCCCGAGTGGCTCGGCGTCGGCAAGCTCCATCTGCAGCTCGACCATCTCTCGATCGGCGGTGTTCGCACCGGGATCAACTGCCGCGAATGCGACAACATCGACGGCAACGGGCCGAGTGCTGTCGGCCCGGCCTTCGTCGAGTTCCGCACCTCGCCACCACTTCGCCTCACCCTCGTCGACATCCCATACACGTTCGGAGCGCCGGCGACGACGGCGCGCACCCGCCAGCTCGATTTCGACATGTTCAGCTCCTGGTTGCGGCGCGCCTATCCGACCTCCGATACCCAGATCCGCCAGCGAACGCTGCCGGTGCAGTCCTCGAGGCCGCTGACGTGCAACGACGCCAATGCCGCGCTGCTGCAGTGGGCCGGGCCGGTTTGGAACAGGCCCGATCGCTACTACGGGATGATCAGCGACGCCGGCGGCTTCACCGTCGGCTGCGTGATCAAGAACAGCAACGGCGACGACGCTTTCGGCGGGCACTTCGGCTCGGGACCGGCGGGCGCCGGCGACTTCGGCTGGGATTTCGACGGCTCCTACGCCGACTGGTACGGCGGCCACGAGCTCGCCCACCAGCTCAACCGCCGCCATCCCGGCTATCAGAACGACTCGGGCGGAACCTGTGCCACGGGCATTCAGAACGACGACGACGCGGGCTTTCCCTACGGGTTCGGGCTGATCGGTTCCTCGCTCTACGACAATCAGGCCCTCGACGCCGGCGACGCCTCGCTCGGTCTGCCGCTCGAGCTCGGCGATTGGCGGAGCGGCTGGCACGACGTGATGACCTACTGCGACGAGCAGTGGCTCTCGGCATTCACGTACACGCAGATCATGAAGTTCATGTGCTCCGGCGACGGGCTGCCGTTCTGCCTCAACACCCCGATCGTGAACCGAGCAGCGAAGCCGGAAGCGGTCCCGGCGGCGGCGGAGCGCAAGGGCGGCCCGCGGCTGCTGCTGACTGCCGTGCTCAAGGGCGGACGGTTGCGGCTCGACCCGCTCTCGGTGCTGCCCAAGATCTCGCTCACCGACCGGCCGAAGAAGAGCCCGTACTCGATCGTGCTGCGCGGCCGTGGGGGCAAGGTGCTCGCGCGCTATCCGTTCTCGCCGGGTGAGTCGAGCGACGAGCCCGACGGCCGCGGGCGGGCGCCGATCCACGAGGTCGTTCGCTTCGATTCCGCCACCGAGCGGATCGCCGTCGTGCGCGGCAAGAAAGTGCTCGACGCCATCGACGTCTCCGATCACTCCCCGAAGGTGCGCATCGTCAGCCCGAAGCGGAAGGCGAAGCTCGGCGACCGGGTCAAGGTCCGCTGGCGTGCGCGCGACGCCGACGGCGACCGCCTCACCCACACGCTGCTCTACGCGCCCGACGGCAAGAGCTTCACCACCGTTGCGGCCGGGCTGCGAAAGCGCTCCTACCGGGTGGGGTTGACCGACCTCGGCGGCGGCTCCAAGGCGCGGTTCAAGGTGATCACCACCGACGGTGTGCGCACCGACATCGCCCGATCGAAGCCTGTCAAGACCCCGGTGGAGCCGCCGGCCGTCTCGATCGCCGCGCCCGCGAGCGGAGCCGAGCTTCCGGCGTCGCAACCGGTGACTTTGGCTGCGAACGCCCAAGACGTCCAGGATGGCACGCTCCTCGGCAAGCGGATCGTCTGGCATTCATCGCT
Source organism: uncultured Solirubrobacterales bacterium (assembly GCA_963846565.1). Taxonomy (GTDB): domain Bacteria; phylum Actinomycetota; class Thermoleophilia; order Solirubrobacterales; family 70-9; genus WHSW01. The sequence goes on along the minus strand of CAWJWL010000005.1, from coordinate 61,362 downwards.
GCAGGGCGAGCTCGGACGTGGTGCCGCGATCTCGGCGAGGCTCGAGCCGGGGGCGCACGAGATCACCGCGACCGCGACGAACGGCGAAGGCGTGCAGGGCACGGCCGTCGTTAAGGTCACTGCGATCCCCGATCCACCCGCGTTCAACCGCCCCTGACAGACGCCAGAGCCAAAGTCGCCATCGCCTCCTTCTCGGCGATGCCCCCGGAGTTCACCGACGACGCGCGCATCGTCGCCGCCTTGGGCGAGCGCGGTGCGGAGGCGGCGATCGTGCCGTGGGACGAGCCGGGGGCCGACTGGGAGGCCTTCGACCTCGTCGTCATCCGCTCGACCTGGGACTACGCGCGGCGCCGCGACGAGTTTCTCGCCTGGGTCGACTCGGTCGGCGATCGCCTTCACAACTCGCCCGCACTGATCCGCTGGAACAGCGATAAGCGCTACCTGGGTGAGATGGCCGCGGCGGGGATCGCCGTAGTCCCCACCACCTACGTGGAGCCTGGAGCCACCCCACCGCCGCTCGAGGGCGAGGTCGTGGTCAAGCCCAGCGTCTCGGCGGGCGGGCGGGACACCGGGCGCTTCGGCGAGCGTGCGCACGATCAGGCGCTCGAGCTGATCGCGGCGATCCAGGCGAGCGGCCGGGTAGCGATGGTGCAACGCTACGAGCCCTCTGTCGATGCGGTGGGCGAGACGGCGGTCCTCTGCATCGACGGAGAGCCCGCCTACGCGCTGCGAAAGCGCGCCGTGCTGCGACCGGACGAGGTGGCTCCCGTGCGCGACGACGGCGTCGGCGCGGCGGAGATCATGTACGACCCCGGGCTGGTGACGGCGACGGAGGCGACTGCAGCCGAGGTCGACTACGCCCGGCGCGTCGTCCGGTGGGTCGCGGACCGCTTCGACTACCTGCCGCTCTACGCCCGAGTCGACATGGTCCCAGGGCTCGATCGCGAGCCGATGCTGATGGAGCTCGAGGCGATCGAGCCGAACTTCTACCTCGACCAGGTTCCGGTGGGCGCCGCACGAATTGCCGCGGCGATTGCCGCTCGGGCGCGCCCTTAGAAACGCGAAGGGCCGGCCTCGCGGCCGGCCCTTCGATCCGTTGGTTCCGTTACGCCCGTCCTAGGGGCGCTTTACGGGACTAGGTCGCGGCCGTGCACCAGGCGTCGACAACGAAGTCCTCGTTCGCCCCCTCGTCGGTGCCCGCGGTGACAGTCACGTCATCGAGGGTGAAGTCCGGGGTCACCTGCGAGATCTGGACCTCTTCGCCTGCGCCAACGACCGTCGGCCAACGTACCGACCAGGCGTACAGATGCTCGCCGATGCCGCACGAGGCGGTGACGGTGGCGGAGTTGAAGACGCCGTTGTTATCGACTCCACCCGTGACCGTCGTTGCGGCGCTCGGATGCACGTGCAGATCGTTCATCTCCGCCGACTGGACGCTGCCGGTGGCCAGGTCTCCCGCGCCCAGCGAGTCCGCTGCGACCTCCGCCGATCCGATCGCGTTGTCGGCGACCTTCGCGTTCGTGACGGCGTTGTCGGCTAGCTCGCCGGTGCCGACCGAGTTGTTCGCCAGGTCAATGGCGGCGAGCGAATCGGCCGCGACCTTGGCCGAGTTGACCGAGTTGTCGGCGAGCTCGCCGGTGCCGACCGAGTTGTTCGCCAGGTCGTTGGCGGCGAGCGAATCGGCCGCGACCTTGGCCGAGTTGACCGAGTTGTCGGCGAGATCGACCGTCGCGATGCCGAGATCGGCAACGTCGACGGAGAAGACCTGACCGTCCTTGATGTGCTTCGACTTGACCTTGTTCTTGCCGATCTTCTGCGCCGCGTAGGCCGAACCGGCCAAGGCAACGAAAAGAGCGACCACTGCGATCACGGTCGAAGGCTGCGGCTTCCACCGCCTGAGTCCCTCGCTCACTGAGTACCTCCCACTTGATGGTTGTGCGGCCCACCGGCCCCCCTTTGGGCTGAGGTGTCCGCTGAGACACCGAATCCTACGGTCGATTCGACCGTACTGTCAACCCGCAGGGGGCGTGCAAGTTGCGCACGCGGCGGCCGCTTCGACGATCGCGGCCATCCGTGCGGCCGGCGCGGGGTAGACATAGGGCGCCAGCGCGTCGGGCGGTGGCGGCTCGAGGCCATCGGTGAGCAAGCGGCGAAGCGCGTCGGCGATGGCGACCGGATCATCGGCCCGGATCGCCTCGCCGCCGACCTCCTCGGCGATCCGGCCGGCCTCGGTGCCGGCGGCCAGGGCGAAGATCGGGCGTCCGGAGGCGAGGTACTCGAAGACCTTGATGTTGAGCAGCTGCGTCCGAGTCGGCTGGGCGAGGAGGAGAAGGGCGTCCGCCTCCTGCTGCAGCGCCAGGGCTCGCTCGCGGGAGAGGCTGCCGAGGAGGGAGATCCGCGCCGGCGACACGTCGGTGGCGAAGAGCGATGCTTCGTCCTCGCTCAAGGGGCCGGCGATCGCGAGCTCGAGCTGCGCGGCGGCCTCGGGCGATTCGCCCGCAAGGCGCTTGACCCCCTCGATCAGTGGCCGCGGGTCCCGCCCGTAGCTGCCGAAGCGTCCCGTGTAGAGCAGCGTCGTTCGCTCGCGGTCGAGCAGGCTCTCCGACCCCGCGCTCGGGGGCGGGGCGCTCTCGGGGTCCCACCCGTTTTCGATCACGACCGGATCGGCGACCCCACGATCGCGGAGATCCTCCGCCGCAGGCTCGGAGACGCAGACGACGACGTCCGCGGCACCCAGCCAGCGGCGCTCGAGCCAGCCGTCGAAGCGGCGCTGGATGGCGGTCGGGTACTCGGGCCGCAGCGACTCGAACGCCCACGCATCGCGAACGTCGGCGACCCACGGCACGCCTTTGCGCCTCAGGGCCATGCCGACCATGTGCGCCGACTCCGGCGGCGAGGTCGTGATCACGCAATCGAAGCGCCGTTGGCGGTTGAGTCGCAGGGCGCGCGAGCGCGCGAACGGCGCCCAGGCGGCGACCAGCGCTTCGGGCACGAGGATGCGGCTGAGCGGGTGCGGCCGGCCGCTGTAGCGGTCCGAATCGAAGAGCGCGTCCACCTGTTCGGCGCCGCGCATGCGGGCGCGCCAGAGCTGCGCGTCGGCGGCGCGGACGACGTTCTCCTCGGCATCGTCGGGCGAGCTGCCGTACGCCGAGGTGGTGAGCACGGTGACGTCGTGTCCGAGGCGGCGAAGCCACTTGGCCATCGCCGCGGGGCGCAGGATGCCGGTGTCGCGGCTCGGGGGATAGAAGTAGGAGACGAGGAGGATTCGCCGCCCGGGCGCGTTCACCGCGTCTTCTCCGTTCGGGCCGCAATCGCCCCGGCGTAAGCCGCGTCCATGCGATCGACGAGGCTCGGCCAGCTCCAGGCCCGCTCCGCCTTTGCGCGGCCGGAGGCTCCGATCGCCGCGCGGCGGTCACGTCCTGCCGCGACGAGCTCGCTGAGCGCGGCGGCAACCGACGCGGCGTTGCCGCGCTCGGCAAGCAACCCGGTTTCGTCGTCGACCACCGCGCGAACCCCCGGGTAGTCCGTGGCGATCACCGGCAGCCCGGCGGCCATGGCTTCGATCAGCACGATGCCGAACGACTCCGGGGGCTCCGTGGTGAGGAGGAAGAGGTCGCTGGCGCGCAGCAGGTCCGGCAGCTCCGGGTGCGGCACGGCACCGAGGAAGTGGACTCGCTCGCCGACCCCCGCCCTGGCAGCTTCGGCGCGGAAGCCGTCGAGAAGCTCGCCGCCGCCCGCGACGACGATGTGGACACGCTCGTCGCCGAGCCGCGCGAGCGCCTCGATCGCGAGGTCGACGCGCTTGAAGTGGTGGGCGCGGTCGAGCGTGGCGACGAAAGCGGCGAGCACGTCGTCGGGCCCGATGCCGAGACGCTCGCGAAGCCGCGAGGAGTCCGGGCCGGGGGAGAAGACCTCGGAGTCGACGCCGTTTGGCATCTCGACCAGCTTCTGCGGCGTGCGCTCGCCGGTGCGGCGCAGGTAGGAGACCGACTGCGCATGGTCGGCGGAGAGCACGCAGACGCGGTCGGCCGCGCGGATCAGGGTCGGCGCGACGGTGCGCTCGTACGCCCCGAAGAGAAGGCCGCGCCCGCCGTCCCCCACGAGCCGGTTCTTGTAGTGGACGAGCAGCGCCTGCCGGCGGCGCGATCGCCTCGCTCGCCCGAGCAGCGTCAGCTCGCTGCCGAAGATGAACGGATAGTGGACGTGGACCACGTCGAAGCCCTCGATCCGGCGGAGGCTGGGGATCAGCGGCGCGTTGCCGATCGCGAACACGGGGTCGATCCGATGCACGATCGCGCCGCCGGGATCCGGGATCGCGCCGGGGGCCGGCGCGGTGAAGACCTCGACCTCGTGGCCGCGCGCCGCTTGCTCGCGGGCGAAGCGGAACGCGGTGTTGCCGGCGCCGCCCGGATAGGGCGGAAAGGTCGCGGTCAGATGGGCTACGCGCAAGACGCGCGACGCGGCGGCGGCCGCGTTCAGTCGCCGGTGCCGACGAGCTGCTCGACGCCGGCGGTGTCGATCGTCCGCCGGAGCCCGTCGCGGAGGTTGACCTCGGGCTCCCAGCCGAGCAGCTGCTTGGCCCGGGTGATGTCCGGCTGGCGCACCTGAGGATCGTCGGTCGGCAGCGCCTCGAAGACGATCTCCGATCGCGACTCGGTCACCTCGATCACCGTCTGCGCGAGCTCGAGCAGGGTGAACTCCTCCGGATTACCGATGTTGACCGGTTCGTTGACGTCCGACTCGGCCATCGCGATGTAGCCGCGAATCTGGTCGTCGACGTAACAGAAGCTTCGTGTCTGGGTGCCGTCGCCGAAGACGGTCAGTGGCTTGTCCTGGAGCGCCTGGCGCAGGAAGGTGGAGATGGCGCGGCCGTCGTGGGGGCGGAGCCTGGGTCCGAAGGTGTTGAACGTCCGCACGATCCCCGTGTCGAGGCCCTGCTGGCGGTGGTAGGCCATCGTCAGCGCCTCGGCGTAGCGCTTCGCCTCGTCGTAGACGCCCCGGGGGCCGATCGGGTTGACGTGCCCCCAGTAGGTCTCGGGCTGCGGGTGGACCTGCGGGTCGCCGTAGACCTCCGATGTGGAGGCGAGGACGAAGCGCGCGCGGTGGAGCTTCGCCAGCCCGAGCATGTGGTGGGTGCCGTAGGAGCCGACCTTGAGGGTGTGCAGCGGCAGGCGCAGGTAGTCGATCGGGCTCGCGGGGGAGGCGAGGTGATAGACGAAGTCGATCGGCTCGTCGAGGAAGAGCGGCTCGGTCAGGTCGTGATGGAGGAAGACGAAGTCGCCGGAGCGGAGGTGCCTGATGTTCTGCAGCGTGCCCGTGTCGAGGTTGTCCACGCAGACAACCCGGTGCTTGAGCTCGAGCAGGTGATCGCAGAGGTGCGATCCGAGAAAACCGGCTCCGCCGGTGACGATCGTGGTCGGCATCGCCGGGCGAGGATAGCGGTGGGTGGGGCGCCTTACGCGCCCGCGGGCTTGAAACTGATGTGGAGCCTGCAAGCGTCGCTCGCGACCCTGCCCGGGCCCTCGCGCGCCTGCGGGAGCTCGACGTCCGCGCGCTCCGCCGGGCGGCGCGGCGGGTCTCTCTGTGCGAGGCCGACGCGGACGATGCCGTGCAGCGCTCCTTCGAGATCCTCCTCACCAAGGGCGACCGGGTCGCACCGGGGCGGCTGGGTGCCTGGATGGCGGTCGTCGCCCGCCACGAGGCCCTTGCCGTCCGACGAAGTCGCGAGCGGCTGCTGAGCCGGCCCCCTCGCGAAGGCGATGATCGGGACTCACTCGAGCGCCTCGAGGCGGAGGGGCCGGACCCGCTCGAGGCTGTGATGCGGACCGAGCGCTTCGATGGAGCACTGGCTGCCCTGGCCCTGCTGAAGCCGGACGAGCGCACCGCGATCGTGCTCCAGGCCCAGGGGTACTCCTACGCGGAGATCTGCTCGCGCTGCGGCTGGACGTACACCAAGGTCAACCGGGCGCTTGCCGAGGGCCGCGCCCGCTTGCGCAGGGGGTCGCGCAGCGAATAGGCTTGCTGACGATGAGACGGGTGGCCTGGGGATCGGGGACGGCTCTCCTCCTTGTTCTTGGAGGCCTCGTCGGCATGGCGCTCGCCGCGTCGACCACCTTCACCGAGCCCGCCTCGAGCCCCGAGACGGTCAGCGTCGGTCCCTCCGGGGTCACGGCCGCGGACCTCGATGGCGACGGGGACGTCGACCTCGCCGCGGTCAGCTTTCCGCTCAGCGAGGTGACGATCCTGAAGAACAACGGGAACGGCAACTTCTTCGAGGGTGCGTCGAGCCGCATCGACGTCGGCACCGGAGGTGCAAACGCGATCGCGTCCGCGGACGTCGACGGGGACGGCGACGTCGACCTGGCGACGATCGAGCAGACCCCCGACGAGCTCACGATCCTCAGGAACAAGGGCAACGCCACCTTCTCGATCCCCGCGTCGAGCCCGGAGCTCGTCGACGCCGAACCAGCGTTCAACTCCGTGCCCGCCGATCTAATCGCCGGCGACCTCGACGGAGACGATGATCAGGACTTCGCCGTCGCACTCGCGCACGAGGATCCGGTGCGGGGCAATGTCGCCGTGCTCAGGAACAGCGGCAGCGGCAATCTGACGTTGGCCCCGACCAGTCCCGAGCGAGCGCAGACGAAGCCCGTCGCGATCACTGCGGCCGATCTCGACGCCGACACCGACGTCGATCTGGCCGTCGCGAACCAGCAGAGCGGCAGCATCAGCGTGCTCGCCAACAACGGCAGCGGCGACTTCACCACTCAGCCCCAGGAGTTCACGGACGGCACCTTCCCGCAGGCGATCGTTGCGGCGGAGTTGAACGGAGACGATCGGATCGACCTCGCCGTCGCCAATCAGGGCAACAGCGTGGTGAGCACCTTCCGCAACCGCGGCAACCTCAACTTCGGCCTCTTCGGCTCGAGCCCCGAGCCGGTCGGCGCCACGCCGCTCGACATCGGCGCCGCCGACTTCGATCTCGACGGCGACCAGGACCTGGCGACGGCAAACCGCGGGGCGAACACGGTCTCGATCCTGCGCAACAACGCGGCCGCGAACTTCACGACCGTCGCACCGCCCGAGCCGACCGGTCTCTTCCCCAGCGATCTCGCCTTGGGCGACTTCGACGGCGACGCGGACATCGACATCGCGGTCGCCAACTCGAACTCGTCGACGCTGACGATCCTCCGCAACCGGTGAGCCGGGCTCAGCCGGCGTCGAAAGCGGGCATCCGGGTCAGCCCCAGAGGACCATCTTGTTCGGATCCGCCGGATCGACCTTGACCTTGACCTCGCCGCCGATGTTGTTCTCGTAGTGCTGCGCTGAGGCTTCGATCAGCTGCTGGGTGATCGTGGCCGGATAGGGCGCGCCGCCCTCTGGCTGCACCTCGAGCTCGAGCACGTACTCGGTCCCGCCGCCGAGCTTCTTCCCGCCCTGTGCGGTCAGCGACGTCAGGATCGCCTTCGTCTCGATGCCCTGGCTGCCGATCCGGTTCGCGTCGTTGGCGGTGCTGATGTTGCGCGGGTCCGACCCCTCTTTGGCCGCCTCGCCCATCCGTTTGGCGCCCTCGCCGGCCTGCTTCGCGGCGTCCTTGAACTTGTCCATGAAGCCCATGCGCTCTCCCCTTCTCATCCGGGTCCGCCCGTCGCGGCCCCTCGTGCGGCGAGCCTACTAGGGCAGGTTTCCCGCCGGGTTCGGGGCCAGCCGCTCGGGGGCGGGGGGCGCGGGCGGGTCGGGGATCGCGGCCGCGCCCGGGGCAAACTCGACCCAGCGGGGGTCGTCGAGGCGCGCACGCAGAACGTCCTGCGCGCCGGGGTAGTAGCCGAGCTCGTAGAGGTTGCCGGCGCCGAAGTCGCGGTAGTACAGGAGCATCTTCACCCGGTTGTGGGCCTCGGCCCACTCGAACAGCGAGCGGGTGAAGGCGCCCGCGTAATCGTTGTCCCATGGCCCGTACTCGCCGATCACGAAGGGCCGCTTGCGGTACTCGTTGAAGAAGGCCTTGCCCTCGTCGAAGGCGCCGGCGAACTTCGAGTAGATGTCGATCCCGACCCAGTCGACGTACCTGCCCCCGGGCCAGTAATCCCTGGGCTGGTTGCCGGCGATGTTGGGCGAGCCGAAGCTCTGCGGCACCCACATCATCGACACCCGCGGCTGCGGGAGCTGCTCCGGCACCGGCAGCGGGATGCCCTCGGGACCACCCTCGTAGATCGGATCGTCCTGCGAGGAGGCGCCGAGGATCCGCGGCAGCTTCATCCGGACGAGCGCGCGGTTGAGATCGCGGCGCGATCCGCCGCGCGAAAGCAGCGTGAACCGGCGCCATGCGCGCTTGAACCAGTAGGTCGAGTGCCCGTTGCGGCGCGCGCTGCCGTCGGCGTTGTAGGCGCTGTAGGCGTTCCAGTGCCCGTTCATCTCGGCCATCAGCCGGATGTAGACCGTCTGGCCCGCCTCCTCGATCGTCCGCGCGTTGCGGAGGATGTAGCGGTCGCCGACCCCCTTGGCGATCTGGCGCGGCGTGATCCGCTCGCTCCCGTCGCCGGGTGTGGTCGAGAGGCTGAGTACGCCACGCGTATCGGTCTCGGCCCAGCGCGCGAAGGCGCCGGTGGTCAGCGGGACGTCCCAGTGGAAGAACTCCTGCAGGAGGGCGGGATGGGCGCCGACCTGCTCGGTGAACCCGAGGAAGTCGGCGACGGCGCCCGTGTCGGAGACGCCGTGGTAGGCCTTGCCGTTCTTGGGCTCGTAGGTATGGCCCTTCGGCAGGGCGGCGGCCGAAGCCGGAACGACGGCGAGGGCGCACAACGTCGCCACGCACAGCCCCACGATCGCTCGCCGTCCCATCGCCTCTTGAACAAGCTAGCCGCGCCCCGGTTGCGTTCCTGGGCGAGTTCATGCGACGCGCCAAACGTCCCAAACACCCCGCTATCCGGGGGCGTTCGGGACGTTTGAGGCTGGGGTGATGGCGAGGAGGCGGCTCGGCCGCTCGTAAACGGCGTCGGAGGGCAGGCGGCGGACGGTCCATCCCGCGCCCTTCCAGCGGGCCTCCTTGCGGGCGTCCTCGCCGACGTCGAGGTGAAACGGCCCGCCGTCGATCTCGACGATCAGTCTCCTGTCGCGCCAACTGAGGTCGGCCTCTTCTCCCGCGATCCGGATGTTCAGTTTCGGCAACGGGCGGCCGGCCTCACGGAGGATCTCGATCGCACGGACCTCCGCGCCGCTGCGTGCGCGTTCCAGCGGCAGGCCGGAATACCGAGCGACGCAGGACATGAGCTTGCGCGCCCCACGGCGGTGAATGCGTGCGCCGACGTACTCGGCGAGCTCGTCGATCGTCGTCAGCTTCAGGCGGACGGCCTCGCGCAACGCCCGGGCGAGCGCAGGCATGCTGAGCTTGTTCGCCAGGTCGAGCAACGTGCGCGGGACCGAGGTGATCGGGATCCCATTCAGGTCCTCGCAGTCCCCCTCGAGGGTCGCGCTGCGATACACGAGCAGGCCGCCATGGCGGCGAGGGCCGCCGTTCCCAGGACGGGTGACCGTCTCGAACCGCCGTGGCACCGACCAGAAGCCGTATGCGGCGGCCGCGCTCGTCCGGCTGAGAAAGGTCTCCGGAGCCGTCAGGGTCGCGCCCATCCACCGTCCCCACTCGTCGTGCTCGAGTACGGGGGCCACGGCATAAACGCCGTGCTCGACGATCACCAGTCGGCGCGCTCTCAGCCGGTGCTCGATCGCGGTGAGGCTCAATCCGAGCCGAAGCAGCTGGCGATGTGCGATCCGGTTGAACTGCCGGCCGGCCAGCTCTGCGACGCGAGCGTCCTTCACACCCTCCTATAGGGGGGCGGAAGGGACGTTTCGCCCCCCGGTGCGCGAAGCGGAGGGGGTGGGATTCGAACCCACGGACCGGGAGAACCCGGTCAACAGCTTTCAAGGCTGCCGCATTCAACCGCTCTGCCACCCCTCCGGGGCGCGGCTAAGTGTGACTGGGATCACAGTCGAACGAGGTCGCGGCAGCGACGCTGGCGGGTACGCTGGCGTGGGGCCAGCAGGTGTCGATCACCCCGGGTATTCGATTGAGCGTCGGTGGTTAGCGAGGGCGGCGACGACGATCGCCGCAATGAGGACGAGGCGCGCAAGGGTCTCGGCGACCCCAAGCCCGGCAGCATCCGCGAGCTGATCCTGAAGTCGGCTCCCTCCGCGCCGCCGACGTTCGAGGACGACGAGGAGGACGAGCCGCCGTCGATGGGGAAGCGGGTGCTCGCGATCGGCATCCTGATCGCCGCCGCCGTCCTGATCTACTCGCTCGTGAAGACCGAGCGCCCGTACTCGGTCGACGCCGAGTTCGCCAACGCGAGCCAGCTCGTGGCCGGTAACGAGGTCCTGGTGGGCGGAGCGCGCGCCGGCGTCGTCGACCGGATCGAGCTCGGCGACGACAACCAGGCGATCGTCACCCTCTCGATCTCCGAGGACTACGCCCCGCTTCACCGCGGCACCGTCGCCACCGTGCGCTCGCCCTCGCTCTCCCAGGTCGCCGGGCGCCAGGTCCAGCTCACCCTCCCGGTCGACTCCGCGGCCGGGGAGGAGATCCCCGACGGCGGCGTCATGAGCCAGTCCGAGACGATCTCCGAAGTCGACCTCGACCAGATCTTCAACACCCTCGACCCGGAGACGGTGAAGGACTTCAAGCACGTGATCCAGGGCCTCGAGATCTCCTATGAGGGGGTCGGCAAGCAGGCAAACCGCGGCCTTCGCTACCTCAACCCCTTCCTCTCCACCTCACGCAGGGTCTTCGCCGAGCTCTCCTCCGACCAGGTCGCGCTCGAGAACCTGATCGTCGACACCTCGCGGCTCTCCGGAGCCCTCGCCGCCCGCTCCCCCGACGTCACCCAGCTGATCGGCAACCTGAACTCGATGATGAACGCGATCGGCGACCGAAAGACCGAGCTCGCCCGCGCGATCTCCCTCTTTCCCGACTTCATGCGCGAGGCCAACACCACCTTCGTCAACCTGCGTGCCGCCCTCGATGACCTCGATCCCCTCGTCTCCGCCTCAAAGCCGGTCGCCGAGCGCCTGCGGCCCTTCCTCGCAGAGCTCCGGGTCGCCGCCGCCGATGCGGTGCCGACGATCAAGGACCTCGACGTGATCCTCGCCCACCCCGGCAAGGCCAACGACCTGGTCGAGCTGATGAAGGTGCAGCCGCCGCTCGCCGACGCAGCCCTCGGCTCCGGCTCCCCCGAGTGCGGCCCCGGGCCCAGGAACCCCGAGGACCTCGAGGTCGCCGCCGACGACGACTACACCCAGGGCGCCTTCGGCGAGACCGTCTGCTCGCTCGACAACAGCCTCTCGACGCTCGAGTTCTTCCGCGCCTACACCCCGGAGCTGGTCGGCTGGTTCAACGGGTTCAGCGAGTTCTCGGGGACCAAGGACGCGCTCGGTGGGATCGGGCGCCTGATGCCGGTCTTCAACACGTTCACGATCTCACTCCCCGGCGGGCTCCCCGACATCCTCGGGGCTCCGGACGGGCCCCTGGAGCAGCTCGGGCTGCTCCACCGCGACGAGGACCGGCGCTGCCCCGGCGCCAACGAGCGCCCGCTCCAGGACCTCGGCGACGACTCGGTTCCGTTCACCGACGGCGGCGCGCTCACCGACGGCGTCCCCGGTGACTGCGACCCGGAGGACGGGCTCCCCGGGCCCTGATGCCTAGACCGCGACCGTGGCGGGGTCGCGCTGCTCGACCTGGCTCAACATCGCCGAGAAGCTGCGCTTCAGGATCGCGGCCATCGCGGCGCCCAGCGGGCGCGAGATCAGCGGGACCGTCGCGTCGAAGGTCGAGGTCCAGACAACGTCGGTCCCCGCTGCCGTCGACCGGAGTGTGATCAGGCCGCCGTGATGGCGGAGCGGCAGGTTCACCTCCTTGATCAGGTAGCCCATCCGCGTCGGGCGCTCGAACTCGGTGATCTCCTCGTCGAACTGGATCGGGCCGGCGGCAATGCGCCGCACGGCGCCGAGCCCGTTGCGCTCCGTGTCGCCCTCGCGGATGAGCTCGGAGCCGGTGATCCCGTCGAAGCTGCGGTAGTCGGCGTGGTCTGAGAGCAGTTCGAAGACGTGGTCGATCGGAGCCGCGAGGCTCCGCTGAAGCTGGATTGAAGCCATCAGAGAAAGGCCTTCCCTTCGCCGCGGTAGGTGGGGACATGGTCGACGATCTCCTCGCCGTCGATCAGATACAGCGAGTCGAAACGCTCGCAGAGCTCGCCCGCCTTCGCGTGGCGCAGGTAGACGCGGTCGCCGACCCGCAGGCCGTAGGCGGCCGCTCCGAGCAGCGGGGTCTGGACCTCGCCGGCGCCCTCGTTTCGATCGAGCCGAAGGCCGCCGGGGAGATAGGGGTCGGGCAGCCTGTCCTCGGTTGCCGTGCCCGAGGCGAGATAGCCGCCGCCGAGCAGGGTGGCCACGCCGCCGACCGGCCGGCGTACGACCGGAAGGCAGAAGAAGGCGGCGGGCTCGAGGTCGAGTGAGCGGTAGGAGTCGAAGAGCGCCGGGGCGTAGAAGCCGGAGCCGGCGGTGAGCTCGGTGACGGCGCCGGCGGCGGCCGTACGGGCGAGGCTCCCGGTGCCGCCGCCGTTCACGAACTCGAGCTCGCCGCCTGTCGCGGCGAGCTGCTCGCGCACCCCGGCGACGATCTCCGGCAGGCGGCCGCGGATGTCGCGCTCGGAGGCAGACTGCATGAAGCGGATCGAGGCGTTTCGCAATGGATGGCCGGCCGCGTCGTCCCCGACCCCCGCGATCTGCCCTTCGTAGGCCATCAGCCCCGCGAGCCTCGTCCCCGGGCGCGACTCGATCTCCTCGGCCATCCGGCGGGCGCGGTCCGGATCGTGGATGGGCGAGCGCTTCGGCCCGATCCGCGCCATCCGGCCGCCGAGCGGCCACCAGCCGACGTCGATGTCGAGGCAGACACGCACGCGGGCGGGCCCCCCGCCGATCGCTCCTTCGATCAGGTCGAGGTGCGGCCGATCGTCGACCATCAGCACCGGCGCGCGCTTGGGGTCGGCGGCCGTCAGCCTGGCGATCTCGGCGATCGCGCCCCGGTCGACCGTCGGGTAGGCGACGACGACGTCGTCGAAGCCCTGCGAGGCGAGGTAGATCGCCTCCGGAGCCGTGAACGCGAGCACGCCCTGAAAACCCGGATCGAGCTCGAAGATCCGGCGCAGGACGGGGATCGAACGCACCGATTTGGAAGCAACGCGGATCGGCAGCCCGCCGGCCTGCGACAGCATCGCTCGGGCATTGCGGCGCATCGCCTCGAGGTCGACGAACGCGAACGGCGGCGCCGTCGAGGCGAAGAGTGAGTCGTAGCGGCCCTTGAGCGCGTCCCGGTCCACGGCGCGGCGAGCCTAGCGACAGCAGCCTTAGAATCGATCACCGCTCCCGGAGAGGTGGCCGAGTGGCTGAAGGCACTCGCCTGCTAAGCGAGTAGGGGGCGCAAGCTCTCTCGAGGGTTCGAATCCCTCCCTCTCCGCTTCAACCGCCCTGGTCGAGCCCTGCCGCGGCGAGCGCCTCCTCCCACGTCCAGTAGATGTATTGACGCGCGATACGGCCGCTCGACGACAGGTGATAGACGGATCCCCAGGTGCGATCGGCCCGCGCGCCGCTGCTGCGCCCGCTCCCGGACATCCGGGCGCGCAGAACCCAGCGATTGCCGAGGTCGATCAGGAGCTCGGGGTCCCAGCGCATGTCCAAGAGCTCTTTGCGCCACGCATCGGCCAGCTCCTTCGATGCGCCGGGGCCGCGATAGCGATCGGCGAGCCCGAGTGTCCGGAACTCGGGGGCCACCACGATCTCGGAGTCGCGCTCGTACATGATCAGGGTGAACCACCAGTCGTCGCGGTTGGCTGCGCCCCACGCGCGGGACATGCCCGTTTGGAGCAGGCGCCGCCGCAGCCGTGATCTTGGCGGGAGACGGGCGACGGACCTGACCGCGAGTCCCAGAAGCCACCGGGGGGAGGCAGCCAGCACCCGCTCGCGACCATCCCGGGCCGGACCCTCGGGCGGGGGCGGGACGGTGACGGCCGGGTGCACGAGGCCCCCATCGCCGACCAGCTCGAGTTCCTGCGCCGGCACCTTGCCTGACTGCGAGGCCGCGTCCTAGGGGAACGCAGGGATCGGCCCGCGCGCGCTCGCGACGACCGGCCCCGGGTCGTCGACCTCGGGCGGGCGCGACGTACGGGGGCGCCTTCGGCCGCGTCTCGCCGCCCGGGAACGCGAGCCGCAGGATCGTCCGCTGGACCATCAGCCACTGCTGGAAGAACGGGCCGGTGTTGTACGGCAGCTCGTAGCGCTCGCAGATCTCCTTCACCTTCGGCGCGATCTGCTTGTAGCGCGAGCTCGGCATGTCCGGGTAGAGGTGGTGCTCGACCTGGTAGCTGAGGTTGCCGCTCATCAGGTGGAACGTGTCGCTGCCCTCGATGTTGGCGGCGCCGAGCAGCTGGCGGACGTACCAGGCGCCGCGGCTCTCGTCGGCGGCCTCCTCCTCGGTGAACGTGTAGGCCTGATCGGGGAAGTGGCCGCAGAAGATGATCGCGTTCGACCAGATGTTGCGGATGAAGTTCGCGGTCAGGTTCGCGTAGAGCGTCCGCTTGAACCCCTTGCGGCCGCTGAGCGCCGGGAAGATCGACGTAGTCCTTGATGATCTGGCGGCCGCCCTTCGCCGCGAACTCCTTGAGCTCGCGGCGCGAGCTGCTTCTTGTCCTTCGTCCCCGCCTTGATCGCCTCGATGTCCATGTCGTGGACGGCGACGCCCCACTCGAAGAACAGCATCAGCAGGACGTTGATCGACCGGCTGGGCGAGGAAGCGCGGCTCCCACTTCTGCTTCGGGTCGACCCGCATGATCTCGTAGCCGACGTCCTTGTCGAGGCCGACGACGTTCGTGTAGGTGTGGTGGAGGTAGTTGTGGGAGTGCTTCCAGGCGGCCGAGGTCGACGCCGTGTCCCAGTCCCAGGTCGAGGAGTGGATGTTCGGGTCGTTCATCCAGTCCCACTGGCCGTGGAGGATGTTGTGGCCGATCTCCATGTTCTCGAGGATCTTCGCCGTGCCGAGGCCGGCGGTCCCGAGCGCCCAGGCCGGCGGGTAGCGCGACGCCATCAGCACGATCCGCGAGAGCGCCGCGAGGCGGCGGTGGAACTGGACGATGCTGCGGATGTAGTCGGCGTCGCGCTCGCCGAGGTCGGCCCGGACCTCGTCGCCGATCGCCTGGAAGGCGTTGCCGATCTCCTCGATCTGCTCCGGCGTCAGCCGGTGAAGCGGGTGGTTGGGGTCGGCACTCGTGTACGCACCATTGACGGATGGCATTCGCTCTCCTAAAGCTCGATCTCGATGTGCCCCTCGGGGGCGTTCACACAGGTTCGGATCGTCTGCCCGGCCTCGCCATGAAGCTCGCCGGTTCGCAGGTCGCGGACCTGTCCGGATCGCAGCTTCCCCTTGCAGGTGTGGCAGATCCCGAGCCGGCAGCCGAACGGGAGCAACGCCCCCGCCTCCTCGCCGCCGACGAGGATCGACACGCCGACGTCGCAGGTCGCCTCGACGTCGGTGACCCGGAAGCTGACGGTGCCGCCGGAGCCGACCTCGGCGTCGCCGGTGCCGATGATCGGCTGGAAGCGCTCCATGTTGAGGCGGTCGTAGTCGCCCTCGCCCTTCCAGTGGGTCCTCGAGCACGTCCATCAGCCCGCGCGGCCCGGAGAGGAAGGTCTCGCGGTCGCGCCAGTCGGTGCAGATCTCGCCGAGTCCTTCGCCATCGAGCCGCGGCACCTGGCCGGTGAGGTGCTCGTGCAGCGTGTAGCCGTCGTATTCGCGGTCCATCCGCCGCAGGTCCTCGCCGAAGATCACCTGATCGGGCTCGCGCGCGCAGTGGACGTGGAGGACGTCGTCGAGCGCGTCCCGGCGTTCGAGCTCGCGCAACATGCACCAGATCGGCGTGATCCCGCTGCCGGCGCTGATCAGGAGCGTTCGCTCGCGGCAGCGGGTCGGGCATCTTGAACTCGCCCTCGACGTCGCCGAGGTAGACCATCGTCCCCGGCTCGACCTTGCGGGTGAAGTACGGGGACATCCGGCCCTCGGGCACGTGCTTGACGGTGATCGAGACGAGGCCGTCGGGATGGTCGGGATCCGAGGTCAGCGAGTAGGCCCGCCAGTGGCGGATGCCGTCGAGCTCGACGCCGATCCGCAGGTACTGGCCGGGCCGGTGCCCGGGCCACGGAAAGCTCGGGCGGATGACGACGGTCGACGTGTCCGCGGTCTCCGGCTGGATCCGCTCGATCCGCCCGGTCAGCTCGCGACGCCGACCACTCCGGGTTGAGGAGCCCGAGGTAGTCATCCGGCACGAGCGGAAACGTCATCGACCGCGCCAAACGCATCGCGCGCCGGCGCCATTCGGGGACTCGCGGAGTGGCGGCGCGCTCGACCAAGTACGTCGAAGCTAGTGGTAGAGGACGTCGCGGTCAACCGCGGACCCGTGAGGCGCATACGATCCGCGTGTGAGCGATCCCGCCCGCCCGGTCGAGCCCTACGGAGATATCTCGTGGTCCGGCTGGGGCGATCCGGCCGAGGCAGCGCCCCTTGCTCCGGAGGTCCGCGAGCTTCTCGCCGGGGCCCTCGGCGTGGAGCGCCCCGGCACCGAACCCCCGCCGATCGGCGACGTCCGCGTACCGGAGTCTCGCCTCTCCGAGGACGCCCGGGTGGCGCTCGCGGCGGCCGTGGGCGAGGAGAACGTGCTGACCGACAGAGAGGCGCGCCTGCGGCGGACGAGGGGCAAATCGACCCCCGACCTGCTCCGCCTTCGCCTGGGCGAGGCGGACGACGCGCCCGACGCGGTCGTCCTCCCTTCCTCGCACGCAGAGACGCTCGCCGTCCTCGCCGCCTGCGCGGATCGCCGGATTGCCGTGGTCCCTTTCGGCGGCGGGACCACGGTCGTCGGCGGGCTCGAGCCGCGCCGCGAGGGGTTCGAGGCCGTGATCGCCCTCGACCTGCGGCGGATGAACGCTCTCCTCGAGCTCGACGAGGAATCGCGGACGGCGACCCTCGAGCCCGGCCTCCGGGGCCCCGAGGCGGAGGCGCTGCTCGCGGAGCGGGGCTACACGATCGGGCACTTCCCGCAGTCGTTCGAGTACGCGACGGTCGGCGGTTTCGCCGCCGCGCGCTCGAGCGGGCAGGCGTCGGCCGGCTACGGGCGCTTCGACGAGCGCGTGGTCGGACTGCGGGTCGCGACTCCCGCGGGTGGGCTCGAGCTGGGGCGCGCGCCGAAGTCGGCCGCCGGCCCCGACCTGCGCCAGCTCTTCCTCGGCTCCGAAGGCGCCCTCGGCGTGCTCACCGCGGTCACCGTCGAGGTCGGTCCCTCGCCGGAGGAGAAGGTCTATGAGGGGTGGCGCTTTCCGAGCTTCGCCGAGGGCACGGCCGCCCTGCGGCGGCTGATCCAAGACGGGCCCGTGCCGACCGTCCTGCGGCTCTCAGACGAGGCCGAGACGGCGCTCAACCTCGCCCGCCCGAGCGAGATCGGCTCCGGCGGCGCGGGCGGCTGCCTCGCCATCGCGGGTTACGAGGGCACCGCGGAGGATGTCGCCGCCCGCCGCGAGGGCGCTGCGGCGGTCCTGCGCGAAGCCGGCGGCACGGACGAGGGCACCGGCCCGGGCGAGAGCTGGGTCCACGGCCGCTACCGCGCTCCCTACCTGCGCGACGCGATGATCGACGCCGGCGCCCTGGTCGAGACGCTCGAGACGACTACGTTCTGGTCGCGGATCCCGGCCCTTTACAGCGGCGTGACCGGTGCCCTCCGTGAAGCGCTCACCGATCAGGGGACGCCGCCGGTCATCCTCTGCCACGTCTCCCACCTCTACCGCTCCGGCGCCTCGCTCTACTTCACCGTGGGCGCCGCCCAGGCCGACGACCCGATCGCCCAGTGGCGGGCGGCGAAGAGCGCGGCGAGCGACGCGATCCTCGCCGCCGGCGCCTCGATCACCCACCACCACGGCGTCGGCGCCGATCACCGCGAGCACTACGCGCGGGAGATCGGCCCGCTCGCGGTCGAGGCGCTGCGGGCGGCGAAGGCGAGCCTGGACCCGGCGGGGATCATGAACCCGGGCATCCTGATTCCGTAGGTCGCTGAGGCGCGAGCGCACACCTGACGACGATCAGCGTCGCCGACTGCGCGCCCGAGTTCGTAGGGGCCCTCAGTCCTCGGGCGGGTCGCTGTGCGCGGGGAGCGTCTCGAGGCTCGTGCCGCCGAGCGCCAGGCACACCCGGCAGAAGTCCTCGCCGAACGGGGTCAGGTGAATCGAGCGGCGCACGACCTTCGCCATCCGCACCGACTTCGCCGCCTCGAGCGCGTCCGGCTGCGCCTCGAGTACCTGGTAGACGATCGGATCGTGCAGCGTCTCGCGCGAGAACCAGATCAGGCCGAGCCGGTTGAGGTTGTTGAGATAGTGCGGCACCCGGTCGACGTAGCGGCAGCCGGCGCGGGCGCCGATCATGTTCTGCCCCGGTGAGAGGAGCCGCGAGCTGAGCAGGGCGAGCGGACCGCCCGTGCGGATGTCGATCGCCGGCTGTGGGCCGTTGACGAGCATCAGGCGCAGGATGCGGCCCTCGTCGGGAGCGATCTCCTCGAGCATCCGCTCGTAGGCGGGGTGCGCCTCCTCGACGTAGCGGACGTCGCGCGAGCGGTGCATGAGCTCCTCGCCCCGCTCTCGCAAGAGCGCCCACTCGGCCGTGTCGTCGGAGGTCGCAGGAGCCGAATCGCGGCGACCCGGGCGGACGGCGTCGGGGATCGCGTCGACCATGTCGCTCGCGAGGTCGGGGGCCTTCTCCGGCGCGATCACGACCTCGGCAAGACGGCGACCGACGTCGAGGTAGGTCCGCAGGCCCCAACCCGCCGTTCGCCAGGCCGCGGTCGCGCCGAGGCGAGCGAGGCCACCGAGGCCCTCGTCCTCGGAAGGACGGTCGAGCTCGTCGCGTGGCTCGCGCTCGTCGCTCATCCGCTGACCCCGAAGATCGCCAGGTGGATGAACCCCCCGGCGGCGCCCATCAGAGCTCCGTGCGCGTAGAGCATCCACTCGTCTTCCTTGATCGCCGAGCGCATCATCTCGACGAAGTCACGCGGCGGCAGCTCCTTCGTCCGCTCCGCGACCATGGCGCGGATGTTCTCGCTCTGGGTGCGCGCGAAGTCCGGGTCCTGGAACGGTGTCATCGTCTGCTCGACGGCCTCCTGGGCGAATGCGGTGGTGATCGTCTCGTACTCGCGCGAGCCGACCGCGACCCGCACCGCGCCCCGGGCCGGGCCGAGCGCGCGGTCGATGATCGGGACCATGGCGTCCTCGATCATCTGCTTCGTGCGGTCGCCGCGTGGTCCGTTGAGGAGGAAGTCGCCGACGGTCTCGAGCGTGATCACGTCGTCGGCGATGATCTGCGCGTAGACCTCCGCGGCCTCGTCCTGGCGGCGCAGGAAGAGTCCGTGGAGCTTGAACGGACCGATCTTCTTCGGCTCGACGGGCTCGAAGATCAGCGACATCCCGAGCAGGTTCGTGGTCCAGCCGACGAACACGCCGAGGATCGGCAGGAGCCACCACTGGTGAAACGTGTGGTCGATGATCGCCACCGGGATCCCGAGGAGGAAGCCGAAGATGAAGCCGAAGTTGATCATCAGGTTCAGCTCCTTCTGCCCGAAGTCGCGGAAGATCTTCACGACCAGCTCCGGGTTGCGGGTGAAGTGGTCGATCACGAGGATCTTCGGGTCGAGCAGCTGGTCGACGTAGAGACCGATCTCCGCGGTCATCTGCTCCGCGATGCTCGGGAGCTGGTCGCGGACCCGCGCGACCACCGCCTCGCGCGCCTGCGGAGGCAGCCGGTTCCACATATCCGGCTCCTCGCGCATCATGATCTCCTCGATCATGCGCGGCAGCTCGGGGCCGAAGAGGCTGACGATCTGGTCGGCGATCGACTGCGGCCCGAGCTCTTCGTAGAACTCAGCCGGCGTGCCCAGCTTGGCGATCGCCTTGTCGACGGCGATCGAGCCCATCTTCGCCGCTCGCGCCGGAACGATTCCCTGCCAGCCGATCCCGCCCTGCATGATCCCCGGGACCTCCTGCAGCTTGTGCGGGAGCAGGGTCGAGAGCTCTCGCAGGCCGGGGATCGTCTTGCCGTGGAAATGGACGGGGTTGAAGAGCATGATCACGCCGCTCCAGTTGATCAGCCACCCGACCACCCCGGTGAAGACGGGAATCGACGCCAGCGCTATCCACTCGCCGGTATCCATGACGCGCCCTTCGCCCCTCCGTAGAATTGCCGACCGGCGGACCCTATCCCGTACTTGGACGGGCCGCTCCGGCAGAAGGGATGATCGGGCGAATGAACTTGGGGTGGAAGCTGGTGACGGCGGGAGCGCTTGCTGCGCTCCTGCTCGCCGCCTGCGGCAGCGCGCCGGAGGCGATCGTCGGCGAGGGCGCTTCGATCGACAGCGGCCGCGACGGCCGCGACGTCACCACCGAGACGGCGACGAGCCCGACCACGACCACGCCCGAGCCTCCGCCGGAGGAGGAGACGGTGCTCGAGCTCGACTCTCCGGAGGGAGCGTTCCCGCTCGTCTGGGTCCGCCGGGGCGCCCGGGTCGAGGTTCGCTCGGAGCCCGCCGGCGGCGAGGTGGTAGAGCTGGCGGGCAAGCGGACCGAGTTCGGCTCCCCGACCGTGTTCAGCGTCGTCAAGCGGTCGGGGGAATGGGCCGGGGTAACAACCCCCTACCTCCCCAACGGCCGCCTCGGCTGGGTGCGGCTCGATCCCGACCGCCTGAGGGCGGGGTGGACCAGGCTCGCGATCCAGGTCGACGTCTCAGAGCGCCAGGCGGTCCTGATCGACGACGAGAAGGTGCTGCGCAGCTTCTCGGTCACGGTCGGCGCCGCCGGCTACGACACGCCGACAGGCCGCTTCGCCGTCACCGACACCTTCCGCGGCGACGTCGACCCGGCCGCCTACGGGTGCTGCGCCCTCGCCCTCACCGCGACGCAGCCGACCGTGCCGTCCGGGTGGCTCGGCGGCAACCGGATCGCGATCCACGGGACCTCTGGGCCGCTCGGCGTCGCCGCCTCGCACGGTTGCATCCGCGCGGCGAACGAGAACGTCAGCGAGCTGATCGATCGCGTGCCGCTCGGCGCCCCGGTCTTCATCCGCGCCTGAGGAGCCTTACCCGCCCGCGGCTGCTGCTGCGTCCTGTTCGACCATCGCCGCCTCGAGGTCGGCGGTGAGCTCCTCGACGTCGGCGAGGACGTCGCGGTCGCCGGCGATGCCGAAGAAGACGCCTCCGTCGTAGCTCAGAAGGCCGATCGAGAGGGCGTGGTTTTGTGGCGAGAGCGGGACGAACGGGTGAATCGCGCGCAGCTTGCGGCCAAGCAGGTAGATCGGGAACTGCGGCCCGGGCACGTTCGAGATCACGACGTTGAACGCGAGCGGCCGGGAGATCGCCCCGGCGAGCACACGGTTGATCGTCGGCGGCGTCCACCCGGTCGCCTCGATGATCAGGGAGGCCGCTCGCGCCTGCTCGGATTCCTTCTGCCGCGTCGTCTCGGCGTGGATCAGCTCGAGCCGGCGCCGCGGGTCGGCCACTCCAATCGGCAGCGGCACGAGCAGCGTCGCGATCCGGTTGCCGAGCTCGAGGTCCTCGTCGGGCCGGCGGATGCTCATCGGGACGAGGGCGACGAGCGTCTTCGGGACCGGTTCGCCGCGGCGCTCGAACAGCCGGCGCAGCGCCGCGGTCGCGACCGAGAGGACGACGTCGTTGACGGTCGCGCCGCCGTCGCCGCGCATCGATTTGATCCGGTCGAGCTCGGCAGAGGCGTAGGCGACGCGCCGGTCCCGCCCGATCTCGACATTCAGGAACGTCTTCGGCGCGCTCGGGCCATTCGAGGCGAGCTGCGCGAATCCCTCGGTGGTCTTGCGCAGCCGCTGCGTGGTCGAGCGCGGCATCGTCAGGGCGCCCCGCGCCGCCTTGCGCGCCGCGCGCAGCGGGTCCTTGATCCGCTCCGATGCGGCGCGAATGACGAGCATCTCCGGGCTCGGCTCGTCCGGATCCCAGGGTTCCGACGGCACCTCCATCTCGGTCCCGTCCTTGTTCGGATCGAGGATGATCGTGCCGACGTCGAGCGCGGCGACGCCATCGACCAGCGCGTGGTGGGTCTTCGGCACGACGGCGAAGCGCTTGCGCTCGAGCCCCTCGACGAGGTAGATCTGCCACAACGGCCGGCTGAAGTCGAGCGGCTCGGACATGATCCGGCCGACCAGTTCGCGCAGCTCGCCGATCCCGCCGGGCGAGGGGAGGGCGGCGCGGCGCACATGCCAGCGCAGGTCGAAGCGGCCGTCGTCGGCCCAGACCGGGTTCGAGATGTTGAAGCGGTCCGGGGTGATCCGCTGGCGAAACCGCGGCACGAGGTTGAGCCGCTGCTCGATGTGGGAGAGCAGGTCCTCGTAGGCGGGCGGCTTGCCCTCGAAGATCATCGTCGCCCCGACGTGGACGTGGATCGGCCCCCGCTCGGCTAGGAGCGAGGACATGTCCGAGGCGGAGAGACGCTCGTTCACGAATCGCGATCGTATCCGCCCCGGATCCGGCCCCGGGCCTTCTCAGGCGAGGTTCTGGCGGCTACACGTACCGGTCTGGGAGTTCCCGTTGTAGGTGTAGCCCTGGGTGGTGCAGCTCTGCGAGAAGGTCTGGCAGGTGTTGCCGCCGCCCGCGGTGCAGCGGCGCTGGACGCACTCGCCCCCGGACCAATGGGTGCAGTTGTAGGTGTTCGCCACCGAGGGCGCGCCGCCGCCGGTCGGGCTCCCATGGCCGCCGTTGCCGTCCGGATCGTGCGGAATCGCCGAGGCCGTGGTCGCGCCTGCGCCGGCGAGCGCGAACGCGGCGAGGAGGGCTGCGGTCGCGATTCGGATTCTGTCGGTCATCTAAGTCTGGCTCCTGGGCTAGGGGTGGTCTTGCGGTCATTCCACCTCCGGCACGCGATCGCTGAAAGGCACCCTGGGAGTGAAACCCACCACACCCGAGCGTCGGTTCGAGCCTCAGCCGGATTCGTCGGCGATGAACTCGTCGAGCGTCTCGCGCGCCTGGGTCCGCACCTTGCCCTGGACCGGCGGCGACCAGCCGAGCAGGACGCCCACCGGCCCGAGCGCCTGTCGCGTCCACTTCCAGAGGTCGAAGCTGTCGACGTGCGCGGCGACCAGGCCGTCGCGGAACTCGAACGCGGCGTCGATCGAGTTGTGGACGGCCCGCCCGGTGGCTGAGAAGGTGTAGTCGGCCTCCCAGTGCGCGGCGCCGCGGTCGCCCTCGGCGGTGACCCCGGAGTGGGTCAGCGTCAGGTCGGTGCCGCGGATGCAGAGCATTCGCCACATCGCCGTGACCTCGTCGCCCCGGAGGTCCCGGAAGACCGCGTCGGAGAAGGTCGCCTCCGGTGCGTAACAGGCCGCCATCGTCTCGTGGTCGCGGCGCGCGAACGCCTCGTAGAAGCGGTCGATCAGCGCGGCGTTGGCGGCGGAGTCCTCGGCGATCGGCCGATCCTATCCCGCATTGGCGCCTCGCTACCTAGAATCTCTCACCGCGGAGCGCTGGCTCCGCACCCGCGCCCGTAGCTCAGCGGATAGAGCGTTCGGCTACGAACCGAGAGGTCCCAGGTTCGAATCCTGGCGGGCGCGCTTCCGTTCGACCGGGGCTCGGCCCCGCCCGGCCGCCTCGAGCTCGAGCAGCCAGCGCTTGCGCTCGAGCCCGCCGCCATAGCCCGTGAGCGCGCCGGTCGACCCGACCACGCGGTGGCAGGGGACGACGATCGAGATCGGGTTGCGAGCGTTGGCGTGGCCGACTGCGCGCGCGGCGTTCGGGACGCCGAGCTGCGAGGCGAGCTCGCCGTACGTGCGCGTCTCCCCGTACGGGATCCGCGCCAGCTCGCCCCAGACGCGACGCTGAAAGACGCTCCCGCGCCTCGGTGCGAGCGGGACCTCGAACACCCGGCGCGTGCCCTCGAAGTACTCGCGGAGTTGGGCGGCAACGGGTTCGAGGCGCTCGTCGTCGCGCGCCCACCCGGGCGCGGGCGCCGGCAAATCGCGCTGCCCGTTGAGGTAGAGGCCGGACAGCGCCTCGCCGTCGCCGAGCATGAGCAGGTCGCCGACGGGGCTCTCGAGCTTGGTCCAGTAGGTCCGTGGGTACATGCGGGTGGAACGTCTTGGGGGTTGCGTTCGTGAGTCGCGTGCGGAGGTTTGGAGGATCGTTGAAAAGATTGACCACCCGTGGTTCGACCGGCACCCTCGCCCGGCGGCCAGAGTTGAGGCTGGGGGTGGTTGGCTCGCGGTAGGTCAACTATGGGAAGGATCGAGTCGATGCAGGGTCGGGCAAGGCAGGGGCGGATAGCAGCGGCGGTGGCTGTGGCGATGGCCATCGGCTGGCCGGGAGTCGCCGAGGCGGCAACGCTGACACCCGACCCGGACTCGATCGAGATCGAAGCGGCCCCAGAGGCCGCGCGCACGACCCAGGCGAGTGCCGCAGGCGGAGGCGCGAAAGAGGCGCCGCCGAAGCCCGAGCCGCAGATCGTCGGCGGAGCTCCGACCTCGATCGTCAACTTTCCCTGGCAGGTGCTCTCGGCATGGAACGGCTCGGTCTACCAGGGCAACGGCTACGAGCGCCGCTGGTGCGGCGGCTCGCTGGTCGCGCCGAGGATCGTGATCACCGCTGCGCATTGCGTGCACGACACCCCGGCCGCCCCGGGTGCCTGGCTGCCGGCCTCCGAGCTCGAGGTGATCACCGGGCGAACGACCGCATCGTCCACCCAGGGCCAGGTGATCAACGTCTCCGAGATCTACCACTTCACCGCCAACGGGGTCGACCTCTACAACCCCGTCACGATCGCCTGGGACGTGGCGATCCTGGAGCTCGCGGGATCCTCGACCTCGCAGACGATCCAGATCGCCGGCCCCGGTGAGGAGGCCGCGTGGTCGGGTGGCCGCGCCGCCTACGCGAGCGGCTGGGGCGATACCTTCGCCGGTAGTGGCGCCGGCAGCAACACGCTCCTCTACACGCCCGTATCGATGATCGACGACGCGACCTGCGCGAACGACCACTGGGGGACCTACTTCATCCCCGAAGTGATGATTTGCGCGGGTGCCCCCGGACACGACACCTGCCAGGGCGACAGCGGTGGCCCGCTGGTCGTCCCGGTCGAGTACGGCGCGTCCAAGGGCTTCCGCCTCGTCGGCGACACGAGCTTCGGCGCGGAGTGTGGCTCGGAGCCCGGCGTTTACGGGCGACTCGTCACCGACCCGATCCGCGGCGCCGTGCAGGCGGCGGTGATTCAGCTCAGCGGCGTCAACCCGGTTGGGATCGGCGCTCGTCCGTTCGAGCCCCCGACTACCAGGATCACGAAGGGCCCGAAGAAGGTGGTGAAGACCCGCAAGCGGAAGGTCCGGGTCTCGTTCAAGGTCGCCGTTTCCGAGCCGGCGGGCCTGCTCTGCAGCGTCGACGGAGCCCCCGGTGTCGTCTGCGGCTCGCCGGTCAAGTTGAAGGCGAAGCGCGGCAAGCACACGCTGACGGTGCAGGCGGTCGACAGCCTCGGCGTCGCCGACCCGACGCCGTCGACCGCGAAGTGGAAGGTGAAGCGGAAGCGGCGCTAGGGCTTCACGGCGCTCAGGCCGGGGCCGCAGGTGCCGGAGCGGTCGGCAGCGGCTCGGCTGGCAACCGCCGGGTCGCGACGAACCCGAGCGCGACCAGCCCCGCGACAGCGCCGAGGGCGTACTTGAGCGCCCGGATCTGCGAATCGTCGTAGTCGTCGACGAGCTGGTCGGCCTCGTGGGTAGGGACGCCGCGCTCGACGAGCGCGCTTCTGACGTCGTCGGCGGGGACGAAAGCCAGCCCGGCCGTCGTGTCGGCGGCGACCTCCGAGCGGACGGACTTGGGAAGGTCGGCGTTGTTTCGCACATCGCGGTCGAATGCCCCCGTGAGGCTCGTCAGGAGGACCGACCCGATCAGCGCCGTCCCGAGCGCGCTGCCGAGGTTCTGCGCCGTCCCCTGCAGGCCACCCGCCTCGCTCGTCTCCTCGGGAGGCACCGATGAGAGATTGATGTTGCCGAGCTGGGATGCCATCAGCCCGAGCCCGGTGCCGACCACCGCCATCGCCAACGAGAAGCCGACGGCCTCGAGCGTCGACTCGATCGTCAGCAGCAGGAGGATCGCGCCGGTGAAGATCGTGACCATCCCCGTGCGGACGATCCGCCGCGGAGCAATCCGCGAGGAGAGGCGCGAGGCGCCGAGGGAGAAGAAGAACACCGCGATCGAGAACGGCAGGACGTGGAGGCCCGTCTCGATCGGATCCTTCCCCAGCACGATCTGCAGGTAGAGGGGGAGGACGAAGAAGACCCCGGCGAGCGTCAGCATCATCACCCCGAGCGTCACCAGGCCGCCGCGGAGCCGCGGTATCCGCAGCATCTCGAGCCGGACCAGCGGATTGCGTCCGGCGCGGACGACGTGTCGCTCCCAGGCCACGAAGGCGGCGAGCAGCGCGAGGCCCGTCGCGATCAGGAACGGGACGACCGAGAGCCCGAACGGCGTGATCTCGGTGCCCCCGATGCTCAGCGCCTGTTTCGGCTCGATCCAGCCCCAGTCGGTGCTCTGGACGATCCCGAGCACCGCGAGCGCGAGCCCGGCGGCGGAGAGCAGCGCCCCGGTTCCGTCGAGGCGCGGACGCGGCTCCGGCCGCGGCGCATCGCGGACGAAGCGCGAGGCGAGGAGCAGCCCGCCGACGATCACAACCTCGCCCGCGAATACATCGCGCCAGCTGAAGCTGGTGGAGACCCACCCGCCGATGATCGGACCCGCTGCCGCGGCGGCCGCCGCGACTCCGCCGATGACGCCAAACGCGACCGCCCGGTCGCGGCCCTCGTAGTTCGAGGTCAGGAGCGCGCTCACCGCGGGGACCATCAGCGCCGCCCCGAGGGCCTCGACGATCGACCAGCCGAGGATGAGCACGCCCATGTTCGGGGCGACAGCCGTGATCCCCGCGCCGAGGCCGAAGAGGACGAGGCCGATCCGAAAGGCGCGGCGCCGGCCGATGATGTCCCCGACCTTGCCGCCGAGCATCATCAGCGCCGCCATCGTCAGCGTGTACGTGGCGATCGCCAGCTGCATCTTGCTGACGGTGGTGTCGAGGTCGTCGATCACCTTCTGGATCGACACGTTCATCACCGTGCTGTCGAGCACCATGATGAATTGGGCCGAGGCGAGGGCAATGACCACGGCCCACTTGCTCATCGCCGGCGATCCTACGGAAGCACTTGGCGGGCGAGCTCGGTCGCCTGTGCGCGCGCGGCGTCCTGGGATGCGCCAGGGACGTGGAACCCGACCTTGACGAGGGTGCGGTCGTCGATCGCGGTCAGCTGCGATCGGTAGCGAGTCCAGTATGCGCCGACGCCGCCATGCGTGTGGTCGTTGCCGACCCCGCGGACGCCGACGGGCCGCGTGCTGTCAGGGATGGCGGTGAAGGTCGCCCGCTGGCGCGCCTCCGCGATCAGGATGTAATAGCGCCGGGCGGTCTCCGGGGCGGTGTCGACGGTGACGCTGACGTAGACGTCGGGCCCCGAGCGCTCGCGAAAAGCACAGATCGAGAGGTCGAGCGAGTCGTTGGCTGTCCGCTCGAGCGCTCGTGCCGGGCCGCCGGCGACGACGACCGCCCGCTCCACAGCACGCCGCGAGACTGCGCGGCATGCCGGGGAGCGGGCGGGATCGTCGGCCTCGGTTGCGGCCGTCTCCTCCACCGCCGGGGCGGGAGAGCTAGGCGGGGCGGCGGGTTCCTCCGAGCCGCACCCAGCCGACCAGGCGAGTGCGGGGAGCGCCGTCGCGAGCAGGAGGGCCCGGGTGAGCGACCCTCTGGCGGATCTCGAGCGGGCACCCGCTACAGGTACCCGCTCGCGTCGGTTGCTCACGCTCACGCCGCCTCGCTCCACGCGGGCTCGAGCTCGCGCCGAGGGTCGCCGTGCGCGGCCTCGCCCTCTGTTTCCTCCTGCTCTGAGAGCGCCGGGGTGGCGTCGAGGGCAAGGGCCGCCGCGACCGCGGCGACGAGGAAGCCGACGCCGACGGCGAAGGCGAGCTTGTAGCCACTCGTGAGCGCGCTCGCCGTCGCCGTTCCGTCGGCGAGCAAACTCTCGGTACGGGTCGTAGACAGCGTCGCGAGCACGGCGAGCCCGAGGGCCCCGCCCACCTGCTGCGTGGTGTTGACGAGCCCGGACGCGAGGCCGGCGTCGGCCCGCGTCGCACCCGACATCGCCAGCGTCATCAGCGACGGGAAGGAGAGCCCGGCGCCCGCTCCGAACAGGAGCATCGTCGGCAGGACGTCCGGCAGGTAGGAGCCCTCGACCGGGACCATGGCGAACAGTGCCAGGCCGCCGGTGATGAAGAGGAGCCCGGGGAGGAGCACCTTCTTCGGGCCGAACCGGTTGATCAGCCGCGGCGAGACCTGGAGCGAGAGCGCGCCGATCAGCACCGAGACCGGGAGGAAGGCGAGGCCGACCTCGACCGCGGTGAACTCGAGCACGCGTTGCAGATAGAGCGCTCCCAGGAAGAAGATCCCGAAGAGCCCGGCAACCATCAGCACCTGGACGAGGTTGGCGCCCGAGACGTTGCGCGAGCGGAAGATCCGCAGCGGCATCAGCGGGTTGGCCGTCCGCGCTTCGCGCAGGACGAAGCCGGCGAGGAGCGCGACCGAGATCGCGCCGAGGACCAGCGTCCGCGCTGAGCCCCAGCCGTAGTCGGCGGCCTCGACGATCGTGTAGACGCCGAGCATCAACGCGCTGGTCACGAGCGCCGCGCCGGCGACGTCGGCGCCGCCGGAGAGGCCGATGCCGCGGTCGCGCTCGAGGAGCCGGCTTGCGAGTACGGCCGTCGCGAGCCCGATCGGCAGGTTGACGAAGAAGATCCAGTGCCAGTTGATCGCCTCGGTCAGCACGCCTCCGAGAAGGAGGCCGATCGAGGCACCGCCGGCGGCGACGAAGCTGTAGACGCCGATCGCCTTCGCCTGCTCCCGGGGCTCCGGGAACATGGTCACGATCATCCCGAGGATGACCGCGGAGGTGAGGGCGCCGCCGACGCCCTGCAGGAAGCGGGCTCCGATCAGCATCTCTTGGCTCTGGGCCAGTCCGCAGAGCGCCGAGGCGCCGACGAAGACGCCGAGTCCGGTCATGAAGACGCCCTTGCGGCTGATCAGGTCACCAAGGCGGCCTGCGAGCAGCAGCAGGCCGCCAAACGGGATCAGGTACGCGTTCACGACCCAGGCGAGGCTGTTCTGAGAGAACCCGAGGTCGTCCTGGATCGAGGGGAGGGCGACGTTCACGATCGTCGCGTCGAGAATGATCATCAGGAACCCGATGCAGAGGACGTAGAGGGCCATCCACCGTCGGCGGTCGCTCTTGTCGCTGTCCTCGTCGAGTCCGGATACGGGTGCTGTTGCGGTCAAGTCGGTCATGAATCTGCGCTTTCCATTTGGATGGGCAGATAGGACCGTAGCAGATAGATCCGTAGCGGATCATCTACTTTAAGAAGAGTTCAAACGTGACTATTCGCGGCGGCGGACCGGCTTCATGCAGGGGACGGGGGTTGCAAGCCGCTGCCCGACCAGGTTCATCAAAGCCTTCAACAGGGCCTCGCGCTCGCCCTTCGGCAGGACGGAGAGGACCTCCTCCTGCACTCGGGCGACGACCGCCTCGCCCTTCTCGACCGCCCTGCGGCCGGCGGGGGTGACGGCGATGACGCGCGCGCGGCGGTCCGTATCGGACGGTCGGCGCTCGGCGAACCCCGCGCGCTCGAGCGCGTCGAGGGTGACGACCATGGTCGTCTTGTCGAGGCCGATGAGCTGCGCAAGTTCCGTCTGGGTCTGCTGGCCGCAGAGCGCGGTCGAGAGCACGTGGTAGTCGCGCGGGGAGATGCCGATGTCCTCGAGGGCGGCGGTGACCTCCGTCGCGTACACGTGCTTTGCCTGACCGAGGAGCCAGCCGAAGTCCGCGTTCAGCGGAGCGGCTGTCTCGGTGCCGGGCTCTGCTGTTCGGGGAACGGTCTTCACGCTTTCAGGCTACCGGAATTTGGTTGCGTAGTGAACTTTCTCGCACGGGAGGACTTTGCCGAGCAGGCTCGTCTGCTCACGAAACCGGACCCACCATGCGTTACAAGCTGCGGATGGCCTCCGCCGTGCTCGATCACGAAATCAAGCCGGCCGCGCCGTTCGACGGCGGGTCGCTCCTGGAGTTCCTCGACGGCCGGACCGTGGCCGGGGTCGAGGAGGTCCAGGGCTCGGCGTATAGGCGGACGCTCCGCCTCGCGCGCGGAGGCGGGATCGCTGAGATCGAGCCCGACGGCGCTCGGGTCCGCTGTCGCCTGATCCTGGACGACCGTCGCGACTCCGCCGAGGCGCTGGCGCAGGTCGAGCACCTGCTCGATCTGAAACACGACCCGGTGGCGCTCATGGACGACCTCGCCGAGGATTCCCTGATCGGTCCCCTCGTCCGCGCCCGTCCCGGCCTGCGGGTTCCGCGCGCCGTCGACGGCTTCGAGATCGCGGTGCGCGCGATCGTTGGCCAGCAGGTTTCCGTTGCCGGCGCGCGCACGACGCTCGGCCGGCTGGTCGAGGCTCACGGCGAGCGCCTCGCTTCTCCGGCCGGCGGACTCACCCACCGCTTCCCCGCCCCGGAGGCGATCGCCGTCGTCCCCGCCGAGGACTTTCCGTTTCCGCGCCAGCGCGGCGAGGCGCTGCGGGCCCTGGCGCGCGCGCTCGCTGAGGGGGCCATCGACCTCCGACCCGACGCGGACCGCGAGCGCGCCGAGGCCCAGCTGCTCGCGATTCGCGGCGTCGGCCCGTGGACCGCCTCCTACATCTCGATGCGGGCCCTCGGCGATCCGGACGCGTTCCTTCCGGCCGACGTCGGCGTCCTCCGCGGGCTGACCGCCTACGGGGTCCGACGACGGCGGCCCAGGCGGATGAGCTCGCGCTCGGCTGGCGCCCCTGGCGCTCCTACGCCGTCGTCTACCTGTGGACGAAGACCTACACCCTGATCGGGGCAGACGGCAAGCCGTATGAGTCGGCGACCCCGGGCACGCTCGGCGGCCACCGGCGACAGAAGGGCTACGGTCGCCTCGACTGCCCGGCGGCACTGCGCTGGATCGCCAAGGGCCACTACGTCAAGCACCGCGTCTTCTTCGCCGACGAGGCGACGGCGATCGCCGCCGGATACCGGCCGTGCGCAGCCTGCCTGCCGGAGCAGTACCGCGCCTGGAAGGAGGGGGGACTGGAGGCGGTCAGTCCTCGGTGATCGCCATCCGTGCTGCGTCCTCGACCGTCGGCTCGATCGCGATCGAGAGGTTCACTCCCGCGAGGCGAAGCACCTCATCAGCCTGCGAGCCGCTCGCGCACGCGATCGCGACCTTCGCCTGCCCGTTCTGAAGCGGCCGGCAGGCGCCGACGATCGTGGCGATCCCGGTCGAGTCGATGAACTCGCAGGAGGTCAGGTCGACGACGAGGGCGCGCTCGCGGTCCGAAGCCGCCCGGTCGAGCACGGCGCGAGCGGCGGGCGCCTCGGCAAGGTCGAACTCACCCGTGATCGAAACGATCCGGACGCTCTCCCGTACCTCTTCGCTGACCGCGAAGTTCACGCCGGCCACCCAGCTTGCACGCGGCTGATTAGACCAGGCTGCGCCGGACACGGTCACGACGCTGTGCCGGCCTGCGACGATTCCGCCATGGGGGAGAGCCGGCGGCGCAAGAAGGAGCTGGCTCGGGGTGAGCGCGTCGTCCCGGGCGTCTGGCGGCTGCGCTTGCCGCTGCCATGGCCCGGCGTACCGCACGGAAACGCCTTCGCCGTCGCCCGCGGCGACGGGATCGTTCTCTTCGACACCGGCTACGCGGCCGCCGACGGGACCCGGCCGCTCGAGTTCGCGCTCGCCCAGGTCGGCTTCGAGCTCACCGACGTCCGCCTGCTCGTCTGCACCCACGCGCACACCGACCACTACGGGCTCGCCGGCCCGATCATCGATGCAGCCGGATGCGAGCTCTGGATGCACCCGGCATGGGAGCACATTCGCACGCTCGCCGAGGACCCGGACCGCGCCCTCGACCAGCGGATCGAGGTCGCCCGCCAAAGCGGCGTCCCCGCCGCGGGCCTCGAGCTCTACGAGGGCAGCCGTCGCGGCGAGAACACGGGGATCGTACGGCTGGTCGCGCCGGATCGCGAGCTCCTGCCCGGGGTCGAGGTCGAGACCGACGTCGGGACCTGGCAGGTCTACGAGACCCCCGGCCACGCGCCCTCCCACGTCACCCTGCATGAGCCCGAGAGCGGCATGCTGATCTCGGGCGACCACCTGCTCGGTCGGGTCTCGATCTTCTTCGACTACGGCCACTCCCCCGACCCGGTGGGCGAGTTCATCGGCGGCCTCGACACGATCGCCGCCCTCGAGCACAAGGGCCTCTGCCTCGCCGGGCACGGGCGCCCGTTTCGCGACGTCGGCGCGAAGATCGAGGCCAACCGCCGCGAGCTCGCGGGCCAGCTCGATCGGGTTCGCGGCGCGCTCGGCTCAGGGCCGGTGACCGCGTTCGAGCTCGTGCCGGCCGTACTCGGTGAGGAGAACATCAACCCGGCGAGCGCGCCCTGGGGCCTGCAGCTGGCGCTCGCCTGTCTCGACCACCTTGCGCTCGCCGGCGAGGCCGAGGCGGTCGCGGACTCCGATCCGCGGTGCTGGCGCGCCGTCTGAGCGCTATCCGCCGCCCTCGACGAACGTCTTCAGCTTCCCGGGCATGCTCGTCACGAGCTGCTTGCGGAGGACGTCGACGAGCGGGCCCCGGATCACCATCCCGAGCATGCGGCCGAGGTCGGTGCTCATCCAGTAGGTCGCTCGGGTCCGGCCGTCGCCGAGATCCTCGAACTCCCAGCTGCCCTCGACCGCCTTGAGGTCGCCCTCCTCCTGTCGCCAGGAGAGGCCGGTGGGGGCGTCGTAGGAGAAGCGGAGCATGGAGCCGAGTGTCCGCACCTTGCCGTCCGCCTCGGTGCGGACGAGGACCTGGTTGCCGTCGCCATCGCGCTCGAGCACCTCGACCTTCTTGATCTCGGGCTGCCAGCGGGGAGAGCCCTCGACGTCGGCCGCGACCTCGTAGACCCTCGCGATCGGTGCCTCGATCTCGGCGCTTGCGGTTCCTTCGATTGCCATGCGGCGAGGCTATCGGGCATCCTGCGCGAATGCGGGTTCTGTTCGTCTGCCTCGGGAACATCTGCCGCTCGCCGACGGCGGAGGGCGTGATGCGCTCGCTCGTCGCCGACGCCGGGCTCGAGGGCGAGATCGAGGTCGAGAGCGCGGGCACCGGTGACTGGCACGTCGGGCACCCGCCGGACGAGCGAGCGCTGAGCGCCGCCGCGGCGCGGGGGATCACGCTCGAGGGCGTGGCCCGCCAGGTGACGGCCGCCGACTTCGAGGCGTTCGACCTGATCGTCGCGATGGACCGGGCAAACCGCGACGATCTGCTCGCGATCGCCCCGCATGCCGAGGCCCGTGACCGGGTGCGGTTGCTGCGCGAGTACGCCGGCGAGTCCGATCGGGACGTCCCCGACCCGTACTACGGCGGCGAGGACGGGTTCGCGGAGGTGGTCGAGATCGTGGAGCGCTCCTGCGCGGCGCTGATCGACGAGCTCGGTGACGGGCGCGTGTGAGCCCCGGGCCGGAGCTGCTCGAGGCGCTCGGGTCCGCGCTCGGTGAGCCCGTCCGCGCAGTGCGGCCGGTCGCCGGCGGGTCGATCAACGACGCCCTCCGGGTCGAGCTCGAGTCGGGCGCCCTCGCCTTCGTCAAGTCGCGCCCCGGCGCCGAGCCGGCGGACTTCGAGGCCGAGGCGGCGGGGCTGCGGTGGCTCGATGCGGCCGGCGCGGTGGACCTGCCGCAGGTGCTCGCCCTCGGCGAGCGGCCGGCGTGGCTGGCGCTCGGATGGATCGAGCCGGGCAGCCTGAGCACGGATGGGGCGGAGGACCTCGGCCGCTCGCTCGCCGCGCTTCACCGCAGCGGCGCCTCGGCCCACGGGGAGCTTCCGCCCGGGTACCCCGACTCGCGCCTGCGCCTCGGCTCGGCCGAGGTCGAGCTCGGGCCCGACCCGAGCTGGCCGCGCCTCTACGCCGAGCGGATGCTCTCTCCGCTCCTCCGCCGGGCGAGGGACGCGGGCTCGATCTCGGGGGCGGACGCGGATGCCGTCGGCACCGTCTGCCAGCGGATCGACGCCCTCGCCGGTCCACCCGAGGAGCCCTCGCGCCTTCACGGCGACCTCTGGGGCGGCAACGTCCACGCGGCGGCCGACGGACGCGCGGTGCTGATCGACCCCGCCGCCTACGCCGGGCATCGGGAGATCGACCTCGCGATGCTGCGGCTCTTCGGCGGTCCCGGCGAGCGCACCTTCGCTGCCTACGACGAGGCGTATCCGCTGGCGGACGGCCACCGCGATCGGGTCGAGCTCTGGCAGCTCCTGCCGCTGCTCGTTCACGCGGTCCTCTTCGGCGGCGGCTACGGAACGCAGGCAGGCGCCGCCGCCCGGCGCTACTCCTAGCCGGCTAGCGCTGGTCGAGCAGGTCGTCGAGGAACGGGCCGAGGATCCGCGCCAGTGCCTTCGCCGTCGTCGCCGGCGGCGCCGCCGGGAGGGCAGCGTGGCTGATCGCCATCCGCACCAGGCAATCGGCGACGAGCTCGGCATCAGCCGACTCCAGGTCCGGCCAGCTCTCGAGCATCAGCGCGCTGAGGCGGCCGGTGACGTCGGAGACCAGCGGCCGCCCGCGCGTCGTCAGCAGAGGCAGGATCTCGTCGCCGGTTGCCTCGCCGCCGGCGACGGCGCGGATCACCGGGTGGGTCTCAGCCGCCGTCAGGAAGATCTCCGCCGCCGCGGTCAGGGCGCGCCGCGCGTCCGGGGCGTTCGAGCGGACGGCGACCTCGACTGCGGCGAGGAAGCGGTCGGCCTCGCGCATGACGTAGGCCTGGGCCAGCTCCTGACGCGAGCCGAACGAGTTGTAGAGCGTCTGCCGCGAGACCCCGGCGCGCTCGGCGATCTGGGCGAGGGTGACGTCGGGCCAGTTGCGGTCGACGAGCAGCTCGCCGACCGCGTCGAGCACCGTGTCGCGCAGGAGCTCGCGCGAGGCCTCGGAGAACGCGGGGCGGGCGGTCGCCGGCCCCGCCATCAGGGTCCCTCGTCGAGCGCGACGAAGTCGACCTTGTCGCGGACGCCGCAGTCGGGGCAGTTCCAGTCGTCGGGAACGTCACTCCACGGAGTGCCGGCCGGAAAGCCCTCGCGCGGGGCGCCCTCGGCCTCGTCGTAGACGTACTCGCAGACCTCGCACTGATACCTGGCCATCTCGGTCCTCCTCCGCCTACGCCGTCGCTCCGTAGCGCGCCAGCATCTTCTCGCGCTTGCGCGGCAGGATGTTTGCCCTGCTGACGTCGCCGCCGTAGTGGGCGACGACCTTGGGGTCCATCACGCGCCACCAGATCGGCGTTGCGTAGGCGAGCACGATCATCGACGCGTAGCCGGAGGGCAGCTCCGGAAGCTCCTCGAAATGGCGCAGCGCCTGGTAGCGGCGGGTCGGGTTGGCGTGATGGTCGGAGTGGCGCTGGAGGTGGTAGAGGAAGACGTTGGACGCGACGTTGTCGGAGTTCCAGCTGTGCTCGGGCCGGCAGCGCTCGTAGCGCCCATCGTCCTGCTTTTGGCGCAGGAGCCCGTAATGCTCGAGGTAGTTGACGACCTCGAGCAAGGAGGCGCCGACGACGGCCTGCAGGAGCAGCCAGGGCAGTACCTCGACGCCGAAGATCGCGGTCAGGGCACCGAAGAGGACGACGGTCATCGCCCATGCGTTCAGGACGTCGTTGTGAATCGACCAGAACGGCTTCTCGAGGCGGTCGAGGCGGATCCGCTCGAGGTGAAGCGCGGAGGTCAGGCTGCCCGAGACGGTGCGCGGGAGGAACTCCCAGAAGCTCTCGCCGAGGCGCGAGGAGGCGGGGTCCTCGGGGGTGGCGACGCGGACGTGGTGGCCGCGGTTGTGCTCGATGAAGAAGTGGCCGTAGGCGCTGGTGGAGAGCGCGATCTTCGCCAGCCACTTCTCGTATTTCTTCGTCTTGTGGCCGAGCTCGTGCGCGGTGTTGATCGCGATCCCGGAGACCATCGCCATCGACGCCGCGAGGCCGAGACTCTCGATCAACGAGAGGCCACCGCTCGACCACTGCGCGCAGCAGAAGACCAGCGCGGCGAACTGGAGCGGCAGGAAGAGGTAGGTGCACCAGCGGTAGTACTTGTCCTGCTCTAGCCATTTGATCGCCGAGTCCGGCGGGTTCTCGGAGTCCTTGCCGATCACCTGGTCGAGGAACGGGATCAGGACGAAGACGACGAAGGGGCCGGCCCACCACATGAGCCCGAGGCCGGTGAGCTCGACGAGCCCGTAGGCGATGAACGGGACCGTAGGGACGATCAGTCCGAGCAGCCACAGGTAGCGCTTTGGGTCGTTCCAGCCTGCTTCGAGCGGGGGATCGGCGGTTGCCGCGTGGGTGCTCAAGAGGTCCTCCTGGATGCCGGTGGACAGCATGGGGTTAGTGCGTCCAGGCACTTTACATGACGACGCGGTTGTGTCAAGCGAAGTAGCCGCGCTCCAAGGTCTCGACCATGACCTCCGGGTCGTAGCCGGGTAGCTCGCCTGTGCGCTCGAGGCGCTCGACGTAGGCGGCCATTGCGAGCTTCGACTCCTCCGTCGTGATCGCCGCCATCAGCTCGGCCCGCTCGAGCCGCAGGCCCGCGTCGAGGGAGAGGCCGGCGCCGAAGTAGACCGCCCGCTTGGTCCCGGCGATGCCCTCCTTCGGCCGCCTGCCGAGGCGCGTCGCGAGCGCGAGCGCATGGTCGAGGACCGCATCCGGGGCGACGACCTCATCGACGATGCCGAGCTCGGCCGCCTCGGCGGGGTCGAGCGGCCCGCCCTCGAGGCAGAGCCGCAGCGCCGCGGTCGAGCCCAGCATCCGCGCCAGCCGCTGCGTCCCGCCGCCGCCGGGCGGGAACCCGAAGAGGATCTCCGGCTGCCCGATCTTGAACGGCCCCTCCGCCATCACCCGGAAGTCGCAGGCGAGCGAGAGCTCGCATCCACCGCCCATCGCCGAGCCGTTGATCGCGGCGACGACGACGGCGCCGGCGGAGTTGAAGCGCAGAAAGACCTCGCCGAAGCGCTCGACCGCGGAGAGACCGGCGCCGGGACTGCGGTCGAGGGCGGCCTTCCCGCCCGGAACCCTTCGCACGCCCTTGACCGCGCGCAGTGCGTTGAGCGCCGTCCGCGCGCTGACGTGCGGGGAGGCGTTCGCGGCCTCGAGCAGCTCGCCGACGTCGTAATGGGCGACGAAGCGCTCCGGGTGCGCCCCGGTGAGCACGACCCCCTTGAGCCCCGGATCCTCCTGGGCTCGGATCGCGAGCCGCTCGAGGTCCTCGACGATCGCATCGTCCATGAGCGCGTGCGGGGGATTCGAGATCGTCGCCACGACAACGCCCTCTTCCCGCTCCTCGATCGATACTTCACCCATTCTTCGCCATCTCCTCGAGTCGGTCGGCGAGCCGGTTCATCCCGCGCTCGCGGGCGGCCTTCGCGCCGCCCTTGAAGTTCGTCTTCTTGTCACGCGGCCGCTTGACCGGCGCGTCCTGGAGGGTCGCGATCCGCTTGAACTCGAGCAGCTCCTCGCGCTGTTCCATCAGGTTCGCGCGCAGCTTCGGCTTCGTGATCGCGAGCGCGTTCTCGAGCACGCCTTCGAGCGAACCGTGCTCGCGTAGGAGCTCCGCTGCGCCTTTCTCCCCGACTCCCTTCGCGCCCGGGATCCCATCCGAGGGATCGCCGCGCAGGGCGATGAAGTCCGTCACCAACTCGGGGCCGATCCCGTAGCGCCGCTTCACCTCCTTCGGCCCGATGACCTCGGCGCCGCGGCCGCCCGCCTGCGGGTAGAGGACCTTCACCGAGCCCGAGGTGCACTGGAACATGTCGCGATCGCCCGTGTAGAGCAGGGCCTCGCCGCCGGCCTTCTCCTCGAGCTTCGCCAGGGTCCCGAGCAGATCGTCGGCCTCGAGCGTCTCGTCCGAGGCCACCGTCCATCCAAAGGCGCTGAAGTAGTCGGCGGCGTCCTCCCACTGGCCGACGAGCTTCTCGGGCATCTCGGGGCGATCGGCGTGGTAGCGCTCGAGCAGCTCGACGCGGTAGGTGGCCGCCTCGGCGCCGAAGCAGAGGATCACGGCTCGCGGCGTGTGGCGCTCGAGCTCGAGCAGGAGCAGGTTCGAAACGCCGAGCAGCGCGTTGACCGGCCTCCCGTCCGTGCCCTTGATCGAGTCCGGGAGCGCAAAGAACGCGCGGTACATCAGCGAGGGCGCGTCGACGGCGAGCAGCGGCGAGGGCACATCGTCACGCTATCGCTCTGGCACCCCCCGCGATCGTCGACGACGACGTCCGGCGGGCTCCAGAATCTTCAAGAACTTATTAGGGAACCCGAATACGAATCGAGGCCGAGCGTGTAAAGTGGGCGCTCGGAGGGCAAGGGGGGAATCGGGGGCTGGGTCGACGTTGGCGTACGACTGGAACGGAGCGGGATGAGCGAAACGGCCACGACAACCGCACCTTCGAGCGATCGCGCGAAGGAGTTCGCCTGGCGGGAGGCGATCCTTCCTTACGAGCGCTCCTCGCTCTCGCGCAGCCTGCTCGAACTCGCCACGTCGGTGGTCCCCTATCTCCTCCTGACGATCGCCGCCTACGTTTACATGGACGTCTCGATCTGGCTCTCGATCGGGCTCTCGGTCCTCTCCGCAGGCTTCCTTTTGCGCACCTTCATCGTCTTTCACGATTGCGGCCACGGCTCGTTCTTCAACTCGAAGCGCGCAAACCTCTGGGTTGGCCGGTTTACCGCGTTCCTCACCTTCCAGGCCTTCTACAACTGGCGCTACAACCACGCCCTCCATCACGGCAGCGCCGGCGACCTCGACCGCCGCGGCGAAGGTGACGTCCCCACGTGGACGGTGGACGAGTACCTGTCCGCCTCATGGAAGGGCAAGCTCGGCTACCGCCTCTTTCGCAGCCCGTTCGTGATGTTCACGCTCGGCCCGCTCTGGTCGCTGATGATCGGACCGCGGATCTGGAACCGGAAGATGCGCAAGAAGCAGCTGCGCAGCGTCCTGCTCACGAACGCCGGCCTCGCCGTTGCCCTCGGCGCCATCTGGTACTTCCTCGGCTTCGGTGCCTGGGCCGCGGTGCAGATGCCGGCCGCGATGATCGCCGGGACCGCCGGCGTCTGGCTCTTCTACGTCCAGCACCAGTTCGAGGACGTCTACTGGGAGCACAACGACCGCTGGAGCTACGCCGAGGCGGCACTCCACGGCAGCTCCTACCTGAAGCTGCCGAGGGTGTTCCAGTTCTTCACCGGCAACATCGGGCTCCACCACGTCCACCATCTGAGCTCGCGGGTGCCGAACTACAACCTCGAGCGCGCCCACAACGACCTGGAGATCTTCCGCGAGGTCCCCATCCTCACTCCGTGGGAGGGCGCGAAGACGGTCCGCCTCAAGCTGATCGACCCGGACACGGGCCAGCTCCTCACCTGGGCCCAGCTCCGCGCCCGCCGCACGGCCGCACCGGCCCCCTCGACCGCAGCCTTCTAGTCCCCGGCTGAGACCCGGCCGCCCCCGCAGGCGTAGCCGAGGAGGCGGGCGGAACGTTCGTCATTCGTCGAGTAGTTCCTCCGCCTCGATCCCGAGGCCGGGTGGAACCCGCAGCGCGATGTCGCCACGACCGAACTCGTCGAGCGCCCAGTCCGCCGTGAGCACCGCCTCCACGCCGCGCTCGGTGAGCGACTGGCGGAACGCGCGAGCTGTCTCGAGGTCACCGAAGTCCTGGACGACGTCCCACTCGTCGAAGGCTGCGTGACCGACTCTGAGCTCATCGAGCCCGTCCGGCCGGCGCTCCCCGGCCGTGGCGTTCCAGGCGCGCTTCCACCGATCTCGCAGGCCCATCGCGCCAAGACTATCCGCGCCCGAGATTGGGTCTAGGTCTCGTCCTCGTCCGCGGGCGGCCCGCCCTGGATCTCCGGCTCGCCCGGCTTGAGCGTGAGCTGATCGGAGACCGAGCGCAGGTTCGTTCCCAGGGCCTCGAGGTGGCGGTGGATCCCGTCCAGCAGACCCTCGACCTGGCGCCGCGACTCCGCGAGCTCGCCGAGGGTTGCGTTCAAGGACACGCCGTCGACGTTGATCCCGCCGCACTCCGGGCACGGCTCGAGTCGCTCCGCCGGCCATGCGCCGCCGCAGTCACCGCACGCGAGGCGGTAGATGTCGGCCGACGCCCCGGCCGGAGCCTCGCTGTGGTGCTCGGCCGTGATGTCGACGAGTAGGCCGTCCATCATCAGGCGTCCGTCCTCCTGCTCGGTCAGCACCGCGCGGTCGCGGACCCAGATCATCCGCCCGGTCCGTGTGCGCATCCGATACTCGTTCACGTACTGGCTTCCCGGGGGGAGATCGACGAGCGCCGCCTCGTCGCGTTCGACCCGCGCCCGGTCGTCGGCGTGGAGGCTCGCCGCCCAGAGCGTGGGATCGGCGAGCACTTCGGCGGGGCTGTAGCCCAGCAGGCGCTCGATCTGCGAGGAGACGAAGACCCAGGGACCGTTGTGCCCCGTTTCAGCTCGGTAGACGGAGGCGGGCAGGCCGTCGACCATGTGCCGGTAGCTGTCGTGCGCCTCCTGCAGGGTGAGCTCAGCCGAGCGCTCGCGCGAGACGTCGACCATGACCCCGCGCCAGTAGCGCTGCTGTGCGGTCCCGGTGATCCGGGCTGTGTCGCGGACGTGGATCACGCCTCCGTCGCGGCGGATCATCCGGTAATCGGAAGCGATCATCCGGTCGCCGCCCTCCGTGGACTCGCGCGCCTGCTCCATCTCGCGTGCGACGACCCAGTCGTGGTCGTCGGGATGGAGGCATTTGTTCCACAGGAGCGGGTCTGCCATCCACTCGTCGGCGCTGTAGCCCAGTAGCTGCTCGACCTGAGGGCTGATGTAGAGGAACTCGCCATCCTCGCCCGGCTCCGCCTCGTAGACCACCGCCGGAATCCACTCCACCAGTTCCCGGAATCGACCCTCGAGGCGGGCCAGGGCGCGCTCGGCGCCGACCGCCTCGTCCGCGGCACGGCTGACGAGCACGACTCGTGCGCTCGCCCGTCGCGGCATCGAGAATGGCGGACGCGGTCGACTCCACCCAGGTCAAGGTCCCGTCCGGGCGCGCGACACGGCTCAGCAGGCGAATCTGGTCGCGCTCACCGGCGGCCATCTCTCGCAGGAGCGTGTGGGCCTCGCCGCGGTCGACGGTTTCGAGCAGGTCGATCGCGACCGTGCCGATGAGCTCCTCGGGGGGGCGGCCAAAGAGTGTCTCGGCGGCGGCGCTCGCGTAGAGAAACCGGCCGTCGGCCGAGAGCCGGGAGACGACGTCGGGGACGTCGTCGAGCAGCCGCCAGGGATCCTCCTCCACCGTCGCTTCATCGGCGCGCAATCCCTCTGCCTGAAGGGGGTGCGCGCGGGCTGCGTTACCCCCGGTCACACGCTGAGGGTATCCCGCCTTCGACCTTCTGAAGCCGAATTACCGCATCCGCGGGGCCATTCCCTGCCAAACGTTGTCAGAGTTGCGGGCCGTGAAGTGGAGCCGCA
Organism: uncultured Solirubrobacterales bacterium; assembly: GCA_963846565.1. Taxonomy (GTDB): domain Bacteria; phylum Actinomycetota; class Thermoleophilia; order Solirubrobacterales; family 70-9; genus WHSW01. Next base: position 19,636 of record CAWJWL010000005.1, on the reverse strand, counting down.
AGAAAGCCCGCAAGAGCGATGACGTGGTCGACATTCGCGGCGCGTCCCCGCCCGGCCGCGGGGGCGGCGGCGCGGGCGGCCTGCCGATCCCAGGTTCGGTCGCCGGCCTCGGCGGCGGCGCCGGCGTGGTCGTGCTCCTCGTCGTGATCGCGATCCAGGTGTTCGGCGGGGGCGGCGACAGCGGGAGCGGCTTCTCGATCGACGACGTGCTGGGCGGCGGCTCCCCGGCTCCCGGCGCGGAGGACCCGGCGCCGCTCCCCGAGGATCAGGATCCCGATCGCGAGCTGCGCGACTTCTCGGCCTACGTGGTCACCGACGCCCAGGACACGTGGACGGAGATCTTCCAACAGCAGGGGCGGGAGTACGAGCGCGCGCAGCTCGTCCTGTACTCACAGGCCGTGCGGACCGGGGGCTGCGGGAGCGCCACCTCCGCCGTCGGGCCGTTCTATTGCCCGGCGGATCAGCGCGTCTACCTCGACCTGAGCTTCTACGAGGCGATGCGACGGCAGCTCAACGCGCCCGGGGACTTCGCGTGGGCCTACGTGATCGCGCACGAGGTCGGCCATCACATCCAGAACCTGCTCGGCACCAACGCGGAGGTCGCCGAGCTCGAGCGCGATAACCCCGATGATGCGAATGAGCTCTCGGTCCGGCTCGAGCTGCAGGCCGACTGCTACTCGGGCATCTGGGCGAGCACCGTCTTCGACCAGCTCGAGCAGGGCGACCTCGACGAGGCATTCGCCGCATCGGAGGCGGTCGGCGACGACCGCCTTCAGGAGCAGGCGGGTGGCGACGTCAACCCGGATTCCTTCACGCACGGCACCTCCGAGCAGCGACGGCGCTGGTTCGAGGCCGGGTACGAGGGCGGCGATCCCGGTGAGTGCGACACGTTCACTACGAACGACCTCTGAATACCGAACGTTCCGAAAATGTGCTCCGCTTCGCGTCCGCCATTTTCGGGTCAGCCGGAGGGCGGCCGGGTCAGGCGTTGGTAGCGCCGGCGGGGAGTAGAATTTTTTTTGAAGTGGGATTCGGGGACTTCTTCAAGCGTAGAGCGAAGCGGGAGAGTGCGATCCCGGCGTCGGAGACCGAGGTCCAGCCGCTCGGGTCGTTCGCCGCCAGCGAAGGGCAGCCGGTCGTCGGCCGGCAGGTCGCGGGTGGCACCCCGCAGTTCGACGGCAACCTCGGCGACATCCCCGGCGTGATGCAGAGCCTGCAGGCGCTCTCGAGCCTGGGGCCGATGATCCAGCAGGCGATGGAGCAGGGGAACGTGACCCAGAACCCCGACGGGAGCTACTCGATCGGCGGGGTCACTGTCGAGTCGGGAGGCACCCAGTCAATCGACCTCCGCGGCACTGAGCAGGGCGAGCAGCTGCGCGAGCAGATCCTCGGGATCATGCAGCAGCACGGAATCGACGCCGAGGGCGCCAACGGCCAGCCGGTCAACCCGGCCGACTACGGCGACATGCAGCAGCAGATCCTCGACGCCTTGAAGCAGCGCGGCATCGACACCTCCGGCGGCCAGATCGAGCCGCCGAAGGACTAGCGCAGTTCGACCCGCTCGATCACCTGGGGTTCGACCGGCTTATCGCCCGGGCCCGTCGCGGTCCCTTCGATCGCGTCGACCGCATCCATCCCGTCGGTGACCTGGCCGAAGACGGTGTGCTTGCCGTCGAGCCAGGGGGCGGAGTCCTTGGTCACGATGAAGAACTGCGAGCCGTTCGTGTTCGGCCCGGCGTTCGCCATCGCGAGCGCGCCGCGGACGATCTTGTTCTGGTTGAACTCGTCCTCGAACGTGTAGCCGGGCCCGCCCGTGCCGGTGCCCTCGGGGCAGCCGCCCTGGATCATGAAGTCGGTGATCACCCGGTGGAAGGTGAGTCCGTCGTAGAACCCGTCCTCGGCGAGCTTGCGGAAGTTCTCGACCGTCTTCGGCGCATCGCCGTCGAAGAACTCGACGGTTATCGCCCCTGCATTGGTGTGGAGAGTCGCTTCAGACATCGAGCCGGACACTAGCGAGAGGTAGCCTGACCCTGCCATGCGCTGCCCTTCGTGCGGAAACGAGAACCGCGAGGGAGCGAAGTTCTGCGATTCATGCGGCGCCCGGCTCGAGGGGGAGCCGGCGCCTCAGACCGAGGAGCAACAGGTCATCGCCGGCCGCTACGAGATCAGCGGTTTCCTGGGGAGGGGCGGCCGGAAGCGCGTCTATCGGGCCACCGATCGCGAGGGCGGGGACCAGGCCGTCGCCGTCGCCGTCTTCGAGACCGAGGGGATCGGGGAGACGGCGGTGGCGCGGGCGCGGCGCGAGGCGCAGGCGATGGAGCGGCTCGGGCACCACCCGCGGATCGTCTCCGTGCTCGGCTCGGGCGAACACGACGGGGCTCCGTTTTTGGTCAGCGAGTACATGCCCGGCGGCGACGTCAACGCGCTCCTTGCCGAAAGCGAGCGTGGGAGGCTCGACCCGGACCGCGCGATCGCGATCGCTACCGACGTCTGCAGGGCGCTCGAGCACGCTCACGGGCACGGGATCATCCACCGCGACCTGAAGCCGGCGAACATCTGGATCGGCGAGGACGGCCGCGCGCGGCTCGGCGACTTCGGGCTCGCGGCGACGGAGCGCCGCTCGCGCGAGGCCGGTGAGGGAACGCTGATCGGAACCGTCGCCTACCTGCCCCCGGAGCAGGCCCTCGGTCGCCGAGCGGACGCGCGCGCGGACCTCTACTCGCTCGGTGCCGTCCTCTACGAGATGGTCGCCGGGCAGCCACCTTTTACCGGCGACGACGCGATCGCGGTGATCTCCCGCCACGTCAGCGCACAGCCGCCGCCGCCCACCCGCCACGCGCCCGAGGCCCCGGCCGCGCTCGAGGGGCTGATTCTCTCGCTGCTCGCGAAGTCCCCCGACGACCGGCCCGAGAGCGCCGCCGCCGCCCGCGCATCGCTCGAGGCGATCGCCGCCGACCCCGGCGCCGCGGCGAGCGAGCACGCGACCGGCGAAGAGCCCGAGGCGGTGGCGGCGGGAGCGATCATCGGCCGCGAACGCGAGCTCGAGCAGACGATGTCGGCGGTGGACGACGCCCGCGGCGGGCGCGGGAACATGCTGTTCCTCGTCGGCGAGCCGGGGATCGGTAAGACCAGGATCGCCGAGGAGCTCTCGACCTACGCCCGCGTCCGTGGTGCCCGGGTCGTCTGGGGCCGCTGCCACGAGGGCGAGCGGGCGCCCTCGTTCTGGCCCTGGGTCGAGGCGATCCGGGAGTACGTCCGCGACGCCGACCCGGTCGGCCTCCGGTGGCAGCTCGGCGCCCGCGGGCCGGAGCTGGCGAAGCTGGTCGACGAGATCGCCGAGCTGCTCGGACAGTCGGCGGAGACCGAGATCGACCTCGATGAGAACGACCGCTTCCGCCTCTTCGATGCGGTTGCGGGCTTCCTCACCGACGCTTCCCGCTCGCGGCCGCTCGTCGTCGTGCTCGACGATCTCCACTGGGCCGATCCCTCGTCGCTCGACCTGCTCAAGTTCACGAGCGCCCAGCTCGCCGCGAGCGGCCTGCTCATCGTCGGCACCTACCGTGACGTCGAGCTCGGCCGGCACGAGGCGCTCTCGACGACGCTCGGCGAGCTCGCGGCCGGCGATCGAACCCGGACGCTCCGTCTGGGCGGGCTCGACAGCGACGGGGTCGGCGCGATCATCGCCGCCAGTACCGGCTCCGAGCCGTCCCCCGCCCTGGTCCGGGCGGTCTGGGAGCGCACCGAGGGCAACCCGTTCTTCGTCGGGGAGGTCGTGCGGCTGCTGCTCGCCGACGGGGACCTCGACTCCGGCGCCGCTGAACAGGCGGTGGCCATCCCGCAGGGTGCCCGCGACGCCGTGTCCCGGCGCCTCGAGACCCTGCGCCCGGAGACGAACGAGGTGCTCGTGGTGGCCGCCGTCGCGGGGCGCGAGTTCGAGCCGGCGGTGATCGCGGCGGCCTCGTCCCAGGCTGCCGCCGAGGTCACCCTGGCCCTCTCCGAGGCGATCGACGCGCGGATCGTCTCCGAGCGTGCGACGGCGCCCGACTGGCTCTCCTTCGCGCACGCGATCGTCCGCGAGACCATCTACGCCGGGATCGAAGCCGCCGAGCGCGCGCCACTCCACCGGCGGGTGGGAGAGGCGCTCGAGGGCGCGCACGCCGGCGACCTCGATGGTTTCCTCGACGACCTCGCACGCCACTTCGCCGAGGCAGCAAGCGACGGCGACCCGGGGAAGGCGATCGACTACTCGATCCGCGCCGCCGAGCTCGCGACCACCCGCCTCGCCCACGAGGACGCCGCGCTCGACTACGCGCGAGCGCTCGAGCTCCTCGGCGACGGGCAGCGCGAGCGCCGGCTCGAGCTCAGCCTCGCACTCGCTCGCTCGCGCTACCTGGGCGGACGCCTCGCCGAGGGACGCGCGGCGTATGAGACGGCGGCCGCGATCGCCCGCGACCTGGGCGACTCGGCGGCCCTGGCGGAGGCCGCTCTCGGCATGGCCCTGACGGCGATTGCCGGGGTGGTGGACGAGCCGCTCGTCGCGCTGCTCGAGGAGGCCCTCGAGGCGGTCGGGCCGCAGGACAGCGCGATCCGAGTCGAGCTCCTCGGGGCGATCGCGGGCTCGCTGATCTGGAGCGATCCGCAGGGCGCGGCACGCGACGCCGGCACCGAGGCGCTCGCGATCGCGCGCCGCCTCGGCGACGACAACGCGCTGGCCGTCGCCCTGGTCGTCGAGCAGTTCCTGCTCTCGGGCGAGCCCGAATCACCGCGTGAGCGGCTTGCGAACTCAGAGGAGCTGATCGAGGTGGCGACCCGCTGCGACGCGCCTGAGTACGTGATCCGCGGGCACGCCTATCGAATGCACGCCCTCCTCGAGCTCGGGCAGGTGACCGACGGCGAGGCGGCGTATGACAGCTACGCGGAAGCCGCGAAGGCGCTGCGCCAGCCCCAGCATCTCTGGCACCTGCACGTCTTCCGCGCCGTGCGGCTGACGATGGAGGGGCGGTTCAAGGAGGCGGAGCGCCAGGCGGACGAGGGCTGGCGCGGCGGCATGCGCGCCCAGGAGCCGCTCGCCGACCAGCTCCACGCGCTCCAGCTCGCGGTCCTGCGACAGCTCCAGGGACGGCTCGAGGAGGCGCTGCCCGCTGTCCGGGAGATGGCCCGCCGCTTCCCGGCGATCCGCGCCTGGCAGCTGACCTTGAGCGGCTTCCTCGCCGAGCTCGGCAGCGTCGACGAGGCGCGAGCCGGGTTCGAGCGGCAGGCGGCAAACGGGTTCGAGGACGTGCAGCGCGACCTCCAGTGGGTGCCTTCGATGATCCGGCTTGCCGACACGTGTTACTGGCTCGAGGACTCGGAGCGAGCTGCGGTGCTCGAGCGGATGCTGGAGCCCTACTCCGGACACGTGGTGGTGGTCGGCCGCGCGGCCTCGTGCCAGGGCCCGGTCGACCTCTATCTCGGCCGGCTCGCGCTCGTGCGCGGGCACCAGGGCGAGGCGATCGACCGCTTCGAGGCGGCGATCGGGCTCGCCGAGCGGATCGGCGACCGCCCGTTCGCGCTCGAGGCCCGATACGGGCTCGGCCGGGCGCTCGCCGAGCGCGCGCGCCCGCACGATCGCGAGCGGGCGCTGGCCGAGTTCACGGTGGCGCTCGACGGTGCCGACGCGATCGGCATGCGGCGGCTGGTCGAACGCGCACTGGTCGCCCGCCTGGAGGTGCAGGGCATCGGCGACGTCGACGTCCTCACCTCGATCGAGGCCGTGGTCGAGGCCGTCGGCAGCGAGCGGCCCGACCTCTCAGCGCTCGCCGCCGGTGACGGCCGGGTGACGATCCTCTTCTCCGACATCGAGAACTCGACCCTGATCAACGAGCGGCTCGGCGACGAGCGCTGGCTCGAGGTCCTCCGCGACCACAACGCCATCTTCCGCCATCGGCTCGGCGACCACGGTGGCTACGAGGTGAAGAGCCAGGGCGACGGCTTCATGCTCGCCTTCGCGCAGCCGAGCGAGGCACTGCGCTTCGCCATCGACGTCCAGCGCGACCTGCGCGAGAGCGAGGTCGCAGGGGCCGAGCGGATCAGCGTACGGATGGGGATGCACACCGGCGAGGCGATCGCCGAGGAGGGAGACCTGTTCGGGCGCAGCGTCGTGCTCGCGGCGCGGATCGCCGCGCAGGCGACCGGCGGCGAGATCCTGGTTTCCGAGGCGATCCAGGGCGCCTGCGAGGAGGTCGAGCAGGCCGAGTACGAGTTCGATTCAGGTCGAGAGCTGGAGCTGAAGGGTCTCGCCGGGACACACACCGTGTACCGCGCGGCGTACGACCTCGAGGCGTCCCTGGCCTGACCCGAAAATGGCGGAGGCGAAGCGGAGCACGCTTTCGGAACGTCTCAGCTTGTGAGCCAGCGCACGGCGTTGTCCACCATCATCGTTCGCTCCTGGTCCTCGGTCATGCCGCGCTCGCGGAGCTCGGGCAGGACGCGGTCGTGGACGATGCGCATCGTCCACTCGTTGACGAGGCCAGCGCCGATCATCTGGCCGACGACGTCTGGCGGGAACCAGTCGATCGTCGCGCACGAGTCCGCGGAGATGAAGAGGCGATCGGCGAGGCCGCGTTCGAGCAGCGCGACCGCTGTTGCCTGGCGCTGGTCGAAGGGCAGGTACATCTCGATCCCGTAGCGGTCGAGCCCGGCATAGGCGCCCCTGTCGAGGATGCTCTCGATGTAGTCGGGGTCAGGGCTGTCCCCGCAATGGGCGATCTGGACCTTCGCGGGGTCGACACCCTCCTCCTCGAAGATCTCGAGCTGCCGGGGGGCGGTGTCGCTGGCCGGGCGCGAGTGGGCCATGATCGGCGCGCCGGTCTGCACGCTGGCGCGTGCCGCCGCACGATGGATCTTCTCGACGTTCTCGTTCACCCCCGGCTCGTCGGCCGCGCACTTGATGAAAGCCGCCTTGATCTCGGTTCCCTGGATCCCGCGCTCGATGTCGGCGACGAAGAGCTCGGCGATCTGGTCCGGATCGCGGCTGATGAAGAAGGTGGGCAGGTGGTCGTAGGTGTAGATCCCGGTGCAGGGGACGACCTGAAGCCCCGTCTTCTCGGCCACCTTGCGCATGAACTTGACGTCCCGGCCGAGGAACATCGCGGTCGGGTCGCAGATGGTCTTCACGCCGCGCTCGACCGCGGCGTTCGCCTCGCGGATCGCGACCTCGAGCTCCCCCTCCGGCCCGTTGACGGCGTACGGCGGCTCCTCCTCCGCGGTGGGCGCGTTCGGCCACTGGACGTGGACGGCCTCGTCCTGCGCCCGCAGGTGCTCGTGGATCAGCGTCGTCCCGAGGTCCTCGGCCTCGATCGGCCCGGTGACGCTCTCCACGGTCGCCATCGAATGGACTCTATGTCAGGCGAACGACCGCGATCACCATCGACGCGATCAGACAGACGACGCAGACGAACATGAGGACTTTCCAGGTGACGGGCATTGGCTTCGCGCCGCTTGGCGGCCGCGCGGATAGTATGGGCGCCCGGAGTCAGGGCTGCGAAGGAGGGTGACGTGATCGAGCGAATCGTTGTCGGCACCGACGGATCCGAGACCGCCGGCGAGGCCGTGCGTCAGGCCATCGAACTGGCGAAGCTGAGTGGCGCGAAGCTCGACGTCGTCAGCGCCTTCGAGCCGGTCGCCCCGTCGCGCCTGCGTGAGGAGAGCGAGGAGATTCCGGGCGACGTCGCCCACGCCGTTGGCCCGCGCGAGGACGTCAACGTGATCCTCGAGGGCGCCGCCGGCCCGGCTCGCGCCGACGGGGTCGAGGTCGAGACCCACGCTCGCGAGGGCGACCCCGCGGACGCGATCCTCGACGTGGCCGAGGAGTACAAGGCGAGCTTGATCGTCGTCGGCAACAAGGGCATGACCGGGACCCGGCGGTTTCTGCTCGGCAGCGTGCCGAACAAGATCTCCCATCACGCCCCCTGCAGCGTCTTCATCGCCCGCACGACCTAGACGCCGGTCAAGCCCGGACTACCTGCAGCGGAAGCTCCGCTGCACCGCACGAACCGCGTCGAGCTGCCCGGATCCGTAGAAGCGCCGCGGTTCCGCCGCGCGGGCGGTGCAGCGAAGCCGCCGCGCGAGCTGGCGCGGCGTCGCCTTGCGGCCAGCCGTGCCGGCGGCGAGCACGAGCGCCGCGACCCCGCTGACGTGGGCGCTAGCCATCGAGGTTCCGGTGTCGGCGCGGATGCCGAAGTCGCCGTAGAGCCCGAGGCTGCATTCGCGCGGGAAGCACTCGAGCGTCAGCGAGAGAATCGGCCGAACGTCGTCGACGCACTCGGTCCGGGTCCGGTCCGAGCGCGGCGCGCCGCCCCCCGGGGCGACCATCTCGATCCCCTTGCCCCAATGGGAGTAGGACGCGAGGCAGCCACTCTCCGTCGTCGCGCCGACGGCGAGGGCCCCCGGCGCGGCGCCGGGGAAGAGCGGACCCCGGTCGCCGAGGCCCTGGAGCGCGTTGCCGCCGGCCGCGACCACGAGCGACCCCTTCCGGGTCGCCCGCTTGATCGCCGTGCACACGGTCGGCACCTGCTTGCAGCCCGTGATCTTGGGGTCGAACTGGAGGCTGACGTTGATGATGTCCGCCTCATGCTTCGCCGCCCAGAGGATGCCCGCGCCGACATCGGTCGCGACGCCTGCGCCGCTCGCGTCGAGGACGCGGATCGGCATCAGCCTCGCGCCGTAGGCCAGACCGGTGAGGTAATCGTTTGACCCGGTCGGCGGCCGGCTGGTCGAAATCTGCTCGCCGATCGTCGCCGCAACGTGCGTTCCGTGACCGTTCTCGTCCAGCGGGCGGTCATCGTCCGCGACGAGGTCGATGCCGGGGACGAACTGATCCGGGGCGAAGTCCGGCGCCGCCGCTCCACCCGCGACCGTCGGCGCGTAGGCGATCCCCGTGTCGACGACGGCAACGGTGACCCCCGAGCCACCCGGCTTCCCGGCGGTGATGAGCCGGTCCCAGGCGCCCTTGATGCGGACGCCGCCCGGCCGGTCCAGGAAACTCCACTGGTCCGCCTCCCAGCCGCGGGGAACGAGCGCGGTCCCGAGGTCGATCGGGCTCACCTCGGACGCCGTCGCGACGTAGTTGGGGACGGCGAACTCAACTCCCGCCCGGTCGCTCACTCGCGCGGCAGCCCGAGCCGGCGATGTGCGGTTCGGGAGCTCGGCGACCCGGGTGCGACCGTCCTCGTAGCCGACGATGAGCTCTCCGGGGGCGTGGGCCCCGGCCGCCGGCTCTGCTTGCGCAGCGGGGACGAACGCGGCGAGGCCGAGTCCGGTGCTCGCGCACGCGAGCGCTGTTCTGAGAAGTCGCCGAGGCATGAGGGAAAGCGGGGACGATCGGACAACGATCGCGATCTCGGTCATCTAATCCGAACACAAAAGGATGGCCGAAGTTGCCGCCGAGCGGGCCAAAGCATCCGTTCGGGCCGATACTTCAGCGGTGAGCAAGGCCGGTTTCTCCCCGGAAGACGAGCGCTTCATGCGCGTCGCGCTCGAGCGCGCGGCGGGTGCGGCAGCGCACGAGGACGTGCCGATCGGCGCCGCGATTGCCCGCGGCGGCGAGTTGCTCGCCGCCGCCGGCAACGAGCGCGAGCTGCGTCGCGAACCGACCGCGCACGCCGAGATCCTCGCCCTGCGCGCCGCCGCCGAGGCCCTGGGCGGCTGGCGGATCGCCGAAGCCACGCTCTACGTCACGCTCGAACCCTGCGCGATGTGCGCGGGCGCGATCGTGCTCGCCCGGGTGCCGCGCGTGGTCTACGCGGCGACCGACCCCAAGGCCGGTGCCGCGGGGAGCGTCCTCGACGTGCTCGCCGAGCCGCGGCTGAACCACCGCCCGGAGGTCCGGTGCGGATTGTTCGAGGACGAGGCTGCAGCGCTCCTGCGTGACTTCTTCGCGGAGCGGCGGCGCTAGCCGGCGCCACGCTACCGCCGGTGCAAGATACTTGCGCCTGCAATGACCACGGAGGACGAATCCCGGCGGTCGACCCAGGTCCTCGTGGTCGGAGCCGGGCCGACCGGGCTCCTGCTCGCCTCCGAGCTCGAGCGGCGAGGGGTCTCGTGCGTGCTGATCGACGCGCTCGACGCCCCGCGTGACTGGGACCGCGCGACGGTCGTGCACCCGCGCTCGATGGAGATCTTCGAGGCGCTCGTCGACTCAGTCGTCGGCCTCTCCGCCGACACGGGCACTCCCTCGAGCGATGCCATGTGTGGGATCGACGCTTCGGTGGCCGCGAGGATGGGGGTCGAGGGCGTCGCGGTCCTCGCGGTACGGCCCGACCGCTACACCGGCCTTCGCCACGACGGAAGCGATCCCGATGCCGGTGCCGGCTACCTCGATCGATTGGTCGCGTAACGGACAGGGTGGGATTCGAACCCACGAGGCAGCTTTCACCGCCCACGCGATTTCCAGTCGCGCACCTTAAGCCACTCGGTCACCTGTCCCGGGCGAGGTCAAGATAGCGACGATCGGGCCGTGGCTAGGATGGACCGATGGCAGAGAACGGCAGCGCAAATGGCAACTGGAACGTCTACCTCTCCGGCGAGATCCACTCCGACTGGCGCGAGCGGATCGCGGATGGCGTCGCCTCAGCGGGGCTCCCGGTGAGCCTCTTGGCGCCGGTCACCGATCACGAGGCTTCCGACGACGTCGGCACCGACATCCTCGGCCCCGAGGAAGACGGCTTCTGGAAGGACCACAAGGGCGCGGGCGTGAACGCCGTCCGGACGCAGACGCTCCTGCGAAAGGCCGATGTCGTGGTCGTCCGCTTCGGTGACAAGTACAAGCAGTGGAACGCAGCCTTCGAGGCCGGCTACGCGGCCGCTCTCGGCAAGCCGATCGTCTCCCTCCACGACGCCGAGCTCACGCATGCGTTGAAGGAGGTCGACCGCGCCGCGATGGCGACGGCCGAGACCCCGGAGCAGGTCGTCGAGATCCTCAGCTACGCCATCGCCGGGACCGTCTGAGTACGCGATCACGCGAGACGCAGGATCCGGGTTATATGCACCCCCTTCCTTCGTCTCGGGGCGTAGAAGCTCGAGGGGAGCTCGGCAGAGCTCCGCTCCCGGCTTCGAGCCGGGCCCTTCCTCTAGCCTTGAGCCGCTACCTGGAGGGGTGGCAGAGCGGTTGAATGCGGCGGTCTCGAAAACCGTTATAGGCGTTTTCTCGTCTATCGAGGGTTCGAATCCCTCCCCCTCCGTTAGTCAGCGGGAAAGCGCCCCTTAGCAGGCGCTTTCCTCGTTGATGGGAAGGGCAGTGAGGGGGAGGTCCTTCCGCAGGAGGCCGCGGGAAACCGCAGGAACGGGCGCGCGCGGATTCGCCAAGACCAGATGGCGCGGTCGCGGTCGGACCTCGGGCGCCCCCACCGAATGGCCACATGCGTCGGTGTTCGGCATCCGTGAGGGGCGGGTGACCAGCTCGGTCTCATACAGCGAGCCGCGCGAAGCCCTCGAGGCTGCCGGGGTGTCCGAATACTCCGACGATCCGGCAGCGTGAGGGCTCCGACCGACCACGACTACCTGATGTCGTTGCCCTTCAGGTCGTTGTCGACGGCGTCGTGTTCGCCCATCGACTCGTTCTTGATGCGCTACTCCGAGAGCCCGGCGGCTTCGAGAGCACGCTCGCGGCTCGTGCTCCACCGGGCGCCGACCACACGGCCGTCCCGGAAAACCCACACCGCGTAGATGGTCTGCTCCGCTTCCACCCCGCTGCCCTTGCCGATGCCGTGTTGGCGCTCGGTGACGAGTACGGCGTCGTCGAACTCCTCGAAGGCCTCCGCCTCGATTCGGAACTCGCTCCACTGGGCGAGGAACTCGCGCATTTGCTTCCCGATTGCCTCTGCGCCGCTCACCGAGCCTTGCCCGGGGGCTTCGGCTTCATACCGAACGTCCGGGGCGAAGAGCTCGCGGCCGGCTCGGAGGTTGCCCCGCGCCCATTCCCTATAGACCGGGCGCAGCTTCTCCACGTTCTCCTCCGACATCGCCCCGGAGTATCCCGTGGAAGTAGTGCTTCTCGTCAGAGCGCTACCGCGCCGCCGAATCAGTAAGTCAGCGTGGTCTGCGCCGCGGTCGCCAGCTCGACAAGCTTCTGTGGTGGTGCCGGCTCCGCTCCGAGGGCCTCCACTTCGACCCCTCGCGCCTTGCTCGACATGGCGGAGGCGTAGATCCGAACGTCTGCCTCGCGCAGCGCGGCCAGGTGTTCCTCGAAGGCGCCCGTTCCAATCCCGTGCGTAGCGGCGGCCGTCTCGGGCCGCAGGAGCTGCACCGCGTCGCCGGCGAGAAAGACGCTTACGTCGTGCCCTTCGGATGCGGCAGTCTTCGCGACCAGCAGCGCCAGGGCCGCACGTGTTGGGTTCTCCGGACCAGTGGCTAGGTGAACGAGCAGCGTCGCCATGGCGTAACCCTATCTGTGATCTGGCTGACTGGGCTCGGAGTACGGCTTCTCGTCCGAAGGGATCGGAGATTTCCCACCTGAGGCCTCGATCCGGCCACGTTCCGGGGCAGCCGCGAAGACGCGTGGGCGGCGGCCCCTCGATCAGCTCGTCAACCGTCATCCACGTTCTCCTCCGACATCGCCGCCGCCTGGATGCGAGACCAGGTCGAGGCCGTTACCGCCGGGTATCGACCCGACAAGCGGTGACGCGCCTCCCAGCCCGCGCGCTGCGCACCTGCCAGATCCGTTTCATGCGTGTTTCTACCGGGTTTGGGCTAGCCCATTTACTAGTAGGTTCCGCGCATGATCGACGAACGGGTGTACGCCGCGATCGGGGGGATCGGCCTGGTAGTCGGGATCGTCGCCCTCGTAATCGCGATCGGCGCCAAGAACGACGCGCAATCGGAGTCCGAGCTCTCCGCCTCCCTCCAGCAGCAGTTGGAGGACAAGGCCTCTTCTCTGGAGAAGAGCCTCGAGGAGGACGTGCAGAAGACGTCCGACGCCCAAGGGGTGGCGCGCAAGGCGCAGAAGACGGGCAAGAAGGCAAAGAAGCTGGCCGCGTCGAACAAGAATTCGATCAGCTCGCTTCAGCAGAACGTGACCACGCTCGAGGATGAGGTGAAGCGGTTGAAGTCCACGAACGCCGAGCTCAACAGCTCGATCTCGACGCTCGAGAACCAACAGGCTGCGGACAAGAAGCAGATCAACGACCTGACCAGAACCGTCAACTCCCTGGCCAAGAAGAGTGGCCGGGACGGCTGAGGAGAGATATGCGCAACAAGATCACGATCGGGGCGCTGGCCGCTGTCGCGGTGGGCCTGACGATCCCGGTGCTCGCCTTCGGCGGGACGCCGATCACCTCGGACATGACCGGTGCCAACATCGTCAACTCCGCCGGCGGCGACCCCGACGGCAGCGCGAACCTGAGCCTGAAGGTCAACCGGGTCAAGGCGCGCGTTTGTTACAAGCTCTCGTTCAAGAAGCTCGACGAGGTCACCGGCGCGTTCATTCACAAGGGCAGCGGTGGCTCGGTCGCCCGGCCGATCATCACGCTCTTCGAGGGCTCGGAGTCGACCGAGGGATGCGTCCACAACCTCCGCCCGCGGATCGTCCGCCGGCTGAAGCGCAAGCCCGACGCGCACTACGCGGACGTCACCACCAAGGAGTATCCGAACGGCGCGGTCCGCGGTCAGCTCGAGCGCTGAGCCCGCGTTCCGTTGTGGCGGTTTGTGTCCGAAAGGAGGACACAGACCGCCACGCTCGCTCTAGCGCCGCCGGCGTCCCGGCTTGTAGACGGAGAGCCCCGTCGCAAGCGCCAGGGCGAAGACATCCCAGGCCGCTCCGGCGATGATGAGCGTCTCGCTGCCGCCCCCGTCGCGCAGCTGGTCGACGGTCGGGCCGAGGACGAACGCGCCGACGACGATCACCGATGCGATCAGGCCGAGCTTGATCGTTACCCACGGGTAGCGGACGAGTCCCCACTTCGAGCGGCGGCCGAGGATCACGCCCGTGATCAGCGCGACCATGCTCAGCGGGATACCGAAGACGAGGCTGAACATGGCGAGCAGGTCGTAGGAGGCGGCGGCGAAGGCCGGGTCCTCGGTGCCGGCGGCCTGGATCGCAACGAGGAGGAAGCCGCTGACCTCCCCGAGCAGGCCGACCGATGCGACGATGTGAAGGCAGAGGATCGCTCGGCGAAGGCTCGGCGCGAGGGGGCCTCGGGCGCTGGGCGTCACGGTCTGCGGAAAAGTGGTCGCGTCTGTCATCGCAGCGAGTCTCCGCTGCGGCCAGCCGGCGCGCGTCCGCTTCAAGGACGAATCGCCGTCCTCCTCACGGAGGACGGCTAACTGTCGAAGCCCAGCCCGAGCCGGTCGAGCGTGCGCAGCCAGATGCCGCGTTTGCCGCGGTTGCGGTCCGCGGCGTCGAGGCGGTTGCGGGTGAGCTGGACGACCGCGGTGCGCAGCGGCTCCGGCGGAAACGCCATCGGCCGCGAGCGCACGTAGCGCGAGCGCGTCGCCTCGGTCTCGACGCCGTCGAGGAGATCGAGGGCGACGCGGGCGCCGAAGCGGCTCGCGGCGACGCCGAGGCCGGTGTAGCCGAGCGCATAGGTGACCCGACCGTCGAGGGCGCTGCCGAAGAAGACCGAGAAGCGGCTGCAGGTGTCGATCGCCCCGCCCCAGCGGTGTGTGAACCGGAGACCCTCGAGCTGGGGGAAGTTGGTGAAGAAGCGCTGCGCGAGGCCGGCGAACGCCTCGTCGTCATCGTCGAGGCGGTCGTCCACCGGACCGCCGTAGCGGTAGACCGCGTCGAAGCCGCCCCAGAGGATCCGGTCGTCGTCGGTGAGCCGGTAGTAGTGGAACTGGTTCGCGCTGTCACCGAGTCCCTGGCGGTTGCGCCAGCCGATGGCGGCCCGGAGATCGGCGCCGAGCGGCTCGCTGACGAGGGCGTAGTCGTAGATCGGGAGGAGATATCGGCGGGGGCCGCGGATCGGCGCCGGGTAGGCGCTGGTCGCGATCAGGGCTCCGGCGGCCTCGATCGAGCCTCTCGGGCAGCGGACCTCGACGCCGGCCCCGGAGCGGCGAAGCCCCGTCACCGGGGTGCCCTCGTGGATGCGGACGCCGAGGGCGCTCGCGGCGCGCGCCAGGCCGACCACGAGCTTTCCCGGGTCGAGGACGGCGCAGCCGGTCCGGTCCCAGAGCCCGGCGCGGTAAAGGGGCGATGCGACCTCGAGCTGGACGGCCTCCCGGTCGAGGAGCTCGACGTCGTGGCCGTGCTCGCGAAGCAGGGAGGCGGCCTCGGACAGCCCGCGCTCCTCGTGCTCCTCGAGCGCGATCAGGAGATCACCGGTCGGCTCGAAGTCGCACTCGATCCCGTAACGCTCGAGGTCGGCTGCGAGGCCCTCGAAGTTCTCCAGTCCGAGCCGTTCGAGCAGCTCGATCTCATCGGCGAAGCGAGCGAGGCCGTTCTCGATCCCGTGGGTGATCGAGTAGATCGCGAAGCCCCCGTTGCGGCCGCTCGCCCCGGCCCCGACCGACTCGGCCTCGCAGACGACGATGTCGCGCGCCGGGTTGTCGGCCTTCGCATGGAGGGCCGCCCACAGTCCGGTGAAGCCGGCCCCGACGATGCAGAGATCCGCCGTCGTGCTCTGCTCGAGCGGGGGGTAGGGGTCGCGCGGCGGCAGGCGGTCGAGCCAGAACGACGCCGGGGTGGCGTCCGCGTAGGAGGCGCGATGCTCGCTTCGCGGCGGCCCCTGCGGCCACGGATAGCCCGGGGCGGTGCGAGCGCTCACAGCTGGATCGTATTCGAGGCTCGCGCGCCGATAGCCTGGACCCGACGATGGGGGACGCCACCACCCTGGCAGTTCGCGAGCTGGGCGCCGGCCCGCCACTGCTCCTGCTGAACGGCTATGCGGCGACGAAGGACGACTGGGATCCGGCCTTCCTCGAGGACCTCGCCGCGATGTCGGCGGTGATCTGCCCGGACCACGCGGGGGTCGGTGAGTCGCCACCGGCCGCCGGGGAGCTGACCATCGACTCGATGGCCGTCGACGCGCTGGCGGTGCTCGACGCGCGCGGCATCGCTACTGCGGATCTCGCGGGCTGGTCGATGGGCGGCTTCGTTGCGCAGCAGATCGCGGCGACCGCGCCCGATCGCGTCCGGCGCCTCGTGCTGCTCTCCACCGATGCGGGGGGAACCGAGGCGCTCGTCGCCGCGGCGGACGCATGGGATCGCCTCGTCGATCACGGCGGCACGCCGCGCGAGCAGGCGACCCGGCTGCTCTCGCTGCTCTTTCCTCCCGGCGTGGCGGAGGGGATCGATGCCGAGTTCGGTGAGGTCGTGGCCACGGCCCGCGGCCTGCTCTCACCGCTGGCGCTGACGGCGCAGGAGCGCGCGATGAACCGCTGGCACGTGGAGCCCGCCGATCAGAGGATCGCCGCGATCGCCGCCCCTGCGCTGATCGCCGCGGGTGCTCTCGACGAGGTCATCCCTCCCGCCAACTCCGAGCGGCTGCACGAGGCGCTCGCCGGCTCGGAGCTCGAGATCTTCGACGGGTGCGGGCACGCCTTGATGGCGCAGGAGCCCCACCGCCTCGCCGGCGCGATCAACGCCTGGCTCGGCCGCTGAGGGAGCCGGCATCGCGCCCTTGAGGACCACCGAGGACAACCGCAGGTGGTGGACGCTCGCCGGTTGCTGCGCCGGCCTCTTCCTGCTCATGCTCGACTCGACCATCGTCACGCTGGCGCTGCCGTCGATCCAGCGAGACGTCGGGGCCTCCTCGGCGGACCTGCAGTGGATCCTGAGCAGCTACCTGCTCGCGATCGGGGCGCTGGTCGTCACCGGCGGCCGCCTCGGCGACCTCCGCGGCCGCCGCACCGTCTTCGTCTACGGGATGGGGCTGTTCGGCGCCGGGGCGGTCCTCTCGGCGCTGGCCCGGAGCCCGGAGGCGCTGATCGCCGGTCGCGTCGTTCAGGGGGTTGGCGCGGCGGGAGTGCTGTCACTGTCGCTCGCGATCGCCAGCGCGGAGTTCCCTCCCGAGGAGCGGCCGCGGGCGCTCGGGATCTGGGCCGGGGTGAGCGCGGCCGCTCTCGCGCTCGGCCCCCTGCTCGGCGGAATCCTGGTCGAGACGATCAGCTGGCGGTGGGTGTTCTGGAGCGCGATCCCGTTCGTCGTCATCGGCATCGCGTTCATCCGATACTCGGCCCCGGAGCACGAGGCGCGCTCTTCGGCGCGCCTCGACGTCCCCGGCGTGATCACGCTGACGCTTGGGCTGCTGCTCCTCGTCCTCGCCCTCGTCGAGGGCCGCGACTGGGGCTGGGGCTCCGGTGCGACGGTGGGGTGCCTGCTCGGGGGCGTCATCTCGCTCGCCGCGTTCGCCGTCGTCGAGCGGCGGGCCGACGAGCCGATCGTCGATTTCGCCCTGTTTCGGAACGGCCCCTACTTCGGCGCCTCGGCAGCCGCGTTCGCGCTCGTCGGCTGCTGGTGGGGTCTGATCTTCTACCAGCCGCAGTACCTCCAGAACACGCTGGAGTACTCGCCGACGGAGGCCGGCCTGCTGATCCTTCCCGTGACGCTGCCGATGGTCGTGATCTCACCCTTCGCGGGCCGGCTGATCGACCGGTTTGGCGGCCGCGCGCTGATGACGGTGGGGATGTGTGCCGGCGTCGCCGGCCTCGTTCTGCTCACGCGGACGACGGCGACGACCGGGTACGAGACGTTGCTGCCGGGCTACGTCCTGTTCGGCATCGCACTCGGACTCGTCTACGCCCCGATGTCGACGGCCGCGATGACGGCCATGCCCGACGCCAAGGCGGGGATCGCCGCCGGGGTCCTGGCGATGAACCGGATCGTCGCGGGCGCCCTCGCCCTCGGCGCGGTTGGCGCGGTCTACGGCCATCTCGAGACGGAGCGCGTCGGCAACACGGCGTACGCGCTCGCCGGCTCGACCTGGGTGCTGGTCGGCCTCTGCGCGATCGGCGCGGTCCTGACCTGGGCGTTCGTACGCTCGGCTGCGCCACCGCCCGCCGCGGTGAGCGAGGAGCCCGAGAGCCATCACCGCTGGCACTTCCACCTCTAGCCGGCAAGCTCGGCGCTGGCCGTGCTCGCCCCGGAGCAGGCGGAGCGCGACGTCCGGATCGCAGCCGTGCGGCTCCAGTCAGACGTAGGGGTCGGGGGGTCCCTGCGCCTGCATGACGACGAGCTCTGAGATCAGCTCCGCCGCGCCGACGTCCGCGTGTCGAGCAGCGGCGCCCGGCTCAGCGGGGTTTCGCCCACAGCCACTGCTGCAATCCGTGGCGGTACTCGGCGACGAGCAGCTCGCGGTCGATGTCGCGCAGGCCCGGGAGCTGCCAGAGCTCGGGTATGTGGCTTGCCCACCGTGGCTGGGCATCGATCAGGACCGTCTCGTGCGTCGGCGCGAGCCGCGCCTCGAGCTTCTCGCCGATCCCCGGGTCGACCGACGGATGGAGCTCGACCAGCGCCGAGGCGCGGGCGAGCCAGGGGGCGGCCTCCGGGTCGACGAGCTCGGCCTCGGCCCCCTCGCAGTCGATCAGCAGGCAGACCGAGCGGCCATCGACGTCGGCCTCCAGGCTGCCGAGCTCGGCCGCGGTGCAGGTCGCGCGGGTCCGCACCCGGTCACCGACCCCGTTCATCGCCGCGATCAGCGCGACCGCGTCGCGGCCGTCATCCCGCGTCTCGTACGCGATCACCTCCGCCGACGGGAGCCGCCGCGCGAGGCCGGCCGCGTAATAGCCGCCGGCCGCGCCGACGTTGACGATCAGCGCGGGCCGAGACTCGACGATCTCCTCGATCACCGCATGGACCTCAGACTCATACGAGCCGACCTGCGAGGGGCCGTCATAGAGCAGCGCGGCGACGGATCGAAACGGGTAGCGCATGCCTGCGAACGGTCCGACGAGCACCCGGCGCCGGGTGCGAAGCGCCAGTCGGGCGGTCGCGTATGCGTATGGGGAGAGTGCCCACCACACGTACGAGCGCACCGTTCTTGTGCCTGCCACCCGCGGCAACTTAGCTGCCACACGCGTCCAGGCACTGTTTTCGGCGTCTGGACTCGGGTAGCAACCGCGCGACGGGCTCGTTCATCCTCATCGACGAGTCCACGAACGACACCGTCGGCGCCGGCATGATCCTGTAGAGGACCATTGATTTGCTGCGTCCGCCGTCGACGTCGGGGTCGACCATGTCGCCCGAACGGCGCGGGTGATGGGGCGGTTGGTCGGTGGTCGGTCTTGGCGCTTGGTCTGGGCGCCGCCGCTCGTGCACGGCGGCGATGAAGGAGTGTGAGCGAGGGTCGTGGTCGGTCGTCAGCGTTGCGATGCGATCCCGTCCTGACTTGTGAGGCTCATGCCCGCACAAGGCAGGACATGACGCCCCGAGGTGACGGCACCCCGCCCCGGGATGTGTCGCACAACGCTGACGCGCAGCGCCGCACCGCCCAACGCCCAACGCCCAACGCCCAACGCCCACAGCACCCTCCCTCATCGATGCCGTTCCCGCGTGGCGCCCGCGCACCCGCCCGGCCACGCACGGCACACCACTGCGCGCACAGTTGACGCCACGCGGCAGACCCCTGGAATCAACCAGCTAGACCGTCGCACCACTTCCACGAGAGCAATCCGACGTTCATGCCTTGGCGAGCAGCTAGCTTGTCATCGGCGTGAATCGCCG
>CAWJWL010000004.1:0-193879 GCA_963846565.1 uncultured Solirubrobacterales bacterium | reverse complement strand
CCCGCGGTCGGTGATCGCGAGGCGGGCGGGCCCGGCCGTCTTCACGTAGGCGTACGGACCGGTGACTTCGGTGCCGGTGATGTTCGCGAGCGGCGTCGTCACGCGCCAGGGCCCGTAGCGAGCCCTGAAGGTCGAATCGTCGACCTCGACCCAGGCGGTCGAGGGCCGGACGCCGACGGCGGCGCCGAGGGGCTTGTAGGTGGGCGCGAAGGCAAACTCGAATCGCTCGGCGGTCACTGAGCGATCATCGCAGCCGCGGAGATCGTTATTTGGCATCGTTGCGCCGATGCGAACAGTCCACGTCGAGAGAACCGTGCCGGCGCCGATCGAGGACGTCTTCGACGTGATCTCGGATCACGAGGGCTACGCGAGGTTCCGGATCATCCAGCGCTCGGAGCTCGTACGGGAGGGGACCGAGGAGCGCAACGGCCTCCGCGCGTTGCGGCGCGTCCACTCCTGGCCACTTCATTTCGAGGAGGAGATCACGGCGTTCGAGCGGCCGACTCGGATGGACTACCTGATCCGCGACGTCAATGCCCCGATGCGCCATGAGGGCGGCTCGATGGTCCTGACCGAGACCCAGCCCGGCGGCGGTACGCACATCGACTGGAAATCGACCTTCGACTTCACGACCCCCGGAGTCGGCGGGATGATCACACTGTTGGCGATCCCGGTGGTCAAGTTCGGCTTCGGCCAGGCACTCCGCGACGTCGAGCGCCTGCTCGCGCAGGGCGCCGCCGTGCGGCCGCGAACCTCAGCCGGCGTCTGAGCCCAGGCCCGCCTGGAGCGGGAGCTCTCGGAAGCCGTCGGCGCGTGCTCGCAGGCATGCGCGGTGCAGGTGTTCGAGGTGGGCCGTCGCGAACGACCGGCAGAAGTCTCGTGCCTGTGCGGCCGGCTCGATCAGGTCGCGGAGGATCACGGTCACCGCGCCGGCGACGCAGGCGGCCCGCGCCCGGCCGTCCTCGCCCAGCATGCAGAGCCGGCGGCGGGTCTCCGCCTTCGCGCCCGGCTCGAGGATCAGCTTTGTCGCCTGGACGGCGACATCGCCGCCGAGCCCGCTCGTAGCACGCGTCGCGGAACGCTCGCTCGGTCCTCGAGCAGAGGTCGAATACCTCGGCGAAGTCGCTGTCGGTTACGAACAGGGCGTAGGTGCTCTGCTTGTCGTAGCAGGGCCGCTTGGTAGCGGCGGGGGACGGCGGTGCACGGATAGAGCGGGTGCTCGGGCTTCAGGTAGGTCGAGGGCCGGGTCGGGTTGTCGATCGCGGAGAGGTTCTCCATGAAGACTCCGCCGTAGCAGTTGCGCCGCTCCCAGCCGTCGGCGAGCTCGTCGCAGCCCTCGCAGCGAGCGGAACACGTCACTGGCGTAGATGCCCATGAACCCGTGGCCCATGCCGTGCGCGCAGTTGTAGTGATCGGCCGAGTAACGGTCGGCACGGCGGAGATCTGCGCAGACGCCCGGCAGCTCCGCGATCACATCCTCGGCGCCGATCGCTGACATCACGGCCTCGACGACCCCGTGGTAGTAGCCGGACGAGCACAGCGGGTCGCCCTCGGCGAACGCGCCGATCCCGTCGAGCTCCCCGGCGGCCCGCCCGATCCGATGCGTCAGCTGGTGGCAGGCGGCCCGACATACCCGTTGCGTTCGCGTTCCCGCGCAAGGTCGCGGAGGGCGCCCCGGCGCCCGTGGCGCGGACGATCTCGGGGTACCGCTGCTCGAAGCACGCGAAGTCGATCGCCTCGGCGCCCGTGCACTGCGCTGACCGTCGGCGCGGCTCCCGGCTCATCGGACGTGAGCGCGACAGCCGCCGAGGCCATCAGCGCTGCGACGGCGACCACGGAACCGGCATAGATCAGGAAGCGGCGAGGCCTCACTCAGGCCACCTGCGCTTGTCCTCGACCTCCCGCAGGCACGCGGCGCGGCGCCCCGCGGGGCGGCGTCGCACAGGTCGACGGCGCCGGTTCACGGCGTGGTCGTAGTTGATCAGCGCTCGGACGGCGCCCCGACGCAGTTGACCCGCGCGCCGGCGCCGGTCGCCAGGCGGCAGGCCTCGATCGTCAGGGCCGTCCGGTCGCGATCGCCGAACACCTGCTTCAGGTTGTGGACGGCGATGTTCGTGCCGAGTCCGCGGTAACAGGCCGGCTGGAAGGCCGCCTCGACCCGTGCGCACAACGCGAAGACCGCACCGAAGTCGTCGTTGCGAAGCGAAGAGCGCGTAGCCGGTCTGCTTCTGGTAGCACATCTCCCGGTGGCGCCGGTCGAGCTCGGCGCAGGGGTAGAGCGGCTGGTCGCGGCGCAGGTACCTCGATTTGTCGAGCGCCATCACGTTCTGCATGAAGACGCCGCCGTAGCAGGAGCGGGTCTCCCAGCCGTCGGCAGGCCATCACAGGACGCGAGCGCGCGGGCAGCTCCCCGTCGAGGACGAGCATGAACCCGTGGCCGAGGCCGTGGGCGCAGTTGCGGTGGTCGATCGAGTGCCGAGCGGCCCCGCCGAGCTCGGCGCAGACCGAGTCCGTCCGGGCGACGAACTCGGTGGCGCCGATGTCGACGGCGATCTGCTCGGTCGCGCCGTGGTAGTAGCCCGCCGAGCAGAAGGGGTCTCCGCTTCGCGTACACCGCCGCCAGGTCGTCGCCGAAGCGCTCGACGGCTGCGTGCCCGATCTCGTGGACGATCGGGTGGCAACCGGCCCTCACGAACCCCTGTCGCTCGTAGGCCCGCTCGAGCGCGGCGAACGCGGCGTCGATCCCGGACCGATGGACGATCGCCGCGTAGCGGTCGAGCTGGCAGCCGAGGTCGAAGGCGGCGGTCCCCGTGCAGGTGGGGATCGCCGCCTTGCCGGCCGCACCCTGAAAGGCCCCGGCGGCGAGCGCGGCGACGACGGCCGCCGCTGCGACCGCCCCCGCCGCGCCGAGGAGTCGGCGACGCCGGGGGCCTCCTAGCACTTCTTGTCGAGTCCGATGATGTTCAGGCCGGCGCTCCCACCCCTGACGTTGCCGCTGCGGCCGAGCCAGAACGAACCCCCTGGCGCGATCAGCGCGACGTACTCGCCCGGGACCTGGTCCTGGTCGGCGTATTTGCTGTAGTCGTTCGGCAGGCCGCGTTCGCTCAGCTCGACCGGCGTCGCCAGCGCGAGGCTGTGGACGCTGAAGTCGATCGTCTCGTCGTTCGCGGTCGTGATCGACCCGGCGACCGTGTTGGTCCCACTGTCCGCCTGGGCGTCGAGCTCGTCCCCCTGGGTCGAGGTACCGGTGTAGTGGAGGTCCTCGTCGAGGGTGACCTCGTAGATGCCGGCGCCATCGATCGCCGGATAGGCGACGAATTGGGCCTCGTCGCCGTCCACGCCCTTGAACGAGCCCTGGATCTGGCGGTCGGAGACGAAGTTGAGATCGAGGTCCTCGTCGCCACCGGCCGAGGCGAGCGTCACGCCCGCGCCGGGCTCCTGCGTCGCATCGGCGTCGACCGCTCCCGAGAACCAGATCGCCTTGCCCTCGGGCGGTCCCTTCCCGTCGCAAAGGTAGGCACGAACCTCGCTCCTGCCCTGCTCGTCGGCGGGGTCGACCTCGATCGCGACGGCCGACACGTCCTCGGTGCCTGTCATCCAGCCGAAGTAGACGGCAGCCTCGCTGTCCCCCTCGGCATCGGTGCTTTCGCTGTCGTCGCCACAGGTGGCAAAGGTCAATGCGGCGAGTGCCAGCGTCGCCGCCACGATCGAGCGTTTCATCTCCTACTCCTCCTCACGTCCGCTTCAGGTGGCAGACGAAATCCCCGGGTGCGGGCGGGGGGTCGTTGGTCGGGTCGCGCCCAAGCTGCTGGGCGAGCAGCTCGCTGTAGCCGGCCTCGCTCGCGCGCAGGCAGGCGGCATGAAGCTCCTGCGTCCGGGCCTGCTCGAACGAGGCGCAGAAGTCGTCGGCCTGCGTCGGGCCTTCGTCGAGGTCGCGGATCATCACGCCGACCGCCCCGGCGATGCAGTTGGCGCGGGCGCGCAGATCCCCGCCGAGCAGACAGAGGCGCCGCCGCGCCTGCGACCGCGCTCCCGCTTCGGCGATCGCCTTCGTCTCGCCCGTGACGTCACCGCCGAGCCCGCTGTAGCACGAGGCTCGGTGCACGCCGTCGACCCGTGAGCAGAGATCGAACACGTGCGCGAAGTCGGTGTCGTTGACGAGCAGTGCGTACGTCGTCTGGACCGAGTAGCACGCGATCGGCGTAGCGGTCGGCGACGGCGGTGCACGGGTACAGCGGATGCTGCGGTCGCAGGAACGCGGACTCCCGCCGGTCGACGCCGAACAGGTTCTCCATGAAGACGCCGCCGTAGCAGTTGTCGCGCTCCCACTGCTCGGCGAGCGCGTCGCACCCGTCGAGCGAGCGGAAGACGTCGCGGCCGAGCACGTCCATGAAGCCGTGCCCCATTCCGTGAGTGCAGTTGGCGTGGTCGGGCGAGTAGCGATCGCCGGTCCGCAGCTCCGCGCACACGCTCGTCGCCCGGGCAACGGCCGCGCCGGCCCCGATCTCCTCCATCACGGCTTCGATGACGCCGTGGTAGTAGCCCGACCCGCAGACGGGGTCGCCGTCCGCGAACGCGTCGACGCCGGAGGTGGCACCGGCGGCGCGGCCGATGCGGTGGCCCAGCTGGTGACACGCGGCGCGCACGTAGCCGCTGTCCTCGACTTGCTCCGCGAGTCCGCCGAGCGCGGCTGCCGGGCCCTCCGATCCCGTGAGCGCGACGTAGCGTCGCTCGTAGCAGTCGAAGTCGAGCGCCGCGGGGCCGGTGCAGGCGACGACCTCATTGCCGTCCGATCCGGGCGCGAAGACGATCCAGGCCGTCGCGGCAAGCGCGACGGCGGCGAGCGATCCGGCGACGTAGAACCGCATCCGTCTCATCGCTCGCGCT
This sequence comes from uncultured Solirubrobacterales bacterium, assembly GCA_963846565.1. Lineage (GTDB taxonomy): Bacteria > Actinomycetota > Thermoleophilia > Solirubrobacterales > 70-9 > WHSW01. The sequence goes on along the minus strand of CAWJWL010000004.1, from coordinate 188,992 downwards.
CCGGTAGCGCGACCTCACGGCGGGCGTCCTCGTGCGCCTCGCGGCAGGCGTCGACAAGCTCGCCGAGGCCCGATCGATCGAGCGCCTCGCACAGGCCTTCCGCCTGGTTTTCGCCGTCCGTGTAGTCGCGGAACATGTTCGTCACCGCGCCCGCGATGCAGCTGCGGCGAGCGACGGCGTCGGGGCCGAGCAGGCAGAGCCGTCGCAGCGTCTCCTCGCGACCGTCCTCGTCGGTAATGAACTTGCTCTGCTGGAGCACGTCGCCGCCTACCCCGCGGTAGCACGCGGCGCGCGCGCTCCGCTCCTGGCCGGCGCAGAGCGCGAACACCTCGGTGAAGTCGGCGTCGGTCACGTAGACCGCATAGGTGATCTGCCAGTCGTAGCACTGGTCCGCGTAGTGCCTCGCGATCGCCGTACAGGGGTAGAGCGGATCGTCCGGGCGCAGCGACGTCGACGGACGCGCCGGGTCGTCCATCGCCGTCACGTTCTCCATGAAGACCCCGCCGGAGCACTTCTCCCGCTCCCACTGCCCGTCGAGCCGTCGGCAGCCCGCGAGCGACTCGGTGACGCCGCTGTCGTAGACCTCCATGAACCCGTGGCCTAGACCGTGGGCGCAGTTGTAGTGGTCGGCGGAATGGCGGTCGGCCTCGCGGATCCCGTCACAGATGGCCGCGGCCGCGTCGGCGGCTCCCGCGGCGCCGAGAGCGCCCATCACTGCCTGCATGACGCCGTGGTAGTAGCCCGACGCACAGAGTGAGCTGCCTTGGTCCAGTGCGTCGACGTCGGCGAGCTCGCCGGCGGCGCGGCCGATGCGGTGGGTGAGCTGGTGGCACGCGGCCCGCACGTAGCCGTTCCGCCGCTGCTCCGTGGCGAGCTCGTCGAGCGCCACCGCGGCGCCGGCGGTGCGGACGAGCTCCGAGTAGCGCCGTTCATGGCAGTCGAACTCGATCCGGTCGGCGCCCGCACACTCGGCGACCGTCTCCGGCCGGCCCGCGCCCTGGCTGCCGCCGCGGGTGACGGCGATGACCGCGCTTGCAGCCAGCGTGACGAGGCCAACCGACACCACCGCATAGGTGATCGAGCGTCTCCCCACGTAATTGCTCAGCTATATCCGATCGGCCGGGTGAACACAAGGGAGGCTCGGTCGACTCGCACATCCCTCCGGGCTCCTGCGCCCGCCCGCGCGGAGCGCGGTGGACCTCGATCGCCTCGTCGACTAGCCCAGGCCCGCGGCTTCGAGCGCCTGGGCGAAGTCGGCGCCGGTGCCGAGCACATCGAGGCGGATCAGGTTGCCGTCTCGAAACGTCCAGGACCACGGTGAGGACGGCGTCCCGTCCTCGCCGGGTGCCCGGCTCGACGGCGGACGGGGCATTGACATACTCGGCCTCCGGGTCGAGCTCGGCGAGCAGGCCTTCCTCGTCGCACCACGCTGTGGGACTTCCGGGTCGCCTCGCTTGGGATGCAGCTCGTCCTCTGGGCGGCGATGGGCGCGGTGTTCGCCGCCACCGCGGCGCGTGTCATGGCCGGCAAGCCGATCTTCGAATGGTTCATGGTGATGCCGATGCGCCCGGAGGGCACCGAGGACTGGAGCGAGGAGGACCTGGCGAAGATCGTCACCCGCGACACGATGATCGGCGTCGCCGTGCCGGACCCGAACTGGACCGCGAGCGAGCGCCCGGCGGGGGCGCCGGCATGAGCGGCCCGGGCACGACGAGCGCCGGGGCCTTCGATGTCCTCCGCGGCGCGGTAGAGCGCGGAGGGGGCCGGAGCCGACGAATCGATGCCCGCGACGGATCGCCAGCCGGCGCCGTGGGAGTCGAGTATGGAGGCCGTCTGCGAGTCGCTCGCGATGCGCGGAGCGCTTCACAACCTCGAGCGCCGCAACGCCGAGGACGAGCTCGGCGGGAGCGCGTATGCGGACTCGCCCGCCCACACCCGCCCGGCCCTCGCGACCGCGCACATGCTGATCGAGCGCGGCTTGATCAGCGAGAACGAGCTGCGGGCGAAGATGGCCGAGGTGCGCGAGCGGTTCGAGGCCGGCTGAGCCCGCGTACCTGCCGTTGGCAACGCGCACTGTCAGACGGCAGAGCGCTTGACTTGGTCCAGGTCCGTGGTACGGTCGGCTCAGATCGCGTCGCAGGGGGGCGGGGTACCCGACTACAAGGGGGATTCGTGTCTGCACACCCTTCGACCGACGCCGCTGCATCGTCCACCACCCATGCTGCCCGCCCGCGCCGGCGCCGTATAGCGCTTAGTTCGTGCGTCGCGAGCCTCTTCCTGATCGCCACGGGAGCGAGCGGTCTGGCCGCGGGAGGCGGGTCGGGCACGGACGAGAGCCGCGCAACCGAGGCAACTACGGCCCTGGACACCGGAAAGCGGGGCGCCGAGGTTGACCAGGCGGCGCGCGGTTCGGGATCCCCGATCGCCGACAAGGGGACCGAGGTCGCCACGCCTGAGGGCCCGCGACCGGACATCGTCGGCGGCACGGTGGCCCCGGTCGGCGCTTATCCCTTCTTCACCTCGATCAAGCGCGCCAGCGACAACTTTGCCTTCTGTGGCGGAACGCTCGTCTCCTCCAACCGGGTGCTCACGGCCGCGCACTGCGTCGACGGCGGCGTCACGGCGGCGAGCCTGAAGCTCGTGATCGGTGCCAACCAGCTCAGTAACGAGGCACCCGGCAACATCCGGTCCGTCAGCGCGATCCACCTCCACCCGAGTTGGGACCCGTCGACCTTCGACAACGACGTCGCAATTCTCGACCTCGCCACCGCCTCGACCAAGCAGTGGGCCCGGCTCGCCGAACCGATCGATCCGGTCAACGCCGGCAACACCGTGCGGGCGATCGGCCATGGCCACACGACCCAGGGCGGAGTCGCGTCCAACGACCTGAGGCAGGTCGACCTGCCGATCCAGTCCGACGCCACGATGTCGGCCCCGGCCCAGTACGGCCCCGACTTCCACGGCGCGGTCATGATCGGCGCCGGGCCGCTCGCGGGTGGCATGGACACCTGTCAGGGCGACAGCGGCGGACCGCTGTTCATCGCCGGTGGGCAGGTCCGGCTCGTCGGCGACACGAGCTGGGGCAGCGGCTGCGCTCAGCCGAACAAGCCCGGCATCTACGGCGAGGTCTACCAGGGCGCGCTGCGAACCTTCGTCAACGGCCTCGTTCCCCGTCCCGCAAACGACAACTTCGCCGGCTCGGGGATCGCCGGTGCCGATGGAACGGCCTTCGGCAGCAATACCAATGCGACCGGGCAGACGGGCGAGCCGGCCATCGCCGGCAGCCCGCCCGACACCACCGTCTGGTACTCGTGGACGGCGCCCGAGAGCGGCCCGACCTCGTTCAACCTGCGCGATGCGGCGTTCGATACGACCCTCCACCTGTTCACCGGCAACACCTTCGGCACGCTGGCCTCGGTCGCATCCAACGACGATTTCAACGGGACGCTCCAGTCGAAGGTGTCGTTCACCGCGACGGCCGGGACGACGTATCGGATCGCGGTCGACGGCTTCGCTGCTGCGCACGGCACGTTCGGCCTCCAGTGGGCGCAGAACTCACCTGTCAACGACAACTTCGCCACCCCCACCGGCATCGCCGGGGCGACCGGTAAGAGCTTCGGCAGCAACGCACGCTCGACCGGTGAGCCCGGCGAGCCGTCCCACGCGAGCATTCCGGACCGGACGGTCTGGTTCTCGTGGACGGCGCCTGAAACGGGCTCGGCGGTTTTCAACACGCGCGAGTCGACCTTCGACACCACCCTTGCGGTCTACACCGGCGCGACCATCACCGGGCTGACGCAGCTTGCGGCGAACGATCAGTTCAACGGCACTAACCAGTCGAAGGTCGTCGTTCCGGTGGTCGCCGGGACGACCTATCGCATCGCCGTCGACGGCTTCGGTGCCGCCGTCGGCAGCTACGGTTTGCAGTGGTCGGTCAACCCGCCGGCGAACGACAACTTCGCCGCCCCACAGGTGCTGAACGGGCTCTCGGGGATCACGCCGGCGACCACGGTGCGCGCCACGGGTGAGCCGGGGGAGCTCGACTTCCACGGCGGCGCGATCGCCGACAACTCGGTCTGGTTCGACTGGACGCCGACCGACACCGGCCCGGCGGTCCTGCGGGTCGGCAGCGTCGCCGGGGGCCTCCTCCCCGGAATCGAGGCCTACACCGGCTCCAGCCTGGGCGCGCTGACCACGGTCGGCTCGGGATCGACGTCCGCCAGCCTGAACGTCGTCGCGGGCACGACGTACAGGATCGCGATCGACGGTAACAGCGGCACCACCGGCACGTTCACGCTGGAGTGGCTGCTCGCCAAGTGCCATGGGCAGGCGGCAACCATCCTCGGCACCGGCGGCGCGGTGGCGGGCACGCCCGGCGATGACGTAATCATGGGCTCGGCACACGCCGACTCGATCAACGGGGGCGCCGGCGACGACACGATCTGCGGCCTCGGCGAGGACGACATCGTCATCGGCGGGCCCGACGACGACTTCCAGCGCGGCGGTGCGGGCGACGACAGCTTCCGCACCCAGGGCGCGGCGGCTGACGGAGCAGACCGCGTCTACGGCGACGGCGGTGTCGACAATGCCAATTACAGCTCGCGCAACACCTCGCTCACCGTGACGCTGAACGCGGCCGCGGACGACGGGCTCGCGGGCGAGGGCGACTCGATCCGGCCGTCGGTGGAGGACGTGGTCGGCGGTTCAGGCGACGATCTCATCCGCGGCTCGTCGGATCCGAACGTCAACGAGCTACGGGGCGGCGCTGGCCGAGACCGGCTGTTCGGCGGCGGCGCCGGCGACACGCTGATCGGCAACGCCGGGATCGACCGCCTCTTCGGACACGGTGGCAGCGACACCCTCAACCTCGTCGACGGAGCGGGAGGGGATCGCGGAGATGGTGGCCCCGCCACCGACACCGCCACGTCGGATCCAGGCGACATAGTCGTCAACGTACCCTGAGCGGGAGCGGGTTCGAGGCCGGTTGAGCGACCGGGCGAAGCGGGACAATCGCCCGGTCGCGCTAAAGGCTTCTTCCCGATTCCCGATAGGGGACTAGGGATCCAACCGCGAATCGGAGGCAAAACCTATGCACCGTGCCCACCCTCGGGGCGGCCTCAGACTTCTGGCCGCTCTCGGAACGATCGCAACGCTCGCCTTCACGGCGTCCAGTGCGCGAGCCGACACCACCGTCCTCTATCCGACCGACCCCGCGTCCCGCCAGTTCAACGGCGGCGTCGGCGGGTGGACGAACACCACGGCGCAAACGGGGCTCTGCATCCCGCCGCTGACCTGTCCGGCGATCACCAACGCCTACGAGGCGACCGGTGGCGGGGGAGGGGCCGGTGACGGCTTCATCAGCACCGATCTGCTCGCCCTGCTCGGTGCGGTCCAGGCCAGCTCGAGCGGCATCTGGGAGAGCCCCGCGTTCGTCTACAACGGCGTCAACGGCGTCGCCCCCGACGCGCTCGTCTTTGCGATGAGCCGCCAGGCCAACGTCGGTCAGCTGCTCGCTGCGTCCGGTACGAACGCCGCGACCTACTCGGTCGAGCTCGTCGATATGACGGTTCCGGCGGGGACGCTCCAGATCGTCAACAACGCGCCCCTCAGCGGCGCGACCAGCTGGACGCTGACCCCGGCGGTTTCCGTCCTCCCGGCGCAGCTCTTCATCGGCCACTCCTACAAGGTCCGGATCACCAGCAAGTACGAGACCGCGATCGCCGCCCTCCTGATCAACGGCGGCGCGGACTTCGACAACGTCACCCTGGCCGCTGTCGACGTCACCGGCACCACCGGCGGCGGCGGCGGCGGTGGCGGCGGCGGCGGCGGAGGTGGCGGCGGTGGCGGCGGCAATGGCGGCGGCAACGTGACCTCCGCCAACGCCCTCTCGCTGAGCGGCGCCGCTCACCTCAAGGGCAAGAAGCTCTTCGTCAAGGCGAAGTGCAAGAAGAAGGCCCCGAGCGCCTGCCGGATGAAGCTGACCGCCCTGCTGAAGAAGAAGGGCCCGAAGGCGAGCAAGACCGCGAAGGCCAAGGTCAAGGCCGGCAAGAAGAAGAAGGTCGCGCTCAAGGTCAAGTCCAAGTACCTCGACCAGATCGCCTCGAAGAAGAAGGTGAACGTGAAGCAGAAGGTCAAGGTCAAGGGCTCGAAGGCCAAGACCAAGGTCGTCAAGCTGAAGCTGAAGCGCGGTTAGGTCTGGGCGCCGCGGGCGCCCACGCCGCCGTTCTCGACCACCGGTGGAGTTGCGAAGCTCGTGACTCCGCCGGTCGTCGGGACCTTCCCGCCCACGCCGCCGGTCGGATCATCGCCCGGGTCCGCGGGCGGCGGAACGGGCGTCGGGGGCGCCGGAGGCGGCGGCGTGCCGGATGGGCAGCGGACGGTGTAGACGGTCCGCGCGGTGCGCTTGCCGGGCCTCACCTCCGTGTGATTCCAGGACAGGTGCAGGTGGTGGCGCGGCCCGTGGCCCTCGTCGCCGGTGTAGCCCACCCAGCGAAATGGCGCCCGCGGGCGGTTCTGTCGCGGCTCGGCCCACCGTGCCAGCCGGCTCACGTCCTGCCAGGTACCGCCGGCCGCCTTGTTCGGGACGATGTCGAGCGCGAGCCCGAGCGGGTGCTCGCCGTTCGCGGCGTGAACCGCATCGCCCGAGTAGCCGTCGGTCACGAAGATCCGGTATCGCTGCTCGAGCCAGCGGATGTCGTCGAGCAGACGGCGGTCGATCGACTCGCCGGGGAAGCCCGGGATCGCGACGATCCGCCCGCCGCCCGTGGTCGCGCAGGTGCCGTCGAGCTGCGGGGTGCTCTTCATCCCCGCGCCGGCGGACGGCGCAAGGACGGCGCCGAGCGCGAGAATCGCCGAGATCGTGAGCAGGAATCGAAAAGGTTTCATCGAATTGACCCGTAGCCGGACGCAGACCGTAGGCGTCCGCATGCCCTGCGCTTGGGCGCGCGCGTGCACGTTATGGCGAGCGCGGCTGCACCTTCGCCCTTGACCGCAGGCGATCGCCAACACCGCCTAGCCGAAAAGGTCGAGCGAGCCCCTGATCGTGAAGTAGGTCCCGATCACGGCGAAGGCGAGGATCAGCAGGTGACGCTGGCGGGCGGCGATCCAGGCCGAGATCCGGCCGATCGCAGCGCGAGCGGCCTCGGGGTCACGGATGCTGACGAGGAGCGCGCCGACCGGGATCGCGAGCCAGATCGCGTCGAAGATCAGCACCGCCACCAAGCCCTCGACCAGCGGCGGCTCGCCCGCCGCGATCGCGTTCAGCCCGAGCAGGTAGAGCAGCCCGGGTAGGTGGGTGGCGACCCCGGCGCCCGCCGCGACACGCAGGGACGGGTCGCGCAGATGCCGGCGCAGGCGCGAGTCGCCTTGCCCGCCCCCGCCGCGGTTGAGGCGAGCGATCCGGCCCGTCGCCACTGCCGCGGCGAAGCTCAGCGCGGCGATGCCGCCGGCGAGCTCGATCACCGAGTAGACCGTCGAGGTGCCGGTCTCGAGCCCCACCCCGTTGAGGACGGAGACCACGATCACCCCGGCGATCACGCTGGAGGCGGCGCTTGCGATCACGTAAGCCGCCAGCGGCCGTTCCGGCTTCGACGAGCTGAGGAGCGCGTAGACCGATGCGAGGGCCGCGGGCCGGGCCGCGCAAACCAGCGCCAGGGCAAGCGCTTCGAGGCTCACGACGCGCGAGCCTAGTGCCCGCGCGCGTAGGTGCGTAGACTCCCGGTCGACCGTGCTAGGCGGGGAATTAGCGGTGCCCTGTACCCGCAATCCGCTCTAGCGGGGCCGAAAGCTCGTCTGAGGGTCGTGGCCTTTGGGGCCAGTACGCCGCGGGCGGTGTTGACGGTCAGGTCCCGCGCGATGCGCGTCCGCGAATCAGGTCAGGTCCGGAAGGAAGCAGCCTTAAGCGGTGCCGGGCAAGTGCCGCGGACAGCCTGACTCGAGCCAGCCACGGCGGGCACGCCCAGGGACCACTCACGAGGACGGGCCCGCACGGTCATTTAATTCTTCGAGGCTCAGCGGGCATGCAGAAGGCGATCTCCGAACGCGACGACGGCGAGGTCGTCGCCGCGATTCGCGCCGGTGACGAGGCGACGTTCGCCGCCGTGATCGACGCCTACAGCGCGCCGCTCGTGCGCGTGGCAATGGCCTACGTGCCCTCGCGCGCGATCGCCGAGGAGGCCGTCCAGGAGACATGGATCGCCGTGATCCGGGGGATCGACCGCTTCGAGGGGCGCTCGTCGCTGAAGACCTGGATCTTCCGCATCCTCACCAACCTGGCGCTGAAGCGCGGGACGCGCGAGCGCCGCAGCCTTCCGTTCTCGGCCCTCGCCGCTGCCGAGGACGAGGGTGGGCCGAGCGTCGACCCGGACCGCTTCCTCCCGCCCGACCACGAGCGCTGGGCGGGCCATTGGGCCGCGGCGCCGACGTCCTGGCCAACTCCAGAGGACGGCCTGCTCGCGGGCGAGATCCGAGAAGTCGTCGCCACGGCGATCGACGGGCTGCCGGGCACCCAGCGCGCGGTGATATCGCTCCGCGACGTCGAGGGCTGGTCCCCGGAGGAGGTCTGCGACGCGCTCGAGCTCACCGCCGGCAATCAGCGGGTGCTCCTCCACCGCGCCCGCAGCGTCGTCCGCAACGCGATCGAGGCCTACTACGGCGCCGTCGCCCCGGCTGTAACGTCGCCGGTCCCCGAAGGAACTGAGCAGATATGAGCGACGCTCCCGAGGACCAGCCCTGCAACGAGCTGATCGAGCTCGTCACCGAGTACCTCGAGGGCAGCCTGCCCGTCGCCGAGGTGAATCGGATCGAGGGGCACCTCGCGATCTGCGACGGCTGCGAGGCGCACGTCGAGCAGATGCGGGCGCTCGCGGGCGGTCTCGGCGATCTCGAGCGCGAATCGATTGCCGCGGAGAAGCGTGGCGCCCTGCTCGAGGCCTTCCGGCGTTCGAATCTGTAACGCCGCCGCTCCCCACCGGAACCGGGATCGAAACGAACCCGACCCCGGAGGAGAGCGATGTCGAGCAACGGATCCACCGCAACCGAGGTGAACGGCACCCGGGCCCGCGCCGGGCGGCGCGAGTGGATCGGGCTCGCCGTGCTCGCCCTGCCGTGCCTGCTCTACGCGATGGACGTCACCGTGCTCACGCTCGCCGTCCCCGCCCTCACCGCAGACCTCGAGCCGACCAGCACCGAGCTGCTCTGGATCGTCGACGTCTACGGCTTCTTCATCGCCGGCTTCCTGATCACGATGGGCACGCTCGGCGACCGCATCGGCCGCCGGCGCCTGCTCCTGATCGGCGCCGCTGCCTTTGGTGGCGCCTCGGTGCTGGCCGCGTTCTCGAGCAGCCCGGAGATGCTGATCGTCGCCCGCGCCCTGCTCGGGATCGCCGGCGCGACGCTCGCCCCCTCGACCCTCTCGCTGATCCGCAGCATGTTCGAGGACCCGCGCCAGCGCACCAAGGCGATCGGGATCTGGATCACGAGCTTCTCGGTCGGGGCGGTGATCGGGCCGCTCGTCGGCGGGATCCTGCTCGAGTACCTGCCCTGGGGCTCGGTCTTCCTCCTGGCGGTCCCGGTCATGCTCCTCCTGCTCGCCGTCGGCCCGCGCCTGCTGCCCGAGTACCGCGATCCGAACCCGGGGCGGCTCGACCTCGTCAGTGCCGCGCTCTCCCTTCTCGCCGTGCTCGCGGTGATCCTCGGGATCAAGCTGATCGCCCTCGACGGCTTCACGCCGGCTGCCGCCGTGGCGATCGCCGGCGGCGTCGCCGCGGTGACGATCTTCCTCGCGCGCCAGCGTCGCCTCGAGCACCCGCTGATCGACCTCGGGCTGTTCAAGGTCCCCGCGTTCGGCGCCGCGCTCGCCACGAACACGCTCGCGTTCGCCGTCGCCTTCGGGGTCGAGGTGTTCTTCGCTCAGTACCTGCAGCTCGTGCTCGGCCTCTCCGCTCTCGAGGCGGGGCTCTGGTCCGTCCCCGGGGCGGTGGCGGTGATCGTGGGCGCGCAGCTGACGCCGGTGCTCGTCGCGCGCATCCGCCCGGCAGCGGTCCTCACGTTCGGCCTCGGCCTCGCCGTGGCCGGCCTCGCCCTGATGGCGGGAGCCGGCCCGAGCAGCGGTCTCGGCGCGATCGTCGCCGGCTCGGTCCTCCTCTGGCTCGGCCTCGCACCCGTGTTCACGCTCGCGGTCGACCTCGCCGTGGGCGCGGCGCCCCCCGAGCGGGCGGGAGCCGCCTCCGGCGTGTCGGAGACGAGCTCCGAGCTCGGCGGGGCGATCGGGATCGCGGTGCTCGGGACGATCGGCACGGCGGTCTACCGCGCGGACGTCCCGGACTCGGACACGCTCGGTGGAGTCGTCGAGGCCACCGGGCACCTTCCGGATGCGGTCGCGGCGAGCGTCCTCGAGCCCGCACGCGCGGCGTTCACTCACGGCTTCGACCTCGCGCTCGGGGTCGGCGGCCTGATCCTCCTCGCGGCGACCGCCCTCGTGGTGACCTCCCTGCGCGGCCTTCGCCCCGAGGGGGAGGCCGAGGAGCCCGAAACGACCGAACGCCCGAGCGTCCCGCCCGAGCGTCCGGTCCTCACGGCTTCGGTTGCGGCGCAGCAGGGCTGCGCCTGACCCGGCTCAGCGCAGCCGTTTGTCCTTCGAGGTGGCCGCGGCGCAGTCGCCCTTCTTCTTCGCGGTCGCGTAGAAGATCCCGCGGTCGCTGATCTTCTTCTTCAGCTTCCAGGAGCCGTCGGAGCCGGTCTTCGTGCTTCCGATCGTCACGTCGCCGTACTCGCCGACGAACTTCACGGTCACCTTCCGCTTCTTCTCGCACTTCGACTCCTTCGAGGAGACGGTGCCGCCGGCGCCTTTCGCCGTGAGCTCGGTGATTTTCAACTTCGTCTTTACCGTGTCAGCGCCGGTCGCCGCGGGGGCGGCGATCATGGCGCTCGCCGCGACCAGCGCGGCGAAGGCTGTGATCTTGTTTCTCATGCCCCTCATCTATAGGGACTCTTTCGGCGAGACGTCGTACCGGCAGCCCTTGACCGCGTCGACCTTGGCGAAGTGCTGGCCCTGCTCCAGGTCCTTCTTCGTCTTCCACTCGCCCTTGCCGTTCGACTGCGTGATCTCGATCTTTACCGAGACGAAGTCGTCGAGCCGGAAGAGGCTCACCTTGCGCTTTCCGAGGCATGCCTCCTTGCTCGAGCTCAGCGTGCCCGAGGCCCCCGAGGCCTTCAGCTCCCGGATCTCGATCCGCGTCTTCGCGCCGCCGTCGCCGATCGCCTCGGGCACCGCGATCGCCAGTGCGATTGCGCCCGCGGCGATCGACGTCGCCCCCCAGATCCATGCCCTCAACTGATTCCTCCTCGCGAGTGGTGCTGCGGGTTACCTGGTCCTAGGTAACCCCGTGATCACGGGCAAGTTGCTCCACGGCGTCCTTGGCTTCGGCCAGCCCGACCCCGGTGAGCTCCCGGTAGAGCTTGATCGCGTGGATCGTCTTGTCCTCCTGGAGCAGCTCGAGCAGCCGCGGATCGGCGGCGGCGGTGGTGGACGCCGGCTCGGAGAAGCCGTACTGCGTTTCGAAGCCGACCGGCTGCTCGGAGCCGAGGCGTTTGTAGAGCTCGGCGACGTGGCGTTCGAGCTCGGCGATGCGGCGGCCGTGGTCGAGCAGATCCTCGCTGGACATCGGACGCAGTCTCGCAAACGCCGATCAGCCGTCGCCGCTCGCCCGCTCGGCGACCCCGAGGACGAGCTCCTGCACGTGGTCGGGGAGGCTCTCGCCATCGGCCCGGTAGGCGTCGTTCGAGATCGCGATGACCGAAACGCCCGGCTCCGCGAACCGGCCGATGACGGCGTACGAGCGGTCGTTCGAGCCATCGTGCCACGCGAGGCGGCCGAGCGGAGTCGGCGAGATCACCCAGCCGTAGGCGTAGCGCGAGTCGCCGCCCGGCTCTTCGAGCACGCGGGGGTCGAACAGCTCCTCCTTCGCCTCGGCGTCGAGCACCTCGGTGCCGTCGAGCGCAAGCGCCCAGCGCGCCATGTCGGCCGGGGTCGAGAGCAGGCCGCCGTTGCCGCGCAGGTTCCAGTAGGGACCGTCCGCCGCCCACGGGTGCTCGAGAGGGGTGCCGCGGTCCGTGCCCTCGGAATCGAACTCGGTCGCGATCGAGCCGGGGTCCCACTCGGGCAGCGCGTAGCCCGTCTGCGTCATCCCCGCCGGCTCGAACAGCCGCTCGGCGAGGTACTCCTCATAGCCGAGCCCGCTCGCCTCCTCGACGATGGCCGCGAGCACGCTGTAGCCGACATTCGAGTATCTGTGCGTCTCGCCGGGCGGAGATCGCAGCTCCGAAGCCATCGTGCGTTCCAGCATCTCCTCGCGCCCGAGCGGGTCGTAGTCGTCCCCGAGCGAGGGCGTGAGGCCGGAGGTGTGGGTGAGCAGATCCTCGATCGTGATCGCCCGCTTGTCGGCCGGGACGCCGTCGATGTACTCGCCGATTCGATCGGTGACCGCGAGCTCTCCGTCGATCGCCAGCGCCATCACCGCCGCGCCGGTGAAGCCCTTGGTCAGCGAACCGATGTCGTAGACGGTGTCGCAGGACCCGCCGGTGCCCGCGCCGCGGCAGTGAACGACCCCGTCGCCGTCGGTGACCGCGACCGCGCCGCCGACGCCGGCCGGCCATCTGTCCTCGACGAACGCCTCGATCGCGGGATCGGCGCGCTGCGGCTGCCGCTCCGGGGCGGCCGGCGCGTCCTCGCCGCAGCCCGCGAGCGCCGCGCATGCGCATAGTGCGGCCATCGCCGCCGGGTAAACCCGCTTCGATCCCACCGGCCCGATTGTCGCGGCTAGACTCGGCCAGGTGTCCGGTGAGACCTCTCTTTACCGCCGCCACCGGCCTCAGGCCTTCGATCAGGTGGTCGGCCAGGAGCACGTGGTCCGCACCCTCTCGAACGCGGTCGAGCGCGATCGCGTCCACCATGCGTACCTGTTCGTCGGCTCCCGCGGGACCGGCAAGACGTCGCTGGCGAAGATCCTCGCCAAGTCACTGAACTGCGTCAACGGCCCGACGCTGACCCCGTGCGGCGAGTGCGAGCCGTGCCGCACGATCGCCCTCGGCACCTCGCTCGACGTGATCGAGATGGACGCCGCCTCGAACCGGTCCGTCGACGACATCCGCGACCTGCGCGAGCGGGTCGGCTACGCGCCGACGGGCGGCAGCTGGAAGGTCTACATCCTCGACGAGGCGCACATGCTTACGCGCGAGGCATGGAACGCGTTCCTGAAGACGCTCGAGGAGCCGCCCCCGAACACGACATTCATCCTCGCGACGACCGAGCCCCACAAGGTCATGCCGACGATCGTCGATCGCTGCCAGCGCTTCGACTTCCAGCGCCCCTCGCTCGAGCAGATCGCCGAGGTCATCCGCCGCGTCGCCGTCAGCGAGGAGATCGAGATCTCCGACGGCGCCGTCGCCGGGCTCGCGCGCGCCGCCTCGGGCAGCTTCCGCGACGCCCTCGGCACGCTCGACCAGCTCGTCTCCTACGGCGGCAAGTCGGTCCAGACCGACGATGTGCTCGCGGTCCTCGGGGTCGCCGACGCCGAGCTCATCCTCGGCGCCGCGGACGCGATCGCCTCCGCAGACGGCAGGGCGGTGCTCGCCTCGACGGAGCAGCTCTCGAGATCGGGGCGCGACGTGACCCAGTTTGCCCGTGATCTGCTCGCCCACCTGCGCCAGCTGATCGTCATTCGCACCATCGGCGAGGCTCCCGACGCCTTCACGGTCACCGCCGCCGATCCGGAACGTTTGCGCGCGCAGGCCGAGGCGATGTCCGACCTCACGCTGGGCCGCTCCGTCGACACGATCTCCAAGGCTCTCGCCGACATCCGCGAGGGCGATGAGCCGCGGATGACGGTGGAGCTTGCTCTCTTGCGTGCCGCTCGGCCTCAGCTCGATCCTTCGCGTGAGGCTCTGGCGGAGAGGCTCGAGAGGCTGGAGGCTGCCGTCGCGGGGACCGGAGCAGGTATCCCGGACCGGATTCGGCCGGGGGGTGGGGAGGCGGAGCCCGGAGCAGGTCGCCCGGACCGGATTCGGCCAGAGCCGACCGCCGAACCCGCAACCGCTGAAGCCGAATCCGTGAGTGCCCGGACAACCTCTTCGGACTCCGCCTCTGATGAGTCGGAGGGGGCTAGCGGCCCGGGGCCGGTTGCCCAGGTGGTTGCTGCTGCCACCGAGGTTGACCTTGGGAAGCTCGTGAGTCTTTGGCCGGCGGTTGTCGACCAGGTGCGTGAGAGTGGGTCCGAGCTGCTCGGCCATGTGCTCGCCGCCGGAAGACCCGTTGCCGTCGATGCCGGGGAGGCGACTGTCGAGGTCGGCTTCCCGCCGTCGGCGGCGTTCAACAAGCGCAAGGCGGAGGACAAGGACGCGGCCGGCCGGCTCACCGATGCGGTGAAGACGATCGTCGGCGAGCGCCTGCGCCCGGTCTTCGTCCTCCTCGACACCGAGGAGGGCTCGGAACCGGTCGAGCCGGTGATGAGCGAGGCCGAGCTGGTGGAGTTGATGAAGACCGAGTTCGACGCCGAGCTCGTGGAAGACGAAACGAGCGAAGCGAAGGAGGCCGAGGGCTGAGATGGCGCGAGTACCCCAGGGCGCGGGCGGGTTCGACCTGAACGCGATGATGAAGCAGGTCCAGCAGATGCAGTCGGAGATGACCGAGGTCCAGGAGAAGCTCAAGGACGAGGTGGTCGAGGCAAGCACCGGCGGGGGGATGGTGAAGGCGAAGATGAGCGGCGACCTGCGCCTGCTCGGGCTCGAGATCGACCCCGACGCGATCGACCCCGAGGACGCGGAGATGCTCCAGGACATGGTCCTCGCGGCCGTCAACGAGGCGATCCGTTCCGCGCAGGAGCTCGCCGCCAGCCGCATGGGCGGCGCGGCCGGCATCGGCGGCGCCGGCGGTCTAGGCGGGCTGCTCCCGGGGATGTAGCGCCATCCCGATCTCCTGCGGGGCCGTCGGCGTGAAGCCGTGGCGCGCGTAGAGCTTTCGTCCCGGGGGATCGGCGAACAGCGTCACCCATGCCTCCGAGGGCGCGTCGGCTCGCAGCCGCTCGAGGAGCCGGGTCAGGATGGCATCGCCGATTCCGCGGCGTTGGTGCGTGGGCAGCACGGCCATGTCCACGAGGAGGAAGAAGCAGCCGCCGTCGCCGATCACGCGGCCCATTCCGACGACCTCGCCGCTACCTGCCCGGACGATCGCCGCCGCCCAGGTGTTCGGAAGCCCCACGGCCGCGGCCTCCGGGCTGCGCGGGGTCAGTCCGGACTCCGCGCGCAGGCGGCAGTAATCGGCCACGGAGGGGACCTCGTCGTTCAGGCTGTAGCCCTCGGGAAGCGCCACGCGGGCGGAATCTAGACCGCCGCGGCCAGTAGCTTCCTCGCGATGTATCCCGAGCCGATCAACCGCCTCGTGAACGAGCTCTCGAAGCTGCCGGGGATCGGGCAGCGGACCGCACAGCGGCTCGCCTTCCACGTCCTGCGCTCCGAGGACGAGGACGCGGCGGCGCTCGCGAGCGCGATCCGCGAGGTGAAGGAGAAGGTCGGCCTCTGCGAGGTCTGCTTCAACCTCTCCGTCGGCCCCCGGTGCGAGGTCTGCCAGGACACGCGCCGCGACGCGTCCCTGATCTGCGTCGTCGAGCAGCCCGCCGACGTGATCCCGATCGAGCGCACGCACGAGTACCGCGGCCTCTACCACGTGCTCGGGGGAGCCCTCTCGCCGATCGACGGGATCGACCCCGAGGATCTGAAGATCTCCCAGCTCGTCGCCCGCGTCGACGCGTCGGACGTCGAGGAGGTCGTGCTCGCGACCAACCCCACGACGACGGGCGAGGCCACCGCCCATCACCTCGCCGACCTGCTGCGCGGCAAGGTGACGATCACCCGGCTCGCCAGCGGCCTCCCGGTCGGCGCCGACCTGGAGCACGCGGACGAGGTCACCCTCGGCCGCGCGCTCGCAGGCCGCCGCTCGGTCGAGGCCTAGCCGGGGAGCGTTCCCGGGGGCGGGAGCGGGGCGATTCCCGCGGCGCCCATCGGGCCCGGACCGGGGCCGATCCGGAACTCGAACCGGCCGTCCTCGCCTTCGCCGTGGGCCTCGAACGTCGCCTGGGCGCCCGCGCGGAGGGCCTTCTCGACCTCGGCGGTTTCGAGGCCGAGTTCCTCGGCGATCGTCGCGGCGAACTCACCCGGTGCCGGGGGCTCGCCGTTCGCGATCGCGTCCTCCATCCGCGCGTGCATCTGCTCCTCGGAGACCGCGAGGGCGTCCTTGATCGCCTCGACGTCGACGCCGTCGAGCTCTTCGGCGAGCGACTCGGCCATCGCCTGGTGGCGCTCGTCGATGCGTTCGGCCTCGATCTCCTCCAGGGCCTGCTCGACCGCCGAGGTCTCGATACCGAGCTTCTCCGACAAGTCCGCGGCGAAGTCGTCCGCTCCGGGCCCGATCCCGATCGGCGGCCCGATCGCGATTACGTCCGCTCGTGCCCCGTCGTCTTCGATCGACTTCGCGTTGCCCTGGGCGAATGCCATGGTGGCGCCGCCGAGCGCCAGCGCTGCGATCGCCGAGGCGATGATCGCTTTCCTCATTTCCATCCTTTCGTCACGTTCCGGCTTCGACCGCCGGCTCGCTACCGATCGTGCGCGCGCAGCTTCAAACGAGCGTGAGAGGAGACGAGGAGTTTCGTAAGAACGCGCCTAGCCCTCGGACAGGCCGATCCGCTCGTGCAGGCGTCGAAGCGGCCCCGGCGCCCACCAGTTCCACTTGCCCAGCAGCTCCATCAGGGCCGGGACGAGCAGGGCGCGGATGATCGTCGCGTCGATCAGGACCGCGATCGCGGTGCCCAGCCCCAGCTCCTTGATGAAGATGATCTGCGACGTGACGAAGGCGCCGATCGCGACCGAGAACAGGAGCGCGGCCGCGGTGACGATGCGGCCGGTGCGCTCGAGCCCGACCGCAACGGCCTCCGAGTCCGAGTACCCGCCGTCGCGGGCCTCCTTGATGCGCGCCAGGAGGAAGACGCCGTAGTCGGTCGAGAGGCCGAAGACGACGGCGAAGAGGAACATCAGGTTGGTCGACTCCAGTCCTCCGGGGCTGGTGTAGCCGAGGAGGCTCTCGAACCGGCCGTCCTGGAAGATCAGCACGAGGATGCCGAAGGTCGCGCTGAGGCCGAGGAAGTTCATCAGCACCTGCTTGAGCGGCAGGACCACGGACCCGGTCATCAGGAAGAGAACCGTGAACGTGACGGCGAAGACGATCAGCAGGGCGAGTGGCAGGTGACCCCCGAGACTCGACTGCAGGTCGATGAAGTGCGCCGTGAACCCGGTGACGAGAGCGGGCGAGGCGAGGTCACGGAGCCGTCGGACGAGCTCCTGGCTTTCGTCGCTGAGCGGCGCATTGGCGGAGATCACATCGACGGCGTAGAGCCCGCCGTCGAGCTCCCGCGGCGGCTTCACCGCGGCGGCGCCCGGTAGCGACTTGGCCCGCTCGGCGATTCCCTCGGCCTGCGCGCGTCCCTCGACCGCGACCGTCACCGGCGAGTCGCGGAAGGGTGGGAAGTCGGCGCGCAGCGCGTTGTCGACCTGGCGCGCGCTCGCGTCTTCGGGCAGCACTTGGGCGTCCACGGACGTGGTCTCGAGCGACAGGAAGGGGATGCCGAGGGCGATGAGGAGGGTCGACGCCGCGATCGCCACCCGGCGCGGCTTGCGCATGACGAAGCGCGAGAGCCGGTACCAGAAGCCCGCCTGGGTCTGACTCGCGTCGCGCTCGGCGCGGCGGCGCAGGAACGCGGGGGAGAGGGCGTTGACTCGGTTGCCCAGCAAGGTGAGGACGGCGGGAAGGACGAGCAGCGAGATCGCGGCGGCCATCAGGGCGACAAGCGCACCGCCGATCCCCATCGAGTAGAGGAAGCGCTGCGGGAACACGGCGAGCGAGGCGACCGCGCCGGCGACCGTGATCGAGCTGAAGAGCACGGTGCGGCCCGCCGTGGCCATCGTCCGCTTCATTGCCTGCAGGCCGGGGCCGGTCTTGGCGATCTCCTCCCGGTAACGGGAGACGATGAACAGGCTGTAGTCGATCGCGAGGCCGAGGCCCAGCCCGGTGACGACGTTGAGAGCGAAGATCGAGACCGAGGTGAGCTCGGCGGCGATGCTCAGAAGCAGGAACGTGCCGACGATCGCGAGTCCACCTACGAGCAGCGGCAGCGCGGCGGCCACGAGGCCGCGGAAGAAGAGCAGAGAGAGCAAGAACAGGATCGGGAAGGCGAAGAGCTCGGCGGTGCGCAGGTCGCTCTCGACGTTCTCGTTCGTCTGCAGCTGGGCGACCGCGAAGCCGCCCGCGGAGACGCCCTCCTCGTCCTCGAGGGCGTCGACGATCCGCTCGCCGGCGTCCTGCACCTCGGCGTCGTCCGTCACGCTCAGCGCGACCGCGACGTAGGTGGAGTCGCCGTCCTTGGAGATGAAGTCCCGTGACGTCGTGTTCGCGTACCCGGTAACCGCCGCGACGTCCTGGTCCCCTTCGACCAGCCGCGTGATCTCCGCGACCCGCTCCTTCCCCGCAGCGGTGCGAGGGTTGGCGTCCTCGATCAGGACCACGACGCCCGTGTCACGGAAGCCTGCGGCCTCGAGCCGGTCGTCGGCCCGGACGCTCTCGGTGCCGGGATCCTCGGCGCCGTAGGGGTCGAGCTTGTCGGCGACCCCGGCCCCGAGAACGCCGGCGGCGGCGAAGAGGACGACGGCAGCGATCGTGAGCCAGCGGGCCCGGCGGTCGGCGAGGATTGCGAGGCGGTTCATCATCAGTCGACCGGCGGGGTGAACCGGGGTATATATCAGGGGGCGATATCGGAGCCTGTGAGTTCGGTCACAGACTCCTTCAGCTCCAGCACGCGGCCGGCCGCCTCGACCAGGCGCTCGCGTGGCAGCCCACCGGAGGCGACGGCGGCCACGATCGCCTCGCGCACGCCGTCCTGGTCGGCGGGATCGGCGATCTGGAGGAGGTCGGCGCCCGCCGCGAGCGCCGCAACCGCGGCATCGGGAACCTCGTAAGCGGACTTGACCGCGCCGGCGCCGAGGTCGTCGGTGATCGCGACGCCGGCGAACCCGAGCTCGCCACGCAGGAGGTCGGTGGCGATCGCCTCGGTGAACGCGCCCGGGGTCACCGGGTCGTAGGCCGCGTAGAAGGCAAGCGAGAGCACGATCGCCGGCGCCTGCGCCTGGATCGCCGCGCGGAACGGCTCCAGGTCGCGGGCGGAAAGCCCGGCCGGGTCGAGGGCGACGGTTGCCGGGCCCCGGCTCGTGTCCTGCGACGCGGCGCCCAGCCCGGGGAAATGGAGCGGCGCGCAGGCGAGCAGCGCCGCGCTGCAGCCGCGCACGGCGGCCGCGGTGAGGTCGGCGGCGAGGACGGGGTCGTCGGAGAAGGCTCGCTCGGCGATCGGCGCGTCCAGCGTGGCGACGTCGGCGACCGGGAACAGGTTGAGGTCGAAGCCGACGTTGCGCAGCCCGCCGGCCGTCTGCACGGCCCAATCCTCGGCCGCGGTGACCGACGCCGAGTCGCCGATCTGGAGCTCGGTCTCCTCCGGCGGCAGGTCGGCGAACGAGCGGTACTCGCCGCCCTCGTGCGCCGCGACGATCAGGGGCGGCGCCGGGCCGGCGGCCGAGGCGGCGCGGATCGCCTCGATCAAGGTGCGCCCCGGATCGGCCCCGAGCCAGTTCTCGGCGCGGACGAGGACGCCGCCGAGCTGGCGTCCCTCGAGGTCCTCGATCAGGGGCGTGGTCTCGTCCGCGCCGTCGAATCCGAGCAGCACGACCTGGTCGGCGAGCTGTTCGTCGGTGAACCCGGAGACGAGCTCGGAGGTCCCCTCCGCGACCGCACCCGCGGGAGGCGCCGCCGGCTCCTCGGAGTCGCCGTCACCGCGGAAGAAGGCGAACCAGATCGCGACTCCGATCGCGCCGAAGACGAGCACGGCAAGCAGTGGCCGGCGCTCCCGCGCCGGTGCGCCGCCGCCCTGACCCTTGCCCCACGCATCCTCCATCGGAGCGGCGATCGTATTCTCAGACGGCCGATGCCTCCTGACGGCCAGACAGTGGTGATGAAGTTCGGCGGGACCTCGGTCGCGAGCCCGGACGATCTCAAGCGCGCCGCGAAGCGGATCGTCGACGCGCGCGAGCGCGGCAAGAAGGTCGTCGCGGTCCTCTCGGCACGCGGGAAGACGACCGACGACCTCGTCGCCGCCGCGTACGAGATCTCAGAGCGCCCGCTGGCGCGGGAGATGGACATGCTGCTCTCGACGGGCGAGCGCATCTCGTGTGCGCTCTGCGCGATGGCCATCCACGACATGGGCCACAGCGCGATCTCGCTCACCGGTTCCCAGGCGGGGATCGTCACCGACTCCTCCCACACGAAGGCGCGCATCCTCGATGTTCGCGCCGACCGCATCAGCGGCGCGCTGACCGAGGACCGGATCGTCCTCGTCGCCGGCTTCCAGGGTGTCTCCGGCGACTCGAAGGACGTGACCACGCTCGGGCGCGGCGGCTCCGATACGACGGCGGTCGCGCTCGCGGCTGCGCTCAGCGCCGAGGTCTGCGAGATCTACACCGACGTCGCCGGCGTCTTCAGCGCCGACCCGCGGATCGTCCCCGAGGCGCGCAAGCTCACCCACGTCTCCTTCGACGAGATGCTCGAGATGTCTTCCTCGGGTGCCGGCGTGCTGCAGCTGCGTGCGGTCGAGTACGCCCGCAACCACGGCGTCCGCATCCATTGCCGCAGCTCGTTCGAGGACGCCCCCGGTACCCTCGTTCTGGGCGAGGAAGAGACGATGGAGCAGCCGATGGTCACCGCAGTCACGCACGCCTACGAGGCACGCGTGACTTTGACCGGCCTCCGTGACGAGCCCGGTGTCGCCGGGCAGGTATTCGGCGCCCTCGCGGACGCGAACGTCAACGTCGACATGATCATCCAGAACGAGCCGATCTCCGCCGACCAGAAGGCGGATCTCTCGTTCACGGTCGCCAGGGACGACCTCGGCCAGGCGACCGACGTGCTCGCGCCGATCGAGGCGGGCGACGGGATCGAGACGAACCCTGAGGTCGGCAAGGTGTCGATCGTCGGCGCCGGGATGCGGAGCCACCCGGGTGTCGCGGCAAAGGTCTTCGAGACGCTCGGCGCCCACGACATCAACATCGAGATGATCTCCACCTCGCCGATCAAGATCTCCTGCGTGATCGCCGCCGACCAGGTGCCCGGCGCGGTGAAGGCGATCCACGAGGCCTTCGACCTCGGCGCCGACGCGGTGCGCGAGGAGGATCCGTCCGGCGAGCATCGCCCGCGCGTGCGGCCCGACGACGACACCGAGGAGGAGGCGGCATGAGCCTTCGTGTGGGCGTGGTCGGTGCGACCGGCGCCGTCGGCCAGACGATCCTCGAGGTGCTCGCGGAGCGTTCGTTCCCCGTCGGCGAGGTCGTCCCGTTCGCGTCCGAGCGGTCGGCCGGGCGGCGCATCCCCTTCGCCGGCGGCGAGATCGAGTGCCGGGTGCTCGAGGAAGGGTCGATCGAGGGCCTCGACCTCGTGCTCTCCTCGGCCGGCGGCGCGATCAGCTCCGAATGGGCGCCGCGCTTCGTCGAGGCGGGCGCCGTGGTGGTCGACAACACGAGCTTTTGGCGCATGCACGAGGACGTCCCGCTCATCGTCCCCGAGGTCAACGCCGACGCCGCCCAGGCCCACAACGGCCTGATCGCGAACCCGAACTGCACGACGATGGCGATGGTGGTTGCGATCGGCCCGATCCACCGCGCCGCCGTGATCGAGCGTCTCGTCGTCTCGACCTACCAGTCGGTGTCGGGCACCGGGCGCCAGGCGATCGACGAGCTCCACGAGCAGACGCGCGCCGTGCTCAACGGCGAGCCGCCCAGGATCGAGAAGTTCCCCCACCAGATCGCCTACAACGTGATCCCGCAGGTCGAGAACTTCGCCGACGGCGACGATTACACGACCGAGGAGCGCAAGGTGATGCGCGAGACGCGCAAGATCCTCGGCGTCAGCGAGGAGGAGATGGGCGTCTCAGCGACCTGCGTCCGCGTTCCGGTCGTCACCGGCCACTCGGAGTCGATCAACATCGAGACGCGCGAGGGGCTCTCGCCGGAGGATTGCCGCGAGCTGCTCTCGAAGTCACCGGGCGTGATCGTGGCCGACGCCCCGAGCGAGGGCATCTACCCGCTCGCGATCGACGCGGACGGCCGCGACGAGGTGCTCGTCGGCCGCATCCGCCGCGACCCCTCGCGCGAGCGCTGCCTCAATCTCTGGCTGGTCGGCGACAACCTGCGCAAGGGCGCCGCAACCAACGCGGTGCAGGTCGCCGAGTTGCTGGTCGAGCGCGATCTCGTCCGGGTCCCCGCCGGCGCCGCCTTTTAGAACGAGTTCGATGGCGATGTCCTCGGCCCATCCCTTCCGCTTTGCCGTCCAGGTCACCGAGCTGCCGTTCGATGGTTGGCGCGACCGGGTCCGCTGGTACGAGCAGCTCGGGTTCTCCGCGATCCATTGGGCCGATCACGTGATGCTCCGCGGCTGGGACCCGATCGCGGGGGAGGCGGCGGTGGCCGCCGCTACCGAGCGCGCGGCAGTGGGCACGACGGTGCTCGATGCCGGCTTCTACCAACCGATCGTCCTCGCCCGGCAAGCCGCGACGATCGCGGCGATTGCAGCCGGCGGCTACGAGTTGGGCCTGGGAGCTGGATGGTCGGGTGACGACTACCGGGCGGCGGGCCTCGACTTCGACCGGGCCGGTGCGCGGCTCGCACGCCTGGATGAGACGCTGACGGCGATCCGGAGCCTCTGGACCGAGGAGACGACGACGTTCGAGGGGGAGCACGTCGCGCTGCAGGAGGCTCCGTCGGTTCTCGACCTGCCGCTGCCGGTGATGCCGCGTCTGCTGGTCGGCGCGACGAAGCCGCACGCCCTGGCGTTGGCCGGCCGCCAGGCCGACATCGTCAGCATGTTCCCCGCGATCGAGGGCGACAAGATCGGCTGGGAAGGATGGGCGGCCGGCGCCACGATCGGTCACTACGAGGAGAAGGTCGCGATCGCCCGGAGCGCGGCAGAGGCCGCGGGGCGGGACCCCGACGCGCTCGAGCTCAGCACGCAGATCACCCACACGGCGGTCGCGGACGATCCAACCGGTCCGCAGGCGGCGGTCGAGGAGGCGACCGGCGTCGCCCCTGCCGATCAGGACGCGGCGATGATCTTCCTCACCGGAACGCCCGAGCAGGCTCGCGAGCGGCTGACCGAACGACGGGAGCGAACCGGCGTCAGCTATTTCGTGGTCCAGGACACCGCGCACAACTACGCCCATCCGGAGCAGGCGATGCGGCTACCGGGCGACGACCGGCCCGGGGCCTCCGACCGCTATCTGGAGCACCTCGCCGAGACGGTGCTCACGCCGTTGGCGTAGAACAATCCGCCGATGCTTGCCGCGATCGCTTCGGCGATTCTGATCGTCGCGGGGTCGTTGCTTTTAGGCCAGGCGGTTCTGTTGTGCTGCGGTCGCGGGTGGACCTGGCTGGCCGGGCCGGTGGGGCTTGCCCTGATCCTGGTCCTCACCGGCATTGCCGCATCTCTCGACGCACGTGGCACCGCGATCGCTACCTGCGTTGGCCTCCTTCTGGCTGTGTCCGCCGCCACGATTGCGTGGCGGGGTCGGGGTGGTGGAGGTCCGAAGGAGGCTCCACAGCATGGAGAGGACTGCGCGAGCATGGATTGCGAAGCGTCTCCTTCGGGCCTCTTGCGTCTCGGCCCCGCTCTCGGAGCTGGGGTCCTGGCGGCCGCCTTTGCTGCGTTGCCCTTCATTGCAGCCGGGGCCGTCGGGATCCTGGGCGTTGGCCTGGTGAACGACGACATGGCCTCTCATCTGCTGATCGCGGATTGGATCGACGAGCGGTTCCGGCCCGAGCCGGTGTTCATCGACCAGGGATATCCGCTTGGGCCGCATGCGTTGGTCGCAGGGCTCTCGACGCTTCTCCATGTGAGCTCGATCGATGTGTTCGCGGGGTTGGTGCTGGCGATTCCGATGCTCACGGCGCTGGTGGCATTCGAGGCGCTTGGGGGGTTGCGGCCTTGGCCGCGGGCGCTCTGTGCCGTCGTGGTCTCTTTGCCCTACATGGCCGCGGCGTACCTCGCGCAGGAGGCGTTCAAGGAGCCGATCCTCGCGCTCTTTCTGCTCGCGTTCGCGCTCCTGCTCGGGCGGGTGAAGGGGGCGCGCGATGCGGTTGCGCTGGGCGTGCTCGCCGCGGGAACCGTGTACGTCTACTCGTTCCCCGGGGTCGCCTGGCTTGCGGGAACAGCGATCGCCTGGGGCGCGATCGAGATGGTCCGCGGGATGCGCATCGATCGCGGCACGCTGATTGCCACGGGCATCGGCGTGGTCGCCCTGCTGATCCTGATCGCGCCGGAGATGCCGCGCCTCCTCGACTTCAAGGACTTCCGCGCCCTCGACCCGGACACGGCGAACGAGGGCGGGCTCGGCAACCTGCGCGAGCAGGTCTCCCCGCTGACGGCGCTCGGGATCTGGCCGACGAGCGAGTTCCGGCTCCCGGCGGGCGCCGGCAGCCTGCCAGCCGCAGCCTTCTACGCCGGTGCGCTCGTCGGGCTCGTCGGGCTGGTGCTCGCGTTGCCGCGCTGGATCCACCGGCATGGGTCCGCGATTCCCGCCGCTCTCCTCGCGGCGGTGGGGCTCTACGTCTTCGCCCGCGCCTGGGGCACCGTGTACACGTCGGCGAAGGCGATCGCGATCCTCGCCCCGCTGATCACGCTGGTGATCCTCGGCGGCCTGCTGGTCGTCCGGACGCGCGCACTGACGGCGCTCGCCGCCGCGGTCGCCTTGGCCACCGCCGTCTCGAGCTTCCTCATCCTGCGCCAGGCGCCCGTCGCCCCCGAGGACCACATGCAAGAGCTTGCAAAGATCCGTCCCCTGGTCGAGGGCGAGAAACTGCTCTTTCTCGGCCGCGACAACTTCATCCTGTACGAGCTGCGCGGCTCGCGGCCGTTCACTCATCTGCGGAACTTCTACGGCTGCCGGGACTGCTTCGTCGAACCCAACTTCGAACTCGATGACGTGGGGTCGAAGTTCGACTTCGACGCCGTGGACGGTGAAACGCTCGCCGAGTTCCCCTACGTGCTCACGACCCGGGCCGGCTATGCGAGCGGCCCGCCGCCGGGTTACGAGATCGTCGAGGAGACCGCCGGCTACGCCCTCTGGCGGCGGGGCCGAGGAGAGGAAGTCCTCGACCGGCAGCCCGCCGAAACGGGACCGGAGCCCGGTGGGCCGCTGAGCTGCACGCGGCCCGATCGCCTCACCGGCGCGACGTTCCCGATGGAGCCTTTCACCGTGCCGGCCTCGGAGTGGTCGGCCGCGACGATCGAAGGCGGCGACGACCCTGCGACGATCGCGTTCGACCTGCCCCGCGGCGACTGGCTCGTCTCACTGCGCTACGACTCGACGAGGCCCGTGACCCTCGATATCGCCACGCCGAGCAGCAACACGATCGAGCTCGAGGAGCTGCCCGGAAACCTTGACTACCGCGGCACCGCCCCCTTCTGGCCGGCGGGCAAGGTGCTCACCGACGCCCCGGCCGTGGCGCGGATCAGCGCCTCGGTCGAAGATCTGCCGCTCGCCGGGCGTCTGCTCGGCGCCCACTCGACCGCGCACCTCGGGCAGCTCGCGCTCTCGCCGGCCGCGGGTGCGGTCGAAGCGGATGGCCGGGCCCTCTGCGGCACCTACGCCGACTGGACCATTGAGGACGCCGGCTGATGGGCTCGCGCGGCCATGCGTTCATTCGCCGGGTCGCCGGCGACACCGCGGCAGCTCGGCTGATTCGCTTCCGGCTCAGACGTCGCTGAACTGGCCGAGCTTTGCCGCAAGGCCGCGGAAGAAGTCAGCGCGCGTGACGACGGCGTGCACCCGACCCTCCGTCGCGATCGGGATGATCAGCACTCGGTGATGCAGGAACAGCTCGGCGAGCTGGGTGTCCGAGTACTGGTCCTCGACGAGGACATGGTCCGTGGTCAGATACGTCCGGATCGGCTCGAGGCGACAGCCCTCGCGGCGCTCGATCGCGTCGTCGATCGAGCGGCCGATCATCGCCGAAGAGGCGAGCTCGCGCACGTAGCCGGGGAAGAGCGCCGCCATGAACTCGCGCTCGCCGAAGATGCCGACGAACTTGCCGTTGTCCACCGCCGGGAGGGCTGGCAGGCCGGCTTCGATCACCTTCCGCGCCGCCGGCCCGACCTGCTCATCGGCGCCGAGCGGCGTGATCTCGCGGATGGCTTCCTTGACGATTGAGTCGGGCATGGGGTCTCCTCCCTCAGAGGATGATGTATCTGACGCCGACGTAGGCGCTTGCGATCACGAGTGAGAGCAGTGTCGCCGGGATCCCGATCCGGAGAAAGCTGACGAACCCGATCGGCGAACCGGCCCGCTCGGTGAGCCCGGCCGCGGCGACGTTCGCCGCTGCGGCGATGATCGTCGCGTTGCCGCCGAAGCAGGCGCCGAGCGAAAGGGCCCACCAGTACGCATCGTCCGTCCGGCCGGCGAGCAGCTCGTTGACGACGGGGATCATCGCCGTGGTGAAGGGGATGTTGTCGACGACGGCCGAGCCAATCGCGCCCGTCCACATCACCCCGAACAGCTCCGCGGTGCGGTCGCCGCCGGTCACGTCCTTGACGGCGTCCGCGACCTCCCCGATCGCCCCTGTCGCCTCGAGTGCCCCGACCATGACGAAGAGGGCGACGAAGAAGAAGAGCGTCGGCCACTCGATCTTCGACAGCGCCTCCTCGAGTGGGATCGTCGTCACCAGGAGCCCAATGGCCGCGCCCGTCAGTGCCACGGTCGCCGGCTCGATGTGAAGCGCCTGGTGGGCGAAGAAGGCGAGCACGGTGAGGACGAGCACCGGGACCGTGCGCCGCAGCTCCTTCGAATCGCGGATGGATGCGGCGGCGTCGAGCTCCATCACCAGGCGCCGGTTCTTCTCCTCGATTTGGAGCTGCGGTCGGTAGATCACGTAGAGCAGCGCGATCACCGCGACGAAGGCGACCAGCACGACGGGGGCGAGATTGACGATGAAGTCGTTGAACGACAGGTCAGTGGCGCCGGCGATGATGATGTTCGGCGGGTCCCCGATCAGGGTCGCGGTGCCGCCGATATTCGACGCGATCACCTCGATCACCACGAGCGGAATCGGGTCGATGTCGAGTGCGTCCGCGAGCAGGAACGTGATCGGGACGACGAGCAGGATCGTCGTCAGATTGTCGAGAAAGGCGGAGAGCAGCGCCGTGGTCCCGGCGAGCGCCAGGACGACATAAAGGGGTCGGCCGCGCGAGATCTGACCGGCGCGGATCGCGATGTAGTCGTAGATCCCCGTCTGCTGGGTCAGGTAGACGAGGATCATCATCCCCGCGAGGAGGCCGATCGTGTTGAAGTCGATCGACTCGATCGCGTGTTCCTGGTCGAAGGCGTCGCCGGTGAACAGGACGACGACCGCCGCGCCCAGGAGCGCGATTTTCGTTCGGTGGATCCGCTCGGAAGCGATCAGCGCGAGGGCGATCAGGAATGTGGCGATGGCGACGGCCACTCAGCCGTCCGCCTTCTCGGTGCCGAACGCGCGCACGGCGAGCCGCAGTGCCATGTAGCCGATCAGCGCCGAGAGAGTCGAGCCAATCAGGATCGCGACCTTCGCCTGCTCCTGGGCAAGCGTGGAGTCGAACGCGAGCAGGGAGATGAAGATCGCCACCGTGAACCCGATGCCCTTGAGCGGAGCGACGCCGGCGATGTGGGACCAGCCGAGGCCATCCGGCAGGCGGGTCGGCGTCGCCCGCACGACCAGCCAGGCCAGGAGGATGCCCCCGACGGGTGCCCCGATCACGAGGCCGAGAATGACGCCGAGGCCGACCTGGCTCGTCAACGCGTCCCCGAGCTCGGAGGGCGAGAGCGTGACGCCCGCGTTGGCGAGCGCAAACAGGGGCAGGATCGCGAACGCGCTCCACGGATGAAGCTGTCCCTCCATCCGCGCCAGCGGGGACACGGCCTCCCCGGCGAGCCGGGACGTCTCCCACATGTTCGCTTCGCTGATCTCCTCGTTCGCGCTCTCGCTGATCTCGGTGAGACGGTTGCCGATCTCCTCGGCCGCCGGCTCGCGCCGGTGAAAGGCGACGGCCGGGGTCAGGAAGCCGAGCACGACGCCCGCGATCGTCGCGTGGACGCCCGACTCGAACACGGTGATCCACAAGAGCCCCGCCGCGATCACGTAGGCCGCCATGTAGCGGATCCCGATGCGCTGCATGACGAAGACGCCGAACGCCACGGCCACAGCCCCTCCGAGCCACGCAAGCGAGATCCCGTCGCTGAAGAAGACCGCGATCACGGCGATCGTGCCGAGATCGTCGACTACCGCCAGCGTGAGCAGGAACGCGCGCAACTCGGGCGGTGCCCTCCGGCCGGCGACCCCGAGCACGGCGAGGGCAAAGGCGATGTCCGTCGCGATCGGCACGGCCCAGCCCTGCAGGACGCCGCCGTCGATGTTGACCGCGACGTAGACGAGCGCCCCGCCGACCATCGTCCCGAGCGCCGCCGCCACCGGCACCATGGCCGTTGCCCGCTCCCGCAGGGATCCGAACAGGAACTCCCGCTTCACCTCGAGCGTGACGACGTAGAAGAACACCGCCATCAACAGGTCGTTGACGATGTGGCGCAGGTCCTCGTCGAACTTCAGGCTGCCGAGATCGATCGACAGCGTCGTGGTCCACCACTCCTCGTAGGAGCTGGAATCGATGTTGCTCCACACGAGGGCGAGAACCGCGGCCGCGAGGAGCAGGCCACCGCTCCCGGCCTCCTCGTTCAGGAAGCGCTCCAAGGGCCGCACGACCTTGCGCGGGATCGGGCGCTTCGAGCGCACCCACGGACGCTTGAAGCGTCGGCCGATGCGGCGTTCGGAAGAGTTGTCGCTAGGCGGCATGGTCAGACCTCGTTTGCCGACCAGACTTCCCGGCGCTCCGCGGCAAGCATAGAGGTCGCGCCGCCCCTGAACCCGTGAACGTCAGCCGTCGGCGAGCTTCTCGACGACCTGGCGCGCGACCTCGGGCTCCACGTCGGTGAACTTGATGTACAGGCTGACCGCGTCCTCGATGTGACCCAGCAGGGCGGCCTGCTCGACCTCGGGCGGCGGCGGCGGGGCGTTGAACTCCTCGTGTGCCATTCGCCGAACCCCTAGACCGGCACGCCGGCGAGTCGCTCCTCGACCCACCCGGTGCTGGCGATGTGCTTGCGCATCCCGAGCTCCCTCGGCTCGTAGCCGAGCGCCAGGCCGACGAGCTGGGGCAGGTGGAGGACGGCGAGCCCGAGATCGCGGTTGACGATCTTCGCCGCCTCCGGCTGCTGCATGTCGAGGTTCAGATGGCAGAGAGGGCAGGGGGTGACGAGGCAGTCGGCGCCCTGGTCGAGGGCGTCGCCGACGTGCGTGCCCGCCTGGCGCAGCGAGGTGTCCTTGTTCATCGTGATCACGGGGAAGCCGCAGCACTTGCGCGAGCCGTCGTACTCGACCACCTCGCCGCCGAGCGCCTCGATCACCTTCTCCAGGTAGAGGTCGCGCTCGGGGTGCTCGTCGTAGCCGAGGCGCTCCTTCGGCCGGATCACGTAGCAGCCGTAGAACGGACCGACGCGCAGGCCGCCGAGCGGCCGCACGACCTTCTGCTTCAGCTGATCGAGGCCGTAGTCCTCGACCAGGACCCAGAGGAAGTTCTTGTTCTCGAAGCCGTCCTTGCCCTTCTGGTACTCGAGGCCCTCGGGCGCGAGCAGCTCGTTGATGTGGGCGCGGTAGGCGGCGTCCGCGTCGAGGCGCTGCTGGCACTCGGACTGCGCGCCCTGGCAGGTCGAGCAGATGTTCATCATCGCGAGGCCGGTCGACTGGGCGAGCGCGAACGTGCGGGCGTTGAGCGAGTCGGCGAGCTCCTGGTTGTGCTCGGCGATCACGCCGGCGCCGCAGCAGTTGGCGCGATCGAGCGTCACCAGCTCGATCCCGAGCTTGTCGGCGACGAGCGACATCGAGCCGTGCAGCTCGGGGGTGAAGCCACGCGATACGCAGCCGGGCCAGTAGGCCAGCTTCATGCTCATGCCAACTCCTTCGTTTCGTCGGGCTCGGGCTCGGCATCGCCGTCCTCGCCGACGATGTAGAGGTTGAGCTCCTCCGAGTGTTCCTCGGTGTGCTCGTAGATCCGTTTCACCTGGCCCTGGGCGTCGCCTGGAAGCTTCGGGTGGACGCCGGGGATCAGCTTCGAGAGCGAGCGCATCTTGCCGGTGCGGATCCCGCGGATCGCGGTCGGCAGCGAGCCGACGAGGCCCTTGATCGCGCTCATCTTAGGGATCAGCTTCCCCTTGATTCCGAACGCGTAGGACTCCTGCAAAAGCAGTGACTCGTCCAGCGTGCCCTTCTTCTCGATGATCTTGACGAAGGCCATCTCGTGGCTGTGGCCGTTGTTCTTGTCGGCGATCTCCTCGTCGCCGGCGGCCCGGCGCAGGCGCATGATCTGGTCCATCGGCGCGACGCCCTTGGGGCACGCGTCGATGCACGAGAAGCAGTGCGTGCAGTCGTAAATTCCGTGCGGGTCCTGGGCGAGGTCGTACAGACGCTCGCGACCCTCGACGTCGCGCGGGTCGCCGACGAAGCGGTACGCCTTCGCCAGCGCCGCGGGCCCGATGAAATCGGGGTCGACCTCCAGCGAGAGACAGGCCGACACGCAGGCGCCGCACTGGATGCAGGCGATCGTCTGCGTGATGTCGACCATCGACTCGGCCGGGACGACGCGCTCGCGCTCCGGCGGGTCGCCGTCGTCGAGCAGCCACGGCGTTACCCGGCGGATCTTGGTCCAGTGGGTGGACTCCATGTCCGTCACCAGGTCCTTGAGCACCGGCATGTTCCCCATGGGTTCCACGAGAATCACCTGCCCCACGTCCTCGGCTTCGCCTGCGGGCGTATGGCTGTCAGCCGAGGGACGCGGATGGCGGTCGGCGGCATGCTGCGCCTCACCGAGCTGGGTCTTGCAGGCAAGGGTCGACTCGCCGTTGATCTTCACCCCGCAGGAGCCGCAGATCGCGGCGCGGCAGGAGCAGCGGACCGAGAGCGAGCCGTCGTCGCGGTCGCGCGCCTGCAGCAGGCCGTCGAGGACCGAGAGCGTCGGGTCGAGGTCGACGTCGAAGTCCTCCCAGTACGGCTCGGCGAGACCCTGGCCGGCCTCGGCGGGCTTCTGCCGGCGGACTCGAAGCGTGTAGTTGGCCATCCCTAGTAGGTCCTCTCCATTGGCTGCCAGTCGGTGATCGTGACCTCCGAGTAGTTGATCTCGGGTTCGTCGCCTGAGCCGTTCAGGGTCAGGTTGATGTGCTTCAGCCACTCGTCGTCGTTGCGCTCCGGGAAGTCGGTTCGGAACTGGGCGCCGCGGCTCTCCTCGCGATGCAGGGCGCCGATGCAGGCGAGCTCGGCGTTGTCGAGCATGAATCGGAGCTCGAGCGCTCCGAGCAGGTCCTGGTTGAAAACGCTCGAGTGGTCGTCGATGTAGGCCGTGGTCGCCTCCTCCTGGAGGCGCTTGACGATCTCGTGCGCCTTCTGGATCCCCTCGGCGTCGCGGAAGACCGCGACGTAGCGGTCCATCGTCTGGCCGAGCTCCTTGCGGATCTCGGAGACGCGGCGCCCGGAGCCGCGCTCGCGGCTGAAGATCTCATCGACCCGCGCCCGCTCGTCGGTGAGCGCGCTCTTCGGCGCGCGGCCCGCGGCCGTCTCCTTCGCGCGCTCCGCGGCGTGGATGCCGGAGCGCTTGCCGAAGATCAGCGTGTCGAGCAAGGAATTGGCGCCGAGGCGGTTGCCGCCATGGACGGAGACGCAGGCGCACTCGCCCGCGGCGTACAGCCCCGGGATCTCGGTGGCCCCGTGGATATCCGTCTTGATCCCACCCATCGTGTAGTGGTTGCCGGGCTTGATGTGGATCGGCTCGGTGGTGATGTCGACGCCCGCGAAGTCGCGGCCGACGAGGACGATCTCGCGCAGGGCCTCGTGGATCCGCTTCCTCGGCACGACGGTGATGTCCAGCGCGACCGTGCCGTCGGGGAAGCCGCGGCCCTCGTTGATCTCCGTCTGCTCCGCGCGGGAGACGACGTCGCGCGACGCGAGCTCCATCTTGTTCGGCGCGTAGCGCTCCATGAACCGCTCGCCCTTCGCGTTCAGCAGATGGGCGCCCTCGCCGCGAGCGCCCTCGGTGATCAGGAAGCCCTTGCCGGCGAGAGTCGTCGGGTGGTACTGGATCATCTCCATGTCCATCACGGCCGCCCCGGCGCGGTAGGCGAGGGCGATCGCGTCGCCGGTGCAGATGAGCGCGTTCGTCGTCGGCTGCCAGACCTGGCCGTTGCCGCCGGTCGCGAGGATCACGTTCTTGGCCTCGAAGAGCTCGGTCGAGCCGTCGCGGATGTTGCGCATGACCGCGCCGACGCAGGCGCCCGACTCGTCGATCGCGAGCGCGCTGTTGAAGTACTCCTCGTAGCGGTCGACGTCGTCGGAGTGCTTCATCAGCTGCTCGTAGAGGACGTGCATGATCGCCTGGCCGGTGATGTCGGCGACGTAGTAGGTACGCGCGGCGGAGGCGCCGCCGAAGGCCCGGGTGCCGAGCTTGCCCTCCTTGTTTCGGTGGAAGGGGACGCCGAGGTGCTCGAGGTGGAGGATCTCCTCCGGCGCCTCGCGGCACATGATCTCGATCGCGTCCTGGTCACCGAGGTAGTCGGAGCCCTTGATCGTGTCGAAGGCGTGCGACTCCCACGAGTCGCCCTCCTGCAGCGCCGCGTTGATCCCGCCCTGCGCCGCGTTCGAGTGCGAACGCACGGGATGCACCTTGGAGACGATGCCCACGCTGACGCCCTCCTGCGCGGCGGCGAGGGCTGCGCGCTGGCCGGCGAGGCCGGCGCCGATGACGAGGACGTCGTGGCGAGGCATGTGCGGCGGCGGATGCTAGATGAGGTGCTGCCTAGGCGCGCTTACCGCGGCCGTAGAGGAACTGCACGGCGCGGCGGATGAGCTTCGAGGTCCGCGCCTTGTACGGATACATGTGCAGCTCCTTCTTCGGCGCGAAGCGGGTCGTGACCACGGTTTGCTGGCGGGTGTACTTGCGGATTCCGCCGGCACCATGGCGCGTGCCGAGGCCCGATTCCTTCCAGCCGCCCATCGGCAGCTCGAGCGCTACGTAGTTGATGCAAGCGTCGTTGATGCAGCACACGCCGGCCTCGATTCGGCGGGCGATCTGCTTGCCGCGGTCGAGGTCCTTGGTGAAGACCGAGGACTGGAGGCCGAAGGGCGAGTCATTGGCGAGCTCGATCGCCTCGTCGACGTCGGCGACCTTCATCACCGGCAGCGTCGGGCCGAACGTCTCCTCCGTCATGCAGAGCATCGAGTGGTCGACGTCCGCGAGCAGGGTCGGCTCGAAGAAGTCGCCGCCGCCCTCCTCGTTGCGGCGCTTGCCGCCGACGAGCACCTTGGCGCCCTTCTCGACCGCATCGGCGACATGGGCCTCGACGATGTCGCCCTGCTCCGGCGAGGTGATCGCGCCGACCTCGACGGTTCCCGGGTCGGTCGAGGCGCCCTGGCGCAGTTCGCGGACGCGCTCCGTGAGCATGCCGACGAACTTGTCGTAGATCGGCGCCTCCACGTAGACGCGCTCGATCGAGATGCAGGTCTGGCCGCCGTTCTGCATCGAGTAGTAGACGGCTGCGTTCGCCGCTCGCTCGAGGTTCGCGTCGGCGAGCACGATCATCGGATCCTTGCCGCCGAGCTCGAGGCTGACCGGGGTGACCGTCTTCCCGGCCTGCTGCATCACCTGCTTGCCGACCTCGGTCGAGCCGGTGAACATGACCACGTCGACCTCGTCGATCAGCGCGCCGCCGATCGTCGAGCCGGGCCCGACGACCACCTGGTAGACGCCCTCCGGGAGACCGGAGGCGAGCAACCCCTCGAGCATCAGCTGCGATGTCATCGGCGTCAGGCTGGCGGGCTTGAGGACGACCGCGTTGCCGGCGGCGAGCGCCGGGATGCAGTCGCCGAAGGAGTTCGTCAGCGGGTAGTTCCACGGCCCGATCACGCCGACGACGCCGGCGGGCGCGTAGCGGACGACGAGCTGGCGGCCGAGGACGAAGGGGTTCGAGGTCGAGACCTTCTCGTCGGCGAGGTACTGAGGTGCGTGTTTGGCCCAGAAGCCGAAGCCGGCGGCGGCGTAGCTGACCTCGGCGAGGATCGCGTCCTCGTAGGTCTTCCCGGTCTCGGCGACGATCGTGCGCGCGATCCGGTCGGCGTTCTCGGTCGTCCACTTCTGCGCCCGGCGAAGGACCTTCGAGCGGCCCTCGAAGCCGAGCGCGGCCCAGCCCTCCTGGGCGGCGCGGGCCCGCTCGACGACCGCGGCGACCTCCCCCGGCGTCTGCTGAGCGACGCTGCCGACGACCTCGCCGGTGGCCGGGTTCCTCACCTCCAGCATCGGACCCTTGGGGGCGTGTCCGTTCGTCGCCGGCGGGGCGTCTTGTACGTGTGTCTCGGTCTCAGTCTCGGGCATGGGCCGATCCTACTGCGCGTCCTGTGGCCCGCGGCGCTCGCGCAGCTTGTGCAGCATCGCCAGGCGATACTCGCGGTTGAGCTCGCCGATCACCTTGATCGAGATCTGTTGCGGGCAGACGGCCTGGCACTCGCCGGTGTTCGTGCAGCCGCCAAAGCCCTCCTCGTCGTGTTGGCGGACGAGCGCGCGCGAGCGGTGGTAGCGCTCCGGGTCGCCCTGGGGAAGCAGGTTCAGGTGGGTCAGCTTCGCGCCGGTGAAGAGCATCGCCGAGCCGTTCGGGCACGCTGCCACGCAGGCGCCGCAGCCGATGCAGATCGCCGCGTCGAGCGCCGCCTCCTGGATCTCGGGGTGGACCGGGATCGAGTTCGGCTCCGGCTTCGGCCCCGCGTTGACCGAGATGTAGCCACCCGCCTCGATGATCCGGTCGAGCGGCGAGCGGTCGACGATCAGGTCGCGCAAGACCGGGAACGGCGTGCTGCGGAACGGCTCGACCGTGATCTCGGCGCCGTCGGCGAAATCGCGCATGTAGACCTGACAGCTGGTCACCTGGCGCGGGCCGTGCGGGATCCCGTCGAGCACCAGCGAGCAGGAGCCGCAGATTCCCTCGCGGCAGTCGTGGTCGAAGGCGATGGCCCGCTTGCCTTCGGAGACGAGCCGGTCGTTCAATACGTCGAGCATCTCCAGGAACGAGGCCTCCGGGTCGATGTCCGCGATCTCGTAGCGCTCGAACGCACCCTCGGCCACCAGGTTTGCCTGGCGCCAGACGTTGAGGGTCACCCTCACTTGTAGCTCCTCGTCACCGGCTCGATCGCCTCGAACGTGAGCTTCTCGCAGGTCAGCTCAGGCTCGACGCCCTCGCCCTTCCAGTCCCACACCTGGACCCGGGCGTGGTCGTCGTCGTCGCGGATCGCCTCGCCCTCCTCGGTCGCGTGGTCCTCGCGCAGATGGCAGCCGCAGGACTCGTCGCGCTCGAGCGCGTCGCGGCACATGAGCTCCGCGAGCTCGAGGAAATCCGAGATCCGGCTCGCGTTCTCGAGCGTCTGGTTGATGCCGTTCCCCCCCGGCTCGAGCTTCAGGTCCGACCAGAACGCCTCGCGGATCTCGCGGACCCGACCCATCGCCTCGCGCAGGCCCTGGGGCGTGCGCGTGATCCCGCACTTGTCGAGCATCACCTCGCCGAGCTCGCGGTGGAAGACCGTCTGCGGCGTCGTCCCGCCGACGCCGAGCAAGCGGGAGATCCGCTCGCGGACGTCGCTCTCGGCCGCGTCGAAGGCGGGGTCGTCGGTGTCGACGGTGCTCGAGACGCCGCTGAGCCAGTTCGTGACCGTGTGGGGGACGATGAAGTAGCCGTCGGCGAGGCATTGCATCATCGCGCTCGCCCCGAGCCGGTTGGCCCCGTGGTCGGAGAAGTTCGACTCGCCGATCGCGAACAGCCCCGGGATCGTCGTCTGCAGCTCGTAGTCGACCCAGAGGCCTCCCATCGAGTAGTGGGGCGCCGGGTAGATCATCATCGGGGTGTACCACGGGCTGTCGCCCGTGATCCGCTCGTACATATCGAAGAGGTTCCCGTAGCGGCCGGCGATCGTCTCGGCGCCGCGCGTGGCGATCGCATCGCGGAAGTCGAGGTAGACGGCGCGTCCGGTGCCGCCGACCCCGAGCCCGTTGTCGCAGACGATCTTCGCCGCCCGCGAGGCGACGTCGCGGGGGACGAGGTTGCCGAAGCGCGGGTAGCGCTCCTCGAGGAAGTAGTAGCGGTCGGCCTCCGGGATGTCCTCGGGGGCGCGGGCCTCGTCCGGTTCGCGTGGGACCCAGACGCGACCGTCGTTTCGCAGCGACTCGCTCATCAGAGTGAGCTTCGACTGGTACTCGCCGCTCTGCGGGATCGATGTCGGGTGGATCTGGGTGAAACACGGGTTCGCCATCGCCGCCCCGCGGCGGTGCGCGCGCCAGGCCGCGGTGACGTTGCAGCCCATCGCGTTGGTCGAGAGGAAGTAGACGTTGCAGTAGCCGCCGGTGGCGAGGACGACGCAGTCGGCTGCGTGACGCTCGATCTCACCGGTGACCAGGTTGCGGGCGATGATCCCGCGCGCCTCGCCGCCGACCAGGACGACGTCGAGGAGCTCGTGGCGGTTGTGGACCCGCGCCCGTCCCTCGGCGACCTGCCGCTGGAGCGCGGAGTAGGCGCCGAGGAGGAGTTGCTGCCCGGTCTGCCCGCGGCAGTAGAACGTGCGCTCCACCAAAACGCCGCCGAACGAGCGGGTGGCGAGCAGCCCCCCGTACTCGCGGTTGAACGGAACCCCCTGGGCGACCGCCTGGTCGATGATGTTGGTCGACGTCTCCGCGAGGCGCCAGACGTTCGCCTCGCGGGCGCGGAAGTCGCCGCCCTTCATCGTGTCGACGAAGAGCCGCTTCACCGAGTCGCCCTCGTTCGCGTAGTCCTTGGTCGCGTTGATTCCGCCCTGGGCGGCGATCGAGTGCGCGCGGCGCGACGAGTCCTGGAAGCAGAAGGCCTCGACTTGGTAGCCCATCCCGGCGAGCGTCGCCGAGGCGCTCGCGCCGGCCAGTCCGGTGCCGACGACGATCACCTTGTGGTCGCCGCGCTGGCGCGGTCCGACGAGGCGGTGATCGTCGAGCCAAGCCTGCCACTTGTCCTCGATCGGTCCCCCGGGGATGCGCGCGTCGAGGGTTCTCACCCGCTCACCCCCGGGGGCGCCGGGAGGATGTCGACCCAGAACGCGATCGGGACAGCGGCGAAGGCAACCGAGACGACAATCGCGGTGCCGGCCGAGAACCGGCGCAGGGTCGGGTTGCGGTTCGGCTTGTCGGCGCCCCACGTCTGGGTCGCGCTCCAGATCGCGTGCCACAGATGAAAGCCAAGGGCGCCCACCGCCGCGACGTAGAGCAGGACGAAATACCACTCGTGAAAGGCCTGGTAGAGGTTGAGGTAGACGGTGCCCTCGGCGAGCGCGGTGGGGTGGATCGTGCGCGTCGTGAAGTGGAGGACGTGGAAGACGATGAACGCGAGCAGGAAGAGGCCCGTGACCAGCATCGTGCGCGACGCGAGGGAGCGGCGGATCTTCTTCGCGTGTCTGCCCTCCGCCGGGCGCGCCTCGTGATTTCGCTTCGTCAGCTGGATCACGGCGGTGATGTGGAGAATCAGCGCGAGAACCAGGATCACCCGGATCGTCCAGAGGATCCCCTCGCGCGGGATGGCGGGCTCGCCGACGGTCCGCAGCCACTCGGCGTAGTGGTCGAGCGATGCGCCTGAGCTGTCGCCCGTCCCCTGGAAGGCCTTCAGGTTGCCCGCGGCGTGGGCGACGACGTAGAGGACGAGGATCGCCCCGGTGACGGCGACGACGATCTTCTTGCCGATCGAGGACGCCCACAGCTCACGCAGCCAGCGGCCTCGAATCGAGTCCGGAGCCAGAGCGGTCGCATCCCCACTACCCGACACGCGCTGATCCTATTTGTCTGGCGGCAGCCCGTCCTCAGTCGACCTGGGTTCACCCACGTAGAAGCCCTGGAGGAAGTCGACGCCGAGCTCCTTCACCCGCTCCGCCGCCGCGGCGTCCTCGACGAACTCGGCGATCGTCTGCTTGCCGAGTCCGCGCACGATGGTCACGATCGCCTGCACGAACAGCCGGTCGGACGGGTTGTCGGCGAGGCCCCGGATGAACTCGCCATCGATCTTCACGTAGTCGATCGGCAGGCGGCGCAGGTGAACGAACGAGCTGAAGCCTGCGCCGAAATCGTCGAGGGCGAACTGGCAGCCGAGGCCGCGCAGCCGTTGCGCGCATTCGCGCGCCTGGCTGAGGCTGTCGATCGCCGCTGTCTCGGTGATCTCGAAGACCAGCAGCGAGGGGTCGATCTGCGCCGCGGTGATCAGCGCGGCGATCAGGTCCGGGGTGGCCCGGTCCGAGACCGAGAGGCCGGAGAGGTTGATCTCGACCCTGACCGGCCGCCCGCGCCGCTGGCTTTCGGCCGTGAGGTTGATCGCACGCTCGACCACCCAGTGGTCGATCGCGCCGACGAGGCCGTGCCGCTCCGCCGTGGGCATGAATGCGCTCGGCATGATCAGCGCCCCTTCCTCGTCGCGCATCCGCAGCAGCAGCTCGTACTGCGAGACCTTGCCGCGGACGTCGGCGATCGGCTGGGCGTAGAGCTCGAAGCGGTCCTCCGCGAGCGCCCGGCGAATCCGCTCCGCCCACTCGAACCGGTCCGCGGCGCGTTCGCGCCCGCGGCGCTCCGGGGAGTAGACGGCGATCCGGTTGCGGCCGCCGTCCTTCGCGTCGTAGAGGGCGATGTCGGCGTTCGCGAGCAGGTGCTCGCTGGTGCTCGCGTCTCGCCCGGTCGTGGCCACGCCGACGCTCGCGGTGACCCGCACCGCCTCGCCGCCGACCGCGTGACGGTGGACGGCGATCGTCTCGCGGAGGTCGTTGGCGACGGTCTCGGCTGAACGCTGGTCGCTCGCCGGGAGCAGGATCGCGAACTCGTCGCCGCCGATGCGGGCGATCAGATCTCCGGTGCGCAGGCGGGTGCGGACGAGCTCGGCGACGGATCGGATCAGATCGTCGCCGGCGCGGTGCCCGAGGGTCTCGTTCAGGTCCTTGAAGCCGTCGATGTCGATCAGCAGGACCGAGAGCGCGGCTTCGTAGCGCAGCCCATACGAGATCTGCTGTGCGAGCTCCTGCTCGAACCGCCGGCGGTTGTAGAGGGCGGTGAGCGCGTCGTGGTCGGAGAGGTAGGCGAGCTGGTCCTCGAAGCGGCGGCGCTCGGTCGCGTCGCGGAAGCAGACGACGCCGCCGGCACCGTCGCCGTTCTCGTGAAGCGGGGTGCAGATGAGCTCGATCGGCAGGAGCGAGCCGTCGCCGCGGCGGATTGAGGCGCCGTCGTCGCGGATCACGGCCGGGCGCCCGTCGGCGAGCGAGAAGGGGATCGCGATGCCGTCGGAGTCGAGGATTGCTTCGGAGAGCTGGGTCCCGCCGAGTTCGCCGATCGAGCGGCCGAGCATGCGCGCGGCGGCGGGGTTCGCGAAAGTGATCGAGCCCGCCGCGTCGATTCCGCAGATGCCCTCGCCCGCGGACTCGAGGATCGCCTCCCGCTGGCGGCCGAGTCGCTCGAGCGCCTCCTGCTGGGCGACCCGCTGGGTGACGTCCTGGCTCGCTCCGACGACGCGGATCGCGGCGCCGCCGTCGTCGGTCGCGAAGTCGCCACGGCAGTGGAGATGGACGACGCTGCCGTCCGTGTGGACTACCCGGTGCTCGAACTCGTAGGGCTGCCCGGTGGCGAAGCTCTCGTCGACGATCCGCTGGCAGCGCTCGCGGTCATCCGGATGAATCGCCCCGAGCCAGCGCTCGACGGTCGGCTCGATCTCGTCCGGCTTGTAGCCGAACTGCCGGAACGTCTCATCCGACCAGACCATCTCGCCGGTGGTGGTGTCCCATTCCCAGACGCCGATGCCCGCGATCCGCTCGGCGTCCGCAAGCTGGGAGGCGACGCGGCGGTACCGCGCGCCGAGCACAGCCGGATCCAGCTCCGGCCCATCCTTGGTCCGCTCGCCCTCCGACAGCCTCTCGCCCACGGGTACCGCCTCGTTGAGTTGGGGTAATCCTCCCGATTTCCCGACCCTTATGCAACTCCCGTCACTAACCGGAGGAGCCGCGGAGCGGATTGGTGAGCGCATCGCGGAGCGCCCGGCCGACCTGATCGGCGGTGATCACCCCGCGGAGCCGCCCGTCGGCGTCGACGGCGACGAGGCCGCCGAGACGCCGCAATTCCTCGTTTCCGAGCAGCGATTCGAGTGGGGCGTCGGTGTCAACGCGGACGGCCGACCCGTCGCCCGCGAGCAGCGCGGCGACCGACTGCGACGCCCGGCTCGGCTCCGGGACCGCGTCCGCGGCGTCGCGCTCGAGCAGACCGCGGAAGCGCTGGGCGGCGTCCACGACCGGGAACCAGGGCCAGCGGTAGCGGAGGAAGAACTCGTCGAACGCCTGCTCGACGCTGGCGCTCTCCGGGATCGCGACCGGGTCGGCGTCCATCACGTCGGCGACGCGGATGCCCTCGATCCGGCTCGCGAACTCCGATTGGGCGGCATGGCCGCGGGCCGACTGCCCGAGGATGAAGCCGATCAGCACGAACCAGATGCCGGTGATCAGGTCGCCGACCGAGATCGCCCAGACGACGCCGAAGGCGATGAACAGCCACGAGAACAGCTGCCCGACGGCGGCGGCGAAACGGGTCGCGCGGCCGCGGTCGCCGCTGATCCGCCAGGCGATCGCTCGCGCGATGCGCCCGCCGTCGAGCGGGAACGCGGGGATCAGGTTGAAGAGCAGGACGAGCACGTTGATGGAGGCGAGCCAGGCGAGCATCGCGAGCCCGCCCGAGGTGTCGGCGCCCTCGCTGAGGGTCATCGCGTCCCAGAACTCCTCAGAGCCGGCGATCGCGATCGCGGCGCCCCCGCAGACCACGGCGATCACGAGCGTCACCAGGGGCCCGGCGACCGCGACCTTGAACTCGGTGCCGGGAGAGTCGGTATCGCGGGTCATCCGCGCGACGCCGCCGAAGAACCAGAGAGTGATGTCCGAGATCGGGATTCCGTTCCGCACGGCGACGAACGCGTGGCCGAGCTCGTGGAGGAGGATCGAGGCGAAGAAGGCGAGCGCTGAGGCGACCCCGAGCAGGTAGGGCTCGATGGCCCCGTCATCGACGCCGAGGACGTCGCGGTAGAAGCCCGAGAGCCACCAGATGATCAGGAAGAGGACGAGGAACCAGGAGTAGTCGACCCCGATCCGGATTCCGCGAATGTGGAGAAGGGTCAGCTGGCCGCGCGCCGGCATCAGCCGGTGAGCGCTTTCGTGACCGCTGCGACCTGATCGTCGCCGCCGATCAGCGTGCGCTGCAGCTCCTCTTCGAGCGCGAGTCCAACGGCCGCCGGGGCGCGCCAGGCCTCGTCGAAGAGGCGCTTGCCGGCCCTGATTGCGGACGGGGACTGCGCGGCGATCGTCGCGGCGAGCTCGAGCGCGGCCGCGCGCGGGTCGTCGGCGATCCGGGTCACGAGTCCGAGCTCGTGGGCCTCGGTGCCGCTGATCATCCGCCCGGTCCAGGTGAGCTCCTTGGCGACGTCGATCCCGACGAGGTCCGGGAGGCTGGTGGTGATGCTCATGTCGGGGATCA
The DNA here is from genome assembly GCA_963846565.1 of uncultured Solirubrobacterales bacterium. Taxonomy (GTDB): domain Bacteria; phylum Actinomycetota; class Thermoleophilia; order Solirubrobacterales; family 70-9; genus WHSW01. Next base: position 147,195 of record CAWJWL010000004.1, on the reverse strand, counting down.
GGCCGTAGCGGATCTCCATCACCGAGAGCTTCGCGTCGGCGGTGGCGATCCGGATGTCGGCGCCGAGCGCGATCTGCAGGCCACCCCCGAGGCAGGCGCCGTGAATCGCGGCGATCACCGGGACCTCGAGCCGATGCCAGTCGAACGCCGGGCGCTGCGCGTTGTTGGCGATGTCGCCCGGCGCGCGGCTGAAGAGCGAGTCGGGCGAGAGTCCGCCGCCTGCCATCACCGCCTTGAAGTCGAGCCCGGCACAGAAGCTCGGGCCCTCGCCGGAGAGGACCGCGACTCGGACGTCGGAGTCGGCGGCGACCTCGGCTGCCGCCTCGACGATCGCCTCGAACATCTCCGCGTCGAGGCCGTTGTGCCTGTCGCCGCGGGTGAGGACGACATCGGCGATTCCGCCGCTGACGTCAACGCCGACGCGCTCAGAGTCCATTGCCGGATCCTACTTCGGGCACTCGCAGAGGCCGAAGACCGGGAACTGGCTGTCGGCTCGCACCCGCGTAGTACTCGCGAGAGCGCACCATCCTCACGCGAGCGGCAACGGCGCGTGGCGCTCGATGATTCGCTTGAAGTCCGTGCCCGCCGGCAGCGTGCCGAAGGCGCGGCCGCCGTCGCCTGCGAGGCGTGAGGCGCAGAACGCGTCCGCGACCGCATCGTCGCCGAAGCGGACCAGCAGGGAACCCTGGAGTGCGAGCGCCATCCGCTCGACGACGCGGCGCGCCCGTGACTCGATCCCCTCGAGGTCGGAGAACTCTCCGCGCAGCTCTGCCGCGGCGGTGGCGACGCGCGCATCCGCGCCGGCGCCCTCGTCGACCTCGGCGAGGAACGCCTCGAGCGACTCCGGCGAGCGTGCCATCCCGCGGAGGACGTCGAGGCACTGGACGTTGCCGGAGCCCTCCCAGATCGAGTTGAGGGGCGACTCACGGAACAGGCGCGGCATCCCGGATTCCTCGACGAAGCCGTTCCCGCCGAAGCACTCGAGCGCCTCCGCCGCGTGGACCGGTGCGCGCTTGCAGGTCCAGTATTTGAGCGCCGCGTTCGCCACCCGCTTGAAGGCGCGCTCGCTCTCGTCGCCGGCGATGTCCTGGTCGTACGCCCTGGCCAACCGGAGCGCGCCGATCGTCGCCGCCTCCGACTCGACCGCGAGGTCGGCGAGCACGTTCTGCATCAGCGGCTGCTCGATCAGCACCTTGCCGAAGGCGGAGCGCTGCGAGGTGTGGTTGATCGCGTTCGCGACCCCGGCGCGCATCGAGTTCGCGGCGCCGAGCGAGCAGTCGAGGCGGGTGTGGTTGACCATCTCGATGATCGTCGGCACGCCCCGTCCCTCCTCGCCGACGAGCCGCGCCCACGTACCACGGAACTCGACCTCCGAGGACGCATTGCTTCGGTTTCCGAGCTTGTCCTTGAGCCGCTGGATCAGGATCGGATTGCGCTCCCCGTCTGGGGTGAAGCGCGGCATGAAGAAGCAGGAGACCCCGCCTTCGGCCTGGGCGAGGACGAGGAAGGCGTCGCACATCGGCGCCGAGAAGAACCACTTGTGGCCGGTGAGCGCGTACTCGCCTCCCGGCCCGCCGCCGTTGAGCGGCCTCGCCACGGTGGTGTTGGAGCGCACGTCGGAGCCGCCCTGCTTCTCCGTCATCCCCATGCCGCAGAGCGCGCCAGCCTTGTCGGCGGCCGGGCGCAGGCGCTCGCCGTCGTAGTCGAGGGAGAGGAAGCGCGGCTCCCACTCGGCCGCGATCTCGGGCTGCTTGCGCAGCGCGGGGATCACCGAGTAGGTCATCGAGATCGGGCAGCCCACGCCCGCCTCCGCCTGCGAGCAGACCGACATTGCCGCCCGCACGACGTGGGCGCCCGGCTGCGGCTCGCGCCACGGCAGCGCGTGCGCCCCGCTTGCGATCCCGGCGCGCATCAGCTCGTGCCAGGAGGGGTGGAACTCGACCTCGTCGATGCGGTTGCCGAGGCGGTCGTGCGTCCGAAGCTTGGGCGGGTTCTCGTTCGCCTCGAACCCCCAGCGAATTGCCCGCGCCGAGCCGGCGAACGCGCCCGCCTCGCGGACGCGCTCCTCGCCCCACTCGCCACCCTCGCGCCGCAGCGCCTCGGTCAGGACCCGGTCGGCCTCGTAGGTGTTGTAGCCCTCGAGTGGAGCCGCCTGGTTGGTGACCTCGTGGGTGGACGCGGACGGGCGCTGTTCAACTGTCGACACTGGCGGGTTCCTTTCCTGTCACGGCGCGGAGGCAGAACGCCTTCAGCGAGCCGATCACGGATTCGGGGTCATGGGCGGTGGCGGTGGGGGAGACGGGGCCGACGAGCGCTTCGCCGATCGCGCCGACGAGGGCGGCGGCGCTCGTCGCCGGATCCTGCGGGGGGAGCTCGCCGGAGGCGATCCCGTCGTCGATCACGGCGGCGAAGGCGTCGCGGTAGGCGCGGCGGAAGACGAGCCGCTCGGCCTCGACGGCTGGATCGACGGGCTCGGCGATCAGCGCCCAGGCCAGGCGGCGCCCCTGGAGGGCGCGCCGGGCGAAGGTGTCGACCGCGGCCGCGAGGCGGCCGGCGACCGAGTCGCCGACGTCGGCTGAGGCGGCGATCACAGCGTCGACCTCGTGCTGCGAGGCGCTGCGGAAGACCTCGGCGAACAGCTCCGCCTTGGAGGGGAAGTGGCGGTAGACGGTGCCGGTGGCGACCCCGGCGCGCTCGGCGACAGCCGCGACCGAGGCATTCGCGTAGCCACCCTCGGCGACCAGCCCGCGCGCTGCGGCCACGATCCGCTCACGGACCTCAGCCTTGCGCGCCTCCGTGCGCTCGGTCGCTCGGTAAGCCATTCAAAGAAGTGAACCACAATTCACATCTTTGTCAAGAGCGAACTGCCCGGCTTTACGCTCAGAGGGTGAGAGCGATTCCGGGCAGTTCGGCCCGGCAGCGCTGCGGAGTCAGGTGGCTGGGATCGCGAACGCGGACTGCAGCTGCGCGGCGAAGAAGATGTCGCCGGTGATCTTGATCCGGCCCGACTGGAACATGCTCATCGGGTTCTCGGCGCCGATCGCGAGACGGAGGAAGTCGAGACCCTCGACCGTGAACGTGGTCCGCGGGCTGTGCTCGGGTGGGCGGCGGGTGGTTCGGCAGCGGCCGTCCTCGAAGAGGAGGTACCACGTCTCGAAGGTCTCGCCGGCGCTGGTCAGGTCCCACCGGATCGTCGCGTCCGCGGCTGCCGCCGACGGCTTCAGCTGCCGCGGCATCTGGCGGAAGACTCCGGCGATCACCGAGCGCCGGAAGGGCCTGGTCAGCGATGCGCGCAGCAGCGGTTCGGGCGCGCGGCGGGCGGCGCGGGCGAGGGTTTCAGCGGAGGAGCTCATTTCCTACGGCACCGTAGGAAACACTACTACCACCGGTTCATGACTGCAGCAGCACCCCGGAGATCGAGTTGTTCTCGAAGCTGCCGGTGACGGTCGGCGCTGAGTCGACGAACCGGGCCTGGACCGTGTGCGCGCCGGCGCCGACGGCGAGGAGACCGGTGCTCGTCAGATCTCGGACCACCGTGTCGCCGGCCCCACCGCTGATGACCACGGTCGAACCGGGGACCGGAGCGGAACTTCCGTCGACGAACAGCGCGATCTTGCGATCGCAGGCCGCGACGCAGGTGATCGTTGCCGTCGTCGTCGCGCTCAGCAACAGGCGGCCGCCCCGGGGAGCGTTGTAGGCGTGCGGCGCGGCCGGGAAGGCCGCGTCCGCGGTTCCGGTGAGGTTGGCGGTGTCGGTAAAGACGAACCCGTCGCTGATCTGGCCGGCGCCGAAGTCGCTCGCCTCGAGGGTGCCGGGCGCGACCTTTGCCGTGGTGACGGCGTCGCCCGCCAGCTTCGGGGTCGAGACCGCGGCGACGTCGATCTTGCCGCCGGTGACCTCACCCTGCGCGATCTTGGCCCGCACGACCGCACCGTCGGCGAGCTTCGCCGCGTTCACGGATCCCGGCGCCAGCTTCGACTCGGTCACCTTCCCGTTGGCGATCGCGCGGGTCTTCACCGCGCCGTTGGCGAGGTCGTCCCCCTTGACGGTCTTCTTGCCCGGGAGCGCGATCGCGCTGCCGCCGAGGGCGACGAAGAGCGCGAGGTAGGCGATGACGTTTCCGCGGAGGTGCCGGCGAATCCGGCTCGAGATAGGCATGGGCGCAATCTAACCGTGCCCAGTGTCGCGACGGGGTATTGACCTCCGCGCGGGGCGATCGTCCCCCGACCCGGCCCGGCTGTCGATAGCATCGCCCGCTCCGCGCGATGGCAAAGATCGAAGTCAAGAACCCGATCGTCGAGCTCGACGGCGACGAGATGACCCGGATCATCTGGGCCTTCATCAAGGAGCAGCTGATCCTGCCCTACGTCGATGTCGACCTGAAGTACTACGACCTCGGGATCGAGAGCCGCGACGCGACCTCCGACCAGATCACGGTCGACGCCGCGAACGCGATCAAGGAGCACGGCGTCGGCGTCAAGTGCGCGACGATCACGCCCGACGAGGCGCGGGTGGAGGAGTTCGGCCTCGAGGAGATGTACCGCTCGCCCAACGGGACGATCCGCAACATCCTCGGCGGCGTCATCTTCCGCGAGCCGATCGTGATCTCGAACATCCCGCGCCTCGTGCCCGGGTGGACGAAGCCGATCATCATCGGCCGTCACGCCTTCGGCGACCAGTACCGGGCCGAGGACACGCTGATCCCGGGGGAGGGGAAGCTGACCCTGACCTGGACCCCGAAGGAGGGCAGCGAGGGGGAGCCGATCGAGATCGACATCTTCGACTTCCCCTCGAGCGGGATCGCGATGGGGATGTACAACCTCGACGACTCGATCCGCGACTTCGCCCGCGCCTCGATGCGCTACGGCCTCGACCGCGAGTTCCCGGTCTACATGTCGACGAAGAACACGATCCTGAAGCGCTACGACGGCCGCTTCAAGGACCTCTTCCAGGAGATCTACGACGCCGAGTTCAAGTCGGACTTCGAGGCCGCCGGGATCACCTACGAGCACCGCCTGATCGACGACATGGTCGCCGCGGCGCTGAAGTGGGAGGGCGGCTACGTATGGGCCTGCAAGAACTACGACGGCGATGTCCAGTCCGACACGGTCGCCCAGGGCTTCGGCTCGCTCGGCCTGATGACCTCCGTGCTGATGACGCCCGACGGCAAGACGGTCGAGGCCGAGGCCGCCCACGGCACCGTCACCCGCCACTTCCGCGAGCACCAGAAGGGCAACCCGACCTCGACCAACCCGATCGCCTCGATCTTCGCCTGGACCCGGGCGCTTGCCGCTCGCGGGCGCATGGACGAGACACCCGCGGTCACCGAGTTCGCCGAAACGCTCGAGCGGGTCTGCGTGGAGACGGTCGAGAGCGGCAAGATGACCAAGGACCTCGCGCTGCTCGTCGGCGAAGGCCAGGACTTCCAGACGACGCAGGAGTTCCTCGCCTCGATCGACGAGAACCTGCAGGCGGCGATGGCCGAAGCGTGACCGAAGTCCTGGACTTGGGCCCGGATATCGCATAGGGTCGCCACAGCAGTCTTCAATCGAAGAGGGGAACGTTGATGCTGAGTGGTCGGACGGGGCGGGCTGCCAGCGCGCGTGCTTGTTTTCTCGGGCTGGCAGTGGTGTTGACGGTTGCGTCTGCGGTCACGGTCGCAAACGGCGCGCAGGCCGGCGGACCAGCGGTTGACTCGGACGTTGCGAGTGCGGTCGCGGGAGGCGGCTCGACCGACTTCTGGGTCTTGTTCGAGGACGAGGCCGATCTCAGCGGCGCCGACGAGATCAGCGACTGGGACAAGCGGGGGCAGTACGTCTACGACCGCCTCACGGCGACAAGCCGACGCGAGCCAGGCTGATCTACGAAAGCAGCTCGACGCGGGTGGCTACGAGCACCGGGCGTTCTGGATCTCGAACCGGGTCCTGGTGCGGGACGGCGATGCGGAGGCGCTCGAGATCTCGGAATCCGATCCGGGCGTGGGCGCGATCGAGGCGGAGGAGGTCTACTCGATCCCCGAGCCGAGCAAGGGCGAGCGCGAGGCCGGCGTGAATGCGGTCGAGTGGGGGATCGCGAACATCAACGCCGACGATGTATGGGCCACGCACGGCGTTCGAGGCGAGGGCATCGTCGTCGGCAACATCGACACCGGGGTCGACTTCGACCACCCCGCGCTCGTCGGCGAGTACCGGGGCAACTTGGGCAGCGGCACCTTCGACCACAACTACAACTGGTTCGATGGCACGGCGGTCTGCCCGGCGGGAACGCCCTGCGACAACAACAACCACGGCACCCACACGATGGGGACGATGGTCGGCGACGACGGCGGAGCCAACCAGATCGGGGTCGCCCCGAACGCCGAGTGGATCGCGGCGAAGGGCTGTGCCACCAACTCCTGCGCGAGTACATCCCTGCTCGCCGCCGGGCAATGGATGCTCGCCCCGACGAACCTGAGCGGCGCGAACCCGGATCCCTCGAAGCGACCGCACCTGATCAACAACTCGTGGGGCGGTGGTGGCGGAGACACGTGGTATCAGGCGACCATCAACGCATGGACCGCGGCGGGGATCTTCGGTTCTTTCTCGAACGGCAATACGGGCCCCGCTTGCAATACCGCGGGATCGCCGGGCGATAACGCGACGGCCTACGGCGTCGGCGCCTACGACATCAGCAACGCGATCGCGAGCTTCTCCGCCCGCGGACCCGGCATGGGAACCGAGATCAGGCCGAGCATCTCGGGCCCCGGGGTGAACGTCCGCTCGAGCGTCAACGGCGGGGCATATCAGTCCCTCAACGGGACCTCGATGGCGGCGCCGCACCTGGCCGGCGCGGTGGCGCTGATGTGGTCGGCGGCGCCGGCGCTGATCGGCGACGTCGCCGAAACCCAGGCCATCCTGGACGACACCGCGATCGACACGAGCGACCTCACCTGCGGCGGTACTGCGGACGACAACAACGTCTTCGGCGAGGGCCGACTCGACGCCCTGGCGGCGGTCAACGCATCGCCGATCGGACCGAGCGGCGCGATCGCGGGCACCATCCGCGACAACGACACCAACGCGCCGATCGCCGGGGTGACGGTCAGCGCCACGGACGGTGGCTCGCCGCATACGGCGACGACCGATGCCAACGGCCACTACGAGCTCGACAACCTGCCGGTCGGGACCTACACGCTGACGGGTTCGAAGTTCGCGTACAAGACGAAGACGGTGCCTGGCGTCGTGGTCAGCGACGGCGTGACGACGAATCGGAACTTCCGGCTGGTCCAGCAGCCAACGCAGTTGGTCAGCGGTACGGTGCGGTCCGGCCAGCCGCTCTTCGGCGCGACCGTATCGATCGACGACACCCCGTTGGTCGACACCACCGACGCCAGCGGCCACTACGAGTTCGCGGCCGTGCCCAACGGCGTCTACACGTTCACGATCACCTACGCCGGCTGTGCGAATCCGAGATCGCTGACTCGCACGGTGAACGGGACCGAGGTCTTCGACGTCGGACTGACCCGGATCGTCGACGCCTACGGGCACCGGTGTGACCTGGAGCCGACCAGCTGGGTGGACGGGACGACGCCGCTGGCCCTGTCCGGCGATGACTCGTCGCTCGCGGTGTCGCTGCCGTTCTCGTTCTCGCTCTACGGCACCTCGTATGCGACGGTGAACGTGTCCACCAACGGGTACATCTCCTTCAGCGGCCCGAGCAGCGCGTTCAGCAACACGGCGATCCCGAACACCGCGGTGCCGAACGCGGCGCTGTACCCGTTCTGGGACGACCTGATCGTGGCCAGCGGTGCGGAGGTCCGCAAGCGGACGCTCGGCTCGGCGCCAAACCGGCGCTTCGTGATCGAGTACGACAACGTGCAGCCATATCCGCTCGAGTCGACGGAGCGTTGGGACCATGAGGTGGTCCTCTACGAGAACGGAAGGGCGTTGTTCCAGTACCGCGGAATCGACGGCGACCGCGAGCGTGGCAACTCCGCGACGGTCGGGATCGAGAACGCGGCCGGCACGGATGCTCTGGAGTTCTCGTTCAACGAGGCGAGCCTCTCCGACGGCGTGGCGCTCCAGTTCACGAAAGCCGGCGCCGGCCCGTTCTGAGCCGCTGAGCCTGGCAAAGCCGCGACCGGAGAGGACGACGCGAATCGCGGCGGAGGCGGGTTAGCCCGCCTGCGGCGGAACCAGCAGCTGGGTCACCGAGAGCACCGCGCCCTCAGGGTCCGCGATCACGCCCTCCTTCATCGGCAGACCCTCGATCGCCTCCGGCGCCGAGATCACCTGACCGCCGAGCTCCTTCGTCTTCGCGGCGACGCCGTCGACGTCGGCGACCCAGAAGTTCACACCCCATGCGGCAGGCGGGCCCTCGGCCGCCGGCATCATCGTGGCGACGACGTCGCGCGGGACGGGCTGGGAGGGCTCGCCACCGACGAATCCGGGCAGGCGGAACATCGTCGCCGGCCCGAAGCTCTCGGTCTCCCAGCCGAAGACGGCGCCGTAGAACCGGGCCGCCGCATCCGGATCGGGTGACATGAGAAAGCTCATCGCCCAGGCGCTGGGCTCGTTGACCAGTTCCGCGCCGGCGTGCTCGCCGAGTTGCCAGACGCCGAGGACGGCGCCGGATGGGTCGGCGATGATCGCGATCCGGCCGCCGTCGAGGCTGTCGAACGGCTCGGCGAGGACCGACCCGCCGGCCTCGCGGACCTTGGCCACGGTCTCCTCGACGCCGTCCACCTGCACGTAGGTGGTCCACGCTGCGGGATCCTTCCGGGCTGCCGCCGGCAGGGGGGAGCCGATGCCCGCGACCTGACGCTCGCGCAAGAGGCACATCGCGTAGGCGTCCTCGCCGGCGGCTGTCGTGCCGACGACGTCCCAGCCGAAGAGCTCGCCGTAGAACGCTGCTGCCGGGTTCACGTCTTCGCGCCAGGTGTCGACCCAGCACGGGACTCCGGCCGCGTATCCGTCTCTTTCGCTCATCGCTCGTCCTCCTTGGGTGGGTTGATGCCGCCACCCTAGCAGATTGATTGGAAAATCCAACTACTCAGATGGAAAGTCCTATCAAATTGATATTGTGTCGGCATGACCGGCAAGCGCAGCTACGGTGATCAGTGCGGCGTCGCTCGGTCGCTCGACCTGCTCGGCGAGCGCTGGGCCGTGCTCGTCGTCCGCGAGCTGCTCTTCGGTCCGAAGCGCTTCACCGACCTGCGCGCGGGGCTGCCGGGTGCGAGCCCGGACATGCTCGCGCAGCGGCTACGTGACCTGGAGGAGGCCGAGATCCTCGTCCGCCGCAAGCTCGACCCGCCCGCGGCGGCGCGCGTCTACGAGCTCACCGATCGGGGGCGGGCGCTCGAGCCCGTCCTGATCGAGCTGGGCCGCTGGGGGTCCGGCCTGCCCCTCGACCCCGACACCGTGTTCGGCGCTGACTCGATGCTGCTCGCGCTGAAGACGATGTTCGATCCGGCGAAGGCCGGAAAAGCCGCGGGCGTCTATGACGTTCGGCTCGGCGACGATCGATTCCGGGTCGAGGTAGGAGAAGACGGGCTCGAGGTCGAGCGCAGGGCCGCCGCCGATCCCACCGTCGTGATCGAGACCGAGGTCGGGACTTTGGCGGAGCTCCTCTGGCGCGGGCGGGACCTCGATGCGGCGATCGACGGCGACCAGATCCGGATCGAGGGCCCGAAGCGCGCCGTCGCCGGGTTCCTCGGACTCTTCCGCATGTGAACCTGTGCGTATGACCGCTCGCGGGATCGGAGTTCGGGTACTCGCCTCAACCCTGTGCGTCTGCGCGCTTGCCGGGTCGGCCGACCCGGCCGCGGCGAAGCCGTATCCCGACGCGCCCCGCTACGAGGTCGGCGTCGCCAAGCGGTCGATCAACCCGGACCCGGATGGCACCTGGCAGGGCGAGCCGGTGAACCTCGGGGGATACGGCCTCGGCGGACCGCCGCTGTTTCAGGGCCGGGCGGCGACGGGCATCCTCGGGCGCGGCGTCGACGCGCGCGCGATCGTCATCCGCCGCGGCGACGATGCCGTCGCGATCGCCGACCAGCAGACGCAGGGCTGGTTTGCGGCGCTAAGGGGGGAGAGCACCGGCCTGAGCGACATGCGAGTCGAGGTCGAGCGACGCACGGGCGGCGCGCTTCCCGCCGAGTCGGTCATCGTCCAGTCCAACCACTCGCACAGCGGCGCGGACATGATGGGCGTCTGGGGTGGCGTGCCGGCGACCTACCGGCGCTATGTCTTCGACCGGACCGTCGACGCCATCCTCGCCGCCTGGCGCAAGACGCACCGGTCGATCCTCCTCTACGGCGAGGCGCCGGGCGCGAACCTGCTGACGAATCAGTTCGCCGCCGATCCCGCGAACCAGCCCGTGGACTCCGACGTCCGGGTGCTCCAGGCGATCGATCCTCGCACCCGGCGACCGCGCGCGACGATGCTCAACTTCTCCGCCCACGCGACCGTGCTCGGGGGCGACAACACCAGCATCAGCGGCGACTGGCCGCAGCGCGCCGCCCCGCTACTCGCGCGTCGGCTGGGCGGTCGCGGGATCGTCACCGTCGCGACGCTCGGGCGTACTCAGCCCGCCGACGCCGGCTGCCCGAACCGGTCGCTCAAGGGTGATCGAGCGTCGCTGTGCTCCCTCGGCACGTACGCACGCCGGGTCGTCCGCCGCGCGGCCGTCGCGCTGCGGCAGGCGCGGCCCGTCCGCGCGGCACCCGGTGTCACCGCGCGCAGCTACCTGATCACGGATCTCGCCACGAGCCCCATCCTGCTCGGCTTCGAGTTCGCCGGCGATCTGATCGGTACACCCCTCAACCGCTCGGCATCACCGCCCTGGTTCGTCGGCCCGGCGATCTCGACGGTCACGGCGAGCGCGCGCGTCGGCGACCTGTTGATCTCGGCCTACCCGGGCGAGGCGTATCCGCAGATCGCCCTCAACGTTGCCGCTCGCGTGCCGGGGGAGCGCGGACAGATCACGCTCGGGCTGGCCAACGACCAGCTCGGCTACCTGATCGCGCCGTACTCCGCCTATCCCGAACCGATCCGCCGCTCCCTCTTCAACGAGCGCGGCGACGAGATCTCGCCCGTGGACAACGACAACTACTTCTTCAACGTCTCCCACACGATCGGCGAGCGGGTCCGCTGCGCGTCGCTCCGCGGGGCGGGCGAGGTATTCGGGGCGAGTACCGGGTATGTGGATGCGGACCCGAATTGCGCCGGCTTCGCGGCGGACACAGCGCGGCCGCACGGCGCGGACCTTCGCTGAGCCCCGCCACTAGCATCGCGGGTCGCCCAAACGACCCCCGAACAGGAGACGAGCCCCACGTGAGTGAAACCCCCGTACAGGTCACCGTCACCGGCGCCGCCGGCCAGATCGGCTACGCCCTGCTCTTCCGCATCGCAGCGGGCGAGATGCTCGGCCCCGACACGCGCGTCCACCTCAACCTGCTTGAGATCCCCGACGCGGTCAAGGCCGCCGAGGGCACCGCGATGGAGCTCGACGACTGTGCCTTCCCCCTGCTGGCGGGCATCGACATCCACGACGAGCCGAAGGCCGCCTTCGACGGTGCGAACTTCGGGCTGCTCGTCGGCGCTCGTCCCCGAGGCCCGGGCATGGAGCGCTCCGACCTGCTCGAGGCAAACGGCGGCATCTTCAAGCCGCAGGGCGAGGCGATCAACGCCGGCGCAGCGGACGACGTCAAGGTCCTCGTCGTCGGCAACCCGGCGAACACGAACGCGCTGATCGCGATGTCGAACGCGCCCGACGTGCCCAACGAGCGCTTTACCGCGATGGTCCGCCTCGATCACAACCGCGCGATCGCGCAGCTCTCGAAGCGGCTCGACGCGACGGTCCCCGACGTCACCAACATGACGATCTGGGGCAACCACTCGACGACGCAGTACCCGGACCTCGTCAACGCGAAGGTCAAGGGCTCCTCGGCCTGGGACGCGGTCGCCGACGAGGCCTGGATCGCGGACGAGTTCATCCCGACGGTGGCGAAGCGCGGCGCGGCGATCATCGATGCGCGCGGCGCGTCCTCGGCTGCCTCGGCGGCGAACGCGGCGATCGACCACGTCCACGACTGGGTCCTCGGCACGCCGGACGGAGACTGGGTCTCGATGGGCGTCCCCGCCGACGGTTCCTACGACGTCGCCGAGGGAATCATCTCCGGCTACCCGTGCACATGCTCCGGTGGCGAGTACTCGATCGTCGAGGGACTCGAGATCACCGACTTCTCGCGCGAGCGCATCGACGCCACCGCGGCCGAGCTCCGCTCCGAGCGCGACTCCGTCGCCGAACTCGGGTTGGTGTAGGCACGTAGGCAGGGCGCGACGCCCCCTCCGGCTTCTCGCCGAGGGGGCGTCTGCGTTCTCGGGTCTAGACGACCTTCTCGCAGCGGCTGAGGCGATCGGCCGGCCCTGCGTTGACGACGTCCCTGCGCCCCGCCCCGCAGTCGATCCGGTCGCGCCCCGGCCCGCCGCTGATGCGGTCGGCGCCGTTGCCGCCGCGGAGCTGGTCGCGGCCACCGCCACCGGAGATCCGGTCGTTGCCGCCGGATCCCCGCACGCGGTCGGCGCCGCCGCCGCTTCTCACCCGGTCGTTCTTGCCCTTCGCGCAGACGAGGTCCTTGCCGCCGGCCGTCGAGATCCGGTCCTTGACCGGGCCGCCGGCGATGACGTCGCCGCCCTCGCCGCCCTTCGAGGTCGCGGGCAGCGTCGAGGTCTTGCCCATGCACTTCGGGAACGGCCAGACCCCGTTGGTGGTCCGCACCGTCGAAGAAGCCGCTGATAGCCGTCCGTGTACCAGATCTCCCCGCGCTCGGGCGACGAACGAGGGGCTCGACATCGCCCAGTTGCTCGCCTCGAAGCCCGGGGTCGACCCGTGGCGCGATCGGCGCGTTGAAGTAGGCGATCTCCTTCGGGTTGTACGGGTCGCGGATGTCGAAGATGCGCAGGCCGGAGAGGATCATGCTGCAGGCGACGATCCCGGGATCGACGCGCGTGGGGACGTTGCAGTAGTGGCCGGCGTAGCCCTGCAGGCCGAGCTGCGGCGCCGGGGTCGCCGGCGATCGCGTCGAAGTTCTCGGGCTGGTGGACCTCGAGCCGCATGTTCGAGACGACCTGCGGCTGCGTCTCGTCGCCGATGTCGATGATCCGCGCCGCGCCGACCTCGTCGAGGGTGCCGAACTCGTCGATCTCGACCACGTACGGGCTGGCCGTCGATCGTCACCGGGATCGCGTTCTGCGGGATGCTCATCGAGTCCCACTGAAGCCGCGCGACCTCGCGCACCTGCGGGTTCGGGCTTCCGCGCCTGGATCTCGGAGGTGTCGAGGATGATCAGCCCCGAGCCCGTCGCCGGCGACGTAGGCGCGGTTGCCGTCGGCCGAGAGCGAGAGCCCGTGGGAGTCGTAGGGGCCGATCCAGAGCGGCACGCGGCAGCGACGGGTTGCGAGATGTCGACCGCGACCAGCGTCCGGCTCCCGGGCGACGCCGAGTAGAAGGTCTTGCCGTCCGGCGAGCAGGCCGCTCTCGTGGCCGAGGATGCCCGACCGGCGACGACGGACTTGCAGCACGCGGATGGCGGCAGTCCTGCGGAGATGTCGTAGACGTCGACGACGCCCGGGGCGAAGGCGGGGTTGCCGAGCACCGCGGCGAGCACGCCGCGCTCCTGGCTGACGACCAGCGACTCGTGCGGGGAGAGCATCGCCGGCGTCACCAGCCGTGTCGGTCAGCACCGGGTTCGTCGGGTCTGATCATGTCGAGCACGTTCACACCGGCCTCGACGTCGAGCGACGTTCGTCGGGAAGAGCAGGGTGGTGTCGTAGTACGCGCACTCGTGGCCGGTCGAGTCGACGTAGCGCTCGACCTTGAAGCCGCCGACGGTCCCGAATGGCGTTCGCCTTCACGTACGTGCCGACGACCTCGGTGTTGCAGGTGTAGCCCTCCGCGGCGCGACCGCTCTCGTGATCGGCGCGGCTGACCCGGCCCTGCAGCCCCGTCTCGGGCCTCGACCCGGGACCGCACTTACCCTGCTTCGTGGCCTCGAGCCGCGGCTCGAGCGCCTGCTGGATCGCCAGCGGGCTGACCTTCTGCTCGGTCGGCGGCGGGTGCGCGCTCGCAGACGGGCCCGAGAGCGCGAGCGCTATCGATACCCCTGCTGCAACGACTAGCCGCCTGCCCACCCCGCGATCCTACCGACGAGTCGGATCGCCGGGTGCCGGTCCTAGGCGGGGTGGTAGGCGCGACCGTCCTTACGCACCCTGCCGTCCTTTTGCAGGTCCGCGAGGACGCGGTACAGGTAGTTCGGCTTGATCTTCAGCTGCTCGGCGATCTCGGAGGCGGAGATGCCGGGGTTCTCGGTCACCAGCTTCACCGCCTGATCGGCGCGGGTCCCGCCGCGTCGGCGGCGTCCCTTGCGCGTCGGGGCGCCGCTCGCTGCCGCGGTGCGCGGGCGACCCGGACCGCGCCGGCCTTCGCGCCCTCCTGTGAGGCTGGCGAGAGCCCGCTCGAGCTGCGCGCGCTCTCCATCGATCTCGCGGATGCGCTCGCGAATGAGTTTCGCCGCCTCTTCCACCGTCTTCGACACGAACTGCCCCTTTCGTTTTTAACCGTCAGTCAAACGGTCACATGAACAGTGACAGTAACAGTGAGGGCAGGAGTCAGCTGCGGCGCGTGCGCGGGAGGGTGCGGAATACCGCATCCCAGAACGGGGATGAGACCCCGAAGCCGTAGCGGTGATCCTGGAAGTGGTGGCGCATATGCGCCTCGCGCAGTCGCTTGCCGAACTCGCTCTTCGGCACGAAATGGTGAAGGTAATAGTGCGTGTAGTCGTAAATGAGGTAGCCGATCAGAAAGCCGGCGAAAAGCGGCAGCGCGGTCGGGATCCCGAAGACGAGCCAGAAGAGGCCGAAGAAGAGGGCGGCGAGGGGAATGCTCGCGCCGGGGGGCATCACCAGCCTCATCTTGTCGTTCGGGTGGTCGTGATGGACGCCGTGGATGATGAAGTGGAGCCGGTGTCCGATCGGGTGGTCGGGATCCCAGTGAAAGACCTTGCGGTGAAGCCAGTACTCCGAGAACGTCCAAAGGGCGAGCCCGGCGAGGCCGAGCAGGACGAGCTCGAGCGCGCCCTGGCCGTCGCGCGACCCGACGACGAACAGCACGGCGATCACCGGCCCGTAGAGGATCAACGGGACCGAGGGATGGACGCGCGAGAAGAAGTCGAGGAACCGGCTCCGGAAGAGCGGCGGCGATGCGCTCAATCTGGCTGTTCGCTCGTGGGCCATCCCGGCCGCATTGTAGCCACCGTGGCGGTGCCACGGCTGGCGAGTTAGGCAACCCTAATAAGAAAGGTTGCCCCCGCCTCCTCGGCTTCCCCTCCGGGGCGGCCGGCTAGGCGAGGCACGCTCAGGCGTCGCGAAGAAGGAGGGCCGGCTGACGGGGTGGGACGAGGCCCTCGGGGCTGTCGGCGCGGAAGGTCGAGCATGGCTCGTCGAGATCGAGGGCACAGAGCATGTTCCGATGAAAGAAGCAGTCCTCGCAGCTGCGCCCGTTCTTGCGCCGGCGCTTCGCCGTGCCTTTGCGCCGTAGGCCCAGTGCCTCGGCGATCTCTGTCGCTTGCCCCGACTCGATCAACTGAATACGCCCCTCTCGGTTTGTCTGCGGCGCGGCGATCATGCCACCCGTTCGCCGGTGCCGTGAGGTCGATTTCCGCAAAACGCCCAGAGTTGCTCCGGGCCCCCGGAAGTTGTTCCCGCCCTTTGCGGCAATAGTCTGTCGGCGATGAGGATCACGGTGCTGGGCAAGTCGCCCGCGTGGCAGGATGCCGGCGGGGCATGCAGCGGCTACCTGGTCGAGGAGGGCGACACGTCTTTGTTGCTCGACTGCGGCAACGGGGTATTCGGAAAGCTGCGCGAGCGGATCGACTACGTCGACGTCGACGCGGTCCTGATCAGCCACGTCCACGCCGATCACTTCATCGATCTCGTCCCTTACTCCTACGCGCTGCTGCTGGCGCCGCGCCAGCAGCCGGTTCCGGTCGCCGGCCATCCGGGCACCGACGATCCCGCGCGGCCGCGGCTGATCGTGCCGCCCGCCGCGCGGACGGTCTTTCGCACGGTCGTCGGCGCCTGGGGGGACGAGGAGCTGATCGAGCAGGCGTTCCGGGTCGAGGAGTACGACGCCACCTCGACGGTCGAGGTCGGGCCGCTTCGGATCCGCTTCGCCGAGGTCCCTCACTTCATCCTCACGCACGCCGTCGACTTCACCACGGCGAGCGGCTCCCGCTTCACGTTCGGCGCGGACAGCCGGCCTTGCGAAGAGCTGGTCGACGTCGCACGGGACACGGACCTGCTGCTCGTCGAGGCCACCCTGCCTCGCCCGGAGCGGACCGGGATCCGGGGCCATCTGACGCCGGCGGAGGCCGGCGAGCACGCGCGGCGTGCGAGGGCGAAGCGCGTTGTGCTCACCCACGTCTCCGACGAGCTCGACGCCGACTGGGTCCGCGAGCAGGGGGCGGAGGGGTTCGGCGCCCCGGTCGAGCTGGCGCGCGAGGGCGACGTCTTCGAGATCTGAGCGCCCCTTAGCCCATCCCGGGTCCACTGCGACAGTCCGGGCCGTGCAGCCGATCGGTCTCGTCGACCACTGCGCGCGGCGCGCCCCGGTGAGCTAGATAACGTTCCAAGCCCATGAGCCGTCCCCGCCATCTGCTTGTCAATTTCGAGCGCGTGTGGCGTGAGATGGACGAACTCGCCGGCGACCCGTTCAGCGAGGCACGCGGCCGGCTTCCCGGCCGCGCCAGCGGGTTCTCGCCACGGATCGACGTCTACCTGATCGGCGCGGAGCCGGAGCTCGCCTCGGGGTCGGCCGAGCACCATCGGATCAGCGGGCCGCGGGTGATCGTCAAGGCCGACCTCGCCGGGGTCGACATCGACAAGGTCGCGCTCGAGGTCTCCGGGCGCGAGCTCGTGATCAGCGGCGAACGAGCGCTGGCCGAGACCGAAGGCCGCGTCTACCAGCAGGTCGAGATCGAGGCGGGCCCGTTCCGGCGCGTCGTCGAACTTCCCACCGAGGTGATCGCCGAGCGCGCGCGGGCCTCCTACGAGGACGGGATCCTCCGCGTCGAGCTGCCGCTCGCGGGCCAGGTCACGCGCCGAGTGCCGATCGAGTAGGTGGACGTGTCCGATTCGCTCCAGGTGATCGAGACGCCGGAGGTCGACGAGGAGCTCGAGCTTCGCCCCGCGCAGCCGCTCCCCTCGGCGCTGCCCGTGCTGCCGCTCAAGGACTCCGTCGCCTACCCGGACATGCTGACGCCGCTGGCCGTCGGCCAGGAACGCTCGGTGAAGCTGATCAACGACGTGCTCTCCGGCGAGCGGATGCTGGCGCTGGTCGCGTCGAAGGATCCGGATCTCGACGAGCCGGGCCCCGACGACGTCCATGGGGTCGGCGTCGCCGGGACCGTCGCCCGCATGGTCAAGATCCCGGACGGGACGATCCGCGTCCTCATCCAGGTGACCGAGCGGGTCCGCATCACCGACTACGTGACCGAGACCCCGTATCTCGTCGCGCGGATCGAGCCGCTTCCGGATCAGGTCGAGGCCTCGCCGGAGCTCGAGGCGCTGACCCGCAACGTGCAACGCACCTTCAGCGAGATCATCGAGCAGATCCCGTACCTGCCCGAGGAGCTGCAGCTCGCGGTCACCAACATCGACGACCCGTCGGCGCTCGCCCACCTGATCGCGGGTTCGCTGCGGATCGGCACGGACGAGAAGCAGGAGCTGCTCGAGGAGGTCGACGTCACCCGGCGGCTGCGGCGCCTCTCCGAGCTCCTCGCGCGCGAGCTCGAGGTGATTCAGCTCGGCTCCCGGATCCAGTCGGAGGTCGAGTCGGGAATCGAGAAGGGCCAGCGCGAGTTCTATCTGCGCGAGCAGATGAAGGCGATCCAGCGCGAGCTCGGGGAGGACGATCCCGAGCAGGCCGAGCTGGTCGAGCTTCAGCTCCGGGTCGAGGAGGCGGAGCTGCCTGAGCATGCCCGCAAGGCGGCCGACCGCGAGCTCAGCCGGCTCGAGCGGTTGCCAGCGGCGGCGGCGGAGCACGGCGTCATCCGCACCTACCTGGAGTGGATGGTCGAGCTGCCCTGGAATGACCGCACCGATGACAACCTCGACCTCGCCCACGCGCGCGAGGTCCTCGATGCCGACCACTACGACCTGGAGAAGATCAAGGACCGGATCCTCGAATACCTCGCCGTTCGCTCGCTGAACCCGAGCTCGACCGGCCCGATCCTCTGCTTCGTCGGACCGCCGGGAGTGGGGAAGACGAGTCTCGGCAAGTCGATCGCGCGGGCGCTCGGGCGTGAGTTCGAGCGCATCTCGGTCGGGGGTGTCCGCGACGAGGCCGAGATCCGCGGTCACCGCCGTACCTACATCGGCGCGATGCCGGGGACGATCGTGCGTGCCCTGCGCGACGCCGGTACCCGCAACCCGGTGTTCATGATCGACGAGATCGACAAGATGGGGGCCGACTTCCGCGGCGACCCGTCGAGCGCGATGCTCGAGGTCCTCGACCCGGCGCAGAACGACTCCTTCCGCGATCACTACCTCGACCTCCCGTTCGATCTCTCCGAGGTCATGTTCATCGCCACCGCGAACACGCTCGAGACGATCCCGGGCCCGCTTCAGGACCGGATGGAAGTGCTCCAGCTCGCCGGCTATACGCTCGAGGAGAAGGTCAACATCGCGAAGCGCTACCTCGTCCCGCGTCAGCTCGAGGGCGCGGGGCTGAAGCGCTCGCGGGTCTCCTTCGCCGACGCCGCGATGCGGGCGATCGCCGAGGAGTACACACGCGAGGCGGGTGTGCGGCAGCTCGAGCGGGAGATCGGCAGCGTCTGCCGCAAGATCGCCCGCGAGGTCGCCGAGGGCAAGGCGCCTGAGAAGCAGGCCGTCTCCGCGAAGCGCGCCCGCGAGATGCTCGGGCGGCGGCGCGTCTTCTCCGAGACCCGGCGGCGGACCAAGCATCCCGGGGTGGCAACCGGGCTCGCGTGGACGCCGGTCGGCGGCGAGGTGCTCTTCATCGAGGCCACCGCGATGAGCGGCGCCGGCAAGCTGACGATCACCGGGCAGCTCGGCGACGTGATGCGCGAGTCGGCGCAGGCGGCGCTCTCCTGGGTTCGCAGCCACGCCGCCGAGGTGGCGACGGAGCTCGGGGACGACTGGTTCGCGACCCACGACCTGCACGTGCACATACCAGCGGGCGCTGTACCGAAGGACGGCCCCTCCGCAGGCGTCGCGATGACGACCGCCCTCTCCTCTCTCGTCAGCGGCCGGCCCGTCGCCCCCGACGTCGCGATGACCGGCGAGATCACGCTCACCGGGGAGGTACTCCCCGTCGGCGGTCTGAAGGAGAAGTCGCTCGCCGCCCAGCG
This sequence comes from uncultured Solirubrobacterales bacterium, assembly GCA_963846565.1. Classification (GTDB taxonomy): domain Bacteria; phylum Actinomycetota; class Thermoleophilia; order Solirubrobacterales; family 70-9; genus WHSW01. The sequence continues at coordinate 127,787 of CAWJWL010000004.1, read as the reverse complement.
GGCCGGGATCAAGCGCGTGATCGTGCCGTCGCGCAACGAGGGCGAGATCCTCGAGATCCCCGAGCACGAGCGCGCGGCCCTCGAGTTCGTCTACGTCGACCGGATCGAGCAGGCGCTCGAGGCAGCGCTTCTCTAGCCGACCTCGTTCCCGTCCGTTCGTCAGACCCCAAGTCGGGTATATCCTCAGCAATCCACACGGTTTTCGACGAGGAGAGTTGGCGAATGGCGAAGAGCACGACGAAGGCGCAGCGGGCGCGGGACGCCGCGGCGTCGGCGGGATCGAACCCCTACCTACGCAGGGTGGTGGACGACGAAGAGCTGCGGGCCAGCGTGCTCACGGCCTTCGAATCGGCGAAGGACGCCTACGCGCGGCTCTCGTCGAATGGCAACGTGATCGACACGGCGATCGACGACAAGAAGCTCCATGCCGATCTGAAGACGGCGGCCGAGAACATGCGCGAGGCGACGCACAGGTTGAAGGGCGAGGAGGAGAAGAAGCGCCGTTGGGGCCGTCTGCTCCTGATCATGGTCGCCGGCGCGATCCTCGCGCTCGTCCTCAGCGAGGGCCTGCGAAAGAGCGTCCTCGATGCGCTGTTCGGCGCCGAGGAGGAGTTCGAGTACACCTCGACGACCACCTCACCGGCCCCCGCGACGACCGGATCCTGAGCGGCCGATAAGCACCCCGTCTCCGTGCCCGCACTGACGCGGCGGGCGCGCCGGGCTTCGAGATCGGTAATCGGGAGGCTATGCGTTGAGCCGTCGTCCGGCCCGCTCGGCACCGCCGCTACAAGGCGGTAGCTTTCTCGGAGTCCATTCAGTCAAGGGGAGATCGGGGAGTTGATGGAGAACTGGCGACTTGCGGCGTGCACATTCGCAATCGGAGGTCTGATCGCAGGCGGCGCCCTCGCCGGCTGCGGCGGCGACGACGACGAGGGCGATACGGCGAGCGAGGAGGCGTCGACGACCGCCTCTGAGCCGGTCGAGGAGGTGACGCTGACGGCGAATGACGCCGGCGGCGACTACACCTTCGATCTTTCGGAGACGCCAACGGCGGATACGAAGAGCGTCGTCTTCGACAACCAGGGGAAGGAGCCGCACTTCCTCGTCTACGCGAAGATCAACGAGGGCTTCACGCTCGACGAGGTCGTCGAGCTCCAGGGCAAGGAGGGTTCGGCGGAGGTGTTCGTCGAGAAGGGCGCCGGCCCCGGTCAAACCAAGACCTTCCCGGTCGAAGGCACGATCGAGCCCGGCAGCTACGCCATGCTCTGTCCGATCCCGGGTCCCGAGGGCGAGCCCCACTACGAGCTCGGCCAGCTCGAGGAATTCGACATCGAGTAGACCGACGCTCGGTCAGCTCACCGCCGGGCGCAGGTTCGCCAGCCCGGCGGTGAGCGAGACCGCGGCGAGCAGCAGGAACGCCAGGTCGCCGTCGCCCGAAGCGATCGCGCTCCCGATCACCGGCGTGACCAGAAGCGGGAGCAGGTTGCCGCCGACGCTCAGCAGGCCGACGGCGGCGATGCGCGCCTCCGGGAAGAGGCGCACGGCCTCGTCGTACATCGCCGCGTATGGGATCGCGAAGCCGACGGCTGCCAGGAGCACGCCGACGACCGTTGCCGCGTCAGAATCGACGAGCGCGATCAGCGCGAGGCCGGCCGCGGCCACCATCGGCGCAATGCCGCCGAGGAGGCCGAGCGAGGTGCCGCGCGCGTCGAGCCGGGCTCCCGCCGGGCGCAACACGGTGCTCGCGAGATAGAGCGTGACTCCGAGCAGGCCGGCGAAGCCGACGGCGAGGCCGGCGTCCCGGGTCAGGTACGGGACGAGCCAGATTCCGAGGACGTACGGCATCCCGAGCGCGGTCATGAAGAGGAGCTCGAGCCGCCAGGCCGCGAGATTGGTCGCGGACCGGCGGGCGAGACCGAGGACGCTGCCGGCCTGGACCTCGCCCCGGGCGGGGCTGGACAGCGCGGCGAGCGGCACGAGCGCGATCACGGCGGCGACGACGAAGTCGATCCGCCAGTCGACGCCCAACGCGCGCAGCAGGGCGCCGCTGCCGAGACCGGCCGCGGTGCCGACGGTGATCGCCGCCCCGAACAGCCCGACGAGCCGCACCCCGCCCGCCTGGCGCGCGAGCACGGGCCCGAGGACCAGCGCGAGGCCGAGGCTGATCCCGCCGAGCAGGCGCCCGGCGGCGACGCCGGCGACGAGGGGGCTGATGGCGATCAGTGCGTTGCCGCCGACCGCGCAGAGGCAGGCCGCCCGGGCGGCCCCGCCGGGCTCGAGCGCCCGCGTCAGTCGCGCGGCGCCGAGCTTCGCGATCACGAGCCCGGCGAAGAAGAAGCTCCCGCCGGCCAGCCCGAGCGTCGCCAGCGAGACGTCGAGATCGGCCGAGATCTCGGTCAGTGCCGGGCCGATGTTGCCCGCGTTCCAAGCCGTCGCGACCGCGAACGGCGTGAGGCCCCGCAACTACCCGAGGCGGCTCGGACGCGGGGGGAAGACCCTCGGCAGGAGGGCGAGCTTGCGGAGGTTTCCGCGCGGCCGGATCTTGCGGCTCAGGAGCAGCCTGCCCGGCTTCTCGCCCTGGGTCGAGATCCGGATCCAGTCCTGCCAACTGGTCTCGATCGTGATGTCGGCGGCCGGAGCCTCGCCCGGCGAGGCGGCCGTCGAGCCGTTGTCGATTCGCAGATGCCAGGGGTCGGCGTCGGTGAAGCGCCACTGGATCGTCATCGGCGTCCCGTTGACCGCATCGCTCTGCGCGACCCGCTCGACGATGTCGAAGTAGATCCGCTGGATCTCGGGCGAAGAGGCGGGACGCCCGTTCGGCTCGCCCATCACCCCGGCCTGCATCAGCGTCAGCTGGCGGGACGCGACCTCCTCGTCGGGCATCTCGGGGTCGACCGGGAAGACGCCCGGCATGTCCTCCAGCGGGTACCCCGCCGCGCGCCATTTGGTCTTCACCGATTTCATCCCGAAGGCGAAGATGTCCTCGAGCTCAAAGCCGTAGCAGCGGGTGTACTCGCGGTCCCAGTTCGGCGGCGCGAAGACGGCGAGCGAGTAGGGCATCACCTCGCGCAAAAGCTCGGCGACGGCGTCCTTGCACTCCTCCGACTCGGCGAAGCACTCGGAGAGCACCTTGACGCCGAAGCCGATGTGCCGCTGCTCGTCGCGGGAGATGTTCGCCATTCCCTCGCTGAAGCCCGGCATCGTTCCCTCGTTGGCGAAGAAGTCCTCGATGAAGTGCTGCCCCGGCTGGGCCAGGGTCGCCTCGACGACCATGTGGTAGAGCGCGATCGCACGGGCGAAGTTGGGGAGCGAGCGGTCCTTGCGGAGGCTGTCGGCCATGCGGTCGAGGCGGCCGAAGACGTTGCGGTAGCCCCAGCCGAGCCGCGGCAGGGTGGAGGCGAGCGTCGACTCGATCGAGTCCCCGGCGCCGATCACCTCGCTGAAGAAGCGGTGGAAGAAGACCGCGTGGCGTGCCTCGTCTACCTGCTGCGTGGCGAGGAAGTACTTCTGCTCCTCCGTCGGCGCCGCGTCGATATAGGGGGAAAGGTTGTCGGCGACCGAGTCCTCGCCGAAAAAGAACATCGAGTAGATCCAGAGCGCCGAGCGCCGCTGGACGTCGGTGAGCGACTCCCAGCCGGCGCGGTCGCCGGAGAGGTCGATCCCGTAGGCGGACCAGTTCGACTGCTCCCACCGCCGATAGAGGTCGGTGTAGCTGATCTGCGCGGCGGTCCTGATCCCGTCCTTCTGGGCGACGCTCATTGCGGGACTCCTTCTCTGTGTCTGTCTCGGACCGTTACACCGGGGGATGTCGAGCTTAAGCGACGCCTCGCCTGTCGGCCAGCACAAGTGTGACGCACGTCACACTCAGGCCCGCCGATAGCCCGCCTGACCGCATCTGTAGCGTCGTTTGCGAGATGAGGCGGTGGTCATTCGAGCCCGGGCATACGGCTGCGCAGTTCACCGCGCGCCACATGATGGTGACCGCGGTCCGGGGGGCGTTTAAGGACGTGCACGGCGCGGTCGGCTTCGACCTCGAGGACTGCATGGACACGCCCTTCGAGGGCGTGATCGACGCGACCAAGCTCTGGACCGGTGAGCCGGCCCGCGACGAGCACCTGCGAAGCGCCGACTTCTTCGACGTCGCGAACCATCCGCGGATCGAGTTCACCGGCCGGTTCGTCGAGCGGGTCGGCGACACCGACTTCAAGGGCGTCGCCGAGCTGACCATCCGCGGTGCGACGCGGGACGTGCCGCTCGACATCAAGTACCTCGGGCAGTGGAGGACGCCCTACTGGGAGGGCGACGAGAACAAGGGCGAGATGACCCGGATCGGCTTCGCGCTCAAGAGCGGTCTGAACCGCCAGGACTTCGGCGTCTCCTGGAACGACGAGCTTCCCGGCGGGGGTGTCGTCGCCTCGAACTGGATCGAGCTGACGATCGACGTGGAAGCGATCCTCGACGACGACCTGCGCGCGGTCGGGCTCGAGGGCGCTGTCTACACCGCTGACGGGCCGCGCGCCACCACGCCGCTCGGTCGGTGTCGAGACTGAGATGGGACTCCTGGGGGAGATCGGGACGCTGGAGTGGGCGCGGCGGGCGAACGGGATCCTCGGCCGCGGTGTGCGGGCGCGCTTCATCGCCGCGGTGACACTCCAGACAGGGCAGATGACGTCCCGCCTGCTCGCTGCGCGGGCGGGGCGCCGCGGCTCTGGCCCCGACCCGCCGCCCTCGTGCCGCCCGACACCGCGTCGCCCGCGAAGTCGTCGAGGCCTGCGCGACCCGCCCGCCCGTGATGCTGGAGCACAGCTACCGCTCCGTTGGGTTCTCTCTCGCGCTCATGCTGGGCTCCATCAGGATTTTGATCGAAACCCCCGGATCTGTGACCAAAGCGTCATTGACAACCCGCGAACCGGTGTTAGGTTGGGTAGAAGGCGCCGGGAGGTGGCGCTTCGCACGGAGTCACCACGACCACCACACATCGGGGGATCATGCAAAGCACTCAGAGGTTTCGGTCGGCCGACGCGGCGACCCTTGGGATCGCCGGCGGGATAGGGGCTTTCATTGCGGCCTTGGCGCTCTCAGCGCCGGTGGCCTCAGCGGCGACCGAGGCCGGCTTCGGCTCCGATGCCGACGTCACTCGCAGCGATGACACCGGCGCGGTCGTCTTCGTCGCGACCGAACCCGGTGACCCGATCGCTCCACCCGCCGGGATCGACGCGGGCTCACCCGCCGTCGAGGCCGGCTTTGCCTACCTCGAGGCGCACGACGATGCCTTCGGCATCGCCGGTGACGAGCTCAGCCTGGTCGACGTCTCCCCGAGCGCCGGCGACGGCAATGCCGTCCGCGCGCAGCAGGTGGTAGACGGAGTCCCGGTCATCGGTGGAGAGCTGATCGTCAATCTCACCCCCGAGAACGAGATCCTCTCGGTCAGCGGCGAAGCGCTCCCGGTAGCGGCGCTCGACACCGACCCGGCGCTGACGGGCGATGAAGCCGCCGCGGCGGCCATCTCGGCCGTTGCCGAGGAAACCGGCGCCGCCGAGGACAAGCTCGACGCCGACAAACAAGGCCTCCACGTCTACGACCCGAGCCTGTTCGGCCAAGAGGGCGGGACCGTGCTCGCCTCACAGGTCCAGGTCTACGCGCCGGACAACCCGATGATCGTCAAGCAGGTGCTCGTCGACGCCAACTCGGGCGAGGTCGTGCGGATCAACGAGCAGGTCCACTCGGCGCTCAACCGTGAGGTCTGCGACAGCAACAACGTGCGGAGCGCGTTCGTCGACTGCACGACGGCCGTCCGCACCGAGGGGAACGTCTGCATGCCGGCCTGCGACGCGGACGTCAACTCGGAGTACGACTTCTCCGGCGACTCGTACAACTTCTACAACGGCCGCTGGACCAGGGACAGCCTCGATGGCGCCGGGATGCAGCTGACGGCCACGGTTCGGTTCTGCGACAACGCGACGATGCCGAATCCCAGTCCGCCGCCACCGACCATCCCCGCGAATCCGTGCCCGTACAACAACGCGACGTTCATCCCGTTTACGCCGGCGACCGCGAGCCAGGCGTTCTACGGCGATGGCTGGGTCAGTGACGACATCGTCGCGCATGAGCTCACGCACGGGGTCACGGGCTTCGAGTCGAACCTCGTCTACGCGAACGAGTCCGGCGCGATGAACGAGTCGCTCTCCGACGTCTTCGGGGAGGCGGTCGACCTGGTCAACGGCGCCGGCACCGACACCGCGGCGACCAGGTGGCAGATCGGCGAGGACTGCACCGGCTCGTGCGGCGTGCTCCGTGACATGGAGGCACCGGGTCCCTTTGGCGACCCCGACAAGATGACCAGCCCGAACTGGAAGTTCTGGACCCTCGACAACGGCGGCGTCCACAGCAACAGCGGCGTCTCGAACAAGGCGATGTTCCTGATGACCGACGGAGGGACGTTCAACACTCACACGGTCACCGCGATCGGGCTCGAGAAGGCGGTCCGCGTCTACTACGAGGCGCAGACCAACATCCTCACGACCGGTAGCGACTACGGCGCAATCGCCAACGCGCTGCGCCAGGCGTGCACCAACATCACCGGCACCAACGGAATCGTCGCCGCCGACTGCACCGAGGTGGGCGACGCGGTCCTCGCGACCGAGATGGACACCGAGGCGCTGGCTCCGGACACGAACATCAACAGCGGCCCGGGCAATACCGACGACCCGACGCCGACCTGGACGTTCAGCTCTCCGTCGCAGAACTTCCAGCCGAACAACCCGCAGAAGCCGGGCCTCGCCGGAGCGACCTACCAGTGCTCCGTCGACACCGGCACGCCGAACTGGGTCGCGTGCTCGGGTCCCGGCAACTCCCACACGCCGCCGTCGGACCTGGCGGACGGCAGCTACACGTTCCGAGTCCGCGGGAGCATCGGCGCGAACACGGACCCGACCCCGGCGACCCGAGCCTTCACTGTCTCGACCGCCGACATGGAGCTGGTCTCGAAGGCCGACAGTCAGGATCCGGCGTTCGCCGGCGAGAACCTGACCTACACGATCACCGCGCGTAACAACGGCGCGGGCGTGGCCGACAACGCGGAGGTCACGGACGTGCTCCCGGCGGGCACGACGTACGTGTCGAGCTCGATTCCGTGCACCGAGGCGCCGGCCGGGACGCTCACCTGCGGCCTCGGCAACCTCGCCGACGACCAGTCGGTGACGTTCACGATCACCGTCTCGATCGCTCGCGCCCTCGTCCACGACAACGGCTCGCCGATCACGATCACGAACACGGCGACCGCCAGCTCGGACCGCAACGATCGCGACCCGAGCAACAACCAGAAGTCCGAGAACACCCTGGTCAAGGCGAAGGCCGACCTCGCGATCGTGAGCCAGAACGTGCTCAGCCCGCCGGTCGAGATGATCGTCGGCCAGCCGGCGACGGTGACGGTCCGCAAGGTGATCACCAACGATGGGCCGTCGGCGCCGATGGACGTGCGCGTGAACCGGACCGCTTCGGCGACTCCGAATGCGACCGTGACGCCAACCGCGAGCTCGCACGTCGAGGCTGCCCTCGGCTACCAGGAGCTGCGCACGGTGGACGAGAGCTACCAGATCAAGTGCAACGGCGGCGGTCCGTCGACGTTCACGTTCGGCAATGCGATCGCGCCAGATCGGCCCGATGACGTTGATCCGGACATGACCAACAACAGCGATGTCGACGCGATCACGGTCGAGTGCATCGTCCCGGTGAAGATCGACATCCACCCGCAGCAGATCAACCTGAAGAGCAACGGGGTGATCCCGGTCACGGTCCTCTCGAACAAGGCCGGCGAGTTCGGGTTGCCGCTGGCCTTCGATGCGAACACGATCGATCCGCTCAGCGTCCGCTTCGGGCCGAAGGCGGTCGTCACGGCAGGCGGTGGAGCGCCTGAGGACCACGGCAAGAACCACGGCGGCAAGGACGCGATGCTCCACTTCCGTACGCAGCTCACCGGCTTCACCGCCGGTGACACGGAGGGGTGCGTCCGCGGCCGGTTCGGCCCGAGCAACTTCGTGTTCCAGGGGTGCGAGGCCGTCACGATCAAGCACTGATCGACCGACGCCTACGCGCGTGCGGCGCGCCAGCAGAGCGACCGCTCGGCCCCGAAGCGAGGCACGGGGCCGGGCGCTGGCTCGTCTGCGTACTGCGGGTAAGGCGAGCACGAGGAGCGCAAATGGAGATCGCGATCCGCGTGATCGGATCGGCAAGCTGGGTACTTGACAATGGTCGTGGCACGGATCGTCGTGGTCGTGATTCTTGGTTTGACCCTCGTGGCCTGGGGCGGTCCGACCCCGGCGCCGGTCGATGTGCCTCGCTCGCTCAGCCTTGACTACTCGAAGACGAAGCGGATGCTCAAGGGGACGCTGACATCGCCACAGCCCGCGTGCGTGGTCGGCGAGCTGGTCAGGATCATGCGCAAGCAGAAGGGAGCCGACAAGGAGGTCGAGGCGAGCACGGCGGGCAACACCGGCAAGTTCCGGCAGAAGATGAAGAAGAAGGGCCGCTACTACGCCCAGGTCTCGGCACGCGTGGTCACCAACACCGGCAACTGCCTCGCCGCGAAGTCCGAGGTCGCGACGGTGAAGCCGAGAAGGACGGCTGGCGGCCGCTAGGCGAGCTTCGGGCTCGCCCAGGGCTCGGCGAGGCGCTCGGCGAGCAGGCCGGCGAGATCATCCGCTGCGACGCGGGTCTGTTCGAGCGTGTCGCGGTCGCGCAGCGTTACGGTCCCATCCTCGCTCGTCTGCCCGTCGACGGTCACCCCCCACGGGGTGCCGATCTCGTCCTGGCGGCGGTAGCGCTTGCCGATCGAGCCGCCCTCGTCGTACTCGGCCGGGATCGTCGCGCGAACGGCCGCGAAGATCTCGCGGGCGCGTTCTGGCATCCCGTCGCGGGAGACGAGCGGCAGCACAGCGACCTTCACCGGGGCCAGCTTGGGGTGCAGGCGCAGCACGGTCCGCTGGCGCCCTTCGACCTCCTCGGTGTCGTAGGCATCGACGAGGAAGGCGAGCATCGCCCGGTCGACGCCCGCGGCGGGCTCGATCACGAAGGGGACGTAGCGGTCCTTGGTCTGCTGGTCGAAGTACTCGAGCTTCTCCCCCGAATGCTTGGCGTGCTGGGTGAGGTCGAAGTCGCCCCGGTTCGCGATCCCCTCGAGCTCGGAGAACCCCATCGGGAAGCGGTACTCGATGTCGGAGGTCGCCGAGGAGTAGTGGGAGAGCTCGTCGGCCCCGTGCTCGCGCAGGATCAGGTTGTCGGCGCGGATGCCCAGCTCGGTGTACCAGCGCATCCGCTCCTTCATCCAGTGCTGGTGCCACTCGTCGGCCTCGGCGGGCGGGCAGAAGAACTCCATCTCCATCTGCTCGAACTCGCGGGTGCGGAAGATGAAGTTGCCGGGCGTGATCTCGTTGCGGAAGCTCTTGCCGATCTGGGCGATCCCGAACGGCGGCTTCTGCCGGGCGAACTGGAGCACGTTCTTGAAGTTGATGAAGATCCCCTGCGCGGTCTCCGGGCGCAGGTATGCGGTCGAGCCCGAATCCTTCACCGGCCCGACGGTGGTCTCGAACATGAGGTTGAACTCGCGCGCCTCCGTCAGGTCGCAGTCGGGGCCCTGGCCCGCGAGCTTCGAGGGCTTCTGCCCGCACTGGGCCTGGTCGAGGTGGTCGGCGCGGAAGCGGAGCTTGCAGGTGCGGCAGTCGACCATCGGGTCCGTGAACCCCGCCAGGTGCCCCGATGCCTCCCAGACCTGCGGGTGCTGGATGATCGCCGAGTCGATCGCGACGATGTCGTCGCGCTCCTGGAGCATCGCCCGCCACCACTCGGCCTTGACGTTGTTCTTCAAGAGGACGCCGTAGTGGCCGTAGTCGTAGGTCGACCCGACGCCGCCGTAGATCTCCGAGGACGGGAAGATGAAGCCGCGCCGCTTGCACAGCGCGACCACCTCGTCCATGGTCAGTTCGGGCGCGGTCGCCTCGTTCACGCGGGGGAAGCTACCGCCTGGGCTCCGGCCATCCTCACCGCCGACCTCGATCGCCCTACCCGGGCCCGGTCCAGGTTCCGGGCACCGTGCTGGTCGAGCAACTGGGGTCGATGCACAAGCCGCGGGCGGCGAGTGCCCCGCGGCCGGTGACCGTCCCGTTGCGGGAGCAGGGTTTCCCCGGCCGCCGCCGAAACGCGTCGAGATGCGGCCATGACGGTCGCGAAATACCCAGGAGGGGAGTGCAATATGAGAGGTGCAGGCCGCGTGGTCTTCGCCGCGACGCTGCTCTTGATGTTGGGAGTCCTCAACGTCATCTACGGCATCGGGGCCCTCGACGACGCCAACATCTTCACGAACGACACGAGGTACATCCTCGACAACCTGAACACCTTGGGCTGGGTGCTGCTACTCGTCGGCGCGGTTCAGCTCATCGGCGGTTTCTCACTGATGTCCGGCAACACATTCGGCCGCGTGATCGGCATCGCCGGCGGAATCCTCGGTGCGATGAGCGCGCTGTTCTCGATCGGTGGTGCCTACCCGTGGTGGTCACTGGCGATGTTCGCGCTTTGCATCTACGTCGTCCACGGAATCATCGTCTTCGGCGAGGACGAGCCGGCGGTTCGCTGAGTCGCTGACGTCAGCCGGCGCGGACGACGAGCTTCGTCGTCCCGCCGGCTGCGTCCTTGACCGTCACCGGGAAGTTCAGGCGGCGGGAGATCTTGCCTGCGCGCCGCAGCGCGCCGCCGGAGAGCTTCGCCACGACCCGGTCCGCGCCGTCGCCCTGCGGGCGCAGCCGCAGTCCGCGCTTGCTCCGCTTTACCGCCTTGCCGCGCAGCCTCCTGCCGTCCGCACTGGCCTTGATCCCGCGCTTGAAGACGGCGCCGCCGGCGAACGTGAGCTGCTTCGGCAGCTTCAGCTTGACCTGAGTGACCGACTCGGATCCGGCGGCGACCTTCAGCTTCAGCCGCGGCTCGTTCGAGCCCGTTCCACCCAGCTTCACCTTGGCGCGGGGCTTCGTCGCTGAGGCGCCGCCGCAGCCCTCAACCGTGCCGGGAACCGCCGCCGTGGTCTGACCGCCGGCATGCGAGGTGAACGTCGCGTCGAAGATCGCCGGCGGCGGCACGCAGATGTCGCGTGAGACGACGATCAACCCTCCGGGCCCGCCCCTGAAGGTGAGCGTGAACTGCGAGATCGGGATGTCGGGCAGGCCGGCGAACGTGACCACGTTGCGGCCGCCCGCCACGACCCCGGCCGAGCCGAGCAGCTTCAACGCGAGCGGACCGCGGAGGTCGACGCCGATGTCGGGTAGCCCGGGGGCGAGCGGTTCGACCAGCGCGACGGGCCCGGTCAGTTGCTCGCTGAGCAGCGGCGAAGCCGCGATCGCGTCGCCGACGATGCTTGCCGGCGGGCAGGTCCCCGCGGCGAAGGATGCACGCGGGCACTTGTTGTTGAGCGCGTCGTTGTTGGCGCCGACGCCGATCGGCAGCACCACCTGCGCCGACAGCAGACCGGCCTCGTCGATCGTCTGCGCGATCGTGGTCGACGCCTCGTGTGGCTCGTTCGCGGCCCCGACTCGCTTCAGCCGGGCGGTCAGCTCCGGGGTGAACGGAAGTGCCGCGCAGTCGGTCGGCGTGAACGAGGCCTCGCCGCTCGCCACGGTTGCGGGCGCCGCGTAGGAGGTCGCGTCGAAGCGGGTGACCGCCAGAGCGCATGAGGTCGGGTTGCGGATGAACCCGCGCGGCGGGTTCCCGGCCATGCCCGAGAGGGTCATCTCGACGCCCGTGATATCGATCGAGGTAGCGATGCCGGCGACCGTGGTCGAGTTCGGCAGGTCCTTGAGCGAGGTGTCGAGCCCGAAGTCGCCCGGCCGCAGCGAGGCGCCCGACTGCAGGGTGATCTTCGGGAAGAGGACGGGGCCGAGCACGGGCACGTCGAAGGGGAGCGGGTTCAGCACGATCCCGAAGCGGGCCGGCTCCCCGGCCTGCGGCGTGACGTTGTAGACGTCGCCGGAGACGGTCAGCGGCACCGCGACGAAGCCGAGCACCTGAACCGTGACGTCGTTGGAGATGTCCCCGACGTCGCTCGCCGCCGGGCAGGCGTCGGCGTTCAGCTGCGCGATCGTGCAGAGCGGCGTCACGGTCGGGTTGCCGACGAGCCCCGGCGGCAGGTGGATCGTCAGGTCCTTGACCTGATCGCCGGCGGCGCTGAAGCCGATGCTGATCGAGAAGTTGCTGTTGGCGCCGGCGGCGGTGCTCGCCGGTTGCGCCGAGAGCCCTTGGAGCCCGAGCGCGCTTGCGCCGCCCGGCGCCGCGAGCGCGCCGAGCGTCGCGATTGCGAGCGTTATTGCCGCCCGCCGTGCCTTACCTGCCAAGGCCTCCATGCCCGTTCTCCATAATGGCATGCCCGCCATGCCGATCTACGAATACCGCTGCGCAGACGGACACACGTTCGAGGTGATGCAGTCGATGGCCGATGACCCGGTCAGCGAGTGCGAGGTCTGCGGTAAGCCGGTGGAGCGGGTCTTCCACCCGATCGCGGTCCACTTCAAGGGCTCGGGCTTCTACACCACCGACTACGCGAAGAAGGGCGCCGCGTCGAAGTCGAGCTCGAACAGCGACTCGTCCAGCTCGGGCGACTCGAAGAAGTCCGACGGCGACTCGAGCTCGAGCGGCGACTCGAAGAAGAGCGACAGCGGCTCGAAGAGCTCGGGCTCGAGCGGCTCGAGCTCGGACTAACCCTGCGGGCAGTTCGGCTGTTTCGGCGGCTCTTCGCCGAGGAGCTCTTCGGCCGCCCGCTCGCACTCGGCCTGCGAGACGACGAGGTTGCCGGCGCCGGTGGTGCTCGACGGGGTGAGCACGTCGGTGCCGCCACCGCCGCCCGTCGCCGCCGAGATCACGAACTGCGGCATCGTCAGGAAGCCCATGCTCGAGACCATCGCCTTCGGCGCGTTCCAGCCGATCAGCGGGCCCTTGAGGAAGTTGATCGGCGCTGAGGTGATGCTCGTGAGCCTGCCCTTGATCCCGTCGAGGATCAGCTGCTGGAACTGGGCGCGCTCGACGTCCGTGCCGGTGAACTCGCCCTCACCGCATGAGTTCGAGCGCGTCCGAGCGAGCGTGATCGCCTGCAGGCCGCCGAGCTCATGTTCGCCCGCGTCGAGCTTGAACTCGAAGGTGCCGTCCGAGACGCTCGTGCAGACGTCCGTCGGCAGGTCGACCGTGATTCCGCCGATCGCGTCGATGAACTCGCGAAACCCCTGGAAGTCGATGATCGCGACCTGGTCGATCTCGATCCCGAGCAAGCCCTCGACCGTCTCGATCGCCAGCTTCGCGCCGCCCGAGGCGTAGGCCGAGTTGATCTTCTGCGGCCCCTGCCCGGGGATGTCGGCGAGCGTGTCGCGGGGGATCGAGAGCTTGCGGAACGTGCCGCCGCCGGCCTGAATGAGCATGATCGTGTCCGACCGGTAGGGCGCGTTCTTGCAGCTGCCGTCCTTCGGTCGTCCACTCGTGATTGCCTCGACGCATCGGTCGGACTCCGCCTCGTCCGGGCCGGCGAACGCTCCGGAGCGCACGTCGGTGCCGAGGACCAGGATGGTTTGGGAACTGAAGAGCATCGCCGGCCCGCCGTCGAGCTTGTCGGTGATCCCGTCCGCGAGCTTTCCCTTCTGGATCTGGGCCGAGATCCCGAAAGCCACGAAGCTGAGGAAGATCCAGGCGGCGATCGCGATCCCCGCCCACTTGAGCGCCCGCCGCCACCAGGGCTTGTCGGAGGGCGCCTTCGGCGGCTTCTCGACTCCGTCGCCGCCCTCGCTTCGCTTGAGGCGATCAGTGAGTCCGCCGAGGTCAGGCTTGCGAAACCGGTCCCTGAGGCTCGGGCGAGACTTGTAGACGGTGTAGTCGGGCGGTTCCGGCCGCTCTGCGTCGTCGGGTCGATCCCCGGGCTCAGGCATGAAGTATCAATACCCCATGGCCTGCCCCGATTCCTGCCACTGCACCCGATCGTGAGGCTCGCGCTGGGCGCGGACCTGGGCGGCACGAAGATGGCGGTAGGCGTCGTCGACGAGGCCCAGAACGTCCTCCACCGGGCGACCGAGAGCACCTTCGGGCGTTCGCTCGAAGAGCTGCTCGACGAGCTCGACTCGGAGCTGCGCGAGGGACTCGCCGAGCACCCGCAGGTCGAATCGGTCGGGATCGGCGTGCCGTGCACGCTCGACCGAGAGCGCGATTTCGCGATCAGCGCCGTCAACCTGCCGATCATCAACGTCCCGTTCCGGGCGATGATCGAGGAGCGCATCGGGCTGCCGACGCTGATCGACAACGACGCCAACCTCGCGGCGCTCGCCGAGTTCCGATTCGGCGCAGCGAAGGGGGCCACGAACGCGATCATGCTCACGATCGGGACCGGGATCGGCGGGGGCCTGATCCTCGGCGGAGAGCTCTACCGAGGCTCCACCGGCGCCGGCGCCGAGCTCGGGCACGTGGTCATCGACCAGGCGGGGCCGCCGTGCCAGGGCAACTGCCCCAACCGCGGCTGCGTCGAGACGCTCGCCTCGGGGACCGCGCTCGGGCGTGAGGGGCGGATCGCCGCAGAGGCGCATCCCGAATCCGCGCTCGGGCGCATGCACGCGGCGGGCGAGGAGATCGACGGCCGCGTGGTCACGGAGGCCGCGATCGGCGGCGACGGGATCGCGGTCGAGGTCGTGGCGACCATCGGCCGCCGGCTCGGCGTCGCGCTATCGAGCCTCGCGAACATCTTCGATCCGGACGTGATCGTGATCGGCGGGGGAGTCTCCGCCGCCGGCGAGCTGCTGCTCGGCCCGGCGCGGGGTGAGCTGCGGGCGCGGGCGCTGCCGCCGATGAACGCGACCCCCGTGGTCGCCGCGGCGCTCGGGCCCGAGTCGGGGATGATCGGCGCCGCGACGATGGCGCTGACCGAGAGCGGGACCGCGCTGATGGCGGGGCGGCTGACGGTCTGCCCGACGCCGATCGGGAACGTCGAGGACATCACGCGCCGGGCCGTCCGCGCGCTCACCGAGGCCGACCTCGTCGCCTGCGAGGACACGCGCCGCGCCGGCCGCCTGTATGAGCGGCTCGAGCTCTCGCGTCCGCGCTTCGTCTCCTATCACGAGGGCAACGAGGCCGAGCGCGCGCGCCAGCTCACCCAGCAGATCGAGCGCGGGTCCCGCGTCGTCCTCATCTCCGAGGCCGGAACCCCGGTGATCTCAGACCCCGGCTTCCGGCTCATCCGGGCGTGCATCGAGCGCGCGCTCGAGGTCGAGGTCCTGCCCGGGCCCTCCGCGGTGACCACGGCGCTCGTCGTCTCCGGGCTCCCCGCCGACCGCTGGCGCTTCGAGGGCTTTCTGCCGAGACGCGCCGGCGAGCTCGAGCGCGTTCTCGGGGCGTCGGAGACCGTCGTCGCCTTCGAGTCGCCGCGGCGGCTCCCGGCCTCGCTCGCCGCCCTCGCGGCGCTGGCCCCCGAGCGGCCGGCCGCCATCTGCCGCGAGCTGACCAAGCTCCACGAGGAGGTCGCCCGCGGCACGCTCGCAGAGCTCGCGCGCCGCTTCCGCGAGGACGTCAAGGGGGAGATCGTGGTCGTGATCGCGCCCGCGGCCGCCGGCGCCGACACCGCGGCGGACATCGGCTTCGCCGTCGACGCGTTGCGACGCCTCGTCAAGTCCGGCGCTCGGCCGCGGGCCGCGGCGAGCGTCGTCGCCGCGCTCACGGGCACCCGTGCGAACGACCTCTACCGCGCCCTCACCGGCCGTGATCCGCGCGAGTAGGCCCGGCTGATGAAATTCGAAATCAAGGGTCCCGGGTGAGCTAACGTTCCAGACCGATGGGCATGAGGCCTGTCAGCGCGTGCGGCCAGCTCGCCAATAGCATCGCGCACGGGAAGAGAGAGTCGGGGTTGGGCCCCGGCGAAGCGATCGGGAAGGACAGGATGACCTTCCGCGTCAACGCCAGAGACGAAGGAGCGATCCACGCCTGAAAGGGCGTGGGGGAGGCGAGTGCCTAAGCAGGGATCCGAGAGATCGCGAGGTCGCTCCGTGCTCGCACGCGTCGCAGGCCTCGGCGCACTTCTCGCCGCAATCGCGCTCGTCGTCGTACTCCTCTTCGGTGGCGACTCCGGCCACCGCTACCGGCTCCTGTTCGAGACCGGGAGCCAGCTGGTGGGCGGCAACGAGGTCAAGGTCGCCGGGCAGACGATCGGCACCGTCGACGGACTGACGCTCACCGACGACGCCCAGGCCGAGGTCACGATCACGGTCGAGGAGCCGTTGCACGAGAACACGACCGCGATCGTCCGCGCGACATCGCTGTCCGGGATCGCGAACCGCTACGTCTCGATCGCGCCCGGGCCCGA
This sequence comes from uncultured Solirubrobacterales bacterium, assembly GCA_963846565.1. GTDB lineage: Bacteria > Actinomycetota > Thermoleophilia > Solirubrobacterales > 70-9 > WHSW01. Next base: position 111,427 of record CAWJWL010000004.1, on the reverse strand, counting down.
CAATCTCCCCGAGATTCCCGACGACGGGATCATCGGCGCCTCCGACACGATCTCCGCGGTCGACCTCGACCAGTTGTTCGACACCTTCGACCGTCCCACCCGCAAGGCCCTGTCCGGCTTCATCCGCGGCCAGTCGACCGTCTATGCCGGCAACGAGAAGGCCGCAAACGCCGCCTACAAGTACCTCGCGCCGGGCCTGCAGTCGACCGAGCGCCTGCTCGCCGAGCTCACCCGCGACGAGGCGGTCTTCTCGCAGTTCCTGGTCACCGGCGGCAGCGTCCTGAGCGCGGTCGCAGAGCGGCGCGACGACCTCTCGGCGCTGACCGAGAACGCGAACCAGGCGCTCGGGGCGATTGCGGCGGAGAACGAGTCGCTCGACCGCTCGCTGGTGGCATTGCCGCCGGCGCTGCGCCAGGCGAACACGACCTTCGTCAACCTGCGCGCGGCGCTCGACGATCTCGACTCGCTCGTGGAGACGACCGGCGTGGCGACCCGCGACCTGGCCCCGTTCCTGCGCGAGCTGCGGCCGGTGGCCGAGGAGGCGGTGCCGGTGTTCGCCAACCTGCGCTCGGTGCTCAGCCTGCCGGGGCCGAGCAACGACCTCGCCGACACCTTGAACGCGCTCCCGGCGGCCGAGGCGGCCGCGTCGCGCTCGGTCCCGGTGACGATCAAGGGGATCGACGACGGGCAGCCGAAGATCGCCCAGCTGCGGCCCTACAGCCCCGACCTCCTCGGCGCGCTCGGTCGCCTCTCCCAGGTCTCCTCGAACTACGACGGCAACGGCCACTACGTGCGGGTGAACCCGGCCGGGCTGGACATCTTCGACTACAACGAGGCCAACGGCGTCCTCGATCCGATTCCGACAAGCGCCCAGTTCGCCGCCTTCGACAACGGCTTCTTCAACCGTTGTCCCGGCGGGTCGACCCAACCGCTCGCCGGCTCGAACCCGTTTCTCGACGACGGCGCGCTCGATGGCCTCTGTGACCCCGCGGCAGTGCCGCCGGGACCATGAGACGGCTGCTCGGCATCCTGCTCGTGGTCGCCGCCGTCGTCGCGGTCGTCGCCGCCGGTGGCGGCTCGGGCGGCGAGGACGGGTCCGACGCCTACGAGGTGCGGGCGATCTTCGACAACGGTGCCTTCCTCGTCGAGGGCGAGGAGGTCCGGATCGCCGGAGCGCGCGTTGGCACGATCAGCGAGGTCGACGTCACCGGCGAGGACGAGGCCGTGCACGCGGACGGGCGCCCCCAGCCCGGGAAGGCCGTGGTCGTCCTGCAGATCGACGAGCCGGCCTTCCGGGACTTCCGCGCGGATGCCTCCTGCCTGATCCGCCCGCAGTCGCTGCTGGGCGAGAAGTTCGTCGAGTGTGAGCCGACCCAGCCGCGCGCGGCGGCGAGCGAGCCACCGCCGCCGCTCGAGCAGGTCGTGGAGGGTGAGCCGGGCGAGGGCCAGCACCTGCTGCCGCTGGAGCAGAACGGCAAGGCGATCGACCTCGACCTCGTCAACAACATCATGCGCGAGCCCTACGCGGACCGCTTCCGCCTCATCCTCAACGACCTCGGCGCCGGGTTCGCGGCCCGCGGCGACGAGCTCGCCGAGATCATCCAGCGCTCGAATCCCGCCCTGAGGGAGACGAACGAGGTGCTCGCGATCCTCGCCCGTCAGAGCAACGCGCTCGCGACCCTCGCCACCGACGGCGAGGCGGTGCTCGAGCCGCTCGCGCGCGACCGCGACCGGATCGGGAACTTCATCAACAGCGCCGCGACCACCGCCGAGGCGACGGCGGAGCGGAGTGCCGACCTCGAGCTCGGCCTCCAGCGGCTCCCGCAGACGCTCCGCGAGGTCGAGGCGACGATGGTCGAGCTGCAGCGCTTCAGCGACGCCGGCGAGCCGCTGTTCGCGGACCTCGCGGCGGCCGCGCCGTCCGCCGTGCGCGCGACCGAGGCGCTCGGGCCGTTCGCCGACAACGCGACCGAGGCGTTCATCTCGCTCGGCGACGCCGCGGAGGAAAGCCGGCAGCCGCTGGTCGACTCCGATCCGCTGATCCGGCAAGTGCGAAAGCTCTCGCGCAAGGCCGCGCCTGCGGCGAGCAACACGGCGAAGCTCCTGCGCTCGCTCGCGAAGCGGAACGGGTTCCGTGACCTGCTCCGCTTCGTCTACCGCGGGGCGGGCACGTTCAACGCCTTCGACGACCTCGGCCACTTCGCCCGCACGTTCCTCCTGATCACGAACTGCAACGACTACGCGACCGCGCCGCAGACCGGCTGCATCGCCAACTTCATCCAGCCGATCGAGACCGACGAAGAGGACGAAGAGGAGCGAAGAGGAGAGAAGAAGAAGGCTCGCGGCACGGCCGACGCCTCGATCCGCGATCTCAACCCGCTGGGCGGGCGCGACCCGGAGGCCCCGGAGACCGACTCCGAGGACGTCCCCGAGGATGAGCCCGTACCGCCGACGACGACGACGACCACGCCGGTGCCGCCGGTGGTCCCCGACCCGGTGCCCGTGCCGGAGCCGGTACCGACCCCCGAGCCGGAGCCCACACCCGAGCCCGATCCCGATCCGGAGACGGATCCGGGCGAGGAGTCGAGCCCAGAGGCCGCGCAGGCGAGCGAGCGCATGCGCATGCGCGACGCGCGCCTGCTGCTCGACTTCCTCATCGGGGCGCCCGAGCGGCGCGACCGCCCGGAGCGGAGGAAGGACCGATGAGAGCGCGCGGCGGCTTCTTCGGCACGATCGGCTCGAGCCCGACGCTGGTCGGCGCGATGACGGTGATGATCGCGATCGTCGCCGTCTTCCTCGCCTACAACGCAAATCGCGGCCTCCCCTTCGTCCCCAGCTACCGGATCTCCGCGGAGATCCCGAATGCCAACACCCTCCTGCCGGGCAACGAGGTCCGCATCGGCGGCGTTCGCGTCGGCCTGGTGGAGTCGATCGACCCGCAGCAGGACGAGGACGGGACGCTCAGCGCCCGCCTCGACCTGAAGCTCGATGCCGACATCGACCCGCTGCCCGTCGACTCGAGCCTGACCGTGCGCGCGCGATCGGCGCTCGGGCTCAAGTACCTCGAGATCAGGAAGGGGACTTCCACCGAGGGCTATGAGGCGGGTGCGGTGATCCCGCTCTCGGAGTACTACCCGGAGCCCGTCGACATCGACCAGGTTCTCGACACGTTCGACGACCCGACCCGGCTCGCGGCTCAGGAGAACCTGCTCGAGTTCGGGAACGCCCTCGCCGGTCGCGGAGTCGACCTGAACGCCGCCCTCGGGCGCCTGCCGAGCACGCTCGAGGTGCTCGAGCCCGTGATGCGGAACCTGGGCTCGCCATCGACCGGCCTCGACCGCTTCATCACCTCCCTCGCGGCGACCGCGGCCGAGGTCGCGCCGGTCGCGGAGGTGCAGGCCCGGATGTTCGGCTCCCTCGACACGACCTTCACCGCGCTCGCCAACGTGGCCCGGCCGTTCATCCAGGAGTCGATCACGGAGGGCCCGGCGACCGAGCTCGTGGCGATCACGACCCTGCCGCGGATCCGCCCGTTCCTGGCCAACACCGCGAGCCTGTTCGAGGACCTCGTGCCCGCGGCGCAGGCGCTGCGCGAGGCCTCGCCGGCGATCGCCGCCGGGCTCGAGGCCGGGACCCCCGTCCTGGCCGAGGTCAGTCAGTTCAACGAGCAGCTCGCGCCGACGGCCGAGGCCCTGCTCGCGCTCAACGACGACACGGCCGCCCGCTCCGGGCTCACGTCGATCACCAACGCGACCAAGGAGCTCGGGCCGGCGATCCGCTTCATCGCCCCGGCCGAGACGGTCTGCGGGTACGGCTCGATCCTCGCCGGCAACCTCTTCGGAACGGTCAGAGACGGCAACGAGACCGGGGCCTGGCAGCGGTTCATCATCTTCGACGTCCCCAAGGGCCCGAACAACGAGGGCGGGCCCTCGAACCGGCCGGCGAGCGGCGGCGGCCCGGACAACAAGAACTTCCTCCACTCGAATCCGTACCCGAACACCGCCTCTCCCGGTCAGCCGCGCGAGTGCGAGGCCGGAAACGAGCCCTACCAGGCGGGCAAGCGCGTGATCGGCAACCCCCCGGGCAACCAGGGAATCCTCACGAGGGAGCCGTGATGGGCATCTTCTCCCGCAAGCCGAAGCCCCCGCGCCCGCCCGGATCGGAAGCCCCCGTCGACGAGCTTGTATGGGGCCGGCGCTACCACGGTCCGCCGCCCTGGGTGCTCGGACTCTTCGTCGCCCTGCTGATCGCGGCCGGCAGCTATCTGGCGTACACGAAGGAGCTTCCGTGGGGTGACAAGGGCTTCGAGGCGCACGCCGTGTTCGAGAACGCGGCGACGTTGCGGGCGACCTCGCCGGTGCGGATCGCCGGCGTCAACGTGGGCGAGGTGACCGAGGTGGTCGCCGACGGCGAGCTGGCCGAGGTCACGTTCAGGGTCGACGAGGACGGCCTGCCGCTCCACACCGATGCGCAGATCGAGATCCGCCCCCGCCTCTTCCTCGAGGGCAACTTCTTCCTCGACCTGCAGCCCGGCAGCCCGAGCGCTCCCGAGCTCGCCGATGGCGGCACGATCCCGACGTCGCAGACGGCGACCGCGGTGCAGATCGACGAGGTCCTGACCGCGCTCCAGGCCCCGGACCGGCGTGGCCTCCAGCTCGCGCTCGAGGGGTTCTCTACGGCGCTCAACTACGAGCCGACTCCTGAGGACGACATCGGCCAGGATCCCGACTCGGCCGGCAAGACCGGGGCCGAGGCGCTCAACGCGGCGCTCCGCTACGGCGGCCCGGCCGGGCGCGACATCTCGATCGTCAACACCGCGCTGCTCGGCGAGGGGCCGCACGACCTCTCCGGGCTGATCAGCGCCCAGCGCCGGCTCTTCACCCAGCTCGACGGGGTCGAGGTCCAGCTCCAGGACCTGATCACCAACTTCAACGTCTTCGCCGGCGCGCTCGCTGCCGAATCGAGCAACCTCTCCGAGACCCTGGCCGAGCTGGCCCCGACGGTCGAGCAGGCCCGCCCGGACCTCGCCGACTTCTCCGATGCGCTCCCGAACATCCGCGCCTTCGCGATCGAGCTCGAGCCCTCGCTGGAGGAGCTGCCCGCGACGATCGACGCCGCCGAGCCCTGGCTCGACCAGGTCCGGCCGCTGCTCTCTGCGTCCGAGCTCGGCGGGCTGGCGAAGCTGCTGAAAGCGGCGACGCCCCCGCTGGCCCAGGTGACGACCGACTCGCGGGCGCTCTTCGACAACACCGCCTCGTTCAGCCGCTGCGTCTCGGAGAACCTCGTCCCGACCGGCGACATCGTCATCGACAACAACGGCGGCGCCTACCCGTACGGCTCCGGCGCCCCCGGCTATCCAACGGGCGTCACCAACTACCAGGAGTTCCTCTCCTCGCTCGTCAACCTGGCGGGCGCGGCGCAGAACTTCGACGGCAACGGCAGCTACCTCCGCGTCAACGCGGGCGGCGGCGACACGCTCACGAGCACGCCCTATCCGCCGGGCGGCTTCCGTAACACGACCGTGTTCGGCAACACGCAGGCCCCGCCGCTCGGCGTGCGGCCGACGTTCACCCCGTCGACCCCGCCGTACCGCCCCGACGTGCCCTGCTCCTCCAACCCGCTTCCCGACGTCAACGGAACCGGCGGCGCGGGGCTCCCCGGCGACGTCGGCGCCCCGAGCCCGGTGGCGGTCCCGTAATGGCGCGCGGCAAGCCCAAGAGCGGCATGCGGCGGGCGCTCCGCGAGCACTCGCGCGACGTCGTCGCGATCATCGCCCTGATCATCTTCGGCGTCGCGACCGGCGCGATCATCCTCAAAGAGCAGGGCGTCGCACTGCCGAGCTGGGCCGGCGGGGAGGACACCTTCGAGCTCAAGGCGGAGCTCGAGACCGCCCAGGCGGTCACGCCCGGCCAGGGGCAGTCGGTGAATATCGCCGGGATCCGGGTCGGCGACATCACCGCGGTCGAGCTCGAGGACGGGAACGCGCTGGTGACGTCGGAGATCGATCCCGACTACGCGCCGCTGATCCACGAGGACGCGACCATTCTCCTGCGGCCGCGGACGGGCCTCCAGGACATGACGCTCGAGCTCGACCCCGGCTCGGAGGACGATCTGTTGCCCGAGGGGTCGACGATCTCGGTCGCCCGCACGCAGCCGAACGTCCAGTTCGACCAGATCCTCGCGACGCTCGATGCCGATACGCGCTCCTATCTGCAGCTCCTGCTCGAAGGAGCCGGGAGGGGCCTCGGCGGCCGCGGTGAGGAGCTCTCCGCGACCTTCCGCCGCTTCGAGCCGCTGGCGCGCGACGTGGCTCGCATCGGTGAGGCATTGGAGACCCGGCGCGAGAGCATCCGCCGCGCCGTCACCACCTTCCGCGAGGTGAGTGAGGAGCTCGGCTCGTCAGACACGAGACTCGCCGAGTTCGTCGCCTCTTCCAACACCGTGCTCGGTTCGTTCGCCAATCAGGAGGCGGCGATTCGCGAGTCCCTTCAGGAGCTGCCCGGGACGCTGCGCGAGACCCGGGCCGCCCTCAAGAGCGGGAGCGAGTTCGCCCTCACCGCCGGCCCCGCCTCACGCGAGTTGATCCCGGCGGCGCGGGCGCTCGGTCCCGCGCTCGAGGAGACGCGTCCGTTCTTCGAGGAGACGCTCGACCCGATCGCCGATCAGATTCGGCCCTTCACCCGCGCGGTCCAGGATCCCGTGCGGCATCTGAAGCAGGCAGCGGCCCCGCTCGGCAAGACGACGAGGGGCCTGACGAGCACCTTCGAGGAGCTCAACCGGTTCACCAACGCGCTCGCCTACAACCCGCCAGGGCCGGGCTCGGAGGGCTACCTGTTCTGGCTCGCCTGGCTGAACCACAACTCGAACGCCCTCTTCTACAGCCAGGACGCCATGGGCCCGCTGCTGCGCGGCATCGTCATGTTCGGCTGCGGTACCGCCGGCCTCGCCGAGGGCGTCGCCGCACCGCGCCCCTACCTGGCGACCCTGCAGCAGCTGACCAACGTCCCCAACTCGGAGGACCCGCGGGTCTGCCCGCCGCTGTAGGTGCCTGATGGATAAGCGAGCCCCATCGATAGGCCGGATCGCGATTGCGGTGGGCTTCGCGCTCTCCTGCTTCGGCCTCGCGCTGTTCCTCTGGCTCGCCTTCGGCGGCCCGGTCCCGCTGAAGCCCGAGGGCTACCAGCTCGAGGTTCCGTTCACCGAGGCGACGCAGCTCGCGCAGGAGTCGGACGTGCGCATCTCCGGCGTCTCGGTCGGCAAGGTGAAGCGGATCGACCTCGACGATGCCGGCGACGCGGTGGCGACGCTCGAGATCCAGGCCCCGTTCGCGCCGATCCCGAGCGACGCGCGCGCGATCCTGCGCCAGAAGACGCTCCTCGGCGAGACGTACGTCGAGCTGACGCCGGGCTCCAACGAGGCTCCGCCGCTCGCCGAGGGCGCTCAGCTGCCCCTGGCGCAGGTCGCGGAGTCGGTCCAGCTCGACGAGATCTTCCGCGCCTTCGACCCGCGCACCCGGGCCGCGTTCCAGACCTGGCTGCAGTCGGCGGCCGTGGCCCTGCGCGGGCGCGGGCAGGATCTCTCGACGGCGCTCGCCTCGCTCGACACCTTCGCCGCCGAGGCCGACGACGCCCTGCGCGTGCTCGACAGCCAGGAGCTCGCGGTGCGCGAGTTGATCAGCGGTGGCGGCGAGGTCTTCGGCGCGCTCTCGGAGCGCCAGGGGCAGCTCAGCGGCCTGATCCGCAACACGAACACGGTCTTCGAGACGACCGCGCGGCGCAACGCCGACCTCGAGGCGCTCTTTGTCGTCCTGCCCACGTTCCTGCGCGAGTCGCGCTCGACGCTGACCAGGCTCGACGAGTTCGCGGCCGACGCGAACCCGGTCGTCAACCAACTGCGTCCGTCCGCGCGCGAGCTCGGGCCGACGCTGCAGGCGACCGCCACCCTCGCGACCCAGCTCGAGCCCTTCTTCGCCGGCCTGCAACGGGTGATCGACGCCTCGCCGACCGGCTTCCCGGCCCTCCGCAGGCTGCTCGACGATGATCTGCCGCCGCTCTTGGCGCGCTTCGAGCCGTTCCTGGACGAGTTGACGCCGATCCTCACGGTCCTGCGCAAGTACCGGCGCGAGGTGACCGCCGCCCTCGGCAACCTGACCGCATCGACGAACGCGGTCAACGACGAGGGCGGTGGCCCGGCGAACTACCTGCGGACGATCGCACCGCTCAACCCGGAGGCGCTGGCGGCCTATGCGCAGCGGCTGATCTCGAATCGGACCAACCCGTACATCGCGCCCGGCGAGTACAAGCTCAACCGGGGGCTGAAGTCGTTCAACGTCAGCCAGTGCACGAGTGGGATCAATCCCTCCCTCGACGGCCTGATCGCCTCCGATCCGGACTTCAACGACCGCGTCGGCGGCGACGTGGCCGCGGCGCAGGACCTCTATGACCGGATCAGGGAGTTCTTCTTCGCCGAGCAGGGCGACGCGGCGAGCATCCCGAAGCCGGGCTGCACCAAGCAGGCAGCGTTCAAGGCGGTCGGCGGGCTCGGCGGGTTCAGCGATTACCTCCATGTGCAAGGACTGGAGGGACCCTGAAATTCAAGCTTTCACACGTATCCGCCGAAGGTAACGGAGACCCCCGCAACCTTCGCGGCATCGGAGTGTTCGGTAAACGCAGGTGCGAAACGAGTTCGCGCCCTTTATGACGTTCAAGGAGGAACGATGCGCACGAAGCGCTTCATCGTCGGTGCCCTCGGTGTCGCTGCAGCGGTCGCGACCGCCAGCGTCGCGACAGGTGCCCCGGCAACGCAGACCCTTGATGCTCAGATCAGCAGCAAGACGACCCCGAAGTACTCGAAGAAGGAATTCAAGAAGACCTCGATCAAGGTCATCACGACGGTCCAGGACGCGGCGAACCCCGCCGGGATCCCGCCGAAGGCGACCAAGGCCGTCCTGCAGTTCGACAAGAAGGACGTCAAGTTCGACACCAAGGCCGCCGCCACGTGCGACCCGGCTCAGATCGAGAACACGACGACGGCCGCCGCCACCGCCGCATGCGGTGACGCGATCGTCGGTGGTGGCGACGGCCAGGCCGCGCTGCCCCTCGGTGCAGGCGGTACCCGTCAGGACTTCCCCGTCACGATCACCGCGTTCAACCGCGCTGACGCGAAGGGCATCCTGCTCCACTCGCGGGTCGACGCGCTCGGCACGACGACCGTGCTCAAGGGCGTCCTCTCCGGCTCGACCCTGTCGGTCGACATCCCGCCGCTCGGTGGCGGTGTCGGCGCGATCCCGGCGTTCACGGTCAACGTGAACAAGGGCAAGTACGTCCAGGCGCGGTGCTCGAACAAGAAGATCGACACCTCGGCGACGTTCACGTACTCGGACGCTCCGTCGGTCACCGTGACCGACCAGCAGAAGTGCAAGCAGAAGAAGAAGTAGTCGACTCGTTCGACTGACTCGCTTCTGCGAGGTTTGCGAAGGGCGGCCCCCGGGCCGCCCTTCGTCGTTGCGGGGCCGGTTCGCGGGCGGGGCCGACCGGTCTTGTAGCTTGCGCGAATGAGCGCGAGGGGCGGAGTGGCGATCATCGGCGTCCTCGCTGCGCTTGCGCTGTCGGCGTGCGAGGAGGAGAAGCCAACGCGCATCGGCGACGCGAGGATCATCGAGAAGCTGAACCTCGAGCAGCTGGGGGAGGGCGAGGACGGCTACGCGATCGACGGCGATCCGTTCTGCCTCGTAACCGACTCGCTCCTCAACAGCGCCGACGAGGTCGACAACGGCAGGGGACTCGTCGTCGCGAGCCGCGCGGGGAACGTCGGCGTCGAAGGCTTGACCCCGTTCGCACCGGACTGCCGCGAGTCCGCACGTAAGAAGCTCGACAAGCTCGACCCGCCGGCGGCGAACTAGTCGGCGTAGGCTCTGAGGCGATGGCAGGCATGCGCGACGCTCGGCTGGTTTCGCTCGGCTACGGGCGCTGGGTCCGCGCCGACCGCATCTTCGCCCTCGTCCCGCTCGGCCCCGCCGAACGCGGCGACGGCCGCCGCACCTACGTCCACGTCGACGGCATCGCCGAGCCACTGGTCGCATCTCGCTCCGAACGGGCAATCCGCGACGACGTCGAGGCCGCGCTGGCCGAGGCGGCCGGCGTGCCGCCGGCGAAGCGGACGGCGCGCGGCGGCTCGAAGGACCAGGAGTCGCTTCTCTGAGCGGGGCTGGATCGGGGCCATCGCGTCTGTTCCGTGGTTTGCGTTCGTATAGACGGCAAATTGCGGAACAGACGGCGAGCTGCTGACCCTCGCCGCCGCCGCGCGCCGCGCCTGGGCGGCGCAACTATCCTGACCCGCCCGTGAGCTTCTACGTCACGACCCCGATCTTCTACGTCAACGACGTGCCGCATCTAGGGCACGCCTACTCGACGATCGCGGCCGACATCCTGGCCCGCCACCACCGTCAGCGGGGCGAGGACGTGTTCTTCCTCACCGGCACCGACGAGCACGGCGAGCCGGTGGAGCTCGCAGCCGAGCGTGAGGGCGTCCCCCCGCAGGAGCTCGCCGATCGCAACGCGCCGCGATTCGAGGCAATGGCGGAGATGGTCGGCGCCTCGAACGACTTCTTCATCCGCACCTCGGACGAGCGGCACACGGACCGGGTCGCCGAGGTGATGCAGCGCGTCCACGACAACGGCCACGTCTACGAGGGCACCTACGAGGGCTGGTACTGCCCTCGCTGCGCGGCCTTCTACACGGACCGCGAGCTCGGCCCCGACAACACCTGCCCGATCCACGAGATCCCGCTCGAGCGCGAGAAGGAGGAGAACTGGTTCTTCCGCCTCTCCGCCTTCGAGGAGGACCTCAAGCGCCTCTACGCCGAGCAGCCGAACTTCGTCGTGCCGGATTTCCGCCGTAACGAGGCCCTCTCGTTCATCAACGGGGGCCTGGACGACGTCTCGCTCTCGCGGCCGAAGCTGCGCTGGGGGATGACGCTGCCCTGGGATCCGAGCCAGCGCATGTACGTCTGGTTCGACGCGCTCCTCAACTACTACACGGCCCTCTCGTTCGCGCGCGACGGCGAAGACCTGACCGAGCGGTACTGGCCCGCGAACGTCCATGTGCTGGGCAAGGACATCCTCAAGTTCCACGCCGTGATCTGGCCGGCGCTGATGATGGCGGCCGGGCTCGAGCCGCCGAAGGGGATGGTCATCCACGGCTTCCTGCTGATGGGCGAGAAGAAGATGTCCAAGTCGCTCGGCAACGTCCTCGACCCGAACGAGGTCGTCGAGCGCTTCGGCGCCGACGCGTTGCGCTTCTACCTCTTCCGCGAGGTCTCCTTCGGCCAGGACGGCAGCATCTCCACCGCGGGCTTCGAATCCCGCTACGAGACCGAGCTCGCCAACGACTGGGGCAACCTCGCCAGTCGCACGCTCGCGATGATCGAGCGCTACCGCGAGGGCGTCGTCCCCGAGGGGAAAGTCGACCCGGCGCTGTGCGAGGGCGACGACGCGCTCGAGGGCATCGACGGCGTCGTCCGCGAGTTGCTCGAGCGGATCGAGCTCACCCAGGCGCTCGAGGCCGCGTGGGCGCGGGTCCGGCGCCTCAACCGCTACGTCGAGGAGAACAAGCCTTGGCAACTCGCCAAGGAAGAGGCATCTTTGGGCGAACCCGATCAGCAGCGGACGCGAAGCGGAGCAGCTGATCGGCTTGATTGTGTCCTCTACAACCTCGCCGAGGGGATTCGGGTGCTCGCGCTCGTCCTCCATCCCTACATGCCCGAGACCAGCGGCCGGCTGCTCGAGGCGTTGTCCGAGGGCAATCGCGAGCTCGACGCATTCGGCGCGCGCGCCGGTGGCCAGCGCACGGATCGGATCGAGCCGCTCTTCCCGAAGCTGAGCTAGATCCTTGCGCTACGTCCTCCGCACCACGATCGGCATGGGGCTCTTCGCCTTCTGTTGGACGGTGATCGCCTACTCGATCTATCAGCTGCTCCAGGTCGGGACGTGCGCGAGCGGCGGGCCGTACGAGATCGCGCGCGAATGTCCGAGCGGGATCGAGTACCTGATGTTCGCCCTGATCGGGGCGATCTTCCTGATGTTCGTGCTCCTCGTCGTCTACGGGACGCGCGGCGCCCCGCCGGGCTCGGATCGCAAGCCGTCCAACGGCGGCGTCGTGATCTGGTTTTGGACCGGGATCTTCTGGAGCCTCGCCGTGGGCTGCTTCCTCGGCGTCTGGGGCCCGGAGGCGAACCCCGGACCGGGCGGCAAGGAGGGCGGCCTGATCGTCGGCTTCATGGGGTTGATCATGGGCGCCGGCGGCTTCCTCGCGATCGATCTCCCATGGCGCAAGAAGCGCCGGGGCGACAAGGTCAGGCCGGCGGTCAGCCGCGTGGTCGGGGCCGCGAGCTCGTTCAGCGGCCAAGCGAACCCGGTCGACCGACTCGCGACCCTCGATCGCCTCCGCGACCAGGGAACCCTGACCGACGCCGAGTTCGATGCCCTGAAGGCGCGGATCGTCCGAGGCGACTGACCCTCTCATCTAGCCTGGCGGCCGTGCCAGGGATTTTCGTCGCCGAAGCGCTGCGCAAGCGCTACGGGACGACCGATGCGCTCCGTGGGGTCTCGCTGGAGGTCCCGGAGGGCGAGGTCGTCGCCCTGCTGGGGCCGAACGGAGCGGGAAAATCGACCCTGGCGAAGATCGCCTGCGGCCTCGTCCGCCCGAGCGGCGGGTCCGCCACCGTCGCCGGCGAGCGTGCCGGGAGCAGGCCGGCCCGCGCCGCGATCGGCTACCTCGCGGAGCTCTTCCGCTTCCCCGCCTGGGCGAGCGCGGACGAGGTGCTTCGCCTGCATCAGCGCCTCGCCGGCTCGACCGCCGGCGAGCGCGAGCGGGGCGACCTGCTGGGCCTCGTCGGCCTCGCCGACGCCCGGCGGACGCGGGTCGGCGAGATGTCGAAGGGAATGCAGCAGCGGCTCGGAATCGCGCAGGCGCTGATCGGCTCACCGCGCCTGCTGCTCCTCGACGAGCCCACCAGCGCCCTCGACCCCGCCGGGCGGCGCGTCGTCCGCGAGCTGCTCGCCGAGGTCCGTTCCCGCGGCACCTCGGTGTTGCTCTCCTCGCATCTGCTCGGCGAGGTCGAGCTCGTCTGCGATCGGGTCGCGATCCTGCTGGCCGGTGAGATCGTCGAGCGGGGGACGCCGGCCGAGCTCGCGCGGCCGCGCGGGATCGAGGTCGAGACGGGATCCGGGACCCGTGTCTGGGAGGGCGCGGGACGCGAGGAGGCGCCGCGGATCGTCGCCGAGCTGGTCGCCTCGGGGGAGCAGGTGTACTCGGTCAACGTGCTCGCGAGCACGCTCGAGGACGCGTACCTGGCCGCGGTGGGCGAGGAGGGAGGGTGAACCGGCAAACGGCGGGACAGGTGGGCCCCGCAATCGCGGTGGCGATGTTCGCGCTCAACGAGAGCCTTCGGCGGCGCGTCTTCTACGTCGTCCTCGCGCTCACGATCGCCTTCCTGGTCCTGTATGCGATCGGGGCCAAGTTCGCCTTCGACGAGGTGGAGAAGCTCGGTGCCCTCGCCCCCGACGAGCTCGACGAGCGCGTCCTCACCGGATCGACCCTGTTCGGCCTGGCGATGTTCGCGATCCTCTTCCTCGGCGCCGTGCTCGCGGTCTTCCTCACCAACGGGATCGTCCGCGGCGACGCGGAGACCGGGATGCTGCAGCCGCTGGTGGTGAGGCCGGTCGGCCGCGAGGTGATGCTGCTGGCCCGGTTCGCCGCCGCCGCGGCGGCCTCAGTCGCCTACGTGCTCGTCGTCTATCTCGCCGCGCTCGTGATCACCCGCGTCCTCGGTGAGTGGACTCCGGACCAGCCGGTGCTCGCGGCGATGGCTCTGTCGTCGGCCGTGGCGGTCGTCGCCGCGATCTCGGTGCTGGCATCGGTCTACCTGAGCTCGACCGCGCAGGGGATCGCCGTCTTCATGCTCTTCGGCGGCGGGCTCACCGCGGGCCTCTTGGGGCAGATCGGCGACGCGCTCGGCTCGCGCAACCTCGAGCGGATCGCCGAGGTCACCACCTGGGCGCTTCCGTTCGAGGCGCTCTACCAGAAGGGCCTTTTCCTGCTCACCTCCGAGAGCAGCAGCTTGACCACGGACTTGCTCTCGCTGGGACCGTTGGGCGGCGCCAACCCGGCCGGGGGCGGACTGTGGGTCTGGGCCGTGCTGTTCACCGTGATCGTGCTCGGAGTCGCGGCGCTGTCGTTCGCGCGGCGCGACCTCTGAGCGGCGTCTGGAAGACTCGCCGACCGATGGAGTCCCCGACGAGCTCGAACCCGTTGGCCAGAGACGACAGCGGCTGGAACCCGCTCGCGATCCTGATCCATGTGGTCGCGATCGCGCTCGGCATCTTCGGAGGGCTCCAGGTGATGGAGGCGATCACGCCGGACGTCTCGACCGAGGAGCCCGCCGTCGCCGACCCGCCGCCGCCGGCCGCGGTCGACGGCGAGGACCCCGACTCGCTCTTTCAGCCCAGCAACCTCGCGCCCGCGCTGAGCCGGCTCCACAGCCAACTCGGTGCGGGCGAGACGCTGGTGCGCCTGAAGATCACGCCGGGCGCGCTCGAGTCGGAGGCGCGCACCGGCGTCGACGGCTTCATGCCCGCCGATGTCTCGGCCGGGCGGCCTCAGTACTTCATCGGCGAGATCGCGAGCGAGCGGCCGAAGGTCACCTTCGCCGACATCGGCTGGTTCGAGCTCGTTGCCACCGCCGACGGGTGGCGCTGGTACATCCAGTTCGACATCAACAAGACCGACGTCAGTCCGCCCTGGGCCTACTCGGCCCCCTACGCCGGGTTCCCGCTCGAGCCCGGCGGCTCGCCCCCGCAACCGCTCGGCGCGCCGTAGCGTCCGGGCTCAGCTGCCGTGGGCGCGGATCTGGTACGTGCCCTCTGTGTCTGCGACGAGCTCGCCGCCGGCGTCGAAGAGCTCCGCGGTGAGGATGAACTGCGCCTTGCCGTTCGCGAGCGCCTCCTCGGTCAGCGAGGCGATCTGCTCGTCGGTGAGCGACGCCTTCGCGGTCACGGTGTCGCGTGCCGGGCGGCGGAAGTTGATCTTCAGGTCCTTGACCACCGGGTAGACCTTGGAGACGTCGAAGCTGGTGACGACGATCGCGCCGCCGAGGATCTCGCCGACGGTGAACATCACGCCGGCGTACATCGTCCCGATGTGATTGCCGTTGCCCTCGAACGGGACCTCCGCCTCGACCTGGCCGCGCCGCATCTCGGTCATCCGCACGCCCATGGCGTGGGCCCGCGGGATCATCTGCTCGAGGCCCTGGTTGAAGGCGTCGGGGGTGAGCTCGACGCTGCTCATGGCGCGGAACCGTATTCGATCGCCGGCGGCGAGGGGCGGGCCTGGTTTGGGAGACTCGGCCGGTGATCGACTCGCACACTCACCTCGGCCTCTGCGAGCCCGATGGCGCGGAGCTGGTCGCCGCCGCGCGCGAGGCGGGGGTGACCCGGATCCTCGACGTCGGGATCGACGAGGAGTCGAGCCGCGCCGCGATCGCGAGCGCGGCCTCCTACCCGGAGGTCCGCGCGGCCGTCGGCCGGCACCCGAACGGGACGACCGGCTTCGACGACGACGCGGCGGCGGCGATCGAGCGGCTCGCGGCCGAGGACGGGGTGGCGGCGGTGGGGGAGACCGGGCTCGACTTCTACCGCGACCGGGCGCCGAAGGCCGATCAGCGCCACGCCTTCCGCGCCCATATCGAGATCGCGCGGCGGGTGGCGAAGCCGCTCGTGATCCACGTTCGCGACGGCGGGCAGACGACTGACGGGGAGGCGCTGGAGGAGACCTTCGAGCTGCTGCGTGCGGAGGCGGTCGGGGTCGAGGTGATCCTGCACTGCTTCTCCGGCCCCGCCCATCGCGCGAGCGAGGCGGCCGAGTGGGGCTGGTGCTGCTCGTTCGCCGGCAACGTCACCTATCCGAGCGCCGCCGAGCTGCGCGAGTCGGCGCGAGCGGTCCCCGACCACCTGCTTCTGGTCGAGACCGACGCCCCGTTCCTCAGCCCGCAGCCGATGCGCGGAAAGCCGAACCGGCCGGCGAACGTGGTCGAGACGGCGAAGCTCGTCGCGGCCGAGCGCGGCGTCGCATACGACGAGCTGGAGGCGCTGGTCGAGGAGAACGCGCGCCGGCTGTTCGGCTGGTGACGGCGTGGTGAGGCTGGGACAGAACTTCCTCGCGGACACGAACCTGCTCGAGGCGATCGTGCGGGAGGCAGAGCTCGGGCCTGAAGACGTCGTGCTCGAGGTCGGCGCGGGGGAGGGCGTGCTGACCGCTGCGCTGGCGCAGGCCGCGGCGCACGTGCACTCCGTCGAGCTCGACGAGCGGTTGCGGGGAGGGCTCGAGTTGCTGGCGGCCGAGCACGCCGGAATCGAGCTCTACTTCGGCGATGCCATGGACCTCGACCTGGGCGCGTTCGCACCGCCGCCGACGGCGATCGTCGCCAACCTGCCCTACGCGATCGCGACGCCGCTGATCCTGCGGACGATCGCCGAGTTGCCCGAGGTGACCAGGTGGACCGTGATGGTCCAGCGCGAGATCGCCGACCGGCTGCGCGCGGCGCCCGGCTCGAAGGCCTATGGCTCGCCGAGCGTCGTCGCCCAACTCGCCTGCGACGTGCGGATGCTGCGCAAGGTCGACCGTGCCGTGTTCACACCCCGGCCGCGGGTGGACTCGGCGCTGCTGCGCCTCGAGCGGGCCGGCCCGGGCGCATCGGAGTGGACCGTGCGGGTTGTTCGCGGTGCGTTCGCGCACCGGCGCAAGGCGCTGGCCCGCTCGCTCGAGCACGCCGGGGTGACAACCCGGCCCCAGGCTCGTGAGGCGCTCGCGGCGATCGGGCTCGCGGAGGACGCCCGCGCGGAGCAGCTCGAGCCGTCGCAGCTGGCGGAGCTGGCGGAGCGCTTGCGATGAGCCTGCGCGCGCCGGCGAAGCTCAACCTCTGCCTCTACCTCGGGCGCGCGCTCCGCGACGACGGCCTGCACGAGCTGCGCTCGCTCTTCTGTCCGCTCGAGCTCGCCGACCGGCTCATCGTCGAGGAGACGGAGGAGGGGCGGGACGAGATCGTCTGCCCGGGGGTGGCCGGGTCGAACCTGGCGGCCGTCGCGCTTGCGGCGCTGCGGCGAAAGGGCTGGGACCGGGCGCCGCTCCGGATCGAGATCGAGAAGCGGATCCCGGTGGCCGCGGGCCTCGGCGGGGGGAGCGCCGACGCGGCGGCGGTCCTGCGGCTGGCCGAAGGCGAGGTCGGCAGGCTCGAGGAGCTGGCCGCGGCGCTCGGGGCGGATGTGCCCTCGCAGCTCCGACCCGGGTTCGCCCTCGTGGGCGGCGCCGGCGAGCGGATCGAGCGGCTTGCCAATCCGGACGATTTCGGCCTCGTGCTGATCCCAGACGACGAGGGACTCGCCGCCGGCGACGTCTACGCGGAGGCGGACCGGCTCGGGCTCGGGCGCGAGCAGGACGAGCTCGACGCAGTCGAGGCGCGCCTGCGCGAGGCGGCGGCGGCCGGAGGCACGCCGCTCGGCTACATCGACCTGCTCGTCAACGACCTCGAGCAGGCGGCGATCTCGCTGCGGCCGGAGATCGCCGAGGCGCTCGCGGCACTCGAGGAAGTGGGGGCGGCGCGGGCGCTCGTTACCGGCTCCGGGCCGACGGCGTTCGGGCTCTTCGACGACGTCGCCGCCGCCGACGCCGCCGCGATGGCGCTGCCGCCCCGCTACGCGAACGCGATGGTCAGTGCTCCGCAACGGCTGCTCGGATGATTGCCGTCGGCGACACTG
Source organism: uncultured Solirubrobacterales bacterium (assembly GCA_963846565.1). GTDB lineage: Bacteria > Actinomycetota > Thermoleophilia > Solirubrobacterales > 70-9 > WHSW01. The sequence goes on along the minus strand of CAWJWL010000004.1, from coordinate 93,617 downwards.
GCAAGAATCAGGGCCGATGAGGCTCGAGGGCGAGGAGCGGGACACCCGCCGCGACCGGATCCGTCTGATCGTCCTCGTCGGGGTGATCCTCGGCGGGTTCATCGCCTTCCAGCAGGTCGCGCCGAGTCTCGACATCGAGGGCTGGCTCGAGGACCTCGCCGCGGATCTCGGCAATCTCACCTATCTGCTCGTGGGTTTCCTCGCCTTCGGCGAGACCGGTGCCTTCATCGGGCTCGTCTTCCCCGGCGAGACGGCGGTCATCATCGGCGGGGCGCTCGCGGGACAGGGGGAGAACTCGGTCATCGTGATGATCGCGGTCGTCTGGTTCTGCGCCTGGGGCGGGGACTCGGTCAGCTTCCTGCTCGGGAAGCGGCTCGGCCGCAAGTTCGTGCTCGATCACGGGCCGAAGGTGCGGATCACGGAGGAGAGGTTCACCGCGGTCGAGAAGTACTTCCAGCGCCACGGCGGGAAGACGATCCTGATCGGGCGCTTCCTCGGCCTCGTCCGCGCGCTCGCCCCGTTCATCGCCGGCAGCTCGGGGATGACCTACGGCGCGTTCGTTCCATACAGCATCCTCGGCACCGGGCTGTGGGCTGCGACCTTCACGCTCCTCGGCTACTTCATCTCGGAGAACATCAACGAGGCGACGGAGCTCGCGAGCAGGGGACTGTTCGTCTTCGGGACGGTCGTAGTCGTCGTGATCGGGACCGTCGTCGCGGTCCGCTTCATGCGCGTGCGCGAGAACCGGCAGAAGCTCGCCCGCCGGTTGGAGGCCTCGCGGTTCGGCCGGCCGGTGGCGGAGTTCGGGCGGCGGATCGAGCCGCAGGCCCGCTTCATCTGGCACCGGGTCACGCCGGGTGGGCTCGGGCTCGAGTTCACGAGCGTGATGGCGATCCTCGCGGTGGCGCTTTTCATCGTCATCGGGTACGGGATCGAGGTCTCGGGGACGGTTGGTCCGACGACACCCGGCGACGAGCGGGGGATCAACATTGCCGCCGACCTGCGGGCGGACTGGCTGGTCGACATCGCGAAGCTGGTCACCGTGCTCGGGTCGACGCCGTTCACGCTGGCCGTCGCCCTGGTTGTCGGAACGCTGCTCTGGACGCGCGGCTGGCGGATGCAGGTCGGGGTCCTCGTGGCGGCGTTGATCATCTGCCACCTCGCGGTTCCGGGGATCAAGGAGGTGGTCGACCGGCCGCGCCCCGGCGGCGGGCTGGTCGAGACCAGCGGTTCGAGCTATCCGAGCGGGCACGCGACCTACGCGGTCATCTACACGTGGATCGCGCTGGTGGTGAGCCTGCGGGTGCGGGCTGGGCTGGCGCACGGCACGGCGATCGTCCTCGTTGGGGCCGTGCTGACAGTGGCGGTCGGGCTCAGCCGCGTGTACCTCGACGTCCACTACTTCAGCGACGTTGCGGGCGGCTGGGCGCTGGGGGCGAGCGCATTCGCGGGCGTGACCGCGATTGCGATGATCCTCACTCACCTGGGTATGCGCCAGAATCGGGATGCCTGATGTCGATCAGCGCAAAGATCGGGACCGAGTACTACCTCTTCGCCGGCGCCGGGCTGATCAGCCTGTTCGCGTTCGCGACGCTGATCCTGATTCCGGCCCTGGGCTCGTTCGCGCGGCCGTGGGAGAAGGCGACGGCGGCCTTCATCTCGATCTTCATCCTGCTCGCCCTGCTCGCGATCGGGATCGGGGTCGGCGTGGCGATCGTCTACTACTGGCCTGAGATCAAGGAACTGTTCGAGTAGGGCCTGGCCTAAATGCCCGCATCCGGCCTCTAGAATCGTCGGGTGAGCGGCGAGTCGAAGACGGGCAAAAAGGCTGCAAAAGCGCCTGATCCCGAGGCGCTCGCGACGCTTTCGGACGCGATCGAGTCGGGGGCGGGGCTGCCGGCCGTAGCCCGCGCCGCGGCGAAGGCGCTGGGGGCGAGCGTCGCCCTGATCGATCGCTCGAGCGCGGTGCTCGCCGTCGCCGCATCCTCCTCGGCGGAGGAGTCGAAGCTGCTCTCGGGCGAGGGCGACGTCGGCACGCTCAAGCTCCGGGTCGCCGACGCCGAAGTCGGCGAGCTCCGCTTCCGCTCCCGCGGCGGCGAGCCGGGAGAGACGGTGATGCGCATGGTCTCGACCCTGCTCGCGCTCGAGCTCGAGCGCGCGCGGGCGCCGGAGTGGGCGAGCGACGAGGCGGCCGGCGAGTTCGTGCGCGCGCTCCTCGACCGCCGGGTGACCGACCGCGGCGACATCCTCGCGCGGGCGGGAGAGCTGGCTGCCGAGATTCAGGCGGGCGGCGGTGTGGTGATCGCGCGGGCGGCGCCGCGGGCGGCGCAGACGGGCGATTGGCGGGCGCGGGTCCTGATCGTCGCTCTGCGGTCCCTGCGCGCCGCCAGCTCCGGCGCGATCGCCGAGCTGAGCGAGGACGGCGAGCGCGCGACCGTGAGCGCGATCGTTCCCGCGGCCGAGGCGCCGACGGTCGCTCGCGCGGCGCAGGCGCTCGCGCGCGAGCTCGCCGCATCGCTCCCGGGCTTCCACCTCACCGTCGCCCACAGCCGCTGGGTGGCCGACCCGGTCGACCTCTACCGCTCCGGACAGGAGGCGCTTTTGGCGGTGAACGTCGCCGAGGCGGAGAGACTCGACCTGCTCGCCTTCGAGGACACCGGCTCCTACCGCCTCCTGCTGCCGGCGATGAGCGAGGACCCGGCGGAGCTGCGCCGCTTCTACGAGGAGACGGTCGAGCCGCTCTCCGCCTACGACGAGCAGTACGAGACCGAGCTCGTCCGCACGATCGAGGCCTATCTGGAGAACGACGGCAACGTCACCCCGACCGCCGAGCAGCTCTTCACCCACCGGCACACGATCCGCTACCGGCTCGAACGGGTGAAGGAGCTCTGCGGCCACGACATCACCTCGACCGAGGGCCGCGAGAAGCTCGGTCTCGGGCTCAAGTCGATGCGGGTCCTCGGCATCGCCCCGCCGCGAGGCCCGGCGCTCGAGCCGGGGACCCAGGGCGGCCGGGCGAAGGTGCGGAAGAAGAGCGAGGAGTAGGCGGCCGAGCGGTCAACTGGTCCCGGATAGAGGGACGAAGTGACCGCTCGATCTGAGCTGCGGCTACTCCGGGACGAGGGATCGAACCTCGGCTGCCAGGACCAAAACCTGGAGTGCTACCGCTACACCATCCCGGACCGATCTCGAGTCTAGGCGCGCGATCCGCCAGACGCGGAGCGTCCGCCCGAGGCGAGGATCGGGGCGCGGGGCCCCGAATACCCGGGCATGGGCGACCGGCTCACCTATGTCGGCCACGGGACAGTCCTGATTGAGCTCGCCGGCCAGCGACTGCTCACCGATCCGCTGTTTCGCGAGCGCTTCCTCCACGTCCGGCGCCAGGTACCGCCGCCCAGCCCTGGGGTCGGCGAGGCGATCGACGCCGTGCTCGTCTCCCATCTCCACGCGGATCACCTCGACCTGCCCAGCGTCCGCTCGCTGGGGGAGGGCGTGCCGCTGATCGCCGCCGCCGGCGCGTGCTCCTGGCTTCGCCGCCATCGCTTCGAATCGGTCACGGGGATGAAGCCGGGCGACCGGACGAGCGTCGGGCCGCTGACGATCACCGCGACGCCCGCCGACCACGACGGGCGCCGCTTACCGATCGGACGGGGGGTGGAAGCGCTCGGATATCTCGTCCGCTCTTCCGAGCGGGCCGTCTACTTCGCCGGCGACACCGACCTGTTCGACGAGATGGATGACTTCTCGGGTGTGATCGACGTCGCCCTGCTGCCGATCGGCGGCTGGGGACCGAGGGTGCGTGAGGGCCATCTCGACCCGGAGCGTGCCGCCGAGGCAGCGGCGCGGATCCGCCCCCGGATCGTGGTCCCGATTCACTGGGGCACCTACCTTCGCGCGGGGCTCGAGCGCACCCGGCCGGAGCTCCTGACCCGTTACCCCGCCGAGCTCGCCCGCGAACTTGCGGCGCGCGCGCCAGGGGTCGAGCTGCGGGTGCTCGAACCGGGTGAGGCGCTCGACCTCGGCTGAGCCCGCGAGCGATCGGCCGGCGCCCCTCACCGGCGCCACGGCACAGGCAGACGGAGGCGCTGGGAGGCGCGATCCAGCCATCGTCCGACTGATCGCCGCCCGACGCGCACCCATCTAGCATTCGCCGGGTGGAGAGTGCGAATTCTGCGGGCGGCGGCCTCACCGTCCTGATCATGGCTGCGGGCGAGGGCACGCGGATGCGCTCGACGCTGCCCAAGGTCCTGCACCCGGTCTGCGGGCGGCCGATGGTCGCCTGGCCGGTGCACGCCGCCCGGGAGGCAGGCGCCGACCGGGTCGCCGTGATCGTCTCGCCGGACCGCGACCTGACCCCCGGCCTGCCTTCGGGGACGGAGACCGTCGTCCAGCCGGAGGCCGACGGGACGGGTGGCGCGGTGCGCGCCGCCCACGACATCGTGCGGGCCTCGGAGACGATCGTCGTCCTCTCCGGCGACCATCCCCTGATCGACGCCGAGATCATCAGCGACATGCTCGAGACCCACGATGCTGCCGGCGCCGGCGCGACCGTGATGACCGTCGATGCCGAGGACCCGACCGCCTACGGGCGCATCGTCCGCGACGAGTCCGGCGAGGTCGACCGGATCGTCGAGACGAAGAACCCCGACGAGGTCGACGAAGAGATCCTCGCGATCAGCGAGATCAACACCGGCACCTACGTCTTCGCCGCTGAGCCTCTCGTGGGCGCGCTCGACCGGCTCACGAACGAGAACGCCGCCGGCGAGTACTACATCGGCGACGTGCTCCCGATGCTGCGCGAGGAGGGACTGTCGGTCGTCGCCCACAAGGCGGACGACCCGAACGTCAACCTCGGCGTCAACAACCGCGTCGACCTCGCCCACGTCACCGCAGCGGCGCGGCGCAAGATCCTCGACCGTCACATGCTCGCCGGGGCGACGATCATCGACCCCGCCTCCACCTGGGTCGACGCCGAGGTCGAGATCGCCGCCGACGCGACGATCGAACCCGGGACAACCCTCCGCGGGCGCACCACGATCGGGTGCGACTCGATCGTCGGCCCGCACTCGACCGTGATCGACAGCGCCGTCGGCGAGGCCTGCCGCCTGCTGAGCTCCTACGTCTGTGAGACCGAGATCGGCGACGGTTGCGAGGTCGGCCCGTTCGCATATCTGCGCCCGGGGACCGTGCTCGAGCAGGGAGCGAAGGCGGGCACGTTCGTCGAGATCAAGGGCTCGCGGATCGGCGCGGAGGCGAAGGTCCCGCACCTCGCCTACGTGGGCGACGCGGACGTCGGCGCTCGCGCCAACCTCGGCGCCGGGACGATCACCGCCAACTACGACGGCTTCGCCAAGAACCGGACGAAGATCGGGGAAGATGCGCGAATCGCCGTCAACACCTCGCTCGTCGCGCCGGTGAGTGTCGGCGACGGCGCATACACTGGCGCCGATGCGGTGATCCGCGACGATGTCCCGGACGGGGCGCTCGCGGTTTCCGACAACGAGCAGCGAAACATCGACGGATACGCCGAGAAGAAGCGGAAGGCGAACGAGGACACGAAACCGGTGGAGGGGGACTAGGGATCGTGGCCATACTCGAGGAGAGCCCGCAGATCGTCAGTTCGATCCCGCAGGACTACACGAAGCGCCTCATGGTCTTCGGCGGTCGCGCCTCGATGGAGCTCGCGGCGCGGATCGCGAAGCACCTCGACGTCCAGCTCGGCGACGCGGACCTGCGCACCTTCGCCGACGGCGAGGTCTACTGCCGCTACAAGGACTCGATCCGCGGCGCCGACGTCTTCCTGGTCCAGTCGACCGCCGCCAACCGGGCGCAGGCGATGACGCCGAACGACGCGCTGATGGAGCTGCTGGTGATGGTCGACGCCGCGAAGGGCGCCTCCGCCCACCGGATCATCGCCGTCGTCCCTTGGTACGGCTACTCGCGCCAGGACAAGAAGTCGGCGCCCCGCGAACCGATCTCCGCCCGCGTCGTCGCCCAGTGCCTCGAGGCCGTCGGCGTCGACCGCGTCCTGACGATGGACCTGCACTCGGGCCAGGTCCAGGGCTTCTTCAGCAAGCCGGTCGACCACATGACCGCGATGCCGATGCTGACGCAGTACTTCATCGACCAGATGATCGACGACCTCGTGATCGTCTCCCCGGACGCGGGCCGGGTCAAGGTCGCGCGCAACTTCGCCCGCAAGGTCGGCGTCCACTGGGCGGTGATGGAGAAGGAGCGTCCCGCGCACAACGTCGCCACCTCCGGCTACGTCGTCGGCGACGTGAAGGGCAAGACGGCGGTCCTCGTCGACGACATGATCGACACCGCCGGCACGCTCACGTCCGCGGCGAAGACCGTCCTCGACGAGGGGGCAGCGAGCGTCATCGCCTGCGCGACCCACGGTCTCTTCTCCGGCCCCGCCTACGAACGGCTCGCCTACGAGAACTCCGGCATCGAGCGCATCGTCGTCACCGACACGGTCCCGCTCCGCCCCGGCGCCCCCGAGAACATCACCGTCCTCTCCGCCGCGCAAACGCTCGCGGACTCGATCCGCCGCATCTTCGCCGACGACTCGGTCTCCGAGATCTTCGCCGGCGAGAACCAGCTGTTCTAGGCATTTCGGCGCTTCCGGAGGCGCTCGACCTCGGCGGGGCTCGTCGATCTCTCCGTGCCGGTAGCGCCCGAGGCGAACTGTCGGAGTTGCGTCCACGCCCAGGGACCGAACTGCGACAGTTCGCGCGGTGGGGCGCCGCTAGCCCGGATCGCTCACCAGCCACTCGCCGCCCTCCTCGTTCAGGAGAACCGTGCGGGGCTGGGCGGGCGCGCCCTTCAGCTTCAAGCGGGCCTCCACCCGCGCCTTCGTCCCGCTGATGCTGACCAGGTTGACGTCGATCGATGCCTCCTCGAAGACCGGCTTCAGCACCGTGAACAGCTCCTCGCAGTTCGGTGGGTTGTCGGTCTGAAGTTGCTGAGCGGTGTTGATCTGGAGCGTCTGGCGCGCCTCGCGGGTGAGCATCGAGCAGAACGTCTTCACGTCCCCGCCGGCCGCGGCGCCGAAGAACGCTTCGACCGCCGCGGTCACCCGCTCTTCCTGGGTCACCGGGTCCTCGAACGGGCCCACATCGGCGATCGCCAGGCCCCCGACGGCGATCCCGGCGATCAGGAGGAGGGCGGCGATCCGGCGTCTGGCGACGTCGCTCACGCCGCCACGGTATCGCCCCCGGCGGGCGACGCCATACAGTTCGCGTGGCGATGTCAGAGCAGACCTTGGAGCTCTACGACACCCTCGGCCGGGCTCTGCTCTGGGGTGCGATCGCCGTCCTCGGTCTGGCGCTGATCGGTGCGATCGCGATCGCCACCACGGAGAGCTCGATTCCGGGTCTCGACGAGCTCACCCGCGAGAACCGCGGGATCGTCGCCGTCGGCGCTTTCGCCGGCGGGATCGCCGCCGCGGGAGGCCTCGCCGGCATCGGTGCCCTGTTGAGGCTCAGAGTCGCCGAGCACCGGCGCACGGACACCTGACTCCGGTGCTGCGCATCGGCCACAAAGGGGCGGACGCGATCCGCCCGGGAAACACGCTCGAGAGCTTCGCCGCTGCGGTCGAGGCGGGTGTCGACGCGATCGAGTTCGACGTCCTCCGCCCGCGGGCCGACTTTCCCGGAGCGGCGGAGGCGTGGCGGACCGCTCCCGCCGGCCCGGTCGCCGAGTCGGGTGGCGAGCTGGTCGTCGCCCACGACTGGGGCGACGCCGGGCGGCGAGCGCCGCTGACCTTGCCGGAGGCGCTCGACGCGTGCACGCGAGCGCCGCTCGACAGCGTCCGCCTCGACCTCGACCTCAAGGTCGCCGGGCGCGAGGACGAGATCGTCGCGGCGCTTCGCGAGCGCGGATTGATCGAGCGGGCAATGGTCTCGACGATGGAGGTGCGCAGCCTCGTCTACCTCGCAGAGGCCGCCCCGGAACTGGACCGCGGCTGGACCCTGCCGAAGGTCGGCCGCGACTGGAACCGGACACGCTGGGCGCGCCCGCTGGTGCTCGCCGGCTCGGTGAGCCTACGGGCCAGGCTGCCCGCCCTGATCCGCCGGCGGGCGCCGGAGCTGGGAGCGTGGGCGGTCTGGATCTACCACCCGCTGATCACCGCCCGCCTGGTCGACGGCGCGCACGCCGCCGGCGTCGCGGTCGTTGCCTGGACGGTGGACGACCGAACCCGGATCGCCGAGCTGGCGGCGATGGGGATCGATGGCATCTGCACGAACGACCCGCGGCTCTTCGACGGGCTCGCCGCGGCCGCCTGAGCCGCTACTTCGTCCGTACGGCGCTACGGAGCTCCTCCTCGGTGAACGTCGCCGGAGCCTCGCCGCCGATGGCGTAGCGGTAGAGCGCGACCGAGAAGATGCTCGACATCGCCTGCGAGATCAGCATCGCGACGGCAAGCACGATCGCGCCGACGATGATCAGGATCACGCCGCCGCTCTCGGCGCCCGAGCCCGAGCCCTCGAACAGCAGGTAGCCGCCGCCGCCGATCATCAGGATCGCCGGCAGGATCCCGAGCAGGAAGACGATCCCGCCGATCGCGACGTTCCCGGTGACCTGGCCGGCCCAGCGGTCCTTGAAGAGGGCGCCGGACCGCTTCAGCGTCGCCCAAGGGCCGGTCCCCTCGAAGGCGATCACGGGGATCGACATGAACGAGATCAGCGCCCAGGCCGTGCCGATGACGACGCCGGCGATCACCTCGCCGATCGAGCCTCCGCGCTGGAGCGCCGAGATGATCATTCCGACCAGCGCTGAGAGCGCCGCCCAGCCGGCGATCTGCGCGATGCGCGAGCGGGCGACGGCGATTCCGTCGGAGAACGTCGCGTCACGGCCGTGGAAGAGCCCGTCGGCGGTCGACGCGAGGCCGACGCCGAAGAAGATCGAGGTGAAATAGGCGCCGTAGACGCCGAGCGCGACGAGCAAGCCGCCGACCACGTTCTGCCCGTCGTTGATCAGGTAGGCGCCCGGCGCCGCGAGCAGGACGATCAGCGTGACCGCGGTCAGCGCACCGTAGATCGGAAAGCGGAAGAGCTGCTTGTTCTCGCGCAGCAAGCCCCAGCTCTTCTTCGTCAGCTCCCAGCCCTGTCGCATCCTGCCCATTCGGCGCTTCCCTCGTAGTGGTCTCGGCCGGGGAATCGTACTCTCGCGGAGAGCGTCGGCACAGCTTCGCCCGATCGGGTCTTCAGCGCGATCGGGGAGCCACGCCTGTGGCCAGTCCCGGACCTGTCCACCGGAGGCGCTGGCTAGCGCTCGACCGGGCGCCCCGCGTAGCCGGCCACCCGGCGCTGCCCGCGGGACTCGAAGTACTCCCACTCGGCCGCGCCGAGCTCGGTCGCCGGCTCGTCGGCGTAGACCCACTCGCGCATGATCCGGTGCCAGTTGCGCTTCGCTCCGAGCTGGGCGAGGACGGCGATCACGCCGATCTCCATCCGGCGGCCCATGAGCTCGTCGGCGGGGATGTTCTCGCGCCTCATGAGCTCGAAGTACTCCGAGCGCGGGTCCGAGGCGGACTCGATGATCTTCATCACCCGCCGGGGGGAGACCTGGTACTCGCCGTCCTCGATGTACCAGCCGCCCACCAGCATCACGTGGTCCATCAGGTGCTCGGCATCGGTCTTTGTCGGCTTGCGGATGAAGCCGAGGTCGGCGAGCGCCTGGCGCAGCGCCTCGGGGTCCTTGCGGATCGCCGCATCGAGCGCCGCCTGCTCGAGCTCGATCTGCTCGATGTCGAGCTTCTTCGTCATCCCGAAGTCGAGGAAGGCGACGCGGCCGTCCGGCATCGCGATGTAGTTGCCCGGGTGTGAGTCGGCGTTGAAGTGCTGCAGGTGGTAGATCGAGCCGAAGCAGAAGCGGAAGACGATCTCGCCGAATCGGCTTCGCCCCTCCTCGTCCCGCTTCTTGACCTCGTCGAAGCCGACACCCTCGACGTACTCGGTGACCAGGACCCGGCGGCGCGAGAGCCTCGTGAGCACGTTGGGGACGTAGATGAAGGGATGGCCGCGATAGGCGCGGGCGAAGGCACGCTGGTTCTGCGCCTCGTACTCGTAGTCGAGCTCCTCGAGCACCCGCTCGCGCAGCTCCTTGGCGACCGACTTCGCGTCGAGGCCCGGCGCCAGCACGCGGGCGAGGCGGACGAGCATGCCGGCGTTTCGCAGGTCGGCCTCGAGGGCCTCGGCGACGCCCGGGTACTGGATCTTGACCGCGACTTCGTTGCCGTTGTTGAGCGTCGCACGGTGGACCTGGCCGATCGAGGCCGCGGCGAAGGCCTCGTGCTCGAACTCGGAGAAGTGCTCGGAGATCGGCTCGTCGAACTCCTCGTCGAGCACCTTCGAGACCTCCTTCCACGGCATCGGCGGGGCGGAGGAGCGCAGCTTGCCGAGCTCCTCCTGGTAGAGCTCGGCGTACTCCGGGGGCAGGAACTCGGTATCGACGAAGGAGGCGAGCTGGCCGATCTTCATCGCCGCGCCCTTCATCTCGCCGAGGGTCGAGACCATCTTCAGCGCGGTCTCGATGTGACGCGCCTCGAGCTTCTCCTCCGCGTCCTCCTTCGAGCGCCCGACGCCCGCGGCCTTGGTCCCCGCGTACTTCGCCGCCTGCCCACCTAGTGCCGTGCCGAGCTTCGCCGAGCGCCGCACCCGCCCCTTGGGAATCTTCAGATCGTCATCCGACACCCGCGGCAGGGTAGCTGCGGCCCGCTGCGATCGCCTGAGCGAACGCGCCCCCCCTGGTCACGGCCTGGCGCGCCTCCGGAAGGAAGGACCAGAACGTCTGGAAGCTGTGCGTCTCGCCCGGGTAGAGCTCGAAGGCAACTTCCACGCCGTGGCGGCGGGCCCGCTCGGCGAGCAGGTGGGAATCCTGGGCGTGCGGGTCGGCCGTGGCTCCCTGGATGAGCAGGGGCGGCAGCCCCGAGAGGTCGTCGTGGAGCGGGTCGAGCCGCGGATCGTCGACGGGATGCCCTCCCAGGTAGTCCTCGATCAACGGGATCGTCATCTCGAGCAGCATCTGCGCCACCTCGTTGCCCTCGCTCGCGAGTGCCCGGATGCTCGCCGCGCTCAAGTCCACGAACGGGCAGAACAGCACCGCGCCCCCGGGTAGCGGCTCCCCTGCCGCCTTGAGGTCGTGCATCAAGCCCATGACCGTCCCGCAGCCCGCCGAGTCCCCGGCAACGACGATCCGCTCCGGTGCGACGCCCTGAGCGACCATCCAGCGGTACGCGCGACCGATGTCCTCGAGCTCCGCGGGGAACGGGTTCTCGGGGGCCAGGCGGTACTCCGGCACGAGCGCGGTCGCGTTCGCGGCGAGGGCGAGGGCACCGGCGACCCCGAGGTGCCCGTACGCCGAGCCGAAGACGTGACCGCCACCGTGCACGTAGATCAGCGTCGCCTCTTCGTCCGGCCGCTCGCCGATCTTGAAGGCCGGGACGCCGCCGCAGTTCACCGGCGCGACCTTCGCCTCGGGTGGCGGCGGAAACTGCGAGCAGAGGCCCTCGATCGCCCTGCGCCGCTCCTCCAGGCCGATCCCGGGCGCGGCCGCCGCGAACACCGGCGCCCAGATCTGGGAGAGCTTGAAGGCGAGCTCGCCGTCGACGAGCTGAGCGGCGGCGACGGCCTCATCGACTCCGTCGAGAAGCTGGCGAGTGCGGTCGAGCAGGGCCTCGCCGGCGAGCGTGAGCTCGACGCGGTGGGTCGAGCGGACGAGCAGGTTGCAGCCGAGCAGCTTCTCGAGGCCGCTGATCTGGCGGCTGAGCGCCGACTGCGAGACATGGAGCCGGTCCGCGGCGCGGGAGAAGTTGAGCTCCTCGGCCACGGCGACGAACGCGCGCAGGTGGCGCAGCTCGATCGCCTCGGGAGCCTGCGGGAAGGCGAGGACGTTGGTGCGGGGCGCCGGGCGCTGTGGGTCCCTCTCGGTCATCGCTCGATTGTTGCGCCTCGGCGCTCTCCGGGTGATGCAAACGGCGCATAACGGCCTTACCGCATCGGACTTTCCCCGCGCCCGCTCTCGGGTGAGCATGGCGGCATGCACGACTCACCCAGCACTCCTAGCCCGATCGAGCCACCCCCGTCCATGGGCATCCGCCGCGCCGCCGACCTGCGGCTCCGGGCCAGGGGCGGCCCGTTCTCCGTGCGGGTCCACTGGCCTGCGAGCACCGCGCCCGGCTCGCTACCGCCAGCCATCGTCGTGCTGGCCAACCCTGGCGGGGCGGGCGCGATCGACCCCGCCGACGACTTTCTCGCGCGCCAGCTCTGCGCCGTTCTCGGTGCGGTTTCGCTCGCCGCGCCGGCGGGAGCGAATCCCGAGTGCGATGCCGAGACGCTCGAGTGGGCGGCCGTCCACGCTGCCGAGCTCGGCGCCGACGCCGCGCGACTCGCGCTCGCCGGGCGCGATCGGGCCGCGAGTGCCGCCGCCGCCGTCGCCGAGCGGGCGGTCGAGTGCGGCTGGCCCCCGGTCGCACACCTGATCCTGCTCGGCGACGGACGCGGGCGGCCCGACCTCGAAGCGGCCCGAAGGGCGCTGCGATGATCGCCGCCCCCGCGCGGGAGCGGACGCTGATCGACGCCGCCCGCGCCGGCGACGAGGAGGCCTTCGCCGCGCTGGTCGAGCCGTATCGCGTGATGCTCCACGGTCACTGCCGGGGCATGCTCCACTGCGAGCACGATGCGGAGGACGCCTGCCAGGAGGTGCTGCTGCGCGCGTGGCGGGCGATCGGGCGATTCGAGGGCCGCTCGTCGCTGCGTTCGTGGCTCTACCGGATCGCGACGAACACGTCCCTCAACCTGATCGAGAAGCGCGCGACCCGCGACACCGTCTTCACCACCGTTTGGAGCGTCGACGGCATCGACCTCGTGGACGAGCGCGGCGATCTGCCCGACGAGCTGTACGAGCGCCGCGAGGCCGCGGGGATGGCGCTGCGGGTCGCATCCGAGCTGCTCTCGCCGAAGCAGGCCACCACGCTCTTGATGCGTGAGGTCTACGGCTTCACCGCCCGCGAGAGCGCGAGCATCCTCGGCACCACCGAGGTCTCGGTCAACAGCGCTTTGCAGCGGGCCCGCGCGAAGCTCGACGCCTGAGCGCCGGTTCTCTATCCTCAGCCGCCGCATGGCTACCGATCGCGCCAGTCTGAAAGCACACGAGCGGACCGAGTTCGGTTCTCGCGAGAGCCGCCGGCTGCGCCGTTCCGGGCTCGTCCCGGGCGTCGTCTACGGCGATGGCTCCGAGGCGCGGCCGTTTCAGGTCAACGAGCGCGAGGTTCGCAACGTCCTTCTGCACGGTGGTGCCCTGATCGACCTCGAGATCGAGGGCTCGGGCGCTGTCCCGGTCGTGATCAAGGAGCAGCAGCGCGACCCGGTCAAGGGTGCGCTCGTCCACCTCGACCTCCAGGAGGTGAAGCTCGACGTCAAGATCGAGGCCGACGTGGCGATCGAGCTGATCGGTGGCGAGGAGTCGCAGGGCGTCAAGGACGGCGGCGTGCTCGAGCACGTCACCCACCAGATCACGATTTCCGCCCTGCCGACCGCGATCCCGGAGTCGATCCCGGTCGATGTCTCGGGGATGGAGATCAACGACACGCTTCAGCTCACCGCCGTGGCCGCGCCCGAGGGTGTCGAGTTCGTCCTCGGCGAGGACCAGAGCCCGGACGAGATCACGATCGCGAACCTCTCGCCGCCGCGCGTCGAGGAGGAGCCCGAGCCGGAGCTCGAGGAAGAGGCGGAGCTCGTCGGCGAGGACGGCGAGCCGGTCGAGGGCGAGGAAGCCCCCGCCGAAGAGGGTGGCGGCGACGAAGGCGGCGGCGACTCGGACGAGGGCGAGTAGCGCCCGCGCCCGCACGCCCGGAGGCGAAGCCGAGGACGTGGCGGGAATGTTTTTGATCGTCGGCTTGGGAAATCCCGGGTCGAAGTACGCGAAGACCCGTCACAACCTGGGGTTCGAGATCGCACAGGAGCTCTCGCGCCGCTGGGATCTGCCGCGGGCGAAGGAGAAGTACCGCGGCCTGATCGCGGACGGTCGCGTGCGCCCCGGCGGGCCACAGGTCGCGATCCTCGTCCCGCAGACCTACATGAACGAGTCCGGGCAGTCGGCCGGACCCGCGCGCGGCGACCTCAGGGTCGATCTCGACCACCTGATCGCGCTCCATGACGAGATCGACATCCCCTTCGGCGAGGTGCGGTCCAAGCTCGGCGGCGGCGTCGCCGGCCACAACGGCCTCAAGAGCCTTCGCGACGGACTCGGCTCGACCGACTTCTGGCGGGTGCGCGCGGGGGTCGGGCGGCCCGACTCGACCGACCCCGAGATCGTGTCCGCCCACGTCCTCGGCCGCTTCGACGAAACCGACGAGGAGGTGCGGGCGCTGATCGGCGTCGCCGCGGATGAGACCGAGCGCCTGATCGAGCGGATCACCACGGAGGAAGAGGAGAGCGCCGATGACGTCCCCTGACTCGTTGACTCACTACGACACCGACGAGGAAGGGGTCGCCCTCCTGCGGCTCGAACGCCCCGAGGCGCGCAACGCGATCAACACGCAGATGCTCGGGGAGATGCTCGGCCACCTCGCCTCCGCCAGGGACGACGAGTCGGTGCGGGTCCTCGTCCTCTCCTCCTCCGATCACATGGGGCTCTCCGCCGGAGCCGACGTCCGCGAGGACCTCGACGAGGCCGGTCGGGTTCGCCGCATGCAGCTCTTCGCCGACCTCTACGACGAGCTCACCGGCTTCCCGAAGCCGACGATTGCCGCCTGCCACGGCGCGTGCGTCGGTGGTGGGGCCGAGATCGCCGTCGCCTGTGACCTACGCGTGGGCGGCTCCAACCTTCGCCTGCGGTTCCCCGGTGCCGCGCTCGGAGTCCCGGTCGGGCCGGCGCGCCTGGTCACGCTCTGCGGGCTCTCGGTCGCCAAGTACCTGCTCCTGACCTCGAAGGAGGTGGCCGCCGACGAGGCCCACCGCTGGGGGCTCGTGCACAAGGTCGTCCCGGCGCCACGGACCGAAGAGGCGGCACTCCAGCTCGCGACTCAGGTCGCCGCGCACCCGCCGGAGAGCGTCGCGCGGATGAAGCGGATGCTGCACGAGTGGGATGACGTCGAGGGTCGCTCCCGGGCCGAGGGCGAGGGCCAGGTCGAGTGGCAGCGCACGGGCCCGGGCCTGCCCGACGGCGGCTCGTAGGCGGCTACCGCTTGTAGCCGGGCGCGAGTGCGTAGCCGCTCGGCAGCACCTTCGGCGCCGGGCGCTTGACCGGGCCGCCCTTCGCCGGGCGCTGGCGCACGGGCAGGCGGACCTCGGCGTTCGAGAGCGTGACGGGAAGCTGGCCGGTGGTGATGCGGCTGTACGGGACGTCGGCGGGCAGCAGCTGGACCCGGGCGACGTGCCCCGCGGCGAAGCGGTACCCGTTCGGGTTGAGCTGGAGGACCCGGCGCGCGGCGCCCTGCGCGGGGCGGAAGAGGCCGCGGGCGACGAGGGTCGCGCGGCCGTCCGGGGCGACGTCGAGAAGCCGGGCGGCGATCTGTGAGTGCGGGCCGGGTGAATCGACGTCTGCGATCACGGTCGGCGCGCCGAGCAGCGTGAATCCGGACCCGCTCGCGGCGGGGAAGTCGTAGACGACGCCCTCGCTTGGCGAGGGGGCCGTCGCGCATGCGCCGCCCCCGGCGACCGGGTCGTAGCTGAGCCCCGCCGTGTCGGCGGCGAGCGGTGCGATCGTGCGTGCGGCGGCATCGCTCATGCGGATCTCCCCGCGGGCGATCGTCGCCCACGACTCCGCCGAGTACGGCCCGGCGGAGGGAGCGCCCTTGGGGCACGTCTGGGTCAGCGCCTGGACGCCCTGGAACGGCGGCTTGCCCTGCTTGCGCCTCTTCACGTAGTAGCCGAGCCACCTCGCCTGCGCCGTTTTGAGCAGCTCGATGTCGGCGGCCTTGTTCTGACCTCGCATATGGCCGTAGTCGAGGAAGAAGAGCGAGATCGGCGCCTTCGGGTGCTCGCTGCGGGTGCGGTTGTAGAAGCGGATGGCCTCGTTCACGGGGAAGAGGTCGTCCGTCCACCCGTTCGAGATCAGGAGCGGCGCGGGCGCGATCGAGTGATCGATGTAATACGAGGAGTGGTGGGTGGTCACCTCGTCGAGGACGTCGGGGACGATCGGGTTCCCCTCGTAGGGCTCACCCGCATTGATCGCCGCCCACCAGGTGATCACGTCAGCGTCCGGGTCGGTGCCCGGCTCCGCGTAGCGCCCCGCCGCGAGCCCGGAGGCGAAGAGGCCGGCGACGAAGGTCTGCTTCAGGACCCCGATCCGGTCGCCGTAGGGAGCGTCGGCGACGTAGTCGAGCGTCGCCCCGTTCGGCATCAGCGCGTTCGCGAGGTCGGTCCACGGGATCTCGGGAATCGCGGCCGCGATCCGCATCGGTTTCCCGGCGGGGCTCACCCACGGTGTGAGCGAGCCGTCCTCGAGCATCACCCGGTTGCGAAGCGCTGCGAGGGACATCGAGAGCCCGCCGCCGTAGGAGCCGCCGGCCGCGCCGATCCGCTTGCGGTCGACGATCCCCTCGTCGACGAGCATGCCGGCGAAGGTCTGTGCGTCGCGGACCTCGTAGCGGGTGTCCATCAGGCGGATGTAGCCACTCGCGCAGGCGGGTTCGGCGAGCTGGTCCTTGCCGCCGCACGAGCGGCCGAAGCCCCGGTCGCTCATGCTGAACGCGGCGTATCCCTTGCGGGTCCAGCGCTGCAGAGCCGAGAGCCCGAGCTCGGACCCGCCGTAGCCGTGGAAGACCATCACCAGCGGGTAGTCGCCGTCGCGCCCGGAGGCGGGCGCGGGCGGGAGCGCGACGTTGACGTCGATCGCGAGCCCGTCGAAGGTCGCGACGTGGGTGTTGGCGCCGCCGCAGAAGCGGGTGCCGTCGTCCTGCTTCTCGCAGGCGACCGCGCCGCCGAAGACGCTCGTGACCTCAGCCGCCGCCGGTGCCGCCGCAACGAGCATCGCCGTCGCTGCGGCCGCTGCCGCGACCATTCCCCTGAGCCCCATGAACCGAACGATACCGGCGTAGTTGACCGGCTACTCCGGTTCCTCGGGCTCGCCCCGCTCCTCGTTCAGCGCCGCGACGACGTCGAAGACATCGCCCTCGCGGTAGAAGTCGACCGCGATCAGGTTCGCCTCGAGCCCGCGGTCGCGCTCGCAGCGGTGGATCCGCCGCAGGAGGGCCTCCTCGGCGTTGACCTTGGTCGCGTTCGACGGGCGCGCCGCCGGGCTCGTGTCGACCCAGTGGTTGAGGAGGAACATGGGTGCGTCGTCGGACCCGCGGTTGGTCTCACAAGACGCCCTCAGCTTGTTCCCGTCGATCAGCGCCGCGGGGTTCTTGAACGAGTACGGCGTTTCCTGGACGAGGGTGTCGTACACCTCGTGGTACCAGGGGATGGTCCCGTGGCCGGCGTCCTGCTCGGCCATCATCACCGCGCGGCCGCCCGAGTCGACGATCTCCTGAAGGGTGGGAGCGGGCACGACGGGGCCCTCGTAGACGTAGTCGATCAGCCCGCTCCCGACCACCGCCTTCTCGATCTCGCTCGGTGGCACGTAGTCCTCGATCACGATGATCAGCACCTCGTTCGAGTTCGCGGCGAGGAAGTCGCGCGCGTCGCGCAAGCCCTCCTCGATCGGGATCGATCCGAGCTCGCAGAAGCGGTGACAGAGGTAGACGCCCCGGGGGCCGTCCGGCGGTGAGTTGAGCACGCGGTCGCGAAGGCGGAGCGCGGCGTCGAGGGCCTCCTCGCCCAGCTCCGCCTCATATGTCTTCCGCTCTGTATCGATGTCGGAGAGGTCGGTGGCCACCACCCCGCTCTTCGTCGGCTGGCCGTAGTGAGCGTCGATCAGGAGCCCGCGGACGCCGTCGTCGAGCTGCTCGGGAAAGCCCGCGTCCTGCTGCCCGAAGAGCCAGTTCTTGTTCGTCACCGCGGACATCGCGTTGTGCGTCGCAGCAAAGGCGACCTCGTCGAGCGGGCGATCGCAGAGCTCGCGACTGCCGTTGCAGCCGACGGTGTCGAGTGACCCGCGTGCCTCCTCGGCCCCGCCGCCGGCGACGAAGGCGCCGCCGATGACGAAGATCGCCACCGCGGCGATGCCGGTCGCGGCGAGCGTCCGCGTCCCGCGGCGTGCGAGTGCGGTCTGCTCGTCGGTCGAGGTCGAGGAGAGGGTTAGGCGCATCAGCTCGGAGACCCCGGCGTAGGCGATGTAGATGCCCGCGAGCAGAACCGCGATGTCGAGGACGGTGTCGCGGCGCAGGACGATGAGAATCCCGGCCGCGAGCAGCAGCACGCCGCGCAGCGCTCGCGTGCGCGTGGTCGCGGGCACCGTGGTGATCAGCGCCCAGGCGCGCTCGAGCGGGGCGCCGACGTCGACCGGGCGCACGAGCGAGGAGGCGGCCGCGGCGACCACTGCGCCGCAGGCGGCGAAAGCGAAGAAGCCGAGGCGCAGGTCGGCGAGGAAGGCATCCCAGATCCCGCGCGCCGCGTCGCGCTCGACCGATTCGCTGACCCCGGAGAGCACGAGGCCGCGCGCGAGGTCGAGGGCGACCACCCCGAGCACGCCCGCGATCGCCGCGGCCACCCCGAAGACGAGCGCCGTCCGACGGCGATCGTTGGCGATCCAGAGCGCGATGCCGGCGACCAGCAGGCCGAGTGCGAGTAGTGCCCACGAGAGGCCGGCGATGGACTCTCCGATCTGGATCACCTCGGTGAGCGCCTCCGGTGGCTCGACCTCGGCCACCTCGATGTCGGCCTTGCCCTTGATCTTCTCGGCAAGCTGGGGCGCCAGTGCCTGAAGCGCACCGCGCAGGACGACGCCGATGTCGGCGAGCGTGAAGGTTGCGGAGTCCTCGTTGCCTTCGAGGAAGGCGCCGTGGACGTCGGCGACCGCCGCGCGGAAGACGTCCTGGAAGACCGCCTGGCCGAGCAGGCTGCTGATGCCGCTCTCGACGACCGGCCGCACGGCCACCAGGTCGGGCTCGGCGTTGAGGAGAAGGTCGTCGGTGATCCGCGTTCCGAGCTCCGCCTGCACGGCCTCGTCGCCGAGTGCGGAGGCGGCTCGATCGGCGAAGTTGCCGGAGTCGAAGAAGGCGTGTGAGGCGAAGCCTGTGATTCCCGCGGCGAGGACGACGACCGCCGCGAGGACCGCGAGAACGTTCGCGAGCCCGCCCCTGGCCGATCCGGCGATCGTCATCTCGGCAAGCCTACGCCGCGGCCGACGCCGCCGGTGCCTCGCTAGCCTTGACTCACTGCTCGGACAGCTTCGTCACCTCGCGCTCGAGGATGAGCGCTTCTCCGTCCTCGCGACCTCGATCGGGTCCGGCGAGGCGGTCGACCTGCGCGCTTCCGGCCCGATCCGGCCCTACCTGCTCGCTTCGCTGCTCGATTCCGAGCCGGGTCTCGCCGGTCGCTCGGCCCTCGTCGTCGCCCCCGACGACCTCGGCGCCCGCGACCTGGCCTCCGCCCTCGCCGCCTACATGGCTCCCCGCCGGGTCCGCTACTACCCCTCGCGCGGGACCGGCTACGCCTCCGCCCTCGCCCCGCCTCCCCACCTGGTCGGGCTCAGGATTGGAGCCCTGGACGCCCTGGCGGCTGACCCGAAGGCGAGCACATCTTCGGAACGTTCGGCATTCCCGGCCGTGGTCGTGGCTTCGGCCACCGCACTCGCCGAAGCCGTTCCGGATGCTTCCCTTCGCCCCGAGGGCTTCGTCCTCCACAAGGGGGAGGAGGTTGATGTCGGCGACGTCGCCGAGTTGCTCGTCGAGGCCGGCTACGAGCGGGTCGAGCAGGTCGACGAGCGGGGGCAGTTCTCGGTTCGCGGCGACATCCTCGATGTCTTCGGCGCGACCGAGGACCGGGCGGCGCGGCTCGAGCTCTTCGGCGACGAGATCGAGTCGATCCGCTGGTTCTCGACCTTCACCCAGCGCTCGCTCGGCGAGGCCGAGCGCCTCGAGCTCGACCCGGCCGCCGAGCTCGCGCTCGAGCACCGCGAGCTGGCTGAGCTCGCTCTTGCTGAGCATCAGGAGGCTGACCCGAATATGGCGGAGCCGAAGGCGAGCACTTTCTCGGGACGTTCGGTATTCCAAGAGCTCCTGCCGATTGGGTCATTCAAGGCGCCCCTCGACCTGATCAGTGACGAGACGGCGGTTCTGCTCACGGGCGCTGAAGCGATCGAGCCCGCCCTCCGCGACCACTGGGAGGACGTGACGACGGCGATGCACGACACCGACGCACGCCAGCTCTACGTCGACGTCGAAGAGCCGCTCGCCGGACGCGCCTTGTTGCGGATCCTTGCCCCCGGGGAGACGGCTGACCCGAAAATGGCGGAGCCGAAGGCGAGCACATTCTCGGAACGTTCGGTATTCCGCGCAACGGCGCCCGTCTCGGCCGCGCGCTCTCTCGCGGAAGCCGAGGCGCAGCTGCAGAAGGAGCTCCGCTCGGGATACCGCGTCGTGATCACCTTCCCCTCGCGCGGCGAGGCCGAGCGGGCGCGCTACAACCTCGACCGCGTCGATGCCGCGTTCCTCGAGGCCCCGCCGGGTCCCGACGCGGGCCTCTTCTTCGCCGAGGCTCAGCTCGGTGACGGCTTCGTCTCGCCCGAGCTCCGCCTCGCGGTCATCCCCTCGCGCCGCCTCGTCCACCGCCGCCGCGCCGCCGCCCCGTCGCCTGCCCGCGGCCGGGCCGCCACCTTCGCCGACCTGCGGGTCGGCGACTACGTCGTCCACGAGGACCATGGAGTCGCTCGGTTCGCAGGCTTCGAGACGAAGACGCTCGCCGGCGTCACCCGCGATTACCTCGAGCTCGAGTACCGCGGCGAGGACAAGGTCTTCGCACCCACCGACCAGCTGGCGAAGATCACCCGCTACGTCGGCGCCGGGGGCGAGGCGCCGCAGCTCTCCGCCCTTGGCTCGAAGCGCTGGGACTCGGTCAAGTCGCGTGCCCGCCGTGCCGCTCAGGCGCTGGCCGGCGAACTGCTCAACCTCTACGCCGAGCGCCAGGCGCGTCGTGGCCACGCCTTCGGTCCCGACGGCGAGTGGCAGATGAAGCTCGAGCAGTCGTTCCCCTACCGCGAGACCGCCGACCAGATCGATGCGATCGAGGCGGTCAAGGGCGACATGGAGTCGGAGCGGCCGATGGACCGGCTGATCTGCGGCGACGTCGGCTACGGCAAGACGGAGGTGGCCCTGCGGGCGGCGTTCAAGGCCGCCTCGGAGGGCAAGCAGGTGATGATCCTGGTGCCGACGACGATCCTCGCCCAGCAGCATCTGGGGACGTTCAGCGAGCGCCTGGCGGACTTTCCGGTCGTGATCGAGATGGTCTCCCGCCTGCGCAAGCCGGCCGACGTGCGCGCCGCCCTGGCGGGCTTCGCCGAGGGCAAGGTCGAGATCCTGATCGGCACCCACAGGCTGCTCTCGCGCGACGTCCGCGCCGCGGACCTCGGACTCGTGATCGTCGACGAGGAGCAGCGGTTCGGCGTCAAGCAGAAGGAGCTCCTGCGCCAGCTGAAGCTGAAGGTCGACGTGCTCTCGCTCTCGGCGACGCCGATCCCCCGCACGATGCAGATGTCGCTCGCCGGCCTTCGCGACATCTCGGTGATCGAGACGCCGCCGGAGGGCCGGCGGCCGGTCCGCACCTACGTCGGCCCGTACGACGAGGAGCTCGTTGGCAGGGCGATCAAGCGGGAGGCCGGCCGGGAGGGGCAGATCTTCTTCCTCCACAACCGGATCGAGACCCTGCACGACGTCGCCGAACGGCTGCGCGCGCTCTGCCCGGGAGTCCGGTTTGCCGAGGCGCACGGACAGATGGACGAGTCCGAGCTCGAGCGGACGATGCTCGGCTTCCTCCGTGGCGACGCCGACTGCCTGGTCGCGACGACGATCATCGAGTCCGGGCTCGACATCCCGCAGGCGAACACGCTGATCGTCGAGCGTGCCGACCAGCTCGGGCTCGCCCAGGCCTACCAGATCCGCGGCCGAGTCGGGCGCTCGCACGAGCGCGCCTTCGCCTACATGCTCTACCCCTCGGAGGAGGCGCTTACGCGCGAGGCGGGCGCGCGGCTCGCCACGCTCTCCGACTACACCGAGCTTGGCTCCGGTTTCGCGATCGCGATGCGCGACCTCGAGCTGCGCGGGGCCGGCGATCTGCTCGGCGACGAGCAGTCGGGACACGTCGCGGCGGTCGGCTTCGAGCTCTACGTCGCGCTCCTGGACGAGGCGGTTGCGGCTCTGCGGGCTCAGCGGGGCGAGGCGGGGGAGGGCGAGGCGGAGGGCGAGGCCCCGGTCCGGCTCGATGTGGAGGTCGACGCCTACCTGCCTCCCGAGTACGTGCCCTTCGAGACCGCGAAGATCGACGTCCACCGCCGGCTCGCCGCCGCCCGGCGCCCGGGCGAACTGCGCGCCCTGCGCGACGAGCTGCGCGACCGCTTCGGCCCGCTGCCGGACCCGGTCGCGAACCTGCTCGAGCTGCAGCGTGCCCGGATCGAGCTCGGCCGCGCGGGAGCGCGCACAGCCGAGATCCGCGGCGGCCGGCTTTCCGTCGTCCCCCTCGAGCTCGAGGCGCCCGTAGTCGGCCGGATCCGGGAGCGGATCCCGGAGGCGATCTACGAGACCCGCACGCGCACCCTCTCCGTGCGGGTTCCCGACGATCCCGCCGAACGGCTCGCTGCGGTCCTCGCCCTCGCCGAGGCCCTGTCCGGGGCGATCGCCGAGCCGGCGCTGGCGGCCTGATGCGCAAAGCGCGCACGCTCACTATGCTGCCGCGTTCGTGACCCCCCCGCAGGGAAAGAAGAAGGGCAAGCCCGCGCCTGCTCCGGTCGAGCGCTCGTCGAAGCGCACGCTCGGCCTCGCCGTCTTCGGCGTCCTTTTGATCGGGCTCTTCGTCGGCGTCGCCCTCGCCCAGGGACTCGGCGACCCGTCCGTCCCCAGCGACGCGATCGCGATCGTCGACGAGGCGCCCGAGGAGGAGATTTCCGTCGAGCAGTACGAGCGCTCGCTGACGCAGACGGCCGCGCGCCAGGGCCTCCAGGAGGTTCCGCCGGAGGACGACCCGCAGTTCGAGCTCCTGCGCGAGGCCGCGATCGCCGACCTGATCCTCTCCCGCTGGGTCCTCGGCGAGGCCGAGGAGCGCGGGGTCGAGGTCTCCGAGCGCGAGATCGACGAGGAGCTCGAGACCGTGAAGACGGAGCAGTTCGGCTGCAAGCCCGGCGAAGCAGCCTGCCAGGAGTTCGACAAGTTCCTCGAGGACTCCGGGTTCTCACCCGCGGAGGCCGAGCAGCGGATTCAGCTACAGCTCGTCTCCGACCGGATTCAGGAGTCCGTGCTGCCGACGAACCCGCCCATCAACGAGGACGAGGTCCAGGCCTTCTACGACGAGAACCAGGCGCAGTTCGAGGAGCCCGAGACCCGCGACGTGCGCGTGATCCTGACCGCGAAAGAGGACGAAGCTGACGAAGTGCTCGCGGAGCTCGAGCAGAGCACCGCGGCGGAGAACTTCGAGCAGGTGGCGAAGGACTTCTCGATCGACGAGGCGACGAAGTCGACCGGCGGCCTGCGCGAGGGCGTGATCCAGGGCCAGTCCGAGCCGGCGCTCGACGCCGAGATCTTCGGCGCGCCCGAGGGCGAGCTCGTCGGACCGATCGAGACCGACGCGGGCTTCGCCGTCCTCCTCGTTGAGGGGATCACCCCAGCCTCGACCGCGCCGCTCAACGCCCAGACGCGCGAGCAGATCACCCAGACGCTGATCGCCGCCCGCCAGCAGCAGATCGCGACAGCCTTCCAGACCGGCTTCACGAACAAGTGGCGGGCGCGGACGTTCTGCGCCGAGGACTACCGCATCGACCGCTGCTCGAACTCGCCTTCGGTCCCGGACCCGTGCACCGAGGAGGTCGCGGAGACGACCGGCTGCGGCGCGCCGGTCCCCTCGACGAAGCCGATCTCGCCGGGCACGTCGGGCGTCTTCGGAGCGCCGGCACCGACCGGCCTCCCGCAGGGTCCGATCACGCCGCAGACCGAGACGCCGCCCGGCGCTCTGCCGCCCGGCCTGATCCCGGGTGCCCCGCCTGGCACCGTGCCGCCCGGCGCCGCACCGCCCGGCGCCGCGCCCCCGGGAGCCGCACCGCCCGGCGCTGCCCCGCCCGGTGCCGCACCTCCGGGTGCTGCTCCGCCCGGGACCGTCCCCCCGGGTGGCTGAGCCGCACCCACTCGAGCGGCTCGACCTGATCACCCGCCGCCTGCGGCGTGAGTGTCCCTGGGACCGCGAGCAGGACGAGCGCTCGATCGTCCCGCACACGGTGGAGGAGGCCTACGAGCTCGCCGACGCGGCAGCGCGCGGGGACGACGAGAAGCTCCTCGATGAGCTCGGCGACGTCCTCTTCCAGGTGGTCTTTCTCGCGCTCCTGCTCGAGGAGCGCGGCGCCGGCGACCTCGGCGCCGTCGCCGACACGATCACCGAGAAGCTGATTCGCCGCCACCCGCACGTGTTCGGCGCGGAGGAAGACGAGGTCCTTCGGACCTCATCGGATGTGCTGCGGCAGTGGGACACCATCAAGCGCGAGGTCGAGGGCCGCGGCGCCGATGACCCGTTCGCCGACATCCCCGAGAACCTGCCGGCACTGCTCTACGCTCGGAAGATCCTCCGCCGCGCCGACCCGCACGGCGCAGGAGCGCTCGAGCGGGCTACACGGGACGAGTCAGAGGCCGCGGTGGGCGAGCTCCTGCTCGCGGCCGTCGAGCTCTCCAGACGCCTGGGAGTGGATCCTGAACTGGCGCTGCGCGCGGCGGCTCAGGGCCGCCGCGACGCAGAACGCCAGCGCTAGCGAAGATCCTCGGCGGGCGGGGGGACTCCCGCCTTACTGGATCTCCTTGTCCTTGCCGGGGCCGCCCTTGAGCTTGTCCTTGCCGGGGCCGCCTCGAAGTGTGTCCTTGCCGCCGCCGCCGTTGAGCTTGTCGTTGCCCCCGCCGCCGCTGATCTTGTCCTTGCCGCCGCCGCCGAAGACCTTGTCGTTCTTACCCCCGACCTTGATCTTGTCGTTGCCGGCACCGCCGCAGACGAGGTCCTTGCCGCCCTTGCCGATGATCTTGTCGTTGCCGGCGCCGGGCGAGAAGACGTCGTTGGCGCCGGTGCCGACGAGGACGTCGTTGCCCGTGGTTCCGCGCTTCGTCGCCTGCTTGCCCTTGCAGATCTGGGGCGTCGTCCCGCAGGAGTTGACGGCGGCATTGATCGCGACCGCGGTCCCGGAGCCCGCGAACCCGGCGTTGACGTACTGGCCGCCGGTGATCGCGGCGACGTTGGCGTAGTACTCCTCCTCACCCGGATCCTCGTGCGTGTCCGGGGTGTAGATCGAGTTGATGCGGATCCCCGCAGCGGCCGCTGCCGCGGCGGTGTTGTAGGCGTTGGTGTCGTCGAAGCCGGGAGTGAAGAAGTCGTCGAACCCGGCCGGCAGCGCGTCGCCGACGAAGATGATGATCTTCTCCGCTTCGGGGCGGAACGGGACGGCGTCGCCGTTCTGCTGGCCCGGAGCGCGAAAAGCGGCCGGCGTGCCGAAGACGGCGGTCGCGAGCGCCTCGTCGCCGGCCTCCGGGAACTCGAGGTTCGCGGGATTCGTCGGCGTTCCCTGGAGAGCGTTGATGCCCGCCGTGGCGGCCGCCTCGTTGTTGGGCGAGAACGGCACGGAGACGTTGACGGAAGTCTCGTAGGAGATCACCTCGATCCGGACGTTGCCGGCGCCGATGATCGTGGCGTCGCCGATGATCTGGTTGATCCCGGCCTTCACGTTGGCGAGCGCCGGGTCCATGCTTCCGGAGTCGTCGACGACGAAGGCGAGGTCGAGCGGGGTGCAGGAGCCCGGGGACGGCGGTGCCACGCTCTGCCGCTCGGCGCCGGAGCTCGAGCCTGACGCAAGAGCCAGTGGTGCCAACACAAGTACGAGTCCCGCAGCGATGATCGATCGCATTCGCAATCCCCTCTCGAGTTTGTTTTCCCCCTGAGCCCCCTACGGCCCCGGTTGAGTAGCAGCCTATAGGGGCGGCGAGAGGGAAGTCAATTCGCCACCGCCTCGATCAGGTCGGCGGCTCGCCCGGTGCCGGGAGTCGAGCGCAGGCGCCGCGAGACGGCGTCCGAGCTGCGCCGCGAGCGGCTCGTCGGCGAGCAACCGCTCGATCGCGCCATGGAGCTCAGCCGGTGCGTGCGCGTATGTGTCGAGCCGTGCGCCGAACCCTGTCTCGTCGATCCGCTGGGCGTTGTCGTGCTGGTCCCAGAACAGCGGCAGGACCACCATCGGCTTGCCGAAGTGCAGGCACTCGGTGACCGTGTTGTTGCCGCCGTGAGTGATCACCAGGTCGACGCCGGGCAGGATCGACGTCTGCGGGAGGAACTCCGCGCCGGCCATGTTCGGCGCCAGCTCCAGCTCGGCGTGCTGGGGGCCCATCGAGACGATCACGCGGTAGCGGGAGTCGGCCAGCGAGGAGATCAGCGTCCGCATCAGCTCCACGTCCGCGGATCCGAGCGACCCGAGGCTCAGATAGAGCAGCGGGCCGTCGCCGTCGGCGAGGGGCTCCGGCGGCGTCCACTCAGCGTCCGTGGCCCGTACGCTCGACTCGAGGTTGTGCCAGAGCCCGCCGAGCGCGTCGCCGCGCCGGTAGTCGACCTCGGTCGGGTAGAGCCACAGATTGAGATGGCTCGAGGAGTGGATGAACTCGAGCTCTGAGAGCGGCGGCGCGCCGCGCTCCCGGCAGAACTCGTCGAACCCTCGCTGTAGCGGCCCGAGGGCGCGCGCGTACTCGGCTCGGTAGGCCTCCCAGGGCTCCCGGTCGGCGACGCCGTAGCCCGAGAACGGCGGCGGCACGAGCGGGTCCTTGACCTCCGCCGGATTGCAGCTGACGATGCGAACCCACGGCCTCCCGGAGGCCGGCAGGGCCGGAAAGGAGACGACGTTGTCCTCGACGATCACGTCCGGGTCGACCTCGTCGATGATCTCGACCAGGCGCTCGTCGACGTGGCGTGCGCCGTCGCAGAGGGCCTCGAACGTGGGCGCGATGAAGCCCTCGAGCTGCTCGATCGTCGGCTTGCGGAAGACGGGCGCGGTGTCGCGGATGAAGTCCTTCCAGAACTGGCCCGGGTCCTCCTCGGCCTCCGCCGGCGGCGTCAACCGCATCAGCCGCTCCTCGAACCCCTTCTCCTCGAGCGTGCCCGCGAACGACTCCTCGGCGATGAAGACGACGCGGTGTCCGCGGCGGCGCAGGACGTTGCCGATCCCGATGCAGTTGTTGGTCGGGCCGTAGGCGCCCTCGGGGAAGAACACGACCGTTAGGGGCACATCGCTACGGTACCCGCCGCACGCATCACGATGGGCACGATCGAGCACATTCACGGACGCCAGATCCTCGACTCGCGGGGCAACCCGACGGTCGAGGTCGACGTCCGCCTCGAATCGGGCGCCTTCGGCCGCGCCGCGGTCCCGTCCGGCGCCTCGACCGGGGAGTTCGAGGCGACCGAGCTCCGCGACGGGGGCGACGCCTGGATCGGCAAGGGAGTTGGGAAGGCGGTCGCGAACGTGAACGAGCAGATCGCAAAGGCGCTGACCGGCGCCCGGGCGACCGACCAGGTGGCCATCGACGACACCCTGCGCGAGCTCGACGGGACGCCGAACAAGTCCCGGCTCGGCGCGAACGCGATCCTCGGCGTCTCGCTGGCGAACGCTCGCGCCGCCGCCGCGGAGGCGAAGGTCCCCCTCTACCTGTACGTCGCCGAGCTCTACGGCCTCTCCCGCGAGGAGGCCTCGGTGTTGCCGGTGCCGATGATGAACGTCCTCAACGGCGGCGCCCACGCCGACAACTCGGTCGACTTCCAGGAGTTCATGGTCGTCCCCGGCGGGGCTCCCAGCTTCGCCGAGGGCCTGCGGGTGGGGACCGAGGTCTTCCACGCGCTCAAGCGGACGCTCTCCGAGCGCGGGCTCGCGACGGCGGTCGGCGACGAGGGTGGCTTCGCGCCCGACCTCGACTCGAACGAGGCCGCGCTCGAGATGCTCGTCGAGGCGATCGAGGCGGCCGGCTACGCGCCCGGCGAGGACGTCCACATCGCCCTCGACCCGGCGACGAGCGAGATCTTCTCGGACGGCGCGTACGTCCTCGAGCACGAGGGCCGCGCGCTCTCGCCGGCGGACCTCGCCTCCTACTGGGCTGACAAGGTCGACCGCTACCCGATCGTCTCGATCGAGGACGGGATGGACGAGGAGGACTGGGACGGGTGGAAGGCGCTGACCGAGGAGATCGGAGACCGCTGCCAACTGGTCGGCGACGACCTCTTCGTCACCAACCCGGAACGCCTGCGGCGCGGGATCGAGGCCGGGGTCGGCAACTCGATCCTGGTGAAGGTGAACCAGATCGGCACCCTGACCGAGACGCTCGAGGCGATCACCATTGCCCGCGAGGCCGGCTACTCGGCCGTGATCTCACACCGTTCGGGCGAGACCGAGGACACGACGATCGCCGACATCGCGGTGGGCACGGGCGCGGGCCAGATCAAGACCGGAGCGCCATCGCGCTCGGACCGTACGGCGAAGTACAACCAGCTCCTGCGCATCGAGGAGGAGCTGGGCGAGCGGGCGACCTATCCCGGGTTGAGCTCTTTCAGCGGAAGGTAGTCGCGTCCCGGCGCCGAACCGATGACGCATGAGCGCACGTGCCCAGGCCGCCCGCGGCTACCGCATGCGTCCGGCTCCCCGGACGCAGCGGCGCGGACGCGGCAGCCGGGTCAACTGGGACAAGGTCGGCAGGGTCGCCCTCGTGCTCGTCCTGGTGGCGATCCTCGCGTCCTACATCAGCCCCTCGCTCAACTTCCTCGACGCCTGGGGCGACTCGAAGGCCGAGCGCGCGAACCTGACCGAGCTCAAGCAGGAGAACGAGAAGCTGCTGCAGCGGATCGCCACGCTGGGCGAGCCGGACGCCGCGGAGCGCGCGGCGCGCAAGACGGGGATGGTCGCCGAGACCGAGAGCCCATACGTGATGAAGGGCCTGCGCAACTAATCGCGGCTGAGGGCGGCGGCGACGCGTGACGCTCTCCACCGGGTCGTACCTCCTCGGGGCGGTTGAGCTCGCAGCCCTCGTCGGAGCATTCGGCTTCGCCGCCTGGCGGGTCCGCGCGGTGATTCTTCCGGGCTGGGGCGGCGCCCCGGCCCGCCTGGTCGAGATCGTCCTCGGCGTCGTCGGCTTCCTCTGGCTCGCCGAGGCGCTGGGCACCTTCGGCCTCTTCAAGGACGTCCCGATGCTGATCGGCGCCGCCGCGATCGCGGCCGGCGCCTGGTACTTCGGCCGCGACGCCGTCCCCGCTCGCAGTGGCGCGCCGCCGGCCCCGCGGGCGAGCCGGGCCGCCTGGGTCTGCGCCGCGATCGCCTGCGCGGCGGTCGCCGCCGCCTGGATGGTGCCGACGCTGCAGGCGCTCGCCGGGGGCATGGACCGCGCCGACACCCTCTGGTACCACATGCCGCTCGCCACGCGGTACGTGCAGACCGGCGATCTCGGGGCGATCGACCACTTCGACCCGATCTTCTTCGCCGCCTACTACCCGGCGAACTCGGAGGTCCTGCACGCGGCCGGCATCCTCGCCTTCGGCCGCGACATCGTCTCGCCGCTCCTCAACCTCGGGTTCCTGGCGCTCGGCCTGCTCGCCTCCTACTGCATCGGCCGCCCCTACGGCCTCGGCCCGCTCTCCCTGCTCGGCGGCACGATCGCCCTCGGCTCGCAGCAGCTGGTCGAGTTCCAGGCCGGCGAAGCGCTCAACGACATCACGGGCGTCGCCTTCGTGCTCGCGGCGGTGGCCGTACTCGTGAACGGCTGCGCGGCAGGACGGGGCGGTGAGGGTGCCGAGCTTCGCGAACGCGCAGTTGACGACGGTATGGGTCGTCAAGTGCGAGCTCAAGTGGCAGTGCTCGTGATCGCCGGGCTTGCGGCCGGGGTCGCGGTTGGCACCAAGCTCTCGTTTCTCGCACCGGTGGCGGCCCTGGCGATCGGCCTGCCCCTGATCGCCAGGTCGGGCGCGCGGCTTCGTACCTTCGCCTGGTTCGCCGGCGGCGCCGCCCTCTCCGGTGGCTACTGGTACCTGCGCAACGCGATCGCGATCGGTAACCCGATCCCCTTCACCGCCTGGGGACCGCTCGGACTGCCCAGCCCGGAGCGCGACTTCGAGCTGCGAGAGCCGTTCTCGGTCGCCCACTACCTGACCGACGGCGACGTCTGGTCGGACTGGTTCATCCCCGGTCTCGACGACTCGTTCGGCTTCCTCTGGCCCCTCGTCCTCGCCGCCTTCATCGGCGCCGGGCTCTACGCGCTCATCCGCGGCGCGAATGCGCTCCTGCGCCTGCTCGGGGCGGTCGTCCTCGTCACGACACTCGCGTACCTGTTCACACCGCTCACTGCTGCCGGTGAGGAAGGCGCCCCGATTGCGTTCGAGTGGAACGTCCGATACATCGCTCCCGCCGTCGCGATCGGGCTTGCCCTCCTGCCCGTGCTCGTGGGTAGCGGGCGGAGGAGATCGCTCGCCACCCTCGCCGGCCTCAGCGTGCTCGCTTTCGCCACGATCGTCTCCCTCGTGCAGTGGGATCAGGGCCACGCGAAGGGCGCAGTCGTCGCAGGGGTTGGCGTGCTCGTCGCCTTCGGCGTCGTCTGGTGGTTGCGGGGCCGCTACACGGTGGCGATCGCCTGCGTGGCTCTCGTTGGGGCGATTGGCGCCGGCTACCTCGTCCAGCGTCACTACCTCGAGCGCCGCTACGAGAACCTGAGCCCGCAGCTGAGGCTTGCCGACGCCGTCCGCTGGGCTCGCGGGCTCGAGGACTCGAAGGTCGCGGTCAGCGGCGTCCGCGGGGTCTTCAACCAGTACCCGTTCTACGGGGCCGATCTGTCGAACCAGGTCCAGTGGCTCGGGGTCGAGGGCGAGGACGGCGCGTACCTGCGGATCCCCGACTGCGAGACCTGGCGCGCCGAGCTCGCCGACGGCGGCTACACGCACGTGGTCAGCACCTACGACCCGTTCCTGCCCGGCCAGCTCACGGACACCAAGGAGGCTCTGTGGACGCGCGAGGACCCGGCGGCGCGACAGCTCCTGCGCGACGGGCCGGTGAGCGTGTTCGAGCTCGAGGGCGCGCCGGACCCGTCCGCGTGCGGCGACCTCCCCGACCTGAGCGAGGCCGAGCTCAACGGCGACTCGGTCAACGTGGAGCCACTCGCAAACCAGCCGTAGCCGGCGGGTACCTCCGTACCCTCCTGAACCCCCGAAATGCTCGAGATCTACGTCTGCACCCTGGTTCTCGTCGCTGCCTCCCTCGCGGTCGGCGGTGCCATCGTGCGCGCGCTCGGCTGGCCCGGCGGCGGCTGGCTGGCGGGGGCGACCGGCCTCGCCGCCCTCGTAACCCTCGCGGCGCTGTTGATCCGCTTGCCCGGACGCGACACGACCGCCGCGATCGTGATCGCGCTGGCGCTCGCCGCCTCGCTCGCGTACCTGTGGCGGAGTGGCGGCACTCCGGAGCGCGGCTCGTGGGCGATCGGCGCCGGCGCTGTGCTCGGCGCGGTCCTCCTGGCGAGCATCCCCTTCGCGCTCGCGGACCACGTCGGCGTGCTCGGCGAGGGGATCTACACAAACGATCACGCCGCTCAGCTCTACTGGACGGACTGGCTCCAGCGCGGCTTCGGCCCGGAGCCGAGCGCGGTCCAGTTCGGCTATCCGATCGGTCCGCAGGCGCTGACGGCCGTCCTCGGCTCGGTCACCGGAGCCGACCTCGTCGCCGCCTTCAACGGCCTCCTCCTCGCGATCCCGGCGCTCACCGCGCTGGCGGCCCTCGCGGCCCTTCGCGACCTCGCCCTCCCAACACGCCTGGCGACCGCGGTCCTCTGCGGGCTCCCGTATCTCGGGGCCTCGTTTCTCGCCCAGAGCGCCTTCAAGGAGACGGCGATGGCGCTCTTCGTGCTCGCGTTCGCGATCGTCCTCCAGGGTGCGGGGCGGGACGGACGCGCGCCGTGGCGCGCCGTGCTCGGGGTCGGTTCGCTGCTCGCCGCCGCGGCGCTGTTCACCTACTCGATTCCCGGCCTCGCCTGGTTCGTGGTCGCGATTCCGCTCTGGCTCGGGCTCGAGGCGATCGGTGGGAGAAACCCCGTGCCCTGGAGGGAGGTGGGCGCCTCGATCTCGCGCCATCGCGTCGTCGCCGCGATCATCGCGCTCCTCCTGATCGTCGTCGCCGCCGTCGCGATCGGGCCGGCGACCAGCTTCATGGAGAAGCTCGACGACATCCAGGCGTCGGCCGGGCGGCTCAACTCGCCGATCTTCCCCGGCGAGGCGCTCGGGATCTGGCCCGCGGGTGATTTCCGCATCGTCCGCGGCGACGTCTCCGGCTCGCTGCTCGCCGCTGCGATCGGCTTCCTCGCCGCCGCCTACGGCGCCTGGGTCCTGGTCCGGCGCCGGCAGCTCGCGTTGCTCGCGATGCTGGCGACGGGCGCTGTGGTCTACGTCGGCGCCCGCCTCTTCGCCGAGATCCACGTCGAGGCGAAGGCGCTCGCGATCATCGCACCGCTGGTCCTCCTGGTCGCGCTTCGGGCCCTGTTCGAGCCCGGCGCCGGCCACCGGTGGCGCAACGCGGCGGGCGGCCTCGTCGCGCTTGCCGCGCTTGGCTCGACCTTGGTCGCGCTCCGCTCCGCGCCGGTTGGCGACGATTCCCGCGGCGCGGGCCTCGAGCGCCTCGCGGAGGAGGCCCAGGGCGAGTCGCTGGTCTTCCTCGGCCTCGACCGCTACGCCGCCTACTGGCTGCGCGAGACCCTGATGCGCGCGCCCGGCGGCTACGTCCCGCAGGAGATCGACAACCGGCCGGAGAAGACGTGGCAGCAGGGGCTCGCCACGGACTGGGACAACCTCGACTCCCGCAAGCTCGACAAGTTCCGCTATGCGATCACGACCGCGGCGGCCTACCAGTCGGCGCCACCGCCGAACTTCGAGCAGGTTGCGCGCGACGGCGACTACGTTCTCTGGCGCCGCCAGGGCGACACGCCGCGTAGCCGGGTGATCGAGGGCGAGCGCGGGGATCCAGGTGTCGAGACGACCCAGTGCCTCGGGCGCGTCAGCGCGAGCCGCTTCGAGACCACGCCGGCGACCGGTGGGTACGAGGAGTGGAAGGGCGTCGAGCGGGTCGAGGATGCCGTCGGCGGCCAGCAGCTCGCGTTCGTGTCGCCGGGTAAGGCCGTGAACCGCTTCGACCTGCCCGAGCCGGGGGAGTACGACCTGTCGCTCCAGTACCACTCGCAGGTGCCTTTGAAGGTCAGCGTCAACGGCGAGCTCGTCGGCGAGGTTCCGGCCTCGCTCGAGGGCATGTACCTCGACGGCGCCGGACGTGGCTCCTTCTGGCCGGTGGGCGCTTTCCGCGGCGAGCAGGGCATGATCCAGGTCCAGGTCGATGCGGCTCAGTCGGGCGCTCTCGGAGCCGAGCGCCGCGTGTGGCTCGGCAACGTCGCCGCCACGTCCGCCTCCGATCCGGTCACCCGCGAGCTTCCCGACGCGTGCGGCTACATCGACCACTACCGCAAGCTCCGCGGCGGGGGTGACTCCTGATGGCGAGCGAGGCCGGACCTCCCGCGGAGGCGGAATCCGTCGTCCTCGGCGGGATCGAGGTGCCCCGCGGAGACGACGTCGCCCCGGTGACCTTCGTCGGCGGGACGGGGCGCAGCGGTACGCACGTTCTCACCCGGCTCCTGTCGCGTAACGAGCGCATGGCGCAGATCCCGGTCGAGGTCCGCTTCCACACCGACCCCGAGGGCTTCCCCGGCCTGCTCGCGGGGGAGGTGTCCCTGGAGCAGTTCATGAAGCGCCTGCGGGGCTTCTGGTGGAAGGGCCGGCAGCGCGGGCGCTCCCGCGGGATGTTCCGCTTCGTCGAACGAGAGCGCTTCGACGAGGCCGCCGCCCGCTTCGAGCAGACGTTCGAGGCCGAGCGCGAGACAGCATGCCGGCGCCTCTTCTACGACCTGCTCGCCTTCCGCGCGGACGAGCGCGATGACGGGCGCGGCATCGTCGAGCAGAGCACGGACAACGTGGCCGCCGCGGCGACGCTCGTCCGTATCTTCCCGGAGGCCCGCTTCGTCCACGTCGTGCGCGACGGGCGCGACGCTTCCGCCTCCCGGGTCGCGCAGACACGCGGCCTCGTCCGCCCGCGCACCCGCGCCGACGGGATCGCATGGTGGCGGGAGCGGATCGAGGCGATCGAGCGCGGCGCCGACGAGATCCCGCGCGACCGGCTGATCACCGTCTCGCTCGACGAGCTCCTCCTGATCCGCCGTACGCGTGTCGCCCTGCGCCCGCTCTTCCGCTTCTGCGGCGCTCACGTGTCGAAGGCCCCGCGGCGCTTCTTCAACAACAACATGAACACGGACGAGGCGAACGCGGACCGCTGGCGCGCGGGAATCTCGGGGCGCAAGGCCGAGCGGCTCGACGCGCTCTACGTCGAGGCTCTCGACGAGCTCGAGCGCGGCGGGGCCCGATGCGCGCCGCTCCTGCGCCACGCGCACCGGCGGGCGAGCGAGCCCGACCTGCCGCCGCTCATCTACGTCTACGATCGGGGCCGAGACGATGGCGCCTCCTGATCCCGCGAACCTGGTGTTCGTCGGCGGCACCGGCCGCAGCGGCACCCACATCCTCAGCTACCTGCTCGACCGCCACTCGCGCTTTCACGGCGTGCCGATCGAGTGCCGTTTCCACTGCAACCCGAAGGGGCTCGCCGACGTCGTCACCGGCCGCGAGACCGTCGACGCCTTCCTCACCAAGCTCAAGGGCTACTGGTGGCACCGGGTCCGGGTCGGCGAGCGTGCCTACGTCAGGGCGCGCTGGCGCGCGATCGGCCGCAAGGGCGAGGTCCGCGGCCTCCACACGATTATCTCGCCCGACCGCTTCTCCGAAGCGGTCGGACGGTTTGAGTCGTCCCATCGTGAGGATCTCGTCAGGGCCTCACGAACTCTCTTCTACGACCTGCTCCAACCCTTGGCCGACGAGGCGGGCAAGCCCGTCCTCGTCGAGATGAGCTGCTTCACGATCGCCGCCGCCGACGGCCTCGCCGAGATCTTCCCCGAGGCTCGCTTCGTCCACACGGTGCGCGACGGCCGCGACTCGGGCTCATCGAAGGTCTCGCTGCGCCAGAAGCAGCACCACCCGACCGACGTCGTGTCCGGGATCGAGTTCTGGGCCGACCGCCTGCGCCAGGCCGAGGAGGGCGTGCGGGGTCTGAGCGCCGCCGACCGCGAGCGCCTGCACGTGATCAGCCTCGACGAGCTGGTCGACACCGATCGCGAGGCCTCCTACGCGGGCCTGACCGAGTTCCTCGGGGTGGAGGACGAGCCGGCGATGCGCGAGTTCTTCGACAGCGAGATGAGCGGCGGCGCCGCGCACCAGGAACGCTGGCGCACCGGGCTCGACCAACTCGAGCAGGACCAGATCGTGCGCCTTTATGAGTCGACGCTCGAGCGGCTCGAGCGCGAGGGGTACCACTGCGCCCCGATCCTGCGCCGCTCGTATGAGCGCACGCTCGTCGCTTGACGCGGATCCTCTTCACCACGTCGAACGGCACCGGCCTGGGCCATCTGACCCGCTCGATGGCGATCGCGCGGCGGCTCCCCGACGGGATCGAGCCACTCTTCCTGACGCTCTCGGGCGCGGCGCCCGTGGTCGCCGGGATGGGCTTCCCGGTCGAGTACGTCGCCTCCTACGCCACCCCGGGGTCGGGGAACGACTACCGCTGGTCGCGACGACTGCGGGCCCGCCTTCGGGCCGCGATCGCCGAGGCCGACCCGGCGCTCGTCGTCTTCGACGGCACCCACCCCTACGAGGCGCTGCTCGGCGCCCTGCCGGCGGGCGCACGAGCCGTGTGGTGCCGGCGGCCGCTCTGGAAGCAGGGGTCGAGCCGGGCCCCCCTCGGCCGCGCCGGGGCATTCGATGCGGTGCTCGAGCCGGGCGAGCTCGCGGAGGACGAGGACCGCGGCCCTACGGTCCCGCTCCGCGACGGCGCGAAGCGGGTCGATCCGGTCGTCCTCCTCGACCGCGAGGAGCTGCTGAGCCGCGAAGAGGCGGTCGCCGAGCTCGGCCTCGACCCCGAGCGCCCGCACGTCCTCGTCGCGCTCGGACAGGGCGCCGAGGTCCGGGCGGCGACGGCCGACTGCCTCGAGACGCTCGCCGCCCACCCGGAGGTCGAGCCGGTCGCGCTCGCCTCGGCGATCTCGGCCCTCGATCGCGCGGCGGTGCCGGAGGGGGTCGTCGGGCTCGAGGCGACGTACCCGATGAGCCGCTACTTCCGCGCCTTCGACGCCGCCGTCGCCGCGGCCGGCTACAACGCCTTCCACGAGCTCGTCCACCTGGGCGTGCCGAGCCTGTTCGTGCCGATGGCGCGCCAGACCGACGACCAGGCCGCCCGCGCGCGCTGGGCGGCGGGCGCGGGCGCCGGGCTCGCGGTGGAGAGCGCCGGCTCGGCCGCGCTGGCGCGCGAGCTCGAGCACCTGCTCGACCCGGCGACCCGAAGCGCTCTCCGCGAGCGCGCGCTCGAGCTCGGCGGCGCCAACGGGGCGGGGGAGGCCGCGGGCTGGCTCGCAGCGCTCGCCCGCGGCGAGGCCGACCCGGCGGCCGTCGCGAGCGCCGACGTCGGGGCCGGCAAGCGAGGCTCCTGGCGCGCCTTCCGGCGCCGCTGGGGCACCTTCATCGCGAGCGTTCCCGCGACGGCCGTGCGGCTGACGCGACAGCAACTGACCCAGCCTCGGCCGCGGACGGTGATCGAGGCCTTCGGGCTCGGGAGCGACGCGCCGGCCGCGGTCGCCGAGGCGCTGTCGCAGACCCCCGATCCGCCCGAGCGCTGCCTCGTGCTCACCGACTCGTTCGAGTTCGCCGGCCTGCGGGCCCTCGGCGTCGGCTTCGAGCACGTTCCGGCGGCCGGATCACGCCAGGCCGAGCTCGCCGGGGGAAGCTACGAGGAGTTCCGTCGCAGTCGCGTTGAACTGGTGCTGGCCGAGCGCCCGAAGCCCCGCCGCAGGCTTACGGCGTCCGTGGACGACTCGGTACCCTGAGGGCCTCCTATGGAGGCTGCATCCCCCGAAAAGTCGCTTGATCAAGCGGCATCGGGCGCTTCGCTCAGCGCCGGTGCCCTGCCGAACCTCGTCGTGATCGGGGCGCAGAAGTGCGGCACCAGCGTCCTCCACTACTACCTCGGCCTCCACCCGGAGGTCTCGATGTCGAAGCCGAAGGAGCTCAACTTCTTCATCGAGGAGCGCAACTGGCCCCGCGGCATCGACTGGTACAAGCGCAACTTCGACGCCAACGCCCGCGTGCGCGGTGAGGCATCGCCGAACTACACCGCCTTCCCCCAGCACGAGGGCGTGCCCGAGCGCATGCACTCCGTGCTCCCCGACGCGAAGCTCATCTACTTCATCCGCGACCCGCTCGAGCGGATCGCCGCGCACTGGGTCCACAACTACGCGAAGCGGCGGGAGAAGGGAACGCTCGCGGAGACGCTCGTGCACCCGAACACCTCATACATCACGCGCTCGCTCTACGCGATGCAGTACGAGCGCTTCCTCGAGTACTACTCGAAGGACCAGATCCTGGTCATGCAGCAGTCGGAGCTCCGCCACGACCGGCTTCCCACCCTGCGGCGCCTGTTCGAGTTCATCGGCGTCGACCCCGACTTCCAGCACCCGCGCTTCACCCAGGAGCGTCACCAGACCTCGCGCAAGACGCGCGCGACCCGCCTCGCGCTCCGACTCGAGAAGCTCGGCCGCTCGCGCCGCGGCCGCATGCTCCCCTCGAGCTTCTGGCTCGTGCTCGACGACCGGCTGCCGCTGCGCAAGTCGATCAAGCGCCCGGACGTCGCCGCGGCCCTGCCGCCGGAGACGCTCGACCAGCTCCGCGCCGACGCCGAGCGCCTGCGCGAGCTCACCGGGCGTGACTTCTCGAACTGGACCCTCTGGGACGCCTAATCCCGCGTAATAAGCCTCAACAGCAGCACGATCACGTCGGCGGCTCAGGCGCCGTCCTCGGCGTTCGGTTGATGCGCTACTCGGGCGTCCAGGGCTCGACGCTCGTGATCAGCAACCTGATCCAGCTCGTCTCGGTGATGGTCGTCGCCGGGTTCCTCGGCCCGGAGGAGATGGCCCGCTACGCCCTCCTCCTCTTCCTCGCCGGCCTCGTCTGCCAGCTGCTCTCGCTGCTCGTCAAGCCGGGCACGATCCGCCGGGTCTTCGGCGGTGGCGACGAGGAGGACGACGACGATGACGAAGACGACGTCGTCTCCGCCTCGCCCCAGAGGACGCTCGGCACCGGCCTCGCCTGGGCGTTCGTCCTCGGCCTGATCGGGACCGGGCTGATCGTGCTCTTCCGCGAGCCGCTCGCCGACGGCCTGCTCGGCGACCCCGAGGACGCGAGCCTGGTCGCCTGGTCGGGCGTCCTCGCGGGCGTCTGGCTCATCTTCAAGATCGCCGACATCACCCTCTGGCTCGAGCGCCGGCCCGGCGCGTTCGTCGTCACCGACACCTCGCGCCCGGTGCTCGGCCTCGCCGCCCTCACCGTGCTGCTCGCCGCGGGCATGGGGGTCGAGGGGGCGATCATCGGCACCGCGATCGGCACCGGAATCGCGGCGATCGTCGGCGTCGTCTTGCTGTGGCGGGGGATCGAGCCCTCGTTCGACCTCGGCGAGGTCAAGCAGATCGTCATCCGCGGCGGCCACCGGGCGCCGATCGTGATGTCGTTCTGGCTGATCCAGAACGCGGACGTCTTCATCCT
The DNA here is from genome assembly GCA_963846565.1 of uncultured Solirubrobacterales bacterium. Taxonomy (GTDB): domain Bacteria; phylum Actinomycetota; class Thermoleophilia; order Solirubrobacterales; family 70-9; genus WHSW01. The sequence goes on along the minus strand of CAWJWL010000004.1, from coordinate 54,822 downwards.
CTCGCGCTTCATCTCCGACGCCGACCTCGGCGTCTACGCGCTCGCCTCACGGCTCGGCTTCGTCGTCGCTTTCCTGCCCCAGGGGTTCCGGGTGGCGATGCGTCCGCTGCGAAAGTCGGCGGCGTTCCAGGCGGTGCGCGACCAGTACGGCAAGGCGACCGTCCAGGGCCAGTTGCTCGGCTACTTCGTCGTGCTCTGCGTTTTCAGCGTCCTGATCATGGTCCTCGGCGGCGAGGTCCTGGTCGACATCGCGCCGCCCGCGTACGCGGGCGCCGCCGGCCTGATCCCGTTCACGGCCGCCGCGGCGGTGATGCCCTCCGTCTACCGGACGGTGAACCAGAACGTCAACGTCGCCCACAAGCGGGCGCTGTTCATCACCGGCTGCGTCAGCGCCGCGATCGCCTTCATCGCCCTCACCATGCTGCTGGCGCCGGAGATCGGCGCCTACGCGGCCCCGATCGGGATGCTGTTCGGCTTCGGCGTCCCGTCGGTGGCGATGTTCGCCCGCAACCAGATCTCCTCCGGGAAGCCGATCGACTTCCCCTACCGGCCGGTCGCCGGCGCGATCGTCGCCGCCGCCGCGCTCGCCGGGGCGTTCCAGCTCCTCGACATCCGCCCTGTGTTCGAGATCCTGATCGCCGGCGCGCTGCTCGTCTTCTTCCTCGGTGCGCTGATCCCGCTCGGGGTGATCCCCGAGCAGCACCGCCAGCCGCTGCTCGAGGTGGTCCGCTCGCTTCGCCGCGGCACGCCCGCCCGCTTCAAGCCGCGCCAGGGCCTCCGCGCGCTCGATCAAGGCGAGCGTGACGAGCTCCGGATCGCGGTGATCGTCGGCCTCCCGGCGGAGCGGCTCGAGCCTGGCGAATCGACCGAGGAGGATGAAGGCGAGGGCCTGCGCCTCGTGCGCTCGCTACGCCGGGTCGGCGAGGCGGGTGGGATCCCGGTCGGCGAGCCGTCGAGCTACGACGCCGAGATCGCCGGCTTCCTGTTCGAGGATGTCGCCCGTGCCGTGCGCGACGCCGCGATGCGACGACTGCTCTCCGACGGCGCCGAGTCGAACGACCTGCGCGCGCTCGAGGACCTCGTAGGCCACCTCACGAGGGTGCCCGACGACGGCTGGGAGGGGCAACCGGGGCCCGAGCCCGAAAGTCGCCGCCGCTTCCCGGGCGCCGCCCGGCGCGAGCTCGCCAGTCGCCGTCGAGCCATGCGGCGCGAGCACGCGCAGTCCGACACCTGACCCGGCCGCCCCCGGAGGCGCAGCCGAGGAGGCGGGCGGAACGTTCGTTATTCAGTCCGCGCGCTTGATGACGATGCGGTCGGGCTCGACCGTGATCTCGACCTTGCGATGCCCGGCCCAATGCTCTGAGTAGACGGGATCGTCGGCGATCGCCGGGTCGAGCCAGAGCCCGTATCCGTCGGCCTCGCCATGGTCGAAGCTGCCCTGCATGCCGGCACCGACCCGGCCGCGGCCGCGACCGCCGCGGCGGCGGCGCCTGCGGCGCGGCTTCGGTTCCTCGTCCCCGTCCTTGTCCTTCGCTTCGTCCTCGTCCGCATCCTCGTCGGCGTCCTCATCGCCGCCCTCGTCCTCGTCGCGCGGAAGCCGCTCGCGCTCGCGCTCCTGGCGCTCACGCTCACGCTCCTTGCGCTCGGCCTCGAGCTCGGCGGCGCGCTCCTCTTCGCGGGTTGCGGCCTCGATCTCGGCCTCGATCTCGTCGCGAAGATCGGGCTCCTCGCCGGAATCGTCGTCGGCGCTGAGCTCGTGGCGGCGGCGGAACTCGCGCAACTCCGTGGTCGGGACCTCGAGCTGGTGCGCGATCCAGGCGTCGGTACGGCCCTGGCGGACCCAGGCGCGGATCTGGTTGAGCTGTGAGCGAAGTGGCTTTGCCATCGGCGGTGGGTGCGGATGCCCTGCGAGCGGCGATACTAGTAGACGATCGGGGCGATCCCACAGGAGCCCCTGGTATCGGTACTGGCTAACGGGTACTCTGGGTTCACCAAGCCGGGGGCCCCAGGGGTGGCGCACCCGCAGCTCGAATGGAGGCGAGATGCTGGTCCTGACGCGTAAGACGAACCAGAGCATCATGATCGGGGACGAGATCGAGGTCTCTGTGCTCGCGGTCGCACGAGACAAGATCCGCCTTGGGATCACCGCACCACGCGAGGTGCCGGTGTTCCGCAAGGAGGTCTACCTCTCGATCAAGGGCGAAGGCGGTGAGCCGGCCTCGGACGAGGACGTCACCACGGCCCTCGACAAACTCGCCAAGAACGAGTAGATCCTCGAAAACCCGCTCCGAGCAGCAATCGGCTCGTCCCCGGGTGCGATTCGTTACGTAGTTTGAGCTTTCCGTTAGGGAATGCTTGTAACCGCCGCCCGCGGCGGTGGTAGTCTCGTCCCGGTTATGGCCAATGACATGCGCATGGAGCAGAGCCTCGACTCGTTCGAGCTCGCCTTCGAGCAGGAGAAGTCGCTCGAGCGGCAGCGCCGCAAGCAGCTTCGCCACCGCGCCGTTACGCGCTCGCGGGCGCGTGCGATCCAGACCACGGAGAAGCGGGGAAACGTTGGCTTCGGCGTCCTCCTTCTCTGCCTCAGCGTCACCGTCGTCGTCGTCACGATCGTGATGTTCGAGACCCTCGCCTGGTTGATGGCGTAGTCCGGCCTCAGCGGTCCTCCGGCTCCCACGCTCCGCTCGCCGCCGCCGCGTCGGCGAACTGCGAGAAGTCCTTTGGCTCGCGGCCGAGGACCTCGCGCACCCCGTTGGTGACGCTTGCGTTGCGCCCGTCGTTGACCTCCGTGAACAGGTAGCGCAGCACGCTGATGAACTCCTCGGGCACGCCTCGGGCGGCCGCCTCGCCGGCGAACTCGTCCACCGTCACGGGGACGTAGGCGACTTCGTGCCCGATGGCCCTCGCGATCTCCGCCGTCGCCTCGGCGAACGTCAACAGACGCGGGCCGGTGAGCTCGTAGATCCGACCCTCATGGCCGTCCTCGGTGAGGGCGGCTACGGCGACGTCGGCGATGTCGTCGGCATCGACGAACGGCTCCGGCGTATCCCCGCCCGGTAGTGCGAGCACGCCGGCGCGGATGTCATCGACCATGTAGCCCTCGTCGAAGTTCTGGTTGAACCAAGAGCAGCGGACTACGGTCCGGTTCGCCATCGCCGCGCTGACGAGGTTCTCGGCCCTCTCGGACACCTCCTCGCCACGCCCGGAGAGCAGGACGAACCGTCGAATGTCCCGCGCCTGCGCCTGCCGTGCCAGTTCCTCGGCCGCCTCGGCCGCATCGGGAACGAGGAGGTCGGGGACGTACGCGTAGAGGTCGGTGACGCCCTCGAGCGTTGCCGTCCAGGCGTTGCGATCGTCCCAGGAGAAGGGCGGCTTGCCGCTTCGCGAGCCGATCCGGACGTCGATCCCGCGCGCCCGCAGGCGCTCGACGACCCGCCTGCCGGGCTTGCCGGTTCCGCCGACGACGAGGACGGTCTGCTTGCTGTTCGTGTTTGCGGTCATGTGTGTGTCTGTCCCTTCCGGGTTGTCGTCAGGGGGCGTCAGGCGCCCGAGTGAACGGGCGTGAGGCCGCGGCGGCGGCGCCGGCGGGCGAAGAAGACGAGCGGCGCCAGCAGGAACCGCTGCATGCGGCGGCCGATCACCGGCGCGTGTGCCTCACGGTCGTATGTGCGGGCGAGCAGCGCCAGGTCGAGCAGGTTGCGGGGCATCCCGCGCTTGTTCATCCGCCCGGCCTCGGCCATCGCGATCACCTCGGCGAACATGTCCTCCATCGCCAGCGCCGGCCGCACCTCGACGCGCAGGCGAGCCTCCTCGTCGCCCGTGTTCGCGAACGAGTGAGCGACGCCGGGGGCGACCTCGACCACGTCGCCGGGGCCGGCGACGACCTTGCGCAGACCGACCTTGAAGGTCATCTCCCCGTCGGTGATCTCGAAGCGCTCGGTCTGCTCCGGATGGACGTGTGGGAGCGGTACGGCGCCGCCCGGTTTCAGGGCGAAGTCGAAGGCGAGCAGCTCGCCGTCGCTCGTTGCCGCGGTGTCGGTGAAGGCGAAGCGCTCGCCCGTGACGGGGTTCTCGAGCGTCTCTCCTGGGGTGATCATCTCATTCTCCGTTCAATCGACTGCACTGTGCGTCCAGTTTCAGCGATGTGAGGCGGCGTGTCTATGTTCAGATTGCGCAAATTCATGCTTGATCGTCCAGATGGCTGGCTTATCGACAAAGGCCGTGCTTTACTGCCTCGCATGCTCGAGAACGTCGACCCATGGGCGCCCACCGACCCGCTCGGCGAGGCGCTCCATCACGTCCGCATGAACGGCGCCTTCTACGCGCGGTCGGAGTTGACGGCGCCGTGGGGATTGACGCTGCCGCCGATGCCGGGGTACGTGTGGTTTCACGTCGTCGTTTCGGGCGCGACGCTGCTCGAGCGCGGCGACGAGTCGCGCTGGCTCGGCCGCGGGGATCTCGCCCTGGTTCCTCACGGCGACGGTCACGCGCTTCGCAGCGAGGGCGACGCGCCGACCTACGGCATCCTCGACCTCGAGCGCGAGGTGATCAGCGAGCGCTACGAGGTCATCCATCACGGCGGTGGCGGCGCGCCGACGACGCTGCTCTGCGGCGCCGTCCGCTTCGACCATCCGGCCGCCCGCAATCTGGTCGAGATCCTGCCTCCGATCGTCCACGTCGAGGCCTCGGCCTCGACGCAGCTCGACCGGATCGACGCCACCCTGCGCCTGATGGCGGCCGAGGCTCGCGAGCTGCGGCCCGGGGGAGAGGCGGTGATCACCCGCCTCGGCGACATCCTCGTGATCCAGGCGATCCGCTCCTGGATCGAGACCGACCCGGCGGCGCACAGCGGCTGGCTCGGGGCCCTGCAGGACCCGCAGATCGGCCACGCGCTCTCGCTGATCCACCGTGATCCCGCGCGGGCGTGGACGGTCGCGGCACTCGCCGGCGAGCTGGCGATGTCGCGCTCCGCGTTCGCGGCCCGCTTCTCCGAGATGGTCGGGGAACCGGCGATGCAGTACGTGACCAGGTGGCGGATGCAGGTCGCCCACGAGGCGCTGCGCTCCGAGCAGGCGACCGTCGGCGCGCTCGCCGACCGCCTCGGCTATCGCTCCGAGGCCGCCTTCGCCCGCGCCTTCAAGCGGGTCACCGGCTCCTCGCCGGGCGCGGTCCGTCGTGGCGCTGCCGAGGAGCCATCGTTCGAGGAGATCTTCGCCTGAGCCTCCGGGGCACGCGCTTGCCGGGCCCTAGCACGCACCCCACAACCCGCGCCCCGCATTCGCGGCCGCCTGCTCGAGCTGATCCAGCTTGTCGGCGAACGAGTCGTTGGGCTCGATCGTCAGCGTGCGCGCGTAGCCGCCCTCGATCAGCTCGGCGTTGACGAAGAGGTCGTCGGGCTGGCGGTAGATGTAGGCGAGCAGGCGGCCGTAGCGGTCGCGCTCCTCCGCGTCGAAGACGAGGCGCACGTCGCGTCCCTCGACGAGGCGACGGTTCTCGTCGCTCGCGTCCTTGCCGAAGCACTCGACGCCGATGTTCGGGTCGACCTCGGGGGTGTCGATGCCGATGTAGCGCACGCTTTCGTTCTCGCCACCGAGGCGCACGTGGATCGTGTCGCCGTCGACGACGTCGAGCACCGGGACGACCAAGCCACGTCCGGGCTCGGAAGCGCCCACGCGACGCGGCTTGTCCTCATCCGTGCAGCCGGCGAGGAGCAGCCCGGCGAGGACGGCGAAGACCGTGGTGGCACGCAGGGCCGCTGGTCGAACTCCGCTCATCGGCGGGAGTGTGGCGGGTGGCGCTTAAGACGCGAGCGCCGCTTGCAGGGCGCTCGCGGACTGGCGCGCTTCGCATCGGGAAGGACGAGGCGGAAGCGCCCACCGTCGACGAGCGCGAGCCCGTTCATCCGGATGGTGCGGCGGCCCGCCGGCCCGCTCAAGCCTTTTGGCGAACTCTCAAACGTCGGTGGCTACGGGATCCGCCTGACGCTCGAGAGCATGATCTCCTTGATCTGGTCGACGATCTCGAGCGCCTCCGACCACTCCCGCTGCCAGACATTGCGCCCGTAGATGACGCCCGAGCCGCCCGCCTCCATGATGTAGCGGGTCTGGCTCAGGAGCTTGTCGTCGTCGACCTTCGAGCCGCCGGAGAGCACGACCAGCGAGCGACCGGCCGACTCGACCACGTGGCGCACGGCCTCTTCGGGGGAGACCTCGAGCTCGTTGTAGGGAGCGGGGGTGAGCTTGTCCTTGTCGGGGTCGATCTTCGGCATGTTGAGCTTGACCACGTCGGCGCCCATCTCCATCGCCATGCGGGCGGCGTAGTCGATCGCGTAGAAGGTCGTCTGTCCGCCCTTCGCGTCGAGCGCCGAGCCGCGCGGGTAGGCCCAGACGACGAGCGGCATGCCGAAGCGGTCGCAGTCCTCGCGCACGCCCCTCAGCTGCAGGAGGTCCTGGTCCTGGCGGGGCGAGCCGACGTAGAGGGTGTAGCCGACGGCGTCGGCGCCGAGGCGCACGGCGTCCTCGACCGAGGCGTTGGTGGTCGAGAAGGCATCGTCGGAGGAGGGGACGTCGGTCTTCCCGTTCACCTTCAGCAGGAGCGGCACCTGGCCCGCGTAGTCGGGGTAGTACTTCTCCGCCAGGCCGATCTGGCAGGCGATCGCCGAGTAGCCGGCCTCGGCCGCGAGGCGGAACTGGTACTCGGGGTCCTTCGAGGCCGGGTTGGGGAAGAAGTCGCGCGGTCCGTGCTCGATTCCCTGGTCGATCGGCAGCAGCAGGAGCGTCCCGTTGCCTGGGCCGAACTCGAACAGGAGGCGGCGCAGGCGGGTGCGCTTGCCGGGGGCGAGGGTGGCGAGAAGGGACTTCTGCTCGGTCGCGCTGGTGAGTTCCATACCTACCTTTGGACGTGATTTCTCGGGTCTAAGAGCCGCCTGAGTATAGGCTCGCAACCTTGCTCCAGCACAAATTCACGGGGCCGCCGTACACGCTCGGCGTGGAAGAGGAGCTGATGATCCTCGATCCGCAGGAGGGGTGGAACTGCGCGCAGGCGATCGAGCCGCTGATGAAGGCGATCCCGGCCGAGATGCGCGACCAGGTGAAGCCGGAGCTGATGCAGTCGGTGCTCGAGATCGCGACGCTGCCGTGCGCGAACGTCGCCGAGGCGCACACCGCCCTGGTCGGCTTGCGAAACGGGGTCATCGACGCGGCCGAGAGCCTCGGCCTCGCGATCGGCGCCTCGGCGACGCACCCGTTCGCGCTCCCCGAAGACCAGGACATCGTCGACAACCCGCGCTACCACGAGCTCGTCGACGAGCTCGGCGTGATCGCCACGAACGAGCTCATCTTCGGCACCCACGTCCACGTCGCGATCGAGGGTGCCGACAAGGCGATCTACGTCGCCGACGGGATCCGCCGCTACCTGCCGCTCTTTCTCGCCATCTCCGCCAACTCACCGTTCTGGGTCGGCAACCGCACCGGGCTGATGTCCTCGCGGGTGCCGGTCTTCCGCGCCTTCCCCCGCGAGGGGATCCCGCCGCACTACGGCACCTGGGAGATCTTCTCCCACCGGATCGAGCTGATGATGCGCGCCGGCGCGATCGAGGACTACACGTTCCTGTGGTGGGACGTGCGCCCCCATCCGAACCTCGGCACGGTCGAGACCCGGATCTTCGACCAGCAGACCCACGTGGAGCACACGGTCGCGCTCGCGGCGCTCAACCTCTGCCTCGCCCACCGGATGAGCACCGCCTACGACGCCGAGGAGCCGTTGGTCGAGTACCCCTCCGAGCTCATCGACGACAACAAGATTCGCGCCGCCCGCTGGGGCACCGACGGACGCCTGATCGACTTCCGCGCCGGCGAGCAGGTGCCGGCGAAGGAGATGGCGAGAGACCTCCTCCGCCGCTTGGCCCCGAACGCCGAGGAGCTCGGCTGCACCGCCGAGCTCCAAGGCATCCACGACCTGCTCGACCACGGCACCGGAGCCCACCGCCAGCTGGCGCTGGCAGACGCCTGCGAGGACCTTCCGGCCCTCGTGGCCGAGATCGCGGCCGCGACCCGCCCCTAACCGCGAGACGAAGGTTCCGGGTGCATATCACCCCTAAGTCCCGTCTCGATGGCGCGGCGGGCCTGCCGGATGTGGTTGACGACGCGTTGTGGTGCGTCGCGGAGCTCTCGGTGGGTGATGCGTATGACGCGGTAGCCGTTGGCGACAAGGCGGGCATCGCGGAGGCGGTCGCGCTCGAAGGCGAGCGGATCCGAGTGGAACTCGCGGCTGTCGAACTCGACAACGAGCTTGTGCTCCGGCCACGCCATGTCTACCTCGAGCCCGCAGACCACCTCATTCGTCTTCGGGGTCGGCAGTGAGGAAGAGCGAATCAGGCGGAGGAGGCGGCGCTCGGGCCGAGAACGGCTGAGCGCCGGGCCACCCTCGATCTCGCGCAGCCGGCGAAGCCGCCGCACACCACGTCGGCCGGGGTTGCGCGCGATCTGATCATCGATCTCGGCGTCGGAGACGCGCTTCTTCCGGCGCGCCTGCGCGACAGCATTCTCGAGCTCCCACGGGCGGGCGACGGCGGCAAGGTCGAGCAACGTCCGGGCCGGCGAGGTGAGCCGGATCGCGCCCTGTTGCTCGATCTCCCAGGGCTCGAGGTGCGCGACGCGGTGGAGTCGGATGCCCTCTTGCCGATTTGGATCCCGGCCGATCACGGTCACATCCACCGGCCCGCGCTGCTCGCTCGCCGCGATCAGCTCGAGCATGACCGCGGCGCTTCGGTGGCTGATCTGCGAGCGCGGCTCGCAGGCGAGTTGCGCCGCCATCTCCGCCGCGCGGGGGGGCTGAACCGCGTGTCCGACAAGGTAGACGCCGCGGTGAAGCCGGTGCAGCCTGCCGGTCCTCAGCCTCCACTTGATCGAGTCGAGCGTCGCCCCCACGGCAATCAGCTGCGCGTGCGAGACGACGCCGTGCTGCGCGCCCGCCAGTGCGGCGATTGCCAGATCCACGCGAGACGAAGGATCGGGGTGCATATAACCCACAAGCCCCGTCTCGGTGACCGTGCCCCCCGAAACGCAAAGGTATGCTCGGAGGCGTGAGCGATACGGGGCTTTCGGTCGTTTGTAAGAGCTGTGGGTCGGAGGTGAGCCCGTACGTGACGGAGTGCCCGTATTGCGGCACCCGGCTGCGCAAGCGGGCGCCGAAGCTCGAGCGCGTCGGCGACGAGGTCCGGGTCCAGGAGGACAGGCACGACCGCCGCCGGCGCAAGGCCGCGGAGCGGCGCAACCGGCTTGCCGAGCGGCGCGTCGGGGTCGAGGATCTCGCCCAGCGCCAGCTCTCCTCGATCATCGTCCTCGCCGCCTCGGCGATCCTCGTCATCGTCGAGCGCGCCTCGAACCTTTCCGTCTACGAGCTCGGCGCGATCGCCGGGCCGGTCGGCGACGAGTGGTGGCGCTACTTCACCGCGTCCTACATCTACGACGACATCGGCTACCTCTTCGCCTGCGGCATCGCGATCGCGATCTTCCTTCCGGCGATCGAACGTCGCGTCGGGACCGTCGGAGCGCTGCTCCTCGTCCTCGGCACAGGCTCGCTCGGGATGCTCGCCGCCGATGGTCTCGACTCCGCGCTCGGAGACGGACTCCCGGTCGCCGCCGGGGGCAACGCGATCGCGCTCGGGGCGCTCGCCGCGTGGCTCGTGATGCGCGAGGCCGAGTGCCGTGCCGACCCGACGGAGGAGTACGACCGGATCGCCGTCGCCGTCGCCGCGGCGGTCCTGCTCGCGCTGCCGCTGGTCGAGGACTTCGCCAACCCGTGGGCCGGCATCGTCGGCGGACTCGTCGGCGCCGCCTGTGGCTTTGCCGCCTCGGTCGGGAGGCGGAGGGAGACCCGGTAGATGAGCAAGTTCACGCCGCTCGACGACGAGCTCCACGACTATGTCGTCGCCCACGGGGCGCGCCAGGACGAGGTCCTGCGCCAGATCCAGGAGGAGGCCGCGGCGATGGGCTCGGTCGCGGGCATGCAGGTTGCGGCCGATCAGGGCGCCTTTCTGACGATGCTCTGCCACCTGATCGGCGCCCGCGAGGCGATCGAGCTCGGCACCTTCACCGGCTACTCGGCGATCTGCATCGCCCGCGGCCTCGAGCCCGGCGGCCGGCTCGTCGCCTGCGAGCTTTCCGAGGAGTACGCGGAGACGGCTGCCGCAAACCTCGCGCGAGCCGGGGTGTCCGACCGGGTCGAGATCCGGATCGGTGCGGCGGGCGACACGCTCGCGGCTCTGCCCGAACGTGAGCTCTTCGACTTCGCCTTCATCGACGCCGACAAGACCGGCTACTCCGGCTACTACGAGCAGCTGCTCGCCCGCACGCGGCCTGGCGGCGTGATCGCGGTCGACAACGTGCTCGCCGGCGGTGGAGTGCTCGACGGCGGCGACGCCGGCGACTTCACGCCCGATTCGGTCGAGGCGATCAGGAGGATCAACGAGACGATCGCCGCCGACGAGCGCGTCGACACGGTCATGCTCGCGATCGCCGACGGCATCACCCTCGCCCGCAAGCGCTGAGGTCATGGATCGCGACCGGGTACGGGAGCTGCAGTGGACCGCGATGGCCGACTGGGTCGCGGTGATGGCGGAGAGCTCCGAGGGCGCCGGCCTGTTCGAGAGCGACGGCGTCCGCGGGGTCGCGGTTCCGGCCTGTCCGAACCGCTCGATCGCCAACTCAGCCGTCTACAGCGACGCGGCACGCCTGCTCGACGTGCTCGAGGATCTCACCCGCCACTACGACGAGGCCGGGATCGAAGCGTGGACCGTGTGGGCTCCCGAGTTCGACACCGACGCAATCGCCGGCCTGGAGGCGGCGGGCCACAGGTTCGACGGCAAGCCGTTGGCGATGGTCCTCGACCTGGGCGAGTGGACGGCCCCCGACATCGGCGATCTCGACTGGGACGACGAAGCCGAGGCTGCCGAGCTCGCCCGCCTGAACGATGCCGCCTACGACCTCGACCCCGACGACGGCATGGGGCGCGCGCTGGCGATCAAGCCCGACGCGGAGCGCCTGTACCGCGCTCGCGTCGACGGCGAGACGGCATGCGTGCTCGGGACGATCGACCACGCCGGGGGCGACCTCGGCTTCTATTTCGTCGCCACCCACTCGGATCACCGCGGCCTCGGGCTCACCACGCGGCTGATGACGGTCGCGCTCCAGGATGCGCGCGAGCGCGGGTTCGAGACCTCCTCGCTCCAGGCCTCGGCGATGGGCGAACCGGTCTACCGCCGGCTCGGCTACGAAGGCCCCTTCCGCCTCAACATGTACGAGCGGCGCAAGTTGGCCGGTTGAAGGCAGGAGGAACGGGCTGAGGCCCAAAGGGCCCCTTCTCGCTCCCCCTGGACCGCGCGATCCCCCGCTTCGCTCAATCTGTCACATCGAGCGGCGCTGTCAACCCCTGAGCGGGTTGGCGGATCGCCTATCGTCCTCCGGGTGCCGACGCCCTACTCGGACGCCGAGCTCGACGCCGCCGTCGAGGCGCTCTCCGATCCGGAGCGGTTTCGGGAGGCGGAGGCGGCGGTCACGGTGGCTGCGCCGAAGCTGCAGCGGATCCTCGGTCAGGCCCTCGAGGCGGGCGGCTGGTTCTCCGAGGGCCACGAGGCGGAGCTCCGCAAGGCGCTCGCGATCGAGTCCGAGGAAGGGCGCGCGAGGGCGCTGAGCACGCTGCTGGCCGAGGAGGCGAGGATCGGGATGCTGGTCGGCGTCGCGGTCGGCTGGGCGCTCCATGAGCAACTCGAGGGCGCCGCGGATGAGGGCTGAGCGCCCGCTGGCAACCCCGGGCGATCGCCGCGTCGCTGGCGCGGACGGCGCCATCGAGGAGATAGCGGGCGCCTGGACCTGGGAGTAGCGCCCGGGGCCGGACCGCTACGGCTGGTGCTGGTGACCGCGCGCGAACCAGATCGAGCGGTCGTGGCGGTCGTGGATCATCAGCGCCATCCCAGCGCCGGCGAGGATCGCTCCGGTGAGACCGTGGTGGAGCCGCTGCCCGCCGACCCAGAGGCGCTTGCGCGAGACGTCGTAGCGGACCAGTCCGTGTGCGATCTCGTGAATGCGCTCTTCGGCCATCGCCATCGTTCCTCGCAAGATGCCCCCTATATCGGCATGGGGTCCAGCCCTCATTAGCCGCACTTCGGCCCGCCGATAGGATTGTCCACTTGGAGGCCGGAACGCAGACGCTGAGCTCGATCGCGGCGCGCGAGGACTTCCTCGCCACCGGCGACCCGGCGCTCCGCGGCGACAACGGGACGCCGTTCGAGCTGCTCGGCTACGACGAGCTGTACGACCTCTGGGAACGTCAGCAGTGGGCGACCCAGGACATCGACTTCACCGAGGACCGGGTCGACTGGAACCAGCGGTTCGACCGGGAGGAGCGCTACCAGCGGCTCTACGGCCTCTCGGCGTTCTTCCTCGGAGAGCAACGGGTCACCGACGAGCTCGGGCCGATCATGCGTGCAGCGCCGACCGAGGAGATGCGGATCTTCCTCTCGACCCAGATCGCCGACGAAGCTCGCCACGTGCGCTTCTTCAACCGCTTCTACGACGAGGTCGGCGTCCTCGGCGAGGGCGAGGATCTGGCGGCGCGCCTCGCGCGCGTGCACGAGAACACCACCCCGCAGTTCGGCGAGCTCTTCGATGTGATGCTCAAGGGCAAGGTCGACCGGCTTGCCTCAGAGCCCGAGGACACGATGGTCCTGGTGGAGGCGATCACGCTCTACCACATGGTCATCGAGGGAGTTCTGGCGCTCACCGGCCAGCACTTCATCATCGGCTACAACGAGCGGGAGGGGACGCTGCCCGGGTTCGTCGAGGGCTTCGGCAACGTCGCCCGCGACGAGCACCGCCACGTCGCCTTCGGCGCCAAGTTCCTCAGCGACATGGCCGCCGAGGACGAGCGCTATCGCGCCGCGATCCAGCGCACCCTGGTCGAGTCGCTGCCCGTCGCCGAGGGCGTCCTGCGGCCGCCGTTCGCCCCGGAAGACGACGACGAGCCGGGCCCCGCCGGCGTCTCGATGCGGGAGACCAACGCCTTCGCGACCCAGTGCCTGACCCGCCGGCTGAAGGCGATCGGGCTCACCTAGGGCGGCTCGGTCCGATCGGACCAGACAATCCCCCTCCGATCGAGGGAGAGCAGATTGGTCGCAAAACCGGCCGGTCGGACCTGGTACGGGAGTCTCGAAACCAGCATGCTTACTTGACCCCCTAACCCCCCACGTCGCGGGAGCTTGAGAGGGTCTCAGATGCGTTTCGACCGGTACGGGTAAGGATGCCACCCAGGCGAGGCGTGAGGCTCAAGAAACTCCCTCCGACGTTCCGGGCGCCGGCCCCACCGGTGCCCGACCCGTTTCCAGATGTCTCAGTCCGCGGTCATGGAAGGCCTCGGACTGAGGCACTGGGAGCGTCCCCTCTTAGACTCCCCGCTCATGACTGACGGCGTCACCGTCCTCGTCGCCGACGACCATCCGATCTATCGCGAGGGGATCGTCCGTGCGATCAACGATCGTGCCGAGCTCGAGCTGGTCGCCGAGGCCGCCGACGGCCGCGAGGCACTCGACCGCCTGGGCGAGCTCCGCCCGCGTGTGGCGATCCTCGACATCCGCATGCCGCAGCTCGACGGGACCCAGGTCCTGAGCGCGATGCGCCGCGACGGACTCGAGACCGAGGTCCTCTTCCTCTCCGCCTTCATGGAGCCGGAGCTCGCCTACAAAGCTGTTGCCGCCGGCGCCAAGGGCTACCTCTCGAAGGAGTCCTCGCGCCAGGAGATCTGCGAGGCGCTGGTGACGATCGCCGGCGGTGGCACCGCGTACGCGCCCGAGGTCCAGGCTCAGCTTGCTCAGGAGATCCAGGAGCGCGAGCGCTCCGGCGGGCCGCCGAAGCTGACGGATCGCGAAGCCGAGGTGCTGCGCCTCATCGCCGATGGCCTCTCGGCGCCGGCGATCGGCAAGCAGATCCATCTCTCGACGACGACGGTGAAGAGCCACCTGCACACGCTCTACGAGAAGCTCGGCGTCTCCGACCGCGCCGCCGCGGTGGCGGAGGCGATGCGCCGCGGCCTGCTCGAGTGACGGACGACGTCGAGGAGCTCCGGGCCCGGATCCGGGAGCTCGAAGCCGAGTTGAATGAGGCTCGGCGCCTGATCGCCCACGTGATGCAGGCCGAGGATCACGCCCGCCGGCGGATTGCGCAGGAGATCCACGACGATTCCCTGCAGTCGCTCCTCGCGGCGAACCAGGAGCTGATCGAGGCAGCCCCGGGAAGGGCGCAGGTGATGCGCGCCCATGAGGTGGTCGAGGCAACGATCGGGCGCCTGCGCGAGGCGACGATGGCGCTTCACCCGGTGACCCTCGAGCAGGGTGGTTTCGAGCAGGCGCTCGGCGCGGTCGCCCGCCAAGCCGCCCGCCAGGGTGGCTTCGAGGTCGAGATCGCGCTGGAGCCGGAGGCCCTCGGCGTCGACGATGAGCTCCTCCTCGCGGCCGCCCGCGAGCTGCTCACCAATGCGGCCCGCCACGCCGGCGCCCAGCGGGTCGCGGTGACCGTGCGCCGCGACGGCGACTCGGTCGCGCTCGAGGTTGGCGACGACGGCAGCGGGTTCGAGGCCGGGCGGCGCGAGCGGGCGCTCGAAGAGGGACACATCGGCCTCGCGTCATTGAGCCAGCGGCTCATCTACGCGGGCGGATCCTTCGTCCTGGAGAGCTCCGGCGCGGGGACGGTCGCGACCGCGAGCCTGCCGGCGTCCGGCGGCGGCGACTAGGCCGCGGGAGCTTCGGGCGCTACGGAGTCGCGCCGGGAGCCGGCACCGGGGCCCCCGGGCTGCCCACGACCGGCGGTACGGGCGTCGGGGCCGGCGGGCCGGGTACGACGGGGGCCGGCGGAGCGGGCGGTGCGCCCGGGCCGCCGGCGGTCGGCAGGGCCGTGCCGACCGCGACCGTGGCCGCGGTGTCCGTGGCGGAAATCACTTCGTTGCCGGCCTTGCCCTCGCCGCCGGTGGCGGGGCCGGTCACGGCGGCGTCCTCGATCGTCTCCTGAATCGGGGGTGCCACCGCCTCGGCCGGAGCCGGGGTCGCTGCGGGCGCCTCCGCCTCGACCGGGGGGCCGTCGCCGGCGCTTGCTCGGCCGGGACCTTGGTCGCCGGCTCGGTGTCGGCGACGACGCGCACCTGCTGGTGGTCGATCTCGACGGTGCCGGTGCTGCCGTGGATGGGCGCGACAGCCACCCGCTCCACCTTGGGCGCCGGCGTCGCCACGGGGGCGACGTCGGTGGATGAAGTCTTCTGAACCTCGACCGCGCCGGCGGTGAGCAGGGCCGCGGTCGCTGCCGTTGCCGCCGCCTTCGCGCCGAGGGCGCCGCCGATGCTGCCCGCGCCGACCGCCGCCGCGCCACCGAGCGCAGCACCGCCGCCGGCCATTCCGGCCGCCGCCGCGCCTGCGCCTGCCGCAGCCGATCCCCCGGCTCCGGCGCCCGCAGCCGCGACTCCGCCGACGGCCGAGCTGCCGGCAACGCCGCCGGTGGCTGCGCCGCCGCCCGCGGCGCTGCCGCCGCCGAACAGGGCAGAGACCTTGCCGATGATGAGCTCGTAGAAAATCGCGATCGGGCCGAGCGGGGCGAGTGAGGCGAGCGCCTTCGAGCTCTGACGGAGCTCCCCGCGGTACTCCTCGCACTGCTCGCAGCGCTTGATGTGGTGACGGACCGGGCCCGACGCCTTGCGCAGGCCCTCGGCAGCCTCGGCGAGCTCGAGCCGGACCTCGCCGCAGGTCAGGTGACGCGACTGGCTCGCCTCGGCGAGCGACATCCGCGCCCGGACGAGCAGCGACTTGACCGCCGGGACCGTGGTGTCCATCGCGGCGGCGATCTCCTCGTAGGAGAGGGCATCGAGCTCGCGTAGGAGGAGCGCCGTGCGCTGCGTCTCGGGAAGGTCGCCGACGTCGACGATCAGGGCGCGAAAGTCCTCGCGCTTCTGGACTCGCTCGGCGGTGGTCACGCCGCCCTCGGCGGGCATCACGTCCATCGAGTCCTGACCCTCCGGAACGGGTCGGCGAAGGTGGTTGAGACAGCGGTTGCGGGCGATGCGATAAAGCCACGGACGGGCGTTGATCGGCCGCTCGTCGGCGAGCATCGCCGCGTGCGCCTTGACGAAGACCTCCTGGAGCACGTCCTCCGCGTCCTCGTTCGAACGCAGCATGTGACGGCAGAAGGCCAGGAGGCGCGAGTGGTAGCGATCGACGAGGACCTCGAAGGCGTTCTCGTTGTGGTCGCGGATCATCGCGACGAGACGCTCATCGCCCTGCAGGCGGAGAAGTGGCGAGCGTCGGCCTAGAAGGCCACCCCGACTGGCATGTGTGAGAGCAGAAGCTTCCATAACGGCAGCAGCGCGCGCCGTGCCTGATGAAACACCGTAACAGGGGCCAGGTTGCGCTACCAACGGCAGAGTTGCAGGCGAATCTCAAGCCGCGATGAAGGCGCGGGCTCGCGGTACGGTTCGCCTGCCCACCGGGGTGGTGGAATTGGCATACACGGCCGGTTTAAGCCCGGCTGCCCGCGAGGGCTTGAGGGTTCGAGTCCCTCCCCCGGTACTGAGCCGATCGTATGAGCGCCGCTCGGGTGATCGGCTGGCTCCGATTCACCCTCGGATTCAGGCGGTCCGCCGATGACTTCGCGTGTCGTCTCAGTGAATATTCCCGGTGCCAGGAACGACCCAGCCAACGGGTCCCCGGTGTCGGCAGGAAAGCTTCAAACCCGAATCGCGATGGGGGGTCGCACCCTCGGGATCTGAAGAACGACGTGCGCCCTCCTCGGGGGAGGGGCGCGCGTCGCTTTCTGCCTGCGGCCGGCGCCGTGGCGTCCCTCCTCGACCCATAGACTCCCGCGCAAGTGCCGCGCCAGGGAGTACGCGTGATAGTCGTCGACGACCACCCGCTGTACCGGGACGGTGTGACGCGGGCAATCAAGGCGCGCCCGGACCTCGACCTCATCGGGGAGGCCGCGGAGGGGGAGGAGGGCCTGGAGCTGATCGAGTCGCTCGCTCCCGACGTCGCCGTCCTCGACATCGAGATGCCGAAGCTCGACGGGATGAGCGTGCTCGCCGCGCTGCGCCGCCGCGGCTCCGGGTGCGAGGTGCTCTTTCTCAGCGGCAGTCGCGGCTCGGAGGCGGCCTACGACGCGCTCGCCGGCGGCGCCAAGGGTTTCCTCCTCAAGGGCTCCCGTGGGGAGCAGGTCTGTGACGCGATCGCCGCCGTGGCCCGCGGTGAGACCGTGATCGCGCCGGAGGTCCAGTCGGGCCTCGCAGCCGGGATCCGCGAGCGGGCCTCGAACGATTCCCGCATCCGGCTCACCGAACGCGAGCAGGAGGTCTTGACCGGGATCGCGGAGGGCCTCTCGGCGCGGGAGATCGCCGGGCGCCTGCACCTGAGTGCGGCGACGGTGAAGACCCATACGTCGACGCTGTACGAGAAGCTCGGCGTCTCCGAGCGCGGCGCCGCCGTCGCCGAGGGCATGCGCCGCGGGCTGGTCCAGTGAACGAGAGGCCGCTCGCGCATGAACTGCGCAACTCGCTCGCCGCCGTCGACCTGCAGCTCGAGGCGGCGCTCGAGGAGGTCGTGGCGGGCGGCGAGGCCGCCGCCGCGATCGCCCGCGCCCGCCTTGGGATCGAGGAAACGATCGCGATCGTCGCCGCCCGACTCGAAAAGCACGCCTAGGCCCGTAAACCGCGGCCTAGAGTTGCGTGAAGACCGACTTCGTCTCGAGGTATGCGTCCAGGTTGTGATGACCCTTTTCGCGGCCGATGCCTGACGCCTTGAAGCCTCCGAAGGGCGCCGCCGGGTCACCGGCGCCCCAGGTGTTGATGTAGACGGAACCGGCCTTGAGCAGCGCGGCGAGCTTGTGGGCGTTGGAGATGTCGCGCGTCCAAAGGCCCGCGGCGAGGCCGTACTCCGTGTCGTTCGCGCGGGCGGCCACCTCCTCCAACGACTCGAACGGCTGCGCGACCAGCACCGGACCGAAGATCTCCTCACGGGCGATCTTCATCTCGTCGTTGACGCCGGTGAACAGGGTCGGGTCGACGAAGTAGCCGCCGTTGCCGCCGCTCTCGGGCTTGCCGCCCGCGACCGCCTCCGCGCCCTCCTCGAGCCCGGAGTCGATGTAGCCGGTGACGCGGTCCAGTTGCTCCGCGGAGACGAGCGGGCCGAACTGCGACTCGGGGTCGAGGCCGGGCCCGACCTTCGCCTTGCCCGCGTACTCGGCGAGCCGCTCGACCACCTCGTCGAAGTGGTCGGAGTGGACGTAGAGCCGGGAGCCGGCGTTGCACGCCTGGCCGGAGTTGAAGTAGATGCCCTGAAACGAGCCCTTCACGGCCGCGTCGAGGTCGGCGTCGGGAAGGATGATGTTGGGGCTCTTGCCGCCGAGCTCGAGCGTCACCCGCTTCAGCGCCTTGCCGCACTTCGCCCCGATCTCGCGCCCGACCACTGTGGAGCCGGTGAAGGCGACCTTGTCCACGCCCGGGCTGTCGACGAGCGCGGCGCCGGTCTCGCCGTCGCCGGTGAGGACATTGACCGTGCCCGGGGGAAAGCCCGCCTCGAGGCAGAGCTCACCGAGGCGGAGCGCGGTCAGTGGGGTCTGCTCGGCGGGCTTCAGGATCAGCGAGCAGCCGGCCGCAAGGGCGGGGAGATCTTCCACACCGCCATCAGCAGGGGGAAGTTCCACGGCACGATCTGCGCGCAGACGCCGACCGGCTCGCGCAGCGTGTAGACGAAGAGGTCACGGCCGGAGACAGGGATCGTCTCGCCCTCGATCTTCGTCGGCCAGCCCGCGTAGTAGCGCAGGTGGCCCACGGAGGCCGCGACGTCGCCGCCGGCGGCCTTGAGCGGCTTGCCGTTATCGAGCGACTCCAGCTCGGCGAGCTCCTCGCCGTTCGCCTTGACCAGCTCTGCGAGGTTGTAGATCAGCCCGGCGCGCTTCGACGCCGAGACCTTGCGGAGCGGCCCGTCGAGCGCCCCGCGGGCGGCCTCCACCGCCCGCTCGACGTCCTGCGTGCCCGCCTGGGCGACCTCGCAGATCTCCTCGCCGGTGGCGGGATCGATCGTCGCGAACGTGCGCCCGTCGGCGGCCGCGACGGTCTCGGCACCGATCAGGAGGCCGTGCGGCCCCTTACCGATGAACTCGCGGGCGGACTCGGACTGGAGCTGGGCGGCTGTGGCTGTTGGCATCGCGCGATCGTACCCGGCTAAGCAGGGTGCGCCCGGCGAGCTTGAGCAGGCGCGCGGGAGGCATCACTTCGCGCGGCTCACGCGTGCGGGCGAACACGTCGGTCATCTGGCGGGCGAACACCGGGTCGGCCGCGCCCTCGCGGTAGAGCTCGACCTCGAACGCGCTCATCGGCTCGGCGCGGGCGAGCCTGTTCGTCCAGCGATAGACCTGCCTGCACTCGCGGTCGCGGCGGCGCTCCCAGCTGCGCAGCGCACGGTCGAGCGCCGCCGATTCGCCACCGAGGTGCGGGGCCGCTGCCTCGCCCAGCAGGCGCCCGAAGCGCATCGCATCGCGGATGCCCTGCGCGGTCACCGGGTCCTTGAAGTGACCGGCGTCGCCGGCGAGCGCCCAGCCGGGTCCGCTCGAGCGGCGAAAGTAGGACGGCAGATCGGCGGTGCCGCGGACCTTGGCCGCCTGGGTCGAGCCGGTGAGCCGCTCGCCGAGGCCGGGCAGGAGCGCAAGGGTGCGCTCGTAGGCGGCTTGGGGATCGGCGCGGAACTCCTCGGTCCGCTCGACCGGCGGCATCAACAGCACGAGCACCAGCCCGCCGTCGCAGGGAAACGCCGTTCCGAGCTCGGCCCCCGCGCGCCACTGGGCGGCGACGCCGCGCCAGCCGGCGGCCGCATCCTCGAAGTAGGTGAAGAAGCAGGCGCGGCCATTCTGATTCGAGCGCCGCGGCTTCGTCGCGCCGACCTCCCCGGCGACGCCGGAGCGCCGGCCGTCGGCCCCGACGACGAGTGGCGCGCGCAGCTCCCCCGCGTCGGTCTCGACTCCGACGACGCGCTCACCGTCCCGGACGAGGCCGGTGACCCGGACACCCTCGCGGACGTCGGCGCCCGCCTCGCGCGCCGTCTCCACCAGCGCCGCGTCGAGCCCCGGGCGGCGGACGCAGAGCGCGTAGTCGATGCCGTCCTTGGGCGTGTACGGCGTCCGCACAGTGATCCCAGCCCCGTTCATGAACGCCTCGGGCATCCGCGGCGGTCCGAGCGCCTCGACCCGCTCGAGCGCGCCGAGCTCGGCGAGCTCGATCACGCCGCCGGGAAAGAGGAGGTGGGTCGAGAGCGTGTCGGAGGGGAAGGAGGCGCGATCGAGCGCGATCACCTTGCGGCCCGCGCGTGCGAGCGCGATTGCCGCGGCCGACCCGGCGCACCGAGAGCCGACGACGATCGCGTCGGCGTCGGCGCCGCTCACACGTCGAGGAGGTTCGGTTGCCCCGCCTTGAAGCGCTCGGCGTCGACCGCCTTCGCGGCCTCGAACTCCGGCGGGTCGTAGAGCCTGTACTTGGCCGCCGGGGTCGCGTTCGACCCCGCCGCCTCGAGGACCGCATTGGCCGCATCGCGGCCCGACTCGTTCGCCCCCTCCATCGTCGCCAGGTCTACGTCGGTCTGGATGTAGTCGCCGGCGAGGAAGAGATTGGGGATGTCGATCCGGGCCTTCGGACGGCGTTCCCAAGAGCCGACGGTGTTGACGAGCAGCGGCGTCGCGTTTCGGTTCCGCTTCTTCTTGCGGTTCCAGCGCACACCCGGGTCGATGAACCAGGAGTGGATCGCGTCGCTCGGCAGCACGTCGGTGCCGTTGTCGTTCACGTGCGCCTGAATCTGGGCGAGGACCTCCGCCGCCACCTGCTTCGGGCTGCACTGCTTCGCCGGCTTGCCGTAGAGGATCCCGGGAGCGTCCCAGTCGGAGACGTCGACCGAGAGGCAGTCGACCGCCGAGCCGTCGCCGTAGTCGGCGGCGAAGTCGCGCTTGTCCCAGAACTGGGCCTGGGTGAGACAGGTGAGCGCCCAGGGGGCGTCGACGAAGGTCATGTGGCCCCGGATGAAGTCGACGGGTCGGCGGAGGAAGTACTGAACGCCGACCATCCAGTCCGTGTAGAGGTCGTGGGTGAGCTCGAGCGCCGGCGCCTCGCGCAGCACCTGCTTCGACCACAGCTTGCGCGCACGCTCGACCGGCATCGCGCAGACGTACCAATCCGACTCGACGAGCCGCTCGCGGCCCTGGCGATCGCGGACGCGGACGGCCTCCACCTTGCCGCGCTTGATCTCGATGCCCGTCACCTTCTGGCCGAGGCGGAACTTGACGCCGAGCGACTTCAGGTGGGCGACCCACGGGTCGATCCAGGCCTCGTTGGTCGGCAGGTTGAGGACGCGGTCCGGCGAGCCGTCGTTGCCCAGGCCGAGGATCGTGTAGACGAAGGCCTCGCCCATGTTGCCGATCGTGCGAGTGGAGGCGACCGCCTCCTTCGCCGCCACCACGGTGCGGGTGAGGCCGGCCGAGATCACCTTGCGGTACTCCTCGGACTTGCCCTCGGCGGCGACGAACTCGCGCCACGGGACGTGCTCCCACTGGCCGTATCGCCGATCATCGGAGCTGGTCAGGAAGACGAGCAGCCGGTTGACGAAGTACGCGAGCTCGTGCGGGGGTACGTTGTTGCCGGAGAGGCCGTCCATGAGGATGCGCCGCAGGCCCTCGACGCTGAACGCCTGGAGCGGATCGGGGAGGACGCCGAAGATCGTGCCGTCCGCGCGACCCTCGGTGCGCGGCGAGACGGTCTCGTTCGCGTCGACCAGGTTGTCCCACACGCCGTTCTCGTTGCCGGGGAACGGGATCCGCCGCATCGAGTTGGGGACGTGGTGGTAGAAGCCGGGGAAGAAGCGGAAGCCGTGCTCCCCCGGGAGCCCGCGGCGCCCGCCCGCGGCGGTCTTCGGCACGTAGAGGCTGCGCGCCTTGCCGCCGAGGTAGGCGGGCTCGATCACGGTCACCTTGAAGCCGCGCTCGATCAGCTCGTGGGCCGTCGCGAGGCCGGCCATACCGCCGCCGAGGACCGCGACGTGCCTGCCCTTTCCGCCCGGCTTGAGCGAGCGGGCGAAGGCCGGGGTGGTGTAGAGGCCGGCGGCTGCCGCGGCGGCGCCGCTGTCGCGCAGGAACCGGCGGCGCGAGATCTCCCTTCCGCTCACGGCGCGAACTTACCAACAGATCTGTCGGTTTGTCAACTTCATGCCCTATGAAAGCGCGACCCGAGGCCGTTGATAACCTACGAACATGTCGGTTACCGTGACGGAGCCGCAACCGAAGCGCCGCCTGAGCGCCGCCGCGCGCCGGGCGGGAATCCTCGAGGCGGCGCTCGAGGCCTTCGCGACTCGCGGCTACGGCGCCACGTCGATGGGGGAGATCGCGGAGGCGGCCGGGATCACCCGCGCGGTCCTCTATGACCACTTCGATTCGAAGAAGGACCTCTTCCTCGCCCTGCTCGAGGAGCAGAACGGGATCTTCCTCGGCTACGTCGCCGCGCAGATCACCGGGGAGGGCAGCGCCGAGGAGCGGATGCACGCGACGATGGACGCCGTCTTCCGCTTCGCCGAGCGGAGCCCCGCGGCCTGGAGCCTGCTGTTCGGCAACGCGACCCACGGCGACCCCGAGATCGATGCTGCCTGGCGCCAGGTGTTCGACGGTCGCGTCCACGCGGTCAGGGCGTTGCTCGCCGCCGACGCCCGCGAGGCGGGGATCGACTCGGACGGGCGCACGATGACCGTGATGGTCGAGATGCTGATTGCCGCTCTCGTCGGCGCCGTCGAGTCGCGCCGCCACAACCGCGGCACGACTCGCGAGCACCTGGTCGAGGCGGGGACGCTGTTGCTCTGGGACGGCCTCAGCCGACGACCAGCCGCGTGAGCGGCTGAGCGACCCGCTCGCCGAGCTCCCTCGCCGCCCGCTCACCATCGGCGTCATCCTGCGACGGGCCGGTCACGAGGATCACCTCGGTGGCCGCGAACGTGCGGAGCTCGTCCTCCACCGCGAGCACGACGTCGGCATCGCCCACCCGCGCCCGCACCGGCACATCGGCCTTGCCGAGCGAGGCCGCGCCGAGCACCAGGATGCGCTGCGCATCGGCGCGCGCCGCGCGCTCGTCGGACGCCCAGCGGTCGAGGAAGGCCGTCCGCGCCGGGGCGAGGACGACGATCTCGGTTTCCTCATCGTCGTGGAGATCGGCGGCGGCAGCGATCTTCTCGGTCGTCGCAGGCTCGTCCAGGTCCTGGGTCGTGACGACGAGGATGCGGCGCCGGCCGTCGGTCGAGCGGGCCGTCTCGATCGTGCTCCGGGGCTTCGCCCGCGCCGCGACGATCACGACGGCGACGACGGCGAGCGCTCCGATCGCGAGCCCGAGGCCGGGCCCGCCGACGGAGAAGCCGGCGACGATCGGCAGCGCGAGCGCGGCGATCAGGAACGGCAGGGTCCAAGCGGGCGGCGCGCTCATCGACAGAGAACTACCCGATCTTGCTTTCCGGGGGCGGAGCGGTCAGAATGACCTGGAAGCGGGGGAGATGAACGAAGCGAGTATGCAACCGGGAACGCTCACGCGCCGCCGCCTCGTGCAGGCGGGCGCCGCCGGCACCGCCGTGGCCGGGCTCGGCGGCCTCGGGCATCTGGAGGGGGTCGCTGCCGCCACCACCCCGACGGTGCCCGCCCCGCTCCGCCGCTCCACCTACATGGCGCTCTCGGACGACCGGTTCGAGCTGCGCGACGCCGGAGCGCAGGTTCTGCGGCTGATCTCGGTCGACGACCTCACGGACCCGGCGCTCGCCGGCCGTGAGGATGCCTTCTCCCTGCGCCTGCGAGGGGGTGGCGAGCCGCTCGACAGCGGCATCCACCGCCTCCACCACCGTGACCTCGGCCTCTTCGATCTGTTCATCTCGCCGATCGACGCGTCCGGCTCCGAGAGGGACTACGAGCTCTTGGTCGACCGCACCGTCCGGGTGCCGGGCAGCGGTGGCACGGGCGCTGCGAACGGCCGCACTCCCGCGCCGCCCGTACGGTTGCTCGGCGCCACGATTCGCCGCGGCCGCGGCCGCGGTCTCGTCGTCGACGCGACCCTGGACTCCGGCGCCGAGATCGTGCGCGGTTCGCTGCTTCGGCACGGTCGCGCGGTCGCCCGCGCGGTCGGCCATCCCGACGGCTCGGCGGTCCGCCTGCGCTTCACGCCGCGCGCCGAGGCGCCGTCCGGCCGCTACGCGCTGCGGCTCGAGATCGTCGACGGGGCCGGCTACGAGTCGGCCGCGCGGCGCACGCTGCGGCTTCGCTGACGCCGCCGCCGATGGACTCGGAACCGACGCTCGCGACCTTCGCCGCCACGCTCGGGGAGAGCTACGCCGTCGACCCCTCGTCCCAGCTCGAGGCGGATCCGGTCGAGCTCGAGCTGGTCGAGGCGAAGGCGACAACGGCGCCGCCCGCCGAGGCCACCGGGATCCGCGGCGAGCCGTACGCGCTCCTTTTCCGCGGCCCGGCGGAGCCGCGCCTCCCGCAGGCCACCTATCCGTTCGAGCACGAGGCGGTCGGCCGCCTCGAGATCTTCATCGTCCCGGTGGCCGGGGACGACGGCGAGACGAGCTACGAGGCGATCTTCACCTAGGTCGCGGGCGAGCGTTGGAGCAGGTCGTATATGCCGTGCGTCTCGACGCGCTCGAAGCCGAGACGCTGATAGAGCGAGCGCGCCGGGTTCTGCTGCTCGACGTGGATGGTCACCGGGATCCGATCGGCTTCGGCGCGCTCGATGATCTCGCGGAGCAGCGCGGTCCCGATGCCGCGCCCGCGAAAGCCCGGCAGGAGCGCGATGTCGACGATCCGCACCTCGTCGGGCTGTGCGTCCACGTAGAGGCGCCCGGCGGGCTCGCCGCCGACCTCGATCACCTGAAAGACCGCTTCGGGGCGCTGCTCGCGCCAGTAGGTGTCCTGGGCCTCGAACTGCTGGCGCAGGAAAGCCTCCTTGCCGCCGGCCGGCCACGCGACCCGCGCGAGCTCCGCCTCGCGGGTGCTGGCGTAGACGGAGAGCAGGAACTCGCGATCGGCCTCGGCGACCGCTCGCAGCCCGACCTCAGTTTCGCGGGGGGAAGACTCCCTGGAGGGCAATGTTGAAGAACATGGTCAGGTAGGGCTGCATGTTGTCGTGGGGTTGGTCGCCGCCCGCCCGTCGCAGCGCCTGCGGCGCCATCGGGACCAGGTTCTGGCTCGTGTTCGACTGGTAGACCTTGGTGGCGGCCGGGCGGGCAGGGGTGTTGCCTTCGGGCGCGGGCTCATTGCCGATCGCGGAGTTCGCCCGCAGGGTGTGCGTGTGGGCCGGGATCTCGCTTTCGAGCAGCGTCACCGTCTCCGAGCCACCGAACTCCCCGAGGTGGTGGTTGCTGAGGCCGCGCCCCTGGCCCGGGTTCATCGCCGCCGAGCCCTGCAGATTCGGGAGGGCGAAGTTCGACTTTCCGTCGCCGCCGTACGTCGTCCCGAGGAGCGAGAACAGCGCCGTGTTCTGAGAGATCGGGAGCAGCTGACCGTTGCAGTGCGCCCAGCCTTTCGGGGCGAAGTTGAACGGGAAGACCCGGATCTCGGCAATGAATGGATCGGCCATCGCAAAGCTCCTAGTTCCGGGGCGGGAAGATGCCGAACATCGAGATGATGAAGCTGACACAGAGGTACGGCTGGAAGTTGGCGTGCGGCTGGCTTCCGCCCACCGGCGCGATCACGGACGCGGCCATGTTCACGTTCGGCGCCTCCGCGGTGTAGGGGAAGACGTTTGCCTGCGGGAACTGGGCGTGGAAGTTGCCGCCCGGGTTCTCCCGGGTCGCGGTGCGATTCGTCCCCCGCAGGGGGTGGCTGTGCGACGGAATGTGCTGCTCTGTGAGCGCGACCTCTTCAGCGCCTCCGGTCTCGGCGAGGATGAAGCTGTCACCGAAATGGATCGGGATCCGTCCGCGCAGGTCGGGAAGCGCGAAGACGGTCACCCCGTCGCCGCCGTAGGTCGTGCCGATGAGATTGAAGAGCGCGTCGTTCTCGGAGATCGGCACAACCTGTCCGTTGCAGAACATCCACCCCGTCGGGGCGAAGTTGCCGGCGAACATCCGGACCTCACCGATGTATGGCTGTGCCATTCCCCTTGATCCTCAGTTCGGTGACGGGAAGATGCCCTGCAGCGCGATGCAGAAGTTGAGCGCGAGGAATGGCTGCATGTTCAGGTGGGGCTGGCCGCCGCCGACTTGGGTCACATTGCGGCGCGCGGTTTGCGCGAGGGCGCCCTGCGGCCGGTAGAGCGCGCTCGGGCTCGCCGCCGGCACCTTGTTCGTCGGCACCGCCGTGTCGCCCGCCGACCCGGACGCCTGCAGCGCGTGCGTGTGCTCCGGGAGCTCGGCCGCGTTGAGCGTGTGCGCCTGCTCGCCGCCGGCCTCCCCGAGCGTGTGACCTGAGCCGACGTGGATCGGCGTGCGCCCCTGGAGGTTCGGGAGGGCGAAGTTCGTTCGCCCGTCGCCGCCGTAGGTAGTCCCGAGGAGCGCGAACACCGCCTGGTTCTGGTTGATCGGCAGGAGCTGGCCGTTGCAGAACGCCCAGCCCTTGGGCGGGAAGTGAAAGCTCATGATCCGGATCTCGGTGAGGAAGGGCTCGGCCATCAGGGAGTGTTCTCGCAGACGCCGTCGGCTGCGCCGGTCAATCCTGTCATGGAGTCGTGAGTCGCGCCGACCGTCGCAATCGCGCGCCCGCGCGGCCGGTCTGCCCTCTCAAGGTGTCGTTCGGTCGCGATCGATCCCCCCGCTCTCACAGCAAACCCCATTATCCGCACTCCGTGCCCGCAAAGCAAGTGCGGCGCGGTGTGAGTGCCTTTACGGACCCGTGGGCGGGGCGGCCGGGCACTCGACGGACTCGGGCTGGGCCGCGGCTGCGGCGGCCTCCGCGGCGGCGCGGTCGGCGACGGCCTTGTCGTAAGCGACCTGCTCCTCGGCGTCCGGAATGCCGTCGGCGTCCTCGTCCGGGTTGTCCGGATCGGTGTCCGGCGGCGGCGGCTCGGGCAGCGGCGGCAGCTCGGGCGGCGGCGGAGGCGGGGTCGGCTGACACGGCGGCGGCGCGGCGGGTGGCGGCGCGGCGCCCTCGTCGGCGCCGGGGCTCTCGGTCGAGGTCGCGTTGCCGATCGAGCCCTGGCCGGTCTCGCCCTGGCCGGCGTCGCCGTCCGCGCCGGCGTTGCCGGCGACGCGCGGATCGTCGCTCTCCGGCCCGGCGAGGTCCTCGTCGGTGGCGATGATGTTGCCCGGATCCTTCTCGGCGCCGGTGTCCTCGCGCCCGTCCTCACCCTCCTCCGTGGGGAGAGCGCCGTAGGCGGAAACGCGCACGCTGTAGCTGCCCGCTCCGACGTAGGGGACGTAGAGGGAGGTGCCGCCCGCGTCGACCGAGCCGTAGTCGACGACCGAGCCGTCGGCGCGGGTCACGGTGGCGCTGTAGGAGCTCGCGCCGTCGACCGCGTTGAAGGAGACGTTCAGGGTGCAGAAGACCTGGGCCTCACCGATCCCGCAGCGCCCGAGCGAGGTGGCGACCGAGAGCGCCTGCGGGGCGGGGGCGCCTGCCGGGGCCTCCTCGGTGCCACCCTCGAGCGCGAGCGCCGGCAGCGGAATCGCGAGCGCGAGCGCCGCGAGCACGAAGATCCTGCGCCTCCCCGCGAGCATCACTCTGCCTCCGCTTCGGGGGTGAGCGAGTTGCTGATCAGGTCGAGGCCGGCGATCGTCTCTCGCGAGGCGCCGGGCTGAAGCGTGCTCGAGAACGAGTAGCGGTAGGGGCCGGCGGCCCGCAGGAGCACCTCATACTGCGGCGAGCCGGGTGGCGCGTTGGCGGCGAGCCGCAGGATGGTCTCCTCGGGGGTCGGCGCGATCACCTCCTCCACGGTCTTCGGCTGGGAGCCGGTGAGCGAGGTGAGCTGGTCGCGGGAGCGCTCGGCGAAGTCGAGGAAGTCGAGCTTTTTGTCCTCGCGGATCCAGAGGGTCACGTCGGCGTCGCCGTCGGCGGAGACGGCGGCGAACGTGGCGCCGCCGGGCGGGTCGATCTTCTCCCAGCCCTCCGGCAAGATCAGGTGGTAGCTGGACCCCTGGACGAGCTCGGTGTGCTTGGCCGGGCCGCGGCCAGTCTCAGCTGCGGCGGTCGAGACGCCCGACGGTGGCGGGGTGACGTTGCCGGCGGGTGCTTCCAGCACCGGGCTCGCGCCCGCGGAGTTCCCGGATTCGGAGCTGCTGCCCTGAATCACGAGCAGGCCACCGATCACCAGGGCCGCCGCAGCGGGCACGCTGAGGAGGCGCCATGTGCTTCCCGACGGCTCAATCCTTTGAAGGGGAAGTGTGGGCAGGATGCCCATCTTCACACTTGGGAGTGCCGCGCGCAGTCTGCTCCCGTAGGCGACGAGCCGCGCCGTCCGCGACCCTTCTTCGAGCTCCTCGATCGTCTCCGTCTCGAACTCCTCGGAGCAGCTCGAGCAGCGCACTCGGCGGACGGCTCGCGCCGGGACCGCATGCGGGATCCGCACGCGCGTCTCCTGGGCGCAGCCGGCGTGGAGCGCCGCGACCACGCGCACGCGTTCGCCATCGAGCGGTTCCGGAAAACCGCCGTTTCTCGCATGGTGAGTAGACAGGGCCTGCCCCACAGACATTCCATCGGTGAGCGTACGCCGAACCTTGAGGGACTGGTAAAGCGGGTGGACCACGCGCAACAGCCCTCACACACACGTCCAGTTCGCAATGGGACAATCCCGCGATGGGCCTCGGTCCGCTCGGTTACCTATATCGCCGGCTCGGTGGGCGGTATCCGATCGTTTTCCTTGCGGTCGAGTTGCAGACCGCGCTCCTCATCGTGGCCGGCGGTCTCGCTCTCTACAGCTTCTACTGGGACGGATCCACCTCCGAGTACCTGCTGATCGGCGCGATCGCGCTCGCGCTCACCGAGTGCGCGATCATCTGGGCGATCTGGCGGGCGGTCCCGCAGGTGCGGCCGATTCGCGCCTGGATCGACGGCCGGCGCGACGAGGAGTCGAGCGCCCGGGCGTGGGCGGCGGCCGTGAGCATGCCGCTCGACCTGATCAAGCGCGACCTGCCGTGGCCGGTCGGGCTCTCGGTCCCGCCGATCTGCATCACCGCGGTGCTCGTGCTCGAGCTCAGCTGGCTCGCGGTCATCCCTCTGCTCCTGACGTCGCTGGTCGCCGTCGGCTACGCCGCGATGCTCCACTACCTCGCGCTCGAGGCGGCGATGCGCCCGGTGCTGATCGACATCACCGCGGCGATCGAGGCCCCGACGGCGATCAAGGTGCGCACCGTGCCGCTGCGCTACCGGCTGATGGTGGCGCTGCCGCTGATCAACCTGATCACCGGGCTCGTCGTCGCCGCGCTCACCTCCGACCAGGGTGGCGGGGCGGACCTGGGCGTCGACGTGCTGGTCGCGCTCGCCGTCGCGACGACGCTCTCGCTCGAGCTCACCGTCTTGCTCTCGAAGTCGATCCTGCGCCCGATCGACGACATCGGCCGCGCGGTCGACGCGATCAACGAGGGCGACTACACGGTGTCCGTGCCGGTGACGACGAGCGACGAGCTGGGGAGGCTAGCCGCGAGCTTCAACGAGATGATCGAGGGGCTGCGCGAGCGCGAGCGGCTGCGCGAGGCGTTCGGCACCTACCTCGACCGCGAGATCGCCGAGTACATCCTCAGCGACGGGTTCGACGAGGAGGGGGTGGAGGTCGAGGTCTCGATGCTCTTCTGCGACGTCCGCGGCTTCACCAGCTTCGCCACCGGCGCCTCGCCGAGCGAGGTCGTCACCGCGCTCAACCGGCTCTTCGAGCTCATCGTCCCGATCATCTCCGAGCACGGCGGCCACATCGACAAGTTCGAGGGCGACGGGCTGCTCGCGGTCTTCGGCGCGCCCGAGGCGTACACGGACCACGCCGACCGTGCGGTGCGCGCGGCGTGCGAGATCGCCCACGCGGTCAACCGCCGCGGCGACGCGGGAGAGCTGCGGATCGGCGTCGGCGTCAACAGCGGCCGCGTCATCGCGGGCGCGATCGGCGGCGCCGGACGGCTCAACTTCTCCGTCATCGGCAGCGCCGTCAACCTCGCCGCGCGCGTCGAGGCGGCGACCCGCGAGCTCGACGTCGACATTCTCGTCACCGCGGAGACATGGAAGCGGCTCGGTACCGAGTTCGAGACCGAGAGCCGCGGCCGGGTGGACTTGAAGGGCATCGAGGAGCCGGTCGTGCTCCACGAGATCAAGGTCGCCGACGTCGGGGCGGAGGCCGAGGCGGAGCCCGTCGGCGCGGCGCGCGAGCGGGTCGAGTCGCGCGGCGAGCGCCTACGCCGCTTCCCGCGCCCACGCATCCGCCGCTAGCGCCCCCAACACCAAACGTCCCAAACACCCCCGCATAGGGAGGTGTACGGGACGGTTGGGCTCGGGCGACGCGCAGAAGGCGCGCGAATCCGCCACGACAAACTAGGCTCGCGCCCGCATGAGCGCCGTCCGTTTCTTCACCCTGCTCAGCAGCGGCTGCGTCATCGCCGGCTTCGGCGCGGTGATCATCGATTCCGAGCAGCTCGCAACGCTGGCCGGGATCCTCTCCGCCGTCGGCTTTCTGATCGGGGCCGTGCTGTGGATCCGGCGGGCCTTCTTTGGTGTCCGCGGGCTCGTCTCCGACGCGAAGGCGATCCTCTCGAGCGACAACGAGGAGGTGCGGATCGTCGACGTCACGGATCCAAAGGGGTTCGTCGGCCCGCGCTCGACCGTCACGGTCGAGATCGAGGGCGAGGACGGCACCACGCGCCAGTTCGACCGCGACATCCCGATGCCGTGGCCGTGGGCGCTCGCCTACAGGCTCAGCAAGCGCTTCCCCGCGACGAAGACGCCCAACCTCGGCGAGGAGCTCGCCGGGCAGCTACGGCGCCAGGGCATGAACGTGATCGCGACCCACGGCGGCCCGACCGAGGGCGCCGTGCCCGTTAGGACCCGTACCTGAAGTCGAGCCGCTGGCCTTGTGCCCTGCGGCCGATGCCGTGGGCGCTTCGAGCGCGAGCGTGAGGGCGTGATCCGGCGGAGCGTGTCCAACGCTTCGGACGGGGTAGAACGCTGAGGGTGAGCCGCCTGCGCTACCTCAACCCGTGCCTGATCCGCTCCGCCGTGCGCGACATCCGCAAGGTCAGCTCCGGCGGCGGCCCGGCGAAGCTGCGACTCGTGAAGGTCGGGCATCCCGAGGGCATCGTGGTGCCGACCGCCGAGGTCGAGATCGAGGTCGTCTCGAAGGACGGGACCGTCGCGAACTTCAAGCCGGCGCTTCCCGTCCCGTGGCCGTACGCGTGGTCCTGGCGGGTCGCGCGCCTGCTCGGCGTGCCGCTGGTGCGGAGCTACAAGCCGGAATCTGTGCGGCTCGAGGTGCCGGTGCCGCGGCGAAGCGGCTAACCCCCACTCGAGCGGTCACTTTGTCAACCAGGGGTGGACAAACCGACCGCTCGGTGGGGATGTGGGCGCTCAGCCGAGGCCGCGGACCACGCCCTCACGCCAGCTCGGGTAGCGGAGCTCCCAGCCGAGCTCGCGCTTCGCCTTCTCGTTCGAGGCGCCCCGCACGTCGGTCATCATGGTCGCCGCCATCTCACCCCCTGCCAGGCGGCCCAGCCAGCGCGGGACACGCATCGGCGGCTTCGCATCCAGCGCGTCCGCGACCGCGGGCAACCAGTCCCGGACACGTGCTGGCTCGTCGTCGACGACGTAGTACACGCCCGGCGCGCCGCGCTCGACCGCGATGGCGGTCGCCGTCGCCGCGTCCTCGATGTGGATGTGCGACCAGACGCCGCCGCCGTCCCCGACGATCGGGAACCGCCGCCTGCGAATCGGCGCCGCCATCACCGCGTCCGGGTCCGCGCTGAGCGAGGTCCCCGGTCCGTAGAAGCCGCCGTAGCGCAACGCGAGCCCTTCGCCCCAGTCGATCGTCGTGACCGCCCGCTCGAGATGGAGGAGCGCCTGCACCACCGCCCGCATCGCCCCGGGCGGCTCGGGATCGAGGGGGTCGGCCTCGGTCAGTACCGGCCCGCCCGTGCGGGCCCACCGGAACGCACCGAAGCTCTGCGCCACGACGCGCCGGGCCCCCGCGGCGCGGCCGGCGGCGAGGAGGTTGTCCGTCCCCTCGGTACGCAGCCGGTTGGTCATGACCGCCATCGGGGCGCGTTCGGGGTGTCGCGTCTCGCGGAGGCTCATCTCCCCGGACAGCGCCGTCAGCTCGTGCACGATCACCTCGGGCTCGGCGGCCGCCACCGCCCGGGCGACGGCGTCGGCGTCGAGCGCGTCGGCGACGACCGGCCGCGCCCCGAGGCTGCGCACGAGGTCCTGCTTCGAGTTGCTCCTCGTCATCCCGACCACGTCGTGACCCCGCTCGACGAGTTGCGGGACGAGCTGCTTGCCGAGTGCACCGGTGGCGCCGGCGACGAAGACCCTCATGACTGCCCAGCCGCTTCGCGGATCTGCAGGCGGTTGCCGTCCGGGTCCTCGAACAGCGCGATGGAGCCCCAGGGCTGCTCGATCACATCCGTCTCGAACTCGACGCCGCGCTCCTTTAGCTCTTCGAACGCCCTGCGGCAGTCATCCACCGCGATCGTGTACTGGGCCGGGACGCGGCCCTCCGCCGGCTCCGCCTGGCCCGGCGTGCCCGGCCAAAGGACGAGTTGGAAGTCCTGGCCCTCGACGCCGACCGTGAGGAAGCGCCCGCCTCCATCCGGGGTCGGCAGGTCGACGCCCACCTTCAGGCCGACCGCGTTCGTATAGAAGTCGAGCGCCCTGTCCTGGTCGCTCACCATCACGCTGACGTAAAGGATCTTCTCCAGCGTCGCCATTTCCGTGCCTCCGGGTTTCGTGGTCATTACCTAGAGGACGAACGGGGACGCGCCGATGTGACACGGCGGGGAGTGGCCGGCCGCTACGAGCCCGGCGAGACGACGAGCTTCTTCGGCGGCGCCGGCGGGCGCAGCTTCGTCGCGCCCTCGGGGCGCATTCCGTCGAGGATCACGCGGGCGTAGCGCTCATACAGGTCCGGGCGCAGGCCCGGGAGCGGCATGCGAAGCGGGGCGGAGGCGGCCATGAGGAGGAAGTTGATGTCCTGCGCCTGCAGGTCGTCGCGGACGACGCCGGCCTCCTGAGCCCGCTTCAGAAGGACGCCCGTCAACTCCAGCGCCCGGGCGCGGTGCTTGCTGAAGTCGGGCTTGCTCATGCAGCGCTCGCCGGCCGCCTCGTAGAAGCCCTGATCGGTCTGCATCTTCTCGCCGATCATCCCGATGAAGAGGCGCTCGAAGGCGACCTCCAGGTCGGGCTCGGCGATGAGCTCGGCGAGGAAATCGACCGTCTCGCCCATCTTCTGGTCGAGGATCGCGTCGATCAGCGCGTCCTTGGTCGGGAAGCGGCGGAACAGCGTGGCCTCGCCCGACGCCCGCGTGCTCGGCGATCTCGGCGGTGGACACATCGAGCCCGCGCTCGGCGAAGACCTCGGCCGCCGCCTCGATGATCCGCTCGCGGTTGCGGGCGGCGTCGGCACGCAGGTGGACGGCGGGGACCTGCTCCTCGACGCCGGTGGGGACGCTTGCCATCGCCTGGAGCTTATCCCCGCCGTCGGTGTCCTCAGGCCGGTACAACGGCGACCTCGCCGGTGTCCTGCCCGACGCTGCCCTCGCCGCTCGCCCCGCCCTGGCCTCGTCGATCGCGGCGACGTCGCGGCGGCGCAGAAGCGTCGCGATCAGCGCCGTGCCGACGACGAAGAGGCCGGCGGCGACGTAGAAGGCGAGCTGGAACCCGTCGACCAGGGCCGCGTTCTGCTGCGCCACGGACGGGGCGCCGCCCAGCCCGCCGAGGACGGACGCGGTGCGGTCGCTCGCCAGCGTGGAGAGGACCGCGAGCCCGAGCGCGCCACCGATCTGCTGCGAGGTGTTGAACACCCCGGAGGCGAGTCCGGCCTCGGACGCGGCGACGCCCGTGGTCGCGACCAAGGTCATCGGCACGAACGCGAGACCCATGCCGATCGAGACCGGCAAGAGACCGGCGAGCAGGGCGCCGTAGCTGCCGTCGACCGCCGTGGTGGAGGCGAGGACGGCGAGCCCGATCGCCGCGATCGGCATCCCCATCATCGTCACGGCGCGGACGCCGATCCGCGGCACCAGCTGCTGCGCCAGCGTGGCGCCGATCATGATCCCGACGGTCACCGGTAGGAACGCGAGTCCCGCCTCGAGCGCCGAGTAGCCGAGGATGCTCTGGACGTAGATCGAGGCGAAGAAGAACATCGAGAACATCCCGGCCATCAGGATCAGGAAGACGCCGTTGCCGAGCGCCAGACTGCGCTTGCGGAAGATGCCGAGCCGAACCAGTGGCGCCGGCGAGCGCTGCTCGATCGCCACGAACGCGCCCAGCAGGGCGATCGCCGCGGCGCCGAGGCCGAGGGTCTCGACCGAGCCCCAGCCCCATTCCTGCGCCTTGACGATCGTGTAGACGAGGAGCACCAGCCCGGCAGTGACCGAGACGGCGCCGGGGATGTCGAAGTGGCGCCTCGCGCCCTCGACGCGCGAGTTCGGCACGAGCCGCATGGCGGCGACCAGGAGTGCCGCCCCGACCGGGATGTTGACGAAGAAGATCCACTCCCAGGAAAGCGCCTCGACGAGGATGCCGCCGAGCAGGAGACCCACGGCGGAACCGCCGGACGCGACCGCCGCCCAGACGGCGAGCGCCTTCGTCCGCTCCGAGCCCTCGGAGAAGGTCGTGGTGATCACGGCGAGCGCCGCGGGGGAGAGGAGCGCTCCGCCGAGGCCCTGAAGGGCACGGGCGCCGATCAGCGTCGCCTCGGTCGCGGCGAGCGCCGCGAGCAGCGAGCCGATGGTGAAGACCGCGATCCCGGCGATGAACAACGTCCGCCGCCCGATCAGGTCCGCGGCCCTGCCCCCGAGCAGGAGGAAGCCGCCGAACACGAGCGTGTAGGCGTTGACGATCCACTGCAGGGAGGAGTCGGAGATCGAGAGGTCGGTCTGGATCGACGGCAGCGCGACGTTCACGATCGTCGCGTCGAGGACGACCATGAACTGGCCCATCACGACGACGAACAGGATCAGCCACGGACTGGCCGACCGGGCGTTCAACAGGGCTTTCATCTTCTTACCGTCCTCTCACGATCTGGGGGTGCGTACTCCGGTTAGCGAGCCGACCGTAGCACAAGCGAAGTGATGACTCCGCTAAAACGGAGCGATTACTTCGGTTGTGTGACCACGCTCACACGGAGAGGTACGGTTGCCCGTAGGTCGAGGTGCGGCTAACCCGCGGACCCGACGGTTCTTCATTCACCCTCCGACCGTACGCGCCGGCATCGCGCCGATGGCTGACAGGACGTGCGGAGAGTCGCGCTGGAGTCAGCTTCGAAGCAGGCCGGCCTCGCCGGCCTTGATGCTCGCCTCGACTCGCGAGCGGCAATCGAGCTTGGCGAGGATGTTGCGGACGTGCATGTCGATGGTCCGCGAGCTGAGGAAGAGCTCGGCAGCGATCTCGCGGTTCGTGCGCCCGTCGGCGACCAGCCGGATCACCTCGAGCTCTCGCCGCGAGAGGGCGCCCGCGCCGGCGTTCGCCGATGCGCCCAGGCGCTGCTCGACCGACTCGCCGAGGTCCTCGACCGCCGCCGCGGCGCGACCGGCGAGCGGCCGGGCGCCGAGGCGGCGGGCCAGCCGATAGGCCTCGGACTGCCGCTCGATCGCGAGCTCGCGATCGCCGGCTGCGGCGAGGGCCACGCCGGCGCGATGGAGGATCTGCATGCGCTCCGCCGGGATTCGCAGGGTGCGGTGGAGCTCGACCGCGCGGCCGAGCTGCTCGGCGGCGACGTCCGGCGAGCCCTCCTGCAAGGCGATCTCGCCGAGGGCATGGGCGAGCGCGGCGAGCGCGTCGCCGTGGCCCGACTCGGTTGCGATCCGGGTCAGGGCGTCGGCGCTCGCATGGGCTTCCTCGCGTCGGCCGTTGATCGCGAACAGGGCCGCGGCCGTGCGCAGGCCCCAGATCGCGTAATGGTGATCCTCGCTCTCTTCCCAGCGCCCGAGGATGAACCGCGAGCGGTCGAGCGCCTCGTTCTGGTCGCCGTCGTAGTCGGCGATCACCGCGAGCGATGCCGCGCAGTCCACCTGCATCGAGAAGACATCGAGGCGGCGCGCGAGCTGCAGGCCGGCCGTGAGATGGCGGCGGGCGGGACCGAGCTCGCCGCGGAAGGCGCGCACGAAGCCGAGCGCCCCGTCGGCGATCGTCCGCACGCCGTTGCCCTCGTGTTCGCCGATCAGCTCCCGGGAGATCTCAACGGCCCGCGGCCATTCCCCGAGCTCCCGCAGCACATACGCCATGCACGCCACGCACCCGGCCTCGGGACCCGTCTCGCCCGAGATCCGGCAGAGGTCGAGGGCGCTCTCGAGCGCTCCCTGGGCGCTCGAGTAGTCGCCGGCGGTCTCGAAGCACGACCCGAGGCGCTGGTAGGCGTCGACGGCCTCCGTGGTGAGCCCGTGCTCGAGCGCCAGGGAGAGCCCCTCCTTCACCAGCTTGACGCCGTTGTCGAAGTCCCCTCGCTTCGCGAGCACGACGCCCTCGGCGGCGAGCGCCCGCGACTGCAGGTCCAGCCGCCCGGCTGCGCGCGCCTCCACCGCCGCGCGGCGACTGAGCTCGAGCGAGGGCCCGTGCCGGCCGGCGAACTGGAGGAAGTCGGAGGCGGCAAGACGGTCGCCGGCCGCCTCGGCGGGCTCGTCGCATTTCGCGAACGCGTCTGCGGCGACGACGAGCGCCTCGATCGCCCCGGAGCGGTCGCCCATCAACGCGTTCACCCGGCCGAGGCGCCGCTGTGCCTGGGCGAGCGCGGAGCATGAGCCCGCCGCCTCGTGCAGGGCGGAGGCCTCGCGCCATGAGCGGGCGGCATCGGCGGGCTCGCCCGCGAGCTCGGCCCACTCGCCGTGACACTCGAGCGACGCGAGCCGCCCGGCGACGTCCTCCTCCTCGGGCCAGAGCTCGAGGGCCCGCCGCATGGTCGTGGTTGCGTCGCGGTAGGCCCGCACCGCGGCGAAGTCCTCCGCCGCCGTGACGAGGCGCCCGCGGGCGCGCTCGTGCTCGTGCGCGCCGAGCCAGTGCGTGGCGATCTCGACGCTGGGGGCGCCGGCGGGCTCGAGCCGCTCGGCGAGGTCGCGGTGAAGGGCGCGGCGCCGAAGCCACGGGACGTCGCGGTAGAGCGCCTCGCGGACGAGCGCGTGGCGAAACGCCCCCACGCCGTCTTCGGTCTCCGCGATCAGGCCGGCCTCGATCAGCTCGCCGAGGCCCGACTCGTCGGCGAGCCCCGCCACCGCGCCGAGCGCGAACCGCTCACCGGCGACCGCGGCCACCTCGGCCGCCGCCCTGCCCTCCGGCGTCAGGTCGGTGCAGCGCAGTAGCACGGCGTCGCGGATCGTCTCCGGCACGGCGACCGCGCTGCCCTCGGCGAGCTCGAGGCCGCCGGCGCCGCTCTGCAGCGCCTCGTCGGCGGCGAGCGCCTGCGCCAGCTCCTCGACGAAGAAGGGAAGGCCCTGGGAGCGATCCTGGATCGCGCGGACGAGCGGCTTCGACGGCGCCGCCCCGAGGGTTTCCTCCAAGAGCGCGGCCGCCTCGCTCGTCGCCGAGCGGCCCGAGGGCGATCTCGCCGAGAGCCGCCGTTTCGCCGCAGCTCGTTGCGCGTGCGCCGCAGCGGATGGTCGCGGGAGAGCTCGTCGGAGCGGTACGCGCCGACGACGAGAACCGGCGACTCCGCCAGGCCGGTCGCGAGCGCCGCGAGCAGCTCGAGGGTCGCCGCGTCGGACCACTGCAGGTCGTCGAGGATGAGCAGCGCCCCGTCGCCGCCCGCGATCGCGATCAGCGCGCAGCGGATCGCCTCGTTGAGCGTCGCGGCGTCGACGTCGCCCGGCGGCTCGCCGAGCTCCGGCAGCAGCACGCGCAGCTGCTTTCCCAGCGGACCGCATCCCTCGAGCGCCTCCGGGTCGGCGCGCAGGTGGGAGCGCAGGGCGGCGACGAGCGGGCCGTACGCCGTTGTCGTGTCGTGGGTTGCGGAGCCGCTCAGGACGGGGACGCCGGCGAGCTCGGCGAGCTCGCTCATCAACCGGGTCTTGCCGATGCCGGCCTCGCCGGCGACGAGGATCACGGCGCCCTGGCCGGCGACCGCCTGCCGCATGTGGTCGAGCAGGCGGTCGCGCTCCCGGTTACGCCCGATCAGCGTCCCCCGAACGGCCATGTCGCCGAGTCTAGGCAGCGACCGGGTCGTCGCGGACGATGACCGTGTCGGCGACCTTGGTGATCTCGTCGGCCGACATGCCGGTGTTGTCGGCGTGGCGGCGGATCGCCTCCGCGCTCGTGCCCTCGTAGATGCAGAGCGTGCCGAGCTTCCCGTCATCCTCCTCGACCACGTAGGTGCGGATCCAGCGCACTTCGTCGCTCATCTTCTCGCCCTCGGCGGTGGACTTCGCGGCGGTGGCCTCGAGGTCCTCGGAGCTGTCCCAGTTGCTGCGGCGGCGGATTACGTAGAGGTCCATGTCCTTCTCCTTGGTTCGCGCCCGCACGGGGCGGTGTGGTTACAGGAGCGAACCTACGTGCGACCGAACCCGCCGGCTACGGCAGAACTACCGTATTGCCGGGTCCCTTCCGCCGCTTGCGCGCTCGCGGCGCGGGCGGCCGGGAGTCGCTGATTCGACCGCCCGGGCGGTCGCGTTCCTCCGTGCGGGTTTCTCGGCCGTGGTGGCGCCGACGCGCTCGTCCGCGAGCGCGCGCCACGGCGGCGTGCCCATCGACCAGCGCAGCAGGCGGGCGTAGGCGTGCATCGCCGGCGCTTGCAGCAGGCGCTGCTGGATCTCCGGCCGGTCGAAGCCGGTCATCTCCTGCGCCCAGCGCGGCGCGAGGCTCATGCCGCTCGCGACCTGGAAACGCTTCAGCCGGTTGCCGACCGGTCCCGGCGGCACCTTCGGGCCGAGCGGCCCGTCGATCAGGAAGTCGAAGAACTCCTCCAGCATCGGGCCGACCGCGAGCTTCGGACGCATCTCATCGACGAAGGCCTCGAGCCCGGCGACCGACGTCGGCACCTCCTCGGCGCCGCTCATCAGCCCGATGATCGACTGCTCGGAGAGGTAGGTGTCCTTCTCGGCGGTGGTGAGCGGGCCGTTGAACTTCTCGTAGGCGGTCATCACGCCCCAGGGAATCATCGTGTGGACCCAGGCGATCAGCTCCGGGTCGAGGGCGCGATAGGGGACGCCGTCCTCGCGCGTCCCGTTGACCCGCGAGTGCATCCGCTTCACCCGCTCGATCATCTTCTCCGCCGCCTTCGTGTTGCCGAAGGTGTTGACGATCACCCAGCCGAAGGTCGTGCGCGCGCGGCGGTAAGGCTGCTCGCGGTAGTTCGACTGCCGGCCGACTCCCGCCATCACCGAGGGGTGGAGGAGCTCCATGATGATCGAGGCGATCCCGGCCGTTGCCACGGAGGAGACATCGGAGTGGAGCCTCCACGAGACGGTGCCCGGCCCGATCAGCCCCGGGTCGCCCGGCGGTTCGGCGAAGATCTCCCTCTGGTCGTGATTTCCGACCTGCGAGGTGAAGTCCTCGGCGATCCGGCGCTTGACTAGATTCAGCTCCATGCCCAACCCACGGTGCGGACCTTAACGGAGATCTCCGTAATGGTCAAGAATGACGATCTGATGACGATCGGAGAGCTCGCCGAGCGCTCGGGAATCACGATCCGCAACCTGCGCGAGTGGCGCACGCTGGGCCTCCTGCCCCGTGCCGAGATGCGGGGCCGCGTCGGCTACTACCCGCCGGCCGTGCTCGAGCGGGTCGAGCGGATCAAGCAGCTCCATTCGGAGGGGTTCACGCTCGAGCTCATCCGCCGGATGCTGGACGTGGGCGGCCCGGCCGGCGACGACGTGATGCGCCTCGCCGAGGTCCTGCGCGGCCCGTTCCGCGAGGGGGAGGTGCCGCCGGTGGTCCTCGAGGAGTGGGGCCTCGAGGAGCCCGCCGCGCTCGGCCGCGCGATCGAGCTGGGCGTGGTCCGCGAGCGCGAGGGCGGGGGCCACGAGTTCACGACCCAGCGGATCGCCGACGTGGCCGCGGCGCTGCGCGAGATCGGGCTCGGCCCCGACGAGATCCTCGATGTCGCCACCGAGGTCCGCGCGCTGATGGGCCAGGTTGCGCAGCGGATGGAACAGGTGTGGCTCGACCACGTGTGGGCGCCGATGGAGAGCGGGGAGCCGACCGAGGCCGAGCTCCAGCGGATCCAGTCCACGGCCGAGCGGATGCCGTCGCTCGCGCTCGACACTGTGGTCGCGCTCTTCACCGTCGCGATGGAGAAGCAGATCGCCGGCGGGATTACGCGCGAGCTCGAGCGCCAGGCGGAGCGCACCTTCGGGGAGGGGAACTAACCGGGGGCCAGGTCAATCGTGGCGTTGTGACCCGCGGTGCGGGCCAGCCGCGCATCGCTCGTCAGCAATGGAGCGTCGAGCGCCTCGGCGAGGGCCACGTAGGCGGCGTCGTAGGCGGTGAGGTTGCGGCGAAGCGACCAGACGCGCCGGAGCAGAGGGGCGTGATCGTGGTAGACGACGCGGAGCTCTGCGAGCGCCGTCAGGCAGTCGAGCAGGCGCAGCTCGCTCAGCACGCCCGCGCGTTCGACTCGGCGCAAACCCTGGATCACCTCGAGCCCGAACAGGTCAGGGGCGTGCAGGAAGGCGACAGCCTCAATTCGCTCGGCGATCGACTCCCATCGCCCCGAGGCCCTGGTGACGTAGTCGATGGCTGCCGATGCGTCGAGGACCATCGGCCGGCCTACGGGAGCGGCCCGCGGTGCCGCCGAATCTCCTCGACGGCGAGATCCCCGATGTCGACCGGTTCCTGCTGGCGTATGCGTTCCGAGAGCTCCGCCAGCGTCGGTTTCTCGGCGATGGCCTCGAGTTCGCTCAGGACGTAGTCGGAGAGCGTCATCCCGTTGTTCGCCGCCCGGATCTTCAGCGTGCGATGGAGCTCCTCCGGCACGTTTCTCACCTGGAGCATCTTTGGACATGCGCAGCACATTAGACCATGCGCAGCACATGTCACCCGGTCCGAACATGGCCGGCACGCTAGGCCGGTCGGTTGCGCGGGTGGTGCGCAGCGGGTGCCGGAACTCGCGCGGGAATGCATAAGGAAAGGCCCGGGCCACGATGCGCGTGACCCGGGCCTAGCCCGCCGTACGTGTTGTTGGTTCAGGCGGTCAGTGAGCCATCGCCGGCGCTCCGTGCGGGTCGAGCTCGGGCGCGCCGCTCTCGAGCAGGAGAGCGGTGGCCAGGGCGCCGATCCCGAAGATCGCCGCCGTGACCCAGAACGCCGTGGTGTAGCCGTGGACGGCGGCCTCGGCCATTGCCGTGGCCGAGCCGGCGTGCGTGGTGGCGTAGCTCGTCACCGCGCCGGCGGCGATCGTGCTCAGCACCGCGGTGCCGATCGAGCCGCCGATCTGCTGGCTCGTGTTGACCATCGCCGAGGCGACCCCGGCGTCCGAGTGGGCGACTCCGGCGGTGGCGCTCGCCATCGACGGGGCCATGATCATCCCGAAGCCGACGCCCAGGGCCATCAGCCCGGGGAGGACGGCGGCCGCGTAGCTCGAGTCGACGCTCACCTGGGTCAGGTAGAGCATCGCGATCATCGCCATCAGCATCCCGGTCGGGATCAGCGGCCTGGGGCCCACCTTCGGCAGCACCTTGTTGCTCGAGATCCCGGCGCTGACCATCAGCGTGGCGATCATCGGCAGGAAGGCGAGCCCGGTCTCGACGGGTGAGAAGCCGAGCGTCTTCTGCAGGTAGTAGGTGAGGAAGAGGAAGGAACCGAACATGCCGATTCCCGCGATTCCGACGGCGACGTAGGCGCCGCCGCGGGTGCGGTCCGTGACGACCCGCAGCGGCAGCAGCGGGTTCGAGACCCGGCGCTGGATCGCGACGAATGCGATCAGCGCGGCGATGCCGGCTGCGAGGCTGGCGATCGTGAGGGCCGCGGTCCAGCCGTTCGTCTCCGCGCTCGAGAAGCCGAACACGATGGCGAAGAGGCCGAGGCTCGCGGTGAGCGTGCCGGGGACGTCGATCCGCTTGCGGTTGGGGTCCACCTGGTTGGTGAGGAGCGACAGACCCCCGATCGCGGCCGGAATCGCGAAGGCGAGGTTCACATACATGCACCAGCGCCAGGAGAGGTACTCGGTGAGGACGCCGCCGAGCAAGAGGCCCACGGCGCCGCCGCCGCCGGCGATCGCTCCGTAGACGGCGAACGCCTTGCCGCGCTCCCTACCGTCGCTGAACGTGGTGGTGAGGAGCGAGAGGGCGGCCGGTGCGAGCAGTGCGCCGAACGCGCCTTGCAGTGCGCGGGATGCGATCAGCATGCCGAAGCTGTCCGCGGCGCCGCCGAGGGCGGACGCGGCGGCGAAGCCGAGCAGGCCGACGACGAAGACGCGCTTTCGTCCGAACATGTCTCCGATCCGCCCGCCGAGCAGCAGGAGGCTGCCGAAGGCGAGTGCGTACGCGGTGATGACCCACTGGCGGTTGTCGTCGGAAAAGCCGAGATCCGCCTGAGCGGAGGGCAGGGCGATGTTGACGATCGTCGCGTCCAGGACCACCATCAGCTGAGCCAGGCCGAGCACGGCGAGGATCAGCCAGCGGCGGGCGTGGTGCGGGTTGTCCGACTTGGACTTGGATTTCGACTGAGAACTCTTGTTGGGCTTGGCGGGCATCTCGCTCCTTTCGGTTAAACGGAGAGACTTCTCAACTTACGATCGGCACCGTAGCACACAACTGGAGAGATCTCTCCGCTTCTTTGTTAAGCTGCTCACACATGGCGCCCCAAACCAAGAGCGAAGACAGGCCGCTACGGGCCGACGCCGAGCGCAACCGGGGGCGGATCCTCGACGCGGCGGCGGAGCTGGTGTCCAAGCGCGGTCTGTCCGTGTCGATGGACGACATCGCCGACCACGCCGGCGTGGGGGTGGGAACCGTCTACCGCCGCTTCCCCGACCGCGAGGACCTCGTGGACGCGCTCTTCGAGGTGAAGTTCCTCGAGCTCTACGGACTAGCGGTGGAGGCGGAGGCCTACGAAGACGCGTGGGAGGGGGTCAAGTTCTTCGTCGAGAAGGGGGCCGAGGTCCACGCCTTCGACCGCGGCCTGCGCGAGCTCATCCTCGGCGGCGCGAAGGGCAAGGAGAAGATCCGCGAGGTCCGCGGCAAGCTGAGCGAGCCGATCGGCAGGCTCCTCACCCGCGCCCAGGAGGAAGGCAAGCTCCGGCCGGACGTCGTCGTCCTCGACATCCCGGTGCTCGAGATGATGCTCGCGTCGGTGTTCGACCACACGGGCGGCGTGAACCCCGAGCACTGGAAGCGGATGCTGGAGATCGTCTTGGACGGGTTGGTGGCCACGCGGCCGGAGCCGACGGAGTTGACGGTGCCGCCGCTCGGGATTGCGGACTACGAGAAGGCGATGCGGAAGCGGTTCGCGGGGGAGTAGGGCGGCTCCCTCGGACTAAGCTCGGCCGATCGAGGTCTGGCTTCACTCGTTCTCCTTTCCGCACCGCGTTGCCGAGACGGCGCGCAAGGCCGAGGCGTGGGGCTTCGACGGACTGCTCCTGGCCGACAGCCAGAACCTGAATGCCGACGTCTGGATCGAGCTCGCGCTCGCCGCCGCGGCGACGGAGCGGATCGCGATCGGCACCGGGGTCACGAATCCCGCCACGCGCCACCCGGCCGTGACCGCCTCGGCGGCGGCGACCCTGCAGGAGGAGAGCGGCGGCCGCGCGGTCCTCGGTCTCGGCCGCGGCGACTCCGCGCTGACCCAGATCGGTCGCCGGCCGGTTCATCCGCCCGAGCTCGAGCGGGCGCTCGTCGAGATCCAGGGGTTCCTGCGCGGCGAGGAGGTGGCGCTCGAGGACGGATCGCAGAGCCGCATCGGCTGGATCGCCGAGTCCGAGCGGCCCAAGGTTCCCGTCGCGGTCGCGGCGACGGGCCCGCACGTGATCGAGATCGGCGCCCGGCACGCCGAACGGGTCGACTTCACCGTCGGCGCCGAGCCCGACCGGCTGCGCTGGGCCGTCGAGACGGCGCGCGCGGTGGAGGGCGACGGGTCGCTGTCGCTCGGCGCCTACGTCAACGTCGGCGTCCACCCGGACCGGGCCGCAGCCCGCGACCTCGTGCGGGGCAGCACCGCGATCCTCGCCCGCTTCGCCGCCGAGGGGGCGCCGGCCGACGGGCTCTCCGACGTGACCCGCGCCGGGATCGAGCAGCTCGAGGCCGACTACGACGAAGCCCGCCACGGCCAGGGCGCCGCGCCGGCCGCGCGTCGCCTCGAGGACGAGTTCATCGACAGGTTCGCCGTGGTTGGGCCGGCGGACGAGGTTGCGGAGCGGTT
The DNA here is from genome assembly GCA_963846565.1 of uncultured Solirubrobacterales bacterium. GTDB lineage: Bacteria > Actinomycetota > Thermoleophilia > Solirubrobacterales > 70-9 > WHSW01. Next base: position 10,333 of record CAWJWL010000004.1, on the reverse strand, counting down.
GACGGCGCTCGGCGAGATCGGCGTCGAGCGAGTGATCGTGGTCCCCGGGTCGCTGGACGCGGACCCGGCGGCGGTCGAGGAGTCGAACGAGCGGTTCGCGGCGGAGGTGCTGCCGGCCCTTCGGTGAGGGTCGGCCCTGCGGTCAGGGCTCGGGCGTCGCGCCCGGCGCCCGCTCGAGCTCGCGCGACGAGCTCGTCGAGCTTCAGCTCCTTGAGCTCGCCGGAGACCGCGTCGAGCTCGCCCTTGCAGTACTCGATCAGCCCCTTGGCCTCGCGGCAGAGGTCGAGCGTCTCGCGCAGCTCGGCCTCGCCCGAGTCGAGCCGGGCGATGATCGTCTCGAGCCGCGCGGACGGCGGTCTCGTAGCTCTCAGGTGTGCTCGTTGCTTCCATCTGATTCGACCGTCGCGTCCACCGTATCGTCGGCGAAGCGCAGGACGACCTGACCGCGCTCGCGGGCCGTCGCCGCCGAGCCGACCGGCTCGCCCTCGCGCGTCGGTCGACGAGCGTGTAGCCGCGCTCGAGCGTCCGCTGCGGGTCGTGGGCGTCGAGGGTGCGGGTGAGCGCGTCGAGGAGATCGCGCCGCAGGGCGACGTCGGTGCGGTCAGCGAACGGCTCGCGGCCTTGCGGGAGACCACGAGGGCGTGGACGCCGAGCGAGGTCGAGGCGCTCGGAGTTCCGCCGCGTGCGCCGAGGCGCGGATCTCGCGGAGCTTCTGGTGGAGGCGCCGGCGCTCGTGGGCGACCGAGCGCTCGGGCGAGCCTGGGCGCAGGTGGCGAGGCGGGCCGCGCGGGTCGCGATCGCGGCGCGGGCCGCGCGGTCGGTCGTGCGGGCGCGGGAGCGCAGGTCGGCGCGCACCGCGTTGAGGTCGACCCGGATCAGCGCGTCGGCGCGCGTGGGTCGGGGTCGAGCAGCAGACGGCGGCGACGTCGTCGATCAGCGTGTGATCGACCTCGTGGCCGACCGCGCTGATGACCGGCAGCCGCAGGTGCGCGATCGAGCGGCAGAGGTTCTCGTCGCAGAAGGCCCAGAGGTCGGTGAGGCTGCCGCCGCCGCGGCAGACGACCGCGACCTCGACCGCGGGGATCTCCGCGAGGCTGCGAAGCGCGACGCCGATCGCGCCGCGCCGCGCGGCGGTCCTGGACCGGGAGCGTCGGCCCAGACGATCGTCCCGCGCCAGCCGCGGCGCTCGAGCCCGGCGAGCAGGTCGGCGCACGGCGGCCGAGTTGCGAGCGGTGACGACGCCGATCGTCTTCGGGATCGCGGGGCGGGGGAGGGCCTTCTGCGGCTTCAGCAGCCCCTCGGCGTCGAGCCGGCGGCGGGCCTTGTCGAGCTGGGCGAGCAGGTCGCCCTCGCCGGCGAGGCGGACGTAGTTGCAGCGGAAGCTGAAGCCGGGCGAGGCGGTGCGGCTGCCGGGGTAGTAGTCGGGCCCGCCGGCGACGATCGACCTCGGCGCCGTCCTTGAGCGCGCCCTCGGGCAGGGCGAGCCGCTCGAGCTCGTTGTTCCAGATCGCGCACGGCGCGGCGCCGTCGGCGTCGCGAAGCTCGAAGTAGGTGCTCGTGCGGGCGCGCTTGAGGTTGAAGACCTCGCCGATCAGCAGGACGCGCGGGCGCTTGCGCAGGAAGTCGCGAAAGCCGGCCGACCACTGGCCGACGGTGAACGGGCCGGGGAGGTCGGGATCGGCGGCCGAGGCGTCGGCGAGGACGGGGTCGCCCGGGATCGCGAGCTGGGGTTCGTCGGCGTTCGCCATGCGTCGTATGAGTCTGACGCGCGGCCCGGAAGCTGACCTTGGCACGATCTAGAGGTGACGATCGAGCTCCGCCCGACGACCGCCGCTGACCTCGACCGCGTAATCGAGATCGAGGGCATGCCCGAGTCCAAGGGCGTTCATCACGGTCTGGCCGCACGAGCGCCACGAGGAGGCGATCGCGGACCCGGACTTCGAGCACCTGGTCGTGATCGACGACGGCGACATCGTCGGCGAGGTCATCCTCCACGACATCCGCAGCCCCCACAACCGGATGGAGATCTGGAAGATCGCGGTCGCGGCGCCGGGCAAGGGTGTCGGGCGCAAGGCGCTCGAGTTGGCGGTGGACCGCTGCTTCGACGTGCACGGCGCGCACCGGGTCTGGCTCGACCTGAAGCTCTACAACGACCGGGCGCGACGGGTCTACAAGGCGCTCGGGTTCGTGAGCGAGGGGATCGCGCGCGACTCGTACCTCTACGAGGGCGAGTACGAGTCGCTCGAGATCATGTCGGTGCTGCGGCCGAGTGGGGGCGCCGGGTCAGTTGAGCGACTGCCCGATGTCGGCTTCGCTCAGCACCAGCCGCCACGGTCCGGAATCCGAGCCTGTCGCCCTGAAGTCGCGAAAGTCGAACGTCAGGATCGGCAGACGGTGGCGTTCCGCGTAGGCCATCACGGCAGCATCGACGAAGCCAAGCTCGAGGTCGGCGTAGTGCGCGTCCAGCTCTGCGGCGCGGCGCAGCAGGCCGGGGGAGAGAAAGGCGGCCGTGTGGGTGCCGGCGGCAACCGCCTCGAGCAGGCCGCGTGCGCTGGTGCTCCCGACCCGGGCGCGGAGCATGTAGTCGGTCTCCGCGAGCACAACGTCCAGCAGCAGGAGATCGCGCCCGAGCGCCTGCACCAGGTCCGCAGCGAGTGGATGAGCCGAAGCGCTCCGGTCGGCCGCCGCGACGAGCGGGCCGGTGTCGGCTACGACCCTCACCCGTTCGTGTCGGTGGCGCGGGAGAGCTCGGCGAGAACCTCTTCCACCCGGAAGGCGAGCTCCGGGTCGCCACTCTCACCGGAGCCGATCCAGCTCGGCCGCTGACGCTCCGTCGCGAGTCCCGCCTCGATCAGCCGCGCCACCGCGCCGGAGAACGACTCGGACTCGGTCGCGACCTCGCGAACTCTCTCGTCGAGCCCCTCCGGAAGCGTGATCGTGCGCCGCACCACGGGAAGTATGATAGCCGCGCTCATACTGAATGCATGCGGCTCGTCACGAAGGGCGCTCGGCCGTGTCTCGATAGTCTCGCCTCCGATGGCGACCACCGAGGAGAACCCGAACCTCGACGACCGAGGGCACCGGCCGCCCCCACGGCGGCCGCGAGGTCGCGAAGGCGCTGAAGTCGCGCGGCGTCGACAAGCTCTTCACGCTCTCCGGCGGGCACCTGTTCTCGATCTACGACGGCTGCCTCGCCGAGGGCATCGACATCGTCGACACCCGCCACGAGCAGGCGGCGGCGTGGGCGGCCGAGGGCTACGCGAAGGCGACCCGCAAGCCCGGCGTCGCCGCGCTGACCGCCGGCCCCGGCGTGACCAACGGCATGAGCGCGATGGCCGGGCGCCATGTTCAACCGCTCGCCGCTCGTGGTGCTCGGCGGCCGCGCGCCCGAGATGCGCTGGGGCTCGGGCAGCCTCCAGGAGATCGACCACCTTCCGTTCACGACGCCGGTGACGAAGTCGGCCGAGACGGTGAAGGACACGGCCGAGATCGCCGCGACCACCGCGAGAGCCGTCGACACCGCGATGACGCAGCCGAGCGGGCCGACCTACGTCGACTATCCGCTCGACGTCGTCTTCATGGAGGGCGAGTCGGAGGTGCCGGAGTCGACGCTCGAGCCCGCGGGCGTCGCGGCCGGCGTCGAGGAGGCGGCGGCCCTGCTCGGGCGCGCCGAGCGGCCGGTGATCATGGCCGGCACCGGCGTCTACTGGGCGCGCGGCGAGGACGAGCTCCGCTCGCTCGCCGAGGCGCTCGGCATCCCGGTCTTCCTGAACGGCATGGGCCGCGGGTGCGTGCCCGCCGACCACGAGCTCTGCTTCTCGCGGGCTCGCGGCAAGGGCCTCAAGGAAGCCGACGTCGCCCTCGTGATCGGCGTGCCGCTCGACTTCCGCCTCGGCTTCGGCGGCAGCTTCGGCGAGGAGACGAAGCTGATCTGGCTCGACGAGGGCGAGAACGAGCTGACCGCGAACCGCAGGCCCGAGCAGGAGCTCGTCGGCGGGATCGCCGCGACGCTGAAGGCGCTCCGCGAGGCCGCCGTGTCGGCGCGGGCCTCGAACGGCGGCGCGAACGCGACCGACGCCTGGGTCCGCGCTCTTCACGAGACCGAGACCGAGAAGCGGGCCGGGGAGGAGGCCGAGCTCAACGACGACCGCGCGCCGCTTCACCCGCTGCGGATCTACAAGGAGCTCGCCGGCGTCCTCGACCGCGACGCGATCGTGATCGGCGACGGCGGCGACTTCGTCTCCTACGCCGGCCGCGTCGTCGAGACCCAGCAGCCGGGCTGCTGGATGGACCCGGGCCCCTACGGCTGCCTCGGCGCCGGCCCCGGCCAGGCGATCGGCGCCAAGATCGCCCACCCCGACCGCCAGGTCGTCTGCCTGCTGGGCGACGGCGCCTTCGGCTTCAGCGGCCTCGAGTTCGACACGATGGTCCGCCACGACCTGCCGGTCGTCGGCGTCGTCGGCAACAACGGGATCTGGTCGCTCGAGTACCACCCGATGAAGTTCCTCTACGGCTACCAGGTGGCGGCGGAGCTACGGCCGGCGACGCGGTATGACGAGGTGGTGCAGGCGCTTGGCGGGCACGGGGAGCTGGTGCGGCATCCGAGTGAGCTGCGGCCGGCGTTGGAGCGGGCGTTTGCGAGTGGGAAGCCGGCGCTCGTGAATGTGCTGACGGATCCTGAGGTGGTTTATCCGCGGAAGGCTGTGCTGGCGTAGCGCCGCGAGATTGGGCGCGGCGAGAGCCGCTTCAGACTTCAGCGATCCGCGCCCCCGGGCCCGAACCTCTCAGAGCCCGAGAACCAACGCAAGCGCCTCGTCGACCGCGCGCAGCTCGCCTGGCTCGAGCCTGCCGGCCGAGCGGCCGAGACGTTGCGGATCGACGACCGTCACCTGCTCGACGAGCACGCGAGTCGGCGTATCGCCGATCACGATCGCGGGCCGGAACGTCGCCGCGGCGGCGCGGGTGGAGGTTGGCGCGACGACCGTGGTGCTGAGATCGAGGAGCTCGTTCGCTTGTACTACGACGGCGTAACGCGCGCCCTGCTGCTCGCGGCCGCGAGCTCGAGGCGAGGGAAGTCGGAAGACCTCGCCGCGAACCATCTCAACCGCCTGGCGCCAGCTCGGCCATCTGCTCGCGGATCGCTCGCATCTCGTCGCGGTCGCTCGCGTCGGCCGCGAGTCGGAGCACCCTGCGCTGATCGCGGAGCGAGTCCGGCGCCGGGCGGCGGCTTCGCGTAGCGCCGTGCGCACGGCCTCGGAGTCGGTGAGGCCGTCGGCACGCATCACCCGGAGCGCCGCGGCGGCGGTCTCGTCCAGGCGGACATGAATCGAGCGGGCCAAGTATGGGAACGTAGCACGAATCATGCTACGCACCTACCAGGTTCTCGAGCAGATCATCAGCGCCCAGACCATCAGCAGTTCGCGAGCGCTCAGAACTGGACCCATCGGCGAACGCCACCCAATCTTCGCCCCGCCCAATCGCCCCCTTGATGAGGGCTTCCTCGGCGGCTGTGACAAGCGCGTCGCTGATCGGCGGCTCGAGCACGACCGCGAGCCGTTCCCTGAGTTCGTCGCGATCGAGCATCGAAGCCGACCGTAGGGAGCTGTGGTTCGCAGGAGATCAGCGCTCCGCGCCAACTCGACGCCGGGCGCGCAACGGAACGCGGGCAAGCAGGCGCCCGAGCGTCTTTAGGAGGCGCGACCGGAAATCAGCTCGGCCAGGAAGCGGCGCGTCTCCGGATAGGTCGAATAGAGACCACAACCGCTCAAGCCACGCGTCAGCAGCACCTTGTAGGTGTTGCGCGACCAGCCGGTCGAACTCACGCGAGCGTCGCACCACCGGGTCGGCGCTCGCCGCCGGATCGGAGTGCCAGCCGGTCGCCGCGCCACTTCAGGTCGCGGCCGATGATCACGCCGCCGTAGTCGTACTCGAATCCCTGCGCCGTGTAGATGCAGCCGACCTGTCCGAAGCCGCGCGGATCGCTCGCCCAGTAGTCGGCGGCTGGGGCGTCCTCGACCCGCTTGCCCGGGCTTCGCGTTCCACGGTCGCTCGCCACGTCGCCGATCGACGACGTCGTCGATCAGCGTGCCGTCGCTCGCCGGGTCGCTCCACGGCCAGCAGAACCCGGCGGACATCCGTGCGGTGACGTCGGGCGCCTGCTTCTGCGCGAAGCCAGTGCCTCGAGCTCGCTCGGCGCTCGTGCAGACGACGAGCTCGAAGTCCTCGTCGCCCTCCCACGGCACCGGGCCGCCGGGCTCGAGGCCGAGCAGCCGCTCGACCCACTCGCGGTAGGCGGCCGAGCCCATCGCAGCGGAACTGGCCAGTCGAGGGTCGACCTCGATCAGCTCGGCGCCGTGTGCGCTCGGCCGCCTCCTCGATCACGGAGACCTTCCCGATCTCGTCGGGACGCACGGCCTGGTTCTCGTCGAGCAGGAACACCGGCACCTTCGCGACCTGGATCAGCTCGTCGACCTGAGGAAGGGTCGAGCGCTTGTGCTTCGGCGTAAAGCGGTTGTTCGAGGTGTGGCGGATCCGGTGCGCCTCGTCGCAGATGAGCACGTCGAGCTCGTCCGGATCGGCGTCGCCGAACTGGTTGAAGTAGCGGAACAGGGCGCCGGCGCGGCGGCCGACCTCGCGCGAAGCGTCAGGGTGAACGCCCTGCTGCCGGTCGCGTGGCTGACGTTCCAGCCCCGCCCGGCGAAATCGCCGAGCATCCGGGTCGCGATCACGCTCTTGCCGCTGCCGGGGCCGCCGGTCACGATCACCACCGTCTTCTGGTCTGTCGCCGTTGTGCCCGCTCGACCGCCTTCCGCGTCGCCTCGAACGCGACGAGCTGGTCGTCCACCAGAGCGAAGCTGCGGGTTGCCCTCGATCTCCTCGGCGACATGGTCGAGCAGCTTGCTTCGACGGTCGCGGCCGCTCCTCGACGAAGGCCTCCATCAGCTCGACCCCGTCGCCGATCAGCCGATTCGCTCACGAGAAGCGCGCGGAGCTCGTCGCGCCGTCTCGCCGCTGAACAGCGGATAGGCGAGGCCACGTCAGGCGGGGCGCGGCCGCAGCGCGGCGACCCCCGGCCTCGGTCGCGTCGTGCAGATAGGCCAGCGCCGGCGAGCTGACATCCGGCCATCGTAGATGCGACGGATGGAAGTCGCTCAGGTACTCGACGTACTGAGCCGACCTGAAGCTGCGGGTGAAGGACGAGACGTCCGCCGAGCGAGACCAGCGAGCCATCGACGTCGCTGATCTCCGCCGCCGTCCACTGCTTCAGCTCGACCACGACCGGCTCGCGCCGAGCCCGTCGGCGAGCGGCCGAAGAGCATCACGTCGAGCCGCTTCGAGCTGAGCGGCAGCATGTGCTCGATAAGGATCCCGGCGGTCGGCAGCCCGATCGGCTTGGTGTCGGCGGCGACCACCGCGAGGCTTCGCTCCCAACTTCGACCTCGGACTCGGTCGGCCTCGATCAGCACCTGGCGCGAGTAGGCGGACTTCAGCTGCGGGACCAGACGGTCCTCGGCGACGTCGCGCTCGAAGTCGGCGACTGAGCCGGAGTAGAGGTCCACCGCCGGACCCTATCGCTGCCGCGAGGCCGTGTCAGGGTCTGCGCCGAGCCGGCGACCGATGGCGTGGATGCCGCGCGATAGCCTGCGGCGCGGAGACCCCAATGCCTGAAGCCGACCTTCGGCAACCCCATCCTCAACTCGCCCTACGACCCGCCCGAGCGCGCACTTCGAGCTCGGTGCGCGACGGTCCGACCGGCGTGATCCTCGACGGGCGGCGGCCGAGCGAGTCGTTCATCCCTGTCCCGGCCTCGAAGAAGGGCAAGGACGGCCGCAGGCAGCGCTCGACTTCGACGCCACCGGCGAGCGGCGCGAGCAGAACTCGCTGATCAACGACATCCGCCGCGAGGTCGAGCGCTGGCGGGCGCAGCAACTGGAACGGGGTCACGCCGTACACGCCGCAAGCTGCTCGCGCACTGGGCGCCGGCCCCGACCGCGACGACCCGGTCCTGTTCTGCCAGCGCGAGGCGGCCGAGACGGCGATCTTCCTCGCCGAGGTCGCTGGCCGCGCACGGCGACCGGCCGACTACCGCCGCCGTCTCGAGCCGAGAACGCCGTCCACAACGACGGCCTGCCGCGGGTCGGCGCTGAAGATGGCGACGGGCACCGGCAAGACCGTCGTGATGGCGATGCTGATCGCCTGGCAGACGATCAACAAGGTGCATGACGCCGAGCGACGCGCGCTTCGCCAAGCGGTTCCTCGTCGTCACGCCCGGGATCACGATCCGCGACCGGCTCGGCGTGCTGCAGCCCGAGCGACGACGACAACTACTACCGCGAGCGCGACCTCGTCCCGCCCGACCTGTGGGAGGCGCTCCTCCAGGCGCAGGTCGAGATCGTCAACTACCACGCGTTCCTGCCGCGCGACGCCAAGGAGATCAAGGGCGTCGCCAGCGAACACCCGCAAGCTCCTGCGCGGCGGCAAGCCGGACGGCCGACCCGTTCCGCGAGACGCCGCGACGATGGTCGCGCCGGGTCCTGCGCGACCTTCGGCGTCGGCAAGGGCGAGATCGTCGTGCTCAACGACGAGGCCCACCACTGCTACCAGGACAAGCTCGCTCGAGCATCCCGACGACGACGGCCGAGCAAGGAGGACAAGGAGCGCAACCGCGAGGCGCCGCGTCTGGTTCCGGGCCTGCAGCGATCCGCGCGCAAGGTCGGCATCAAGACGGTCTACGACCTCTCGGCCACGCCCTACTACCTCGAAGGGCTCCGGCTACAACGAGGGCTTCATCTTCCCGTGGGTCGTGAGCGACTTCTCGCTGATGGACGCGATCGAGTCGGGCATCGTCAAGGTCCCGCGCATCCCGGTCGACGACGACGCCGGCGGACGAGCAGCTCGTCTACCTCCACCTGTGGGACAACATCCAGCCGCCGCTGCCGAAGCGCGAGCCGCGAAGGACGACGACCGCCGACCGGCGAGTGGGTCGATCCCGGAGACGCTCGAGGGCGCGCTGCGGAGCCTCTACCGCAGCTACGAGCGCGATCTTCGCGCGCTGGGAGGCAGAGCTGGCCGCGCATCGGCGAGCCGCCGCCGGTGATGATCGTCGTCTGCCCCAACACCATCGTGTCGAAGCTGGTCTTCGACTGGATCGCCGGCCGAGAGGTCGAGCTCGCCGACGACGGCGACCGCGGCTTGCGCCCGGCAACCTGCCGCTGCTCAGCAACGTCGAGGACGGCGCCTGGACGCCGCGCCAGCGCACGATCCTCGTCGACTCCGCCCAGCTCGAGTCCGGCGAGCCGCTCGGAGCCGACTTCAAGAAGGACGCCGCCGCGCGAGATCGAGGCCTTCAAGCGCGGAGTACCGGCTGCCGCAACCCGGGCGCCGACGTCGACAAGCTCACCGACGAGGACCTGCTGCGCGAGGTGATGAACACCGATCGGCAAGAAGGGCAAGCTCGGCGAGCACGATCCGCTGCGTCGTGTCGGTCGCGATGCTCACCGAGGGCTGGGACGCCAACACCGTCACCCACATCCTCGGCATCCGGCCGTTCCGCAGCCAGCTCCTGTGCGAGCAGGTCGTCGGTCGAGGCCTGCGCCGTCGCAGCTACGCCGTCAACGAGGAGCGGCCGCTTCGAGCCCGAGTACGCCGAGGTCTACGGCGTCCCCTTCGCGTTCATCCCTACCGACCGGCCGGTCCCGAAGCCGCACGTCTCCGCCCGCCGATCGACGTGCGCGCCCTGCCCGACCGCGACGAGCTGGCGATCACCTTCCCGAAGCTCGACGGGTACCGGATCGAGCTCCCCGACGACCAGCTCCACGCCGACTTCGACGGCACCGACCGAATGCACCTCGACCGCGAGGGAGTCGCGCTCTGGGTCGAGACCGGGCGGTCGTGATCGGCGAGCGCGCGGAGGTCGACCTCGACGAGATCCGGGACGCCCGCCCGCAGGCGGTCGCCTTCGCGCTCGCGAGCGAGCTGGTGACGCGGCAAGCTCGCCGCCCACGACGGCGTCTCCCGCCCGTGGCTGTTCCCCCACCTGGTCGAGATCTCCCGGCGCTGGCTCGACGAGTGCGTGACCACCGATCCCGGCGTCACCAAGGGCCACCTGCTGCTCGCCCAGCCCGGGGCCGAGGCGGCGGAGAAGATCTACAACGCGATCACCCGCTACGGACGGACGAGGACCGGCCGCGGCTCGTGATGCCGATGATCCGGCCCTTCGACCCGCAGGGCTCGACCCACGAGGTCAGCTTCCTGACCCGCAAGGTGGTGATGGACCCGCCGCCGCTGAAGTCGCATTTGAACCACGTCGTCCTCGACGGGCGGCGATACGTCG
>CAWJWL010000003.1:0-779408 GCA_963846565.1 uncultured Solirubrobacterales bacterium | reverse complement strand
CGGCGACGGTCGAGCGAGGGGTGAGGACGGAGACCGTTTCCGAACCGAGCGGCATCGCTCGGCTCCTCGTACCCGGTCGAGGTCCACCGCCATAGGCGCCCGTCGTGACGAGGTACGCGCGCGGTCCGTCTGATTCCGAGTCCCGCGCGATCATCGTCCCGTTCGGGAGGCTGCTCGGATTGGCCCGGAACGTGACCTTCGATCCGTCCTTGGCGACCCGCTCCGAATGAAGGACGGCGTCGAGCTCGGGTGCCCGAACGTGCGAGGCCGTCCCTCGACCCGCGATCCAAGCTTCCCGGAACTGCTCGTAGCGCGCTCGCTGACACTCGGCGCACGGCCGGTGCCCCGCGGCGAGCGCGGTTGCTTCGTCCCAGAAGAAGAGCTCGGTGTAGTGACCCGGCTTCATCAACTCGCGCCGTCGGCCCTTGAACTCGAGCAAGCAGATGATCCAGCGCTCGAGCTGATGGTTCTTCCGGATCCGACCGTGCTCATCGTGCAGGAGGCCCCGGTTGCCCATCAGAGACCCGCGCGAACGGTCCGCGAACAGCTCGCCCCAAGGATCGACCCGGTTCTGACGCGGCGAGGTGCTCACGGGCCGGACGCTAGCGCGCGTCAGGAACCGCACTCGCGCGACGACTGAGCGGACAACCGAAAGGAGTCCACTCATGAGCAAGAACGGTAAGAAGCCCACCAACGACACCCTCCACGTCGGCCTCCTGGTCGACGAGTCCGGGTCGATGCAGGGCAACCAGTCCGCGGTGATCGGCGGGATCAACGAGTTCGTCGCCAAGCTGGCCTCGGACCAGAACGGCACCCGGGTCCTGGCGACGCTGGGGATGTTCGACCTCCACGGCAACGACAAGGTCGTGCGGACGAAGTTCAGGAGCATTCCCGTCGCCGAGGTCGACACGCTCGGCCCGGACGCCTACTCGCCGCGCGGTGCGACGCCGCTCAACGACGCGGTGGTCCACACGATCCGCTCGATGGACAAGCGGGTGAAGAAGGGCCACCGCGCGATGCTCGTGGTCCTCACCGACGGGTTCGAGAACTCGAGCGAGACGTCCAGCCGCGACGTCCGCACGTTGATCCTCGAGCGCGAGAAGCGCGGGTGGGAGTTCATCTACCTGGGCGCCAACCAAGACGCCTGGGCTGAGAGCTCTCGCGTCGGCATCGTCGGCCGCGGTAAGTCGTTCAACGTGCCTGCCTCGCCGGCGGGCTACGACGCGGCGCTGCGCGCCTCCGGCGCACGGGCGAAGAAGTTCCGCGACGCTCCGGATGAGTACCGGGTCGACCAGGCGCTTCTCTCGGACCGGATCGATGAGGGCGACGACGATGTCAAGCGTCGAGCCGTCTGAGTCCGAATCCCAGGCGGAACGCGACCTCGAGGGCCCGAGCCCTCGGGTCGCCGCTGCCGCGATCCGCGATGCGATCGATGCGGTGGGGCGGGAGCGGCCGGAGTTGGCCGCTCGCCTCGCTGAGCTGGTCCGAGAGCTCGAGGTTGATCAGGCGGGGCAAAGCACTAGATCGCTATACGGCGACGAAACACCCGCGCTCAACCAGCCACACCTCGGACGGGCGTTTCACCTACTCGAGCGCGCCACCAACTATCGAGAGCCGGAGTAGTAGACCGCGAAGCCGCTCCAGTCCTCAACCCGTCGCCGGATCGCCCGCGCCGGGACTCGCGACTGCTAGGCCGTGCTCAGCGGCGGCGGCGAGCAGGCGACGGTCGTAGGCGACGAGCTCGTCGGGCCGCACGCTGATGGCGCTGGCGAGGTGGATCGCATCGAGTGAGCGCACCGAGCCGGATGCGAGCTGTGAGGCCGCATGAAGAATCGCGTAGTTGACCGTGACGAGGAGACACGAGGCGATCAGTTTGCGTGCCGTCTCGACCGTCGCCGCGGATGGGTTGGCCACCTTCGCGGCGCGGACGACTTCCACCAGGGCGATCGCGCTCGTCGCGACGATGAGGCCGGCGAGCCGGCGCTCGAGCGCGGAGCTCTCGGGCTCTTCGATCACCAGCTTCACCAGGGCCGAGGAGTCGACGTAGGCGATCTGCTGCTCAGCGCTCAGCGCGGTCGTCCTCGAGAGCCTGACTAGCGCTTGTGCCCGTCGTGATGGGGTGCCGGTTGGGCGGTCGGGCCTCGGCCGTGGCCGCAACAACGTCGCCGCTCGCGACGAGGCGAGCGACCCGGTCGGATGGGATTGGGCTGAGGATCGCTACCGGAGCGCCGTGATTGGTGACCTCCACCGTCTCACCGCCCTGAACGCGACGGATCACCGAGGTGAGGTTGTCGCGCAGCTCGCGAATACCCATTTTTGTGGCCATAGTGCCCATACTTTACGCCTCAGACGCTCCCTCCCCTCGGGCGAGCGCCGCCGCGGTTCGCAGGTCGTCGATGAAGCGATCGCGGACGGCGCCCAGTAGGGCGATCGCGGCGCGGCAGGTCTCTTCGCCTGCGGCCTCGATCGCTGGGGTGCAGCTGCCGGCAACCATCTCGACGAGCACCATGGCGCTGTCTTCGCCGGGGAATGCGTCCTCCGGGACGGAGTCGACGAGGTCGTCGAGCGTGTCGGTGATCGTGAAGCAGGTCCGGATGATCTCTTCGATCAGCTCGCGGGCCAGGAGGGGTGGGGTGGCTTGGGTCATGGTCGTAAGAGGCGCTGGGCCCGACCGGTTCTCCCCCTCGGGTCGGACCTCGCGAGGGCCAAGCCTGTCCGCCACGCGAGCGGTCCGGACTAAGTACTTGCCGCCGCCCGCCGATAGGGAGAACATGGCCGCCGACCAGCGATGCGCGCAGTGCCTCGACGAGGTCGCCGAGCGCTCCGGATACGAGACTCCTCGCGGCGACGTCCTCTGCGCACCGTGCTACTTCCGTCTCTGGGGTCCGCGCGGCGCGGACGTCCTCGCGCGGTCGACCGAGTCTCGGCGCCCCGAATCGCGACGACCGAACGTGATCGGGCCGTTCTGGAGCCCGGGACCCCTCGGCCCGCGCCCACGCGTCCCCGGCCGCTCGGCAGAATGAGAACGATTCTCATCAGTTGCTAGGCTGACCGGGTGAGCACGGACCGCGATTGCGTGATCGTCGGCGGCGGAGCCGCCGGGCTCAGCGCGGCGCTCGTCCTCGGTCGCGCGCGCCGCAGGACGCTGGTTCTCGACCGCGGCGGCCAGAGCAACCTGCCCGCGCCGCACGTCGGCGGCCTGCTCGCGCAGGAGGAGACGACGCCGGCCGAGCTCTACGAGCGCGCTCACGAGCAGCTGCGCGGCTACGAGACGGTGGAGATCCGGGACGCCGAGGCGCTCGACGCGCGCGCCGAGGGCGACGGCTTCGTCGTCGAGCTCGGCGATGACGGCGGCGAGGTGCGCGCCCGCACGCTGATCCTGGCGACCGGAATGGACTACGAGGTGCCGGACGTGCCGGACTTTCGCGAGCACTGGGGGAACGCCGTCTTTCACTGCCCGTTCTGCCACGGCTGGGAGGTTCGCGACCAGCGGCTCGTGGTCTGCGGGGAGGGGGAGATGGCGGAGCACCAGGCGACCCTGCTGCGTCTGTGGAGCGACGACGTCACCGTCGTCGACCCGGCCGAGGTCGCCGGCCTCCGGGTCGAGGACGGCACCCTCGAGGCGCTCGTTCGCCGTGACGGATCCGAGGTCCCCTGCGACGCGATCCTCGTTCACGCGCCGCTCCACCGCCGCGGGAGCATTCCCGAGCGGCTCGGTCTCGGGCTGACCGAGATGGGTCTGGTCGAGATCGACGGGATGGGAGCCACGACCGTGCCGGGTGTCTACGCGGCGGGCGACCTCGCCGTCGCGCCGCAGCAGGTCTCGATCGCGATGGGCAGCGGCCACCGCGCCGCGATCGCAGTCGTGCGGGAGCTCGTGCTCGGCCGCGGATAGCGGAGCCGGCCTAGGCGGCGGCCAACCTCCGCCGCACGATCCAGTCCCCGATCAGCGACCCCGGCGGACCCAGCGTCACCACGACGATCGCCGGGAACCACCAGCCCCACTGCCGCTCGCCAGCGCCGCGGACGCACATGTAGAGCAGGGCCAGGAAGCCGAAGCCGTGGATCGGCCCGAGCACGTGCACGGCTCCCTCATGGTCTGAAAGCGACGCCCAGAGCAGCACCGCCAGCAGCACCGCATCCGCGATCGCGACGATCGCGATCGCGTTGAGTCGCCGGCGCATCGCGTCGCGCGCGGCCGGGTCCTGCGGCAGGGGTGGATCGGAGAAGAAGTTCGACACGAGAGCCGAACGCTAGATGCCACGCGCCCCGAGGTGTGTGAGCGGCCGGCTACAGCGGTTCGTGAAAGTCGCCGTCGCAGCGGGCCCACACACCGCGCCGGCTGCGCGCCGCCGTGCGCTCGGCTCGGTCGTAGCTCCCGACCCGGTTGAAGGCTGCGTCGTAGACGTACGACTCGGCCCACCCTCGCCGGATCTGCACGCGGCCGAGATCTCGCCCTCGGAGCTCGACGTAGCGGAGCAGACGGTCGTAGCCGTCGCGGTTGTCCTGCGAGCGGTCGCGAAGAAGAGTCACCCGGTCGCCGGGTCGGAGCATGCGCTTGATCGAGGCCGACGCCTGCGCTCCGCCGCACTCCGCCCCGAAGTAGACCTCCGGCGTGTCGATGCCGATCAGGCGGATCGACTCCGTCCGGTCGCGGAGGCGCACCTCGATCGTGTCGCCGTCGGCGATGTCGCTGACGGTTGCGGTTGTAGAAGCGGCCGACGCCGGACTCGGGATGACCCCGAGCCCGAACATCGAAAGACCGACGGCGAGCAGACAAATGTGTCTCATCTCCCTCCAGTCGGTCACAGGGCGCAAACCTTGACAGCGGCGGGGGACCGCCCTGCGCGACTTCGCGCGATGGCCGGGCGGTCTGGACGTCTGTGCGGCCCGGCCCCCGCCCGCCTAAGGGCCAGCCCCTATGCGTCGATAGGGAGCGCATGGCACCCCCGGAATGCGCCCACTGCCACGTCCCTCTCTCGCTCAACGCCGGCTATGAGACCACGCGCGGCGACCGCCTCTGCGGGGCTTGCTACCTCTGCCACGCCGCCGCGGCTCCGAATCGCGGAGCTCCGGTGTTCCTCGACCGCCGCCCGACCCCGCGCCCGAGCGAGTATCGACGAATGTACGGGCCTCCTTCGGTTGAGGGCTAGCCCCCAGGTGCCGATGGGGGAGGCATGGCAGTCAACGGCTCCGCCCCCGAGGTTCCCGAATCCGCCAGGGGCTTCGAGCATCGCCACCTCGGCGAGGGGATCCAGCGGAAGAGCCTGCGGGGCCGCTGGGAGCAGAAGAAGCATTCTCGAGGCGTGAAGTTCGGCGAGCGGCGGGGGAACAAGTCGACCCGCGGCCCGAAGCCCGCCGTTCGCCCCGTCGGTCCCGAGGCGACGCAGCTCACCCCCGTGAAGCCGAAGAGGTTCCCAGTCCCTCGCGGCACCGTCGTCCTCGACGACGTCAACGTCCCGGACGGCCGCGCCGGCGTCGACTACGTCGCCGTCGGCCCCGGCGGGGTCACGGTGATCAAAGCCACAAACCTCTCCGGCCGCGTCCGCGTCCACGACGATCGCCTCTGGATCAACCGCAAGGACCGCACCGAGCTGATCGACGACCTCTGTCACGACCTCGCCAAGGTCCGCGCGATCCTCCTCGCCAAGGGCCTCGGCAACACCGACGTCCGCGCCGTGATCTCGACCACGATCGTCGACGGCCTTCCGCGCCTCCGCAGGCTGAAGCTCGAGGGCGTTGTGATCGACGGCCCGCGCCGGATCGCTTCGATCGCGAGCCGGGAGCCTCGTGGGGATGAGCCGGTCGACGTGAACGCCGTCGCGCGCATCATCCGCGAGCGAATCCCGCGCGCCAACGCCTCGGTGCCCGTCGCCTCGAATGGCAACGGGCACCACCCGGTCGCGAACCTTTGACCGATCCTCAAAGCGTTTGACCTCGTGGCCGCCGGTCGCGAGGATCGCGTCGTTGGTCGGCGGCCGATGGGGGCTGCCGTAGCGAGGGGGAGGACGAGGAGCAGGCATGGGCATGGGCGATCTGATCACGCGGGCGCGACTTGCGCTTGCGGCTGGACTCGTAGCGGCGATCGCGCTGCCGGCGAACGCGGGCGCGGTCGAGCTGCAGGGGCCGTGGGCTCCGTTCAACCGCTGTCCGGTGGACCATCCGCTGATGCAGGCGGTCGCGAACACCGGCAACGGGTGCGTCGCCAGCAACTCGACCGAGGGCACGTTCGTCCTCGGCAAGACGACGGCGAAGACGGGCCACGTCGAGCTCCAGTTCGGTGGCACCGGACCCGGGGTCCGCAACCCGATCCCGCCCGGCTACATGGCGGGCGATCCGGTCAACGTGCCCGGCGGCCTCGCCGGAATCGAGCTGCAGGTGCCGAACAACTTGCTGCTCGCCCCGATCGTGCGCGAGCTGAACCGAGCGCTCACCAGCGGTCCGCTGGGCGTCACGGCGACGGTCGAGCTCGCCGGCCCGATCACCAGCTTCGACCTCTTCGCGCCGACGAACGGCAGGCCGCTGGTCACGATCCCGGTGAAGGTGCACCTGCGAAACCCGGTGCTGGGGCCGAATTGCTACATCGGCTCGAACGCTGACCCGATCGTCCTGAAGCCGCGTCAGACACCGCTCGCGACGAAGATCGAGTTCCTCCCGGACCCGCTCGGGAGCCAGGCCAGCTTCATTCAGGCGTCTCCACGTGAGGTGACCCTGATCGACGACACGTTCGCGGCGCCGAAGGCGCGCGGCTGCGGCCTCCTCAACCTGCTCGACGCGGCGATCAACAGTCGCGTCGGCCTGCCCTCACCGGCCGGCAACAACCTGCTCGAGCTACGGAACGCGACCGCGGGCATCGTGGGTAGCGCCCCGAGCGGCGCCGCACTCGCCGCCGCCTGGCACGCGGCCGAGGTCCCCTAGCGTCGAAGGCTCAACCACCAGCGCAGGCGCGGGGCGGCGGGCATGACCGCCCCGCGTCAGTGCCTGTGGCTGAAGAGCTCGACCAGCCGGTCGCCGGGCTCGAGGATCGCGACGCGCTCGTCGTCGAAGCGGAAGAGCTCGCCGCCGCGCACCACCGCGAGCACGACCGCCTCGTGGGCCGCGCGCGGCATCGGGCCGGCGTCGGCCTCCGTGATCTCGCGCTCGGCGAGGTCGAGGCCCTCGCCGACGGTGAGCAGGTCCTCGAGCACCTCGGTGATCTGCGGTGTCTCGGTCGAGAGCCCGAGCAGACGCCCGGCTGCCGCCGAGGAGGTGATCACCGCGTTGGCGCCGCTCTGGTGGAGGAGGTGGACGTTCTCCTCCTCGCGGACCGAGGCGACGATCGTCGCAGTTGGGTTGAGCTCGCGCGCCGTGAGCGTGATCAGGACGGCGGTGTCGTCGCGATCGACGGCGACGACGACCGCGCTCGCCTTCGCGATTTCCGCATCGCCGAGGACCGCGCCGTCGGCGGCGCTGCCGGCCATCACCGGGAGTCCGTCGCTGGTCGCACGGGTGCGGGCGCCGGCGTCGTCGTCGATGACGAGGATCGCGTCGGCCGCGACGCCCTTGCTGAGCAGCGTGCGCACCGCGCTCTGCCCCTTCGTCCCGTAGCCGCAGATGATCGTGTGGTCGTGCAAGCGCTTCCTCCATCGCGCGAGGCGGAATGCCTCGCGGCTTCGCTCGGCAAGTATCTCCAGAGTCGTGCCGACGAGGATGATCAGGAACAGCACCCGCGCCGGCGTGACGATGATCGTCGTCAAGAGGCGCGCCTCGTCGGAGACCGGGCGGACGTCGCCGTAGCCGGTCGTCGTGATGCTGACGGTCGAGTAGTAGAAGGCGTCGAGGACGCTGATCGAGTCGTCCTCGGGGTCGAGGTAGCCGTCGCGGCCGATGTACGTGACGAGGGCGACCAGGACGATCAGGCCGACCGCGACCGCGACCCGCGTGCCGATCCGCCGCAGCGGCCCGGCAACGCCGCCGGGAAGGCGGACGTACTGGTGAGGGTCGGATTGCCCCTTGGCCATCGTGCGGCAGGTTGTCAGACGACCGCGGTCACGATGCTCAACGTCCCCGCGAGTGCAGCCGCGCTGAGCACGATGCGGTGGTGCGAGCCCGGGGTCAGGCGGCCGAATGTGGCGGCGCCGAGGCGGTGACCGATGACGAGGGCGGGGAAGCAGAGCGCCGTCGCCCAGCCACGGGGGAGGGCGTCGATCGGTTCGCCCGGTGCGAGCAGGATCACGAGCGGCAGGGCGAGGATCGCGATCGGGACCAGGACCGCCGCGAGCGAGTCGCGCAGCCGGCCGCCGCGCAGGCCGAGGCGGGTGAGCGAGAGGACGAGGGGCGGCCCGTTGACGGCGACCGACGTCGTCAGGACGCCGGCCACGACGCCGATCGCCACCTCGATCCCCGACGCGTCCCTCTCGACCGGGGCCGCCCGGGCTGCCGCTGCGGCCCGCATCTGGACCGCCGCCCCGGCGAGCACGACCACGCCGACGGCGATCTGGAGCGCCTCGTGGTCGACGGCCCCGAGCACCCAGACACCGACCAGCATCCCGGGCAGCGCGCCGACGACGAGGTAGGCGACGGCGCGACCCGCGAAGCTCGCCTGCCGCCCCTCCCCGTGGAGGACGAGGAGGCCGATCGGGATCGCGAGCAGGACGAGCAGCGTCACCGCGCGCTCGGGCGGCAGCGCGGCGAAGGCCGCGGGCGCGGCGAAGAAGGCGAAGCCGAAGCCGATCGTCGCCTGGACCCACATCCCGGCCAACACGGCGGCGACGAGGAGGATCTCGGCCGCTTCCATGCGCGTGAGCGTAGGGCGGCGGCGCGCGGGTTTGCGCGGGCGCCACGGCGGTGAAAGAGTGAGCGAGGTGAGCGGTTCGACGACTTACGAGGAGGCCTGCGCGGCGCACGAGTGGAACGTGCCCGAGCGCTACAACATCGCCGCGGACGTCTGCGACAAGCACCCCGACGACAAGCTCGCGATGGTCTTCGAGGACTTCCGCGGCAACCAGCGCGAGGTCACCTGGGGCGAGCAGCGTGGCCTCGCGAACAAGGCGGCGAATGTCCTCAGGGCGCACGGGGTCGAGCGCGAGGACCGGGTCGCCGTCTGCGCACCCGCCTCCGCCGAGACCGCGGCGATGTTCCTCGGCGCCTGGAAGAACGGCGCGATCCTGCTCTCGCTCTCCGTCCTCTACGGCGACGACGGGATCCGCCACCGGATCAAGGACTCCGAGCCGCGCGTGCTCGTCACCGATGCCGACAACGCCGAGCGCATGCCGGGCGACCTGGTCGACGAGGTGATCGTGCTCGACCCGGAGCTGCTCGCCGACGCGAGCGACGAGTTCGAGACGGTCGACACGTCGGCCGAGGACCCGGCCCAGATCTACTACACCTCCGGTACGACCGGGCTCGCGAAGGGGATCCTCCACGCCCACCGCTACATCCTCGGCCACGAGGAGTTCGCCTACTGCCACGAGGTCTCCGACGGCGAGCTCTTCCACGGCATGGGGGAGTGGGCGTGGGCCGCGGGGATCTCGCCGCTCCTCGGCCCCTGGCGCCTCGGCGCGACCCAGTTCGTCTACGCGCGCGAGGGTGGCTTCGACCCGCACAAGCAGCTCGAGGTGCTCTCCCGCCACGGGGTCACGAACGTGTTCACGACCCCGACCGCGATGCGGGCGATGATGGCGATCGAGGACGCGGGCGAGCGCTACCCGCAGAAGTTCCGCCGCGTCTGCTCGGCGGGCGAGCCCCTGAACCCCGAGGCGATCCGCTGGTTCCGCGACCAGTACGGCCTCACGGTGCTCGACTACTACGGCCTCTCCGAGTCCTATCCGCTGTGCGCGAACTTCCCCTTCATGGAGGTCCGCGAGGGCTCGATGGGCAAGCCGATGCCCGGCTGGGACGTCCAGATCCTCGATGAGGACGAGAGGCCACTGGGCGTCGGCGAGCGCGGCGAGATCTGCCTGCGCGCGCGGTCGAACCCGCACTATCCGCTCGGCTACTGGCGGAACCCGGAGGCGAGCGCCGAGGACTTCGCCGGCGAGTGGTTCCACACCAAGGACGCCGCCGAGCGCGACGAGGACGGCTACTACTGGTACGCGGGCCGCGCCGACGACGTCATCATCGCCGCCGGCTACCGGATCGGCCCGTTCGAGGTCGAGTCCGCCTGCATCGAGCACCCGGCGGTGCGCGAGTCGGCCGCGGTCGCCTCACCCGACGAGATCAAGGGCAACGTGGTCAAGGCGTTCATCGTCCTCGCGGACGGCTACGAGGGGTCGGACGAGCTGGCGAAGGAGATCCAGCAGTTCGTCCGCGGCAACCTCTCCGCCTACGCGTACCCGCGGAAGGTGGAGTTCGTCGACGAGCTGCCGAAGACGCTGACCGGGAAGATCCGGCGGATCGAGTTGCGGGAGGCCGAGCGGGCGGGGTAGCAGGGTGGCTGTGCAGCGCTGCCGCCCGGCGGGTTATGATCGTGCGAATCCGCGCTATTGCTGAGCGCGGGGAATTTAGGGGATAGGCAATCAGGCCAGGCGCACACGGTGTCCACGGTCCCGCCGCCGGCACGAGGTCCGGACGGATGCGCGTCGGCGCGCTCGGCGGGCTGGCGACAACGCTGTGTGCGACCGTGCTCCTTCTCCTGCCCGGCGCTGGCGGCACCGCGCTCGCCGACCAGACGAACATCAACCCGCTCGATCCGGTCCTCGACATCGGCGACCGCTTCGTCCCCCGGCCACCCGGGACGAAGGAGAAGCTGAAGTTCTTCTACGGCCCGTATCCCATCCCGCCGGGCTGGGACATGAACCGGATCGACCTCACCCTGCCCCTTCGCAGTGGGATGGTGACCTCGGTCGAGCCCGGGATGCGCCTCGTGGCCGACGGGACCGAGCCGGCTCACCAGACGGCGCACATTCACCACGCGCACTGGTTCAGCGTCAACCCGGGGAGTGAGACGGACAACTACCTGGGCGGCCTCGGCGACTGGTTCTTCGGCAACGGCGACGAGGAGACGCGCGCCAACTTCGAGCAGCGAAGCGCCGCCGACCCGAACGGTCCGGTCTACGGCGGCCACATCGGGCTCTCCGAGCCGCAGCCGATGATCTACATGCTCCACAACAAGACCCCGGGCACGATGCTGGTCTGGATCATGCTCGACATCACCTTCGTCCACGGGACCATGGCGGAGCTCAACACGCTCGACGACGGGCGCGACTACCACGAGGTCCGCGGCGTGCTCTTCGGCCGCACGTTCGATGTCCCGCGCAATCCGAAGAGCAAGGACGGTACGTTCGAGACCCCGGAGGACGATCCCGCGGGCCCGATCGAGTGGACGTCGCCGATCGACGGCACGCTGATCGGCACCGGCAGCCACCTGCACCCGGGCGGCCTGCGCGTGATCACCGAGAACTACGGGTCCGTCGCACGACCATGCCCGTCGAGTGGCGGCGGTTACGGAGGGACCGTCCTCCTCAAGTCGGATGCGCTCTGGCGCGCCGATGTGCCGTTCAGCGAGGACTTCCAGATGGAGGTCACGAACCCGGCGTTCCGGGCGCCGATCCACGAGGGCGACCGGATCCGGATCAGCGGCATCTATGAGAACAAGCGCCACGCCTGGTACCAGGTGATGACCCATCAGGGCTTCTACATCGACGAGTCGCAGCCGCCCGAGGGCCGCTGCAAGCCCTACCTGGTCGGGCCGACGGCGAAGAAGCGGCCCAAGGTCGACCCGCGCGAGGGCGTCAAGAACCGCAGCTGGGGCCATCACGCAACCGACAAGGTCTGCGGCAAGCGCTTCGGCGCGCCGCCGTGCGAGCGCCCGATGGACGAGCAGCCTCCGGGGGTGGAGACGAACAACGTCACGATCGCGAACTTCCAGTACCAGCCGGGGGACCGCGCGATGTCGGGTGAGCAGGGGGCGCCCGTCCGCATCAGGGAGGGCACGTCGCTCAGCTTCTTCAACCTCGATCAGTCGCTCAACATCCGCCATTCGGTGACCACCTGCCGCTGGCCGTGCAGCGGGCCCTACGTCGCCAACTACCCGCTCCCGGACGGCGTCTGGGACTCGGGCACGCTCGGCTTCGACCTGATCGACGGCGGCAGCGCGAACCCGACCGCGACGACGCCCCCCGACCTCGATCCGGGCAAGTACTCGTACTTCTGCCGCATCCACCCGTGGATGCGGGGCGCTTTCGAGGTGGTGCCGAACTGAGGCCGCGCGCCCTCCTCGCCGCCGCGGCCCTCGCGCTCGCGGTACCGGGTGCCGCGTCGGCGGCGCAGATCTCGGCCGGGCCCTCGCCGGTCGCCTACAACAACCCCACGATCGAGATCGCGCCCGGCGAGAGCGTCAGCTTCCTCAACCTCGACCTGAGTGCTCCCCACGACGTCACCGCAACCGGCGTCGGCCCGGGCGGCAAGGCGCTGTTTCGCTCCGACACGGTCGGATTCGGCGTCGAGGTTCCGGTCGTGGGAGCGGAGAAGCTGGGAGCCGGCAGCTACGACTTCCTCTGCTCGGTCCACACGTTCATGAAAGGCCAGATCAACGTCGGCGGCGGCGCAGGGGTGGGCGGCGGGCTGCAGCTGAAGCTCCGCCTCGACGCCTTCGATCGCAAGCTCGACGAGGTCGAGAAGGCCGGCGGCCTGCGCCTGCGCGCCGGCCTCAACGCCGATGCCACGCTGGTCCTCAAGGTGCGCAGGGCCTCCGGCGGCGCGGCGATCGCGACCGCGCGCCGCGAGCTCACGGAGGGCGGCAACAGGTTCACGGCGAAGCTGACCGAGAAGGGCGAGCGCGTGGTCGCGAAGGCCAAGCGGCTGAAGCTCGAGGTCGACGGGCGCGCCGCGGACGCGGTCGGGAATCCCGCCCGGAAGACGATCGGCCTGACGCTGCGCTGAGGCGGGCCGCTAGCCCGGCTCGGTGACACCGCCCGCGACGCCGCCGACGCTCAGAGGCCCGAAGCCGCCGCGCAGCCAGTTGAGGTCGACGTTGCCGTTGATCCCGTCGACCTCGCCGTCGCTCGCCCACTGCCAGACGCTCCAGCTGTAGCCGCCCCAGTCGCCGGCCGGGACCAGGGGGGCGGGGACGTGCCAGTTGGCGACCCAGAGCGGGTGGCCGGCGAGCGCGTACTGCGGTGTCTGGTCGAGCGAGCTCCAGCTCGACGAGCCGGTGTAGATGATCGCCTTGGCGCCGAACGCGTTCTCCACTTTGCGCAGCCAGGTCGTCGTCCAGAGCTGCAGCTGCCGCGAGGTCAGATTGCCGAACGGGGGCTCCATGTCGAGCGCCGGGCGCAGGTCGGTGGGCTCGAGTGTGCCGACCGACTCGATGAACACGCGCGCCTCACGCTTTGCGTCGAGCTTCGCGGTCCGCCGCCCGGTGCCGCCGACGAACGCGCGGTGGTACGGCCCGACCCTCAGGCCTGCCGCCTTCGCCTCGGCGTAGTTGAAGTCGTAGTACTTGTCGAGACCGCAGTTGCCGGGCTTGACGTCGCAGTCGTTGCCCTTGCCGCGGCTCGCCTGGACGAAGGCGAAACGCTTGCCGTCGGCGGCGACCAGGGGCCAGTCGATCGCCGCCTGGAAGCGGGAGACGTCGATGCCCGGGATCCGGGGTCCGCTCGGCGGCGTGGGGCCGGCGGCGAAACCGGGCGCCGCACCCGCCGCGACGATCGCGGCGGCACAGGCGAACGCGCCTACCCCGCGTCGCGGAAGAGCGTCAACCCCCCGAGGACGCCGACGTAGGCGGTCCCGTCCGGCCCGATCGTCACCGGCGCGAAGTTGTTGTTGAAGCCGAGCCCGGAGCCCGCGTAGCGCTTGAATTGCGTCTCTCCAGTGTCGAAGTCGAGTGCGGTGAAGTACCAACCGTCGTCCCCGGTCGGATCTGGCGGCTTCGTGTACGTGTAAACGAGGCCCGCCTTCAAAGAAACCTTCGGAACCACCGAAGGTGCGATCTCATTGCTCCTCCACACGGTTCGGCACCTGCGCTTGCGAACCTCCACGCGCTGCAACCCCGGCGTCGTGGTTCGGCCGCTTTCGACCGAGGCGACGCCGCTGTAGCCGTGGTTGTTCTCGGTGATCAGCGAGCGGCCGGCCGCGATCAGCGACTGGTCGGTGGCGCTCGCCCCGGCGTCGAAGACCGCCTCGCGGCAGATCTCCTTCCCGCGGCTGTCGGCCCGGCGGCGGTAGACGACGACGTTCATCGGGTCGGCGTTGTCGGTGATCGCGACCCGGCCCCTGCCGATCAGCGTCGGCGTCGTCCCCGAACCGGCCTGCGTCTGCCCGGGCTTCTCGATCCCGACGTTGTCGTAGGTCCGCCGCCACGAGGTCTCGACCTCGCCGCGGCGCGCCTGGAAGCGGTAGAGCGCCGCGTCTGAGACGACGTAGACGCCGTTGGTCTCGTCGACGGCAAACGAGTTGTGGATCGGCTCGTCGAGGTCGATGGAGTGGACCGATCCGTCCTTCGGGTTCACCCAGCCGACCTTGCCCTTGTTCGAGACGAACCAGATGCGGCCCTTCCAGTCGGGCAGCGCGGAGACGATCCCGTCACCGGCGCCGACGACCCCGCTGACGTCGTAGTCGGCGACGATCTCGAACGTCGGGGGCGCCGCGCGCGCGACGACGATGTGGCGGGTCGAGGTCGGGACGACGGCACGGTCGAGGTTGTCGAGGTAGAAGTAGCCGCCGCCGGCGAAGCCGGTGAAGAGGTTGGCGAGCGTGCCGAGATCGCGTAGCGGCAGGTTGTAGGTGGCGAGCGGCGCCAGCGTTTGCGGGTCGAGCATCGCCAGCACCGGCCTGTCGACGCCGACGCAGACGGTGATGATCCGCCCGGCGCTGTCGAAGGTGACCGAGCCGCACTCGCGGGCGAAGAACGCGGACGTCGCCGTCGTCCCGCTGCCGAGGGGGCCCATGCGCCGGTAGGCATCGGTCATGTAGGCGTCGTTGTGGAGGTTCGAGTTCGAGCCCGCCGCCATGAACGGGTTGCGCTCGGGCCGCCACTTCTGCTTGATCGGGTCGGGCGTGGCCGGGGCGCCGATGTATTCCGGGGCGGAGCTGCCGGACTCGGTGCCGGTGATCGGGATCACCGGAGTGTTCGCCGTCTGCGCCTGGCTCGCGGCCGCCCCGACGAGCGCCCAGATGAGCGCGCCGACGACCGCCGCCGGCGCCGCTGCGGCCCTCAACGCTCCTCCTGCGGCGCGCCCTCGACGATGCGGAGGTCGCGCGCGGCCCCGTCGCCCAGCACGCCCAGCGCCTGCTGATACTCGGGGCCGTCGTGCACGGCGACCGCCCGCTCGACGCTGTCGAACTCGATCACGACGGTGCGCTCCATGAGTCCGGCCTCGAACACAGTCGCCGGCTGGCCGCGGACGAGGAAGCGGCCGCCGCCCGCGCGAATCACGGGGCCTGCGAGCGCTGCGTAGTCCGCCACCTTCTGCGGATCGCTGATCGAGCGAACCAGGCTGATCCAGTAAGCCTTTGCCATCGCGGCGATTGTGACGCTCCGGGCTCGTCAGCGTCGGTTGCGGGCGACGTTCCCGTAGCGGTCGGCCCAGCGGCCGTCCGCCGCCCGCAGCGCGACGGCCTCGCGCGGCCGCCAGGCGAAGTCGACGTTCTCGACCGCCTCGGGATAGCGCAGGACGACGACCCGCTCGCCCGCACGGCGCGCGACCCGTGCGCGCAGGCTGCTCGTCGGCTCGAGCTCGAACGGCTTCGAGGTGAGTCGGTAGTGGTTGGCCGTGACGAGGAAGCGGTACGTGCCGAGCCGCGCGTTCACCGACGGCTCCCAGCTGGCCTCGTAGGTGCCGTCCGCGTCGATCGTCCAGAGGATCCGCAGGCCGAGGTCGTCTGCGGCTCGCCGCCACCTGCCGTCCGTGCGCCGCTGGATCGTGATGAACCGGCGCTCGAGCGGGCGGTCGGCGCCGCGGGCGCCACCGCGCCAGGCGAAGACCGCGTGGCCGAGGCGCTCGATCGCGGCGGGCTGGGAGACAGCGGACCCGCTGTCGGCCCCGGTCGGGAACGGCGGCTCGTCGTCGGTGATCCCGTTCCGCGGGTCGTCGGGGTAGGGCGCCGGCGCCGGCTCGCCGGCGACGAGCAGTTCGAGCAACGCGATCAGCCGCTCCTGGATGAAGACGCCCTCGGCGCGCCCGAACAGCGTCGAGCCGCCCTCGTAGTGCTGGCGGTCGTACTCCTCGGGCGTGACGATGTACTGGAGGAAGTCGTTGGCGAGGCCGGAGATCACCACCTCGCGGATCCCGGAGCCGCGCACGGCCTCCTCCGCCGCCCCCTTGAGCCGCTTGCCCATCGCCGCGCTCATCTCGCCCGGCACGGTGACGATCGCCCGGTCGGCGACCCGGACCGTGGTCAGCGGCGTCGCCTCGGGGAAGGTCGCGCCGAGGTCGGGGATCGCCTGGATCTTGACGCCCTGCGGCCCGCTGCCCGCGGGTAGGCGCCGGCCCTCGAACGGGACCCCGGTGACGTCGTAGAGCGGGCCGCGGTTCTCCTCGGAGCCGGTGAGGAACGGCAGTCCGACGACGGCGCCGTCGTCGACGGGGCCGACCGCGGTGTCGCGTCCGCAGAAGCACTCGACCGTCCACCGCCGCCGCAGCTCGACCGAGCGGGACATCCGCTTGCCGGCCTTTCGCCACGCCTTCATGAACGCGCGCGCCTCGAGCATCCCGACCTCGTATGCGCCGGCCGGCCCGGTGTAGCGGAGGCCCGCGGTCATGTCGCCCTGGTCGGCGTTGCCGTAGGCGTTGACCACCTCCTGGCCGGCCGGCACATCGCCGCGCGTTCGGATTCGAGCCTCGGCGATCCGCGCGGCGGCGGCGTGGTGGTCGGCGTTGTAGAAGGGGAAGGTCGGCTTGACCACCGTGCCGTGGTTGGCGAACGTCGACCAGATCCCGATCGGCACCCGCCGGCCGTCGACGATCTTGTCGACCCGCAGGACGTCGACGTCGGGATCGATCGTCGCCCGCTCGCCGCCCGGCGCCTGCGCCGCCGAGCCCTCGCCGACCTCGGCCTCGATCCCGTAGTTCGCCAGATGTGCCTCGATCGAGCGGTTCTCGGTCACGCCATAGAGCTCGGTACGCCCCCAGCCGGCGGCGGCGGGGCCGCGATCGCGGTCGGCGCGCTTGATCGACTTCGCCACCTGGCTGACGAGGAAGGTGTAGAGCTGCTGGTCGGGCGCCTGGCCGAGGTCGAAGGCGGTTGGCGTCGTCGCCGTCGGGGCGACGAAGTTGAACGCGGTGTAGTTGCCGTAGCCGGCCGGGCCCGAGTGCGTGTGGGATGCGGAGACGACGATGTTCGAGCGGCTGAAGCCGCGGCCCGCAAGGCGCTCGGCGACGTCCGCGACGAGCCCGGCCGGGACGAAGCCGAGGTCCGCGGCGACGAGCGCGACCTTGCCGCGATCACCCTTCGAGAGGACGAGCGAGCGCGCATAGAGGCGGGTCAGCGCGCCGGCGGCGCGGGCGTCGGAGCGGACCCAGCCCATGAGGAAGTAGCCGGTGGGCGGAGTGATGTCGGCGCGCCCGGCGCCCGCCCGGAGGCCCGCGTCCGCGCCGGCCGCTGGAGGCGCCGCGAGTGCGAGCGCCGCCGCGCACAGGGCTCCAACCGCGATCCGCCGCATCGGCGCCAGCCTACGTGAGGTGGTGTCAGCGCGGGCCGGTAGCGTGTGCGGCTGGATGGGGAGGTTGCGGCTGACTTCGGCGGGAGCGCTCGCGCTTGCGCTCGTCGCATGCGCAAGCGCCTCGGCGGCGAGCGGGCCGATCGTCGACGGCCCGGCGCGCTTCGAGGTCCTATCGCCGACCCTGATCCGGGTCGAGTACGCGGCCGACGGCAACTTCGAGAACCGCCCGACCCTCACCGTGCCCGACCGCGGCGCCCTGCCGGGGGTCGAGTACGAGACCACGGTCACGGGGGGCGTCCGGGTCATCACCACGCCCGCGATGACGCTCCGCTACACGACGGGCTCGGGCCCGATCAACGGCTCGAACCTGAGCGTCGAGGTCACCGGCGGCGGCGGCGGTCAGCCCGCCTTCGCGGCGCCGAACGCGCCGCGGCCGGCAACCGGCACGCCGGGCAACCTCGGCGGCTGGTACCGCGGGCTGGACAACCAGGCGGGCCCCGTTCCCCTCCACGACGGGATCCTCTCGCGCGACGGCTACTACCTCCTCGACGACACGACCTCGCCGCTGCTCGAGGCCGGCGGCAACCGCTTCACAGTCCGCCCCAACCGCCCCGGCGCCTACCAGGACGGCTACCTCTTCGCCTACGGGACGAACTACGCCGAGGCCCTCGCCGACTTCCGCAACCTCACCGGCGCCGCGCCGCTGCCGCCGCGCTCGGCCTTCGGGATCTGGTTCTCCCGCTACCAGGGCTACAGCGAGAAGGACTACAAGCGGCTCCTCACCCAGTTCCACAAGCACCGGGTGCCGCTGGACGTGCTCGTCGTCGACACGGACTTCAAGTCGCCCCACGACTGGAACGGCTGGGAGTGGACGCAGGTCTACTTCCCCAACCCGGGGCGCTTCCTCAACTGGGCCCATGGCAAGGGGCTCGACGTGATCCTCAACATCCATCCGTCGATCGCCACCGACGATCCCAACTACCTGGCCGCGAGCGCGGCCGCCGGCGGCCTCCCGGACGCCTCCGGCCGCTGCAAGCGCTTCGTCCGCGACCCCAACGTCACCTGCGGCGGCTGGAACTGGGGCCAGCCCGAGGACGTCGAGTCCTACTTCGGCCTGCACGCGCCGTTCGAGGCCGACGGCGTCGACGCGTGGTGGCTCGACTGGTGCTGCGACGAAAGCAGGGTCGAGGCGCCGGGCGTCACGCCCGACACCTGGATCAACTCCCTCTACGCCCTGCGCGAGCGTGCCCAGGGCGATCGCTGGCCGGTGCTCTCGCGGGTCGGCGGCACGTATCTCGACTCGAGCATCTCGATGCCCGGGATCTGGGCCGAGCACCGCAGCGCGATTCACTTCACCGGCGACACCTTCGACACCTGGAAGATGCTCGAGTTCCAGACCGACTTCGCCGCCTTCGAAGGCGCCGGAATCGGAATGCCCTACGTGTCCCACGACGTCGGCAGCTTCAATGGCGACCAGCTGCCGGCGGCGAAGTACGTCCGCTGGGTCCAGCTCGGCGCCTTCCAGCCGATCTTCCGCCTCCACTCCGACCACGCGCCGCGTCTGCCCTGGGAGTACACAGGGAAGGCGAAGAAGATCGCGGCGGAGTTCATGCGCCTGCGCGAGGCGCTCGTCCCCTACACCTACACGCTCGGCCGGGACGCCTACGACACCGGCATGCCGTTGGCGCGGCCGATGTACCTGAGCTGGCCGAAGGAGAGCGGTGCCTACAAGGCCGACGCCCAGTACATGTTCGGCGGCGGGCTCCTGGTCGCCCCGATCGCGAAGGCGGGCTCGCGGCGCCAGGTCTGGTTCCCGCCCGGCCGCTGGACCGACATCTTCACCGGCAGGACCTACGCCGGCGGGCGGACGAGGACGGTGAAGGCGCCGCTCGACCGGATGCCCGTCTTCGCCCGCGCGGGCGCGATCCTGCCGCGGCAGAAGAACATCCGCAGCGCCGCAGGCTCCCCCGACCCGCTCCTTCTCGACGTCTTCACCGGCGCCAAGGGCGCCTTCGATCTCTACGAGGACTCCGGCGACGGGCTCGCCTACCAGTCGGGCGAGGGCGCGCGGACGGCGCTTCACTGGCGCGAGTCCAAGGGCTCCGCGACCTTCATCATCGGCGAGCGCCAGGGCACGTTCCCCGGCGCCAAGGGGAAGCGCCGCTACGTGATCAAGGTGAACGGGATCGCGAGGCCGAAGCGGGTGGCGGTCCGCAGCGGCGGGCGCACCCGCCAGATCCGCAAGTTCGGCTACGACAAGCAGAAGCGGCTGCTGACGATCGACGCCGGCCGGCTGCGCACGAGTCGCGGCGCGGCGGTCGAGATCTCGCTCGACCGCCGCTGACCGCAGCAACCCGCCAAGGGGGAGGTGGCGGAACCGGGCGAGGCTGCGGCGACTGGGTGGTGTCGCCGGGACCCGGTAGAGACCAGATCCCCGCGTCCGCGGCGGCGAAACCGCTGGATCGTCGATTCAGGGAATGCGAAAGCGTCCGCCCGACAGGCCACGGGGATCGGCGTATCCTGGGCCGGGCAACGGAGGTTTGCCGAACTGCGGGTCGATGCCGAACAGCGCGCGAACGAGATCTGCGGCGGCGCGGAGGCGCGCGCCGAGGAGATCATCGCCGGCGCACACGCTCAGGCGGGCGCGATCGTCCGCGCCGCCGAGGCCGAGGCCGACCGGATCCGCAGCGCGGCCCACGACCAGGCGGACGACGCCGTCTTCGCCGCCAGTCTCGAGAGGCAGGAGATCGCCGACGAGCTGGCCGAGATCGAGCGTCGGCGCGCGGCCGCGGTGCGCGGCCTCGAGCAGCTCGCGCGGTCGCTTCGCGACGCCTCAGGCTGAGTCGGCCGGAGCCGGAGGGGTGCGCTCGATCCCGAGCGCGCCGGCGATCTCGTCGAGCGCCGCCGCCTCGGCGTCGCTGACGCGCTCGCCGCCGATGCCAAGGACGCCGCCGGACTTGTCGGCCTGCGCCGCCCGCTCGGCGACGGTGAGCGTGAAGCGCTTGTAGGCCTCGAGCTCCTCGGGCGACGCCTTCGGCTCGAGCGTCGCGACCGCGGCGCGGATCCGTTCGAGACCCTGATCGTGGAGCTCCTCGGCGCTGGAGAAGTCGCGCGGGCCGAGGTGCGGCGGCTTCTCGACGATCTCGCCGAGCAGGTCGTGACCCCTGTGCTCCTTCAACGCGTCGGCGTAGGCGCGCGCGATCGCGAGGCTCTCGCGGATCGCGCCCCCGCGCTGGCGCGTGACCACGATCAGCCCCGCGATTGCGGGGGATTCGATCACTGCCTGCCACCCGAGCGCGTCGAAATCTGCCTTGGAGGACATCGTTGCGGGTGAAGCTAGCGCAAGCAAGAAGCCGGTTAGCTCCGCCCCGATCGGGCAGGGCTTAGGGAGACGACTAAAGGAGTCCAAATGACACAGACAAAGGCAGACAGAACGGCTGCGGCGAAGAAGGCTGCGGCGACCCGAGAGCGGAACAAGGTCCGCGAGGAGTCATCCGAGCGTGGACGCGAGGCGGCTGCGAGCCGTTTCCAGCGCCAGGCGCAGGACAGCGTCAAGGACGCGCGTCGCGCGGCCGGCCAGGCGGCCTCGAACGCGGGTGGCGCGGTGAAGTCCGTCGGCGACGCCGCCTTCAAGGCAGGCAAGTCGGTTGTGACGAAGGTCGGAATCCGCCGCTAGAGCGGGCTCGGATCGAACACCGCCTCGAGGGCGGAGTGGTCGGAGAGCCCGGCCTCTCGCCACTCGTGGTGGTAGTCGCATGCGACCGCGCCGAGCCTCTCGGAGGCGAGGACGTGGTCGAGTCGTAGGCCGGCCTTGCGCCGGTTGCGCGTGTGCAGGACCCAGCTGACGTCGCGGCGCTCGAAGCCGTGCAGCTTGCGGAAGACGTCCGGGAGGTCCCACTCGCCCAGTTCGAACAGGGCGCGCTCCGCCGCGTCCCAGCGCTCGAGGCACTCGGGATGGCGGTCGGCGAAGGTGATCACCTCGCCCTCCGTCGTCTCGAGCCTCGGGACGTTGAAGTCGCCGCAGGCGATGCGATGGCGGGCGCTCGGCCGTGCGAAGCGGTCCACCATCGCCTCGAGCGTCTCGATCTTGGTCAGCCCGTGCTTCGGCGCCGGGGGCACGTGGGCGTTGTGTACCTCGACCTGCCCGTACGGGCTCTCGGCGACGACCGAGAGCACCCGCTCGGGATACGGGCCGGCGACCGCGGGCAGCTCCGTCAGCTCCCAGCGGCTGGCGGTGACGACGAAGTAGGTGCGGGTGCCCTGCATGAACGCGCTCGAGTCGGCGACGTGGGGGAGACCCATGGCTTCGAACGCCTTCGCCCACCGTGGCGCGGTCGAGGCCCGGATCTCCTGCAGGCAGACGAAGTCGGACTCGGTCCGCTCGACTGCGCCGGCCTGGTTGGCGAAGAGCTTCACCCGGCCGGCGACGTTCCAGGTGAGGAGCTTCATCCCGCCGACGTTACGGCGCTCCACCTTCCCGAGCCCGGGAGACCGAGGTTTCTATTGTGTTGGGCGATGACCACTGAAACGACGGAGACCACCGACACGCCGGAGCAGGACGCGGAGCTCGCCGCGGCCCGCTGGAACCTCGAGCCGCTCGTCGACGACGGCGGCACCGACGGCGCGCTGGCGCTGCTCGACCGCGCGCAGGAGCTCGCCGACTCGTTCGCCGAGCGCTACCGCGGCAAGGTCTCGGGGCTCGACGCCGCCGGCCTCGCCGAGGCGATGAACGCGCTCGCCGAGCTCGGCGACATCACCGGTCGCGCCGGCTCCTACGCGGCGCTCGGGTTCTCCGTCGACACCGCCTCGCCGGAGCGTGGCGCACTGCTCCAGCAGATGCAGGAGCGCGGCGCCGCGATCGAGACCGCGGTCCTCTTCTTCGACCTCGAGTGGACCGAGCTCGACGACGAGCGGGCCGATGAGCTGATCGCCGACGATGCGCTCGCCTTCTGCCGCCACCACCTGCGGACGATGCGCCGCTACCGGCCGCATCTGCTCAGCGAGCCGGAGGAGAAGATCCTCACCGAGACCGGCGTCACCGGGCCGTCCGCGTTCGCGCGCCTCTTCACCGAGCTGACCTCGGCAATCGCGGTCGAGGTGCCCGACTCCGAGGAGCCGGTCGAGCTCATGGTCGCGCTCTCGCGCCTGCAGTCGCCGGACCGCGAGCTCCGCAAGGTCACGGCGGAGAACGTCACCGCGGCCCTCGAGCCCGGGCTTCGCACCCGCGCCTACATCCTCAACACGCTGATTCAGGACAAGTCGGTCAAGGACCGGTTGCGCTCCTACCCGCACTGGCTCGCGGCGCGGAACCTCGCGAACGAGGCCTCGGACGAGTCGGTCGAGGCGCTGATCGACGCGGTCACCGGCCGCTACGGGATCGCGCAGCGCTGGTACCGCCTGAAGGCGAAGCTGCTCGGCGTCGAGCGGCTCGCCCACTACGACCGCGCGGCCCCGGTGATCAGCGACGAGCGCCGCATCTCCTACTCACAGGCGCGCGAGCTCGTCCTCGACTGCTATCGCGGCTTCTCCGAAGAGCTCGGCGCGGTCGCCGAGGAGTTCTTCACCGGCGATTACATCGACGCGCCCCCAGCGCCCGGCAAGCGCGGCGGCGCCTTCTGTTCCTACACGGTGCCCTCGCGCCACCCCTACGTGATGCTCAACTACACCTCGCGCCCCTACGACGCGCTGGTGATGGCGCACGAGCTCGGCCACGGCGTGCACGCGGCGCTCGCCCGCCCGCAGGGGATCTACCACTTCTCGACCCCGCTCACGGTCGCCGAGACCGCGTCGATCTTCGGCGAGGCGATCGTCCTCGGGCGGATGCTCGACGAGGCCCCCGACGCCTCGGCGCGGCTCGCGCTGCTCGCCGAGTCGCTCGACGGCTACGTCGCCGCCGTCTTTCGCCAGGTCGCCATGAACCGGTTCGAGCAGCGGGTCCACACCGAGCGCCGCGAGTCCGGCGAGCTCTCCGTCGACGCGTTCCAGGCCGCCTGGCTCGAGACGCAGAAGGACCTGCTCAGCGACTCGGTCGAGGTGAGCGACGACTACGGCTCATGGTGGAGCTACGTGCCCCACTTCATCGACACGCCGGGCTACGTCTATGCCTACGCCTACGGCAACCTGCTCGCGCTCTCGGTCTACCGCCGCTATGAGGAGGAGGGCGCCTCGTTCGTCCCCGCCTACCTCGACCTGCTGCGCGCCGGTGGCTCGATGCCGCCGGAGGAGCTGGGGCAGATCGCCGGCGTCGACCTCACCGACCCGGCCTTTTGGAGCGACGGCCTCGACCTGATCGAGCGCCGGCTCGGCGAGGCCGAGGCGACCGCCGCTTCGGTCTAGCCCTGGGAGCCGAGCGAGCGGTCGACGCGGAAGATCGCCGTCGTGGTCCCGGCCGTCTTGTCGCGCTTCGAGATGTAAGAGAGCACGCGCCGGTCGGTCGACTTGCGAACCGCGGCCATCACGTTCGTGCGGTAGCGCACCGAGTCGATCGAGCGGTCGACTCCGTCGTCAATGTCAGGCTCGGCCTCGGCATCGGCGTCGGCTTCGACCGGTTCGTCCGGCTCGCCGGAGAGCGTGAGCACGCAGCAGATCCGGTCACCCCGGACCACCGTCGCGACCGACGAGCGCCCGCCCCCGTACTCCCTCCATACGGATCCGACGGAGCGCGAGATCGAATCGCATAGCTCCGACGGAGGCGCTGCGGCCACGGCCGGCTCGGCTGTATCGCTGCTCATATCGCTGCCTGTCTCTTCCCCTCAGAAGGACCGGCTCGCAGAGGGCAGAGGAAAAGAGAGCACCCAACCGGCGGTCATATGAGTGTACGGCGCGGGCCGGGGAGCCCGCGGAGGCGGCGAAAGTGGCCGATATGCACGCACTTCACCGGGGCCCGCCAGGGGACCTGCTACCTTCGTTCGCGTCGGATGGCCAACCGGGCCTCCGAGGAGTTCCGTTTCTTCCGTGCACTCAGAGTGCGTCCGGGTCTCAGGATTCCCACCACTCACAAGGAGTTGCACCACATGTCTTTCGCCGATCTCGGCGTATCGCGTCCTGTCGCGGACGCACTTGCGAAGCGCGGTTTCAGCGCGCCGTTCGCAGTCCAGAAACTTGTCATCGAGGACGTCCTCGATGGCCGCGACGTTCTCGTCCAGTCGCCGACCGGGTCGGGCAAGACGCTCGCCTTCGGCGTTCCGATGGTCGATCTGATCGAGGCCGACGACCGCCGCCCGGCGGCGTTGATTCTCGCCCCGACGCGCGAGCTCGCCCTGCAGATCGTCGACGAGATGCACAGCATCGCCACCGCCCGCGCCCTCTCGATCGCCCCCGTGTACGGCGGCGTCGGGATCGAGAAGCAGGCGAAGAAGGCGGCTCGCTCGCACATCGTCGTCGCCACCCCGGGCCGGCTCGAGGATCTGCTCCAGCGCCGCTCGTTCACGCTCGACCAGATCAAGGTGCTCGTCATCGACGAAGCCGACCGGATGCTCGACATGGGCTTCAAGCCCGCCGTCGACCGGATCGTCGCGAAGACGCCCCGCGATCGCCAGACGCTCTTCTTCTCGGCCACGCTCGAGGCAGCCGCCGGCAAGGTCGCCCGTGCCTACACCCACGATGCGCGCCGCCACGTCCATGAACCGGTGCGCGAGGACGAGGGTGAGACCGAGCACCGCTTCATGCACGTCACCCACGACGCAAAGCTCGAAGCGCTGATCAACGAGCTCGAGCACACGGAGCGCGGCCGCACGCTCGTCTTCGTTCGCACCAAGCACGGGGCCGACCGCCTGGTGCGCAAGCTCAGCAAGCGCCGCCTCGACGCGGTCGCGATGCACGGCAACAAGAGCCAGAACCAGCGCAACCGCGCGCTGGCGAGCTTCGAGCGCGGCGACGTGCAGACGCTGGTCGCGACCGACGTGGCAGCCCGCGGGATCGACGTCGACGACATCACGCACGTGATCAACTTCGACGCCCCCGGCGACCGCGACGCCTACGTGCACCGCACCGGCCGCACCGGCCGCGCCGGACGCGACGGGGTGGCAGCCTCGTTCGTGACCGCCGACCAGGACGCCGACATGCGGAAGATCGCGGTCAGCCTCGGGCTCGTTACCGAGTACGACCACGGTCGCCCGGAGCACCCCAACTCGCGGCCGCAGCGCCAGCCGCAGCGAAACGGGCGCCAGAACGGCGGCCGCCCGCAGGGCCAGCGCAACAGCGGCAACGGCAACGGCGCGCACCGCAACGGGCGGAGCGGCGGCAACGGCCGCCGGCGCGCTTCGAGAAGCCGCTGACCAAGACTTGCCGGCCACGCGCCGGCAACACCGCGAACTGATCGGGAGTAGGACCAGGCTTCCGGGAACCGCACCCGGTCAGTTCGCGAATCGACTTACCAGTTACTCCGGGATAGCTCCCGCTGAGCTTCGAGTCCGGCTCGCCCGGGTCGAGGCTCATGTCCCTTTTCGGCGCCGCGGCATCGCACTCAGGAAAAGCGAGAGCCGCCCGGTCCCGCGGCGATCGGTCCGCGGGACCGGGCGGCTCACCGCCCTACTTACCTCCCGAAACGGTTACCCGTGACGTACGCGCACACGCTTGATCACCGTGCGCTTCTTGCCTCCCGCCGAGGCGCGGACCCTGACCGTGACCTTCTTCTTCTTCGAGATCGCCTCGCGGTACTTGCCCTTGATCTTGAGCTTCGCGACCTTCTTCGCGCCGGCCTTGACGTTGAGCTTCTTCGTCTTGGTCGCCGCGGGCCCGGTCTTCTTCAGCTTCGCCTGCACGGCGAGCTTGCACTTCGCGGGCGCGACGAAGCGCGGGCAGCCGACCGGCACGAGGAGCTTGTTGCCCTTGTGCGTGGCCGTGCCGATCAGGTTGCGGACAGCCTCGGTGAAGCCGCCGCCGGGGCCGGCGTTGCCGCCGCCACCGCCACCGCCACCGCCGCCTCGGATCTGGAGGACGACGTTGTCGTAGTCGGCCGTCCCGAGTCCGATCACGGTCACGCCGGCCGCGAACGTCGAGATGATCTCGATCTGGTAGGTCGAACCGACGGCGAGGTCCTGCTTGCCGATCCTGACCGTGGGGATGCTGGTCCACGCGTCCTCGGCGCCTTCCATCGACGTGCTGTCGACAATCGTCGTCGCCGTGCCGCCGAGCTCGACCAGCTTCACCGTGTAGGTCGCGTTGTCGGCGATCACCGGCAGCAGGCCGCCGAGATGGGTGCGACGGTCCATGTTGAACGAGATCTGCTTCGGCACGTTGCCGTTGACTCCGTCGTACTTGAACGCGGGGCTGGAGAGGATCGCGTTCGTCTCCGTCACCGCATTCGCAATCGTGAACAGGTCCGTGCGGAGGAACCCGTCCCCTGCACCCGTCGGCCCGCCGTTCGAGACGTGCTCGCTGCCGGCGGTGTAGCAGGTGATCGCGGGGATGCAGAGACCCCCGTAATCAGTCGAGAAGGTCCAGCCACCCGGACCTCCGTTGAAATCACGCGCCTGCGCGTCGGGCGCGAAGTCCTTGACCACCGCCGATGCGCTTGTGACCCCGGCGAGCGACGCGATCGTCGCGATCGCGGCGACGCCGAGAACTCTTGCCCTAACACCCATATTCGAATTGCTCCCTTCGAGCTTTGACCGTTCCGTGCGTGCATCCAAGGTAGCCACTTTGTAGTAGTTCGGGAGGCACTACCTCAAATCGGGGATACTTTCTTGCAGGAAGCTTGCAGACGGGCGAGTGGGAGCCGCTTACCTGGATCTGCAAACCTGCCGTCGCGGTGAATGGGCAGGGCGTGGATCGGGTCGGGACCCCACGGGTCCCGAGGTGGGTGCGGGCGGTCGCCGCCGTCGCGCTGCTCGGAATTGGCGGCTTGATCGCCTTTCTGGCGCTCGGCGGAGGAACGCCCGATCCCGAGGAGAAGGTCGAGCAGTTCCTGACCGCGTTCGAGACGGGTGACTACGCCGCCGCGGCCGCGGCCACGAACGCGCCGGAGGACGACGTCGCCAAGGTGCTCGAGGAGAACGTCGTCGGCCTCGACGGTGCCACGCTCGACGCCGGGGTGATCGAGGTCGAGGGCGATGACCTGGAGGCCCGGGCGACGGTCGAGATGAACTGGGACGTGCCCGGCATCGGGGAGTTCTCCTACGAGAACGATGAGATCAAGCTCGAGGGGGGCGGTCCGGACGACGAGACGTACTGGGCCCTTCGCTGGGGGCCGGCCGTCGTCCACCCGGCGCTCGCCTCCGCCGGCACCCGCCTCGGGACCACGCGCGAGTACCCGGACCGCGCGCCGATCCTCGCCCGCGACGGGGCGAAGCTCGTCATCCCGCGGCCGGTGATCGAGATCGGGGTCATCCAGCGCGGCCTCGACGATGCCGAGATCGCCACGGCCGTCGACGCGATCGCCTCGAACACGGAGGCGGACGCGAAGGCCTTGACCGAGTCGCTCGAGGCGGCCGAGAGCCCCGACAGCTTCGTCCCCGCGATCACGCTGCGCCAGGAGGAGTTCGCCGAGATCGAGGACGTGCTCGGCCCGATCCCCGGGATCGAGTTCGGGGGCCGCGAGCTGCCGCTGGCGCCGACGAAGGAGTTCGCGCGGGCGTTGCTCGGCAGCGTCGGTCCGATCACGGCCGAGCAGCTCGAGAAGCTCGGCGCCCCCTATGCCGTCGGCGACAACGTCGGCCAGTCGGGGCTCCAGCTCGCCTACGAGGAGCGCCTCGCCGGCACGCCGGACCGCGCCGTGGTCACGCGGCTCCCTGACGGGACTCCGGCCGACACGCTCTACGAGCTCGAGGGGGAGCGCGGCAAGCCGCTCGAGACGACGCTCGACGGGGATGTCCAGGTGGCCGCCGAGGAGGCGCTCGGCGACGGCGACGGCGTCAGCGCTCTGGTCGCGGTCGAGCCGAGCTCGGGCGACGTGCTCGCCGCCGCGAGCCGGCCGGTGGACGACGCCTTCAACCGCGCGCTCGAGGGCCAGTACCCGCCGGGCTCGACGTTCAAGGTGGTGACCACGGAGGCGCTCCTCGCCGCCGGGCTCGACCCGGACGAGACGGTCGATTGCCCGGCGACGATCTCGGTCGGCGGGGCGTCGTTTCGGAACTTCGAGGGCAGCGCGGCGGGCGCCGTGCCCTTCCGCACCGACTTCGCCGAGTCGTGCAACACCGCCTTCATCTCGCTCGCCGATCGGCTCGAGCCGCAGTCGCTGCCGGACGCCGGGGACCTGTTCGGCTTCGGGCAGCGCGAGACCTCGGAGGTCCCGATCTACTCCGGCGACGTGCCCCGGCCGACCGACGAGGTGGAGGAGGCGGCGTCGATGATCGGCCAGGGCCGCATCCTCGCCAGCCCGGTCGTGATGGCCGGCGTCGCCGCCGCGGTGATCGACGGCCGCGCCCGCGCCCCGCGGGTGCTGGCGAGCGACCCGCGCGAGGCCCGGCCGCCGATTCCCGCCGCGGAGCTGACGGAGCTGCGCTCCCTGATGCGCGACGTGGTCACCTCCGGCACCGGCACCGCCCTCGCCGGGCTCCCCGGCGAGCCGATCGGCAAGTCGGGGACGGCGGAGTACGGGTCCGGCGACCCGCCGCCCACGCACGCCTGGTTCATCGCCGCGCGCGACGACGTCGCCGTCGCCGTCTTGCTCGAGGACAAGCCCTCGGGGGGCGAGTTCGCCGCCCCGATCGCGGCCCGCTTCCTCGAGGGGCTGTAGCTAGCTCGGATCGGGCGGGGGGTCGACGGGCGGCGAATGCCTCTCGATCACGGTCCACCGGTGGCGGGCCGGGACTCCGCCGACGCCCTCGCGGCTCACGGCCTGGACGCGGAAGACGTGGTCGCCGGGCTTCAGGCGACGGAGCTTTCGCGGGGACTTGCAGCGGTTGTACGGGACCACCGTCGACGGAGCAGCGAAAGCGCGCCCTGCTCGCCTCGGATTTGAACTTGAACGTTGCCCGCCGCTTCGTCGTCTTCTCCTTGGGCCCCTTCGTGATCTTGGCGCTCGGGCCGAGGCAGTACTCGTCGCCGGGGCCGCAGCCGCCGCCGGCGATCGCCGCGGACCCCGCCCCGAATGTCGCCGCGAGCACGCCCGCGGCGACGGCCGCCACCAGCCACCTGACCCCACTCATGGGTCCGAGTCTAAGACGCTCAGGCGACGATCGGCGCAATCAGCCGCCGGGCCGCCTCGCGGGCGGCGTTCTCGTCGCCGAGTGGCAGCGCCGAGTCGCGGAGGAGGGCGAAGCTGAGGGTGACGCGGAGGAAGACCTCGGCGATCTGCTCGAGCTCCTCGGGGCTGCGCTCGCGTTCGGGTTCGGATGCGGCGATGCGGGCGGCGACGAAGGCGCGCACCAGCGGGAAGATGCCCGCGCGCTGGTTCGTCAGCGACTCCAGCACGACGTCCGGCTCGTGGGTGACGAGACGGCTGATCAGCGGGTGCTCGCGGATCAGCCGCAGCCCGGCGACGAAGCCCTCCGCGACCTGCTCGGAGATCGGCTGATCGGGCGTCGTGGCCTCGTCGAGGACCGCGAGGCAGCGCCGCGCCTCGCGGACGGCGAGCGACTCGATCAGCTCCTGGCGCCCGCCGAAGCGCCGGTACACGGTGACCCGCCCGACGCCGGCGCGGCGGGCGACGTCCTCGAGCGTCAGGTTCTTGATCCCGGAGGCGGCCGCGGCGTCGAGCGCACCGTCGAGGATCCGCCTGCTGGTCGGGTCGTCCGGTGTGATCGCCTCGGGATCCAGCGCCCGGGCGACGACCGGCCCGAAGGCCTCGATCGTCGCGCTCACGCGAGCCCGCGCAGGTGCGGGTTGTGCTCGAGCGATGCCACGTCCCCGCGCGCGATCGGGACCCGGCGCATGCGGAAGTAGTTCGGGGCCACGTTGCGAAGGGAGGCGGGCATCAGCGGCGTGGCGGCGCGGGACGCGGCGCCGACGGCGCGCAGCTCGAGCCGCTGCGCGGGCGTCAGGCGGAGAGCGAGCCGTTCGCGCAGAACCTGCGGCATCAGGCCGATCGTCGCGAGGCCGGTGAAGCGCAGGAGCGGGCGACTGACGACGCCCCACGTCTTCGGGCCGACGAGCTTCGTGGGCGAGGGCGGGGCGGCGGAGAGCGCCTCGTTGACCTCGTCGGTCGCGGCATTGCGCTCGAGCCGGTTCTCGATGATCTCGTCGACGAGCTCCCGGTAGCCCGCGTACGTCTCGGGCATGTCGCGCCAGCGGATGCCGAGGAAGCGCCCGAGCGGCCGCCACTCGCTCCACAGCTGCTCCTTCTCTCTGTTCGTGAACGGTCGGCCGAAGCGCTCGTGCGAGCGGATGATCCCCTCCATGAGCGTCAGGTGGACCCAGGTGTAGGCCTCCGGCTCGAGCGCGTGGTAGCGCGTCCCGTCCGGCTTCGTCCCCTTGATCACCCGGTGAAAGCCGCGTACCCGCTCGCCCATCTCAGCCGCCGCCTCCGGTTCGCCGAAGACCAGGACGGTGGTGAAGTCGAGCGTCCGCCAGAGGCGGCCCCACGGATCGGACGCGAAGGTGGAGAAGTCGTGGACGCCCGCGCCCACCGTCGGGTGCGCGACCTGAAGGAGGAGTGCCGTGCCGGCGGCGGCGAAAGTGCGGGCGTCACCGGCCTTCTCCCACGTCAGCGAACCCGGCCCGGGGGAGAGCTCGGCCCACTCCTCGCGCGGGGGAAGGATCGGGTCGCGCTCGTCAGTCAGCTGATACACGAGAGACGGCTAATGTATCACTCCTACCACCCGTCCCCGGCCCGAGGGCTACCACCCGTCCTGCCCGAGGGACGAGTGACGAGGCCCGCCCGAGCCCTACCGGACGAAGAGAATCTCCGAGTACTTCGGCAGCGGCCAGAGGTCGTTCGGGATCACCTTCTCGAGCCTGTCGGCGACCTCGCGTACCCCCGACATCGCCGCGAGCTGCTTGTCGCGGGCGTGGAGCGCCAGCTCCATCCCCTCGACCCCGTCGGGATAGGCGTTCGCCTGCTCGAGCTCGCCGATCGCGGCGATCAGCTTCGTCGCCAGCGCGCTCGTCTCCTGGCCCGCGGCCGGGAGGCCTGAGGCACCGCAGAGCTCGAGGTGGCGGAGCGCCGCCGGCAGGATCATCGTCTTCGCGATGTCGGACGCGGTTTCCGCCTCGATGTTCGCGTTGATGATGTATTGCTCGAGCCAGACCTCGTAGCGGGACTCGAGCTCGCGCTCTGAGAGCACCGAGTAATCGCCGAAGACCTTGATCGTCTCGTCGACGAGCACCTCGGGTAGCGCGTCGGGAGTCGTCTTCAGGTTCTTCAGCCCGCGGCTCTCGGCCTCGGCGTGCCAGGCCTCGTCGTAGTTGTCGCCACTGAAGATGATCGCCTTGTTGGCCGAGTAGGCGTCACGGACGACCTCGGAGACCGCGGCGCCGAGCTCGGCGCCGCCGTCGAGCTTCTCCTGCAGCTTCCCGGCGAGGTCGTCGATCGCCTCGGCGACGATCGTGTTCAGGACCGTGTTCGGGAAGGCGAGCGACATGCTCGACCCGAGCGCGCGGAACTCGAACTTGTTGCCGGTGAACGCGAACGGCGACGTCCTGTTGCGATCGCCGCCGTGCATCGGCAGCCGCGGCAGCACCGAGGCGCCGAGCTCGAGGAAGGAGCCCGGGGTGTTCGGGTCGCCCTCGCCCGCGACGAGCGTGTCGAAGACCTTCTCCAGCTCGCCGCCGAGAAAGATCGAGATGATTGCCGGCGGCGCTTCGTTGGCGCCGAGACGGTGGTCC
Organism: uncultured Solirubrobacterales bacterium; assembly: GCA_963846565.1. Lineage (GTDB taxonomy): Bacteria > Actinomycetota > Thermoleophilia > Solirubrobacterales > 70-9 > WHSW01. The sequence goes on along the minus strand of CAWJWL010000003.1, from coordinate 747,121 downwards.
TGGCCGATGTTGGCGACCGCGGCCCGCATCAGGCCCTGGTGCTTGTTGACGGCCTGGATCACGGCGGCGCAGAAGAAGAGGAAGCTCGTGTTCTCGGCCGGCGTGTCGCCCGGGTCGATCAGGTTGTGCCCGGTGTCGGTGCCCATCGACCAGTTGTTGTGCTTGCCGGAGCCGTTGACGCCGGCGAACGGCTTCTCGTGCAGGAGGCAGACGAGCCCGTAGCGGCGGGCGACCGACTGCATCATCTGCATCGTCAGCTGCTGGTGGTCCGAGCCGACGTTCGAGTTCTCGTAGATCGGCGCGATCTCGTACTGGCCCGGTGCAACCTCGTTGTGGCGGGTCTTCACCGGGACGCCGAGCTTGCGCAGCTCGAGCTCCGTCTCCAGCATGCAGGCGAGGATCCGGGGCTCGATCGAGCCGAAGTAGTGGTCGTCGAGCTCGTGCCCCTTCGGCGGCTTGGCGCCGAACAGGGTGCGCCCGGTCGTCACCAGGTCGGGGCGGTCGAAGAAGTAGTTCTCGTCGATGAGGAAGTACTCCTGCTCCGGGCCGACGGTGGTGAAGACACGCTGGGCCTCCTCGTCGCCGAGTAGGCGCAGGGCCCCCATCGCCGAGTTCGAGAGCGCGTCCATCGAGCGCAGCAGCGGGATCTTCGCGTCGAGGGCCTCGCCGGTCCACGAGGCGAAGGCCGTCGGGATGCAGAGCAGCGCGCCGTTCGGGTTCTCGAGGATGAACGCCGGGCTGGTCGGATCCCAGGCGGTGTAGCCACGCGCCTCGAACGTGGCGCGCACGCCGCCCGTCGGGAAGGAGGACGCGTCGGGCTCGCCCTGGATCAGCTCCTTACCGGAGAAGTCGGCGACGGCGCCGCCCTTGCCGTCGGGCTCGAAGAAGGAATCGTGCTTCTCAGCGGTCACGCCCGTGAGTGGCTGGAAGACGTGGGTGTAGTGCGTCGCGCCACGCTCGAGGGCCCACTCCTTCATCGCATCGGCGACCTCATCGGCGAGCGCCGGGTCGAGCGCCTCGCCGGTGGCGAGGACGGCCTGGAGCTTTTGGAACGTGTCCTTTTTGAGGCGGTCCTTCTGCACGTCCGAGGAGAAGACGTTGGCGCCGAAGGGGTTGTTGTCGTCCTTGGTCAGATCGAGGGTCCCAAGGGCCTCGCCGTTCGGGCTCCACTGCGCGGATTCGACGTTTTTCTGGCGGATGGTCGTCATCTCTCCTTGTTCCTCCTGAGCTAGCGCAGCGCGCCCGGTGCGGAGCGGGCGCGCTTCGTTCAAAGTCGTGGTTGTGTCGGCGCCAGGCTAGGGATCGACTCCCCGAGTCGGATTGTCCGACCGTACAAACATCCTTCGCGACGATTCGCCACGCGCTCCGCCTTGGTCGCAATTTGCGGCTTTTTCAAGCGGATCCGCCGGGGGGGAACGAGTGTTTGCTACCGTATGACGGAGCGGCTAGCCGCAGGGGCCGGCCGACGGATCCGTACCACCGTGCGCCGCTCGAGTGCATTCGGGGTCGCTGGATTCCGATTAATCGTCACTCGACCAAGGAGCCGAAAGAACTTGCCTTCCGCTGCCGCCCAACACGGCGCTAAGACCGCCGCGAGCAAGCCCGTCACGAAGACGAAGTCGAAGACGTCGCAGAAGTGGCGCTGCGAGCGCTGCGACGTGACGATCACCTACATGCCCGGTCACGAGCGCAAGTCCGCGCCGGCGGGCTGGTCGAAGACGGGCGATGTCGGCTCTCACTGCCTGCGCTGCCGGCGCGCCGAGGCCGCCGAGCGCGCAATCGAGAAGGCTCCCGAGGACACCACGCGCGAGGAGCGGGCGAAGATCCGCGCCGCCGCGATCCTCGATTTCGAGATCCTCCGCGATCCCGACCGTCCCAACGGCGAGATCGCCAAGGTCGTGCGCTGCTCCGTTCCCGCTGTGGTCAAGAGCCGCCGGCGGATCGAAGCTCAGGCGAAGCCCGCCACTCGGCGCTAACTCGTAAGCGAGGCGATCGCCTCGCTTATCGGCGTCTCGCCGGAGATCAGGTCGAACGCCAGCCCGGCCGTTGCCGGTGCCTCGAGCAACGCGTAGAGCATTGCGGCGACGTCGGCGCGCGGGATCGAGCCCGAGTCCGGGAGCGGCGTGCCGACCTCGACTCGTCCGCTGCCTTCGTCGTCCGTCAGCACTCCCGGCCGCACGACCGTGTATTTGAGTCCGGAGGCGATCACGGCCTCGTCGGCGTCGCGCTTTGCCTCGAGGTAGGGCCTCATCTGCTCGCTCCAGCGCTCCGGACGGTCGGCGTTGATCGAGCTGACCATCAGGTAGCGCGTCACGCCCGCCGCGCGGCAGGCGTCGATCAGCTTCAGCGCTCCGCCGAGATCCACCGTCCGCTTGCGCTCCGGTCCGCTACCCGGTCCGGCACCGGCGGCGAAGACGACCGCGGTGGCACTCGCGAGGTGCGACTCGAGCCCGTCCTCGGTCTCGAGGTCGAAGACGATCGGCGTCGCCCCGATCTCCTCCAGATCCGGCGCGTGGTCCGGGTTGCGGATCACCCCGCGAGCCTTGTGCCCACCCTCAGCCAGGAGGGCGAGCAGACGGCGGCCGATCTTCCCGTGGCCGCCGAGGACGACGACCTCCATCAGTGCGCCATGTAGCGGCGGTCGAGCTCGCGTCGGGCCGAGCGGCCGACCACCGCGACCGCGATCACGGCGATGAGGGCGACTCCGCCGACGATCAACAGGAAGGCGAGTGGGGAGACCATCGCGTCATCGGTACCCGGTTCGAGGTGAGACGAACCTAGACCGGCGAGTAAGCCGGACTCCCTCAGGCGGGAGGCTGCCAACCGCCGAAGGCCCGCTCGAGCTCGAGCGCGACGGCGATCGCGACGTGGTCGCGATCCTTGCCGGCGGCGACCTGAACGCCGAGCGGAAGGCCGCGCTCGTTGAGGCCGAGGGGGACCTCGGTAACGGGAAGGCCAACCAGGTTGAAGACGGCTTGCGGGGCGAGCAACCAGGGACGGCCGACGGTGCGGCCGTGCCTCGGCACGACGCGTGAGAACGGCGGGTGCAGGAGGATGCCGTCGCCGATCGCTTCGTTGAGCTGCGCGGCGAGCGAGCGCTCCGCCGCCGCCGCCTGGCGCTCGAGGGCCTCTGGCATGTAGTTGGCGAGGTTCTCGCTCGCGAGCGTCATCAGCACCGGGGTCGAGTAGCGGCTGCGCCCGCGAACCGCGTCGGAGAACAGCCGCCCGAAGCCGGGAAGCTCGGCGTTGCCGGCGATGAGGATCTCGCGCATCGCGCCCGATTCCCGCATCGCGTTCAGATACGGCTGGACCACCGTCTTCACCGCCGGCAGCGAGACCCGGCGCACGATCGCCCCGCGATCGCGAAGCGCCTTCGCCGCGCGGATGCGGGCGTTGCGGAGCTCGACCGAGACCGGCAGCAGCGAGGCGTCTTCGGAGATCGTCACCTGGAGTCCCTCGATCGAGACATCGGCCGGGTCGCCGAGGTCGACTTCGCGTACGGTCGCGTCCTCGCCGTCGGGGCCGGCGATCGCGCGCAGGACGGGCATCAGGTCGTCGGCTCGGCGAGCGAGCGGGCCGACGCCGAGCAGCGTGGCGCCGCGCTCGTTCGGGGCCGGGTAGTGCCCGGAGGAGGGGACGAGGCAGCCCGTCGGCTTGTGGCCGAAGCAGCCGTTGAAGTAGGCGGGGAGACGGATCGAGCCGCCGATGTCGGTGCCGAGGCCGAACGCGGCGAAGCCGGAGCCGATCGCGGCACCCTCGCCGCCGGAGGAGCCGCCCGCGGTGCGCTCGAGGTCATACGCGTTGTTGGTGCGACCCCAGACGGGGTTCTGCGACTCGATCCAGAGCGTCAGCTCGGACGTGTTGGTGACGCCGAGCGGGATCGCGCCCGCGTCGATCAGCCGTTGGACCGCGGTCGCCGAGCTGTCGGCGACGACGTGTTCGCGGTCGCGTGATCCGGCCGTGTTCGGCATTCCGTCGAGCGCGAACGACTCCTTGATCGTCATCGGAACGCCCAGCAGCGGCGGGAGCTTCTTTCGCTTGCCCGCCTTCGCGACCGCGGCGTCGGCAGCGTCGGCCTCCTCGCGGGCGCGCTCGAAGCGTGTCGCGACGACGGCGTTGAGTCGCGGGTTCCGGCGCTCGATCAGCTCGATGTGGGCGTCGATCACGTCGCGGGCGCTCACCTCCCCGGCGCGGATCGCGGCGGCGAGCTCGACTCCCGAGCGCTTCGTCAAGCCCTCGGCGGGCGCGCGGGTCCCGGTGGCGGTGGTGGCCATCGAGGCGGGGAGGATAGTCACGTCGGCCACGAGCAACGTTAGGCGGGGGCCCCGGCGGGGAAGGGGAGGGGTGCGTGGGAAGGTCGAACGAGCAGAGCGACGGAGCGGGGGTAATCGAGCCGCCGCTGTTGGCCCCTGGGCGGATCTTCGGCGAGCGCTACCGGCTCGAGCACTCGATCGGCCGCGGGGGGATGGCCGCGGTGTGGCTCGCCACGGACGAGCGCCTCGGCCGCCCGGTCGCGGTCAAGGTGCTCTCCGACACCGTCGCCGATGATCAGGAGTACCTGAGCCGCTTCCGCCGCGAGGCTCGCCTCGCCGCCGGGCTCCAGCACCCGAACCTGGTTCGCGTCTACGACTTCGACGCCGGCGCGCGGCCGTACCTGGTGATGGAGTACATCGACGGCGGCACGCTCGCCGAGCAGGTCAAGGCCGGCCGCCAGCCGCCGATCGAGCGGCTCGCGCGCGAGCTGCTCTCGGCGCTGCGGCACATCCACGCGGCGGGCATCCTTCACCGCGACGTGAAGCCGCAGAACGTGCTGCTCGACCGGCACGAGCATGCCCGGCTCACCGACTTCGGCATCGCCCTGCCCCGCGACGGGACCAGCCTCACCGCAACGGGGCGGGTGATCGGCACCGAGAGCTACCTCGCCCCCGAGGTGTTGCGTGGCGAGCCGGCGAGTGAGCGCTCCGACCTCTACGCGCTCGGCATGGTGCTCGCCGACAGCGCCCGCGGCGGTGGCGGCGCGGCACCCCTGTGGGGGCTGATCGACCGCCTGCGCGACCGCGACCCGGAAGCGCGGCCGGCATCGGCGGCGATCGCGCTCGCCGACCTCGAGCGAAGCGAGCAGAGCGAGCCGCCGGGGGAGGCGACGCGCACGCTGGACGCACCGGTTGCCGCTCCGCCGCCGCCTCCGCCGCGCGTTCGCGAGCGCACTACCGCCCGCCAAAAGGAGCCCGGGCCGCCGGCAGGCGGCGCGCCGCTCGCGCGCGGCGGAGGCGACGCACGCCGGCGCTGGCTTGCGGCGGGCGCCATCGGCGCCGTGGCGCTGCTCGCCGCCGGTGTGCTCGCGTTTGCAGGCGGGGACGGCGGTGGCGGTGAGGGTGCTCGCGGCGCCAACTCCACCGCGAACCAGGGTTCGGCTGCGAGCGGAGGCGGTGGATCGTCCTCGGCGAAGAACGAGCCGGAGGCGCCGGCCGCTTCGGCCCCGGCGCCCGAGGAGACCGGCGTCCCCGGTGGCGTCGGCGCGGATGGCGTCGCGCTGAACGACGAGGGCAAGAGCCTGATCGACGCCGGCGATCCCGAGGCCGCGATCCCCGCGCTCGAGCAGGCTGTCGCCGCGCTGGAGGGCTCCGGCGACGAGCTCACGCTGAACTACGCGCTCTTCAACCTCGGCAACGCGCTGCGGCTCGCCGGTCGCCCGGAGGAGGCGATCGAGTACCTCGAGCGGCGCCTCGCCTACCCCGACCAGCGCGACGTGGTCGCCGCAGAGCTCGCCGCCGCGCAGCAGGCCGCCGGGATCGACTCCGGTGGCCCGGGCGCCGGCGAGGACGACAGCCCGCCCTCCGGCAACGCGTACGGCCACGACGACTGAACCCCTGCGAGACGGGGGTTGGGGGTGGATATGACCCCGATCCTTTGTCTCGGTGGAGGGAGGGGCGTTTCAGCCCGCGGCTTCGGCCCTGCGCAGGCCGGTGATCGCCCAGGAGACCGTCAGGGCGATCAGGCCGATGGCGACGCCGACGGCGAGCAGGGTCTCGGCCGGGGCGCCGATGATCAGGTTGCGGCCCGCCTCGAGCGTCGCCGTCATCGGGTTGAAGTCGGCGACGGTCGCGACCCAGCCCTCGATCAGCTCGCGCGGCACGTAGACGGGCGCGGTCATGATGATCAGGAAGGCGGGGAGCTGGATCAGCGGCGCCGCCTGCAGTGTGCGGAAGCGCATCGCCATCCCGGAGGCGAAGAGGATCGCCGCGAAGTTGAGCAGGATCGCGATCAGCAGGATCTCGAGCAGGTCGACGACGCCACCGTGGATCTCGAGCCCGGTGGCGAGCGCGACGGCAGTGACCACCGCCCACACCATCAGCGCCCGGACGAGGGCCGTGAGCGCGTAGCCGGCGATCAGGGCAGACCGGTTGCGGGTTGCGAGCAGCATCCGGCGGGCGAAGCCGAACTCGAAGTCGGCGGCGATCGCGAAGCCGGTGAAGACGCCGCCGAAGACGGCCGACTGCATGAGGACGAAGATGTACTGGAAGGTCGTGTAGTTCGGATAGTCGAAGTCGGGCGCGTCGCCGACCGCGGAGAGGCCGCCCGCGAAGGCGGCGAAGAAGAAGAGCGGGAAGATCAGCGAGGGCAGGAACAGCGACGGCTTGCTGATCATCACGTGGAGCTGGCGCCAGGCGATCGAGGTGGCGGCGCGGGTGAATCTGCGCGCCGGGCTCACGTGCGCTCCATCCGGGTCTTGAGCGCGGCCGTCGTCGCCCAGATACCGAGGACGAGGATCACCGCCGAGACCCCGAAGGCGAGTGCGAGCGCCTCACCGTCCCAGCCGTCGACGAAGAGGCTGCGGAAGCCCTCGATCAGGTAGCTCACCGGGTTGATCGTGGCGATCGTCTGAAACCAGTCGTTCGCGATCAGGTCGCGCGGCAGCGCGCCCGAGCTGAGGAAGAGGAGGACGAACAGGAGCGGGAAGACCCCCTGGACCGCCTCGCCGTTACCGGTCCGGATCCCGATCGCGAGCCCGATCGAGCCGAAGGCGACCCCGACCGCGGCGGAGAGGGCGAAGAGCACGAGGGCGCCGGCCGGGCCGGCTTCCAGGTGGGCGCCGAACGCGAGCGCGATCGCGAGGTAGCCGAGGCCCTGGATCAGCCCCTGCACGGTGACGCCGGCGAGCTGGCCGGCGACGAGCGCCGGCCCGCGAAGCGGGGTCAGCTGGAGGCGGTTGAAGAAGCCGTGCTGGATGTCGCCGGCGATCGACTGACCGGCACCCATCGTGGCGAAGAGCGCACCCTGCATGAAGGTGAGCCCGAGAGCGAAGGTGAGGTAGGAGTCGGTCGGGAAACCGGGGAGCGCTGTTGCCGCGTCGAGTCCGCTGGAGTTGACCGCGAGCAGGAACAGCGGGAAGACGAGGCTGGGGATGATCAGCATCGGCTGGCGGATCGTGCGCGTGATCGAGCGCCGGGCGAGGTAGCCGACCTGGGAGAGGGTGCCGGTGCGCTTGCGCAGCGCCGCCGGGTTGCGGAGTGCGGCCGTGGCGGCGTTCACGCCGGGATCGCCTCGCGCTCCCCCGTTTCCTCGCTCTCCTCGACGGCTTCGGCCTCGGCGGCCGCGGCGCCCTCGAGCCGGCGCCCCGTCTTCGCGAGGAAGACGTCGTCGAGCGTCGGCGTGTGGATCTCGAGGTCCTGGACGGCGATCCCGGCCGCGTCGAGCGCGCGGACGACGTCGGCGAGCTGCTCGGTCTGTTCCTCGAGGCGCACGGCGACGTGACCGCGCTCGGCTCGCTGCGGGGAGCCGAAGCGGCCGAGCACCTCGCGCAACTGCTCGATCTCGGCCGGCTCGAGCGGCGCGGCCTGCACCGTCGGGCGTCCGATCTCGTCCTTGAGGGCGTCGGGGGTTCCCTCGGCGACGATCTTGCCGGTGTCGATGATCCCGACCCGGTCGGCGAGCGCGTCGGCCTCCTCGAGGTACTGCGTGGTGAGGAAGACGGTCACGCCCTCGTCGTTGGCGAGCCGCGCGACTTCATCCCAGAGCGCCGAGCGGCTCTGCACGTCGAGGCCCGTCGTGGGCTCGTCGAGGAAGAGCAATCGCGGCTGGTGGACGAGCGCGAGGGCGAGGTCGAGCCGGCGGCGCATGCCGCCCGAGTAGCCGCCGACCTTGCGATCGGCCGCGTCGGTGAGACCGACGCGTTCGATCAGCTCGTCGCCGAGCCGCAGTGCCTCGTCCTTGGGGATCCCGTGCATGCCGGCCTGGAGGCGCATGTGCTCGCGCGCGGTCAGGAACTGGTCGAGCGCCGCCTCCTGCAGTGCGACGCCGATCTGGTCGCGGACGTCGGCGCCCTCCCGGACGATGTCGAAGCCGGCGACGCGCGCCGTGCCGGCCGTCGGGGGGAGGAGCGTCGTCAGCATGTGGACGGTCGTCGACTTGCCCGCGCCGTTGGGCCCCAAGAACCCGTAGATCTCGCCCGGCTTCACCTCGAGGTCGATGCCGTCGACAGCGCGCGGGCCCTTCTTGAACTCGCGCACGAGCCCCTCGACCACGATTCCATTGTCAGCATTCATATTTGACTCCATCAACTATCGATGATGTAGACTAACACCGAACTCCGATGGCCGTCGCCCAGGGACCCGAAACCACTCCGGACCGGACGGCTGACCGTCGTCAGGAGCTCGAGCGCCGCCGACGCGAGCTGCACGAGTCCCTCGACGTCGCCCGCTACGCGGTCGATCAGGCAGGCGAGGCGTGGGCGTTGATGATGCGCATGTTCTTTCTCGAGGGCAAACCCCGACTGCCGGCGATCGCCGGGGAGCTCGACCTCAGTCCGCCGCAGGCGATCACCCTGCGGCTCCTGGGCGAGCCGCGGACGATGAGTGAGCTGGCGATGGCGATGTACTGCGACAACTCGAACCTGACCGGGATCGTCGACAGGCTCGAGGAGCGGGGCCTGGTGGAGCGCCGGCCCGCCGAGTACGACCGGCGGGTGAAGCTGATCGCCGCGACCACCGCCGGGAAGAAGGTCACCGAGAAGCTGAACCGGAAGCTCGCGGTGCCGCCGGAGCCGATCAGCCGCCTCTCCGGGGCGGACCAGCGCGCGCTCCGCGACATCTTGCAGCGCGCGCTCGACGGCTGAGGCCGCCTCGCTGGTTTAGGCTGGGCCGCGGTGGAAGACCTCGGCCCGGCGATCTCCTATCTCACCCTCGAGAAGGGCGCGCCCGTCTTCACCGCCGACGGGGAGGAGATCGGCAAGGTCCACGAGGTGGTCGCCGACCTGCAGACGGACATCTTCGACGGGCTCGCGATCGACCGCGGCCTGCTCCCCGGCAACCATCACTACGTCGACGCGGAGCTGATCGACCGGATCCACGAGCGCGGGGTCCTGCTCGCGATCGACGCCAAGACCGCCGAGGAGCTGCCGGAATCGGAGCGGAGCTCGGAGTGATCCGCGAAGCGACCGACTCCGACGTGCCGGCACTGATGCCGCTGATCCGCGGATACGCCGACTTCTACAAGTCGAATCCCACGGACGAGGGGATCGAGAGGCTCGCCCGCGCGGTGATCGCGGCGCCGCAGACGGAGGCGTTCGTCCTCGTCGCCACCGGCGACGACGATGCGGTCGTCGGCTTCGCGATCAGCCAATGGAAGTGGTCGAGCCTCCGTGGGACGCGGATCGTCTACCTCGACGACCTCTTCGTTCACCCCGATGCACGCGGTGGCGGCCATGCGGATGCGCTGATCGAGGCGGTCGCGGACGTCGCCCGCCGCCACGACGCGGGTGCGGTCTCCTGGCTCACCGCCCCGGACAACGATCGCGCGCAGAAGGTCTACGAACGCATCGGCGGCCGCTCCGAGACGTTCCTCGAGTACGAGCTGGAGCTCTAGCTCGGCAGCTCGATCGCCGGCAGCCCGTCGAGGCTGGCGGCGTTCTTTGCGCGCTGGTACTCCCTCAACGCGTCCGGGCCCTTCAACCGCATTCGCTTCGCCGCCCACAGCTTCGCGTGCTCGCGTTCGCCCTCGTAGCTCATCAGCGGGACGCCGTACCCGCATGAATCCGAGATCCGGGTCGCCTCGACGACGATGATCGCGCGCCGGCTCTCGTCGACCTCGGGCTGATCGAACGCGCAGCGCGCGAGCAACTCCTCGAAGCGCGGGTCGTCGGCGGGAATGACCTTGCCGCGCCCGTGGATGCGGACGATCCGCGGCGGTCCCTCGAACGCGCAGAACATGATCACGATGCGCCCGTTCTCGCGCAGGTGCGCGATCGTCTCCGCCCCGGAGCCGACGACGTCCAGGTAGGCGACGGTGCGCGGGCCGAGGATGCGAAGCGTCCCGATCGGGCCCTTGGGCGAGACGTTCACGTGTCCGTCGCCCGACAACGGGGCCGACCCGGTGAAGAAGAGCGCCTGCCGATCGATCCAGGCGCGAAGGTGATCGTCGATCTCGTCGAAGACCTTGCCCATGCGGTGCAGGCTAGCCAGCCGACGGGATGATCTGGTGCTCCTCGTTGAACCAGATCGCGCAGGCGGGCAGGTCGATGAACCGGGCCTCGTCCTCGAGTAGGGCGGTCGCGGCGGCCAGGCCCTCCTCGGTGCTCGTCGCGGCGACGATGTCCTCGGCCGAGTCCCACCAGAGCTCGGCGAGGCCGTCGTAGGGAGCGGCGGTGATCCCGCGCGGGGCGGCCAGCGCCTCGTCGACGACGGTCGGGACCCGGTGCGACTGGACGTAGCGGCGGATCCGCAGGGTCTCGGCGACGCTCTTGACCAGCGCGCCGTGCTCCTCGCGCCAGTAGCGGTGGAACTCCTCCTCGGCGACGTCTTCGCGGCGGCGGATGGCGAACGCGAGCTTGATCAAGCGCCGCGAGTCTATTCGCGGTCGAGCCCGAGGAGAAGCCGATTGGGACGACGATCGACTCGCCCGTGAACGACAGTCCCTCGGTGCCGCTGTCCCGCGCGAGCGGCGCAGCAGGAAGGACCGCAGTGAAGGGGAGCGGGTACGGATCGGGCCGCGAACGGCATCAAACGTCCCGTAGTGGGACGTTTCGTGCCGCTCGCGCTCGGGGCTAGGCCGGTGTGGGCTCGCGGTCCAAGGCGTGAACCTCGACCGGGATGCCGTTGAGGACGGCGTTGCCCGAAGGGATGTCGACCTCGATCGGGGCGAGCAGGTTCGAGTTCACGCCGGCGTGGTCGGCGGCGACCTGCATCCGGACGCCGGGAGCGTCGTGGCCCCAGCCGTGGGGGATGGAGACGACTCCGGGCATGATCTCAGCGGTCACCTCTACCGGCGCCTCGAGCTCGCCGGAGGTCGAGCTGATCCGTGCGTGGGCTCCGTCCGTGAGGCCGAGCCGCATGGCGTCGTCGGGGTGGATCTGGAGCGTGCAGCGGTCCTTGCCCTTGACCAGGGCCGGCAGGTTGTGCATCCACGAGTTGTTCGAGCGCAGCTGGCGGCGGCCGATCAAGACCAGATCCCCGTTTGACGGAGCGTCGCCGGCGTAGCCGGCAAGCATTTGTTCGAGCCGCGGGATGTCGGCGACGATCTCCTCGGGCGCGAGCTCGATCTTGCCCGACGGTGTGCGGAGGACGTCCGGAACTCTCGACCGCATCGGCCCGAGGTCGATCCCGTGCGGCGACTCCTCGAGCTTCTCGAGCGTCAGCCCGTCGGGGTTGGCACCGAACGCGTCGCCGAAGGCGCCCGCGCGAAGCATGAAGTCGAGTACTCGCTCCGGGCCACGGCGCGGCTCCAGCGCCTCGATGATCTCGGCCGCCTCGCGGCCCGCGATTCGCGAGCCGGGGACGCCGAGCTCGCGGCCGACGGCGGTCTGGATCACGAGGTCGTCCCACGCCTCGAGGTCGGCGTCGGCGCCCTGGCCGGCGGCGATCGCGGCGAGGCGCAGCACCGTCTCCCACTCGGCCGGCTGGCCCTCGGCGGCGTCGATGACCGGCGGCGAGTAGTTGGCGACCGAGCGGATCGCGAGCTGGTAGAGCGCGAAGTCGTAGTGCGCCTTCGCCAGCGGTTCCGGGGCGGGGAGGATGACGTTGGCGTGGCGGGTCGTCTCGTTGACGTAGATGTCGACGCAAACCATGAAGTCGAGCTCGCCGACCGCCTGCTCCAGCGCGCCCGCGTCCGGGGTCGATACGCATGGGTTGCCGGCGATCGTCACCAGGGCCCGCACCTGGCCCTCGCCGGGCGTCGTGATCTCCTCGGCGAGGCCGACCACCGGAAGCTCGCCGAAGACCTCCGGCCGCTCGCTCACCCGGCTCGCCCAGCGGCCGGTGCGAACGCCCTTGCCCGTCGGCCCCTCGCCGGTCGAGTTGCGCTGCCCGACCGCGGCGAGCGGGAACATCGCCCCGCCCTCACGGTCGAGATTGCCGGTGAGGTAGTTGAGGACGTCGACGAGCCAGCTCGCGAGCGTGCCGAAGCGCTGCGTCGTCGTGCCGATCCGCCCGTAGACGGCGGCGCTCTCGGCGCCGGCGAGCTCGCGGGCGATGCGGCGGATCTCGTCGGCCCCGATCCCGCAGGCCGGCTCCACCACCTCGGGAGTGAACGGCTCCGCCAGCTCGGCGATCCGGTCCTCCTCGTTGGCGTGCTCGGCGAGCGCTCCCGGGTTGGCGAGCGCCTCGGCGCAGATCACGTTGGCGATCGCGAAGAGCAGCAGGGCGTCGGTGCCGGGGCGGATGAAGTGGTGCTCTGATGCCTCCTTCGCCGTGCGCGAGAGGCGGGGATCGATGACCACCACCTTGCCGCCCCGCTCGCGGATCGCGCGCAGGCGGCCGCGAGCGTCGGGAGCGGTCAGGAGCGAGCCGTTGGAGACGAGCGGGTTGGCGCCGAGGATCAGCAGGTGGTCGGTGCGGTCGAGGTCCGGGACCGGGACGCTGAGGCCGCCGCCGAACATGAGCCCCGCCGAGACCTGCTTGGGCATCTGGTCGACGGTCGAGGCCGAGTAGATGTTCTTCGTCCCCAGCGCCTTCAAGAGGGCCTGCCCGTAGATCATCGGGCCGAGGCTGTGCGCGGAGGGATTGCCGAGATAGACGGCCACGGCATCGCGGCCGCCCTCCTCCAGGACGCGCGAGAGCCCGCGGTCGACCTCCTCGAACGCCTCCGCCCAGCTCGCTTCGACCAGCTCCCCGTCGCGGCGAACGAGCGGTTGGGTGAGCAGGTCCGGGTCATCGTGGAGCTGCTTCAAGCCCTGCGACTTCGGGCAGAGGAAGCCGTGGCTGAAGACGTCGGCGTCGTCGCCGCGAACGGAGACGACCTCGTCACCGCTCATCGTCACCTCGAGGCCGCAAGTCGCCTCGCAGAAGGGACAGGTCCGATAGTGGACCGCTTCGCTCGCCACGGTTGGCGGAGCCTACCCGGCGGCGGGGCGCGCAACAACTACCTCGGCGGTAAAGAGCGCTCACCAAGGTCTTGACCGGGCCACCCCGGCGGACGGGCCATTACCCCCTTGGGGTCCCTGTGAGCGGGCGCAGTTCGACCGGACACTGGATCGCATGGCAACCACGTCCAACCGAAGGGAAACCCCCATGTCCAACAAGTCCAGCCGCTGGCAGCAGGCCCCCGCGCTCGCCGTCAGCCTCGTCGCTCTGTTCGCGGCCATCACCGGCGCGGCCGCCGCGCTGCCCGGCACGCAGACCGTGAACTCCGGCGACATCAAGAACGAGACCGTCAAGAGCATCGACCTCAAGGACGGCCAGGCCGTCGCGAGCACCGATGTGATCGACGAGTCGCTCCTCGGCGTCGACGTCAAGGATGGCGAGATCGCCTCCGCCGACGTCGCCGACGACAGCCTCACGTCCGCTGACGTGAAGGCCCAGACGCTGACCAGCGCCGACGTCCAGGACGCCTCACTCACGGGGACCGACGTCCAGGACAACTCGCTCACCGGCGCCGACATCAACGAGACCACCCTGGGCCAGGTCCCGAACGCCGCGACCCTGAACGGCAGCGGCCCCGGAGCGTTCCTGTCGAGCTCCACCTATCGCCGTGAGGCCGCGCCCGCAGCGGGCACCGCGCTCGGCGACGGGACGTTCGTGATCGACCAGCCCTGCGACGCGGGCGACAAGGTCCTCTCCGGAGGCCCCGCCAACGTGCAGCCGACCTCTGACATGGTCGAGAGCTTCGCGACCTCGACGAGCTCGTGGAAGGTCCGCATCCACAAGAACGGCGCGACCGACAACTTCAGCGTTGTCGTCCTCTGCGCCAACCAGTAAGCAGCGGCGCCGAAGCCGCAGTCGCCCGATCCCCGTCCCGAGACCTCTCGGGGCGGGGTTCGCGCCTTCTACGGACGCTCAGGCGGCGGCCGCCTGGGCCTCGGCGGCCTCGAGCGCGGTGCCCCAGAGGATGTCGTGCTCGGAGACCTCGATCTCGGAGAGGCCGAAGGCGCGCATCACCTGGATCAGGATGACGACGCCGGCGACGATCGTCGGCGCCCGCCCCGGGTGCAGGCCGGTGACGTTGAGCCGCTGTTCCAGCGGCATCGTCGCGAGCTCGGAGAGCATGCGCTGGATCGAGGACAGCGAGAGCACGTAGCCGTGGACGGCGGCCTGGTCATAGGGATCCAGCCGCTGCTCGATCGCGGCGAGCGAAGTCGGGGTCCCCGCCACGCCGATCCCGCTCTTCGCGCTCGCGAGCGCCGCGCCCTCGAGCGATGCGGAGATCAGCGAGTGGACGTCGCCGGCGAGCTTCTCGAGCTCCGGCGGCTCGGGGGGGTCGTGGCTCAGGTGGCGTTCGGTATGGCGGACGGTGCCGACCTGGAGCGAGGCGTAGAAGCCCACGTCCATGCCGTCGCCGATCACGAGCTCGGTGGAGCCGCCGCCGATGTCGCAGACGAGGGTCTTCTCCGTTGCCGGGCGCTCCGCGCAGGCGCCGATGTAGGTGAGGCGGGCCTCGGCGGCGCCGTCGAGGATGCGCGCGTCGATCGCGAACCGCTCGCGCAGCTCGGCGAGGAACACGGCGGAGTTCTCGGCGTCGCGCACGGCGCTGGTCGCGATCGCGGCGACCCGTTCGACCCCGAGCGGTTCGTAGATCCCGATGTACTCCGCGACGGCGGCGCAGACGTCCTCGATGGCCTCGGTGGAGAGCTGCTGCGAGGTGTCGACCCCGCGGCCGAGCCGGGTCACGGTCGAGCGTCGCTCGAGCTCCCGCACGCGCCCCTCCTCGACCTCGGCGACCAGCAGCCGGGTCGAGTTCGTCCCCATGTCGACGACTGCGATCCTCACGCTCCCCGCGCCCGTTCGAGCTCCACCGGGTCGTGGGCGCAGAAGAGGCGCACCTCGTCGCCGTGGGAGCGGGCGAGCTCACGCAGGCGCTCCTCGTTCGAGCGCCGCGCCTTGCCGTCGGCCGCCGTCGCCGTCTGGAAGAACTTGAGACCCGGCGGGCAGCTCGGCGGCGTCGCCATCTGGTTGCGGTGGAAGTACGCATCGCCGCAGTGCAGGAGCCAGCCCGCGCCGTCGTGGACGGCGACCCCGACGTGCCCGCGCGAGTGGCCGGGCAGCGGGATCAGGAGGATCTCCGGGTCGACTCCGGGGAGGACGCGGACGCTCTCGAAGCCGAACCAGTCGTCGCCATCGACCTCGTGGGCCACCCACTTCGGCCCGTGGTCGAAGTGGCATGAGGGGTAGCGGGCGCGGTCGCGGAGGCTCGGGCGCAGCGCCGCGTCCTTCTCGATGTCGAAGACGTGGACGTCGGCACCGGGGAAGTCGGGGAGGCCGCCGGCATGATCGAGGTCGAGGTGCGTGGCTGCGATGTGGCGGACATCGGCGGGATCGTGACCGAGGGCACGGATCTGGTGGAGCGCGGTGTCCGCGAGCCGGTTCTGCGGCCGGAAGGCGAGGGTGAACGGGACGCCGAGGCGCCGGTGACGGTGTTGCATGTCCTCGGTGCCGACGCCGGTGTCGACGAGGACGAGCGAGTCCACCGTCTCGATCAGGAGGCAGTGGCAGACGATCTCGGCGCCGCTGAGGCCGCCGCTGCCGCTGACGATCCGGCCGCCGTATGGGCACATGGTGCCGCAGTTGAGGTGGTGAATCTTCACTTCGCGGCCCAAGCCTATTGCCGGGGCTAGCCTGGACGCCGTGGACACGCCGCTCAGCAGCGCGATTCTCTCCTCGACCCAGCTCGCGACCCTGGCCGAGCACGGTGAGGAACGGACCGCGGAGGCGGGTGAGGCGCTGTTTTGTGTCGGCGATCGGCGCTACCCGTTGGTCGCGATCATCGAGGGAGAAGCCGCGGTGGTCGACGCCAACGGGGACCAGGTGGTCCGTCACGGGCCCTCGGGTTTCATCGGCGAGATGAACATGCTCACCGGCCAGACCACGTATCTGGGTGCGGTCGCTACCAGCCCGCTGCGCTACATCGCAGTTGAGCGCGAGGCCGTCCGCCGGCTGCTCGCCGAGGACAGCTCCCTCGCCAACCTGCTGCTGGCGACCTTCATGCGCCGCCGCGAGATCCTGCAGGAGCGCCACGGCGTTGGCTTCGAGATCATCGGACCGGCCTCTTCGCCGGAGACGCGCGCGATCGTCGAATGGGTGCGGCGGACACGGCTGCCCCACACCTGGATCGATCCGGACTCCGACGAGGAGGCTCGGGCGCTGGTTGACGCGCTCGAGCCCGAGCAGATCCCGCTGCTTCGCCTCCCGGGCGGGCTCGAGCTCCACCGCCCGACAAACGGCGAGCTCTCGCGAGCGCTCGGGATCGGGCTCGAGCTGGCGCCGGCAGAGGAGGTCGACCTGCTCGTCCTCGGCGGCGGTCCCGCTGGGCTCGGCGCCGCGGTCTACGGGGCGTCGGAGGGCCTCGACACGCTCGTGGTCGAGAGCACGGTGCTCGGCGGGCAGGCCGGGCTCTCGCGGCGGATCGAGAACTACCTCGGCTTCCCGGCCGGGATCACCGGGAGCGAGCTGACCAGCCGCGCCGTCACGCAGGCCCGCAAGTTCGGCGCCCGGACAGCGACGCCCTATCGCGCGATCGCGCTCGAGCCCGGCGGGGAGCGCCACCTGGTCAGGCTCGAGGACGGGCACGAGATCACGGCGCGTGCCGTCGTGCTCGCCACCGGCGCGGAGTACCGGCGCTTGCCGGTCGCGGGGCTGGAGGAGTACGAGGGATTGAGCGTCTTCTACGCGGCCGGACCGGCCGAGGCCCGACTCTGTAGCGGTCAGCGCGTCGGCGTCGTCGGGGGTGGCAACTCGGCCGCACAGGCGGCGATCTGGCTCGCTCGCGGCGGCGCGCTGGCGACCCTCCTCCACCGCCGCGCCGACGTCGCCGAGACGATGTCGCAGTACCTGATCAAGGACCTCGAGCACTTCGGCGTCGCCCTCCGCAATCGCAGCGAGATCACCGAGCTTCACGGCAGCGAGGGCCGGCTCGAGGCCGTGACGCTCACCGACGGATCCCGGATGCCGTTCTCGCACCTGTTCTGCTTCCTCGGCGCGACCCCGTGCACGGAGTGGCTCGGCGACACCGTGGCCCGCGACGAGAAGGGCTTCGTCCTCACCGGCGCCGCCGTGGGCGCCGAGCACGCGCTCGCGACCAGCGTGCCGCGGGTCTACGCGGCCGGCGATTTGCGCTCGGGCTCGACCAAGCGCTGCGCGACCGCCGTGGGGGAGGGTGCGGCCGTCGTCCAACTCGCCCACGGTGACCTGGCGGCGTTACCGGAACTCGGTTAGCCCGTGCCCCCGCCGGGTAGTCGTCGTCGCGGAGGGCATCGGCCAGCTCGAGGGCCTCGTGTCCGCGAACGGACCGGCACGGCTGCCTGATCGACCTCCTCGTAACCGATAACCGCCAGGGGCCGATGCAAGCGAAGGCTTGGCGTCCCCCCGGCGAGACCTTCCTGATATTGCGAAACCACGACGAAGAGGACATGAAATGACAGATCCCGAGACCACCGAGCGCACCACCACCGGCGGCATCGTCGGCAAGGTGGCCGGCAAGGCGAAGGAGCTCGCGGGCGAGGCGCTCAACAACGAGGAGCTCGCGCGGGAGGGCCGCCTGCAACAGGCGCAGGGCGAGGCCGACGTTCATGCGACCAAGGCAGAAGCCGAGGCCGAGCAGCGTGAGCAGGAGGCCGAGCTCGAGCAGGAGAAGGTCGAGACCGAGCTCGAGGCCGAGCGTCTGCGCGCCGAGGTATCCGAGCAACGGGCCGAGGTGTCCGCGGAGACCGACCGCGCCAAGGCACAGCAGGCGGCCGACCAGCAGGCGAACGCCCAGGTCGGCGACGCCGTTGCGCAGCGCCAGAGCGAGGAGGCCCGCGCCGAGGAAACGGTGGAGCAGGCCGAGGCGCGCGAGCGCGATGAAGCGGACGCTGCCACCCGGCTGGCCCAGGAAGCACGCCAGGCAGAGGCGAAGGCAGACCAGATCGATCCAGAGGAGAACCGATGACCCCGCAGACAGTTCCAGGCAAGGCAGTCAACGGCGCGTTGAAGCTCGTCCGCTTCCCCGCAGACCGGCTGCTGAAGATCGCTCCCGAGAATCGCGCCACGGCTTCGGCCGAACTGGCGATCGATCGCGCCGACGCGGCGGTCCGCAACGCCGCCGGCACGGTCCTGAGCGACTCCGAGCTGCGCGAGGATGCCCAGCGCCGCCGCAGGGCGGCAGCCGAGCGCACGCGGGCCCAGCAGCTGCGGGCCGAGGCCGAGGTGCGAGTCGAGTCCGCCGAAGCCCGCACGGAGAGCAAGCAGGAAGAGGCCGAGGCGCGCAGCAAGAAGGCCGACGAGGAAGCGAAGCGCAAGGCGGCACGCGCGAAGAAGCAGCGCGACGAGAAGAAGGCGCAGGCCGAGCGCTCTGCCGAGAAGCGCAAGGAGGCCGCTCGCACCAAGGCGGCGAAGACCGAGGAGAAGGTCGAGGCGCGCGGCAAGGTCGATCGCCTCGAGCAGCTCGAGAAGAAGTCCGACGCCCTGAAGGTGAAGGAGGAAGCCGTCCGCGCGGCCGACGAGGCACGACGCCTCGAGGGCGCAGCCACGAAGGCGAAGCAGCGGCGGAAGTCCGGCTCCGACTGAGCCGGCTGAGTCTGGTGACGGGGCCCACGGGGGGCCCCGTCGTCCACCTCAGGCTCAGGCGACCTTGGCGAGCAGCTCGGTTGCCTGATAGCCCTCATCGACCCCGTCGACGAGGAAGATGTCGCCCTCCGAGTTGTCGGCCCGGAGCGGAATGAGCTCCTGGTATTCGGGCGACTCGTACCAGGCCTTACCGCGCTCGTAGTCGGGGAACTCGATCACGATCAGGCTGTCGGTCCACTCGCCCTCGAGCACCTCGAGACGCGGCGTTCCGTGGACGCGGAAGCGCCCCCCATAGGGCTCGAGCGTGGCGTTGATTCGCTTGACGTAGTCGATGATCTCGTCGTTGAAGTCGACGCTCCGCAGGTGTCCGATTCCGAATGCAGGCATTGGTGTTCTCCTGTTGATCTCGGTTGACGCGGGCGAGGTTTGCAGGGGAAGGGAGGCGGTTCAATTACCTCCGGCGTAAGTGCGGCGCGCGCCGATAGGCTGCCCGCCGTGTGCGCCCTCGAGAGCAGGCGGATCCTGATCACCGGCTCGACCGACGGCCTCGGGCTCGCCTGCGCTCGCCAACTCGCCGGCGAGGGCGCGAGCCTCCTCGTCCACGGCCGAAACCCGGCGAAGGTCGAGCGCGTGGTCGACGAGCTGGGGGAGGGGATGCGCGGGTACGTGGCGGATTTCGGGTCGCTCGAGGAGGTCGGGCGCCTCGCGGAGGAGGTGCGGCGCGATCACGACGCCCTCGACGTGCTCGTCAACAACGCCGGCATCGTCGTCATGGACGAGCGGAAGTTGAGCGCCGATGGCTACGAGCTCGTCCTCGCCGTCAACCATCTCGCCCACTTCAAGCTGACGCTCGAGCTGATGGCAGAGCTCCGGGCCGGCGAGCGCTCGCGGGTGGTCAGCGTCGCCTCGATCGGCCAGCAAGCCATCGACTTCGACAACGTGATGCTCGACACCGGCTACGACGGCGCCCGCTCCTACGCCCAGTCGAAGCTCGCGCAGATCATGTTCACGTTCGAGCTTGCCGAGCGCCTCGGCCCGGAGGCCCGCCCCACTGCAACCGCGCTCCACCCGGCGACGCTGATGGACACGAACATGGTCCTCGGCTTCGGCGGCAAGGTTATGAGCACGGTGGCCGAGGGGATGGAGGCGACGACGCGGCTCGCGGTCGGGGCGGACGCGGAGGGCGTCACCGGCAGGTACTTCGACGGCACTGAGGAGGCCACCGCGGATCCGCAGGCCTCGGATCCTGAGGCGCGCAGGCGGCTTTGGGAGCTGAGCGAAGAGCTCACGGGCGCAGAGCTCCTGTAACATACGTACATGCATGTACGTAGCTTGACCCAGTCGCAGCGGCGGACGCGGTCCCGCGAGGCCCTGCTCGAATCCGCCGCCCGCGGCCTTTCCCGGTACGGCTACGGAAACCTTAAGCTCGAGCAGGTCGCGAAGGAGGCGGGCTACACGCGCGGCGCCCTCTACCACCAGTTCAAGGACAAGGACGACCTGGCGATGGCGGTACTCGATTGGGTCGACGCGACCTGGCAGGAGGAGGTGGGCTCAACCGTCTCCTCGGACGACGATCCCGTCGACGCCCTGATCGCCCTCGCGCGCGGCCACGCCGTGATCTGCCGCCGCGACTTCGCCCGCGTCGCGATCGCGCTGCGGCTGGAGTTCAGCGGCCAGGATCATCCGATCGGTCGACGCCTCGAGCAGGTTTCCGACGGGCTCGTAAAGCGCTGCAGCCGCCTGATCAACGCCGGGCGCCGCGCGGGTGAGATCCCACCCGGGCCGCCGGCGCGAGCCGTCGCGCTCGCCTACATCGGCGCGCTCGAAGGGGCCGTGATCGAGCTCGCCGGCCAGGAACCACACGACGAGCTGCTGGCGGCGCGCGCCGCCGTCGGCGCGCTCGGACTCGACCCGATGGAGGTGGACCGAAGATGAGACTGCCCAACAGCGAGTACACGAGCCGGTCGTGGCGGATTCAGGAGATCACGCCCGACTTCCGCCTCGAGGACGTCTGGCAGCTGCCCGGCACCGGGGAGGCCGACGACCTGGTCCGGCTCGCGCGCGTCTTCGCGACCACCGGACCCGGCGAGGACACGGGTGGCCTTACCGGCCTGCTGTTCGCCATCCGGTGGAAGCTCGGCGAGCTCCTCGGCTGGGACGACGAAAAGGACGGCCTCGGCGGCCGCGTGCCGACCCTGCGCGACCGCCTGCCCGCGGACCTGCGCGAGGCGCCCACCGGTCCCGACTTCGAGTCGCTCCCGTTCACCCCGCTCTACCTGCTCGAGGACGAGTTCGCCGCCGAAATCGCGAACCGCACGGTCCATGGCGTCCTCCATCTGGGGCGCGTGCCGGACGGCGCCGGTGGCTTTCAAGTGCAGATGGCCGTGCTGGTGAAGCCGAACGGCCTCTTCGGCGACGCCTACATGCTGGCGATCAAGCCCTTCCGGCACCTAATCGTCTACCCGGCGGTGATGAAGCGGATCGAACGCGAAATCGTTGCGGAGGGCACCCACGCCCGGGCAGCCGCCTGAGCGCGATTTTCGATCCTCACGTTGCTAACGTTTGGTGACCGCCGCGGGGTGGAGCAGTCAGGTAGCTCGCCGGGCTCATAACCCGGAGGTCGCGGGTTCAAATCCCGCCCCCGCTATAGGAGAAAGGCCCGCTACGGCGGGCCTTTCACGTTCTGCGGCTCTGAAGGATGCGAGTCGCTTGCTACCAATTTTCATTCTCGGTGTTCGCGTCACAGGGTTGAGCGCAGGCGTCTCGCGCTCAGAAACGCCTACTCCGCATGGAAAGCGCATCCATCGAGGATTCGAGGCCCGGCGGACACCGCCGCCGGGCCTTCGTCGGAGTCTTGCTGGACTAGGCGTTCTTGACCAGTGCAACGTCAAGGTCAAGCTTGACCTTGTCAGCGACGACCGCGTTGCCGCTGCCGAGAGCTGCGTTGAACTTCATCTGGTACGCCTTGCGCGAGACCTGGCCGGTGACTTCGAGGCCGAAACGCTCCTCGCCTGAGGGCCCGATGTCGGTCCCGGTGACTTCTGCCTCCAGCTCCACCTCGTTGGTGACGCCGTTCATCGTCAGGTCACCGACGCGCGCGAAAGCTGTCTTCGTCAACGCGCTCGATCCGCTTGGACTCGAACCGCAGCTCCGGATTCGCTTCGGCTCCGAAGAAGTCCTCAGAGCGCAGGTGCTCGTCTCGCTGTGCTTGGTTGGTGGTGACCGACGCCGCCTGGACCGTCCCGTAGGCGCGCGAGGAGCTCGAATCCTCGCCGATCTCGACTGTGCCCTCGAACTCGCGGAACTCGCCGCGAACCGTGCTTACGCCCATGTGCTTGACGGCGAAGCCCATCCGGGTGTGGGCCGGATCAAGCTCCCAGGTGCCGGTCGGAATCTGGATATGCCCTTCGGTAGTAGTGCTCATGTTGGTTCCCTTCAGATTTTATTGCGTGCGCAAGCAATATAACACATGCTTGCGCACGCAAGCAATGCGGCTACACTTCAGCCCATGAACCCCCGCACCGCGACACCCACCGACAAGCCCCTGCCCCGTAATTCAGCTGGGATGGCAGCGTGGCGCGGGCTGATCGTGTCCAACTCTCGCCTGGCTCGCGTGCTCGATGAGGAGATGCATGACGCCTACGGCCTCAGCGGCGGCGACTTCGACGTGCTGGCGACTCTTGCTCACGCGCCCGGTGAAAGGCAGCGAATGTGCGATCTCGCCACGGCGGTCATCCTGAGCGCGAGCGGTCTGTCGCGCCGGGTTGACCGGCTCGAACGCGCCGGTTGGGTGCGCCGCGAGCGCTCTACCGGGGACGGTCGGAGCATCGAGGCCACCCTGACCGCCGAGGGGCGGCAGTTCTTCGAGCGCGTGAGCGAGTTTCACCGCACCGGGGTGCGTCGGCACTTCGCCGATCGCTTCACCAGCGAGGAGCTGGTGACGCTGGCGGGGCTCCTCGATCGGCTAAAGGACGACCCATCTCAATAGCAAGGACGAATCGAGCTTTGGAAAAGGTTGCGCTTTGGACTGCCCTTCTTCATGGCAGTCCGAAGGGATACTTCTCGCGCTACTCCGGCAGGCCGGCGGCTTCGAGGGCCTTCCGGCGATCCAACCAGACTTCCTGACGCACCACTCGCCCGTCGCGAAAGGTCCACAGGTCGGCGCCGCGCCCGTCGATCAGAGCGCCACTATCGCGACCGCGCCCGTGGAAGTGGGTGAGCACGACAACCCGGTCGCCGTGATCGACGTAACGCTCGGCCTCGATACGCCAATGCGACCACGCGCGCAGCCATTCCGTGAAAGCCCTTCTCGTCGCATCGAGCCCGCGATATTCGCCAGGGTTGGGAAACTCCTCGGAGAGGACCCATACGAGTGCCGGGTCATAGAGATCCGAGTCTGCCGACGCTCGGAAGTCTCCCAGCGCCCATGCGCCGTAGATCGGGCGCAGCGCCTCCACGTTCTCCTCCGACATCGCACGCGCAGTATCTCGCGCATGCACGCGAAGTAGCCCTTCTTGTCCTAAGCGATACTGCTCGGGCGGAAGCGTTCGTTCGGCAGTTTGAGCCGAATATATGGAGGACAAAGTCCGCCTCTACGTGGGCCATTTCCGCGCACGTGGCGGGGCCGCCGACCAGTGGTGATCGTCGAACCAGCGGTCATTGCGGCCGACGCCATGCCGTGACAGCGCGGCCCCTGATGCTCATAGGCGCCGATGTCGGCGCCGATGGTCCCGGGGGCGTTGTCTTCCGGCGAGGAAGTTCACCCGCCGCGTCTGACCGCGCTGGTCATGCCCGGCCGCCTCGCCGGCGTCGATCGCCGGCTTGTCGGCGCCAGCGCCATCGTCTCCTAGTTCGCCGTGACGACCGGCGAGCGCGCCAACTCGCAGTAGTTGGAATTCGCGACGTTCACCCTCCGCAGGCTGACGTAGTACTGCTCGCCGTCGGCCGGGACCGTGCCGCTGAAATGGCCGGCGCCGTCGCTCGAGAAAGTGTCGACGAGCTCGTTGGGGTGGCCTGGCCGCACTCGCCAGAGGGGGATCTTGCGGCCGCCGATGCAGGCGGGCACGGAGGAACCGACGTCGCCGCTCAGCTCTCCGGCGTTGAAGCTGAGCGAAACCGTCGCTGCCGCCGACGGGCATCCCCTCGGGTTTCCGTGGCCAACGATCGTTTTGCACTTGTCGGTGCCGTTGAGATTCCCGTCGTCGTCGATGTCCGGATCGCAGGCGTCGCCGAGCCCATCGCCGTCGGTGTCCTGCTGAGCGGCGTTGACGGTGTGGATGCAGTTGTCGGCGTCGTTCGCAACGCCGTCGCCGTCGAGATCGGCGCCGATCGCCACGCTGTGGAAGCCGCCGGCCTCGACCGCGGTGAAGCCGGTGCCGCTCGGGGTGTCCGAGACCAAGCCGCTGCCGTTCCCGCCCCAAGAGACGATGGTGCCGTCGGTCTTCAGCGCGACGCTGTGGATGTAACCGGCGGAGACGGCGGCGAAGTTGGTGCCGGTCGGGGTATCCGAGACCACGCCGGAGTCGTCAGCGCCCCAGGAGACGATGCTGCCGTCGGTCTTCAGCGCGACGCTGTGGCCGCTGCCGGCGGAGACGGCGGTGAAGCCGGTGCCGCTCGGGGTGTCCGAGACCTGGCCGTCAGCGTCAAAGCCCCAGGAGACGAGGCTGCCGTCGCTCCTCAGCGCGACGCTGTAGTACTCGCCGGCGGAGGCGGCGGTGAAGCCGGTGCCGCTCGGGGTGTCCGAGACCTCGCCGTCAGCGTCATCGCCCCAGGAAACGAGGCGGCCGCTGCTCTTCAGCGCGACGCTGTGGGTCTGGCCACCGGAGGCGGCGGTGAAGCCGGTGACGATCGGGGTCCTCGAGACCTGGCTGAAGCCGTTACTGCCCCAGGAAACGAGGCTGCCGTCGCTCTTCACCGCGACGCTGTGGGAGCCGCCGGCGGAGCTGGCGGCGAAGCCGGCGCCGGTCGGGGTGCCCGAGACCTGGCCGGAGAGGTCACCGCCCCAGGAAACGAGGCTGCCGTCGCTCTTCAGCGCGACGCTGTGGAAGTTGCCGGCGGAGACGGAGACGAAGTCGGTGCCGGCCGGGGTGCCCGAGACCTGGCCGAGGTTGTCAGAGCCCCAGGAGATGAGGCTCACGGAGGGAGGGGCCGCGGAGGCGGCGCCGAGCTGCAGGAGCGCTGCCGTCCCCGCCGCGAGGCCCGCGACGGCGAGTGCCGCGGCCCTGCGGGAGCGCCGAGCCCGGCTGCGCGTAGGAGGGTCCTTCCGGGATGCTCGCCCGGCTGCGACCTGCACACCGGCATCGACCTTCACACCCGAGAGCGTCCCTCGTGCCCCGCCGCCATCCATCATTTTGCCCCCGATGCGCTTTGAGGTGGTCGCGGTCCACCGTACAGCTAGGCCGCCAATTCTCCAAACCTCGCCGGTGGCCGAGCCCGCTCGGAGGGCGCGACGAGCGTCACGTAGCCCTTCCCTCGGTCCGGCCGCGGCGAGCGCGGCCATCGCTTGCGAGCCTACCTTTGGCCTATGCGCCGATCCCCGCTCTATCGCTGCGGTCCGGGTCGCGGTTGCTGTTCCGTCCCGGCCCTCAAGTCGCCCGTTCCCCACTCGGCGTAAACACGCTGCACGATCTCGACGTTCTCCTTCGACATCGCCCCGCAGTATCTCGCGGAATGTTGCGCTTTCTCTTTGATGGTCGTCCAGTTGTCAAGCCGCGGACTACTCACCGGATCCATCCCAGGGCGCCGCGTGGGGGCGGGCCGCATTCGGCGGGGGTCCGGATCCCGCTATTGCCGTCGGTACGACGCTCGAGCCCTCCGCCTGGAGGGCTTTGCGTTCGAAGCGGCGGCCCACAGCGCCACGCCCAGGCTCCGGCCGAGTGTTCTCGGCCGACATGGCTACTCCGACAACCCGGTGGCTTCGAGGGCCTCAGCCTTGTCCCAGAAGTAAAGCGCCCGCGTGACCCGACGCTCGGTGAAGAAGAACACTGCCGAGATCTGTGTTTCGAAGGCGATGCTGTCGTCGTTGCCGTGCGTGAGGTACCGCATGTGGCTTACGACTCGGTCGTCGCCTGCAGCGTAAATCTCGTCGATTTCCATCCGCGCCTGCGCCCAGGTCTTCCGCAGCGATTCGGCCTGGCGTTTCCAAGCGTCGATGCCCCGCGCTGGTCCCTCTGGCCATCCGTCTGGGGGAATGACCACCACGGCCGGGTCGAAGAACCGCCTGAGTTCGTCCAGGTCACCGTCAGGTGCGTTCCAGACCTCAAACCAGGCGCGCACCATCTCCACGTTCTCCTCCGACATCGCCTACTCCGACGCCCCGGCGGCTTCGAGGGCCTCCCGGTGACTTTGAAACCACTGAAACCGCACCGCCAATCCATCTCGGACGGTCCACACGTAGCCGTGCTCGCCCCCGACGGGTACGCCGCTCACCGCACCGGACGCGGTGTAATGAGCGAGGACGACGGTCTCATCGCCTGCATCGATGATGCGCTCGACCTCGATCTCGAAGTCCCCGTACGTGTCGCGTACGACGGCGAAGCTCTTGCGGCCGTAGCGAGTGCCCGGCTCCACCGCGTAGCTCGGGTTCACGTACTCGACATCAGCGGCGATGAAGGCACTTGCCGACTCCTCCCGGTCCCAAGCGTCGTAGATGCGCCGCACCACCTCCACATTTTCCTCCGACATCGCCCGCGCAGTATCTCGCTACTCCGACAGCCCGGCTGCTTCGAGGGCTTCGTCGCGAGTCAAGAACGTTCGCCACCACACGCACTTTCCGTTCCGAAACTTGGCGGCGTGCACCATTAGCCGCTCAATCGCGGCCCCGCCCGCGCGACCTCGCGCCCGGCCGATGCACGTCGCCACGACCAATTCGGGACCCCGTTCCCGCCTGAAGCTGATCACCGTTACGCACCGCATCGGCAGATTCAGGGTGACCCCCTGATGCGAAGCACCCCGAGTTGGGCGAGCGTCACGGCGTCATGTTGGTCGCCACGAGGAGGAAAGCCATGTCCCGTTACCTGATCGCGTCGCTGCGGGTGCTCGCCGAGACCGGCACCCTGCTCGGCGGACAAGTGCTCGCCGATCTCCAGGTCGCGCGGGTCCTCGACAGAGCCGACGAGACGGCGGGGCGGAAGCGGGGCCGGCGATGAACGGCGCCTACGAGCACAACGCCGCGCTCGCGCGCTCGTTCGCCGACGCGTTCAACCGACGCGACCTCCACGACTTCGTCGCCGTGCTCTCGGACGACGTGGAGCTGCGCACCCGCCGCGGGATCAGGCGTGGGCGCCGCGAAGCGGCACAGTGGCTGAGGACGCCGTTCGATCATCTCGACCTCCACGTTGAGGAGGGGCGCCTTCTGGTGATGGACAAGGGGGTCGTCTGGGTCGGTCAGCTCTCCTTCACCTGGAAGGAGACCGGCGAGGTGGCTGAGCGGGTGGACGGCGCCGCGGTCATGAGCGTCGAGGATGGCCTGATTCGGTCGTGGGAGCCGTTCGAGACCCCCGACGAGGCGTTGCGCGCGATCGGCGTCTTGGCGTCGCGCGACTGATCGCATACGTTTCCTCCGTGCCGGGCGGGGCGACGTCGCTGCTGGAGCGCTCCGCCGATCTGGAGCTGATCGGCGACGCCGTCGGGGCGGCCGCGTCTGGCGCCGGATCGGTGGTCCTGATCGAGGGCGAGGCGGGGGTGGGGAAGACCGAGCTTCTGCAGGCTTCGCGGCTGACCGCCGCCGAGGCCGGGCTGACCGCGCTCGCCGCGCGAGCCTCGGAGCTCGAGCGCGAATACGGCTACGGCGTCGTGCGGCAGCTGTTTCAGGCCCCGCTCGCGGAGCTCGACGCCGACGCCCGTGCCGAGGCGCTCTCCGGAGCCGCCTCACTCGCAGCCGAGTTGCTCGATGCGCCGCGAGCGGAAGGAGACTTCGCAACGACGGCCGCCGGCTTCTCGCTCCTCCACGGCCTTCACTGGCTCTGCGCCAACCTTGCCCTGACCCAGCCGCTGCTGCTCGCCGTCGACGATGCTCAGTGGGCGGACGCGGGGTCGCTCCGCTTTCTCCACTACCTCGCGGGACGGATCTCGGAGATCCCCGTGGTTGTGATCGCAACCGTGCGAACGGGCGAGCCCGACACGCCCGAGGGGACGTTGCGCGAGATTCGAAGCGAGCCAGTGACTCGGCGCCTGCGCCCGAGCCCGCTCTCGCTCGACGCGACGGTCGACTACTTGCGCGATCGGCTCGGTCCCGACGCCGAGCCCGCATTCTGCGGCGCCTGCCATCACGCGACCGGCGGCAACCCGCTGCTCCTGTCCGAGCTCTGCCAGGCGTTGAGGCTCGAAGGTGTCGCGCCGACCGCGCGGGAGTCGGCGCGCGTCGAGGAGATCGGCGGGCGCGGAGTCGCGGAGCGATTGCTCGGCAGGATCGGCCGGCTCGGGCCGGAGACCGCCGACATCGCGCAAGCGGTCGCGATCCTCGAGCCACACGCGGACGTGCGGCGGGTCGCCGCCGCTGCGGGCGTCCCGACAGAGGCCGCGACCGGGGCCGCCGACGCCCTCGTGACGGCTGGGGTCCTCGCCGATGCCAGCCCGCTGGGCTTCAGCCATCCAGTGCTTCGCACCGCGGTCGAAGCGGCGATGACTGCGCCCCGGCGCGAGGAGTTGCACGGCGCCGCGGCCCACCTTCACCACCTCGAACGCGGTGACCCGGGCGTCGTCGCCGCCCACCTCCTTCAGACACATTCCGTCGAGGGGAAATGGGTGGTCGATGGCCTCCACGGCGCCGCCGAGCAGGCGCTGTCGCGCGGCGCCCCGGGGCCCGCGGCCTCCTTCGTCCGCCGCGCCCTCGAGGAGCGGGTCAGCGGCCCCGACCGTACCGGGCTGATGCGGCTCCTCGGTTCGGCGCTGATCCGCGGCGGAGACGAGGAGGGGATCGAGTGGCTGAAGCGCGCCCGCGACGCCTCGGACGACCCGGAGTTCCGCGCCTGGGTGACCGAGGAGGTCGGGCCGTCGCTGGTGATCCGCGGGCGGATTGAGGAGATGCTCGCGCTGACCACGGAGTCGATCGCCGAGGTCGCGGGGCGCGATCGCGAGACCGAGCTCGCCCTGCGGTCCGCGATCATCCGCGCCGGAATCGGAGGCTACGAGGACGCCTACGCCAAACCCTTCGACAGCCTGCGGCAGGCTGCCGCGGGGATCGACGGTGGCTCGCTGGCGAGGCGGTTGGCGCACGCGGCGCTCGCCTTCGGCGGAGCTCTCGGACGGATGGGCGCAGCGGACGCTCGCCGCCACGCGCTCTTGGCGCTCGGCGACGACGACAGCCTCCGCGACGCCGCGGCTCGCGGCAGGCCACTCGGCGTGGCGGCGATGTCAGTCGCGATCTGCGGGGATACGGAGCGTGCGCTGAAGGCGGGGGAGCTCACATGCGAGGTAATGCGGCGCCGGGCGACCATGTTCGGGCTCACCTCGGAGCTGACTGTCCAGGCCACGGTCCACCTGGCCCGGGGCGACATCGCCGCGGCCGCGATGGATGCCGACGAGGCCGCACGGCTGGCCGCCGACGGCGTCCCGGTTGTTCCCGACGTCGTCGCCGGGATTCGAGCGACCCTCGCACTCGAGGCCGGCGATCTGGTCGCCGCCGAACGGATCCTCACCGAGGGTGGTCTGTGGGGCGAGTTGCCCGAAAGCGGGCCGATCGGCTTCACCTGGGTCGCGCGAGCGAAGCTTCGGCTCGCCAAGGGCGAGGCGGAGGCGGCGCTCTCCGACCTCGCCGCCGCGGCCGCGATGTTCCACGGCGTCGGATCCTTGGGGGCCGATCTCCTGCCGCCGCGCCTGCACGTCGCCCTGGCACTTCGCGCACTCGGTCGCGACGAGGAGGCTCGGGAGAAGGCTGAGGCCGAGGAGCGCTGGGCCCGCGAGGTCGAGAACCAACGGCTGATCGGCGTCGCGCTTCACGTCCGCGGCGTCCTCGACGGCGGTGCCGGAATCGCCATGCTGCGGGCGGCGGCCGAGATCCTCGCCGCCACCGACTTCCGACTGGATCACGCCCGGGCGCTCGTCGACCTTGGCGCCGCCCTTCGCCGCGCGAACGAGCGCAAGGGCGCCCGCGGGCCGCTTCGCGCGGGGATGGAGATCGCTCAAAGCTGCGGCGCGAGCGCGCTCGAGCAGCGTGCGCGCGTCGAGCTCGAGGCCACCGGCGCGCGGCCGCGGAGCGTTGTCCTCAGTGGCGCCGACTCGCTGACGCCCTCGGAGCGTCGCGTCGCCGAGCTCGCCGCGAGCGGGATGACGAACCGCGCGATCGCGCAGTCGCTCTTCGTCACCCCGAAGACCGTCGAGACCCACCTGCGCCACTGTTACCAGAAGCTCGAGATCGCGGGCCGAACCGAGTTGTCGGACGCGTTGGCACCAGTGCAGGCAGGTTCGGCGCATTCCACCCGCTCCTGAGCTGCCTAGCGCCAAAGCGCGAGGATCCCCACGGACCCGGTGGCCCTGCCTCCCTTCCCGCGCTACCGACAGTGCTCGTCGCGGTGAAGAGCTACTCCGATAGTCCGACGGCTTTGAGGGCCCGATGGTGATCGCCATAGTCCCTGAGATGGACGATGAGGCCGTCTCGGAAGGTCATCATGATCGCGGTCGGGACCGCCGCCTCGATGCCGCTCCCCTTTCCCTTCAGCTGGATCGTTCCGAGTCCTAGGGCGCGGTCACCGAGATCGCGAACCTCGGTGTAGCGCATCTCGGCACCGCTTTCGTAATGGGCGGCGATATCCGTGAGCCACCGCACTGCACCATCGCGGCCGGCGTATGTCCCCTCAAGCTCCGCTTGCTGAGGCTCGAACCTGATCTCCGGGTGCATGAAGCCAAGCCATCTCTCGACCGCATCGCCGTCCAGGTCTACGACATCCGAGGCGATCTGATTGAACGCCCGGGTGGCTTCGATCAGGCGATCGACGTTCTCTCGCGACATCGACGCGAGTATCTCGTACGAGGTGCCGCACGCCCGTGCCGAGGAGCAGGAGCCCGCGTACCGGCGAACCGCCGCTCAGGGCGAAGGTGGCGAGTGGGCGCGGCAGAACTCGCGCACCGCGTCGTTGAACAGCTCGGGCTGCTCGAGGTTGCTCACGTGGCCGGCACTGGGGATCACGACGAGCTCCGTGTCCGGGATCGCCCGCTCGAACTGGCGTGCGACGCTGAGCGGCGAGCGCGCGTCCAGCTCGCCCCAGATCAGGAGGGTCGGCACGGAGATGCTCGGGAGCAGATCCCGCTGGTCGGCTCCGGCCATCACGGACAGCGCAGTCCTCATGCTCTCGGGGCGAACGTCGGCGGCCATCTCCCCCAGGAGCGGCACGAACTCGGCCGGCGGATCGCCGGCGAATAACCCGGGGAGGGCGCGCGCAGGATCGAACTCCTGGGCCGGGGCGCCCAACGCCCGAGATGTGCCCGTCACCCGGGCACGTACCTCCTCCGGGGGGAGCGACCCCTTCCAGCCCGCGTACGTGTCAGCGAGCACCAGCGTCGCGACGAGCTCGGGGTGGTGGCGGTAGAGCTCCTGGACGACAGTGCCACCCCATGAGATGCCCACGACGTGCGCCGGGGCCAGCGCGAGCGCCTCGATCAGCGCCGCGAGGCAGCCGGCGTAGTCGGCCAGGCCGAACTGCGCCGGCACATCGGACGATCGGCCCGCCCCTGGTTCATCCCAGGCAACGACGGTGAACTCGTCCGCCAATGCGGCGAGCTGCGGCCGCCACAAGCGAGCGTCCGAGGCGGCGCCGTGGACGAACACGAGCGGCGGGCCCCCGCCAACGCGCTCGTAAGCGATCTCGAGCCCACTCGTGCGGATGGCCTCCACGACCGCAACCTACACCCGTCCTCCAGACCGGTCTCCACCAGCCGGGGCCCGCTCGCCAGGCGCGTCGACAGCCGAATGCCCCCGGGCGACTCGGGTGGAGCATCCTGACGTCACCGGGAGCCATCGGATAGATAATGCTCGCGGTGTTTACCGCCCAGGAACGAGACCGAACCACAACGCAGGCTGTCTCGGAACTTACGAAGGTCGCCGGCGTTGATCGCGTCTTTCCGTTCGGATCGATCGCACGGGGGACCGCCGACCGGCACTCCGACGTCGACATCGCCGTCGTGGTGGCGGAGACCGCGGAGGTATCCGCCGTTGCCGCGGAATGCACGGAGCTTTTGCTGGACACCCTGCCGGTCTTCCACCACTTCGAGCAGGATCTTGGGATCGCTGAAGTGCGCGGCTTCCTCCTCGACTCATTTCTCGAGATCGATCTCGCCGTCGGCCGGCCGGGGGCGGTCGAAGCCGCATCCGAGCTTCAACCCCTCGACGTGCAGGGCAAGCTCGATTTCATCTGGCACGACGTGATCCATGCCGCGGCGGCACTTGACCGCGGGCGTCCTTGGAGGGCGCTCTGGTACGTGGAACGCCTGCGATCCGGTGCGCTCGAGATCGCCTGCAACCGTCTAGCGCTCGATTCACGCCACTTCGCCGGCGCCGACGATCTTCCCCGTGAGAGCCTTGCGGCCGCCGGCGCCGGAATCTCACCGAGTCTCGCTGACCCGGACCTGTGGTCTGCCCTGCGCGGCGCTACTGATGCGTTCTTCTCGGAAGCCGCGAACGAGAACCCGGAACTCGCCGAGAGGCTCAGAAACAAGCTGATCGCTTATCTGGATCTGATCGAAGCCGGGCAGGACTGACACGCACGGTCGCCTGCCAGCCGATTCCTGAGGAGCGCAAAGCGTGCTGACCTGACCTCTCACAGCGGAGTGGGATTCGAACCCGGGTGAGATGCCTGCGGGATGGCGGGCGTGGCCGCGGCGGCAATCGGTGGAGCACTGCGAATCGACGGATGTCTGTGAAGGATTCAACTCTCGGACTGCTGAGCCGATCAGAATGCAGCGCGGCCGAGGTAGTAGCCGGCGGCCGCCGCGGCGAGGCCGACCACTACCGAGGCAGCTACGTCGACCAGCGCCCGCGGAGAACTCCTCGGCCTGCTGGCGCCCGCGGGCCGTGGGCTAGGGCGTGACGCGCGACATCGCGACGACGTCGTCATCAGCCACCGCGGCGGCGAAGAGCGACGAGCCATCGGGACTCACCGCGAGCCCGCGGGGCTCATCGAGCCCGGAGGCGACCTCCGTACATGAGTCGCTGACGTCCGGATCGCGTACGCAGCGCGGCGCCGAAAGTCGGCTCGTCGACGCGTTGCGGTCGAACGCAACGAGTGTGTCGTCGAAGGCGCCCGCGGCGTAGACGGATCCGCCGTCCGCACTCACGACGAGCCCCGCGGGCCCCTGCAGCCCGGGGGCCGACGCCGCGCAGATCTCCTCGCCGGCAGCCGAGCCGGCGTCCTCGACGCACCCACGCGTAGCGAGCGCACCGTTGCTCGCATTGCGGGCGAAGATGGCCACGGCGTCGTCGTCGCGGCCGCCGGCGTACACGGATCCGCCGTCGGCCGCAACGGCGACCGAGCGGACACCGTCGAGGCCCGGGGCGGTCTTCGGGCAGTACTCGAGACCGGTGTCGTCGTCCTCGGTGCAGGTCCGGAACGCGAGGGCGCCGTTGGCCGGATTGCGCTTGAACTGCAAAACCGCGTCGTTGTTGGTGCCGGCGGCATAGAGCGAGGTGCCGTCAGGGCTGACGGCGAGCGAGCTCACTCCGTTCAAGGCGGGCGCTTGCACCGGACACTTCGGCGTCGTCAGGTCGGCCGCGTCGATGCAGCCTCGAGGCGAGAGTGACCCGTTCGAGCTACGCCTGAAGGTGACGACCGCCTGGTCGGACGTGCTGGCGACGTAAACGGACGTACCGTCGGGGCTGATCGCGACCCCGTTCGCGTCGCTGAGGCCCTCGGTGAAACCCGAGCACGTGTCGAAGCCTGTCGACAGGTCGTCGATGCAGCCGCGCGGCACCAGCGCCCCACTGGTCGGGTTGCGGTTGAAGTGGACGATCGCGTCTTCGGAATTGCCGACCGCGTAAAGCGACTCCCCATCGGGACTGATCACGATCTCCTGCAGGCCTTCCATACCGGGGGTCGAGCGGGCGCAGTCGTCCGGTCCGTCGGTCGGATTCGCGGCGTCGGTGACGTCGTCGACGCATCCGCGCGGAAAGAGCGTTCCGTTGGGACGGCGCCTGAATATCGCGATCGCATCGTCTGTGCGGCTGGCGCTGTAGACGAAGGCGCTGTCAGGGCTGACCTCGACGTCGATGACGCCGTCGAGTCCCTGCGATTCCGCGCCTGAGCAGTCGTCGACCGCCGAGTCGTCATCCTCAATGCAGCCAACCCCGCTCATCCCCCGATCCTCCTTCTCGAGTCTGCGTTGGCGGCCTATGCCTAGCCGCGTCATTTGGCAATGATTGGCAGATGACCTCCCTCGAGCCGAGCGCGGGCCTCCTGGAGACGGCGGAGCTGCTCGCATCGGGCGCGACCACGTCGGCCGCGCTCGTTGAGAGTGCGCTCTTGCGGATCGCCGCTACGCAACCGACGCTGAACGCGTTCAAGGTCGTCCGGGCCGATGCCGCGCCGCGCGAGGCCGAGGAGGCCGACGGCCGCCTGAGCTCCGGTGAGCGACTGCCGTTGCTCGGCGTTCCGATTGCCGTCAAGGACGATGTCGATGTAGCCGGGGAGCCGACGGCCTTCGGCTGCGAAGGCGAGTTCCCGCCCGTCGAAGCCGACGCGGAGCTGGTCCGTCGTCTGAGGCGTGCGGGCGCCGTGATCGTCGGTAAGACGAATACCCCCGAGTTCGGCCAGTGGCCGATCACGGAGGGCCCGGGCTTTGGCGTGACTCGCAACCCGTGGAATCTCGACCACACCCCGGGGGGTTCGAGCGGTGGGTCGGCGAGCGCGGTGGCGGCCGGGCTCGTGCCTGCCGCCGTCGGCTCCGACGGGGCGGGGTCGGTGCGGATCCCGGCCGCGTGGACCCATCTCGTCGGCATCAAGCCGCAGCGCGGCCGGGTTTCGACCTGGCCCGACCCGAATGCCTTCAATGGGCTCGCGTGCCACGGCCCACTGGCCCGGACGGTCGCGGACGCGGCGATGCTCCTCGACGCGCTCACCGGCAACCACCCCCGGGATCGCTTCAAGCCGCCGCGACCGGACGAGCCCTTCCGGGCGGCCGCCGAGCGCGGCGACCCGGGCAAGCTACGGATCGCGCTGGCCCTCGACGTTCCGTTCAGCGGCGTCCGCGCCCGGCTGCACCCGCAGGTTCGCGAGCAGGTCGAGCGTCTCGCCTCCGTTCTCGCCGGCCTCGGCCATGAGGTCGTCGAGGAGAGTCCGCGCTACGGGCTCATCGGCGCCGCGTTCATGCCGCGCTCGATGGGCGGCATCCGCGATTGGGTGACTCGCGCGCGGCCGCACGCGAAGCTCGATCCCCGATCGGTCGAGAACGCCCGCAACGGCAGGCTGCTCGGCGGCCCGCTACTGGCTGCGTCACGTGGCTCCGAGCGACTTCTTCACCGCCAGCTCGGCGGGGTCTTCGCCCGCGCCGACGTCGTGCTCTCGCCGACGACGGCGAAGCCGCCGCTTGCGGTCGGAGCGATCGACGGGCTCAGCAACTGGGCCACCGATATGACGGTTGCGTCGGCCTGTCCGTACGCGTGGCCTTGGAACGTCGTCGGCTGGCCCGGCGTCAACGTTCCCGCCGGCTTCACCCCCGACGGGCTGCCGGTCGGCGCTCAGCTTCTCGGGCCTGCGAACAGCGAACCGCTTCTGATCGAGCTCGCGGCGCAGCTGGAGGACGTGGAGCACTGGTACGAGCAGCGCCCTCCGGCGAGCGCCGAACGATGAGTTTTGTGGTCCGTCGCAGTCCCAACCTGTGACGACAAGCAAACAGAAGGGACAGCACCATGAAGCTGACCACGATCACACACGTCACCCTCGACGGGGTCATGCAGGGCCTCGGCGCGCAGGACGAGGACCGTAGCGGCGGCTTCGAGCGCGGCGGGTGGGCGATTCCGCTCTTCAACGACGAGGCCGAGGCGGTCCTGGGCGAGGCTTTCGGGCGCGCCGACGCCTTCCTGTTCGGCCGCAAGACCTATGAGATCTTCGCCGGGTCCTGGGGAACCGGCTCCTGGGGGGCAGATGGGGGCGATAACGCGATCTCGGTGGCGTTGAACACGAAGCCAAAGTACGTTGCCTCCAGCACGCTGACCGACCCCGAGTGGGACGACACGACCGTGCTCTCCGACGACGTCGCGGCTGCGATCGCCGAGCTGAAGGCGAAGCCGGGAGGCGAGCTGCAGGTGCACGGCAGCGGCACCCTGATCCGGTGGCTGCTCGAAAACGCTCTCGTCGATGAGATCAACCTGTTCACCTATCCCGTGGTCGTCGGCCAAGGCGCGCGTCTGTTCCCCGACACCGGCCCGGACACAGCGCTCGAGCTGGTCGAATCGCAAACAACGCGGGGCGGGGTGATCAGCCAGGTCTACCGACTGGCCGGGCGCCCGGAGTACGCAACGTGACGGATACCTAGGCGGGGGCCGGCGCTTCTCGTGTGTCTGCCGCTCCAGCCCTCGCGTGGGCGAGGTCGGCCGAGATCCTGACGATCGCCGAGGTCAGCGGCGCCGCGAGGATCAGGCCGACGCCTCCGAACAGGGCGCCGCCGGCGATCGTCACGATCAGGACGGCGAGCGGGTGGATGCCGAGCGCGGCGCCCATCGCGAACGGCTGCACCATCTGCTGGAGGACGCCGTTGGCGAGCAGCTGGACGACGATCATGCCCACCGGCGGCGTCGGCCCCGGCGCCGCCGAGCGCGATGCAGAACCGAGAACGCGGCCGCCGTCCACGCGCCGAGATAGGGGATGTAGCCGCCGATGAAGGTGACGGCGGCGATCGTCCCGATCAGCGGCACGTCGAGAATCAGCGCAGCCGAGCGTGACGACGACCGGCGTTGAACGCGGCGACGAGCGTGACGCCGAGGAAGTAGCCGCGCAGCGACTGCAGCACGCGGCTGGCTGATCGTCTGCGCGACCGGCTCGGGAGCCCGAGGTGCGCGCTCGGCCCAGGCCCGGATCGTCGGCCCGTCCATGAGCAGGAAGAAGAGGCTGAGCGTCGTCATCGCGAGGAAGAAGGCCAGCGAGGAGAGCTTCGCGACGCCGCTCGAGCAGCCCGTTGAGAAGCGCGTCGAGCGCTGTCGCTGACGCCCTGGCTCGGCGCTCGCTTTCGCGGCGTCGGCCTTGTCGGCGCTCGAGCCCGAGGTCCTGGAGCCAGCCCGCGATCGTGTTCTTGGCCGAGTCGAGTTGGGCGCCGATGTCGTCGTCGAGGCCGGTGATCCCGGTGACGATCACGAGGAAGACGCCGACGCCGACGCCGACGATCAGCAGCAGCACGAGAGCTGCGCCGAGGATCCGCGGGACGCGGTGCGCGGCCATCCTGCGCAACGAGCGGCGAGGCGACCGAGGCGATGACCGCCGCCGTGATCACCGGCAGCACGATCACCTGAGTCAGGCCCAGCAGCCAGACGAGCCCGACGGCCAGCAGGCCGATCCCCGACCAGCAGCCAGGCGAGCAATCCGGCGTCGCGGAGCCACTGCGGCACGCTGGATGACCCCGGTCAGCTCGCCGGGATCGATCTCGATGTACTCGGCCTCAGCGGGCTCCTCGGCCGGCCCGTGTGCCGGCGCAGCTCGACGGAACCGTCGTAGGCGTCCTCGGGCCATCGCTGCGAACCTAGGCCGAGCGCCGGATCGCGCCGCCTACGAAGGCGCGCCGTTCAGCTGACGGCGCCAACCGGCAGAGCACGCCGTGTACCGCCGCGGCGCCGACGAGCGGCTCGTCGGGCAGCTCGAGGTCGCGCGGGGTGGAGGATGAACGGCCGCGTCTGCGGCCCGCCGAGCCCGCCGTGGAAGCAGATCAGCTCCTCGAACGCGCAGCCCTCGTCGAGCGTCGGGGTCGTAGAAGCTGCCGACCATGATGTCGGCGACGTGCGCGAAGCCGTCGGTGCGCAGCAGGTGCTGCGCGGCCGTCGGCGAGAACGGCGCGCAGCGGATCCTCGCCCTCGACCGATCCGTCGCCGAGGTAGCGCGTGCCCGTCGGCGCCGAGGACCAGCGCGCCGTGCTCGGAGGAGCGCACGAGCAGCCAGCCGACGTGGGGGTGCGCGCGCAGCGCGGCGATCAGCTCGCGGGTGGCGCTCGTCGATCTCCTCGAGCGTCAGCCGCCGCGGCTCCTCCATCAGGTAGACGAGGCCGAGGTTGCCCGAGCCGAGGACGACGACGTCGCGATCCGGAGACGTCGTTCTTCGGCGCGCTTCTCCGTCGCCGCGGCCCGGTCGCCTCGCCGACCGCGTGGCCGACCATCGCCGCCTGCTCGTCGCCGCCGGCGAGCTCGGTCACCGCGCCGCGCGTCGAGCGAGCGCTCGACGAGCTCGTCGAGCCCGTAGCCGTTGCGCTGCTTGAAGGTCGCGCCCTGGGTCTGCCCGTGGTCGGAGAGAACGACGATCTCGTAGGGGCGCGGCGGCGTAGCGGCGCGCGCGCTCGATCCGGCCGAACTGCTGGTCGAGCTTGCGCAGCGCCTCCATCGTGTCGGCCCGCTCGAGCCCGGAGTGGTGGGCGACCTCGTCGTAGCTCGAGAACGTCGCGTAGACGGCCGGGCGGCCGCGCATCATGTCGCTGAGCACGCCGTAGACGATCAGGTCGCGGACGAACACGCACATCGCGCCGCGCAGGAACGGGTAGATGCCGCCGCGGTGGCCGCGCGGCCGCACGTCGCGGCGGATCGCGCGCGACGGCCGCGGTCCACTCGAGCACGACCTCCCAGACGAAGAGCACGAGCGCGCGGGTGACGTTGAAGCCGTTGGCGAGGAACGCGCGGTAGCCCGGGTTCGCGCGCTTCTCGGCGTCGATCCGGCTGACCGTGAGGATCGCCTCGTCGGCCTCGCCCGAGAGCAGGTTGCCGCGGCTGGCGCCGCCGTCGGCGAGCAGCCCGATTCCGGTCGCGCGGCGACGCTCGATCTCGGCGCAGTCGGCGGGCGCCGAGCAGGTCATCATCCGTCGCCGCTCTCCTTCTCGACCCAGCGGAACGCGGGGATGTCCTCGTTCGAGCCGAGCAGGATGCCGGCCTGGCTGGCGCCGGTCTGCGACGAGAGGTCCGTCTCCCACTCGGCGAGCCGGTAGCCGTCGCTCGGCGATCCAGCGGGCCAGGTTCGGCGCGCTGCCGTCGCGCATCGCGCGCTGCAGGACCGGCAGCGCCGAGGCCGTCGATCTCGAGGAAGATGATGCCCGGGCGCGTCGCGTCTCGACCTGCTCGCCCCGGCGCCGGCGATGCGCTGCGATCACCCGCAGCGTGTACTCGTCGTCGTCGTTGGTCCCGGCAGATCACTGGAGCACGATCGACGACCGCGGCGATCACCAGCGCGGCGAACAGCGCGTCGGCCGAGCGAGTCGACCGCGGACCGCCTCCGGGAACGCGTCGTCGGCGAGCATCAGCGCTCGCGGCATCGACGAGCAGGACGAGGAGGAACCCGCTGACCAGCGTGAACGGCAGCCGCAGCGCGGCGACGAGCGGCGGCAGCGACGGCGTTGACGATCGCGATCGCCGCGGCGACGACGAACGCGCCGCCGGTCTCCGTCGATCTCGAATCCGGGGACGATCGCGGCCGCGATGTAGACCGCCGCCGCGGTCAGCGCCCAGGAGATCGCAAGGCGGAGCGGCCCTAACCGCGGCTTCTCGGGCTGCCACTCGACTGGAGCCCCATACGGCTCGTTCGGCTCGCCACGCACGCGGCCAACCTATTCGATGGATCGGGCTCGGCTACGTTGCGGCCGTTACAGTGAACGGGTGAGCGGGGGGAGTCCACCGCGATCCGATCAGCCACGAATGGCGACCAAAGACCGCGCCGCCTGACGGCGGGGCCGGACTCACTAAGGAGACCCGATGCCGCTAGCCGCAGCCGACCTGCCGTTCCTGGAGGTCCTGGGCACCATGATCCTCTTCTTCGCCTGGTTGGCGTGGATCTGGATCGCGATCACCTGCTTCATGGACATCTTTCGTCGCCACGACATCGGCGGCGGGAGCAAGGCTCTCTGGGTCGTGTTCATCATCGTGCTTCCGTTCCTCGGCGTGCTCGTCTATCTGATCGCCCAGCACGACGGGATGCGCGAGCGCGCGATCGCCCAGGCACAGGCCCAGCAGGCCGCCTTCGACGACTACGTACGCGACGCCGCGGGCGGCGCGGCGACCGAGATCGCCAAGGCCAAGGAGCTGCTCGACTCGGGTGCGATCACGCAGGCCGAGTTCGACGCGATCAAGGCCAAGGCGGTCGCCTGACCAGGCCGCCGGCTACTCGGCGGGCAGTCCCGCGAAGTACTCGAGCGCCGTGCGCGTCTTCGTCTGCTGCTCGCCGAACAGGTCCACTCCCTGCTCGGCGAGAAACGCTCGTGTCTCGGCGGCGACCTGGAAGGCCTCGTCCGTGCCGCATTTCGTCGACAGCTCGAGGATGCGTGAACCGTCCGGATAGAGCCAGAGCTCGGCGACCAGGCGGCGGTCGTAGCCCTCGGGCGAGAACTTGAGCTTCAGCACGAGCACCGGGCCGAGGACCGAAAGGTCGTCGAGGGCGATCCCCTCGGGTGCGTGCTCGGCGTAAAACGACCGCTGGTGCTTCTTGAAGAGATCCGAGATCTTCCCGCCCTCGGTGATGACCGGCTTGACCACGCCGTCGCCGAGCTCGCCCTTGAACGATCCGGAGCACACGTAGCCGCCCGGAAGCGCGTCGACCTCGACTCCGAAGCTCTTGTGGGCGCGGACCTCATCCGACAGCTCGGAGGGAACGACTGGCCGCAGCTTGACGACTGAGTCGTCGGGCTTGCCCTGCGTGCGGCGAGCGCGGACGACGACGCCGGCGTTGTCGAGATCGAGATCCGGAGTGTCGAAGAAGAACACCTGGCGCATGAAGGCATCCATCGGGTCCATGCCGAGCGCGGACACCGTGGAGCGCCACCCCTTCTGCCCCTCGTCGGGCACGGTCAGCTTGAGCTCGGTGGTGTCGGCGTCGCGCAGGAGGCCGATCATCTCCTGCAGCTGAGCGTCGGAGGGCCGCGGCGCTGCCGCTGCGGGGTCGGTCATCGGGGCACTAGCCGAGCAGCTTCGCCTTCTGAGCGGCGAACTCCTCGTCCGTGAGCAGACCCTTCTCGCGAAGCTCCCCGAGCTTCGCCAGCTGCTCCATCGGATCGGCGGCCGGCGCGGCTTGGGGCGGGGGCTCCTGGTAGACGGGAGCCTGCTGCTGCGCCTGCTGGGCCCAGCGCTCACCCTGGCGACGGGAGACGCGGTTGCTGACCGCGGTTGCGGTTCCGGAGACGACCGCCACTCTGGCTACGCCTCGAAGCAATCCTGGCATGTGCTCTTCCTTCCTTGGTCAGTTCGTCGGTTCGGATGCCTCGGCCGCGTCAAGCGCGGCGAGGATGCCCTGGACCGGAATGCGGCCGTTTGCGACCAGCTGAGCGCCCGAGCGGCGAAGCGCCGCGGCGAAAGGTGCCGCCCATCGATTCTCGTAGACGAGAATTGCGGCGGTGGTCCCCGGCTCGAGCGCCGACGCCGCTTCCTCGGCGTCTTCGTCGGAGAGCAGTCCCGAGGACGCTCCGGCGAGCTCGTTCAGCGACTCGGACTGCTCGGCCAGAGCCGAGAGCTCGAGCGTCGTCACCGAGCCGTCCTCGCCCTT
Source organism: uncultured Solirubrobacterales bacterium (assembly GCA_963846565.1). Lineage (GTDB taxonomy): Bacteria > Actinomycetota > Thermoleophilia > Solirubrobacterales > 70-9 > WHSW01. The sequence continues at coordinate 705,513 of CAWJWL010000003.1, read as the reverse complement.
GGCCAGAAAGGCGATGTCGAGGATGCGGATCAGGCCGCGGTCGACGAGGTCGACCAGAAGTGGCGCTGCCTCGCCGGTCGGCTGGCGGCCGGGCCACTCCACCACCAGGTAGTCGATCGGCCCCAGCTCGTCAAGCTCGTCCTCGCTCACGCTCGCTCCCTCCTTTTGAATCCATTCCAGCCCAGCCTACCTTGCGGCCGATAGGGTGGGGAGGTGAGCCCGGGGGACGCGAGTGAGGAGAAGGCCGGCCGTCGGGCGCTGCCGATGATCATCATCGCCCTGGCGACGATCGTCGCGATCATCTCCGTCTTCGCCCTCTGGGCGAAGCGCCAGCTGCTCGAGACCGAGACCTGGACGACGACCAGCGAGGAGCTGATCCAAGACGCCGAGATCCAGTCCGCGCTCAACACCTTCATCGTCTCAGCGATCTTCGACAACGTCGACGTCGAGGCCGAGCTCGCCAACCAGCTTCCCCCGCAGGTGGCGCCGCTGGCCGGCCCGGTTGCCGGAGCGCTTCGCAGCGGTGCCGACAACGTCGTCGAAAGGGCACTCGCCGAACCCAAGGTCCAACAACTCTTCGTCGACGCGAGCGCGGCGGCGCAGAGCAAGCTGATCGCCCTGATCGACGACGAGGGCGAGTTCGTCGCGACCACCGGCGGAGTCGTGACGCTCGACCTCAAATCCGTGCTCGAGTCGGTGACCGCGCAACTCGGGCTGCCGGACGTGGCCGCCAAGCTGCCGGCGGAGGCCAGCTCGATCGAGGTGATGAAGTCGAGCGAGCTCGACGCCGCCCAGAAGGGCCTCAGCCTCCTGGAGAAGGTCGGCTACGTGCTCACCGCGCTCGTCCTGCTGCTCTACGCGGCCGCGATCGCCCTCGCCGGCGCTCGCCGCCGCCAGACCCTGCGCGCCGTCGGGTTCTCCTTCATCTTCGTCGGCATCGTCGTCCTCTTCGCCCGTGGCGCGGCGGGCAACCTCGTCGTCAGCTCGCTGAGCGAGGTCGCATCCTCAGATGCGGCGGTCGGCTCCGTGTATGACATCGGGAGCTCGCTGATCCTCGAGACGGGCCAGTCGATCGTCCTCTACGGGATCGTGCTCGTGCTCGCCGCGTGGCTGGCGGGCCCGACCCACTGGGCGACCTCGATCCGACACCGGGTCACGCCCTACCTGCGCCAGCCGGCTTACGCCTACGGCGGGCTCGCGGCGCTGCTACTGCTGCTCTTCTGGTGGGACCCGGTCATCGCCACGCATCGGCTGGTCCCGTCGCTCATCTTGATTGTCCTGGCGGCGCTCGGGACCGAGATGTTGCGCCGCCAGGTCATCCGCGAGTTTCCCGACCACGTCACGACCGGCTCGCCGGCCGGCGTGGCGCAAGGGATCGCCGAGCGGATGCGCGAAGGGCGTGAAGGCCGCGTCGCCACCGCCGGGGCACCCGCCGTGGCGATCGGCGGTGACCCGACGATCGCCGAGGTCGAGCGGTTGGCCGGGCTCCGCGCCTCCGGGGCCCTCACCGACGGGGAGTTCGCGGCCGAGAAGGCCCGGATCCTCGCTTCCTGATCGGACGCTGGGCCGTGCGCAAGTGGATTCCGATGCTGATCCTGGCGTCGGCGCAGTTCATCATGGTCCTCGACTCGAGCGTCATGAACGTGGCGATCTCGCAGATCGTCGTCGACCTCGACACCACCATCCAGGGCGTCCAGACCGCGATCACGATGTACACGCTCGTGATGGCCGCGTTCATGCTGCTCGGGGCGAAGCTCGGCGACATCCTGGGACGCAATCGCGCCTTCGCGATCGGCCTGGCGATCTACGGCGTGGGCTCCCTGACCACCTCCCTCAGCCCCAACCTCGCGGTGCTCCTGGTCGGATGGTCCGGCGTCGAGGGCCTCGGCGCGGTCCTCGTGATTCCCGCGATCGCGGCGCTCACGGCCGCGACGTATGAGGGCCGCGAGCGAGCGATCGCCTACGCGCTGATCGGCGCTGTCTCCGCCGTCGCGATCGCGGCGGGCCCGCTCATCGGCGGATGGGTGACGACCGAGCTCAGCTGGCGTTACGTCTTCGCCGCGGAGACGGTCGTCGTCGTGCTGATCCTGCTCATGCGCGGGCACCTCGCGCGCGCTCCCACCCCCGATCGGCGGCCGCAGCTCGACGGCGTCGGCGTGGCGCTCTCGGCGATCGGCCTCGGGCTGATCGTCTTCGCGATCCTGCGAAGCAGCGTCTGGGGATTCGTCGAACCGCGCACGCCCCCGACGATCAGCGGCACCGAGATCACGCCGCTCGGCTTCTCCCCGGTGCCCTTCCTGGTGGTATGCGGGCTCGGGCTGCTCGCCGCGTTCGCGTCCTGGGAGTCGAGGCGCGCTCGCCTCGGGCTCGACCAGTTGCTGGACATCACGATGCTTCGGGTCGCCGAGCTCCGCGCGGGGCTCGCGTCGCTGCTCGGGCAGCAGCTCGTCCTCATGGGCTCGTTCTTCGTCATCCCGGTCTATCTCCAGGTCGTGCTCGGCCTCGACGCGTTCGAGACCGGCAAGCGGCTTCTGCCGCTTTCGGTGGCGATGCTCGTCTTCGCGATGCTGGGACCGCGAATGGCGGCGCGGCGCTCGCCGCGCACCGTGGCTCAGCTCGGGCTCGTCGCGGTCAGCATCGGCGCGTTCGTGATGCTGGCGACACTCGACGTGGAGCTCAACGACACCGGCTTCAAGCTTGCTCTGGCCATGATCGGAGCCGGCGCCGGGCTGCTCGCCTCGCAGCTGGGCAACGTGATCATGTCCTCGGTAGCACCCGAGAAGACGAGCGAGGGAGGCGGACTTCAGGGCACCGCCCAGAACCTCGGGTCCTCGCTCGGCACGGCGATCATCGGCGCCGTGCTGTTGGCATCACTGGCGACGGGTTTCAGCGAGCGGATCACCGACAACCCGGATGTCCCGGAGGCGGCGCGCGCGACGATCGCCGCCAATGCCGCGGAGGGAATCGACATCGTCCCCGTCGCCGATGTCGAGCAGGCCGCCGTCGAGGGCGGGCTGACGCCGGATCAGGCGAGCGCCGTCGCCTCGGACTACGGCGATGCTCAGCTTCAGGCGTTGCGACTGGCGCTCGGCGCGATCGCGCTCGCCGCCCTGCTGTCGCTGTGGTTCACGCGGCGCCTGCCGACCGCCGCACTGACGGAAGGCGAAGACGCTCGCAAAACCAGCACCGACTCCCCGACCGGTGTCGATCCCCCGCAGACCGATTAGTTCGATGCCCCCCGCCGGTCAGTAGGAGGTCAACCCAGAAAGGACCGCCGATGACCGAGCCGAAGACCCTGACCCTGGACCTCCCCGGAGCCTGCGTGCGATACGACGTGCGCGCCGCCGAAGCCGAGAGCGCCGACCCGGCGCTCGTGATGATCGGGTATCCGATGGCCGCGAGCGGCTTCGACAGCCTTGCCGAGCACTTCCGCGAGCGGACGGTCGTTACCTACGATCCGGCCGGGGTCGGCCGCAGCGAGTCGGAGACCCTGGCCGGGGAGTCGACGCCGGACGATCGCGCCGCACACCTCCACGCGTTGATCTCCGCGCTGGGAACCGAGCCGGTGGACCTGTTCGCCTCAAGTGGCGGGGCGGTCAACGCGCTCGCGCTCGTCGCCAAGCATCCGGAACAGGTGCGCACGCTGGTCGCGCACGAACCTCCCGCGGCATCACTCCTTCCCGATCACGAGCAGGCATCGGCGGCCGTCGTCGCCATCCACGAGACCTACATGCGCGAGGGCTTCGGGCCGGCGATGGCGAAGTTCATGGCGGTGACCATGCACAAGGGCCCGGTCCCACCCGGGTTGGCCGACCAGCCCGTGGACCCGGCCGCGTTCGGCCTGCCCACCGACGACAGCGGTGAGCGCGACGATCCGATGCTCGGGCCGAACATCATCGCCACGACGCACTACGAGTACGACTTCGACGCGTTGCGGGGCGCACCGACCCGCATCGTGATCGGGGTGGGCGCCGAGTCCGAGGGCGAGATGGCCCACCGCGGCGCAGTCGCGGTCGCAGAGCGCCTCGGGACCGAGCCGGTCGTCTTTCCCTCTCACCATGGCGGCTTTCTGGGCGGCGAGTTCGGCTGGGCCGGCGACCCGGACGCCTTCGCGCCGAAGCTGCGCTCGGTCCTCGCGGTCCGCCATCGTGCCGGCGCGGCGGGTCCGTGAGCCCGGCCTCTCGGAACGCTTCAGAGATCGTGCAACCGTTTGTCGGCGCCACCCGGCGGCCCGTAGATTCTCAGCACCCGACACCCAACCACGGAGCCTTTGAATGCGGAAGCTCGTAGCGATCTGATGCGACGCATCACCAACACCACCTACGTCAGCCTCGACGGCGTCATCGAGCATCTGGAGAAGTGGCACTTCGACTACATCGACGACGACGCCAACGCGCTCGTCGCGGAGCAGCTCGAGGCGAGCGACGCGCTGCTCATGGGCCGGAAGAGCTATGAGGGCCACGCGGCCGTGTGGCCGGACCGCGACGGCGACTTCGCCGACAAGATCAACTCGATGAAGAAGTACGTCGCCTCGACCACCATGGACGAGGCGGAGTGGAACAACACCACCGTGATCGAGGGCGACCTCGTCGAGACGGTCACGAAGCTCAAGCAGGAGCCGGGCGGCGACATCCTCATGTGGGGCGTCGGCCCCGTCGCCGAGGCGTTGCTCGAGAACGATCTCCTCGACGAGCTCTGCCTCTGGATCCATCCCGTGCTGGTCGGCATCGGCGAGCCGAGCGACCAGCTCTTCCGCGCCGGGACCTCGTCGAAGCTGGAGCTGGTCGACAACCGGACCTTCGGCTCCGGCGTCGTCGCGCTCACCTACCGGCCGCAGCAGAGCTGACCGGACGACGGTTCGGGGTGGACTTGCGCGCACCCGGCGTGCGATGCTTCCGCCCATGCGCACGATCAGGGCGGGGTTGGCGGGAGTGCTCGCGGGTGCGATGACATTGGTCGCGCTCGGCGGCGTCGCGGCCGCCGGGGCGAGCGCGGCGACGACCGTCGAAGTACGTGGGAGCGTCGAGCAGGTCTACGCGACCGGCCTCAAGCCCGGCGCCCGTATGAAGCTCGTCTCGCCGAGCGGCAAGACGGTCGCGACGAAGCCGGCGAATGCACAGGGCGGCCTGCTCTTTCGGCGCGTCAAGCCAGGGAGCGGATACGTCGTCAAGCCGGTGAAGGGCGGCGCCGCATCGCCGAAGGTCACCGTGCTCTCCCCGCGGTCGGCTCCGCCGGACACGAGCGTTTACGACCAGGAGATCTCCTCCGACGGCTACGGCTACCTGACCACCCGCGACGGGACCAAACTGGCGATCAACGTCCACCCGCCGACGGACGTGAAGAGCCTCTTCCCGGAGATCCCGATCCCCGAGCTTCCGACCAACGCGCCGCGGCCCGTGCTGATCGAGTACGCCGGCTACGGCTACGCGGACCCGGCCGGGCCCGAGAGCGGAATCTCGCTGATCGCGAACGTGATGGGCTTCACCGTCGTCAACGTCAACATGCGCGGCACCGGGTGCTCGGGCGGCGCCTTCGACTTCTTCGAGACTCTCCAGAGCCTGGACGGCTACGACATCGTCGAGACGATCGCCCGCCAGCCCTGGACCGCGAACGGCAAGGTCGGGATGATGGGGATCTCATACGGCGGAATCAGCCAGCTCTTCACCGCCCAGACCAACCCGCCGAGCCTCGCCGCGATCGCGCCGCTCTCGGTGCTCGACAGCACCCAGACGACGCTCTATCCGGGCGGGATCCTCAACACCGGCTTCGCGCTCGAGTGGGCCAAGGACCGCGTCCACGATGCGCTGCCCGCCTCGCCGGACGGCGGCCAGGCCTGGGCCTGGAAGCGGATTCAGGAGGGCGATCAGACCTGTGCCGCCAACCAGGCGATGCACGGCGAGGCCGTGGACCTGCTGAGGAAGATCCGCGCCAACGATCACTACAAGCCGAAGGTCGCCGACCCGCTCGCGCCGATCACGTTCGTCGACGAGATCAAGGCGCCGACGTTCATGGCCTGCCAGTTCACCGACGAGCAGACGGGCGGGCACTGCCCGACGCTCGCGTCGCGGATGACCGGCACCGACCGCAAGTGGTTCACGTTCACGAACGGCGTCCACACCGATTCGCTCGACCCCGAGACGTTCAACCGCTGGTACGACTTCATGAAGATCTACGTGGCGCGCGAGGCGCCGGCGCTCGGCTCGGCCCTGATCCGCTTCGCCGCGCCCCTCGTCTACGAGGAGGCTTTCGGGATCGGCGGCGTCACGCTGCCGACCGACCCGATCCAGCAGCAGCCGAGCTACGAGGCCGCGCTCGCGGCATTCGAGCAGCTGCCCTCCGTTCGATTCCTTTTCGACAACGGCGCCGGCGGCGCGCCGGGTCATCCGTATCCGGGATTCGAGCAGTCGTTCGAGCAGTTCCCGGTGCCCGGCACCAAGGGGCAGAGCTGGTATCTAGGCGGTGATGGCTCGATGAGCGCATCCGCGTCGGGCTCGGGTGCCGACCGCTTCACCTGGGATGCCGACGCCCGCCCGCCGACGAACTTCAGCGGTGACACCGGGTCCGGTGACGGCGGCCTCTGGACGGCGACCCCTCCGTATGAGTGGGCGCAGAGCGCGAAGGGCAAGGCCCTCTCCTACATCTCGCCCCCGCTCAAGGCCGACACGACCGCGATCGGCGCGGGCTACGTGCGCGCGTGGGTCCGCTCCAGCGCGCCGAGCGTCGACCTCCAGGCGACCGTGACCGAGGTGCGTCCCGACGGCAAGGAGACCTTCATCCAGAGCGGCTGGCTGCGCGCGAAGGAGCGCAAGCTCGACCGCCGCCAGAGCACCCCGCTCGAGCCCGTGCTGAGCCTGCGCGCCTCCGATACCGCGCCGCTCCCGCGCAACCGCTTCACCAAGCTGACGATCCCGCTCTACTACCAGGCGCACGCCTACCGCGCCGACTCCCGGATCCGGGTGACGATCTCCGCCGTCGGCGGCGATCAGCCGATCTGGGCATTCGCGAAGGCGCGGCCGAAGGGCACGGCCGACGTCGACGTCGCCTACGGCGGCAAGCGGCGCTCGCGGCTGACGCTGCCGATCGTCCCCGGCGTCACGGTCCCGACCGAGCTGCCGCCGTGCCCGGGACTTCGCGGCGAACCCTGCCGCGAGTACGTGCCGTTCGAGAACCGCCCGGCGCCCTAGCCGTGGCGGGTTGTGAGCGGACAGCGGTCACAGACCGCCACGGCGAGTGAGCTCGCGGGCCGCGCGCTCGCCGGACTGGAGCGCCCCCTCGAAGTAGCCGGCCCACCGGGTCGCCGTCTCGGTGCCGGCCCAGTGCAGGGGCCCGACGGGCTCTCGGATCGAGGGGCCGACCGAGGTCCAGCCACCGGTGGCGAAGTTGGAGGTCGGCCCGCCGCCGGACCATTGCGCGGCCGCCCAATCCCGCTCGAGGTAGGCGACCGGGTCACGCGCGTCGGGTCCGAAGAGCCGCGCGAGGCCGCTGAGTACCGCCTCCCGGCGCTCGCCGGGCTCGAGGCGGGCGAACTCGAGGGCATCGCGGCCGCCGGCGAACCCGGCGATCGCGCCGGGCCTGCCCGAAGGCGGGGAGTTGTCGAAGGTCAGGGTGATCGGTCCGGCATCGGTGACGGTCTCGCCGCTCAGCCCCGCCGCGCGCCAGAACGGTTCCTCGTAGATCGCGTTCACTTTCGTCAGCAAGCCGGGCGTCATCCGGCGGCAGAGCCGACTCCGCTCGGTCGGCAGCGGCGGGTCGTGGTCGATCGACAGCTGCAGGGCCGGGGGGATCGCGACGATCGCCCGCCGAGCCCGGATCTCGTGCCTCCCGGCGAGGGCGACCACGGAGTCTTCGCGGCGTTCGATCCGGCTCACGGGCGAGCTCGTCAGCACCCGGTCGCCGAGCCCCTCCGCGATGCGGATGGCGAGCAGCTGCGAGCCGCCGACGATCCGGTCCTGCTGCGCGCCGCCCTCGGTGTCCAGGAGGGCGTCGAAGCTCCCCGCCGCGGCGACGTAATGGAGGACGTGCAGCATCGAGATGTCCTCCGGCTCGGCGCCCCAGACCGTGCGGCCCGCGATCCGGGTCAGCTCGCGGGTAGTGCGCGAACCGGCCGCTCTTCGCAGCCACGCGTCGAGGCTGATCGCGTCGAGCTTCGCGGCGGCCTTCGCTTCCCACGGGTGCGCCGGATCGACCCGGCGGGCGAGCAGCGCGAGCCGCAGCCGCACCTGCGCGATGTCGGCGAGCACCAGCGGCGAGAGCTTCGGGATCGTGCCGCGGTAACGGGTCCGCCGCCCGCCGACCTCGAGCAGGTTCTCACCCTCGGTGTGGGTGGGAAAAGTCCGCAAGCCGAGCTCCCGCACCAGTGCATACGCGCGATTCTGGCCCGGCCCGATCCACTGTCCGCCCATCTCGACCTGCTCACCGCCGGGGATCTCGGCGCTGAGCGCGCGGCCGCCGACCCGGTCGCGAGCTTCGGCCACCAGCACATCGCGGTCCGCGGCCGCGAGCGCGCGCGCCGCGGATAGGCCGGCGAGGCCGGCGCCGACCACGAGCACGTCGGTCTCCGACCTACGAGAAGCTGCCATGGGGTCGGGGACGATGGCATAGGGCTCCCTAACCTGCGGCCCGTGGCGTTTCTGATCCTCCACGGGCTCGAGAACCACCGGCCCCCTCAGCACTGGGAGTTCCTGCTCGCGGCTGCCTTGGTCGAACGCGGTCACGCGGTCAGCTACCCGGGACTCCCCGAACCGGATGCCCCGCGCCTGGACGACTGGATCGCGGTGCTCGATCGCGAGCTCGGTGACCTCGGCGGCCGGCCGGCGGTCGTCTGCCACTCCCTTGGGTGCCTGCTCTGGATGCACGCCTCGGCCCGAGGCGGCGGCAGGCTCGCCGAGCGCGTCCTCCTCGTGGCGCCCCCGGCATCGGACGCCCTTCCGGATACCGCCGCGAGCTTCCGAATCGACCGGCTCGACGCCGACGCGATTCTCGAGAGCGCCGGGGGCGAGATCACGGTCGTCTCCTCAGATGCCGATCCGTACAACCCGGCAGGAGCGCAGCGGCTCTACTGCGATCCGCTCGGGATCGCCGCGACGGTGATCCCGGGCGCCGGCCACATCTCCGTCGACGACGGGTTCGGGCCCTGGCCGTTCGCGCTGGAGTGGTGCGAGGGCTAGCCGCGACCGACGACGAGCGGTGCGATCAACTCACGGGCCAGGTCCTTCGCCTCGTCGGGATCGGTGGCGCGCGATCCCGGCACCCCGGGCCTGGGCGGCGACTGACTGGCTCGGTGACCCGTTCACGCGCGGGGGCTACACGAGCATGGTGCTGGGCAGCGCGTCGAGCGAGCGCGACGCCCTCGCCACCCCGGTCGGCGGGCGGGTGCTCTTCGCCGGGGTGCGGGCTGATGCGCGATTCAGATACTCTAGATATGTGGATACTCGGAATATCGCGAGACCCGACCATGACGTCGCCGTCGTCGGCGCCGGGTTCTCCGGCCTCGGCGCCGCGATCACGCTCGACAAGTCCGGAATCTCGGATTACGTCGTGCTCGAGGACGGCGACGGGGTCGGGGGCGCGTGGCACTGGAACACATATCCCGGTGTCGCCGTCGACATCCCGTCGTTCAGCTATCAGTTCTCGTTCGACAAGCGCGGCGACTGGTCGCGGGTCTACGCGCCCGGCAACGAGCTCAAGGCGTACGCCGAGTCCCTCACCGACAAGTACGAGGTGCGCCCGCGGATCCGGTTCAACTCGCGCGTCACCGGCGCAACCTTCGACGAGGACGCGCAGCTCTGGCGGCTCGAGATCAACAACGGCGACCGGGATCCGCTCCACGCGCGCCACGTGATCGGCGCGACCGGCGTGTTCAGCCAGCCGACGCCACCCGACATCGATGGCCTCGCGGACTTTGCCGGCAAGGTGATGCACACGGCGCGCTGGGATCACGGCGCCGATCTCGCCGGCAAGCGCGTCGCGGTGATCGGCACCGGCGCCTCGGCCGTGCAGGTGATCCCGTCGATCGCGCCCGAGGTGGAGCACCTCACGGTCTTCCAGCGGACGCCGATCTGGTGTCTGCCGAAGCCGGACACCGAGCTCTCCGGTGTGGTCGGCTGGGCGCTCCGAAACGTTCCGGGCGCGCGCCTCCTCACGCGCGTCCTGAGCCAGGCCTTCGTGGAAGTCACCTTCCCGCTCCCGGCCCACTTCAACGGGATCATCCCGCTCGGTCGTCGTGGCGAAGTCGTCGGCCGCCGGCACCTGCGCGACCAGGTCCACGATCTCGAGGTCCGCGACAAGCTCACCCCCCGCTACGGACTCGGGTGCAAGCGCCCGGGCTTCTCGAACGAGTACCTGCGGACCTTCAACCGCGACAACGTCCATCTCGAGACGGCGTCGATCGAAGCGATCACGCCGGGCGGTGTCCGCACGTCGGACGGCGTCGAGCACGAGATCGACGTGCTCGTGCTCGCGACCGGGTTCAAGGTCTTCGAGGCGGGCAACATGCCGCCGTTCCCGGTCTTCGGCGTCGACGGAATCAACCTCGAGGAGTGGTGGGACGAGAACCGATTCCAGGCCTACGAGGGAGTCAGCGTCCCCGGGTTCCCGAACATGTTCACGATCCTCGGGCCCTACGGCTATAACGGCGCCTCCTACTTCCACCTGATCGAGACGCAGATGCGCCACATCACACGGTGCCTGCGCCGGGCACGCGAGATCGGGGCGACGCGGGTGGAGATCAGCCGCGAGGCGAACGACCGCTACTGGAAATCGATGCTCGCTCGCCGCGGCAATCAGATCTTCTTCCGGGACACCTGCGCGACGGCGAACAGCTACTACTTCGATCGCCACGGCGACGCACCGTTCCGCGCGAGCACGAGCCTCGAGACGCTGTGGCGAAGCGCCCACTTCGATCTTGACGACTACCGCTTCGAGCGCCCGCCGGCTCCGGTCGCGGCATGACCACCGCAACGCGGCGGCTGACGCGTGCCGAGAGCCAGGAGCGGACCAGGACGCGGATCGTCGAGGCGGGGACGCGGCTCTTCCTCGAGCAGGGCTTCCGCGTCACCTCACTCGAGCAGATCGGCGAGGCGGCGGGCTTCACCCGCGGCGCCGTGTACTCGAACTTCGCCGGAAAGACCGCGATCGGGATCGCCGTGATCGACGCCCTCTATGCACGGGAGGAGCGACGCCTGCGCGACGCGCTCGATCAGCTCCCCGATGACGATGTCGCCGCCGGCTTCACCGCCCTCGCCGAGTGGGCAGACAAGACGCTGGGCGACCCCGCGTGGACCCGGCTCGAGATCGAGGTGGCCGCGTCGAGCGCGCACGACGAGGAGCAACGGGCCGCGACCGCGGCCCGGTACGCCCGGATGCGAGCGAGTGCCGCCGAGTTCGCGCAGGAGCGTTTCGGGGACTCGCTGCCGCTCGACAAGGACGTTCTCGCGGTCGCGATCATCGGGCTCGGGCTCGGCATCGGCCTACAGCGCTCGGCCGAGCCGACAATCCCGGGGTCGGTGTGGAGCGACGCGCTGCGGGCGCTGCTCGGCTAGCGCTTGCAGCTCGGGTTCGCCCTGGTGCAGTACCGCTCCCGGGCGAACCCTCGCGACTCCCGCAACCGATCATTAGGCTTTTCTCCTCGTCCGGAGTCGCCGGGCGGCAACATCGAGAGGGGACGGGAATGGGGCTGTTCGATGCGATTCGCGACGGGGTCACCGGGGTCACGGGGGCGCCCACCCCGGACCTGAGCGAGTGGAGGGCGACCCATGGCCTCGCCGACCACGGTGAGAACAACATCATCGGGTACGGCTTCACGCTCAAGCCCGGGTGGCCGGACACGCGGCGCAACGTGACCGCCGGCTTGCTCCCCGGAGGTGAGCACGGGGTGCTTTTCCACGACGTCGGCAAACGGGCCCGGCGGGAGACCGCCCACGGGCATACCAACGCGCCGATTCAGCTCACCCGCATCGGCGTCTTCGCCGGCGAGGGGATCGCGGGGCTGCAGCGGTTTCGGGCTTCGGTCGCCGACGAAGCGCCGCCGGGCTGGAGCAACATCCCCTCCGAGGAGATCGGGCTCGCGCGCCGGCGGCTTTACTGCTCGCCGAACGTCGAGATCGAGACTCTGAAGCGGGCGATGGCCGGCGGGCTAGCCGAGCGCTTCGAAGCCCTCGACCCGGAGGTGACGCCGAACTTCCGCTTCGGCACGCTCATCTTCGCCAAGGACGGGCTCCTACAGGCGGCTGAGATCGAGTCCCTCTGCGAAGAGATCTGCGCCTGTGCGGCGATCGTGCGCGCCGCCGCCGCCCCGGGTTCGCGCGAGGCGCTTCAGACGCTGCTCCCGGCGCCCTTCTTCATCAACGAGGCCGATGCCGCCGGCCGGCCGCTCGCTCCACAGCCGCCCTACCCGCAGACCGCGGACATCGAGGGCGTCGGCCTCGACCAGGTGTTGACGATGGAGTGGATGACGTTCGCGACCGCCCTTGGCACCGGCTTCCCGGAGGCCGGCCTCGCCGCCGAGGACACGCTCAGCTTCTACCGGGCGTTTCCTCGATTCCCGGTTCCCGGCCAGGCCGTTCTGGTCGCGAACGGCAGGCTGCCCGGAACGGAGATCGCGGGCCGCACGGTGATCCTCGCCGACAACTACCCGGACACGTCCAACCTCGGATTCGACGCGTTCGTCGTCGATGCCGGCGGCGCCGCCGACACGCCGGGCCCGCACGTGGACACCGGTTACCTACGGTGCGCCGTGCGTGATGGCTGGGCCTGCATCTGGCGCGAGCGCCAGGAGGTCCAGCGGCCGACCCAGCTCGATCCCTCCGCCTACGCGCAGTTCGCCGGCGATGCCGCCCGGCTGATCGAGGCGCGCGGCTGGGGCGGGTAGGCCTCGCATGAGCGTCGGCCGCAGGACGCTGGCGGCGCTCGTGGGCGCGGCAGCGTCGGTCGCGCTTCTGCCTGCCGCGGATGCGGCCGCCGACACCACGTGGCTCTGCCGGCCCGGGCAGGCGCCGAATCCGTGCAAGGAGACGAACGCGACCACGCACATCTCTTCTGGTGGCGTGGCGACGGTCGATAACCCGCCGTTCGCGAAACGCCCGAAGGTGGATTGCTTCTTCGTCTATCCGACGGTCAGCGGTCAGTCGGGCGCCAATGCCGACCTCTCGATCGACCCGGAGCAAATCGCAATCGCCCGCTACCAGGCTGCGCGGTTCTCAGAGGTGTGTCGGGTCTACGCGCCGGTCTACCGCCAGCTCACCGTGGGCTCGATTTTCGCGCCGCCCGACGATCCGCCCGCCGCCGCCCGGCTCGCCTATGGCGACGTGCGTACGGCGTGGAAGGAGTACCTGCGCGAGTACAACCGAGGCCGCGGCGTGGTCCTCATCGGCCATTCGCAGGGCACCGGGATGCTGCAGGTGCTGGCCCGCAAGCAGATCGATGCCCGACCGCGGATCCGCGAGCGGCTCGTCTCGGCGATCCTCCTCGGCGGCAATGTCACGGTGGAGGAGGGCGCAGACGCCGGTGGCTCATTCCGCCACATCCCGGCCTGCCGTGCGCCGGCCCAGCTGGGCTGTGTCGTCGCCTACTCGACGTACGGGATGCCGCCGCCCGACAACGCCCGCTTCGGCAAGTCGTCGAATCGCTTCGCCGAGGTCTTCGGCATTCCCCACGGCCACAACCTCGAGGTCCTGTGCAACAGCCCGGCGGCGCTTGCCGGGGGTCCGGCCCCACTTTCGACCCTGTCGCGGACCGAGTCCTTCCCCGGCTTCCTCGGTGTCGGCCTGTTGATCATGTACGCGGCGATGCCGCCGACCGCGCCGACGCCTTGGATCGAGCCCCAGGACCACTTCATGGGCGAGTGCGTCGAGTCGAACGGCGCCAACGTGCTCATGCTGACCCCGATCGCCGGTGCGCGGACGCCGCTGCCCTCGCCGACACCAGACTGGGGCCTCCACCTCGCCGACGTCAACATCGCCCTCGGTGACCTCGTTGGTCTCGTCCGTGGCCAGGCAACGGCGTACGTCAAGCGGGCCCGGGACTGAGTGTCGTTGTTGACGCTGGATCCGTGGTCCTTCGCCATCGGCACTCACCTCGGCTTCGGGGCCCGGATACGCCCGGGGGACCACCCGCCGCGACCGGGCGGAATCGCAGCGCGCTAGGCGGGCGCGTAGCGGTTGTGGATCGCGAGGGCGTTGCCGTCGGGGTCGCGGAAGAAGCTCTGGTGGCAAACGCCTGAGTCGAGGATCTCGCCCTGGAACTCGACTCCCTTCGACTCGAGCTCGGCGCGCGCGGCGGCGACGTCGTCGACGTGGAACTCGAGGGGTGTCGCGTTGGGGCTGAAGTCGACCCCGAAGGCGTCGGTCTGCATGACCGCGATCGTCAGGTTGCCGGTCTCGAACTCGCACGCCGGCATCTCGCCCCACTGCTTCGACTCGGGTAGCCCGAGGACGTTGCCGTAGAACTCGCGCGCCGCGGCGAAGTCGCGGGTGGGGAGGGCGATGAAGTCCGTGCCCTTGATGAGTGTCATGCGCCGGGTTCTAGCAGTTGCTCGGGGGCGGCCCGCCATCGAAGGGCGCCGCCAGGTACTCCATCGCCCCGACGCATCGGGGCTTACGCCCTTCTCGACTGCCTGTCGGCGCCGCTCGCGCCGGCGCTGACGGCGAGCGCCCGGTGACTTCACCCAGCGCCCGGCTCGGCTAGTTTGACGCCACGTGGGGCCGGCGTCGGAAAGCGATGGTGCCCGCGAGCGGCGCCGTGAACAGCAGCGGCTCGCCGCGCGGCGGAGGCGATGGCTGGCGCTCGGCGGGGCGGCGGCGGCGATCGCCCTCGCCGTCGGCCTGGTCGTCGCGAGCGGCTCGGGCGAGAAAGGTCACTCGGACTCCGGGGGTTCCGCGCGCCAGGCACTCCACGCGACGGCCGCCGAGCAGGACGCCGCCCGCGAACGGATCCTCGGCTATACGGAGTTCATCCGCCAGGGGCGCCCTGTGCGGGATGTCGTCGCCCTCACGTTCGACGACGGCCCCGGGCCGTACACGCCGCAGATCATCAGGATTCTCAAACAGCACCACGCTCGCGCCACCTTCTTCGCCACCGGAATCGGCCTCGAGGGTGATCCGGCGCTGGCGCGAGAGATGGTGCGCGACGGTCACTCCGTCGGCGCGCACACCTATCACCACCCCCGCATGGGCCAGCTTGCACGCACCGCGCAGCTCGACGAGCTCAACTCGGTCTCCGCCCTGTTGCAGGCTGAGCGGATCGAGTCGGATCCGATCTTCAGGCCGCCGTACGGCTCGTTCAACGCCGACACCGTCGACCTGCTCGCGCGACGCAAGTGGTTGATGGTGCTGTGGAGCGTCGATACGGGCGACTACCTGAATCCGGGTTCGGACCTGATCGCCGAGCGCGCTCTCGACGGGGCTCGTCCGGGAGCCGTGATCCTCCTCCACGATGCGGGCGGTGACCGCACGCAGACGGTCGCCGCGCTCCCCACCATCCTCGAGGGCCTGCGCAAGCGGGGTTTGCGCACGGTGACGATTCCGGACCTGCTCGTTGGCAACCCGCCATCGAGGCAGCAGACGCTGGAGGACGCAATGGCTGTCCGGCCCCCGGGAGAGGTGTTCGAGACCGCGCCCGCGCCTGCACCCGAGGCCGAGACCGCGCCCGCACCCGAGGCAACCGCGCCCTAGCCGCAAGCGAATCCCTCGAGCGTCGCGACGACGAGCGCTCCGATCGTGTCGAGGTTGTAGCCGCCCTCCTGGACCAGCACCGTCGGCAGCTCGAGCGCGGCCAGGCGCTCGCCGGCCGCTCGGAAGCCGGCCGTGGTAACGGTGAGCGGGCTCTCCGGGTCCCCGCCGGCCGCGTCCACGCCGAGCCCCAGGACGAGCGACTCGGCGCCGTGCTCGTGCGCCCAGCCGGCGAGCCGGTCGATGGCGGCGAGCCAGTCCGCGTCGCCGCTGCCGGGCGCGAGTGGCAGGTTTAGGTTGGCGCCGACGCCGTCTCCGGCGCCCCGCTCGCCCGCGTAGCCGAGGAAGTGGGGGAACCAGCCCGCTCCGGGGTCGACGTGCACTGACCCCGTGAGGACCTGCGGGTCCTCCCAGAAGATCGCCTGGGTGCCGTTGCCGTGGTGCGCGTCGATGTCGATCACAGCTACGCGGGCGCCGGTTCCCGCGCACAGGTGGGCCGCCGCGGCGGCGCTGTTGTTGAGGTAGCAGGAGCCGCCGAACGAGCCCCGGGTGGCGTGGTGGCCGGGCGGGCGCACGAGCGCGTAGGCGGACTGCTCGCCGCCGAGGACGAGGTCGGCGGCGGTGAGGGCGGTGTCGAGGGCGGCGCGCGCGGCCTCCCAGGTGCCCGGGCCGATCAGGGTCATCGTGTCGTAGGCGAACCACCCGGCACGGGCGCTCGCGGCAACCGGAACCTGTGGCGGCGCCCCGCCCTCGCCGGCGCGCGGAGGGAAGATGTAGGGGACGACCCGGGGCTGGCCCGGGTCGTCGTCGAGGCCCGCGTCCTCCCAGGCGGCATAGGCGCCGGCGAGGTACGCGAGCAGCGCCGGATCGTGGACGCGTTCGACGTCGGAGTCCGGGTGGCGGGCCGCGGCGACCACGCGCCCACCGGCCTCGAGGAGCGCGACGCGGATCGCCTCGGCGCGCTCGGGCAGCTCGGTTCCCACGGTCTGAACCCCGACCCAGACCTCGCCCTCAGGTCGGTGCCGCGAGTGCTCGTCACTCCAGACAACCGGGGTCGACAGGCTCATCGCACGAGCCTATCCGGACGTGGGTCCGAATCGATCGTCAAGGTGCGCCGAAATTGAACGATCGTTCATTTGCCGGTGCGGCCGAAGTCGTGCCTGTGATTTGACAACAGAAGGAGCAACTCAATAGATTCCGAACGGCCGTTCATGAACATCGGGGGTTCGATCGAGATCCAGCGCCAGCGGCTCGGGGCCGACCGGGTCCTGGCGCCTGCGGGCGCGCTGCCCCAGCCGGCCGAGCGGCTCGACCCCGCGCCCCCGGTGCGCGCCTACGAGTTCGAGGTCGCGGTCGAACGCCTCTGCCTCGACTCGACGTCGCATCGCAACATCCGCGAGCGTGCTGGCGGAGACCCTGCGGCGATGGCGGAGCGCATCCACGAGATCGTCGCCGCGCGGGGGAAGATGCACAACCCCGAGACCGACTCGGGCGGTGTCCTCCAGGGGACCGTCTCCGCCGTCGGCGCCGAGTACGACTCGCCGCCGCAGCCGGGCGAGCGGATCGTCACGCTCGGCTCGCTCACGCTCACCCCGCTCCGGCTCGACGCGGTGACCCGGCTCGATCCCGACTCGGCGCAGATCGAGGTCGATGGAGCCGCCTACGTCTTCGCCCGTGCCGGGTGGGCGCCGGTCCCCGACGACCTTCCGCTCGGGAGTGCGATCGAGATCCTCGACGTCTGCGCCGCGGCCTCCCAGGTGCGGGCGCTCGCCGGCCCGGGCGAGACCGTGTACGTACTCGGCGCCGGGCACGCCGGCAAGATCGCGCTCGCCGCGGCCCGCGAGGCGACAGGCGACGGGACCCTGGTCGTGATGGACGTCGACGCCGATGCGGTCGACCGCGTCGTCTCGCTCGGCCTCTGCGACCTCGGCCTCGCCACCGACCTGCGCGATCCGGTGGCAGCGCTCGAGGCTGCGCGGGCCGCCGGAGCCCCCGAGGCCGACCTGACGGTCGTCGTCGTCAACGCCGGTGGCTGCGAGCCGGCGGCGATCCTGATGACCCGCGACGGCGGTGCCGTCCTGTTCTTCTCGATGGCGACCAGCTTCTCGGCCGCGGCGCTCGCCGCCGACGGAATCGGGACCGACGTCCGCATGCTCGTCGGTAGCGGGCACGCCCCCGACCGTGGCGAGTACGCGCTCGGCCTCGTGCGGGCCTCGACCGCCCTGCGAGAGGCGTTCGGGATCCCGGTGGTGGTTGACGCGTGAGCGCGCCCGCCGGCCATCCGGTCCAGATGCGCTGGAGCGACGTCGACGCGCTCGGCCACGTCAACCACCCAGTGGTTCTGACCTACCTCGAGGAGGGACGGGACGCGTTCCTCGCCGACCACGGAATCGATCGGGACCAGTACGTCGTCGGCCGGTGCTCGGTCGACTTCAAGGCCGAGATCGTGCCCGACCAGGGCTCGGTGACGGTCCAGTGCTCGGTGCGCGAGCTCGGTCGCTCGAGCATGAGGACGATCGAGCGGATCCTCGATCGCGACGGGAGCGTCGTCGTCGAGGCGGAGTTCGGGATCGTCTTCTGGGACCCGGCCGAACGCGGGTCGCGTCCGATCACCGACGAGGAGCGCGCGTCGCTCGAGCAGGCGGCCGCCGGAGGAGGAAGCGAATGAGCTGGAACAGCGACCCGGCCGTGCTCACGGTCGCGGTCACCGGCGCGGACGTGTTTCGCGACAACAACCCGAACATCCCCTACACGACCGAGGAGATCGCGAACTCGAGCATCGAGGCCGCGGCCGCGGGCGCGACGGTCGCCCATCTGCACGTGCGCGAGGACGACGGCACGCCGAGCGGCCGCCCGGAGCTCTTCAAGGACCTGATCGCGCGGATCCGCGCCGGCTCCGACCTGCTGACGATGGTCTCGACCGGGGGCGCGAACGAGATGACGATCGACGAGCGCACGACCGGGCTCGAGGCGGACCCGGACATCTCCGGGGTTGAGTCCGGGTCGATGAACTTCGGCGACGAGACCTTCATCACCCCGCCGCCGGCCGGGCGCGGGATCGTCGAGAAGGCGAAGGCCGCCGGGATCGCGCTCGAGGTCGAGACCTTCGACGTCGGCCACGTCGTCAGCGCGGTGCGCTGGCTCGAGCAGGGCCTGCTCCCTCCGCCGATGCGGATCAACCTCGTCTTCGGGGTGCCGGGAGGGATCGACGCGTCACCCGAGGCGCTCGACGCGATGTTGCGGCCGCTGCCGCCGGAGACCTTCTGGACCGTGACCTGCATCGGCCGCCACCACCAGCGGATGATGGCGCTGGCTCTGCTGCGCGGTGCGCCCGGAATCCGCACCGGCCTCGAGGACGTCGCCTACATCTCGAAGGGCGTCCACGCGAGCTCGAATGCGGCGCTCTGCGAGATGGCGGTCGGGCTCGCGCGGACGCTCGGGCGGGACATCGCCGGCCAGGCAGAGACGAAGGAGCTGCTCGGGCTTGGCTGAGCCGGCGGCAATCGCCTCCACGCCCCCACGGCCCGCCCGCCGCGGCGAGGACACGCGCGAGGCGATCCACGAGGCGGCGCTCGACCTCTTCGCCGGGCTCGGCTACCACGCGACTTCGATGCGCGCCATCGCCGCGGCCGCCGAGGTGCAGCCGGCTGCGATCTACCACTGGTACACATCGAAGGAAGCGATCCTCGTCCAGCTCCAGGACGACTTCATGGTCGAGCTGACGGCGGAGATCGAGGCGGGGATGGCGCGCCAGCCGACACCGGCGCTGAAGCTCGCCGCGGCCGTTCGCGAGCACGTCGTCTTCCACGGCATCCACCGTCGCGCCGCCTTCGTCACCGACAGCGAGATCCGGGCGCTCGGCGACGAGCGCCGCGGCGCCCTGATTGCGAAGCGCGACGTCTACCAGGCGGCCTTCGCCGACCTGATCCGCGACGGGATCCGCGACGGCTCCCTGACGATCCCCGACGCCCGCGTCGCTACCTACGCGATCCTGCTCCAGTGCACCGGGGTCGCACTCTGGTTCAGCCCGGCCGGCGAGCTCAGCCTGGAGAAGGTCGCGGAGCTCCACGTCGAGCTCGTGCTCGGCTCGCTCGGCGCCACGCGCGAGCTCATCGACGACGCGATCGCGCGGGTCGCGAGGGGAGGCTGAGGTGGCCGAGCGAGTGAAGCCCCCGGCGCTCCCCGAGCGGGCGACGATCGCCGTCGTCGCGCCGGCGAGCCCGCCCCAGACCCGCTCGGAGATCGAGCAGGCGACTGCCTACTTCGAGGGTCGCGGCCATCGGGTCGTCCTCGGCCCGAACGTCCGCAAGGTGCACGGCTACCTCGCCGGGACCGATGAGGAGCGCGCGGCCGACCTGCAGTGGGCGCTCTCGGAGCCGGGGATCGACATGGTCCACGCGCTCTGTGGCGGCTACGGAGCCGCGCGCCTCCACGACCTGATCGACTGGGGCGCGGTCGGCGAGCCGCGGATCGTCTGCGGCTTCTCCGACATCACCGCCCTTCACCTCGCCCTCGCCAAGCACGCGGGCTGGGTCACCTTCTACGGGCCCAACTTCCTCCGCTTCACCAAGCGCAAGGACGAGCTGACGAAGGAGACGGAGGAGTGGTTTCACCGGGCGTTCAAACCGGAGCCGCTCGGCCGCGTCTTCGACGACCCCGAGAACCCGTACATGCTCACCGTGGGGGAAGGCACGGCGGAGGCGCCGCTCGTCGGGGGCTGCCTGACCCTGGTCGCGGCCAGCCTCGGGACGCCGTTCGAGGTCGAGACGGAGGGCCGCATCGTCCTGCTCGAGGATCTGAACACCGAGGTGTATCTGATCGACACGCTCGTCAACCACCTGGTCCAGGCGGGCAAGCTGACGAACGCCGCCGGGGTGATCTTCGGCACCGACGTGAACCTCAAACACCAGACCGTTCCCGAGGCGCCGGAGTCGACGCTGTCGATCGAGGAGATGCTCGACGAGCTGGTCGCGCCACTCGGGGTTCCGGCGCTCGCCAACGTCCCGGTCGGGCACGGCAAGCACATGGCGACGATGCCGCTCGGCGCCAAGGTGCGGATCGACGGCGGCGCCAAGAGCATCGAAGTAACGGAGGCAGCGGTTCAGTGAGAACGACGAGAACAGTGCTCGGCGGCGTCACCGTGCTCCTTGCGGCGGTCCTGCTGGGGCTGAGCGTGACGAGCGCGCCCGCCCAGGACGAGGGCACATCGGTTCTGAAGATCGGCTGGGCGCAGGACCCGACCAACCTCAATCCCTTCGTCGGCCTCGACGAGGAGGCCTACAGCGTCTGGGCGATCAACTGGGACCTGCTGGTCAACTTCTCGCCCGACGATCTCTCCCCGGCGCCCGGGATCGCCGAGAGCTGGGACGTCTCCGAGGACCGCAAGACGATCACGTTCCACCTCGATCCGGACGCGAAGTGGTCGGACGGCAAGCCGATCACCTCCGAGGACGTGAAGTGGTCCTGGGAGACGCTCGGCGAGGAGGGGACGTTGTTCACGAACTACACGAGCAACGTGACCTCGATCGAGACGCCCGACGACGCGACCGTGGTCGTCAAGACACGGCGGCCCGACGCGCGCATCATCGGCGGGATCTTCGTCTACATCCTTCCGGAGCACATCTGGGGCAAGGTCCCGATCGACGACCTCACCGGCAGCTTCAAGCCCGAGCTCCCACTCGTCGGCTCGGGCCCCTACGTGGTCACCGAGTACGAGAAGGGCCGCATCATCCGCATGGAGCGAAATCCGCAGTTCCGCGGCGAGGCGCCGAACTTCGACGAGATCCAGTACGTCAAGTACGGCACCCAGGACGCGGTCGAGCGTGCCCTCCAGCTCGGAGAGGTCGACGCGGTCGTCGAGGTGAGCCCGAACAACTTCGCGCGCCTCGCCGAGGAGCCGAACATCGAGACGGTCGCAAGCGCGTCGCCCGCATACACGGAGCTCTCGTTCAACCTGTGCCCGGCGGACCTCTGCCCCGAGGCGAAGTTCAACCCGGCCGTCCAGGAGGTCGAGGTCCGCCAGGCGATCGCCTACGCGATCGACCGCGAGCGGATCAATGCGATCGCCGGCCGCGGGACCTCGTTCCCCGGCCACGGGATCCTGCCCGAGTTCTACAAGTCCTTCTTC
The DNA here is from genome assembly GCA_963846565.1 of uncultured Solirubrobacterales bacterium. Lineage (GTDB taxonomy): Bacteria > Actinomycetota > Thermoleophilia > Solirubrobacterales > 70-9 > WHSW01. Next base: position 683,721 of record CAWJWL010000003.1, on the reverse strand, counting down.
GAGATCCCGGAGCAGGACTATCCGTACGACCCGGCGGCCGCGAACCAGATCCTCGACGACGCGGGCTGGACGCTGAACGACGAGGGGGTCCGCGAGAAGGACGGGATGACGCTCGAGCTCGGCCTCTACGCGCGCTCGGAGTCTCAGTACACCGTCCAGGCCGCGCGGCTGATCGCGGAGCAGGGGCTGGAGATCGGCGTCAAGTTCAACGTTCAGATCGTCAGCACCGACAAGCTGACGGAATTGACGATCCAGAAGGTCGACGGCAAGCCGGCACCCGACTTCGACACCTTCATCTGGGGCTGGGGCGGCGACCCGTTCGACCCGAGCTTCCTGCTCAGCCTCTTTCTGACCAGCGAGATCGGCGGGCTCTCCGACTCCTTCTACTCCAACCCCGAGTACGACCGGCTGTTCTCAGAGCAGGCAGGCATCTTCGACGTCGAGGAGCGCAAGGCCGTGATCCAGGAGATGGTCGCGATCACGCAGCGCGACGTTCCCTACGTCGTCATCACCTACGACGCGAACCTGCAGGCCTACCGGACGGACACGATCGCCAACGTCACTCCCGCCTGCCCCGCGGACGACACGGGCGACATCATGTGCGAGCAGGCGGGATACGAGCCGCTGCTGACGCTCGAGCCCGCCAGCGCGGGCGTCTCCGACGAGGGCGCGAGCCAGTCGCCCGGGCTCGCGATCGTCGCCGCGATCGTCTTCGGCGTCGGCGGATGGCTGTTGGGCACCCGGCAGACCCGCCGCCGCGAGAGCGAGCCGTTGGAGCTTCCCGAGTGAGGTTCAACGGACGTTGGTTCGTGGGCCGGGTCGCGGCCGCCCTGCTCACGCTCGCGTTCGTCGTCGTCTTCAACTTCTTTCTCTTCCGCCTCGTCGGCGACCCGACGACCCAGCTCGCGCGGCTGCCGCAATCGACGCCGGAGGAGATCGAGAAGCTCCGCGCCGACTACGGGCTCGACAAGCCGCTCAGCGGCCAGTTCGCCGACTACGTCGGCGACACGCTCACGCTCGACCTCGGGATCAGCCAGCGCTCGCGCGAGCCGGTCTGGGACGAGATCCTCGAGGCGTTGCCCTGGACGCTGCTCCTGGTCGGTACGGGGACCCTGCTGGCCACGTTGGCCGGCAGCTGGCTCGGGGTGGTCGCGGCGACGAGGAGGGGGAAGAAGGCCGACGACGGCCTGCTCGGATTCAGCCTCTTCACCTACGCTGCGCCGGAGTACTGGATCGGGATCATCCTGATCCTGCTCTTCGCGGTCGCGATCCCGATCTTCCCGGCCGGGTTGCAGGTGACACCCGGGGTGGAGTTCACGAGCTGGTTCTCGCACGCGACCGACGTGCTCGACCACCTGATCCTGCCGGCGACGGCGATGACGCTGATGTTGCTCGGCCAGTACTTCCTGATCATGCGCTCCTCGATGGTCGACGTCCTCACCGAGGACTTCGTCACCGTGAAGCGGGCCACCGGGCTCCCGTGGCAGCGGGTCGTGCGCGGCCACGCGGTGCCGAACGCGCTCCTGCCGCTCGTCACCCTGGCGGCGATCCAGTTCGGCGCCGTCGCCGGCGGTGCGATCACGATCGAGACGATCTTCTCCTGGCCGGGGCTCGGCGAGCTCAGCTTCAACGCGATCAACGACAAGGACTTCCCGGTGCTGCAGGGCACCTTCCTCGTCTTCTCCGCCGGGGTGATCTTCGCCAACCTGCTCGCGGACTGCCTCTACTTCTACCTCGACCCCCGGGTGCAGACCAGATGAGCGATTCCGCGACTTCGATCATCCGATGAGCGCTCAGTCGACCACGGCGCCCGACCTGCCGCCGATCCCGGCGGCCGACACCGAGCTCGCCGAGCTCAGCGTCCGCGAACTCCTGTTCAAGACCTGGCGTGGCCGGCTCGGCCTCGGCACCCTCGGCGTCTTCGTCTTCGTCGCGATCTTCGGTGACGCGCTCGCGCCCTATGACCCGAACGCGTCGAGTCTCGACGTGCTCGCCTCCCCGAGCTGGGACCACATCCTCGGGACGAACGAGAACGGCTCCGACGTCTTCTCGCAGCTCCTCGTCGGCGCCCGCGTCTCGATGGTCGTCGGCTTCGCCGCGGCGCTGATCTCCGCCGTGCTCGGATCGGTCGTCGGCCTGGCGAGCGGCTACTTCGGCGGCTGGACCGACCGTATTCTCGACGCGCTCGAGAACTGGTTCCTGGTGATCCCGACGCTGCCGCTGATGATCGTCCTCGCCAGCCTGCTCGACCCGTCGCTCGGGGTGCTGATCATCGTCATCGGCCTCACATCCTGGGCGGGGACGGGGAGGATCGTCCGCGCCCAGGTCCTGACCCTGCGCGAGCGCGCCTTCGTCGAGCGGGCGCGGGCTCTCGGCGCCGGGGACGCGTACATCATCCGCACCCACATCCTTCCCAACACCCTCCCGCTGATCTTCGCCAACACGGTCCTGATCGTCGCCGTCGCGATCCTCTCCGAGGCGGCGCTCTCGTTCCTGGGGCTCGGCGACCCGACCCGGATCTCCTGGGGGACGATGCTCGAGAACGGGTTCGAGTCCGGCGCCCCGAGCCAGGGGGCCTGGTGGTACGTGATCCCGCCGGGCCTCTGCATCACGACGCTGGTGCTCTCGGTCGCGCTGCTCGGCTACCTGTTCGAGGAATACATCAACCCGCGCCTGCGAGAGGGGCATGGATGACGACGCCACTGCTCGAGATCGAGGACCTGCGGGTCAGGCACCGCGGCCAACCGATCGTCGATGGTGTTGACATCGCGCTCGCACCCGGCGAGGCACTCGGACTCGCGGGCGAGTCGGGATGCGGGAAGACGACGACGGCCCTGTCGGTGCTGAAGCTGCTGCCGAGCGGGCTCGAGCAGTCCGGCCGGATCACCCTGCGGCCGCCGGGCGGCGAGCCGATCCACATCGACCGCCGCACCGAGCGCGGCATGGGCCTGGTCCGCTGGTGCCACGTCTCCCTCGTCTTCCAGGGGGCGATGAACTCACTCGACCCGGTGCAGCGGATCGAGGCGCAGATCTCCGAGGCGATCCGCCTGCACGAGGACGTCGGATCGTCGGCCGAGGTCCGCAAGCGGATCGGCGACCTGCTCGAGACCGTCGGCGTCGCGGCGGCGCTCGGGAGCCGCTACCCGCACGAGCTCTCCGGCGGGCAGCGCCAGCGCGTGATGATCGCGCTGGCGCTCTCCTGCAACCCGTCGCTGATCATCGCCGACGAGCCGACGACGGCCCTCGACGTCGTCATGCAGGCCCAGGTGCTGCAGCTGCTCGAGCAGCTGCGCGAGCGGCTCGGACTCGCCCTGATCCTGATCTCGCACGATCTCGGCGTGCTCGCCGAGACGTGCGACCGGATCGCGGTCATGTACGCGGGCCGGGTGGTGGAAACGGGCTCGGTCGAGAGCGTCTACGGCGCCCCGCAGCACCCGTATACGAAGCGCCTCCTGGAGTCGTTGCCGGTGATCGGCGGCCGCCGCGGGCTCGCGATTCCGATTCCGGGAGGGCCGCCGGATCCCGGTGACCCGCCGCCGGGCTGCAGGTTCCACCCGCGCTGCCCGTACGCCGCAGATCGGTGCCGCACCGAGGACCCGGCACTGCGCGAGGTCGCCCCGCGCCACGACGCGGCGTGCCACTTCGCCCCCTGGAGCGAGTGGCCAGAAATCACGAACCTTCCGCCCGCCTCATCGGCTTCGCCTGCGGGGACGGCCGGGTCAGGTGGCTCATGAACTCGGCGTTGTTGGCCACTCGTGACCTCGAGGTCCACTTCGGGAAACGCAAGAACCCCGCGCGCGCCGTCGACGGCGTAACGCTCGAGTGGCGGGCGGGCGAGATCCTCGGCGTCGTCGGCGAGTCCGGGTGCGGGAAGTCGACGATGGCGCGAGCGCTGCTCGGGCTGGTCGAGCCGGCCGCGGGGTCGGTCACCCTCGGTGGTGACGCGGTCGAGGGCCGCAGCGGCCTGCGCGAGCTCCGCCGCCGGGTGCAGATGATCTTCCAGGACCCGTATCAGACGCTCAACCCGCGCCAGCGCGTGCGCTCGATCGTCACCGAGCCGCTCCTGGTCCAGGGCGTCCCAAAGGCCGAGCACGAGCAGCACGTCGCTCGCGCGCTCGACGACGTGGGCCTCGATCCCGAACGCTACCTCGACCGCTACCCGCACCAGCTCTCCGGCGGACAGCGCCAGCGGGTCGCGATTGCCGCGGCGCTCGTGCTCGAGCCCGAGGGGCTGATCTGCGACGAGCCGGTCTCGATGCTGGACGCGTCCGTCCGCTCGCAGATCCTCGCCGTCCTCTCGGAGCTCCAGCAGCGTCGCGGCCTGGCACTGATGTTCATCACCCACGACCTCAGCCTCGCCTGGACGTTCTGCGACCGGATCGCCGTGATGTACCTCGGGCGGGTGGTCGAGCTGGGGTCAGCGGAGGAGGTGATCGAGAAGCCGGCGCACCCCTACACGCAGGCGCTCGTCACCGCCATCCCCGTCGCCGACGCCGGGGGTGGGGGTCAACGGGAGCTGCTCGGAGGCGAGCTGCCCGACGCCGGGGCGATCCCGAACGGCTGCCGCTTCCACCCGCGCTGCCCGCGCCGCTTCGAACCATGCGACTCCGTCGACCCGCCGCTCTTCGACGTGGGCACGGGCGGTCGCCAGGCCGCGTGCCTGCTCCATGATCCGGCTCATGGAAAGCACTAGCCGCTGGCGTCAGATCGCCGGCCCGCTCGGTCGCATCGAGCCGGGACCGAGGAACGCGATCACGGACGTGCCGGGAGTCGAGGTCGGCCACGCGCAAGCCGGGAGCGGTGCGCGCACCGGGGTCAGCGTCGTCGTGCCGCCGTCCCTCCCGGCGCCGGCCGGCACGCGCACGGTCAACGGGGCGGGCGAGCTCACCGGCAGCCTCGAGATCGACGAGGTCGGGCGGATCGAGACGCCTGTCTACCTCTGTGGAACGCACGCGCTCGGGACCGTGTACCAGGCGGCGATCGACGCCTGGGATGGGACGCTCGACCACCACGTGGTGATCCCGATCGTCGGCGAGTGCGACGACAGCGATCTCGCTGACGCGCGCGAACTCGCAGCGAATGATGTCGCGACCGCGAGGGCCGCAGCCGGCGCGGAGGTCCCCGAGGGCAACGTCGGCGCGGGCACCGGGATGCAGTGCTTCGACTTCCCCGGGGGCATCGGCACAGCCTCTCGCGTCGTCGGCCAGCACCATGTGGGCGTGCTCCTGCAATGCAACTTCGGCGACCGTGAGTACCTCGATCTGCTCGGGACCACCCTGGACCCAGCCGAGCGCGGGGCCGAGGCGGACGGCTCGTGCATCGCCGTGTGCGCGACCGACGCACCGCTTTCCCCGCACGAGCTACGCCGCCTTGCGCTGCGCCCGCTGCTGGGGCTGGCGAGGGCGGGTTCGTACGGGTCCGAGGGCTCGGGCGAGATCGGGGTTGCCTTCTCGACCGGTGACGGCGCCGGGATCGGCGCCGCGAGCCTCAACCCGTTCTTCGCCGCCGCGTACGAGGCCGCGCACGAGGCGGTGCTGAACTGCCTCGTGGCGGGGACTCCGGCGACGCGCCGCGACGGGACCGAGCAGGACGCTTTCCCGGTGGACCTGGTTCGGCGCTTGGCCGGGGCACGCGATTGAGCGGCGTCGAGCCGCTCGCGTCGCCGCTCCGCGACGAGGTGGTCGAGCTCACGCGGGCCCTGATCCGGGTCGACAGCTCGAACCCGCCCGGCAACGAGACGGCCGCGGCCGAGGTCGTCGGCGCCTACCTCGCCGAGCGCGGGATCGCCTACGAGCTAATCGGGCCGGACCCGCAGCGGCTCAACCTGGTCGCGCGGATCGAGGGCGGGCGCGGGCCGTCGCTGATGCTGATGGGGCACACCGACGTGGTCCCGGCGCCGCGCGAGGGCTGGAGCGTCGATCCGTTCGCCGCCGAGCTTCGCGACGGCCACCTCATCGGCCGCGGCGCCGCCGACATGAAGAACGAGCTCGCCGCGCGGACGGTCGCCTTCGCCGCCTGCGCCCGCGACGGCGCCCGGCCTCCGGGGGACGTCGTCCTCGTCGCCGAGTCCGATGAGGAGAAGAACCGCTCGCAGTGTGGGATGTCGTGGCTGGTGCGAGAGCGGCCCGACCTGCGCTGCGAGTACGCCCTCAACGAGGGGGGAGGGATGCTGCTCGAGCTCGCCGACGGGCGGCGGATCGTCGACGTGGGCGTCGGCGAGAAGCAGGTGAGCGCGATCCGACTGCGGATCCTCGGCACAGCCGGGCACGCGTCGGTTCCCGAGGGCGCGGACAACCCGGTGGTCCATCTCGCCGGCGCCGCGGCGCGACTCGCGGCGCTGAGAGCGCCGGCGCAGATCGGCCCGGCCGTCGCGAGGACGCTGCGGGCGCTGGGCGCCGATCCCGAGGACGAGGCGAGCATCGAGCGCGCGCGGGCGCTCCACCCGGTGCTCGCGGGCGAGATCCCTTCGATGCTGCGGATGACCGTGACGCCGACCGGGGCCGCGACCCACGAGCCGAGCAACGTGATCCCGCCGTTCGCCGAGCTCACGTGCGACTGCCGCCTGCTCCCCGGCCAGACCGAGGCCGATCTCGAGGCGCACGTTGCGGCGGCGCTCGGGGACGGCGTCCGCTACGAGCTCTCCTACCTGGAGCCCCTCGAGGGCGGCAGCGAGTCGCCGATCGGGACGCCCCTTCACCGCGCCTGCGAGGAGTGGGTGGCGCGGCGCGTCCCCGGGGCCGAGGCGCTGCCGCTGATCTCCGCGGGCTTCAGCGATTCGTACTGGGTGCGGAGCGAGCTCGGAACGGCCGCCTACGGCTTCGCCCCGATCTTCGCCACGGACCCACGGGCGTACCTCGAGGGCATGCACGGCGCCGACGAGAGGATCCACGTCGACGACCTGGTCGAGATCGCCGAGTTCAGCCTGTTCGCGATCGAGGCCCTCGGTCGCCTAGCCTGATGCGAATGAAGTTGATCACGAGCGCCGCGGCCCTGCTGATCGCCCTCGGGGCATCCGGGTGTGGCGACGAGGACGAGCCCGTGTCGACGTCGACCCCCGCGCCCGCCGCGTCGACGGCGAACGAAGGGGCGACCGGTCCCACCGGGATCGAAACGCCGACGACCTCGACGACGTCGACGATCGAGAACCCCGGCCTGCCGGAGGAACGCTGCGACGGAGCCGAGTCGCCGCCGAACATCACCGAGGTGCTCTCCTACGGCGCTGACTGCGGCGCGGTCGAGGACGCGATGGCGGAGATCCAGTCCGTCTCGGACAGCTTCCGGATCGGCGACTTCCAGTGCACTCGCATCTCGGGCAGCGAGCTGAGCGGCACCTGGGAGTGTCGCGGCGAGGCGACCTACTTCACCTTCGAGTTCGCCGACTGAGGGGATTGGGTGTGAGCGCGGCGGGGGAACGCCTGATCGAGACCGAGACGGAGCGCCGCTGTCTCGACGCGCTCCGCGAGGCGGCCGGGGAGGCGGACGGCCCGATGGAGCGCCATTGCGTGCGCTGCTTCCTGCTCTGCGAGCGCCAGGCGACCCTCGCCGGCCGCGGGCTCGACCGGGAGGTGACGCTTTGCGCCGCCTTCCTTCACGACATCGGCGTGTATCCGTCGATCACCGACGGCGGCGTCTACACCCAGGAGAGCGCCGCGCTGGCGCGGCGGATCGCCGCCGCGGCCGGCTGGGACGAAGCGCGGGCGAAGCTGTGCGCGGACGCCTGCGCCTATCACCACTCGATTCGCTCCAAGTGGGACCTCGGCGTCGAGGTCGAGGCGATGCGGCGCGCCGACCTGACCGAGGTCTCGAACGGTCTCATCCGCTTCGGGCTCGACCGCGCGCAGATCCGCGAGGTCAACGCCGCCGCCCCGCGCGATGGTTTCTACCGCGGCCTTGCGAAGGTCGTCTGGCCGGTGGTCCGCTCGCGCCCCTCGACCCTGCCGGCGATCTTCAGGTCCTGAGCGGCCGGGCCCGATCGAGATGCGGAAACCGCTGACGATCCTCGAAGCGCCGCTTGACTGCTCCGGCACGGGGCGCGGCGAGGAGAGGGCGCCGGCTGCCCTGCTCGACGCCGGTCTCGGTGAGCTTCTCGGCGCCGGGACGGCAGGTGTCGCCGACGCGCTGATCCGCGACTCGGCTCGCGATCCCACGACCGGAGTGGTGGGGGCGGTCGAGATTCGGCGGGCGGCGGCGTCGATCGCCGCGGGTGCGGAGCAGATCCTCGAGGCGGGCGAGTTGCCGGTCGTCGTCGGCGGCGACTGCACGCTGCTACTCGGCGTGTTCGACGCCGTCGAGGCCGGCTGCGGACTCTGGTTCGTCGACGGCCACGCGGACTTCTACGACGGTGCGAGCTCTCCGACGGGGGAGGCGGCCGACATGGACCTCGCGATCCTCACCGGGCACGGTCCTGCCGGGTGGTACGGGGATGCCGATGCGCCGCTCGACCCGCGCTCGGTGTTCGTCCTCGGCCACCGTCCGGACGAGCTCGGCGCCGACACGGCCCACGAGAACGCGCGCGTCGATTCCGCGATCCGCGCGCGGACGACGGCGCAGGTGCGCGATCGCGGAGCCGCTGCGACCGGGGCGGAGGCGAGGGCCGCCCTCGGCGACCGGCCGGCGTGGCTGCACATCGACCTCGACGTGGTGGACGAAACCGCGCTGCCGGCGGTCACCTACCCGCAGCCGCTCGGGCTCGGCTGGGACGAGCTGATCTCGCTCGCCCGGCCGCTTGCCGCGGCGCCGAACCTCCTCGGCGTGTCGATTGCGGACTTCAACCCCGACCGGGACGCCGAGGGGATTCACGCTGAGCGTACGGTCGAGGCGATCGCCTCGATCCTGTCCGCACGCAACACTTGAACGATCCTGAAAAGGTCCTGGCCCGGCGGCGGGTATCGTGGAAGCCGCGATGGCCACCTCCCCCACGACCGTCACCGCGCAGGATCGCGAGCTGCTGAGCCGCGCCGGCAACGGCGACGAGGATGCGTTCGCCCGTCTCGTCGAACCGCATCGTCGCGAGCTGCACGCCCACTGCTATCGGATGCTCGGCTCGCTCCACGACGCCGAGGACGCGCTTCAGAACGCAATGCTGCGCGCTTCGAAGGGCCGCGGCCGGCTCAACGACCCGAGCGCGCTTCGTGCCTGGCTCTACCGGATCTCGACCAATGCCTGTCTCGACCTGATCGAGAAGCGGCCGAAGCGGGTGCTGCCGGTCGATTACGGGCCGCCGATCGACCCGCACGACGGGCCCGCGATGCCCCTGGTCGAGTCGGTCTGGATCGAGCCCTACCCGGACGAGCTGCTCGGCGTCGAGGACGGCTACGCCTCACCGGAAGCGCGATACGAGCAGCGCGAAAGCGTCGAGCTCGCCTTCATCGCCGCACTCCAGCTCCTCCCGGCGAGCCAGCGCGGGGTACTCGTGATGCGCGAGGTCCTCGGGTTCTCGGCGAAGGAGACCGCGGAGGCACTCGAGACCACCACCGCCTCGGTCAACAGCGCCCTCCAGCGTGCACGGAAGACGATCGAGGACCGCCTACCCGAGCAGAGCCAGCAGCAGACCCTGCGAGAGCTGGGCGATGACGGCGTCAAGGAGGTCGTCGGCAACTACGTCGACGCCTGGGAGAGCGGCGACATCGACCAGGTGATCTCGATGCTCACCGAGGACGCCGCGTTCGCGATGCCGCCGGCGCCGAGCTGGCATCGCGGCACCGAGATGCTCCGCAGGTTCCTCGAGGTCGGCCCGCTCTCGGGTGCCTGGCGCTGGAAGCCCCAGTTCGTGTGGGCGAACGGTCAGCCGGCGCTCGGCTACTACGCCTGGGACGAAGGTGAGCGGGCATATCTGCCCTTCGCGCTCAACGTGCTCACGCTGCGCGGTGACAAGGTCAGCGAGGTCGAGGCCTTCATCGTCCGCTCAACGGATGCGACCGATCTGGACAGCTACAAGCGCTGGCCGGAGGAGCCGATCGTCCACGAGCGCTTCGTCAACGTGTTCCAGCGTTTCGGGCTTCCCGAGCGCCTGACCTGAGCGGCCGCCCGTGGCGGCCGAAGCGGCGACGACGACGCGAGTGGTTCTCGGCGACCGAGCCGTGCTCGTCGGCCCGATCCACCCGAACGACGAGGAGCGATTCGTGCGGGGGATGGAGCGGGCGAGCGCCGAGTCGATGTACAAGCGCTTCATGACGCCGCTGACGCGCCTCAACTCGACCCAGCTCGCGTATCTGATCGGCGTCGATCACACTGACCACGAGGCGCTCCTGGCGATCGACGAGGAGAGCGGAGAGGCGATCGCCGTCGGCCGTTTCGTGCGCTCGCCGGAGTCGCCGATGGTGGCCGAGGCGGCGCTGCTCGTGATCGACGAGTGGCACGGCCGCGGGCTCGGCAAGGCGCTCTGCCGCCTGCTCGCCGAGCGCGCTCGCGAGCTCGGAATCGAGCGCTTCGAGGCGACCGTACTGGCCGATAATCAGGCGATGCTCGCGGTTCTCGCGGGGCTCGGCGAGGTCAAGACCATCGGCGAGGAGGGAGGCACGGTCCAGGTCGAGGTGCCGCTTCCGGAGATTGGCATCGGCGAGCACATGACCGGCGTCCTGCGCGCCGTCGGCGAGGAGGCCTACGAGCTCGTGCGCACGCCCGAGAATCGCGCGGATTGACCGATTAGTTTCGCCGTCGGGCCGAGTCTCAACCGGTGAGACCCAAATGCAGAGGCCCGCAGACAACCCGATTGTCCACCTCGAGCTCCACACTGGCGACCTCAACCAGGCCGGGAGTACGTTCGAGCAGCTCTTCGGCTGGGGCTCGGAGCCGGTCGAGGTGACCGGCGCCTGCTCGCCGTACGTCACCCTCGACGCGGGGGAGGGCCCGGGTTACGGGATCGTCGAGTGCCCGCGCGAGCAACCGCGGTGGCTGCCCTATGTCGAAGTCGAGGAGATCGTCGCCGCGACCAAGCTCGCCTCGAATCTCGGCGGCCGCGTACTCCTCGCGCCGCGCGAGGGGCCGACCGGCTGGCGGGCGGTGGTCTCGATGCCGGGCGCCGGCGAAGTCGCGCTCTGGCAGCCGAAGCGGTAGCGCCCGGCCCCCCTGCGCTCTAGATTCCCCGGGGTGAAGCGCGCTCTTGTGGCCTTGCTGGGAGCCGGCATGGTCGTGGGTGGGATCGGGATCGCGACAGCAGGCGGTGCCGGGCCGACGCCCGTGACCCCGCCGAACGTGCTCCTGATCGTCACCGATGACCAGCCGGTCGGCATGGTCGAGCAGGGGATGCCGTACGTCGACGACGCCCCCGGCTGGACGAAGTTCGACCGGTACTTCGACAACAACCCGCTCTGCTGCCCGGCCCGGGCGACGCTGCTCACCGGGCTCTACTCCCACCACCATGGAGTCGAGACGAACCTGGTGGCGAAGCAGTTCAAGGACGGGGCGACGCTGGCGACCGTCCTCGACGGGGCCGGCTATGAGACCGGCCTCTTCGGCAAGTACCTGAACGAGTACCCGTGGAACAAGGGCGCCCAGTACGTCCCGCCCGGGTGGGACGAGTGGGCCGCATTCACACCCGATGCCGCGTACTACGACTACACGCTGGTCGAGCCCGAGAAGCGGGTCGAGTACGGGAGCGCTCCGGCCGACTACTCGACCGACGTGCTCGCCGAGCGCACGGCGCAGTTCATCGACAACGCGAGCGGCCCGTTCTTCGCCATGTTCACCCCGTACGGACCGCACTCGCCGCGGACGCCGGCGCCCCGCCACGAGGGCTCGAAGCGAAACGCGCCGGTGAAGCTGCCCGGGAACTTCGACCGGATCGCGAACGACGCGCCGCGCTACTGGACCAAGCAGCCGCACCCGAAGGAGGGTGAGATCAAGGACGCGATCCGCGACGAGTGGGAGACGCTGCTCTCGGTCGACGAGGCGATCAAGCGCTTCGTCGACGTCCTGGCGGCCGACGGCAAGCTCGACCAGACGCTGATCATCTTCCTCTCCGACAACGGCTACTCCTTCGGCGCCCATCGCAATCCGCAGAAGGACTGCGTCTATGAGGAGTGCGTCCACCTACCCCTCTCGATGCGGTGGCCGGGCGGCGCGCCGCCGAAGGTCGGGGCCCTCGTCGGCAACGTCGACATCGCGCCGACCATCGCCGACCTCGCCGGAGTGAGCCTCCCCGGCAATCCCGATGGCGAGAGCCTGGTGCCGATCGTCGAGGGCAGCGCGAACTCGCTGAACCGGCCGATCCTGCTCCGCCACAAGCACTATCCGAAGACGCCACCGAGCTTCTGGGGAGTTCGTACCGAGCGCTGGAAGTACGGCGTGCAGTCAAACGGCGAGGACGAGCTCTACGACCTGAAGCGGGACAGGCTCGAGCTCACGAACCTCGCCGACGTCCAGCGCTACAGCGGCGTGGCCCGCAAGCTGCGCAAGCAGATGCACGCGTTGCGCCGCGGCTGAGCATGTGATCTGATCGAGCCATGCGCCAGTCGAAGATCGCCATCAGCCTTGCCTTCGCCGTCGGTCTAGCCGTCCTCGCGGGAGGTCCCGGAAGCGCGGGCGGCACGTTCGCCGGGGACGAGGGCGTGATCGTCTACGTCGACGGCGTCAAGTCGGGCAAGCTGGTTTCGATCCGCCCCGACGGCACCGAGAAGACGACGCTGCCGCTTGGCTCGAAGAACGCGTTCCCATCGTTCTCGCCGGATGGGGGCACGCTGGTCTTCAGTTGCGGCAAGGCGCTCTGCGCCGCGAAGCCGGATGGAACGAAGAAGAAGACATTGCCACGCGACGGGCGCCAGCGCTGGCCCGGGATCTCGGCCGACGGCGACCTGCTCGTCTATGTCAAGGGCAAGGGCACGCTCGTCGTCGCGAGGACCAACGGGAAGAAGCCCGTCGAGTTGCCCGAGGCCGGCCAGGCGTGGCAGCCCGAGTTCACGCCCGATGGCGCGATCGTCTTCTCGAGGAAGGTCGGCGAGACCCGCGAGATCTGGTCGATCGAGCCCGATGGGAGCGGCCTCGAGCAGATCACGAAGGGAGTCAAGGGCTTCGAGGACGTCAACCCGTCGGCCTCGCCACGGGGAAAGACCATCCTCTACGAACGGCATGAGCACGCTTTCGACATCGAGACCGGAGGGGTCCGGTCGGTGAAGCTGAACGGCAAGAGCGACAAGGAAGTGATCGCTCTCGCGGGTACGCCTGCGGTCTCGCCGACGAACCAGCGGTTCGTTTTCCAGGACTTCCGCGAGCCGACCTTCCACCTCGCGATCGCGGCCAAGAACGGCGGCGGCGCCGAGGTGCTGGTGGACGAGGGCGACCTCTCGCACCCGGCCTGGCAGCCAACCGAGCCGTAGGCCCATCGGTGTCGCTCGATTTCGGGGAGTCCCGAAACACGCTCAAACCGCGCGCGAATTGCGCCCCCGCCGAGCGCCGCACCTCCGCCGGAGCCGCCCGCCCCATCCAGCGACTGAGCGCTTTCGACCCACCACCCGCGAACCGGCCGCCCGAACGCCGACGGGCCCGCCGAGGCATGGCGGGCCCGTCGTGCTTGTCCTCCGGCCCTACCGCTGGGCGAGCCGGAAGACGTAGTTGCCGTTGTCGGAGCGGATCCCGACCGGGCCCTCGAGCCCGGCGCTGAGCGCGGCGGGGATCGTCAGCCGGCGGAGCAGGGCGCGGTCGGTGAAGACCGAGAGGGCGAGGTCGCCGCTGGCGAGTCGCTTGGTCCGCACCTCGAGCCGGTGCGCGCTGTGGTCGGTGATGCCGCCCGCGACCGGGATCTCGGCGATCTCCGTGTAGCCGGCGTTGCCGCACTCGGCGGACGTGGTGAGGCCGGGGTTGCGCTTCACCGAGACCTCGATCTGGCTCGTCGGGTAGGCGTGCCACATGACGTAGACGAGGTTGCACGGGTCCGCGGCCCGGAGCTTGAGGCCGATCTGGCGGCGGATCGCGCCGGAGCCGAGCGGGACCGTGGTCGTGCTCTCGCCCAGGTACTGGAACCAGAGGCGCGCCTGCGCCCTGGGCGTGCCGCTGACGGTGGCACGCATGCCCGGGTCCGCGGTCTGGAGCGCGGAGCCGGCGGGCGAGACCGTCCCCTGGGTGACGGTGAGCGAGCTGAGGGTCACTTCCTTGAACGGCTTTGCCTTCGGCGCCGCGTAGGCGGTTGCGCCGGCGAAGACGGCCGTCGCGGCGAGCATCGACGCGGCTGCGCGGAGCCTGAAGCGGGTCATCGGGTTCTCCTTCGGGTGGTTCGCATTGCTGGGTCATGGTCCGGCCTCGCGGCTCGCGCCGCCAGCCACCCAAGGTCTTGACCGCTCCACCCCGGTTCTTTTCGGGCCCGTTGGCTAGTTGAGCCGCGCGCGAAGCCCGGCGAGAGCGATCTCGCTGCCCTCGCGGGTCGCCGGGCTCAGGGGAAGCAGGCGGACGAGCTCGGCGGCGCGTATGGCGCGCGCCAGATCGCCGCGGTTGAGGTAGAGACCACGGAGCGTCTCGAGCATCCGCAGGGCGACCAGGTGGGGACACATCCAGCGCATCTCCGCGGGCAGGCGGCGGCCTCCCGGCACCGGGTCGATCGCCAGCGGGGGCTGGGGCTCGGGGTCGCCGAGCAGGACCATGCGCGAGTCGCCGATCGGGAAGAGCTCGACGCCCGCGCGCCGGGCGACGCCCGCGTAGACGATCGCGAGTGCGAGCGGGTGGCCGGCGCGGAACTCGAGCACGACATCGAGCATCAGCGATGCGGGCTGGAGCTCGCCCTCGACCGAGAAGCCGGCCCTGGTACCGATGGCCTCGAGCAGCTCCGCGGCGCGCTGCTCGGGGTCGGCGAACGCGCGCTGGTCGAGGCTCGAGGCGAGCAGGTCGAGCTGCGCTCGCGCGCGGGCCGCGCGCACGGAGGCGAGCTCGCCGGCGATCGAGAGCGCGATCTCCTCCAGCGGCACGGCGGTGAGCCGGACGAGGCTGGCGAGCCGCGGGGCGCTCACGCGGGCTCGCCCTCAGGAAGCCGCCGCCGCCAGACCCAGGCGAGCCCGGCGAGGGGGAGCAGCAGGGGCACGAAGCCGTACCCGCTCCCGAACTGCGACCAGACCGTCTCGTCCGTGAACGCGGCCGGATCGGCGACCGACGCCGTGCCGACCGCGATCACGCCGGCGAGCTCGAACGTGCAGGCGAGCGCGATGATCGCGTTCGCCCGAGGGCGAAGCACTGGGCGGCGAGGCCGGCGCCGCTGAGCGTGACGATGAGGAGGACGAGCCCGGTCGCGAATGCACTCCAGAGGTGGAGCTTGCGCAGGCCCCTTGCGCCGGCGGAGCTTGCGGGGGCGCCGGCCGCGGACGCGCTCGAGCACGGAGGTCGCGCTCGCGCCCGGGCGCTCGACCTCGCCCGCCCGCTCTCTGAACTCCAGCACTCGCATCCGCCACCGGCCTCCGTATTAGGGTGCCCTAACTCACGCTTGCGCGGGCGCACGCTAGCAGGAACGGCGAGGTGGAGTTAGGTAACCCTAACTCGCGTCACGGAGGCCCAGAACGACGAAAGCCCCCCGGAAGCCGGGGGGCCTTCGAAAACGGTTGCGAGCGGGTCGCTAGACCGTCGAAACGTTCGACGCGCGCGGGCCCTTGTCGCTGTCCTCAGAGTCGAAGGAGACCTTGTCTCCCTCGTTGAGTGAGCGGAAGCCCTCGCCGTTGATTGCGCTCTGGTGCACGAAGAGATCCTTCGAGCCGTCATCGGGAGTGATGAAGCCGAAGCCCTTCTCCTCGTTGAACCACTTGACTGTTCCGGTAGGCATTCGTAGCCCTCCATAGACATGTGCGCTGCGAACCACGGAGGCGAAACACCTAGAACGAGGAGCGCTGGCACGATTTTTGCGGACCATTCAGGATCCGATGATGGCCGGACGGTAGCAATTCGGCGGACAGTTGACCGCTGAGTCGCCCGCCGCTCAGCCTTCGCGCGCGCCAGGAGGGAACGTCACGGGCATCGCGGTGAGCGAGTTCGCCGAGGCCGATGGGAGGCGCTCGACGGGTCCGGCGAGCGCCAGGTCGGGCATCCGCCGGGCCGTCGGCGAGGAGGGCGGCGTCGACCACATCGATCGAATCCAGGTCCTTGCCGGACACGCGCACCGCACCCTATCCGCGATTCCGCTCGCTAGCGATAGGGTGCGTGGCGAGGAGTTCCCCGGCCGAAGGGTTGGTTCGTCAGATGGCAATCAGGCAGGTCCCGCCGCTCGACACGGCCTGGCTCGCGCTCGAGTCCCGCGATACGCCGATGCACGTCGGCGGGCTGTTGCGAGTTCACGCTCCCCGACGACGCGCCGGCCGGACTTCCTGGCCAAGCCGCTGCGAGCGGATGCGCGCGCAGCGCAAGATCCCGCCGCCGTGGAACCTGAAGCTCGTCGACGGCCCGATCGTCGGCCGCGGCTGCCGCTGATGCGCGAGGACCGCGACATCGACCTCGACTACCACGTGCGCCACTCGGCCCTGCCGCACCCCGGCGGCCAGCGCGAGCTCGGCGTCCTCGTCTCGCGCCTCCACAGCCACCAGCTCGACCTGCACCGGCCGCTCTGGGAGGTGCACATGATCGAGGGCCTCGAGGGCAACCGCTTCGCGATGTACATGAAGATGCACCACTCGCTGATCGACGGCGTCAGCGGCATGCGACTGCTGCTGCGCGCGCTCTCGACCGATCCCGACGAGCGCGACATGCGGCGCTTCTGGACGCGTCGGCGCCGGCAGGCGCGCGAGCCGTGAGCGCTGAGCGAGCGAGAAGCGCCGCCGCGGCGCCGGTCGACGTGCTGCTCGGCGCCGCGCGCGGAGCGCGCGAGCGCGATCGGCGGGCTCGCCGCGCGCGGCGCTCGAGCTCGGCCGGGCCTCGGTCGACGACGGCGACGCTGCAGGCGCCCTACCGCTCGCCCGACTCGCCGCTCGCCGGCCGCCTCACCGGCCAGCGCCGCTTCGCCACCCAGCAGTACGACCTCGACCGGCTCAAGGCGCTCGCGACGGACGGCGGACTGCACCCTCAACGACATCGTCCTCTACCTGAGCGGCACGGCGCTGCGCCGCTACCTGGCCGAGCACGGCCGGATCCCCGACCGGTCGCTGACCGCCGGCATCCCGGTCAACCTGCGCGAGGCCGACGACGAGTCGACCGGCACCGCGATCGGGATGATGGTCGCCGAGCTCGGCACCAACATCGCCGACCCGCGCGAGCGGCTCGAGGCGATCAAGCGCTCGACCGCAGAGGCGAAGCGCCACCAGCGCAAGCTGCCCTCGGAGGCGCGCGCCACCCTACACGCTGCTGATCAACGGGCCGTACATCGCCGGCCTGATGGCCGGGCCTCGGGCAACCGGGCCCCGCATCCGTTCAACGTCGCGATCTCGAACGTGCCGGGCCCGCCCGAGCCGCTCTACTTCAACGGCGCCCGCCTCGACGCGCTCTTCCCGCTCTCGCTGCTGCTGCACGGCAACGCGCTCAACATCACCTGCGTCAGCTACGCCGGCACGCTCAACTTCGGCTTCACCGGCGCCCGCGACACGCTCCCGCACCTGCAGCGCCTCGCGATCTACATGGGCGAGGCGGTCGAGGAGCTCGAGCGCGTGCTGGGGATCGAGGCCGCGGCGGCGACGATCGCGTAGCGCCTGCCTGGCGTCTCTCCGTCCGAGGGGGAGAGGCCTACGCCGTCGCCGTCGCCTCGCGCGCGGGCACAACCGTGCCCTCGCCGGTCCGCTCCGCCGCCGCCACGGTCTCCTTGCGCGGCGTCAGCAACGCCAGCACGGCGCCGATCGCGAGGACGACGACCGCGATCGGTAGGGCGGCGACGAGACCGTCGTTGAACGCCTGCGGGGACTCGTAGCCGCCGTTGGCAGCGAACACCGAGGCGAGCACCGCGACTCCCATCACGCCACCGACCTCGCGGATCGCGTTCGTTGCACCCGATGCCTTGCCGGCCTCGTTCGCGCGGACGGACGCGAGGACGGCCTCGGCGGCGGTCGGGAAGACCAGCGCCATCCCGGTTCCCGCGAGGGCGAACGGGACGATCAGCTCGGCGAACGCCACCGAGGGCTCGGAGATGAGCGCGATCCAGGCCATCGCCACGGCCTGCAGGGTCAGGCCGGCGACCATCAACGGCCGCGTTCCGATCCTGGCGCCGAGGATGCCCGCGATCGGGGCGACGATCATCGGGATCCCGGTCCACGGCAGCGTCCGCAGCCCGGCCTCGAGCGGCCCGTAGCCCTGCGCAGTCTGGAAGAACTGGCTGAGCAGGAAGATCGAGCCGAAGATGCCGAAGAACATCGCGAACGACAGCCCGTTGGTGGCGGTGAATCCGCGCGAGCGGAAGAATCCGAGCGGCAGCATCGGCGCCTTCGTCCGCCGTTCGTGGGCGACGAAGCCCGCGAGCAGCGCCAGGCCGGTGGCGATCGAGATCATCACCGTCGGGCTCGTCCAGCCCATTGCCTCGCCGCGGACGATGCCGAAGGTGAGGCCGAAGAGCCCGGCTCCCGCGTAAGCGAGGCCGCGCAGGTCGAGCGCGCGGTCGGGCCCGGTGGACTCGGTGAGCATCCGGCGGGACAGCGGGATCAGGGCCAGTCCGAAGGGGACGTTGAGCCAGAAGATCCACTGCCACGCAATCCCCTCGACGACGGCGCCGCCGACGAACGGGCCGAGGGCCACGCCGAGGCCGCTGATGCCGCCCCAGATTCCCAGCGCCGCGCCCCGTCGCTCGGGCGGGAAAGCCTCGCTGACCAGGGTCAGCGTCAGCGGGGTGACGATCGCCGCGCCCAGCCCCTGGATCGCCCGCGCCGCAACCAGCGCCTCGATCGAGGGGGCGAGCGCTGCCGCGGCACTCGCTGCGGTGAAGATGCCGACACCAATGCCGAACATGCGCTTGCGCCCGAAGCGATCGCCGAGCGCGGCGCCGGTGAGGAGCAACACCGCGAACGCCAGCGTGTAGGCATTGACGGTCCACTCGAGCGACTCGATCGAGCCGCCGAGGTCCTCGCGGATCGAGGGCAGCGCGACGCCGACGACGAGGTTGTCGAGGGCGGTCATGAAGAGGGCGGCGCCGGTGATCCCGAGCGTCCACCAGGCTCGTCTCTTGTTGGTGTCGGTCATCTGGTCTTCACTTTCGTAATGTGTGATTGCTCACTCACTCTTTGTGCCTGCAAAAGGCGGCCCAGGGCCGCCCGAGTCCGAATCGTTAAGCCTTGTCCTTGTGGTGCATGCTCAGCGCCCGGGCCCACGGCTCATCGAGCTGGTCGGCCTCGAGCGTGGCCATCGCGTCGCAGAGCATTCCGTGCGCGAACCACGCCCGCAGCTCCTCGGGGTTCGCCTGCGACTCCCGCTCGACCAGGGCGTAGAGCTCGCGGAAGCAGCGGCGAACCTCGTCGCGGATCGCGGGCTCGTTGCCGGCCGCGGTCTGCGCGTGCAGCCGCAGCAGGAGGACGTCGCGGTCGTGATCGAGGATCTCGTCGTAGGCGTCGCCCATGACCTCGAGCGGGTCGCGACCCTCGGCGTGCGCGCGGCGGGCGGCCGCGGCGAAGGCGGCGTGCATGCGGGCGCTGGTCGTGCGGTGTGCGGCGACGAAGAGGTCGACCTTGGTCGGGAAGAGGCGGAAGAGATAGGCCTGCGAGATCCCCGCTGCCTTCGCGATCTCCGTCGTCGGCGCGGAGTAGCCACGCTCGGCGAAGACACGCGCCGCCGCGTCGGCGAGCTCGGGGCGACGTTCGTCCGCGGTGGAGAGGGTGCGGGTGGCGGTGGTCAACTCCATGTGAGTGAGTATGCACTCACTCACAGAGTTAGTCAAGTGTGACGTCGCTCCGCTCGGGAAGCGAACTCGTCAGGCGGTGACGGGCACCCGGCGCGCGGCGCCGGCGGTACTGAACTGGAGCGCCGGGTCGGCTGACCGGCGCCGTGGCGCAGGCGCTCGCGATCGGCGGCGTAGCTCATCTCGACCGTCCACGGGCCGTGGGAGCCCTGCTTGGGGAAGCGCGTCGATCGCGCGCTGCACGTAGCCGGCGTGTGAAGTCGAGCAGCGGGCCGCCGCTCGAGCGTCGGGTCGTCGGCGACGGGGACGAACGTGTCGTGGCCGTGCTCGTCCATGTGGGCGAGCATGCCGGCAGAGGTGCTCGCAGACGAGGTCGACCTTCAGCGTCCAGGAGACGTTCGTGTAGCCGATCGCGAACGCGAAGTTCGGGACCCCGCTGAGCATCATGCTCTTGTAGGCGACGGCTCGTCGCCGAGCTCGACCGGCGTCTCCGTCGACCGTCAGCTCGATGCCGCCGAAGGCGAGCAGGTTCAGCCCGGTCGCGGTGACGACGATGTCGGCCTCGAGCATCTCGCCCGGACTCGAGCCGGATCCCGCGCTCGGTGAAGCGCTCGATCCGGTCGGTGACGACCGACGCCTGGCCCTTGCGGATCGCCTTGAAGAGGTCGCCGTCGGGAACGGCGCAGAGCCGCTGGTCCCACGGGTCGTACTTCGGCTTGAAGTGGGTGTCGACGTCGAATACCCGGCGGGAGCTCGGCGCTTGGTCGACGGCGCGGATCACGCTGCGGACCTGGCGCGGATGGCGCTGGCTGACGCCGTAGATGAAGCGCTGCCGGGCGATGTTCATGCCGCGCGTGATCCGGTAGGCGCGCTCGGGGCCGAGGACCCGCTGGAGACCGTTGGCGATCGGGTCCTTGCCGGGGAGGGGGAGCACGTAGCTGGGCGAGCGCTGCAGCATCGTCACGTGCTCGGCCGTGCCGGCCATCGCCGGGATCAGCGTGATCGCCGTCGCCCCGCTGCCGATTACGACGACCCGCTTGCCCGCGTAGTCGAGGTCCTCGGGCCAGTGCTGCGGATGGACGATGGTGCCGGCGAAATTCGCCTCGCCCTCGAACGCGGGCGTGAAGCCGTTGTCGTAGTCGTAGTAGCCGACACGCGCTGAAGAGGACGCCGCAGGTGAGCTGCGCGGTCGCGCCGGTGTCGGTCCGCTCGACGGTGACGGTCCACCGCGCCTCCTCGGAGGACCAGTCGGCACGCCGAGACCTTGACACCGAGGTGGATGTGAGGCCCGAGATCGTCCTCGGCGACGGCCTCGCTCAGGTAGTCGAGGATCTCGCCGGCATCGGCGATCGCGTTGTCGCTCGTCCAGGGCTTGAACGCGTAGCCGAAGGTGTGCAGGTCCGAGTCCGAGCGGATGCCCGGATAGCGGAAGAGGTCCCAGGTGCCGCCGATCGAGTCACGCGCCTCGAGAATCGCGAAGCTCTTGCCCGGGAAGCTTCGTCTTCAGGTAGTAGGCCGGCGCCGATGCCGGAGATGCCCGCGCCGATCACGAGCACGTCGACGTGTTCGGGCAGGGCGCCGGGCTGGGCGCTCGCGCTGTCGATGGTCTCGGTCGTGCTCATCGTCGCCTGCTCCTCGGTCGGTTTCACGACTGTAAGTTACACTACTGTAAGCTCCTCGTTACGTGACCCCGGACACACTTCACACGGAGTCAGCGCCCCGGCACTCCAAGAGCGTCCGGATGAGCTCCGCCGAGCGTCGCGAGCAGATTCTCGACGAGACGAAGAGCCTCGCCCGCGCCCAGGGATTCCACAAGGTCACGATCGACGGTGTCGCCCGCGCCGCAGGGATCACCCGGCCCGTCGTCTACCAGCACTTCGGCGACCTCGGGGGCCTGCTGAACGCGCTCGTCGACCGCGAGGGTGAGCGTGCGGTCAACCAGCTCGCCGACCTTCTCCCGCGGGACCTGACCGCGGGTGACCCGCGGGAGCTGCTCCTCGGTGCGCTGCGCGCGTTCCTCGAGGCCGTCCACGCCGATCCGACCACCTGGCGGCTGGTGCTGATGCCGGCGGAGGGCACGCCGGAGGTGCTGCGGGAGCGTTTCGTGCGCGAGCGAGCCGCCGTGACGGATCAGCTCGCGGCCGCGGTCGGCCCGGCGTTCAGCCTCGGCCCGAGCGGCGCTTCGCCGGATCCGGAGCTCACGGCGCGCGTGCTCCAGGCACTCTCCGAGGAACTCGCCCGGCTGACGCTCGAAGACCCGCGCCGCTACTCGGTCGAGCGCCTGCTCGAGTACGCGGATTGGGCCCTGCGGCGGTTCACCGCGCCGCTCCAGTCGCAGGGATGAGCCGCGGGGAGATCATCCGGTCGCGTACCTGGACGAGGCCGCGCGCCGGATCGACGGCGGCCGGGAGCGGATAGGCTCGCGCTCGTGGATGGTGACGTCGCCGTGCGGCTGGCGCCCGAAGACGAGTACACGCACCCGGCCGAGGACGACCCGACCTTCAACGAGTCGATGTACTTCAACGTCTACGACCCGGCCGCCGGGGTCGGAGCGTTCTTCCGGATCGGCAACCGCCCCAACGAGGGCCGGGCGGAGATGACGATCTGCGTCTACCTGCCCGGTGGGGGAGTGGCGTTCATGTTCGGCCGCCCGCCGATCGCCGGCAACGACAGCTTCGACGCGGCCGGACTGCGATTCGAGACGTTGACGCCGTTCGAGTCTTTGCGGGTCACATACGCCGGTCCGGTGGCGGTCCTCGCCGATCCGCTCGCGATGCGCGATCCGAAGCGCGCCTTCGCCGAGGCGGAGCACGCCGAGTGCGAGGTGGCGCTCGACTATCGAGGCCTCTCGCCGATGCTCGGGGGCGAGGCGCAGGGCCCGTTCGCGGACTCGGACATGTTGTCGAGCTTCGCCCGCGGCCACTACGAGCAGCACGTCGGCGCGCGCGGGCGGGTCGCCGTCGGCAAAAGCGAGTGGGAGCTCGACGGCTACGGCCTTCGCGACCACTCCTGGGGCCCGCGCTCCTGGCAGGCGCCGCTCTGGTACCGCTGGCTCACGTGCAACTCCGGCCCCGACGACGGCTTCATGGTCTCGGTGATCGCGACCCGCGACGGCGCGGTCCGGCGCTCGGGGGTGGTGTTCGAGAACGACGCCTACGTGCCGATCACCGATGCGAGGATCGAGACCGAGTGGAGCGGGTCCCACTACGACCAGCGCTCGCTCCGCTGCCTCGCGACCGCGGGCGGGCGCGAGCTCGAGATCTCCGGCCGCGTGCTCGAGCTGATCCCGCTGCGCCACCGCCGCAAGGGCGAGCTGACCCGGATCGGGGAGGGGCTCACCGAGTACACGTGGGAGGGGAAGACGGGCTACGGCCTGTCCGAGTACCTGGACCAGGTAACGGACGGGATTCCGGAGGGCGCGCGCTAGTCCCGCCGGCTGGCCCGGCCGCACCCCGGAGGCGAAGCCGAAAAGGGGGCGGAACGTTATATATGTCTCATGAGCGACTACGAAACCATCAACTACGCGCTCGACGCCGGCGCGGCGACGATTGAGCTGAACCGGCCCGACAGGTTGAACGCCTGGAACTACCAGTTCGGCGTCGACCTGCGGGCGGCGGTCGAGCGGGCGCGCGACGACGAGGAGGTCCGCGCGGTCCTGATCACCGGCGCCGGGCGCGGGTTCTCTTCCGGCGCCGACCTGCGCGAGGTCCGCGACGAGGACTCCGGGCCCGACGGCCGCCCGGACCTGTCGAAGCGCCTGATCGAGCTCTACCACCCGATCCTGATCGGGATCCGCGAGATGCCGAAGCCGGTCGTCGCCGGGGTCAACGGTCCAGCGGTCGGCATCGGCTGCTCGCTGGCGCTCTGCTGCGACCTGGTCCTCGCCGCGGAGTCCTCCTACTTCCTGCTCGCCTTCGTCAACATCGGGCTCGTCCCCGACGGCGGGTCGAGCGCCTTCGTGCCGGCGAGGGTCGGCCATACCCGGGCTGCCGAGATGGCGCTCCTCGGCGAGCGCGTCGACGCCGCGAAGGCGCTGGAGTGGGGTCTCGTCAACCGGCTGGCCGGCGACGGCGAGCTGCGTGGCGAGGCGGAAGCGCTCACCGCTCGCCTGGCCAAGGGCCCGACGGTCTCCTACGCGAACTCGAAGAAGCTCCTGAACCGTCGGCTCTACGCCGACTTCGAGGGTCAGCTCGAAGCCGAGGCGATGGCCCAGAAGGAGCAGGGCGAGAGCGCCGACTTCGTCGAAGGCGTGACGGCCTTCATGCAGAAGCGCGACCCGGAGTTCACGGGCAAGTAGTTCGCGGAGAACCGCGACCTTCGCCCATACGCCGGGTCTACTCTCTACCTATGAAGAGACTTTCCTGCCTGGCGCTCGGCGTCGGCGCCGTCTTTCTGTCCCCGCCCGCCAGCGCTCTCGCCCAAGAGGCGCCCGTCTGCCTCAAGGGCAAGGAGAAGCTGAGCGACAACCGCGACGTCTGGAAGGGCACGAACGGCAAGGACAGCGTGACCGGCCTGCGCGGCAAGGACGTCCTCGACGGACGCGGCGGTGACGACCTCCTCAACGGCGGCCGCGACAACGACGTCGTCAAGGGCGGCGCCGGCGACGACATCCTCTGCGGCGGCCGCAGCGCCGACAAGCTCATCGGCGGGCCCGGCAACGACATCATCTACGGCGAGGAAGAGAACGACACGATCTACCCCGGCCCCGGTGACGACAAGGTTCTCGGTTCGGCCGGCGACGACAAGATCTACGGCTGGGGCGAGGCCGGAGGCGAGATCATCGACGACGGGATCGACATCCTCGACGGTGGCTTCAACGACGACATCATCGAGGCCGGTGGCGCCGACGTCCTCCTCGGTTTCACGCACAACGACGTGCTGAGCACGAAGACCCCGGCGATCGCGCCGGAGCTCATGGACGGTGGGGGCAACGACGACGTCATCTTCGGCTCCGAGGCCGACGATCAGATGAGCGGCGGCGAGAACGGCCAGGACAAGCTCTTCGGCGCGGCCGGCAACGACTCGATCCGCGGCGAGGGCAACGACGACCAGCTCACGGGCGGAATCGGCGACGACAACCTCTTCGGCGGCGACGGCTTCGATGCACTCTCCGGTGGCGAGGGCAACGACCTCTGCGACGGTGGCGAGCTCGAGGACAGCGCCGACAGCACCTGCGAGCAGCGGGTCTCGATCGAGAACAGCGCGGGACGCGCGCTGAGCGCCGCCGCGAGCTTCATCGGCTAGGCGATTCTCACCTAATCGGCGGGCGAGCGACGTCGCGCGGGTCGGGCCGGCGCCCACCGGTGACCTCCCGCACGCGCGCGTAGAGCTCGTGGTCGTGTGCGGCGCCTCCGCCGGGGAGGGCGCTCGTCTGGCGCTCGTGCTCGCGCACCGCCGCGAGGATCGCGGCGAGCTGCTTGGCGCCGAGCTCCTCGAGCTCTCGGGCTGAGAAGCCGCTCGTGTCGATATTGATCCCGCCGTTGCCGCTCAGTGCCATCCGGATCCCCATTTCACTTTGTTGACTGGACCACTCGATAATCCCGCGACCGCCACAATACCAACCATATGCGCCTGATCCTCGTTCGTCACGGCGAATCACACTCGAACGCCGCGGCGGACCGGGTTGCGCTGCCGGAGGCCGAGGGCGATCGGCTCACCGACCGCGGCCGGCGCCAGGCCGCTGAGGCCGCCGGGGCGCTCACGGAGCTTGGCGCGACCCGGCTGATCGCGAGCACGATGCGCCGCGCGGGGGAGACCGCGGCAATCCTGTCCGAGCGCCTCGGGCTCGAGGTGGAGACGAGCGAGCTGATCCACGAGCTGCGTGAGATCGAGGGCTACGGCACCCTCGACGCCGACGAGCAGCGCGAGCAGCGGTGGTCCAAGCGCATGGCCGCGCACGCCGACGACCCCGATCACGCGCCGGACGGGGCGGAGTCCTTCGCCGCCATCGTCGGCCGTGTGCGCGCCTTCAAGGCCGAGCTCGCGGCGCAGCCGGACGAGGGCGTCCAGGTCGCGGTCAGCCATGGGATCTACGCCCGCTTCTTCCTCCTCGACTCAATCCTCGGTTCGGCGTTCACGCCCACCGACCTGACGCGGATCTGGCACCTGCGGACGATCAACTGCGGGCTCAGCGTCTTCACCCTCGGCGAGCGCGGGCGGGCGACCGATCCTCCAACCGAGGACTGGGCGTGTCTCAGCTGGATGTCGCCGCCGGGCGGTCCCGCGGAACTGCGCGCCGCGAATCGTCCGGCGAGCACTGCGACGGCTCGTTGACGAGCGCCCCTGCGGGCGGCTCGATCGGGCCGTCGAGCAGCGGATGCGCGGCGCGCTCGAGGAGTGGATGCGGCGCTGCCGCAGGAAGGCGGCCAGAACGCCTAGCCGTTAGCCGCCGCGGATCAGGTCCGGAACGGGGAGGGGCTTGCAGCCGCCGGCGCAGTGGCGGTGGATCGCCGGCAGCTCGACGTAGGAGCGGTGCCCCGGCTCGCTGAGGACCTTCACCTTGCCCCCGAGCGAGTCCGCGAGCTGCGGGAGCGGCGGCAGCTGGTGCGGGAAGTCGCCGCCGGAGACCGTGATCCGCAGCCTGTGCCCGGGCGCCAGGCTGGCCCTCGTCGCGAAGATCTCGATCGGCATCTCGATCGGCACGCCCGCCTCGACCGGGAGCACCGATGCGCGCGTGAACGGATGCCAGGGCTGCAGCAGGACCTTGCGTTTCCCCTTCGCGTCGGCGCCGCGCTTGTACTTGACGATCCGGCTGCGCGCCTTCTCGACGGCGCGGAAGCTGCCGGCGAGCCAGCCGCTCGTGAGCTCGGTCACCTGGCCGTTCGGGGCGACGTCCTTGACCCGCACGGTGAGCACCGCGTCCGCGGCCGTCGTCTCGATCCAGAGGTTCGCCAGGATCGGCCCGGAGAGCT
The DNA here is from genome assembly GCA_963846565.1 of uncultured Solirubrobacterales bacterium. Taxonomy (GTDB): domain Bacteria; phylum Actinomycetota; class Thermoleophilia; order Solirubrobacterales; family 70-9; genus WHSW01. The sequence continues at coordinate 657,102 of CAWJWL010000003.1, read as the reverse complement.
CGAGCTTCCGCTGGAGCGGCTTGGTCTCGTAGCGCGCCGCGGCCGACTCGTCCTCGGCGGTGTCAGTGGTGCAGGGGAGCGCGGCGCCGATACCCGCCGTCCATTGCGAGGTTGAGAGCGTGCAGATGCCGTCGATCGGATTCTGGGTGAGCGTCTGCGGCGACTCGACTCCGTGCGGGGCGGTGCGCGTGATCTGCCCCCCGCCGCGCAGATACCGGCGCCGCGGCTTCAGCCGCGGATCGGGCCAGTCGGCCTGCGTCTCGAAGCGCTCGCGGCCGTACACGAACTGGGTGGCACGCGGGATCTTGCCGATCTTGGTGTCGATCCCGAGCAACCAGTGATCGAACCAGCGCAGCATGATGTCCTGGAGCGGCGGGACCCCGTCGGCCGGCAGTCCGGCCCCGCGCGAGCCGGTGAGGTGGTCCCACGGGCCCATCAACAGGCGCGCCGGCACGTGCTGCTTGAGCCGCTCGTAGATCATCGGCTCGCCGCGCTGGAAGAGGTCGTGGAGGCCACCGACGACGAAGGTGGGCACCTCGATCCGGTCGACGAGCTCGAGCGGCGAGCGGGTCTTCCAGAAGGGCCCGTCGAAGGCGACCTCGCCGCCGGTCGAGCCGGTGAGGACCGTCGGGAGGGTGAAGTTCGCCACGCCGGCGACGTGCTCGAGGAGCGCCAGCACCGTCCCCAGCGGGTCATCGGCGGCCGGGGTGGGGGTCACGTTCCCCACCGTCACGAGGCCGAGCCAGAGCGGGATGAAGGAGAGGTTGAAGGCGCCGCCGGAGAAGACGATGTCGCGGTAGGCGTCGCCCATCGGCACCACCGGGAAGATCGCCTCGAGGTGCGGCGGGCGCTGCGCCGCCGTGGTCAGCTGCGTGATCGCCATGTAGGAGGGACCGAGGCCGCCCACCTTGCCGTTCGACCACGGCTGCGCCGCCGCCCACTCGATCGTGTCGTAACCGTCGAGCTGCTCCAGCGGGCCGAAGCTGTCCCACTGCCCGGGGGACGCCCCGGTGCCGCGGACGTCGACCGTGACCACGACGTAGCCACGCTTGGCGAAGTACTGGAAGGCGCCGCCGAGGGCGGTGTTGACGACGCCGTCCTTGTTGTACGGCGTCTGCACGACCAGCACCGGGTATTGCCCCGGCGTCGCCGGCCGGTCGACGTTCGCCCGGAGAACGGTCCCGTCGCGCATCGGGATCGGGACGTTCGCGTCGCGTAGGACCTCATGAATGGCCGGCCGCGTGTACTCGCTCCAGCTGTGCTTGCCCGCGGGCTTGCCGACCGCAGTGGCGGGGATGCAGACGAGCGCGATTACCGCGAGCAGCGGGGCCAGTCGGCGTAACATCGAGCTAGGGCAGATTAGGTGCGGCGAGCTCGCGCGGTCGCACTCGCATCCCCAGCCCGCCGTCGGGGCTCAGGGTGGGCATCTGGCGGATGGTCATCGTCCGGCCGGGGAGGTTCTCGAGCCGCAATCGCTGGAGCAGCATCGTCGCGACCAGCTTCACCTCCATCTGGCCGAACCGCTTGCCGATGCAGATCCGCGGCCCGCCGCCGAAGGGGACGTAGGCACCCTGCGGCAGCGCGGCCTTGCGCTCGCGGGTGAAGCGCTCCGGGATGAAGGCCTCGGGCTCCGGAAACACCTCCGGCAGCCGGTGGCTCGCCCACGAGCAGTAGTTGACGTGCGCCCCCGCGGGGACCTGGTGACCGGCGAACTCGAAGTCGCGAATCGCGCGCCGCGGGCCGATCCAGGCTGGCGGGTAGAGGCGAAGGGTCTCGTCGAGGACCATGTCGAGGTACGGCATCTCGCGGATCAGCTCGTCGACCGTCGGTGTGCGGTCACCGCCGAGGACAACGTCTTGCTCCTGTTGGAGCCGCGCGACGACGTCGGGGTGGCGCGCGAGCTCGGACATGAGGAAGCTGAGGGTCGAGGTCGAGGTGTCGTGGCCGGCGAACATCAGCGTCATCACCTGGTCGCGGATCTCCTCGTCGTCGAGGCCGGAGCCGTCTTCATCGCGAGCGTCGAGGAGCAGGGAGAGGATGTCCCGGCGATCGGAGTCCGGATCGCGCCGGCGCTCTGTGATCTCGGCGTAGACGATCCGGTCGAGTGCCGCACGCGAGTCGGTCAGCTTCCGGAAAGGCGTGCGCGGGCCCCGGAGGATGCGCAGGTGAAACTCGGTGCCGTAGAAGCTCAGTGCGCGTTCGAAGTGAAAGGCCGCCTCGCGACCATGGCCGCCGTCGTCGGGATCGAGGCCGAGCAGCGCGCGCATGGCGATCCGCATCGCCAGGTCCCGCATCCAGTGGTAGATGTCGACGATCTCACCCTCGCGCAGCGCCTCGATCGCGGGCAGCGCCTCGTGCTCCATCGCGGCAACGGCGGCGTCCAACTGCTCGCGGTGGAACGCGGGCAGCATCACCCGGCGCTGGCGGTCGTGGTACGGGCCGTCGATGGTCAGCAGGCCGTCGCCGAGGAGCGGGATCAGATCGCCGAAGCTGCCCTCCCGCCAGTGGAAGTTCTCGCGGTGGGAGACGAGCACGTAGTGGTTCGCCTCCGGGCCGAGCATGAAGACGACCTTGCCGTGCAGCAGCCGAGCGCTGAAGACTGGGCCGTGGCGCTCGTACATCGGCAGCAGGACCGAGAGCGGGTCGTGTGCGAAGCGCTTCGTGCGCTCGAAGTCGAAGTTGGTGTCGCCGGGCGGAAACGGGACGCTCGCTCGCACCTCGCTGACGATGTCGCCCCAGATCCGCGGCAGCGGGCTCCACGAGGGGGCCTCGGGACGCGCCGTCGTCTCGGGGAGTCCGTAGGTCGGGGGCGGCTTGGTCTGGGTCTCGGGGACGGCCATCGGTACCTGCGCTAGCATGTTACAACGTGGCACTATTTGTATCAGGCCCTGTTACCGAGGAGCTCGACCTGACCACCGAGCGGATCCTCGCCGCGGCGCGCCAGCAGTTCGAGCTGGAGGGGATCAAGCGCTCGAGCGTCGAGGCCGTCGCCCGCCGCGCCGGCGTCACCCGGGTCACCGTCTACCGGCGCTACCCCCGCAAGGACGCCCTCGTCGAGGCGGTGATCGGGCGCGAGGCGCGCGCCCTGATCGCCGAGGTCGACGAGCGCACGAACGCGATCGAGGGTGCCGACGAGCGCACGGTCGAGTGCTTCGTCCTCCTGCTCGGCTGGTTTCGCGAGCACGCCCTCGTCCGCCGCATGCTGGAGACGGAGCCCGAGAGCGTCCTGCGGGCGCTCACCGTCGACGCCGGGCCGGTGATCGCGATCGGCACTACGTACGTCGCCGAGCAGATCCGCCGTGCCCAGCGCGAGGGGGACTATCCCGAGTACGACCCGGAGCCCGCAGCCGAGATCTTCGCCCGCTTCATCCAGTCTCTGATCCTCACCCCGGACGAGCTCGACCGGTTCTCGGATGACGATGATGCCCGCGCCTTCGCGCGCGCACACATCGCGCCGATGCTGAAACGCGGGACCTAGACGGCGAGACGTGCGTACCAGTTAGGCTGCAAGACGACTCGCGCCCTGGCGCAAAATCATCGAGAGGAGCACATCAGATGGCAAAGGAACCGCGTTCGCTTCACGGCAAGGTCGTGGCGATCACCGGTGGCGCGAGGGGGATCGGCAAGGCGACCGCGCAGGCGCTTACACGCAAGGGCGCGAAGGTCGCGATCGGCGATCTCGACGTGGACCTGGCGCAGCAGACGGCGACGGAGATCGGCGGCGACACGCTCGCGCTCGAGCTCGACGTCACCCGTCGTGACTCCTTCGAAGGCTTTCTCGATCAGGTTGAGGAGCGGCTCGGCTCGCTCGACGTGCTCGTCAACAACGCCGGGATCATGCCCGTCGGCCCGTTCGTCGAGGAGAGCGACCGCACCGCGCTGATGATGGTCGACATCAACGTTCACGGCGTGCTCTACGGAATGAAGCTGGCCCTGCCGCGGATGCAGCGCCGCAACTCCGGCCATATCGTCAACATCGCATCGCAGGCGGGCAAGGGCGGCTTCCCCGGCGGCGCCACCTACTGCGGGACCAAGCACTTCGTCGTCGGCGCCTCGGAGGCGGTGCGCGCCGAGCTCGAGGACACCGCGATCGAGGTCTCGTGCGTGATGCCGGCGCTCGTCAACACGGAGCTCACGTCCGGGCTGCCGTTGAGCCGTGGCGTGAAGAAGGTCGAGCCCGAGGACGTCGCGAACTCGATCGTCGACGCGCTCGAGTACCCGAAGTTCGACGTCTGGGTGCCGAAGATCTCGGCCGGCATCTTCAAGGTGATGACGCTGATGCCGCGCCGCGGTCGCGAAGCCGTCGCGAAGGCGCTCAACGCCGACAAGGTGCTCGCGCAGCCGAATGCAGCCGAGCGCGCGGCATACGAGGAGCGCGCCTCCCACTCCGAGCCCTCGCGCGAGGCCGGCGCCGTGGCCGACGAGGCCGCCGAGCCGGAGCCCACCGAGACGACGGCCGGTTAGCGCGCGGACACCGCCCGCGCCGGGTCCGGCGCGGGCGACAACCGAGTGGCCTCATGCCCCTGCTGAGCACCAACCCGATGTTCGAGTTCACCGCGGCCGAAGGGGCGGGCCAGCACTGCGAGGCGAACGGTCGCCGCCTCTTCCACCAGCGCGTCTACGGCTGGCTCGACGAGACGCTGTGAAGTGAGCGTCGCGCGTGTTCGCGCGCCTTCTAGGTGCGCTGTGCGAGTTCGGTGACACTCGCCGCCGAGCAAAGAACCGCCGCCAAATCGAGCGGCAGCTAACGCCCGTATATGGGACGTTTCCTGCCGCTCGCCGGGGCGGCGTAGCGAGACGCGCGCGAACCACGCCCAAACCCAAAACCCGTACCCACCCACCCAGCGACGGCGACGGCGGCCCATCACAACCGCCCGGCGGTTCGAGCGCGATCGGAGCCGCGCAGCGCCTAGGCCGCCAGCAGAGCCGCCAACGCAAAGCCCAGGACCGTCAGCAGGCCCACGGCTCTGTTCGAGTCGGCGTCCCTGTAGGCGTCTGGGAACATCGAGTCGGCGAGCATGCAGAGGATCGCTCCGGCGGCGAACGCCTTGACGGCGGCGGCGAGGTCGGGTGAGGCGCCGCCGAGCAGCTCGTAGCCGAGCGCGGCGGCGAGCGCCGAGACGAGCGCGATTGCGGTCCACAGACCCACGATCCAAAGAACTGACTGCCCGGCGTCGCGGAGCTTGGTCGAGGCGGCGAGCGATTCGGGCAGGTTGGAGATGAAGACCGCGACCACGAACGACGCGCTCACCGAGCCGCCGCCGAGGAGGGTCAGCCCGATCGCGGCCGACTCCGGGATCCCGTCGAGGAGCGCGCCGAGCACGATCGGCTTCCCGCCGCCGTCGGCCTCGCCGGGCTCGATCTCGCGGCGATCGCCACCCGAGCGCCGGTCGAGCAGCCAATCGCCGGCGAAGAACGTGAGCCCGCCGAGGACGAGCCCGACCGTGGTCGCGTCGGCGCCGCCGAGCTCGAGGGCCTCCTGCGTGAGGTCGAAGGCGACGGCGCTGACCAGGACGCCGGCGCCGAAAGCCATGACGAAGGCGACCGTCCGCTTCTTCGGCCGGGTGATGAGACCGATCGCCGCCCCGAGCAACAACGCCGCACCGCCGACGAACCCCCAGAGGGCGGCCTCGAGCACGGCCGCCCCGCCTCAGCTCGGCAGCGGCGAGCGCCCCTTCGACGCCCGCTCGGCGGCCTCGAGCAGCTCGTCGCGAAAGTCAGGGTGGGCGATCTTCGCGAGCGCCTCGCCGCGCTGGTGGACGGTCAGCCCCTGGAGCTCGGCGGCGCCGTACTCCGTGACGATCACGTCGACCTGGTGGCGCGGCGTCGTGATCACCGCGCCGGCGTCGAACCAGGGCACGATCCTGGACTTCACCTCGCCCTTCACGTTCGCGGTCGACGGCATGCACAGGAGCGAGCGGTCCTCGAGGTCGAGGGCGGGGCCTGAGATGAAGTCCTCGTGTCCGCCGATCCCCGAGTACTGGTTGCCCTGGATCGTGTCGGCGACGACCTGCCCGTGAATGTCGACCGCGAGCGCGGCGTTGATCGTGACCATGAGCCGGTTGCGCCCGATGACGTCCGGCGAGTTGATCACCTCGACCGGGAGGAAGGCGACATCTTCGTTGCCGTCGAGCCAGCGGTAGAGCTCCTCCGAGCCGCCGGCGAAGGTGGCGACCGAAACGCCGTCGAACTGCCCCTTGCGGTTCGCGATTTTGCCCGACTCGTGCAGGGCCATGAGCCCGTTGGTGAACATCTCCGAGTGGATCCCGTACTCGCCGCCGGGGCCGTTGGCGAGCTGCGCGACGATCGCGGAAGGGATCGCCCCGATGCCCGTCTGCAACGTGGCGCCGTCGGGGATGAAGGCGCGCGCGTTGTCGGCGATCGCGGCGTCGGTCTCGGCCGGCTCCGCGTCCGGGAGCGCGAACGGGGCTGCCTCGGATTCCACGAGGACGTCGATCTCGTCCACGTGGATCCCGTGCCGGTGCTCGGGCGGCAGCCCGAGGGTGCGGGGGAACTTCGGCGAGACCTCGACGACGAGCAGGCGGTCCCGGTCGGCGGCAGCTCGGTGGAGCTCGGCGTAGGTGCCACCGGCGTGCAGGGAGAGGCTGCACCAGCCGTCCTCGTCGGGCGGTGCGGCAACGGTTGCGACCAACCGCGGGTTCTGCTGTTCGAGCAGCGGCGCGAAGCGGCGGAAGTCCGCCGGGGCGAAGGAGATGTTCGCGCCCTGGTCGCGCAGCGCCCGCTCGAGCGGGCCGAAGAAGCCGGAGAGGATGTGGACGTTGGGGTGCTTGTAGGCCTCCGACCAGGCGAGCAGCAGGGCGCCGCCGATACGCAGCTCCTCCCAGTCGTCGCGACGCCCGAGCGCCTCGAGAAACGCGGGCGGCTGCCCGGTCCCCAGCGGGATCGCGAGCGTGTCGGTGGGGTGGAGGAGGGCAGCGGCCTCGTCAGGGCTGACGGCCTTTGGCACGACCGGCAACCTATTCGAGGCGGCGGCCCAAGAGGAGGCTCCGCTTCTCCGCCTTGAAATCGCCACTGAACCCGAGCGAGTGGTAGAGCGCGAGCGCGGGTTCGTTCGCCTCGTCGACGTCGAGCTCGATCCGGCGGCAGCCGCGCTCCCGTGCGCGTTCGATCGCGGCCTCGACCAGCGCACGGCCCAGGCCGGTCCCACGGGCGTCCTCGCTGACGAAGACGTCCTCGATCCAGGCGTCCTCGGAGGCGGTCCACACGCTCCAGCGATAGCGGAGCTGGACGACGCCCACGGGCTCGCCGTCTGCCGCCGCGAGGAGGAACTCGCCGTCCTCGCGCGCGACCCGGCCGACGCCCTCGCGGATCTCGGCGTCGCTCGGCGTCCCGCGTCCGAAGTGCGCCCGGAACTCCGCGATCAGGCGCGCGGCCTGATCGAGTTCACCCTCCGCCGCAAGCCAGACGCGCATTCGAGAAGTATCCGTGCTCGGGTCCGACCGAGCGACGCCGTGAAACCCCGGCGCCCGCTTCCGGAGCGGCGCGAGCGGCTCTTGGAGCCTGTACAACCGCGCCGTGCTCCCAGTGATCCGGCTCGCGGTGGCGGCGTTCGCCTGCGCCACGGCCCTCCCGCCACCGCGCTCGGCGACCTGCCCGAGCGTGACGGACCCGGGACCGAGCGGGCGCCGGCGCGATCGAGCTGCTCTCGGCGACCCGGGCTCACCCCGCGCCGCGAGCATCTCAGCCTCAGAACGACGCGGGTGGCGATCGCTTGGACGTTCGAGTAGGCCATGGGCTACCTGATCGTCCAATGAGGGCGGTTTTCGCCGCGGCGCTGGCAGCCGTCGTGCTCGCTGCCCCGTCCGCCTCGGCCGCCGGTCGCTGCGGCGACGCTTCCGTGCGCCCGTGGGACACGGCACAGGCGGCGGGCCTGATCGCGAACGTGAAGTACTACGCGGGCAACAACCAGGAGGGGACGGGTCCGCTGGCAAACCAGGCGCGTCCGGGGATGACGCTCCAGGGCGCCGAGCGCCGACGGCAACGTGACTCGGTCGGCTAGCGGAACGCGGGGGCGCGGAGGCCGTCGAGGATGATCTCGAGGTAGCGCTCCCAGCTCATCGTCGGTGCTCCGGTGTCGACGCGGATCGCGCGGCCGATGCCGCACGTGAGCGCCGGGATGTCCCAGGCCGTGATGTCGGCGCGGAGCCGGCCGCTCGCCTGGGCGCGCTCGACGACCCGCGCCGTCAGCTCGAGCAAGCCGACCCGATCGGCCGCTGCCCCGCAGATCTCGGAGCGTTGCTCCATCGCCTCCGAGAGGGAGCGGTCCTCGGAGGTCATGCGGGCCCCGTAGGTCATGAACGCGACCAGGCCGTCCCATGGATCGGCGGCCTCGAGCGCCTCGCGCGCAGCGTCGGCGAGGCCCTCGAACTTCGCGTCCGCGAGGGCCCGCAAGAGGTCCTCCTTGTTCGGGAAGTGGCGGTAGACCGTCCCGACGCCAACCCCGGCAGCGCGCGCGATCTCGTCGATCTGGGCGTCGAGGCCGGCCGCGGCGAACTGCTCGCGGGCGGCGTCGAGAACCTTGGCCCGGTTGCGGCGAGCGTCCGCGCGCTGCCCGTCGCCCGGCTCGCCCCGCTCCTTGGTCGCCGTCGCTGCCATCTCGCTCCTCGCGGTGGATCGGTGTCACTTTCGGCGCTCCCCGATCGTCTCCTCAGCAGTAGGGAAGGCCGTGCTACAAGCGGAACCCGAGTTCCGTATAGTGCGAATCGAAACCGGAACTCCGCTTCCGCTTGTAAGTGTATCGGGCGCGGAAGTAAGGGGTCGGAGGCGCGAAATGGAGGGTTATCCCCCTTATGGAAGCGGCGCCTCAGCCGTACTTTCAACCGAGCTGACGCGAAGAAGACCAAGGAGGACGAAAACGGATGATGACCACGGCCAAGGAATTCGAGAGCAGGCGCTGGCAGGCGCTCGCGCTGCTCTGCGTCGCCCAGTTCGTCGTCGTCCTCGACGCCTCGATCGTCAACGTGGCGCTGCCCACGATCGGTGCCGACCTCTCCTTCACACAGGACAACCTCTCCTGGGTGGTGAACGCGTACGTGCTCACCTTCGGCGGCTTCCTGCTCCTCGGCGGCCGCCTCGCCGACCTGCTCGGGCGCCGACGGGTGTTCATGGCGGGCCTGATCCTCTTCGCGCTCGCGTCACTACTCGGCGGATTCGCCGAGTCCGATGCGGCGCTGATCGCGGCTCGCGCCGTCCAGGGCCTCGGCGCGGCGATCCTGAGCCCGGCGGCGCTCTCGATCGTGACGACGACGTTCTCCGACGGCGCCGAGCGCAACAAGGCGCTCGGGGCCTGGGGCGCGGTCGCGGGCTCCGGCGGTGCCGCCGGCGTCCTCCTCGGCGGCGTGCTCACGGAGTACGTCGGCTGGGAGTGGGTGCTGTGGGTAAACGTCCCGATCGGGATCGCCGCTGCGCTCCTCGCTCCGCGGCTGATCGCCGAGAGCAAGTCGGATTCGGAGACGCGTTCGTTCGACGTTGCCGGCGCCGTCAGCGTGACGGGCGCCCTGGCGCTGCTCGTCTACGGCCTCGTCGAGGCCCCCGATGCCGGCTGGGGCTCCGCGCAGACGATCGGGATACTCGCCGCAGCGGTCGCGCTCTTCGCGATCTTCGTCGTCGTGGAGCGGCGTTCGGCCGCACCACTGGTCCCCTTCTCGATCTTCCGGATGCGGACGCTGACGGGGGCGAACGTGGTCGGCGTCCTCACGGGAGCGTCGTTGTTCTCGATGTTCTTCTTCATCTCCCTCTACATGCAGAACGTCCTCGGGTTCAGCGCAATCGAGGCGGGCCTCTCCTACCTGCCGCTGGCGGTTTCGATCATCCTCGCCGCCGGGATCGCCTCGCAGCTGGTCACGAAGGTCGGGTTCAAGCCGATCCTCGGCCTCGGCATGCTGCTGATCGCCGCCGGACTCTTCTGGTTCGGCCAGATCTCGGCCGACGGGAGCTTCGTCTCCGACGTCCTCGGGCCGTCGCTCCTGGCGGCGGTCGGGCTCGGCTTCTCGTTCGTGCCCCAGACGATCGCCGCCGTCTCCGGCGTGTCCGATCGCGAGGCGGGCCTTGCGAGCGGTCTGATCAACACGTCGCAGCAGGTCGGGGGTGCGCTCGGCCTCGCGATCCTGTCGACGGTTGCGTTCCCGCAGATCGGTGACGCGGCGGCCGCGGCGGGTGGTCCTCCGACCCCGGAGATGCTCACCGAGGGCTACGCCGATGCCTTCCTCGTGGGCTCCGGGATCGCGCTGCTCGGCGTGCTTGCGGTGGCGCTGCTGATCCGCGGTCGCGACAGTCGAGCCCACATGGAGATCGGGGACGCAGCGCCGGCAGGCGCCGTGGGCTCCGGCTAGAGGAACGAGCTCGGAACGCCGGCTTCGCTCAGGCGAGGCCGGCGAGTTGCTCGCACCCGTTCCAGAGGCGCTCGCGGTCGGCCGCGGTCTCCTTCGTGCGCGACATCCGGTGCCTCGGCCGCGGCTCGCGGTCATGCCAGAAGGCGCCGGCCTGCGCGGCGGCCTCGGAGGAGCCGACGAGCCAGACGATCGTGTCGGCGCCCTGTCCGGCGTTGCGAAGGAGCGGGCCCATGAGCTTGTGGAAGCGCGGCAGCGAGGTTTCGACGCCAGGTGTGTCGGCCCAGCCGGGGTGCATCGAGTGCGCCGCCACGCCGCTTCCCGCGAGCCGCTCTGCCCAGAGCTCGGCGAGGATGACCTCGCAGCGCTTCGTGTGCGCGTAGAAGGCGGGCGGGTCGTACTCGCGCTCTGCGAGCTGCAGATCGTCGGCCTGCAGACCCTCGGTGTACATGCCGCCGGAGGAGACGTTGACGACGCTCGACGGGGCACCGCGCCGGAGGCTCTCCTCGAGCAGCCGGGTGAGCAGGAACGGCCCGAGGACGTTGGTGGCGAAGGTGAGCTCGAAGCCCTCATCGGTGTAGGTCCGCTCGCCGGGCATCACGCCGGCGTTGTTGACCAGCGCGTCGAGGGCATCGACCCTGGCGGTGAACCCGGCAGCGAACGTCCGCACGGACGCGAGGCTCGAGACGTCGCAGACCTCGAGGTGAATCGAGTCCGACCCCGTGCGATCGGCGATCTCGGCGCGCCTTTCCTCGCCCCGCTCGCGGTTGCGGACGAGCATGTGCACGTGCGCGCCGGCGGACGCGAAGCGCTCGCACGCTGCGGCGCCGATCCCCGAGCTCGCCCCGGTGAGGAGAATCGAGCGGCCGTCGAGCCGCGGGTCGGGATCCCAGTGCCGGCTGCGGATCGCGTGGCCGATCCGGCTATAGCCGGGGAGGACCGTGAAGTCCATCGCCCGGTCGAGCAGCGATGCCACCGGCGCCTCAGCTACCCGCGTAGATCGCGCCGTACTTCTCGTCGAGCTGGCGCAGGAGCGGACCCGAGTCGAGCGGCCCGCCGACGGCGCGCTCGATCAGCTCGGCGGGCTCGTACTTGTTGCCATGCCGGTGGACCCGGTCGCGAAGGAAGTCGCGCAAGGGGTGGAGCTCGCCGGCCCCGAGCTGCTCGTCGAGGTCGCCGAGCTCGCCGGCGGCCTCGTCCCACAGCTGCCCGGCGACGATGTTGCCGAGCGAGTAGGTCGGGAAGTAGCCGAAGGATCCCGCGGCCCAGTGGACGTCCTGGAGCACGCCGTTGCCGTCGTCGGGGACCTCGAGGCCGAGCAGGTCGCGGGTGCGCTCGCGCCAGGCCCCGGGGAGGTCGGCGACTGCGAGGTCGCCTTCGAAGAGGGCGAGCTCGAGTTCGAAGCGGAGGACGATGTGGAGGTTGTAGGTGACCTCGTCGGCCTCGACCCGGATCAGCGAGGGCGCGACCTTGTTCGAGGCCCGGTAGAGCTGCTCGCCGTCGACGTCGGCGAAGCCGCTGAAGTGGCGCTCGAGCAGCGGGCGTATGTGGGCGAGGTACGGGCGCCCGCGCCCGACCCAGTTCTCCCACAGCCGGCTCTGGGACTCGTCGAACCCGAGCGAGGAGGAGCGGCAAAGGGGCGTGCGCTCGAACGACCGGTCGATGCCGTTGTAGTACGTCGCGTGGCCCACCTCGTGGATCACGGCCCAGAGCGCGGTGCCGACGTAGGCGGGGTCGAAGCGCGTCGTCACGCGCAGGTCCGAAGTCGAGATCACGGTCGCGAACGGGTGCACCGTCGAGTCGAGCCGCCAGGAACCGGGATCGAGCGGCAGGCCCGCGGTGACCTCGTGCGCCAGCCTCGCCTGGGCCTCCGGGTCGAACTCGCCGTAGAGGCAGGAATCGTCGACGCTCGTCCCGGCCCCCTCGACCCGCTCGAGCAGTGCGCGAACGCCGTCGCCGAGTGTCGTCAGCACCGGCCGTAGCGTGGCCGTCTTCATCCCCGGCTCGTAGTCGTCGAGGAGCGGGTCGTAGGGATGCTCGTACTCGAAGCACTCGAGGTAGCGGCGGCGGAGCTCGACGACCTTCTCCAGGTGGGGGAGGAACGCGGCGAAGTCCGACCGCTCGCGCGCCTCCGCCCAGGCGTGCTCTGCGACCGACGTGACGCGGGCGGTCTCGGCCCGCAGCTCCGCGGGCACGCGCTGCGCCTTGGTCCAGTCGCGGCTCGCGACGCGGACGAGGCCGGCCTCGAAGGAGTCGTAGTCGGCATCCCCGTTCGCCCCGGCAGCCTCCTCGATCAGATCGCCGAGGCGCTCCGAGGATGCGCGATCGTGGTGGAGGCGGGCCAGGGTCGCGAGGTGCTCCGCGCGCGCGGGCGCGCCTCCCGGCGGCATCTGCGTGCGCTCATCCCAGGCGAGCAGTGCGCTCGCGTGCTCGAGGTCCGAGAGCACTCCGAGCTCTTCGAGGAGTGGCTGGAGGGCGGAACCCATCGCCCGGAACCTATACACGAGCGAGGAAAGCCCCGACAGCCGCCGAATACCCGCACGTGCAGCGTCTGCCAGCCACCCTCTTAGAGGCCGCGCGATGATGGCGGTGATCGCACCTCGCGATCCGCTCGGCCGGGCGGCGCTGCGCACCGTGATGATCGTCGTCACGGTCGCGCTCTCGCTCTACGTCATCTACCAGCTGCGGGAGCCGATCACCTGGCTCGTGATCGCGGCGTTCATCGCGATTGCGATGTCCGGGCCGGTCAACCTCCTCCACCGGCTCACCGGGCGGCGCGGAGTCGCGATCGCGATCACCTACTCGAGCCTGGTCCTGATCCCCGTCGCCCTCGGTGCCCTGCTGATCCCGTCGCTTGTCGGCCAGATCGAAGACCTGGCGAACAACGTCCCCGACTACGCAGCCGACGTGACCGAGTTCGTCCAGGACAACCAGACGCTCAACGACCTGAACGAGAAGTACGACTTCACGAGCGAGATCGAGAGTGCCGCGGGCGAGCTACCGTCGCGCATCGGCGATGCCGCCGGCGTCCTCCAGGACATCGGCGTCGGCGTGATCAACTCGATCTTCGCCACGGTGACGATCCTGATCCTGAGCATCTTCATGGTCAGCGGCGGCGCACGATGGGCGGAGGCGTTCGTCCGCGCCCAGCCACCGGGTCGCGCGGAGCGGGTCGAGCGCGCTCTCCGCCACATCGCGGACGCGATCGGCAACTACGTCGGCGGCGCCCTCGTGCAGGCGACGATCGCCGGCGTCAGCGCCTTCATCGTGCTGTCGATCCTCGGCGCTCCGTTTGCGGGTCCGCTGGCGCTGGTGGTCGCCTTCTTCGACCTGATCCCGGTCGTCGGCGCGACGATCGCAGCGGTCCTGATCGCGGTCGTGATGATCTTCGTCGACTTCCCCGTCGGGCTGATCATCTGGATCGTGTGGGCCATCGCCTACCAGCAGATCGAGAACTACGTGATCCAGCCACAGATCCAGCGTCGGGCCGTCTCGGTGGAGCCGTTCATCGTCCTCGTCTCGGTTCTCTTCGGCTCGACCCTGTTCGGGATCGTCGGCGCCGTGCTCGCGATCCCGATCGCTGCGACGATGCAGATCGCCTACAGGGAGTACCGGGACTATCGCCGCGAGACGCTGGCGGCCCCGATCGACGCGCCCGCATCCGGGTCGGTGGCGCTCGATCCCCCGCCCGCGTGACGCACGCCTGACGTACGCTGGATCGATCGCGAGCGAGGCCGAGGACACGACCGTGCCGTCCGGCATCGACGCCGCCCGGATCGAGGCGGCCGCCGCGGCGATCCGCGACCGCGTCCGACTGACCCCGCTGATCGGCGCCGGGGAGATCTCGCGCCGCTGCGACGGCCGGGTGGCGCTGAAGGCCGAGAACCTGCAGCGCGGCGGCTCGTTCAAGATCCGGGGTGCGGAGCACAAGGTCGGCCGCCTCTCCGACGCGGAGGTTGGTCGTGGGGTGGTTGCTGCGAGCGCCGGCAACCACGCGCAGGCGGTCGCGATCGCCGCAGGCAGTCGCGGCGCCCGTGCAGATCTCTTCATGCCCGCGCACGCGCCCTTGGCGAAGGCGGAGGCCGTTCGCTCCTACGGCGGCCACGTGACCCTGATCGACGGCTCCTACGACGACGCCGCCGGCGAGGCGCGAGCCCACGTGGAGCGTTCGGGCGCGACGCTGATTCACGCCTTCGACGACCCCGAGGTGATTGCCGGTCAGGGGACGATCGGGCTCGAGATCGCCACGCAGGCGCCACAGACGAGCCTGATCGTCGTCGCCGTCGGTGGCGGTGCGCTTGCGGCCGGGATCGCGATCGCCGCGCGCGAGCGCCTCGAGCAGGTCCGCGTCGTCGGGGTGCAGGCCGAGGGGCGGACGAGTGGCACGATCTGCGATGGGATTGCGGTCAAGCGCCCCGGTGAGATCACAGCGCCGCTGCTCTCCCGCCACCTCGACGGCATCGTCACCGTCACCGACGACGAGGTTGCGGAGGCAATGGTCCTCCTGCTCGAGCGATCGAAGCTCGTCGTCGAGGGCGCCGGGGCGGCGTCGGTCGCGGCACTGCTCGCGGGCAAGGTCGTCCCCGCGACGGGCGAGGCGGTCTGCGCGGTGCTCTCCGGCGGCAACGTCGACGCCACCCGGCTTGCCGAGTGCATCCGCCTCGGTGAGACCGCCGCCGGCCGAAGGCTCGTCTTCAAGACGGTGGTCGCCGACCGGCCGGGGGCGCTCGCGGGGCTGATCGCGTGCGTCGCGGAGAGCGGCGCCAACGTCCTCGATGTCGCCCACATCCGCGAGGGCGTCGACCTGCACATGCGCGAGACCGCCATCCGGCTCGTGCTGCAGACCGACGGCCCCGAGCACGGGCGCCAGATCCTCGCCGAGGTCGCCGAGGCGGGATTCGAGCCGCGGCGCGAGGAGCGGGTGCGCTGAGGATGGACGAGATCGAGGCGGCCGGGGGGGTCGTGATCCGCGATCTTCGGGATGGAAGTGGCGAGGTGGCGGTCGTCCACCGGCCCAAGTACGACGACTGGTCGCTGCCGAAGGGGAAGCTCGACCCGGGCGAGTCCGCCGAAGAAGCCGCGGCGCGGGAGGTCGAGGAGGAGACGGGCCTGCGGTGTGAGCTCGGCCGCGAGCTCGAGCCGATCACCTACGTCGATCGCAAGGGGAGGCCGAAGCGCGTCCGCTGGTGGCTGATGAGCCCGCTGGAGGGCCGCTTCGAGCCGAACGACGAGGTCGACGAGCTGCGCTGGCTCTCCCGCGAGGAGGCGCTCACAACGCTCGACTACGACCACGACCGCGATCTGGTGGTTGCCGCGCTCGACAACACCCATCCCGACGGCTGACGGAATACCGAACGTTCCGAAAATGTGCTCGCCTTCGCCTCCGCCATTTTCGGGTCAGGCGTTAACCCGCTCCCGCCAGATCGGCCGCGCACCAGTAATAGAGCCGGGACGGCTAACCGCCCCGGCTCTGGCATCGGAGGTGCCCCCGCGGGGCCCGAAGGCCACCGGGGGCTATGTGTCCTGGGAGCGCCGGGGGACCGCCCGTCCGCCGGCACTCGTGCGTGTCCACCCCTCTCATCGCCGCTATGCGGCCGGTCCTGAAGGGGAAGTCAGGCGAACGGACGAATATCCGACCCTGCGCCATCTTCGAGGCCCGGGCCGAAGACGAAGATCTCGAAGAGCATGTCGGGGTTGAACATGATCTGGCTGTGGTAGGTGGCGACCTTGCGGCCGGTCTCCCGCTCCACGATCGATTTCAGCTCCTCGGCGTACTCATTCTGGAAGGCGAGCCGGAAATCGCGCGCCTTCTCGGGTCGTCCAGCCTTCACCAGGGACGCCTCGGCGGTAGTCGCCGGGTCGCGCATCACCACGACGAGGATGTCGTCCTCGAGAAAGTGCGCCTTGGCGGAGACGGGACCCTTGCCGTAGTACTTCTTCACCGCGGCTGCGAGGCCGCCGGCGACAGCTTTCCCGACCGAGTCGCGGCGCACTGAATCTTGGGTAGGGCTCATGAGGAAAGGTCGAGGCGGCTCGCCGGACGACCTGGCGATCCCGGGTGCCTGGTCAATGACGAGCCGCCCTTGAATCTACTGCCCTTCCGATCCACGGACAATCAGCCGGCATCGGCCGAGGTCGCCGGCGCGCGGCGCTTGCGCGGCGGCGGCGAATCGGCGGGTAGCCCGCGAACCGCGCAGAGGACCCGCCACAGCGCCGCACGGCTGATACGGGAGATCTGCATCTGCGAGACGCCGACGATGTCGGCGATCTCCTGCTGGGTCATCCCGTCTTCGAAGCGGAGCCGCAGGACGAGGCGCTCGCGGTCGGAGAGCTCGAGGTCGTCGGCGGAGGCCTGCGCCTCGACCTGGTCGTAGCCGAGCTCCTGCTCGCCGACGCGGTCGATCAGCGGCGCGGCGGCGTCGTCGTCGGTCACGGTTGGCTTGTCGAGGGAGTCGAGGAATCGCGCCTGGGCCGCCTCCAGCGCCTCGAGCACGCGCTCGGGCGACACGTCGAGTTGCTCCGAGAGCTCGGCCACCGACGGATAGCGCCCGAGCCGCTCCGAGAGGTCCTCCGTGGCACTGTCGATCTTGGCGGTCAGCTCCTGGAGCGAGCGCGGCAGACGCACGAGCCATACGTGGTCGCGGAAGTGGCGTCGCAGCTCGCCGAGGATCGTCGGCACCGCGTAGGAGGTGAAGGGGCGCCCCCGCCCGACGTCGAAGCCGTCGATCGCCTTCATCAGGCCGAGGCTCGCGACCTGGACGAGGTCGTCGAGCGGTTCGCGTGCTCGCTGGTAGCGGCGCGCTAGCGATTTCGCCAACGGCAGGTAGCGCTCGGCGAGCTCGGCGCGGAGCTCCGGAGCGCGCGTGTCGGCGAACTCCTTCCACAACCGCACCTCTTCCGGGTGTCGGCTGACCGGTGAGTCCTTCGGGCGGTCCGGGTCCTCATGCAGCTGGGATGTCTCCATGCTTCCTCGATCGGATCGGAAGCCCAGAAACGTCCCCCGGCGTCCCTAGCTCGAAAAGAAAAAGGTGAGCCCGCGGCCGGTTTGACCGCGTACCCTAAGTGATGAATATACCGCGTCCGCAAAGGGGTTCGCGGTGCTTGGCGAGTCAGGCGAGCGGTCGGCGCCCGCCGTAGCCGGACTCGAGGTCGTGCCAGTAGCCGATCTCGTCCTCGCCGAGCTCCCAGCACAGGTAGGCCTCGCGTCCGTCGATCACGGTCGGGAAGTCGACGAGGCCGCGGTCGAGATCGCGGATCACCAGGCCGAGGCCCTGGAGCTGGGCGAGCAGCCCGCGGACCTTGAGGAACGCCTCGCCGACCTGGCGGCCCGCGCCGCCGCCGCCGTTGCCGGGCGCCGCGTCGGAGAGGACCTCGTGGAGCTCGGCATCGGTGAGCTGGTCGCGCGCTTCGCGCAGCGCGAGCAAGGCGGGCTCGATCTGCGGCACGAGCGCGTTCGCCTCCTCGAGCTCGAAGTGGCGGTCGTGGATCACGGGATTGCGAGTGCGGCCGCGTCGGCGATCCGGGCTCGCAGGAGCGCGGCGTCGCTGGATTCCAGGGGCTGCGTCGGCGCGGGAGCGTCGGGCATCATCCTGGCGGCCGACACGGCCGCCCCCCGGAGGCGAAGCCGAGGAGGCGGCGTAACGTTTGTTCGCATGCGTCGAGTCTATGGATGGCTCGGCGTTTCGCGCCGATCCGAAAGGGAACACGGAAGACCAAATAAAGGAGGGCACGATGGAAGCCGCGACCACCAACACCGACATCCTCGCCGACGAGAACAGCGAAAAGCGCGAACACGTCGTCGAGCTGCTGAAGAAGGCCTACTGGATGGAGATCGAGACGGTGATGAGCTACATCGCCAACTCGGTCAACCCCGACGGCGTCCGCGCTCAGGAGATCAAGGAGTCGCTCGAAACTGACATTCAGGAAGAGCTCGGCCACGCGCAGGAGTTCGCGTCCCGGATCAAGGAGCTCTACGGCGTGGTCCCCGGGTCGGAGGACTTCACCGCCGAGCAGTCGTTCCTGCAGCCACCCGACGAGCAGGTCGACATCGTCCACGTGATCCGCGGGGTGATCGATGCCGAGCAGGGGGCGATCGACCACTACGCCCGGATCATCGACGAGACCGACGGCATCGACCCGGTCACGCAGGACATGGTGATCGCGATCCTCCGCGACGAGCAGGGCCACAAGCGCCTCTTCGAAGGGTTCCTGCGGGAGTACGAAGCGGCTGGTCTGGCGTAGGTAGCTACAGCGACCCGACAGAACCGGACGCGAAGCGGAGGATTCTGTCGGAACGTTCGGCATTCATGGGTATAGGGTTGCTCCCGTCCCGGGGGGACAACGCAACCTGGGAGGTCTGTACCCGTGCCGATCCGAACTCGCCGCCTGTTGGCCGGTGGCTGTCTTGTCCTCGCTCTCTCATTCGGCGTCGCCGCCTGCGGCGATGACGAGGAGGAGGGCGGCGATGAGACCACGTCCGCGTCCTCAGGCGGAGGCGAAGCTTCCGGCGGTGAGGTGACGATCTACTCGAGCCTGCCCCTGCAGGGCTCCTCGCGCCCGACCGGCATCGCGATCCAGAACGGGATCGAGCTTGCGCTCACCCAGGCCGGCAACGAGGCCGGCGGCGTCAGCATCAACTTCGAGCCGCTCGACGACTCGACCGCCCAGGCCGGTGCCTGGACGCCGGAGGCGGAGTCGGCGAACGCGAAGCGCGCGGCGCAGGACGAGTCCGCGGTCGCCTACCTCGGCACCTTCAACTCCGGCGCCGCGGCGATCTCGATCCCGATCCTGAACGAGAACGGGATGGCGATGCTCTCGCCCGGCAACACCGCCGTCGGGCTGACCTCCGATGAGCCCGGAGCCGACACCGAGATCGGCGAGCCGGACATCTACTACCCGACCGGCTACCGCAACTACGCCCGCATCGTTCCCAAGGACACCGTCCAGGGCGCCGCGCTCGCGACGCTGATGGACGAGGACGGCTGCACGTCGGTCGGAGTTCTGCACGACAACGAGGTCTTCGGCGAGGGCCTCGCGACCAACGTCGAACTGGCGGCGGAGGAGTTCGACTACGAGCTCGTCAACGCCGGCGGCATCGACACGAAGGCCGCGAACTACCGGGCGGAGGCCGAGGACCTGGCGAGCCAGGGAATCGACTGCTTCTTCTTCGGTGGGATCACCGCCTCGAACGCGGTCCAGCTCTACAAGGACATCGCCGCCGCGGTTCCGGACGTGAAGCTCTACGGCGACGACGGCGTCGCCGACTCGGACTTCTCCGGCGGCCTTCCCGAGGAGATCGCCGCGAACACGAAGGTGACCGTGGCGACGCTCTCCGAGGAGGACTACGGCCCCGAGGGCGCCAAGTTCTACGAGGACTACGAGGCCGAGTACGGCAAGGCCGAGCCCTACGCGATCTACGGCTACGAGGCCGGCCAGCTGATCCTCGACGTGCTCGAGCGCGCCGAGGATCCGACCGACCGCGCGGCGGTGGTCGAGGCGCTGTTCGCGACCGAGGATCGCGACTCGATCCTCGGCACCTACTCGATCGACGAGAACGGCGACACGACCCTGACCGACTACGGCGTCTTCACGATCGACGGCGGCGAGCTCGTCTTCGATCAGAAGATCTCGACCGAATAGCGAGATGAGACTGAGGCGATCCGGCGGCGGGGCGATGGGCCCCGGCGCCGGATTCGCCGACGCACGCGCTTGAGCCGCCCGCCGCTCCTACCCGAGGCCCTCGACAGCAGGCTGATGAGCCTGCGGGCGCGGGCATCCATCTCCCCGCGCGCATCCGCCTGGATCCTCGTCGCGCTCCTGCTCGTGATGCCGATCGCCTTCGGCATCCACGACCTGTCGACGGACGGGAACCTGACGCGGCTAGGCAACAACCTCGTCGACGGCGTCTCGAACGGCGCGATCTGGGCGCTGATCGCGCTCGGCTACACGATGGTCTACGGCATCGTCGAGCTGATCAACTTCGCTCACGGCGAGGTCTTCATGATCGGCTCGCTCGTCGCCTTCGCCTTCTGGACCACGATCGGAGTCGGGCTCGCGACGGCGGTGCCGCTTCTGATCCTGGGACTCGTGCTCACGCTCCTGATCTCCGCGATCGCCAGCGGCGGCCTCGCGGTCATGATCGAGCGGGCCGGCTACCGACCGCTCCGCGACGCGCCGAAGCTGGCGCCCCTGATCACGGCGGTCGGCTTCTCGTTCATCCTCCAGAACGTCGGCCTGCTCTGGATCGGCGGCTCGCAGAAGAGCGTCCCGGATCTGATCGGCTCCCAAGACACGCTCTTCGACTTCGGCGGGATCGAGGTCACCAACGGAGACGCGCTCGCCGTCCTCGCGACCGCGCCGCTGGTGCTCGCGCTGGTGACCTTCGTCATCGCGGACGCGGATGGGCAAGGCGATGCGGGCGACGGCCCAGGACCCCGACGCTGCCCGGCTCCTGGGGATCAACGTCGACACGACGATCTCGGCCACCTTTCTGATCGGCGGCCTGCTCGCCGGCGCTGCCGGGTTGATCTACGCGCTCTACCAGACCACGATCTGGTTCTTCCAGGGCTTCACGGCGGGCCTGATCGCCTTCACCGCCGCGGTCATGGGCGGGATCGGCAACCTTCGCGGCGCCGTGCTCGGCGGCCTGATCATCGGCTGCATCCAGCAGATCGCCGACAACCGGATCGGCTCCGAGTGGACGCCCGCGATCGTCTTTGCCTACCTCGTCCTGATCATGGTCGTGCGGCCGCGGGGCCTGCTCGGCGAAGAGACGAGGGAGGCCGGGTGAGCCGCCTGCGTGCGATCCACCCTGGCAGGGAGAAGCTGATCGCGATCGCGGTCGTGATCGGCGCGATCGCGCTCCCCTTCTTCTTCGAGACCGGGAGCCCGTTCATCGACGACGCGGTGCTCGCCGTCGCCTACGTCGTGATGGCGCTCGGGCTCAACATCATCGTCGGCTTCGCGGGCCTGCTCGACCTCGGCTACGTCGCCTTCTTCGCGATCGGCGCCTACACGATGGGCTGGCTCGGCTCGAACTTCTTCTTCGGCATCAACAACGCCGAGGGGCTTCCACATCCTCGTCAGCGGACCTGCGGCCGAGCTCCCCGGGGTCCACATCAACTTCCTCATCGTGATCATTGTCGCGGTCGTCTTCACGACGATGGCCGGGATGGCGATCGGCCTGCCGACGTTGCGCCTGCGCGGCGACTACATCGCCGTGGTCACCCTCGCCTTCGGCGAGATCATCGGCCGGATCGCCGCCAACGGCGACCAGATCCGGATCGGCGGCCTCTGGGACGCGACGGTCGGCGAAGCTGCCCGCGGTCCCCGACCTCGGGAGCGAGGCCGTGCTGACGCGCGGAAAGCAGGGGATCACGCCGATCGACAAGATCGACCTGCCGTTCGTCGACCCGTTCACCTCGCTCGATCTGCGCTCGTGGTACTTCGTCGCGCTCGGGCTGGCGCTGATCGTGCTCTTCGTCAACTTCCGGCTGCGCGACTCGCGCCTCGGGCGTGCCTGGGTGGCGTTGCGCGAGGACGAGGTCGCCGCCGCCAGCATGGGCGTCCCGATCGTGCGGACGAAGCTGCTCGCCTACGGGACGGGTGCGGCCTTCGGCGGCGTCTCCGGCGCCTTCCTCGGCTCGTATCTGAACACGGTCAACGCCGACCAGTTCCAGTTCTCGTTCTCGATCTTCGTCCTCGCGATGGTGATCATCGGCGGGCTCGGCTCGATCTGGGGCGTGGTGATCGGCGCGATCACGCTCTCGTTCATCAACAGCTACCTGATCCCCGACGTGCTGAACGGGGTGCCGAAGGACATCGGGCTCGATTTCGACCTGACACAGCTCAGCTACGGGATCTTCGGCTTCCTGCTCGTGATCGTGATGGTCCTCAGACCCGAGGGGCTCCTGCCGGAGCGCCGGCGAAAGCTCGAGCTCCACGGGGTGGGGGCCGGGGACCGCGCCGGGGCGGGGACGGACGTCGAGCTGCGTGAGGACGGCCCACGGTGAGCCCGGCCCTGATCGCCACCGATTCGGTGAGCAAGCGCTTCGGCGGGCTGGTCGCGGTCGAGGAGCTCGACTTCGAGATCGCGGAGGGCTCGATCGCGTGCGGTGATCGGCCCGAACGGAGCCGGCAAGACGACGCTCTTCAACATGCTCACCGGGCTCTACAAGCCCAGCACCGGGGCGATCACGTTCGGCGGTCGGGAGATCTCGCGGTTCGCGGCCGGATCGGATCATGGCGATGGGGATCGCGCGCACGTTCCAGAACATCCGCCTCTTCCCGACGATGTCGGCGCTCGAGAACGTGATGATCGGACAGCACGCGCGCATGCGGGCGGGGCTCTTCGGCTCGATCCTGCGCCCGCCGCGGGTGCGCAGGGAGGAGCGTCAGGTGCGCGAGAAGGCAGCGGAGACACTGCGCTACGTCGGGCTCGCCGAGGGTCTCGCCGAGCAGACTGCGGCGAACCTCTCCTACGGCGATCAGCGCCGGGTCGAGATCGCCCGTGCGCTCGCCTCGGATCCGACCGTGCTTTTGCTCGACGAGCCGACGGCGGGGATGAACCCGCTCGAGTCGAACGCGCTGACCGAGTTCATCCGCAAGCTCCGCGACGAGCGCAACCTGACGATCCTGCTGATCGAGCACGACATGAAGGTGGTCATGGGCGTCTCCGAGCGGATCACGGTGCTCGACCACGGAGTGAAGATCGCCGAGGGGGCGCCGGAGGACGTCCGGCGCGATCCCAAGGTGATCGAGGCCTACCTCGGGCGAAGCGGGGACGGTTGACCATGGCGCTGCTCGAGGTCGAGGGAATCCACACCTACTACGGCACGATCGAGGCGCTGCGCGGCGTCTCGCTCGAGGTCGGCAGGGGCGAGGTCGTGACGATGATCGGCTCCAACGGCGCCGGCAAGTCGACGACGCTGCGCTCGATCTCCGGCCTCAGCCCGCCGCGAAACGGCTCCATCCGCTTCGACGGCCGCGAGATCGCGAGGATGCCCCCGAGCCGGATCGTGGGGCTCGGCATCTCGCAGGTGCCCGAGGGCCGACGCTGTTTCCCGCGCATGACGGTGCGCGAGAACCTCGAACTGGGCGCCTACCTGCGCCGCGGCGAGGACCTGACGTCGGACCTCGAGCGCGTCTTCGAGCTCTTCCCGCGCCTCTTCGAGCGCGAGCAGCAGAAGGCGGGGACGATGTCCGGCGGCGAGCAGCAGATGCTGGCGATCGGGCGGGCGATGATGGCGCGCCCGCGGCTCCTGCTGCTCGACGAGCCCTCGATGGGGATCGCGCCGCTTCTCGTCGAGCGGATCTACGAGACGATCGCCGAGATCAGCCGCACCGGGACGACGATCCTTCTGGTCGAGCAGAACGCGAACTACGCGCTCGGCGTTTCCCAGCGCGCCTACGTGCTCGAAACCGGCGAGGTCGTGCTCGCCGGCGAGTCGGCATCGCTGCGCCAGAACCCCGATGTGCAGAAGGCATACCTGGGGACATGACCCGACGACCATCATCGCCCTGATCGGCGCGAAGGCGCTCTGGCTCACCTACATCTGGCTCGCCTCCGCGATCGCGGCCGCCTGGATCTCGGAGCGCAAGGGCTACGGCGAGCGCCCGGGGCTCGCAGCGGGGCTGATCCTCAGCGCCGCGGGCCTCGTGATCATGCTCGTCTGGCCTGCGCGCGCCGACTCGCGCTGGAAGCGAGAGGGCGTGATCCCGCGGCGCGGGGGCTCGTAGAGCACCGAACTCGCAGTTGACGACGCTATTCGTCGTTAACTGCGATCTCGCACTTCGGGAGAGCCCAGCTCCTACCCCGCGACCCGCTCCGCAAGCCCCGCGCACCGCTCCGCGTCCAGCGGCCGCCCGAGCCCGCTCCACGCCTCGCGCGCCTCCTCCAAGAGCCTCAGTCGCTCGCCCGGGTCGGCCGCCGAGGCACCGCGGGCCTCGAGGCTTGCCGCCTCGCCCACCGGGTAGCGGAGTCGCTCGGCGAGGCCCTCCGCTTCGCCGGCGACCTCCCGCGCGCGCTCGCCCTTCTCCCAAAGCGCGAGGTTGACCGCGCGCGCCGCCGTCGCCTCGAGCGACTGCGCGATCAGGCCGGCGCGCTCGCAGAGGTCGAGCGCTCGGGCGAGCGTCTGGTCGGCGTCGGCGTGGTCGCCGCGGTCGCGGAGGGAGGCGGCTAGCCAGTAGAGCGACTCGAACGCGATCTCGGAGCGGCCGACCTGATCGGCGAGCTCGAAGGCGCCCTCGAGGCCGCGGACGGCCTCGTCGAGGTCACCCGTGTGCCAGCTCAGGATTCCGCGCAGCGAATACGGGAAACAGAGCTTGCCGCTCAATCCCTCGCGCTCGGCGAGGCTCGCCGACGCCTCGGTCTCGCGCTCGACCGACTCCCAGTCGCCGCCATGGACGGCGAGCCCGGCGAGCGCCGCGTGCAGCTCGACGCGCGAAGGCAGATCGCCGGTCTCGACGCTCAGCTTCAGGCCCTCGTCGTAGGCCGCCGCGGCGCCCGCGTAGTCGGCCTCGGAGACCTCGAGGTGGTAGCCGAGCGCGAGCAGTGCGCGCACCGCCTCGCCGGGGTCGGCATCGCGCGCGAGCTCGACCGAGCGCTCGAGGTTCTCGCGGGCGCGCTCGTAGTCGCCGATGCGGCCGAAGACGCGGCCGAAGATCCCGTGCGCGCGACTCGCCGCGGCGGCTTCGTCGAGGCGCTGGGCGAGGCGCAGCGCCTTCTCCGAAGCGTAGATCGCGAGCATGTTGTCGCCGGTGTGCATGTAGAGCGAGGCGGCCTCCTCGTAGAGGCGGACGAGCTCGAGCGAGGGCGGCCCGTCCTTGAGCAGGTCGATGCCGCGCTGGTAGTGCTCGATCGAAGCGGCGCGATCGCCCTTGTGCCAGAGCCCCGCGCCGATCTTGCGGTGCAGGTCGCCGACCCGCTCGAGCTGCTCCTCGGCCCGATGGTGTTCCATGCACAGCTCCCACGCGGAGACGGCGCGATCGACGTGGCCGAGCCGCAGGGCGACGTCGCCGAGCTTCTCGCCGATCCGGGCGGCGACGTCCGGCTCGACCCCGCGCAGCGCGAGCGCGGCCTCGTAGTGGCGCAACGCCTCGCTGTTCGAATACAGCGAGGCGGAGAGATCTCCGGCCGCCTCGAGCGCCTCGAGCGCCCTCGCGTCGATCTGCTCGAGCTCGCCTGGCTCGAGGTCGGCGCCGGCACCGAGTGACGCGGCGCGGCCGAGGTGGTCGGCGACGGTGGCGACGACCGCCTCCGAGCGGTCGGCGGCGCGGTCGGTGATGAAGGCGCCGACCTCGGCGTGCTTACGCGCCCGCAGCGACTTGGGCAGCGTCGAGTAGGCGACGTCGCGGATGAGCGCGTGCTTGAAGGCGTACTCCTGCTCGCCGGCGAGGCGGCTGCCGGCGACCTGGACGACGAGATCCTTCTCCTGCAGCTGGACGAGCGCGCTGGTCAGGTCGAGGCCCTCCTCGCTCGCGACGGCGCTCAGCGACCCCTCCCAGAAGGTTTGGCCGACGACCGAGGCATGCTGGAGGACTCGCCGCTCGGGTTGAGGAAGCGCGTCGAGGCGCGCGGCGAGGACCGAGTGCACGGTGTCCGGCAGCGATTCCGGATCGCTCGCGCCCTCCTCGATCAGGCGGTTGACGATCTCCTCGGCGAACAGTGGATTACCGCCGGAGCGCTCCGCCACCTCCTCGACCATCGCCGCTACATCGGCCCCGGCGGGGATCAGCGCCCCGACCAGCTTCCGCGCCTGTTCGTGATCGAGCGGCTCGAGGCTGACGGTCGACACGTTGCGCGGTCCATAGCCCCATTCAGGGCGGCGCTCGAGCAGCTCATCACGCGTAAGGCAGATCAGCAGCGCCGGCCCTCGCACCCACTGGGCCAGGTGCTCGATGAGGTCGAGCATTCCCTCGTCCGCCCAGTGGATGTCCTCGATCGCGAACACCAGCGGCTGGCGCAGGCTGGCCGCTTCGACCAGCGTCCGCACCGCGGAGAAGAGGCGGTCGCGCGCCTGCGCTGCGCCCTCGGTCTCGGTCGAAGCCGCCGGGTTCTCGTCGTGAAGCTCGATCCCGACCGCGCGCCCGATTGCCTCGGCGAGGCGCTCCGCGTCCTCCCCGGTGTCCGTGTCGGCCATCAGCCCTTCGATCCCGCGGATCAGCTTTCGCGCCGCAACTTCGCTCTCGTCGGTGTCGAGGATCTCGAAGGTGCCGCGGACGACCTCGCCGAGCGCCCAGTAGGCGAGCCCCGCCCCGTACGCGGGGCAGCTGCCGACGCGGACCGCCGGCGGCGGGTCGAGCTCTCCGAGGCGGCCGCTGAGCTCCCGCAGGAGGCGCGACTTGCCGACGCCGGCCTGGCCGACGAGGGTGACCAGTTGCGGGCGTGAGTCCGCGACCGTGCGCTCGAACAGCTCGACCAGCAGGTCGGACTCGGCCTGGCGGCCGACGAGGTTGGTGGAGAGCCGCGGCGCGCGGACCGTGCGCCCGCGGACGACCGCGCGCACCGCCTCCCACGCCGGCACCGGCTCCGCCTTGCCCTTCAGGGTCAGCGGCTCGAGCTCCACGTACTCGATCGCGCTACGGGTGAGGCGGTGGGTGATCTCGCCGACGATCACGGTGCCCGGCTTCGCCGCCGCCTGCAGGCGGGAGGCGACGTTGACGGGGTCGCCGATCACGGTGTAGCCGTCGCCGACCTGGCCCGCGAGCACCTCCCCGGAGTTGATCCCGACGCGGAGCGCGAACTCGGCGCCGACGTCGGAGGCGGTGCGCTCGTTGATCTCGTCCATCGCGGCCTGCATCGCAAGGCCGGTCCGCACCGCGCGCTCGGGATCGTCCTCGTGCGCGGTCGGGGCGCCGAAGACGCCCATCACGTTGTCGCCGATGAACTTGTCGATCGTGCCGCCGTAGCGGATCACCTCCTCGCCGAGCCTCCGCAGCGCGCGGTCGATCAGCGACTTCATCTGCTCCGGGTCGACCCGCTCGGAGACCGCCGTGTAACCGGAGAGGTCGGCGAAGATCACCGTCGCCTTGCGCCGCTCCTCCGGGTAGGCCTCGGGCTCGGCCGGCGCCGGCGACTCGGCGCCGGCGACGAGCGGCGTCCCGCACTCCATGCAGAAGCGGGCCTTCTCCGGGTTCGCGGCGCCGCAGGCTGGGCAGTTCACGAGTGGTCCGAGCTCAGGGAGACCGGGATCCGCCGGTCCGGACTGGCATCGGGGTCGAGCATCGAATGCCCGCGCGCGCGGGCGCGATAGAGGCGATAGTTCGCCTCACCGCTGACGTCGGCGGCCGTCCACTCCTTGGCGCCCCGCTCCCGCGAGCGCGCCGAGAAGACCGCGATCCCGCGCTCGAGCTCCTCGCCGGAGAGCTCCGCGGCATCCGCCTCGACGTACACCCCGCGCCCGGCGCCGATCTGCTGTGTGGAGTCGAAGACCACGATGAACACTTCAGCCCGAGCGGCGATGTTCCGCGAATGGCTCGCCTTCGGTGCGGAGACCCAGAAGAAGTCCGAGTAGCCGGCGTGCGCGAACCAGACCGGCGAAATCAGCGGGCGGCCGTCGGCGTCCGCGGTGCCGAGCACCATGTAGACGATCTCGTCGACGAGCTGCCTCCCCTTCGCTTCGAGATCCTCGTCCTTGCCCACGCCGCCAGCCTAACCGTCCCGATCTAGTCGATCGGAATCTCCTCGACGCGAGGTCCCTGCGGCGCCGCCCCTTCGTACTCGTCGAGTCGCTCGAGGTAGTGGTCGATGAGGGCCTTCATCGTCACCAGCGCCTCGCGCTGGACGGACTGCCACTGACCGCGGATCTCAGGCGAAGAGGTCGCACGCAGGACCTCGGCTCCCCGGCAGATGGGGCAGAGCTCAACGCACTGCAGGTGTTGGTCGGGATCGGGCATCTCGATCCGGCGGGCTCTCGAACTTGATCTCGAGCGCCCCGTCCGCGAGTTTCGCGGCCGCGGGTCGCCTCCTGGCGAGCGCGGCGGGGAGGATGATAGTTCGCTTCTGGCGGCCGACCGTGACGACGAGCTCGGCGCCCACCTGCTTCAGCTTCAGGTCGTCCCGCTCGCCGAATGGGACGCGCAGGCGCAGGGTGGTGATCCCGTTATCGGAGCTGATCTCCTGGGTCAGCTCGGCATGCATGACGTCGGCGGGCAGGCGCTCGCCGAAGAGCTCGTCGCCGAGCCGGTCGAGCATGCGCGGGCCGATCACCTCCTCGTCGAAGTAGCGAGCGGTGAGCACCGGGACGGGCGCGAACCCCTCGCGGATCTCCTCCAGGTGGCGCGTCTGACGCGCCCGCCACTCGGCGAAATAGCCCTCGCCGGCTTCCTCCGGGAAGATCCGGTTGACGACGATGGCGTCGGTCAGGTAGCCGTAGAGGTTGAGGTAGGTGAAGGTCCGCCGCGACTCCCTGATCACCATCCGGTCGGGGTTGATCACGAGCCGGATCGACGCGTGCTCGGTATCGCGGAGGATCTCGTTCATCGCGATCAGGTTGCGGGTCAGGCGCTGGACGTCGGCGATCACCTCCTCGTCGGGAACCTCGACGTCGATCAGGCGCGCGATCGGGCGCGCGGCGGCAAGGATCCGCCGTTCCCAGGGGAAGACTTTCTCCAGCCACCAGTGGGCGATCTCGGGAAAGGAGAGGAGGCGGAGCGTCTCGCCGGTCGGGGCGCAGTCGACGATGACGACGTCGTAGTTGCCCGACTCGTGGTGGCGCTTGATCTGCAGGAGGCTGAAGAGCTCGTCCATTCCCGGGGGCACGGTGAGCTCCTCGGCGGCGATGTCGACGACGCCGCGTTCGCTCAGGAGGGCCCCGAGCCAGCGCTGCACCGCGCCCCAGTTGGCCTCCATCTCGCGCTCAGCCTGCACTTCCTGCCCCCAGAGGTTGGCGGCGATCTCCGTTGGCTCGGCCCCGAGCTCGGTCTCGAGTGAGTCAGAGAGGCTGTGGGCGGGGTCCGTCGAGAGCACGACAGTGCGCAGCCCGGCGTCGGCGCAGCGGCGCGCGGAAGCCGCAGCGACGCTGGTCTTTCCGACGCCGCCCTTGCCCGTATAGAGGATCGTGCGTGGCACTTGCATCGCCGCATGACGCTACCCTGCGCGCCGATCAAACGTTTGCGACCAAACTGGAGAGACGCCTTGAAGCCGATTCGCATCCTGATTGCAACCTGCGCGCTCGCGCTCCCGACCGGAGGCCTCCTGGCGGGCTGCGGCGGCGATGATGGTGGAGGCAGCGACGAGGACCCGCAGGCGGTCCTCGACGAGACCCTCGACAACCAGACCAGCGTCTCCAGCGGCAACCTGACGATCAGCGCCAGCGTCTCGGCCGAGGGCGAGCAGGGCGGCAGCTTCGAGGGCAGCCTCTCGGGGCCCTTCCAGACCGATCCCGAGAACCCGGCCGCACTCCCGCAGCTCGACTGGACGGCGACGGCTTCCGGTGACGCAGGCGGGCAGTCGCTTGACTTTTCCGGCGGCGTCGTGGTGACCGAGGACAACGCGTACATCGAGTACAGCGACTCCGCCTACGAGGTCGGCAGCGAGCAGTTCACGCAGCTCAAGGACCAGATCGAGGCGCAGGCCGGCTCGGTCGAGGTCGATGAGAGCGCGAGCTTCTCCGATGCCTGCGCGCAGGCGCTCGAGCAGGCCGGCGCGACCGACACCGCGGCCTGCGACATCGACATCTCGAGCTGGCTCACGAACCTGACCAACGAGGGCACCGAGGATGTCGGTGGCTCCGAGTCGGTTCACCTGAGCGGCGAGGCGAACGTCGACCAGATCCTCACCGACATCGGCGAGCTCGCCGCGGTCGTCCCCGGCGCCGCCGAACAGGGCATCGACCCGAGCCAGCTCGGTTCGTTCTCGGGCGCGGTCACCGACGCTACGGTCGACGTTTACTCGACGGTCGATGAGAACCTGCTCTCGAAGTTCGACATCAGCCTGACGATCGACCCGAGCGCGATCGGCGGAGACGCCATCGTCCCGATCGACACGGTCGACGTCGGCTTCGGCTTCGAGATCGCGGAGATCAACGAGGAGCAGTCGTTCGAGGCGCCTGCCGACGCGCAGCCGATCACCGAGCTGTTCGGGGACCTCGGCGTCGACCTCGGTGACCTCGGCGCGCTCGGCGGCGCGGTTCCGGGCGGTATCCCGGGCACCGAGGGCGGCGGCGGTGGTGGCGGCGGCGCGGGTGCAGCCGACGCCTACCTCGAGTGCCTCAACCAGGCGACGACTCCGGACGAGATCAACGCCTGCGCCGACGAGCTCTGATTCGAGACTGATCGCGACGAGGGCCCCGGCCGCGGCCGGGGCCCTTCTCGCTCTCTCAATAGTCTGGTGCCGATGAAGTTCCTGTTCACCGCGCAGGGGTGGCCGTACCTGCTGACGCCGTTCATCCCGCTCGCGGTGATCCTCGAGCTGGCGCACGCGGATCCCGTCCTGATCTTCTCCGTTGCGGCGGCCGGGATCGTCCCGACCGCCGCCCTGATGGGCCTCGCGACCGAGGAGCTGGCGGCGAAGTCGGGGCCGGGAATCGGCGGCCTCCTCAACGTCACCTTCGGCAACGCGCCGGAGCTGATCATCGCCCTGTTCGCGCTCAACGCGGGGCTCCAGGAGGTCGTCAAGGCCTCGATCGTCGGCTCGATCATCGGCAACGTGCTGCTCGTCCTCGGCGCCTCGATGCTGGTCGGCGGGCTCAAGCACCAGCGCCAGACCTTCAACCCGCAGGCGGCGAACATCCAGGCGACGATGCTCTTCCTCGCCGCCGGCGCGCTGATCATGCCGGCGATCTTCGAGCTCGTCGAGGGCCAGGGGCTGCCGAGCCCGAGCGCGGAGCTCGTCAACTACGACTCAACGGTCGAGAAGCTCTCGCTCGCCGTCGCGATCGTCCTCATCGGCACCTACGTCGCCGGCCTCTTCTTCTCCCTGAAGACGCACAAGGACCTCTTCAATCCGCCGTATGCCGAGGAGCACGAGGAGGGCTTCGGCTGGAGCGTCCGCAAGTCGGTGACCTTCCTCTTCATCTCCGGTCTCGCGGTCGGCCTGATGTCCGAGGTGTTGGTCGGCTCGATCAGCGAGGCCTCGGAGACGATCGGGCTCTCCGAGTTCTTCGTCGGCGTGATCGTCGTCGCGATCGTCGGCAACGCGGCCGAGCACTGGGTCGCGATCCTCGTCGCCTACAAGAACAAGATGGACCTGGCGGTCAACATCGCGATCGGATCGAGCGCGCAGATCGCGCTCTTCGTCGCGCCGGTGCTCGTGATCGCGTCGTTCTTCATCGGCGCCGGCCCGATGCCGCTGGTCTTCAACGGCTTCGAGCTCGGTGCGGTCGTGCTGGCAATTCTCGTCGCCAACGTGATCACGCACGACGGAGAGTCGAACTGGTTCGAGGGGGTTCAGCTGCTCGCTCTCTACGCGATCCTGGGCATAGCGTTCTTCTATGCGTAGGGGTTAGGAGCGGGAGATGGAAGTCGCCCTCCTCGCGATCAGTTTCGCGATCATTCTCGCCGGCGCTCTGTTCTTCACCAACGCGATCGAGTGGGCGGGGAACAAGCTCGGTGTCGGCGAGGGCGCGACCGGAAGCATCCTTGCTGCGGTCGGCACGGCGATGCCGGAGACGCTGATCCCGATCGTGGCGATCATCGGTGGCGCCGAGGGCTCCGAGGACGTCGCGATCGGCGCCATCATCGGCGCCCCATTCCTGCTCGCGACGATCGCGATGGCACTCGTCGGGATCTCGGCGCTGATCTTCCATGCCCGCCGCGAGCAGGGAACGGCGCTGAACGTCCACGTGCCGACGCTCGACCGCGACCTGATCTTCTTCCTCGCCTTCTTCGCCGCCGGGATCCTGATCGGCACGGTCGTCCCGGAGGAGATCCACCTCCCGCTCGCGGCGGTCTTCATCATCGCGTACGCGGTCTACGTCCGCGCGACCCTGCGCGGCGGCGGCGCCGTGCAGGAGGCGGACACGATCGGACCCCTGTACATGGATCGGACGCCCGGCGACGAGCCGCCGGGCGGGACGGTAGTGCTCCAGCTCGTCATCGGGCTCGCCGCGATCGTCGGTGGCGCGCACCTGTTCGTCGAGGAGCTGCTCCACGTCGCGGAGGACATCGGCATCGAGCCGCTCGTCCTCTCGCTGGTTCTCGCCCCGCTGGCAACCGAGCTGCCCGAGAAGGCGAACAGCTTCTTCTGGGTCAGGGAGGGGAAGGACAGCCTGGCGCTCGGCAACATCACCGGGGCGATGGTCTTCCAGTCGACGATCCCGATCGCGTTCGGCCTCGCCCTGACCAACTGGGACCTGAGCAACTACGCGGTCGTCTCCGGCGTGCTCGGGCTCGCGGGCGGGATCCTCGCCTACTGGGCGTTGCGCCTGCGCGCGAAGTTCGAGTTGCTCCCGATCCTGATCTGGTCGGGGCTCTTCGCCGCCTTCATCGTCTACGTCTCGGTCAGCTGAGCTCCGCGAGGGCCGCAAGGACGAGCTCGTCGTGCGTCTTCGGCGACACCTTCGGGAATACCTTCGCGACCTTGCCGTCGGCGCCGATGAGGAAGGTCGAGCGCTGGACGCCCCAGTACCTCTTCCCGTACATGCTCTTCTCGACCCAGGTGCCGTAGAGCTCGGCGACCGCGTGGTCCTCGTCGGCGAGCAGAGTGAAGCCGAGGGAGTGCTTGTCGGCGAACTTGGACACGGCCCGGATCGGGTCGGGGGAGACACCGAGCACGCGCGCTCCGGCCGCCTCGTAGTCGGCCCGGTGGTCACGGACGCCGCAGGCCTGGGTCGTGCAGCCCGGGGTATCCGCGCGGGGATAGAAGTAGAGAACTACCGGCTTGCCTCGCAACGCGGAGAGAGTGACCTCTTTGCCCTCCTGGTCGGGAAGGGTGAAATCGGGCGCGGCGCCTCCTTCGCTGGGCATGGTTCGATTGTAAGCAGGCCGTCGCTACGGCTGACGGGAGCTTTCGTAGAGGACGTGGGGGAGGCCGTCGCGGTCGAAGTCGCTGACGTAGGTCAGCCCGATTCGCTTCATCACGGCCTGCGAGGCGTGGTTCTCGACCATTGTGAAAGAGACGATCCGCGCCAGTCCGACCTGACCGAAGCCGAACTCGAGCGACGCTGCGGCGGCCTCGCTGGCGAGTCCCTCGCCCCAGCGGTCCGGCGACATCGACCAGCCGACCTCGACCACGGGCTCGCCGTCGACGTCGGTCGCGCTCAGGCCCACCTGGCCGACGAGCTCTCCACTCGAGCGCTCGCGCCACCACCAGAGCGTGAAGCCGCGCTCGGCGTTGCTGCGTGCGCCGGCCTCGAGGATCGCCCGGGTCTGCGCCCGCGTCCTCGGACCGCCGTTTCGCCCCGGCCGCTCGGGCCAGTGCCAGCGCGCAACGCGCGGATCGGCGAACTGGCGCGCTGCGAAGTCCAGATGGCGTTCGGGGTCCGGGACCTCCGCATCGAGGCGACGGCTGGTGGGCGCAGTCACTGGAATACCGAAAGTTCCGTCCGCCTCCTCGGCTTCGCCTCCGGGGACGGCCGGGTCAGTCGCCAGGCCAGAAGTCCTCGGACTGCTCGGTCGGCATTTCGTCGACACGGGCCGAGATGATCACCAACTCGACTTCCGCTTCGCTGTCGTTGTGGACCGAGTACGGGGTGTCGCCGTGCATACGGACCGCGGTCTGCGGCTCGGCCTCGAAGACGTCGTCACCGACCTTGAAGGTCGGCCGGCCGGCGGCGACGAAGTAGATCTCCTCGTGGCCGGGGTGGTGGTGGCCGTAGCTGCCGCGCCCCCCGGTCTCGGGCGGCATCGAGCGCCAGCTGAACGAGACCGCCTCCGTCCCGAGCGACTCCGAGTACCAGCGCATCTCGCCGAAGCCCGGGTACTGCTCCATCCAGTCCACCGCGTCGCCGCGCTTGGCAACCGAGTAGCCGCTCATCGCGCCTCCGTCGTGGTGACGGGCCTAGTCCTCGCGCCCCGGATCCTGGCCTTCCTCACCCTCGTCCTCCTCGTCGTCGGTTTGATCAAGGGCTGTCTCGGAGACGCTGCCCCGGAATCCGAGGTGGTAGTGCGTCTGGAAGGACTGCATGAGCGAGTCGAGCCCGTCGCTGTCAACCGGGACCTCGTCCGAGATCCGGACCCAGTCCGCACCCTCGTAGGCCTCCATGTTGAAGATCTCCTGGTCGATCGAGGTGGAGTCGTCAACGACGACAACGACCTCGGTCTGCGGGTTGAAGTAGGTCCCCGGCCGGACGACCAGGTCCTCCAGTTCGACGATATTCTGCTCCCGCTCAGAGAGGTCCATGCGGGCAGCCTATCGACGCCGGCTGCCTTGCGCGACACGGCGTTTACTGCCCGAGGTTCTCGAGCTCGCGCAGCTGTCGCGCGATCTCGGTTTCGACGTCGAGCGGCGCCTTGCCCTGCCGGCGCCGGCGGTCGTTTCGGGCGACGACGAGCTGTCGCACCTCCTCGCGCAGCTGCGCATCGCCGAGATCAACCGCGGCCGCGTCGCGCTCGGCGAGCAGGCGCGCGAGCTCGGCGTCGACGTCGAGCGGCTGCTCACCCCGAGCTCGCTGCCGGTAGGCCTTTCCCTCGAGCATCTGGCGGATCTCCACCTCGTCGGCGCCCGAGCCTCCACCGGCGTCGGAGTCCCTGATCCCCTTCGGCATGTCGCTTTCGAGCTCGAGCCCGAGGCCACCCTTGCCGAGTTCGTCGAACCGATCACCGGCCCCGACGAAGAAGGCGATCGCACCGATCGGCAGGGCTAGAAGGACGACGAGGAGGATGACCTCGCCGTTCGAGATAGCGGGGAGGAGGGCCGCGGCTGCTGCCACACCCGGAGGGTAGATCAGCTACGCTCCCAGGGATTGACTGACCAGTCAATCGGGACTTGAAATCCATTCGAGGAGCCATAAAACAGTGGTTGACTTCACCCTGACCGATGAGCAGAAGGACCTCCGCGAGCTCGCGCACAACTTCGCCGAGCGGGAGATCCGCAAGGTCGCCTGGGAGTACGACAAGGAAGGCACCTGGCCGCAGGAGATCATCGACAAGGCCTGGGAAGTCGGCCTCATGAACACGCACGTGCCCGAGCAGTACGGCGGGCCCGGCCTCGACTTCCTCTCCGGCTGCCTGATCGAGGAGGAGTTCGGCTGGGGTTGCTCCGGGATCGGCACGTCGCTCGCCGCCAACGGCCTGGCGATGACGCCGGTCGCGCTCGGCGGCTCGGACGAGATCCAGGCGAAGTACCTCGGCATGCTGACCGAGGAGCCCAAGCTCGCCTCGTTCTGCCTCACCGAGCCGGACGCCGGCTCCGACGTCTCCGGCATGAAGACGACCGCGAAGAAGGTCGGCGACAAGTGGGTCATCAACGGCTCCAAGTGCTTCATCACCAACGGCCAGTACGCCGACTGGTACACGGTCTACGCGAAGACCGACAAGGAGGCCGGGCACCGCGGCATCTCCGCCTTCGTCGTCCCCCGCGATGACACGGTCGTCATCGACAAGAAGGAGGACAAGCTCGGCCAGCGCGCGTCGAACACGGCGACGGTCACGTTCAACGAGACGGAGATCCCCGCCGACCACCTGCTCGGCGAGGAGAACAAGGGCTTCAAGCTCGCGATGATGACCCTCGACCGCACCCGTCCCGGCGTCGCCGCGATGGCGGTCGGGATCGGTCGCGCCGCGTTCGAGTTCGCCTGCGAGTACTCGAAGGAGCGCGTCCAGTTCGGCGTCCCGATCGCGATGCACCAGGCCGTCTCGTTCATGATCGCCGACATGGCGACCAAGATCGAGGCCGGCCGCCTGCTCACGTGGTCGTCGGCGGCGCAGCTCGACAACGGCATGCGCAACACGCTCGCCTGCTCGCACGCGAAGCGCTTCGCGGCGGACTCGGCGATGGAGATCACCACCGACGCCGTTCAGGTCTACGGCGGCTACGGCTTCATCAAGGAGTACCCGGTCGAGAAGCTGATGCGCGACGCGAAGATCATGCAGCTCTATGAGGGCACCTCGCAGATCCAGCGCCTCGTGATCGCGAAGGAGGTCCTCATGGGCCGCAACGTCGAGCAGCCGATCGAGACCGAGATCAAGACTCAGGCCGAGGTCACGGCCAAGCAGACCGAGACGGCCGGAGCCGCGGTCTAGCCGAACGTCACATCCGGCTCAGGGAAGGCCCCGCTCTGGCGGGGCCTTCTTATGTCATGGGCTATCCCGAGAGCCCGGCTGCTTTGCGAGCCTGTTCGCGGCTCGGGAAGCCATGGGCCGAGCTGATCTTTCCGTTTCGCACAGAGATGATCGAGCCCCACTGCTGATCCACCTGGATACCGCTGGCTCGCCCACGACCCGTGGCGCGCTGGATTGTGAGGACGCGGTCTCCATCGATCTCCACGGTCTCCTCGAGGTCGAAAAGCTCGATCTCGATTCCGATGTCGCGGTCATGAATGTCGCGCCACCATCGACGGACGCCGTCGTGGCCGTGATACGGGCCAGGCACGGGCGACTCCGCCCAGTTTCGGATCTCGATCTCGGCGTCGCACAGCTCGGGAGCCGGATCACCTGAGCTGAGGCGGGCGAAATACACACGAACAATTTCGACGTTCTCGTCGGACATGGTCCCCGAAGTATCCCGTGGGACTTCATCCAACGTCCCGGAGACCCCTCAGGCGCATAGTCCGGGACGTTCGAGCTCCTACGCGCCGGACTCCGCCCCCGCTGGTTCCGGAACGGCGTGAGGCCCCGCTCAAGGCGGGGCCTCAGCCCATCGTCTGCCTTCCCGAACTTCCCCCCGAAGGGTCGGGAAGCCCCCTTGCTGCGACGAAGCTCTCTACGGCCGGCGCGGATCGAGCGCGATCATGGCCCCCACTGTCGTCATCACGATCCCCCCGAGTACGGCGACCCGCGCCCAGCTGTCGAGATAGGACACCGCGGCGTAGGAGAGGGCGACGAGGACCGCGAACGCGAGCACCGTGAACGCGCCGAGCAGCTTGCGGTTGCGGACGCCGACCCCGGTCGACGGAACCGCCAGCTCGACCCGGTCGAACTGGTTGCGATCGTTGACGGTCATGTTCGCCATATCTGGCCTCTCCTCGTTGCAGACGGAACGAGGTCAACCTAAGCGCCCTGGCCAAGGGCGTCAGTGAGCGCGGTCACGTACGGGCGAGCGACACAGAGCGCCTGACGGGCGCGTAGAGTCGAAGCCGATGGCGCGCACGTCGAAGCCGGTCGCGGACGCGGTCGCCAAGGCCCGTTCGCGTGAGCCGGGTCGGCCGTCGGGGCGCTCGATGGACGTCTTCGGCGGCGAGATCCGCCGCCGTGACCTCTTTCCGCTGCTCGTCCTGCATCTCGCCGAGCGCGAGCCCCAGTACGGCAACCGGCTGATCGAGGAGATCGAGCGGATCACCGAGGGTGTGATCTCCGTCAACCCGAACACGATCTACCCGCTCCTGCGCCAGCTCGAGGCGGACGGGATGATCGTCGGGGAGTGGGAGCATCCGGACCGGCGCTCGCGCCGGTACTACAAGATCACCGCCGCCGGCCGGAAGGAGCATGCGCGCCTCGCGGCTGCACTCGAGCCGTTCCTCGACTCGGTGATCCGCTCGGTGGGCCTGATCAAGCGCGAGCTCTACGGCGAGTAGTGGCGCACGAGCAGGCCCCCGGCCCGCTCGATGCGAAGGCGGGCTCCGTGCTCGCGCTCGACCCGCTTCTGCTTCGTCCGCATGACCAGGTTGACGAACAGCGGGGTGCTCGCACCCGAGTCACCGACGAGGTCGCGGCGGACGATCAAGACCCCGACCTTGCGCGTTGGGCAGGGGGAGTCCATCGGCGTGCAGTTGGTGCCGTTGATCGGGCTGATCTGGCCCTGCTGCGAAACCGAGCGGCGGATGAGCCGACTGGGCGAGGTCGCCAGCGGGCCGCGAGCGGCGACCAGCTCGGCGCCGACGAGGGCGCTGTAGCCGAGGTGCCGCACGTCGGAGCGGAAGTCACCCGAGACGGCGAGCACGTCGCCGCGCTCGAGCCCGTCGACCCGGCGCGAGAGGATCACCTTGCGCCGCGGACGCAGGCGCACGGAGCGGTTTCGCAGCTTGGTCGAGCGGAGGCGCTCCAACTTCGCCTCGGGTCCGATGCGAACCGCGTTCAGGCGGCTCTTGTCCTGGACGATGCGGCCGTTGGGCTTGTTCGCCCCGATGATCACCCGCTCGCCGCCCCGCGCCTTGCGGCTGTGAGCGGAGACGACGAGGTTCGCGAAGCAGCGGTCGAGGCGGCAGGGAAAGTTGTCGCCGACGGCGAGCATCGTGTCGAAGACGACCGGGCAGTGGTGCTGGCGGAGGGGCTCCTGCTGACCGCAGCTGAGCTTGCGGCGCGCGACCACCCGCGAGGGTCCCCCGAGGCCGCGGCGCGGGGCCAGCTCCAGGGTCACGATCACGGTCGGGTCGAAGCGGTACGGACGGCCGGCGCAGCGCGGCTCCTGCTTCGTGCAGTCGACCGTCACCTGGACCTCCGAGGAGAGCTCGAGCCGATCGCCGGTGCTGAGGCCGCTGAGGCCGCCCGGGCCCATCGAGAGCACGATCCGCGACCTCTGCCCGCGCCGCTCCGTCACCGGAACGGTCTTTCGCAGCTCGGAGTTCTTCCCGGTCGTCGCCGCGTCGACCGCCGGGCGGTCCGCCGGGGCAGCGGTGGCAGCCGCGCCGGCGAGCGCGGCGAGCACGGCAAATGGGGCGAGGCGACGGTTCATGGATCGATCCTGGTCACGGTGGAATCCTCCTGGTTCGCCGTCCAGACCGAGTCGGTCCCCAGGGCGATGTCGGCCGGATCGTCGCCGACCGGGGTCGGATCCCCGACCGGCTCATGCGAGCCGGGATCGATCCGGGCGACCGCGTCCTCGCCGCCGAGCGCGACCCAGACGTAGCCGAGGCCGGCCTTGATCCCGCGCGGGAGGTCGCCGACCGTGAACGGCTCTCCGGCGACCGCCCCGGAGTCCGGATCGATCTCGAGCGCGGTCCCGTTGAGGTTGTCGCTCACCCACACCGAGCCCTCGCCGACCGCGATGTCGC
Source organism: uncultured Solirubrobacterales bacterium (assembly GCA_963846565.1). Taxonomy (GTDB): domain Bacteria; phylum Actinomycetota; class Thermoleophilia; order Solirubrobacterales; family 70-9; genus WHSW01. The sequence continues at coordinate 617,726 of CAWJWL010000003.1, read as the reverse complement.
TCGGACGACCCTCCGGGAGCTCGATCGGGCTCCCATCACGCCGCCCGTTCGCAGGGTCGATGCGCGAGACCGTTGCCTGCTCGACGTTGACGACCCAGACGCTGCCCAGGCCGGTGGCGAGGGCGCGGAGCCCCGGAACCAGCTCCTCGACCTCGGGGGCCGCCGAGGGAGCCGCCGGGTCGAATCGCGAAACCGTCCCGGCGCTCTCGTCGGTGACCCACACCCACTCCGCGTCGACCGCGATGTCGGAGGGCGCGCCGCCGCTGGGAAGGGAGATCGGCAGCGGCTCGGCTCCCTCGGCCGGATCGAGCCGGTAGAGGGTGTCGTCCGCGTCGCTGATCGCCCAGATCGAGCCGTGTCCCACGGCGACGGCGACCGGGTCGGGGACGATGATCGGCGGCTCGTCGACCGTCGACGTCGCGAGGTCGATTCCGTTCACCTCATCGCCCCCGCGTGCCGCGACCCAGACCTTGAGGTCGCCGACCGTGAGACCGGCGGGGCCTGCGCCGACGCCGATCGGAGCCGCGGCGCGCGGCTGGTCGACCGCCGGCGCGCTCGTCGTCTCGCGCTGTCCGCCTTCGTCAGCCTTGTCGTTCCCGCTCACGACGAGGGCGGCCGCGACCCCGGCGGCGAGCAGCGCCACCGCGCCGACGGCGAGGGGCCAGCGGCGCGAGCGCTGGGCCGCCAGGCCCGGGCGACGGCCGACTGCCGGGACGAGCGGCGCGGTCTCGCCGCCCGCCAGCGCGTTCATGAGCGCCTCCGCGAATGCCGCTCCCGAGGCGTAGCGGTGATCGGGGTCGATGGCGAGCGCGCGTCCGAGGACGGCGTCGACGCCGGGCGCGAGCCCCTGGCGGTGCTCGGTCGCGCGCGGCCGAGGCGCGTTCGCGTGCGCGAACAGAGTCGCGAGCTCGCTCTCGCGAACGAACGGCGGCTCGGCCGTGAGCGCGAAGTAGGCGACCGCGCCGAGCGCGTACAGGTCGGCGCGGTGGTCGACCGGGTCGCCGGCGATCTGCTCCGGCGCCACGAATCCCGCGGTGCCGAGGAGCTCGCCCGTCCGGGTCACGGTTTCGCCGGCCGCCTCGGTGCGGCTGATGCCGAAGTCGGTGAGGAAGATGCGGCCCGAGTCGCCGCCGGCGCCGACCAGCACGTTCGCCGGCTTCACGTCACGGTGGATGAGCCCGGCTCCGTGTGCCGCGTCGAGCGCCGCGCCGATCGCCGTCACGACCTGGACCACGGCGGACTCGGTGAGCGGGCCGGTGGAGGTCACGAGCTCTCGGAGGTCGGTGCCCTCGACCAGCCGCATCGAGAGGTAGAGCTGGCCCTCGCTCTCGCCGGCCTCGTGGACGGGGATCACGTTCGGGTGCTCGATCGAAGCCGCGAGGCGCGACTCGCGCCGGAAGCGTTCGCGGAAGCGCTCGTCGGCGGAGAGGGCGGGGGCCACGAGCTTGAGCGCCCGGGGCCGGTCGAGGGCCAGATGGAGGGCGCGGTAGACGATCCCCATGCCGCCCCGTCCGAGAACCGAGTCGAGCCGGTGTCCCGCGAACTCCGAGCCGATCCCGGGCTCGCCGGCGCCGCCCCCGCCGGCCGTGGTCATCCGAGGTCGCGCATCGAGATCGCGCCGCTCTTCAGCGCCAGCTCGACCAGGCGCACGCGCTTCTGGTTTTGCGGCAGATCGCCGACGGCGAACTTCTCGAACAGGGTGCGCAGGTGTCCCTTGACCGCGTCCAGCGAGAGGAAGACCTCGTCGGCGACCTGCTGGTTGGTGGCCGGGGTGGCGTAGGCGCTGCCGTCGCGGAACGGGCGGCAGAGCGCGATCAGGACCTTGCGCTGCGTCTGCGTCAGCTCCGCCGGTTCGGGGCGGTCGGGCGCGGCGACCGTGGCGTCACCGGGCGGTGGGATCGGAGCGCGGAAGATCACCTCGCTGTCGCCGAAGGTGAGCACGTCGCCGTCGCCGAGCCGCCGGCGACCCGAGACCCGCTCGCCGTTGAGGAAGGAGCCGTTGCGCGAGAGGCCGTCGTCGGAGACCGTCCACTCGCCGGCGATCCGCTCGACCTCGGCATGCAGGCGGGAGACCTGCTCGTCATCGAACGTGACGTCGACCTCGTCGCCACGACCGACGGTGACCCGCTCGACCTCGGCCTCGAGGGTGAGCAGCCGCTCGCCCGCGTGGTCGCGGCAGATCAGGAACGGCTTGCCCCGGCGCTCGGCCTCGATCCGCGCCTTCAGGTCCGCCGCCGAGGGCGGGCTCGCACCGACTGGCCCCTCCATGGCCGCAACTTACCTGCGTTCACACCAAGGTGCCGAGGAGCGCACCTCGGTGCGCCCTGATCACCCCAAGTACCCCTTCCGGCCCCGCCGCCGATCGCCGAACCTCAATCCGAACTCAGATCCCGCCACGGCGGGGGATAGGAAGGCAGCGATGAAGCTCAACGACACGAGGACCAGGGCGGCTCTGGTGGCGCTGACCACCGCGGCATCGATCGCGATGCTGACGGCGGCCGGCGCCGAGGCGAAGGCGCCGAAGTGCTTCGGCAAGAAGGCGACCGTGATCAAGCCCGACGAGCGGGACCGGATCATCGGCACCGAGGGCAACGACGTGATCTACTCGAAGGCGTATGGGGTCATCCGCGCCCTCGGCGGCGATGATCTCGTCTGCGCGCCAGGCGAGGCGTACGAGCTCGACGGCGGCGAGGGCGATGACCGCCTCCGAGGCGGCAGGGGCGCTGAGAACTTCCTCGGCGGCAGCGGCGACGACGAGCTCGACGGCGGCGGGGGAGAGGACCAGTACGAGGGCGGCGACGGCGAGGACCGGATTCGCGGCGGCGCCGACGACGAGTGGATCGAGGGCGGCGAGGACGCCGACGAGCTGATCGGCGGCGGCGGCCGCGACAACATCGAGGGCGGCCCCGGGGCGGACCGCCTGGTTGGCGGAGCCGAGAGCGATGATCTCGACGGCGGCCCCGACGACGACGAGCTGATCGGTGACCCGGCGGGCCCGGCGGGGTCGCGCGACACGCTCGACGGTGGCAAGGGCGACGACGACGTCGCGGGCGGCGCCGGCAACGACGGGATCTGGGACCAGGGCGGCGCTGACACGGTCGACGGCGGCGCCGGCAACGACGTCGTCTACGCGTACTCCGACGGCCTCGCCGATGAGTACGCCGGCGGCGAGGGCGGGGACGCCATCGACTACGGCGGCTCCCGGACGGGCGTCCGCGTCAGTCTCGACGACCTCGCCAACGACGGCCGCAACTGCCCGTCGCAGTGCGAGGGCGACAACGTGTCGACGACGTTCGAGCGCATCGCCGGCACCCTCGAGGAGGACACGCTGATCGGCAACGCCGCTCCCAATGTGATCGAGGGGTCCCATGGCAGCGACGTGATCGACGGCGGCGATGGCGCGGACATCCTGCGCGGTGATGTCGGCACCGACTCGGTGATCGGCGGGGCCGGCGACGACGCGCTCAGTGGCGGCGGCGGCGACGACTCGCTCGATGGCGGCAGCGAGATCGACGACTGCCGGGGTGACAAGGGGGTGGACGCCGGCGTCAACTGCGAGGTGGTGGTCGCGATTCCGTAGGTCACACCAGGAGTTGGGGCCGGGGAGGTGGATCCCCGGAACGTCCTCGCGTCCATGCTGCGGGATGTTCTGTGGATCCACCCCGCCAGCCCCATAGGCTGCGGTTGTGGCGGAGCTCACTGAATCCGTTCTCGTTGATGCCTCCTTGGCGGAGACCTGGGGTCACTATTTCGAGCCGCGGGGCTGGCGGGCCTGGGTCGACGGCTTCGGCTCCGTGGAGTCCGCCGAGGGCTACCCGGAGGTCGGCGGGACCCTCGTCTGGCTCTCGAACGCCGCCGGGCGCGGGAGAGTGGAGGAGCGCGTCGTCGAGCATTCACCCAGGACGCGCCACCGGATCGAGTTCTCGGACCCCGAGAGCGCCGGAGAGCTGACCTCGGCGTTCGTGGTGGAGGGCGAGGGGACACGGGTGACGCTGACGTTCGAGTACCGGATTGCCGGCGGCGGCGGACCGTTCAAGGGGCTCACCGACAGGCTCTTCGTCCGCGGCCAGGTGCGGCAATCGCTCCAGCGCACCCTGGTGCGCTTCAAACAGGAGGCGGAGGAGGCAGCTGCCCTCGTGGACGTGAACCCCAGCGCGTAACGACCGCGGCGCAAACGACACGAATCTCAACCACCGCGCGTTAGGGTGGGGCCGACCACTCAGTTGGAGGGATAGACCATGGATACAGAGAGCCTTGCGAGCGGGTTCGGCGGCACGGTGTTCGATTCGGAGAGCGGGGGGTACGACGAGGCGCGGGCCGTCTTCAACTCGATGATCGACCGGCGCCCGGCGCTGATCGCACAGTGCGCGAGCGCGGACGACGTCGCCGCGGCCCTCGCCCACGCCCGCTCCGAGGGGCTCGAGGTTGCGATCCGTTCAGGCGGCCACAGCGTCGCCGGGGCGAGTTCGGTCGACGGGGGTCTGGTGATCGACATGCGGCGGATGAACGCCGTCGCCATCGACCCCGAGGCGAACACCGCCACCGTCCAGGGCGGAGCCACCTGGAGCGACTTCGATCGCGCCTGCCAGCTCCATGGCCTCGCGACCACCGGCGGCCGCGTCTCGACCACCGGCGTCGCCGGGCTCACGCTCGGTGGCGGGTCGGGCTGGCTCGAGCGCAAGTTCGGGCTCGCGGCGGACAACCTCGAGGCGGTGACCCTCGTCACCGCCGATGGGCGCACCACCAGGGCGAGCGCCGGCGAGAACGCGGAGCTGTTCTGGGCCCTCCACGGGGGCGGCGGCAACTTCGGCGTCGCGACCGAGCTCGTCTTCCGCCTTCATGAGGTGCCGCGGACGACATTCGGCCTCCTGCTGTGGCCCTCGCATGCGGGACGGGAGCTCGCCGGTCGCTACCGCGACCTGGTCGACGCCGGCGCCCCGGATGAGCTTGGCGGCGGGCTCGCCTACCTCACCGGCCCGCCGGAGGAGTTTGTCCCCAGTCATCTGCACGGCGAGCGGATCGCGGGACTGATCGTCGTCTACGTGGGCGGAGAGGACGAGGCCCGCGAGGTGCTTGCACCCATCCTCGAGCTCGAGCCCGAGGGCGCGCTGATCGCCGAAATGCCGTACGCCGAGCTGCAATGTGCGATCGACGACCCGCCCGGCTTCCGCAACTACTGGTCGGCCGAGTACCTGCGCGAGTTCCCCGACGAGGCGCTCGACCTCTACTGCGCCAGGGGCGAGGAGATGATCGTCCCGTCGCCGACCCAGCACATCGCCTTCCCGGTCGGCGGGGCGGTCGCCCGGCAGGCAGGCGACTGGCCGATGCCTTATCGCGACGCCGCCTGGGTCGTCCACCCATTCGGCCTCTGGGAGGACCCGGGGGACGACGAGCGCGCGATCGCCTGGGCGCGGGCGGTCTGCGAGGACATGCGGCCGTTCTCAACCGGGGCCGTCTATCTCAACTTCATCCCCGACGAGGGAGCCGACCGAGTCGTCGCCGGCTACGGGCGCGAGAACTACGAGCGCCTCGCTGCCGTCAAGGCCGAGTACGACCCGGAGAACGTCTTCCACCTCCACCACCCGATCGCGCCGCTTGAGCACGCGTAGCCCGGACGTCCGGTCGGTGGGACGCCTGTCCCGCTAGATTCCGCTCGGCTCTTTCCCCTCAGAACCCCCGGAGGATCAAAACCGAATGTTCGTCTTCAAGGCCGCCGTCGTCGGCGCCGGCACCATGGGCGGTGAGATCGCCCAGGCGATCGCCGCCGTCCGACATCCCCGTCGTGCTCAAGGACATCGACCAGAAGTTCGTCGACCACGGCCTCGAGAAGGCCGCGCGAGGTCACCAAGGGCCAGCTCGACCAGCTCGTCGAGAAGGAGAAGCTGACCCAGGAGCAGGCCGACGCCCGCCTCGAGGAGGTCATGGGCCTGATCGAGGGGACGACGACCTACGACGCCTTCGGCGACGTCGACTTCGTGATCGAGGCCGCGCCGGAGAAGATGGAGATCAAGCAGGCCGTCTACGCCGAGCTCGACGAGGTCACCCCGGGCCACGCGATCCTCGCCTCCAACACCTCCGTCGCTCTCGATCACCGAGATGGGCGACGCGACGCTGCGCCCCGAGAAGGTCGTCGGCTTCCACTTCTTCTACCCGGCCTCGGTGATGCCGCTGGTCGAGATCATCGAGGGCGAGGACACCATCCCGAGGTCGTCCAGGCCGCCTTCAACTTCGCCCAGGCGATCCGCAAGCAGCCGATCACCTGCGCGCGAGGTCCCCGGCTTCGTCGTCAACCGGATCCTGAACTCGGCGGTCGGCGAGATCTGGCGCGCGCAGGAGGAGCAGGGCCTCTCGATCAAGAAGATCGACGAGGCGGTCGCGGCGGCCGAACGTCGCGCCGATGGGCCCGTTCTTCCTGGTCGACATGCTCGGTCTCGACACCGTCCTCCACGTCGCCGAGCACCTGCAGCGAGTCCTACGGCGACTCCTTCTACGTCCACAAGGGCATGCAGAAGCTGGTCGCCGACGGCAAGCTCGGCGCCAAGACCGGCGGCGAGGGCTTCTACAAGGACGGCGAGCCGAACATCCCCGGCGACGGCGAGCCCGACGGCGAGGCGCTCGCCGAGCTGTTGACCGCTGAAGGCGCTCGTCGAGGCCTGCCTGCTGCTCGAGGAGGGCGTCTGCGACGGTCCGCGAGATCGACCTCGGGATGATGGCCGGCGCCGGGCTCGACCCGCGCCGCGGGCTCTTCCCGCCGTTCTGGGCGCCGACATGGTCGGCCTCGACATGGTGCTCGAGAAGCTCGAGGAGGCCGCAGGAGGAGCACGGCGAGCGCTTCGCGCCGCCGACGGTCCTCAAGCGCCTCGTCGCCCAGGGCCGCTTCGGGCATGCAGCTCGGGCCAGGGCTTCTACGCCTATCCGCAGGCCGACGAGGGCGAGCAGACCGAGACGGTCAAGCTCGAGACGCGCGGCGACGTCGCGATCGCCTGGCTCGCCAACCCGCCGATGAACGCGATCTCCCCGCAGGTGATCGAGGACCTCGGCACCGTCTGGGAGAGGGTCAAGGTCGAGGGCGAGATCGGCGCGATGGTCATCGCCTCCTCGATGCCGGTCGTCTTCTCGGCCGGCGCCGACATCAAGGCGTTCACCCAGATGGACGAGGCCGGCGGCGAGGAGCTGATCCACGACGGTCACGCGCTGCTGCGGGAGCTCGGCTCGAACCGGGTCTCGACGATCGCCGCCGTCAACTCGCTCGCCTTCGGCGGCGGCTGCGAGCTGGCGATGGCGTGTGACTTCCGGATCGCCGCCGAGTCGGCCGTCTTCGGCCAGCCCGAGATCAAGCTCGGGATCATCCCCGGCTTCGGCGGCACCCAGCGGCTGCCGCGCCTGGTCGGCCACGAGCAAGGCGCTCGAGATGAACCTGATCGGCGACGCGATCCTCGCCGGCGAGCGCCGAGGCCTACGGGCTCGTCAACCGGGTCGTCCCCGACCACGAGCTGTTCGACACCGCGCTCTCCTGGGCCCGCAAGCTCGCCGGCCAGGCGCCGCTCGCGGTCGAGCAGGTCAAGCAGGCGTCCACGGACACCGGCCTCGATCCGGGGATCGACAACGAGAAGCAGGGGTTCGCGACTGCCTTCCGCACGCGAGGACGCCAAGGAAGGGATCGGCGCCTTCCTCGGCAAGCGCACGCCCAAGTGGCAGGGGAAGTAGCGCACCGGGCGGCGCCGCGCGGCGTCGCCGATCTCATCCGCGAGGCCGAGTTCCGTCGTCGCGCTGACCGGCGCCGGGATCTCGCGTTCCGTCGGGCATCCCCGACTTCCGCACCCCGGGCAAGGGGATGTGGGAGAAGGTCGATCCGATGGAGGTCGCCCACATCGACGCCTTCCATCGCGACACGAAGCGCTTCTGGAGCTTCTACCGGCCGCGCTTCGCCGACCTCGGCGAGAAGCGAGCCGAACGCGGCCCACGAGGCGCTCGCCGAGCTCGAGCGCCGCGGCACGCTCGACGGCGTGATCACCCAGAACATCGACCGCCTGCACGCGAAGGCCGGCAGCGAGCGGCTGGTCGAGGTCCACGGCTCGATCGCGACCTCGAGCTGCACCACCTGCGGCGCCAGCTACCCGCTCGAGAACGTGGGCGAGCTCTTCGACGACGACGGCGTCGCGACCTGCGCCTGCTGCATGGGCAAGGTCAAGCCCGACGTCGTCCTCTTCGGCGAGATGCTGCCCGAGCGCGGCGATGGCCGAGGCGCAGGCGCTGTGCGTCGAACGCCGACCTGCTGCTCTGCGTCGGCTCCTCACTCGAGGTCTACCCGGTCGCCGGGCTGCCCGAGGCTGACGCTCTCGGCGGGCGGCCGGATCGCCATCGTCACCCAGGGGCCCGACGCCCTACGACGACGAAGCCACGGTGAAGCTCGACGGCGACGTCGTCGACGAGCTGCAGGCCGTGCTCGCGGAGCTCTAGCTCGCAGCCGAATCACGGTCGTGGCATGATCGAGTCATGCCCGAGCTCTATGGCCAAGAGCACGTCGAGCGCTACCTGGCGACCGACGGCGAGGAGGGTCACTACTGGCGCGAGGCCCTCGTGCTGTTGCTGACCACCACAGGCCGCAAGTCGGGCGAGAAGCGGACCACGCCGCTGATCTACGGGCGCCGTGGTGACGATCTGGTGCTGATCGCGTCCAACGGAGGCGCACCGACGCACCCGCCCTGGTCCCTCAACCTGAAGGCGGATCCCGAGGTCGAGGTGCAGGTCAAGGGCGAGCGGTACAAGTGCCGGGCGCGGCAGGCGAGTCCGGGGGAGAGACCGGAGCTGTGGCGGACGATGGCCGGCTACTACCCGCCCTACGACGAGTACGAGCGGCGGACCGACAGGGAGATCCCGGTCATCGTGCTCGAGCGCGAGGGTTAGGCGTCCCGCTCCCTACCCGTAAGCACGCCGGCGGCGAAGGACGCGTTCGCAGAGGCCCAGGGTCTCACCGAGAGCCTCGACGCGCCCCGGGCCGAGGGGGCCCGAGAGTGCCTCCCCGGCGATCTCCCCGACCGCCCTGCGTCGCTCCTTCAGCGCGGCCAGATCCTCCTCCTGGCCGCTCTTGCCGAAGCTCTCGTGGTCGGCGAGTATCGCCTCGAGCCCCATCCGGAGCTGGAGCGCGGCGTCGCGTGCGCGACCCGAGTCGAGGTCGACGCGGGCGCGGAGGATCGCGCCGGTCGCCGCGTCGAGCGTCTCCCGCCCGCCGAGGATCGCGGCGACCTTCTCCTGCGGAGCGAGTAGCTCCGTGCGCTTCCTCCGAGCGCCGCGTGCGAGCTCGATCGCCTTCTCCCATTTGCCGTCCGCGAGCCCCTCGCCATCGCCGTAGCCGATCCGCACCGTGAGCGCGTGGGTGGTCGAGATGTCGGGCAGGTGGCCGTCGAGCGAGGCGACGCGGTGCGCGTGGACGGCGGCGTTGATCAGCACCAGGGCGGTCGGCAATCTCGGCGTCGCGCGAATCCTCGTCCTCGGCCACCGTCTGGAGCCAGGCCTGGGCCGCGCCCTCGTCACCGAGCGCCTCGGTCCGGACCGCCGTCAACAGCGTGACCGGGACCGGGGTGGGCGTGGCCTCCGGGTCGACCGGCTTGGGCCGCGACTTTCGCAGCCGCCGCCGCGGCGGTTCGGGGGCATCGAAGATCGTGATCACGAGCACCCGATCCGGGTTCGCGCGAGGTAGCGGGACTCGGCGAGGCCGACGGTTCCCGCGAGCTCCAGCTGGACGAAGGGGAGGCGCTCGGCGATGGCCGCAGGCTACGGCTACTCGCCGATGTGGGCGCTCGAGGCGCGCTCGGCCGCGCCGCCGACGGCCTTGCCCGACTTGCCCGACTTCTGCTTGCCGGCCTTCTGCTTGCCGGCGGGCTTCTCTTCGTGGCCCTCCTCGGCCGGCAGGGCGAACTCGGAGGGCTCGGTCGGGACCGTCGGGTTGTCGATCTCGCCGATGCGGTCGATCAGGCGCTCCCACTGATCCGGCTTCAGGATCTGGTCGAACTGCTGTGCGAGCGCGTTCGGGCCGGTGCCGGCGACGGGCTGGAAGCCGACGTGGACGTGGTCGGCGTGATCGCCCATCGCGAAGGTGTTCGCGCCCATGTCCATCAGCGAGATGATCTGGGCCGGGTACATCGTTCCCTGGAGCTCCATCGTGTCGCGCACGAGGGCCTCCGTGATCGAGCCCCGCCCCTGGTTGCCGAGCACCGGGAGACCGTTGATCTGCGCGATGTCGACGGCGTTGCCGGACGAGTGGTGGGAGACGTTGCCGGAAGTCGTGTAGACGGAGTGGCCGCACTTGAGCGAGGTGATCGTGAGGCGGAAGCCGCGCTCGGCGAGGTACTCGAGCAGAGCGAGGATGCGGCGGTCGATCTGGCCGGTGCGGATGTCCTCGCGGCCGCAGGCGTAGATCTCGATCCTCGGATCGGTGAGCACGCGCTCGATCAGCTGCGTCTTGCTCATCAGCAGGACCTGGCCGACTGTGGCGCCGTCCGTGAAGGGGTTGTCGCCGGCGGCGCGGTAGATCGCCGTCGCCTCGAGGAGCTTCCAGCCGTCGAGGATCGGCTTCGGGTCGATCGTCGGCGCGCCGCGGCCGGCCGGCCGGATCGTGAAGTGGACGCGGGGGGCGAAGTCGTCGGTCTGACCGATCTTGCCGAGCACGGTGCCGGCGATCACCTGCGAGCCCTCCTCGAGGCGCTCGAGCTCCATCGTCTTCTCGTCGAAGCGGAGCACGCCGGAGAAGTAGGCCTTGAACGACTCGTAGCCGGGGAAGCGGTCGCCCAGCAGCGAGTCGAGCTGGCCGGTGAGGTCGGCGCGGTCGTCGTTCGCCGCCCGCTCGGGGAAGGCGTAGAGGCGCTCGCGCGAGTCCTCGGTGTTGACCGGACCGGCGTCGGCGTCCTCGGCCTCCACAGGCTCGACGGCCTTCTCTTCGTCCTGCTTCGCGCTCTGCTTCTCGTCCTTGCCGTCATCCGCCGGCTCGCCCGCGGCGGGCTGATCGGCCCCGGCGCTCGCGGGCTCGGTCGGCTCATCGTCGTCGTCGGGGCTGACGAGCTTGAAGTCCTTCGGCTCGAGCTCCGCCTCCTTCGGCACCGGGAAGACCTCGGAGACCTCGCCGAGGTTGGCGTAGGTGAAGCGGTTCCCGTAGGCGTCCTTGAGGATCAGGTAGCGACCGAGCTTCTCGTTCTTGCCGATCTCGGTGACGACGCCGTCGTTGACCGCGACCACCGGGGCACCCTCGCGGGCGAAGATGTCTATACCTCGACGTGTGGGTGAGCTTTCGATCACCTGCGCCGCGTTCCCCGTGTTGCCCTTCGTCGGGGCGGAGTTCTTGATCGCCTCGCGCTCGGAGATGTCGTCCGCGTAGCGCGCGTTGGCGGCGACCGGGAAGTGGGCGCCCTCGGTGAGTCCGGTGAGGGAGCTGATCAGGGCGCTCGGAAGCTTCCCGTACTGGTTCGCGTACAGGAGCACCTCGTCGACGTACCAGTCGGCGTGGTTGTAGGCGAAGATCGCCGTGCGGAGGTCCTCCTGGCCGCCGGCGGCGCGCAGGTAGCGGGCCGCGGCGCAGATCGCGTCGTTCGGGTTATAGGGGTCCTTCCGCCCGTCCTCGTTGGCGTCGACCCCGTACATCTTCCAAGAGGAGGGGATGAACTGCATCCATCCCATCGCCCCGGCAGAGGAGATGTTGAGGTTGGTCCCGAAGGCGGTCTCGATCCTGTTGATCGAGGCGAGCACCTGCCACGGGATCCCGTACTGGGTTCCGCAGGCCTGGTAGATCGGGAGGAGGAAGGGTGGGATCGAGAAGGAGTCGATGACCGGGTTCGGCACGCCGACCGGGGCCGGGCCGAAGTCGGCGATCGTCAGTCCGGCGTTCGTATCGGTCGGGCTGCCGTCGGAGTTGCGGTCCTCCGTCGGCTCGAGCGGCTCGCGTGCGTCGTCGGTCTCATCCGGATCGTCGTCGCCGACGACGGCCTGGTCAGCGGGATCGGCCTCGCCGCGTCCGCCACCGCCGGAGGTCTCGCCGATCGTGCCGCCGCCGACGCCGTTGCCGCCGCCGGTCTCTCCGCCGCCGTTGCCACCGTTCGAGCCCCCGCCGTTACCACCGCCACCGCCGCTGGTCGAGGGTTCGGTCTCCTCGGGCGTCGCGGGAGCGCCGGTGCCGGACTCGGAAGGATCGAGGGGGCCGGCGCAGTCGGGGTCGGCGAGATCGGTGATCCCGTCGGAGTCGTCGTCGGCGAGGTTCGAGCATTGCGGCAGGACCTGAAGCTGGTCCAGGTCCTCGCCGGTAGGAAGGTTGATCTCGACGCCGCTCTCGCCGACGCCGATCAGGCTGCCGCCGCCGGCCGCGCTGACGCCGCCCGCCGTGGCGGTGATGCCGAGGATCGCGAGCGCGATCACGAGTAGAAGCTTGCTTCTCATCTCTCCTGCGCTCGTCGGCGACGCCGGGGGCATGGAGTGCCTCCGGGGGCTGCTCGCATCGCCTGCTCTCGAGCGAGCCGAACGCTACTTGTTGGGGGGTTTGTCTGCAACGTAAGAACCGAGGGCGAAACCGTATCCCACCTAGGCGGATGCGTGCGAAGGTTCTCGCTGTGAATGAACGCTTCGACCCGCCACCGGGGTCGCTCTCTGATCGGCATTCTCGGCAGCTTTCTTAAAGGTTTACCCTGCCTACCCTCAGATGACCGATGCTGACCGAACAAACCTCCGGGCCCGAAGCGAGGAAGCCGTGGGCGAGCTCGCACAGGCGCTGATCGACAATCCGCTCGTGAATGAGGCGGTGAAGAAGGCGCTCGGCGCCGGGGAGCGCGCCGCCGGGGCGCAGCGCTCGGCGATGGGGGCGCTCAACTTCGCCGCCGCCTCGGACATCGAGCGACTCGAGCAGCGGCTGCGGTCGATGTCCTCCCGCCTCGAGGACCTCGAGGACCGCCTCGACGACGTGCTCGACGAGGTCCGCGCGCTCGGCCGGCGCCCCCAGCCCTCGGGCGAGCCGGCCGCCGGCGACTCCGCCTAGCCTCGCCTCAGGCCTCGAACGCCTCCGCGCAGGCGCCCGCCAGCGCGCCAAGGCCCTCGGGCAGCTCGCCGTCGGCGTGCTCGCTGGAGCCGGAGAGGAAGGCGGCGGCGACGGCGACGCCTGTATGGGCGCCTGCAGCGAACAGGGCCGCGAGAGCGAGGTCGGTGGCGACGACGCCGTTCACCTCCGGGCCGTCTACAAATCCGGGGTCCGCCGTGCGCACGTGACCCTCGCCCGCCTCTGGGCCCGCGGCCTTGCGCAGGCGGGCCGTCAGCGCCGGATCGGGAAGCGCGAGCTCGGCGCTTCCCAGGGCGCGGCTGGTGCCGTCGAGGGCGTGCGCGCCCGAGACGACGAAGCGACGGCCGCGCGGCGAGCCGGCGGCGGGTTCGAGCACTCCGACGCTGATCGCTCGCCGGGCGCCGTGGGACGCGAGCTCGCCGAGCACGGTGGCGGCGCTCGCCGCGCCGATCCCGGTTGCCTGAATCGTCAGCTCACGCCCACCCGGGCGGCGTCCCGAGTAACCCCAGAGCCCGTAGGCGTGGTTGGCCATGAGCGGGCGCTCGACGAGCAGCTGCGCGAGCGCCATGCAGACCGCGGGGTCCGCTGAGAGCAGGACGTCGTCGGCAATTGGCCCGGTGGGGCGGAGATAGGCGGTCACCGGCGCGGGATTATCCTCCGTCGAGGCCGATGAACGACCTTTCGGACAAACCGGGCAAACCGCAAGAAGCGGACCCCGACGCTCCCGAGCTCCCCGACGGCGGCGTCGCCGAGGCGTTGCGCGCCGCGGTCGAGCGGACGATGCGCTCGACCGCCGGATCGGCCGCCGGCACGCGCGAGCGGGCCACGGAGCTCGTCGACGAGGTCGTGCGACGCGGTCGCGACGCGCGCGACGAGCTCGCTCGCCGCGGCCAGGAGGCGGGTGCCGAGCTCGCCCGGCGCGGCCAAGAGGCGACGACCGAGGTCGGCAGGCGGCTCGAACAGCTCGAGACCCGGCTCGCGGAGCTCGAGCACAACTTCGCCAGCGCCGAGGGGGAGGAAGCCGCGGGCGAGGCACGTCAAGGCCCGCCGGATGCGGGTCCTAAGCCTCGAGCAGAGGGTTAGGCTATGGGCTCAGGGCGCCGGATCGTCATCACCGGCATCTCGAGCCACTGGGGCGCCGAGCTCGCGCGTCGGCTCGAGCGGGATCCGTCGGTTTCCTACCTCGCGGGCATCGACAGCCACCCTCCGCGAGCCGATCTCGAGCGCACCGAGTTCATCGAGGCGGACATCCGCAGCCCGGTGATCTCGCGACTGCTGCCCTCGACCGAGCCCGACACGGTCGTCCACTGCGGGATCCTCCTCTACCCCGAGCCAGGGCGGCCCGCGCGGGCGCTGCACGAGATCAACGTGATCGGGACGCTCCAGCTGCTCGCCGCATGCGAGCGAACGGAGACCCTGCGGACGGTGATCGTGCGCGGCTCCGCCGCGATCTACGGCTGCGAAGGGCCCTCGCCCGCCTTCTTCACCGAGGACCTGGCGCGCGCGATGCCGATGCGCTCGCGGTTTCAGCGCGACATCTCCGAGCTCGAGGAGTACTTCGACAACTTCGCCCGGCGCCACCCGCAGCTCACCTGCACGATGCTCCGGTGCCAGCCCGAGATCGGCGTCGGCTTCGAGAGTCCGCTCGTCCGCTACCTGACGCTGCCGCTCGTCCCGGTCCAGCTCGGTTTCGATCCTCGCCTGCAGTTCCTGCACGCCGACGATGCGACCGGAGCCCTGGAGGCAGCGGTCCGCGACCCGCTCGCCGGCGCGGTCAACGTCGCCCCCGGCGGTTCCGTCTCGCTCAGCCGCGCCCTGCGCATCCTTCGTCGCCCCGCGGTCGGCATCCCGGCGCCTCTGTTCGAGCCGGCGATCCAACGGCTCGCCGGCCGGCTCGGCGCGGGCGGCCTCGTCGGGGACGGCGTCCGCCTGCTGCGTTTCGGCCGCGGCGTCGACAACGGGCGGCTGCGGACCGAGCTCGGCTACGAGCCGGAGTTCGACGCCGTCGGCGCGATCCGCGACCTCGCCGTACGGACGGAGGCCAGGCGGATCGGCCCCCCGGTCCACCTCGGCTCGCTCGGCGGCCGCCTGATCGGGGCCGGCAGATGAGCGCCGGGCCGGGCGCGGCCCCGATCTCGCCCGAGGCCGTCGGAGACTTCCTGCGGGAGCTCCGCGGCGGGGTGGAGTCAGGGCTCGACCCCCTGAGCGCCGCCCAGCGGGCGGCCGACTCGCTGCCGAGTCAGGTCGGTCGTGCGTTCGAGGCGATCGTCGGCCGCCTCCGCGGCGAGTACCACGAGGACGAGTGGGGCTTCGACGAGCAGTTCGCCGAGGCCGTCTTCCCGCTCTTCGAGTTCCTGTACCGCGTCTGGTGGCGGGTCGAGACCGAGGGGGTGGAGCACGTCCCGGCGCACGGCCGCGCCCTGCTGGTCGCGAACCACGCCGGCTCGCTGTTCCCATTCGACGCGACGATGATGACGATGGCGATCATGAAGGAGCACCCGCTGCCCCGCTGGCCGCGCTTCATGGTCCTCGACTGGGCGTTCGTCCTCCCCTTCGTCTCCGTGTTCATCCGCCGCGGTGGCGGGGTCCCGGCGCGGCCGCAGAACGCGATCCGCTTGCTCTTCGAGGATGAGCTGGTGATGGTCTTCCCCGAGGGGGTGAAGGGGACCGGCAAGCAGTTCTCGGAGCGCTATCGACTCCAGCGCTTCGGCCGCGGCGGGTTCGTCGAGGTCGCGCTCGAGACCGGCTCGCCGATCGTCCCCGTCGCGGTCGTCGGCTCGGAGGAGATCTATCCGAAGCTGGGGCAGAGCGATACGCTGGCGAGGGCGACCGGGGCGCCGTTCGTCCCGATCACGCCGACGTTTCCATGGCTCGGCCCGCTCGGGCTGGTGCCGCTGCCGTCCCGATGGCGGATCGAGTTCTGTGAGCCGGTCGACGTCTCCGGCTACCCCCCGGACGCCGCCGAGGACCAGCGGACCGTGTTCGAGATCTCCGAGCGCGTCCGCGAGACGATCCAGGACAAGCTCTACGAGAACCTCGTCAAACGGGGACCCGCTTTCCTCTGAGAGCGGCGGCCGACCCGCGCAGGAATACAAACGTTCCGCGCAGGAGCGAGCTCCTGCGCGGGTTGCCGGAGTTCTTGTGCGAATAGACTCGCGCTGGGATATGGAGCGGCTATGAGATCGACGGCGGCGGCGAAGCGGACGCGGGCAAAGGCCGAGCCCGGCGTTCGTCCCGCTGAGTTTCGCGCCGCCCTCGAGCGCACGCTCGAGCTCGCCGCCTCGGACGAGAAGATCGGCCCGCTGCTCGGGGCGACCGAGATGCGGATGCGCTTCCAGTTCCCGGACGCTGATCTCGTCCTCGACGTGACCGCGGTCGAGGGGGCACGCCGCCTCAGCTGGTCCTTCGGCGACCACGGCGACTGGCGCCCGACGCTCGAGCTCGAGATGGACTCGGCCGTCGCCAACCGCTTCCTCCAGGGCCGCGAGAGCCTCGCGATCGCGATCGCCCGAGGCCAGGCGCGCTTCCGGGGCGAATCACGAGCCGCGCTCGTCTACCTACCGGCGACCCGCCTGCTGTGCGAGCCCTACCGCGAGGTAGTGCGCGCGAGCTACCCGGACCTCGTCGCGGCTTAGAAGCACCGCAGCTCAGGTCGCGCGAGCGCCCAGACGTAGGTCTGGCTGCGTCGCCTTGCAGATCGCAGCCCCCTGGTTGGACGATCAGGTAGGCCATGGACTACCCAACCGTCCAAGCAACGATGGTCGGGGCGTCCCGGCGGCTCGCACAGCCGTCGACCGTCACAAGGCACGCGAGAGGCGCGCGAATCCGCGCAACTCGGACACCCACCCCACTGCGAAAGCGCTACGGCGCGTCAGGTGCCCGCGACGGAGAAACGCGGCGCGTAACGCGCTCCGTGGTCAGGCACCTGCACTAGGCACAGGCTCGGGCGTAGCACGCTGAAGTGCCTGACCCGCGGCCCTATATATGAGAGCGACGGGGTCGAATCGGCCCCGTCGCTCTGCGGGCTCACGGCCCGCTTCGTCGGCCTGCGGCGCGGTGTGCGCCTCGCGGGCTTTTCGCTCCGGGCCCCAGTCGCCGAAGGGCGGGGGAGCTCATGGCCCACTACCGGCCTGTTGCCATCTTGTAACGGTCACACTACGCCGCGAGCCAGCCTGCGTCAACCACTTTCTCGGCCGTCGCTCGCCTCTCACACTTCGCTCCGCCGCGCGCCCGTAGGATCGCTTCATCGTCGCCCAGGATCACATCTCTCTGGCCGAGGCCTCGCGCCTCTCCGGTGTCTCCTCCTCGACCCTGAAGCGGTGGGCGAAGGAGAAGGTGATCCCGGTCAGGGGCGAGCGCTGGACCACCGCCGCCGCCGCTCAGGCCAGGGTTGTCGCGCGGATGCGGGAGCGTGGGCACTCGCTGCCCGAGCTTCGCCGCGCGGTTCGCGACGGCAGGCTCGCCTTCGGGTACATGGAGGACCTGCTCCCGGGGGCGGAGCGCGGGATCTCGCGCGCCGAGGCCGCCGAGCGCACCGGTCTCGAGGAGGATTTGATCGAGCGGGTGATGACCCTGCTCGGCACGCCGACCGCACTCGAGGGAACGATGAACGAGGAGGACGTCGTCGCCCTCGCGATGATGGCCGACGTCCTGAGCTCCGGGTTGCCGCTCGTGGCGATGCTCCAGCTCGTCCGTGTCTACGCGCAGTCGATCCGCAAGATCGCCGAGGCGGAGGTGCGGCTCTTCCACCTCTATGTACACGAGCCGCTGATCCGCCAGGGCGTCGACGCGCTCGAGATGGCGGAGGAGATGGAGGGCCTCGCCCGCGACCTCCTGCCGCGGACGCTGCCGCTGATGGAGTACATCCACCAGCGTTACCTGCGCTTCTACCTCGAGCAGGACGTCGTCGGCCACATGGAGGTCGACTTCGCCGGCCAGAAGCAACTCGGCCGCGTGCAGATGGCCTTCTGCTTCGTCGACCTCACCGGCTTCACCCGGTACACGGAGGAGGAGGGCGACGAGGAGGCATTCGACCTGATCGAGCGCTTCGTCGAGACGGTCGAGGCGACGCTCCCGAACGAGGCGCTGATCGTGAAGACGATCGGCGACGAGGTGATGATCGTCTCCCCGGACCCGGTGACGCTGACCGAGTGGTCCGTGGGTTTCCTGACCCTGTTCCAGCAGCGTCCCCAGCCGCGGGTCGGGATCCACTACGGGCGCGCCGTCTACCGCGACGCCGACTACTTCGGCACCGAGGTGAACCTGACGCACCGGGTGGTCGCACGGGCGCTCGGCGGCGAGGTGATGGTGACGACCGCGGTCGCCGACGCGATCGGCGACTCGGCCTACCTCGACTTCGATCCGATCGGCCGGGTCGAGCTGAAGGGCTTCCCCGACCCCGTCGAGCTGTTCGTAGCCCGGGCGCGCGGGGTCGACCCGGAGCCGCGAACCCGACCCAGATGATCAAGCCCGGGTTTGCCGCCCGAGGCGGGCGTAAGATCGCGCCGTGCGCACTCGGCTGGAGGCTCTACAGGAGCTCGGGGCGGCGGTCGGCTCGAGCGGCCTGATCGGCGGGCCGGCGACTTCGGTCGTCGTCATGCTCTCCGGCGGAGCCGACTCCGCCTGTACCGCGGCCGGCCTCACCTATGAGCTCGGGGCCGAGCGGGTGCACGCGCTGCACCTGAACTACGGCCTGCGCCCTCGCGCGCGTGACGGCGAGGCCGCCTGCCGCAAGCTCTGCGCCGCGCTTCGCATCGACCTCCACATCGAGCGCCCGGAAGAGCTCGAGCCCGGCAACATGCAGGCGTCGGCTCGCGACCTGCGCTACCGCGCCGCGGACGGGCTGCGCAAGCGAAGCGGCGCCGACTGGATCGCGACCGGCCACACCCGCACCGACGTCGCCGAGACGGTCGTCTACCGGCTCGCGAGCTCGCCTGGCACCCGTGCTCTGCTCGGGCTCGCCCCGCGGAGCGGCCGCGTGATCCGCCCCCTGCTGAAGCTCGAGCGCGACCGCGTGCGGGCACTGGCGAGGGCCGCGGCGCTGCCGTTCGTCGACGACGAGACCAACGACGACCGGCGCTTCGCCCGCAACCGCATCCGCGCCGCGGTCCTTCCGGAGCTCGAGCGGATCAACTCGGCCGCGGTCGCCAACATCGCGGAAACGAGGGCGGAGCTCGCCGAGGAGGCGGAGCTGCTCGAACGGGTCGTGCTCGAGGAGCTGAACGGGGCGGGGGCCGGCGCCGGAGCGGTTGCGATCGACGCGTCCCGCCTGGTGCGGTTCGAGTCAGGGTTGCGCAGGCTCGCGTTGCGCGCGCTTGCCGAACGCGCGGCCGGCCGGCCCGTCGTCCTCGGGCGCGCGCATGCGGCGGAGATCATCCGGCTGGCGGGGCGCCGCGAGGGCGGCACCGTCGAGCTCGGAGGCGGCCTGGTCGCCTCGTGCGAGTCCGGCTTCGTCCGCTTCCTCGTCGCCACCGCCGACGCGGCCCCTGCGCCGGTCTCGCTCTCGATCCCGGGACGCGCGCGGATTCCCGGCTGGGAGGTGCTTGCGGAGGTCCGCCCGGCGCCCATGACACCTGCGGGCCCCGACGTCGCCACGCTCGACGCGGGAAGCATGAGCGGGCGGATCGAGGTCCGCACCTGGCGGCAGGGAGACCGGATCCGACCGCTCGGAATGCGGGGGACGAAGACGCTGGGCGACCTGTTCACCGACAGCGGCGTTCCGCGCTCGCTCCGCCGGCACGTCCCGGTTGTGACCGTGGACGGCGTGATCGCGTGGGTCGCCGGCGTCGCGGTCTCCGAGGACTTCAGGCTCGGCGAGCGCACCGACCGCGTGGCCCTGCTGAGCGCCCGCGTGCTGGAATAGGCGCGTGGGGAACGCAAGCGGCGAAGCTGCCGGGGCGCCGTCCGATCCGGCGATCGGCGAGACCCTGATCGAGGCGGACGACCTGCAGCGCCGGGTCGCCGAGCTGGGCGCCGAGATCACCCGGGACTACGCGCACCGCGATCTGGTGATGATCGGCGTGCTCAAGGGCGCCGTGCTCTTCCTGGCTGACCTGATGCGGGAGCTCGAGGTCCCCTGCGAGATCGACTTCATGGCCGTCTCGAGCTACGGCTCGGCGACCGACTCCTCCGGGGTCGTCCGCATCCTCAAGGACCTCGACGCCTCGATCGAGGGCCGCGACGTGCTCCTGATCGAGGACATCGTCGATTCCGGCCTCACCCTCCACTACCTGATGAAGAACCTGCGAGCGCGGGACCCGCGCTCGCTCGAGGTCTGCGCGCTGCTGACGAAGCCCGAGCGCCGCCGGATCGATTTGCCGATCCGCTACGTCGGGTTCGAGATCCCGAACCGGTTCGCGATCGGATACGGCCTCGACCACGGCCAGCGCTACCGCAACCTGGGCTACGTCGCCGCGTTGAACGAGTAGTTGCCCGTTCCGCCTGCACAGGCGCGTTTCAGGCGCGGTTTGACCTTCATGACGCGTTTAGTCACCCTGGTACGCTGATCCAACTCTCCGCGGGGATCGAATCCCCGCTGCGCATGCCGAAAACACACCGATGAGAAGGTTCTTCAGAAGCGCCGCGTTCCCGATCCTGATCGTGATCGTGCTGGCATTCTTCGCCCAGCGGCTGATCAGCCCGAACGAGCCCGAGGAGGCGCCGAGCTACAGCGACTTCTACACCTCGATCACGCAGCGGCCGGGCTCGATCGAGAGCGTCACGCTGAAGCAGAAGACGGACACCGTCACCGTCACCGAGGCCGGTGGTGACGAGGAGTACACGATCGGCTACCCGTCAGAGTCCGAGCAGGCGCTCGTCAACACGCTGCGCACCGAGGGCATCGACACGAAGGTCGAGGGCACCGGCGGCTCCAGCTTCCTCTCGATCCTCACCTACATCCTTCCCTTCCTCCTCTTCTTCGGCTTCTGGCTGTTCCTGATGAACCAGATGCAGGGCGGCGGCTCACGCGTGATGAGCTTCGGCAAGTCAAGAGCCAAGAGAATGTCTGTGGACGCGCCGAAGATCACCTTCCGCGACGTCGCCGGGGTCGACGAGGCGGTTCAGGAGTTGCACGAGATCAAGGAGTTCCTCGAGAACCCGAAGAAGTTCCAGGCGCTCGGCGCCCGGATCCCGAAGGGCGTCCTCCTCTACGGACCCCCCGGGACCGGGAAGACGCTGCTCGCCCGAGCCGTCGCCGGCGAGGCGGGCGTGCCGTTCTTCTCGATCTCCGGATCCGACTTCGTCGAGATGTTCGTCGGCGTCGGCGCCAGCCGCGTCCGCGACCTGTTCGAGCAGGCGAAGCAGAACTCCCCCTGCATCATCTTCATGGACGAGATCGACGCCGTCGGCCGCCATCGCGGCGCTGGCATGGGCGGCGGTCACGACGAGCGCGAGCAGACCCTGAACCAGCTCCTCGTCGAGATGGATGGGTTCGAGATGAAGGACAACATCATCCTCATCGCCGCCACCAACCGGCCCGACATCCTCGACCCGGCGCTGCTGCGGCCAGGTCGCTTCGACCGTCAGGTCGTCGTCGATCGGCCGGACCGCCGTGGCCGCAAGCGCATCCTCGAGGTCCACACGCGCGGCAAGCCGCTCGCGAAGGAGATCGACCTGGACGCGCTCGCCGGCCAGACACCCGGCTTCACCGGCGCCGACCTCGCCAACCTGATCAACGAGGCCGCGCTCCTGACGGCGCGCTCGGGCAAGCGCGAGATCACGATGCTCGAGCTCGAAGAGGGGATCATGCGCGTGATCGCCGGCCCGGAGAAGAAGACGCGGGTGATGTCGGAGAAGGAGCGCCTGGTCACCGCCTTCCACGAGATGGGCCACGCAATCGTCGGCCACCTGCTGCCGAACTGCGACCCGGTGCACAAGGTCTCGATCATCGGCCGCGGGCAGGCCCTCGGCTACACGATCTCGCTGCCGGGCGAGGACAAGTTCCTGACCACCCGCGCCGAGCTCGCCGACACGATGGCAATGACGCTCGGCGGCCGCGCCGCGGAGGAGATCGTCTTCAGCGAGATCACGACCGGCGCGTCGAACGATCTCGAGAAGGTGACGTCGACGGCGAAGCAGATGGTGATGCGTTACGGGATGTCCGAGCGCCTCGGGCCCCGCGTCTTCGGCCACGACCGCGGCCAGCCCTTCCTCGGGCGCGAGTTCGGCACCGAGCCCGACTACTCGGATGAGATCGCGCGCGAGATCGACGACGAGATCCGGCGCATCGTCGAGGAGGCGCACCAGACCGCCAAGGACATCCTGATCGATAACCGCGACCAGCTCGACCGGATCTCCAACATCCTCCTCGAGCGCGAGACGATCGACGCGGTCGAGTTCGCGAAGCTGCTCGAGGGTGCCTCCGAGGAGGACGTCTTCCCCGCCGACGAGGAGGACGTCGAGCCCGAGCCGGAGCAGCCCGAACCGGAGAAGAGCGCCGCCCACGAGGGCCCGCGCCCGATGCCGCAGCCGCGTCCCGGCCTCGCCGGCGCGGAGATGCGCGCGGACTCCTGACGCGTAGGGACTGAGGCGTCAGCTCGGGAGCCGGACCGGCGGGAGCGTGATACTGGGCCCATGGCGCGGATCATGGGCATCGTCAACGTGACGCCGGACTCGTTCTCCGATGGCGGTGAGTTCCTCGATCCCGCGCGGGCGATCGCCCACGGACGCGAGCTCGCCGCTGACGGCGCCGACATCCTCGACGTCGGCGGCGAGTCGACCCGGCCCGGGGCGGCCGCGGTGTCGGCGGAGGAGGAGCTGGCTCGGGTCGAGCCGGTGATCGCCGCGCTTGCCGGCGAGTACGGGCGCGGGGCCTCGGTCTCGATCGACACGTCGAAGCTCGCGGTCGCCGAGGCGGCCCTCGACGCCGGAGCCGAGATCGTCAATGACGTGACCGCGCTGCGCGCGGAGCCCGAACTGGCGGCCCTCTGCGCCGACCGGGGATGCGTCGTGGTGCTCATGCACATGCTCGGTACCCCGAGGACGATGCAGGACGACCCCCGCTACGGGGACGTCGTCGACGAGGTCAAGGCGTTCCTCGCCGAGCGCGCCGACGCGGCGGTCGCGGTGGGGGTCGAGGAGGGCCGGATCTGGATCGATCCGGGCGTCGGCTTCGGCAAGACGCTCTCCCACAACCTCGAGCTCCTGCGGCGGCTCGGGGAGCTCCGCGACCTCGGGCTGCCGCTCGTGGTCGGCACCTCGCGCAAGAGCTTCATCGGCAAGCTCACCGGGCGCGAGGTCGGCGAGCGGATCGGCGGCTCGGTCGCCTCCTCGGTGCTCGCGCTCGCGGCCGGCGCCGACGTGCTCCGCGTCCACGACGTACGGCAGACGCGCGATGCTGCGCTCGTCGCGGAGAAGATTCTCGACCGCCCCTCGTGGCGGCCGCGCTCCGTGGCCTCCTAGGTCCCGCCGATCCCGGGGCACAGCAACTATTTTCTGCGCGAGGGGTTTGGAAACGATGGCGCGAGCGTTTATCGTGCCGCGTCCGTCCAGTTCAATCTCATGGAGGGTGGTATTGATGAAGTCCCGTAGATGGGCCGTGCTCGCGATTGCGGCGGCGGTCCTTGTCACCGGTCTCGTGTCGACCGCGGCCGCAAACAATCTCGACCGCGACACGGCCACCGACGCCGCCCGCGAGGTCGCCCGGCGCGACTGCCGAGACACCTCCGGCTGCAAGAACTACCGCGTCTTCGGTCTGCATCCGGTCAGCCGTCACAAGGTGATCGGCAAGATCGAAGTGATCTCGGTCAAGAACGGCACGAAGTTCGCTTGCGTGCGCCAGGTTGTGGTCAAGCTCGACCACTTCACCGGCAAGATCACCTACGCCACATCGGCGCGACGCTGCGAGGCTCGCGGCGCGGCCTAGCTGACAGCGGCACGAACGTACGCGGCGGGGCGGGCCTTCGGGCCCGCCCCGCGTCGTTTCGGCAGTAGGTTGAGGGCATGGACGCGCACGACGGCAACGCCGAGAGCACGGTCGAGGTTGAGCTCCGCGGGCTCTCGATCTACACGCACCACGGCGTCAGCGACGCCGAGCAGGAGGTGGGCCAGCGGCTCGAGCTCGACATCTCGTTCGACGTCCCCGACTGCGACGCGGTGCTCACCGATCGGGTCGAGGACACGATCGACTACGGCGAGGTCGCCGACATCGTCGCGCTCGCCGCGACCGAGCGCAGCTATCGGACCCTCGAGCGACTCGGCCACGTGATCGCCGAGCGGCTGATGGAGCGCTTCGGCTGCGAGGTCGTCCGGGTGCGGGCGGTGAAGCCGGAACCGCCGCTGCCGCTCGCGATCGAGGAGGTCGGCGTCGAGATCGTCCGCACCCGGCCATCGTTGGAGGACGATGTGGAAGCCGGCGATTGAGGACCCGGGTCGGATTCATCGGCCTCGGGTCCAATGTCGGCGACTCCGCCGGCCACCTGCGCGCAGCGATCGAGATGCTCGCCGCCCGTGGCATCGAGGTCGAGGCGGTCTCGTCGGCCTACCTGTCCGAGCCCGTCGGCGAGATCCTCGACCAGCCGGACTTCCTCAACGCGGTCGTCCGCATCCGGACCGCGCTCGAGCCGCTCGAGCTGCTCGACCTCTGCAAGGCGATCGAGGTCGAACGCGGGCGCCTGCTCGGCGGCCCGCGCCATGGCCCCCGCCCGCTCGACGTCGACCTGCTCCTGCTCGGCGACCTCGAGCTCGAGCACGAGCGGCTGGCGCTCCCGCACCGGGAGGTGACCAGGAGGCGGTTCGTGCTCGTGCCGCTGCTCGAGCTCGGCCCAGGGCTCGCGCTCCCGGACGGCCGGCCGCTCGCGGATGCGCTCGCTCGGCTCGGCGAAGGGGAAAGGGTGGACAGGGTTGGAGCCCTGTGAACGGCTTGACAGGAGCAGTTGTGCCTGTTTAGCTGCGGTGTGATTGGGGTTAGGCTCGCGAGAGCCGGGAGGGAGTCGGAGGCGGCGATGATGCGTTTCGGCCGGTCCTCCGCGTCGGGGCTCGCCGCGGTCGGCATCTTCCTCTTCAGCGCGCCATCTGCTTCTGGCGCTCATCCGGCCGAAGCAGGAGCCCCGGATCGCGTGCCGGAGACGGTGGCGAGCGCTTTGGGCGGTGAGGTCTCGGTGACCTCCCGGGGGCTCTACAAGGTCGAGACGAGATCTGGATTCAGCGTCAGGACGCACGGACCGGACTTCGCGGCCGGACTGGACGACCCCCTGGCGAGCGCCCTGCAGCCCGGCGACCCCGAGCGCCCCCCGGTATGCGCGAACCAGGTCCCGTCGAGCCGCTACCAGCAGTTCGTCTACGCGTTCCCGTTGAGCAGACCGGGTGGGCTCGAAGCCGCGCGCGGGCAGATCCAAGCCGCGGCCCGGAGGATGAACTGGTTGCTCGACTCCGCGTCGATCGCCAGCGGCGGGCCGCACGCGGACTACATCGTCGGGTGCGAGGCCGGCGGCGACGTTCTCGTAGTGAGCTTCTTGGTTTCTTCTGCCAGCGGCCACGCCGACTACGCCGAGATCGTCGATGCGGCCCGTGACTCGGGCTTCGCCGACGAGCGGGTCGACTACACGATCTTCTACGACGGCCCGGCCGCCGGCGGCGGCGGCCTGGGCAGGGGACCCTGTGGGATTGCGAATTTCAGCGCCGACGAACGGGCGCTCGCCGACAACCTGAACAACAATCCCGCGGGGGGCGATCCGGGGTACGCGGTGGTCTACGAGGGGTGTTGGAACGGCCTCACCCCAATGCACGAGAACGGCCACAACCAGGGGGCGGTGCAGTACAACGCGCCGTTCTCGACCGGAGATGGCGCGCACTGCAACCAGGAGCCCGACGTCATGTGCTACTCGCCCGACGGCGGTGACATCAATCAAGGCGGCACGATCCTCTGTGACCCGGAGCCGGGCGTACTGCACTACGACTGTGGCTGGGACACCTACTTCGACGCGGCGCCGGAGCCCGGAGAGTGGCTCTTCAATCACTGGAACATCGGCTCGCTGCTGAACCGCTTCGTCCACTTCACCCCGTTCGCGGATTCAGGCGCGATCTCGGGAGTCATCCGCGAGTTCGACTCCGGCGTCGGGATGGAGGGGCTTACCGTGCAGGCGGCCGGGCCGCGCGAGGTGACCACGACCACGGGCCGCAACGGCCGCTACACGCTCCCTCATCTGCCCGCCGGGAGCTACGAGCTGACGTTCGAGCACTTCGGCTACCGCAGCCGCGCTCTCGACGTCGATGTCGCCGCGGGACAGACGGCGAGGCGATCGGCCCGGCTCCGGCCGCTCCCCCGTCACACGGTGACCGGCACGGTGATCGGGCCCGACGGGGCCTCGGTCGAGGTCGCGAGGATCGGGGTCGAGCCGACGCCATTCGCCCCTGAGGTCACGGCGGACGGTGCGCCGTGGGCCTTCGAGAACGTGCCCAACGGCAGCTATACGTTCACCGTGACGGCCTACGGAGGCTGTCTCGGCACCCGCGAGTTCACCCGCACGGTGAACGGCCCCGAGTCGTTCGTATTCAAGGTCCCAGCGGCGACCGACGCGTACGGCCATCGCTGTAGGACGAAGCCGGTCAGCTGGGAGGAGGGCTCGGCTCCGGTCGTCTTCGACCAACCGGTCAATGGTCTTGCGACCTTGCCGCTGCCGTTCACCTTCACGCATTACGGCGTCGGCTACGACACGATCCACTTGTCCACGGCCGGGTTCGCCTCGTTCACCGCGCCCACCCGATACTTCCAGGACACGAACGTGCCGAACGCGAACGCTCCCAACGGGGCGCTGTACGCCTTGTGGCGTAGCGATTGCTGGTACGGCGGCATCGGGGGCCCGTGCCCCGATCCCGAGAGCGTCGTCCGGACCGCGACCCTGGGAGAGGCCCCGTCGCGCCGCTTCGTCATCGAGTACCTCTACCGCATCGGGGAGGTGTCCTTCGACCTCGAGCTGATCCTCAACGAGGCTGGTCCGGGATCCGTGCTCTACCAGTACCGCGGCCTGGATATCGAGGGACGGTCGGGCACCGTCGGGATCGAGAACGCGGACGGGACGGACGGGCTCGAGTGGGCGAGGCGGCTCAGCATCTTCGAGAGGCCGGAGAGCGCCGCGGTCCTCTTCCGTGGTCCCGCCGGCGGCGTCCCGTTTTAGCCGGAGGCCGCGGGCCTGGCGGCCGGCGCCCCGGTGCGCAGCGGCTCGAGCCACTGCGCCGGGAGGATCGGCGGGGTCTCGCCCGGGTAGTCCGGATCGATCCGTTGCGCCAGTTCGCCCGCCGGTCGGGAGTCGATATAAGGCCGCAGGTCGGCAAGGGTGCTCATCAGGCGGATGCTCGTCGCAAGCTGGAGGTCGGCGATGTTCGGCGCTCCGCCGCCGATCACGCCCTCCGCGATCCAGCCGTCGATCCGGTCCAGTGTCGCGGGGAGCTCCGCAAGGTCGTTTCGGACGCGCTCGTCATCGGCCTCGTTCATCCGCGCTGCGATTGCGATGATCGGCGCCGCGGTCGCGACCGCCAGCCCGATCGGCACCCCGAGGCGGGCGCCGGCCGAGTAGCTGCGAAGCGGCGCCTTGTCGCGCCGCAGGCAGTTCCAGAGGATCCGCCGCGCCATCCCCTGGAGCACGACGTCACCGAAGTCCTCGGCCTCCTCGACCTTGGCGCGCGCCGTGGGGTCGCTCGGCACCAGCGGCGGCTCGGGGCGGATCCGGTCGAGGTGGCGGGCGATCTCCTTCGTGCCCTGGATCTTCTCGCCGTCGAGTTTCAGCGCCGGCACGGTGTTGCCGGCGAAGCCGACCAGCCGCAGGATGGCCTTGGAGGCGACCGGAATCAGATCGCGGCGCTTGTACTCGATGCCCTTGAGACCCAGCATCAGTCGCGCCGCTCGCGCAGGGTGCGAACCGGGAATCACGTAGAGGACTGCCCCCATCGGGTCTCATCCTATGCTGCGGGCGATGCTCCTCGTCGTCGACGTCGGCAATACGCAGACGCACCTGGGCGCCTTCCGGGGCGATCAGCTCGACGAGCACTGGCGCTTTCAGACCCGCGCCGGGATGACGCGTGACGAGCTCGCGGACCGGATCACGGGCCTGCTGGCGATGAGCGGCATCGACGCGGGCGCGATCGACGCGGTTGCGGTCGCCTCGGTCGTGCCGCCGCTCGGCAACGAGTACGAGGGGATGGCGAGTCGCTACTTCGACGCCCCGTTCCTGGAGATCGGGCCGGGCGTGAAGACCGGGATGCCGATCCGGATCGACAACCCGTACGAGGTCGGCGCCGACCGGCTCGTCAACTCGATCGCCGCCTACGCCCGGATCGCCGCCGCCTGCGTCGTCGTCGACTTCGGCACCGGGATCAACTTCGACGCCGTCTCCGGCGACGGCGAGTACCTCGGCGGGGCGATCGCGCCCGGGGTCGAGATCTCGCTCACGGCGCTGACCGAGCGGGGCGCGCGGATCCCGCGGATCGACCTCGGCGAACCCGAGGCGGCGATCGGCAAGTCGACGCGCGCGGCGATCCAGTCGGGCGTCATCTTCGGCTTCGCCGGCCTCATCGACGCGGTCGCCGGTCGGATCACCGGCGAGCTCGGGGGCGACCCGACGGTGATCGCGACCGGCGGGCTCGCGCACGCGATCGCCCCCTTCTGCGAGACGATCGACGAGATCGACGACCTGCTCACCCTGACCGGCCTGCGGCTGCTCTGGGAGCTGAACGCGTGAGCGCGCTCACCGAGCCGTTCGAGATCGGGGGCGTGCGGCCCGCCAACCGGATCGTGCTGGCGCCGCTCGCCGGGATCGGCAACTGGTTCGTGCGCCTCCAGGCCCGTCGCTACGGGGCTGGGTTCGCGGTCTCGGAGATGATCTCGAGCTACGCCCTCGCCCACCGCAACCGCCGCACGACCGAGGAGATGCTGCGCATCCATCCGGACGAGGGGCCGCTCGCCCTGCAGCTGTTCGGCTCCGACCCGGCGGTGATGCGCGAGGCGGCGGCGATTGCCGCGGCGGCGGGACCCGATCTGCTCGACCTGAACATGGGCTGTCCCGTGCCCAAGGTGTGCAAGACGGGCGCCGGCGCCGCCCTGCTGGGCGATCCGTCCCTGGCGGTGGAGATCGCGGTCGCCGCGCGCGAGGGAGGCGGTATCCCGGTGATGGTCAAGCTGCGCTCGGGCCTCGAGCCCGGCGAGCGCAGCGGGCTCGAGCTCGCCCGACGGCTGGTGGAGGAGGCCGGCGTCGCCGCGGTCACCCTGCACCCGCGTTCCGCCCGCGTTCACCACAAGGGCGAGCCCGACTACGCGCTCGTCCGCGAGCTCGTCGACGCGGTCGACGTGCCGGTGATCGTCTCCGGCGGGGCCCGGACGGCGGCGGCGGCGCGGCGCGCCTACGAGGAATCCGGGGCGGCGGCGGTGATGATCGCCCGCGGCTCCCTCGGACAGCCGTGGGTGTTCGCCGAGCTCACAGGGGCACGCCTGGACGCGCCGTCGGCGGCGGAGGTCGTCGCCGAGCTGCGCTGGGTCCTCGACCGGGCGGAGGAGCACTGGGGGTCGGAGCGGGCAGCGCGCAACCTGCGCAAGTTCTACCCCTGGTATCTCGAGGCCCTCGGGATCGCCGGGCCCGCAGCGGACGCCTTCCAGCGGACGGAGCGCCTCGATCACGTGCGCGGCATGCTCGACCGGCTCCAGCACCCGAAAAGTGGCGATTTGGAGCGAATCTCGGGCTGACCGGGGGCCGCGGCCAAGCCCGGGGGCCGACGTAGGCGCATCGCTATAATCGCGCGTCGCCCGAGAGCCCGGCGCCGGCGCAGGTGCCGAGTGTCGGGCCTTTTCAATCCAGGGATCGAGTTTCAGAGGTAGAGGTTGTGGCTCGCGAAGCGCTGATAACCAAAGAAGGGCTCGTCAAGCTCAAGTCCGAGATCGAGCATCTTTCGACCGTGAAGCGGCGCGAGGTCGCGCAGCGGATCAAGGAGGCGCGCGAGTTCGGCGACATCTCCGAGAACTCGGAGTACGACGACGCCAAGAACGAGCAGGCACTGCTCGAGCAGCGGATCGCGCAGCTCGAGGAGCGGCTGCGGCGCTCGAATGTCGTCGACCAGAAGAAGGTCGACACCGAGAGCGTCGGCGTCGGCGTCCGCGTCCACGTCAAGGACCAGAAGTCCGGCAAGTCGGTGAAGTACCAGATCGTCGGTGCTCCCGAGGCCAACCCGTCCGAGATGAAGCTCTCGAATGAGTCTCCGATCGGTCGCGCCCTGATGGGGCGCAAGCGCGGCGACGAGGTCGCCGTCGACGTCCCGCGCGGTCCGAAGAAGAAGCTCAAGATCACCAAGATCGAAGCGGTCTAGGCCGCGGGATCTGTTTAGGCTCGCCCGATGGCGGAGCCCGACGCAGGTAGCGAAGCGGAGGAGCACGGCGAGTCGCACGTGCTCGCGGAGCGCCGGGCAAAGCTCGAGCGCCTGCGCGCCGAGGGCATCGACCCGTTCCCGCACGACTTCGACGGTCGGGTCGAGATCGCCACCGTGCGCGGGGTCCACGAGGGACTCGCCGACGGCGAGGAGACCGAGGACTCCTACCGCGTCGCCGGCCGGATCGCCGCTCGCCGCGGCCAGGGCAAGGCCGCCTTCATCGACCTGGTCGACGGCAGCGGCCGGATCCAGCTCCACTCGCGCGCCGACGTGCTCGGCGAGGATCGCCACGCCGCGCTCGTCGGCATCGACATCGGCGACTTCATCGGCGTCGAGGGCAAGGCGTTCAAGAGCCGGCGCGGCGAGCTCTCCCTCCAGGTCACCGATTGGACCGTCCTGGCCAAGAGCCTGCGTCCGCCGCCGGACAAGTTCCACGGCGTCAAGGACACCGAGCTGCGCTTCCGCCATCGCGAGATCGACCTGCTCGCGAACGAGGAGACCCGCGAGCTCTTTCGCAAGCGCGGCGCGACGATCGCCGAGATCCGGCGCCGCCTCGACGACGACGGCTTCATCGAGGTCGAGACGCCCGTGCTGCAGCCGATCTACGGCGGGGCGCTCGCGCGACCGTTCACCACGCACCACAACGCGCTCGACCGCGACCTCTACCTGCGGATCGCGACTGAGCTCTACCTGAAGCGCTGCGTCGTCGGCGGCATCGACCGCGTCTACGAGCTGGGCAAGGACTTCCGCAACGAGGGCGTCTCGTTCAAGCACAACCCGGAGTTCACGATGCTCGAGTGGTACGAGGCCTATGCCGACTACGAGGACGCGGCGGTCCGCCTGGAGAAACTGGTCGCGGGCGTCGCCGAGGCGGTGACCGGCTCGACGAAGGTTGAGCGCAATGGCGTGGAGATCGATCTCGCGCCGCCGTGGCGAAGGGTGACGCTGCGGGAGGCGATCCGCCAGGAATCGGGCGTCGACGTGCTCGAGCATCCGACCCGGGAGGCGCTCGCCGCGGCGATGGATAGCGAGGTCGGCGAGAACGAGGGCTGGGGCAAGCTCGTCGACGGCCTGCTGTCGAAGGAGGTCGAGCCGAAGCTGATCCAGCCGACGTTCATCCTGGACTACCCGGTCGAGATGTCGCCGTTCGCGAAGAACCACCGCACCGAGGAGGGTCTCGTCGAGCGCTGGGAGGCCTACGTCGGCGGCTTCGAGATCGCGAACGCGTTCTCGGAGCTGAACGACCCGGACGAGCAGCGGCGCCGGTTCGAGCAGCAGGCGGAGGAGCTCCGCCGTGGCGACGACGAGGCGCAGCCGATGGACGAGGCCTACATCGAGGCGCTCGAGTACGGGATGCCGCCGACCGGCGGTGTCGGCCTCGGCATCGACAGGCTCGTGATGCTCCTCACCGGCGCGAAGACCCTGCGCGAGGTGATCCTCTTCCCGGCGATGCGGTGACGGCTCAGCCGGTCGGCCGCCGGCCCCTCAGCCGGAGGTGCGAGCCACCGCCCACCCGCGCGGACTCGTCGTTGTAGCGCCCACGCAGCTGACCCAGATCTCGAGCAGACGCCGCGCTCGCGCGACATGCCGTCCGTCTCCCAGCGCCCTCATTCGCCGATCTCCGGTGCCGGTCGACGGCCCCGTTGTCGCGCATGGTCTGGAGCGAGATGCCGTCTGCGAACCTGCGCCGATGCGCCTCGCCGCCTCCGCCGTCGCCGCATCCGTGCTCGCGTTGCTCGCCGGCTGTGGCGACGGCGAAACCGAGCGCGTCCCGTCAGCCTCCTCGGCTCCGCCTCCGGGGGCAGACGGGTCAGCTGAAGCGACGACCGAAGCGCAGGCTCCGCTCGAACCGGCTCGTTGTCCGCGGGGGGAAGCGGACTGCGTCAGCGCCTCCGGGAGGATCATCTATGTCGAGCGGGTCGATCCCGACGGCGACGGCGATGCCCATTTCGTCCTCGCGAGTCGTGAGGGCGTCACCTTCCCCGGGGTCACGGTCGTGGACGTTCGCACCGACCTGCGGCCGCGGCCGCTGCCCGGCCCCGGCGATCGACTCTCCGCCGCCGGCCCGGTGTTTCGAGGCTCCTACGGCCAGCGCCAGATCCAGGCGGAGGTCGTCAACGTCGCGCGGTGAGCTCCCCGGCCAGCCGCTCGATGTAGGTGTCGAGAACGGCGCGCGAGGGCCCCGGGGCGGAGGCGGTGAAGTCGGCGCTCGCGACCGGCCCGGTCGGCCCCGCGACGATCGCGATCCAGTCGCCGCGCTTCAGTCCTTCGCCCTTCAGCGCCAGCGCGCCGTCGACCCCGTCGAGGTTGCCCACGAGGACGCGGTCCGGGGCGCCGCGAAGCTCCGCCTTGGCGTGCGTGGCCGAGAACGAGCGCGGCTCGAGCGGCTCGAGCCCGCGGTCACCGCTGAACGTGCGCCAGAACACCTCCGCCGCGAGCTTCTTCGATCGTGAGTTGATCTCGTGGCGGATCGAGAAGTAGGCCGTGGTCGCGATCACGATCAGCTCGAAGATGATCACGGCGAAGAGGGGGTTCGGCAGGTTGAGCAGGAGGCCGAAGATGCCGGCGCCGATGATGTTGATCCCGAGGGCGAAGACGAACGCCATCCAGATCCCGATCAGATAGGTGGATGGATGGCGGGCGACGAGCTCCCGGCTCGGCTCCAGTGCGCTGGCGATGTTCTCCGGTGGCGCGTCGAGCTCGATCAGCGGCGCCAGCATCGAGATCAGGACCTGCTGCGGGTTCTCCTTCACCTTTGCGGCGCTCATCGAAGCCGCTCCGGAGTCGACCTCCTCGAGCGACTCCTCGCGAATCGCTCCGGCCAGATGGACGCTGTCCTCGCAGAGGCGCACGAGGTCGGCCTCGCCGGTGCGGTGACCGTCGAGCGTCGCGACGAGGAGGCCGTCGGCGAGCTCCCATCCGAATCCATCCGGGCTGCGAGCGAGCCAGTCGACGAGGGCGGGGGAGAGCAACTCGCCGAGCCAGCCGTCGTCGATGCCGTCGTCGGCGTAGATGCGAATGTCGCCTCCCGGCTTCACCGTCTTCACCCCGACCCCGGCATGTGCGCCGTGCATCCGGGCGCTGACGTCAGCGAGGTAGGGGGCGAACCCGATCGATTCCGGGACGGCGACGAGGGCCGCGGTGACGTGCTTCGTCCGCGTGTCGTCATCCGACTTGTACGTGTACGTGAGCAGGGCGATCGTGCCCTCGACGCCCGGGCGCAAGATCCCGGCGGCGGTCGCGTGGACGACGAGCGAGGCGCGGCTCAGCAGTCCCCCCTTCGCCGGCAGCGACCCGCGCTCGGCGAAGAGGAGCCCGTGCGCCTCCGCGAACTCGGCCAGGCCGCCGGTCTCGACTCCCCCCGCGCTCATCGGGAGGAATCTAGATCAGCTTCCGGCCGCCGGCGCTCCGTTGCCGCAACGTGGGGACGTCCGGGCGGGTTCCGGGTACGGAGAGTCGGCGGGAGGCCGAACAGCCCCCTCTATACTCAGGCCCTCGCCGTAGTCGACAACCGGAGGTTCTAATCCCGCGGCAGGAGCGAGCCGAGACAGTGGTTAGGACACCCGGCGCAGTCGCGTCCCCACGAACGGCTAGAACTCGCCAAGAGGATCGGAAGCAGAAGGCACCAGCAGAGAGTTAGGCGGAGAGAGAGTTTGTTCGAGCGATTCACAGAGCGTGCACGGCAAGTCGTAGTCCTCGCCCAAGAGGAAGCGCGCACGCTCAAGCACAACTACATCGGTACCGAGCACATCCTGCTCGGCCTGCTTCGCGAGGAGGAGGGCCTCGCCGCCCGCGTGCTCGAGTCGCTCGACATCACGGTCGAGCGCGTCCGCGCCCAGGTGGTCCGGATCGTCGGTTCCGGCGAGGAGGTCACCTCCGGCCAGATCCCGTTCACCCCGCGAGCGAAGAAGGTGCTCGAGCTGGCGCTCCGTGAGGCGCTCTCGCTCGGCCACAACTACATCGGCACCGAGCACATCCTGCTCGGGCTCGTGCGTGAGAACGAGGGCGTGGCCGCCCGCATCCTGCTCGACTTCGACGCCGACTCCGAGAAGATCCGCAACGAGGTCATCCGGATGCTGTCCGGCCCCGGCGGGCGCCGCCAGGGCGCCGGCGCCGGTGGCGCCTCGGGCGAGGGCAAGAAGTCCTCGAAGCTGCTCGACCAGTTCGGCCGCAACCTGACCAAGCTCGCATCGGAAGGCAAGCTCGACCCGGTCATCGGTCGCGAGACCGAGATCGAGCGGATCATGCAGATCCTCGCCCGCCGGCAGAAGAACAACCCGGTCCTGCTGGGTGAGCCCGGGGTCGGCAAGACGGCGATCGTCGAGGGCCTCGCCTCGCGGATCATCCGCGGCGAGGTGCCCGACCTGCTCAAGAACAAGCAGATCTACACGCTTGACCTGGCCGCCCTCGTCGCCGGGTCCAAGTACCGCGGCGAGTTCGAGGAGCGCCTGAAGAAGGTGATGAAGGAGATCACCCAGCGCGGCGACATCGTCCTCTTCATCGACGAGCTCCACAACCTCGTCGGCGCCGGGGCCGCCGAGGGTGCGATCGACGCAGCCTCGATCCTGAAGCCTGCACTTGCCCGCGGCGAGCTGCAGACGATCGGCGCGACGACGCTCGACGAGTACCGCAAGTACCTCGAGCGCGACTCCGCGCTCGAGCGCCGCTTCCAGCAGGTCAAGGTCGACGAGCCTTCGACCGAAGACTCGGTGAAGATCCTCGAGGGCCTGCGCGAGCGCTACGAGGACCACCACAAGGTCCAGATCACCGATGACGCTTTGGCCGCCGCCGCGGAGCTCGCCGATCGCTACATCTCCGACCGCTTCCTCCCCGATAAGGCGATCGACCTGATCGACGAGGCCGCCTCGCGGATGCGGATCAAGTCGATGTCGCAGCCCCCGGTGTACCGCGACCTCGAGGAAGAGATCGAGGAGACGCGGCGTGCGAAGGAGGCCGCGATCGAGGCGCAGGAGTTCGAGAAGGCGGCGAACCTCCGTGACAAGGAGCGCCAGCTGACGAACCGCAAGCGCGAGCTCGAGGACCAGTGGGACGCCGGCGAGGCCGGCGAGCGCCCCGCCGTCGGCGAGGAGGAGATCGCGGACATCGTCTCGATGTGGACCGGGATCCCCGTCTTCAAGCTGACCGAGGCGGAGACGAAGAAGCTGATCCGGATGGAGGACGAGCTGCACAAGCGGGTCGTCGGCCAGCAGATGGCGATCGAGGCCGTCTCGAAGGCGATTCGCCGCTCGCGCGCCGGGATCAAGGACCCGAAGCGGCCCGCCGGCTCGTTCATCTTCCTCGGCCCCTCCGGCGTCGGCAAGACCGAGCTCGCGCGCACGCTCGCCGAGTTCCTGTTCGGCGACGAGGACGCGATGATCCGCATCGACATGTCTGAGTACATGGAGAAGCACGCGGTCTCGCGCCTGGTCGGCTCGCCGCCCGGCTACGTCGGCTACGACGAGGGTGGCCAGCTGACCGAGGCAGTGCGCCGCAAGCCCTACTCGGTGCTCCTGCTCGACGAGATCGAGAAGGCGCACCCGGACGTCTTCAACATCCTCCTGCAGATCCTCGAGGACGGTCGTCTCACCGACGCTCAGGGGCGTACGGTCGACTTCCGCAACACGATCGTGATCATGACCTCGAACATCGGTGCAAAGGACATCGCCAAGAACGTCTCCTTCGGCTTCGGCGCCTCCGACTCGGAGACCGGCGCCACGTACGACGAGATGAAGGGCCGGATCATGGGCGAGCTGAAGAAGGTCTTCCGCCCGGAGTTCCTCAACCGGATCGACGAAGTGATCGTCTTCCACAAGCTGGCGAAGGACGAGATCAAGGAGATCGTCGACCTCCTGATCGCCCGTGTCAAGGCTCAGGTCGCCGAGCACGAGCTGCAGCTCGAGCTGACCGAGGAGGCAAAGGAGCTGCTGGCCGACAAGGGCTGGGACCCGTCGATGGGCGCCCGGCCGCTGCGCCGCGCGATCCAGCGCTACATCGAAGACCCGCTCGCCGACGAGGTGTTGCGAATGGGTCCCGACCAGATCGACTCAGGGACGACCGTGCTGGTCGACCGCGACGCCTCGGGCGATGAGGACGACCGCCCGCTGAGCCTGAAGCTGGTGAAGCCGAAGAAGCGTCCGGCGAAGAAGAAGCCGGAGCCGGTTGGGGTCGGGGCGAAGGACGGCGAATCGACGGAGACCGACGCACCCGCTCCCGGCGACAGCGACGGTAAGGACTGATCGTGCGCAACAGGCTCGCGGCCCTCGCCGCGTTCACGCTCGTGCTCGCTCTCCCATCCGCCTCGCTCGCAGGCGGGGAGGAGCCGACCCGCGAACAATGGTCCAAGCAAGCTGACTCGATCTGCAAGCAGAAGGCCTCGCAGCAGAAGAAGTGGTTCGCGCAGTCGCTCGAGCTCTCGGAGGCGCAGAAGTTTGGCAAGGCCGGGAAGCTCTTCGTCAAGGTCTTTCGCCACGAGCTCGCTGACGCGCGTTCGATCGACGGACTGACGCCCCCGCCGGCCGACGCGAGCAAGATCGCGCGGTACGTAAAGGGAGTCAAGCGCTCGAGCGAGCTCGCAATCAAGTCGGGCAAGGCTCTCGGCAACGAGGACCTGAGCGCGTCCGAGCGTCTCTTCGGGCGCTCGATCCAGATCAACACCAAGGCGGAGAAATCCGTGCGCGGGTTCAAGATCGACCACTGCATCGGCCTCGGCGGCGGCAGCTGAGCAACCGGACCCCGCGCACCCGCATGACCGCGAACCGCTTGCTCGCCGCGGTGCTCGTCGGGATCCTGGTCGCGACGGCATCGGCCGCAGCTGCCGAGTCGGAGAAGAGCGGGCGGGCGAAGTTCGTCAAGCAAGCCGACGAGATCTGCCAGCCGCAGCGAAACGACGCGAAACGAAGGATCGCTCACGGCACGCGTCTGCTGACGAAGAAGCATCCCCGAATCCAGGCCGCCGGGCGGGAGTTCGTCCGCGGCTGGCGCGAGCTGCGGCAGGGCTACCGCCGGGTGGCGCACCTGCCTCGCCCGGGGCAGGACCACAAGCGGATCGCGAAGTGGCTACGCCGCGAGTTCCGCGCGACCGCGACCGGCGTGCGCGCGGCGAGGGCGCTGCGGCGCCATCACTTCGACAAGTCCGAGCGGCTGAACGCGAAGGCCGCGGGGCTCGAGCAGGCGGCCGAGCGCCCGGTGCGGAACTTCGACTTCCAACACTGCAAGCCGCTCTAGGGCGGCGGGCGCTACAGCTCGCAGCCGGTGACCCCGGCGTCGTTTGCGGCCGACACGCACGTGTCGGTGCCGCCCTGGCCGAACAGGGAGTCGATGTCTGCCCCTCCGTTCAGCGTGTCGTTGCCGATGCCGCCGAACAGGCGGTCGTCGCCGCTCTGGCCGAAGAGGCTGTCGCTGCCCTCGTCGCCGTAGAGGGTGTCGTTGCCGCTGCGGCCGCTGAGCTGGTCGTCGCCGGCGAGTCCACAGACGGCGTCGTCGTCCGACGTCCCGGAGAGGACGTCGTTGAAGGCGGTGCCCACGATCGCGCAGCTGGTGAGGACGACGTTGTCGAGATCGTCCGTGTCGGGGCCCGTGCGGTACTCGGCGCGGATCTGAAGCGAGGTGACCGCGCCGAGCACTGCCTTGAGCTCGGCGGTGGTGGGTGGGGTCGCGGTGCCGCTCTTGACCCAATACGCTGCGCGTAGGGGCAGGACGTAGTGCGTGAACGCGGTCGTCGGGGCGACGATGTCGCCAACCAGCGTCAGCCCGGCGCCGGCGAGGCGCACATCCTCGGTGTCGAACTGGCTGTCCGTCAGCGACTGCCGCAAGTCGAAGGTCAAGCGGCCGCCATACTTGTTCTGCTGGTTACCGAGGAACTTCGCCGGGGCGTTCCAGTACATGACGCCTCCGACCGTCGAGTCGATCACCGAGACATGTCCGTTCGGGTTGCCGCCGGTGGCGACGTGAGTTGCCGGCCCCGAGACGTCGCCCTGGACCGTCCAGCCGTCCGTCGAGGCATCGAAATCGCTCTTCTCCGTGATCGCCGCGCTCGCCGCTCCGACAGCTCCCGCAGAGATCAGGCAGGCCCCCAAGCAGGCCAGCATTCCCCGGACGGTCCGTCCTCGCATCGTCTCGTCCCCTCCGCTCATCGCCGACGATCGATGCGCAGCCTACCACCGCCACGCCCGTGCCTAGCCCTGCGGGCAACCCGCGCCGAGCTTGTCCTCGCGGTCGGCGCGCACCGTGTCGCGGCCGGGACCGCACTTGAGCAGGTCGCGCTCTCCGTCCTTGGCCCGGAACGTGTCCGCACCGGCCCCGCCGCCAAGCTCGTCCTTACCCTCGCCGCCGACGAGGCGGTCGCGGCCGGGACCGCCCTTGAGCTTGTCGCGGTCCTCCTCACCGCGCAGGCGGTCGTTGCCGCGGGCGCCGTAGAGGCAGTCGTCGCCGGCGGCGCCGCGCAGGCGATCGCTGCCGCCCTCACCGCGAATCGCGTCACCGGAGCCCGAGGGCGGCAGGCTCTGCGGAGTGTCGGCGGCCTTCGTCCCCTTCTGCGGCAGTGCGCACGGCGCCCCGCCGCCCGCGGCTGCGTCGTCTGGCGGCGTGAACGCGTCGGCGACGAAGTCGTACCCGGCGGGTAGACCGTCCGGGCCCATCGATGCGCAGCCGGCTCGCATGTCATCGCAGATGACCTCGGCTCCGGCGGCGGTCAGCAGGTCGAAGCGTGAGCGGCGGTAGAACGAGTACGCGTTCGGATCCTTGTTGAGGTCGATCTGGCCGCTGCGCAGGTCGTTTCGCCACCGATCGGTCAGCAGGCGCCGGTCGGCGTCCTTCTCGCATTTCGACGCGTCGTCGCACTTGACGTACTTGTCGAACCACGCGGTCGTGTACCAGGCGACCATGTCGGCGCCGCGCAGCGAGGCGAGACCGAGGACCGCCGTGGTCATCCCCGGGATGAACGACGACTCGAAGTGGGTGCCGCCGCGGACGTGGAACTGAAGCGAGTCGACGCCCGCCGCCTTGTAGTCGGCGAATGCGGCGTTGCCGCTCTGCGGGTCCGGATCCGACGTGTTCGGCGTGGCGACGATCCCGTAGTCGTTGGAGATCCCGACCGCCGGCTTCGTGATCGGCGGCGACGCCGGGCGCGGCGCGGCGCCGGAGCCGCACGCCGGAGGATTGGACTGCGGGGCGCGCAGGTTGTCCCAGCCGGCGATCGCGTCGACGCGCGGGTCGATCTGGCCGACGTAGGAGACCGCGGCGGCGCCGAGGGAGTGCCCGGCGATGCCGACCCGCTTCGGGTCGACCAGGTTGTGGAGCGGGTTGAAGGCGGCGTTGAGGCCGGCGGCGACGCGGCGGGTCTGCTTCGGCGAGTGGTCGGTTCCGGAGGTGCAGCTCTTCCGCGGGTCATACGGGTTCGCCGGGGTCGAGAGCGCGAAGTCGAGCGCGTCCTCGGTGTTGTCGTAGAACGGGCGCCCCTCCTGCGAGGGGACGCCGTCGAGCAGGTCGGTGCCCTCGCCGAAGGTGTCGGAGCGGCCCTGGCCCTGCGGGTCATAGGTGAGGACGACGTAGCCGTGCTTGGCGAGCACGGCCGCCTGACCCCAGTAGAGCTGCTCCGGCGCCTGCACCGAGCCGTTCGTGATCACGACCAGGGGCTTCTTCGCGGGCCCGCCCTTGGCCGCCCAGACGTTGCCCGAGATCGTCGATCCGTTGCGGGCAGTGAAGAGGACCGGCGTCCTGGTGCCGAAGCCGGTGTCCGTCCAGTCGTAGAAGCGAACGTCTCCCGCGCACTCCTGGCCGCCGTTGGCGCAGACGTTGCCGGCGTAGACACGCTCCGGGTCGCTGAGTGGGATTTGGACGAAGCTGGCGAGGTTCTCGGCGTCGGCCTGGATCAGGCGCGCCTGGAACTCGGGGGTGAGCGTGACGTAGGTCATGCGCTCCGTGGTCTTGGCGAAGTTCTTCACCTCGAGCGCCGGGTCAAACGCCTGCGCGCCGGCGGCGCAGACGGCCGCCGCGGCGAGCGCCGCGATTGTCAACGTCGTGAACCGCCGGATCTGGGACACCCGTTCCACAGTCGCGCATTGTGCGGGACGAAGTCGACACGTGCGCCGGTTGAGTCGTCGGGTCTCGTGCGTACGATCGCACTCGTGGCCCGTTCAACCTACGTCTGCCAGTCCTGCGCCCACGAAGCGCTCGCCTGGTCGGGCCAGTGCGCGGGGTGCGGCGAGTGGAACACGCTGGTCGAGACGCGGGGCGAGACCGGTGGCTCCGGTCGTTCCCGCCGCGGGCGGGCTGGGGCTGCCGGAAAGGCGGCGCGGCCGGTGGCGCTGCGTGATGTCTCCGCGCCGGAGGTCCAGCGCCTGGTGACCGGGATCGCCGAGCTCGATCGCGTGCTCGGGGGCGGCCTCGTCCCGGGCTCGCTCGTCCTCCTGGGTGGCGCGCCCGGGATCGGCAAGTCGACCCTGACCGGGATGGCGCTCGGCAACCTCGCGGCTGCCGGCCGGCGGACCCTCTACGTCTCCGGCGAGGAGTCGGCGGCCCAGGTGAAGCTGCGAGCGCAGCGGCTGGGCGAGGGTGCGCTCGCCGTGCCGGCGCTCTCGGAGACATCGCTCGAGACCGTGCTCGGGACGCTCGAGGCCGAGCGCCCGGATGTCTGCGTCATCGACTCGATCCAGACCATGCACGTGACGGGGATGTCCGGCGCTCCCGGCTCCGTCGGGCAGGTGCGCGAGGCGGCGAACGCGATCATGGGGCTCGCGAAGCGGCTCGACTGCGCGGTGATCCTGGTCGGGCACGTGACCAAGGACGGGGCGGTCGCAGGACCGCGAGTGCTCGAGCACCTGGTCGACTGCGTGCTCTTCTTCGAGGGCGAGCGCGAGCGCAGCTTTCGCACCGTGCGGGCGCTCAAGAACCGCTTCGGGGCGACGAGCGAGGTCGGCGTCTTCGAGATGCGCGCCGGCGGGCTCGTCGAGGTGCTCGAT
The DNA here is from genome assembly GCA_963846565.1 of uncultured Solirubrobacterales bacterium. GTDB lineage: Bacteria > Actinomycetota > Thermoleophilia > Solirubrobacterales > 70-9 > WHSW01. Next base: position 576,386 of record CAWJWL010000003.1, on the reverse strand, counting down.
CCCTCGGCCCGCTTCGTCGGCGAAGCGAGCGGCGCGCCCGGGTCCGTCGTCCTCGCCTCCATGGAGGGCACCCGCCCGCTGCTCGTCGAGGTGCAGGCGCTCGTGGCGCCGACCGAGGTCGTGCCGCCGCGGCGAAACGCGACCGGGATCGACCGCAACCGCCTGGCGATGGTGCTCGCCGTTCTCGCCCGCAACCGGGGCCCGTCCCTCGCCGGCGCCGACGTCTTCGTCAACGTCGCCGGCGGCGTTCGCATCGACGAGCCCGGCGCAGATCTCGCGGTCGCGCTCGCCGTCGCCTCGGCGCATGCGGGCGAGCCGCTCGCGGGGCCGGAGGGCCGGCCGCTCGCCTGCTTCGGCGAGGTCGGCCTTACCGGGGAGCTCCGGACGGTCGGCCACGCCGACCGCCGCCTCGCCGAGGCGCGCAAGTTCGGCCTCGCCCCGGTCCTCGCTCCAGCGGCCACCGAACGCCTCGAGGGCCTGCGCCCGGTGAAGACACTTCGCGAGGCGCTGTCGGCGATCAAGCGTGAGCGCGGCGTTGCGCGGCGAGCTGCTTAGCGCCGGCGCTTGACAACGCTAAACCCGATCACTCCACACGGGATTCCCCTGTACGCCCGGCGAATCGGCTCTTTGCCATCATGGACAAGTGCCGCACGTCGGGGATGAGCTGAACGAGCTGGAAGCGCGTCAGGACCCTCCACTTCTGCGCGCCCTCGACGCCGTCGCCCCCGGGACCCCACTTCGCGAGGGGATCGACAACATCGTCCACGCGCGCACGGGCGGCCTGATCCTGATCGCCGACACCGACGAGGTCTCGTTCCTGTTCTCGGGTGGGATCAAGCTCGACGTCGACTACACGCCCGCGCTGCTCTACCAGGTGGCGAAGATGGACGGCGCCATCGTGCTCCCCGCCGACGCGAGCAGGATCTCGTGGGCGAACGTGCAGCTGATGCCGGACCCGACCATCCTTTCGATGGAGACGGGGACTCGCCACCGGACAGCCGAGCGTGTCTCGAAGCAGACGAATGCGCTCGTAATTGCGATCTCCCAGCGGCGAGACGTCGTCTCCCTCTACGTCGACGGGACCAAGTACATCCTCGAGGACATCCCGACCGTGCTCTCGAAGGCCAATCAGGGACTCGCGACGCTGGAGAAGTACCGCTCGCGTCTCGACCAGATCTCGGCCCGGCTGACCGCGCTCGAGTTCGCCGGGGGCGTCGCCCTCTACGACATGCTCTCCGCTCTCCAGCGCGCCGAGCTCGTCACCCGGATGGCGACCGAGGTCGAGCGGTACATCATCGAGCTCGGCTCCGAGGGGCGCCTGATCGAGATGCAGCTCGAGGAGACCGTCGTCGGCGTGATGGCCGATCGTGGCGCGCTCGTTCGCGACTACTCGGCCGTCGATGAGGAGCGCAGGATCGAGGAGACGCTCTCCGACCTCGCCGAGCTCACGCACACGGAGCTGCTCGACTTCGGCCGGCTGGCGGAGCTACTCGGCTACGACCGCAAGACGAACACGCTCGACTTTGCCGTATCGCCGCGCGGTTACCGTGCGCTCTCGAACGTTCCCCGCCTGCCACGCCTGGTCGCACAGAAAGTGGTCAACCACTTCGGCGACCTCGATGCGCTGCTCGGTGCATCCGACGGCGACCTGGAGGCGGTCGAGGGGGTCGGCGAAGCCCGCGCGAAGGAGATTCGCGAAGGGCTGCGCAGGCTCCAGGAGGTCGACCTCGTCGACCGCTATGGGTGAACCAGACGGCCGCGGAAGCGGCCGTCGCTAGGAGAGGAGGAAGACATCACCGATCTAGCTGTGGAGGAATCGGTAGGAGAGGAGGACCTCGAGCTCGTAGAGCCGGCCGTGTGCGAGTTCGAGGAGGGAGACAACGTGGTCTACCCGCACCATGGGGCCGGCGTCGTGCTGAAGAAGGAGTCGCGCGACATGATGGGGGAGGCCAAGGACTACCTGACGATCAAGATCCTGCACAACGACATGACCGTGATGGTGCCGTGCGACAACGCGCACCTTGCCGGACTACGCAGGGTGATCAACGAGGACCAGGTCCGCCGGGTGATCGACGTGCTCACCGGCGAGGTGTCGGAGATGCCTAAGAACTGGAACAGGCGGTTCAAGTACAACCGAGAGAAGATCAAGACGGGCGACGTCTACGAGCTCGCCGAGGTGGTTCGCAACCTCGCAATCCGCGAGTGGGAGAAGGGTCTCTCAACCGGCGAGAAGCAGATGTACACGCGGGCGAAGAAGATCCTCGCCTCCGAGTTCATGTATGCGCTCGACAAGGACGAAGACGGCGCCGAGGAGTACATCGACGGCCTTCTCGAGGAGCGCTTCGGCGCCAAGGCCACTGCCTGACGCGAGGGCGGGCAGCGTAGTTGCGCTGATCGCGGCCGCCGGCTCCGGAGAGAGGCTCGGAGCCGGCGGCCCGAAGGCGCTCGTGGAGGTCGGCGGCCGCCCGCTCGTCGCCTGGTGCCTCGACGCTTTTGCGGAGTCACGCGCCGTCGGGCGCGCGCTGATCGCCGCGCCGCCGGCGAAGCGGAGTGCGTTCGAGACGCTGCCGGCACCGGATGGGCTCGCGGTCTCCGTGATCGACGGCGGCGCGACGCGTGCCGAGTCGGTGAGGGCGATGCTGGCGGAGGTTGAGCCCGACGCCGAGATCGTCTGCGTTCACGATGGCGCCCGGCCGTTCGTGACCTCCTCCCTGATCGACTCGTGCTGTGCGGCGCTCGAGGCGGATGCGGACGCGGCCGGGGTGATCGCTGCGGCCCCGATCACCGACACCGTGAAGCGCGTGGGCGAAAGTGCTCTGATCTCGGCGACGGAGGACCGCTCGCAACTGTGGGCCGCGCAAACGCCGCAGGTCTTCCGCGTCGCCGGCCTCCGCGAGGCCCTCGAGAGCCCGGACGCCGATCTCGAAACCGCCACCGACGACGCCGCCCTCGTCGAACGGCGGGGGGGACGGGTCCGCGTCCATCGCGCGCCCGCCGCCAACTTCAAGATCACGACGCCAGAGGACCTCGAGATCGCCGCGGCCCTCCTGGGGCACCGCAACTAATCCAAAGGCCGATTTGTCAACCCCTGGTTGACAAATAGCCCGCTCGATGACGAATCGCTACTCGGCGGCTGGCCGCTTCTCGCGATTGGTGTCGCGCCGGCTGTGGCCGACGGGCAGGCCCGCCCGCTCGCGCGAGCTGTCGGCGAGGTGCTCGCGACGCCGGCGCACGTAGAAGAGTCGCTGGACGTAGAGCGTGGCGATTCCGGCGAGGAGGATGCCGCAGAGGTTGACGACGAGTTGCGCCATCGCGCCGCGCCACTCGGACCAGTCGGCGAACGCGGCGGCGACGCCGATGTTGGCCGCGGCGGGGATCGTCGTCACGGAGATCAGGACACCGACGAGCGCTCCGGATTTCGCCGAGGTGAGCGAGAGGATCCCCGCAATCCCGGCGAAGACGGCGACGAGGAACGAGAACGTGTCCGGATGCGAGACGAAGTCGGTGAGCGGGTGCTCGGCGGCCGAGAACCCCTCGGGAGTCAGGCCGACCCCGCGCGCGAACAGCGTGAACAGGAAGGCGGCTGTGATCGCGAGTGGGAAGCCGACCGCGAGCGCGACGACCGAGCGCCGGGCTACATCCCAGCGCCGCTGGACGGCCGCAACGCAGAATCCTGCGATCGGGCCGAACTCGGGGCCGACGACCATGGCTCCGATGATCAGGATCGGCTCGTCGAGGATCACCCCGACCGTCGCGATCAGCCCAGCCAGGACCATGAAGGCGATGAAGCTCGCCGAGAGCTCGATGTTCTCCGACGTCCGCGCCTCGACCTCCTCCCAGACGACCGCGTCGCTCGGGCGTCCGCGCGCCGACTTCTCCGCCTTCTGCGCGGCGGCCGAGATCTCGGAGTCGATCATCTCGATCGCAATCGACCCCTCCACGTCGATGTCGAGCTCGCGCAGGTCCGAGATCAGCACGCTCGCGTCTTCGCGCGCGACGTCGCAGAGGATCACGTCGCCCTCGGGGCGTCGCGCCACCCGCTCGAGGTAGATCAGGTTGATCACCGAGGAGCTGTCCTCGAGCAGGTCGAGGGCGTGCCCGGCCTGGTAGCTGGGAACGACGATCCGCAGGTGAACCACGAACGGAAGTATCTAGCCTCCGCCGTGTGCTGACGGACTATCACGTGCATCTTCGGCCCGACGAGGTCGACGCAACTGCCGCCGAGTACTTCACTGAGGCGAACGTGGAGCGCTACCTCGACGCGGCGTCCGACGCCGGCGTCTGTGAGCTCGGGGCGTCCGAGCACATCCACCGCTTCGCCGACGCGCTGGCGATCTGGGACCACCCGTTCTGGCGCGAGAACGCGATCGACGATCTCACCTCGTACTGCGAGTTCGTGCGCTCCACGCCGCTCCGTCTCGGGATCGAGATGGACTACATCCCCGGCGCCGAGGATCGGATCGCGGGCCTGCTCGATGCGCACGAGTTCGACTACGTCGTCGGCTCCGTCCACTTTCTCGGCGACGGGGCCGTCGACGACCCCGACTTCGACGTCTGGCGCGGTGACGGGGATCCGGACCGGGTCTGGGGCCGCTACTTCGAGACCCTCGCGGAGGCGGCGCGGACGGGCCTCTACGACATCCTCGCCCACCCGGACCTGGTCAAGTACTGGGGCCACGACCGCCCGGGGCCGACCCGCGACGTGCGCTTCCACTACGAGCCTGCGATCGAGGCGATCGCTGAGACCGGCATCGCCGTGGAGGTGTCGACCGCGGGTCTGCGGAAGCCGGTCGCCGAGCTCTATCCGTCGTCGGCGTTCGCGGAGATGTGCATCGACGCGGGCGCCGCGTTCGCGCTCTCCTCCGACGCCCACGTGCCCGGGGACGTCGGGCGGGACTACGATCGGGCGATCGAGACGATGTCGGGATGGGGGATCACCGAGCTTGCGGTCTTCGAGCGCCGTGAGCGCCGGCTGGAGCCGCTCGGATGAGGATCGGCGTCGGTTACGACAGCCATCGCTTCGCCCCCGGCCGGAGGCTGGTCCTCGGCGGCGTGGAGATCGAGCACGAGCTCGGCCTCGAGGGTCATTCGGACGCCGATGTGCTCACGCACGCGGTCATCGACGCGCTTCTTGGCGCCGCCGGCCTCGGGGACCTCGGCGCCCATTTCCCTCCCGACGACGAGCGCTGGCGCGACGCTGACTCACTCGATCTGCTGCGGACGGTCCTCGGCATGCTCTCGGGGCCGGTCACCAACGTCGACGCCACGGTGATCTCCGAGCAGCCCCGCCTCGGCGCGCACCGCACGGAGATGGAGCGGAACCTGAGCGAGGCGCTGGGCGCGCCCGTGAGCGTCAAGGCGACGACCAACGAGGGCATGGGATTTGTCGGCCGCGGCGAGGGTATGGCGTGTATCGCGGTCGCGTTGATCGACGCCGACTCGTGACCGCGTAGGCTCCGCCCATGGACTCCGATTCGAAAGTTTCACTCGCGCGCCGGATCAAGCTCGGCAACCTCGGGGCGTTGCCGGACCTGCCGTTCAACCTGAAGACCCTCGCCTCGGCCGGCGTCATCCGGCCCATCCGCCCGGACAAGCTGGCGCGCATCCTGCGCGAGCTGCGCCGGTGGGGCGCCTCTCCAGCGGCCGGGATCGCGACGGCGGCGATCAGCCATCCGGACGACCCGATGATCGAGGACGAGGCCGGCTCGCTGAGCTTCGCGGACGTTCACCGACGCTCCAACGCCCTCGCCCGCGCGCTTTCCGATGAAGGGGTGAAGCCCGGCGACGGCGTTGCGATCATGGCGCGCAACCACCGGGGTTTCGTCGACGCGACGCTGGCGCTGTCGAAGCTGGGCGCGAACGGGCTCTACCTGAACACCGCCTTCTCCTCGCCGCAGCTGGTCGGCGTGGTCGAGCGCGAGGAACCGGCGGCGCTGATCTACGACGAGGAGTTCGCCGACCTGCTCTCCGACGCCGGTGAGGACCTGCGCCGCTACGTCTCCTGGTCCGAGGGCGGCGAGACCGGCGACACGACCACCGACGGGTTGATCGAGTCGGCCTCCGGTGAGGACCTGGACCCGCCCGAGCAGTCGGGCCGCTTCATCATTCTCACCTCGGGCACGACCGGGACGCCGAAGGGCGCCCAGCGCTCGCAGCCCGACACCCTGAGCCCGCTGGCCGCGATGTTCTCGCGGATCCCGTTGCAGGGCAGCGAGCGCACGGTGATCGCGGCGCCGCTCTTTCATTCCTGGGGTTTCGCCCATTTCCAGCTCGGGCTGGCGCTCAATTCCACTTACGTCCTGCAGCGGCGCTTCGACCCGGAGAAGACGCTGGAGGCGATCAGGGAGCACGAGGCGACCGCGCTGGTCGTCGTCCCGGTGATGATGCAGCGCATTCTCCAGCTGCCCGAGGAGACACTCGACAAGTACGACCTGCCAAGCCTGCGCGTGGTCGCCGCGAGCGGCTCGGCGCTGCCGGGGAAGCTCGCGATGAAGTGGATGGACCACTTCGGCGACAACCTCTACAACCTCTACGGCTCGACCGAGGTCGCCTGGGCGACGATCGCGACTCCGCAGGACCTGCGTGCCGCCCCCGGAACCGCCGGGAAGCCACCGCGCGGGACCGTCGTCAAGATCGTCGACACCGACGGCGAGGACGAGGTGCCGGAGGGCGAGACCGGCCGCGTCTTCGTCGGCAACGAGATGGCGTTCGAGGGCTATACCGGCGGCGGGGGCAAGGACGACTACATGGGCCTGCTGTCCTCCGGCGACGTCGGCCACTTCGACGACGAGGGCCGTCTCTTCATCGACGGCCGCGACGACGAGATGATCGTCTCCGGCGGCGAGAACGTCTTCCCGCGTGAGGTCGAGGACCTGCTCGCCTCGCACGACGCGGTCAAGGAGGTCGCGGTCATCGGCGTCGACGACGACGAGTGGGGTCAGCGGCTGAAGGCGTTCGTCGTCCTGGACGACGGCGCCAGTCTCGAGCACGACGAGGTCAAGTCCTACGTGAAGGAGAACCTCGCCGGCTACAAGGTCCCGCGCGAGACCGAGTTCATCGACGAGCTCCCCCGGAACGCGACCGGCAAGGTGCTGAAGCGCGAGCTGGCCGACTCGAAGTCGGCGCAGGACTCCTAGTTCGACCCGGCTGCGAGACGATCAACCGCTCCTGGTGGAGCTGCCCGGGTCGTGGAGTGTGGGCCGGTAGATGAGCTCCTGGATGTGACCGTCGAGCGTCCGGTGCTCGACCAGCTCCAGGTCGAAGTCGGCCGCACCCTGGAAAATCGGGTCCAGCCCGGTCTCACCGGTGATGACCGGGAAGAGCGTCACCTGCACGCGGTCGACCAGGCCGGCGGCCATCAGCGCCCGGTTCACCGACAGGCTGCCGTGCGAGCGCAACGGCACCTCGGACTCCTCCTTGAGCCGGGCGACGACGTCGACGGCGTCACCGCTCACGAGGGTCGCGTCCGGCCAGTCGAGGGGGCCGTCGAGCGTCGTCGACACCACCGTTGCCGGCAGGCTCGCCATCCGCGTGACCCATGGGTCACGCACTTCGGACTCCTCGGTGCTCGAGGCCAGCATCCGCGCGAATGCCCGATACGTGTTGGCCCCGAAGACCATCCGCTGCTCCGCGCCGTACAGGGCAAGGCGGTGGTCGAGCAACTCGGGACCTTGCTTTCCCCAGTAGCCGGGCCAGTTGGCGCTGGCGGCGCCGTAGCCGTCGAGGCTGGAAAAGACGTCGAAGGTGTAGGTAGCGGTCATGCCGTTCTCCTCGAGGCGCAGTTGATCGGTGTTGGTACAGACCGCAGATCGCCGCGAAACTCATCGCTGTCGGGAGCAGGCGGGTACGCGGTTCGGCTCTCCGGCTGGGCGGCGGTGCCCGTTATCGACGGATCGTGGTGGGTAGGCGTCAATCAAGCGACCAGAGGAGGTAGCGATGCCGCCCCGTGGAGTGAAGAAGGGCACCAAGCGTGGACGCCAGTACGAGCACGTCAAGAGGAGCCAGAAGCAACAGGGTGCCTCCGAGGACCGCGCCGAGGAGATCGCCGCGCGGACCGTCAACAAGGAGAAGGCGCGTTCCGGTGAGTCGAGGACGCGCTCGCGCAGCTCGACCGAGGACATCTCGTCCGGGCGCCGCGGCGGCAAGCGGTCGGGGTCTTCGAGCGGGCCACGCGGTCGGACTCGCGAGCAGCTCTACAACGAGGCCAAGAAGCTCAACATCGAGGGTCGCTCCTCGATGAACAAGCGGCAACTCGTCGCCGCGATCAACGGGAAGAAGAACTAGCGGCTGGGGCTAGGCGCTCGCGGCTTCGCGCTCACGCCGGCGGCGCGCCGCCTCGGTGCGGAGCCTCTCGTGCTCGACCTGGCGCTTCAGCTGCTGGAGCGAGCGCCGCACGTTGGCGCCGATCGTCGGCTTCGCGAGCCGCTCGGAGAGGTATCCGGTGATCCCGGCGCCGGCCACGCCGTAGGCAAAGCGGAACTCGACCCTGGTGCGGCCGTCCTCGGCATCCCGCAGGCGCCAGCGTCCGCGCTGGTCGATCCCCGTTACCGAGGACCACGCCATGTCGAGCTGCTCGGAGAACTCGACGACCTCGACCAGGCCACCGACCTCGACCGAGCCGACCCGCATCAGCATCCGGTAGCGGGCGCCGAGGCCGCTCCGCTGCTCGCCCTCGACCTCCCAGCGGGTGACGCCGGCCATGAAATGCAGGTAGTTGCCGGGGTCGGTCAGGTACTCCCAGACGAGCTCGCGCGGTGCGGAGACCGTGATCGACTCGCGGATCCGCATCGGCTCAGCCGATCACCGGGAAGCGCCGCTCGGCAGCGAGGCCGTCGAGCGCCTCCTGCATCAGGCGGTGGACGTACTCGGCCGCCTCCTCGGGATCGGGGTCGGAACCGAACTCCTTCACCAGGTCGATCGGCTCCAGCACCTCGATCGTGATCTTCGCGGGCAGCGGGATGTGGCCGAGGAGGTCGCCGACGTTGAGGCCCCACGGCAGCGCGATCGAGATCGGCAGGACCTTGAGGCGGAACATCCTGTCGACGCGCGTCGCCTTCGCCAGCCAGGTGCCGCGGCTGAGGAAGAGCGCCGTCTCCTGGCCGCCGCAGGTGACCACCGGGACGATCGGGACGCCAGCGTCGAGCGCCAGCCGGACGAAGCCCTTGCGGCCGCCGAAATCGACCTTGTTGCCCTCCCAAGAGGGACGGTGGACCTCCCAGTCCCCACCCGGGAAGACGAGCACGGCGGCCCCGGCCTCGAGCGCCTTCGTCGCGTGCTTGTGCGAGGCGGCCATGGTCCCGTAGCGGCGCAGGAAAGGCCCGGCCGGCGAGGCGAGGACGAGGTTGTGGGCGAGCTGGTAGAAGGGGCGCTCGACCCCGAAGTAGGTGGAGAAGGCGAGGGGCAGGATGACCACCTCGGGCGCCATGTTGCCGCCGGTGTGGTTGCCGACGAGGAGCACCGGCCCGTGCTCGGGCACGTTGCCCATGTTGCGGACCTCGGCTCGGTACCAGATCGTCGAGGCGAGCCAGGCGAGCGGCAGGTTCTCGCGGATGTAGTCGGGATCGCGATCGTCGAGGTCGGCCCGGAGCGCCCGCTGCGCGCGGTCCGCGAGCCGGGTCGCCGCTTCCTGGGCGGCGCCGCCGAACGCCGAGAGCGCGTCGGCGCCGATCTCGGCCACCGCCTTCTGGGCGCGGCCGGCAATGCCGAGCGGCCGCAGGCGTGAGCGCAGGGCGCTGCCGTTCGTGCTCGCGACGCGCTCTGTGCCGCCGTTCGTTGAGGCTTGCTCAGCCGTGACGCCGGGGTCCGTCATCCGCCCCGATCATAGAGCCGGCCTATCCGCCCGCGGAGCGAGCTCTGGCGAACCAGGGTCGCGACGAAGCCGCGCCTTGGTGGGGGACGGCACCACTTGCGGTAGCGACGTGATCGCGAATCAGCCGGTTCGTGTGCTCGGCGAGCTCGACCTGCGGCACGTGTCCGCAGTCGGTGAGGATGACCTGGTCGGCCTCGGGCAGCACTTCGCTGACGTGGCGGGCGAAGCTCGCCGGCACCAGCTTGTCCGCCTCGCCCCAGATGAAGAGGGCGGGTGGCTCGAGCTCGCTGAGCCGCGACCAAAACCCCTCGTGGCCGTAGGGCTCGTCGAGGTAGATGTTGCGTAGCGCCGCGAAGAACGCGACCCGGGCCGCGCGCGAGCGGTACGTGCGGCAGAACTCGTCGGCGGCGATGTCGGCGACCGAGGGGTCGAGGTTCTCCGGTTGCGCGAAGAGGCTCCAGAAGTGCGTGCGAACGGTCGCCGCGCGCAGGGGGTGCGGGATGGAGGCGAGCTCGGGCCGCAGCAGCTTCACCAGGGGTACGAACTGGCGCCGCTTCGTCCAGGCGACCGCCGGCGCGAGCAGGTTGAGCGAGCCGACCCGCTCGGGGGCCCGGAAGCCGACCTCGAGTGCGATGCGCCCGCCCATCGAGTTGCCGACCAGATGGGCGCGGTCGATCGCGAGCGCGTCCATGTAGGAGAGGACCGCGCGGCCGAACCAGGGCGCGTTATAGCGCGGCAGCGCCGGCTTCGATGAGGAGCCGAAGCCCGGCAGGTCGATCGCGTGCACGGTGAAATCGGGCGTGAGCGCCGCAACCGTCTCGAAGAACGAGGTCTTGTTGGCCCCGAGACCGTGGAGGCAGATCACCTGCTCGGAGCCGTTTCCGGCGATCAGCGTTGAGACGCGCGCCCCGGCGATCTCGACCTCGGTGATCCGCAGCAGCGGATCGCGGTCGCCGGGGAGCCTGAAGAGGCCCTCGAAGCCGACGGCGACGTCGAGATCGCCGCGTGCGTAGAGGCGGCGCTGGGAGAAGGCGTCGAGGCCGGACATGCGGCCCTCGCGGAGAGCGAGCCAGGTCGAGGCGTCGGTGCCGATGACCACGTCGGGCTCGCGGGTGGGGGAGGGGCGTACGTCGCAGGCGTGTCCGTGCGTCCGGACCTCCCAGGTCCGGCCCACGTCGCCGATCCGGATCTGGACCGTCCTGTCGAAGTCTTGGTCGGCGCCGAGGTAGCGCGAGGGCAGCTCGCGAAACGCGTCGCAGACCCGCCGGGTGCGCTGGTCGTGAAGCGAGGTCGTCGGCCGCTGCCCCTCTGGCCTGCCCATCGAGGAGCGCACGTTAGCGTCGCTCCCGGGCGCGTTTGCCGGTTCTGACACCGCCGTCCCGCAAACTCCGGCCTTCTCCGGCGCAATGCACGGGCGGACGGCTACCCATTCACAGCGCCCATGAACGCATACGATCGCCCGATGCGCGAGATCACCATCCGCGACACGCTCAGCGGCCGTCCGGCCGTGCTTGCGCCGCGCGAACCCCCGGCCGTCGGCATCTACGCATGCGGGCCGACCGTCTATTCGCGCATCCACGTCGGCAACGCCCGCCCGTTCGTCATCTTCATGCTCCTGCGCCGCTTTTTGGCCCACGAGGGGTACGAGCCGACGCTCGTGATCAACGTCACGGACGTCAACGACAAGATCTACGACGCGGCCGCGGCGGCGGGGAAGTCCTCGAACGAGCTTGGTGCCGAGATGACGCGGGCGTATTTCGACGACACCAGCGCGCTGGGTCTCGGCAGGCCCGACGCGGAGCCGCTCGCCACGCAGACAATCCCGGAGATCGTCGCTCTGATCGAGGATCTGATTCACGGCGGTCACGCCTACGAGTCCGGAGGCGACGTCTACTTCCGCGTTCGCAGCTTCGACGGCTACGGCAAGCTCTCCAACCGCGATCCCGAGGAGATGGACCAGGGAGAGGAGACCGGGAGCGCCGAGCTGAAGCAGGATCCCCTCGACTTCGCGCTGTGGAAGTCGCGCAAGGAGGGGGAGGATGTTTTCTGGCCCTCACCGTGGGGCGACGGGCGCCCGGGCTGGCACATCGAGTGCTCGGCGATGGCGGAGAAGATCCTCGGCCCCGACTTCGCGATCCACGGGGGTGGGTCGGACCTCGTCTTCCCGCATCACGAGAACGAGATCGCGCAGAGCGAGGCGGCGCGCGGCCTGCCGTTGGCGAGGATCTGGATGCACAACGGGATGATCCGGACGGCCGAGGAGAAGATGTCGAAGTCCGTCGGCAACATCTTCCGGCTGTCCGAGGCCGTCGATCGCTTCGGGCCGGAGGCGGTCGTCGCCTACCTGAGCTCGGGCCACTACCGCCAGCCGCTCGAGTTCTCCGAGCAGGCGCTCGCCGAGGCGCGGGCGCGGCTGGACCGGATCCGGAACTTCCTCCACGAGGCGCCGCGAGGTGGGGAGGAGGAAGAGTTCGTCTCCGGGTGCCGGGAGGAATTTCTCTCCGCGCTAGCCGAAGACTTCAACACCCCCCGCGCATGGGCCGCCGTGTTCGAACTCGTCGCCGAGGGCAACCGGCGTCCGCTCCCCGGGGCGTACGAGGCGCTTGCCGAGTTGCTCCCGCTGCTCGGCCTGGACTCGCTGCTCGAGCCACCGGGCGATGAGGCGGACGCCGAGGCGCTCCAGCTGCTCGAGGCGCGCGAGGCGGCGCGCGCGGAACGCGACTTCGCCAAGGCCGACGAGATCCGCGACCGACTCGCCGAGCTCGGCTGGGAGGTCCGGGACACGGCCGAGGGCGCGCGGCTCGTGCGATCGAGTCGCTGAGCAGTGGCCGAGAGCCAGATCATCTACGGGCGTCGAGCGGTGGCCGAGGCGGGTCGCGGTCGCCGCCGGGTGCGCCGCACGTGGACGAGCGCCGACGAGGGCGCCGCCGAGCTCACCCGAATCGCCGGCTCGCCCGACCATCAGGGGATCGTCGCCGAGGTCGATCCCTATCCGTACGCAGACCCGGGCTCGCTGCTCGTTGCCTCCGATGCGCTCGTCGTCGTGCTCGATCAGGTTCAGGATCCGCACAACCTCGGCGCCGTCTGTCGCTCGGCGGAGGCGGCCGGCGCCTCCGGAGTTGTGATCCCGGATCGCCGCGCCGCCTCGGTCACCGCGGTCGCGTGCAAGGCGTCGGCGGGTGCCGTGGAGCACCTCTCGATCGCGCGGGTGCGGAACGTCGCCGACTGGCTTGCGGGAGCAAAGGAGGCCGATGCCTGGATCTACGGCGCCGAGGCAGGCGCCCCCGGCCCCTACTCGCAGACCGATCTCAACGGGAGGGTGGTGTTGGTGCTCGGCAGCGAGGGCAAGGGGATCCGGCCGCGGGTCGCCGATGCGTGCGACGCGCTGATCTCGGTTCCCGTCCGCGGCAGCGTCGCCTCGCTCAACGTCTCGGCCGCCGCCGCGGTGCTGCTGTTCGAGGCCGTGCGCCAGCGCGGGCGCGTTTGACGATGTCGAACCCGGGCAGACGCCAGGCGTGAGCACGCCCGTGCTGATCAGAGCATTCGCATTCGCCCGGATCGCCTTCGGCGCCGGCCTGATCGGCGCGCCGGAGAAGGTCGGCGGCGCCTGGATCGGCGACGACGCCGCCCGCGATCCCGTCAAGATCGCGATCCGCGGCCTCGGCGCCCGGGACATCGCGCTATCCGCGGGCGCGCTCGCGTTCGCCGGCGATGGCGACCGCGTGCGCCCCTGGCTCCTCGCGACGGCCGCGTGCGACTGCGTCGACGTCGCCGCGACCCTCGCCGGTGGCGAGCGGCTGCCCGAGAACGCGCGCGCCGGCACCGTCGCCCTCGCCGGCGTCTCGGCTGTAATCGGGCTCGCGCTCGCCCGGCGTCCGGGATAGGCGACTCGCATGGCCGAGCAGCTGCTCGAGCGCGAGCAGTGGGTGCCGCGTTCCGTCGAGGTGGCATTCGAGCTCTACGCGGACGCGTTCGCGCTCGAGTCGATCACCCCCCCGTGGCTCGCCTTCCGGGTGACGACGCCGCGGCCGCTCGAGGTGTCCGCTGGGACCTACATCGACTACCGGCTGCGCCTCCACGGCCTCCCGGTGACGTGGCGGAGCGAGATCACCCGCTGGAATCCGCCCGATGAGTTCGTCGACGAGCAGGTCAGCGGGCCGTATCGGAGTTGGCATCACAGCCATCGGTTCCAGGCGGAGGGGGAGGGGACCAGGATCCGCGACAGCGTTCGCTACGAGCTCCCGCTCGGTCCGCTGGGGAGGATCGGTCTGCCCCTCGTCCGCCGCGACCTGCGGCGAATCTTCGACTACCGCCGCGATGCGGTCGCCCGGCTGCTCGGCGGCGAGGCCCGCGGATAACAACCGTCCCGGCGGAGGATCCGAAACTGCAACGGATCTTGCGCCCGTTCGCGGCCAGGTTGACAGAAGCACGCGCGCCCGCTTACACTTGACCGCACATAAGGGTGAACTAAAGGTCGAGCTTAGGCCTGACGATCACTCGGAGGAGAGGCGCCCTGGGGAGGACCGGGCGCCACAGGTTCCAACCAAGCCAACGCCTTTGGAGGACCAGTGGCCCTACCTACCCCGCAAATGAACGCCGCCGTACCCGCGACCGCCGCGGCCGTCGCGCGAACCGTACGCAGATCTGACCCTCAACCGGAGCTTGAGGACACGTACCTCGTCGCCCTTGCGAAGCAGGGGAATGCCAACGCCTACGAGCGAATCGTGAAGCGCTATCGCGGGTTCGTCCGGCTGAAGGCCTCGTCCTACTTCCTCCTCGGCGGCGATTCCGACGACCTGATTCAAGAGGGGCTCGTCGGTCTCTACAAGGCGATTCGCGACTTCCGCACCGACCGTGAGTCGAGCTTCCGCAACTTCGCCGAGCTGTGCATCACCCGCCAGATCATCACCGCGGTGAAGACGGCGAGCCGCAACAAGCACGCACCGCTCAACCAGTACGTCTCCTTCGCTCAGTCCCCGGCCGCCGCCGGTGAGGCGGAGACGACGCTCGAGGACATCCTCCCGGGCCCGATCTCCGAGGAGCCCTCCGAGCGGGTGATCGCGAGCGAGGAGCTGCGCGCTCTCGTCTCCTGCCTCTCGAGCGTCCTCTCCGAGCTCGAGAGCCAGGTCCTCTCGCTCTATCTCGACGGCTACTCGTACGAGCAGATCGGCGAGAAGCTCGAGTGCGACACGAAGACGGTCGACAACGCCCTCCAGCGCGTCAAGCGCAAGGTCGGCGCCCACATCACCGAGCGCGAAGCCTTCGTTTAGAGCGAACTGCCCGGAATCGCTCTCACCCGTTGAGAGGAAATCCGGGCAGTTCCCGGGGGGACGCGGGTACGCTGGGCGTCGGACTACGAGCTGCCCGGATAGCTCAGCTGGTAGAGCAGCGCTCTTGTAAAGCGCAGGCCGTGGGTTCGAGTCCCACTCCGGGCTTCTGAACGAGCGGGAGTTCACCTGGCGTGACGGCGAGCGGATCATTCGCTTCGGTGAGGGTGCCCTCGGGCGCTCGCCGGAGCTGCTCGGCGAGCATGGCTGGAAGGAGTACGAGCTTCTGACCACCGACCGGGCCAGCCGCGAGGCGCCGCCCGCCCTTGCCGAGAACGCCGGCGCCGTGCACCTCGTGCCCGCCGGCCCCGTGAACGAGGTCGGCGCCGGCCTCTTCGACGCGGTCGGCGCGAACTCCCTCGTCGCCCACGGCGGCGGACGCGTGATCGACGCCGCGAAGGCGATCGCAGCCGTGCGCGGCGGCCGGGTGGCGGCGATTCCGACGACCCTCTCGGGGGCCGAGATGACGACCATCCACCGGCTGCCGGAGGGCAAGGAGGCGGCGGGGGGCCTGATCCGCCCGGCGCTCGTGATCGCCGAGCCGGAGGCGATGGTCGGGCTCCCGGAGGACGAGCTCCGCGCGAGCGCGATGAACGCGCTCGCGCACGGGGTCGAGCCGCTCTACACGCCGTTCGCGAATCCGGTCGCCTCGCTTGCCGCACTGCGCGGCGCGACCCTGCTCGCCGGGTCCCTGGATGACGGCCCGGGCCGCGATCCGCACCCGCTCGCGCTCGGCTCGATCCTCTGCGCGTTCGCGCTCGACTCGGGCCTTTACGCCCTCCATCACGTCGTTTGCCAGACGCTGGTGCGGACGCTGCGCACGCCGCACGCGGAGACCAACGCGACGATGCTGCCCCGCACCGTTGGCGCCATGCGCGACCGTGCTCAGGAGGCGATCACCGACCTGGCGACCGCGCTCGGCACGGAGCCCGACTGGATCGAGGGCCGGATCGAGACGCTCGGTGGGGGACCGCGGACGCTCTCGGGTCTCGGCGCGGACCGCGACAACCTCGATCCCGCGGTCGACGCGATCATGGCCCGGGCCGAGCTCAACTTCACGCCTGACCCGCCGGACGAGGACGAGGTCCGGGCTCTGATCAACAGCGCCTGGTAGACGCACATCGACCCAGTAGGCGGGGCAGGGATGGATCAGCCGGTCGGCGATCTGACCGTGACGAAGAGCCCGAAACGCCTCAGGATCGCCGGGCCTGGACGCCCGGCTAGTAACGCCTGAGACCCGGGCGTGTAGGCACGGTTATGGACGAGCCCCGGGTCTCGGTGCCGCCGCGTGCCGACGACGTGATCTCCGACGAGCGCTTCGAGCGCTTCCACGCCTTCGCGCGCGAGAAGGGCACCAGCCGCATCCTCTACAACCTCGCTCGGGTCTTCCTCCTCCCAGCCTTCCTGATCTGGTTCCGCCTGCAGCGCACCGGGCGCGAGCACGCCCGCCTCAAGGGGGGCATGATCGTCGCCTCGAACCACCGTTCGTTCCTCGACCCGTTCGCGATCGGCGCCCTCCTCCCGTGGCGGCGCCGGATCCAGTTCGTCGCCAAGGTCGAGCTGTTCGAGAAGCGCTGGCAGGGTTGGTTGCTGTCGCGCCTCGGCGCCTTCCCGATCCGCCGCGGGCAGTCGGACGAGGCCGCGATGGAGACGGCGCGACTGATCGTCGCGCGCGGCGGCACCGTGATCATCTTCCCCGAGGGCACCAGGCACCGGAGCGGCGCGCTCGGGCGGCCAAAGCGCGGCGTCGGACGCCTCGCGCTCGAGACCGGCGCCGCCGTCGTCCCGGTGGCCGTGCTCGGATCCGAGGAGGTCCGCCGGGGTTGGAGGATCCGCCCGCGGAAGGTGAAGCTGCGGGCGGGGAAACCGATGAACTTCCCCCGCACGGAGCGCCCGTCGCCGGCGCTTGCGGCGAGCGTCACGGACCGGATCTGGCCGAACATCGAGCTCCAGTGGGAGTGGCTCGGCGGCCTGCCGCCGCTGCGCAAGGCGGCGGTGATCGGCGCCGGTAGCTGGGGGACCGCCGTCGCTGTGCTTCTCGCTCGCGGTGGTCTCGAGGTCGAGCTCGGCACCAGGACCGAGGAGCGCGCGCAGGAGATCACGCGCCACAACGAGAACGAGCGGTACCTGCCGCGGGTGAAGCTGCCCGAGAACCTGACCGTGAAGCGAACCGGCGAGATCGAGCTCGCCGGCTGCGACCTGATCTGCCTCGCGGTGCCGTCGAAGGCGTTGCCGGCGGTCGTCGGCGCGGTTGCGGACCGGATCGGCTCGCGAGCCTCCGTGCTCCTGCTCTCGAAGGGGATCGTGCAGCCGATGGGGTCACTGCCGAACGAGTACGTGACCGAGCGCATCCGGGCGCGTGCGATCGCCTGCCTCGGCGGTCCCGCGCACGCGAAGGAGGCGACCGCCGGCATGGCCGCCCTCGTCCTCGGCAGCTCCGACCCCGACCTTCGCACCCAGCTCGGTGAGGTCTTCGACCGCGCCGGTCTCGTCTGTGAGCGCAGCGACGACGTCGTCGGGGTCGAGGTCGCCGGCGCGGCGAAGAACGCGGCCGCTCTCGCCGCCGCCGCGGCCGAGCGCCACGGCCTCAACGCCGCCGGGATCGCAGCCGCCGGGATCTGGCGCGAGTGCGTCGACTTCGCGCTCTCCAAGGGCGGCCGGCTCGAGACCTTCTCCGGCCTCGCCGGGGTCGGCGACCTGACCGCGACCGTGCTCGCGCCGAAGAGCCGCAACCGCCAGGCCGGCGAGCTGCTCGGCGCCGGCGTGCCGACGGAGAAGATTCATGCGCGGATCGGCCAGGCGTCGGAGGGACTCGACAGCGTTCCGCTGATCGCCGAGACCGTCGTCCGCGCCGGGATCGAGGCTCCCGGCCTCACCGGGCTCGCGGACCTGATCGAGGGCCGAATCGACGTCGGCGAGTGGGTCGCCGGTCTGCGTCGTGCGGAGCGGGCGCGGAGGGCGGCGTGAGGGCCGGAGCGGGGATAGGCTCTCCCCGTGAATGCCGATTTCGAGCCGCGGGGCGGCGATCAGCCGCCATCTTCGGCCGAGAAGGCCGAGCTCGACGGCGCGTTCGAGGACCTCTACCGCACCCACCTACGCGACGTCTACTCCTACGCCTACTACCGGGTCGGCAACCACCACGATGCGGAGGACCTGACCGAGCAGGCGTTCCTACAGGCCTACCGCCACTTCGAGCGCGCCCGGCGGGAGTCGAACGGTCGTCCGCTCCGTCCGTGGCTCATTCGCATCGCCCACAACCTGGCCTCGAACTACTACCGCGATCGCGCCCGGCGACCGCAGGCGAACATCGAAGCGATCGAGCCGCCGATGCACCCGCACTCCACGGAGCAGGTGGTGGAGGGCAGGGAGGAGCTGCGCGAGGTGATCGAGAAGCTCGACCAACTTCCGGAGGATCGTCGCGAGGCGCTGATCATGCGATTCGCACTCGGGATGTCGAACCGCGAGATCGCCCGCGCCCTGGGTCGTACCGACGGGGCGACCAAGGTGCTCATCCACCGCGCAATCAAACAGCTCGAGCAGGAGCTCGAGGCCGCGCACGCCGGCCCGGCGCAGGAGTGATCGACGGGTGAACGAGGAGGCCCGAAACCCGCGGCTCGAGGCGCTCCTGGCCGACGCCCTGCGCCCGCTGGAACCGCCCGAGGACCTCGCGACCCGGGTCGAGACGACACTCTCCGGAATCGCCCAACAGGCGGCCGCGGAGCTCTCGAGCTGGGCCGAGGAGCTCTCCGACAGCGAGTTGCAGGCGCTCCGTGACCCGCGCAACTGGGTTCGGCCGGTCGCCGCGGTCGCGGCGGGCGGGGCTGCCGCCGGCGCCCTCGTGATCGTCGGCATGCGCCGGCGGCGCAAGCCCGATGGGCTCCGCGACAACGCGGAGCGCGTCCTGCGCGACATCCGCGCCCAGTACAAGTAACGCTCCGCCCGCCTCCTCGGGCTTCGCCCTAAGGGGACGGCCGGGTCAGCTGCCGCTCGGCTTGGTTTCGGCCGTCTTCGCGCGCTTCGTGGGCGTGGGCTTCGGCTTCCTCGTCTTCTCCGCCGTCGCGGCTCCGGCGCCGAGGCCCAGGAGGCCGAGGATCAGGTGGAGGACGTTGTCCTCGTCGTTGATCGGAACGAGGCCGAGGATCACGTTGTCGGACTCGATCAACCCCCAGATCGCCAGCACCAGGTAGAGGAGGCCGATCGCGAGCGCTGCCGTGCGCGCCGCCGAGCCGGCGGCGGCGAGCAGGACGAGGCCCAGCGCGATGTGGACGAGGTTGTGCCAGCCGTTGATCGCGAGGAGACCGAGGAGGTCGTCGGAACGGATCTCCTCGCCGGTGGCGAAGCTCGCCTCGTAGAAGAAGCCGAGGATGCCGGCGAGCACGAGCACGCCGCCGATGAGCGTGCAGTACAGACGTGCGGGGCTCGACGTGTCCATCGTTCCTCCCTCGAAACGGGGTATCGGGTCGCTGCCCACTATCGTCGAGGCGGCGGACGCGGTGATCCGCTCCCACGCGGTGGGCGTAGGACCAGTGACGAGAGCCGCTCCCGGATGAACACAAAGCTGACACCAGAGGCGCTTCAGCGCCTCGCCGACGAGGACCTGATGACCCTGGTCGAGCGCAAGGACCCCGACGCGTTCGCGGTCCTCTACGACCGCCATGGCGGCGCCGCCTACTCGCTCGCCCACCGGATCGTCGGCGACGCGACCGTCGCCGAGGACGTCACCCAGGAGGCGTTCATCTCCGTCTGGCGAAGCGGCGCGCGTTTCGACGCCGCCCGCGGCAGCGTCCGCTCGTGGACTCTGGGCATCGTCCGCAACCGCTCGATCGACGCGCTCCGCCGGGCCGCGGGCTCGGCGCCGAGGCTCGACTTCGACGACGACGCGGCGCTCGAGGGCCAGGTGGGCGGGGAGCTCACGGACTCCGAGGCGATCCGCCGCGAGACCGCGGGCCGCGTCCGCGAGGTGCTCAAGCAACTGCCGAGCGATCAGTCCGAGGTCATCGGTTTGGCCTACTTCGGTGGCTTTACACACAGTGAAATCGCTGAGATGCTTTCGATGCCGCTCGGCACGGTCAAGGGGAGAATGAGATTGGGACTCGAGAAGATCCGTGTGGCGCTGGCCGAGGGGATGGGAGCAACCCATCCGCACGAGGTTCTGCCGTGAGCGCCGAAACGCGCCACGCCGACGAAGAGCGCCTGCGCGACGACCTCGCGGCCTATGCGCTTGGGGCGCTCGGCCCCGACGAGGCAGCGGAGCTCGAGCGCCATGTCGCGGATTGCGAGTCGTGCGGGGCTCGGCTTCGCTGGCTGACGCCGGCGATCGACGTGCTGCCCGCCGCCGTCCCGCAGCGGACTCCCCCCGACGAGCTGCGTGAGCGGCTGATGGAGACCGTGCGCGCGGAGGCGGCTCCCAGCGCGGCGCCGGTGCGCGAACGACGCGCGCCATGGTTCGACTGGCGCTCCTTCATGCTTCGCCCCGCTGCGGGCCTCGCCGCCGTCGCGCTGCTCGCCGGCGGTATCGGCGTCGGCTACGCCGTTCGCGGCGGAGACGAGTCGGCGGCCCCGGAACGCGAGACCCTCCCGGCAGAGGCGCTCGTGGCGGATGTCTCCGCGACGCTCGAGCTTCACGGCGACTCCGGCACCCTGCACGTGAACCAGCTGCCCGAGATCGGCCCGGACGAGGTCTACGAGGTCTGGGTCCAGCGCGCCGGCGTGATGGAGCCGGCGAGCCTCTTCGTCCTCGACAAGAGCGGCGCCGCACTGGCCGCCGTGCCCGGTCCGCTCACGGGCGCCGAGGCCGTCGCGGTCACGGTCGAGCCGCGCGGCGGCAGCCAGAGCCCGACCTCGGACCCGGTCCTCCAGGCCGACCTGACCTGAGCGGACGCCGCTCTGGCGTCAGCCGCCTGACCCGCCCGCCCCCGGCGGCGAAGCCGAGGAGGCGGGCGGGGAACGTTCGGGATTCCTAGCGGACGGTGAACTCGGTGCGTTCGCCGTCGAGGTAGTGGCTCGAGGTCTGGCAGTACACGACGTAGTGGCCGCGGCGTAGATCGACCTGGTAGCGCTGCGACTCGCCTGGGAGCAGGCCGAGGACCTGCTTGCGGTGCTTGTGCCCGAGCGTGATGTGGTCCTCGCCGACGACGAGCTCACCCGAGTACTTGATCGAGACGCCGTGGAGGCCGAGGGCGAGCTCGTCCGGGCCCTTCGCCGTCCGCAGGATCACGACCTCGTGCTCCTCCGATCCGGCGTTGGCGACGTCGATCACGCGCCGGCCGGGCTCGACCGTCGCGGATTCCAGCGCGATCGAACCGTCGCCCATGGTCACCTCGAAGACCGTGTCCTCGGCCTTCTCCGGGCTCGCCAGGGCAACGGCGCCAACGGTGGTTCCACCGACGGCGAGGATGCCGATCGCGAGCGCGAGTCGGGGATTCGGTGCTTTCATCGCTTCTTCCTACGCCGGGCCGCCCCGAGCTGGATCAGGTGATCCGACCGGTCCCGCCTCCCGTTAGTTGGCCTGGAAATCGCAACGACCCCAAAAACGGGAGGATCCCTTGAAAGAGAAGCTGACAAAGGTGGTGGCGCTGTTTGCGGCGCTCGCTGCGCTCGCCCTTCTCGGCGCCGGTTGCGGCGACGACTCGAGCGACAGCGCGACCGCCGCCGAGACCTCGACGAGCATGGCAGAGACGAGCGAGACCACCGTCTCGACCGACACCGGTGCCGCCACTCTGCGAGCCGGCCTCACCCATCTGCTCACCGAGCACGTCGATCTCGCCGGCATCACGGTCGTCCAGGCCGCCGAGGCCGGGCTCGACTCGGACCAGTTCGCGGCCGCGGCCGCGACGCTCGACGCCAACTCGCAGGACCTCGCCGCCGCAATCGGCGACGTCTACGGGATGGAGGCGGGCGACCAGTTCCTCGACCTCTGGCGCGCCCACATCGAGATGTTCGTCGACTACGCCGAGGGCGCCCTGACCGGCAACGAGAAGCAGAGGAAGGCCGCGCTCGCCGACCTCGACGGGTATCGCGAGGACTTCGGCGCCTTCCTCGAGTCGGCCAACCCCAACCTGACCAAGGAAGCGGTTGCCGGCGAGCTGAAGCCGCACGTCGAGTCGCTTGCAGCAGCGATTGATGCGGTCGCCGGGAACGGCGAGAACCCGTTCGTGGCCCTGCAGGAAGCGGCCAGCCACATGCCGATGACGGCGCTGGTCCTCTCCGGCGCGATCGCCGAGCAGAACCCGGACATGTTCGACGGCGCCGCCGACGACCCGGCTTCAGGTCTGCGCTCGGACCTGACCTACCTGCTCGACGGGCACGTCTACGCGGCCTCGATCGCGATCGTCACCGCGCTCGGCAACGGCGCCGACTCGCCCGAGTACGAGGCGGCCGGCGTCGCGCTGGGCGACAACACCGACGCTCTCGCAGCGGCGATCGGCGGCGTCTACGGCAAGGACGCGGGCGACCAGTTCAAGGACCTGTGGAACGCCCACATCGGGTTCTTCGTCGACTACACGCTCGCCTCCGCCGAGGGCGACAAGAAGGGAATGGAGAAGGCGGCCGCGGACCTCGATGGCTACCGCGAGGACTTCGGCGCCTTCCTCGAGTCCGCCAACCCGAACCTGACCAAGGAGGCCGTCGCCGAGGCTCTCGACCCGCACGTCAAGAGCTTGCTGACGACCATCGACTCCGCGGTCGCGGGCGATGCGAAGGTGTTCGACAACCTCCGTACCGCGGCCAGCCACGACGTCGAGCTGGCGAACATCCTCGCCGGCGCAATCGCGGCCCAGTACCCGGAGATGTTCGGTGGAGACGCCTAACGTGATCCGCGGGCGCAGGTCAGCCCTGCTAACCGCACTCGCGACGCTCGCCATCTCGGCGGGCGTCGCGGGATGCGGCGATGGCGAGGAGTCCGGCACGACGGCCGAGGCGACGCCGCGCGCCGACGCGGTGACGCTCAATACCTTCATCTACGAGCCCGACCCGGTCGAGGTCGAGGCCGGGACGACGGTCACGTTCACGAACGAGGACGACATCCTCCACACCGTCACCTCGGGCACGCGCGAGCGGCCGACGAAGGACTTCGACGAGGAGCTCGACGGCGCCGGATCGACGGCCGAGGTGACCTTCGACGAGGCCGGCACGGTCAAGTACTTCTGCTCGCTTCACGACGGGATGGACGGCGAGGCGATCATCAGGTAGGCGGGGGGCGGTTCGTATAGTCCGCGAACCGAATGGCCACCTGCTATCGCCATCCCGGGCGGGAGACCAGCGTCTCCTGCTCCAACTGCGGCAAGCCGATCTGCCCGGATTGCATGACGACGACGCCCGTCGGCATGCGCTGCCCCGACTGCGCGCGCCAGAAGACTCAGGTGCGGGTCAACCCGACGGGCGCCCCGGGACGCGGGGACACTCCCGCGACGTACGCGCTGATCGCGATCTGCGTCGCAGCGTTCGTCGCCGAGCTGGCGGGGGGCGGTGTCAGCTCCCTCGACGGTGGCGGCAAGGTGATCCGCGAGGGCGGGCTCTTCGGCCCCGCGGTCGCCAACGGCGAGCCCTACCGGATCGTCACCTCGGCGTTCCTGCACGCCGGGATCCTCCATCTCGGGCTGAACATGTTCGCCCTCTACTTCCTCGGCTCGCTGCTCGAGCCCGGCATCGGCACCGGCCGCTTCCTCGGCATCTACTTCGTCTCGATCCTCGCCGGGGCGTTCGGAGCCCTGGTGATGAGTCCGAACGACCTCACCGTCGGCGCCTCCGGCGGCGTCTTCGGGCTCATGTCCGCCGCCTTCCTGATCGCCCGGAACCGCGGCATGGACCAACTCGCCTCCGAGATCGGCTTCTTCGTCGTCATCAACCTCGTGTTCACCTTCGCGATCCCGGGGATCAGCATCGGCGGGCACCTCGGTGGACTGGTCGGCGGCGCGCTCGCGGCGCTCCTGATCGCCGCGATCGAGCGGCAGCGGACCGAGAGCAAGACCCCGATCGAGGTCGCCAGCCTGGTCGGCCTGTGTGCCGTGGCAGTCGCGGGCTGCCTCGCCGTCGCCTAGCCGAGGCGGCGCAGGACCTCGTCGCGGAGGTCCTTGACCGAGCGCCCCATGACGCCGCCGGTCAGCTTCCTGGCCAGAATGCCGGGCAGCGGCACGCCCGGGTCGATCCCGAGCCTGTAAGTCGCCAGCGTGCGCTCGCCGTCATCGAGCGGGTCGAAGGTGAACTCACCCTCGATCTGCTCGACCCCATCGCCCTCGACGAACTCCCACCAGACCCGGTGCGGGCGTTCGTAGTGGTATCGGAGTGTGTATGCGACCCTGCGGACCTTCGCGTCGACGTCGACCCGGACGATCCGGCCGAGCCCGTCCTCGTCACGCTCGCGGATCTCGATCGCCTCGACGGCGGTCTGCCAGTCCGGGAAGCTCTCGTAGTCGACGACGGTCGCGAAGCAGGCGTCCGCCGGCGCGTCTATCTCCGCCGACTGCTCGGCGCGGCTGATGCCCAAAGCGGCGCGAAAGCTACGCCCTCGGGTGCCGCCACCGCGTCGGGGTGGAGGATGTGGGCCAGCAGTTCGGTGCCCTCCACCAGTCGCGGGCCCGGGCGCGAGAACGAAGAGGCAGCGTCGACGGCGACGATGAGGGCGGCGTCGAGGCCGAGGAGCTCGCGTTCGTGCGCGCGCCCCTGGGCGGCTGACTCCTCCGCGTAGAGCCCGCAGGGCATCGCGATCACGACGTCGGGCGCAGCCGCGGCGACGGCGCCCCACTCGACCACTCGCGACTTGAGCCCGGCTTCGCCGAGCACATCGATCCCGCCGGCCGCCTCGATCATCTCCGGAACCCAGTGCCCGCCGATGTAGACCGGGTCGAGCCACTCGAGCGCGACCACGCGCGGCCGCTCGCGGCCCGCGACGGCCGCCCGCACGGCCTCGATCCGCCCGGCGAGCCCGTCGCGCACCGTCGCGGCATGCTCGGGCCGGCCGACGGCCGCGCCAATCCGCTCGAGGTCGCCGAGCACCTCGTCAAGGGTCTCCGGGTCGAGCGAGATCACCTCGGCCGATCCGGGCAGACGCTGAGCCACGGCGCAGACCTCGTCGAAGGAGACGGCGCAGACCGCGCACAGGGCCTGGGTGACGATCAGGTCGGGCGCCAGCTCCGCGAGCCGCGCCTCATCGAGGCCATAGAGCGCGTCGCCCCGCGCGGTGAGCTCGCGTACGCGCGCGTCGATCTCGGCGGCCGGCAGGCCTGCCGGGATCAGGCTCGACGTCAGGCGGGGCAGCCGGGCGACCGCCTCCGGGTAATCGCACTCGTGGGTGACGGCGACGACCGAGTCGCCGAGCCCGAGCGCGAAAAGTGCCTCCGTCGCGGAGGGAACGAGGCTCGCGATCCTCATCGGCCATCGACTATAGGCTGCTGGGGCATGAGCGACTTGCTGAGTGACGAGGCGATCGGTGAGCGGCTCGGGCCCCTCGCCGGCTGGGAGCGCGACGGCGATGCGATCGTGAAGACCTTCGACCGCGGCGACTTCGTCGGCTCGGTCGACTTCGTGAAGGCGTTGGTCGAGCCCGCGGAGGAGATGAACCACCACCCTGACGTCTCGATCTCGTGGAGCGAGGTCCGTGTCTCGATCACAAACCACGCCGCCGGCGGACTGACGGAGGCCGACTTCGAGCTCGCTGGACGCATCGACGCGCTCGCCTGAGCGGCCCGCCTTGGGCCGCCCTCGCCTCCGATCAGCGCCGCTTCGGCGCCCGCGAGGGGAGCTGCAGGAGGACGACGCGGGCCACTTCGACGTCTACGTCGGCGAGCTCTTCGAGACCGTCGTCGCCGACCAGGTCGAGTTCCTCGACCGTCACCTCGCTTCAGCGTGAAGATCGTCCACGTCCTCGGCACGCGGCCGAACCTCGTCAAGATGGCGCCGGTCATCGCCGCCGCGCGTGAGCGCTTCGGCGCCTCGTCGTCGGTCGTCGTCCACACCGGCCAGCACTACGACCGGGCGATGTCGGAGATCTTCTTCGAGGAGCTCGGCGTGCCCGAACCCGATCACATGCTCGAGGTCGGCTCCGGTTCGCACGCCGAGCAGACCGCGCGGGTGATGGAGCGGCTCGAGCCCGTGCTGCGCGCCGAGGAGCCCGATCTGGGTCCTCGTTCCCGGCGACGTCAACTCGACCCTCGCCGCGGCGCTCTCCGCGCGCCGTCTCGGCCTGCGGATCGGACATGTCGAGTCCGGGCTGCGGAGCTTCGACCGCTCGATGCCGGAGGAGATCAACCGCATCGTCACCGACCACCTCTCCGACCTCCTCTTCCTGCACTCGCCCGAGGCGGAGGACAACCTCCGCGCGGAGGGGATCGACGAGGGCGGCTATCGCTTCGTCGGCAACACGATGATCGACACCCTGGTCGCGCTCGAAACGCGGATCCGCGAGCGCGGCGCGGCCCGCGCGCGGGGCCTCGAGCCGGGCGCCTATCTCCTGGTGACCCTGCACCGCCCGGCGCTCGTCGACGGGCCGCTGCTCGCCGACGCAATCGCGGCGCTCGAGCGGGTGGCGGCGTCGATGCCCGTCGTCTTCCCGATCCACCCGCGCACGCGGAAGATGCTCGCCGGTTCCGAGCCGGCCGGAGTCCAGCTGCTCGACCCCGTCGGGTACCTCGACTTCCTCTCGCTCGAGACCGACGCCGGCGCGGTGCTCACCGACTCGGGCGGCATCCAGGAGGAGACGACCTACCTCGGCGTCCCCTGCTTCACCCTGCGCGATAACACGGAGCGGCCGGTCACCGTCCGCGCCGGCACCAACACCATGCTCGGCCTCGAGCCGGCGAGGATCGCGGAGATCCCCGGCCTCCTCGGCGAGCGCGACGACCGTCGTGATCCGCCCGAGCTCTGGGACGGGGCGGCGGCCGAGCGGCTCGTTGCTGCGCTCGGGGACGCCTGACGGCGGCTCGCCCGCTCGCCCGCCGACCTGTCCAATTGGTAGCTTCGCCCCGTGCCTCTGCCGTCGCTCGTCCCCAAGGACCGCGTCTTCTTCGATCTCTTCAACCAGGCGGGGCAGAACTCGGTGCGCGCGGCCCATCTGCTCGAGGAGATGCTCGAGGGCTGGCCCGAGAAGCGCGGCCTGGCGCGCGAGCTGCTGCTCGTCGAGCAGGAGGGCGACCGGATCACCCACGACATCGTCCGCAGGGTCAACACGACCTTCGTCACCCCGATCGACGGCGGCGACATCTACGCGCTCGCGACGCAGCTCGACGACATCGTCGACAACATCGAGGAGACGGCGGACTTCATGGGCCTCTACAACATCGAGGCGCCGATGGAGCAGTCGTTCGGGCTCGCCGACGTGCTGGTCAAGTCGTGCGAGCAGCTCGCCGAGGCGCTCGAGCACCTGCGCGGCTTCAAGGACCTCGAGAAGCTACTGGATCGAGATCCACCGGCTCGAGAACGACGGCGACCGTCTCTACAGGGACGCGGTCGCCGCCTTGTTCTCGAACGGAATCGACCCGATGGTCGTGATCCGCTGGCGGGACCTCTTCCTGCGGCTCGAGCGCGCGATCGACGCGACCGAGACATCGGCCCACATCCTCGAAGGCATCGTGATCAAGAACGCTTGATGGCGCGATCATGAGCGAAGCCGACCTGATTCTCGGCATCGTCGTGGTCACGGCGCTGGCCTTCGACTTCACCAACGGGTTCCACGACACGGCGAACGTCGTCGCCACCTCGATCTCGACCAAGGCGATGCCGCCTCGGTTCGCGGTCGGCTTCGCCGCGGTGCTCAACTTCGCCGGCGCGTTCATCTCGCTCGAGGTCGCGGCGACCGTGGCGAAGGACGTAGTCGACCCGCTGGCGATCACGACCACGGTGATCTTCGCCGGGCTGATCGGGGCGATCACCTGGAACCTGATCACCTGGTACTTCGGCCTCCCGTCGAGCTCCTCCCACGCCCTCATCGGCGGCGTCGTCGGCGCCACCCTGTTCAGCGCCGGGGCGTCCGCGCGTGCTCGGCGAGGGAATCCTCGGCAAGGTGCTGATCCCCGCGGTGATCGCGCCGGTTCTGGCCTTCGTCGTCGGAGGGATCGCGATCGTGATCGCCTACTGGATCGTCGGCCGCCAACGCCCTGGACCGGTCATCCGCGGCTATCGCTTCGGCCAGATCCTCTCCGGCGGCCTGCTCGCGCTCGCCCACGGGACCAACGACGCGCAGAAGACGATGGGGGTGATCACGCTCGCGCTGGTCGCCAACGGCAACCTCTCGAGCGAGGGGTTCGAGGTCCCGACGTGGGTCGTCGATCTCGGCGGCGACCGCGATCGCGCTGGGTACCTACATGGGGGGTTGGCGGATCATCAAGACGATGGGCACGCGGATCATCAAGATGGACGCGGCCCAGGGCTTCTCCGCCCAGGGCGCCGGGGCGGCCGTGATCCTCGCCTCCTCGCACTTCGGCTACCCGCTCTCGACGACCCAGGTGATCGCCGGCGGCGTGATGGGCGCCGGCGCCGGCAAGCGCCTCTCGGCCGTCCGCTGGGGGGTCGCCGGGAACATGGTCACCGCCTGGATCCTCACCCTTCCGGCAGCGGCGGCGATCGGGGGCGTCGCCTTTTTGTTCTGCGACCTCTTCCCCGGCGCGGTCGGCCCGTTGATCGTCTCCGCCGTTGGCCTCGTGCTCGCCGGCGTCCTCTTCGCCCACCGAAACCGGCGGGGCGTCCCCGTGCCGGCGGCGAGTTAGGTGATTGAAGCTTGATCGCGACGATCGTCGACACCAAGGCGCTCGGGGAGACGATCCTGGGCGCGTTCATCGCCGGGGTCGGCACGACGTTCGTGTTCTCGCTAGCGATCCTCGGAGTGGCGCGCTTCCAGGAGGCGAACCGCGAGGGCCGCATGGTCGAGGCGGTCGCGTTCGGCGCTCTCGCGGTGATCGGACTGCTGGCCACCGCTGCCGCCGCGGCGTTCGGCGTGATCGTGATGACCTCGAAGTGAGGGGTACGCTGGGGTCGTGAAGCACGTCCGTAACGTCGCGATCATCCTGCTCCTGGCGCTCGTCGTCGCCGAGGTGCCGGGCGGGGGAGAGGTGGCGGAGGCGATCGTCGCCACGATCACGATCGGCTTCCTCGTGCTGATCGGATTCGCCGGTTACCAGTTCTACCGCCAGAACAGGCTCACCTATCTCAGCCTCGAGGAGCGCTGGCGGGCGATCCTCGTCGGCGCGCTCGGGGCGATCGTGCTGATGATCGCCGCTGCCGACGAGATGCTCGAGAGCGGTCTCGGCCTCTTCGCCTGGCTCGCGATCGTCGGGCTCTCGGTGTACGCGATCGTGCGCACCTACGGAGAGTCCCGGGCCCACTGAGAGTCCGATCCGCGCGCGGCGCCTCGTTCGCATCTCGTTCGTGCGTGGTCTGACACGCGACGCGCACCATCCGCGCGCCGACCGCGCCTACTGTCGCTCGCATGCGATCACCATGGCCTCGCTCCGGCCACCACAGCCAGCGCGGACAGGCCTCCGCGGAGCTCGTCGCCGTCGTCCCGATCCTGCTCGCGGTCGTCCTCCTGGTCGGCCAGTCGGCGATTGCGGGCTACGCGCTCTGGACCGCCGGCGGCGCCGCGCGGGCCGGCGCTCGAGCCGCCCACGTCGGTGGCGATGCGGAGGCGGCCGCGCGCAGCGCGCTGCCGGGATGGCTCGAGGAGAAGGCGGAGATCGCGGTCGACGACGGTCCGGTCGGGGTCAGCCTCCGGGCCCCGGCGGTGCTGCCGGGGATCCCCTCGATCCCCGTCAGGGCCGAGGCGACGCTCGAGGCCGACGATGGTTGAGCGCCCCGCGAACGCCGGCCGGTCCGAGGCGGGGCAGGCGTCGCTCGAGCTACTCGCCGGTGTGCCGCTGCTACTGCTCGCGGGCCTCGCCTGCCTGCAGCTGCTCGCGGTCGGCTACGCGCTGACGCTTGCCGACGGGGCGGTCGAGGCCGGGGCGATCGCCCTCGCTACCGGCGCCTCGGCCGGCGCCGCCGCGCGCGAGGCGATGCCCGGCTGGGCGGAGGACGACCTCGAGGTCGAGACGACGGGTGGCCGGGTCACCGTTCACGTCCGTCCACCGGCGCTCATCGAACCGCTCGCCGAGGCGTTCGAGGTCAGCTCGTCGGCCTGGGTGCGCGAGCCGGAGGAGGCCGGATGACCCCGCCCCCGGTCGTGCTCGCGGGAGAGCTTCCCGGCGCCGACGGCGGGATCGCGTGCGCGGCCGCGGTCGCCGTCGCGATCGCATCGGCGGCTGACACGGCGGATGTGGCCGGCGGCGATGGGACGGTTTGCGTGCTCGAGCTCGGCACCCGCTCGCGCCGCGGGCCGACGATGCTCGCCTCCGAGGGTGCCCGCGAGCTCGAGCGCCGGCTCGGCGACGCGGGGGTCACGGCGTCGGCCCGCGGACGACTCGCGTGGGTGGCGCTCGGCGACGCGCCGACCGGGGATCCCGCGGGTCTCGAGCCGCTGCGCCGGCAGATCCGCATCGCCGTCGACGAAGCGGCCTCGGCGCGCGCGGTCGTCATCTTCGCGCCGGTCGAGCTGTGGAGCGCGCTGCTCGCCGATCGCTCGCTTGGGATCACGGCGGCCCATCTGCGAGCCGCGTTGCCGGCCCAGCGGGCACTGGCGTCCCTGGCGGTGCGCGAGCTGCACGCCGCCGGCCTGCGCGTTCGGGTCTCCGGCCGAGCACCGGGCCGAGTCGCATCGCGACGCGCGCTGGCGGGAATCGAGCCGGGCGGAGAGCTCGGCCGGAGGGCCGGCCGCCTGGCCGCCGGCCTCCGCACTGCACTCGCAGCGGAGCGCGGCCAGGCGCTGCCGCTCGTCCTCGGGGCCGTCGCCGCGTTGGTTTGCGCTGCCCTCGCCCTCGGAGCCTTCAGCGGCGCCGTCGCCGGCAAGTCGAGGGCCCAGCGCGCCGCGGATCTCACCGCCCTGTCCGCCGCGCGAGCGATGCGCGACGACTTCGACCGACTCTTCGTCCCGGCTCGGCGCCCCGGCGGCTCCCCGAACCCGGCGCACCTGTCGAAGGCCGAGTATCTCGAGCGCGCCGAGCTGGCCGCGGTGGAGGCCGCGGCGCACAACGACGTCGACTCCGGCTCGATCCGCGTCTCCTTCCCGGACGACGACTCGTTCGCGCCGCTTCGCGTTCGCGCCCGCCTCGAGACGCGGCTCGCGCTCGGCTCGGGCGAAGCCTCGACGCCGGTGCACGCCGAGGCGAAGGCGGTGCCCCCGGCGAGCGGCGCCGGGTCGGCGAACCCCACCATGGCGAGCGGTGGCGGCTATTCCGGCCCGCTCGTCTACCGGCAGGGGAAGCCGATGCGTCCCGACGTCGCCGCCGCCTTCGATCGGCTCGACGCGGGCGCCCGCGAGGCGGGGCTGGCGCTGCTGGTCAACTCCGCCTTCCGCTCCGACGCCGAGCAGGCCATCCTCTGGGCGGCCAATCCCGATCCGACCTGGGTCGCGCCGCCCGGGACCTCTCTCCATCGCTGTGCAACCGAGCTCGACCTCGGGCCGCCCGCGGCCTACTCCTGGCTGGCGAGCAACGCGGGCCGGTTCGGCTTTGTCCGGCGCTACGCCTGGGAGGCCTGGCATTACGGCTTCGAGGCCGGCCCGCCCCCCTGCTCGGCGGAGGGCGATCGAATCGACACCGGCGGCTCAACCGCCGCTCGCCGGGGCACGGGTGACGGGGCGGCGGCCGAAGGTGGCCTCCCATCCTTCGTCCCGGACCGGTTCCGCGACCTGATCGCCGCCGCCGCGAGTCGCTGGAACGTGTCCGCGGCGCTGCTCGCAGCGCAGCTGATGGCGGAGTCCAACTTCAACCCATACGCGGTCTCGCCGGCCGGCGCCGCCGGGATCGCGCAGTTCATGCCCGGCACGGCGGCGATGTACGGCCTCGACGACCCGTTCGATCCGGCCCGGGCGATCGACGCGCAGGCCCGCCTGATGGCCGACCTGCTCGAGCAGTTCGGGGGCGACGTCTCACTCGCGCTCGCCGCCTACAACGCCGGGCCGGGCGCGGTCGAGGGCTGCTCGTGCGTGCCGCCCTACCCGGAGACGCAGACCTACGTCGCGCGCATCCTCGGGCTCATGGGCGGCGCCGGCGAGCTCGGCGTGCCGGTGCTCGAGGTGAAGCTGGTGGATTGAGCGCGGGCGGCGCTACTCGACCGTGAGCGTGCCCTCCATCCCGGCGGCCTGGTGGCCGTCGACGGAGCAGTAGAAGGTGTAGGTGCCGGCCTCGAGCGATCCGGACGCGGACGTCGATTCGCCGGTGACGATGTCGGTGCGGATGAGCTCGTTTCCGCTCTCGTCCTCGACGACGACGTCGTGACCGAGCGGAGCCGGGTTGTCGAACTCGACCGTCACCTCGCCCGCCGCGGTCGACGCCTCGGTCTCCTCGTAAGCGAGGTCCCCGTCCGGGTTGGCGGTCAGCGCGACGGTGCCGCCCTCGCCGCCTCCGCTGCTGCTCGTCGTTTCCTCGGTGGTCTCGGCGGTCGTCTCGGAGCCGCCCGAATCCTCCTCGTCGTCGCCACAGGCGGTGAAGCCGAAGGCTGCGAGGGCGAGCACGGTGATCAACAGGGCGGGCTTCCGCATCAGGTGGTCCTTTCTCGGGGGTGGCCGTCAACTCTACGACCTGGTCGTCTCGCCCGACGGCCGGCACGTCGACGCGGCGCTCGAGGCGAAGAAGCCGACCGCGAAGCGAAGCTGACCGGCTGACGCGGCGGCGGGCATGTCGGGTCACGGGCCTAACCTTGGGCCCGTGGCCGACATCGACGAACAACGGAAGAAACTGCCGGATCAGCCGGGCGTCTACCTGTTCAAGGACGAGCGCGGCAAGGTGCTCTACGTCGGCAAGGCCACCTCGATCCGCAAGCGGGTCGCCGGCCACTTCTCCGGCAAGTCGACGATGGGCGGCGGCTTCATGATCTCGCAGATCGCCTCGATCGACTTCCTCGTCACCGAGACGGAGGCCGAGGCGCTGCTCGCCGAGCAGCAGTTCATCAAGCGCCACCGCCCGCGCTTCAACATCCGCTTGCGCGACGACAAGTCGTATCCGTACATCGCGATCAGCCTCGACGAGGAGTTCCCGCGCGTGTACTTCACCCGCGAGCGCCATCGCTCGGCGCGGATCTACTTCGGTCCCTACTCGTCGGCGAAGCGGGTGCGCGAGACGCTCGATCTGCTCGGCCGCCTGTTCCAGTACCGGACCTGCGAGGGCCCCGAGCCGGGCCGGCGCTCCGGCGTTCCCTGCCTCGACTACTACATCAAGCGCTGCGCGGCGCCCTGCGTCGGCTACGTCGACCGCGACGAGTACCGGCGCGGGATCGACGCGATCGTCAATTTCCTGTCCGGGCGCTATCGCGACGTCGAGCGCGACCTCGAGCGCAAGATGGCGGAGGCCGCGGCGGGCGAGGAGTACGAGCGCGCCGCGGTGATCCGCGATCGGCTCGAGGCAGTTCGCTCACTGATGCAGCGCCGCAGCGTCGCCGCGGACTCGCTCGACACCGCCGACCTGATCGCGGTCGCGGTCGAGGGGGCGGAGGCGAACGCGCAGGTCTTCCAGGTCCGCGACGGCGTCCTCGCCGAGCGCCACGGCTTCTACCTCGCCAACGAGGCCGAGCGCGACGAGGCGGAGGTCACCGAGGAGTTCGTGATCCAGTACTACTCGGCCGCGCCGGTGGTCCCGAGACTGGTCGTCGTCGGCGCGGCGATGCGCGAGCGCGCGCCGGTGATCGCGGAGGCGCTGTCGGCGCGGCGCGGGGGGGCGGTCGAGGTCCGGGTCGCCGAGCGAGGCGACAAGCGACGCCTGCGTGAGCTCGCGCAGCGAAACGCGACCCTCGCCCTCGCGCAGGATCGCCTGCGCCGCGAGCGCCGCCGTGCGCAGCGCGTCGACGCCCTGTCGGCCCTTCAGGATGCGCTCGAGCTCGACCAGATGCCGGTTCGGGTCGAGGGCTTCGACATCTCCAACATCGGCGGCGAGCACACGGTCGCGTCGATGGTGGTCTTCGAGGGTGGTGCGCCGAAGAAGTCCGATTACCGGAGATTCCGCGTACGCGGAATCTCCGGTAATCAACCAATGCCCGCCGGCTCCTCGGCTTCGCCTGCGGGGCCGTCGGGGTCGGCCAAGGAGCGCGGTCCGAATGACTTCGCCGCGATGGAGGAGGTGCTCGCGCGGCGCACGGCCCAGCTCCTCGAGCAGGCCGACCGCTCCCCGCACGACCGGGACCGCGACGGGAGCTTCGCCTCGGTGCCCGACCTGATCGTCATCGACGGCGGCCGCGGGCAGCTCTCCGCCGGGATGCGCTCGCTCGAGCCGCTGATCGAGCGGGGCACGGCGGTGATTGCGCTGGCGAAGCGGCTCGAGGAGGTCTACGTTCCCGGGCGCTCCGAGCCGGTTGCGATCGATCGCGACTCCGAGGGCCTGCGACTTCTGCAGCGGGTGCGCGACGAGGCGCACCGGTTCGCGATCACGCACCACCGCGGGCGCCGCGACAAGGCGATGACGGCGTCGCTCCTCGACGAGCTTTCCGGGGTCGGGCCGGTCCGCAAGCGCGCCCTGCTCGCGCACTTCGGCTCGCCCGAGAGGATCGTCGCCGCTTCGCGCGAGGAGATCGAGGCTGTCCCCGGGCTGCCCGGAAAGCTCGCGCGCGAGATCCACCGCCAGCTGCACAAGGTCGGATAGCGTGGCGGGCAGCGAGGAGAGGCTCTTCGGCGCGCCGGTCGATCTGTTCGTGATCAGCGGTTACTCGGGAGCCGGCAAGTCGGAGGCGATCGCCGCCTTCGAGGACTCCGGGTACTTCTGCGTCGACAACCTGCCGCCGCGGATGATCGCCGCGCTCGGCGAGCTCTTTCGCCACCAGGGCTCGAACGTGCGCCGTGCTGCCGTCGTCACCGACGTCCGCGGCGGCGACTACTTCGCCGACCTGATCGCGGTCCTGGGCGAGCTCGAGGAGGGTGGGCTCGATCCGACCGTCCTCTTTCTCGAGGCGAGCGAGGAGACGCTCGTCAACCGCTTCAAGGAGACGCGCCGCCGCCATCCGCTGGCGCCGGACGGCCGCATCATCGACGGGATCCGGGCGGAGCGCGAGGTGCTGGGCCTCCTGCGCGAGCGCGCGGACTTCGTCGTCGACACCACCGGACTGACCGGGGCGATGCTGCGCCGCCGGATCACGACGGACCTGCTCGGCCCTCGCTCGACCTCGAAGCTGGCGCTGACGATCCTCACGTTCGGGTTCAAGAACGGGCCACCGAGGGACGCCGACCTGATGTTCGACGTCCGCTTCCTCCCGAACCCGCACTACCGCGAGGACCTGCGGCCGCTCACCGGA
The DNA here is from genome assembly GCA_963846565.1 of uncultured Solirubrobacterales bacterium. GTDB lineage: Bacteria > Actinomycetota > Thermoleophilia > Solirubrobacterales > 70-9 > WHSW01. The sequence continues at coordinate 540,953 of CAWJWL010000003.1, read as the reverse complement.
CGCGACGCCGCCGTCGTCGAGCACGTCGAGGCGGGAGACCTGGCGAGCGAGTACTACGAGCGCCTCCTGCCGCTGCTCGACTTCCTCCTGCCCGCGTACATCGGCGAGGGCAAGGCCCACCTCACCGTCGCCATCGGCTGCACCGGCGGGCGCCACCGCTCGATCACGGTCGCCGACCGCATTGCCCGCCACCTCGAAACGCGCGACGACGTCGCGCTGAGAGTGGTGCACCGGGACGTCGACCTTCAGTAAGCCCGCGCGAATTTGTTCCCTCTAACCTCGCCTCGGTGAGCGACGCCGCCATCCGGGTCACGGGCCTGCGCAAGTCCTACGACGAGTTCGAGGCGGTGAGGGGGATCGATCTCGAGGTGAGCCCGGGCGAGGTGTTCGCCTTCCTCGGGCCTGAACGGCGCCGGGAAGACCACCACGGTCGAGGTGCTCGAGGGCTACCGGGAGCGAACCGAGGGCGAGGTCAGCGTGCTCGGGCTCGACCCGGCCACGCCGACCCGCGAGTGGCGCGAGCGCATCGGGCTAGTCCTCCAGCAATGCCGGATGATCCCCGAGCTCTCCGTGCGCGAGACGCTGACGATGTACGCGGGGTACTTCCGCTCGCCCCGCGGCGTCGACGAGACGATCGAGCTCGCCGGCCTCGAGGCGAAGGCGGAGATCCGTGCCGGCAAGCTCTCCGGCGGACAGCAGCGCCGCCTCGACGTCGGCATCGCCCTGATCGGGGACCCTGAGCTGCTGTTCCTCGACGAGCCGACGACCGGCTTCGACCCCTCCGCCCGCCGCCAGGCATGGGACGTGATCGAGAACCTGAAGCGCCTCGGGAAGACGGTCTTCCTCACCACCCACTACATGGACGAGGCGCAGCGCCTCGCCGACCGCGTGGCAATCATCTCCGCAGGGAAGATCGTCGCCGAGGGGCGGCCCGACGAGCTCGGCGATCGCGAGCTCCGCCCGGCGACGGTCAGCTTCCGGCTGCCGGCGGGGATCGACCGCACGGACCTCCCGCCCGGCCTCGAGTTCGGCGATTCGTCGAACGGCGAACTCGAGCTCACCACCCGCGACCCGGTCGAGACGCTCAACCGGCTCACCGGGTGGGCGCTCGAGCGCCGGGTCGACCTCGACGCGCTCGAGGTCCACCGCCCGAGCCTCGAGGACATCTACCTCGAGCTCACGGGCGACGCGCCGGAGGACGACCGGTGAGCAGCATTGCGCTGGCCACGCATCAGTTCCGCTTCGACCAGAAGCAGTTCTGGCGCAACCCCGCCTCGGTCTTCTTCACGGTCGCCCTGCCGCTGATCTTCCTGATCATCTTCGCGACGATCTTCGGCAACGACACCGTCGAGACCCTCGGGGTGAAGACAACGACCTACTACGTGCCGGCGATCGTCACCCTGGCCGTCTGCTCGGCCACCTGCCAGAGCCTCTCGATCTCGCTCGCGGTCGACCGCGAGACCGGCGTATTGAAGCGGGGTCGCGGCACGCCGCTGCCGAACTGGGTCTTCTTCGCCGGCCGGGTCGGCAATGCGATCGTCGTCTCCGTCCTGCTCGTGATCGTCGTCACCGCCGTCGGCCGCATTCTCTACGGGGTGGACGTTCCGTGGGAGCGGATTCCGGCGGTGCTGGTCACGCTCGCCGTCGGCGCCGCCTCGTTCTGTTGCCTCGGCGTCGCGCTCTCGGCGGCGATCCCGTCGCAGGACGCCGCCGCGCCGATCTCGAACGTCGCCCTGCTGCCTCTCTACTTCCTCTCGGGTGTCTTCATCCCGGAGAGCGAGATTCCCGAAGGCGTCCTCAAGTTCGCCGACCTCTTCCCGGTCCGCCACTTCTTCGAGGCGTTCTTCACCGCCTTCTCGCCGAACACGGTCGGCGCCGGGTTCGAGTGGGGGCAACTCGCGATCGTGGCGGCCTGGGGCGTCGTCGGCCTCCTGCTCTCGCTCAAGTTCTTTCGCTGGGCGCCGCGCTCGTCCTGATCGCGGCTCGGTTTGGGTAGGTTAGATCGCGTGATTCACCATGTCAGCGTCGCCGTCGAGGAGCTTGAGCGCAGTGGCCGCTTCTACGACGCCGTACTCGGCGCGCTCGGTTGGCGGCGCCACATCGAGGAGGACACGGTGATCGCCTGGGGCATCGTCCGCCCGGTCTTCTTCGCCCAGTCCCGCGCCGGCGGCGCCGGCGGCGGCCACGTCTGTTTCACGGCGAGTGGGATTTCGGCCGTCAAGGGATCCTGGGAGGAGGGCGTCAAGGCGGGCGGCGCCGACGAAGGGTCACCCGGACCGCGCCCTGAGTACGGTGGTAACAGCTACTACTCGGCGTACCTCCGCGACCCCGACGGGAACCGGGTTGAGGTTGCGGTCGCGGCCAACTGAGCGACTTCCAAGAATCGAACTGAAAGGAACTGGAGAAGGATGGCGAAAGTCAAGGTGGGCATCAACGGCTTCGGGCGGATCGGCAGGAACCTCTTCCGCGCCGCGTATGAGGCGGGGAGCGAACTCGAGTTCGTCGCCGTCAACGACATCACCGACCCGGAGACGCTCGCTCACCTGCTCAAGTACGACTCGATCCTCGGCCGCTTCCCCGGCGAGGTCGAGGCCGGCGACGGTTCGATCACCGTCGACGGCAACGAGATCAAGGTGCTCGCCGAGCGCGACCCCGCCGCTCTGCCGTGGGGCGAGCTCGGGGTCGACGTAGTAATCGAGTCGACCGGCCTGTTCACGAAGCGGCCCGATGCCTCGAAGCATCTCGACGCGGGCGCGAAGAAGGTGATCATCTCGGCTCCGGCGACGGACCCGGACGTCACCGTCGCCCTCGGGGTCAACTTCGAGCGCGACTACGACCCCGAGAGCCACAACATCATCTCGAACGCCTCCTGCACGACGAACTGCCTCGCGCCGGTCGCCAAGGTCCTGAACGACTCGGTCGGGATCGAGCGCGGCCTGATGACGACGATCCACGCCTACACCGCCGACCAGCGGCTCCAGGACATGCCGCACAAGGACCTGCGCCGGGCCCGGGCCGCGGCGCTCAACCTGATCCCGGCCTCGACCGGGGCGGCGAAGGCCGTCGGCCTCGTGCTCCCCGAGCTGAACGGCAAGCTCAGCGGCACCGCCGTCCGGGCGCCGGTCCCGACCGGCTCGCTCGTCGACCTGACGTTCCAGGCATCGCGCGAGACGACCGCCGAGGAGATCAACGCGGCCGTTCGCGAGGCCGCCGAGGGCCCGCTCGCCGGGATCCTCGCCTACACCGAGGACCCGATCGTCTCCACGGACATCGTCAAGGACACGCACTCGTCGATCTTCGACGCCGAGCAGACGATCGTCATCGACGGGGACTTCGTCAAGGTCTTCGCCTGGTACGACAACGAGTGGGGCTACTCGAACCGGGTCGTCGAGCTCGCGGCGAAGGTGCTCGAGCGCGAACCCGCCGTCGCCTGAGTTGCGCCTGATCGCGTGAGATCGGTCCGCGAAGCGGACGTCGACGGCAAGCGGGTTCTGGCCAGGGTCGACTTCAACGTCCCTCTCGCCGATGAGGGTGGCTCCCGCGTGGTCGCCGACGACACGCGGATCCGCGCCGCTCTGCCGACGGTCGAGCTCCTGCTCGAGGGCGGCGCCGCCCTCGTCCTCGTCTCGCATCTCGGACGGCCCTCCGAGCGCGAGCGGGAGCTCTCGATGGCACCGGTGGCGGCGCGGCTCGCCGAGCTCGTCGAGGCCCCGGTCGAGCTCGCGCCGGCCGTCGTCGGCGACGAGGTCGAGGCACTCGCGGCGAAGCTCGAGCCAGGGTCGATCCTGATGCTCGAGAACAGCCGCTACGAGGCCGGCGAGACGAAGAACGACGAGGCGCTCGCCGAGGCGCTGGCGAAGCTCGCCGACGTCTACGTCAACGACGCCTTCGGCGCCGCCCACCGCGCACACGCCACCACCCACGGCGTCGCCACCCGCCTGCCCGCCCACGCCGGCCTCCTGCTCGAGCGCGAGGTCGAGGCGCTCACCGCGGTCCGCGACGACCCGCAGCGCCCGCTCGTGGTCGTCCTGGGCGGCGCCAAGGTCTCGGACAAGGTGAAGGTGATCGAGCGCTTCCTCGAGACCGCCGAGCGGATCCTGATCGGCGGCGCGATGTGCTTCAACTTCTTCCGCGCCCAGGGGTACGGGACCGGCGACTCGCTCGTCGACCCCGAAAGCGTCGAGCTCGCCGCGCGGGTGCTCGAACTCGCCGGTGACTCCCACTGCGAGCTGTGGCTCCCGCCGGACCTCGTCCTCGGCGACTCGTTCTCCGCCGACGCGGAGCGCAGGGAGTTCGACGGAGTCGCCGTCCCCGATGGCTGGATGGGACTCGACATCGGACCGAAGACGGCGGCCGAGTACGCCAAGGCGATCGCCGAGGCCGGTACCGTGTTCTGGAACGGCCCGATGGGCGCCTTCGAGCTCGAGCCGTTCGCCGCCGGCACCCGAACCGTCGCGGAGGCGGTCGCGAACGCGCCGGGCTTCACCGTCGTCGGGGGCGGCGACTCGGCGGCGGCGATCAACGAGTTCGGCCTCGCCGAGAAGATCGACTGGCTCTCGACCGGGGGCGGTGCCTCGCTCGAGTTGATGGAGGGCAAGGAGCTACCGGGAGTGGAGGTCTTGAGTGAGTAACCGCAGAAACTTCATCGCGGCGAACTGGAAGATGAACAAGACGGTCGCCGAGGCGCTCGAGTTCTTCGGCCGCTTCTCCGGTGGGGCCGACGGTTTCAACTGCGACATCGCGGTCTGCCCGCCGGCGACGGCGCTCGCGGCGTCGATCGACGCGGTCGACGGCGGGCAGGTATGGATCGGCGCCCAGAACATGCACCAGGAGCCGAGCGGCGCCTTCACCGGCGAGCTCGCCGCGCCGATGCTCACGGAGCTCGGGGTCCGCGTCGTCGTCCTCGGCCATTCCGAGCGGCGTGAGCTCTTCGGCGAGACGGACGAGGCTCTGGCCCAGAAGCTGCCGGCGGCTCTCGACGCCGGGCTGATCCCGATCCTCTGCGTCGGCGAGACCGAGGCGCAGCGCGACGCGGGGGAGACCGAGGCCGTCATCGAGCGTCAGCTCGACGCCGATGTGGCGCAGGTCGCGGGCGCTCAGCTCGCCGGCGTCGTCGTCGCCTACGAGCCGATCTGGGCGATCGGGACCGGGCGCACGGCGAGCGACGAGCAGGCGCAGGAAGCGTGCGCCTTCATCCGCACGCGTCTCGCCGCGATCGACCAGACGGCGGCCGAGGCCGTGCGGATTCTCTACGGCGGGTCGATGAAGCCCGCGAACGCGGCCGGGCTCCTCGCCCAGCCGGACATCGACGGCGGCCTCGTCGGCGGCGCCTCGCTCGACCCCGGCGACTTCGCCGCGATCTGCAAGGCCGCGAGCCCCTAGCCGGAATCCGGGCGCTCGAGCAGAACCAGGTGCTCGTCCGTGCCCGCTCGGCGCTCGTCGACGAGTGTGAGCCCGGCGGCGGCAGCGGCCTCGCGAGGCCATTCGGCGCCGACGGGGTAGCGGCGGATATAGCGGCGGTGATCTCGGGGCAGAAGCGGGTCGGGAAGCGCGAGTACGACGGACCGCAGGCGCGATCGGCGGCGCGAGTCGAACTGGAGGATCGCCCGACCTCCGGGCCCGAGCACGCGCTCGGTTTCCGCCAGGTAGGCGGCGATCACGCAGTGGTCCGGCACGTGTTGGAACACCTGGATGGAAACGACGAGGTCGATGCTCCCGTCCTCGATCGCCCTCAGGTCCGCTCCATCCGTCGAGTGCAAATGGACATTGGGCGGCATGTACGGGCGTGCCTCCTCGAGCATTTCGGCGGAGATGTCCACGCCGTCGACACGGTCGAAGTGGGGCGCGAACGCGGCGAGCATGCGACCGGCGCCGCAGCCGATCTCGAGCATGCGCCGCTGACCGATCGCCTCGCCGGCCCAGGCGACGATCTCGTCCGCGAGGCCCTTGCCCATTGCGTAGAAGGCCTCCGCGTTCCATTGCTTGCGGTTGGCCGCGACGTAGTGACGCGGATCCTCGCGGGCGAAGGCGCGCCAGCGCTCGTGCATCCGCTCGAGTGCCGCGGCGTCGGGGCGACGGGGCGTCTCGGCCACGGGCGAAAGCTAGCTGCTCGGGCGGCGATGTCTACGCTGCCGTGGCGATGTCGACAGGCGGTCCACAGAATGTTTCAGTGCCCGCGCTCGCCCTCATCATCCTCGACGGCTGGGGACTCGCCGAGCCCGGGCCGGGGAACGCGATCAGCCAGGCAGAGACGCCGGTCTTCGACCGGCTCTGGGACTCTTTCCCGCACACGACGCTCTCGGCGAGCGGCCGCGACGTCGGCCTCCCCGACGGGCAGATGGGCAACTCCGAGGTCGGCCATCTCAACCTCGGGGCCGGCGCGGTGGTGAAGCAGGATCTGCTGCGGATCGACGACGGGATCGCCGACGGCTCGTTCTTCGAGAAGGAGGTGCTGAAGGCGGCCTGCGAGGCCGCCCGCTCGGGCGCGAGAGGGCGCCTGCACCTGGTCGGCCTCGTCTCCGACGGCGGCGTCCACTCGGGCTGGGAGCACATCGAGGCCTGCATCGAGATGGCGGCGTCCGAGGGCGTCCCCGACGTCGTCGTGCACGCGTTCACCGACGGGCGCGACACGCTGCCCACCTCGGCCGAGGGCTACCTCGGCGAGCTCGAGCGCTGGCTTCGGCACGCCGGGCGGATCGGGACGATCGGCGGCCGCTACTTCGGCATGGACCGCGACGGCCGCTGGGAGCGGGTGAAGCTGGCCTACGACTCGATCGTCCACGCCGAAGGACTCGAGGCCGAGACCCCCTCCGCGGCGCTCGCCGCGGCCCGCGAGCGCGGCGAGACCGACGAGTTCATCCGCCCGACGGTGATCGGCGATTACGACGGCGTCAGCGACGGGGACGCGATCCTCCACTTCAACTTCCGGCCCGACCGCGCCCGTCAGCTCGTCCGGGCGCTCGGGGAGGACGACTTCGACGAGTTCCCGCGCGGGCGCCTCCCGGACATCACCCTGACGACGATGACCCGGTACCGCGAGGGCTGGCCGTACCCCGTCGCCTTCCCACCGAATGCGCCGGCGACGACGCTCGCCGAGGTGCTGGCGGCGAACGGCGCGCCCCAGGTGCACGTGGCCGAGACCGAGAAGTACGCGCACGTCACCTACTTCTTCAACGGCGGTCGTGAGCGGGAATGGGAGGGGGAGGAGCGGCGGATGGTCCCGTCTCCGCGCGAGGTCGCGACCTACGACCTGAAGCCCGAGATGAGCGCCGCCGGCGCGGCGAGCGCGTTCTGCGAGGCGTGGGAGGAGGTCTCGCCCCGCTTCGGCGATCATCAACTTCGCCAATCCGGACATGGTCGGCCACAGCGGCCAGATCCCGGCGGCGATCGCCGCGGTCGAAGCCGTCGACGCCTGCCTCGGGCGGGTCCTGGAGACCGTCACCGGCGGCGGCGGCGCGGCGATAGTCACCGCCGACCACGGCAACGCTGACCACATGCTCGAACCCGACGGCTCACCGAACACGGCTCATTCGCTCAACCCGGTGCCGCTGATCGTCACCGTCCAGGGCATCGAGCTGGAGGGTCCCGGGATCCTCGCCGACGTCGCGCCGACGGCGCTCGCGCTGCTCGGCCTCGAACAGCCGGCGGCGATGACCGGGCGCTCGCTGATCGCCCGCTAAACCGTCAATGGGCGCGGCGGAGCGCCCACTGCAGGTCGGCCTCGTCGGCGTAGACGAGCCGGTGGCTGCCGCCGGCGACCAGCTCGTTCACCGCCCGGTACACACCGTGATGGGGGTGCTCGGGATCCGGGAGCCAGTCGTCGCCCGCGATCACGCCATCCGGGCCGACCTTGCGCGTGAGCAGCTCGAGCTCGCTGCGGGTGTGCCCATACAGGTGCGAGCTGTCGAGGTAGACCCAATCGAAGTAGCCATCCGGGAACGTCTCCAGCTGAACGAGGTCGTCGCCGATGTTGAGGCGCACCCGCCCCTCGCCGAGCTCGCGTTCGAACCGTTCGATCACACCGGCAAGGGCTGCAGCGGTCGAGCGGTTGCCCTCGCCCCAGTGCCACTCCGGGCCGAGCTCGTACCAGAGGTCGAAGAGGTGAAGGCGCCGCGGCGCGGCGTGCTCGAGCAGGACGGCGGTGAAGTCGCCGCGCTGGACGCCGATCTCCGCCCCGACCCCGCCCGGGGCGAGCACCTCGCGGACGAAGGGCTCGCGGGAGGGACGGGCGTCCCGCCTGCGCCTAAGGCGCCGCAGCATGCGCCGCCTCGCTCTCCGCGCCTCGCTCGGTCCCGAGCACACGCTCGAGCATCGACCCGACATCCGCGAAGTAGTCCGCGTAGGTGCGGCTCTGCCCGCGACGAAGGGCTGCGTCCGCGATCCGCCGCCGGGACGTTGGATCGGCAAGCGCGGAGTCGATCGCGGCACGGAACGCCGCCGGGTCGCCGGGGGCGACGACGACTGCGGTCTCTCCCTCGACGACATAGTCGGCAAGCGTGCGCACGCGGCTCGTGATCACCGGTGTGCCGAGCTCGGTCGCCGTCATCAGGCGCACCTGACCGGCACTGAGACCGTCGTCGTGGAGCGGCATTGCGAAGACGGCCGCGGCTTCCATCAGCCGGTCGTGCTCGAGACGCGAGATCTCGGAGAACACTCGCGCGCCTTGGTCGGCGTTCAGCGCTTCGACCCGGGCACGGTGCTCCGCGCCGCAGACCACCGTCAACGACCACGTTGAGCCGGCGGCCGCCGCGAACAATGTCTCCCAGTCGCAGGCGGCGCGGCCGGAGGCGAGCACGCCCTCCCGCTCGCTGGCTGGGCGCGGTTCGAGCGCACCGGTCCGGGTGAGCGCGAAGGGGACGTGCTCGATGCGGGAGGGCGAGACGCCGAACCGGGTCGCGAGATCGTCGCGTTCCGCTCTGCTCAACACGTGCCCGACCGCCATCCCGCGACGGACTGCCGGCCGCTCGACGGTGCGAAACCAGGCGCGCTTCAGCGGTCGCCGCCAGCCGGGGCGCGCCGGCCGGTCGGGAATCAGCTCGAGGACGACTATCCGCGCCCCGCCGAAGGCCGCGTTGAGTGCGAGCGCGGTCAGGGTGCCGCGCTCGGTCCGGCGCACTGCCGCGCCGGCGCTCGCGCGCGCCGCCAGATAGACAAGGAGGCCACGACCGAGTCGAGTGCGGGCGAGCGCGCGGTGAAGCGGGCCGTCCCCGAGCACGTCTTCGACCGGTACGCAAGGCCGGCCGATGTTGGCGGCGTACCAGCCGCTGGTGAGTACGCGGTCGCGCCCGGCCCCTCGCTCCATCGCGCCTAAGCGTAGGCACCCCTTGCGACCGTACGCTGCCCGGATGAGCGCCGAGAGCCAGCGACCGGCCGTCAGCGTGGTGATGCCGTTCGCCGGCAGCGCGAGTGACGCCGCCGTCGCCGCCGTCCAGCTCGAGGGCCTGGCGACCCGCCGGGGCGACGAGCTGATCGTCGCCGACAACTCGGTTGGCGGGGTGGTCGCGGGGAGCGAACGAGTCACCGTCGTGCGCGCCGGGGAGCTGGCTTCCTCCTACTACGCCCGCAACGTCGGCGCCCGCGAGGCCGCGAACGAGTGGCTGCTGTTCGTCGACTCCGACTGCCTGCTCCCGCCCGACCTGATCGACGCGTACTTCGACCCGGGCCCGGCGGCGGCGTGCGGAATGCTCGCCGGCGAGGTCGAGGGCGACGCCGACCAGGATTCGACGATCGCTCGCTACCACCGCTCGCGCGGACACCTGCACGCCGCCACCCCGCTCGCGACGGGACCCTCACCGGCGGTTGGCACCGCGAACGCGCTCGTCCGCTCCCAGGTGTGGCGGGAGCTCGGTGGCTTCGAGGAGGTCGTCTCGGGCGCGGACTTCGAGTTCGCGTGGCGCGCCGGCGCGCGTGGCTGGGGGGTCGAGTACCGGCCCGCGGCCAAGGTCGGCCACCGCCACCCGGAGACGCTGGCGGCGATGCGCGCGAAGGCGCGCCGCTACGGCGGCGGGCAGCGCTGGCTCGAGCGCCGCTACCCGGGCGTCCCGAGGCGGCCAGGGGTCGCCCGCGAGGTCCTTCGCGGCGCTGCCGGCCTCGCCGTCTGGGGGGTCACCGGGCGATTCGAGCGCGCCCGGTTCAAGGCGCTCGACGCGATCTGGATCGCCAGCTACGGGCGTGGTTGGCGAACCGGCCGCAACGAGGCGATGGCCCTGACCCCGCGGCCGAACCTGTAGATTTCCGCGCGCTTTGGGCGGGACGTCTGACCACGCGCGCGTGAGCACGCCCGATCCATCCGGCGTGCCCGTCGCGATTCTCTGCGGTGGCCGTGGCACGCGCCTGCAGGAGGCAACGCACGCGATCCCGAAGGCGCTGGTCGAGATCGGCGGCAAGCCCATTCTCTGGCACGTGATCCGGATCTACGCCGCGCAGGGATATCGCCGCTTCCTGCTGCTCACCGGCTACCTCGGCGAGCAGGTCGAGGCCTACGCCGCGAGCCGGCGATGGCCGGAGCCGGTCGAGATCGAGTGCATCGAGACGGGCCTCGAGACGAGCACGGGTGGCCGCGTCGCGCGCGCCGCCCCACAGCTCGGCGGGGGCACCTTCTGCCTCACCTACGCCGACGGCGTCGCCGACATCGATCTCGGTGCCGAGGTGGCGCAGCACGCCGCCGGCGACGCGATCGCGACGATGACCGTCGTCCGCCCGTACAGCCAGTGGGGCATCGCGCTCATCGATGAGCGGCAGCGCGTCACCGGCTTCAGGGAGAAGCCACGGCTCGACTACTGGATCAACGGCGGCTTCTTCGTCTGCGAGCCGGAGTTCCTCGACCACATCGGCGAGGACGCGGTGCTCGAGCGCGAACCGCTCGAGAGCGTTGCCGAGGCGGGACGGCTCGGCGCCTACCGGCACGACGGCTTCTGGGATTGCATGGACACCTACAAGGACGCCGTCCTCCTCAACGACCTCTGGAACTCGGGCGACCCCCCATGGCGGACCTGGGGACGCGAGGAGGTACCGGCCTGATGGGCGCGGCGCTGATCACCGGCGGGCGCGGGTTCCTCGGCGGCTGGCTCGCCAAGGCCTTGCTCGAGCGCGGCGAGACCGTCGTCAGCTTCGACAAGCGGCGCACCTCCGAGCGCCCCTCGGCGATCGGGATGCTCGGCGTCGAGGACGACCTGATCCAGGTCGAGGGCGATCTGGTCGGTGGCGAAGGGCTGGCGCGGATCCTCGCGGAGCACGCGATCGGCTCTGTCTACCACCTCGCCGCCGAGACGATCGTCTCGACCGTCCAGGCATCGCCGGTGCAGGGCTTCGAGTCGAACGTGCGCGGCACTTGGACGCTGCTCCAGGCCTGCCTCGAGCACGATGGTGAGGTGAGTGTCGTCGTCGCATCCTCGGACAAGGCGTACGGCGCGCACCAGGAGCTGCCGTATCGCGAGGACTTTCCGCTCCGGGCGACGGCGCCCTATGAGGCGTCGAAGGCGGCCACCGACATCATCGCCCGCAGCTACTGGCACAGCTACGAGCTGCCGGTCGCGGTGACCAGGTTCGCGAACATCTACGGCGGCGGTGATCTCAACTTCTCCCGCCTTGTGCCCGAGGCCGTGAGCGCCGCGGTCCAGGGCCGGAGGCCGGTGCTCCGCTCCGACGGCTCGCCGGAGCGCGACTTCCTCTACGTCGAGGACGCCGCCTCGGCCTACCTTGCACTCGCCGACAACCTCGACCGCGGTGAGGTGCGGGGCGAGGCGTTCAACGCCGGTGGGGGAGAGCCGCACCGGGTCGGCGACGTCGTGGCGATGATCGCCCGTCTCGCCGGCACGGGGGTCGAGCCCGACATTCGCGGTGCCGGCAATCCGGACGGAGAGATCGACCGCCAGTACGTCGACCCGTCGAAGATCCGCGAGCGCATCGGCTGGGAGCCTTCGGTCGACCTCGAGGAGGGCCTCGGACGGACGATCGAGTGGTATCGGGAGCACCCCGAGTCGCTCGCCCCGCCGCCTGGCTGATCGCATGCGAAGGGACCCGGCCCGCCTCGCGTTCGAGATCGAAGCCCGCGAGGGAACCGCCCGCACTGGGCTGCTGAAGACCGCGCACGGGCCGGTTGCGACGCCGGCGTTCATCCCGCTCGCGACCCGCGGCGCTGTCCGCACGCTCGACTTCGGCGACGTCACCTCCCTCGGCTACGAGCTCGTCCTCGGCAACACCTTCCACCTCTTCCTCTCTCCCGGCGCCGAGCGCGTGGCCGAACTCGGCGGGCTGCACGCTTTCACGGGCTGGGGCGGCGCGCTGATCACGGACTCGGGTGGCTTCCAGGTGTTCTCACTCGCCCACGGGACCGTGGCCGACGAGATCAAGGGACGCCGCGGCGGCGCCGGGAGCGAGGGGGGCGTGGTCGAGATCAGCGAGCGCGGCGTGCGCTTCCGTTCCTACGTCGACGGCTCGGAGCGCTTCCTCGGGCCGGAGGAGTCGATGGAGGTGCAGGCGGCGCTCGGCTCCGACATCGCCCTCGTCTTCGACGAGTGCACCCCGTACCACGCGGACCGGGAGTACACGGCACGCTCGACGGAGCGCACGCATCGCTGGCTCGGGCGCTGCCTCGAGTGGCACGGGCGCCACGGGCCGGCGGAGCAGGCCGTCTTCGGCATCGTCCAGGGTGGCGTCCACGAGGACCTGCGGCGCGAGTCGGCGTCGGCCGTCGCAGCCGCCGGCGTCGACGGTCTCTCGATCGGCGGCACGCTCGGCCGCGACAAGGCCGAGATGCGAGGCGTGCTCGAGCTCACCGTCCCGCTGCTGCCGGCCGACACAGCGACCCACTTGCTCGGCATCGGCGAGCCCGACGACATCCTGCACGGAATCGGGCTCGGGATCGATGTCTTCGACTGCGCCGTGCCGACCCGCCTCGCGCGGCACGGCACCGCGCTCGCGCCGCTCCCCGACTCACGCTTTCGCTTCGACGTCACGCGCGCGCCACACGCTTCGGCGACCGGGCCGCTGGTCGAAGGTTGTCCCTGCCCGACCTGTGCGGTCCACAGCCGCGCCTACCTGCACTACCTGGCCCGGGCGGAGGCGCCGAGCGCGGCACGCCTGCTCACGCTGCACAATCTCGCTTTCCTCGAGCGCCTCGTCTCCGGCTCGCGGACAGCGATCCGCGCGGGATCCTTCAACGCCTACGCGGAAGCGATCCTCGGTGGCGCGGCGCCCTGGGACGCCGCGACGTCCGCGGCTACTTCTTCTTCTTGACCTTCACGATCTCGCAGTTCTTCGCGACCTTGTCCTTCTTGTCGACGGTCGCCTTGTCCTTCTTGCCGCGGCCGCAGTTGACCGTGTCCTTCTTCCCGTCGCGGGCCTTGAGCTTGTCGTTGTCGTCGCCGCCGCGGATCACGTCCTTCCCGGGGCCGCCCTTGACCTTGTCCTTGCCTCCGCTGCCGGTGACCTTGTCCTTGCCTTTGCCGCCGTCGACCTTGTCCTTGCCGCCTTTGCCCTTCGCACTGTCGTTGCCGACGTTGCCGATGACCTTGTCGTTGCCCTTGCCGCCCTTGAGCTTGTCGTTGCCCGCGGCTCCGTCCACGAAGTCGTTGTCGCTGCCGCTGTCGGCGGTGTCGTTTCCATCTCCGCCGTTGACGTTGTCGTCGCCGGCCTCTCCGACCAATCCGTCGTCGCCGGCTTCGCCGTTGAGCCGGTCGCCGTCGGCGCCGCCGTTGATCGAGTCGTTGCCGTCGCCTCCGTCGATCGCGTCCGCGCCGACATCGCCCGCGACGCCGTCGTCACCGGCGCCACCGCGGAGCTGGTCCGCGTCGATGCCGCCGTTGATCGAGTCGTTGCCGTCACCTCCGTCGATCGCGTCCGCGCCGGCGTCGCCGGCGACGTTGTCACCGTCGGCGGCTCCGGCGAGGAGATCGTTGCCCGCGCCGCCGCTGATCGTGTCGGCACCGGCGCCGCCGTTGACCGTGTCGATGCCGTTGCCGCCCGCGATCCCGTCACCGGCATCGCCGCCGGAGATCAAGTCGTTGCCGTCAGCGCCGCTGATCACGTCGGACCCAGCCTCGCCGTAGAGGCAGTCGTCGTCGGGCAGGCCGTCGATGAGGTCGTTGCCACCCCCGCCGAGGAGGAGGTCGCGCAGCGGCGTGCCCGTGATCGTGTCATCGGCCGCGTCGCCCTGCTTCGCATCGCCGTTCGGCGCCTGCGGGCAGGGGATGTAGGAGGGATCCGGGATGTCGGTCACCGCCGCCTCTGCCGTCCCTGGTGCACCGAGGCCTGCGATCACGAGCACGAGTAGAACCGTGTGCTTCATCCCCATCACCTTCCTAGCGGGCATCGTCACTGAGACATTGAATCGGAAACAGGCCGGTTGCGCATTACCAAACTGGACGGATCGGCCGGCGGCGGATGGGGATCGCTACCGCACGTTTTCCTCGACGAAGTCCTTTATCGCCTGGACCTGATCCTCGAGATTGTCCTTGATCAGCTGGCCGAGATCGGTGCCCTGCCCGGCATCGGTCAGCAGGAGCACCACGCCGGCGATGATCGCGGCGAGCAGGGCGATCAGGATCAGGATCCCGATCGCGCGGGCGAAGCGGGCGAAGCCGGACGGCTTCGAGCGTCCCGCCGCCGGGGTGATCACCGGACGCGATGGCTGGCGCTGTGCCGGGCGCGGTGCGGGTCGGGGTTGCACCGGTTGCGGTGCGACGGGCGTTGCCGGGTCCTCGGTGTCGAGGCGCCGCGTAGCGTCGGTGATCAGGCCGATCCCCAGCGCTCTCGTCGCCGCCTCGCCGGGATCCGGCGGCTCCTTGCCCGCGAGACCCTGTTCGAGCGCGACCGAGAGCTCGCGGGCGGAGGAGTAGCGCGCCGATGCCTCACCCTCGAGCGAGCGCAGGACGGCCCGCGAGAGCGTCTCCGGGACGTCAGGGTCGTAGGACGTCGGCGGCAACGGCCGCTCGTTCTCGCGCCGGATCGCCAGCTCGGCGAGGGTCGAGCCTTCCCACGGCAGCCGGCCGGTGAGGAGCTGGTAGAGGACGACGCCGAGCGCGTAGACGTCGGAGGACGGCGTCGCCTCGTCTCCGCGCGCCTGCTCGGGCGCCAGGTACGCGGCGGTGCCGACGACCGAGCCGACCTGTGTGAGGCGGGTCTGCGCGCTCGCTCGCGCGATCCCGAAGTCCGTCAGCTTCACGGTCATCTCACCGGTCGGCGGCTCGTGGGCGGAGCTGTCGCGCCTGATCCGCCCGGCGGGACCGCCGATCACCATCAGGTTCCCGGGCTTGACGTCGCGGTGGATGATCCCCTGGCGGTGGGCGTACTCGAGGCCGGCGCATGACTGGATCCCGATCTCGACTCCGACCTCCGGGCCGAGGCTGCCGCGTGTCTGCAGGAGCTGGGCGACCGACTTGCCCTCGACGTACTCCATGACGATGTAGTGGCGGCCGACATCGACCCCGGTGTCGTAGACCTGGACGATGTTCGGGTGGATCAGCTTCGCGACGGCGAGCGCCTCACGGCGAAACCGGGCGACGAACTTGTCGTCGTCGGAGAGGTGCTCGGCGAGCACCTTGACCGCGACCGTGCGCTCGAGCACGCGGTCGGTCGCCCGGTAAACGGTCGACATTCCGCCGGAGCCGAGGCGATCGCCGAGCTCGTAGCGGTCCGAGATCACCGTGTTCATCCGCCCCCACCTCCGCCGATCCCGCCGGTCGAGCCGCCGCTGACCGCGCCGCCGTCGTCGTCCGCGCCGTCACCGTCGCCGGTCGGCGGCGCGACTGGCTCCTCGGTCGTCTCCTCCTCCGGCGGCGGCTCCTCGGTCGTCGTCTCCTCGACCGGCTCGCTCGTCGTCGTCGTCGTCGTCGCCCTCGGTCGTCGTCGGGGGCGGGGTGTCGTCGGTGACGACACCCCCTTCATCGGAGGTGCCCTGTGGTGGATCGCACTGGCTGTCGTCGCTCGCAAGCTCCGTCAGCTGTGTCGCCGCCTCGTTGAGTCCGTCCCTGACTTCCTCGTCGACCGAATTCGGCAGCGCATCGACCCCGGCCGTAAAATCCGCTGCGTAGTCGTCAACGATTTCGCAGTTGCCGTCACCGACGCTCCTCTGCATCGCATCGAGCGCACTCAGCAGATCGTCGGCGTTCGACTCGGGAATCGTGCCCTCGCTGCCGATGCTGCATCCGGCCAGCGTGAGCGCAGCCACGACCGCGTAACTCGCTCTGAGGCGGCTCCCCGACATCCGGCCGAGTCTAATAACGCGCCGCGCTCGCTCCACCATCACTGTCCCACGTACAGGCGCCGGGCGAGATGCTCGGGCAGGTCGGTGTCCATGATTGCCTCGGCGGCGGTGTCGATGTCGTAGTCGAGGCGCCGGTAGGTCGCCCGCCAGGAGTCGGTGTCGAGCTCGAGCCAGGCCGCCCGCGGATCCCCGTCGCGGGGCTGGCCGACGCTGCCGGGGTTGATCAGCCAGCGCCCGTGAGTGAGGTCCAGCACCGTCCCCGCTCCGGCCTGTGCGCCGCGCGCATCCGCCGCCGCCTCGTCGTCGTCGTCGTCGGACTCGGGGACTCCGAAGTAGAGCGCAACGTGCGAGTGGCCGACGAAGCTCACCCGGCGCGCCTGGGCGCGGATGCACTCGGCGGCCTGGTCGGGCCAGAGCACGTACTCCCAGACCGGGTCGCGCGGCGAGGCGTGGTAGAGGGCGACCTCCGGCTCCTCGTCAGCCGGCTCGAGCCCGCCGAGGAACTCGCTCGTCGCCTCGCCGATCGCCTCCTGGGTCCAGTGCACGGCAGCCGCGGCTGCGGGGGAGAAGGTCGCGGTGTCGAGCTCGCCGAGAACGGCGAGGTCGTGGTTGCCGAGCAGGCAGCGAGCGCACCGATCGCGGGCGAGCTCGACGCAGGCGTCGGGCTCGGCGCCGTAGCCGACGAGATCGCCGAGGCACCAGATCTCGTCGACGGCGGCTTCGGCGGCGTCCGCGAGCACCGCCTCGAAGGCGGGCAGGTTCGCGTGGATGTCGGAGACGAGCGCGAGGTGCACGAGGAGCCGACTATCGTAGGAGGCCGATGAGATTGCGGGCGCGATCGAGCGCGATCCGCGTCGGCGGGGCGGCCGTGGCGATGGTGATCGTCGCCGAGGCGGCGGTCTGGGTGCTGGCGCCGCGAGAGCACATTCCGGAGCCGCTCCCGGTCGATCCGGCCGACCACTTCGGCGCCGAAGAGATCACGCGCGCGGAGGATTTCCGCAGCGGCCAGCGCTGGCTCTTCATCGCCGGCATGGCGGCGGAGGGCGCGCTGTTGGTCGCGCTCGCCTGTGGCCGCCCGGCGCCGGCGCGACGGCTGCTCGTCCGCCTCGGCAAGCGCCCGGTCGCGGGCGCGCGCGGCGGCCGGGGCGGGCATCGCGCTGCTGACGCGGGTCGTCACCCTGCCGATGAGCCTCGCCGCGCACGAGCGCGCCGTCGACGTCGGGCTCTCGACGCAGTCGCTCGACTCCTGGCTCTGGGATGTCGCCCGCTCGGCCGGGATCACCGCCATCCTCACGGCGGGCGGGACCGCGCTCTTGATCGCGCTCGTCCGGCGGTTCCCCAGCCGTTGGTGGATCCCGGGCGCCGCCGGCGTGACCGCGATCGCGATCGTCTTCACCTGGCTCGGCCCCGTCGTCCTGGCGCCGATCTTCAACCGCTTCGATCCGCTGGCGGAGGGCAGTCGGGCGCGCGACGAGGTGGTGGACCTCGGCCGTCGCGCCGGCGTCGAGATCGGCGAGGTGTACCGGATCGACGCGAGCCGGCGCGGGACCTCATTGAACGCCTACGTGGACGGGATCGGCTCGAGCAAACGAGTCGTCCTCTACGACACGCTGCTCGCCGACGCCGAGCGCGAGGAGCTCCGCTCGGTGGTCGCCCACGAGCTCGGCCATGTGGCCGGCGACGACATCCGGCGCGGGATTCTCTATGCGGCCATCGTTGCCCCGCTTGGCCTCCTCTTCGTCCGCGAGCTCGTCAACGCGATCTGCCGCCGGACCGGTGTCGACCCCGGCTCACCGGCGGCACTGCCCGCCTATCTGCTCGCGATCGCCCTCGCGACGCTCCTCATCAACGTGCCCGCGAACCAGCTCTCGCGCAAGGTCGAGGCGGCGGCCGACGACTTCGCGCTCGAGCTCACCGAGGATCCGCAAGCGCTCGTCGAGCTGCAGCGGCGGCTCGGCCGCGCGAACCTCTCGGACCCGGATCCGCCGGGCGTCTTCACGACCCTATTCGGCACCCACCCGCCGGCGGTCGAGCGGATCGGGGCCGCCCTCGCCTACGAACGCGAGCGGTGAACGCAGTGGCTCAGCCCGCCGACGACGGCCCGGAATCGACCATCGTTCGAAACGACTCCGCCGTGATCTCGAGGCCGCGACCGAGCTCGTGCTCAGCTCGCCACCCGAGATCTTCGAGCGCGCGCGCCGGGTCGATCGCGATTCTCTGCACCTCGCCGGGGCGGGCCGGCTTCGCCTGGGGCTCGAAGGGTGTGCCGAGCGCCTCTCCGAGCACCGCACCGAGGTCCACGACGCTCGTTTCGACGCCGGTGCCGATGTTGTAGGTGCCGCCCCGATCCGACGTCGCGGCGGCGAGAAACGCCGCGGCCACGTCACCGACGAAGACATAGTCGCGCGTCTGCTGCCCGTCGCCGAAGACGATCGGTACCTCGCCCCGGAGCATCGCGCCGCAGTAGATCGCGACGACGCCAGCCTCGCCGTGTGGGTCCTGGCGGGGCCCGTAGACATTGCCGAGCCTGAGGCAGGTCGCCCCGACGCCATAGAGGCGCGAGTAGAGCGAGACATACCCCTCGGCGGCGAGCTTCGATTGCCCGTACTGTGCGTCCGGGCGACACGCCGCGGCCTCGTCGAGTGGCAACTCGCGCCCGGCGCCCTCGCCGTAGATCGCTCCGCCGGTGGAGGCGAACAGAAACCGCGAGTTCGGTGTGCGCCGCGCTCGTTCGAGCAGGTTGATCGTGCCGCCGACGTTGAGCGACAAATCGTGGTTCGGATCGCGAATCGAGCGGCGGACGTCGATCTGCGCCGCAAAGTGGAAGATCGCGTCGGGCCCGTGCTCGGCAAAGACGGCGTCGAGCGCTCCCTCGTCGGTGATGCTGCCGACGACGAGCCGCGCGCCGGCGGCGATCGAGCCGGCGAGATTGTCGCGGTGCCCGGACGAGAGGTCGTCGAACGCGACGACGTCGTCGCCTCGAGCAACGAGCGCGTCGACGACGTAGGAGCCGATGAAGCCCGCGCCTCCGGTGACCAAGGCCCGCATGCGGCGTCAGGGTAGTGCAAGAGACGCCTGGCCTCGTAGTATCGGCGCGTGGCCACGAATGGGATCGAAGACCCGGTAGCCGGGCTGAGAAGCGCGGTCGAGAGCGCCGTTGCGGCCCTCGGCGGCCCGGACGTCTCGACTCGGCTGACGCTCGAGCGGCCCCCGAGGCAGGATCTCGGCGACTACTCGACGAACGCCGCGATGCTCCTGGCTCCGACCCTTGGCGAGCCTCCGCGCGAGCTCGCCGAGCGACTTCGCCCGGCGCTCGCCGAGCGCATCGCCGGGGTCGAACGGGTCGAAGTCGCCGGCCCTGGCTTTCTCAACGTCTTCCTCACCGACCGATGGCATCGCGAGGCCACGGCTCGCGTCCTCGCCGCCGGTGAGCGCTTCGGCGCCGGTACCGCCACGGCCCCGGTTCGGGTGCTGACCGAGTTCGTCTCGGCGAACCCGACCGGGCCGCTCACGGCCGCCGCCGGGAGGGGGGCGGCATTCGGAGACTCGGTCGCCCGTGTGCTCACATTCTTCGGTGATCAGGTCGAGCGCGAGTACTACCTCAACGACTCTGGCGCGCAGGCACGCTCGTTCGCCGAGTCGCTGGCGGCGCGGATGCGCGGCGAGGAACCGCCCGAGGGCGGGTACGGCGGCGAGTACGTCTCCGAGCTGGCTCGGGAGCTGGTGCAGGCGGGTGCGAGCGCCGATGACCTCGCGAAGCTCGAAGAACAGGCCATCGGGCGCATGCGCGAGCGCATCGAAACAACCCTGACGCGATACGGGGTGCGCTTCGACACGTGGTACTCGGAGCGCACGCTGCTGGCTGCCGGCGCCGTGGCGGCCGCAGTTGACAACCTTCGCGAGCGCGGACACGTGTACGACAGCGATGGAGCTGTCTGGCTGCGGACGACGACCTTCGGCGATGACAAGGACCGCGTTCTGTTGCGCAGCGATGGCGAGCCGACCTACTTCGCCAAGGACATCGCGTACCACCGGGACAAGATCGAGCGCGGTTTTGGGCGCCTGGTGACCCCACTGGGCGCCGACCATCACGGCTACATCCCAAGGATGCACGCGGCGCTCGCGGCGCTCGGGCACGACCCGGAGCTCTACGAGGCGCCGATCATGCAGATGGTCAGCGTCGTCGAAGGCGGCCAGCGAGCCCGGATGTCGAAGCGCAAGGGGGAGTTCGTCGGTCTCGACGAGCTGATCGATGACATCGGGATCGATGCCGCACGCTGGTTCATGGTTCAGCGCAGCAACGACACCTCCTTCGATCTGGACCTGGATCTGGCGCGGTCGGAGTCGCAGGACAACCCGGTGTACTACGTCCAGTACGCCCATGCGCGGATCGCGAGCATCCTGCGTAAGGCCGAAGCCGAGGGCGCGGATTCCCTTGAAGGAGCGGCTCTCGCCGAGGCTCCGTGTGAGCCGGCTGAGCGTGCGCTCGTCCGCCGGCTCATCGAGTTACCGCGCGAGGTGGGGGAGGCGGCTGAGCGTTCCGCACCTCACCGGCTCTGCACATACGCGAGTGCGACGGCCGCCGACTTCCACGCTTTCTACCGGGACTGCCGGGTCGTCGGGGCCGATCCTCCCGAGCTCGAGGCGGCAAGAATCGCGCTCTGCCGAGCGACCATGCGGACCATCGCGACGACCCTCGACCTTCTCGGAGTGAGTGCGCCCGAATCGATGTAGCCGGCGACGGCGCCGTTACTGGCCGCGGCGGCGAGCGATGTGGCTGACGGTCAGAAGGAGGATGCGGACGTCGTTCCAGAGCGACCAGTCCGCGACGTACTGGTAGTCGAGCCGCACCATCTCGCGGACCGGGATCCGCGAGGAACCGAGCACCTGCCAGGCGCCGGTGATCCCCGGGCGCAGGTCGAGCCGCCGGCGATGCCATCCCTCGATCCGCAGATCCTCGTCGAGTGGCAGCGGTCGCGGGCCGACGAGACTCATGTCGCCGCGGAGAACGTTGATCAGCTGAGGCAGCTCGTCGATGTGGAGCGCCCGGATCAGGCGACCGACGCGGGTGATCCGAGGATCGTTGGGGATCTTGAAAACGCCCTCTCCCTCATTCAGATGACGGAGCTCGTCCTTGAGCTCGTCCGCGCCGTCGACCATGGAGCGGAACTTGAGCATGTTGAACGGCTTCCCGTGTCTTCCCGCGCGCCGTTGTGCGAAGAGCACGGGCCCGGCGGAGTCGAGCTTGACCGCGATCGCCGTCAGCGCGAGCAGGGGGAATGTGATCACGATCGCGATGCTCGAGCCGAGCAGATCGAAGCCACGCTTCAGATAGCGCGACGAGTTGGTGATCTCGAACCGCCGCACACCGAGCAGGCTGATGCCGTTGAGCCGGTCGAGCTCGACCGACGAGTTCACGACCCGCGCCGCATCGGGAAGGACGCTCACCTTGAC
Organism: uncultured Solirubrobacterales bacterium; assembly: GCA_963846565.1. Lineage (GTDB taxonomy): Bacteria > Actinomycetota > Thermoleophilia > Solirubrobacterales > 70-9 > WHSW01. The sequence goes on along the minus strand of CAWJWL010000003.1, from coordinate 519,295 downwards.
GCCGAATCCCTTGATCTTTCGGATCGAGTCGAGGAGCTCTTCCGAGCCGCCGGGCTCGGGCCCGAGGATGACCCGCTCAACCTGTCGCTCCTGAACCACCGCCTGGATCCGGTTGAAGAGGTGCACCCGATCACCATTTCCTGCGTCGATGGCGTCGGTGACAGGGATCCAGCCGACGAGGGTCGCGTCGACGAGCGGGCTCGTCGCGAGCTTCTGCCTGAACTCCTCGGCATGCTCCGCGTCGCCGACGAACAGGCATCGCTCGTCAGCGCTCACGGTGCGACTGAGACCGCGAGCGACGGAGCGGAAGAAGATCAGGAGCACCAACATCAGGCCCCAGAAGAGGGCGGTCTGCTCACGCGATGGCTCCTCGGAGACGAGAAGTCCGCCGGCGAGATAGAAGATCAGCGCGCTCGTCGTCGCCAGCGCGAACAGCGTCGGGAACTCGTCAAGGGTCGTCTTGTGAAGGAGGTGCTCGTCGCGGTCGTACAGGCCGATCGTCTTCGCGACGAGGACGACGAAGATCGGTGCGCCCAGGGTCGCCCATCCGAGAGCCTGGGAGTCGACGATCATCGCGGCGACCGTCAGCGAAACCGCGACGGCGAAGCAATCGGCGAGAGCAAGCAGTCGGCGAGAGGTGCTGTCGCGCTGGATGATCCGGGCGCGGATCCGAGTCAGCGCGGCTTCGGACAGCGCGCCCGGATCTGCGCCCGCCTCGTCCCCGGACGTGCCCGACGCCATGCCGCGCACGGCAGCCGGCTCCCTAGCGGTCGCCGAACCGACGCGTTCCAATTCGGTATTCGCCTCCACGGCCCTCTCTGCGGCCCCTTCTTCCCGTGACCCTAGCCGGGTTTGGCTGGGCGACCAACACTAGGTGAAATCTCGGGTCAAGGCATCGCCGAGCGTGGGTGCTGCGCTTTTGCGGTCCTCAGCCGGGTTTCCGCGCGACCGCGAGCAGCGACCCTCCGGCGGGCAGCGAGACCCCGCGCCTGATGATCGTCGCCTCGCCGGCGAGCACGCGGTCGAGAAGCCCGGCCATGGGCGGCGGCGAGGAGCCCTCGGCCACCGGGTCGTAGTCCTCGCCCCCACGCGTCCTGGCGCGTGCGAGCGCCATCGCCGGCAGCGGCGCGAGGACGAAGGAGGTCGAGTGGACGAGCTGGAGGCCCGCGGCGGCGATCCGCTCGCGCAGCTCGCGGCGGCGGTAGCGTCGCTTGTGGCCGGCGTACTCGTCGAAAGCGCTCCACAGCCACGGATGCTGGGGAACCGTGACGATCACGCCGCCCCCGGGGCGGACCGCGGCCGAGAGACCGGCGAGTGCGCCGACGTCGTCGTCGAGGTGCTCGATCACGTCGAACGCCCCCGCGAGGTCGAACTCGGCCTCGAAGGGCAGGTCACGAATGTCCGCGATCGCGGTCCGCGCTTTCGGTACTCGGGCTTCAGTGAGCGCGAGCGCTCGAGGAGAGGTGTCCGTGCCAACCAGCTCCAGGTCCGGCCGGCTGGTTGCGAGATACTCGAGTACCGAGCCGGCCCCGCATCCGGCTTCGAGCATCGTTCGGGCATCGCCGAACCAACGCGTGATCGCCCAGTCGATGACCCTTTCGCGGGCTCGAAACCAGAAGCGGTTCGCGCGCTCGAACGCCTCCCAGTCTTCGAACGCCTCCTGCGGATAGTCACGCTGGAGCTCTTCGTTCACAGGTTCACGAGGCTATCCCGGCCAGCGCGAGGCCGCTCACCCACCGGCGACCGACGTCTCGAGTCCGGCGCTAGGCCTAGGCGCCCGCGGCGCGCGAGCTGAGGCGCGCTCGAACCGCGAGGTGGATGCGGATCGCGAGCCCGACCGCGATCAGGATGAGGATGAGGATGATCAGGGGAGTGAGCGGATAGCCGGTGAACGGAAGGTCGCCACCGCCGACCGAGCCGGTCGGGCCACCGGCGCCCGCGGTTGGGCCGAGGCCGGAGCCGTCGTCTGGACCCGCGCCGCCCCCGTCATCGGGGTTCTGGCCGTCATCGGGGTTCTGGCCGTCGCCCCCGTCATCGGGGCCCTCGCCGCCCCCGTCATCGGGGCCCTCGCCACCGTCGCATTGCGGCAGGCCCGGGTATTCGTCGCAGAGCGACCCCTGGGCGGATGCGCCGGGCGTGAAGACGACGAGTGCCGCGAGGACGGCGGCGAACGCGACCGCCGGAGCGACCATGCGGCGAAAGTTGATTCCGTCAGAGCTCAAAGATCCCATTCCGTGTCGACACGTCCGTTTCCCGCCCATCTCCAGCGTGCGCACACTATAACCGTGATCGCGGCGTCGCGCGCGAGGACCGTGCGCCCTGAACGTCCCCGATCACAGTATTGACGCTGCTTCCGCGCCGCGACTACCGCTCTACGCTTCCGGCCGATCAGCGTGATGGCCCGCTCGACTCGTCCAGGCTCGCCCTCGGACCGCTCCGGCCCCAAGCCGGCTCGCGTCACGGACCGATCAAGGCCCAACCGGCCGGACGCCGGTGCCCCCGCTGATGCGGACCCGCGCGTGGAGCGTCCGCGCGACGGATCGAGGAACTCGCGTCCCGCTGAGATCTCGGTGCCGGTGGCTTTCGGGGCCGCGGCGATCGTCACGGTTCCGGCATTCTGGGGCGGGGCGGCTGACCTCATTGCGCGCCATGAGTTCGCGCTCGTGATCTGGGCGCTGGTCGTCCTCGGCGCGGTTGCGGGCGTGCTCCCCCGCGTGCGCCCCGCGCTGTCGGCCCGATGGCTGGTCGCCGGCTTCGTCGCGCTACTGGCGTTGACCACGTTGAGCTTGCTCTGGACCGAGAGCCTCGAGCGGACCGTCGAGGAGGTCGCCAGGCTGACCGGCTACGGGGGCGTCCTCGCCCTCGGCCTGTTGACGATCGACCGGCGTAGCTGGCAGTCGGCGGTGCTCGGGCTCACCTTCGCGGCGGTCGCAATCTGCGCCCTGGCGATGCTCGCTCGCCTCTCCCTGTTCGAGCTTCCGGACATAGCCTCCGAGATCGGCGGTGGTCGGCTGTCCTATCCGTTCGAGTACTGGAACGCGCTCGCGGCATGGGCCGCGATGGCCGGGGCGATCACGCTCTCGTGGGCGGCGAACACGAGGCATGACATTCGGCGCTCGGCGGCGCTGGCGGCGACCCCGATGATCGGCGCCGTTCTCTATCTCACCTTCTCCCGGGGCGGCCTTGTGAGTGCCGCGATCGGGATTGCCGCGGTCGTCGTCCTGAGCCGCAACCGGCGGCGCGCCCTTGCCCAGGCAGCCATCGCGGTCACGCTCAGCGTCGCTTTGGCAGCGGTCATCAGCGGCCAGCCGGAGATCGACAACGGAACGGGAAGCGCCGGCGCCGGGTGGGTTCTGCTGGCGCTGATCGCGGCCACCGCGGCCGCCTTCTTCGCGGCGCGGTTGACCGCCCGCCTCCGGGGCGCCGCGATCCGCCGCTCCGGGCGGGAGCGGTCGGTCCGGACCCTGGTCGCCGCGGTGGCTCTGTTCGCCGTGCTCGCGCCGGTCGCGTACGTCGTGGTCGAGCCGGGCGATGAGGTCGCGGCACCCTATGGCGCAACGAGCGCGCGGTTCGTGACCTTCGACGGGAGCAGGTCGCTCTACTGGGGCGAGGCTCTCGAGGCGGCGGCCGAGCGGCCGGTCCAGGGGGTCGGCGCCGGAACCTACGAGTTCTCGTGGTCGCGCTCCGGCGCCGCGCCCGAGACGGTGCGTGACGCCCACTCCCTCTACCTGGAGATGGCCGCGGAGCTCGGGCTGCCGGGCCTCCTCGCCATCCTCGCGCTCGTCGTCGGGGCGCTTTGGCTTGCGGCCGTTCCGCTTCGCCAGGGACAGGTGACCCCGGAGGCGGTCGCGATGCCCGCCGCGGTGGCGGTGTTCGCAAGCTTCGCCGCCGTCGACTGGCTCTGGGAGTCGACCGCGGTCACAGTGCTCGCGCTCGCCTGCGCGGTCTCCGCCGGTGGTGCCGGGGCGCGCCGGATTCGCAAGGGCGCGAGTGCGAAGGGGACGAAGCCGGAGGGGACGAAGCCGGAATGGGCGATGCCGAAGGGGACGACTGCAGCGGACGGGAGGCAGGGCTCCGCGCGCGGCCCGCAACCAACGTTCCGGCGGTCCCCGGGTGCGCTCGCGATCTTCGGAGTTGCGTTCGTCGCGATGGCCGTCCAGGTCCCCGGTCTCGTGAGCGCCGAGCGCACGCGCGGCGCGGAGAGCGCGCGCGTCGCCGGGCTCTACGAGCTCGCCAGGGCGCGGATCGACGACGGGATCAGCGCGGCGCCCTGGGCAGCCTCGCCGCGCGAGGAGCTCGCCCTGATCGAGGCGTCTTCGGGCGACCCGGGCGCCGCCGTGCTCGCGCAGGTCGAGGCAGTGCGCCGCGAGCCGGTCGCCTACCGCCGCTGGCTCATACTCGCCGAGATGTTCGAGGACGTGTCCGCGCGTCGGGGAGCCCTGCTCGCGCTCGGGATGTCGCGAGCGCTCGCTCCGGGCGCCGCGGCGTTCTCGGGTCCGTACGGAGAGGGCCTCCAGGATCGGATCCTCGCTCTGCCCAAGTGACTCGACCGCTCGGGCCTGTGCCAAACTGCAGCCCCGAGGCGCGGGCACGAGGGACTCGGCCTTTCCGGGCGCCGTCAAAGCCGACTTCGACCACCCGACTGACCACTAGCTGACCGTGCACGACGACCATCCGCGATACGCGACGCTCCGGGACTACCTCGGGTTGCTCCGGCGACGCCGCCTGCTCATCATCGCGGTGACGCTTGCCTTCGGCCTTGCCGGCCTCGGCCTCTCGCTTTCGCAGGAGAGCAAATACGAGGCGAGCGCGTCGATCGCATTCCGCGACGTGACGTCGGACCTACCTCTTCTCGGGGGCTCGGGGCTGCCGGAGATCCTGCCGACCGAGCGAGCGGCACGTAATGCGCAGCTGATGACGAGTGACGCCATCGCTCAGAGAGCGGCGGTAATCCTCCAGACGGACATCTCGCCCGGTACGCTGAGCGCCGAGGTGTCGGCCGACGTCGGCGTGCAGACCAACCTCGTCGTGGTCACGGCGGCGTGGGGCGAGGCCGCCTTCGCCGCGCGACTCGCGAACGCCGTCGCCGAAGCCGCGGTGGAACGCGCGTCTCGGGATGAGAAGAAGCGGCTCGACTCAGCCCTCGCGGGTCTCGAAGAGCGGCTCGACGGGACGAAGAAGGGTTCGCTTCAGCGGCAGTTCGTGCTCCAGCAGATCGCCCAGCTTCAGGCCGTGCGGGAGATCGCCAACGCTGCCGAGATCATCGAACGGGCGGAAACGCCCTCCACGCCGACGTCGCCGCGCCCGGTCCGCAACACGGTCCTCGGATTGATCGCCGGGCTCGCTTTCGGGCTCCTCGCCGCATTCATGCGCGACATCCTCGACCGCAAGATCCGCAGCTCCAGGGAGGCCCACGACGAACTTGGCCTACCCGTGCTCGGGCGGATCGGGACGAAGGCGTTTGGATCCGTCGGTCAAGCGGGCGGCCTGCAGCCGATGAGCCCCCAGGACCTCGAGTCGATCCGCGTCCTGCGCACCAACCTGTCGTTCTTCGAAACTGACGAGCCGTTGCGCACCGTCCTCGTCACCAGCGGCCTCGCCGAGGAGGGCAAGTCGACCGTTGCGGCCTCGCTCGCCGCCGCCTCCGCGGCCGTCGGACAACGGACGCTGCTCGTCGACTGCGACCTTCGCCGGCCGATGCTTGCGGATCGCCTCGGGCTTCAGCGTTCGCCCGGCTTGGCCGAGTACCTTGCCGGCCGCGCGGCCCCGAGCGAGATCCTCCAGCTGCGTGCCCTGTCATTGAACGGCTCCGGGCCCGCGCACGCGCCCCTCGAGCAACCCCAGCCGGGTGGCGGGGGGAGCGGCGAACCGGCCGAGGTCGGCACCCAGGCTCCGCCCGAGGGTGGCGGCGAACGCGAGTCCGCCGTCTCCGGCTCCCAGCAGGCGCTGGCGGAGCCGCTGACCGTCGAGCAGCCGGCGAATGGCCTCGGCCATCCGGCCGCGGCTGGGTTGGACCGCCACCTCGTCTGCATCACGGCGGGCGTTCCGCCTGAGGCCCCCGCGGAGCTGCTCGCGACCGACCGGCTGCGCGAGTTCCTCGACAAGGTCGGTAAGGCGTACGACCTCGTGGTCATCGACTCGAGCCCGATGCTCGCTGCGGTCGATCCCCTCGAGCTGATCCCACTCGTCGACGCGATCCTCGTCTGCGTACGGGTGTCCCGTTCGACCCGGGACGAAGCCCGCGCCGTCAAGCACGCGCTCGGCCGACTGCCGAAGCGACCGACCGGGATCGTCGTCACCGGCCTCAAGGCGGATTCCGACGACCAGGGCTACTACGGGTACTACGGGTACGAAGAGTCCGCCTGAGCGGAGGGCACTCGCATCGCCACCCAGACTGATCGTGCTCTCGTAACCGGCGCCGCCGGCTTCATCGGCTCGCACGTTGCGGACGCTTGCCTCGGCCTCGGGATGGAGGTCATGGCGACCGACGATCTTTCCGGAGGGTTCCGGGACAACGTTCCCGACGGCGCGCCGTTCGAGTGCGGCGATCTACGTGACGCTGCCTTCGTCGCGAACCTCTGGACGGAGCACGGACCCTTCGATTTCGTCTACCACCTCGGTGCCTACGCCGCCGAGGGGCTCTCGCATTTCATCCGCGCCTACAACTACCGCACCAACCTCGAGGCGACGATGAACCTCGTCAACCAGTCGATTCTGGGAGGGGTGCGACGGTTCGTGTTCACATCGTCGATCGCGGTCTACGGCGAGGAGCAGGTCCCGATGACCGAGGACATGGTTCCGCGGCCAGAGGACCCATACGGGATCTCGAAGTACGCGGCAGAGCTCGACCTTGCCGCCGCGAAGAAGATGTTCGGGCTCGAGTTCACGATCTTCCGGCCTCACAACGTCTACGGCCCGCGCCAGAACATCGCCGATCCTTACCGGAACGTGGTCGGCATCTTCATCAATGCGGCCCTACGCGGAGAGCCGATGCCGATCTTCGGCGACGGGCTCCAGACAAGAGCGTTCTCACACATCGACGACGTCGCGCCTACGATCGCCGCCAGCGTCTACGAGGATCGAGCGGCGAACGAGACCTTCAACATCGGTGCCGACCACCCGATCGCGGTTCTGGAGCTAGCCGAGATCATCGCGGAGGGACTCGGCGTGGAGCTGCAGGTCGTTCACCTGCCGCCGCGCAACGAGGTCGTCCATGCCTTCTCGGACCACTCGAAGGTGCGATCGGCCTTTTCGCTGGGGGAGCCGATCGCGGTTCGCCAGGGGATCGAGCAGATGGTGGGGTGGGTCCGGGAGCACGGTGCTCGGGAGCCGGTCGAGTTCGCCGGCGAGATCGAGGTTCCGCTGAAGCTCCCGCCGACCTGGAGCGCGCGCCGATCAGCCTCCGGCTGACCCGCTTCGAGCCTCCGACGTCCAGTACGTCGCCGTTCGGGACAAGCGGCCCTTGAGCCGGTAGGGAAGCCGCTCGTGATGAACACCGAGCTGGTATCCCGAGTAACGCGAGATTTCGTGCGCGAGGGCGCTGGGGATCCGGCGGCGCTCACCCGTGGACCACATCCACGCGAGCTCTTTGCGCACGAACCGCAAGCCCTCCCCGCGCACATCTCGCGCTGAGCTTCGGCGCTGCGCGAGATAGCTCCGGCGTGCGGCCGCGCCCTGGTCGAAGTACCTCTTGAACGACTCGGGCAAGGTGTAGTCGTGTGCGTGCTGCACGATCGCCTCGGGAACGTACGCCACCTCCCAGCCGGCAAACAGGACCCGGCTGCACCACTCGAGGTCCTCGGCGATAACGATGTCCGAGGCGAAGGGGAACTCAGTGAGCACCGATCTGCGGATCGCCGAGGAAACGTTCGAGAACAGCACGCTGGTCACGGTCAGGTCGGCTTCCGTCGTCGCGCGCTGCACGCGGGGAACCGGGCCGTAGCGGTACTCGATGTAGAACCGCTGATGCGGTGCGGCCGAATCGAATGCGACCTGGCGGGCGTAGGTCCCCGCGAGTCGGCTGTTGGTCAGAAGCGGCGCCGTGAGCCGGTCGAGCCAACGATCACCGACGGGCAGCGCATCGTCGACCGTGAAGACGATGATCTCTCCGCGCGCCAGCTCGGCGCCCAGATTCCGGGTCCCACCATGGTTGAAATCGCCCGGCTCGATCTGATGGACCGTCGCTCCGAGACCGCGGGCGAGCTCTTGCGTGCCGTCGGTCGACCCTGAGTCGACGACGACGATCTCGAGCTCGTCCTCCAGCTGCTGGCGGCGGATGGCTTCCAGGCAGCGCCGGATCCCGGCCCCGCCGTTCTTGACCGGTATGACGACGGAGATCAACCCGCCGCACTCCGAAGGCCTCGGTGGACGTCGCGCGCCGCCGAGAGAGGAGTCCCGCGATCAGCCGCTGTGCCGAGGGCGCTGCGGTAGTGGGCGAGCAGCGCGTCCACGTTCGCGACCGGGTCGAAGAGGCGCCGTGCCGCGGTTGGAGCGTTCGCGCTCAGAGTCTCCCGGAGGCTCTCGTCTTCGAGCAGCTCGCAGATCCGGTCGGCGAGCTCCGCCGGGCTCGCGGTGTACGTCTTCAGGACTTCGACGCGGTCACGGAGGAGTTCCCCCGGGCCGGCCGCGAAGGTGATCACGGGGGTTCCGGACGCCAGGTACGCCTGCAGCTTCGAGGGCAGGCCGAGGCGATTCAGAGCGGACGGATGCCCCGGCTGCAGGAGGATCGCGCCCTGGCGAAGCAGCGCCGGGATCTGCTCGAACGGCAGGGTCCCGATCGTGACCGCGCTGCCCGGGCGCAGCCCGGCCTCGGTCGCGAGCTCCTCCAGGCTGGACGGGGCGGTGTGGCGTCCAGCGTGCACGAACGTGATCGGCTGGCCGCGGCGCTGGGCATCGGCGATCGCTGCGAGCCCGAGGCGGATGTCCTGCTCCCTTCCGTAGTTGATGTCCCCGGTGTAGAGGAGGACCTTGGTACCGGTCGTGACCGGGGGAAGCCTCGGAGCCGGCGCGCCGCCGCCGGTCCACGCCTCCGGTGGAGAGGTCGGGAGAATCACGGCGCACTCTCGCTCCGTCCGCTTCCTCACTTCGGCCGCGAGCGCGGGGCTCAGGGCGTCGAAGGCGGCGGCCTGGCCGGTGGCCCATCGCAGGGAGCTCGAGGTGGAGAAGTTCCAGAAGGGCGGGTGGACGGGGCCGAGGGTCCGCCGTGCGACGTGCCGCAGCGCGGAGCTGGTGGCCCAGGGGGGCCTTGGGTGGGAGCTCCATTCGTCGTCCATCCAGTGAACGAAGATGGGGGCACGGAGGGCTCCTGCGTATGCCTTGGTGGCGGCAACCGTCGGGAGGCGTGAGTTTCGACAATGGATCAGATCCGGCCGGAACTCGCTGGCGGCCCGCAGGTCGATGCGGCGCAGGCGCGGGCCCCGGAAGCGGTGGAAGTGAACCGTGAGTCCTTCGAGATCCTCGCCCCCCTCACCCGCGGCCGTTGCCGGGTCACCCTGGAAGCTGATCATCGCTTCGCCCCCGCGCGCGGCAATCTCGCGAGCCAGCCAAAGCGCCTGCTTCTCTCCCGGCCCGCTCAAGTCCGCCCCACAGACGAACAGGGGTCGCAGTGCCCTTGTCAAGGCGCGCAATCATAGCCTGCTTATGGACGTCGATTTCCGGTGAGCGCCGTCGAGGTGCTGATCCCGCACCACAACCAGGCGGAGCGGCTCGTGCGTGCACTCGAATCGCTACGCCGGCAGACCCTTTCGCCTGCAATCTGCGTTGTCGACAACGCCTCGACCGACCATACGGCGGAGATCCTGGACTCGCGGTTCCCCGAGGTCAGGGTGGTTCGGCTCGAGCAAAACCTCGGCTTCGGCAGGGCGATCAACAAGGGCGTGGCCTCGAGCGACGCGGACCTGGTGGTGTTCGTCAACAACGACGCGGTCGCCGACGCGATGTTCGTCGAGACGCTCGTGCAAACACAACAGAGGGCCGGCGTCGAGATGGTCGCCGGGTGCATGCGCAGCCCCGGTGGGCTCGTCGAGACGCTCGGCGTACAGGTCGATCAGTCCCTGATCGTCTACGACTACTTCCACGGCGCGGACTTCGAGGGCCTTCCCGACCGGCTCGATCCGCCGCTGGCTCCGAGCGGCGGCGCCTGCCTGTTCCAGAGAGGCGCTTTCCTCGCGGCCGGTGGCTATGACGAGGCGATCTTCGCCTACCTCGAGGATGCCGAGCTCGGGCTGCGGATGCGCCTCGCCGGAATGCGCTGCGCGCTCGCGTCTCGCGCATTCGTCTGGCACGAGCACTCGGCAACGCTCGGAAGCGGTAGCGCGGCCAAGAACGAGCTGCTCGGTTTCGGCCGCGGGTACATGCTCTGGAAGCACGGCCGGTCCCTGGGTGCCGGCAGCCGAGCACGGGGCCTGGCACTCGATACCGTGGTCGCGGCCGGCAAGGCGGCAATCGATCGCGACCTCGGCGTCATCCGCGGGCGCCGGCGCGCCGCGCGCGCCGTACGCGGCGAGCCCCGCCCGGCCCCTGAGCCGGCCTTTCACGGCCGCGTTCCGCTCACCCGAATCGGGCTCACCGAGGCGCTCGAGCGCCGTCTCGGGCGACGACGGGGCGGCCGCTAGAGAGGCCGCTCAGCGTTGCGAGAAAGCCGGGCTGGCGTGAACGCCGACGACGGCGCGGAACTCGGTCGGACCGCGCTGCTCCACCGAGTCGCGAAAGACGTCGCCCGCGGCGACGTCGAGGCTCGAGCGGGGCAGCCAGGCGCCGTCGACGAGCTGTTCGATCGTGACCTCGCCGCTGACCGGGGCTCGGCCCCAGGCCAACACCGTCCGCCGGTTGCGACGCTCGGTCGCGAACGGGAACCGAACGACCGCGGCGGCGGGCTTCGGCGAGCCATCGGCGAAGTACACCCCCGATTGGATCCCGGCGGCGACGGGGCTGTCGCGGACCTGCAGCAGGAGCGCCGTCTCGACCCGCTCCTTCCAGATCAGGTAGAGCGCCTCCGCGATCCAGCGTGCCTGAGTCGCGACCGAGACACCATTCGCGTCGGGTGGGTTCGACTCCCACCAGATCTCCGTCGCCCAGAGTGGGTGCTTGCGCCTCGGCAATGCGACCCCCTCGCGGACGCCGGCGGAGACGATCTTCGCGATCCGGCTCAGGTCCGGGATCGTCGCGTCGCCCTCGAACTCGGCCCGGCGTCGCGGCCGCCCGGTGATCGGGTGGTGCGCTGCGATGTCGAAGCGGACCCGCCGCCGGCAGGCGAGTGGCTTCCAGCGCCGGGCTCGAACACAGAGCATGGAGCGCCAGAAGACCAGCGGCCGCATGTGCCCACGGCCGCGTTCATTCCCGTATGGACCGGTGCCACCGGTGACGACGACATTGGCGGGCGAGACCGCCTTTACCGAGTGGTAGAAGGAGTTCAGCATCCCCTTGTAGTGCGCGGGGGCCGCGGGTCGCCGGCGGCTCGGACGCTTGGTCGCGGTCCACTGGGGCGTCAGGTAGGTCTTCAGGTTGGGCTCGTTCCAGACCTGGTAGTAGGTGACGGCCGGTAACGGCTGGGCGAAGAGCCCGGGCGGGCGGTAGGCGCCGCTGTACCGCGTCGCGAGCGCGACCGCGAACCAGCCGAGGGCAGTCGGGTCCGGCTTCCAGCTGCCGCGGACGGCGCCAGGGGGGCGATCCGCCCCCTCGGCCCAGCGTGGGGCGACGCCCACGGTCAACATCACCCGCAGCCCTCGGGCGCTCGCCTCCCGGACGGCGCCGTCGAGGATCGTGAAGTCATAAGAGGGATCGGCAGGATTCATCGGGTCCGCCGGAGGCTCGGGGCCCGCGATGTCCTGCCAGGCCGTCAGCAGCCGGACCGTCGAGGCGCCCGTCTGCGCCGAGCGGTCGAACCAGAAGCGCCGCGTCTCCGCTGACTTGTCCACGAAGACGGGATCGGCGAATCCGATCGAGAGGTTGCGCGCCGATGCGGGACGCGCGATCAGACCAGCGACTGCCGCAAGGAGGAGAACGGCAAGCGCGATCCCCCCCTTCGTCCTCAACGCGGCTGGGGCTCCCCGTAGACCGATTTCATCCAGTCGACGGTAAGGGGGATCCCGACCTCGAGGCCAACCTCGGGGGCGTGCGAGAGATCGCGCTCGGCTCGCGAGGCGTCAACTACCTTGTCCTTCGTCGTCATCGGCTCCGACTCCTCGTAGGTCACGTGCGAGTCGGCGAGCTCCATGTAACCGAGGATCATGTCGTTGACCGACTTCATGTCGTGGAGCTCGCCGCCGCCGATGTTGTAGACGGCGCCGGGCACGAAGTTGTCGGCGATGTTCGCCAGCGTCCTGCAGGTGTCGGTGACGTAGGTCGACGTCCGCCGGTGGTCCAGGAAGATGCGGACCGGCTCGTTGCGGATCGCTTTGAAGATGAACTTGCAGACGGCGCTTCGGTACTCGGAGAAATGCTCACCGGGCCCGTAGGTGTTGAACAGCCTCACTCTGACGACCTCCGCGCCCCATTCCTCGGTGGCATTGAGCGCTTGAAGCTCGTTCACCCACTTCGAGATCGCGTAGTCGTTGAGCTGGCGGATCGGCGTGTGCTCGAGCACGTCTTCGGCCATCACTCCCCGATAGTCGCCGTAGACCTCGGAGGAGCTGAAGAGCACGGTGCGGAAGCCGAAGCGGCGCTGGAGGGTGAGCAGGTTCTTCACACCGGTCGCATTCGTCCTCCACATCGACTCGTAGAAGTCCTCTCCGTTACGGCGGCCGAACTCGCCCGCGAGGTGAAAGACGAACTCCGGCTTCGCGGTCTCGATCACGTGTTCGAGCTGGCGGTACTCACCGATGTCGCAGCGCATGAAGGTGCCCTCGTGGTAGTGGCCTCGATCGGTGCGCCAGACTTCGTGCCCTCGCGACTCGAGTTCCTCGACCAGATGACTACCTACCGCGCCCCGTGATCCGGTGACCAGAATGCGCAACCTCTCTCCTCCTTCGTCTCGCGGGTTTGCGTGGGGCGCGGAACATACAGGCGTTCCCCGAGGTCGCGGCGCGGGTCATAGACCGCGATGAGGGTCGATTGGAAGCTCTTCGCCGTGGTCGCGGCCGCGGTGGTGATGGGCGCCGGACTCCTCCTCGCCCTGAGGGGAGATGACGAATCCGGCCCCGAGGCCGGACCGTGCCAGCTCTCCCCGCGGGCGTGCGCGAACGTGGAGAAGGTCGCGCCGGATCCCGGGGGGCTCGAGCAGGCCGAGACGATCCCGGATGACGTCGAGTTCGGCTTCAACGAAGGTCCGCCCGCCGCGGGGATGGAGGCGGACACCGTGGAGCTCGCTCGCGCCGCCGGCGCGAAGGCGGTCCGCTTTCCCGTCGACTGGCGCCTGCTCGAACGCGAGCGTGACGTCTGGAACGAGGAGGGCTGGGCCGCCTTCGGCGCGTACTACGACGCGATCCTCGCCGCCGGGATGACGCCCGTGATCAATTTCGGATGGGCGCCACAGTGGGCGCGGGACCCGGGTCCGCCGCAGGCCTGTTTCGACTGGTCGGGATGCCGCTACCCACCGGCCGAGACGGAACTCGACGAGTGGTCGGAGTTCGCCGCCGAGGTCGCGAAGCGCTTCCCGCGCGCCGTGCTCGAGGTGTGGAACGAGCCCAACCTGATCATCTTCTGGCGCTCGGGCCCCGACCCGGAGCGCTTCGCCACGTTGCAGGCTGCCGCCTACGACGCGATCAAGGATGTGTCACCGCGGGCGCGGGTGCTGGCGGGGGGCTTCGCCAACGTGCAGGAGGCCGGCACGCCGCTGCTCGCCGCCGGCCCCGGCGACATGCCGATGCGCGAGTTCATCGACCGCGCCTACGCCGCAACGCCCAGCATCGCCGATCACATGGACGCGATCAGCTTCCACCCGTACCCCTACTCCACGGATCTCGGGGCGGGCAGCATCTTCGCGAAGAGCTTCGAGGATGTCCGTGCGGCCGCGGCGGATGCGGGCGACGCGGGCCGCAGGATCTGGGTGTCCGAGGTGGGGCTGCCGAGCGCGGGGCTGTTCGCCGTCGGTGAAGACGAGCAGGCCGACACGCTCCTGCGGATGTACCGGCGGATGGCGACGATGACGGACGTGGACGGGATTCTGGTCCACCGGCTGGTCCCGCCTGTCGGCTTCGCGCCGGAATCCACCGACAGCGGCTACGCATTGCTGCGCGAGCCGGGCGTGGGGGGAGCCGCCAAACCCGCGTTCTGCGAGCTCGTCGACGTCGCCGAGTCAAGCTACGAAGGCTGTTGAGCGGGCGTAGGGAGCTCACCGCGACGCGACGGGGTTTGCCCGGCCTGATCGAGGTCGTCCGGGAGCTCGGCGATCGCGTTGCGCCGTGACTCCGCCTGCTCGCGGACCAGCAGTGCGACGCCGAGGCCGGCGACTAGCCACACGCTGAGCGTGATCACGTCCTCGATGTAGATACCGCTGTAGAGCAGGATGATGGTGGACGTGAGGGCGCCGGCTGCACCGATGCCGACCGGGCCGGCTAACCGATCCCGCGAGCGAACCGCCGCGATCGCGAGCGTGAGGGTCAACCCGACGAGGACGAACGCGAAGAAGATCATCACCGCGAGGCCCTGCTCGAACGCAATCTTCAGGTAAGAGCTGTCGAGGCTGTTGCTGGCGATCGACAGAAACGGACTCCGCAACGCGGCGTTCAGGCTCGCGGTCCCGATGCCGCGGCCGAATGGATGCTCGTCGAGGTCGGCGACCGCCTCGCTCCACTTCTCCTGGCGGACCACGTACGCGGGGTCGTCCTCGGGCGTGAGGATGTTCGTATAGCGCTCGAGCCTGTCCTCGGCGCCCGAGGTGAACAGGAGCGAGCCGGCGAGGATGGCGACGGCGAGGCTGCCGACGACAATTGTCCGGCCGAGCCCCAAGCCGGGCGAGCTGCGGGTGAGCTGGGAGAGAACGAGAACCATCCCCAGACCCAGCACCAGGCCAACCATCGCTCCGCGCACCTCCGAGGCAAGGACCGCGAAGACCACCGCGACGAAGGCGGCGCCTGAGATCAGCTGCCAGCGCCCTGTGAACCCGAGCGTGGCGGCGAGCGCGAATGGCGCCATCGCCGCGGTCCAGAACCCGAGTTGGTGGCCCGAGCTGAACGAGCCGACGACGCGAAGGTCGCCTTCGACGAAGTTGTACGCGCCGCCGACCTGGATCGCCAAATCGCGCTCGACGCCGGCCGGCCCGATGAACCACCGCAGCGTGGCGTACGCGGCGACGAGCCCGATGATCGCTATGACTCCCTTCGCGATCCGCTCGTACACCGCGCGGTCCCAGCCCGCATACGCGATCAGCAGCAACGCGAGCATGTACCAGGTGCTCAGGCGAAAGCTGAGGAAGCCCGTGTTCAGGTTGTCGCCCGCGAGAACCTGGAACAGCGTGACCCCCGCGTAGGCGGCGAGCGCCGCGATCGCGGGCCAGATCGGGAGCTCGAGCCTGTCCGACCCGCTGATCCGCGAGAGGATGACGCCAACCCAGAGTCCCCCGAGGAGGACGTCGATCAGCAGGGCTCCCGGCAGGCCGGTGAAGGCCTCGAGGCTGCCGTAGGTCCCCGAGAGGAAGAAGACGGCCAGCGTCGCCGAGGCCGGGAAACGGGTGCACGCGACCGCGCCGATGAGCAGGCCCAAGGGGGCGACGGCGATCACGGGCGAGGCGACGATGATCGGTGCGACGGCGGCCGCCACGATGACGAGGACGATCGTGCCGGCCGCGGCGGCAACTGCCGGGGCCCGGTGCTGGGGGACCAGCGCGTAGGCGAGGACGCATACCGGCACTCCGATCAGAACGAAGGAGGCTCCCGGTACGTCCCCGACGCCGGCGAAGCGCGCCCCGAAAAGGACAGTCCACACCGCCGTCGCCCCGAGCGCGAGCAGAACAGGAGCGGAGTGGCGGTGCGTGTCGGGTGCGCTCAACAAGGCAATGTCATCGGGCGCTCTCGCCACGCCCTACGATACTGGCTCGCAGCATCCCACTCGGCGTGCCATCCGCGATCTCGAAAATCACGAAGCGGGCTTTGACGAGCGCGCCCAGGGTTGTCCAGGCTCCAGTCAGCCGGGTCGCGGTGCGCGGATTCGACCTCGTCGAGCGCCTTCGCCCGGACCGGGACTCACCGGCCGACCGCGACGCCTACGATCCCGAAGCGGCCGTCAGCCGGCTCACCCGGGACTTCGAGCGCATCGAGAGCTACGATCGAGGCCTGCCGGGTGTGACGATCGAGTCGCCGCTCGGAGGCCAAGACGTCCACGTCGTCCGGCGTTAGCCGATCGGCCGATGTCGGAACCAGTGAGTGACAAGGATCGGGGCGAGGACGTTCGCGAGCGTGAGCGTGCCTTCTACGACGCCGATGCCCGCGCCCTTGACGCAGCGCGGATGCCGCCGCACGCCCAGGCCAATGAGCTCGACCGGCGGGTCATTGCCTCGATCCTCGATGCGGTCGAGCCGCTGGACGGTGCGCGCGTGCTCGACCTCGCCTGTGGCGCCGGAGATCTCAGCCTCGCTCTGATCGACCGCGGCGCCCGGGTGACGGGCCTCGATATCTCGGGCGCCCAGGTGGCGATCGCGAGGCAGCGAGTCGAACGGTTTCGCCCCGAGGCGGAGGTGGACTTCCGAGCCGCCCCGGCCGAGGACACGGGGCTGCCCGACGACACGTTCGATGCCATCGTCGGCCAGTGGGCTCTCCATCATCTCGACCTGCCCGCCGCGGCTGTGGAGATGCGCCGCATCCTCAAGCCCGGCGGACGTGGCTCGTTCATGGAGACCTCGGCGTTGAACCCCGCCCTGAACCTCGGCCGGTCGATTCTCGGCCGGTGCGGGAGATCACGGATCGGCACCGACGACGAGCACCCGCTGGCGGAGCCCGACATGGCCGTGCTCCGGCAAGCGTTCCCGGGGTGCACGGCCGACTTCCCCATCTTCCTCTTCTTCCATCTGGCCGAACGGCACTTCCTCGAGGGGCGGCGCGGGCGCTTGGGCCGGGCGCTGGTCAGAGCGGACGCGGCGATCGAGCGGCGGGCGCGACCACTGGTGCGCTACTCCTATTGCATGCGGGTTCGGCTACAGGCTTGAGTGCGGCAGATCGGTCGGCGGCCGGCGCCGTCCCGTCGCGCCCGCCGATCACAGTCGTCGTTCCGTTCGCCGGCAGTCGCGCGCAGGCCGGCCGGTTGATCGACTCGTTGCGGGGTCTGCGGCGAGAGCCGACGGATCAGATCGTGATCGCCGACAACACCCGAACCGGGTCGCTGGCCTCGATCGATTCAGCCGGGATCGAGATCGTCGCGGCGCCCGACCACGCCTCTTCCTACTACGCCCGAAACGTCGGCGCCGCGCACGGCCGCCACCCCTGGCTTCTGTTCATCGACGCGGATTGCGACCCCGCGCCGGACCTGCTGGACGCGTACTTCGACCCGGCGCCGTCCCCGGAGGCCGGCGCCGTCGCCGGGGAGGTCGTCGGGGTTGGCAACGGGCTTTTCGTGCGCTACGCGAACGCAAGGGGGATGCTCGATCAGGACGCGAACCGTCGCCACCCGTTTCGACCCACGGCGGTGACGGCGAACCTGCTCGTTCGGCGGGAGGCATGGCAGCGGCTGGGCGGCTTCCAGGAAGGCATCCGCTCCGGGGGGGACGGCGACTTCTGCTGGCGCCTGCAGGCCAGTGGCTGGACGCTCGACTATCAACCTCGGGCGAGCGTCCGGCATCAGCACCGCGAGCGGCTGGGCGGTCTGCTGCGCCAGACCGCTCGCACGGCTCGAGGTGCGGCTTGGCTCAACCGTCGATATCCGGGTTCGGGTCCTCGCCCCGGGCTCGCTCGCGGCCTTGTGCGCTCCCCCGTTGGAGCGCTGCGGTGGGCCCTCGCCGGGCAGTTCGAGCGCGCCCGGTTCAAGCTCGTCGACGGGCCGGTGATCGCGGCGACCTGGTGGGGCCACCTTGGATCGAACGCGGCGCGCGAGCGGCCGCCGCGCGGAGGGTCGATCGTGGTCATGGCGGACAGCTTTCCGCGGATCTCGGAGACGTTCATCGGGGGAGAGGCGCGAGCGATCCAACGCCTCGGCCGGAACGTGCGGATCGAGGCCATCACCCGCCCGGAACGCCCGCTGCTGGGCGCGACGCGAGGGCTCGACGTCCGCTATCGCGAGGACGACTCCGCGATCTCACGAGTCCTCGGGGCCTTGCGGCTGTGTGTTCGCCACCCCGGGCGAGCGCTCGCCGACCTCAGGAGCAGGCGCCGTTGGCATGCGGGTGGCGAGGTCCCCACCCGGCTGTACTCGGTCGCCCTGCTCGCCGGCCGGCTGTCTCGCGGCGACCACCTCCACGCACACTTCGCGGGCGTCTCGGCGCTTGACGCGATGCGGCTTCACCGCCTGCTCGCAACCCCCTACAGCGTCACCGCTCACGCTTACGACATCTTCGTCTCGCCGGCGAACCTGCGGGAGAAGCTCGAGGGGGCGGACCTGATCACGACCGGGTGCGACTACAACGTCCGCTATCTGCGCGAGCAGTTCGGTCCCGAGATCGGGGCACGCTTGGACAAGATCGTGATGGGCGTGGATTGCGCGCGCTTCCTCCGGCGCCGGCCCCTTGCCGGCGGACGCACGGTGGTCGCGGTCGGCCGGCTCGTCGAGAAGAAGGGGTTCGCCGACCTGATCGCGGCTGCGGGTTGGCTCGAAGGTGAAGCGCCGCTGGACCGTCTCAGGATCGTCGGCGACGGTCCGCTGCGCGAGGATCTCGCCCGCCTCGTGGAGCAGGCCGACCTGGGCGGGAAGGTCGAGTTCCTCGGCGCGCTCGAGAGCGAACGCGTCCAGGAGGTGATCGAGGGCGGGGATCTGCTCGCGATGCCCGCCGTGATCGCCCGAAACGGTGATCGCGACTCGATGCCGGTGGTAGTCAAGGAGGCGATGGCCCTCGAGCTGATGGTCGTCGGCACCGACGAGGTCGGCGTCCCGGAGATGATCGGCGACGACTGGGGCCGCCTGGTCCCACCGCACGACCCAGAGGCGCTCGGGGCCGCGATCGCCGAGCTGCTGGCGCAGCCACTCGAGAGCCGCCGGGCGATGGGTGCCGCAGCCAGGGAGTGGGTCTGCGCCAACGCGAACGTCGACGACGAGACAGCGCGCCTGGTTCGCTTGATCGACGGCGCCGGAAGAGCCGGCCAGGCAACCGAGGCGACCGCCCCGGCCGGAGGCCTGCGTTCCTCGACGACATGAGCGCCGACCGGGCCCTCCGGGTCGCCCTCCTGCACCCGGTCTACTGGCCTGAGGTCCGCCGGGGCTCCGAGCGGTTTCTCCACGATCTCGGGACCGGGCTCGCGGCCGGCGGCCTACGGCCGACCCTGATCACGAGCCACAGCGGAGCCGACGAGGTCCGGAGCGAGGATGGCTTCGAGGTGGTCCTCAACCGGCGGCCGCGCGGTCAACGCTTTCAGCTCGGTCTTGCCGGCGAGTATCTGCTCCACCTGCCCGCCACGCGCCGGACCCTGCGCGAGCGGGAGTTCGACCTCGTCCACTCCGCCTACCCGGCCGATGCGCTCGTCGCAGCGGGCTGGGCGAGGCGAACCGGGCGCCGGCATGTGTTCTCGGCGATGGGGATGCCCCGGCGTCCCGGCGTCCACCGGCGTCGGGTCTGGCGCCGGCTGCAGGCACGGGCGCTCGGCGGCGCGGATGTGGTCACCGCGCTCAGTACGGCCGCCGCGGCGCGGATCGCCGAGCAGTTCGGCCGCGACGACGCTCGCGTGATCTACCCGGGAGTCGATCTGGGCGACTTCCGCTCTGAGCGCGAACGGTCGGATTCGCCGAAGGTCCTCTGCCTGGCCAGCATCGCCGACGCCCGCAAGCGCGTCGACCTCCTGATCGAGGCGATCGCAATCCTCCGCCGCGAGCGGCCGGACGTCCGCCTCGTCCTCTCAAAGCCGGTCGGCCCGGGAGCCCCGGTCGTCGATGCGACGCACGAGTGGATCGACCTGATCGACCCCGAGCCCGCGACGATCGCCGACGTCTACCGCGACGCCTGGATCACCGTCCTGCCGTCCTTCGACGAGGCATTCGGACTCGTCCTGGTCGAGTCGCTGGCCTGCGGAACCCCGGTCGTCGGGGCGAACGACGGGGCGATCCCCGAGATCGTCGCCGACCCCGCCTACGGCCGCCTCTTCGACGAGCCGGAGCCCGGCGCGCTCGCAGCGGTCATCGACGAGGCGCTGGCGCTGGCGGAGACCCCCGGGATAGCCGAGACGTGCCGCGCTCGGGCGCGCGCGTTCTCGGTCGAGCGGTTCGTCGAGGCCTACGCGCGCCTTTACGACGAGCTCGCCTGAGCGGAGCCGTCAGCCGGAGGCCGGGGTGCGCACTGCGTCACCGACGGCATCGATGACCCGGGCGATCGCCGGCTCGGGGAGGTCGACCCAGAGCGGCAGACGGACGAGGCGGGCGCTGAGCTCGTCCGTCACCGGGAGCTCGCCGGCCGCGCGTCCGAGCCTCATGCCCGCCGGGGAGGTGTGCAGGGGGACGTAATGGAAGACGGCGAGGATGCCCCGCTCGCGCAGTCGCGCGAGGAACTCGGGGCGGTCCTCGGCCCGGGGGAGGAGGACGTAGTACATGTGACCGTTGTGGCGACAGCCGGCAGGAATGCGCTGGCGGCGGAGCAGACCGGCCCCTTCGAGCTCGCCCAGCGCCGCGTCGTACTCCGACCAGATCTCGAGCCGGCGCTCGGTGATCCGCTCCGCCTCTTCGAGCTGGCCCCAGAGGAAGGCCGCCGCGACCTCGCCGAGGCCGAACGAGGAGCCGATGTCGACCCACGTGTAGCGCTCGACCTCACCACGCTCGAACTGGCGCCGGTTGGTCCCCTTCTGCCAGACGATCTCAGCCCGCTCGACCATTGCCGCGTCGTTGACGAGCAGGGCACCGCCCTCGCCGCACGTGACGTTCTTGGTCTCGTGGAAGCTGATCGAACCGAAGTCCCCGAAGGTCCCGAGCGCCTGGCCCCCGCGGTCGGCGAGCAGGCCCTGGGCGGCGTCCTCGATGAGGACGAGATCGTGCTCGCGCGCAATCTCCGTCAGCGCGTCCATGTCGCAGCCGACGCCGGCGTAGTGAACGGCGACGATCGCCTTCGTCGCCGGCGTGATCGCCTCGCGCACCCTCTCCGGGTCGATGTTGAGCGTCGCCGGGTCGATGTCGACGAACACCGGGAGGGCGCCGTGGATGGCGAAAGCCGTCGCCGAGGTGACGAACGTGAACGAGGGCATGATCACCTCGTCGCCCGGGCCGATCCCGGAGAGCACGGCAGCCCCCTCGAGGGCCGCGGTGCAGGAGTGGGTGAGCAGCGCGCGCTCGGCGCCCGTCCGCTCAGCGATCCACTCCTCGCTCAGCTGGGAGAAATGCCCGCCGGCGGCCAGCCATCCACGCGCGACGGCTTCCTCGATGTAGCCGCCCTCGGTGCCGACGAGGCAGGCGCGGTTGAAGGGGATCTCGTCCATCACTCGCCGGCCTCCTCGGCGATGCTCGCGATCGAGTCGGAGAGGCTATACGCGGGTGCGTAGGAGAGTTGCGCGGCAGCGCGAGCGAGCGAGATCTCCCACCGCACGCCCTCCTGGGCGTCGATGCCGCGGGTCTCGATCACCGAGGATGAGCCGGTCTCCTCGACGCAGAGCCGCGCCAGCTCGAGGTTGGTGATGCTCGCGGCGCCGCCCACGTTGACGACCCCGGATCCCCCTGCGAGCGCTGCCTCCACGGCGGCGGCCGCATCGCGGACGTCGACGTAGTTCTGCGACCGGGTCCCGCCTCCGGCAACCTCGAGCAGCCGCCCGGAGGTCGCCGCGGCGACGAACGTGGGGAGGATCCGCGGCGGGGGCATGCCGGCGCCGACGGGCGCCGTGAGCCGGAGCGAGACGGTGCGCAGGCCGCCATCCGAGGCGAGCTTCATCAGGTGCTCGCCGAACAGCTTCGCCGCGTGGTAGCCGGTCGGCGGGGCGACCGGATGGTCCTCGGTGACCGGGAGCTCGGTCGGAACGCCGATGACGCCGATGCTCGAGATGTAGACGAGGGCAGAGCTCTGCCACCGAAGCGCCGCGCTGAGCGCCGCCTGGGTGCCTACGCAGTTGCCGGCGACCGCCCCGGGCGCGTCGAGGTCGTAGGCGATCTCGGCGGCCGCGTGGACGACCGCCTCACACGGCGCAAGGCGAGCCAAAGCGTCGGCTGCGTCCGGCCTCGAGAGGTCGACCTCCGCCCACTCCGCGAGCTCATCGTTGCCGGCGCTGCGAGCCACGCCGACGACCTCGTTCCCCGCGGCGAGGAGCCGGCGCGCGACCGCCCGGCCGAGGAATCCGGACGCTCCCGTGATCAGGATCCTCAACCGGAGCCCCAGTCCTCGACCTCGGCACGGGCATCGGCGGGCCGGTCGAGCCGCTTCGTCGCCGCGAGCTCATCGGCCGACGCGGGGTCGACGTAGACCTCGTTCCAGTAGCGGAGGACGAGGCCGTCGGTGACCTCCGGCATTGCGGCCGAGGGCCGCCCGCGGACGAGATGCTCGAGGGCGGTGGCTACCTCGTTGAAGCCGAGACGGGCGCGCGCGGGCGTCGTTCCCGAGAAGCGGATGTTGAGCTCGAAGGCGACGGGCTCGCCCTCGTGCATGCGGAGCTGGACGTTGCAGGGACCCGTCGGTTGCAGCGCTTCGACGATCGCGACGGCCTGATCGCGCACGGCGGGAGCATCGACGGCGCGGGCGCGCACGGTCGTCCCGGACGCGAGCTCGCGCCTCATCGTCATCGCGCCCTGAACGACGCCGTCGCGGTCGCAAAAGCAGCCGACCGTGTACTCCTCGCTCGCCTGCCCGAGCAGCTGTTGAATCACGTGGCCGGAGAGCGACTGCGCGTAGGCGAGCGCGGCCGCGCCGTCGACGGTCAGCACGCCCTGCGCGCCCTTGCCGGCCCGCGGCTTCGCGATCAGAGGAAAGCCGTGCGCGCGCACGAGGGCCTCGACTGCCGCGGCGTCGGACGCGGGGGCGCTGTCGGGCGCGTTCAGGCCACGCTCGCGAAGCCACTCGGCGGTCAGCTGCTTGTCTGCCCCGATCGCGAGCACCCGCGGCTCGCTGACGATCGCCTTCGCGCCCGTTTCCCGCGCGATCTCAGCCGCGGCGCCGGCGAGCTCCTCGAGTACGGGCTCGACGCCGGAGAGGATCGCGTCGACGTCACGCTCGCGGACGACGTCGAGGAGCCACGGCAAAAAGCGGGCGTCGTCCGCCCTCGGCGAGACGTAGGCGTGATCGGCGAGGTAGAGGCCGGGAGCGAGGGGGTCGATGCACGCCGCCACCACCGTCGGCCTCGGTTCGACGAGCTCGAGCGCCTTGAGGATCCCCTGGCTCACGTTGCCCCCGACGCCGAGCACGAGGACCGTCAGCGGAGCGTCGTCGCTTGAACCGCCTGGCACCGCGGGCGGAGTATATGGTCAGGTCGATGGGCGATTCCGCGGCCGGGCCCGTCGATCATGACTACGACCGGATCTGGAGCGAGGTCTACGGTGATCTGCAACAGCTCGGCCCGGCCCACCGTCACATGCGCCGGATCCTCGCGGATCTGCTCGCCACGATCGATTACCGAAGCGCGATCGAGGTCGGCTGCGGCGACGGCTCCAACCTGCCGCTGATCACGTCCGGGCGGTCGCTCGAATCGCTCGCAGGCATCGACATCGCCCCTGAGCCACTCGAGCGGGTGCGGGAGCACTGGGACGGCGAGTTCTCGCTTGGCGACATTCAGGCGGACGCCCCGGCCGGCTCGTGGGACCTGGTCTTCAG
Organism: uncultured Solirubrobacterales bacterium; assembly: GCA_963846565.1. Taxonomy (GTDB): domain Bacteria; phylum Actinomycetota; class Thermoleophilia; order Solirubrobacterales; family 70-9; genus WHSW01. The sequence goes on along the minus strand of CAWJWL010000003.1, from coordinate 495,513 downwards.
CTCGCTCGTGCTCGAGCACCTCCCGGACGATGAGGCGGCGCTTCACAACATGCGGTCGATCTGCTCGCGCTGGCTGATGATCGCGACGATTGCGGGCGATTTCGAGCGCTACCGACCCTGGGAGGAGCAGGTCGGCCACGTGCGCAACTATCGCCGCGGGGAGCTCGAGACGAAGCTCCGAAGAGCCGGCTTCGAGCCCGTCCGCGCGGTCTACTGGGGGTTTCCCTTCTATTCGCCGATCGCGCGCCGGCTGCAGAACTCGATGCGGGCCGAGAACGAGTACGGGCCGCGCGATCGGCTGCTGGCGCGGATCATGTACGCGGTCTACTTCCTCAACTCGCGCCGGCGTGGGGACCTGCTGTTCATGCTCGCCAGGGTCTGAATCGGCGCGGCCCCGGCGACACTATTCTCCGCCGCGTGAGCGAAGAGGCGGTCGAGCTCAGCGTCGTCGTGCCGGTCTACGGCTGCGAGCCCTGTCTGGTCGAGCTTCACCGGCGGCTCACCGAAGTGCTCGGCGCCTCGCTCACCGACGACTACGAGATCATCTACGTCGATGACCGCAGCCCGGACGGTGCCTGGGCGACGCTTCAGGATCTTGCCGGCCGGGACAGTCGCGTCCGTCTGATCCGGCTCTCGCGCAACTTCGGCCAGCACCCGGCGATCACCGCCGGGCTCGCCGAGTCACGAGGGCGCTGGATCGTCGTCACCGACTGCGATCTCGAGGATCCGCCCGAGGAGATCCCGCGGCTGTACTCGACCGCGCTCGAGGGCTACGACGTCGTCCTCTCGAGGCGCAGTGCACGCAGGCAGACGTTCTTCCGGCGGCTGACCGCTCGCGTCTACCGCAGGCTCGCCAACTTCATCGCGAAGACCGAGGTCGACTCCGAGTTCACGAATCTGAGTATCGCGTCGCGCAAGGTGATCGACGCCTTCCTCCAGCTCAACGACCTCGATCGCCAGTACCTGCTGATTCTGCTCTGGCTCGGGTTCGAGCACACGACGATCGAGGTCGACCAGTCGGAGCGCTACGCCGGTGGCAGTGCCTACAGCTTCGCCGGGCTCGTGCGCGTCGCCGCCGACGGGATCTTCTTCCAGACCACGAACCTGCTCCGCTGGGTCGTCTACACGGGGTTCGCAGTCGCTGCGCTCGGGCTGATCGCCGCCGGCGCGCTGATCACCTACGCGACCCTGTTCGAGAACCCGCCGCCCGGCTGGGCCAGCCTGGGTGTGCTGCTGATGCTGATGACCGGGGTGATCGTGATCAGCACCGGGGTGACCGGGCTCTACGTCGGCAAGATCTTCGGCCAGGTGAAGGGACGGCCCCTTTACGTCATCGACGAACGCGTCGTCTCGGAGACGACGTCGGCGAACAGCCCAGAGGAGCCGCCTGTTGTCGATGCACCGACGGGCAGCTCGCGAGTCACGGAGCTCGATGCCCCCGGCGCGCATCCTCCCTCGCGGACGACTTCGTGACCAAGCGGCGGTAGCGCGACATGCTCGAACTCTCGACCTCAGACTTCCTCGTCGGGCTGCTCTTCTTCGCGCTCGTCGTCGGCGGGGCCGGCTTCGCGACCTATCGCGTCGACCGCTGGGCGTTCGTCGGCCTGCGCCCGAGCGCGCGAATCCCCGCGCAGGCGCTCGTCTTCACCGCGGTCCTCCTCGCCGTCCATCTCCTCCCGGGAATCGCCGAGGTTATGACGAGGACGGTCGTCGCGGTGCTCGCCGTCGCCGTCGCGATCGCCTCCACGCGGCTTCCGGTTCGGGGCGGTGGGCCGGATCTGGGCGCTGCGCTCGAGGGATGGCGAAGCGAGTCGCGGGCCTCGCTCGCGGTTGCGGGAGTCGCTGCCGTCGTCGTCGGCGCGTACTGCATCTCGGCGATCCCGATCGCGACGACGCCGGCGACCGGGCTCGATGCCCTCGGCTTTCACATTCCCGGGCTCGGCCGCTGGGTGCAATCGGACACGATCTGGAACATCGAGCACATCGGGGCTCAGATCGCGACCGGCTACTACCCCCAGGACGGCAACCTGATTCAGCTCACCGCGGTGCTTCCGTGGGAGTCCGATTTCCTCTACCGGCTCGTGAACCTGCCGTTCATGGGCTTCCTCTTTCTCGCCGTCTACGGAATCGGGCGGGAGTTGCAAGCGTCGCGGCCGACCGCGCTCGCGATCGGCGCCGCGATGCTCGCGATGCCGACGGTCGCCGTGCCGGGCCTGCTCGCGGCGATCCCTGACGTGATCCTGCTCGCGGCACTCGCGACGGGCTTGCTGTTCCTCTTGCGCGAGAGCCGCACTCACCGCGCAGTCGACCTGATCCTCGCCGGCGTGGCCCTCGGAATCGCCTTCGGGTCGAAGTGGTACGGCGTGACGACGGTCGGGGTCGTGCTCGTGCTGTGGGGCATCTACGTGCTCGCGACCCAGCGCCGCGACGGTCTTCTCCGCCGGTGCCTTCCGATCGCCGGGCTCGTGCTCGCCTTCGGCGGGTTCTGGCTGCTCCGCAACCTCGTCGCGTCGGGGAACCCGTTCTACCCGGCCCGCGTCTCCTTCGGCGTCGGCGTGTTCGACGCGCCGCCGGACCCGCGCGGCGACGAGATCGCCTCGATCGCCGACTACGCGGGGGACCCATCGGCGTGGGCCGACTACATCCTTCCGGCCTTCGCCGAGCAACTGGGCCTCGTCGGCCCGCTCCTCGGCCTTGCGGTCCTGATCACCGCCGTCTTCGCCGGCCGCGACCTCTTCGCCGGCCGCACGCCGCGGCGCGACGCTGCGATTGGAGCGATCCTCGTCGCCGGCGCCGTCCTCTTCGCGGTCGTCTACGCCGCCACCCCGTCAACCGCGCCGGGGTTCGGCGGCGAGCCGACGGGAATCGGTTTCAACGTCCGGTACCTCGTCCCGGCGCTCCTCTTCGCCGCCGCGGCCCTCGCCTGGCTCGACCGGCGGCTGCCTCGGTTCGCGATCTGGATCCAGGGGGCCACGGCAATCGCGACGCTCGAAGCGCTGACCCGCGGCGAGACCCTCTCGAACGGAGGATTGCTCGTCGGCGTGCTCATCCTCGGCGGCCTCTACCTCTGGCTCCTGCGCGGGCGTCCGGGCGTGCCGACTTGGCTTGCCCGTGCTCCGGCGGCCGCGCTCGCGGCGCTGGCGGCGCTTGCCGTCGCCGTCGTCATCGGCTTCGCCGAGCACCGGTTCAGCGAGCGGAGCTACGGCGGCTACGCAGCGATCGACTGGGTCCTCGAGAACGCTCCCGCCGACCAGAAGGTCGGCATGGTCGGGCTCTGGAACGTCACCGTGAAGACGCCCGTTCGAGCGCTCTTCGGGCCCCGGTTCGAGAACGAGGTCGATTACGTCGGCTACATCGCCGACGGCGAGCTCCGTCGCTGGGAGGCGCGGGAGCCGTTCGTCGAGGATGTGGAGGCGACCGGCTACGACCTCCTCCTCATCGGCCGCGGGCTCGGTGAGGTCGCCCTCGAGGTTCCCGAGGAGGTCTGGGCGCGCTCCGCCGGCTACCGCGAGGTGGCGCGCGATGACAACTTCACTCTCTACGCGCGGGCGAGCTGATGCGCGCGTCCGTCGTCGTAGCCACCCGCGAGCGACCGGAGCGCCTCGAGCGCCTCCTCGATGCGCTCGCCGCGCAGACCGTCGATCCGCGTGAGTTCGAGATCGTCCTCGTCGACGACGCCTCGCGCGACCGGACTCCGGCGGTCCTCCGCGCGGCGGCCGAACGGTTCACCAACCTCAGCGTGCTCGAGCGAAGCGAGCAGGGTGGTCCCGCCGGTGCCCGTAACACCGGCTGGCGGCAGGCCTGCGGGGATCTGATCGCCTTCACCGACGATGATTGCGAGCCGGCGCCGACATGGCTCGAGCGACTCCTCGCCGTCGCCGAGGCGAACCCCGCGGCACTGATCCAGGGCCGTACCGAGCCAAACCCGGGCGAGAACGACCGCAGCGGCCCCTATCTGCGAACGATCCATGTGGTCGCGCTGGGCCCGTATTACCCCACGTGCAACGTCGCCTACCCGCGCGACGCACTCGAGCGGCTCGGTGGGTTCGACGAGGCCTTCGCTCGCGGGGAGGACACCGACCTCGCATGGCGTGCAATCGAGGATGGGGTCGAGACGGTGTTCGCCGAGGACGCCCTCGTCCATCACGCGGTCATGGACCTCGGCCCGGTCGGCAAGCTCCGCGTCGCGCTCGGCTGGACGCCGGCGGTACAGGCCCTTGCCAGGCATCCGGGTCTCCGCGCCGGTCTCCATCGCGGGCTGTTTTGGAAGGCGTCCCATGCCCGCCTCCTGCTCGCCGTGCTCGGCTTCGTGATCGCCCGCCGGTTCCCGCTCGCGGTGCTGCTCGCGCTTCCATACGCGCGGGAGGTCCGGGCGCGCGGGCGGGTTGAGCGGGCTCGGGCACGCGACCTTCCCTTCTATGCGATCCACGATGGCGCGGAGACGGTCGCGATGGCGGTGGGCGCCGTCCGCTACAGGGTGCCGGTGCTCTAGCCGGTGAGCGCGATGAGGACAATCGCACGGGCGCTGATCGATGCGAGAACCGCCGTTCGGTTCCGGATCTGGATCACTCGCTTCCGTTTCGAGGTCTGGCGGCACGGAGGCCGACTCGTCGTCGACGCGCCGTATGGGGCGGAGTTCGACGGGCCGCCGGTGATCAAGGCGACGTCGGACGGCGAGGGGGGCGGGACGACCGTGCTGCGCCTTGGACGCGGCGTCCGCCTCGGCCGGGGAATGACGATCGAGGTCTGGGCCCGGGGCGAGAACCTGCTGCAGGTCGGTGACACGGGGCGTTTCCTCAACAACGTGCGCATCCTCCTCCGCTCGGGATCGGTGACTTTCGGCAACTTCGTCCTGATCCGCGACGGTGTCTGGATCAAGTCGGACGGCCGCTTCGTCGCCGGTGACGAGTTCCTCATGGGCTCCTGGGGGACGATCCACTGCACGGAGCGGATCGAGATCGAGGAGTTGGTCGGGTTCGGAGAGCGCGTCAGCGTCACCGATTCGGATCACGGTTTCGACGCGACGGACGGCCACTACATGCGGGCTCCGTTGACGGTCGCACCCGTTCGAATCTCGCGCGGGACGATGTGTGGGTTCGGCTCAACCGTGCTCAAGGGCGCCCGGATCGGACCGAACTCGGTCGTCGGGGCCAACGCGGTCGTCAACGGCCGCGAGTATCCGCCGGCAGCGGTGATCGCCGGGAATCCGGCCAAGGTCGTCAAGGACCTCGGCGAGTCGCCCGCCGGCTAGGCCCGCGTGCCCTTCGCGCGAGTATCCGTCGTGATCCCGAACTGGAACGGGATCGAGCACCTCGACATGGTGCTGAGCAGCCTCGACCGGCAGAGGACGCGGGATTTCGAGACGATCGTCGTCGACAACGGATCGACCGACGGCTCGCTCGCGCACCTGCGCGAGCACTGGCCGAAGGTCCGGGTTCTCGAGCTTGGCCGCAACGCCGGCTTCGCGCCCGCGGTCAATGCCGGCTTCGAGGCGAGCTCGGCCCCGTACGTCGCCCTGATCAACAACGACGTGGAGCTCCACGATCGCTGGCTCGAGGCGACCGTGGGCGCGCTGGAGGCGCGCCCCCGTGCCGCCTCGATCGCATCGAAGCAAATCGACTGGCGCGACCGGTCGCGCCTCGACGGCGCCGGCGACGCGGTCTCCTGGGACGGCCACTGCATTCGCCTGGGGAAGGGGGAGCCCGACCGTGGCCAGTACGACACGGGCGGGCCCGTGATCGCCGCCTGTGCGGCGGCGGCGCTCTACCGACGCGCGGCGTTCGAGGATGTGGGCCCGTTCGACGCGAGCTTCTTTGCCTATCTCGAGGACGTCGACTGGGGCCTCCGCGCGCAGCTCCTCGGATGGGATTGCCACTACGAGCCGGCGGCCATCGCCTATCACGTCGGCGCCGCCTCGAGCTCGCGCATCTCCGGGCTCGAGAAGTACCTCGGGCACCGGAACATGCTGACGATGATGCTGAAGAACTTCCCTGTTTTTGCCCTCGTCGCGTTCGCGCCCTTCGCGCTCGCTCGCCGCGCCGCCGCGCTGGTGAAGGCCGCGCCCACTGGCGATGTTCGCCTCGTCCTGCGGGCGTGGCGGGCGGCGATCCGGAGGCTCCCTGCGACGCTCGCCGCTCGTCGGGAGATTCAACGTCGCCGCGTGAGGGGCTACGCGCACCTGAGGACGATGGTCAAGGTTCGTCCCGGGATGCCACCGGCTAGAGTCGAGCGCGATGGAACAGGGGCGACGCTTTAGCGCCGACACGCCGGAGTCGACGGCGGAGGGCGCACTCGAGGAATGGCTCCCCCGCGGGGTCGGTAACGAACGTGGCGCGCAGGCCCCGGATTCGAGCGAGACTTCGGAATGGGACGTCGTCGCTCCGACCGCCGATCCGGAGGCGCCTGAGGAGCCCGAACCCGACGCGCCGCCCAGGGAGGCCCCGAGCGGACCGCCCCCGAACCCGGTCGGCGATCGGGCTTCGGAGCAGGTGCGGGACGTGGTGACCCCGCCGCCGCCCACCGCCGGCGCAGAGAAGACGCCGTCGCGCCCTCGCGTGCCCGAATCCGAGCGCGCCGACGAGCTCAAGGACCTGCGTCGGCGGCTTGCCGATCTCGAGGCGCGCACGGACGGCCTCGGCGCGCTCGACGCGCGCGTGTCCGAATCGGCGAGGCAGAGCTCGGAGGCAGTCGAGCAGGCGAAGGAGTTCGAGGAGATCCTTTCCCTCGCCGAGGGTGGCTGGCGCCAGTCGGTCCTCGACTTGCGGGCCCGCGTCGAGGCGTTCGAGGAGCGGGTTGCCGCGCTCGACCAGCTCGCGACGACGACGTCCGGCGAGCTGGCCGTCCAGCGTGACGCTTCGGGCCGAGAGGCCGAAGCGGTGATGGCCGCGGTGCGTGCAATGTCGACGCGCATGGACGCGATCGAGGCGTCGCTGACGCGGGTGACTTCGCTGAGCGAGGCGCTCGAGGCGCTCGAGGCTCGGCTCCCGGAGCTCGATCGAAGAGCGCGAATGGGCGACGAGCTCGCGATGGCGCTGAGCCGCTATGGCGGTCGCTCCGAGGCGGAGCCGCTCGAGGGCGGGCCGCTCGAGCGTCTGAACGGCGCGAGCTTCGAACAGCTTCGCTCGATGGGCTTGTCGGTGACTCAAGCCGCGCGGGTGATCGCTTTGAGGGATGGCCGGCGCGGGTTCGCGGCGGTCGACGAGGTCGATCAGGTTCCGGGTCTCTCGGCCGACGCGGCGGCCGAGCTGAAGCGTTCCCTGGGCGACTGACCCGCCCGGGCTGATGTCGTCGTCGAGCGGCCGCGGTCGCGTGCTCGTCGTCCTCCATGAGGAATCGCCCGGCGGCGCCAGCATCTCGCTGATGCGCTGCCTCCCCGGCCTCGAGGAGCGCGGCTGGGAGTTCAGCTTCTTCGTTCCCCGACCCGGGAAGCTCTTCGATGAGCTGCGCGAGCGCGGCTACAGGGTCTCAGGGGCCCCGCGCACGATCGTCTACAGCCTCAGGGCGCTGCGGCTCGACCCGGGCCCGCTGCGTCGTCTTCGCGGCATTCCTCCGCATCTGATGGAGCTCAGGCGGACCCTGCGCGGAGAGCGTCCGGTCCTCGTCCACGCCAACTCGCATACGACGCTCGCCGATGCCGCGCTCGCACGGGCGACCGGCGTGCCCACCGTCTTTCACATCCACGAGATGATCCGAGGCGGCGTCAAGGCCGGCCTGACGCGGCGCGCGATCCGGCTCGCGGGAACCGAGGTCGTCGCCGTCTCGAACGCGTGCGCCGACGGTTTGAGCCTGAAAGCATTCCGCCCCCGAGTTGTCTACGGTGGCGCCCCAATTCCCCGCGAGGCAGCGTCGATCCGAGATCGCTCCCCGACCGTCGTGGGCACGATCGGCGTGCTTTCGCGCCGTAAGGGTACGGACCTGTTCGTGGAGGCAGCACGCCTGTTGAGTTCAAGGAGGACAGACATCGAGTTCGTGCTCGCCGGTGCGGCGAGCGACCCTCTGGACTCCTCCTTTGCGGCCCGGACGCTCGCCGAGGCGAAAGCCGCCGGGGTGGTCCACGCGGAGCGGATCGATACGCAACGCGAGCTACGCAACTGGGACGTGTTCGTGCTCCCCTCACGCACCGACCCGTTCCCCATCGTGATGCTCGAGGCGATGGCCGCGGGCCTGCCGGTGATCGCGGCCGACGCCGATGGCCTCCCGGAGCAGGTTGGCGATGCGGGGCGCCTCGTCCCGGCGGGCGATGCCGGTGCGCTCGCGCGCGAGATCGAGGCCGTCGCGGACGCGCCACGGGCGCAGCGCGAGGCCATGGGAGCCGCTGCGCGCGAGCGCGTGCGGGGAATGTTCACGATCGAGCGTCAGGTCGAGGGACTCGATCGCGCCTATCTCGACGCCGTCGGTGCGGAGGGGTGAGCGTCGTCGAGCCGCGGATCGCCCTCGCCCACGACTATCTCCTCTTCCTCCGTGGCGCGGAGCGGACGTTCTCCCGGATCGCCTCCTGCTGGCCACAGGCCCCGATTCACACGATCGCCTACTCCCAGAGCGAGACGGAGGCACGCTTCGCCGGCCGCCAGATCCATACGTCGTTCCTGCAGAAGATCAGGGTGCGCCGCAGCACCCACCGCTACTTCCTCGGGCTGTATCCCCGCGCGGCCGAGTCGATCGAGGTCGAGCCCTGCGACATTCTCGTCTCCTCGAGCTTCGGCTTCGCGCACGGCATGCATCCGCCACCCGGGGTGAAGCACGTCAGCTACTGCCACACGCCTTTCCGGCACTGCTGGCATGAACGGGACCGGGCCGTGCACACGGTCTCCCCGCTGTTGCGTCCGGCGTTGAGCCGGACGCTCGACCGGATCCGCCAGTGGGATCTCGCCGCGTCGAGCCGGGTGACGACCTACCTCGCCAACTCCGAGCTGACCGCGCAGCGGATCGGCGACTGGTATGAGCGAGATTCGAAGGTGGTGCACCCGCCGGTCGAACTCGACCGCTTCTCGATCGGTGCTCCCGAGGACTTCTTTCTCTTCGTCGGCGAGCTCGTCGCCCACAAGCGCGCCGACATCGCACTCGAAGCGGCCCGTCTGGCCGGGCGGAGGATCGTCGTCGTCGGCGGCGGGCCGGAGCTTCCGGCGCTGCGCGCAAAGTACGGCTCCACGGCGACGTTCCTCGGCCGCATCGACGACCGTGAGCTCGCCTCCGTATACCGCAGGGCCCTCGCCCTGGTGCTCCCGAACATCGAGGAGTTCGGAATCGTCGCGGTCGAGGCGCAGGCGTCCGGTCGCCCGGTGCTCGCACTCGGCCGGGGCGGCGCGCTCGAGACCGTGGTCGACGGCGAGACGGGCGTCCTCGTCGGCCATGAAGCCGTCCGCGATTTCGCCGAGGCGATGCGGGAGGTCGACTTCACCCGCTTCGAGCCGCAGCGCTCGCAGGAGAACGCGACTCGCTTCTCGAGCGACGCCTTCGCACAATCCCTGCGCGAGGCGGTCGACGCCGAGCTTCGTGCCTCCGCTTCGAGCCGCTAGAGCATCAGGCGCCGGTACCGGATGCTGTTCCGAATCGCGGCAGTTGCCTCGGCGATGTCGCAGGCGGCGTAGAACGGCGCCAGCGCCGGGCCCCCACCCTCGAGCTTCCCGCGGGCGTAGAGCGAGCGCAGCCACGGGACCGCGAACCACGCCTTCAACGGCCACGCCCAGCGCGGCAGGAGGAGGGCCGAGATCGCGGCCTGCGCGAGCCAGAGATGAGTCTTCTTCCAGAACACGGGCGTCGCGAAGTGAGCCCTGCGCAGTGCCGGGTGACGCGCGTAGGCGAGCATCGACCACGCGCCGCTCAGGCGCAGCTTCCCGAGCGGACCGAGGTCGTTGACCGCGTGATGGACGAGCGGCGCTGGATCGAACCGCGCCCGGCCGCCGGCTTCGATCACTCGCCAGGCGAGGTCGGAGTCCTCGCCACCGTGGACGGTGCCGAAGGCATCGGTGTCGAAGCCGCCGACGAGCTCGAGCAGCGCTCGGGGGTAAAAGACGTTGCAGGTCTGGAACGCCGCGTCGTAGCCGGTGACCCAAATCGTGCGTGAGAACGGACCGAGAGCGTCAAGCTCCTCCGGGTCGGGCTCGGTGCGGCCCTGGATCAGCGTCAGCGGCGTGGCTGCCGTTGCGGTGAGCCCGGCCTCGAGCCAGCCAGGAGCCGGCCGGCAATCGTCGTCGGTGAAGGCGATCAGCGGCGCGCTCGCCGACCGCCAGCCGGCCTCGCGCGCCCCCGCGCGGCCGCGGTTCGGGGACAGCCGGATCGATTGGAGCGGCAGATCGGAGTCCGAGGCGGTCGCGGCGAGCACGTCCGGTGTCGCATCGGTCGAGCCGTCGTCGACGACGATCACCTCGAAGCGTCGCGAGCCCAGCGTCTGCGCTTCGAGCGCTGCGAGCAGCCGCGCGAGCCGGTCGGCGCGGTTGTGCGTAGCGACCACTACGGCGACCTCCGGAATCCCGCGCATGCGCGCCGATCCTAGAGGCGGGGAGCGAACCGGGATAATCGTGGGGTGACGGAGATCAGCGTGATCGTTCCCGCACACGACGCCGCTGAGACTCTCGGCGCGACCCTGGCGGCGCTCGCGGAGCAGGAGGTGGACGCCCGATACGAGGTGATCGTCGTCGACGACGGCTCCGCCGACGCTACCGCGGAGGTCGCGGGCCGCTTCGCCGGCGTCCGCACGGTTTCGCAGGCGCAGGCCGGGCCGGGACCCGCGCGCAACCGGGGGGTCGCCGAGGCCCGCGGGCGGATCCTCGCCTTCACCGACGCGGATTGCGTTCCGACTCCCGGTTGGCTCGCCGAGGGGCTCGAGGCCCTCAACGGCGGCGGCCTGGTTCAGGGAGCGGTGCGACCCGACCCCTCGACACCGCCGATGCCCTTCGACCGCTCGATCACGGTCGGCGACGCGACCGGTCTGTTCGAGACCGCGAACCTGCTGATCGATCGGGACCTGTTCGACCGCCTCGGTGGCTTCGAGGACTGGCTGGGGCCGGTCATCGGGAAGCCGCTGGCCGAAGACGTCTGGCTCGGTTGGAGGGCACGGCGAGCGGGGGCGCGAATCGTCTTCGCCGATGCGGCGCTCGTCCACCACGCGGTCTTCCGTCGCCGCGCGCGCGACTACGTCGGTGAGCGGATCCGACTCGCGTACTTCCCGGCGATCGTCGCCAAGGTGCCCGAGCTGCGCGAGGAGCTCCTTCATCGCCGCGTCTTCCTCAACCAGAGGACGGCCTCGTTCGATCTCGCGGCCGTCGGCCTCGCGGCCGCGGTTGCGAGTCGCTCGCGCCTGCCTCTTCTCGCAGCGCTTCCCTACCTCTCGCGGCTTCTCCGCGGGGCGCTGCCGTGGCGGCGGCATGCGCCGAGAGTCGCGGCCGCAGACGTCGCTGCCGACGCGGTCGGCGCCGCGGCGCTCCTTCTCGGCAGCGCTCGCTCGCGGACCGCGGTCCTATGAGCCACGACGCTCCCGCGGACCCGGAAGAGGGGACGGAGCCGGGCGGACCGGTGGCCACCCCGCCGGAGGCCGCGGGCATCGGCGGCGAAGCGGAGATGACGGCGACCCTGGTCGACCCGACCGCGGGAGCCGCGGCCGGCCCGGGGAAGCGAAGGGTCGCGGCGCGGGGCGTGGTCATCAACTCCGTGTTCTTTCTCGGGCTGAGCACGCTGCAGCTGCTCAAGGCGCTGATCGTCACTCGCTTTTTGACCGCGAGCGAGTTCGGCGTCTGGAGCATCGTCTTCCTCGCCTTCGGCCTCGTCTTCGCGCTCAGGGCGATCGCCGTGATCAACAAGTACATCCAGCAGGACGAAGAGGACCAGGAGGGGGCGTTCCAGAAGGCGTTCACACTCGAGCTCGGCTCGGCCGCGATCGGCCTCGCCGTCCTCGCCGCGCTGGCGCCGGTCCTCGCGCTGATCTATGGGGAGGAGGAGTTGCTCGCCCCGAGCCTCGTGATCGCGCTGACCCTGCCGGGACTCGCCCTGCAGGCACCGATCTGGGTCTACTACCGCAGGCTCGAGTTCCTGCGGCAGCGACTACTCGGAGCGGTCGACCCGGTGGTCTCCTTCATCGTCACCATCGCCCTCGCGATCGCGGGCTTCGAGTACTGGAGCCTCGTGATCGGCCTCGTTGCGGGCGCCTGGGCCGGTGGGATCGTCGCCATCCTGTTCAGTCCCTACCGGCTCCGCCTCCGCTTCGACCGCGGGACCCTGCGCGAGTACGTCTCGTTCTCCGGGCCGCTCCTGCTCGCCGTGGGCCTCGGGCTCGGAATCGCACAGCTCTCGGTCTTCGTCGGCGACCTCGCGATCGGCCTGGCGGGCGTGGGCGCGATCGGCCTCGCGGCGACCTTCTCCGCCTACGTCGAGCGGCTCGACTCCGTCGTCACGCAAACCCTCTATCCGGTCATCTGCCGTGTCCAGGGGCAGGCGGACCTGATGTTCGAGGTGTTCATCAAGTCCAACCGGCTGGCGCTCATGTGGGCCCTCCCGTTCGGCGTCGGGCTGAGCGTCTTCAGCGGCGACCTGATCGAGTTCGGCATCGGCGAGCAGTGGCGGGACGCCGAAACCCTGCTGGTCGTCTTCGGGATCACATCGGCGGCGGTCCACATCGGCTTCAACTGGAGCGCGTTCTACCGCGCCCAGGGGATCACGCGGCCCGAGGCCGTGGTCGCGGTGATCACCTTCGCCGCCTTCTGCCTGACGGCGATCCCGCTCGTCTTCGCCTACGAGATCGAGGGGTTCGCCGCGGGGATCGCGGCGATGACCGTGGTCACGCTCGCGGCGCGCTGGTACTACCTGCTGAAGCTCTTCCCGCGCCTCAACCTCGGTCGTTACGTGGTCCGCGCCGTCACCCCGACCGCGGTCTCGGTCGCGGTCGTGCTCGGGCTGCGGGCGCTCGAGACCGGCGACCGGACGCTGGCGCTGGCGCTCGGCGAGCTGGCTCTCTTCATCGTGGTCAACCTGGCGCTGACGGTGATGATCGAGCGGCGCCTCCTGCGGGAGGCGGTCTCCTACATCCGGCGACCGCGTACGCCGCCGGCGGTCGCGACCTAGGCGCTACTTGGTCGCGTGGTGGACGGCGTGGTGGACCTTCCACCCGGCCGTCGCCTTCAGGTCGAAGCGGTCGAGTCGCTCGATCTTCGTGAACCCCGCGGTCATCAGCATCTCGCGCCAGGCGCGCAGGTTCGGCTCCCAGAAGACGACCGAGACCGGCCGCAGGGCCCGGTAGCGGGCGGCGGCGGTCGGCACCAGCCCGAGGAGGCGGCTGTACGGCTCGACCGTGATGAAGCGGTCGTGGCAGAGCGCTCCGATCCGCTCCAGGGCGAGCACCGGGTCGCGTAGGTGGATGAGGACGGAGCCGCAGAAGACCAGGTCGAAGGTTCCGAGCTCCTCTGGCGTCGCCTCGTAGACCGCGCAGACCCGGCGGTCGACGTTCGAGCCGAGCGCTTCGTGCGCGATCTCGAAGCAGGCGCCCTGCGGACGCTCGGTGAACTCCTTCGGACGCCGGACGGCCGGCCAGTCGAAGTCGCGGTCGTCCTGGACGTCGATCGCGACCACGTCGGCGCCGCGGCGCTCCATCTCGAACGACCAGAAGCCGTCGAACGTGCCGACCTCCAGCACCCGCATCCCCTCCATGTTCTCCGGCAGCCCGTAGCGGGGAACATACGGGCGCAGGTCGAAGACGCCGTCGGTGAGGACCCCCGGGGCAAGTTCGATCGTGTGGTACCAGTCGAGCTCCTTGGCTCGAGTCGCGAGCTCCATGGCGCGGGACCGTACACAAGAGGCACGATCAAGAGTGGCGGTGCGCGGCTAGGCTTGCCGACTTGGCCCACGCTCGCATTTGCATCGCCTGCGGCTCCGGCGGGGCCTTCCCGAGCGTCTATGAGCGCTCCGGATACCGGATGGTCCGCTGCCCGTCCTGCGGGCTCGTCTTCCAGGACCCGCAGCCGTCGGAGGAGCGGCTGGCCGAGACCTACTACCACGACTCCGCGTTCGCTGACGCGCTCTTCGGCGAGCTGCGCGGGATCACGCTCGACAACGCCGAGCACAAGCGCGCCATGCTCGCGGCTGCCGGGGTCCTCGAGCCGGGGATGCGGGTGCTCGACGTCGGCTCGTCTTCGGGTGCGTGGCTCGAGGTTGCCGCCGCCGCGGGGATGCGAGCCGTCGGGGTCGAGATCGGCGAGGAAACGTCGGAGCGGGCGCGGGGCAGGGGACTCGACGTCCGCACCGGAACGCTCGAGCAGGCGCTCCCCGACCTCGGCGGTGAGAGCTTCGACCTGATCACGTTCTGGGACGTGATCGAGCACCTGCGCGATCCTCGCCACGAGCTCGAGCTCGCCCACCGCCTCCTCCGGCCGGATGGCCTCGTCGCCGCCACGTTTCCCAACGTCGAGGGCCTCTATCCGCAGCTCACCTACCGGTTGATCGCCAGGCGCACGGGGGTTTGGGAGTACCCGGAGCTGCCGGTTCACCTCTACGACTTCTCGCCGGCGAGCGCCTCGAGGCTGTTCGCGAGCCAGGGGTTCGACGTCGAGGCCGTGCGGACGTTCGCGATCCCGTATGGCTTCTACCGTTCGACCTCACTCTCGCCCGAGCGGACGGGCTCGGGGCCGAAGGCGTTTGCGCTGCGGTCGGCCTTTTTCGCACTGCGCTCGATCGCCTACCCCGCGGCGAAGCTCCTCGGCCGCGGCAACGCGCAGTTCATCCTCGGCCGCCGCCGGACCGCCCCGGCGAGGCCGGTTCCTTCATAGACTCCTCGCGTGCTCGACACCACTCGCGCGAAGCTGATCGAGATCATCGGGCCCGACGACGTTGTCCTCGATATCGGGGGCTGGGGCGACCCGTTCGGGCGCGCCGACTGGGTCGTCGACCTCTTCCCCTATGAGACGAGGGGGCTCTATGAGCGCAAGGGGTGGGTCGGCGATCGCGGCGAGAGCGAGCGCTTCAGCGCGGACACATGGCTTCAGCGCGATATCTGCGAGCGCGAGCCGCTTCCGTTCGCGGACGCTCAGTTCGACTTCGTCATCTGTTCGCACACGCTCGAGGACATCCGTGACCCGGTCTGGGTCTGCTCCGAGATCCAGCGGGTCGGCAAGGCCGGGTACATCGAGGTGCCCTCGCGGCTCGAGGAGCAGAGCTACGGCGTCGTCGGCGACTTCGTCGGCTGGTCCCACCACCACTGGCTCATCGACGGGGTGGACGGCGGGCTCGACTTCGTCTTCAAGCCGCACGTCATTCATGCGCTTGCGCACTGCCAGTTCCCGGCCGGATTCTGGGAGACGCTCACGGACGAGGAGAAGGTCGTCTCGTTGTGGTGGGAGGGCTCCTTCCCGGCCCGCGAGCGGGTCTTCTTCGAGCAGCCCGACGAGGAGACCCTCGACCAGTACCTGCATCGGTTCGTCGAGCGCGAGATGGCCGTCCGCGGAGTGACGCGCCCGAAGCTGCCGCTCCACAGGCGCGTGCGGGCGCGCGCGCACCGGGCGCTCCAGGGAAGTCGGGCCTAGACCGTGGACGGCGAGCGGATGCGGCGGTTCTGGGACGCGCGCGCGGCCGAGAACGCGCGCTTTTACATCGACAACACGCTCAACTACTTCGACCCGAGCGACGAGGCGTTCTGGACCCACGGCGAGACCGAGCTGGATGCGATGCTCGACGCCGTCGGTGCCGCGATCGCGCCCGGCGACGAGGTCGTCGAGATCGGCTGCGGCATCGGCCGGATGACGCGTGCGATCGCCGCTCGCGCGTCGGCGGTGCGCGCGATCGACATCTCCGCGGAGATGCTCGCGAGGGCGCGTGAGCTGGGCGGCGACGCCGACACGATCGAGTGGGTGCTTGGCGACGGTGTGAGCCTCGCCGGAATCGACGATGCGAGCGCCGATGTCTGCCTCTCGCACGTCGTCTTCCAGCACATCCCCGATCCGGCGATCACGCTCCACTACGTGCGCGAGATCGGCCGCGTGCTGCGCCCGGGCGGATGGGCCGCGTTCCAGATCTCGAACGACCCGGGGATCCACCGTCGCCGAACTGGCCGTGAGGGCCTTGGAATCGTCCTCAGGGGCCTGACCGGCCGCGGTCCCAAGGGCCAGGCCAATGCGGCGTGGCTTGGCTCCTTCGTCGAGCTCGATGACCTTCGACGCGCCGCCGGCGAAGGCGGCATGTCGGTGAAGCGGGTTGCCGGCGAGGGTCAGCAGCTCTGCTTCGTGCTCACCGAGCGCGAGGCCTAGCCGATCGCGCCTTGCAAGTCCCGTAGGCCGCGGTGCTCGAGCGCCATCCTGTAGGCGGTCACGTGCCGCTCGGCCAGCGGCTCGAGCGCGAAGTCCCGGCGCGCACGCGCGAGCGCTGCGGCGCTCATCCGCTCGCGTAGCGCTCGGTCACCGAGCAGGGCCGCCAGCGCGGAGGCGATCCGCGCCGGATCCTCAGCCGGCACGACGAAGCCCGTGCGCTCGTCCTCGACCAGCTCCCGCGTCGATCCGACGTCGGTGCTGACCACCGGCTTGCCGAGCGCCATCGCCTCGAGGATCGCCGTCGGCATCCCCTCGGAACGGGCGGTCGAGGTCATCGCGAAGACGTCGGCGCCCTGAAGCAGGGTGGTCGCCTCCGGCCCGGGATCGACGAACGCGAGCGTCCCATCCGCGAGCAGGCCGAGTCGGTCCGCCTCGGCTTCGACGCCGGCGTTCCAGTCGTCATGCCCGGGACTCGGTGCTCCGAGCACGCGAAACACAGCATCGGGGTGGCGCTCGCGCACACGAGCCGCGGCGCGGACGAAGTACTGGTGGCCCTTCTGCGAGTTGCGCACTCCCAGCGTGACCACGAGCGGCTGGTCGCCACGGACGCCCAGCTCATCTCGTGCGTGCTGCCGGGTCTCCCCGTTCGGGGAGAGCTGGGGATCAACGGGTGGGTAGACGAGCACGAGGCGATCGCCGAGCGCGATCGCGCCCGGATGAGCCCGTGCGAGCTCTGCGCCCCAGCTGGTGACCACGTCGGCGTTACGGACGACGATCGGCATCACGGCGCGACGCAGCGGCCGCGGCGCGCGGGAGTCGAGGATCTGCCAGGCGACCGCCCGCCGCTCGAGCTTCGCGGCGATCAGCGCGTGGAGGTTGACGAGCCCGTGCACCTGGACGACGCTGGCCCGCCTGGCGCGAATCACGCCACGGAGGGCGCCGACGTTGCGCCGCACATCGGCGATCGTCCGCGCGTTCACCGCAGGATCGCGGGTGAGGCGGAAGCTCCGCAGCGGGATCTGCACCACGTCGATCTCCGCGGCCTCGAGCCGGCGCGCCGCGTCGTCGGCCTCGGCCGGGAGCACGGCCACGGTCTCGATCCCGCGAGACCGGAGCTCCGGATCGAGTTGGAGGAGCTGATTGTGCGCCCCCCCGAAGACCGGCCCGTGAATCACGGAGACGACCCGCTGGCTCCCCTTGACGGGCATGCGAGTGAGGCTACCTGCGACGCTTCCGCCGCATGCGATCGAACGCTGACGCCGACACCGCTCGGATCTCCGTTGCGCCCGACTCGCCCGACCGAAGCGCGGCAGTCAACGACGCCGTCCAGGCGACCGGTTCGGAGTGGATCGAGTTCGACGGGGTGCGGGTCCGGCGCGCCGACTTCCTCAGTGTCGGCGGGCTCAACGAGGGCGTGATCGGTGGCGCCGCGCAGGACCTCTGCCTCCGCCTGCATGAGCTCGGGCGGGAGGCTGAGATGCCGCGCCTCCCGGGCGGGCCGGCCCTCGTCTGGCTGCGCCGCCGCCACCCGGGGCTCTCGAGGACGCCGCGCTGGTGGCTCGGCCTCCTCGGCGACAACCGCCTGCGCTCGCGCCGCCGGCCTCCCGCGCCGGCGCAGCCCACGCATTCGGTCGTGGTGCTCACGGATGCGTATCCGGCCCGCTCGGAGACCTTCGTCCGCAGTGAGGTCGCAGCTCTGGCGCGGCTCGGCTGGCAGGTGCGGGTCGAATCGAGCTCCCGCCCGGCCCGGGGTGAGCCGGCCGCCCGGCGGGAGACCCGGATCGACTACCTCGAGGACGACCCGCCGCTGCGCACGGCGCTCGACCTCGCTCGGCTCGTCTTCCGACACCCCGTGCGGGTCCTCAGAGATTCGCGGGAGCGGCGTCGATGGGCGGCGGAGGAGCCGGACGTCTGGTCCCTCCGCTCGCTCGCCTCCGCAGCGCGCCGGCTCCGGGTCGGGGGCGAACAGCACCTGCACGTTCACTTCGCCGCCGGAGCGGCCCTCCACGGGCTGCGGCTCGCGCGCATCCTGGGGCTCGGCTACAGCGTCGTCGGGCACGGATACGACGTGTTTGCCCGCCCCCGGAACCTGGCGGAGAAGCTCTCATCGGCGGAGTTCGTGGTTGGGCCGTGCGCTTACACGGCGGCCCATTTGCGCGCGATCGCGCCCGGGGCGCGGACGCACGTGATCGTCATGGGCGTAGATGCGGATGTCTTCGAGCGCCGCGCGCCGGGTCCCGACGGGCGATGCGTGGTCGCGATCGGGAGGCTCGTCGAGAAGAAGGGATTCGGCCACCTGATCGACGCGGCGGCGATCCTCGAGCGCGATGCGCCCCTCGACCGCCTGGTGATCGCCGGGGACGGGCCGCTGCGCGAGGAGCTCCTCGGTGCGATCGCCGCCGCGGGTCTCGGCGACCGAGCCGAGATCGTCGAGGCCTGGGGGAGCGAGAACGTCCGGGGCCTGCTCGAGGGCGCCGACCTGCTCGCGATGCCCTCCGTGATCGCCGCGGACGGCGATCGCGAGGCGATGCCGGTGGTGGTGAAGGAGGCGCTCGCAATGGAGGTGCCGGTCGTCGCATCCGATCAGGCCGGGCTGCCGGAGTTGGTCGAGCGTGGATGGGGGAGGCTGGTCCCGCCGGCCGACTCACCGGCGCTCGCGGCCGCGATCGGCGAACTGCTCGCGCTGCCCTCCGGTGAGCGCAGGCTGATGGGCCGGCGCGGGCGGGAGCACGTGGTCGCTCGCTGCAACATCGCCGCTGAGACGGCGAAGCTCGCCGAGCTGATCTCAGCGTCGCTGGCGAGACGGGGGGTCGGGGGATCGCATGCCGTCGCCTGAGGTCAGCGTCGTGATCATCAGCCACGGCCGCGAGACGAGGCTCGCCTTCGCCCTCGAGGCGCTCGCGAATCAGACGCTCGAGCGTGAGCGGTTCGAGGTCCTCGTCGTCCGCCGGCCCGATTCGCCGGGCCCGTTCGCCTCCGCTCCGCAGGGGCTCGCGACGCGATTCGAGATCGCGACGACGCCGACCCGGCCCGGGCAGCGAAACCACGGTTGGCGGGCGGCGCGCGGAGGGCTCGTCGCCTTCACGGATGACGACTGCAGGCCGACGCCGGGCTGGCTCGAGGCGTTGCTCGCCAAGGATGCGGGCGCCGGAGCGTTCATCCAGGGGCCGACCGAACCGGACCCGGACGAGGCGCACCTGCTCTTCGGCCTCGCGCGCAGCATCCGGGTCACGGGCCCCACCCCGTGGGTCGAGACCTGCAACGTCGCCTACCCGCGGCCCCTGCTCGAGGCGCTCGGGGGCTTCGACGAGGACTTCGTCGACTCCGGCGAGGACACGGACCTCGGGCTGCGGGCGATCGGCGCGGGCGCCCGGCACGAGTTCAGTGAGCGCGCGCTGGTCTATCACGCCGTCGTCGCGCAGCCGCTGGATCAGGCCGTCAGAGCTGCGCTAGTCCGCTGGCGCTCGACCCCGCTCGTGCTCAAGCGGCACCCCTCGCACCGGCGCCATCTGTTTGCCCGCCTCTTCTTCAACCGCACGCATGCTTCGCTGCCGGCGTTCGTCGCCGGCCTGCTGCTCTTTCGCCGCCGGCCGCTCATCGGAGCGGCGCTCGCGGCTCCGTACCTCGCCGACGCCTACGACTCACGCAACCTCGGCCCGCGCGGCATCCTGCGTCAGACAATCCACCTCCCCGCGCGCGCGATCCGCGATCTCGCCCATGTCGTCGGGATCGCCCGCGGGGCGTGGCGACACCGTGCGCCCATGCTGTGACCCGTGAACGCTTGCGCATCGCGCTGCTTCATCCGACCTACTGGCCCGAGGTGAGGCGCGGGTCCGAGCGCGTGGTCCATGACCTCGGCGTCGCCCTCTCTCGACGGGGCCACGACGTCACGATCCTGACGACCCATCGCGGCTCGAGACAGGTTGGCGAGGAGGACGGCGTGGTCGTCGATCGGGCCCGCCGGCTCCCGGAGCTCTCGCCGTTGCGCTTCTACGAGCACTACCTCTCGACGGTCCCGGCGGCCGTCTCGCGCCTTCGCCGGGGTCGCTTCGATCTCGCGCACGCGTTCTCTCCGAGCGACGCGTTCGCGGCGTCGCTCGCGCGTCGTGGCGGTGGCCCGCCGTACGTGTTCTCGATCCACGGGATCCCGACGCGCGAGTTTCTCGTCGCGCGTCGTTATCGGCTCGAGATGCTGCAGCGGGCATTGGCGGCAGCGGCCCAGGTCACCGTGCTGAGCGAGGCGGCCGCCGCGAGGGCCAGGCGCTACCTGCAGGAGTCCCCGGTGGTGATGCCGGCGGGAGTCGACGTCGACGAGTTCGCGGTCGAGGAGCCTCGGGCGAGCGAACCGACCCTGATCTGCGCCGCCAGCCTCACCGATCCCCGCAAGCGCGGGCCGCTCCTCCTGGCCGCGTTCGAGCGCGTCCGCCGCGAGCTCCCCGACGCCCGGCTCGTGCTCGCGGGGGGCGCGGGGATGCCCGCCCACGGGGAGGGCATGGCGTCGTTGCCGCCCGGCGTCGTCCGCCTCGAAGCCGACCGCACCGAAGTGCTCGCCCGGGCTTACGCCCGCGCGTGGGCGAGCGTGTTGCCCTCGGTCGAGGAGGCGTTCGGCCTCGTCCTGATCGAGTCGATGGCGGCCGGCACCCCGGTGGTTGCGGGGCGCTCGGGAGCCGTCCCCGAGCTGGTCAGCGACGACGACCTCGGCTGGACGTTCGAGCCCGATGACGAGGCCGGTCTCGCCGCGGCCCTCGCCCTTGCGCTCGCTACCACTCCGGCGGACGCGAGGGTCGCAGGCTGCCGGGCTCGTGCGGGTGAGTTCGACCTCGCCCGCCTCGTCGCGGACTGGGAGCGGCTCTACGACCGCATCGCGTGGAGCGCCTGACACGGGCCTCTGCGTCGGCGGCTAGGCTCCCGGATCGTTTTGGCGCGACAAGGTGAATGGCATGAGCACGGCTGACGTCCTCCTCGGGCTCCTGATCCTGGGCGTGGTGCTGGTCGCCTCGGCGATCACGGCGAAATGCGTCGTCGACCGCTACTGCGACCGGGACCTGAGCGGCGTCGAGCGATGGGTCGCCCTCGGCCTCGTCTTTGCGGCGGCGTACTTCGCCGTGCACCTGATCCCCGGGTTGTTCGGGATCCTCCACCGGGAGGTCGTCGTCCTCACGGCCGCGCTGCTTGCCGGGCTCGCGATCCTCCTCGGCAGGCACGATGGCGCGGGTACGCGCCCGGCGCGGGATGCGCAGGATCCGGCGTCGGCCCCACCGTCGCTCGGGAACCTTCTCGTCGCCCCGCCGGGCGAGGCGCGCGCATCGTGGGTGATCGGCGTGATCGCGGTCGCCGCGGTGAGCGTCTATCTCGTCGGCTCGGCGATCGACCACGCGACGGTCGCGCTTCTCCACGTCGACGTCGCCTCGTTCCACCTGCCCAACATCGCCCGGTGGATTCAGGACGCGTCCGTGTGGCAGGTCGACGACTTCATCCCGTTCCGGGCGCCGGGCAACTACCCGCAGACCGGCGACATCTTCCTG
Organism: uncultured Solirubrobacterales bacterium; assembly: GCA_963846565.1. Taxonomy (GTDB): domain Bacteria; phylum Actinomycetota; class Thermoleophilia; order Solirubrobacterales; family 70-9; genus WHSW01. The sequence continues at coordinate 473,765 of CAWJWL010000003.1, read as the reverse complement.
CTCGGCGTCATCCTCCCGTTCTCCAACGAGTTCCTGGTCCGGTTCGTCGGCCTGCCCTTCCTCGCCCTGGCCGGGCTCTCGATCTTCGCGGCCGGCCGCGAGATGGGCGCGTCGCGTGGCCCGTCGGCGCTCGTCGCGGCCGCGCTCGTCTCGATGCCCGCCTTCGGCTACATCGCCCTGCGCGGCCTCGCCGATCCGGTGATGGTCGGCACCTTCGCGGCCGGCGCCTTCTTCCTCCTGCGCGCCTGGCGCACGGGGTCCGGCTTCGAGCTGGTCCTCGCCGGGATCGGGTTGGGCCTGGCATTCGGGACCCGTTGGTACGCCGTCTACGCGGTCGGCGCGCTCGTCGTCGTCTGGTTCGCCGCGTCCCTGATCGCCGGCCGTCGCGACGGCCTCCTCGGCCGCACGGCAGTCCTCGGAGTGCCGGCGGCGCTCTTCGGCGGCTTCTGGCTCCTGCGCAACTGGATCGAGTCGGGGAACCCGGTGTTCCCGGTGAAGGTGGCCTTCGGCTCGCTGACGATCTTCGATGCGCCCCCCGATCGCTACCGGGAGATCGAGGGTTACTCGCTGCTCCACTACGCGGACTCTCCGGGTGTCTGGCGGACGATCTTCTGGCCGACGTTCCTCGACATCATGAGTTTCGTCGCCGTGATCTTCTGGGCGCTGATGCCGGTGGCCGCGGTCGTGGCGTGGCGCCGGTTCACCACCGACCCGCAGCGCGCCGGGAAGATGGCCGCGATGGTCGTCGTGGCTGGCCTGATCGGGATCGCCTACGTGATCACCCCGTACACGGCGGTCGGGCCCGAGGGCGCTCCGGTCAACGCCTGGGTCAACTCGCGCTACGTCATCCCGGCGCTGATCGTCCTCGCCCCCGCGGTCGCATGGCTGCTCGCGCGCTCGGGTCGTCTCGCCCTCTTCGGCCAGGGGCTGCTGCTGCTCGCACTGCTCGACGCGCTACGGCGCAGCACGCAGTTCTTCGAGGGGACGGTCGGGACCGCGGCCGTGCTCGCAGCGGTCGCGGTGATCGGGCTCGTGGTCGGGCTCGCCGTCTTGTGGCGCTCGCTCCGCGACCGCGGTGGCTTCGGGCCCGCGGCGCTCGCGGCCGCCGTCCTCGGCGCCCTCGCGCTCGGCGTGATCGCGTTCGAGAACCGCTTCGCCGAGCTTCGGCACACGAACCTCGGCGAACCGATCGCGATCGTCGACGCGGCGCCCGCCGGCACGCGCGTCGGTCTGCTCGGGGACGGCTGGGGCAACTACCCGCTGTTCGGGTCAGAGCTGGAGAACGAGGTCGAGTTCATCGGCCCGCGCGTCGACGAGATGCTCGCGACCTACGACACCAAGGAAGCGCTGGCGGCCGCCCTCGACGCCGGTCGCTACGACTACGTCTACACCCAGGACATCGACGCTCTCGAACCGGAGCGCCCCGACCGCCAGCAGGAGTGGCTCGATCAGCTCGGCTGGACCCGCGTCGCGACCGGGCAGAACCTCAGCTTCGGCGGCGACATCGAGACGGCGCTCTACACGCCTCCCTCGTCCGGCTAGATGGCTCAGGCCCGGCCGCGGCGCGCGATGACGACCATCCGGTCGCGGAAGTCCGGCGTCCACATCCGTTCGGCGAGTCCCAGCTGCTCCGCCGCCGCGATCATCGCCTTGGACACACCGGGCAGGTAGCCGCCGCCCTTGTCGAGGTAGTAGCGGACGGTGAACGACTTCGGGTCCGTGGCGGCGTAGAGCGGCTCATAGCCGTGGCGGCGCAGCATCGTCGCGGCGCTCGAGCGGGTGAAGTAGTGGATGTGAGTCGGGATCACCGACCACCACTTCGCCCCGAGCAGCTGGGCGACCCGGCTGCCGGCATCCGGCAGCTCGAGCGCGATCAGCCCGCCCGGCCGCAGCAGCTCGGCGACCCGGTCGAGGGCGGCGTTGGCCCGGGTCAGGTGCTCGAGCACGTCACCCATGACGACGCAATCGAAGTGGCCGGTCGGAAGATCGGCGGTGAACAGCTCCTCGGTGCGCACGTCGAGGCCGAGGCGCTCGCGCGCGAACTCGGCGGCGAAGGTCGACGGCTCGATCCCGATCGGCTCGCGCCAGCCGCGCTCCTTGGCCTCGGCGAGCAGGAAGCCGACCCAGCAGCCGACATCGAGGATCGCGCCCTTCTGCGGCCCGTAGCGCTCGATCCGTTCGAGCACGGAGGCGAAGCTGTAGCGCTGGCCCGCCTCCTCCTCGACGTAGGCGTCCGACTCGGCGACCTCGTAGGCGGCGTCGAGCTCCTCGTCGGAGGGGAAGCGGTCGAGCTGCATGTGCGAGCAGTTGGCGCAGCGGACGATGTCGCCGAGGGCGGTGCCGAACTCCTTCGTCGTCGGGATCAACCCCTCCGCCCCGATCTCACCGCGGACCTCGAGGTGGGCGACGAGCTCGCTCGAGCCACAGGCCGTGCAGACCGCGGCGCTGTCGAGGGTCGGCTCAGTCGTCATCGGCGTCCTCGAGGTTGCGCCGCTCGCCGACGACGTAAAGCGGCCGGCGCTTGACCTCGTCGTAGATGCGGCTGATGTACTCGCCGATGATCCCGAGCGTGATCAGCTGGATCCCGCCGAGCAGGAGGATCGCGAAGAGCAGGGTCGAGACGCCCTCGACGTAGAAGCCGATCAGCCGGTTGACGATCACGTACGGGATCCCGAGGAAGGCGATGAATGAAACGGCGAACCCGACCAGCGTCGCGATCTGGAGCGGCACGTGCGAGAACGAGGAGATCCCGTCGAGCGCGATCCGCAGCAGCGTCCGCCACTTGTAGCGCGTGTCGCCGGCGAAGCGCGGATCGCGGTCGTAGGGCACCGAGCTCTGGCGGAAGCCGACCCAGACGGTCATTCCGCGCATGAAGCGGTTGCGCTCGGGCATCGCCCGAAGCGCGTCGACGGCGCGCCGCGAGAGGAGACGGAAGTCGCCGACGTTGGCCGGGATCTCGAGCTCGGCGAGGCGCCGGAAGAGGGAGGAGAACCAGCGCGCGGTGACGAGCTTCACCCGGCCCTCGCCGCGGCGCTCGCGGCGCACGGCGTAGACCACGTCGGCGCCCTGCTGCCATTCGGCGATCAGCTCCGGGATCAGCTCCGGCGGGTCCTGCAGGTCGGCGTCGATCGTTACCACCGCATCGCCCGAGCAGTTGTCGAGGCCCGCGGCGACGGCGGGCTGGTAGCCGAAGTTTCGCGAGAGGTGGATGACGCGCACCCGCCGATCCTTCTCCGCGAGCTCGTCGAGCATCTCCGGCGTGCGGTCGGTCGAGCCGTCGTCGACGAGCACGAGCTCGAACTCATGGCCCTCGAGCGCAGCGCAGACCCGCTCGTAGAAGCGCTCGAGCACGTCCTCCTCGTTCAGCACCGGGGCGCTGACGCTGATCAGGCCCACCGAGCCGTCCGCCGCCTGCACGTTTCTCATCGGCCGTCAGGAACGGGCGTGCGCTTGATCGCGGAGCGCCCGGTGTAGTCGATCCGGTTCAGGAAGACCGGCTGCCCGGTCTCCGCGAAGTACTCGTCTACGGCCTTCCGCGCTCCCTCGTAGTGACCGTAGTCGTCGATGATCAGGACGCCGCCGTCGGCGAGGCGGGGGTAGAGCTCGTTCAGCTCGTGCTTGGTCGAGGAGTACCAGTCGGTGTCGAGCCGCAGGACGGCGATCGATTCCGGGGCCTCGGCCGGGAGCGTGTCCTCGACCATCCCGGGGTGTAGGTGGATGCGCTCGCCCGGGTATCCGGTCGAGGCGACCGCGCTCCGCACCTCCTCAACCGGTACGCCCGCCCACTCGTTGTTGGAGTCGCTGTGCCGGCGCCAGCGCTTGTGCAGCGAGTAGCCGTCGTACGGGGAGCTGACGTCCTCGCCGCCGGGCTCGGGCATCCCGGTGAAGGTGTCGTAGAGATGGAGCTCCCGGCTCGTGTCGCCGCTCCGCTGCAACGTCAGCGCCGCGGCCATCATGCTGCCGCCGCGCCAGACGCCGCACTCGACGATCTCGCCCTCGATCCCCTCGCGGACGACGTAGGAAACCGCATCGCAAAGGGCCGCGATTCGTGCCGTGCTCGTCAGGGTGTGCCTGCGGACGCGCTTCATCGTCGTCGCGATCTCGGGCTCGTAGTGATGCGGGATCGGCGTCCCGAGCATGTAGCTCGCCCGCCACTTCCAGCCGGCGGCGAGCTTGCGGACCTTCGTCACGGTGCCTTCGTTGGGGCCGGTCATGAGGGGGTGGAGGGTATGGGGGACGCCCGGCGTTCGCGTTGTCGCGGGTTAGCCTTCCCGCGTGCCCGCCGGCGATTACATCGAGGGGTACGCCCTCTTCGCCGCGATGCTCGCGGGCACGATCGGAGGCGCCGCCTGGATCGCTGCTGCGAGGTTTGGCGCCCTTCGCGGGTCGGAGCGCCTGCTCGCGGTCGCGGTGCTCGCGAGCGCCGCGATCCTCGCGGTGCATCTGCTGCCGATGGTCCTCGGCATCCTCTCCGGGGCGAGCGTGCTGGTCGCAACCGCGCTCTGGGTCGGCGCGGCCGCGTTGCTCGCGCGCCGTGCGCCGGCGGCGGCTGGGGCCGCCGACGTCGAGACCCTGCCCGCCGCGGGGCGTTTCGCCGCCGCCATCGCCGGTGCCTGCCTCGGCGTCGCGGCGGCCCTCCTCCTCACCTCGCTCGGAGACCGCCTGGTCGCGGCGCCGCTGTCGATCGACGTCCTCAACTTCCACCTTCCGAATGTCGTCCGCTGGATCGAGACCGGCTCGATCTGGCAGATCGACGTCTTCCTCCCCGACGTGGCCCCGGGCCACTACCCGCATAACGGCGACGTCCTCCTGCTCGCCGCGGTGCTCCCCTGGCACGACGATTTCCTCGCGCACCTGGTCCTCTTTCCGTACTGGGCTCTTGCGGGCGTGGCGACGTACGCGCTCGGCCGCCGGCTCGGGGCTACGCCGGTCGCCGCGATTGTCGCCGCGACCGTTCTGCTCCTGGTCCCGGCGATCGCCTCCCCGGCCCTCAACGCGGGGCTCGTCGACGCGCTGATGCTGTTCGCGTTCGCCGCCGGGCTGACCTTCCTGCTACGCCACCGCGCCGGCGGCGGGACCCCTGACCTGGTCCTCGCCGGCATCGCGCTCGGGATCGCCTTCGGGACGAAGTGGTACGGCGTCTGGGCGGTCGCGCTCGCCCTCCTCGTCTGGGCCGTGGCCGGCGCGCTCGAGGGGCGGTCGATCCGCACGGCGGCCGTCCGGCTCGCCGGGGTCGGTGCGCTCGTCCTCGGCGCCGGAGGGATCTGGATGCTCCGCAACCTGGTCGAGTCGGGCAATCCGGTGTTCCCGGTGCGCGTCGACCCGCTCGGGCTGACGATCTTCGACGCCCCCGCCGACGTCGTCCGCGACGCGGCCGGCTTCAGCCTCCTCGACTACGTCGGCGATGTCGAGGTGTGGTCCGACTTCATCTGGCCGCAGCTGCGCCGGGCGCTCGCCTGGCCGGCGGCCCTGATCGGGGTCGCCTTCGTCGTCGGGCTCGCGATCGCCGCGCGGCGAGGGGACTCCCGCCGCCCCCTGCTGCTGGCCGCGGGCGCGCTCGCCGTGCTCCTGCTCCTCGCCTACCTGGCGACCCCGTACTCGGCCGGTGGCCCGGAGGGCTATCCCTTCCTCGTCGCCGCGGACGCTCGCTACGCCGGGCCGGCCCTGCTCGTCGCCGCGGCCGCGGCGGCCGCCGCGCTCGGTGCTTCCGGAGCCCTCGCGGTGGGGATCGGCCTGCTGGCGCCGATCGCGATGCTCGATGGCGCCGGATACACGCTCGGCGCCTATGCCGAGGCGGCCGGGCTCAGCCCGCCGGCCTGGGGCGCCGCGATCGTGGCGGGGGCGCTCGCGGGTGCGGGGTGGGCGCGGCTCGAACGCGCGGGGGAAAGCGCGCGCGGGGCTGTGGCCGGGGCGAGCGCCCCGGCCCTCGCCGCGCTCGCCGTCATCGCGGTTCTCGCGCTCGGGGTCGTGGGACGCGAGATGGAGCAGCGCTTCGACGCGGACCGCTTCGCCGGGGTCGACCCGACGACCGACTGGATCGCGGAGAACGCCCCGAGCGGCGCCCGGGTGGGACTCGCGGGCGTCTGGGACGACGCCGGCATCTCGCCGGTGTTGCCCGCGTTCGGCCCCAGGCTCGAGAACGAGGTTGCCTACGTCGGCGCGGACGACGAGGACATGCTGCGCCGCTACGAGGACCAGGGGGCCTTCGCCGCGGCCCTGAAACGGGGAGGCTTCGACCTCCTCGTCGTCGGCCGGGGCCGCTCGGAAGCCCCGGTCGTGCCCGAGCGGGCCTGGGCTCGCGACGCCGGGTTCGTCCCGGTGGCCGAGAGCCCGCGATTGACGCTCTACGCCGCGCCGTCCTTCAGCGGCTCATGACGAGAAAGCGCGGCGTCCGGAGGGTTGACTCGAACCCCTGGGCCCGGGCCCACGCAGCGAGTATCCCGGGCGCGATCGGATCCGCGACCCCGGGAACCGAGCTCACGCGCTCGCGGCCGATCAGGACCACGTCAGGGTCCGCCCGCACCAGCGCTGCGTCGAACTCCGCCTGTGAGCCCGGTGCTTCGAGCAGGGCATCCTCGACCGTCCCCAGGTAGGAGACGTCGTTGTCGAGCTGCCCCCCGAAGGACGGGTACGTCGGCGAGACACCGGCGGTCGACCAACTGCCCGCGAGGCCGACCCGCGCGGCGTCGAGGCCCGTGACGTACTCGATCGCGGGATCCTCGCCCGCGTAGCGATCGCCGGCGTAGTCGCGCTGGAGGAAGTAGCCGAGCGCGACGAGGGCCGCCAGGGCCACGATCGAAGCTGCGAGGCGTGGCCCGACGCGGATTGCCGGGAGCTCGCCGCCGCGGCGGCGGACCACCAGCCCGACCGCGGTGAGCGCGAGGGCGAGCGCGAAGCAGACGTAGACGCTTCTCGACGTTGTGACGGTGCCGACCCGCAGGGCGTCGATCGTGCCGAGGAGGAGGAGCACGCACAGGACCGCCGACCAGGCGCCGGCCAGGCGAGCCGCGAGCCAGCCGAGCGCGGGCACGGCGAGGATCAGCGCCGGGATCCCGTAGCGGACGTTGATCGCCGCGGCGTCGGGCGTCCCGAAGCCGGGAGCGGAGTAGGGCGTCACGAGGTACACGACGGCAGCGGCGGCCGCGGCGACCAGAGCGGTTGCGGCGACGCGCTCCGGCACCTCCCAGGCGCTGCGCCGGGCGCGGAAGAGAAGGGCCGCCGCGGCGACGCAAGCGCCCGCGACGATCAACAGGCCGATCCCGACGGCAATCCGGAACTGGTGCGCCAGCGTGTCGATCCAGACCGCCGGCTGGTCGAGATAGCTCGCCAGTGATGCACCGATCACCGGCCGCTGCGGGTCCGGCGGCGCATCGAAGATCGTCAGGCCGCCAATGGCGATCTTCACCGGCATCAGAGGATTGCCGGTCTCGACCCAGTTGCGCAGCATCCAGATCCCGCCGGCGGCGAGGACGACGGCCCCGGCGAGAAGGAGGTCTCGGATGACGAGCCGCGGCGCGGCGCGGCAGGCCAGGCGGGCGCCCGCCCAGACGACGAGCACCGTCGCGACCGTGGTGTAGCCGTAGAACTTCGTCCCGAAGCAGATCCCGAGTGCGACGGCGGCGAGCAGGAGGTCGGCGCGGGCGGCGGTGCGGTTGTGCCGGATCAGGAAGAGGACGCCGGCCGCGAGGCTCGCGTACATGACCGGGTCGAGGAGCCCGTCGGCGAGGCCGGGGATGACGACCACCGGGCTGGCGGTGACCATCAGCGCCAGCAGGATCGCGGCCGGTCGCGGGGAGCCGCCCTCGCGCGCGAGGGCGTAGAGCGCCACGGCCGTCAGAACGACGTATGGATAGATCGCGAGGTGGGCGAGGAAGTCGTCGCTCCACGGCAGCATCGCCGAGAGGACGACGATCGAGCCGTTGCCCGGGCCGGAGCCGTAGAAGGCGGAGGGGACCCAGTCGGCGATCTCCCAGATCGAGCCCTCCTGCATCCAGCGGGCCGCGGTCGGGAAGTAGGCGCTCGCCGCGTCGAAGCCCGTCGGCGCGAGGTCGGCATGCTCGAGCAACGCGACCGCGAGCCAGATGGCGGCCCCAAGCAGCCCAACGGTCGCCAGGCCCCATTCGAGCGGCGGCCGCGGCGCATCGTCGTCGGCGCCGGCGGTCTCGGCGGGCCTCGGCCCGGCCGATCGGGCGGTGAGAAAGGCTGCGCCGAGGAGCGCGAGCGCGGCGAGCAGCGCGGTCTCGCGGCTCAGGACTCCGAGTGCGGCCGGGACGAGATGCACGAGGAGCAGCGCCGCGGTTGCGAGGATGCCCCAGGCGACCGCGCGCGGTGCCCCGCGCAGCTGCGGAAGCCGGGTGCGAACGGCCAGTTCGACGGCGACGAACGCCGATCCGTAGACGCCCAGCGCGAAGAGCGCGCCCGCGAGGTAGCTACCCGCCGACATCGCGGCGCGCCGCTGCTACTTGACGCCGACGCCGAGGACGTCGTTGCCGATCCAGATGCGGACCGGCCGCCACGAGGAAACCCGCTGCGCGATCCGAATCAGGGGACCCTCGAATCCCTCGAGCAGGTGGAACTGGCCGCCTCGGAGGACGTCCGGATCGATCCAGACGTGGGGATCCTCGAACCCGGCCGCACGCATGTTGCGCCGCATCGTGTGCACCGACTGCTCGTTGACGTGGTAGTCCTCGGCGATCTTGAACCACAGGTCGACCTTGCCGGCGACCTCGCGATGGCCGACGAGCTTGACGAAGGGCCGCGCCGCCGGCCAGCCGTACTTCATGAAGAGCAGGTTCGGCGCCGTGTGGACGAGGACGAAGCCTCCCGGCTTCAGCACGCGGCGAAACTCCGCCAGGGCGGGCACTGTCTGCGGCGGGTCCAGGTGCTCGATCACGTCGGAGAACTGGATCCGGTCGAAGCTGTCGTCGGGCCAGGGCAGCTCGGTCACGCTGCCGACCCGTACGTCGGCGTCGGGCTGGATCTCCGCCAGCATCTCCTTGGTCAGGTCGACCGCGGCGGCCGAGTAGTCGAGGCCGCTCACCTCCGCGCCCAGCTTCGCCAGCGCCAGCGCCGTCTCGCCGCGTCCGCACCCGGCGTCGAGAATCTTGAGGCCCTGGCGGGGGCCGAGAATCCGGACCTGTTTCGCCTTGTTGAACGAGACCTCGCCCTGCTGCGCCTCCTCGAATCCCTCGCAGATCTCGGAGAGGAAGTAGTCGCGGTCATAGACGTCGGGCGGGATCGACTGCTGCTCGGACATCGGCGGGCACTCTACGGCTCGGGCGGCGGTGCCTGTACGCTGCCGCGCCGATGAGGGTGGCAGTGATCGGAGCGGGGCAGGCCGGGCTCACGGCCGCGCATCGGCTGGCGAAGCTCGGCCACGAGACCGATGTCTATGAGCGCTGGCCCGGCCTCGGTGGCCAGGCGGCGACGATCGACGTGGGCGACGGCGTCCTGATCGAGCGCTACTACCACCACCTCTTCACCAGCGACCGCGAGATGGCCGACCTGTGCGCCGAGATCGGCGCCGAGCTCGAGACCTGGCCGTCGAGCATGTCCATCTTCCGCAACGGCAAGCTGCATCCGTTCACCACTCCGCTCGACCTCATCCGCTACACGCCGATGTCGCCGCTCTCGCGCGTGAGGATGGGCGTAGGGGCGCTCTACCTGCAAAAGCGCGCCAACGACGTCACCGTGTTCGAGGGCATGACGATTCGCGAGTGGGTCGAGCGGGTGATGGGGAAATCGGCCTGGGAGCACGTCTGGGGGCCGCTGCTGTACGGCAAGTTCCGCGACCAGGCCGACGACATCTCCATGTCGTGGCTTTGGGCGAAGCTGCGCAACCGGCGCCAGGTCACCGGCGAGGAGGCGAAGGGGGAGCTGCTCGTCTATCCGAAGAACAGCTTCGAATCGATCTTCGTCCGCCTCCGTGAGCTGATCGAGGGGTACGGCGGCCGGGTGATGATCGACCGCCCGGCGACGCGGCTGGCCCGCGACGCGGACGGCAAGTTCCTCGTCACGCCGGCGGCGTCCGACTCCTTCCGCCGCGGTCTCGACCCGCGCGAGTTCGAGGCCGACGGCGAGCCCGAGCGCTACGACGCCGTGATCGCCGCGCTGCCGTCAGACGTCTTCGAGGAGCTGCTCGAGCCCGACCTGGCCGCCGAGATCGGCCCCGCCTACATGCAGCGGACGCAGAAGATCGAGTACTTCGCCGCGCTCTGCCTGCTCTGCGAGATGGACCGCCAGTTCCATCCGTACTACTGGACCAACGTCGCCGACATCGACCTCGGGTTCATCGGCCTGATCGAGCAGACGAACCTCGTCCCGCTCGAGCGCTACGGCGGTCGACACATGCTCTACGTCGCGAACTACCTGCCCCGTGACCACGAGCTGCTGACGAAGTCGATGGACGAGCTGATCGACTTCTACGAGCCCGGCCTGCGCAAGGTCAATCCGGCGTTCAGCCGCGACTGGATCAAGCAGAGCTGGATGTTCCGCGAGCCCGCCGGCCAGCCCGTCGTGCTGCCGAACTACCGCGACCGGATGCCTCCGTACGACACCGGCGTGCCCGGGCTCTTCCTCGCCAACACCACCCAGGTCTACCCCGACGATCGTGGCACCAACTACGCCGTGCGCGAGGCCGAGGAGGTCGTCGCAGAGCTCGTCGGGGCGAAGATCGAGAAGCGGTTCGGCGTCCCCGAGCCGATGCCCGCCTAGCGGCAGACGGCGATCTCCTCGTCGGGCGGCGCCTCGGTGCCGCGGCCCTCGTAGAGGAGGACCTGGTCGAGGTAGGCCCCGGCGGTGGGGTAGGGCTCCGCCGTCTCCGGGTCGGCAATCCCGTAGTAGTCCTCGATGCTCGCCGGGTTGAGCTCGCGGGTGATCCAGGTGTGGGGCGCGAACGACGCGACGCCACAGTTCGAGCGCGCGACCGCCGCGGTGACCTCGGCCAGATAGATAGCCCGCTCCTCCTCGGAGACGGGCGCGATCGGCCCCGCGCCGCTCGTGTACCAGCCCGTCTCGTTGAAGGTGATCGGCATCTCGCCGAGGCCGGCCTCGCGGACCGCGCGGCGCTGTGCCGCGAGGCGCTCGAGCACCCCGGCGGGACGGGCCCCGTATGCGTGCACCGCGATCTGGTCGAGCTTGCGGGCAAGCGCCGGCGCCGCCGCGATCGTCCGCTCGAGGAACCGCGCGGCGCTGTAGACCGCGTCCCCGGGCCCCTCGACCTTCGTCTTCTCGAAGGCCGCGAGTCCGCCGTAGATCACGGTCGCCTTCGGATCGGCCGCGAGGATCGCGTCGGCGGTCGCGTCGGCCACCGCGGCGTAGGCCGTCGGGTCGGGGATCGGGCACCAGAACGACCCGAGGTTGGGCTCGTTCCAGAGCTCGTACTCGATCACCGGCAGATAGGGGACGTCCGGCTCCGCCTTCCAGAACGTGCCCCCGCGGCCGTAGCGCGTCGCGAGTGCGGCGGCGAGCGCGGCGACGTCGGCAGCGCGCGCCGGCGCCGCGCGCGAGCCGCAGACCTTGACGGCGCCCCGGTGCGCCGCCCAGGGCGGGGTCGGCACCCCCATGACGACGGCGTCCCAGCGCAGCCCGTGCTGGGCGAGCGCCCGCACCCAGTCGTCGAGGCCGTCGAGCAGGTAGGTGTGCTCGCCGCCCAAGGGTGGCCCCGGTTCGATCCGCGGCCAGTCGGTGTTGGCGCGGACGAAATCGATTCCCCCGGCGGCGATCACGTCGAGGTGGCGGTCGAGGAGGTCGAGCTCGCCGTCTTCGGCCAGCGGTCGCAGGCCCTGTCCGTTGATGCCGAAGAAGCCGTCGGGGACGGCCGCGGGAAACGCTCGCCCGGGGAGGGTCCGGGGCTCGTCCTCCGCGCCACAACCGGCGCCGAGCGCGGCGAGCGCCACCACGGCGACGGCGAGGAGCGCGCGCGACATCGCGCGGATCGTAGTCGCGTCGATCCAGTGGGGCCTCCCACCAGCGCCACGCACGAGTCATGCGGGAAACGGCGTCCTCGGGCTTCTGTAGCGTGGCGCCCGCCCCTTCCACCAACCTGGATAAGTAGGAGGATCAGAAACAGTGACTAAGGCTGAGTTCGTTGAAAAGATCAGCGGGGACTTCGCAAGCAAGAAGGCCGCGGCCGACGCGGTCGAGACCGTCCTCGACGGGATTACGGACACGCTGGCCGGAGGCGGAGAGATCAGCTTCACCGGGTTCGGCAAGTTCAGCGTCGCCGAGCGCGGACCGCGCCAGGGTGTCAACCCGCGCACGGGCGAGCGGATCACGATCGCCGGCGGCAAGGTGCCGAAGTTCTCGGCAGGCGCCGGTCTCAAGCAGCGCGTAAAGGGTTAGGCCTGGCCGCGCCCTTTGCCGACCGGCTCGCGGCGCTCGTCGAAGAGCGCTCGAGCCAGGTCTGCCTCGGCCTCGATCCGGATCCGACCGGACTCGAGGCCGGGGCGGGGCAGGGACCCGACTCATCCGGAGCGGTCGCCGCGGGCGAGGCCGTCGCCGCGCATTGCGCCGCGCTGATCGATGCGGCCGGGCCGGCGTGCGTGGCCGTGAAGCCGCAGCTCGCTTGCTTCGAGCGCCTCGGCGCCCCCGGCTGGGCGGCGCTCGAGCGCGTCGTTGCCGGCGCCCAGGAGGCGGGCCTCCTGGTCATCGCGGATGGCAAGCGAGGCGACGTCCCGGTGAGCGCGACGGCGTACGGTCAGGCGCTGTTCGGCTCGCTCTCGACACCGTGGGGCGAGCTCGGCGGCCTCGGTGCAGACGCCGCGACGGCCAACCCATTGCTGGGCGCCGACGCGCTCGAGCCGCTGCTGGGGGCGGCCGCCGCGGCCGGATCGGGCGTCTTCGTCCTCGTCCGCACGTCGAACCCGGGTGCCGCCGACTTCCTCGACCTCGATGCGGGCGGGAGGCCTCTGCACAGCCACTTCGCCGAGCTCGTCGCCGGCTCGGCGGACCGCCTGCTCGGCGAGTGCGGCCTCAGTGGGGTTGGGGCTGTCGTCGGGGCGACCGAGCCGGAGCACCTCGCCGGCCTGCGTGAGGCGATGCCGCGCTCGATCTTTCTCCTCCCCGGGGTCGGCGCGCAGGGCGGGCGCGCCGCCGATCTCGCCGCCGCGTTCGCCCTCCATCCGGCCTCCGCGATCGTGACCGCGTCGCGCTCGATCGCGGGCGCCCCGGATCCGGCGGAGGCCGCCGAGAGCCTGCGCGCCGAGGTCTGGCAGGTCTCGCAAGCGCCCGCCCGCTAGCGCTCGAGCTGCGATGGGCCCACCGAGCAGTCCCTACGATTCGGCCCGCTATGCAAGGGTCGGGATGGGATCGGGAGCCGCGCAGCTGGACGGCACGCGTGCTCGCTCCGTTGGCGTTGATCGCGTCGATCGCGGTCGTCTACCTGGTGATCTCGGGCGACCTCGGCGGCCTCGACGGCGACGGCGACGACGAGCCGGAGAGGACCCGATCGACGACGACCAGCGGCGAGTGCGAGGTCTCGGATCCGGACGCGGTCGACGATGGCTACCACGTGGTCACCGAGGACGACACGGCGGGGCTGAGCGGGATCGCGGCGGCCACGTGCATCCCGCTGGACCGCCTCGTCAAGCTGAATCCGGAACTCGACCCCCAGACCCTGCAGGTACAGAACTGCGTCGATCTCGTTCGCGACGGCTGCAAGGCGCTCTCCGAATAGCCGCCCTCGCCGCCCTCGCCGCGGTCGCGGCGATCGCCTGGCTGCCCGCGCCCGCCCGGGCCGCCGATACGCCCGAGCCTCCCGAGCTCGGCGCGACCGCCTGGGCGCTGATCGACCCGGTCGACGGGAAGTTGCTCGCCGGCCATGACGCGAACGGCTCCTATTCGATCGCCTCGACGACGAAGCTGATGACGGCGTTCGTGGCCCGGGGCCGCCTCGAGCTGGACGAGAAGGTGACCGCGCCCGGCTACACGCCGACCTCGGGCGCCGAGTCGCTCCTGGGCCTGGTCGAGGGCGAGCGGATCACCACGCGCGACCTTCTCTACGGCCTCCTGCTGGCTTCGGGCAACGACGCCGCCGTCGCACTGGCCGATGCGACCTCGGGTTCGGTCGACGCCTTCGTCGCGCAGATGAACAAGACGGCCCGCAGGCTCGGTCTCGACGACACCAGCTACGGCAACCCGATCGGCCTCGACGAGCCCGACAACTACTCGAGCGCCCGCGATCTCGTCGATCTGGCGGCGAAGATGCGGGAGGACAAGACCTTCCGGCAGATCTTCGACTCGCCCGGCGCGGTCCTCGAGAGCGGTGCGCGGACGCGCGAGATCGCGAGCCGCAACACGCTCGTGCGCACGGTCGATTTCGTCGACGGGGTGAAGACCGGCTACACGCTCGACGCCCGCAACGTGCTCGTCGCCTCGGCGACCCGCGACGGCGTCACGCTGATCTCCGCCGTGCTCGGCGAGGCGACGGAGAGCGGCCGCGACGCCGACTCGCTCGCTCTGCTCGAGTACGGCTTCTCCCTCTACCGCGAGCGCGAGCCGGTCAAGCGCCGGGAGCAGGTAGCGCTCGCCGACGTTCGCTACCAGGAGTCGAATCTGCCGCTGGTCGCCGCCGAGAACGTCGCCGTGACCGTCCGCGGGGGCCAGGACGTCGAGACCGAGCTCGACGTGCCGGCCGAGGTCGAGGGGCCGATCGCGGAGAACGAGAGGCTCGGCGACGTCGTCGTCACTGTCGACGGAGAGCCGCGGGGGCGCTCCGCGGTGCTCGCCGCGGTCGCGATCCCGAAGGCGAGCGTCGGCGAGCGAGTCGACTCCGCCGTGCCCGGGCCGGGCATCGTCGCGTGGATCGCCCTCACCGCCGCGTTGGTGCTCGTCGTCGTGATCGTCGTGCGCTTGCGCCGGCGGACGTAGACGAACCGTTCTAGTCCCGGCTGAGTAGCCTCCCCGGCGGAGAGAGAGCGTGATCCTTACCGTCACCCTGAACGCCGCGATCGACCGCACCGTCGCGGTCCCGAACTTTCGCATCGGCCAGCGCCACCGCGCGGTCGAGGCGCGCACGTTCGCCGGCGGCAAGGGCGTCAACGTCGCCCGCGCCCTGAAGCTGCTCGGGCGGCCCGTGATCGCCGCCGGGCTCGCCGGCGGCGCGACGGGCACCCGGATCCTCGAGCGGCTCGCGGAGGAATCGATCTTGAATGCGTTCACGCGCATCGGCGGCGAGTCGCGCACCAATCTCGCGGTCGTCGATCCGACCTCGGGCGAGCAGACGGAGATCAACGAGCGCGGCCCCGACGTGACCGAGGGCGAGATCGACGCGTTCCTCGCGAAGCTCCTCTACCTCGCCCAAGGGGCGAGCGTCTGCGTCCTCGCCGGCAGCATCCCGCCCGGCCTGGAGAGCGACGTCTACGCGCGGCTGATCTCCGAGCTCCGCGCCCTCGGTGTGCTGACCGTGCTCGACACGGACGGCGATCCGATGCGCGCAGGCCTGCGCGCGGAGCCCGACGTCGTCGCGCCCAACGTGGTTGAGGCAGAGGAGGCGGTCGGGCACGAGTTCAACGACGCCGACGACTTCCTCCTCGGACTCAGCGGCCTGGTCGAGATGGGGGCGGGGGAGGCGATGATCACGACCGAGGGCGGCTGCGTCGCGATCGTCGGCACGGGCATCGAGCGCCGGCGCTACGAGGTGCGGATCGAGCAGCTCGAGCCGGTGACCACCGTCGGCTCCGGCGACTGTTTCCTGGCCGGCTACGTCGCCGCCCGCTACGAAGGCGCGACGCCGCGCGACTGCCTCGCCTTCGGCGTCGCCTGCGGCGCCGAGTCGACCCAGCACTTCGGCGCCGGCAACCTCGACCGCCGCGAGGCGGAGCGCCTCTTGCCACGCGTAGAAGTCAGCGAGCTGGACGTCCCGTCCAACGTCGCATAGCCCGAGCGACGCCTACCCCGGCCGCCCCCGGAGGCGAAGCCGAGGAGGCGGGCGGAACGTTATTTGCCCGGGGTTTACCGCTGTTATGATCGTCAGGACCTCCTATCGGGGGGTCGGCGGGCCGCAAACTGCGGCCTTTCGGGCCCCTTTCGAGGGGCTTTTTTCGTCCGTCAACGCACCTAGATTCCTGGAGACAGATGGAAGTCGAGATCGGTCGGGGCAAGAAGGGCAGACGGGCCTACGGGTTCGACGACATCGCGATCGTGCCGTCGCGGCGCACACGCGACCCCGACGATGTCGACATCTCCTGGGCGCTCGGCCCGTACCGGTTCGAGCTCCCGCTGCTCGCCTCCGCGATGGACGGCGTCGTCAGCCCGCGGACGGCCGCGGAGCTCGGTCGGCTAGGCGGCCTCGGGGTGCTCAACCTCGAGGGCATCTGGAGTCGCTACGAGAACGCGGACGAGATGCTCGAGAAGATCTCGAAGACGCCGCCCGAGCAGGCGACGCATCTGATGCAGGAGATCTACGAGGAGCCGGTGAAGCCCGAGCTGATCGCCCAGCGGGTGGAGGAGATCAAGGCGGCCGGCGTCGTCGCCGCCGGGTCCCTGACCCCGCAGCGGGTGACCGAGCACTACGAGATCGCGCTCGAGGCCGGGCTCGACATTCTCGTCATCCAGGGCACCGTGATCTCGGCGGAGCACGTTTCCTCGAAGTCCGAGCCGCTGAACCTGAAGGAGTTCACGAAGGAGGTCGGGGTTCCGGTGCTCGCCGGTGGCTGCGCCTCCTACGCGACGGGCCTCCACTTGATGCGCACCGGCGCTGTCGGCGTTCTCGTCGGCGTCGGCCCCGGCGCAGCCTGTACGACCCGGGGCGTCCTCGGCCTCGGCGTCCCGCAGGCGACCGCGATCGCCGACGTCGCCGCGGCGCGCGCCCAGCACATGCTCGAGACCGGCGAGTACTGCAATGTGATCGCCGACGGCGGCATGCGGACCGGCGGCGACCTCTCGAAGGCGATCGCCTGTGGCGCCGACGCCGTGATGATCGGCTCGCCGCTCGCTCGCGCCACCGAGGCGCCCGGCCGCGGCTTTCACTGGGGCATGGCGACGTTCCATCCCTCGCTGCCCCGCGGGACCCGGGTCGCCACCCACCAGGACGGCAGCCTGGAGCAGATCCTGCTCGGCCCGGCGCACGAGAACGACGGCACCTTCAACCTGATCGGCGCCCTGCGGACCTCGATGGCCACCTGCGGCTACGAGGACATCCGCGACTTCCAGCGCGCCGAGGTGATGGTCGCGCCAGCGCTCCAGACCGAGGGCAAGCAGCTGCAGCGCTCGCAGTCGGTCGGCATGGGATCGAACGGCCGCGCCCGGGTCGCGAACGGCATCGCAGCCACGGATGCCTGACGCGACTCTCAGGAACCCCCCCGAGCCCGCGTCAGACGAAGCAGCCGAGGTAGCCCCGCCCCAGACCGCGCACGAGGAGGTCCTCGTGCTCGACTTCGGCGGCCAGTACTCGCAGCTGATCGCGAGGAGGATCCGCGAGTGCGGCGTCTACGCGGAGCTCCTCCCGCACGACCTCGACCTCGAGACGATCCGCGAACGCCGTCCGGCTGCGCTCGTGCTCTCGGGCGGCCCCGCCTCCGTGTACTCCGACGGGGCGCCGCGGCTTCGCCGCGAACTGCTCGAGCTCGGGATCCCGGTGCTCGGCATCTGTTACGGGATGCAGGCGATGGTGCTCGAGCTCGGTGGCAAGGTCGAGGGCGCCGAGGCGGGCGAGTTCGGCCGCACCGCGCTCACCCTCGCGGGAGACGGCGGCAAGCTGCTCGCCGGCATGCCGCCGGAGCAGCAGTGCTGGATGAGTCACCGTGACTCGGTCTTCTCGCCGCCGGAGGGTTTCACCGCGCTTGGCGCGAGCCCGGGATCGCCGGTCGCCGCGCTCGAGCACACCGAGCGCGGCCTCTACGGGATCCAGTTCCACCCCGAGGTCGTCCACACGCCGTATGGACAGCAGATCCTGGAGCGGTTCCTGCGCGAGATCGCCGGCTGCACCGAGCAGTGGTCGCCGGCTTCGGTGATCGACGAGCAAATCGCCGGCGTCCGCGAGCAGGTCGGCGACGCCGGCGTGATCTGCGGGCTCTCCGGAGGCGTCGACTCCGCGACCGCGGCGGCCCTTGTCCACCGGGCGATCGGCGATCAGCTCACCTGCGTGCTCGTCGACCATGGCCTGATGCGAAAGAACGAGGCGGTACAGGTGGTCGAGGCGATGCGCGAGCTCGGCGTCAACCTGATTCACGTCGACGCCGAGGAGCGGTTCCTCGACAGGCTCGCCGGCGTCGATGAGCCGGAGCGCAAGCGGAAGATCATCGGTGAGGAGTTCATCCGCGTCTTCGAGGCCGAGGCCGAGAAGCTGCCCGACGTCCGCTTCCTGGTCCAGGGGACGCTCTACTCGGACGTGATCGAGTCCGGGGGAGACGGTCGCAGCGCCGAGACGATCAAGTCGCACCACAACGTCGGCGGGCTCCCGGAGGAGCTCGGCTTCGATCTGGTCGAGCCGCTGCGGATGCTGTTCAAAGACGAGGTGCGCGAGGTCGCCGCCGAGCTCGGACTCTCCGACCGCGTCGTCTGGCGCCAGCCGTTCCCCGGTCCGGGCCTCGGGATCCGGATCGTCGGCGGCGAGGTCAACAGGGAGCGCCTCGACATCCTTCGCGACGCCGACGCGATCCTGCAGGAGGAGGTCAAGGCCGCCGGCCTGTACCGCGAGCTGTGGCAGTCCTTCTGCGTCCTGCCGGTCGTCCGCTCGGTCGGCGTCCAGGGCGACGGCCGCACCTACGCCTATCCGATCGTGATCCGCGCTGTGACCTCCAAGGACGCGATGACCGCCGACTGGGCGCGGCTCCCCTACGACCTGCTCGAGCGCGTCTCCAATCGGATCATCAACGAGGTCCGCGGCGTCAACCGCGTCGCCCTCGACGTCTCCTCGAAGCCTCCGGCGACGATCGAGTGGGAATAGGGGCCTGAGCCCTACGCCAGTTCGTCCGCGGCGGCGAGTCTGGCCTGCAGCGCATCGGCGGAGTCGGGCTCCAGCGACTCGCCCGGATCGGACGCGGGTCGCTCGATCACGTAGAGCGCGATCGCGAGGGCCGCGGTCGCCCCGAGAAAGCCGGTCTCGACTCGCAGGGTCGGATCCAATGCGTCGGTGAGGTTGTAGAGGATGAAGGCAGTTGCGGCGAGGCCCCAGGCGACGGCGGCGACGGCCGCGCGACCACGGGCGAAGCACGCTTGGGTCAGCGTTGCGGCGGCAAGCAGGAAGCCCATCCCGACCGCGACCAGGATCAGGTCCTCGCGGTCGTAGGAGAACTTGTCGCCGAAGACGAGCTGCATCGCCTCGGGTCCGACGAGCAGGAGGCCGGCGACGGTGGCCGCCGTGAACGCGAGCACCCCGATCAGGGTCGACCGAATCGCGTCGTGGTAGTCACGCTCGCCGCCGCCCTCCTCTCGCAGGCTTCCCGCGAGGTGAGGGAGAAGGCTTGCGGCGATCCCCTGGAAGAGCGCTGCCGGGGCGCGCGCCACCATGAGGACGTTGAACATGAACCCGGCCACTGCGACCCCCTCGGTCGCACGGACGAACAGGGGGCCGGCGTTGATCAGGACCTGCTCGCAGACCATCACCGCCAGGACCGCCGCGGCGAATCCGCCGTGGCCGGAGAGACCTCCGGCGCCGTCGGTCACCGTGACCTCGCTGCGCTCGCCGCGGACGCGGCCGCTGAGCCGTGCCACGAGCGCGACCGTCAGCCCGAGCAGCGGCGCGATCGCGATTGCGAAGGCGAACGAGCTAACACCCCCGAGCACGCCGAGCGCGCCGAGCGCGCCCGTCGCCACGAGAACCGTGCACTCGGTCACCAACTGGACCGCGTAGAGGTCGAACCGGCCGCGGCCGGCGAGGACCCCCCGCAGGTAGTAGTCCCCGCCGAAGGTCACGACCCCGGCGACCAAGCACCAATACAGGAACGCGTCGCCCCCGAGGACGTCGTCCTCGAGCGGCCCGCGGAGCGCGAGCGCGACGACGACGAAGGTGCCGACCAGGCCCAGGGCGATGAGGGCGGCTGAGCGGAGCGCGGGGCCCTGCGCCGTGCCCGTCGCCCGGGCGACCGCGAGCTCACGCGCCAGGAGCTGCTCGACGGGTCTGAAGAGGATCGAGACCAGGCCGATCACGATCAGCCAGAGGACGACGATCTGCCCGTACTCGTCGCGACTCAGCTCGTGCGATGCGAGAGCGAAGAAGGCGTAGAGAAGGACCCCTGAGAGCCCGAGCGCCGCCGACACGATTCCCGCCGAGCGCCGGTAGCGATCGGCTTGCTCACGCCCCTCGGTTGCGCTCAAGAGAACCGGTCCCAGTCTCTGAGGAACGGCAGCGGGTCTCGCGGCGCACCGTTTCGGTAGCCCTCGGGCCAGAGCTCGAAGTGGAGCTGGCAGAACTCGCTCCGGGCGTTGCCGGTCTTGCCCACCGCCCCGACGCGCTCGCCGGTCCGCACCCGATCGCCGTCGCCGAGCGGCGTCGGCGCCTCGAGGTGGGAGTAGAAGTGATCGTGCTTGGTCCCGACGCCGTCGATCAGCACCCAGTAGCCGTAGAGGGCGTCGCTTGAGCCCCGCGCCTGGACCCGGCCTCCGCGCGCGGCGACGAGCGGCGTCCCGCATCCCGCCGGCAGGTCCTGTCCCTCGTGCACGCGCCCGCCGCTTCGCGCCTCGCCGAAGCGGTCGCCGTAGCTGTGCGGACCGGCGACGGGGAAGACGTGGTCGTGAAAGACGACCCGCCCGGCCGTCGCCCCCGCGTGCCCGGGTGGGCCGATCCGGAACTCGTAGGCGCCGTCGGCCGGCACCGCTCCCGACGCCTTGCGCCCGTCCCACGTCTGCCGGTGGGCGCGCCCGGGTTCGGCCCCCTTGATCACCCACCGTCGCACCGGATCGCCGCTGTCCACCCGGACGACCTTGACGATTACGTCGACCGGGCGCTCAGCGGCGAAGCGGAAGTCGACCCGGATTCGCTTCGGCCCGTCGAAGTACGCGGTCCCCGGCGCGACGTCGGCACCGCGGAGGGAGAACCCGACGCCGCTGGGCGCAGCGCGCGGCGGGCCCGCCCCCGCGTGGGCTGCGATCATCGCCCCTCCGATCAGCGCCGCGCACATTGCGACCACCAGCTTTCTGCGCTCTGCTCCTTGCACTGGGCCCTTCACTATCATCATCCGGCCGCGCCTGCGATCACTGAATCGTGGGGGCGGCTTTCGTGCGCACCATGAAGACCTACGTCGCTACACCCGAGAATCGCCAGCGGGACTGGTACGTCGTCGACGCCGAGGGCAAGACCCTCGGGCGCCTTGCGACCCAGATCGCCGACGCGCTGCGCGGCAAGCGTAAGCCCGAGTACACGCCCCACTGCGATACCGGCGACTTCGTCGTCGTCATCAACGCGGAGAAGATCGTGGTCACCGGGAAGAAGCGCACGGACAAGGTCTACTGGCGCCACAGCGGTTACCCGGGCGGGATCCGCTCGCGCACGCTGGGCGAGATGCTCGAGCGCCGACCGGAAGAAGTGATCCGCAAGGCGGTCGCCGGGATGCTCCCGCGCAACCGCCTCGCCCGCCAGCAGATTAAGAAGCTCAAGGTCTACGCCGGCCCCGAGCACCCCCACGCTGCCCAGCAGCCGAAGCCGATGGAGATCCAGACTTGAACGCGGACGAGCCGAACGAGACCCCCGAGCAGCCCGACGCCGAGGAGCCCACTGCCGAGCAGCCCCCCGTAGAGGAGCCCGCCGGCGAGGAGCCTTCAGCCGAGGAGCCTCCCGCCGAGGAGCCTCCCGTAGAGGAGCCCGCCGCCGAGGAGCCTCCCGCCGAGGAGCCGCCCGCGCCCGAAGAGCCGCCGGCCGCCGAGGAGCCCGCCGCCGCGCCTGAAGAGACGCCCGCTCCCGAGGAGCCCGCGCCCGCTCCCGAGGAGCCCGCGCCCGCTGCCGAGGAGCCGCCCGCCGCGGAGCCCGCGGCAGAGAAGCCCGCGCCCGAGGAGCCGGCCGCAGCCAAGCCCGAGCAGCCGAAGGGCGGCGGCGACGCACCCGCGAAGCCGGCGGCCCCCGGTGCCGACCTCGAGCCGATCGCGCTCGAGCCCGAGCGCGAGCTCAGCGCCGAGGAGCGCGCCCGTCTCGAGGCCGAGGCGGAGGAGCAGGCACGCCGCGAGGCAGAGGCCGCCTCGAGCGACGAGCCGGTTGCCCGCTCGACGCCCCAGGTCGAGCTCGCCAAGGACGCCTTGATCCAGGCGACCGGAAAGCGCAAGAGCTCGATCGCGCGGGTAGTCGTTCGCCGCGGCGGCGGCAGCCTCACCGTCAACGAGAAGAGCCTCGAGGAGTACTTCCCGCGCCCAGCGCTTCGAACCGTCGTCCGCCAGCCCCTGGTCACCGCCGGCTATGAGGAAACGGTGGACGTGTGGGTACGGGTGCACGGAGGCGGCATCGCCGGCCAGGCCGGCGCCGTCCGCCACGGGATCGCGCGGGCATTGACCGAGATCGACCCCGAGCTCCGAGGCGAGCTCAAGCGACGGGGCCTGCTCACCCGGGACGCGCGCCGCAAGGAGCGCAAGAAGGCCGGGTTGAAGAAGGCCCGTAAGCGGCCGCAGTTCAGCAAGCGGTAGCGCCCGGGCGGCGACCCGCCTCCGCGCGGTGAAGCTGTTCGGAACAGATGGGGTTCGCGGCGTCGCGGGGGAGACCCTGACCGCCGAGCTCGCGCGGGCGCTCGGACGTGCCGCCGCGGAGCGGATCGGAACCCCGCGCCCGCAGGTTCTGATCGTCCGCGACACCCGCGAGTCCGGGCCCGATGCTCGAACAGGGGCTCGCCGACGGGATCGCCGAGGCCGGCGGCGACGCGCTTTCCGCCGGGGTCCTGCCGACGCCGGCGGCGTCGATTCTCGTCCGCAAGCTCGGCCTCGATCTCGCTGCCGTCGTATCCGCCTCCCACAACCCGTGGCGTGACAACGGGATCAAGTTCTTCGGCCCGCAGGGATCGAAGCTCGCCGACGAGGAGGAGGCATCCCTCGAGGCACGCGTTCGTGAACTGCTCGCGGAACGTGCGGGCGGCGCCGTTCGCGGTCGGGTGGAGGAGCTTCACGGCGGCCTCGACGACTACCTACGGGCGCTCGTCGGCGCCTTCGACCTCGATCTCAGCGACCGCCGGATCGTCCTCGACTGCGCCAACGGCTCCACCCACCGCGCCGCGCCCGAGATCTTCGCCCGGCTCGGCGCCGAGGTCGACGTGATCGCGTCCGAGCCCGACGGCCGGAACATCAACGAGGGATGCGGGTCGACCCATCCAGAGGCGCTCGCCGAGCGCGTCGCCGCATCCGAGGCGACGATCGGCTTCGCCTTCGACGGAGACGGCGATCGGGTGATCGCCGTCGACGGCGAGGGCACGGTCCGCGATGGCGACGAGCTGATCGCGCTCGCCGCGCTCGACCTCCACCGTCGCGGCGCCCTCGCGGGCGGCGGCGTCGCGGTCACGGTGATGAGCAACTACGGCTTCCACACGGCGATGCGCGAAGCGGCGATCGACGTCGCCACGACGCCGGTCGGCGACCGTCACGTGTCCGCCGAGCTCGACCGGCGGGGATGGTCACTCGGGGGCGAGCAATCCGGGCACCTGATCTGGACCGACTTCGCCCCGACCGGCGACGGGATCGCCGCCGCCCTCTTGACGCTGCGCGCGCTCGGTGAGGACGAGCTCGCCGCCGCGAGGCCGATGACGCGATTGCCGCAGAGCCTGGTCAACGTCGCGATCGCCGACCGCTCGGCGGTTGAAGGCGCGGCGGCTCTGTGGGACGCGGTCGAGCGCGAGGAGAAGGCGCTTGCCGGCCGCGGCAGGGTGCTCGTCCGCGCCTCGGGCACCGAGCCCCTCGTCCGCGTGATGGCGGAGGCGCCCACGCACGAGGAATGCGACGACGTCTGCAGGCGGCTCGTCGCCATCGTCGAATCAGAACTCGGCTAGGCCGCCGGGCCGAGGGGTCTCGCGGCGCTACCCTGAACCGTCCTCATATGTGCGGAATCGTCGGATATGTGGGCAAGCGCCCGTGTCGTGATCTGCTGATCGCGGGACTCGAGAAACTCGAGTACCGCGGCTACGACTCGGCTGGAATCTCGCTGCTCTCAGACGATGGGGAGGTCAACACCGTGCGCGCGGTCGGCAACCTCGCGAACCTGCGGGAGGCGGTCGGGCTCGAGGCTGCGGTCCCGGTCAGCGGCGAGCACGGAGCGCTCGCGGTCGCCGCCCCGCCGGCGACGATCGGACTCGGCCACACCCGCTGGGCCACCCACGGCCGGGTGACCGAGGAGAACGCCCATCCGCACGGTGACTGCGACGGCAACGTCCACATCGTCCTCAACGGGATCGTCGAGAACCACGCGGAGCTCCGCCGCGAGCTCACTGCCGACGGACACGCCTTCACCTCGGAGACCGATGCCGAGATCGTCGCCCACCTGATCGAGAAGCACTACGCCGGCGACCTCACCGAGGCCGTCCGACTCGCCTTCGCCCAGCTTCGCGGTCACTACGCCTTCGTCGCCATGCACGCCGACCATCAAGACACGCTCGTGGCCGCGCGCCAGGAGTGCCCGCTGATCGTCGGCCTCGGCGAGGGCGAGAGCTTTGTCGGCTCCGCAATTCCGGCCTTCCTCGCCGAGACTCGCACCGTCCTCGGACTCAAGAACGGCGAGATCGTCACCGTCAACGGCGACGGCGCCCGGATCATCGAGGTCGACGGGACCCCGGTCGAGCGTGAGGTCGACGAGGTCAGCTGGGACGAGGAGACGGCTGAGAAGGGTGGCTACGCGACCTTCATGCTGAAGGAGATTCACGAGCAACCCGACGCCGTCGCCGAGACGATCACCGACCGGCTTCCCGACCTCGACCGCGTCGACCTCTCCGAGCTCGACCTGGATCCGGAGTTCATCAGGGACATGCGGCGGATCGTGATCGTCGCCTGCGGCACCAGCTATCACGCCGGCCTCGTCGGCCGCTACGCGATCTCGCAGTGGGCGCGGGTCCGGGTCGAGATGGACGTCGCCTCCGAGTTCCGCTACAGCGATCCGGTGCTCGATGAGCGCGACCTCGTGATCGGCATCACCCAGTCGGGCGAGACCGCCGACACCCTCGCGGCAATGCGCCTCGCGCGCGAGCGCGGCGCCAAGGTCCTCGCCCTCACCAACGTGATGGGCAGCCAGGCCACGCGCGACGCCGACGCCGTCCTCTTCACCCGCTCGGGACTCGAGGTCAGCGTCGCCGCGACGAAAACCTTCACCGCTCAGGTCGCGGCGATGTACCTGCTCGGCCTCTGGATCGCACAGGAGCGCGAGGCGCTGCCGCAGGAGCGCCTGACCGCGCTGATCGCCGAGATGAAGGCGCTCCCGCACGCGATCCAGGAGACGCTGGTCAACACGGCCGACCAGGTCAAGGCAATCGCCCGCGCCGAGCACAAGGGCCGCTTCTTCCTCTACCTCGGCCGCAACATCGGCCTGCCCGTCTGCCTCGAGGGCGCGCTGAAGATGAAGGAGATCTCCTACATCCCCTCCGATGCGTACGCCGCGGGCGAGATGAAGCACGGGCCGATCGCACTGCTCGACGAATCCACGCCGGTCGTCTGCATCGCCACCGAGGGCCCGGTCCTGGACAAGATGCTGTCCAACATGGAGGAGGTCCGCGCCCGCGATGCCGACGTGATCGCGATCGCCACCGAGGGCGATGACCGCGTTGCCGAGGTCGCCGACCTGACGATCAAGGTCGCCCGCACCGATTGGATCCTGCAGCCGATCGTGGCGGTGCTCCCGCTCCAGCTGCTCGCCTACCACGTCGCCCGCATGCTCGACCTGAACGTCGATCAGCCGCGAAACCTGGCGAAGACGGTCACGGTCGAGTAGTCCGACCGCCGGACCGCCTCTCTACTATCTCGCGCCCCTTGAACCGACGCCTGCTCCCGATCGCGGGGGTTCTCGCTCTCGCTGCGGGTGCCCTCACGGCCTGTGGCGGCGGTGAGGACGGCGGCCTGGCCGACCTCGCTCCGCCCGACGTGCCGCTTTACGCCGAGGTCTCTGTGCGCCCTGACTCGGACACTCGCGAGGCGATCGCCTCGTTTGCCGCCAATCTCGGCGAGCCGGATGCCGGCGCGCGGCTGACGCAGGGCCTCGACGGCCTGCTCGCCGACAACGACGTCCCGGTCCGCTTTGCCGACGACATCGAGCCGTGGCTCGGCGAACGCGCCGGCCTCTTCGTCCTCTCGTTGGAGCCCAGCGAGGAGTTCGGCCTCCCGGACTTCGCCCTCCTCGCCGAGGTTGCGGACGAGGACGCGGCACAAGCGTTCATCGATCGCGTCAGCCAGATCGACACCCTCACAGGGGAGCGCACCTACGGGGGCTACGAGTACATCGGCGGCAGCGGTGAGGCGCTCGGCATGATCGACGACGTGTTCGTGCTCGGCAGCGAAGCGGCGCTCAAGGTCGCCATCGACGCGAAGGACGGCGAGTCACTCGCCGCGAGCGACGAGTACGCCGACCGCGTCGACGCGCTCGGCGACGACCCGCTGGTGAGCGTCTTCGCCGAGGTCGGGATGGCGGTCGACGCCGCGATCGCCGCCGGAGAGATCCCGCCGGTCGCCGGCGGGATCCTGCACCCGCTCTTCGCCGGCGGGATCGCGGGGCCGCTCGTCGCCGGCGTCGAGCTCACGAGCGCCGGAGCGGACGTCGACTTCGTCACCTCCCTCGACGACACCGACGCGATCGCGACCGATTCCTCGCTGCTCGAGTCGCTCCCGGGTAGCTCCGTCCTCGCCGTAGCGCTTCCTTCGCTGGGTGATTTCCTCATCCGCACGATCGATCAGGTGGAGACCAGCGGGATCCCCGGCGCCGCCGGTCTGCAGCAGCAGCTCGAGGCCGAGACCGGGGTCGACCTGGGCGAGGATGTGGCGGGCTGGCTGGGTGACGTCTCGGGCTTCCTCGCCGGCACCCCGGAAGACGGCAGCTTCGGCGTCCTCGCCGAGACCAACGATCCCGAGGGTCCGCGGGAACTGCTCGAGGGCGCCCAGCGGCTGATCGAGCGCGAGCAGCCGCAGGCCGCGATCGGCCCGGCGCCTGAGGGCTTCGACTACGGATTCTCCGTCGGCGCGCCGACGGGCACCGACCGGCTCGAGGTCGGGGTCAGCGGTACGGAGGTCGTCGCCTCACTCGGCGCATCGGCCGCCGAGGTCAGCGGTACCGACCACCCGCTCGCCGACGACGCGCTCTATCAGCAGGCCACCGACGCGCTCGGCTCCGACTACGCGCCGAACTTCTACGCGGCGCTCCCCGGGCTGCTGCCGTTCGCCCAGGCCGGCGGCGTGGACGAGGGCCGCGACTACGCAAAGGCCATCCCCTACTTCGAGGCGCTCGGCTACCTGATCGCCGGGAGCCGGGTCGACGGCGACCTCGCGATCGCGCGGCTCGCGGTCGGGAACGAGTAATACCGAACGTTCCGCCCGTCTCCTCGGGCTTCGCCCTCCGGGGGCGGCCGGGTCAGCTGGGATACCTTGGTGTCGCGGTGATCGGCGTGGACCTGATCGAGATCGAGCGGGTGGAGCGCGCGCTCGAGCGCCGGCCGCGGCTCGCCGAGCGCCTGTTCACTCCGGCCGAGCTCGCCCACTGCCGTGCCACCGCGAGACCGGGCAGGCATCTTGCGGCGCGCTTCGCCGCCAAGGAGGCGACGCTCAAAGCGCTGCAGCTCTCCTACCTCACCCCGCGGGAGGCGGAGGTCGCGGGCGGTGGCGACGGGCCACCGCGCCTCGTCCTGCACGGCCGCACCGCGGAGGTAGCGCGCGACCGGGGGGTCGAGCTCGATCTGTCGCTCAGCCATTCCCGCGACCTCGCGATCGCGATGGTGATGGCCAGGCCTCAAACCTGACCCCGGACCCGCGCCTCTCTCGCTAGCGAGCGGGCTCTTTGTCAACCGTGGGTTGACAAAGACACCTTTCGATCGACAAAGGCTGCGATGGCGCACCCGGCTTGCGCCCAACCCAGCCCGGAGGCGGTTCTGACGTAGATTCCGCCGCGTGGAGGATTGGCTCGAGCCGCTCTTCGACGCGCCCTCGATGCGCGCGATCGACGCCTGGGCGATCGAAGGGCGCGGTGTTCCCTCGCTCGAGCTGATGGAGGCGGCAGGGCTCGCGCTGGCCGACGCGGCAGAGTCCGTCGCCGGCGAGGGACCGATCCGGATCGTCTGCGGGAAGGGAAACAACGGCGGCGACGGCCTCGTTGCCGCGAGGCGCCTGGCCGAGTCAGGGCACATGGTCGAGGTGCTGACCGTGTGGCCGGTCTCGGACTTCTCCGGCGATGCCGCCGCGAACCTCGAGCGCTTCGGCGGCTCGGTCCGCGAGCTCGGCGATGACCCGGCGGCCGCGCTCGCGGAATCCGGGGCGATCGTCGACGCGATCTTCGGCACCGGTTTCGATGGTGCGCCGCGCGATCCGGCAGCGGTCGTGATCGAGGCGGTCAACGGCGCCGGCGCTCCCGTGATCGCGGCCGACATCGCATCCGGCGTCGACGCCTCGACCGGGGAGATCGCCGGTGCCGCGGTCGATGCCGACGTCACCGTGGCTTTCCACGCCGCGAAGGTCGGCCACCGCGTCGCCCCCGGAAAGTGGGGCACCGGCGAGCTACGCGTGGCGCCGATCGGGATCCCGGACGGGGATCCGGGCGAGGCGCGCGGCGGCGTGATCGGAGCCGGAGCGCTCGCCCCGCTCCCGGCACGGGGGTCGAGCTCGACCAAGTTCAGCTCCGGCGAGGTCCTGATCGTGGGCGGCTCGCGCGGCCTCACCGGCGCCGTCTGCCTTAACGCGGAGGCGGCGATGCGCTCGGGGGCCGGCTACGCGACGGTCGCCGTGCCCGGCGAGCTCGAGCACATCTTCGAGGTGAAGCTGACCGAGGCAATGTCGCGCGGGCTCCCATCGCTCGACGGGTCGATCGCGCCCGACGCCGGCGATCAGATCGTCGCCGCCGCCGAGCGGGCAGCCGCCGTTGCGCTCGGCGGGGGGCTCGGCCGGGGGGAGGGGACCGAACGGCTCGTCGCCGACGCCGTCGCGCGGATCGAGGCCTCGCTGGTGATCGACGCCGACGGGCTCAACGCGCTCGCCGGCAACGTCGAGGCGCTCGCCGCGCGTACCTCGCCCACGGTGCTCACCCCGCACGCCGGTGAGCTCGCTCGGCTGCTCGGGCGGGAGTCGGACGAGATCAACGCGAGCCGCCTCTCGCACGCGCTCGCCGCCGCCGAGCGTTCGCAGTCGATCGTCGTGTTGAAGGGGGACGACACGATCGTTGCCGGGCCCGACGGGAGCTTCGGCGTCAATGCGCTCTCCAGCCCCGCGCTCGCGACCGCGGGGACGGGCGACGTGCTCACCGGTGTCGTCGCCGCCCTCCTGGCCCGTGGCCTCGAACCCTTCGCCGCCGCCTGCGCCGCTGTCCTCGCCCATGCCCGCGCCGGGCAGCTGGCTGCCTCGGAGATCGGCGCGGTGGAGGGCGTGATCGCCGGCGACGTCGTGGCGGCACTTCCGCGGGCGCTCGCGGGGGAGGCCTCCGGATGAGCGGGGGGGTGGGGGAGCGGGCGAGCGCGCTCGTCGAGCTGGGCGCGATCGAGCGCAACTGCGCCCGCCTCGGCGCCGAGCTGGGCTCCGCGACGGAGCTCTGCGCTGTCGTCAAGGCCGACGGCTACGGACACGGGGCGGTCGACAGCGCCGGTGCGGCGCTCGAGGGAGGCGCGAGCTGGCTCGCCACCGCGTCAGCCGGCGAGGCGCGTGAGCTGCGCGAGGCCTTCCCGGACGCGCGCCTGCTCGTCCTCGGGGCCCTGACGGCGGCCGAGCTCGACGTCGCCCTCGGCGCAGGCGCCGATCTCGGCGTCTGGCGGCCAGGCTTCCTCGAGCTCGTTCGCACGCGCGCGCGGGCCCTGGGCGTCCGGGCTCGGGTCCACGTCAAGTACGACACCGGGATGGGCCGCCTCGGTGAGCGGGATCCCGAGCTCGTCGTCGGCCTCAGCGACCAGGTGGCGGCTGCGGAGGAGGTCGACCTCACCGGCCTCTGGACCCATTTCGCGACCGCCGACGAGACCGACTCGGATTTCTTCGACGCGCAGCTGAGCAGGTTCGGCGCCCTGGTCGAGGAGCTGCGTCCTCGTCACGAGGGCCTGTTCGTGCACGCCGCGAACAGCGCCGCCACCCTGCGCGACCCGTCCTCGCATTTCGACATGGTCCGCTGCGGCATCGCGATCTACGGGCTCGACCCGTTCGGCGGCTCGGCGCGGGAGCGGCGGCTCGAGCCAGCGCTTGCCCTGCGCTCCTACGTCGCCGCGGTGAAGCGCTTCGAGGCCGGCGACAGCGCCGGCTACGGGCGCAGCTGGAGGGCTCCGGCGGCAACCTCCGTCGGCGTGATTCCGATCGGCTACGGCGACGGCGTGCGCCGCGCGCTCTCCAACAACGCCTACGTCCTCGTCGGCGGCCGTCGCCGCCCGCTCGTCGGCACGGTGTCGATGGACAACCTCACGGTCGACCTCGGGTCCGATCCCGACGTCGAGGCGGGCGCCCCCGCGGTGCTGATCGGGGTCCAGAATGGGGAGGAGATCACGGCCGAGGAGATCGCCCGCCGGCTCGAGACGATCAACTACGAGGTCACCTGCGCCATCAGCTCTCGCGTCCCGCGCGAGTACGTCACGTGACGGCGCTCGCCGCTGTCCCCGCGGTCGAGTCCGCGCGCGGCGCCCTCGCGGAGACGCCGGGGGTGTGGGTCGTCGGCGGCGCGGTTCGCGACGCGATCCTCGGACGCGAGGTCGTCGACGTCGACCTCGTCCTCGGAGGCGACCCCGAGGCCGCCGCGCGGGAGATTGCCGGGGCGGCCGGCGGCCCGGCGTTCGAGCTGTCCGCCGAGTTCCGCACCTGGCGAGCGCAGGCGCGCGACCGCAGCTGGCACGTCGACGTCACGGCGCTCCGCGCCGAGGCGATCGAGGAGGACCTGGTGCTGCGCGACTTCAGCGCCAACGCGCTCGCGGTCCCGCTCTCCCAGCCCGACGCCTCGCCGCTCGACCCGACCGGGGGCGTCGCCGACATCGAGCGCCGCCTGCTCCGCGCCGCATCGGAGCGCAGCTTCGCCGACGACCCCCTGCGGCTCCTGCGGGCGGCGCGGCTCGCGGCCGAGCTCGGCTTCGAGATCGGCGATGAGACGTTCGCGCTCGCACGGGCTGAGGCCTCGCGGGCCGGAGAGCCGGCGGGGGAGCGCCAGCTCGCCGAGCTGCGGCTGCTCGTCTGCGGCGCCGACCCGCTGCGCGGGATTGCGTTGCTCGACCGGCTCGAGGCGACCGCTGGCGTGCTGCCCGAGCTCGAGCAGCTCCGCGGGGTCGAGCAGAACCCCAATCATCACCTCGACGTCCACGGCCACACGACCCTCGTGCTCGAGAACCTGCTGGAGGTGGAGCGCGATCTCGGCCGCTATGCCGGCGAATCCGCGGGCGAGGTCGCCGAGCTGCTCGCCGAACCGCTCGGCGACGACCTCACCCGCGGCGGCGCGCTCCGTTTCGGCGCCCTGCTCCACGACACCGGCAAGCCGGCGACGCGAAAGGAGCATCCGGAGGGCTTCGTCTCCTTCGTCGGCCACGATCGTGTCGGCGCCGAGATCGTCGCCGAGGCCTGCGCGCGGCTGAAGACGAGCCGGGCGCTCTCGCGCCACCTCCAGGGGCTCACGCTGCACCACCTCCACCTCGGATTCATGACCCACGAGCGGCCCCTGACCCGGCGGCGGATCTACGAGTACCTGCGCACCTGCGAGCCCGTCGCCGCCGACGTCACCCTCTTGACGATCGCCGACCGTCTCGCCGCGCGCGGCGAGGGGCCGACCGCGAGTGAGGAGATGATCGCCGCCCACCTCGAGCTCGCCCGCGAGGTTCTCCCCGACGCCCTCGCCTGGCATCGCGACGGCCCCCCGCGCCCGCCGATCGCGGGCGACGAGCTCGCCGAGGCGATCGGGATCGATCCCGGCCCCGAGCTCGGCCGCGTGCTCGAGGAGATCACCGCCGCGGTCTTCGCAGGCGAGGTCGCATCGCGCGCCGACGCCATAGAGCTAGCGCGTGGGTCGGTCAAATAGGCTCCCGGATCGTGGCTACGGACTGCATCTTCTGCGGCATCGTCGCCGGCGACCTGCCGGCGGAGATCATCGACTCCGACGAGGACACACTCGCGTTCATGGACATCAACCCCGCCACCCGCGGGCACGCGCTGGTGATCCCTCGCGAACACCACGTCGACCTGATGGATATGACCGACGAGGCGCTGGAGCGAACGATCACCGCCGCCCGCCGCCTCGCCGCGCAGATGGAGGAGACGCTCGAGCCCGACGGGTTCAACATCCTCAACGCCTGCCGCCCGGCCGCCTGGCAGACGGTCTTCCACTACCACCTGCACGTGATCCCGCGCTACGAGGACGACCCGCTGCA
This sequence comes from uncultured Solirubrobacterales bacterium, assembly GCA_963846565.1. Lineage (GTDB taxonomy): Bacteria > Actinomycetota > Thermoleophilia > Solirubrobacterales > 70-9 > WHSW01. Next base: position 441,369 of record CAWJWL010000003.1, on the reverse strand, counting down.
GTTGCCGTGGCGGCCCGTGGGCGGCGACCCCGCCGCGATCAAGGCCGTCGCCGACACGATCCGCTCGGGCGCCTGAGGTGGCGGTCATCCGGCTCGAGCGCGACGGCCCCGTGGCCTCGATCGTGCTCTCGAATCCGCCGGTGAACCTGTTCACCGACGACGCCTTCCACGAGCTCAACGACTGCATCGGTGAGGTCGAGGGCTCCGACGCGCGGGCTCTCGTCTGGCGCGCCGAGGGCAAGATCTTCAGCGGCGGGGTGGACGTGAACGCCTTTCAGCGCGTGGTCGACGCCGGCGGCGAGCGCGCCGACGAGTTCTCCCAGCCGCTGATCGACTCCGTCCGCAGGCTCGAGGCGCTCGAGATCCCGACGCTGGCGCTCGCCCACGGCCTCTGCCTCACGGCGGGGCTCGAGGTGGCGCTTGGCTGCGATGTCCTCTGGGCCTCGAACTCGGCGAAGTTCGGCCTGGTCGAGGCCGTCGTCGGCCTCACGCCGGGCGCCGGCGGGACCCAGCGGATGGCCGAGCGCGCCGGACCGGCGCGGGCCAGCGAGTTCGTCTACTCGGGCGACCTGTACGACGCCGAGACGCTCGAGCGCTGGGGCGTCGTCGCCCGGGTGCTCGCCGACGACGACCTGCTCGCCGAGGGGATGGCGTTCGCCGCCAAGCTGGCCAACGGGCCGACGGTCGCCCACGGCGCCACGAAAAGGATCATCCGGGGCTTCCGCGCCGGCGGCGTCGACGAGGCGGATCGGGTCACGCCGGAGCAGTTTGCGGGCCTGTTTAAGAGCGAGGACCTGCAGCGAGCGGTCGCCAGCTTCCTCGCCGAGGGGCCCGGCAAGGCGACGTTCAAGGGTCGCTGAGCGACGCCTGAGGCGCTACCCTCACCGGCGCCGATGTCGAAGGAAGAGAAAATCGAGATGGAGGGTGAGGTCACCGAGGCCCTGCCCAACACCATGTTCAAGGTGAAGCTCGACAACGACCACGAGGTCCTCGGGCACATCTCGGGCAAGATGCGGCGCCACTACATCCGCATCCTCCCCGGTGACCGCGTGAAGATCGAGCTCTCGCCGTACGACCTCGACCGCGGCCGCATCACCTACCGCTACAAGTAGCGCCTACCGCCCGCCCTGGCGCTGGCACGGCAGCTCGCCGTTCAGCGCGCGATCGGAGACCGAGGGCAGCCGGTCCGACTCGCGGTTCGGGCGGCGTCGATGAGCGTCTTCGCGATCGCCTTCGCCTCCGCTCGCCCTCCGGCGAACACGGCGACGGCGGTCTTCCTGGTGTAGACCGCGAAGGCTTCGGCCGTCCCAAGCCAACCGGCCATGGCGCCGCGGAACGGCAGGTTCGTCCCCATACGGGACGTTTCATGCCGTTCGGCATGCTCAGTACGAGACGCGCTCCATCCCGCGCAGCGAGAAGGCGCCGAGGAAGAGGAGAAAGCCCAGGATCGCGACGAGGCCGGGCCAGGTATCGGCCCACGTGATCGAGCCGCCCTCGAGGAAGCCCTGTCGGATCGCCTCCACCACCTGGGTCAGGGGGTTGATGCGGGCGATGTCGGCGAGCCAGCCCTGGAGCTGCTCGATCGGGGCGTAGGCCGTGGTCGTCAGGACGAGGACGAACATGCCCGACTGCATCAGCGGGGCAGCGCTCTGGCTGCGGTAGCGCAGTGCCAGCATCACGCCCCAGCAGGCCGCGACCGCGCCGGTCGCCATGACGAAGAAGATCGTCAGGATCAGGCCGCCGATGCCGGGCCACTCGACGCCCACCGAGAAGCCGACGATCAGCAGGACCGCGGCTGGGATCAGCGAGCGCAGGCTCGCCGAGACGACGAGGCCGGCGAGCAGGGCCGGGCGTGAGGCGGGTGAGGCGATCAGGCGGTCGAACCAGCCCTGCTCGATGTCGCGGGCGAGGTTGACGCCGGTCGCCGCGCCGGTGAATCCGGCCCCCTGAAGCAGGCTGATCGGCAGGATCCACGTCTGGTAGTTCTCGACTCCGTAGCCGCCGAGTTCGAGCAGGTTGCCGAAGACGGCGCTGAGGCCGCAGAAGAAGATCGTCGGCGCCAGCACGCCCGGGATCGCCGCGCCGGGAACGCGCACGATCTCGTTCGTGGCGCGCCTGATGAGCGCGCGAACGGTGGCGAGTTCGGCAGCGAACCCCATCTCAGCCGATCCGGAGCCTGCGCCGCAGGGCGAGGGCGCTGAGGGCGACCGAGATCCCGCCGACGAGCGCGACGGCCCCGATGGCCTCGAGCAGTGACTTGGCCGTGAGCGAGTCGATCACGGGCTCGCGGACGCCCTCGACGATGAATGAGAGCGGGTTGTAGTCGGCAATCGCCTTGGCCGGCTGCAGCAACAGCTCCGCGGGGAAGAAGGCGCTCGAGAGGAAGAGGATCACGAAGACGAGGGGGAACAGTCCTTGAACCACCGAGGCCTGGCCGCTGTAGAGGGCGATCGATGCGCTGAGGCCGCCGAACGCCGCGGCCGCGAGTGCGGTCAGGACGACCATCACGAGCATTCCCGGCACCCCCTGTTCGAAGTCGGCGCCGAAGATCAGGCCGATCGCGATGAACCAGACGGCGCTGACCGCGCCCAGGACGGCAACGCCGGCGAGCCGGCCGAGGACGACGGAGTAGCGGGAGATCGGGGCGGCGAACAGCCGGTCGGTGAAGCCCATCTCGAGGTCGACGGCGAGCGCGATCCCGCCCGTGTTGCCGGCGAGCAGGCAGGACTGGAGCATGGCCCCGGCCAGCATGAAGCTGAGGAAGTTGTCGGTGGGAAAGTTGCCGAGGTTGACGGCGCCGCCGGCGCCGCCGGTCTGAACCGCCAGCAGCAGGGTGGGGAAGATCAGGATCGGCGCCATCAGCTGCGGCCGCCGGAATGTCTGCCGAATCGAACGGTTGGCGAGCGCCCGGACCACGCGGGCGTTGGTGGCCAGCCGGCTCAAAGGGGCTCGGGCTCCGGTGCGGGTTCCGCGGCCTGCTCGTCGCCCTCGAGGTGCTCGCCCGTCTTCGCGACGAAGACATCGTCGAGCGTCGGCTCGACCAGCTCGAGCGACTCCACCAACAACCCCGCCTCGTCGAGCGCCCGGACGACCTGGGCGATGTCGCCGGCTCCGCCTTCGAGCTCGACCAGGACCTTGCCGTCCTTCTCGGGCAGCGGGCGGCCAAAGGCCTCGCAGATTGCCTTCGCGCGGTCTCCCTCGCCGTCGAGGAGGCCGATCTCGAGGTGCGGCTTGCCGATCTCCGCCTTCAGCGAGGTCGGCGTGCCCTCCGCGACGATCCGTCCCCTGGCGATGATCCCGACCCGGTTCGCGAGCTGGTCCGCCTCCTCGAGGTACTGCGTGGTGAGGAAGACCGTGGTCCCTTCGCGGTTGAGCTTCACCACCTCCTCCCAGATCGCCTTGCGGCTGACCGGGTCGAGACCGGTGGTCGGTTCGTCGAGGAAGAGAACGCGCGGCTCGTGGACGAGGGCGGAGGCAAGGTCGAGCCGTCGCCGCATGCCGCCGGAGTAGGTGCCGACGCGCCGGTCGGCGGCCTCGACCAGGCCGACGCGTGAGAGCAGCGCCTCGCTGCGTGACTTGCCCTCGGCACCCGGGAGCCCGTGGAGCGTCGCCTGCAGCAGGATCAACTCGCGCCCGGTCATCAATGGGTCGAGCGCGGCCTCCTGGAGGGCGACGCCGATCGCCCGGCGTACCTCGCTCGCCTCCGCGACGACGTCGTGGCCGGCGACTCTGGCACTGCCCCCGGTGGGGCGCAGAAGTGTTGTCAGCATGCGGACGGTGGTCGTCTTCCCGGCCCCGTTCGGGCCGAGAAATGCGTAGATCTCACCCGCCGCGACCTCGAGGTCGACCCCCTGGACGGCTTTGATCTCCCCCTCGAACGTCCGCTCGAGGCCCGTTACCTCTATTGCAGGCACCACATCGGAATCTACCGACGAGCGCATACGTGCCTAATGTATGCATGCTGGTTGCCCCGGACCGCATCGGATGGCGTAACCGGGTGTTTTCAGCGTTTCCAGTGCCGAATCGACCGAACAAGAGCCGAACACTCCTCGCGGCGGGTATCGCGACGGCCGCCGTTGCGGTTGGGATCAGCGCTCCCGCAGAGGGTGCGAAGCTCGGCCAGACGGCGCGCACCCCCGCGCCCGCATGCCCGAAGTCGCCGTGCCAGGCGGTCGGGCGGACGACCGCATTGCAGCTCGTTGCCGACGGTCGGCGCGGCCCGTTCAAGGCGCGCTCGGACGGTCGCGTGGTCGCCTGGGCGATCGACCTCGCGGAGCCGAATCAGGAGCAGCGCACGTTCTTCGGCGACTTCTTCACCTCTGCCTCCCTCGGCATGACTCCGACCGCCCGGATCGCCGTGCTGAAGCGAACGGGTGAGGAACGCGAATACAAGCTCAAGGCTCAGGGGCCGGTGATGGACCTCTCGACCTCGCTCGGCGGCTACAGCGTCTTCACCCTCGCCGAGCCGTTGAAGATCCGCGCGGGCGAGTTCGTCGCCCTCTCCGTCCCGACGTGGTCGACCTCGTTCGCGGTCGAGCTCGATCGCACCAGCAACATCTGGCGCGCGAGCCGCGAGGACGGCGCCTGCGAAGCCGAGAACGACATCAAGGCCGGCAAGGCTCAGCAGAAGATCCGCTCCACCCGCACTTACGCCTGTGACTACTCCACCGCCCGCGTCCTCTACTGGGCGTTCTACGAGCCCAAGAACGCCGGCGGCGGCGAGGGCGAAGGGGGCGGCGGCGGTGGTGGTGAAGGCGGCGGTGGCGGCGGCGGCGGCGGAAACGCCGGCGAGTAGCGCTCAGCCGTTGTAGGCGGGCTGTCGCAGGCCGCAGTACGAGCAGTCGGTGACGTCGATCCCGATGAGCTGATCGCAGCGGTTGCAGGCGCGCAGGTTCTCCGGCGTGCGCAGGAGCGCGGACTCCGAAGGGGCAAGCGGAAGTACCCGAGTCACGGGCTCGAGCTCCTCGCCGGATTCGCGGTCGATGTAGACGCCGTCCGCCTCGGCAGGCGCGAGGGCCTCGCGACCGGAGATCCGTGCGCGAAGGCGAAAGATCTGCCGCTGGTTCTGCATGGCGGAAACATAGCCGCTGCTCCCGACCGTAGGGTGCCCGCGTGCGGGTTCTGATCTTCCACGGGTACCTCCTGCGCGGTACCGGCTCGAACGTCTACAACGCGGGGCTCGCGGGGGCGCTCGCCGCGCTCGGCCATCAGGTCCACCTCGTCTGCCAGGAGCGCGACCGGCCCGAGCTCGCTCCGGCGGGCGCGAGCGGCTCGGTGACGATCCACAACCCGGACATCGGCGGCCTGCTGCCGGTCTTCGTCCACGACAGCTACGAGGGCTTCGAGGTCAAGACCTTCGGCGAGCTCACGGACGCCGAGCTCAACCGCTACATCGAGCTCAACGTCGCCGCCGTCCGCGGACTCGTCGACGAGCTCGGCGGGGTCGACGCGGCGCTCGCCAACCACCTGATCATGGGTCCGGTGATCCTCGGCCGCGCCGGGCTTCGCTACGCGCTCAAGATCCACGGCTCCGACCTCTCCTACTCGATCCTTCCCGACCTCGACCGCTTCCGCTCCTACGCGCAGGAGGCCTGCGACGGCGCCGCCGGCATCCTGGTCGGCTCCGGGCACATCGCCGAGCGCCTCCGGCTCGCCGTCGACGACCCGGAGACCAACGCCAAGGTCCGCCTCGGCCCCCCCGGGGTGGACACCGCCCTCTTCGCGCCGGTGGCGCCCGCCGAACGTGCCGGGCGGCTGCGCGAGCTCGGGGCGTCGCTGGTCCGGTCTGCCCGCGCGGAGGGGGAAAAGCGAACCGCCGGCGAATCGGCCTGGGATCGGGACGCCGCCAAGGCCGCGGCGGCGGTCGGGTGGTTCGCCGAGGGCCGCGCCCCCCGCGTCGTCTTCGTCGGCAAGCTGATCGTCGCCAAGGGCGTCGACCTGCTCCTCGCCGCCTGGCCTGTGGTCCACGCCCGGAACCCGGACGCGCGCCTCCTGATCGTCGGCTTCGGCGCCCTCGAGCAGGCGCTCCGCGAGATCTGGGGCGCAATGGAGCGCGGCGACCTCGGCCCCCTGCAAGTCCTCGCGGAACGGGGCCGCGCGCTCGAGGGCGGCGAGCCCGCCCGTCTCGCCATCCTCACCGCGTTCCTGAGCGCTCTGCCGGCCGACTACGCCGAGGCGGCCGGGAGCGCGGCCGGGAGCGTCCGCTTCGCGGGCCGCCTCGAGCACGACGAGGTCGGCGCGCTCGTGCCGTCGTGCGACGCGCTCGTCTTCCCGAGCACCTTCCCCGAGGCCTTCGGCATGGTCGCGGCGGAGGCCGCGGCCGCCGGCGTCCTGCCGGTCTCGGCCGCGCACTCGGGCGCCGCCGAGGTCAGCCGGGATCTGGCCGCGAGCCTGCCGCCGGCGGTTGCCGGGCTCGTCTCCTTCCCGCTCGAGGGTCATCCGGTGGAGGCGATCTCCGACCGGCTCAACGCCTGGTTCGCCCTCTCCGCCGTGGATCGGGACGCGGCCGGAACGGTGCTACGGGCGACCGTCGAGCGACTCTGGAGCTGGGAGGGCGTCGCCCGCGCCGTGCTCGCCGCAAGTGCGGCTTGACGCTAGCTGCGACCCAGTGCCTTTCGCCGTCCCCGCGATGAATAGAATCGCGACCGGTGACCCGCTCGACGTACGCCCGCCTCGCCCTCGTCATGCTCGTGCTGACGGCCGTGTCCTCGGTCTTCCTGCTCCAGTTCGACTGGTTCGGCGACGCCGCGTCCGAGCAGGCCGGCCCGATCGACACGCTCTTCGACGTCATGATCGTGCTCTCGTGCTTCGTCTTCGCCGTCGTCATGGTGATGTTCGGCTACGCGATCTGGAAGTACCGCGCGAAGCCCGGCGACGAGTCCGACGGCGAGCCGATCCACGGCAACACCAGGCTCGAGATCGCCTGGACCGTGATCCCGACCGTCATCGTCCTGGTTGCCGCCGGCTACAGCTGGATCGTCCTCGACGACATCGAGGCGCAGGCCGACGACCGGATGGCGCTCCACGTCACCGGCCAGCAGTTCGCCTGGTCGTTCGAGTACCCGGAGGTCGAGATCGGCGAGGACGCCGAGGGCAACCCGACCTACCTCGAGACCGACGAGCTCCACGTGCCCGTCGACCGCCAGCTCGAGGTGACCGTCGAGGCGCTAGACGTCCTGCACTCCTTCTGGGTCCCCGAGTGGCGGATCAAGCGCGACCTGGTGCCCTCGGGCCCGGGCGGCGACGAGGTCGACGACACCTTCGTCGTCACGCCGAACGAGGAGGGGACCTTCAGCCTCGTCTGCACCGAGCTCTGCGGCCTCGGCCACTCGACGATGCGAGCGGTGGTGGTCGTCCATTCGCAGGAGGACTTCGACGCCTGGGTCGCCGAGCAGCAAGAGGCGGCGGCGGGGGCCGCCGGGTCGGCGAGCGGAGGCGGAGCTTCGTAGGCTTCGGATCTCGATGGTCGCTGCACTGAAAGCACCGGGACTCCTGCGCGGCGGGTTCGGCTTCCTGCTCGGGGCCGGATTCGGCTTCGGCCTGGTCGTCGTCCTGCGCGCGCTCTCCGGGCTCGACACCTTCCAGACCGAGTCGACCGGCTACCCGCACCTGATCGTCCCCGCGATCACCGGACCGCTCGGGTTCCTCGTCGGCCTCGGCGCCTTCGACTACTGGTTCCGCTGGGCTGCGGGCAAGCCGACGATCCCCGAGGACCACTCGCAGCACGGGGCGAAGACCTGGCGCGACTACTTCAAGTTCAACACCGATCACAAGGTGATCGGGATCCAGTACATCGTCACCACGTTCTTCTTCTTCCTCGCCGGTGGCCTGATCGCGATGATCATGCGCGCCGAGCTCGCTCAGCCCGGCACCCAGATCGTCGATCCCGGCGTCTTCAACGGCCTCTTCTCGACGCACGCGGCGCTGATGATCTTCGTCTTCGTGATCCCGGTCTTCGCCGGGATCGCGAACTACGTCCTGCCGCTGATGATCGGGGCGCCGGACATGGCGTTCCCGCGCCTGAACGCGCTCTCGTTCTGGATGCTGCCGATCGCCGGCCTGCTCTTCCTCGCCAGCTTCCTCGTCCCCGGCGGCGCGTTCGACGCCGGCTGGACCGGCTACGCGCCGCTCTCGACCGGCGCCCCCCTGGGGCAGTCCTTCTTCAACCTCGGGGTGCAGTTCGCCGGCGCCTCGTCGGTGGCGACCGCCCTGAACTTCCTCGTGACGATCATCACTATGCGTGCGCCGGGGATGACGTTCTGGCGCATGCCGTTGCTCGTCTGGGCGAACCTCTCGACCTCGATGCTGGTCGTCGCCGCGACCCCGTTCATCGCCGGCGTCCAGTTCATGGTCCTCTTCGACCGCGCGCTGCACACGAACTTCTTCCAGGCCGCGCTCGGCGGCGACGTGCTCAGCTACCAGCACATCTTCTGGTTCTACTCGCACCCGGCCGTCTACATCATGATGCTGCCGGGCTTCGGGATCGTCTCCGAGGTGATCTCCACACACGCCAGGAAACCGATCTTCGGCTACCGGCTGATGGCCCTGGCGTTGATCGGGATCGTCGTCCTCTCCTACACCGTGTGGGCGCACCACATGTTCGTCAGCGGCATGTTCTCCTGGCTGCGCGTCCCGATGATGATCACCACGTTGCTGATCGCCATCCCGACCGGAATCAAGATATTCAGCTGGCTGGCAACGCTGTTCAACAGCGTCCTGCACCTGAAATCGACGGCGATGCTGTTCAGCCTCGGCTTCATCGTCACCTTCGTCGTCGGCGGCATCTCGGGGGTGATGCTGGGCATGGTGCCGATCGACATCCACGTCTCCGACACCTACTTCATCGTCGCCCACATCCACTTCGTGCTCTTCGGCGGCTCGGTCTTCACGATCTTCGCCGGGATCTACCACTGGTTCCCGAAGATGACCGGGCGGATGTACGACGAGCGGCTCGGCCGCGTCCACTTCTACCTGACGCTCGTCGGCATGCTCGCGACGTTCGTCCCCATGCACTGGGTCGGGATGGAGGGGATGCCGCGGCGGGTCGCCGACTACTCGGCGCAGTTCGCCAACTGGAACCTGGTGATCTCGATCGGCTCGTTCCTGCTCGGTATCGCGCAGCTGGTCTTCATGTACAACATGTTCGTCTCCTGGCGCTACGGCCCGCGCGCGACCGCGAACCCCTGGCGGGCGAAGACGATCGAGTGGCAGGTCTCCTCGCCACCGCCGATCTTCAACTTCGATCAGATCCCGCGCGTCGTCGGCGGCCCGTACGAGTTCGGCGTCCCCGGGGCGCGGCACGCGATCATGGGCGACGAGAAGGACCTCCGCGAGCACGAGGTCCCAGCCGAGGCTGAAGCCGGTTCCGCCGGGGGCGGAACCGCGACGGTGACGAGGCAATGACCGACGAGTCGACAGCCAACCTTCCGGACGGCGAGGTCGCCGTCGACGTCGACTGGAGCGACGGCGGAGTCGTGCTCGCGTTCATGAACGAGGTGGCGGGCGGCCGCAGGCTGCTCGAGGCGGTCCGCGAGCGGGTCGAGGCGGGCGCCGAGGCCGTCGCCGTCGCCGCGCCGCAGAACCTGCCGAGCGTCGGCCAGATCGTCGATCGCGACGAGGCCCGCGACGCCGCGCTGAGCCGGGTCGAGGTGACGCAGTCGGTCTTCTACCGCTTCGGGATCGAGGCTTCCGGAGCGATCTTCGACCCCGATCCCGCGCTCGCCCTTGGCGATGCCGAGCGCGCGTTTCAGCCGAGAGAAGTCCTGCTGTCCTGTCTTTATGAGTCGCGCTTCGGGTTCAGGCGCCGCGACCTGGTGGAGTTCGCGCGCGAGCACCTCGACACCCCGGTCACCCACGTCCCGGTGCGGGTGGACGACGATGCGGTCCGCTGGGACGTGACCCACACGCTCGTCGTCGGCACGCAGACGATCGCGAGTCCGGACCTGGTCGCCCACCTGAAGCAGCTCGCGGATGACAAACCGCACCGCTACACCGTGATCTGCCCGAAGTCGGGGGAGCTGAGCCGAAGCGACGTGGTCGACCGGCTCTCGTCAACGCTCGCCGAGCTCTACCGCTCGGAGATCGACGCGACCGGCCAGCCGATGAGCCCGGAGCCGTACCCGGCGATCGAGAACGCGATCGAGCACTACCGGGTCGACGACATCCTGATCTCCACCCTCGCCGGCCAGCAGTCGAAGTGGCTCGAGGAGGGCCTGATCGACAAGGTGAAGGAGCTCACCGACAAGCCGATCGAGCACTTCGAGGCGAGCGGCAGCGACGTCGCCGCCCCGGCGCCGACGTCGGCCGAAGAGGTGAAGGTCTAGATGGAATCCGCCTCGATCGCCGCCGGCGCCCACACGGACGAGCACGAGCACCACGGGCCACCGGAGGCGAACGCGAGCTCGAAGATCGACCGCCAGACCTTTGGGATCTACCTCTTCATCGTCTCGGAGATCATGCTCTTCGGGGCGTTCTTCGCCTCCTACTTCTTCCTCCGCGTCGTCTCCAACCCCGAAGGCGCCTCGTGGCCGCCGGAGGGCTTCGAGCTACCGGTCGCGATCGCCCTCGTCAACACCTGCATCCTCGTCTCCTCGAGCTTCACCGTCCACTGGGCGCTCGAGTCGATCAAGCGGGGCAACCACCGCGGCCTGCAGATGGGGCTGATGGCGACCTGGCTGCTCGGCGCGACCTTCCTCTTCATCCAGATCAACGAGTACATCCACATCGGCTTCAGCGCCCGCGATGGAGCGTTCGGCTCGATCTTCTACGGCCTCACCGGCCTCCATGGCGCGCACGTCTTCGTCGGCCTGGTCCTCCTGACCTTCGCCAACATCCGCGCCTGGAAGGGCCACTTCGGGCCCGCCGCGAAGGACCACTTAGGCGTCGAGGTGCCCGGGATCTACTGGCACTTCGTCGACGTCATGTGGATCATCGTCTTCACGGCCGTCTACATCCTGTAGAAACGGCTCTAGCAAGCCAAGTCGGATCTCCCGCGGGGACGCTGGTGGGACAAGGTACGTATTTCGCTTTCCGGCTTCGGCCCTTTAGGCTGGCTGTTCCGATGGGGCACGGGGGAGTGAAATCGAGTGTGTTGCGTCAAGCGCCGCTGAGCGTCGCGCTCTCGGCCCTCGCGCTAGCCGCCTCCGCGCAGGCGGCGGCGCCGCCGGTCCCCGAAGGTGCCTCGCTCACCACCGCCGCCCCCGGAGCCGTCGCCGGCAGCGTCAGCACCGGCGACAACCACAGCTGCGCGGTCAAGACCAACGGCACGCTGGCCTGCTGGGGGCTCAACACCAGTGGGCAGGCAAACCCCCCGGCCGGGAGGTTCAAAGCGGTGAGCGCCGGCGGCAGCCACACCTGCGCGATCAAGACCAACGGCAACCTCGCCTGCTGGGGCAGCAACACCGCCGGCCAGGCGACTCCGCCGGCCGGCAAGTTCAAGGCCCTTGCCGCCGGCGCCAGCTTCAACTGCGCGATCAAGACAACTGGCGTGGTGGCATGCTGGGGCACGAACGGCGCCGGCCAATCGAGCCCCCCGGCGGGCAAGTTCGAGGCGCTCGCCGCCGGTCTCTCCCACAGCTGCGCGATCAACACCAACGGCAGCCTCGCCTGCTGGGGCGACAACACCCTGGACCAGGCGAGCCCACCGGGGGGCGCCTTCCGGGGGCTGAGCGCCGGCGAAAACACGAGCTGCGGGATCAAAGCCAACGGCACCGCGGCGTGCTGGGGCTCTGACGCCTCAGGTAAGGCAACCCCCCCGGCCGGGACGTTCGAGGCGATCAGCCCGGGCACTAGCCACAGCTGCGGGATCAAGACCGACGGCTCCGCGGTCTGCTGGGGCGATGACTTTTCGGACGAGTCGAGCCCCCCGGCCGGGACCTTCACGGCGATCGGCGCCGGCAACGTACATAGCTGCGGGATCCGGACCGACGGCACCGCGGTCTGCTGGGGCGATAACACCTTCAACCGGACGAGCCCCCCGGCGGGCACCTTCAACGGCCGGGCGGTCAGCGCCGGCGTCGACCACAGCTGCGGGATCAAGACCAACGGCACCGTGGCCTGCTGGGGTGTCGACACCGACGATCAGGCGAGCCCCCCGGCCGGGACGTTCAGAGCGGTGAGCGCCGGCGGGTTGTACAGCTGCGGGATCCGGACCGACGGCGCGCTTGCCTGCTGGGGCAATAACGACTTCGGCAGGGCGACCCCCCCGGCGGGGACATTCGAGGTTGTCGACGCCGGCGGCGCCCACGCCTGTGGGGTCCGGACCAACGGCACCGTGGCCTGCTGGGGCGATGACTCCTCAGACCAGTCGAGCCCCCCGGCCGGGACCTTCACGGCGATCGGCGCCGGCGGCGACCACAGCTGTGCGATCAGGACGAACGGCGCGGTGGCCTGCTGGGGCTTCTCCGGCTTCGGCGAGACGCTCCCACCGGCCGGGGCATTCGAGGCGGTGGACGCCGGCGACTTCCACCGCTGCGCGATCGGGGCGAACGGCGCGCCGGCCTGCTGGGGCACCAATGCTTTCGGCTCGACGATTCCTCCCGCGGGGACGTTCGAGGCCGTTACCGGTGGCAACGCCCACAGCTGCGGCGTCACGACCACTAGCGCGCTTGCCTGCTGGGGCTTCAACGACAGCGGGCAGACGAACGCCCCGGCGGGGCCGTTCCAGACGGTAGACGCCGGCCAGGAGCACACCTGCGCGGTGGGGACGAACGCCCACGTGGCCTGCTGGGGGGAGAGCGGCGGCGGGCGGACGACCGTGCCGCCGGGCTTCTAGCCTCAGGGACGGGAGACGTCCAATGAGAATGTGCAGCGGCTACATCCTCTAGAAACGGCTCTTCTCTCGAGTTACCCGAGCGGCTTGTTTTCGCAGTTGAGTGGGCCGGTGTCGATCGGGTCGCGGTACAAAGTGTCGACGTCGGCTCCGCAGAAGTTCTCGTCCGCGGCGGCATCTCCCTCGCTGTGAAGGGTGTCGGCGCCGCCCTCGCCGGACAAGATGTCGTTGTCTGCGCCCCCGTACAGGAGATCGCCGTCTGTGCCGCCGAACAGCTCGTCGTCGTTTTGATCGCCGTACAGGGTGTCTGCGCCGGCCTCGCCCAGGAGCACGTCGTCGAGGCGCCCGCCACGCAGGGTGTCTGCGCCGGCGTTTCCGGACAAAAGGTTGGCCCGGGACGACCCGGTTAGAGCGTCGTTCCCAAGTCCGCCGACGACCTCTTCGACATCGATCTTGATGTCGTCGCGGGCCGTGCCATCGGATGCGCCGCCGTCCCCGCCGGCGGCACCGAGCGTCACCGTGAGCGGCTCGGTGCGCGCGGCAAGCACGGGCTGGAAGAAGCCAAAGAGGTAGGAGTGGGCCGCATAGCTGGCTTTGTCGACGCCAGGCCCGCCCCAGAAGATGTCGGCGCCGGTTCCGCCGAGTATCAGGTCGCCGCCGCCCTCGCCGTAGAGCGCGTCGTTGCCGGTGGCGCCGCCCAGCAGCTGGTCGTTGCCGCCGCCGCCGAATATCTCGTCGTGACCACCCGAGCCGTCGAGGACGTTCACGCCGTCCGTGCCGACGAGAGTGTCCGGCCCGGGGCCACCGATGACGTTCTCGATATCGGCCTGGATGTCATCGCCCTCGCTGGTGTAGCCGTCGAACGCGCCGTCGTTGGGCCCGTCGGTGGCCGTGTCGCCGATCGACGCCCAGATCGTCGCGCTGGCCAGCCGCCCGTCACCGTCATAGGAGACGCCATCGGTGCCGCTCCCGCCCATCAGCGTGTCGGCGCCGAGGCCGCCGTCGAGCCGGTCGGAGCCGCCCAAGCCGCTCAGGGTGTCGTCGCCGGGACCGCCACGGAGGAAGTTGTTGTTCGCGTCGCCGGTCAGCGTGTCGATGCCGTTGCCGCCGGTCACCACCTCGACGGTCGAACCGATGTTGTCCAGCTCGCCCGCCGAGCCGTCGTTTCCGGGTGTCACCACCGTGTCGTCGGCCCCAACGGTCGCGCTGATGCTCGGCCCGCGCCCCGCGTACGTCACCTCGTCGACGCCGTCCTCCCCGAACATCTGATCGGCCCCGGTGCCGCCGTCGATGGTGTCGTCGTTCGCGCCGCCGTAGATCGTGTCGTTGCCGGCGTCGCCCTTGATCGTGTCGTTGCCGGCGTCGCCCGTGATCGTGTCGTGGCCGCCCTTGCCGTTGATCACATCATTGCCCGTCGTCCCGCAGATGTAGTCGTTGCCCGTCGTCCCTTGAGTGACGACGTTCGGCACCGCAGTGATGGTGCACGGACCGGCGGTCGATACCGTGACGTTGAGCACCGTGGAATCGGAGTAGTAATCGCCGTTCGGCCCGGGCCCGACGACAACGTAGATGGTGTTGCCGGTGGCGACGCTCAGGCCGTTCAACGCGTTGGCAGGAGACCCGTCGGAGAACTCTTGGGCGCCGTTGGTCAGCACCCCGCTCGTGAGGTTCGTGAGGTCCGAGCCGCGCGAGCAGGCGTCCGCCGGCGCTCCGCAGGGGCCCGTGGGGGCGCGCAGGACGTGCCAGTCGATGCCGTCGCCGGAGGGATCCCCGTCGGTCACAGCGCCACTGACGTCGACGACACCGTTGATCGGGCTGGTCCAGGCGAGGACCACGGCACGTGAGGACAGCGGGTGAACGCCAACCGCCCTGCGCGGCAGGAGAAGGCCGTACGGGTTATCAGTCCCCGTGTTGTTCTTGCCCAGCACCACCTCTTGCAGCGTCCCGGGTTCGCTGAACGTCGGCGATTGCCAGTAGTTCGCGCCCGTGACACCGAGGTAGTTGGGGTCGTAGGTCGTCATCCTGCGGAAGCTCCCTGACGATGTCCGCGTCAGATCGAGGCTGTACATCAGCGTCCACGCGCCGTTCGGGTTCGTCGGAGTGGCCCCGCCGGGGAAGTCGTCAGCGGGGCAGGCCGGCTGCGGGCCGCTCGCCGCAGGCTGACAGCCGATCTTCCACGTCGCGGCCTCGGCGGCCGAGGTGACAGACGCGGCCACAGCCGTACAGAGCGCCACCCCAATCAACCTCTTGAGTGCTCGTTTGCTGCGCCGGTTCGCTGACTGCTCGGTGACCATGGGCGGGTCCCCCTCCAGAGACAGGGCGCGCCGCGGCGGCTCACCATTGCTATGACCATCGGCAGAATGCGCAGCGACCTTTAGCTCGAGAAGCCCTGGGGGGCGGTGGGGCCCCGCTTCCTGCGGCGACCCGGGCTGGATCCAGCGGCCCTCGGAGGGCCGCACGGCCGTGCGCCTCCATCAGCCGCACCGATTCTCCGGTCTCGACTTCCTCGAGCTCGGCGAGGGCCGTCATCGTGACTTCGAGGGAGCGCGATCCGCACGCAGCGGAGGATCGTAATAACTTGCACCAAGGCGCGCGAAGGAGCTAGCCGTGCACAACCCACTTCGTTCCGAGGCCGACATGTTCAGGGTCGTGATGGTCGTCGGGGTCGCCGCGGTGCTCGTGATCGTCGTCGCGCTGCTCACCGAACCGGTCTACGGCGCGATCGTGCTCGGGATCGAGCTGGGCGTCGGCATCGGCCTGATCTGGCAGAGCTCGCGCGGTGCGGAGGCGCGCGAGGCGAAGATCGCGCACGCCGACGACGGCGTCCACCGGATTCTCGTCGTCGCGAACGAGACCGTCGGTGGCCGCGCGCTGCTCGACGAGCTGAAGAGCCGCTCTGGGACCGGCGAGAGCGAGATCTACGTCGTCGTCCCGGCCCTGACCGCCTCGCGCCTCGAGCACCTCGCCCACGACGTCGACGCGGCGATCGAGGAAGCACGCCACCGCCTCGAGGACTCGCTTGCGGGGATGGCTGCGGCCGGACTCAGCGCCCGCGGGCAGGTCGGCGACCACCACGACCCGATGGCTGCGATCGAGGACGCCTTGGCCGAATTCCCCGCGGACGAGGTCGTCGTCTCGACCCATCCTCAGAATCGGTCGAAGTGGCTCGAGGGCGGCGTGCTCGAGCGCGCCCGCACCGAGATCCCGCTTTCGGTCACACACGTCGTCGTCGACCTCGACGCCGAGCGCTCGACGCGGCCAGCTCCGTGAATGCCGCGCTTCAGTTGCCGACGTTGTCGAGCAGGTACTTCACGAGGCCCTGGAGGTCCTCGGGTGTCAGCGACTGCTCGAAGTCCGCGGGCATGACGCCGTCGGCGAAGTTCGGCGTAATCGCCGAGCTCGGATCGACGATCTGCTGTTCGATGTAGGCGGCGTCCTTGCCGGCGAGGACCTCGTCGAGGTCCGGGCCCGTCGTGCCCGCAGTGCCTGCGGCGCTGAACGCGTGGCAGCCGCCGCAGCGCTCGGTGAAGAGCTGGTCGGGCGGCAGCTCGGGCGGCGCCGCCCCTGGGACGCCGGCGACCTGGCCGACGTAGGTGGCGACGTCCTCGGCATCCTGGCCGGTGACCAGGTCGGCGGGCATGTAGACGCGGTCGAAGTTCGGGTCGTCCTCATCGGCCGGGCGCGGGTTCGCGATCTGCGCCTGCACGACGCCCTCGATCGTGTCGCTGTCCTGGCCGTCGGCCCGGGAGGCGGCGAACGCGGCGTCGAGGTCTGGACCGACCTGGGTGGTCGAGCCCGCCTGGGCGAGCGCGTGGCAGGTGCCGCACTTGGACTGGAAGAGCGCCCGGCCACGGTCGACGTCGGCGTCCTCGGTCGTATCGCATCCGGCCAGCAGAACCATGCCCACGAGGGCCATGATCGCCGCGCCCGCCCGGGCGCCTGCCTGCCTGCGGACAAGACGGCTCAGCACGGGCTGCATCCTACCCATCCGGGCGGTGGCTCCGGTTGGCACCCGCCGCGCGATTGGATAGGGTTGAGCCGATCGTCATTAGCGGGTCTCGAATGGAGGGACTAGGCGTAGATGGAAGTTCGTGAAGGGATGTCCGAGGTCGTGCTCACGGTCGGGACGGGTCACACCCTGCGCGAGGCCGCACGGCGGATGAGCGAGAAGGGCGTCGGAGCGGCGGTCGTTCTCGACGAGGAAGAGCCGGGCCCGCGGGTCGTCTCCGAGCGCGACATCCTGCTCTCGCTCGGCCGTGGCGAGAGTCCGGACGAGGAGCGCGTCGGCGACCACATGTCCGACTCGATGATCACCGCGGCTCCCGACTGGAGCCTCGAACGCGCCGCGGTGGAGATGTCGCGCCGCCACATTCGCCACCTCGTCGTCGTCCAGGGCGGAGAGCTCGTCGGCGTCCTCTCGATGCGCGACATCGTCCGCGTCTGGACGTCCGCCGGCGCCACGTCCTCGATGACCTCTCCCGAAGCCGAGCAGAGCCCCGTCTGAGGGCTCTGAGCGCCGCTCAGAGCGCACGGACGCCTCCCCGACTCAGTCGCCGTCGCGCTTCAGCGTCTCGGCGGGGATCGGAGCGGTCGTGATCCGCTGCTGTCGCGGCAGCCGCTCGATCTCCTGGCGCGAGTCGCGGATCATCGCCACGAGCGCGAACAGCGCCACCAGGGCTCCGACGGCGGCGTATGGCCACCAGACCCAGCCTCCCGCAAGGATCCCGGCGAGGCCACCGGCGATCAGCGCCGGGTACCACGACGGCGAGGGCACGTAGACCAGCTCGCTCGGCTGGCCGTTGCTCGGCGCGTCACTCATCCGATGTAGATGATCGCGACGACGAAGGTGAGGGCGAAGATGCCCAGCGCGACGGCCGCCACGAGGAGGCCTTCGCCGATGTTTCCGCCCGCTCGATTCCGATCCACGGCCGGGATCCTATCGACGCCGGCGCCGGTCCGGCCGTCTCATCCGAGTGCCCGGTCGGCCGCCATAGCGCAGAACAGCAGCGCCAGGTAGGCAAGCGAGGACAGGTAGAGGCGAAGCGCGGCGCGGCGTGAGTGGGTGCGTAGGAGGCGGACGGCGAGTGCGGTGAAGACGAGTCCGAGGATCGCCGCCGCGGCGATGTAGAACGCACCGAAGAAGTCGCCCGCCGCGGGGAGCAGGGTGAACGCGACGAGAACCAGCGTGTAGACGAGGATCTGACGCCGCGTCACCGCCTCCCCCTTGACCACCGGCAGCATCGGCACCCCGGTGCGCGCGTAGTCGTCCTTGATCAGCAGCGAGAGGGCCCAGAAGTGGGGCGGTGTCCAGAGGAAGACGACGCCGAAGGGATAGAGCGCCTCCCAGGCGAGCCCGCCGGTCGCCGCCGCCCAGCCGACGAGCGGCGGGACGGCGCCCGCGGCGCCGCCGATGACGATGTTCTGCGGCGTCAGTGGCTTGAGCCAGATCGTGTAGATGAAGACGTAGCCGAGCAGCCCGGCGAGCGCGAGCACCGCTGCGAGCAAGTTGACGGTGAGCGCGAGCTGCAGTGTCGCGAGCGTCCCGAGGACGATCCCGAAGAAGAGGCCGTGCCAGGGCTCGATGCGGCCGGAGACGAGGGGTCGGCTCCGCGTCCGCGCCATTCTCGCGTCGCGCTCGCGGTCGACGTAGTGGTTGATCGCCCCGGCTCCGCCCGCGGCGAGATAGCCGCCGAGCATCGTCCAGAGCACGGTCGAGAGCTCGAGCCCCGTCGGCTGGGCGACGACCATCGTCGCCACCGTCGTCACCAACAGCAGCGAGATGATGCGCGGCTTCGTCAGCGCGATGTAATCCCGTATGACGGGCGCCAGCGAGCGGTGGGCAGGCCGGTGCGCCGGGCGCAGCGTCCCGGTGCCCTCGCCGCCGACCGGGCGGGTGGTTGTCGTCGCACTCTCCATCAGGCGGCCGCCACCCCGGCCGGCTCACCGCGCGGCGCGCGCTCGCCGGCTGGCGCCGTGACGGGGAAGAGGGTCGCGCCGGCGTAAACGATCGTGCTCCAGAGCGCGGTGCCGAGCATCAGGTGGCCGACGATCAGCCCGGCGTGCTTGCCGGCGTAGACGTTGATGATCCCGAGCGCGATCTGCGCCACGAGCAGGGCGACGGCGAGGCCGAATGCCCGGCTCGGAACCCGGCGCCGGAAGGCAACGATGCCGAGCGCGATCACGGAGATCGCCGCCAGGTACATGAAGAGGCGATGGGTGAGCTGGATGTCGGCGAGGCGGGATTGACCGAAGGAGAGCGGGCCGGAGCCGTTGCAGCCGGGGAACTGGGCGGTGTTCCAGCCGGTCCCACAGGCCTCGTGGGCGCCGACGAGCGGCTGATTCGGGGTTCCGTGGCCTTCGGTGCCGGCGACGTAGCCACCGGCGACGATCGTCGCCAGGACGAGCGTCGCGGCGAGCGCCGTCAGCGACCGCAGGCCACGGGCCGAGTCGGGGATCGGCCTCTCCTCTGCGAGCGGTGACGCGGCGCGCCGAAGGAAGAAGAGCAGGGCGAGCAGCAGCATCGCGAGGCCGAGGTGAGCGGCGACCAGCTCGTCCTCGAGTCCCTCCTCGACCGTGAGCCCACCGAGGCCGGCCTGGAGCAGGACGAGGACCCCGGCGGCGACCGCGGCCCTCACGATCCAGCGGTAGTCGCGCAGGTTGCGGAGCGCCCGCCAGGCGATCAGGGCGATCATCACGCCGACGATTCCGGCGGCGACCCGATGGCTGAACTCGATCACCGACTCGGCGTCTGCCGCCGGGATGAGACCGCCCTCGCAGAGGGGCCAGCCGTGCGTGCCGCTGCCCGCGGCACCGCAGCCGAGCCCCGAGTCCGAGACCCGGACGATTCCACCGATGAGAATGAGGACGACCGTGGCGACGATCGTCGCGGTGACGAGGCGGCGGAGGCGCGAGAGCTCGGCCGCATCGCCAGCGGGGGCGACGGAAGACATCCCCGTCAGGCTACCGGTGGGCTCTCGCCCTCGTCCGTGCCATCGTCCGTGTCCGGGTCCGCCTCGGGGGTCTGTGGCGTCTCGCCCTCCGGCGCCTCCGGCTGCGCCTCGGTCTCGGCCGACTCGGCCGGGGGCTCGTCGTCAGGCGTCTCGGGTTCCTCTGCCTCCGGCTCCGGTTCGGGCTGCGCGTCTGCCGTCGTCTCCGCTCCCGACGCTGCTTCTGGAGCCGGTGCGCTCTCGTCGTCCGGCTCCGTATCGGAGCTCGGCTCGGGATCGGGCGCGGGGGGCCGCTCGGGCGCGGTGAACTCGCTCGCGCGCCGGGTGATCGAATCGCGGATGTCGCGCAGCGGCTCGGTGCTGCGCACGTCCGGGACCGCGTCGAAGTTGTGCGGCGGCGGCGGCGAGAGCGCGAACCACTCGAGCGTGCTCCCGCCCCACGGATCGTGACCGCGGGCGGGGATCCCATGCGCCCAGCTGTAGGCGGCGTTGCCGAGCTCGAGGAAGACCCCGAGGACGAGCACGAGCGCACCCAGCGACGCGATCAGGTTGTAGGCGTCGAGGCCGGTGTCCTCGTAGTAGCGGAAGACGTCGACCGGCTGCCCCTCGAGCCCCGCGAGCAGCATCGGGACGACGTAGAGGTTGAGCCCGGCGACCATCAGCCCGAGCGCGATCTTCCCGAGGCTCTCGCCGAGCAGGCGCCCGGAGAGCTTCGGGAACCAGTAGTGGAGGGCGGCGAAGCCGCCGAAGACGGCGCCGCCGACGAGGACGTAGGTCGTGTCCCCCTGGCTCGTCATCGTGTAGTCGAGCGCCCAGCCGACCGGGATCACCGAGTACATGAGCTCGCCCGTGAGGCCGAGGGCCAGCGTCCAGAGCGCGAACAGCGCGTACCAGGAGGCCGCCTGCAGCCGCAGGGCGCCGTCCCAGAGGGTCGCGATCCAGTTGTAGAAGAGCGCCCCGATGGGGACGATGAGAGCGAGCGCGAAGAGCATCGCGGCGATCGTCCAGCCCTCGTTGAGCGGCGCGATGTACATGTTCTGCATCCACGCAAGCAGCCCGAGGACCGCGATCGCGACCATCGAGGCGGCGGCGCCGCGGTGGCTGAAGATCGGCTTGCGGGCGAACGTCGGCAGGATCTCCGAGATCGCCCCGGCCGCCGTCAGGACGATCGTCAGATAAGCGCCGGTGAGGAAGATGTAGGAGATGTGCTCATAGAGCAGCGGCGCCCCGCCCGACCCCGGCTCGAAGAAGACGCCGTTGAAGTTGCGGTCGATCATCAGCATCGTCAGCGCCGCGATCATCATCGGGCCGATCAGGATCAGCATGTAGCTGACGGCCGTGGCCGCGCAGCTCCACAGCGGCAGCCGCCTCCAGGCGAGCCCCGGCGCGCGCAGGCGCTGCAGCGTGACCGCGAGGTTGATCGCCGCGCAGGTGAAGCCGAGGCAGGCGAGCCCGGTGCCGGCGATCCAGGCGTCGGCGCCGTTCGAAGGCGAGAAGGCCAGCTCGGAGAGCGGCGGCAGCGCCGCCGTGCCCGTCTCCGGCGCGGTGTAGAGGAAGCTGCCGTAGATCGTCACCGCGCCCATCACGTAGAACCAGTAGGAGAGCTGGGCGAGGCGCGGGAGGGCGACTGCCCGAGCCCCGATCTGCAGCGGGACGATGTAGGTGAAGAGCCCGAGCGCGAGCGGGATCGCGAAGAGGACGACGAAGCTCGAGACCGAGGCGGTCATCAGCCGGTTGAAGATCTCCGGCTGGATCAGCGAGTTCTCGGGCACGATCAGCTGCAGGCGCATGAGCGCGAACTCGGTTGCCGCGAGCGCGAGGAAGGCGAACGCCGTGGCGATGAAGAGCTGCCCGACGACCTTGTGGTCGGCGCTCGTCGCCTGCTCGATCCAGGCGGCGCGCGGCTTCGGCACGCCCCGGGTGACGACCTCGGGGCGATCCGCGGCCCGCGGCCGGGTGCCGGTCGCGGTCGGCGGGGTCATTCGGTCTCCTCCAGATCCGTCTCCTGGACGATGCCCTGGGCCGCGGAGAGGTCGGCGGCGCGGTCCTCGATGTAGGCCTCGTACTCGGGCGCGGTGACCACGCGGACCCAGACCCGCATCGCCGGATAGCCGGTGCCGGAGAAGATCGTCGAGCGCCCGGCGTAGCGGCCGACCTCGTCGGCCTTGAACCACGTCTGCGCGATGTCGCCGGGGGTGGCCTGGACCTGGCCGCCGAGCGCCGGCACCGACCAGCTGTGGATCACGTCGGTCGAGTCGATGTTGAGGACGACCGCGGTGTCGACCGGGACGACGAGCTCGCCGTAGGAGAAGGTTCGGTTCCCCGGCTGGCCGCCCGGATACTCGAAGCGCCACAGCCATTGCTGTGCGATCGCGTTGATCTCGAGTGGCCCGTCCTCCGGCGCGGTCGCGAGCAGACCGGCAGGCGGCTCGCCCTTGACCCCGACCTGGGCGGTCTCGCCACCGGTGAAGCCATCGGGTCCGGTGGGCTCGATCTCGCGTACGTCGTTGGTCATGATCACGCCGAAGACGAAGATCGCGACGGCGGCTGCCCCGAGGCCGAGGCAGACCGGCCGCATCGCCGTGCGACCGGCGACGATGCGACGCGGCTCCCGCCCGCGCTCCTCGCGGAAGCGGACGACGGCCATCACCAAGCCGACGGTGATCGCGGCCAAGAACAGGAGGCCGACGATCAGCATCACCCAGTACGTGGTGGAGATCCCCTCGGCGTTCGGCGAGTGCGGCTCGTCGAGTCCGAGCTGGATCGCCTGCGCGGGCGCGGCCACGACGACGAGCCCCGCCAGCGCGAGCAGGGCGGCGTAGAGCGGTATCGCGCGACCACGAGACAAGGCGGCGCCATTCTAATCGGGTGTCCGCCGGATCGGGCGCGGGGGCAGGCGGCCGGGGCGGGCGCCGTGGGGGCGTTTCTTATACTCGCGCCCCCTTGCGCGCCGTCCGCAGACGTCCATCGCCTCCGCGATCAGCGGCGCTGAGAACCGCCGTGCGTCTCGGCGCCGGTGTCGCGCTCGCGGCCTCGATCGCCGTTCCGCTGCTGCGCCGACGCCATCGGATCCCGGCTCCGGTGACGCTCGCCTCCCTCGTCGGCGGGCCGCTCGCGCTTGCCGTGCTGCGCCCGCGTACCCGCGGCCGCGACGTTGCCCTCTTCACCTCGCAGATGTGGGGCTTCGCGATGGCTCACGAGCTGCCCTACGACGATCCGGACCGGCTCGTCCGCCGCCTGAAGGTCCGCTATCCGATCATCGCCGACGGCGCGCTCGGCCTCGGCCGGCTGCCGACGGTGCGGCTGCAGGAGGCGATCTCCGACCCCGATCGCGTCAGCGCGCTCGACCGAGCGCTCTCGGTGATCCACTGGGCGTGGTTCATGGAGCCGCACCTTTCGCTCCTCTTCGTTCAGCGCCGCCATCCCGAGCGCTTCCCGCGCGCCGCGCGGCAGGTCGCCGCCACCTACGACCTCGGCTGCGCCCTGTACTTCGCCGTGCCGACGGCGCCACCCTGGTACGCGGCCCAGACCGGGGAGATCGACGGCGAGGTGCGGCGGATCATGGTCGACGCCGGCGAGGAGATCTGGGGCGGGGCCTGGGAGTCGCTCTACGAGACGCTGAACACGAACCCGTGGGCCGCGATGCCGTCCCTTCACTTCGCCACCTCGCTGATGGCGGCGATCCACCTCGGCGAGGCCGGGCGGGTCCCGGGCGCGCTCGGCTGGGGCTACGCCACGGCGCTCGCCTTCGCGCTCGTCTATCTGGGCGAGCACTACGTCACCGACCTCCTCGCGGGAGCGGCGCTCGTACTCGTCGTCCGCTGCGGCGAGCCACTCGCCGAGCCCGTGGTGGAGGCGGTCAACGCCCGCCTTCGCCGCCTCGAGGCGATCGCTTCCTCCTGAGCGTTCGTTAACCGACCCGCCACCGGGGTAGAGGAAGCGCAGCCGCCCGGTGGTCGCCCGCAGGTCGGTCCAGGATCGGAACGATTGAGCGGCGCCGGGTGGGGCCGGGACTACCGACTTTCGAGATTGCAAACCCTCGAGCCGGGAGCTTCAAAATGCCGTTTGTGTGTCCGTCCTGTGGATTCCGTGAGAAGTCCGAGGCCGTCCGCCTCGAGCTCTGCCCGCGCTGCGCCGAACGGGGCGAGGACGTCTACCTGCGCGACGAGCTGCACCCGAGCGGACCACGACGAGACCTCTTCGGTCTCCTCGACGTTGCGCGCGAGCAGCTGCGGCGAGGCACCGGCCGGCGCACCCAGACTTGACACCACGAGACGAAGGGAATCGACGATGACCGAGACGACGAAGGACGCGAAGCTGGTCCAGTACCTGAGCGAGGCCTACGGCAAAGAGAAGGAGCTCGAGACGGCGCTCGAGGCCCATATCGCGATGACCACGCGCAAGCCGTATGAGAAGCGCCTCAAGCAGCACTTGAAGGAGACGAAGTCGCACGCCCGCCAGGTCGAGCGGCGGATCAAGAAGATCGGTGGCGGCGGCCCGCAACTGGCCGACAAGGTCGCCGGTCCCGCTCTGGGCAAGGCCAAATCGCTCGCGAAGGGCCCGATGCACATGGCACGCGGGACCGGCGAGGCCGAGAAGATGCTGAAGAACGCGAAGACCGAGTACTGGAACGAGCACGAGGAGATCGCGACCTACACGGCGATCGAGACCCTCGCGGAGGCCCTTGGCGACACCGAGACGGCGAAGCTGGCACGCGCCATCCGCCGCGACGAGGAGCGCATGGCCGGCTTCCTCGAGAAGCAGATTCCGGTGTTGACGCGGGCGGTTGTGAAGGAAGAGGTGCCCCCCTCCGAGCGCCGCAGCTGATGCGCGTCGCCGTCGTCGGCGCGACCGGCAATGTCGGCGCGGCCGTTGTCGAAGCCCTCGTCGCCGACCCGGCGGTCGATTCGATCGTCGGGATCGCCCGCCGCTCGCCCGATTTGCGCCTGGCGAAGGTCGAGTGGCGCCGTGCCGACGTCGCTCGCGACGAGCTTCGCCCGCATTTCGAGGGCGTCGACGCGGTCGTGCACCTCGCGTGGCTGATCCAGCCTTCGCGCGATCCGGCGGAGCTCCACGCGGTCAACGTCGAAGGGAGCCGGCGGGTGTTCGATGCCGTCGCGGCCGCCGGCGTCCCGACCCTTGTCTACGCGTCCTCGGTCGGCGCCTATTCGGCGGGCCCCAAGGATCGCCGGGTCGACGAGGGCTGGCCGACCGAAGGAATCGAGACCTCGTTCTACTCGCGCCACAAGTCGGAGGTCGAGCGAATCCTCGACCGCTACGAGCACGCGCAGCCGAGTGTGCGAGTCGTCCGTCTGCGGCCGGGGCTGATCTTCGGTCGCCAGGCCGCGACCGGTATCCGGCGCCTGTTCCTCGGCCCCCTGTTTCCGGGCGCGATCCTCCGGCGGGGGTGGATCCCCGTGGTCCCCGATCTCGAGCGGCTGGTCTTCCAGGCGGTCCACCGCGACGATGTCGCCGAGGCCTACCGGCTCGCCATCCACAGCGACGCCTCCGGCCCGTTCAACGTCGCCGCGGACCCGGTCCTCGACCCAAGCCGCTTGGCGGAGCTCTTCGATGCCCGCAAGCTCCGGCTGGCGCCATCAGTCCTGCGCGCCGCGGCGAAGGCGACCTGGCTCGCGCGGATTCAGCCGACGCCGCCGGGATGGCTGGACATGGGCCTTGGCGTGCCGATCATGAATACCGGCCGGATTCGCGCCGAGCTCGGGTGGGAACCCCGCCATGACGCGGTCGCGACCCTCGCCGACCTCGTCGAGGGGTTGCGTGAAGGGGCCGGTTTCCCCACGCCACCGCTCGACCCAGGGAGCAGCGGGCCGCTCCGGGCCAACGAGTTCCGCACCGGCGTCGGCGCTCACGCGTAGCCCGCATCCCCGCCGGGCGGGTTTCACGCGGGTTATCCGCCCACTTGGCGACGGGCGGCCCTGCGACGAT
The DNA here is from genome assembly GCA_963846565.1 of uncultured Solirubrobacterales bacterium. Classification (GTDB taxonomy): domain Bacteria; phylum Actinomycetota; class Thermoleophilia; order Solirubrobacterales; family 70-9; genus WHSW01. Next base: position 415,707 of record CAWJWL010000003.1, on the reverse strand, counting down.
TAACGCGGATGGCTCGTCCACATCCGAATGGTCGAGGCGGCATAGAGGAGGTCGACGCGACGCTCCCGATGGGCCCTGGCGAATCAGGGTTCGGCGCCGTCACGGCCGAGGAGGCGCACGAGGGGGACGAGCCGAAGTTCTTCGAGAGCCCGAAGCGGATCGTGCAGACGATCGTGATCGCGCTGATCGCGGTCGCGGGCGTCTACCTGATCTTCCCCCAGATCGTCGGCGTCGGCGACGATCCCGGGGCGAAGAAGCTGGGCGAGGGCAACAAGCTCTGGCTCGGCGTCGCGCTCGTCTGCGGCGGGCTCATGTTCCTTTCCTACGTCGCCCTCTTCAGGGGCGTGATCGGCCGCTCGATCAAGCTGCGCTGGCGCGAGTCCTACGAGATCACGATGGCCGGACTGGCGGCGACGCGCCTCTTCTCCGCCGGCGGCGCCGGCGGCATCGTGCTCACCTACTGGGCGCTACGCAAGGCCGGGATGGCGCAAAAGGAGGCCGCGGCGCGGATGGTCGCCTTCAACGTCCTCCTCTACGCCGTCTACATGATCACCCTCGTCGTCAACGGCATCCTCCTGCGCGAGGGGATCTTCTCCGGGCCGGCCCCTGCCGGAATGACCGTCGTCCCCGCGGCGATCGCGGGCGGCCTGATCGTCCTCTTCCTACTTTTTGCGCTCGTTCCCGGCGACCTCGAGAAGCGCTTTTCAGGCGCCTCGCAGGAGAGCCTTTGGGGCCGGACGCTGCGCCGGCTCGCGACCGTTCCCTCGACGATCGCGGTCGGCATGCGGGAGGCGCTCAGCTTCGTCCGCGAGCCGTCGCAGGGCGGCCTCGCGCTGCTCGGTGCGATCGGGTTCTGGGCCGCCCAGATCGCGATCCTCGCCGCCGCCTTCAAGGCGTTCGACGTCGACGTCTCGCTCGCGGTCGTCGTCCAGGGCTTCTTCGTCGGCATGTTCGCCAACCTCCTGCCGCTGCCCGGGGGGGTCGGCGGCGTCGACGCAGGGATGATCGGCGCCTTCGTCCTCTTCGGCTATCCCGACGGGGCCGTCTTCGCCGCGGTCCTCGTCTACCGCCTGATCGCCTTCTGGCTACCGCTGTTGCCGGGGATCATCGCCTTCTTCATGCTGCGCAAGACGGTCCACCGCTGGGAGGAGACGAGGACCGGGCCCCCGGTCGGCAACGACATCGCGGAGTCGCTGCCGGGAACGGGGTAACGTCGAGCGCCTGGTCCATTACTTCATTAAATGAAGTAAGCTCAGTGCAGGCGCGATACGTCTGGCCGCTTGGGTAGACGTACACGCATGAGAAGATCGGAGACGCCATGAGTGAGAACGAGCAGAAGGTCGAGAACCTGATCATCCTCGGCGGTGGACCCGCCGGCTATACCGCGGCGCTCTACGCCTCGCGCGCGAACCTCGAGCCGCTCGTGATCGAAGGCTTCCAGTGGGGCGGTCAGCTCCAGAACACCACCGACGTCGAGAACTACCCGGGCTATCCCGACGGGATCATGGGGCCGGAGATGATGAACGAGTTTCGCGCCCAGGCGGAGCGCTTCGGGACCCGCTTCATCACCGACGACGCCGACCGCGTCGAGCTCTCGGACGGCGGCGTGCAGCGAGTCCTCGTCGGCGACGACGAGTACGCCGCGAAGGCGATCGTGCTCGCGATGGGTGCCGAGCCCCGCCGGCTCGGGATCCCGGGCGAGCTCGAGCTGTCCGGCCGCGGCGTCTCGACCTGCGGCGTCTGCGACGGCGCCTTCTTCAAGGGCGAGGACGTGACCGTGATCGGCGGCGGCGACTCGGCGATGGAGGACTCGATCTTCATTTCCAAGTACGCCGACAAGCTCACCTCCGTCCACCGCCGCGACGAGTACCGCGCGTCGAAGATCATGCGCGACCGCGCCGGCGGGCAGGGCAACATCAGCTTCAAGACCCCGTTCATCCCGGAGGAGTTCATCGCCGGCGAGGACGGCAAGCTCCGCGCCGTGCGGCTGCGAAACGCCGAGACGGAGGAGATCGAGGAGCTCGAGGTCGGTGGCGCGTTCGTCGCGATCGGCCACATCCCGCGCTCGGAGCTCGTCGCCGAGCAGGTCGGAGTCGACGACGAGGGCTACGTGCTCACGGAGGGCAAGTCCACGCGGACCAACCTCGCCGGGGTGTTCGCGATCGGCGACCTCGTCGACCGGACCTACCGCCAGGCGGTGACCGCCGCCGGCACGGGCTGCATGGGCGCCCTCGACGCCGAGTGGTACCTGCGCGACACTCCGCCCTCGCCCGAGGCACACTGGCAGACCGGTGGAGAACCGGTCGAAGTCGCGCCGAACCCCGCCGCGCCGGTCTCCAGCTAGGGCCGGCTCGCGCGGCAGTGGCCGCCGAGCTTGCGGACCTCGAGTCCCTCCCGATCGAGCGCGATGCGAGTCCGCCGGACGTTGTTGTCCTCGTTCGTCTCGTCGAGGAGGTCGCTCGGGTCGGTGCGCGAGATCAGGCAGTAGCGCCCCGGCGGCGCGTCCGCGAGGCCGAGCGCCTGGCCGGGGACGTCGTAGCGATAGATGTCCACCCAACCGATCGAGAGGCCCTGGATCGTGCTCGCCGTGCAGCCCGAGGGGCTTGTCGACCCGGTCGGGTAGACCTGCTCGGGCGCGGCGCCCGGCTGGGCGAACCCCGGTGTGTTGTCGCCGAGGCAGAAACCGAGCTTGCGGGTCGTCGCGACCAGCTTTCCGGTCCGCTCGCTACGCAGCTGGTAGAGGGCGAAGTTGAGCACGTGCCAGTGGTCGTGAAGGGCGTGGTAGCGCATGCAGCCGAAGAGGCGCTCGAGGCCGGGGACGTCGGTCCCGCGCTCGTAGACGCCGCTCACGTTCGTATCCGCGTAGGTCCGCTGCGAGGCGTCGCGATCGTTGTATGGGTCGCCGTCGCCGTCGCAGTTCTGCGACGTCGCGCTCGCGAAGACCTCGAGCGGCCCGGCGCCGCGGTTGGAGATCGCGTTGCTGAGCCGCAGCACGGTGCGGTTCGCCTCCGCGACGACGATCAGTTCGTCCGCCTTCGGCCCGAGGGTGACGAGGTCGGGGGCCAGCAGCGGTTCGCCGCCGGCCTCGGCGCGGGTGGAGAGCCCGACGATCGCCGTGATCGTTGCGGCGCTCGCGAGCGCCACCGCGCCCGCCAAGCGGATCCTCGCCGAGTTCGCCCGCACGCGCCGAGCGTAGTGCACGCGCACCGGTGACACCCCTGCTTATGGGGTCATGGGGAGGCCTAATAGGAGGGTCGCCCAACCGCCTCTAACCTCGCTCGGGTGAATCGACGCTCCTGGACTCTGCTGCTCGTCCTCGGAGCGATCTGGGGCGCGAGTTACATGCTGATCAAGATCGGCATCCGCGACTTCAGCCCGGGGATGGTCGCCTGGCTGCGAATCGTCTTCGCGGCCGTCGTCCTCGTCGGGCTCGCCGCCTCGCGCGGGGCGCTGCGCGGCCTCGGGGGTAGCTGGCCGATGCTCTTCGTGCTCGGGGCTACCCAGGTGGCCGGTCCATTCATCCTCATCGCTGCCGGCGAGACCGAGATCTCGTCCTCGCTCGCGGGAATCCTCGTCACCTCGGCGCCGCTGTTCACCGCCCTGCTCGCGATCCGCTTCGACCAGGAGGAGCGCTCTCAGGGCGCTCGCCTCTTCGGGATCGCGCTCGGCGTCGCCGGCGTCGCCGTCCTCCTCGGGGTCGACCTCGGCGGCTCGAGCGACGCCCTGCTCGGCGGGCTCGCGATCCTCCTGGCCGGGTTCGGCTACGCCGTCGGCGGCCTGATCGCAAAGCGCAACCTCGGTGACCTGCAGCCGATCGGCGTCGCCGCGTCGGTGATGCTGACCGGCTCCGTCCTGCTCCTGCCGGCTGCCATCATCGGCTTCCCCGGGGAGGCGCCCGGGCTCGGCCCGATTGCCGCGGTGATCGCGCTCGGCGTCGTCGGCACCGGGGTCGCATTCGCGATCTTCTACGACCTGATCGCGACCGTGGGTCCGGCGCGGACCTTCATCGTCACCTACATCGCGCCCGCGTTCGCGGTCGTCTACGGCGCTCTGCTCCTCGACGAGACGATCACCGTGGCGACGATCGTCGGCCTCGTCCTGATCCTGGTCGGCTCATACCTGGCCGCGGAGGGCTGGGAACGTCTAGCCGGACGGAGGCGACGGGCCGCCGGAGTCGGCCCAGCGGCGGAGGAGGGGGAGGCGGCGTACCGCTCGTCCCCGAGGTCGCCGCCGAGCGCGTCGAGGGTCGCTAGGACCCGTTCCGGATCCAGCTCACGAGCCCATTCGAACGGGCCGCGCGGGTGGTTGAGGCCGAGCCTCAATGCCGTGTCGATGTCCTCGGCGGAGGCGGCGACGCCCTCCTCGAGCGCGAACGAGGCCTCGTTGACGAGCTGGCACACGACGCGGTGGAGGATCCGCTCCCGGACCTCCGGCGCGGGCCCTCTCCCAGCCACCGGCGGGTCGCCCTCGCCGTACTCGTAGAAGCCGCGGCCGCTCTTACGCCCCAGCCTGCCCTCGGCGACGAGCCGTTCGGAGATCGGGCTCGGCTCCCAGCGGGCAATCGGGCGCTGGCGGTGAAACGACCGCGCGACCTCGAGGTTGACGTCGATCCCGATCAGGTCCATGAGCTCGAACGGCCCCATCCGATAGCCGCCGTCCTCGCGCATGACGAGATCGATCTCGGCGTGTGTGGCGACGCCCTCGCCGAGGATCCGAAGCGCCTCGAGCGCGTAGGGGCGGTTGCAGCGGTTGACGATGAACCCCGGCGAGTCGCTGCATCGGATCGGGGTTCTCTCCATCCGCGCGGCGACCTCCGATGCGGCGTCGAGCGTCGCGTCGTTCGTCGCCTCCGCGGCGACGACCTCGACCAGCTTCATCAGCGGCGGTGGGTTGAAGAAGTGCATGCCGCAGATCCGCCGGGGAGCTTCGGCGCCCGCAGCGATCTCGCCGACGCGAAGCGAGGATGTGTTGGTGGCCAGCACGGCGTCGGGGCCGCAGGCCGCCTCGAGCCGGGCGAAGAGGCCGCGCTTGAGCTCGAGGTCCTCGGGCACCGCCTCGATCACGAGCTCGCAGCCCGCAGAGCCCCTCGAGCTCGCCGGCGAGCTCGAGCCGCCCGGAAGCCGCGGCGGCCTCGTCGGCGCTCCAGCGCCCGCGGTCGGCGCCGCGGTCGAGGTCGGCGCGCAGTCGCTCGGCCCCGGCTTCGAGTGCGCCCCGGTCGGGATCGTGAAGGACAGTCGCATAGGAGCCGAGGCAGCCGAGCTGGGCGATCCCGCGCCCCATCGTGCCGGCGCCCGCGATCCCTATGACCACCGGGCCACCCCCGGACGCGGAGCGGAGGGGGTGGACCGCCTGCGTTTCACCGGCCGCGGAAGTCCGGGCGGCGCTTCTCGAGGAAGGCCTGCATGCCCTCCACCCGATCCTCGCTCGCCATCGCCAGCTCGTAGAGACGGCGCTCCTGCTCGAGGCCTGCGCTCAGCGCCGTCTCCTCGGCCGCGAGCACCGCCTGCTTGGCCAGCCGGGTGGCGATCGGCGGACGGCGCGCGATCTGCTCGGCGAGCTCGAGCGCCTGCTCGAGCCACTCGCGCTTCTTCGCCACTTTGACGACGAGGCCGAGCCGCTCGGCTTCGAGCGCGTCGAAGCGGCGCCCGGTCAGCACCAGTTCCATCGCCCGCTGCTTGCCGATGACCCGGGCGAGGCGCTGAGTTCCGCCGCCGCCGGGGATGATTCCGAGCGTGATCTCGGGCTGGCCGAACTCGGCCGTCTCCGAGGCGACGATCAGGTCGCAGCAGAGGGCCAGCTCACAGCCGCCGCCCAGCGCCCAGCCGGAGACCGCGGCGATCAGAGGCGTCTTCACCTCGGCGACCCTGCGCCAGAAGGCGGCCGCGGGGTGAAAGACCGCCTCGTGGAACTCGCGGCTCGCCAGCGCACCGATGTCAGCGCCGGCGGCGAAGACCTCGTCGGAGCCCGCGATCACGATGCAGCGAACCTCGGCGTCCTCGTCGAAGCGGGCGAGCGCGCTGCCCAGCTCCTCCATGACCTCGGGTGAGAGGGCGTTGCGCGCCTCCGGGCGGTTGATCCGGCAGAGGGCGACGTGGCGGTCGAGCGACGTCTCGATCAGGGCCGGTGCCACTAGGAAGGGGTCATCGCGTTGATCCCGGTCGCGTCGCGAGCGATGATCAGCTTCTGGATCTGCGATGTCCCCTCGTACAGCGTCGTGACGCGAGCGTCGCGCAGGTAGCGCTCGACCGGGTAGTCGTCGACGTACCCGGAGCCGCCGTGGACCTGGATCGCCAGGTTCGCGCACTCGATCGCCGACTCGGTCGCGTAGAGCTTCGCGACCGAGGTCTCGACCGTGTTCGGCTCGCCCGCGTCTTTCAGCATCCCGGCGCGGCGGACGAGCATCCGCGCGGCGTCGCGGCGGACGATCTGGTCCGCGATCATCTCCTGCACGAGTTGGAAGCTCGCGAGGGGACGGTCGAACTGCTTGCGCTCCTTCGCGTAGGAGACCGAAGCCTGCACGCAGCCCTCGCAGATGCCGACGCAGCCCGCGGCGACCGAGTAGCGGCCCGAGTCGAGGGCGGACATCGCGACCTTGAATCCGTCGCCGACCTCGCCGAGCAGGGCATCGTCTGAGACCTCGACCGCGTCAAGCGAGATCTCGGCGGTGTCGGAGGCGCGCAGGCCGAGCTTGCCGTGGATCTCCTGCGCGGTGAAGCCGTCGCTCGAGGTCGGGACGAGGAAGCAGGCCAGGCCGCGATGCTTGAGGTCGGGGTCGGTCTGGGCAAAGATCAGCGCGACCTCGGCGAAGTTGCCGAACGAGATCCACATCTTCTGGCCCGAGATCTGCCAGCCGCCGTCGATCCGCTTCGCGCGCGTGCGCAGGTTCGCCGCGTCGGAGCCGGTATCGGGCTCGGTCAGGCCGAAGCACCCGAGCGCCGTCCCCGCGGTCAGCTTCGGCAGCCAGTGCTGCTTTTGCTCCTCCGTGCCCCAACGCTCGATCGAACCGCAGACGAGCGAGGTCTGCACCGAGACGACGGTGCGCATCGCCGAGTCGCCGCGGCCGACCTCCTCGACGATCAAGCCGTAGGAGAGGTAGTCGAGTCCGCGGCCACCGTACTTCTCGGCCACCGGTGCGCCGAGATAGCCGAGCTCGCCCAGCCGCTTGGCGAGCTCCAGGTCGAACTTCTGCGCCCGGTCGGAGTCTCGCGCCCGCGGGACGACCTCCTTGTCGACGAAATCCCGAGCCGCCTCCTGGATCAGCCGCTGCTCGTCGCTCAGCCGGCTGTCGATCATCCGCCGAGCTCCCGCTCGACGACGGCGCTGAACGCCGCCTGCGCCTCACGCGTGCGCGGCCCGGGCCCTGCGAGCTCGACATCGTCGATGCGCGAGATCGCCTGCACCTCGCGGGTGGTGGAGGCGAGGAAGGCCTCGCTCGCGCCGAGCACGTCCGCGACCCGGTAGGTCCCCTCGGTGACCTCGATCGCGCCGAGCAGCTTGGCGCGCGTGATCGAGTCGAGGATCCCCGTTTCCAGCCCCGGCGTATGGAGGGCACCGGATTCGTCGGCGAAGAAGACCGAGGAGGTCGGCGCCTCGAGGACCACGCCGTCGGGCGTCACCAGCAGCGCCTCGTCGCCGCCTCGGTCCTTGGCGATCCGGCTCGCGTGCATGTTCCCGGCGTAGGAGATGGACTTCACGCCGGTGAGCAGGAGCGCGGGCGCGTACTCGACCGAGGAGAGGGTCAGCGTCTCCTCCCAGTCGGGCAGCGGCTCGGTGAGCAGAATCCGGCGGCCGCCGCGCGTGATGATGATCCGTAGCTGGCCGTCTGCGCCGGGGACCTCGGCGAGCAGCGGGCCGATTTCGCGCTCGACCGCGCCCCGATCGACGGGCAGCGCGATCGATGCCGCCGAGCGCTCGATCCGGTCGAGGTGCTCGGTGAGCGCGAAGGGGCGCCCGGCGTACAGGCGGATCACCTCGAAGACGCCGTCGCCCCGATACAGACCGTCATCGGGCAGGGGGAGGCTCGCCTCCCGGGTCGGCGTGATCCGTCCGTCGATCGAGGCGAGCTCGGCGAGCGACACGGTCGCGAGGCTATCCGACGGCGCGCCCTCCGGCCCGCCGAGCGTAAGGTGGACGGGTGGAGTTCGTCTTCGTCTCCCTGCTCATGGTCGGGTTCATCGTCCTGTTGCTGGTGCTGCTGGCGCGGGCCTATCCGGGCAGCGGCGCCGATCTCGTGGATTGGAAGCCGACCCGCTCGGGCGAGGTCGAGGCCGAGCTCGAGGTCGAGGATCTGCAGCAGATGATCGAGGCACAGAACCGTTACCGGCGCCGGCGCGGAGAGGCCGACCTGACGGAGGACGACGCGGAGCGGATGGCGCGCGAGGATCAGGCGGTGCGCGAGCGAGGGCGTTGGCCCGAGCCCTGATTGTCGGCTGCGGCTGCCGGGGGCGGATGCTCGGGCGCGGGCTGGCCGAGCGTGGCTGGGCGGTGCGCGGGACGACCCGCGACCCGGCGAAGCTGCAGGGGATCGAGGCCGACGGGATCGAGGCGACGCTCGCCGATCCCGGCCAGGTCGCGACCGTGCTCGAGCAGATCGAGGGCGTGTCGCTCATCTACTGGCTCCTCGCCGGGGCGACCGGCGAGCGGGAGGCGGTCGTTGCCTTGCATACCGCGCGGCTCGAGCGTCTGCTGGAGGAGATCGTCGACACGCCGGTCCGGGGCCTCGTCTATGAGATGGCGATCCACCTCGAGCCGGCGGACGCCGCGCGGACGTTCGAGGCGCTCCGCCACGCGGGCGAGAGCTGGCGGATTCCCTACGAGGTCGTCGACGCCGGTCCCGACGATCACGAGCTCTGGCTCGAGGGCATGCTCGCGGCGGCGAACGAGCTGATCGGCTGACCGCGCCTCGGCCGGTTTACTCGAGCTGTGCGGCGGGCGTCTGCGCGGCGTCGGACTGCGACCACGGAGCCTCGTCGGGATAGGTCTCGGGCGCCTTGTCGAGCTCGCCGACGAGGAGAACCGCGCCGATGAAGAGCGCGACACCGACCGCGAACGCGACTCCATAGACGGTCAGCTGCTTGGCCAACGACGCGCTGTATTGGCCCCCGACGACCGATCGCCGCTTGTCGAGACCCATCGCGTCCTTCGAGTGCTCCTCGTCATGCCCCGGGGACCCCTCATGGACGGGGCGGCGCATGACCGAGTGCGGTCCGATCGAGGGAGCGGTCGTGTCGCTGATGTCGATCGTTTCCCAGTCCTTGTCGCTCTGCTCGCTCGGGGCAGACCCGCTGGCGGCCTCGCTCGAGGTCGCGGCGCTCGCCTCCTCGGTGCCCTGGGAGCCGTTCCCGCCGGCCTCAGAGCCGTTCCCGGCCGTATCGGAGTCGTCCTCGCCTCGCGCCGAGGCGGCGGCAACCGCGCCGGCGCCGACCCCGGCGGTTGCAGCCGCGCCGAGGGGCTCGAGATTGACGGGCGGGCGACTCGCGGCGGTGGAGGTCGCCTCGGCCTTTCTCGCGCGTGACCTCGCGGGCGTGGACTTCTTCGCCGCCGGCTTCTTGGAAGTCGGTTTCTTCGCGGCAGGCGCCTTCTTCGCGCCCGCCTTCTTCGCCGGAGCCTCTTCGCCGGAGCCTTCTTCACGGCGGGCTTCTTCGCGGAAGTCGCCTTCGCCGGAGCCTTCTTCACGGCGGGCTTCTTCGCGGAAGTCGCCTTCGCCGTGCCTGCCTTCTTTGCCGGCGTCCGCGTCGTTGCCTTCTTCGAGGCGGGCTTCGTGGTGGCCTTTTTCGGCGCGGCCTTCTTCGCCGCAGGCTTCGGCGCCTTCTTCGCCGGCGCCTTGCGGCCCGAGGACGTGCTGCGGCGGCTCTTGCTCTGCTCAGCCATCCGGTCGCCAACCTTACCTGCCGTCCGGGCGGTCGCGCCACCCACAACTGTCAGCATGCGAGCATGAGCCCGGCGCGCGCGGTGATCGCGGCAGTGCCCGCAATCGCGACAATCCCGTCGCCGCGGGGTCGTCGGCCGGCGAGGACGCGGCCGACCCCCGCTGGTCCGAACGGGTCGCTGCAGCGTCGTCAAGGTGATGTAGCGCGACCTGCTCGAGCCGATGATCAAGCGCTCGGACAACCAGCGCGCGACCGCGATCTACGAGCAGGCGCGCTTCTTCTTCACGCTCGAGCGCTACGTCCCACGCCGCCATCGCGATTACGCGATGGATCTGCTGACCCGGATCGTCCCCTCGCAGCGCTGGGGCATCTCGCCGGCGGCGCCGCAGGGCTGGAGCCTGCACTTCAAGGGCGGCTGGCCGGGCGACCGGATTGGCGGGTGAACCAGGTGATGCTGCTCGAGCGCGGGGAGCGCCGTCTCTCGCTCGCGATCCTCACGCGCGACCAGCCCGCGAAGAAGTACGGGGAGGCGAGCATCGAGGGCGTCGCTCGCCGCCTGCTGACGGGCTACCGCTGATCCGGTTCGAGACGCTTCAGGAGCTCGCCGAGGATGCGGGCGGTCGCGCCCCAGATCAGGTGCTGGTCGACGACGTAGGTCGGCGTGCGGATGGGCACCCCGCGGCGGACGAGACGGCGCATCGCGAACCCCTCGCGCAGCCGGTCGACGCTGAACGCCAGCACCGTCTCGACCTCCGCCGGACTCGGCTCGAACTCGAGCTCGTCCCCGATCAGGCCGACGAACGGGTGCACCTTGTAGGAGGTGACGAAGGTGCCGATCGGCGGCAGCGCGCCGACCACCTCGACCTGCTCGGGTGCGAGCCCGATCTCCTCTTCAGCCTCGCGTAACGCGGTCGTCTCCAGCGGCTCGTCCGGGTGGTCGCGGCGGCCGCCGGGAAACGAGATCTCGCCGGCGTGTCGGCGCAGGTCGTGGCGGCGCTCGGTGAAGATCAGGCCCGGGCGCTCCGGATAGCCGAAGATCGGCACCAGCACGGCCGCCTCGGTCTGGCCGTGGGCGGCCATCCCCTCGGCCTCCTCGGGGGCGAGCAGCGCCGCGCGCAGCGTCTCGCTCAGAGGATCACCTGGACCGTGCCGCCGTCCACCGACCACGCCGCGCCTGCGACGTAGGAGGCGCGCTCCGAGCAGAGGAAGACGATCGCGGCTGCGATCTCCCCGACAGACCCGAGCCTGCCGATCGGGCGCTTCGCGCCCGCCGCACGCAGCGTCTCCTCGCGGGTCGAACCGCCGGAGGCCTCCATCGACTGATCGAGGAGGCCACCCGGATCCATCCAGAGCTCCGACTCCGTCGGCCCTGGGCAGACCGCGTTGACGAGCACCCCGTCGGCGGCGTGGCGGTCGGCGAACAGGCGCGAGAGCGAGAGCTGAGCCGCCTTCGCAACCGAGTACTCGGGCATCGATGCGGAGGGTCGCTTGCCGGCGCTCGAGGAGACGTTGACGACGCGACCCCATTTGCGCTCGACCATCGCGGGCACGGCTGCGCGCATCAGCCGCAGCGGCGCCATCACGTTCAGCTCCCAGGCCGCGTACCAGTCGCTCTCCGGGACCTCGTCGAGGTCGCGCCAGCTGGCCGTGCCGGCGTTGTTGACGAGCACGTCGAGGTTGCCGAAGTGCTCACCCGCCGCGGCGGCGACGCGATCGGCGGCGTCGGGCGAGGTGATGTCGAGCGCCAGCCCCTCGGCCTGGCCTCCGCTCTGCGCACCCGCGCCACGGCACTCCTCGACCGCGTCGCCGAGGTCGCTCGCGCCACGGGCGACGAGTAGCACGTTGGCGCCCTCCCCGCAGAGCAGGCGCGCCGTCTCGCGGCCGATCCCGCGGCTCGCGCCCGTGACCACGCAGGCGCGACCGGCGAGGCCGAGGTCCAACTCAGCCCTCCGGCGCCGCGGTGGCGGGCCCGCACTCGATCCGGTCCGCGATCGCGACCGGGGTCTCGCCGGCGAGGGCGCGGTGGACGGGACACTTCGAGGCGATCTTGAGGAGTCTCGCCTGCTGATCGTCGTCGAGGTCCTCGGGGACGCAGAGCCTGAGCTCGAACGCGTCGGTCCCGCCGCGCTCGTCCACCTCGTAGCTGACCTCGACCTCGACGTCCCCGAGATCCCAGCCCTTGCGGCCGGCGTACATCTCGACGGTGATCGCGGTGCACGCGGCGAGCGCCGAGGCGAGAGCACGCATCGGGGTCGGGCCGGCGCCGTCGCCGCCCTTCTCGGCCGGCTCGTCGAGAACGAGCGAGTGCCCGTCGTCGATCTCGACGTCGTGCGTGTATCGCTCGCGCCGGCGGGCGACTACGCGACCCATCAGGACCCGCTCTTGTCGCGACCGGCGAAGAGCTCCGGGTCTTCCTTGTCGGTGAAGCGCGACATCGCATAGACGGCGTCGGAGGTGCGGTTGAGGAAACGCAGGATCTCGGGCGAGGCGAGCTCGCCCGCCTCGCCCAGCGCCGTCACCCGGCGCTCCGCGCGGCGGATCGTCGCCCGCGCGACATCGAGCTGAGCGGAGAGCGGGGTGCCGCCGGGGATCACGAACTTGGGCGGCAGGTCGACCCGCTCCATGTAGCGGTCGATGACCCCGTCGAGCTCGTCGGTCATCTGCGAGGTGACCCGGCTGACACCATCCTCGAGCCGCTCGGCGGCCTCGGGGGCGGTCGCGAGCTCGGCGCCGGCGATGAAGAGCGCGTTTTGGATTGCGAGCACGTCGCCCGCGATCTCGGAGTTGTCGGGACTGCAGAGTGAGCGAGCAACCCCCAGCTGCGAGGCGGCCTCGTCGATCGCGCCGTAGGCCTCGGTGCGTCCGTCCGACTTCGGGACCCGGCCGCCGTACCAGAGCGAGGTGGTGCCGTCGTCGCCCTTCTTCGTGTAGATCCGGGCCATTGCTGGATCCTACGCGGGCCGGGCGCGGAGCTAGGAGAGCGGGTTGAAGACCAGGCCCGTGAGCAGCTTCGGATAGAAGTACGTCGACTTGGGCGGCATCGTCTCGCCCGCGGCCGCCACCTCGCGCACCGCTTCGATCGGGGTCGGTCGCATGATGAAGGCGGCGTGGGTCCCCGAATCGAGCGCGGCGATCGCCTTCTCGACCGACGCCGTGTAGGAGATTCCGCGCTTCGCCTCGATGTCGTCGGCGGACATCCCGAGCCCGTCGCGGAGGAGCAGCGACTCGAGGATCGCCGCGTCGAGGGCCCGGTAGGCGGCGGAGACGCCGGGAATCGCGGCCTCGAGCACAGCCGGGTCGCGGAGGCGCATCCGGTAGGCCTGGCGATGGTGCGCGTCGATGTACCCGAAGACGCCGATGCCCTCTTCGCCGGCCGGGTCGAGTTGCTCGATCTCGACCGGCTCGATCTCGAAGTTGGCGCGCGCCGCCTCCCGCAGCGCTTCCTGCGCTCCCGCCTCGCCGAGGTTCGAGAGCAGGCGGTGGTAGCCGAACACGGTCAGGCCCGGATCCTCGAGCGAGACGAGCGCCATCAGCGTGTAGCGGTGCGGCCCCTCGCCGCCGACCGCGTCCGCGTAGGTGCGCGCGGTCTCGTAGCGGTGGTGGCCGTCGGCGATCAGGAGCTCGGCCTCGGCGAGCTCGGCGGTGACGGCCCGGTGGGCCTCGGCGTCGTCGACGCGCCACACCCGGTTGACGGTGCCGTCGTCGTCGGTCGCCTCCGCCCATGGCTCGGCGCGCGTGTGGCCCTCGAGGTGGCGCCACGCGTTCCCGGGGTGGAGCGAGAAGATCGGGGAGAGGTTGTGGCGCGTGGCCTCGGTGAGGCGCAGCCGGTCCTCCTTGGGGCCCGGCTGGGTGCGCTCGTGCGGCCGCACGCGGCCGGGGCCGTACTCGGTCACGCGCACGCGGCAGAGGAACCCGCGGCGGGTGTGGCGGGATCCGTCGGGGCCGGTGTACTCCTGGGCCAGCGCCCAGAGAGCGGGCTCGCGGTCGGCGCTCAGGATCCCCTGGAGCGTCCACTCCTCGAGCGTCTCGGCGGCGTGCGTGTAGGGATCACTGCCGTCCGCGGCCACCGGGAGGTCGATCTCGACCACGTTGAAGGGCGAGCGCGCGAGCAGGTCGTCGCGGCGGGCTGCGTCGATGACGTCGTAGGGCGGCGCGACGACATCGGCGAGCGAGGGGACCGCCGCGAGGTTGAAGTGGAGCGCGTGCAGCGGTCGGACGTCGGCCATCGGCGGCTGGAATCTAGCGCGCGCGGGCTACTCGACCGCCATTGCCAGCATCGCCACGTCGTCGTAGACGTCTCCGGCGGCGTACTGAACCGCGAGCTCGTGCAGGCACTGATCGGGCGTTCCCGAGACGCTCGCGAACGTTTCCTTCAGCTTCGCGATCGCGTCGTTCAAGTGCCCGCCGGGACGCTCGATGAGACCGTCGGTGTACAGGAGCAGGAGGCTGCCGGGCTCGAGCCTGACCGGATGCCGGCGGTACTCGATGTCGCGGAGGAGTCCGAGCGGCGGCGTCCCGCCCCCGTCGAGCAGATCGACCCGGCCGTCGGGCTGTCGAAGGAGAGCCGGAGGGTGCCCCGCACGGATGTACTCGGCCTCACCCGTACGGCGGTCGAGCTGCAGGTGGAACACGGTCGTCATCACCGGCGGCTCGAAGTCCCGCATCAGCTCGTCGAGGCGGGCGATCGGCGCCTCGGGACTGCCCTCGTCGGCGAGGACGAGTGCCCGCAGGGCAGGACGCAGCCTGCCCATGATCGAGGCCGCGCCGATCCCTCGCCCGGCGACGTCGGCGATCGTCAGCGCGACACTCCCGTCGTCGCGCTCGACCACCTCATACCAATCGCCGCCGACCTCGAGTCCGGCCGCCGCTGGTTCGTAGCGAAATGCGAACGCGAGGCCCGGGATCTCAGGAATCGCCTGGGGCAGAAGCGAGCGCTGGAGGGTGACGGCCGCCTCGTGCTCGCGGTGAAAGAGGATCGAGTTGTCGATCGCCAGCCCTGCGCGCCGAGCCAGATCCTCGGTGAGCTCCAGGTCCGCCTCGTCGAACTGTCGTTCCGACTCGGCCGACACCAACGTCAGGGCGCCGAACGTGCGGCCCCGGGCAGTGAGCGGGACGATCATCGCGGAGAAGAGGCCGAGCTCACGGATCCGCCGCAGGTGTTCGTCGTCGAATGCCGTCTCGGCGAGGAGCTCGTCGGGGATGCTTCGGTGGAGCTCCGAGCGCCCCGTCCGGATCACGCCGCCAACGCCCGTTGCGCCCTCGGGGTCCGGCGGATAGTCACGGCGAAACCGCTCGGCGAGGCCGATTCGCGTCGGATCCGCGTGCGCCAGGGCGACGCTCCGCAGGTGGCCGGTCTCGTCCAGCATGTCGACGCTGCACCAATCCGCTACGCGCGGGACGGCAAGATCGGCGAGGGCTCTGAGTGCCGCGTCCATCTCGAGCGAGCTGCCGAGGAGCGCGCTCGCCTCGGCAAGGAAGGAGAGGCGCTCGGCGGCGACTCGTTGCTGCTCGTAGAGGCGGCTGCGCTCGAGTGCGTAGGCCGCCTGCTGCGCGGCGGCGAGGAGGAAGCTTCTCTCCTGCAGGTCGAGCGTCCGCTCGCTCGTGAAGCTGAGCGAGAGGGCTCCAAAGCGTTGCGGCTCGACCATCAGCGGGAGCACGACCAGGCCGTCGAAGCGCACCCGGTCCGCCGGGATCGCCGGGTAGGCGTCCGTCAGCTCGGCGCGCGAGCTCACCCAGATCGGCTCCCCGTCGCGAATCGCCCGGGCCATCGGGACCTCGGCGTCGAGCGGGAATCGGGTCCACGGATCCACGTTCTCGGCGTCGTGCCCGATCGCCTCGGCGACCTCGACCTCCCCGGCGTCCTCGTCGAGAAGGCCGACCGCTGCGGCGTCGGCGCCGATCGCGACCGCCGTCTGCTCGAGCAGGCAGGTGATCGTGCGGCGGGGGGTTAGTTCTCGTGCCAGCGTGGCGGTCATCTCCCGGAGGTGCTCGGCGAGGACCCGCGACCGCTGCTGCTCGGTGACGTCGCGGGCGATCGCGCACGCGCTGGTCGGTACCCCGGCCTCGTTGCGAATCGGTGAGACGGTGAGTGAGACGGAGATCGTCCGGCCGTCCTTGGTCACCCGCTCGGTCTCGTAGTGATCGACCCGTTCCCCGGCGAGCACCCGCCCGAGGATCTCGCGCTCCTCGCCGGCGCGGTGCTTGGGCACCAGCATTGCGATCGGCTTGCCGATCGCCTCCTCCGCCGAGTAGCCGTAGATGCGCTCCGCGCCGGGGTTCCAGCTCGTGATCCTCGCGTCCAGGTCCTTCGTCAGGATCGCGTCGTCGCTGAACTCGAAAATCGCACCGTGATGATCCTCAGGCGTCGGGCCCGTCGGCCTCATGGCGCGAATCTCAGGGACTAGCCTCGCCACCGCTGGCGACGGCGGCCAGCGCGTCTTCCTCGACCGGGTGGGTGTTGAGCCGGTCGGCGACCTCCGCGATCGCGAACAGCCGTCCGACGGCGGAGTCGGCTTCCACCACTACGGCCAGCCGCTCGCCGCGCTCATGGGCAACCATCAGCAGTTCCCGCAGGCCGCTCGAGTCCATGAACGAGACCCCGCTCAGGTCGATCACCAGGGGACCGTCGGCACTCGCTGCGGCGATCGACGTTGCGAGATCGGCGGCGGTCGCCAGATCGACTTCGCCGCGGACGCGCACGACTGCGACGTCGAGGCCGGCCTGGCTCCGCGTCTCCGAGCTGAGCTCCACCTGGGAGGGTGACTGGCCCGTCTCATCCATTGGTCGTCTCAAAGCTCATCGTCACCGTGGTGCCGTTCTCACTCGAGTCGAAGTGAACGTCCTCGGCGACCTTCGAGATGAGCGAGATGCCGAGGCCGAGCCCCGGGCTGTCGAGGTGCGGGCGCATCCCCTCACCGTCGTCGCTGACCGTGATCACGAGGCGCGAGCGCTCGCGCTTGGCCCGGATGACGATCGTTCCCGGGCGGCGCTCGCGAAAGGCGTGGACGACCGCGTTGCCGACCGCCTCGCTGACGGCGATCTTGACGTCGACCTCGGGCGCACCGACGGCGATCGCGACGTCACTCACCGCACGTCGCGCCTTCGAAACGCTCTCGCCCTCCGCGGGCAGCTTCAACTCGAACAGCGAGTCCTCGCGCTCCGGTGCCTCGACCACTGCACGATCGTAGTTTCTCCGCCGCCCAGCCCGCGCCGATGGGGCGATCGATGGGCGTCGGCGGTCACGCCTTGCCGTGGCGCTAGAGCCATACGCAGAGCGCATCGGCGCCTTCCTTGTGCGTCGGTCCGCCGATCAGCCCGCTCAGCAGCTGGCCTCCCCGGCCCACCATCAACTTGACCTTCTCGCCGTCGGTGGTCCTGACCGCGATCGAGAGCGGCTCTCCCGGGTCGATCCGCGGATCGATGACCCGCGTCAGTGTCTCTCCCACGTCAGCGATAGCGTGAGTCTATGCGCCCGGTGGGTAGACCGTCAGGGAATGCCGGAACGCAAGGAGTACCGCGACGCCGAGGGTCGCCTGCACCGGGTCGGCGGGCCGGCGCTGGTCCACGCCAACGGCTCGACCAAGTGGTATCGCCACGGCGTTCGCCACCGCGAGCATGCGCCGGCGTGCGTCTACGCCAACGGCACGCGCAAGTGGTACCGCGACGGCCTTCGCCATCGCGACGACGGCCCCGCCGCGACCTACCCGGACGGGAGGCGGATCTGGTTCGACGACGGCGTCAAGGTACGGCAGGAGATGGCCGAGCCGGGGCGCGAAGCGTCGATCCGGGACGGTGGGAAGGATTGAGTCGGGGCGCCCGGATTTGAACCGGGGACCTCTGCCACCCAAAGGCAGCGCGCTACCAGGCTGCGCCACGCCCCGTACGCCGAGTGTAGACGCGCGCGCCCCGCCCGAACTGTCGCACTTCGGTCCCGACGTCCGGGACCGAACGCAGACACTTCGCGGATCGGGGCGGGCAGAGCGGGTATACAGTCAGCGACCGGGGCCGACCGCGAAGGAGAGCGACATGGTGGACTTCAAGAAGCTTGGACAACAGGCGAAGAGCGTCGTCGACAAGCGCGGCGGGACCGGTGCGCTGAAGGAGGACGCCTCCCAGCTGGCGGACATCGCCAGGGGCAAGGGCAGTCTTTCGGACAAGGCGAAGGCGGCCGCCGCGGCGCTCAAGGATCCGGGCGCGGACGGGACCAGGGCGGCGCCGGCCACGGACGCGGCCGAGAACCGCGCCGAGGCGGCAGCCGAGCCGCCCGCCCCGGCGCCGCAGGCCGAGGGCCAGACGAAGGATCAGGACGACCGCGATGGCCGCGGCGGCCACGAACGCGGTGGCGGTGGCGGGGCAGGCGGCCGCGGCAAGCATCGTCGCGAGGGTGGCGAGGGTCGCGGCAGAGGCCGGGACGACGTCTAATCTCGCCTTCGGCCCCCGTAGCTCAGCTGGATAGAGCAGCGGACTTCTAATCCGCAGGTCGCACGTTCGAGTCGTGCCGGGGGCGTGACGCCCCCGGCAGAGCTCAAAAACGCTTGCCGCCTACCTCGCGGTCCAGAACATCCGGCCGCTGTCGCACTGCAGTGTGCCGGTCTCGCCGGTGTCCATCCGCCCCGAGAAGCGGAACTTGCCCGCCGGTCCGGGGCCGACCTCGCCCGCGATTCGCAGCACCGTCTTGCCGTTGTCGTCGACGAAGCGGAAACCGCCGTGACTGCCGACCGGGACGCTGCCCCGCCCGACAACCTTTTTGACCTGCGCCGTCACACCACCTTCACAGTGGACGTCGAACCGGCGCGCCGAGAACGAGCGCAGGGAGGTGTTCCCGTCGGCGTCCTGGGACACCTTGACCCGCACCTTCGAGCGGGCTTGACCGTCGAACTTCCCCTCGTAGATGCTCTGGGAGACCTGAGCTCCGGCGACCGCGGCGACAACTCCCAGCACGCCGACGACCGTCGCGAGAACGAAACGCCTCATTTGAACACGCTCCTCGCGTATTGCTGACTCTCCGTGCGCGACAAAGCATGACACGCGTGGGGAGGACCGGTCTAGCCCTCGAGCACCAGCTCCGCGGCCGTGCGCATGAGCTCGGCATCCCCGCCCATCAGCACCAGCGTCGTCGCGATCGACTCGCGCCACGCGACGAGCTCCTCGCGGAGCTTCTCCTTCGGGCCGATGAGGGCGAGCTTCTCGATCAGCTCGGTCGGCACCTTCGCCGCCGCCTCTTCCTTCTTCCCCTCCAGGTAGAGGTCTTGGATCGCCTGGATCTCGGCCTCGTAGCCCATGCGGATCGG
The DNA here is from genome assembly GCA_963846565.1 of uncultured Solirubrobacterales bacterium. GTDB lineage: Bacteria > Actinomycetota > Thermoleophilia > Solirubrobacterales > 70-9 > WHSW01. Next base: position 396,548 of record CAWJWL010000003.1, on the reverse strand, counting down.
GACGTTGGCGTGGAAGTTCGCCTCCCGTGCCCCCATTCCGCCGAAGTAGAGGGCGTACATCGGCCGCAAGATGTCGGCGGCAGCCTCGATGTCGTCGGTGGGGATGAACGGCACGCTGGCGGCCACCTCGAAGTCCTCGAAGGAGCGCCGCCCGCCGCGCGCGAAGCCCTCCTCGAGCTGCGGCCTGTACAGGTCTTCGGCGTCCGGGGAGAAGAAGAGCGCGTGCCAGCCGTCGCAGAGCTCGCCGGCGAGCGCCACGTTCTTCGGTCCCTGCGCGGCGAGGTAAATGGGGATCTCGGAGCGCAGCGGGTGGATCGTGCTCTTCAGCGCCTTGCCGAGCCCACTACCGCCCTCGAACGGCAGCCGGTAGTGGCTGCCGTCGTAGGTCACCGGCCCCTCGCGTTCCCAGATCGTGCGCATGATCTCGATGTACTCCCGCGTGCGGGCGAGCGGCTTCGCGAACTCCATTCCGTACCAGCCCTCGACCACCTGCGGCCCGGAGACCCCGATGCCGAGGATGAAGCGTCCGCCGGAGAGGTGGTCGAGCGTCATCGCCGCCATCGCGGTCGCCGCCGGTTGGCGGGCGCTCAGCTGGACGATCGCCGTCCCGAGCTTGATCCGCTCGGTCTGCGCGCCCCACCACGCGAGCGGCGTGAGCGCGTCCGACCCATACGCCTCGGCGGTCCAGACGGAGTCGAAGCCAAGCCGCTCGGCCTCGAGCACGAGGTCCGCCGCGCCCGCGGTCGGCCCGGCGCCCCAGTACCCGGTGTTGACGCCCAGCTTGAGCTGCTTCGTCATCTCGGCCCATCCTTTCACCAGGACGAGAATGAGCGCCGCGCGACCGCTACATTGAGCGGACTCGGTGGACGTAGCTCAGTTGGTAGAGCTCCTGGTTGTGGTCCAGGCGGTCGGGGGTTCGAGTCCCCTCGTCCACCCTGACGGAAGGACCTGCAATTTGGGCCTTTCGGTGGTCACACGGCCTATCTGACCGAGCCGGCGAGGTGCCATAACGTGCCGCAGCACTTCTGAGTAGGGTCGGAGCTGTCTCAATGCATCCTTCATCAGGAACGAAGCTGAGGTCGTGGCACCGCGTCCGCTGGCTGATGTTGGCGCTAGCACTCGCGTCACCCGTCATCGCCGCCTGCGGCGGCGATGACGGAGACGAAAGCGAGGAGGCGACGACAGCCGCGGCCGCTAGCGACATCTCCACCGATCCCGGACAAGCCGGCGAGGAGATCGTGATCAAGACGCAGGTGAAGATCGATGCGGCCGAGGAGAATGTTGGATCGAACATCAGCCGGGGCGAGATCCTCGACGGATCCTCCATCGGCGCCTCGCCGTTCTGCCGCGACGGGACGTTCCAAGATGCGCACTCGGAGGACCCCGTCATTGGGTTCGTGGACAGAACGATTCAGTGCCCCGACGGCAGCCTGCGGATCGGCTTCAGCCCGGGTCCACCACCAACACCCCTGACCCAGAGCGGGCCGTGGCACATCGTCAGCGGTACCGCCGCCTTCAAGGGCATGGAGGGAAACGGTGAGATGAAGATCAGGTTCGAGCGCCACACCGAGGCCACCGAAGGTCGCGAGACGTTCACCGGGACGGTTATGCCTTAGCCACGGCGCTCCAGGAGGCGGACGAAGCGGACCGAGCTGGAGCCCGCCCAGGGGTTACGCTCTCGACGAGAAGTGGAACGTTCGATCAGGACGCCAGATACTGCGCGGGCTATGTCGCAGGCGAATGTTGAGATCGTGAGGGCCGGCTTCGAGGCGTTCAACCGGCGTGACTTCGATGCGGCGCTCGCCCTCGGGCACGACTCGATTACGTGGAGGCCGTTGTTCACGGTCGAGACGGACGTGCTCAGGGGAAAGCGGGAGATCCTGGCCGCATGGGAAAGGCAAATCGAGGCGCTCGACCTCGCCGTCGACCTCTTGGAGTGCACGCCGCTTGATGAGACCCGCGTCCTCGCGGTCGGCACATGGAGGGGACGTGGGTCGGAGAGCGACGCGCGGGTCGCGCAGAGCGCCGCCCAGGTGTTCACCGTTGAGGGAGGGCGGATTCGCAGCGCGGAGACCTACCGGAGCAGGGACGAAGCGCTCGAGGCAGCCGGGTTGCAGAGGTAGCGCCCTGTCCGAGAAGTTTCGAGATGGGATCCATCGGGCGTCGTACACCTGAGGGGCCTCATCAAGGAACGACGTCCCCGTTCGGGAACGGGTGCGGTTGCCGAACCCTGGGAGAGGCGGGGATTTTCCGCCTCCCGGCCGGCTACGGGCCCGTCGCGGAGTATCACCCAGTCGAGGAAGTCGCGCCGATTCGCGGCCTCGGGCTGAGCTCGTCGATCAGCTAACCAGCCTGGCTCACGCTCGATCGGGTCGGAGGAGGTCGCCGGACGGACGATGAGCAGTGGGCGAAGTCGACGGCCCGCGAGTGGTGGCCGAACGCGGTCGTCGGCGGAAACCGGAACTGGGACCTGCCGCTGCGGTCCCTCAGGTCGGGGCGGACCAGGAGGGGTTCTTCCCCGTTCACGAAGCCGAGCTCGACGGCCCCGCAAACCGGCTCAAGGCGGTCCCATCGATTGCCAGAGCTGGATGCCGTTGCCCTCGGGGTCGCGGAGCTCCGCGAAACGGCCGTTCGGGTACCGCTCGGGATCGACCTCGACCGTCTCTCCGGCGGCGCGAAGCTGCTCGACCATCGCGTCGAGGTCGGCGACGCGGAAGTTGATCATCCACGTGTGCTCCGGCGGGCCGATCATGTTGGAATCCAGCTCGAATGGCGCGAAGACGGTCTCGCCCTCTTGCTGTCGCCAAGCCCCCTCCTCGTAGGAGTTCGGCACGGTCTTGACTCCGAGCCGGTCCTGGTACCAGATCTTCAGCGCATCCGGATCTCGCGCGCGAAAGAAGAACCCACCGATGCCGGTAACGCGCTCCATAGGACCGAGGCTAGCCAGCGCGGCTGTCAGCCGTCCGTGCGACCCGCCGATATCGCCTTCCTCCGCATAGCCCTCGACGAGCAGCGGCTGCGGGACGGGCCGAGTGGGGAGCTGCGTGACGATCTCCTCATTGACGGCGGCTCGATGGATGGAACAGCGTTTTCCCACCGGTTCGGGGGGAACGCGGACCCGGAATCCACAAGGGCAACATGTCGGTTTCGAGACGGGTTCGCGGTTTCATCCGCAGCAATCTCATGGGCATCATCGCCTGCTACCTCGCTCTTGGTGGCACCGCGATGGCCACCCACCGGGACGGGGCCGACACGATCGACTCCGGGGACATCATCGACAGCCAGGTCGCGAGCAGCGACGTCGGCAACAACCGGTTGCGCAGCGTGGTCGTTCGCGACGACAGTCGTCAACGGCGGCCTCACCGCCGCGGACCTCGCAGCGGGCTCGGTCGGGACATCCGAGGTCGCGGCGGGTGCGATCGGCAACGAGGAGCTGCTCAGCGGAGCCGTCCGCTCGGACAGCGTCCTCAACGAATCGCTGACCGGCGACGACATCCTCAACGAGAGCCTCAACGGCGGCGAGATCGCAAACGCGACTCTCGGCCCGGCGAAGATCATCGGCGACTCGCTGACCGCGAACTCGCTGGCGACCAACTCTGTCGGCTGGCTCGAGGTCTCGTCGTCCACGTTCGACTCGGAGGAGATTGCGTCGACGGGCAACCAAAACTTCGCGATCCCGAACGCGGCGATCGACGCCGGAGAGCTCGGCCCGGGCGCCGTGCCCGCCGACGGCGTCGGCGATGACGGCTCGACCAAGCTCGCGACCGATTCGGTCGACTTCGACGAGGTCGCCGCGTCGGCGATCCGCTCGGCCCAGGTCCAGAACGACTCGCTCACAGGCAACGACGTCAATGAGTCGACGCTGGCGCCCTCGATCGACGCGCGGTCGGCGAGCGCGGCTCAGGGCTACTTCGAGAGCATCGAGTGGGCCTCGACGAGTGAGGTGATCCTTCTCACCGAGCCCGTCTCGGCCGGAACCTACGCCGTCTTCGCCGAGCTCGGGGTCTCGAACTTCGACGAGGACACGGCGCGGTGCTACCTGAGGAGCCCGACCGCGATCATCGACGAAGTGACGGCCAACACGCGAGGCTCCAGCCGCCTACACCTCGGCATGAGCGGCGTGGTCCAGGCGGCGGGCAATGTCAACCTCACGATCTCGTGCCGGGACGTCAACGGGTCGCTCAGCGACCCGTACTTCGCCAACTCGCCCGATCTGATCGCGATCCCGCTCGACACCGCCGGCTAGAGCGGCGTGCGTGCGGGGCGGCTCGGCGGCCCCGCACGCGAAACGCACCGGGCCTACGGCGAGGGGACGATCCGGATGTATGGCTTCGGCGACTCCCAGCCGTCGGGGTAGCGCTCCTTCGCCTCGTCGTCGGAGACCGAGCCGGCGATGATCACGTCGTCGCCCTTGTTCCACTGCGCCGGCGTCGCGACCTGGTTGTTCGCGGTCAGCTGCAGCGAGTCGATCACCCGCAGCACCTCGTCGAAGTTTCGGCCCGTGGTCATCGGATAGACGAGGACCAGCTTGATCTTCTTGTCGGGTCCGACGACGAAGACGTTCCGCAGCGTCGCGTTCTGAGCCGGCGTGCGCTCCGTCGGGTCGCCCTCGGTGTCGGCGGGAAGCATCCCGTAGGCCTTCGAGATCTCGTAGTCGGTGTCGGCGATCATCGGGTAGTTCGGCGCCGTCCCCTGGGTCTCGGCGATGTCCTCGGCCCACTTCTCGTGGTTGTCGACCGGGTCGACGGAAAGACCGATGATCTTCACGTTGCGCTGGTCGAAGTCCGGCTTGATGCTCGCCATGTAGCCGAGCTCCGTGGTGCAGACGGGGGTGAAGTCGCGGGGGTGCGAGAAGAGGACCGCCCAGCCGTCGCCGATCCAGTCGTGGAAGTTGATCCGACCTTCGGTGGTCTCGGCCTCGAAGTCCGGGGCGGTGTCGCCGATCGTCAATGCCATGTCTTGCGTCCCTTCGCGAGCGTTTCTAAAGGCGTAAAAACCGATCAGGTTTCATGGTAGCCGGGCGACGTCGACGCCCGCCTGCGGTTTGCCCGCGAGCGCGCAGGGGTACGCCGAAGCGATGGCCACAGCCGCCGACAATTCGGTCGAGCCCGCCGAGCGCACCCCGCTCGAGGAGGGCCTCGACGCCGCCGAGCGCGAGACGCTCGGCGAGCTCGATCTGGTCCGGCGTTCCCTTGCCGCGGCCGTCGAGGCGGCGCTCGACGGTGACTCGGCCACCGCCGAACGCGTCGTGCAGCGTGCCGGCGAGGCGGACTCGCGCTATGCCGACGTCCACGACCGGCTACTCGCCCTCGTCGCCGGCCAAGCCCCCGTCGCCGGCGACCTGCGCCTCGCGGTGGCGCTGCTTCACGTCAACGATCGCGCCGCTCGGATGGGCGCCCAGTGCATCGACATCGCGACCCTGCGTAGCGTGATCCACGGCGGCTCGCTCGCCTCCGACGAGCAACTCGAGTGCCTCCAGGCGATGGGCCGACTTGCCGACCATCAGCTCGCGGAGGCGGCGCGGAGCTTCGCGGAGCGCGACGTGGAGGCCGCGCTCGCGCTACGCGAAGACGACCGGGCGATCGACGAGCACAATCGGCGCTGTTTCACGCTCGCGGTTACCGACGGCGCCGGAGAGACCCGCCGCGAGGCGGCTTTCCTCGTCGCTCTGATGGCCCGCGCCATCGAACGCATCGGCGACAACGCCGTCGATATCGGTCAGCAGACCGTCTTCGCGGCAACGGGGCGACTCCGCGTCGAGCCCCCGCTGCAGGCGTCCGGCGCCTGCGCCTGACTCAAAGCGACAGCCCGGCGAGCCACCCGCCGACCGCCGCCCGGACCGCCTCGAGGTCACCCTTGAGGCTGTGGTTGCCGGCGACCTTGACCAGCTCTCGCCCGGGGCTCTCGGTGGGCATTCCGAACGGATCCGACGTGCCCTGGACGACGAGCACCGGCACCTCCACGGAGTCGAGCTCGTCCATCCGGGTCTTCTCCGGCTTCCCCGGCGGATGGACGGGGAAGGCGAGACAGAGGACACCGGCGGCGCCACTCTCCGCTGCCGTCCTGCAGGCGACCCGCGCGCCGGCGGAGCGACCGCCGCTGACGAGCGGGAGTCCCTCGAGCTCCGCGCTGCCGAGGTGCGCGAGGACGGTGCTCCAGGCCTCGTCGAGGCGGGACGCGGCCGGCTGGGAGCGTTTCCCGGCCACCTTGTAGGGCTGCTCGACGAGGGCGACCGTGAAGCCCGCGGCCCGCGCCGCCTCGCTGGCGACGACGAGGTCGGGGGCGGCGACGCCGCCGCCGGCGCCGTGTCCGAGCGCGAGCGCGCCGATCGGGTCGGCCGCAGCTTCGAGCTGCGCCCGCGCGAGCCCGTGCGGGGTCTCGATCTCGATCACGTCTGGATCGGCGGTCATCGCTCCGCGAGCCAGGCTGCGTGGGCGGCGCCGAGCTCGCCTACCGGCTCGCCGCCGGCGAGCAACTCATCGAGCAGCGGGCCCCAGGGAGCCGCGGCGCGGACGGTCGAGGCGATCTGGAACAAGAGGCCCTCCATGCGGCGCAGCAACAGGGCCTCCGTCGGCAGCGACATCCTCCGCATCTGCTCGATCATCTCCGAGCCCGAACCGTCGCGCATCATGTCGGCGTTTCGCCACAGGTCCTCGGGCTCCAGCCGCCGCTTCTCGTCGCCGAGGAACCACCACGAGAGCATGCGCATGTGCTCGAGCAGGAGCTCGCTGTCCCACTCGACGGACGGCCCCGGCAGGTAGCCGAGCACCCGCAGGTCGCTGGTCAGGGCCGAGGCATCACCGGAGCGGATCGCGCGGAAGATCTCGCCCTCGCGCCGCAGGTAGTCCGCGGGCAGCTCGCGCAGCATGCCGAAGTCGAAGAAGGCGACGCGGCCATCGTCCGTGAGCAGGTAGTTCCCCGGGTGCGGATCGCCGAGCGCGACGCCGAGCCCCGAGGCGGTCGCGTAGTAGAAGCGGTAGATCGTCTCGGCGTAGCGGTCGCGGACCTCGTCCGGCTCCTCCGCCACCCGCTCGAAGTCGAGCCCGTCGACCCACTCTGTGACGAGCACACGCCGGCGCGAGAGCGAGGTCTCCACCGCGGGCACGCGGACGAACGGATGCCGGCGCCAGTAGCGCTCGATCCGGCGGTGGTTGGCCGCCTCGAGCTCGTAGTCGCACTCCTCGATCACCCGCTCGGCGAGTTCGTCGAGCACGTCTTTCACGTCGAGCCCGGGCGCGAGTCGGCGAAGCAGCGGCGAGAGCATGCGCAGGTTGCGCATGTCGGACGCGACCGCGTCGCCGATGCCCGGGTACTGGACCTTGATCGCGACCTCGCGACCGTCGCGCAGGCGCCCGCGATAGACCTGGCCGATGCTCGCGGCGGCGGCCGCCTCGTGCTCGATGCTCTCGAGCTCGGCCTCCGGATCCGACCCCCACTCGTCGGCGAGCAGGCGGCTCATCTGCGTCCACTCGACCGCGGGAACGTTGTCGCGAAGGGAGGCGAGGCGGCCCTGCAGATACGCGGCCTGGTCCTCGTCGAGGCCGGGGAACTCGACCGTCGAGAGCACCTGGCCGGCCTTCATCGCCGCGCCGCGCATGACGGACAGTTGATCGACGAGCGAGTCGATCGTGGCGACGACGCGATCGCCGCGCCGGCGCGCCTGCTCCTCGTCGCTGCCGCGGTTGTCGAAGCGCGAGCCGGCCCAGCGGACGGCGCCGCCGGCGGCTACGCGACCGAGCCGCGCGGTACGCGCGGTTCGCCCGCGGATCGGACCCCGTCCACCTTCATCGGCCACCGGGAGAGTCTGGCAGGGCCGCGGCGGGTGGCTCAGTCGCGGGAGCGATGCGGCCAGACGACCGCGACCTGGGTCGAGGCGAGCCTCCGCAAGCGCCGGCAGCGCGGCGGGCCGTGGCTAACCTGGATCGCCGATGCGAGCCGGACGCTTTGTCTTCAGCGGTGTCACCTACGACCCTCCGAGCGATGTCCTCAGCGGCCGGGTCTCGAGGGAGCAGGTGGCGCGCCGCGAGCGCACCGAGGAAGGCGACTTCTGGGGGTACGACGGCGAGGGGCGGCCGACGAGCCTCACCGTGATGGAGCCCCGTGAGCGGCTCGAGCGCGACGGCGCGGTCTACGTCAGCTTGCCCAGCGGGGAGCTCGAGCGCCTCCAGGGCGTTGAAGCGGCGATGCGGCCGCCGCGCGCGGTCACTTGACGTTCTTCAGGCAGATGAGGCCGAAGGTGACGTTGACGGCGCCCGTGGTGCCGCCGTCGAGGTAGAAGGCCCACTGGCGCAGCCCCTTGAAGGGCGAGTCGCCCTGCGCGTCCAGGCCGAAGCCCGTCTGCGTCCCGTTGACGAAGTAGTACCCGTTGATCGCCTTCGAGCGCTTCGGGCAATCGCCGACGCGAAAGCCCGTCGGTCCCGGGGCGATCGCCTGCGGCGCGGTTTCGAGATAGACCAGGGTCGGCTTGCGTGGCGGCGCCGGCTTCGCCGGCGCACCGGCGGGGAGTGCGTGCCCGTGCGGGGCGGCGACGGGACTCGCCTCGACCTTGTGCAGCTCGGCCGGCTCCGGCGTCTGACCGGGTCCGGGCTTCGACTCGCCTCCGAGTACCGCGAAGGCGCCCGTCACGATCGCGACGAAGGCGACGACGGCCACTGCGATTCCGGCTACTAACCGACCTCTCACGCTCACTCTCCTCGTTCGACGGCCGCGACTCTACGCCGAGCGCGGCTCACGAACTGCCCGCTCGGCGTCGTTTACTACCCGATGGTGAACACCCGAAGCGCCACCGGGATGCGCTCGCGCGGCGCGCGCCGCAGACAGCCGTTCCAGCGGTTCGTAGACGAGCACCGCGGGCCGGTGCTCGCATTCCTGCGCGCCCACGTCGGCCCCAGCGACGCCGACGACGTCTTCCAGGAGACCTTCATCGCCGCGATGCGCGCCTACGAGCGCATGGACGGGCGCCATCCCCGGGCATGGGTGATGACGATCGCGCGGCGCAAGGCCATCGACAGCCACCGGGCGCGAGCCCGCAGGCCCGAGCCGCGCGCTGAGCTCCCGGAGGCGACGTCGACCGACGAGCACGCCGACCGCGCGATCTGGGCTGCCGTAGCGGGGCTGCCCGAGGGCCAGCGGGCCGCCGTCGCGCTCCGCTACGCGGCGGATCTCGCCTACGCGGAAATCGCAGTCTCGCTCGAGATCAGCGAGGAAGCGGCCAGGCGGCGCGTCGCCGACGGACTGAAGACTTTGCGCGACAAGATCACCAAGCAGGAGGTAGCCGCATGAGCCGCACCGATACGGGCACGATTGCAAGGGCCCTCCGCTCCGGCGCGGATGATGCCGCCGAGGCAGCCGCGGCGCGGTTCGCGAAGCGGGCCGAGGCGGAGGGGCTCGTCGACGTCGCCTACGCGAGCTTCGAGACGCCGTTCGGAACCGGGGCGGTCGCTGCGACGAAGCGGGGGGTGGTCTCGGTGGGGCTCCCGAACCGGTCGCTCGACGAGGTGCTCGGCCAGCTCGCCGACCACGTCTCGCCGCGAGTGCTCGAGTCGCCGGCACGGCTCGACGCCGTCCGCCGAGAGCTCGACGAGTACTTCGCCGGCAGCCGGCACGAGTTCGACCTCCCGCTCGATTGGGGGCTGGTCGTGCCGGGATTCGGCGCCCGGGTGCTGAAGGCGACCGCACGGCTGCCGTACGGCGCCACCGCGACATACGGCGAGATCGCGACGAAGGCCGGCAACCCGCGCGCGTACCGCGCGGCCGGGACGGCGCTCGGCCACAATCCGCTGCCGCTCGTGGTTCCCTGCCACCGGGTGCTGCGTGCCGGCGGCGACATCGGCAACTACGGCGGCGGCCGGCCGATGAAGGAGGGACTGCTCCGCCTCGAGGGCTCTGTTGCTTGACGTCAAGTTGACAGTAAAGCTATACTCGCGCGGATGTTCCAGCCTGAAACGAACCGCGGCGGCCTGACCAAGCGACAGCTCGAGGTGCTCGAGCGTCTCGAGGCCGGGATGCCGGCGAAGCAGATCGCCACCGACCTCGGGATCAGCCGTAACGCCGTCTACCAGACGATCGAGCGCCTCAGGAGGCAGGGGGCGATTGCGGAGTCCTACACGCCGAGCGGTCAGCCGCCGCGCCGCCAGGTGGCCGGCGCCACGCCGGGTCCGGCACTCGGCGCGCCCCGGGAAAGCGCGCTGACGAAGCTTCGCGAACTGGCCGAGGCCGGCGCCGCCTCGGACGACCCCGCCTACGCCGCGGCGATCGAAGAAGCCATCGCCGGCGGCGACGCAGTCGCGCTCGGCTACGAGCTCGGCAGGCTCGATGCGCTCGGTGCAGCCGGGTTGCCGAGCGACCTGATCGGCTCCGCCCTTCGCCGGCTCGGCGTCCTGCCCGGACTGGACAGCGCGGAGAAGTAGTCCATAATCACGGCGCTTACCCACTTCGAAGGAGAGGTCCCACCCACATGGTCGTAGCCATCATCGTCGTCGGGCTCCTGTTGCTGATCGGGCTCTTCTATGTCCTGATCCGCAACTCGATCATCGGCTCGCGAAACCGCGTCGACGAGTCCTGGTCGGGCATCGATGTCCAGCTCAAGCGCCGCCACGACCTGGTCCCGAACCTGGTCGAGACCGTCAAGGGCTACGCGACGCACGAGCGCGAGACCTTCGAGAAGGTCACCCAGGCGCGTGCCGCCGCGATGCAGGCCACCGGGCCGGCCGAGGCGAGCGCCGCCGAGGGCATGCTGAGCCAGGCGCTCGGCGGGCTGCGGGTCGTCGCCGAGCAGTACCCCGAGCTGCGCGCGACTGAGAACTTCCAGCAGCTCTCGCGCAACCTCTCCGAGCTCGAGGACGAGATCCAGGCCTCGCGCCGGATCTACAACTCCAACGTCCAGGCCTACAACACGAAGATTCAGATCTTCCCGAACTCGATCGTCGCCTCCTCGGGCGGGTTCACGGCGCGCGAGTTCTTCGAGATCACCGACGCCGCCGAGCGCGAGCCGGTCGAGGTCAGCTTCAGCCAGCCGCCGGTCGCACAGCAGCCGCCCGCCGCGCCTTCGGCGGAGCCGCCCGCCGCGCCGCCGCCTCCTCCCGCGCCTCCGGCGACGCCCGCTCAGTAGCGCGGCGACCAGCACTTCCGCGATCACGCGGGGATAGATTCCCCGCGTGATCGTCGACTGCGCGCACTACCGCGACGGCAAGCGCCAGCACGACGGCCAGCTGCCACTCGACGTCGCCGAGAAGTGCGTCGTCGGCGACGGCGACTTCGTCTGGCTCGGCCTGTTCGAGCCCTCGAAGGAGGAGCTCGAGGAGGTCGGCCGCCGCTTCAACTTGCACGAGCTGGCGCTCGAGGACGCCTACGTCGGCCATCAGCGGCCGAAGCTCGAGGACTACGAGGACTCCTACTTCATGGTCCTGCGCCCGGCGCGCTACCTCGACTTAAAGGAGGAGGTCGAGTTCGGCGAGATCCACCTGTTCCTCTCGCCCACCTATGTGATCACGGTCCGCCACGGCGAGGCGAGCGGCCTGAAGGAGGCGCGCCGGCGAGTCGAACAGCACTCCGAGCTGCTCGAGGACGGACCGGCCGTGGTCGTGTGGGCGATCCTCGACAAGGTCGTCGACGACTACCGCCCGGTGACCGAGGGGATCGACAACGACATCACCGAGGTCGAGCAGGAGATCTTCCAGCAGGCCGGCGACGCGACCCAGCGGATCTACTTCCTCAAGCGCGAGGTGATCGAGTTCCATCACGCCGTCGGCCCGTTGCTCACTCCGCTCGAGGCGCTCGAGCGCGGCGCCTTCCCGCAGATGAGCGAGCAGCTGCGCCGCTACTTCCGCGACGTCGCCGACCATGCGCGTCGCATCGACGACGAGGTGACCGCCCACCGCGAGCTGCTCACCTCGATCCTCGAGGCGAACCTGGCGCTGCTCGCGGTGAAGCAGAGCGAGGTCGTGCGGGCGATCTCGGCCTGGGTGGCGATCATCGCCGTGCCGACGTTCATGGCCTCGATCTGGGGGATGAACTTCGAGCACATGCCCGAGCTGGACGAGCGCTGGTCCTATCCGGTGGCCCTCCTGCTGATGCTGGTCGTGATCGTCGCGCTGCACCGCTTCTTCAAGCGAATCGACTGGCTCTAGCTAGCCTCCGGTCGCGATGATCGACGTTGCCGCGCCGGTGATCCTGATTGCGGTCGCGGTGGCCTATGCGCGCCGCGTCGCCACCCTGTCCAAGCAGGGGCGGCCGGTGAGCGCCTGGCGCCAGGCGGCGTTCGGCTCCGGCGCCCTCGTCCTCCTCCTCGCGGACCTGCCGCCGCTGGCGCCGCTGGCCGAGGACGTCGTCGTCGCCCACATGGTCCAGCACCTGCTGATCGGGGACCTCGCCGGACTCCTGATCGCGCTGGGTCTCACCGGGCCGATCCTGCAGCCGCTCCTGGCGACGCGCGCGCTCGGCTGGCTGCGGGTCTTCGGCAACCCGCTGGTCGCCCTGCCGGTCTGGGCCCTGAACCTCTACCTCTGGCACCTCGGTGCGCTCTATCAGGGAGTGCTCGACAGTTCGTTGCTCCACCTCGCCCAGCACGCCGGCTTCTTCACCTTCGGCCTCGCGATGTGGATGCCGCTCGTCGGCCCGCTGCCGAAGCCCGCCTGGTTCGGTGACTGGGCGATGCTCGGCTACGTGGTGGTCGTCCGCCTGCTGGAGGCGGTGCTGGCGAACGTGCTCATCTGGTCCGGCCAGGTCCTCTATCCGGACTACGCGCCCGGCCAGGCCGAGTGGGGGATCTCCCCGCTCGCCGACCAGGGTGCCGCCGGCAACCTGATGATGATCTGGACCGGGGCCGTGACACTCGGGCTGTTCACCTGGCTCTTCATCCGCGCCGCCAACCGCAGCACCGAGAAGCAGGAGCTGATCGAGCTGGCCGAAGCGCACGGGATCGACCTCGACCCGAGCCGCGCTGCGCGCGCGGTGGCCGCCGGCCAGGGAGAGCGTCTGCGCGAGCGGATCATCGGGGGTCACACGTAGTGCCTGCGACGCGCAACCGCTACCTCTACGCGCTCGTCTTCGTCGTCGGGATCACGACCCTCGGGGCGGAGATCGCCGCCGCGCGACTGATGGCCCCGTTCTTCGGCGCCTCGACGATCGTCTGGGCGAACACGATCGGTGTCGTGCTGGTGGCGCTCTCGGTCGGCTACTGGCTCGGCGGGCGGCTCGGGGACCGCTACCCGAACCTGCGCAGCCTCTGCTTCGCGATGCTCTGTGCTGCGGGCCTGCTCGCGATCGTGCCCCTGATTGCCCGCCCGTTCTTCAACGTCGCCGTCGACGCGCTGGACGAGATCGAGGCGGGCGCCTTCGTCGGCTCGCTCTTCGCCGTCCTCTTCCTGGTCGCGGTCCCGGTCGGCCTCGCCGGCACCTGCGCGCCGTGGGCGCATCCGGCTGGCGGTCCCCGATGTCGAGCACGCCGGCCGCATCGCCGGCCGCCTCTACGCGATCTCGACGGCGGGCTCGCTGCTCGGGACGATGCTCTCGGCCCTCGTCCTGATTCCGTTCCTGGGCACACAGCGGACCTTCATCGCCTTCGCGCTGCTGCTTGCGTGCGTCGCCGCGGTCGGCCTTGGTTGGCGCGCGATCGCGGCCCCGGTGGCGATCGCCGCAGCGCTGGCGATCCCCGTCGGGACGGTGAAGGCGACCGACGACGGCGAGGTGATCTTCGAGACCGACTCGGCCCATCAGTACATCCGGGTGATCGAGCGCCCCGACGGGACGCGCGAGCTCGAGCTCAACGAGGGGCAGGCGACCCACTCGCTCTTCCGGCCCTGGTCCTACCTCAGCGACGGCTACCAGGACGGCATGCTGATGCTCCCGTTCGCCGCCCATCCCGATCCGCCCGAACGGGTCGCGGTCCTCGGCAATGCCGCGGGCACGATGGCCCGCTCCTATGGCCACTTCTTCCCCGAGACGAAGGTGGACGGGGTGGAGATCGACCCGGAGCTCGAGGAGGTCGGGCTCAAGTACTTCGACATGGGTTCGAACGAGAACCTCACCGTCTACACCGACGACGCCCGCCCGTGGCTGCGCCGGTCCGAGGGTGGCTATGACGTGATCCTCGTCGATGCCTATCGCCAGCCCTACATCCCCTTCTACCTGGCGACGAGGGAGTTCTTCGAGCTCGTCCACGACAGGCTCGCTCCGGGCGGTGTCGTGATCGTCAACGCCGGCCACCCGGAGGGCAACTTCGACCTCGAGAAGGTCCTCGCGGCGACGATGGCGGAGGCGTTCCCGACCGTCCTTCGCGACCCGATCGAGGAGACGAACACGCTCCTTCTCGGCACCGACGCGGCCGTCTCGCCGCGGGCCCTGGAGCGGATCGCCTCGTCCTTCCCGATCGACCTCGAGAGCGTCGCCCTGGTCGAGGCATCGCGGCTCGAGCCGCCCCTGCCCGGGGGAGAGGTCTACACCGACGACAAGGCTCCGGTCGAGTGGCTGATCGACCGTTCGCTCCTGGGCTACGCCGAGGAGGAGTAGCGGCGCCCCTCGCGTCGGGCTCTCCTAGGCTGCGCGAACGATGACGCGCCGTGGGCTCACGCGAATAGCGGCAATCGCCGCGGCAACGATCGCCTTCGGCGGTGCGGACGTCGCGAGCGCCGGTGCGCGGTGCCCGGTGCCGGGGGAAGGCGAGGACTGGCGCCAGGTCACCCCGGGCGAGGCCGGCATGGACGCCGACGGCGTCAACGCCGGCGTCGCTCTTGGAACGCAGAACGGGTCGTTCGCCATCCGCGTCTACCGGGGCGGCTGCCGCGTCGGCGAGGACGTACGCGCGGCGACGAACCGCGACACGCTCTACGAGAGCTGGTCGCTGGCCAAATCGGTCACCGCGCTCGTCTTCGGCAGGGCGATGACACTCGGGCTCATCGGGCCCGACGACCCGCTTGGCTCGCTCGTCCCGGAGGCCGATCAGGCGCACGGTGGGATCACGATGCGGCAGCTCCTGACGATGACGAGCGGCCTGTCCTGGAACGGCCCGCGGGACTACAACATCTTTATGGGCAACCGCCTCCAGGAGGCGCTCACCGTGCCGGTCGCGAAGCAGCCCGGTACCTACTGGGAGTACTCGCAGAGCGGCCCGGCCCTCATCGCGGAGGCGGTGTCGCGAGCCGTGGGCGAGGAGTTCCAGGCGTTCGCTCAGCGCGAGCTCTTCGGACCGCTCGGCATCCGGCCGGGATCCTGGTACTGGCGCCGCGACGGCAGCGGCCACACGCAAGGCTTCTTCGGGCTCAACATGCGTGCCGACGACCTCGCCCGCCTCGGCCAGCTCATGCTCGGCGAGGGTGTGTACGGGGGAGAGCGCCTGCTCTCGAGGAGGTTCGTGTCCGAGGCGTTGACGCCGGTGGCCGAGAACGGCTGCTACGGCTGGCTCATCTGGCTCAACGCGTCGAAGCCCTGTATCGGCCCGCGGATTCTCAACCGCCCGATCAGCGACACGCGCGACTTTCCCTCCCTGCCCGCGAACACGTTTCGGTTCTCCGGGCTGTTCGGGCAGTGGGTGACCGTGTTTCCGAGCCAGGACGTCATCGTCGTCAGGACCGGCATCGATTCCGCGACGTTCGATGGCGACACCGCTTGGCAGGAGAACATGTACGCGACGATCCTGAACTCGATCCGAGACGACGAGCTCGAGTTTCCGCCGCCGGCGCCCGACGCCACGAACGTCAGCGACGCCGATGTCGACCGCGGCTTCTTGACCTCGCTGGCCCGTCCCGACGAGATCCTCGCCGGAGAGCTGCCGCCGCCGCTTCCGCCCGCCGGGCCGCCGCGGGCGCGAGCGAGCTTGATTGAGACCGACGCGTCACGGGTTGGTCCGGGGGGCCGCGTTCGCCTCAGACTCCGCTGCCCGGAGGCGTGGCGAATGGCGCTCGAGCCTCGCTGCGCGGGGCGGGCGCGCATCGGCCGTCTCACTCGCGCTCGCCGCTACGCGATCGCGGCCGGGACCGCGAAGGCCATGAGGCTGCGAGTGCGTCCCGCCGCCCTTCGCAAGCTCGAGCGCAAGCGCCGCCTGCGCGCCGTCGCGCGGACCCGGAACGACGATGCCCTCACGGGCACCGACGCCGAGCGGACGATCGTCCTGCGCAGGCGCTGAGGCGTCTCAGCGCTCGCCCCGCCCCGGGGTGCGTCCCCGGAAACTGCGCCACGCGTAGACCGCGAGGTCGGCGAAGAAGGCGAGCACCCGGCCGACGGGCCCGGTAACGACCCAGGAAGCAACGCGGTCACGCGCCGACAACCTGAACCCACTCGCCGAACGTCCCGGACACCCCCTCTGAGACCGGGTCTGCGGGACGTTCGGCGCGTGAGCGGGCTTCGTCACGCTTGCGCCGGCTGCGCCGCCTTGCGCAGGTCGCGCTCGGCCTCGATCCCGAAGCGGCGGCCGAGAGCGGCGAGCTCGGGGGTGAGCTCCCAGCGGTCGGGGCGCTCATCTCCCTCGTGCTCGGGGCTCGCACCCTTGAGCGTCATCGAGCCGAAGTTGTCGCCGATCGAGCGGATCTCGGCAACGTCGTCGTCGCTCAGGGCCTGGGTCCCCGGCAGCGCGGCAAGCTCCGCGCGCTTGTCGGAGATCGCGCGCGCCGTTCCACCCGCCTCCTGGATCAACGTCGGGGCCGCGCACGCGACCGCGGGGTGGGAGAGGTTCCATTGGCAGGCGAGCTGGATCGGGGTGAGCCCGGCGCGCTCGCAGATCGGGCGCATCCGCTCGAGCCGCTCGCGACCCGCCTCGACCCAGCCCTCGGGGCGAAAGCGGCGGTGATCGTGCTCGGCGAACGCGTGGCCGGGGAGGACGTCGTCCCAGAAGAGGCCGCCGTAGTCGACGACGCGGGTGATCAGCCGCACGTCGTGCTCCGCCGCGGCGTCGAGGCAGAGCTCGCCCGGCCAGGGCTCGAGCGGGTTGAGGATGATCATCGCCCAGTCGATCCGCTCGCCGAAGCGCTCGAAGCAGTCGATCAGGTCGAGGGTGAAGCCGTTCGCGGGCCCGGGGGCGACGCCGATCGCACGCGCGAGGCCCTCGTCGCGCAGCGATGCGAGCCCGTCCCAGACCGCCTCCGAGGTGAACCCGGCGCGGTCGGGGTTGTGGAGGAGCAGCAGGTCGAGCGCGTCGACCCCGAGCCGCTCGAGGCTCCGTTCGGTCGCCATCCGCAGGTAGCCGGCGTACTGATCGGACCGGCGCAGGCGCGGGTCGGTGAACCGGGGGAAGCCGCGCGGGCCGTCGCGCTCGCCCTCGTAGAAGTCGTGGCCGATCGCGCCGACGAGCGAGTAGGAGTCGCGGTCGACCCCCTCGAGCGCCCGGCCGAGCAGCGAGTCGGCGGCGCCGGCGCCGTAGGTGTCGGCGGTGATCACGGTCTCGAGCCCGTCCCCTGGCCGCAGCAGCGTCGTCAAGAGCCGATCCTCGACGGGTTCGCCGAAGTGCATGAAGCGGCCGCCGCTCCAGGTGCCGATCGCCGTCCGTCCGGGCTCCATCGGGTCCGAACGGTAGCGGCCGCCAGGCACTCTCTAAGCTCACCATCCCTTGAAGACCACGGTCACAGAGCTACCGGAGTCGAAGGTCAAGATCGACGTCGCCGTCGAGCCCGACCTGCTCGCGAAGCGGGTCGACCGCGCCGCGAAGACGCTCGCCGGCGAGATGAAGATGCCGGGCTTTCGCAAGGGCAAGGTGCCTCCGCAGCTCGTGCTGCAGCAGTTCGGCCGCGAGGCGGTGGTCGAGCAGGCCCTCCGCGACTCGCTTCCCGAGTGGTACGAGGAGGCGCTGCTCACGTCCGGCGTCGCGGCGATCGGCGACCCGAAGCTCGATGTCGGCGACCTGCCGGAGGAGGGCCAGGAGCTCGCGTTCTCGATCGAGGTGTTCGTCCGCCCACCGGCCGAGCTCGGCGACTGGAAGGGGCTCGAGGTAGGTCGCGCGGAGCTCGATGTTCCGGACGAGGCCGTCCAGTCCGAGCTCGACCGGCTCCGCGAGGGCCTCGCGAGCCTCGCCCCTGTAGAGCGCCCGGCAGAGACCGGCGATGCGCTCCTGGTCGACTTCGAGGGCACGGTCGAGGGCGAGCCGTTCGAGGGTTCGGCGGCGAAGGACTTCCTCCTCGAGCTCGGAGCCGAGGGCCTCCTGCCGGAGTTCGACGCGGCGCTCGCCGGTGTCGCGGCCGGGGAGGAACGTGAGGTGGAGGTCACCTTCCCCGACGAGTACGAGCCGAGCGAGCTGGCCGGCAAGACCGCGGTCTTCACCGTCACGGTGAAGGAGGTGCGGGAGAAGAACCTGCCCGAGCTCGACGACGACTTCGCCTCCGAGGCCTCCGAGTTCGACACCCTCGACGAGCTCCGCGACCATGTTCGCGGCCGTATCTCCGAGGCCTTCGAGCAGCGAGCCGAGGCGGAGTTCCGGGAGTCCGCCGTGGATGCCGCGGCCGACAACGCGAAGCTCGAGATCCCGAAGGAGCTGATCCACGCCCGAGCGCACGAGATGTGGGAGCGGATCGAGCGCCAGCTTGCCGCCCGCGGGATCGACCCGCAGATGTACGCGCAGATGCAGGGCAAGGACCGCCACGCGCTGATCGACGAGGCCGAGCCCGACGCGGAGAAGGCGCTCCGGCGCGAGGCAGTCCTGAGCGCGGTCGCCGACGCGGAGGAGATCGAGCCGACCGACGAGGAGCTGGTCGAGGCGCTCGGCCCCGGCGAGGGCAAGAACAAGCCGGAGAAGCTGCTCGCCCGCCTGCGCGAGAGCGGCCGCGACACGCTGCTGCGCGACGAGGTGCGGATGCGCCGCGCGGCCGAGGTGATCGCCGACTCGGCGACGCCGATCCCGGTCGCCCAGGCCGAGGCGCGG
This sequence comes from uncultured Solirubrobacterales bacterium, assembly GCA_963846565.1. Lineage (GTDB taxonomy): Bacteria > Actinomycetota > Thermoleophilia > Solirubrobacterales > 70-9 > WHSW01. The sequence goes on along the minus strand of CAWJWL010000003.1, from coordinate 377,707 downwards.
GAGCAGATCTGGACCCCCGACAAAGAGGGGGAGGCCGCATCCGGCGAGAAGTCGGGCGAGGCGGGTGAGAAGCCAGGGGAGCTGTGGACGCCCGGTAGCTGACGCGGCGTGGTGACCCGGCCGGGTGCGCCGTGGTTCGTAGTAGTTTGTCGCGCCAATCAACCGTCCGGGGGGACCATGAACGCCGAAGCGAACCTGAGCCCGTCAATCGTGCGCCGTCTCGCGATCGCTGCCGCGGTTGCCGCGCTCGCCCTCTTCGTCGGCTGTGGCGACGACGAGGACGATCCGGACGACGGGGGCGCCGATACCGAGGTCGTGCTCAACGAGGAGGCCGCCGTCGACGCCGGCGAAGCGGACGCGGAGGCGACCCAAGAGCCCACTGGCCCCGAGGTTCTCGATCAGCTCTCGCCACTCGTCCGCGCGGACGAGAACCAGGGCGTGCCGGCTATCCGCGGCTCCGCCGGGCTCAGCATCCCGGAGTGGATGCACTCCGTGAACGGCGACATCACCACCTACTGGCAGCAGCAGTTCAACGGCTCGGGTTACCGCTACAGGCTCCCCGGCGAGGTCCTGTTCGATCGCACCGTGCGGACCGACTGCGGCCGCGGCCGCGCCTCCTTCGGGCCCTTCTACTGCTCGAACGACGAGGTCATCTACCTACCGGTGAAGTTCTTCGAGATGGCGAACCGCCGCTTCGGCGACGCTGCCGTCGCGCTCGTGATCGCGCACGAGAACGGGCATCACGTGCAGCAGCGACTCGGTCTCTTCAACTCCGGCCTGCTCACCGCGCAGACCGAGCTCCAGGCCGACTGCCTCGCCGGGGTCTGGGCGAACACCGTGCTCGAGCGCGGCCTGATCGAGGAAGGCGACATCGGCGAGATCCTCGGGCTGACCGAGATCAGCGGCGACATCGAGGGAACGCCGATCGACACGCCGGGCGCCCACGGCAGCTCGGCGCTGAGGGTCAACTACTTCAACGAGGGCTACTCCGGCGGCGACCCGGGCGCCTGCCCGGTGCCGCGCAAGCGCGACATCCGCTGAGACTCCCGCCGCTTCGCCAAGGCGAGCTCGGCGAGCTCGCGGCAGCGGGCCCCGGTCGCTCGCGCCGCCTCGAGGTCGCCGGCGCGGAGCTCGGATAGCTGGCGGCGTGCGCGGCGCGGCGGGCTCAGCGCCAGCAGCGCCTCCTCCTCGGAGACGTCGCCGCGCTCGACCTCGTCGGCGAGCCCGGCCTCGATCACGCGCCGCTGGTGGGCGATCCAGAACGCGATCGCGGCGAAGAAGAGAACGACGTAGACCCACGAGATCACCTCCAGGGTCTTCTCAGAGCTCTCGACGCTCGCCGCCATCTCGCCGGCGAGCTCAGCCGGGACCCCGATCGCGAGGTACTCGTAGGTGGTCTCGAAGCCGTACTGAATCGCGAGCAGGATCGGGACGAGCCCGTTGTTGACCGCGTGCATGAGCATCGCCAGGACCAGGCCGAGGAGCGGCCAGCCGACCTTGCCGATCCAGTGGCGGCTCTGGGTCGCCAGCCCGAGTCCGGCGCCGAACGTGGCGGTCCAGATCGCGTGGCGGAGCATCGCCGGGCCGAAGAAGTCGCGGCGATCGACGAAGACGTCGAGAGCGTCGGCGACCCCGGTCGCCCTCGCCTCGCGGAAGAAGTAGTAGAGGTCCTCGGTGAAGGCAAAGCCGATCCCGATGGCGGCGCCGTAGACGATCCCGTCGGTGACGCCGTCGAACTCGATCACGCCCCAGCGCTTGTGGGCCCAGTGCGAAAGCCAGAAGGCGCCGAGCAGAGCCAGCCCCTTCGCCACCTCCTCGACGACGGGCGCCGAGATCGCCGCGCCGTAGACGGTCTCGACGTTCTCCTGCAGTTCGTTCTGAAGCGCCTCGTTGCCGATCGACGCGAGCACTGCGGCCCCGATCGCGCCCCAGACGAACATCATGAAGACGATCGACAGCGGCTCACGCTCGTAGAGATCGAGGAAGCGGACGAGGAGCAGGGCAACCACGGCCTGCGCGAGCGCGTAGGCGAGGATCAGGTCGTCGGCTGCGAATGGATCCACGGTCCCCTCCACGAGCGTAATTCCAGAAAGGCCGCCGACCGCCTTCTATACACTGCCGCACCGATGAGTCCCCTGGTACCGATGGTGGTCGAGCAGAGCTCGCGCGGCGAACGCGCGATGGACATCTACTCGCGCCTGCTGAACGAGCGCATCATCTTCCTCGGCACCCCTGTGACCGAGGACATCGCCAACCTGATCGTCGCCCAGCTGATCCACCTCGAGTCCGAGGATCCCGACAAGGACATCTCGATCTACATCAACTCGCCCGGCGGGTCGGTGTACGCGGGCCTCGCGATCTACGACACGATGCAGTACATCAAGCCCGACGTGCAGACGATCTGCGTCGGGGTCGCGATGTCGATGGGCGCGCTGCTCCTCGCCGCGGGCACGGGGGGCAAGCGGATGGCGACGCCGAACTCGAAGATCCTCATCCACCAGGTCTCCGCCGGGTTCCAGGGCCAGGCGACCGACATCGAGATCCACGCGAAGGAGATCATCGACGTCCGCCGCCGCCTCGACGAGATCATCGCCAAGCACACGGAGCAGCCGTTCGAGAAGGTCACGAACGACACTGATCGCGACTACTTCATGTCGGCCGAAGAGGCCAAGGCGTACAAGATCGTCGATCGCGTCATCGAGCACCACTAGCCGTCCGGCGGCGCTCAACTAGTTCGAATAGTTGACGGTGAGCTCGGCGAGGCTTCGTTGGACTGCGACAGAAGAGTGGATCGAAGGGGGCCGGACACCTCGAATTGGGGCCCAAAGGGACTCTTGTTGGAAGGATTCGCGACGAGTTAGCCTGCAGACGCCGCTTGACAGCGCCGCCTCGAGCTGAAATCGTCCGGGCTATGAGGGGTTCCGGGACCTACCCGGAAGGGGGCTCCGAGCGCTGCCGACGCCGGATCGCTTTCGTCTGCTCGCTCGCAGTGGCCGGCGCCCTCGCGTCGGCGGGTACCGCGACCGCGGCGCCGTTCACGGTCGACACCGCCGCCGACTCCGGCCCGGGGACGCTGCGTCAGGCGATCCTGGACTCGAACGCGGCGGCCGGTTCCGACACGATCACGATGCTCACGTCCGTGGTCAGCCTCGAGAGCCGACTTCCCGATATCACGGACGAGGTGACCATCGACGGGCACCCCGCCGACACGCAAATCTCACGCTTCGGCGGCGCACCGGAATTCCCCATCCTCACGATCGCCGGCGGCGGCTCTGCACAGATCGCGCGAGTCGAGGTGACCAACGGGAGGACCAGCACCCTCGAGGGAGCGGGAATCACGAACCTCGGCGAGCTGACTCTCGAGGATTCGACGGTCACGGGCAACCTGGCGACAGCCGCGGGCGCCTCCGCGGCGGCCGGCATCTTCAGCAGCGGCCCGCTGACCTTGGACGGCGTCCGTATCGCCGACAACACCTCGATCGGCGACGGCGGCCGCGGCGCGATCAACGCCCCTTCGGGCGGGTTGACGATGGAGCGGAGCACGATCACCGGCAACTCGGGCGAGATCGGGATCCTCGGTACGGGCGCCGCGACGATCTCCGAGAGCACGATCAGCAGCAACACGACCGCGGGGGAGGTCGTCGGCATGATCTCCGGTTCGATCACGAACTCGACGATCAGCGGGAATGAGGCCAACTTCGTGATCGCGGTCGGGTTGGGCTCGACGACCATGCGCTCGGTGACCGTCGCGGGCAACGAGGTCAGCGGCGGCGTGCCGATCCTCGCCGGGAACGGCGCGACCCTGACGGTCCAGAACACGCTGGCCGCCGACAACATCGGCGGCTCCCAGAACTTCGTCGCGTTCCCCGGCTTTCCACCGTTCATCCCCGCCGGAACGATCGTCTCCGCCGGCAACAACCTCTCCGACCGATCCGACCCTGAGCTCGACCAGCCGACCGACATCGTCAACGCCGACCCGCAGCTCCGCCTGCTCGGCGACTACGGGGGTCCGACGAAGACCCACGCGCTGCGCATCACAAGCCCCGCAGTCGACGCGGGATTCGCGGATGGCCTCCTCACCGACCAGCGCGGCCAGCTGCGCCCCGCCCACCAGCCGCACATCCCGAATGTCGCTGACGGCGCCGACATCGGCGCCTTCGAGCTCGGCCCCGACCCGACGGTGCCGCCCGACTGCGACCTCGCCGGCACGTCCGGCGACGACGTGCTCCAGGGCAGCGACGACGCCGAGACGATCTGCGGCCTCGGCGGCGACGACGTGATCCGCGGCGGCGGGGGCGACGATGTCCTTCGCGGCGGCGCGGGGCGAGACGCGCTTACCGGCAACGCGGGCAACGACACGCTCGATGGGGAGGGAGGGGACGATTCGCTCCTCGGGGGCACCGGCGCCGATCAGTTCAACGGCGGCGCCGACACCGACACCGCGAAGTACACGGACCACCAGGACGAGGTCGATGCCTCGATCGCCACCGGTGCTGACGACGGCTCGGTGGGCGAGGGCGACGAGATCACAGCCAGTGTCGAGAACCTGCGTGGCGGCGCCGGCGACGACCTGCTGATCGGTAACGCGGACGCCAACCGTCTCGCGGGATCGGGCGGCGACGACAGCCTGCGGGGCGAGGGCGCCAACGACATCCTCGACGGCGGCGCCGGGGCCGATGCGATCGAGGGCGGCGACGGGCGCGACCTCGCCAGCTACGCGACCCGCACCGCCGGCCTCATCCTGTCGATCGACGGCCTCGCCAACGATGGTTCCGCCTCGGAAGGCGACGAGATCGGCAGCGACGTCGAGCGCGTTCGCGGTGGCTCCGGCGACGACACGATCACCGGTGACAACCGCGGCAACTACCTCGACGGCCGCGCCGGCAACGACACGATCACCGGCGATCGAGGCAACGACCGCTTGCGCGGAGGGAACGGGGACGATCACATCGACGCCCTCGACGCGTCGCAGTTCACCGACGACCTCGCATGCGGGGCCGGGACGGATACGCACGCCGCGGATGCCGCGGACGTGGTCGGGGCGGACTGCGAGTAGGTCCAAGGGTCCCGACCGAGGCGCGCTGCCTCGAGCGGCATCGGCCTCCACGCACCTGGTTGCGCGAGCGGTTGACTCGTGTCGCAGGCAGGAGCCGGGCACGCGGTCGCGTAACAAGGACGAGTCGAGCCGAGGGCCGTCGTGACGTAACCTGATCACGAAGGCGCGGCACACAGTCCGAGACGCCGAAGGGAGACCGGTCGTGGCACGCCCGACAGACTCAAACGAGCAGCTTCTATGCAGCTTCTGCGGCAAATCGCAGCGGCAGGTGAAGAAGCTGATCGCCGGACCCGGCGTCTACATCTGTGATGAGTGCATCGATCTCTGTAACGAGATCATCGACGAGGAGCTGACCGCGCCGCCCTCGTTCGAGCTCGAGAGCCTGCCGAAGCCGGTCGAGATCTACGACGTCCTGCAGGAGTACGTGGTCGGCCAGGAGAACGCCAAGCGCACGCTCTCGGTTGCCGTCTACAACCACTACAAGCGCGTGCAGATGATGCAGACCGCTGCCGAGGGCGAGATCGAGCTGCAGAAGTCGAACATCATGCTCCTCGGCCCGACCGGCTGCGGAAAGACGCTGCTCGCACAAACCCTGGCGCGGATCCTCAACGTCCCGTTCGCGATCGCCGATGCGACCGCGCTCACCGAGGCCGGCTACGTCGGCGAGGACGTCGAGAACATTCTTCTGAAGCTGATCCAGGCGGCCGACTTCGACGTGAAGAAGGCCGAGACGGGGATCATCTACATCGACGAGATCGACAAGATCGCCCGCAAGGCGGACAACCCGTCGATCACCCGCGACGTCTCCGGCGAGGGCGTCCAGCAGGCGCTCTTGAAGATCCTCGAGGGAACGACCGCTTCGGTGCCCCCGCAGGGCGGGCGCAAGCACCCCCACCAGGAGTTCCTGACGATCGACACCACCAACATCCTGTTCGTCTGCGGCGGCTCGTTCGCCCAGCTCGACCACGTGATCGAGCGCCGCATCGGCGCCCACGGGGTCGGCTTCGGCGCCGAGGTCGCCTCGAAGGCCGAGAAGGACACCGGCGGCCTGTTCGAGCAGGTGCTGCCGGAGGACCTGATCGAGTACGGCCTGATCCCCGAGTTCATCGGCCGCCTGCCGGTGATGGCGGCGATCCATCAGCTCAGCCGCGACGACCTGATCACGATCCTGACCGAGCCGCGCAACGCGCTGACGAAGCAGTTCCAGCGCTTCTTCGAGTTCGACGACATCGAGCTCTCCTTCCAGGAGGACTCGCTCGCGGCCATCGCCGACAAGGCGCTCGAACGCGAGACCGGGGCGCGCGGCCTGCGCTCGATCCTCGAGGAGACGCTGATGGACGTCCAGTTCGAGCTCCCCTCGCGCCGCGATGTCTCCAAGTGCGTCGTCACGCGCGACACGATCGAGCGCTCCCAGCCGCCGACCCTGGTCACCCAGGCGGTGCCCGACGAGCCGGGCGAAGAGGAGCTCGAGGACGCGCAGGAATCGGCGTAGCTGCGCACTAACATCGCCGCTCCGATGGACGAGGCGCGGCGCAAGAAACTCGAGGCGACGACACGCTGGGACCCGGCCGAGGCCGAGGGGCGGATCTTCGACGTCTGGTACGCGTCCGGGGCCTTCGACCCGCCGGCCGAGGGGACCGCGAAGGAGAACTACTCGATCGCGATCCCGCCGCCGAACGTGACCGGCTCCCTCCACATGGGGCACGCACTCAACGGCTCGATCCAGGACGCGTTGGTCCGCACGAACCGGATGCGCGGGCGCAACACGATGTGGATCCTCGGCACGGATCACGCCGGCATCGGGACCCAGGCGGTGGTCGAGAAGCATCTCGCGACCGAAGGGGTCTCCCGCCACGATTTGGGTCGCGAGGCGTTCGAGGAGCGCGTGTGGGAGTGGCGCGAGGAGTACGGCGGCAAGATCCTCGAGCAGTACAAGCGCCTCGGCGCCTCTTGCGATTACGAACGCGAGCGCTTCACCCTCGACGAGGGATACGTGCAGGCGGTCTACAAGGTCTTCGTCGGCTTGCACTCCAAGGGCCTGATCTACCGCGACAACTACATCGTCAACTGGGACCCTGGGCTGCGTTCGGCGATCTCCGAGCTCGAGGTCGAGAACCGCGAGGTCACCGACCGCCTCTACTCGATCGACTACCCGGTCGAGGACTCGGACGAGGTCCTGACCGTCGCCACCGTGCGGCCGGAGACGATGCTCGCCGACACGGCCGTGGCCGTGCACCCGGATGACGGGCGCTATGCCGCCCTTGTCGGCAAGCGGGCGACCCTGCCGATCGTCGGTCGCTCACTACCGATCATCGCCGACGAGCACGTCGACCCCGAGTTCGGCACCGGCGCCCTGAAGATCACCCCGGGCCACGACCCGAACGACTTCGAGATCGGCCGCCGCCACGAGCTCGAGGAGATCGTCGTCATCGGCGAGGACGGGCTCATGAGCAATGCCGCCGGCGAGCGGTTCGCCGGCATGAGCACGGACGACGCGCAGCGCGCGGTCGTCGAGGAGCTGCGCCAGCAGGGCCTGCTTCGGGCAGAGGAGGAGTACACGCACTCGGTGCCGTTCTCGCACCGATCCGGCCGCCGGATCGAGCCGCTGATCTCGCTGCAGTGGTTCTGCGCGATGGAGGGTTTGGCGGCGCCGGCGATCGAGGTGGTCGAGAGCGACCGGGTGCGGATCACCCCCGACCAGCACAAGCGCGTCTATCTCGACTGGATGCGCAACATCCGCCCCTGGTGCGTCTCGCGCCAACTCTGGTGGGGTCACCGGCTGCCGGTCTGGTACGGGCCCGAGGGCGAGGAGATCGTCGCCGAGTCGGCGGAGCTCGCGCGCGCCGCCGCGAGCGAGCGCGGCCTCGATCCCGATTCCCTGACCCAGGAGGAGGACGTCCTGGACACCTGGTTCTCCTCGGCGCTCTGGCCCTTCGCGACGCTCGGGTGGCCCGACCCCGATTCGGCCCATTTGCGGGCCTTTTATCCGACCAAAGTCCTTTCCACCGCACGCGACATCCTCTTTTTGTGGGTCGCGCGGATGGTGATGATGGGGATCGAGTTCGCCGGCGACATCCCCTTCGACGAGGTCTACGTGCACTCCGTGATCCAGGCGCCCGACGGCCGCCGGATGTCGAAGTCGCTCGGCACGGGAATCGATCCGCTCGACGAGATCGAGATCCACGGCGCCGACGCCCTGCGCTTCGGCCTCCTGGCGATGTCGTCGAGCCAGGACGTCCGCTTCTCGCCGGCCAAGGTCCAGCAGGGTCGTGATCTGGCGAACAAGGCGTGGAACGCGTCACGCCTCGTGCTCCTGAATGTCGCGGATGTCGCGCCGGCACCACCAGGCGCCGACGCCCCGGTCGAGGATCGCTGGATCGCATCGCGGCTCGAGCGCACGATCGCTTCGGTCAGCGCGAGCATCGACTCCTACGACTTCGCCCACGCGGCGCTCGACTTCTACGCGTTCTTCTGGTCAGAGCTCTGCGATTGGTATCTCGAGATCGTCAAGCCGCGCCTCTACGACGGCGACGAGGCGGCCTCGGCGACGCTGCTCTACACCTTGGAGCGGGTGCTCGCGCTCGCCCATCCGGTGATGCCGTTCGTCACCGAGGAGATCTGGAGCTACCTGCCGGGGGAGCGCGACCTGCTGTTGGTCTCCGGATTCCCGAGCCCGGACGAGGCGCGTCGGGACGACGAGGCGGAGGGCGAGATCGGGGTCGCGATCGCGCTCACGCGCGAGATCCGCCGTTGGCGTGATCTCGTCGGTGTCCCCGCGGGCGCGGTGCTCGACGTGCGGGGCGACGTGGGCCATGAACTGGTGACGCGGCTGGCCCGGCTGAACATGAAAGGTGGGGGCGGTGCCGGACTCGCGACGATCGGCCCGCTGGAGATCCTCTCCTCCGGCGAGATCGATGCCGAGGAAGCTCGCCGGCGGATCGACGAGCACCGTGCGAAGCTCGAGTCCGAGGTCAAGCGCGCGGAGGGCAGGCTCGCGAACGAGAAGTTCGTCGCCGGGGCGCCCGAAGACGTAGTCGCCGCCGAGCGGGCGAAGCTCGAGCGCTACCGCGCCGAGCTCGACGAGCTCGGCTGAGCCGGGACCTTGTTCGACGCCGAGGCGTATCTCGAGTCGCTCGAGCCGCTCGGGATGCGGTTCGGGCTCGAGCGCATGCGGGCCCTGACGGCGGCGCTCGGTGACCCCCAGCTGAGCTACGAGACGATCCACGTCGTCGGCACCAACGGGAAGTCGTCGGTGACCGAGATCACCGCCGCCCTGCTCCAGGCGCATGGTCGCTCCTCGGGCGCCTACCTCTCACCGCACCTGGAACGCTGGCGCGAGCGGATCCGAGTCTCCGGCCGTGAGCTCGGCGGGGCCGCGTTCGCGACCGCGGTCGAGGCGGTCGCGGGCGCGGTCGAGCGGGTGAACGGGGAGCTCGAAGAGGGCGACGCGATCACGCAGTTCGAGGCAGCGACCGCCGCCGCCTTCGTCGCCTTGGCAAACGCCCGCGTCGAGACCGCGGTGATCGAAGCGGGACTCGGTGGGCGGCTCGACGCGACCAACCTGCTCGACTCGCGGGTGACGGTGCTCACGTCGATCGGTCTCGAGCACACCGAGTGGCTGGGCTCGACCGAGCTCGAGATCGCCGCCGAGAAGCTCGCGGTCCTGCGCACCGGGACGACCCTGGTGCTGGGGACCGTCTCGGACGATGTGCGCGAGCTCGCCCGCCGCACGGCGCGGGAACGATCCGCCGCGCTCGTCGAGCTGGGCGTGCCCGAGGTGCCGGCGACGTTGGGCGCGGCGGCGCCGTACGTACGCCACAACTTCGCGCTCGCCCGCAGGGCCGCCGAGGCCGCGCTCGGCGGGCTCGATCCGGACCGGGTGGAGGAGGTTGCCGCGGGACTCGAGCTCCACGGCAGGATGGAGGTCCTCGAGGGCGATCCGCCGCTGATCCTCGACGCCGCCCACAATCCCGACGGCGCGAGGGCGCTGGCGGAGGCCCTGCCCACGGCAGCCGCCGGCAGGCCGGTGTTCGCAGCAGTCGCGCTCCTCGCCGACAAGGACGCCGACGCCTACTTCGCCGCGCTTGCACCGGTGCTCGCCGGCGTAGTGGTGACGGAGGTGGACGCCGAGCGGCTCGCACGAGGCGGACGGCCCGGAGCGCGAAGCGCCGCGGGGGGCGACCTGGCCGAGGCGGCGCGCGCGGCGACCATAGGGCGAGTGGAGGTGGTGCGCGAAGCCGCCGGCGCGATCGCGCGCGCGCAGGATCTCGCCCGCGAGGCCGGCGGTGTGGCCCTCGTCACCGGCTCCCACTACCTGCTGTCCGCCTGGGCGCCTGCGCCCGCATCGCCGGGCGGGAGCCGCACCGAACCCGCTCAATCTCTACGGTTTGAGCATTGAACAGGGAGGCACGTTCAGAGCTCCTCCACATGATGGGGTTGGTGGCCGCGGTAGTCGCGGTCGTAATCCTGGTCTTCTTCGGCCTCGGCTACCTGTTCGGCCGCATCTTCCTATGACCCATGAACACCTGACTCGACACCGCCTGCCCCGCATCTAGACTCAGCCGCCATGCCTGCCGCCCTCTTCGGGATCACCAACGACACGCTCAACCTTGTCGTCAACCTGCTTCTGCTCTTCCTGGTCGTCCTCTGGCTCTCACTGGTCGCGTACACGTACTTCGACGCGCGGCGCCGGATCGAGGACAGCTTCCTCGTCGTCTGCGCCGCCGCGGCGTCGCTCGTGTTCCCGTTCGTCGGCACGATCGTCTACTCGATCCTGCGGCCGCCCGAGTTTCTCGCCGACCAGCGCGAGCGCGAGCTCGAGATCCGCGCCTCGGAGCTCCGCCTCCGCCAGCTCGAGGAGCAGTCGTGCCCGAACTGCGAGCACCCGGTCGAGCGCAACTTCCTGCGCTGCCCCAACTGCCGGGCTCGGATCAAGGACCCGTGCGAGTCGTGCGGGAAGCCGATCGATCCGCGCTGGTCGGTCTGCCCCTACTGCGAGACCGCGATTCGTCGCGGCGCTCCACCGGAGCGACGGGACGCGCCGAAGCGCCGTTCGCGATCGAGGACGACGGCGCGCGACGGGGCCGAGCGCCCGTCCGAGGAGGAGAAGCCGCCGGCGCGCTCGAGCGGGCGCAAGGCGAGCCGCAACCCGGCCACGTCACGGTCGACCAACTCGACCAGCTCATCGCCGCGGACGGCCGAGCAGCCCGCCGCACCCTCGCGCAAGCCGCGCCCAAGCGACGCTTCCTGACCTGCCGTCAAGGGGTCGGCGCGAGTGGCTAAGCTGCCGCGCCCATGGCTGAGACGAAACGAACCCTGATCCTGATCAAGCCCGACGCCTTCGAGCGCGGGCTCACCGGCGAGATCCTCGCCCGATTCGAGCGCAAGGGACTGAAGATCACCCAGATGCGGCTGCTGACGGCCGACGAGGAGATCGCCAACGTCCACTACGCCGAGCACAAGGAGAAGGCGTTCTTCGGCGAGCTGGTCTCCTTCATCACCGGCGGGCCGCTGGTCGCGGCCGTGCTCGAGGGCCACGAGGCCGTGGTCGCGGCGCGCCAGTTGATCGGCTCGACCAACCCGGTCGAGGCGGCCACCGGCTCGATCCGTGGCGATTACGCGCTCGAGGTCACCTTCAACATGGTCCACGGCTCCGACTCCGACGAGTCCGCAGAGCGCGAGATCGGCATCTGGTTCAGCTGACCCGGTGACGCTGATCCTGGCATCCGCGTCCCCGCGCCGGCGCCAGATCCTCACCGACATCGGAGTTGAGTTCGAGGTCGTCGTCCCGGCTGTCGAGGAGCGCCGCGACGGCGACCCCGCCGACGTCGTTGTCGAGAACGCGCTGCGCAAGGCGCGGGCCGGACTGGACCTGATCGGGAAGGCGCGGGAGGGGGCGCTGGTTCTCGGGGTCGATACGGACGTTGCCGTCGGCGGCGGCCTACTCGGAAAGCCCGCGGACGAGACGGGTGCCCGCGAGCGACTCGAGCTGCTCTCAGGACGCGCTCACGAGGTCCTGAGCGGGGTCGCCCTGATCGCGTCGGGCGATCGCGCCGAGCGCACAGCACTGGCGCGCTCGACGGTCACGTTCCACCGGCTCGGGGCCGTCGAGATCGATCGCTACCTCGGCTCGGGAGAGTGGCGGGACCGCGCCGGCGCCTACGCGATCCAGGGTTTGGGCTCGACTCTGGTTGCGAGCTTGCACGGCGATTTCTCCAACGTCGTCGGTCTTCCGCTCCGAACTCTGCTCGATCTCGAGCCCGGCCTTCTCGCATAGGCAAAGCCTCAACCTCCCTCTAATCGCTGGACAGGGCGTGAAATGGCGGAAAAACCCTAAGGCGAGCATTTACCCTTAGGGTTTTCGGAAGGGGTCGATTTCGGCTTGAGGCTTGCCCGGTTGCCGTTACACTCGGCCGCAGGCCAGAGACCGCCCCGGGCGGCTGGCCGACGTCACCATGGGCATCTTCAGAAACCTGATCGGGTTTGGCGGTCGCGACATGGCGGTCGACCTCGGCACGGCCAACACGCTCGTCTACGTGCGCGGCCGCGGCATCGTCCTCTCCGAGCCTTCCGTGGTCGCCGTCGACGCGCTTACCGGCGAGGTGCACGCCGTCGGCGTCGACGCGAAGCGGATGCTCGGTCGGACGCCGGCGACGATCCAGGCGATCCGGCCGCTCAAGGACGGCGTGATCGCCGACTTCGAGGTCACCGAGCAGATGCTCCGCCACTTCATCCAGCGCGTGCATCAGAGTCGCTTCGCCCACCCTCGCGTCGTCGTCTGCGTTCCCTCCGGCGTCACCGGGGTCGAGAAGCGCGCGGTCGAGGAAGCCTGCCTCTCCGCCGGCGCCCGCCAGGCCTACCTGATCGAGGAGCCGATGGCCGCGGCGATCGGCGCCGGCCTCCCGGTTGCCGAACCGACCGGCTCGATGATTCTCGACATCGGCGGCGGTACGAGCGAGGTCGCGGTGATCTCGATGGGCGGGATCGTCGTCTCCGAGTCGATCCGCGTCGGCGGCGACGAGATGGACGACGCGATCGTCCACCACCTGAAGCACACCCACAAGCTGCTCATCGGCCAGCAGACGGCGGAGGAGGTGAAGCTCGAGATCGGTTCAGCGGTCGACCTCCCCGAGGACTCCACTACCGAGATCCGCGGGCGCGACCTGGTCACCGGGCTGCCGAAGACCGTCGGCCTGGGCTCGGCCGAGATCCGCGCCGCGCTCGAGGAGCCGGTGAGCCAGATCGTCGCCGCGGTCAAGGACACCCTCGACCGCACCCCGCCGGAGCTCGCCGGCGACATCATGGATCGCGGGATCACGCTCGCCGGTGGCGGAGCCCTGCTTCGCGGGATGGACGTTCGGCTGCGGGAGGAGTGTCAGATGCCGTGTCAGCTGACCGAATCACCGCTCACCTGCGTTGCGGTCGGCTCCGGTCGCTCGCTGGAGGAGTTCGAGGTCATCCACCGGATGAACCAGAACAGCCACCGCCGCCGCCAGGATGCGTTCGCGTGAACGGGGGCCGCTGATGTACCGCAAGCAGGTCCGCCGCCGCCGCGCCGTCCTCGTCGTGCTGATCATCGTCTCGCTGATCCTGATCTCGACGAGCTTCAGCGAGTCCCAGAGCGGCCCGCTGCACACTCTCCAGCGCGGAGTCTCCGCCGTGTTGTCACCGCTCGAGGAGGGGGCGGAGCGGGCCCTCAAGCCCGTCCGCGACCTGGTCAACTGGTTCGACGAGACCTTCGATGCTCGCGGCGAGAACGACGAGCTCAAGGCCGACGTCGCCGAGCTCCGCGCCGAGCTTGCGGAGGCGGAGGGGGCCGTTGGCGACAACGAGCAGTTGCGCAAGATGCTCGAGCTCGTCGACGAGGCGCCCGCGATCGGCGAGTTCGCCCCGGTGACGGCGCGCGTGATCGCCCGCTCGCCGACGGTCTGGTACTCGACCGTCGGCATCGACAAGGGGTCCAGCGCCGGGGTCGAGGTCAACGACCCCGTGATCACCGGCGACGGGCTCGTCGGCCGGATCCGCGAGGTGACCGGCGGCGGCGCGCTCGTCGAGCTGATCACCGACCACCGCAGTGCCGTCTCGGCAGAGGTGCTCCCGGACGGCCCGCAAGGGGTTGTCGAGCCTGAAGTGGGCGATCCGGACGACCTGTTGCTCGACTTCGTCGAGAGCGATGAGCCGATTCAGGAGGGCGAGCTGCTCTCGACGGCCGGCTGGTCGGACGGCGAGGTCTCCTCCGCATACCCGGCCGGGATCCCGATCGGCGAGGTCTCGGAGACCGAGGTGACCGACGTCGAGGCCGGCCAGCGCGTCCACGTGCAGCCGTTCGCCGACCTGCGCCAGCTCGAGTACGTCCAGGTGCTGACCGGCGGGCCGGAGCGGCCAGGGGTGCCCCAGTGATCGTCACTCGACCCATCGCCCTGCGGATCGCGGCCGTCGTGCTCGTCTCGGTGATCGTGCAGGCGGCGCTCTTCTCCCAGATGAGCCTCTTCGGCGCCCCGCCCAACGTTCTGCCCGTCGTCGTCGTCAGCCTCGGCCTGCTCGGAGGTGGGGTCGTGGGCGCGGTTTGCGGTTTCGCGATCGGCTTCGTCTCCGACGCGCTCTTGCTGCAGACGCTCGGCGTCTCCTCGCTGGTCCTGCTCTCGGTCGGCTACCTCGCCGGCCGCTACCGCGAGAGCTTCGAGATCAAGGATGCGACCACGGCACCGCTCCTGGCGGGCGGGTTGACCCTCCTCGCGAGCGTCGGCTTCGCCGCGCTCCAGCTGATGCTGGGTGTCGAGAGCGCGGTCAGTCTTCTCGTACTGCGCGAGATCCTGGTGCAGTCGCTGCTCGCGATCCCGCTCGCCTTCGCGGTCTACCCGCTGCTTCGCCGGGTCCTGGCGCCGGCGCTGATCGACTACTCGCCGAAGCCCGCCGCGCCGCGCCGCGCGTGGCTCGCCGGTGTCCGCCTCCCACGCCGGCGCCGGCGCCGCCGGACTCCCACCTCCCAGCTCGCCACCGACCACGGGGCCGACCGCGTCCGCCGCCCACGGGCGCGGCGCCGGCGCACCATCCGCGGCGGGATCGCCTGATGGCGCTCGGCGACGGCGACTGGCGGCGACCGGAGATGCCCGCGCAGCTGCAGCTGCGCGTCGCCGTGCTCGGCGGCATTGCGCTGGCGATGTTCCTGATCGTCTTCCTGCGCCTCTGGTACCTCCAGGTGCTCTCCGGCGACAACTACCTGGCCGAGGCGCAGAACAACCAGGTGCGCGAGGTCAGGGTGCAGGCGCCGCGCGGGGTCGTCAAGGACCGCGACGGGGAGGACCTCGTCACCAACCGCACGGCGCTCGAGCTGCAGGTGAAGGCGGACGAGCTCCCGGAGTCGATCGAGGATCGTCGCCGCCTGTTCGAGCGGCTCGCCGAGCTCACACGCAAGTCCCCGGCCGAGATTCGCAAGACGATCCGCCAGCAGACGAAGGAACTGCCCTCGAGCCCGGCGACGGTCCAGCGCGACGTCCCGTACTCGACCGTGTACTACGTGCGCGAGAACCAGGAGCGGTTCCCCGCCGTCTCGATCGAGCGCGTCTACGTGCGGCAGTATCCACAGGGCGACCTCGCCGCGCACCTGCTCGGCTACGTGCGCGAGGTCTCGCCCGAGCAGCTCTCCGAGCCGCGGTTCGAGACCCTCGAGCCCGGCGACTACGTCGGCCAGGACGGCGTGGAGGCGGCCTACGACGCGCTCCTACGCGGCGTCAACGGCGCCACGCGGGTCCAGGTCGACGCGAGCGGGCGCGCCCACGGGCGGCAGGCTGACCGAGCGCGACCCGCGCCAGGGCAACGATCTCGTGCTCTCGCTCGACGCCGACGTGCAGGCCGCGGCGCAGTCCGCGATCGGGAGCTACGGCTACGGCGGCTTCGTCGCGATGAACGTCAACAACGGCGAGCTGCTCGCGCTCGGTTCCGCGCCGAGCTACGACCCCTCGGTGCTGGCCAAGCCGGTGCTGCCGAAGCAGCTCGCCTACTCGATCTTCGGCGACCCGAAGGACACCGAGAGCCTCACCGGCGCCCCCGCGGTCAATCGCGCGACGCAGAGCGCCTATCCCACAGGCTCGATCTTCAAGCCGATCACGGCGCTGGCCGCGCTCGCCTCCGGCGAGCTGACGACGAGCGAGATCATCAACGACTCGGGTAGCTACGACCCCGGCGACGGCAACATCCTCAAGAACGCCGGCGACGCGGTCAACGGCCCGATCGACCTCCAGGACGCGCTTCGCGTCTCCTCGGACGTCTTCTTCTACATCCTCGGCGGGCGCACGAACGTGAACTCCGGCGACGGCGGTCCGATCCAGGAGTGGGCGCGGCTGCTCGGCCTCGACGAGCCGACCGGGATCGACGTCGGCAACGAGGGCGCGAGCCTGGTCCCCGACCCCGACTGGCGCGCCGAGCTCTACGCCCGCTCGCAGGAGCCCGAGTCGCCCGCCGGAGAGGAGGTCGTCCCCGAAGACGTCTTCGAGTACGGCGGCACCGACCGCGAATGGTCGGTGGGCGACAACATCAACCTCGCGATCGGTCAGGGCGACCTGCAGGCGAACCCGCTGCAGATGGCCGTTGCCTACGCCGCGATCGGCAACGGCGGCACGATCGTGCGCCCTCACGTCGGGCTCCGGGTCGAGGACCCCGCGGGGCGGACGATCCAGGAGATCGACCCCGCGCCGCGGAGTGAGGTCGAGATCGACCCCCGGTGGCAGCAGACGATCATGGAGGGGCTACACGACGCGGCGATGGCGCCCGGCGGGACCTCCTACCCCGTGTTCGGCGGCTATCCGGTGGAGATCGCGGGCAAGACGGGGACCGCCGAGCGCCCGCCGAACGGCGACCAGGCCTGGTACGTCGCGCTGGCTCCCTACTCGGACCCGAAGTACGTCGTCGCGGTGACGATCGAGCAGGGCGGCTTCGGCGCCGACTCCGCCGCACCGGCGACCCTGCAGATCCTGAATGAACTCTTGCGGGTCAACGAGGCGAAGATCGACGACGTCGCCTCCGACGTGGCGGTGTTCGAGTGATGGAGGCCTTCCCGCACTCGCGCCCCCGCTTCGAACAGCCGCGCGCCGGCCTGATCGAGCGCACCGGCTTCGCGCGTCTGGACCCCTGGATCCTGATCGGCGGGCTCGGGATCATCGCCTTCTCGATCTACACGCTCGGCGTCGCGACCCAGGACGACTTCCCCGGCGACCCGTACCACTACGCGGTCCGCCAGGCGATCTACGCGGTGATCGGGACGGCGCTCCTGTTCGCCACCGCGAGGGTCGACTACTCACGCTTCCGCGAGCTCCGCGTCGGCATCTACACAGCCATGATCGCGGCGATCTGCCTGGTCTTCGTCTTCGCCGAGGCGACCCGCGGAACCCGGGCCTGGATCGAGCTGCCGTTCTTCCGCTTCCAGCCGTCGGAGATCGGCAAGGTCCTCTTGATTGTCGCCCTGGCGGCGTTCGCGCTCGACACCGCGCGGCGCAGCTCCGAATGGCGCCGGACGCTGCGGCTCCTGCTGCTCGGCATGGTCCCAGCGGCCCTCGTCTTGCTCCAGCCGGACCTCGGTACGGCGCTGGTCTACGGCGCCGTCACCTTCGCGATCATGTTCATCGCCGGGGTGAAGTGGAGCCACTTCGCGATCATGGGTGGAGCGGCCGTCAGCGTGGTCGTTGCGGTGCTTGTGATCGCTCCCGCCCTCGGAGCCCCTATCCTCAAGGGGTACCAGCAGGATCGCCTTACCGCCTTCCTGCACCCCAGTGACGATCCTGCGGATTCCAGCTACCAGATCAACCAGTCGTTGATCTCGGTCGGCGCTGGGGGGAAAACCGGACGCGGCGATGAATCTACGCAGACATCCAAAGGCTTCTTGCCGGAGCGCCACACCGACTTCGTATTCGCGGTCGTGGGCGAGCGCTTCGGTTTCGCTGGAGCCGCGTTCTTACTCTCGCTATACGCCCTGCTGATATGGAGGGCGCTTCGCATCATGACTCTCTCGAAGAACTTTTACGGCAGCCTGATCGCCGGCGGAGTCGCCGCGATGCTGATGTTCCATCTGCTCGTAAACGTGGGGATGAACATCGGAATCATGCCGATCACCGGTATTCCATTGCCGCTGATGAGCTACGGCGGGTCGTCCGTGATTGCCACCTTCCTGGCGCTCGGACTCCTGCAGAGCATCTATGTGCAAGCGCAACTCTCCTCGAAGCGGGGCCAGATACCGCTTTGAGGTGATTTGACCTGAAGAAACGAATTCTCGTATCCGTCGACGCCGGGGAGACCCGGGTCGCGGTACTCGAAGGCAAGGGCACCGCCCGTCAAACGAACGGCCGTGCCAAAACAAACCGCGGCGGCAGCGGAGGCGAAGCCGAGCAGCCGACGCGCCGTGATTCCGACGGAAAGCTTCGCGTAGCGGAGCTTTACGTCGAACGAAAGGGCTCGCGCTCGATCGTCGGCAACATCTACAAGGGAGTCGTCGACAACGTGCTTCCCGGGATGGAGGCCGCGTTCGTCGACATCGGGCTGGAGCGAAACGGCTTCCTCCACGTCGACGAGATCGTCCTCCCGGACGGCCAGCGCGCGCCTCGGCGCGGGCACGGCAAGGGGCGGCGGATCGACGAGCTGATCAAGCCCAAGCAGGAGGTCCTCGTCCAGGTCGTCAAGGACCCGCTGAAGACGAAGGGCGCGCGTCTTTCGATGCAGATCTCGATTGCCGGCCGCTACCTCGTCTACATGCCGCTCGGCGCCGGCGTCGGCGCTTCCCGCCGCCTGCCTGACGGCGAGCGCGACAAGCAGCGCAAGATGCTGCAGAAGGTGCACAAGGGCGAGGGCGGCCTGATCGTCCGCACGGCAGCCGAGGGCGCGACGAAGGAGGACTTCGAGCGCGACCTCGCGTACCTGCAGAAGCTCTACGAGGTGATGCAGCGCCGTGCCGACGAGGTGAAGGCGCCCGCGATGGCGTTCCAGGAGGCCGATCTCTCGATCCGCGTCCTTCGCGACGTGCTGACGAAGGAGTTCGACGGCGCGGTGATCGACGACTCCAAGCAGCACCAGCGCGTGACGAGCTTCTTCGAGCGCACCGCTCCGGAGCTGGTCCAGCACGTCGAGCTCTACACCGACGCGCAGCCCCTGCTCCGCCACGAGGGCGTCGAGGACGCGTTCAGCGAAGTGCTCTCGCGGCGCGCCGACCTCGCCTCCGGCGGCTATCTGATGATCGACTACGCCGAGGCGCTGACCGTGATCGACGTCAACACGGGCAGCTTCACCGGGCGCGGCAAGGGCCGGCTCGAGGACACGATCACGAGGGTCAACGTCGAGGCCGCCGAGGAGGTCGTGCGCCAGATGCGGCTGCGCGACATCGGCGGCATCATCGTCATCGACTTCATCGACATGGCGCGGGCGAAGAACCGCGACCAGGTCCTGAAGACGCTGAAGAAGGCGCTCGACGCCGACAAGACGAAGAGCTATGTGATGGAGGTCTCACCGCTGGGTCTCGTCGAGATGACGCGTCAGAACGTCACCGACGGCGTTCGGGAGATCCTCACCGAGCGCTGCCCGACCTGTGACGGCGAGGGCGTCGTCCGCTCCGCCGAGACGATGTCGATCGAGGTGCTGCGCAGCCTGCGCGAGCTCGCGGCCGCCGAGTCCCAGCCGGAGGCGTTCCTGATCCGCGTCAACCCGAACGTCGCCGCCGAGCTGGTCGCCGAGGACTCCGGGCTCGCCGAGCTCGAGGAGGAGACCGGCAAGCACTTCCACTTCGAGGGCGGCGATGCGCTCGCGATCGAGACCTATGAGGTGGTCGACCGCGGGACCCGCGACGAGATCGAGGCGAGGGCGCTGCCGTTCAGTGTCGGCGAGGAGGTGCTGGTCACGATCGAGGAGCCGCACATGTACAACGCCGACGACGCCGTCGCACGGGTCGATTCATACATCGTCAGCGTCACGGGGGGCGGCAGCCACGTCGGTGAGCGCCGCCTGGTGCGGATCGAGACGGTGGCCCGCTCCGCCGCGACGGCCGCCCTGCTGGATGAGAACGGGGAGAAGGTAGAATCACCGCCTTCCGGAGAGTCCGGGGTACGGCGCCGCGGCCGCCGAGGCGGCAGGCGCCGTAGTCGCGCAAAGACCGAGTAACGACCGATGGCAGAGACCTACGCGATAGTGGAAAGTGGCGGCAAGCAGTACCGCGCCGAGAAGGGCACGGTGCTCGTCGTCGATCGCCTCAGCGAGGACGAGGGCGCGAAGGTGAACCTGCGGGCCGTCATGTTCCGCGGCGACGGCGACGACGTCGTCACCGCGGGCGGCGACCTGGAGAAGGTCAAGGTCGAGGCGAAGGTCTCCGAGCACGTGCGCGGCGAGAAGATCCGCGTCTTCAAGTACAAGGCAAAGAAGGGCTACCGCAAGCGCGCCGGGCACCGCTCCGAACTGACCAGGCTCGAGGTCACCGAGGTCAAGATGCTGACCCGGAAGCCCGCGGCGAAGAAGGCCGTCGAGCCGAAGCCCGAGGCGGAGAAGAAGGAAGAGGAGGCCGAGAATGGCTCATAAGAAGGGACTCGGATCGAGCCGCAACGGCCGCGATTCCAACCCGAAGATGCTCGGCGTCAAGATCTTCGCCGGGCAGCAGGTCGGCGGCGGCGAGATCATCGTCCGCCAGCGTGGCACCCGTTTCCGCCCCGGCGACGGCACCGGCATCGGCCGCGACCACACGATCTTCGCCACGCGCGCCGGCAAGGTCGAGTTCGACAGCGGCCGCAAGGGCCGCACCGTCACCGTCAACGACGCCGAGTAGAGGCCCGTGGCGGTCTGTGGCCGGTATCCGGCTACAAACCGCCACGCGCGAGGCGCTGCCGGATCACAGCGGCCACGTCGGCCGCCTCGCTCATCACCTGCCGGTAGGTGAAGCGAAGCACGAAGTAACCGAGCGCGATCAAGCGGACGTCGCGACGGTGGTCCTCCTCGAAGGCAACGGACCCGCGATGGGCGTCATAGCCGTCGGTCTCGACGATCAGCCGCTGCGCCCGCCACAGGAAATCGACCTCAAAGCCATGGATCGGCACGTTCGTCTCCGGCTCGGGCAGCCGGAACCGCCCGCAGAGACGCAATAGCGCGAGCTCGAGATCGTTCCCGGCGCGATCCGGCACCAGCAAGGCCCTGGTCACCGGGAGTCGCCGAAACTCGGCTTCTCGGAGAGCCCGGCGGAGGACGCCGGGTGCTTCTTGGCGCTTGAGGTCCTCGAGCGTCCGCTGCGGATCGGTGACGGGTATCCGGTGCTCGTGGGTGAGCATCCGCGCCGTCAAGGAGCGGGAGCGGTGGATCCGGATCTCCTGGTTCGATCGTCGGCCGCTGCTCGCCGACACAGTCACCTGAGGAATGCCGTCGAGCGGCTCCAGCAGTCGCCACAGCTCGGCGGCGCTGCGATGGCTGAGCGCCGCGCCGGGACCGCACGCCAGCGTCGCCGCCCTCCACCTGCCCTCGCGACTGATCCCAGGGTGGCCGACCGCATAGACGCCGCGGTGGATCCGATGTAGCCGCCCTGCGGCGACCCGCCGCTGGATTCCGGTCCGCGTCAATCCGGCATCGAGTAGCTGCTGAAACGTGACCACCCCGTGCTGAACCGCGGCGACGCTCGCCACGATGGCATCTGGTGTGGCGGCCTGCGCCCGCATACCGGCTACAAGCCGCCACGCGCGGTTTGCGCCCCCCGGTAATAGGCTCGCCCCCGTGAATAAGGGGTTGGACGACGCGGCGCTGGTCGAGGCGCTGCGAAACGGGGACGAGGCGGCGTTCACCTCGCTCGTCGACGAGCTCAACGGGCCGCTCCTGCGCCTCGCGATGGCGCATGTGCCGAGCCGGGCGATCGCGGAGGAGGTGGTCCAGGACACCTGGGTCGCGGTGATCAGCGGGATCGACCGCTTCGAAGGCCGCTCCGCCCTGCGGACCTGGATCTTTCAGATCCTCCTGAACCAGGCGCGGACGAAGGGCGTGCGGGAGAAGCGGACCCTGCCGTTCGCCTCCTTCCGCCGCCGCGCCGAGGAGGGTGGCAATGAGCCCGCGGTCGACCCATCGCGCTTCCAGGGGCGGCGTGGGGAGGCGCCGGGCGGCTGGGCGCGGCCGCCGATCGAGTGGGAGGCGCCCGAAGAGAAGCTGGCCTCACGTGAGGCGCGTGACGTGATGCTCTCGGCGATCGCCGTGCTGCCGCCGCGCCAGCGCGAGGTCCTCACTCTGCGTGACATCCAGGGCTACTCGGCGGCGGAGGCTCGTAACGCGCTCGGGGTCAGTGAGACCAATCAGCGAGTCCTTCTGCACCGCGCGCGCTCGAAGGTGAGGGCCGCGCTCGAACGGCACTTCGAGGCGGAGCGGGAAACGAAGGCGGGAGCGGAATCCAAGTGACCTGTAGAGAATTCGTCGAGATAGTCACCGAGTACCTCGAGGGTGCGCTGAGCGAGGAGCGCCGCGCCGAGCTCGACGCGCACATCCACGACTGCGGCGGCTGCAGCGCCTACCTGGCGCAGATGCGACAGACGGTGACCGCGCTCGGCTGGCTCGCCGAGAGGGACGAGCTACCCGAAACGCGCGAAGCGGCCCTCGCGGCGTTCCGCGCCGCACACGAGGGCGACTCCGCCTGATCGTCCAACGGCTGACCCGCCCGCCCCGGAGACGAAGCCCGGGAGGCGGACGGAACGCTCAATTGCTCAGCGAATTTTCAGGGTCGCGACGATGCCGGCGTGGTCGGAGTCGTAGACGCCGTTGACCGGCGTGCGGCCGGTGACCTTCGCCTTGACGCGCTTGACCTTCTTCTTCTTGGCGTTCGTGAGGATGTGGTCGACCCGGTGATCGAACTCGGTGTCCGGCGAGCCGAACAGATTCGAGACGCAGCAGCTCAGCGGCTGGGTGGTCCCGAGGTCGCGGAAGCCCGCGTCCAGCATCGTCTGGAACGCCTGCTCGTCGCCCGGCTTGACGCCCGGGACGTCGGAGTTGAGGTCGCCGACGACGATCACCTTCTTGCCGACTGCCCGGCCCTCGCCGTACGGGCTCGAGGAGCCGGACGTGAGCTCCTGGGCCTGCAGGGCGCGAATGCTCGGGCGCTGCGTCTCATCGTCGAACGCCTCGAAGTGCGTGTTGACGAAGTCGAAGGAGACCTTCTGGCGCTTCTTGCCCTTCCCCTTCTTCGCCGTCGCCGCGACCTTCGTCCAGCCGCGCTGGACCAGGACCTCGACGCCGGCTACGGTCGGCTTGTAGATGTTGGTGAAGTTGCCACCGGCAGGATCGGCGACCTTGACCTTCACCGGCCCGCCTTGGCGGACGAGGATGACGTCGCGCATCGTCAGGCGGCCGTTGAGCTCGGCGTTCGCGGCGACAACCGGCCCGTCGCCGGTAATGCCGTTCTCGTTCGCCGGTGCCTCGAAGTCGAACTCGTTCTGGACCACCGCGGGCACGTACTTCTGCCCGCGCGCGGCGAGCTCGTCGAGGAGCAGCTGGAGGAAGTCGAAGCGGACCGTGGTCGCACTCGGGCCCTCGAAGACCGGCGCGAGGCTGGCCGGCGTTGCCGTGCGCCACAGCGCAACCTCCTGGAGGCCGATGAGCTGCGGCTTCTCCTTCTTGATCTCCTGCGCGAGACCCTGGGCGCGGAGCGGGAAGTTCGTCTGCGAGACCTCGCGCAGGATCGCGCCGTTCGCATCGATGAACGCGCCGAATCCGCTCGCCCCGAGTGCCGGAGCCAAGTCGGCGCCGAGGAAGAGGTTGCGGGTCATCACCGTGACGTCGACACCCTTCTTCTTCTGCTTGGGCTTCGCCTCGGCGGCGGTGGCGAACGATGTGGCGGCGATCGCCGCCACCAATATGAGCGCGATCCGGCGCGCCGTGGAGGCTCTCATGGGATTCCTTTCCTCTCTGCCCTGCGCAACCGGAGTGGCCCGGTCCGCTCGGCCCGCGAATATAGCGTGAGAAATGTTCCACGACCACGTGAAGATCCACGTCGAAGGCGGCGCCGGCGGCAACGGCTCCATCTCCTTTCGCCGCGAGGCGCATGTGCCGCGTGGCGGCCCGGACGGCGGTGACGGAGGGCACGGCGGCGACGTCGTCCTGGTCGCCGATCCGTCGCGGCGCGACCTCGCCGCTTTGCGCTCCTCGCCCCATCACCGAGCCGGTCGCGGCCGCCACGGTGAGGGCAAGCAGCGTCATGGGGCGCGTGGGGCGGACGACGTGGTCGCGGTCCCGCCCGGGACCCAGGTAAGCGGTCTCGACGGGGCCGCGTACGACCTCGTCGAGCCCGGGCAGCGGGCGATCGTCGCGCGCGGCGGCCTCGGCGGTCACGGCAACAAGCGCTTCGCCACCTCGACCCGGCAGGCGCCGCGCTTCGCCGAGCGCGGGATCGCGGGCGAGTCGGGTTGGGTCGAGCTCCGACTGAAGCTGCTCGCCGATGCGGGGTTGATCGGTCTGCCGAACGCGGGCAAGTCCTCGCTGCTGACCCGGCTCACCCGCGCCGCGCCGAAGGTGGCCAACTACCCGTTCACGACGCTCGAGCCGGTCCTCGGCACAATCGACGACGGTGAGCGCCAGCTCGTGCTCGCCGACATTCCCGGGCTGATCGAGGGCGCCGCCGACGGCGCCGGACTCGGACACGAGTTCCTCGCCCACGTCGAGCGCTGCCGCGTCCTCGTCCACCTCGTCGCCGTCGATCCGCTCTCCGAGGACCCGCTCGACGCGTACGAGACGGTGAAGACCGAGCTCGCCGCCTACGGCGCCGGCCTCGCCGGCCTGCCGGAGATCGTCGTCCTCTCGAAGGTCGACCTCGTCGAGGAGGACGAGGCGCGGAGACTCACGGCAGAGCTGGGTGAGCGGGCGGGGAGCGAGCGGGTGCTCGCAATCTCCTCGGCGACGGGCGCCGGCCTCGATCAGCTCCGCGGTGCGGTCTTCGAGGCCGTGCCCGGCGGCGAGAGCCGGATTGCCGCGGACGAGCGCGCCGAGGGCGGTCCCGAGTTCGACGCCGAGTACGCCGTCTACACGCCCACCGGCGGCGGGTTCGAGGTCGTGGCGGATGGGGACGGCTTCCGCGTCACCGGGCGGGGGGTGGAGATGCTCGTCGCCCGTCACGACCTCTCCAACATCGAGGCGCTCGCCTACCTCGAGCAGCGCCTGCGTGAGATCGGCGTGATCGCGGCGCTCGAGCGCGCGGGCTTCGAGCCCGGCGACGAGGTGCGCATCGGCGAAGAAGAGTTCGAACTGGAGTGAGGCCCTCCCTCGCCGCGCCCGCGCACGCCCGGACGCGGGAGCAGCAACAGAAGTCCGCGGCGTAGCCGCGGACAATTGATTCAAGGCGGGAGCGGAGGACGTGGCGCGGAATTTGAGGGTGGCCGAAGGCCACCCGGTCCCGCGGTACGTTTCTCGCCATGACCGTTGTCGTGAAGCTGGGCTCGTCGATCGTCGCCGACGCGGAGGGCGTCGTTCGCGCCGACGTGCTCGACAGCGTCTGCGCGCAGGTCTCCGAGCTTCACCACAGCGGCGAGGACGTCGCGATGGTGACCTCTGGCGCGATCGCCCTCGGCATGCGGCTGCTGGAGATGGAGGTACGCCCGCGCACGGTGGACGAGCTGCAGGCGGCGTCCGCGGTCGGCCAGGGAACCCTGTTTCGCGCCTATGAGGAACGGCTCACGGCGCGCGAGGTGCACGCCGCGCAGGTCCTGCTGACGTCATTCGACCTCTCGGTCCGCATGCACTACCTGAACGCGCGCCGGGCGCTGCGCAGGCTCCTCGTGTGGCGCTGCGTGCCGGTCGTGAACGAGAACGACACGACGACGACGGACGAGATCACCTTCGGCGACAACGACTTCCTCGCCGCGCAGGTGGCGCTCCTGCTCGGCGCCCGGACGCTGGTCCTCCTCACCGACACGGCGGGCCTGCACACCGCCGATCCGCGCCACGACGCCGGCGCGCAGCTGATCGAAACCGTCGACGACTTCGCCGAGCTCGACCGGTACGAGATCGGCGACCGGACCTCGCCCTACGGCTCCGGCGGCATGCGGAGCAAGGTCGCGGCGGCGGGGATGGCGAGCGCCGCGGGAATCCCGGCGGTGATCTGCGACGGCACTGCCGATGGCTCGTTGCGCGCGGCAGCGGGCGGCGAGGCGATCGGGACGCGGTTCGCGGCACAGCGCGAGCGCACGCCCTCGTTCAAGCTCTGGCTCCGTTGGGCGAAGCCGAGCCGGGGGCGGGTGACCGTCGATGCGGGCGCGGCGAGGGTGCTCGTCGAGAGCGGCTCGAGCCTGCTCCCGGTCGGGATCATCGCGGTCGAGGGGGAGTTCGAGGCGGGCGACGCCGTCGACGTGATCGCCGACGGGCGCCTGATCGGTAAGGGCATCGTCAACTACCCGGCCGCCGAGCTGGCTCGGATCAAGGGGATGAAGTCGGGCGAGGTCCTCGACATCTACCCGCACGCCTCCGAGGAGGCCGTCCACCGCGATCGCTTCGTCCTCGCCTAGGTCGCCTGAGCCGGGGCTGCCCTCGGTACCCTTTGGGCCCCGATGGCGATTGCGCAAAAGACGGTCCTCGACGCCTGCGAGAGCGCCAGGAGCGCCGCGCAGGCGCTCGCGAGCGCCGACAGCGAGACGAAGGACCGCGCGCTCGAGCGGCTGGCGGAGTTGCTGCTCTCGAACGTCGACGGGATCCTGGAGGCGAACGCCGCCGATCTCGCCGACGAGCGGGCCGTGGGCCTCTCCGACGCGCTGCGCGACCGGCTCGCGCTCGACCGCGGACGGATCGAGGCGATGGCCGACGGGGTCCGCGCGATCATCGGGCTGCCCGACCCGGTCGGCGAGGAGCTCGAGGCGCGGACGCTCGAGAACGGGCTCGACATGCGCAAGGTGCGCGTGCCGCTCGGGGTGGTAGCGGTGATCTACGAGGCGCGGCCGAACGTGACCGTCGACTGCGCGGCGCTCTGCCTCAAGAGCGGCAACTCGATCGTCTTGCGCGGATCGAGCTACGCGGAGCGCTCGAACGCGGTGCTCGCCGCGCTGGTGCGCGAGGCGGTGACCGACGCGGGCCTCCCTGAAGGCGCGGTCGAGCTGCTCGGCGGTGCGCGCGAGGAGCTCGCCGAGCTGGCGACGGCCGAGGGCCTGGTCGAGCTCGTAATTCCGCGCGGGGGAGAGGGCCTCAAGGAGGCCTTGAAGGCGGTGGCGACGGTGCCGGTCCTGTACGCGGCTGCGGGCAACTGCCACGTCTACGTCGACGGTGCGGCCGACCTCGAGATGGCGCGGCGGATCGCCGTCAACGCGAAGGTCCAGCGGCCCGGCGTCTGCAACGCGGCGGAGACGCTGCTGGTGAGCGCCGAGGTGGCGGATGAGTTTCTCCCCGGGGTGGTTGCGGATCTGAGCGGCGCCGGCGTCGAGCTGGTCGGCGACGAGCGCGCCAGGGCCGTGGCCGGCGCCGAGGTGGGCGAGGCGAGCGACGCCGACTGGGACACGGAGTACCACGGGCTGAAGATGACCGTTGGCGTGGTCGACTCGGTCGAGGGCGCGATCGAGCACGTCAACCGGCACGGGACAGGCCACTCTGAGGCGATCGTCACCGGTTCGGAGGAGGCGGCTCAGGCGTTCACCGACGGGGTCGACGCGGCGGTCGTCTTCGTCAACGCGTCGACGCGGTTCACGGACGGCTACGTCTTCGGGATGGGGGCGGAGATCGGCAATTCGACCCAGAAGCTGCACGCGCGCGGACCGATCGCGCTCCGCGAGCTGACGACGACCAAGTACGTCGTCCGCGGTACCGGCCAGGTCAGGGAGTAGGACGCCGATCGCCTCGACAGGCGTGCTCGGAGGCGCGTTCAACCCGCCCCATATCGGCCACCTGGTGCTCGGCCACGAGGCGGCGTCGCAGCTGGAGCTCGACTCGGTCGTTCTGGTGCCGACCGGTGTCGCGCCCCACAAGCTGATCGTGCCCGAGCCCGGGCCGGAGCTACGGCTGGAGCTGACCAGGGCGGCGGTCGCCGGCGACGGGCTGTTCGAGGTCAGCGACCTCGAGGTCCGTGGCGACGGGCCGTCCTACACCGCGCGTACTCTCCAGCGACTGCATGACGAGCGCCCCGACGACGACTTCTGCTTCTTGATGGGGGCCGACGTCGCCGCGGGGCTCGAGGCTTGGCATCAGCCGCGGCGGGTGCTCGAGCTTGCGCGGCTCGGGATCGCCGGGCGGCCTGGGGCGATGCCCGACGAGGCCGAGGCGGCGCTCGACCGGCTCGGCGCGAGCCGGCGGGCGGAGTTCGTCCGCATGCCCGAGCTCGGCATCTCCTCGACGCGGATTCGGCGCCGCGTCGCCCAGGGCCGGCCGATTCGCTATCTGGTACCCGAAGCGGTCGAGGCGCTGATCGCCGAGCGCGGGCTCTATCGCGAGGCGGTTCCCGCGTGACCGCGGAACGTGAGGCAGCGGTCGCCCAGCGCCGCGACGAGGAGCCGGAGGGCTCCGAGGAGCTGGCGCGCCGGGTGGCGGAGATCGTCGACGACAAGAAGGGCGAGGAGATCGTCTGCCTCGACGTGCGCGACCTGGTCTCCTACACGGACTTCTTCGTCATCGCGACGGCGCGAAACGAGCGCCAGGCGAAGGCGATCCACGACGAGGTGCATCTGCGGCTGAAGCGGGAGCGCGGCCTGCTCCCGCAGCGGGTCGAGGGCGAGGGGGAGGCGCGCTGGCTGCTCGCCGACTATCTCGACTGCGTCGTCCACGTGTTCGTCCCGGAGACCAGGTCGCGCTACCGGCTCGAGAAGCTCTGGGGCGAGGCGCCGCAGATCAAGCTCGGC
This sequence comes from uncultured Solirubrobacterales bacterium, assembly GCA_963846565.1. Lineage (GTDB taxonomy): Bacteria > Actinomycetota > Thermoleophilia > Solirubrobacterales > 70-9 > WHSW01. Next base: position 348,862 of record CAWJWL010000003.1, on the reverse strand, counting down.
CTCGAGGGCGAGGCGGCCTAGGCAGGGCGCCGGTCGGCGCCCGTTGGCGTCCGGTCCGCGGCGTAGGTTTGCGGCATCGCGCGCAGGTTCTCGAGGAGGCTGTTCGGCTATCGGCCGGACGAGGTGGAGGCGGCCGTCACGGCGCTCGAAGGGGCGCTGGCGGACCGCGACGCCGGGCTTGCCGCCACCGTGCGGGAGCTCGAGGCCTCACGCTCGCGGGTCGGCGAGCTCAACCTGGTGTCCGACCGGCTCTCGGACCTGGTCGTCGCGCGCGACAAGGAGCTGCGGGAGGCGCGGGCGCTGCTGGTCCTCCTCGCCCAGACCCGCACCGAGCCCGAGGCGGCCCAGCCGCCCGCGTCGGTCGAGGCGCCTGCAGGGGCGCAGGCGGAGCCGGAGACGAATGAGGTCGTCGTGACCCGGGTGGCCGCGGATGTGTTCGTCGGCGAGGTCGAGCTCGAGGTCGGTCCGTTCTCCGATTTCGCGCAGCTCGTCGGCTTCGAGGACGCGGCGGGCGGGATCGGAGCGACGCGGGAGATCTCGGTGAAGCGCTTCGCCGGGGGCCGGGCGACGCTCGAGATGCGGCTGGGTGAGCCGGTCGAGCTCTTGCGCGAGCTCGAGGAGCGGGCGCCGTTCGAGTTTCGGGTTCGCGACCTGAGGGCGGACCGGCTCGTGCTCGACGTCGAAGACGAGTAGGCGGACGCGGGCCGGCGCGCCGGCGTGGCGGCGGGGCTACGATCCTGGCGATGCGAATTCGGGCACGGGGCGTTGTCAGTTTGATCTCTTTGGCGCTGCTGAGCGGCGCCGTCGCGTTCGCACCGTCGGCGCCGGCGCAGTCGGGCAGCCCGGTCCCGGGGATCCCTTGGACCGAGCTGTTGCCCGCGCTGCCGAGCCCGTCGCAGACGCACCCGAACCGGGTTGCGCACTGCAAGCGGCCGTCGATCAAGTGCGTCGAGTTCCAGATGGCGCGGATGGAGGCCCTCCGCGACCGGCTCGGGTGCGATTTCAAGGCGGTATTCGCGACCACCTACTTCGAGCTGACGAAGGTCCTCCGGGACGCGGTCGCCGCCGACCCGGCGTTCTTCCGCTATCCGAACTACTTCTTCCGCGAGGACGCGCTGTTCGCGAACGTCTACTTCCGCACCGTGCGGGCGTGGGAGCAGGGCCGCTACGAGAAGGTTCCGCCGGCCTGGCGGATCGCCTTCGAGACGGCGGAGTCGGGCGAGGTGCTCGGGGCGCAGGACATGCTGCTCGGGATCAACGCGCACGTGCAGAACGACATGCCGTTCGTGCTCGCGCAACTCGGGTTGCGGAACCGGGCGGGGGAGTCGCGCAAGCCGGATCACGACAAGGCGAACATGAACCTCGGCCTCGGCTACGAGCCGGTCGTCGAGGCCGTCGGCTCGCGCTACGACGCGGCGATGTCGCTGACGAACCCGAGTGGCCTGTTCCTCGAGGACGTCGTCGGGCTCGAGCTGGTGCGCCAGTGGCGCGAGGAGGTGTGGCGAAACGCGGAGCGGCTGGTGAACGCGCCCAACGACGCCGCGCGCGCCCGCGTCGCCACGAACATCCAGAACTACGCGGCGCAGTGGGCGAACTCGATGGCGGTCGTCGAGGTCCCCGGCCTGCATGACGAGCGCACCGCTTACTGCCAGCAGCAGCTGGCGGTTCCGGCTTCATAGAGCCATTTTCCATCCGATCCGCCTGCGAACATGTGTTCGTGCTCACGGGCGATTCAAATCACAAGGGCAACGTCGCCGAGCTGAAGATCGCGGCCGAGGCGGCGCGGCTGGGGATCCCGGTCCTCCGGCCGATGACGGAGCATGAGCGCTACGACCTCGCGTTCGAGATCGACGGCGGCTTCAGGCGGATCCAGTGCAAGCACGCCGCGCGCAAGGGCGACGTAATCATCGTTCGCCTCGTAAGCAACCGGCGGGGACCGAACGGCTTCATCCGAACCCGTTACACGGCCGATGAGATCGACGCCGTCGCCGCGTACTGTCCCGAGGTCGACGATTGCTACTACCTGCCCATGGACCTTTGTAGCGACGCGAGCTGCGTCTATCTACGCCTCGCGCCGACTCGAAACGGCCAGCGCGCGGCGCTAAACTTCGCCGCCGATTACCGCCTCGGGGCTATAGCTCAGCTGGGAGAGCGTGCGGCTGGCAGCCGCAAGGTCGTGGGTTCGAGCCCCACTAGCTCCACTCCTCCGCCAACCGCGGTCGGCGCCCACGAGTACCGCAACCACTTCGGGTGGTACATGGAACGCGCGGCGGCCGGCGAGTCCTTCCTCATCACTCGCCGCGGCAAGCCGTTCGCGCGCCTCGTCCCGCCGGCCGACCCGCTGCCGCTCGTCGACGCGGCCTGAGCCCATGCGGCTGATAGCGTCGCCGCGTGCTTCGCCTCCGCCAGGCCGTGATTGCCGCCAGCGACCTCGATGCCACGGTCGAGCGGCTGCGCAGCGAACTCGGCCTCGGCGAGCCCTACAACGACCCGGCCGTCTCCCACTTCGGGCTCGCGAACGCCGTGTTCGCGATCGGCGACACCTTCCTCGAGGTCGTCTCCCCGATCCGGGCGGACACGTCCGCCGGCCGCTACCTCGAGCGCCGCCGTGGCGACGGCGGCTACATGCTCGATGTTCCAGCTCGACGACCTCGCCGCAGCTCGCCACCGCGCGGCGGAGCAGGGCGTCCGCGAGGTCTTCGAGGTCGACGTCGAGGACATCACCGAGGCCCACCTGCATCCCGCGCAGATCGGCGGCGCGATCGTCTCGATCAGCCGCCCCGAGCCGCCCGAGTCGTGGCGATGGGGAGGGGCGGGCTGGCGTGAGCGCGCGGTGCCCGGCGCCGTCGTCGGCGCGACCCTCTCCGTCGCGGATCCGGATGGCATGTCGGCGCGCTGGGCGACCATCCTCGGCGCCGCACCGGCCGCCGCCGGGGTCGAGTTCACCGCCGACCCCGCCGATCCGGGGCTCACCGAGATCCGCCTCACCGTCGCGGGCTCCGCCGAGCGGATCGAGCTCGGCGGCGTCACCCTCGCGCCCGCCTGATCAGATGGCCACCAATGTCCACGACAGCTGGCAGTCCGAGCGCGGCTTCTCCCGCATCTACGACGGCGCCGTCGAGCGCGAGGGCGTCGCCCGCGCATTCGGGAAGGTCATGTGGGGCACGGACACCCGCCGGCTGTTCGACGCGATCGCCGCGGTCCGCGAGCTACCTCCGGGCAGCTCCGTCCTCGACATCCCCTGCGGCGGCGGGCTCGCCTTCCGCGCACTCGAGCCGGGCCACGGCCTCCGCTACGTCGCCGCCGACCTCTCGCCCTACATGCTCGAGCGCGCCCGCGCCCGAGCGGAGCGCGACGGACTCGACGGGATCGAGTTCACCGAGGCCGACGCGCTCGCGATGCCCTTCGAGGACGCGACGTTCGACCTGTGCGTCACCTTCAACGGCCTCCACTGCCTCCCCGACCAGGCCCCGGCGATCGCCGAGATGGCCCGCGTCCTGAAGCCCGGCGGCGCGCTCCGCGGCACCGCCGTCGTCGACGACAAGGGCATCCGTCAGGACGCGATCATCCGCCTCTTCCGTCGCCTCTCGATCTTCGGGCAGACGACGGGCGAAGCGGACCTCCGGGCAATGCTCGAAGCCGCCGGATTCGAGGGCATCGACCTCTCCGTCAACGGTGCTCTCGCGCACTTCAATGCCTCCGTCCCGGCTGGCGTAGGCTCCGGCGCATGAAGCAACTTGCCGACGACGTCTGGCATCTCAACACCTTCCTCCTCCCGAACTCGATCAACGCCTTCCTGATCGGCGACGTTCTCGTCGACGCCGGGACGAAGCGCTCGGGCAAGGGGATCCTCCGCGACCTCGAGGGCCACACGGTCACCGCACACGCGCTCACCCACGCCCATCCGGACCATCAGGGGGCCAGCCACGAGGTCTGCGAGGCGCTCGGGGTCCCGTTCTGGGTCGGCGAGCGCGACGCCGACGCGGCCGAGAACCCGGACCTGATCGGACAGCGCCAGCCCGACCACTTCCTCGCCCAGTTCTTCGCGCGCATCTTCACGGGCCCGGGGCATCCGGTCGATCGCCAGCTCCGTGAGGGCGACGAAGTCGCGGGTTTCCAAGTCCTCGATGTGCCCGGCCACTCCGCCGGGCACGTCGCCTTCTGGCGCGAGTCCGACGGCATCCTCGTCCTCGGCGACGTCCTCAACAACATGGACGTCGTCACCGGCATCCCTGGTCTCAAGGTGCCGAAGAACTTCCTCACCCCCGACCCGGAGCGAAACCGCGAGTCGATTCGACGCCTGGGCCCGCTCGAGCCGAAGCTGGTCCTCTTCGGCCACGGAGCCCCGCTCCGCGACACGCGCAAGTTCGTCGAGTTCTGCGCCGCGGCCTGAGCGCGAACGCCTAGGCGCGCGCCCGCTGCCGCGCGACCGCGAGCGCCGGCCGCGAGCGCGCCTCGAGGTGCGGGAGCACACGCCAGGGCGCGCCCGAGAACCCGAGGTTGGCGACCTTGGCGAAGCCGAGCTCGTCCTCTCGCAGGGCGAGCAGCAGATGTGCAACGCGATCGCCGGCCGGGAGCTCGGCGAGCTCGGAGACGCGCACGCACCAGCAGTCGATCCGCCGCCCGCCGGGCCGTATGCAGAAGGCGCCCTGCTCGCCGACGAGCCAGACCCCCAGCCCTCCGGCCTGCAGCGCGAGCCCGGTCTCGGTCAGGAGATCGCGCTCGGCGTGGCCGACGAGGTCGCCGAGAAGGCCCAGCGCGACTCGCTCCGGGTCATCGCGCCCTTGGCTGACGCGGTCGGAGCGTTCGGAATCGACGGGCACCAGCTGGCGCGCACCGCGCCGCGCCTGAATGCGCGGGATTGCCCAAGCGTGCAAGAAGCAGATCGCAGCGGCGGGGAAGGTGAGCGGCTCAAGGACGAGCAGGAGCACGCCGGGAACGCAGAAGACGGCCGAGATCCAGACCGTCCAAGCGGTCCAGCGCAGGCCGTCACGACGTAGCGTCCGCTCGCTCGCGTCCTCGCGCCATGAGAGACGCGCGGCCTCATCGAGCCCCGCCCCGGCCAGCCCGGCAGATGCGACACGTGCTTCCATCCGAACCGCCGCTCAGCCGCCGGCGATCGGGCGCCGCAGGACGACGAGATCGGCGTCCAGCGGCAGCTCGCGAACGACCTCCGCGGTCCCGTCCTCGTAGCTCACCGAGGCGACCATCCCGCGGTCGAGCTCGGCGCGGAAGGCGGCGACCGCCTCCTCTTCGCCACCGGCGCTCCGAGTCCACTCCGCGAGCGTGGTGTGCCCGGTCCGGTCGAGTCTGATCAAGCGTCCCATCGAATACCTCACGTTCCGCCCGCCTCCTCCGCTTCGCGTCCGGGGGCGGCCGGGTTAGCCGAGGGTTCGAGTTTACGCCCGCCGTTCGGACTCGTCGATGACTTCGCAGGTAAGGAAACTCCTGCTCTAATCGTCGCGATGAGTCGTTACGACCCGACCGAGATCGAGCGCCGCTGGCAGGAGCTCTGGGCGAAGGAGGGAACCTGGGAGGTCGCCAATCCCGGCGACCCCGGCTTCGACCCGGACAAGCCGAAGAACTACGTCCTCGAGATGCTCCCGTACCCATCAGGGGAGCCGCATGTCGGCCATCTGAAGAACTACGCGCTCGGCGACGCGATCGCCCATTTCCGCCGCCGGCATGGCTTCCAGGTGATCCACCCGATGGGCTACGACGCCTTCGGCCTGCCGGCCGAGAACGCGGCGATCAAGTCCGGGCGCCACCCCCGCGAGGCCACCTACGAGTCGATCGAGGAGTTCCGCACCCAGCTCCGCTCCTGGGGTGTCTCGATCGACTGGACCCGTGAGGTCGCGAGCAGCGACCCCTCCTACTACCGCTGGACCCAGTGGATCTTCCTCCGTCTCTACGAGGCCGGGCTCGCCTACCGCGCCGAGGCGCCGGTGCAGTGGTGTCCCGTCGACCAGACGGTGCTGGCCAACGAGCAGGTCATCGACGGCCATTGCGAGCGCTGCGGCTCGCTCGTCGAGGCACGAAACCTCGAGCAGTGGTTCTTCAAGATCACCGCCTACGCGGACCGGCTGCTCGCCGACTTCGACGTGCTCGAGTCGTGGCCGGACTCGGTGACGACGATGCAACGCAACTGGATCGGCCGCTCCGAGGGCGCGCGGGTCGTGTTCAAGAACTCAGAGCTCGGAATCGACTTCCCAGTGTTCACGACCAGGCCAGACACCCTCTTCGGGGCGACGTTCTTCGTCGTCGCACCCGAGCACCCCGAGCTCGAGCGGCTCGCGGCGGGCACCCAGCACGAGGCGGAGGTCCGCGAGTACGTCAACGCCGCGGCTCGCGAGACGACGGCGGAGCGCAGCGACGAGGGGCGCGAGAAGACCGGCGTCCCCCTCGGCCGCACCGTGATCAACCCCGTCAACGGCGAAGAGATCCCGATGTTCGTCTCCGACTACGTGCTGATGGAGTACGGCACCGGTGCCGTGATGGCGGTCCCGGCCCACGACGACCGCGATCACGCATTCGCCAAGGCTTTCGGGCTGCCGATCCGGCGCGTCATCGACGGGGAGGGCGACGTCGAGGACGAGGCCGTGGCGGCGGACGGGCCGATGATCAACAGCGGCCGGTTCGACGGCACCGGGAACCGCGAGGCCTATCAGGCGATCGTCGATTCCCTGATCGAGGAAGGGCGCGGCGAACGCGCCGTCAACTACCGCCTCCGCGACTGGTTGCTCTCGCGCCAGCGCTACTGGGGCTGCCCGATCCCGATCGTCCACTGTGAGACCGACGGGCTCGTCGCCGTTGCGGACGATCAGCTCCCGGTCGAGCTGCCCGACGTCGAGGACTTCGCGCCGAAGGGAAAGAGCCCGCTCGCGGCCGCCGAGGACTGGGTGGCGACGACCTGCCCGAAGTGCGGCGGGCCGGCCCGTCGGGAGACCGACACGATGGACACCTTCGTCGACTCCTCCTGGTACTTCCTCCGCTACCTCGACCCCCACAACTCCGAGCGGCCCTGGTCGCGCGACGCGGTCGACTACTGGATGCCCGTCGACCAGTACATCGGCGGGGTCGAGCACGCGATCCTGCACCTGCTGTACGCGCGCTTCTTCTGCAAGGCGCTCTCCGACCTCGGCGAGCTCGACGTCCAGGAGCCGTTCAAGAACCTCTTCACCCAAGGGATGATCACCCGTGACGGCGCGAAGATGTCGAAGTCGAAGGGCAACACCGTGAGCCCTCGCGAGTACGTCGAGCGATACGGGGCCGACGCGGCTCGCACCTACATCTGCTTCATGGGCCCGCCCGAGCGCGGCGGCGACTGGGTCGACGAGGGGATCGAGGGCGTGCACCGCTTCCTCTCCCGCCTGTGGCGCCTGGCGGACGAGGTCGGCTCCCGGACCGAGCCCTCAGACGTGGAGCCCAGCGGACCGCTCGTCGCCGTCGCCCACGAGAAGATCGACAAGGCCACCCGCGACATGGGCGCGTTCCAGTTCCACACGGCGATCTCGGCGGTGATGGTGCTGGTCAATGAGGCCTACAAGGCGAAGGACGAGCTCTACGGCGATCCGGCCGGCGAGGGTGCGCTCCGCTTCGCCACCGCCACCGCCGCCTCGCTGATCTTCCCCTTCGCGCCGCACCTCGCCGCCGAGATCTACGAGTCGCTGGAGGGCGAGCGCGTCTGGGAGCAGCCCTGGCCGGTCGCCGACCCGGCGCTGCTCGAGCACGACACGTTCACCCTCGTGATCCAGGTCAACGGCAAGCTCCGCGACCAGGTCGAGGCCCCGAGCGGAGCCGCCGAGTCGGAGCTGCTCGAGCTCGCGCGCGCGAGCGAGAACGTCCGCCGCCACCTCGACGGCAAGGAAATCGTGAAGGAGATCGTGGTTCCGAACAAGCTCGTCAACCTCGTGGTCCGATGAGGCGTTTCCTCTTCGCCCTCGTCGTAACCGCGGCCGCATCCGTCTCGTTCGCCGAGGCCGCCGGCGCCATCACGTACCGCGGCGGTGGGGTCGACGACCCCGGGATGCCGGTGAAGGTCGTCGTCGACGGGCGCAACGTCAGCTTCAGTTACTCGGACGTGCTCGTCGACTGCACCGACGGCAGCCAGGTGCGACAGGGCGGGGCGGTGCAGAAGGGGCGCCTCAACGGCGAGGGACGCTTCAAGGACGTGCTCGAGGTCGAGGGCGAGGACACCTCGAACGTCGACTGGACCACCTCGGTCGTAGCCGGCAAGGTCACGGAGAAGAAGGCCACCGGAACGCTCTCCTACGAGCTCGAATACGACGGCGGCGACTGCGAGAGCGGTGAGGTCCGCTGGAGCGCAAAGCGGCGCTGAGCGCCGGCCGACCACACGAATCGGCGCCCACGGACAGGATTCATTCACAGGTTTTCCGGCGCGGAGCGGACCCGTCTGCTAGAAAGCGGGCGTGCTCGTCAGGCGGTTGTCGGATGCGGCGGTCAAGGAGGTGCACGGCCTCCGGCCGCACATCCTCATGGATGCAGGGGAGCTCGGCTCGCGAAATCTCTCGGTCAATTGGCTCGAGGTCCCGGCCGGCGTCTCGGAGGAGATGCGGTCCCACGAGGAGGCCGAGCAGGTCTACGTCGTCGTCAGCGGCGGCGGGACGATGTCGGCGACCGGTGACACCCAGCGCGTCGAGGTCGGCGACCTGGTCCTGATTCCACCCGCCACCGACCACGCCGTCGCCAATGACGGCGAGCTTCCGCTCGCGCTCGTCTCGGTCCAGTCGCCGGCCGTCTCGGCCGACGAGCTCTATAGCCGCCGGCTCGCGACGCAGGCTGCCGGCTACGACGACGCCGACTACGAATAGCGCGGCCGATCCTCGTTGATCCGCCGGCGCGTGATCGTCCACGGGCGGGTTCAGGGCGTCTTCTTCCGTGACTCGGTCCGGAGGCTGGCCGGGGACCGGGCCGTCCGCGGCTGGGCCCGGAACCGCGACGACGGCTCGGTCGAGGCCGTCTTCGAGGGAGAGCGCAGCGACGTCGAGGCCCTGGCCGAGTTCTGCGCGAAGGGCCCGTCTCGCGCCGAGGTGGTGAAGGTCGAGCAGTTCGACGAAACGCCCGAGGGACTCGAGGGCTTCCGCACCGGCTGACTCTCGGCGCCGGTCGAGGCGCGGATTGGCACGCTCGGAGTGACATAGGGGCGAGCGCCCGGCCGACGATCGGGCGATGCCAGAGCTGAGCCGCTCGCAGGTCCTCGTCTACGGCGCCGTTTGCGTCGCCCTGATGCTCCTCGGGGCCCGTTGGATCCGCAGCGCGGACGAGGCACCGGGGTCCGGCGGCGGGGTCGCGGTCGTCCCTGCGGGCGACGAGGACGAGGTTCAGGTAGAGCGCGCCGACGGCGACCTCGTGATCCACGTCGCCGGAGCGGTCCGCGAGCCCGGCGTCTACCGGCTGCCCGACGGCTCACGGGTCGCCGACGCGATCGAGCGTGCCGGGGGCCCGGGCGGCGATGCGCTTCCAGACGGGCTCAACCTCGCAGCCCCGCTCGCCGACGGCCAGCAGGTGATCCTGCCGTCACGGACGCCGGGACCCGCGGGCGGGCCGGCGGTCGCCGCCGGCGCGGGCCCCATCAGCCTCGGGATCGCGACCGTCGAGGACCTCGACACGATCGAGGGAATCGGGCCGGTCACGGCCGCGGACATCGTCGAGTACCGCGACGAGCACGGCGGGATCGCCTCGGTCGACGAGCTCGACGCGATCAGCGGGATCGGGCCGGCGACGATGGAGGCGCTGCGGGAGGAGCTCCAGCCCTAGACGTGAACCCCATCCTCGGTCTCGCCTGGCGTTTCGCCGCGCTCGCGGGACTCACTCTCGGCCTGGCCGCCGCGCCGCTCGGCGGTCCGGCGCCTCCGTGGTGGGCTCCTGCGCTCGGCCTGGCGCTCCTCGCCCTCTGGCGGCCCTCCGCCGGGCAGGGGCGTGCCGGCTCGATCAGCTGGTTGGCGCTGCTCGCCCTCGCCGTATCGGGCATCGGACTCGCGATCGGTGCGGCGCGGCTGGATGCGATCGACGCCGGGGCCCTCGACCTGCCCCGCGGCACGGCGGTGCGGGCGCAGGGGACGATCGCCGCAGTGCCCCGCCGCTCGGCCGGCGAGGTCCGCGTGCGCGCTGACACCCCCGACGGCCGCATCCTCCTGTTCGCACCGGAGCCCGTCGGCGACCTGCCCACCGGCAGCGGCTTTCGCGCCACCGGAACGATTCGCGATCCGGCCGACTGGGAGAACGGCTACCTGCGCCGGCTCGGGATCACGGACGTCCTCCTGACAAGCCGCATCGAGCGCACGGGGAGATCCCGCGGCGGGCTCCCCGGCCTGCTCGACGGTGTCCGCTCCCGCGCCGAGGAGGCGCTCGGGCGCGGGACCGAGGCGGCCTCCGCCGCGCTCCTGCGCGGCTTCGTCCTCGGCCAGGACGACCGCATCGACCCCGCGACGGTCGATGAGTTCAAGGCCTCCGGACTCGCGCATCTCTTGGCCGTCAGCGGCCAGAACATCGTCCTGCTCGCGATCCTCGCCGGCGCCGTCCTCGCCGTGGTCGGGGTCCCGCGCCGCGCGCGCCTCGCCTGGATCCTGCTCGCAATCGCCGTCTATGTCCCGATCGCCGGCGGTGGCTCGTCGATCCAGCGTGCCGGGATCATGGGTGCGGCCGGCGTCGTCGCCGCGCTCAGCGACCGGCCGCGCTCGCGCTGGTACGCGCTCCTGCTCGCCGCCACCGCGACCCTGGCGCTCAATCCGCGCGCCCACGGTGATGTCGGCTGGCAGCTCAGTTTTGCCGCGGTCCTCGGAATCCTCGCTTGCGCGGCGCCGATCCGCCGCACGCTGGGTGAGTCCACGACCGGCCTGCGCGCCGCGCTGGCCGAGGGTGCGGCTCTCACGGTCGCGGCGACGCTCGCCACCGCTCCGCTCCTCGCTCACCACTTCGGCACCGCCGCCGTCCTCTCATTGCCGGCGAACCTGATCGCCCTTCCCGCCGTCGCCCCCGTGATGTGGCTCGGGATGCTCTCGGCGGCGCTCGGTCAGCTCGCCTGGATCCCGGTCGAGCCTGTCACCTGGCTCGCGGGCCTGTTCGCCGGCGCGATCGCTCAGGTGGCGGCATGGTTCTCGGCGCCGAGCTGGGCTCTCGCCGAGCTCGAGCTGCCGGGCGTTCCGTCGCTCCTCGCGATCTACGCGGCCGTCGCTGTGCTCGCGACCGTGACGATCCGCTCGCGAGCTCGGCGGCGTGGCCTGGGCCGGCGTCGCTCGGCGGCGCTTGCCGCCGCCGGCGTGGCGTGCGCGGTCGCTCTCGCCCACGGCTCGGCGGGCGCGGGCGATGCGGGCCCGCGGCCCGGTGAGCTGACCGTGCGAATGCTCGACGTCGGTCAGGGCGACGCGATCCTGCTGCAGCCGCACGGCGACGACCCCGTCCTCTTCGACGCGGGGCCACCGGGCGGTGCGGTCTCCGAGCGGCTCGACGAGATCGGCGTCGGGAGGCTCTCGGCGATGGTCGCCACACATCCATCGCTCGACCATCTCGGCGGTGTGGGGGAGGTGTTCGACGGGGTCGACGCGGGCCGCTTCGTATTCGCCCGCGTCGACCCGCGGACGCTGTCCGTGGCCCGCGCCTCCGAGGCGCGTCTGACGAGGGTCTCCGCCGGCGACCGGCTGCGGATCGGCCGCCTACGGCTCGAGGTCCTCTGGCCGCCGGCGAGCGCCCTGCGGCATGCGCGCACGCTCGGCGCGGCGGGTGCGGGCGATCCGAACGGGCTCGCGCTCGTCGTGCTCGCCCGCTGGGGCGGCTTCGAGCTCCTGCTCACGGCGGACGCCGAGGCGGAGCTCGCCCCGGTAGACCCCGGGTCGATCGACGTGCTCAAGGTCGCCCATCACGGCAGCGAGGACACGGGCCTTCCGGCGCTCCTCGAGCGCGCCGATCCTCGCCTGGCCCTGATCTCGGTCGGCGCCGACAATCGCTACGGCCATCCGACCCTCCCCACGATCGAGGCGCTCGCTGAGGCCGGGGTGACCACCATGCGCACCGATCTCGACGGAGAAATCACGCTGGACGTCGGGGAATCCGCCTTTGACGTCAGGTAGGGTGCCCGCGATCCGGGGACCAGGAAGCTCCGGCGAATCACAACGCCAGGAGGACTGAGAGATGGAAGCAAGCGGTACGCCAACGCCCGGCGAGGCGCCTCCCCCCGGGGGAACCCCGGCAGCCACCCCGCCACCACCCCCGCCGCCGCCGCCGACGACGCCGGCCGGCGAGGAGAAGGCCAGCGGTGGATGGCGCGCCCTGGGCGTGCTGCTCGCCCTCGCGCTTGCCTTCGCCTGCGCGGTGATGATCGTCGCGATGGTCGAGATCAGCGACACGCCGACCTGCGAGGACATCCTCAGCGGCGCCGCGGCGCTGCCGTCGGACAACGAGTGCTTCGACGGTTCCGGCGGCCAGAAGACGATCAGCCTCGTGCTCGGGTTCCCCAGCGGCGTGCTCGCCGGGATCGGGGCACTGGCGGCGCTGTTCTTCGCCGTGACCGGGCGCAGCGGGCGCCTGCTGCTGCAGCTCACCGGCGCGGCGATCGTCCTCGGCGGGCTCAGCATCCTCGTCGGCAGCCTCTAAGCGTGCCCTTCGCCGCCCCGGCATCGGCCGGGGCGGCGAATACACTCGCCCGACTGTGGCTGAGGCGCCCAAGAAGCCGGGAATCGGGCCCGCGTACCTGATCGTCGGCACCGACGACGCCAAGATCGACGCCGCCGTCACCCGGCTGCGCGCCCGCGCCGAGGCGGAGGGCGGACCGGCCGCGCTGGAGGTCTTCGCGCCCGCCGGCGGTTCCAACACCGGCCCCGATGCGGAGGCGTTGCTCGCCGCGATCCCCGCGATGTCGTTGATCAGCGAGCGCCGCTACCTGCTCGCCGAGGGCGTCGAGCGCTGGGCCGCGAAGCAGGTCGAGGCGGTCGCCGAGGCGCTCGCCGACCTGCCACCGGACACGACCGTGGTACTCGTTGCGCGCGAACAGCCGCCGCGGGTGCGCGCCTCGAAGAAGCTCGCGAAGGCGGTTGAGGGCGCCGGCGGCGAGGTCAGGGCCTACGAGGCTCCGAAGGCCCGCGCCCTGCCGGGCTGGCTGCGCGAACAGGCCTCGCGGCGGGGATTCGACCTCGACACCGATGCCGCCAGCCTGCTCGCGGACCGGATGGGCGACGGGACCGTGCGGTTGGCGACCGAGCTCGACCGGCTCTCCACCTGGGTCGAGCCGGGCGGCGCGGTCGCCCGCGAGGACCTCGAGGCGATGATCGCCGACACGTCCGAGGACGCATCGTGGACGCTCTCGGACGCGATCGTCGAGCGCGATGCCGCAACGGCCCTCGCGACCGCCGAGCGACTGACCGGTCAGGGGGAGCAGGTGACCGGCCTCGTCTACGGGATCGCCAAGCGCCTCCGTGAGGCGAATGCCGCTCTCGAGCAGCTCGAGAGCGGCAAGGCGCCGAAGGAGGTCGAGTCGTCACTGCCGATGCACCCCTACGCGGCCAAGCTCCTCGTCGGCAGGGTCCGCGGCCGCACGCCCGCGGAGCTGCGCGCGTCCACCTGCGCCGTGGCCGACCTCGAGTGGTGGACCAGGGGAGGCTCGGACTACCCCGAGGCCCTTGCGCTCACGCTTGCGGTCCGCCGCGCCGCCGGCGGTCGTGACTGAGCGAGGGCTCGCTCAGCCGGCGAGAACGCGCGCGGCGCGCGACTTCTTGCGGGCGCCGGTGTTCGCGTGCAGGGCGCCTTTCTGGACGGCCTTGTCGATGCGCGAGACGAGCAGCTTGTGTTCGGCCTGGGCGGTGGCTTCATCGCCCTCCGAGGTCGCCTGCTCGAGGCGGCGGAAATGGGTCTTGACCGCGCTCGTCAGCCGACGGTTCTCGTCGTGCTCACGCATCGAGCGCGCGTTCCGCTTCTTCTGTGAGGCGATGTTGGCCATTTCGCGAGGCGCGATTGTAGCGGTGCCAGGATGAACGACCGCGACGCCCGACCGAGCGACCGCGACGCCCGACCGAGCGAGCGCGAGCTCGACGACGTGGCGGCGGCCGAGGTCTTGCCCGGGGAGGGGCCGCGGGCGCCGGCTCCGCGCTCGGGCAGGCTCGCCCGCTCGACCGCCTTCTTCGCGATCGCAACCGCCTTCTCGCGCGTCGCCGGCCTCGTCCGCGAGATCTTCGCCGCGAGCTACTTCGGCATCAGCGCGCAGATGTCCGCGTTCACGATCGCCTTCCTGGTGCCGAACACGGTCCGCAGCCTCTTCGCCGACGCGGCGATCCAGGCCGCGTTCGTGCCGGTCTTCACCGAGGAGCTCGAGCGCGGGCGTCGCCGGGAGGCGTTCCGCCTCGCGTCGCTCCTCATCTTCCTCGTCACCGTGATCCTCGGCCTGATCACGGCGCTGTTCATCCTCCTCGCGCCGGTCCTGATGCCGATCTTCGCGCCCGGGTTCGAGGGCGCGACGCTCGACCTCACCGTCGCCCTCTCTCGCCTCCTGTTCCCGATCCTCGTCCTGCTTGGGATCTCGGGCATGGTCGTCGGCGTCCTCAACAGCTACGACCGCTTCGGCGTCTTCGCGATCGCGCCGTTCTTCTGGAACGTGGCGATCATCGCCGTGCTCGTCGGCCTCGCGCCGGCCTTTCCCGAGGACGACCAGATCTATGCGTACGCGATCGGCGTTCTCGTCGGCACCGTGGTCCAGCTGGCGATGCTCGACCTACGACCTGCGCAACACCCCGTTCGGGATCCGCCGAGCCCTGCTCGCGCCGCTGCGAGCGAGCTTTCGCGAGGCGTTCGGCAACGCCGACGTCCGCCGGGTCCTGATCCTGATGCTCCCGGTGACGATCAGCCTCGGGCTGATCAACCTCAACCTGGTCGTCAACAGCCTCTTCGGCAGCCTCGTCTCCGACCAGGCGCCGGCGGGGATCGACAAGGCGTTCCGCATCTACATGCTCCCGCAGGGGATCTTCTCGGTCGCGGTTTCCACCGTCCTGTTCCCGACCCTCGCCCGCTACGCAGCTCGAGGCGCGCTCGACGACCTGCGCGCCACGATGGCGAACGGCATGCGCCAGATCGTCCTCCTCCTGACGCCGGCCGCCGCGGCGATCCTGGTCCTCTCGGAGCCGATGATCAGGCTCGTCTACGAGCGCGGCGAGTTCACCGCCTCGCAAACGGACCTCGTCGCGACGGCGCTGTACTGGTTCGCCTTCTCGCTTCCGTTCAACGGCCTCTTCCTGCTCCTCACCCGCACCTTCTTCAGCCTCCAGCGTCCCTGGATCCCGACGGTGATCGCGGGTGTCAACCTGGCGATCACGGCGCTCTTCTCGCTCCTCTTCTACGACCCCTTCGGCGTCGGCGGGATCGTCGCCGCGACGGCGATCGCGACGGCGGGGAGCGTCCTGGCCCAGGCGCTCGTGCTCCGGCGGGCGCTCGGTCGCCTCGAGCTCGCGCAGCTCATCTGGACCACGGTCCGCGTGCTCGCGGCCTCCGCCGCGCTCGCCGCGGCCGCCTACGGAGCCTGGACGCTGCTCGACGACGCGCTCGGCCGTGGACTGGGCGGGCAGATCGTCTCACTCGGCGTGGCTCTGGCCGCCGGCGCCGTCGTCTACGGCGTCGCGATCACCCTCCTGCGGATCCCCGAGGCGGCGCAGCTCCGCAACCTGCTCCGGCGCCGGCGGGCCGGATGAGTGGCAGTGGGCGCGCGATTGCAAGCGCGCGATGTGTGACACCGCTCACATAGCCCCTAACTGAGCTCGTCGACGGTGTAGGACCTGAGGACGCCGGCGCCAGGGATCCCGAACGACGGGACCGCGCCGGCTCGAAAGGGGGCCGCCTCGCTGGCGGCCGCAAGGCGCGCCGACGGCGCGTACCGACGACCCGAGAAGGGGTGATCTCGCATGCTGCGCATGCGCCCGAACAACCCAGTGCTGCCGCTCGTCGCCGCGACCGCCGTCGCCGCGACGCTCGCCGTGCCCGCGTTCGCCGCCGAGGCGACCGAGATCAAACCACGCCGGCCGCTCGCGAAGATCGCGGCCTGGGCGGGCGAGGTGAAGCTGCCCAAGCCGACCCCTGGCCCGTTCGTCCCGATCGAGGGCAAGGTCGACTTCGGCACCGCGGAGAACGCCTTCGGTGCGGCGCGCTCGGGGCACACCCACGCCGGCCAGGACATGTTCGCCCCGTCCGGGACGCCGCTGATCGCCGCCACCGACGCCGTGGTCATCGACGCGGGCGCCGACGGCGGGCAGGGCAACTACGTCCATCTCTACGACCCGAAGCGCAAGCGCACCTACGTGTACATGCACATGATCGAGCCCGCAGCGGTGAAGCAGGGCGACGAGGTCAAGGCGGGCGAGCGGGTCGGCGGCGTCGGCTGCACGGGCTCCTGCTGGGGCAACCACCTCCACTTCGAGGTTCGCGACGGCCGCGGCTTCACCGCCGAGGCGATCAACCCGATGCCGATGCTGCGGGACTGGCACCAGAAGAGCGGCTAGTCGGCCAGGCGGGGCCCGAGCCCATCCGAGGCCCGACACCGAACGTCCCAAACACCCCCGCATAGCGCGGTGTCCGGGACGTTCGGTGTGCGCGGCGAGCGCCCGCCATACTCATCGTCGCCCATGGAACGCATACGGAACTTCTCGATCATCGCCCACATCGACCACGGCAAGTCGACGCTGGCGGACCGCATTCTCGAGGTCACGGGGGCGGTCGACGCGCGCAAGCACATGCCGCAGCTGCTCGACTCGATGGACCTCGAGCGCGAGCGCGGGATCACGATCAAGGCCCAGGCCGTCCGGGTCGACTACGCCGCCGAGGACGGTGAGACCTACCACCTGCACCTGATCGACACGCCGGGGCACGTCGACTTCTCCTACGAGGTCTCGCGCAGCCTCGCGGCGTGCGAGGGCGCCCTTCTCGTCGTCGACGCGGCACAGGGTGTCGAGGCGCAGACCGTCGCCAACACCTACGCGGCAATCGAGGCTGGCCTCGAGCTCGTTCCGGTGCTGAACAAGGTCGACCTCCCTGGAGCCGAGCCCGATCGCGTCATCGGGGAGATCGTCGACCTGATCGGCTGCGAGCCGGCCGACGTGCTGCGGATCTCGGCGAAGACGGGGGAGGGGGTACGCGAGGTGCTCGAGGCGATCGTCGCGCGGATCCCGGCGCCCCAAGGCGACCCCGCCGCGGCGCCACGGGCCCTCATCTTCGATTCGGAGTTCGACCAGTACAGGGGCGTCGTCGCATATCTGCGCATGGTCGACGGCGTCTTTGAGACCGACGACGCGCTCCAGGCGATGCAGACCGGGACGGAGGCCGAGATCGACGAGATCGGCTTCTTCGCTCCTGCGATGGAGCCCGCCGGGGAGATGGCGGCGGGCGAGGTCGGCTACGCGATCACCGGCCTCAAGGACGTCTCGAAGCTCCGCGTCGGCGACACGCTCACGGCCAAGGACCGCGCCGCGACCGAGCCGCTCCCCGGCTACCGCGAGGTCAAGCCGATGGTCTTCTCCGGCCTCTTCCCGATCGACACCGATCAGTACGAGGACCTCCGCGACGCACTCGAGCGCCTCTCGCTGAACGATGCCGCGCTCTCCTATGAGCCCGAGACCTCGCAGGCCCTCGGATTCGGCTTTCGCTGCGGCTTCCTCGGCCTCCTGCACATGGACATCGTCCGCGAGCGGCTCGAGCGGGAGTACGACCTCGAACTGCTCTCGACGATGCCGAACGTCTCCTACGGGGTGCTCCTGATGGACGGCGAGACGCTCGAGGTGCACTCGCCGGCGGACATGCCCGACCCGGGGCTGATCGAGTCGATCTCCGAGCCCTACATCCGCGCCTCGATCATCTCCCGCTCGAGCGACGTCGGCGCGGTCATGGAGCTCTGCCAGAAGAAGCGCGGCACCCACATCGACATGCACTACCTCTCCCCGGAGCGGGTCCAGCTCCGCTACGACCTGCCGCTGGCGGAGATCGTGCTCGATTTCTTCGACACGCTGAAGTCGAAGACGGCCGGCTACGCGTCGCTCGACTACGAGCCGATCGGGATGCGGGAGTCCGACCTGGTGCGCGTCGACGTCCTCCTCGCCGGTGACCGGGTCGACGCGCTGTCGGTGATCGCGCACCGCGACTCCGCATACGAGTCGGGTAAGGGGCTGGTCTCGAAGCTCCGCAAGACGATCCCGCGCCAGCTCTTCGATGTGCCCGTGCAGGCGGCGGTCGGCTCACGCGTGCTCTCGAGGGAGACGGTCAAGGCGCTGCGCAAGGACGTCACCGCGAAGCTCTACGGCGGCGACGTGACGCGGAAGAAGAAGCTGCTCGAGAAGCAGAAGAAGGGCAAGAAGCGGATGAAGCAGGTCGGTTCGGTCGAGGTGCCGCAGGAGGCGTTCCTCGCGGTGCTCCAGGTCGATGACTCCTGAGGAGCGGATCGAGTTCGTGAGGGGCGCGATGGAGGCCTTCAATCGCTCGAACGCAGAGACGGTCCTGGCTCTCGCCGATCCGGACGTCGAGGTCTTCATGCCGGCGGCTATGCCCAACGGGGGTACGTTCCATGGCCACGCCGGGTACCTGAAGTGGGTTGGGACGTGGCTCGAGGCGTGGGACGAGTTCACGATCGAGGTGATCGAGCAGGAGGTCGTCGGCGAGCGGCACGTCGTCAGCACCGTGAAGCAGCGCGCGACGGGCAGGGGCAGCGGGATCGCCGTCGAGATGGAGGTCTGGTTCCTGACCGACGTCGTCGGCGAGCACTTCGTCGCCCTGCACCTCTATCCGACCCGTGAAGAGGCGTTCGCCGCGGCCGAGCGGCGCGAATCGGGCGCCGATTAGACTCGGCCGCCGATGGCGGTCAACACGCAGGCGGTAGGCAAGGCCTACGACTCGGTCAGCTACGACGTCGGGGCGGAGAAGATCCGCGAGTTCGCAACGGCGATCGGGGCGGACAACCCGGTCCACCATAACCGCGACGCCGCGAAGGCCGCCGGGTACCGCGACCTCGTCGCGCCACCGATGTTCTGCGTCATCTACGCCGGGCGCGGGGTCGGCCCCGCCGTCTTCGATCCCGACGTCGGGATCAACTACGCGGCGATGGTCCACGGGAGCCAGGAGTTCGTGTGGGGTGAGCCCGTTTGCGACGGCGACCTGATCACGACCGAGACCCGGGTCGCCGGCATCTCCGAGAAGGCCGGCAACGGCTTCTACGTCTTCGAAACCGTGTCGACGAACCAGGACGGCGCCGAGGTCGTGCGCGGGACCTGGACCAACATCGTCAGAGGAGCCTGAGATGGGTGAGCTCGAGCCTGGCGCGGCGATCCCTGAGCTGAAGGTGACGCCCGACAAGTACCTGCCCCATCGTTACGCGGGCGCGTCGGGCGACTTCAACCCGATCCACATCGACCCGGAGTACGCGAAGGCGGTGGGGCTGCCGCAGAACATCCTCCACGGCCTCTACTCGATGGCACAGGTCGCGCGCGCCTCCGCCGCGCTCGCCGACGGCGACCCGAGGGCGCTGAAGCGGCTGAGCGTCCAGTTCCGTGGCATGGGCGTTCCCGAGGCGGAGATCACGATCACCGGCGAGGTGGTCTCGGCCGAGGGCGGCCGCGTGGTCGTCGCGGTCGAGGCCGAGCAGGCCGGCACGCGGATCATCCGCAACGCCGAGGCCGAGCTCGAGCTCTAGGACGGGTCGCCTGCGGCCGGGTTCGCCCGCAGCCAGCTGAGCACCTCGCCCGCGTGCTTGTCGGGCGGGAAGACCGGATAGAAGACGTGGCCGATTCGGCCGCCGTCGACGACGAGAGTGAGTCGCTTGATCAGCGTCTTGCCGCCGACCTCGAACGTCGGCAGTTCGAGCGCGGTGGTGAGCTCGAGGCGCCAGTCGCAGAGAATCGGAAAGGGCAGGTGGAGGCGCTCGGCAAACTCGCGCTGGTACTCCGAGTCCTGAGTGGAGAGGCCGAGCACCGCGGCGCCCGCGGCCGCGAGCTCGGCGTGGTGGTCGCGAAAAGCGCAGGCTTCCGGCGTACAGCCGCGTGCCCCCGGGATCAGATCCCAGTCCTCGGCCAGCAACGGCTCGCCCGGGCGCCCCGTCCATGGGTACGCGTAGACGACGGTGCGGCCGGCGAGCTCGGCGAGCTGCACGTCTCGCCCGTCGGTCGCCGCCAGGCTCAATTCGGGCAGCTCGAGGCCGCGCAGGTGGGCGGCTGCGCCGTCGTCATCCGGGCGTGGAAGGTCGGCTGGAAGGGAGTAGGGGTCGATCACTGCCGGCGTCGATCCTAGAATCGAACCATGCTCAGTGAGCGCCAGCAGAAGATCATGCGCCTCGTGGTCGAGGCGCATCTCGAGTCCGGCAAGCCGGTCGGCTCCGCCGCCATCGCCG
The DNA here is from genome assembly GCA_963846565.1 of uncultured Solirubrobacterales bacterium. Classification (GTDB taxonomy): domain Bacteria; phylum Actinomycetota; class Thermoleophilia; order Solirubrobacterales; family 70-9; genus WHSW01. The sequence continues at coordinate 328,506 of CAWJWL010000003.1, read as the reverse complement.
AACGCGACGACGTCGTCTGGGGTCCGTCGACCGTCCGCGCCGAGCTCGCGGCGCTCGAACGCGAGGGCCTGCTCACCCACCCCCACACGTCCGCAGGCCGCTTGCCGACGGACTCCGGCTACCGCCTGTACGCCGATGCGCTGCTCGCCGCCGGCGCGGCCTCGAAGCGCAGCGAGGGCGAGAGCCTGATCGACCTGACGCGGATGCGGCGCGAGATCGAGGACGCCCTGCGCGAGACGACATCGGCGCTCTCGCGGATGACGGACCTGCTCGCCGTGGCGACCGCACCGCCGCCCTCGAGCGCTCGCGTGCGCCGGGTCGAGGCGCTGCTCCTGCAGCCACGCGCCGTGATGATCGTCGTCATCGCCTCGAATGGCGCCGTCACCAAGCGCGTCTTCAACTTCGAGCGACCGGTAGATCTCGGACTCGTCGAATGGGCATCGAGCTTCCTCAACGAGCGACTCTCGGGACTCGCGCTCGGTGCCCGGATGACGGGCGACCGCCTCGACGACCCGGAGCTCGGCCCCGCGGAGAGGAGCTTCCTGGAGGCGGTGTCCGACGCCTTTCGCTCACTCACCGACCAGGCGGCCGAGGACCTCTACGTCGAGGGCGCCTCACGGCTGCTCTCGGTCGAGCACGCCGCCGACCTGCCGCACGCCGACACGTTGATGCGCGCCCTCGACCGGCGCGCGAACCTGCTCCGGATGCTGCGCTCGGCGCTCGACGAGCGCTCGATCTGGCTCTGGATAGGCGGCGAGAACCCGGCGCCGGAGCTCCGCAACGTGAGTGTCGTCGGCGCCAACTACGGGCTCGGGTACCGCAACCTCGGCACAGTTGGGGTGATCGGCCCGACGCGGATGAACTACGCGACCGCGATCGAGTCCGTGCGCGACGCCGCCGGCGAGCTCTCCCGCTTCTTCGAGACCGTCTACGAGCGTTAGCCGAGCGATGAAGGCAGATCCGTACGAGCTGCTCGGGGTCGAGCGAACCGCCTCGGAGCCCGAGATCAAGAAGGCCTTCCGGCGCCTCGCGCGCGAGCTGCACCCGGACGTCAACCGCCACGACCCCGAGGCGGAGGAGAAGTTCAAGGCGGCCGGCGAGGCGTACGAGATCCTCTCCGACCCCGAACGGCGCCAGACGTATGACCGCTTCGGCCACGACGGCCTTCGCAACGGCGGGTTCGATCCGCGCGCGGGAGGCTTCGGCAACGTCGAGGACATTCTCTCCTCGCTGTTCGGCTCGAGCGGCGGCGCCTTCGGCGACCTCTTCGGCTTCGGCGGCGGCGCCCAGGGGCCGGCGGGCGGAGGCGACATCGCGGTCGAGGTCGAGCTGACGCTGGCCGAGGTCGTCACGGGCGCCGAGCGCGAGGTCCACTTCGAGGCCGTCTCCCCGTGCGAGCACTGCCGTGGGAACGGCGCCGAGCCGGGGACGCCGATCCACACCTGCGAGACCTGCGGCGGCGCCGGCCAGGTGCGGCAGGTACGCCGAACGGCGTTCGGCCAGATGGTCCAGGCGGGCCTGTGCCCGACGTGCGAGGGGGCGGGGAAGACGCCGGAACAGCCGTGCGGGCATTGCGGCGGCGCGGGCCGCGAGTTCCGCGACCGGACATGGGACGTCGAGGTCCCGTCCGGGATCGAGTCCGGGCAGCGAATCCGCATCGCCGGCGCGGGCCACGCGGGCGAGCCCGGCGGACGCCCGGGAGATCTCTACGTCCTCGTCACCGTCGCCGAGGACGAGCGCTTCGAACGCCGCGGCCAGGATCTCGTCTCGGTGGTCAGGGTCCCGGCCACGCGGGCGATGCTCGGCGGGACGGTGCTCGCGCCGACCCTGGACGGTGACCGCGAGGTGAAGCTGCCGGCGGGCACACAGCCAGGACACACGGTCTCGCTCAACGGGCTCGGGCTGCCCTCCCTTCGCGGCTCCCGCCGCGGGAAGCACCACGTCGTCGTCGACGTCGAGGTGCCGATGAAGCTCAGCCGCGAGCAGAAGAAGCTCGCGCAGCGCCTCAACGAGTCGCTCGAAGGTTGATCCGGCTCGCGATCCGCTGCCGGGCCGAGGACGCCGGGCGCGTGCTCGCCGAGCTGCTCGAGCTCGCCCCGGGTGGGGTGGAGGAGGAGCAGGGGGACGGGTGGGTCGAGCTCGCCATCTACGGCCCACCGGGCGAGGTCCCCGAGCTACCGGAGCTCGACGCCGCCGTCGGCGGAATCCCGATCGAGGTCTCGACCACCGAGATCCCGGACGACTGGGCGGACCGCTGGCGCGACTTCCACGAGCCCGTGATGGTCGGTGAGCGTCTCTGCGTTCGCCCCTCGTGGGAGACGGGGTCGGCGCCGGACGGGGCCGTGGACGTGGTCATCGACCCGGGTCAGGCGTTCGGCACCGGGGCGCATGCGACGACCCACCTCTGCCTCCAGTTGCTGATCGAACTGGCGGACTCGGGCGAGGCTCGCGGGCCGCTGGTCGATCTCGGCACCGGCTCCGGCGTGCTCGCGATTGCGGCGTCGAAGCTCGGCTGGGACCCGGTCTCGGGATGCGACAGCGAGGCCGCCGCAGTGGCGGCGGCGAGCGCCAACGCGGCCGCCAACGGCGTCGAGGTTTCCTTCGAGCGGGTCAACCTGCGCACCGAGCCGGTGCCGGTCGCCCCGACCACCCTCGCCAACCTCACCGCGCCCCTCCTCGCCGACGTCGCCCGCGGACTGGAGGCCGGCGAAGACCGGCCCGCGACCCTCGTCTGCTCGGGGCTCCTGGCAACCGAGAAGGACGCGGTCGAGGCGGCCTTCGCGTCGCTCGGCTTGCAACCGCGCGAGGCCAGGTTTTCCGGGGACTGGGCCGGGATACTGTTCACCGCAAAGTGAGAGTCGGCCAGTTCCCCGAGCGCAGGAGGTAGCCCGATGCCCATCGCCGAGGTCATGTTCTACGACGTCGTCAAGTGGCTCCACATCACGGCCGTCGTCGTCGGGCTGGGCGGGACTTTCGCGTACGGCGTTTTCATGGCGACCGTCGCCAAGAGCCACCCCCGCTCGATGCCCGGCGTGATCGCCGGGATCCAGGCGAACGACCGCATGCTCCTCGGCCCCGGCATCGGTCTGATCATCATCACCGGCCTCTACATGACGATCGATCGTTGGGAGTTCAGCGACTTCTTCGTCGCCTTCGGCATCCTGGCCGTGATCGTGCTCGGTGCGATGGGCGGCCTCGTCTTCAGCCCGAATGAGGCGAAGGCCGCGGCCGCGGCCAAGCGCGACGTCGAGGCTGCGCCAGGCGACGACGTCGAGTTCAGCGCCGACTTCCAGCGCGCGAGCGGCACCCTGTCGCGGGCCGGGATGCTCGCCGGCCTGATCATCGTCCTCACCATTTACGTCATGACCGCCCAGCCCTTCCTCTAGGCGGCCGCTCCGATCTGCGCCCCGGCGGTGCCCGCCGTGCTCGCCGCTCAGCCGGTCATCGTGGTCGTGCCGCCGCACGCGCCTGACACGAAACGGCCGATGCTGCTGCCTCCACACGGCCGCTCCGGCGAGTGGGGGCGCCTGAGCGGCCGGGCGGCGCTGATGATCCTGGCGCTGGTGCTGGCGCTCGCGCCCGAGGCCCAAGCTCGGGCGGACGAGCGCCCGCAGACGATCCCGGCGCTGCAGCAGTGGAGGGCCGCAGCAGGCGAGTGGGAGCTCGGCGGGCAGGCGAGGGTGCTGATCGCCCCCGCCGAGCGGCGCCGGCTGCGCCCGATCGCGGCCGTCTTCGCCTCCGATCTTCGTCGCCTGACGGGTGATCCTCCGGCGATCGTCGCCGCGCGCGGCGCTGCCGCGCGGGGTGGAGACATCGTGCTCAAGCTGGGCGCCCGCGACCCCCGCCTCGGCAGAGAGGGCTACGCGATGCGGGTCGGCGACGTGATCACGATCCGGGGCCGTCGCCCGGCGGGGGCGTTCTACGGCACGCGCACCGTCCTCCAGCTCCTCCACCAGAGAAGGACGATTCCCGCCGGGCGCGCACGCGACTGGCCGCGCTACCCCGAGCGCGGCCTGATGGTCGACGCCGGGCGCAAGTACTTCACCCCGGCCTGGTTTCGCGACCGCATCCGCGAGCTTGCCTACCTGAAGATGAACTACCTCCATCTCCACCTCTCCGACAACCAGGGATTCCGGATCGAGAGCACGACGCACCCGGAGATCGTCTCCGCGGATCACCTGACGAAGCGGCAGGTCCGCCGGCTCGTCGCCCTGGCCCGCCGCTACCGGGTGACGATCGTCCCCGAGATCGACATGCCCGGGCACATGGAGGCGGCGCTCGCGGCGCATCCGGAGCTGCGCCTCGAGAGCGCGACCGGCACGCCGGCGGCGAGCCAGCTCGACATCACCGACCCGGCGGCGCTCGCGTTCGCGCGCGACCTGATCGAGGAGTACATCCCGCTCTTCCCCGGTCCCTACTGGCACACGGGCGCGGACGAGTACATGCCCCTGGTGTCCTACCCGGAGTTCCCCGCTCTCGCCGAGCACGCGCGCGCCACCTACGGACCGCAGGCGAACGCCCTCGACGCCGTGCACGGGTTCGTCAACTGGGTCGACGAGCTGGTCAGGACGCACGACAAGACGCTGCGCGTCTGGCACGACGAGCTCGGCGGCGGCAACGTCGTCGTCGTCAACCCGGACATCGTGGTCGAGTGGTGGACGAACTTCTCGCCGATCGGCCAGCCGCTGCCGCTGGCGCCGCAGGCGCTCCTCGACCAGGGCCACCGGGTGATGAACGCCGGCTGGTTTCCGACCTATTACGTCTCCGGGCTGACCGCCTCGGCGCCGCCGCGGCCGGACATGCGGCGCGCGTACGAGCAGTGGGAGGTGAACGAGTTCTACGGCGTCCTCTACGCCGGCGACCTCAGTGTCCCGCCGGAGCGGGTCTCGGCCGACGACCCGCGGGTGCTCGGCTCGAAGCTCCACGTCTGGAACGACGAGCCCGAGGCGCAGACGCAGGAGCAGATCGCCGCCGGGATCGCACCGCGCCTGCGGGTGCTCGCGCAGAAGACGTGGGCCTCGCCGCGGTTGACCGCGACCTACGAGGAGTTCCTGCCCGTAGCGGATGCCATCGGACCTGCTCCCTGAGCCGACCACGGCGCCGCCTTCGAGCGAGCGTCGTAGACGACGATCGTCCCGGCGAGGCGGTCGTGCCACCCCCGGCGTCTCGGCGAGGTCAGGATCGAGAGCATCCCCAGGCCGAGCGGGAGCAGGGCGAGCACCGCTCCGAGGAGGCGGCCGATCGAGCGGCGGAGCCCGAGCTCACGCGACCCTCCCGCGTCGAGGTGGACGCTGAGGAACCGCATTCCCGGCGTCTGGCCGATCAGCGACCAGAAGCCGACGAAGTACGCGGCCGCCGCGAGTGCGGCGAGCGGGAGACTGGCCCATGGCGGCAGGTCCTCCGTCCCCGGCAGGACCCAGATCAGCACCCGCTCACCGAGCGTCAGGAGCCCCGCGATCAGGCCGAAATCGACCGCGGCGGCGAGGCCGCGGGTAAGCAGGCCGACCTCCTCGTGCTCCTCCTCGCCGACGGGACGGCGGAGGATGCGTTGGGCAAGGCGCTCGGCCGAGTCGTCCAGCGATTCCGTGATCGCTGTCAGACGGTGGCCGACGTCGGTGATCAGGCCGGCTCCCTGCTCGGTGATCGCGGCGCGCACCTCCGGGGCCTCGGCGACCCGTTCGACGAGCATCTGTGCCTTCTCGGAGGCGAGCACCTCGGTCCAGACTCGGTCGGCCAGCTCCGTGTCGAGGGCCTCGACCACGGCCCCGGCCACCTCGTCGCTCGTCAGCGCTCGCTGGACCGCTGTCTGCACGGCGTTCTGCTCGACCAGGCGCACGAGGGCACGCTCGACAGCGGGGCTTCGGAGCGCCCGCACGATCGCCTCCTCCATCGCGTCTTCGACCGCGCGGTCGACGCCCGTTGCCTCGGCGAGGCGCTCGGCGCCGCGCGCGCCGACAGCGAGCAGGCGCGCCGCGGGCGGTCGCGAAGCGGCGTTGCCGTCGCCGGCGTCGCGGTTGGAGTCGCTCATCACCCGGTGACTACCCGCGCTGAGATCTGGGAACCCGCCACCATTCGATGCCATGGACGCGCCTCGCGAGCTGCCGATCGCCGTCTTCGACTCGGGAGTCGGCGGGCTCACCGTGCTGCACGAGTGCCTCGTCTCGCTCCCCGAGGAGGACTACATCTACCTCGGCGACGACGCCCGCTTCCCCTACGGAGCGAAGAGCGTCGACGAGCTCGCCGACTGCGTCGAGCGAAACGTTCGCTTCCTGCTCGGGCGCGGAGCGAAGCTGATCGTGATCGCCTGCAACTCGGCCGCCGGTGCCGGGCTCGAGGTGGCCCGCGAGGTGGCCGCCGAGAGCGGGGTGGACGTGGTCGCGGTGATCGAGCCCGAGGCCGAGATCGCCGCGGCGATCACCGACAACGGCCGCGTCGGAGTGCTGGCGACGCCCGCGACGGTCCAGGGCGGCGCGTACCTGCGGGCACTTTCGCGCCAGCGCCGCGACCTGACCGTGACGGAGGTCGCCGCCCCCGACCTGGCGGCGATCATCCAGCGCGGCTACGCGGTCTCCGAGACCGTGGTGGACAGGGTGCGCTCGTACTGTGCCCCGCTTCAGGCGGCGGGCTGCGACACGGTGATCCTCGGCTGCACCCACTACCCACTCGTCCGCCCGCTCCTGCAGCGGATCCTCGGGCGCGACGTGCGGCTCGTCACCGCCGGCCACGCGCTCGCGGCGAGCGCCCAGCGGCTGCTCGAATCGCGCGGCCTCGAGACCGCGCATCGCGGCGAGGGCACCTACAGCTTCATCTGCACCGGGGACCCGGCTGCGTTCGGCGAGCTCGGCACGCGCTTCCTTCAGCTGCCGCTCGGCGAGGTTGAGCTGGTCGCGCTATGAGGCGCGCCCGCGGAAAGCCGCCTCCAAATCGAGCGGCACAAAACGTCCCGCTACGGGACGTTTCATGCCGCTCGCCGGGAGTGCGGCGCTAGCTCGTGCCCTCGGGCCGCGCGCGGATCTTCTCGAGCCGCTCGATCGCCTCCTTCGAGAACGCGTCGAGGCTCGCGGCGTCGCGGTCCGCGGTCGCCGCCCGGGTGAAGACGAATTGCCCCTGGCGCGTGCGATAGCCGGTTCCCTCGACCTCGAGCCCGGGCGCCTCGAGGACGACCGCGTCGTGGTAGCTCGAGAGGAACGCGCGCCCGGAGCGCAGCAGGCAGAGCCGCCCCTCGCGGTCGCCGGGAAGGTTGCCGCGCATAACGAACTCGGCCGGGGCGGGCAGCTCGAGCCGCATCAGCCGGCGATGAAACGACTGCGGGCTCTCGAGCTCCAACCCACGCGCCTTCGCGTACTCGCGCGCGAAGGCGACGCGCCCGTAGCGGCGGGCGGCGATCGCGATCGCCTCCGGGATCGCCGCGACCCAGCCGAGCACGGTGATGATCCCGAGGGTGATCCCGGTGCCCTTGGCTCCGATCCAGGAGAAGATCTCGATCACCACTCCGATCAGATCGGCGCCGAGCTCGAACGTGAGCCCGAAGATGACGCTGTAGAGGGCGACGATCCCGCCGAGCGCGGCGACGTACGGGCCGGGCTCGCGAGCGGCGAAGCGACGGTACGGCAGCGATGCGGTCCGCGTGTCCGGCGGCGGCGAGTCGAAGCGGACCTTGCCGACGATGCGCTCGATCCGCTCGGAGATCCCGGAGCCGAGCTCACGCACCCCGAGCCCCTCCGACTCGGCCGCCTCGGCGCGGATCCGCTCCGCGACCACCTCGGCCTCGGTCCGGAACCGTGTCGCGGCCGCGGCGTCGAGTCCGCCGGGGGTGAAGCAGCGCAGCGCGCCCTCGTGAAGCTCGAAGCCGAAGAGCTCCTGGGGGTCGGCGGCGAGCCAGGTCATGAAGTCGGGGCTGAGCAGCTGCAGAAGCCAGTTCCGCTCCTGTGTCCACACGGCACGGGCGTCGAAGCGCTTGGTGAACGCGAGGCTCTCGACCCGCACGGGCCGCATCTCGGACTCGATCGACCAAGCCGGCGGCGATCCCTTCCACGCTCGCGGGAAGCAGCGCAGGCTGGGCGCGAAGCCCACGGTCTCCGAAGCCGGGAGCTCGATCACGCTCCAGCCCGGATCGCCGTCGCCCTCGCCGGCAACGTGCGCGATCTCCCCCGGTGCCTCCACGGGCCGCAGGGTACGCTGTCTCGAGGTCCCCTGATGGCGATTCTCGAGCAGGTCCAAACCGACACCCGCGAGGCGATGAAGGCCGGCGAACGCGACCGGGTCGTGGCGCTGCGCCTGATCGTCGACGCACTGCAGAAGGACCTCAAGCAGGGCGGCGATGACGAGGTCGCGGTGCTGCGTCGCGAGCGCAAGCGCAGGCTCGAGGCCGCCGAGGCGTATCGCGACGGCGGGAGCGGCGATCGTGCCGAGGCCGAGGAGGCGGAGGCGCGCGAGATCGAGCGCTACCTGCCCGCCGAGCTCTCCGATGAGGAGCTGGCCACCATCGTCGAGGAGGCGATTGCGTCGAGCGGCGCGTCGGCCCCATCCGAGATGGGGAAGGCGATGGGGCCGGCGATGGCGAAGGTTGCCGGCCGCGCCGATGGGAAGCGCGTCAGCGCGCTGGTTCGCGAGCGCCTCGCCGGCGGCTGATCCTGAGCGCCGTGTCCCGCGATCTCGCACCCGAAGCGGCGGCCGCAGATCTCCCTCGGGCTGCGTTCTCAGTCGCCGGAATAGCGCTGCTGTTCCGGCTCCCTGCGTCCTTGCCCGATGGCGCCTGCGCCTCGCCGCTCCGGGCCCGAGATCACGGGACCCGGCGCTAGCCTTGGCCCGCCGCCAGCTCACCCTCGATAACGCGGTCGCCGCCGAACTCGCCGGGTCCGAGGACGAGGTCCTCCGCCGGATCGAGGAGCGGATCGGCTGCGAGGTCCACCTGCGCGGGAACGTGCTCACCCTCGACGGGTCCGAGGGCGACGTCCAGGAGGCGGCCTCGATGGTCGACGAGCTCGTCGGCCTGATCGAGCGCGGTCACGAGCTCGTCCCCTCGACCGTCGGCCAGGTCGCCGGCGCGCTCGAGGAGTCCGAGAGCCCGGCCGAGATCCTCGAGGACGTCATCTGGCGCCACCGGGCGACCAAGGTCGCGCCGAAGACGGTGAACCAGAAGCGCTACGTCGACGCGATCCGCCGCCACACCGTCACCTTCGGGATCGGCCCGGCGGGCACCGGGAAGACCTTCCTCGCGGTGGCGATGGCCGTCGCGGCCCTGGACTCGCGCCAGGTGAGCCGGATCATCCTCACCCGCCCCGCTGTGGAGGCCGGCGAGCGGCTCGGCTTCCTCCCCGGCGACCTGCAGGCGAAGGTCGACCCGTACCTGCGCCCGCTCTTCGACGCCCTCTACGACATGCTCGACCCGGAGCGGGTGACGGCCTACTTCGACAACGGGGTGATCGAGGTCGCGCCCCTTGCATTCATGAGGGGCCGCTCGCTGAATGACTCCTTCGTCATCCTCGACGAGGCGCAGAACACGAGTCCCGAGCAGATGAAGATGTTCCTCACCCGGCTCGGCTTCGGCTCGAGGATGGTCGTCACCGGCGACGTCACCCAGATCGACCTCCCGCGCGATCAGAAGTCGGGGCTCGTGATCATCGGCGAGATCCTCTCGGCCGTCGACGACATCGAGTTCGTCCGCTTCGGGGCCGCCGACGTGGTTCGCCACCAGCTCGTCCAGCGGATCGTCGCCGCCTACGACACCTACTCGCAGCAAAACCGCGGCGATTGACGCTCGACCTGAGTGACGTCCCCGCCGAGTTGCGGAGCGCCGCGAACGCCGCGCTGGCTGCCGCGGGGGCTGAGGACGGCCACCTCTCGGTCGAGCTCGTCGGCGAGGATCGGATCCGCGAGCTCAACCGCGAGCACCGCGGACTCGACGAGCCCACCGACGTCCTCGCCTTCCCGATCGACGGGGTGGGTCCGACGGACGGCCCGCGCGAGCTCGGCGACGTCGTCATCTGCCCCGGCCACACCACCGACCTGACCGAGGCGACCGTTCACGGGATCCTCCACCTCTGTGGCTACGACCACGAAGCCGACGACGGCGAGATGCTCGCCCTCCAGGCCACTGTGTTGCACGGCCTTCGCTGAGGGCGCCTAACGGTAGATCGACACGTAGGCGGTGTTGCCGATCGCGCCGCCGCTGTCGCGCACCTGGTAGCGGAAGTGGTCGATTCCGTGCGCGCCGGGGTCGCGGACGTATGTGAACGAACCGTTCGGGCTGAGCGACAGCGTTCCCCTACGCGTTCCAATGCCGCGCAGCCGAGCTCTCAGCGCATCGCCCTCGACCGTGTCGTAGTCGTTGGCGAGCACCCCGGGCGAAGAGACGGTTAGCGTCGTGGCGCCACCGAGGTGGTACTCGTCGTCCTCAGCGACGGGTGGGTCGTCGACGGCTCGGATCTCGATCTGCACCGGTACGGGATCGGTCACCACGAGGCCGTCGTCCGCGCGGTAGGTGAAGGAGACGGGGCTGTCGTAGTCCGGCGGCGGGTAGTACTCGAACGAGCCGTCGGACCGGAAGTCGAAGTCGCTGCCGAGTGGACTGCTGACCAGTTCGGCCCTGAGCGGATCTCCGTCCGCATCGAAGTCGTTGCCGAGCACGCCGGGCGCATCGATGAGGATTGGCGTGTCCTCCTCGGTCAGGTAGGTGTCGGTCGCCGCCTGCGGTTCATCGTTCGATGCCTTCACCCGCATCGTCACGGTTGCGGGCTCTGGCTCCTCTCCGGCGATCACGGCGTAGTACGTGAACGTGTCGAGCCCGGCGAAGCCCGGATTGGAGCGGTAGGCGAAGCGTCCGTCGGCTCCGAGTCTGACCGTGCCGTGATCGGGCCCGTCGACGAGGCGCGCGCGGTCGGCAGTGTCGTTCGCGAGCACGCCGGGCGCGCCGACATGCCGCCAGATCCCCGCGAGAGCGGCGAAGGAGTCGTCCTCTGGCTCCGGTGGGCTGGTCACCGAGATGTACACGTGGCCGCAGCACTGGCTTACCGTGAACGGACTGTCCCGGGCGAGGTAGTCGAAGGAGGTGAGGCCGCTGAACCCGGGCGGCGGCGTGTAGATGAAGCGTCCGTTCCTCCGCAGCTCGACGGTGCCGATGTTTGGCGGGCCCAGCAGCTCCGCCGTGATCGGATCGCCGTCCGGGTCGGAGTCGTTGGCGAGGATTCCCGGTGCCCCAACGACCAGCGAAGGCTCCTGGCTCGACAGCCGGTAGAAGTCCACCTGGGTCACCGGCACCTGGTTCGCTGCGGCCGGCGCCGCTGCAGCCGAGGCCAGAATCGTCGCCCCGATGATCGCTGCTGCGGCTCGCATCGTCCCCTCCTCGGCTGCCTGCGCGGCCAGTATGGCAGGCTGGTGACGATGGAATCCGAGGGGACCCGAGCCGGATTCGTCGGCCTGGCCGGTCGTCCGAACGTCGGCAAGTCGACGCTGGTCAACGCCATCGTCGGGCAGAAGGTCGCGATCATCTCCGACCGCCCCCAGACCACGCGACGGGCGAGCCGGGGCGTCGCGACCGACGTCGCGGCAGGCTGGCAGATGGTGCTCGTCGACCTACCGGGGGTGCAGCGCCCGCGCGACGTGCTCACCGAGCGGATGCAACGCCGGGTCGAGCTCGAGCTGGTGGAGTCGGACGCGGTCCTCTTCCTGGTCAACGCGGAGCAGGGGGTCGGCCCCGGCGACCGCTTCATCGCATCTCACCTGCTCAGCGCACGGTCCGGCGCGCCCGTGATCTGCGCCGTGAACAAGATCGACCGTCTGCGGAAGCCGGCGCTGACCGAGGTGCTCGCGGCGGTCGGGAAGATGGAGGTGGTCGATGAGGTGTTTCCGATCTCCGCCAAGCGGGGCACCGGTCTTCCACCTCTCGTCGCCCGCCTCTCGGCGCTCTTGCCGGAGGGGCCGTTCATGTATCCGCCGGAGGACCGCTCCGATCAGCCCAGCGACGTTCATCTGGCCGAGCTGGTCCGCGAGCAGGTCCTGAAGCGCACCCGCGCCGAGGTCCCGCACGCGGTCGAGGTCGCGGTCGAGGAGATCGAGGCGCGTGAGGACGGCGTGATCGAGGTCCGAGCCCAGATCTGGGCCGAGACCGAGTCGCAGAAGGGGATCCTGATCGGCAAGGGCGGGCGCATGGTGCGCGACATCGGCACCGCCGCCCGCAAGGAGCTCGAGCGCGAGCTCGGCGCCAAGGTCTTCCTCGACCTCCAGGTGCGGGTGCGCGAGAGCTGGCGCCGCGACGAGGACCTGCTCGACCGGCTCGGGATCGACTGAAAGAGCCTCAGGTTCGCGGCCCGAGGCCCCGGAAGAGCCACACCCACGAGCGCTTGCCGCAGCGTGGGCAGCGGCTCCAGGAGTGCTCGAGCGTCGCGCCGCAGTGACTGCAGGCGGGCTTTGCCTTGACGACCACTACTGCTCCTCCTCCGAGGCCTCGAGAAACTCCGGCGTCGCGATTCCGGCGACGGTGAGCGCGACGCCGAGGAGCATCACCATCGCCGCCGACATCTGCAGCCAGGTGACCTCGGCGAGGAAGAGGGTGCCGCCACCGATCGCAAACGCGGCGAGGCCGGCGGGCAGGGTCGGGCCGCCGCGCTTCACGGCCGCTCCGTCGGTTCGGGGTCGGCGGCGCCGATCGGGTGGAACTCGGTGTCCAAGGTCCCACGCAGGGTAAGGCGATAGAGGAGGGAGAGGGCGGGCCCGAGGACGAGCGCGGCGACGGCGAAGGCGATCAGGAGCGCGGTGAGCGTCGTGTCCGTGGCAGCCGCGTCCGCAAGGGTCAGCTCACCGGGGAGGAAATCGGGACGCATCGCGACCGCGAGGCCGGCGATCACCGCACCGACGGCGATCGCCGAGCTGAACCGTGCCGGGCCGAAGCGCGCGGTCCAGAGGAGGCCGAGCGTGGCCGCCCCCGCGATCGCCGACCCGGCGAGGAAGACGATTCCGCCGCCGGAGGTGAGGCCGTCGTAGAGGGCCGGCTCGTTCTCGTGGAGGACCACCAGCCCGCCCGCGGCCAGCAGGCCGGCGGTCGCCGCCGCCCCGAGCGCACGGCGCCGGAATGCCTCGATCAGGTCGGGCAGCCCGGCGCGGACGGCGTCAGCGGCGAGGAAGACCGCAGAGAGGTAGGCGCCGCAGGCGACGGCGAGAACGCCGGTGTATAGCGCCGTCGAGTCGGTCCAGCCGCCGAAGGGGTCCGAGCTGTCGGCCGGGACGCTGACGGCGCCGCTCGCGACCGCGCCGACGATGGTGCCGAAGCAGAACGGGACGATCAGCGACGCGAGCGCGAACGTGCCCCCGAGGGCGCGCGCCTCGCCGACGGTCGCCGCCTCGCCGCGCAGGGCGAACGCGGCGCCGCGGAAGATGATCCCGACCATGGCGATGAAGAGCGGCACGTAGAGCGTCGACATCACCGGGCCGAAGGCGCCGGGGAAGCCGGTCCACATGACGACGAGGACGAAGATCAGCCAGACGTGGTTCGCCTCCCAGACCGGGCTCATCGAGCGCTTGACCATGCCCCGGATCCGCGAGCCGCGCTCGGCGCCGCCCGCGGTCAGGTCCCAGAAGCCGGCGCCGAAGTCGGCGCCGCCGAGGACCGCGTAGGCGCTCAGCCCGACGACGAGGACGGCGGCGACGACGTCGACCGCGCTCACGGTTCGCCTCGCGGCGGCGCCGGAAGCTCGTCCTCGATCGGCTTGCGGGCGAGCCTTCGCAGAAGCCAGAAGACGACCATCGCAAGGCCGACGTAGACGAGCGCCAGGCTCGCGTAGCCGATCGGGATCCCCTCGGCGCCGGTGACGGCTTCGTCGACGCGCATGACGCCGTAGACGATCCACGGTTGGCGTCCGACCTCGGTCGTGACCCAGCCGGCGATCAGGGCGACGAAGGCGAGCGGCCCGGCGATGACGACGGCGCGCAGGAACCACCTCGACAACGGCAGCCGCCCCTTCCGCCACCAGGTGAGGAGGTAGAGCGCCGCGAGCAGGGCGAGGCCCGAGCCGATGAAGACCATGGCGGAGAACGCATTGCGGACCACGGCGACCGGCGGGCGGTCGGATCTCGGGACCGCATCGAGCCCCTCGACGGTCGCGCTCGGATCGTGAAACGCGAGGATCGAGAGCAGGTCCGGGATCGTGATCCCGCCGTGGTTGGAGCCGTCGTAGTAGATCCCGCCGATGTTGAAGGGGGCGCCCTTGGTCGTCTCCTCGAGCCCCTCGAACGCCGCCAGCTTCACCGGCTGGTGCTCCGCGACGGTGCGGCCCGCCCAGTCCCCGGCGAGCAGCTGGGCCGGGGCCGCGAGGCAGGCGACCGTGAGCGGGATTATCAGGGCTACGCGGCTGTAGAGGTCGCGGCGCCCGCGCAGCCTCGACGCCGCATAGACGCCGGCGACGAGGAAGCCGCAGACGATGAAGCCGGCGAGGTACATGTGGACGAGCTCGTGCCAGAAGAAGTCGTTGAAGAGCGCCTTGAACGGCTCCACGTTCGTGACCTCGCCGCCCTTGATGTCGAAACCGGTCGGGTTGTTCATCCAGCCGTTGACCGAGATCACGAACAGCGACCCGGTGAAGCCGCTGATCACGATCGGGAGCCCGGTGAGGAAGTGGTGCTTTGCAGAGAGGCGGTCCCAGCCGTAGACGTAGATCGCGATGAAGATCGCCTCGACGAAGAACGAGATCCCCTCGAAGGCGAACGCGATCCCGAAGACGTCGCCGAACGTCTCCATGAACCCGGGCCAGAGGAGGCCGAGCTCGAACGAGAGCACGGTTCCGGTGACGACTCCGACCGCGAACAGGATCAGCATCACCTTCGACCAGCGCTTCGCGACCTGGCGGTATACCGGGTTGCCTGTGCGCAGCCACAGGCCCTCGGTGAAGAGCACGATCGCCGGGAAGGCGATCCCGAAGCACACGAGCGGGATGTGGACGCCGAGCGAGAGCGCCTGCATCTGCCTCGCTTCGAGCAGGTAGGACTGGTCGACCCGGCTGAACGTATCGGCGATCGGCAGCAGGTCCACGGGCCAAGCGTATTGCTGCCCTACGATGGCGCGCATGGCGATGGCGCCGAACTTCGACGAGCGCGGTCTCGTGCCGTGCGTGATGCAGGATTGGCGCACGGGGGAGGTGCTGACCCTCGCCTACATGAACGAGGAGGCTCTGCGGCTGACCCGCGAGAGCGGCGAGGTCCACTTCTTCAGCCGCTCGCGGGGCGAGCTCTGGCGCAAGGGCGAGACCTCCGGCAACGTTCAGCGCCTGCGACAGCTCCGCTACGACTGCGATGGGGATGCCGTGATCGCGTTGGTCGAGCCGGCCGGTCCCGCGTGCCACACGGGCGAGCGCTCCTGCTTCTACCGCGACCTCGACGGGACCGCCGACGGCGCGGTCGACGGGCCCGCCGTGTCGGGCGAGCCGGCGCCCGCGCCCTACGAGGCCCTGGACGTGCTCGAGCGAACGCTGGCCGAGCGCAAGCGCGAGCGTCCCGAAGGCTCGTACACAACCGAG
Organism: uncultured Solirubrobacterales bacterium; assembly: GCA_963846565.1. Lineage (GTDB taxonomy): Bacteria > Actinomycetota > Thermoleophilia > Solirubrobacterales > 70-9 > WHSW01. The sequence continues at coordinate 313,000 of CAWJWL010000003.1, read as the reverse complement.
CTCCTCGACGATCCCGAGCGGATCGGCGCCAAGGTTCGGGAGGAGGCGGAGGAGGTCGCGCGGGCCGCGGCGGGCGAATCGGACGAGCGCCTCGCCGAGGAGGCCGCCGACGTCCTCTACCACTTGGAGGTGCTGCTGCTCTCCCGCGATCTGCCGCTCTCAGCGGCGCTCGAGGAGCTCAATGGCCGTCGCCGCTGACGACTCCGCAGTCCACCTCGTCCCCGACCTCGACGGGGCGCGGGAGCTCGCCCGCGAGGCCAACGTCGTCCCGGTCAGCTACCGCTTCGTCGACGACTGCGAGACGCCGGTCTCCGCATTCCTGAAGCTGCGCGAGGCGTTCGCCGGCCCGTCGTTCCTGCTCGAGTCGGCGGAGCAGGGGCGCCTCGGCCGCTACTCCTTCCTCGGCTTTCGCCCCCGCTCGGAGCTTCGCTGGAGCGACGGCGTCCTCACCGAGAGCCGCGACGGGGAAGTCGTCCAATCGCCGGTCGCCGATCCCTACGGCGTTGTTGCCGAGAAGCTCGGCAGGTTCCGGGTTGCTCGCGCCGAGGACCTGCCGCCGTTTGCCGGCGGCGCGGTCGGCTTCTTCGGCTACGACCTCGTGCGCACGGTCGAGCCGCTCGCGGAGCCGAACCCGGATCCGCTCGGGCTCCCGGACATGGCGCTGATGGTCTGCGAGTTGATGCTCGCCTTCGACCACCTCAAGCACGAGGTCCGGGTGATCGCCTACGCGTTCACGGACGACGGCGTCGACGCGGCATTCGACCGTGCCGTCGGCGTCATCGACGAGACTCGGAAGGTGCTCCGTGGTCCGGTCCCGCCGCCTCGCAAGCGGCCCGTAGTGGAGCGCCGGCAGCCGCCCGGCGGACTTCGTCCCTCGGCTGACCCGGCCGCCCCCGGACGCGAAGCGGAGGAGGCGGGCGGAACGTCCGGTTGGGTCTCGAACGTGAGCCGCGAGCACTTCGAGGCCAACGTCTCCCGGATCGTCGACTACCTCTACGCCGGCGATGCCTTCCAGGTCGTGCCCTCCCAGCGGTTCAGCGCCCCGGCGCCGGTGGAGGCGTTCTCGATCTACCGCGGCCTGCGCACCGTCAACCCCTCGCCCTACATGTACTACCTCGAGTTCGGCGACTTCCAGATCGCCGGGGCCTCGCCCGAGCCGCTGGTCAAGGTCAGCGGCCGGAGGGCGGAGACACGGCCGATCGCGGGCACGTATCCCCGCGGCGAGACAGACGAGGAGGATCGCCGCCAGGCGGCTGCGCTCCTCGCCGACGAGAAGGAGCGCGCCGAGCACGTGATGCTGGTCGACCTCGGCCGCAACGACCTCGGACGCGTCTGCGAGTACGGCAGCGTCAGCGTCGACGAGTACATGGTCGTCGAGACCTACTCGCACGTCTTCCACATCGTCAGCCAGGTGTCGGGCACGCTGCGCGAGGGAGTCGGGGCGATGGACGCGTTGCGGGCGGTGCTGCCGGCGGGCACCCTCTCCGGGGCGCCGAAGGTGCGCGCGATGCAGATCATCGACGAGCTCGAGCCCCACAAGCGATGCTCATACGGGGGCGCTGTCGGGTACGTCAGCTTCACGGGCGATCTCGATACGGCGATCCACATCCGCACCGTGGTCGTCAAGGACGGCCAGATCCACGTCCAGGCCGGCGGTGGCACAGTCGCCGATGCCAAGCCCGATTACGAGTACCGCGAATCCGTCAACAAGGCGAGGGCCGTCTTCGAGGCCGTGGCCCTGGCCGAAGCTCAGCCGGAGTGGGGATAGCGATGCGCGTGCTGGTGATCGACAACTACGACTCCTTCACCTACAACCTCGTCCAGTACCTGGGTGAGCTCGGGGCAGAGGTCGACGTCGTCCGCAACGACAAGGCGACCGTGGCGGACCTGCTCGGGCGCTCGCCCGACCGGCTGGTGATCTCGCCCGGCCCGTGCACGCCGGCGGAGGCGGGGATCTCGATCGAGGCCGCACGCGCTTTCCCCGAGGCGGGCGTCCCGACACTCGGCGTCTGCCTCGGCCACCAGGCGCTGGTCGAGTCCTTCGGCGGGCGCACGATCCGCGGTGAGCCGATCCACGGCAAGGAAGCCGAGATCGAGCACGAAGGCGCCGGCGTCTTCGCCGGGCTCCCGAACCCACTTCGGGGCGGCCGCTACCACTCGCTGATCGCCGACCCCGAGCTGCCGCCGGAGCTCGAGCAGACCGCGAGCTACGGTGACGTCGTCATGGGGGTCCGCCACCGCTCGCTCCCCGCCCAGGGGGTCCAGTTCCACCCAGAATCCGTCCTCACCCCCGAGGGCCGGAAGATGCTCGCGAACTTTCTCGGCAATGGCTCCTAACCCGATCCTCACCCGCGCCATCGAGGAGGTGGCAGCAGGCGCCCACCTGACCAGCGACCACGCCTCGGCGGTCCTCGACGAGATCATGGAGGGGCGGGCGAGCGAGGTGCAGACCGCAGCCTTCCTGATCGCGCTGCGCTCGAAGGGGGAGACGGTCCCCGAGCTGGTCGGCCTGGCACAGACGATGCGCCGCCTCGCCGTCTCGGTCGAGGTCGACCGACCCGACCTGCTCGACACCGCGGGAACAGGCGGTGGGCCGAGCACCTTCAACATCTCGACCCCAGCGGCGCTGGTCGCGGCGGCCGCGGGGTGCGCCGTCGCCAAGCACGGCAACCGCTCCTCCACCAGCCGCTCCGGCTCCGCCGACCTGCTCGAGGCGCTCGGGGTCAAGATCGAGCTCGACCCGGTGGGGGTCGCGCGCTCGATCGACGAGATCGGCTTCGGCTTCATGTTCGCGCCGCGCCATCACGCCGCCATGAAGCACGTCGTCCCGGTGCGCAAGGAGCTCGCGGTCCGCACGATCTTCAACTTCCTCGGCCCGCTGACCAACCCCGCCGGCGCCGATCGCCAGCTGCTCGGTGTCTCCGATCGCCGCTACCAGGAGACGATCGCCGAGGCCCTGGTGGGCCTCGGCTGCGAGCGGGCGCTCGTGGTCAGCGCCGACGACGGCGTCGACGAGCTCGGGATCTCCTCCCGCAGTCGCGTGATCGAGGTCGCGAACGGCGGCACGGAGGAATGGTTCGTCGAGCCGGAGGACGTCGGCCTCGGACGGGCCCCGCTGGAGTCGATCGCGGGCGGGGAGCCGGCGGACAACGCTGCCGTCGTCGGACGCGTGTTCGCGGGCGAGCCGGGTCCGGCGCGCGACGTCGTCGTCTTCAATGCCGGGGCGGCGATCCTCGCGGCGGGTGGCGCCACCGATCTCGCCGGGGGCGTCGCGAGGGCCGCGGAGGCGGTCGACTCCGGCGCCGCTTCGTCCGTCCTCGAGCGCCTCGTCTCGCTGACCGCCGATCTTTCGGGCTGACGACTAGGCTCTGGGCGGATGAGCAAGCTCGAGGAGCTCGTTGGAGCAGCTCGGGAAGGCGTCGAGCGGCGCAAGGGGCAGGTTCCGCTCGAAGACCTCCGGCAACGCGTCGGCACGCTGAGCGGTTCGCGGCCGTTCAGCGAGGCGCTCGTGCGCCCGGGCGTCTCGCTGATCGCCGAGTTCAAGCGCAGCTCGCCGAGCTCCGGCGAGATCCGCCCCGGGGCCAGCGTCGCCGACGTCTGCGCGGCGTACGAGCGCGGCGGCGCGGCGGCCCTCTCCGTGCTCACCGAGGAGACCCGCTTCGGCGGCTCGCTCGACGATCTTCGCGCCGCGCGCTCTGCGTCCGGCTTGCCGATCCTGCGCAAGGACTTCATCGTCGACACCTATCAGCTGTACGAGGCGGCGGTGAACGGCGCCGACGCCGTTCTCCTGATCGTCGCCGCGCTCGGCGACGAGCTGCTCGGCCGCCTCTACGCGGAGGCGCGAATGCTCGACCTCGACTGCCTCGTCGAGGTCCACGACGAGGACGACCTCGACCGGGCGCTCGAGCTCGACGCCGACGTGCTCGGGATCAACAACCGCAACCTCAAGGATCTCTCCGTCGACCTCGAGGTGACCGACGAGCTGATCACCGACGTCCCGGCCGGCAAGACCGTGGTCGCGGAGTCCGGCTACGACCGGCACGAGCAGCTCGTCGAGCTCGAGCGGATCGGCGTCGACGCGGTCCTCGTCGGCGAGTCGCTGATGCGAGCCGCCGATCCCGAGCTCGCGGTCCGCGAGCTGACGCTCGACGAGGAGGCGCTCCGCGAGCACCTCGTCGATCGCTCGGCCGAACGGAATTCTTAGCTCCCCTTTCGGTACGCGTTAGCGGCATTTAGGGAACCCGGGGCACCCTCCCCGGCGATGAACACCTTTGTCAGAACTCCTTTTGCCTCGGCGCTCGCCGGGGGCGTGATCGTCGCCGTCCTCGGCTGGGTGGCGATCTCCGCTGGTTGGGTCAAGGCCGAGGGTGGGACGACCACGGTCAGAGAGCCGGCGGCGGTGCCGCTCACCGAGCCCGCGGCCGACGAGAGTGGCGCCGAGGCGCGGACCGTGAACGAGATCTACAACGAGGCCTCCCCGGGCGTCGCCTACATCGAGGCGGACGCCAAGTCCGGCGGCGAGCAGGCTTTCAGCCCCTTCGGCCCGGCTCCCGGCGGCGGCGGGACCGCCACCGGCTCCGGCTTCGTCATCGATGACGACGGCCGGATCATCACCAACGCCCACGTCGTCAACGGGGCCGAGGACATCCGCGTGACGCTCTCCGAAGATGGCGAGACCTTCGATGCGGAGTTGCTCGGCGAGGATCCATCGACCGACATCGCGGTGCTCGATATCGAGGCGCCGGCCGAGGAGCTCGAGCCGATCTCCCTTGGCGACAGCACCGACGTCACCGTCGGCGACGCCGTGATCGCGATCGGCAATCCCTTCGGGCTCGACCACACTGCGACCGCGGGGATCGTCTCCGGCGTCCAGCGCGAGATCGACTCCCCCAACGGCTTCGTCATCCGCGACGCGATCCAGACGGACGCGCCGATCAACCCCGGCAACTCGGGTGGCCCACTGCTCGACGTCGCCGGTCGGGTCATCGGCGTCAACTCGCAGATCGAGTCATCGAGCGGCGGTAACGTCGGCATCGGCTTCGCCGTCCCGATCAACACGGCGAGCGAAGTCGCCCAGCAGCTGATCTCCGACGGCGAGGTCCAGCACGCCTTCGTCGGCATCAGCGGCGGCGACCTCACGCCCGAGATCGCCGACGTGCTGAACCTCGATATCGACCAGGGCGCGATCGTCCAGTCCGTCGTCCCCGGCAGCCCCGCGGACGAGGCGGGGATCGAGGCGGGCGACGCCGAGGTCACGATCGACGGCCGTCCTCTGCGTGCGGGAGGCGACGTGGTCGTCGCCGCCGACGGCGAGCCGATCACCTCGATGAGCGACGTGATCGCGGCAGTCGACTCGAAGCAGCCCGGGGACGAGATCGAGCTCACCCTCTTGCGCTCCGGCGATGAGCGCGATGTGACCGTCGAGCTAACCGAACGGCCCGCCTCGGCCGGACGCTAGCTCGCCGAAACTCCCTCTCGAGGGAGACTCCGACACACACACCCAGGGACGACGGGCCGGCTGAGCGAGCCGGCCCGTCTCCTTTGTTCTGCCATCCTCGTGAGGGTGAAGGTCAAGTTCTGTGGGATCACGAAACTCGAGGACGCCGAGCAGGCCGTCCACCTCGGCGCCTGGGCGATCGGCCTCAACCACTGGCGCGAGAGCCCGCGCTACTGCGATCCGGGCGCGGCGATCGAGATCGTGAGCGCCGTCCGCCGCCGCGTGCTCGTCGCCGGCGTCTTCGTCAACGCGACGCTCGACGAGGTCGCGAGAGCGGCCGAGGACGAGTCCCTGGCAATCCTGCAGCTCCACGGTGACGAGGGGCCCGACTTCTGCCGCGAGGCGGCGCGCCGCACCGGCTGCAAGGTGATCAAGGCGCTTCGAGTCCGCAGCCAGGCCGATGTGCAGGCGGCCGAGGCGTTCCGCACCGACTTCCACCTCCTCGATGCCCACCGCCCCGGCGTCCCCGGCGGGACAGGCGAGAGCTTCGACTGGCAGCTGCTCGCCGGCCGCGCCTCCGAGGTGCCGCTGATCCTCGCCGGAGGCCTGGATCCGGAGAACGTGGCCGAGGCGATCGAGATCGCGCATCCGTTCGCGGTCGACGTCGCGAGCGGGATCGAGGCCGCGCCGGGGGTCAAGGACCACGGGCTGATGGCGGCGTTCGCAGAGGCCGCCGGCGTACCGGAGCCAGTGACGCCATGAGCGCCGCCGGAGCGTCGGGCGCCGCCGGCGGGGTCGGCGGCGCGGTCGGGGTGCAGGAGCGCTTTGGCGATTACGGCGGCCGCTTCGTCCCCGAGGTCCTGATCGCCGCGCTCGACGAGCTCACGCTCGCCTGGTCGCAGGCGCGTGACGACGCGGGCTTCCGTGACCGGCTCGCCCGCATGCTCCACGACTTCGTCGGCCGTCCGACCCCGCTCTACCGCGCGGACCGCCTCTCCGAGAGGCTCGGGCGCACCGTCTACCTGAAGCGCGAGGACCTCGCCCACACGGGTGCGCACAAGATCAACAACGCGGTCGGCCAGGCGCTGCTCGCGGAGCGGATGGGCAAGCGCCGCGTGATCGCCGAGACCGGCGCCGGCCAGCACGGCGTGGCCGCGGCGACCGCCTGTGCCCTCCTCGGGCTCGACTGCGTCGTCTACATGGGGACCGAGGACATGCGCCGGCAGGCGCCGAACGTCGAGCGGATGCGGCTGCTCGGCGCCGAGGTGGCGCCGGTCGAGGCCGGTGCCCGGACGCTGAAGGAGGCCGTCAGCGCCGCGATCCGCGACTGGGTCACGAACGTGGCCGACACCCACTACATCATCGGATCCGCGGTCGGCCCGGCACCCTACCCGGCGCTCGTTCGCGACCTGCAGCGGGTCATCGGCGACGAGGCACGCGAACAGGCGCTGGCCGCCGAGGGCTCGCTTCCGGCGCGGGTCATCGCGTGCGTCGGCGGCGGCTCGAACGCGATCGGCACCTTCACCGCCTTCATCGACGATCGCGAGGTCGAGCTGATCGGGATCGAGGCGGCGGGGGACGGGATCGACAGCGGTCGCCACGGCGCCTCGCTCGTCGCCGGCAGCAAGGGGATCCTCCACGGCGCCTTCTCGGCGGTCCTGGCCGACGAGGACGGGCAGATCCTCGAGGCGCACTCGGTCTCCGCAGGCCTCGACTATCCCGGGGTCGGCCCCGAGCACGCCCACCTGCGCGACATCGGCCGCGTCCGCTACGAAGCGGTGACGGACGACGAGGCGCTGCGAGCGTTCCGCGAGCTCGCGAAACTGGAAGGCATCATCCCGGCGCTGGAGCCCTCGCATGCGCTGGCCTGGCTGCTCGAGAACCCGAGTCCCGCGCCGGAACAAATCCGCGCCACGTCCTCGGCTACGCCTGCGGGCGTGCGCGGGTCAGCTGAGGGACCGGGTGCGTATGACGTTCTCACGTTGAGCGGCCGGGGGGACAAGGATCTGGCTGAGGTCGTAGCGCGCCTTGGCGATGGCTGACGCCGTTGCCGCTGCCTTCGCGGCGGCGAAGGGCGACGGGCGGGCGGCGTTGATGCCGTACATGATGGGCGGGTTCCCGGACCAGGAGACCTCGCTCGCCGTCGCCGACGCCTACGCGGAGGCGGGAGCCGACCTGGTCGAGCTCGGGGTTCCCTACTCGGACCCCCTCGCAGACGGGCCTGTGATCCACGGTGCCGCGACGGCGGCGCTTGACGCCGGCGCAACCTTGGACTCGGTCCTGCGGATCTGCGAGCGGCTGGCCGCCCGAGTGCCGGTGATCCCGATGGCCTACGCCAACATGGCGCTCGCACGCGGCCCGGAGCGTTTTGCGGCCGCCCTTGCCGACGCGGGGGCAAGCGGCGTCATCGTTCCCGACCTACCCCTGGAAGAGGGCTCGCAGGTCGGCGAGGCGCTCCGCGGCGCCGGCCTCGCGCAGATCCCGCTCGTCGCCCCGACGACGCCGCCCGAACGCCGCGTTCGGATTACCGCAGACGCCGAGGGCTTCATCTACCTCGTCTCCGACACGCGGACGACCGGCGAGCGCGATGCCCTTCCGGCCGCCCTCGGCGAGCTGGTCTCCGCGACGCGCGCGGACTCGCCGGTTCCGGTCGCGGTTGGCTTCGGGATCGGGACCCCAGAGCTCGCCGCCGAGGTCGGGCGGATCGCCGACGGCGTGATCGTCGGCTCGCGTCTCGTCCGCGAGGTGGGGGAGGCCGCTGGGCCCGCGGCCGCCGCCGAGGCCGTTGCCGGTTTCATCGGCGCCGCCCGCGCCGCGATGGCGTCGGTGTGACGGGTAGGATCCGACCCGATGAGGCTCCTGGTCTTCACCGTCGTCGGTTTGATCGCCATGGTCGTCGCCTACGCGTTCTCGCTCGGCGGGACGGTGGCGTCGATCATCTTCCTCTTCATCATCTTCAACGCGGTGCTCGATCGCTGGGCGAAGCCGATGCTCGACGCCCTGCGCGCCTGACGCCCGCCACCTGAGGCCTGATGGGGCTCGAGCCGCTGCCCGCGACCTTCTCGAGGACCCGCGAGGCTCTTCATCGCGTCGCCGAGGAGCTCGTCGCGCCGGCGCGAAAGCCGGACAACGAGATCGCGCTCACCGTGACGCCGGGCGGATTCGGGACCCCGCGGTTCGAGCACGACGGCAGGAGCCTGAGGGTGATGGTCGACGGACCCGAGCTCGTCGTCGAGGGCGATGGAAGCGAGCGGCGGGAGCCGATCACCTCGCTGGCCGCCGGGGCCGCGATGATCGGCGCCGGGCTCTTCCCCCGTGGCGCGCCCGAAGACGCGCGGCCGCTCGCGGTGGACCCGGAGGCGGCGCGCCGGCTCGGTGATCTCTACGCGGTCGCCGGTGAGGCGCTCCAGGAGTTCCGGCAGGGGCTGCCCGAGGGGGCGGAGGCGAGCGAGATCAACCTGTGGCCCGAGCACTTCGACATCGCCTTCGAGGCCGGCTCCGAGGCGGCCGGCCAGCGCGCCAACTACGGCGTGTCCCCCGGTGACGCCGAGCATCCCGAGCCCTACGCCTACGTAGGACCGTGGACCGCCGAGGTCGAGGGCGAGCTCTGGAACGCCACCGGATTTTCCGGCGCGGAGCTCGGCTACGCTGAACTCGTCGGCTCTTCGGACCCCGCTGCGGCCGTCGTGAGGTTCTTCCGCGCCGGCTTCGAGACGCTCGGCTGAACGGCGTCGCTATCTTGCGCCCGTGCGATTCGGCGTCCTCACCGGAGGCGGAGACTGTCCCGGCCTCAACGCGGTCATCCGCGCCGTCGTTCGCAAGGGCGTCGGGGAGTACGGGCATGAGTTCGTCGGCTTCCGCGACGGCTGGCGCGGGCCGCTCGAGAACGACTTCCGCCCGCTCGGAGTCCCGGAGGTCCGCGGGATCCTGCCCCGGGGCGGGACCATCCTCGGCTCGTCGCGGACGAACCCGTTCAAGGTCGAGGGCGGCCCCGAGACGATCCGGCAGAACCTCGAGGAGTCCGGCGTCGGCGGGCTGATCGCGATCGGCGGCGAGGACACGCTCGGCGCGGCGAAGCGGCTCAACGAAGAGGGGGTTCACGTCGTCGGGGTACCGAAGACGATCGACAACGACCTGGGAGCGACCGACTACACCTTCGGCTTCGACACCGCGGTCAACATCGCGATGGGCTCGATCGACCGTTTGCACACGACGGCGGAGAGCCACAAGCGAACGCTGATCGTCGAGGTCATGGGCCGCCACGCGGGCTGGATCGCGCTCCACTCGGGTCTCGCCGGCGGTGCCAACGTGATCCTGATCCCCGAGCATCCGTTCAGCCTCGATCGCGTCTGCGGGTACATCGAGCGGCGCTTCGAGGACCAGTACGCGCCGATCGTCGTCGTCTCCGAGGGAGCGGAGCCCGAGGGCGGCATGCCGATGGCCCACGACGCCCCGACGGACGCGTTCGGGCACGCGCGCCTGGGCGGGATCGGACACTGGCTCGAGCGCGAGATCGAGGAGCGCACCGGGCATGAGGCGCGCGCGACCGTCCTCGGGCACGTGCAGCGCGGCGGCACGCCGTCGGCGTTCGACCGGGTCCTCGCGACCCGCTTCGGCCTGCACGCGATCGACGCGGCCCACGCCGGTGATTGGGGCAAGATGGCCGCCCTGCGGGGAACCGACATCGTCCTCGTCGAGCTCGCCGAGGCGACCGCCGAGTTGAAGCTCGTCCCCGAGTCGCTCTACAGCGAGGCCGAGGTCTTCTTCGGGTGATTCGCGGCCTCCTGGCCGTCGCCGCGGCCGGCGCGGCGCTCGTGCCGGCAGCGTGCGGAGGCGAAGACTCGGGCCCCGCCGACGGTGCGACGCTGCGGGTCTACGTCAGCCTGCCGCTCTCCGGGCCGGCCGCCGACGACGGTCGCGACGCCGCCGACGGCGCCGCCCTCGCGCTCGCCGAGCAGGGCCGCGAAGTCGCGGGCTATGCGATCGAGGCGGAGATTCTCAACGCCTCCGAGGGCGAGCAGGGCTGGACCCCGGCCCAGGCCGGCGCCAACGCTCGCAAGGCCGTCCGCGACTCCACCGCGGTTGCCTACCTGGGCGACTTCGAATCCGGGGCGACGCGCGCGTCGCTGCCGATCACGAACGCAGCTCGGATCCTCGAGGTGTCGCCGGCGAGCGGCGCGGGGGACCTGGTCGCGCCGCTTCCGGGCGGCGACGACGTTCCGGAAGTGCAGCACACCGGGCAGCGCACCTTCGGTCGTGTGATCCCTTCCGACGCCGCGCAAAAGAGCGCCACGACCGCCTGGTCGCGCGAGCTCGGGATCGGCGACCGGTGGACGCCATCGGATCACTCCTACGGCGTGCTCGTGCACGAAATGGGGGACTACACGACGCTCCCGGCCCTCGACCCGTCACTCCTGCCGGCCGCGGGCCAGGAGTTCGTGAGCGCATTCGACGAGGCTTACGAGCGCCCGCCCGGACCGTGGGCGGCCTACGGCTACGAGGCGATGGCGGTCATCCTCGGCGCGCTCGAGCGAGCCACCGATCCCGCCGACCGGCAGGCGGTGACCGAGGCATTCTTCGACACCTCCGCGCGCGACTCGGTCCTCGGGCCGTACTCGATCACCGAGACGGGGGAGACGACGCTGGGGCGCGTCACGGGCTACGACGCAAGTGGCGGCCGCGGGGGCTCGGCGAGCGAGCTAACTGTCCCTTAGGTCAGTGGGAGGTGGGGCCTCGCCGCCGGTAAGCGGTTCCACGAGCGCTTCGGCGAGCTCATCCCGGCCGCGGATGCCGAGCTTGCGATACGCGTTCGTGAGGTGGGTCTCGACCGTCCGCCGGCTGAGGAACAGGCGTTGCGCGATCGGCCGGTTGCCAAGCCCCTCCGCCGCGAGGCGCGCGACCCGGTGCTCGGAGGGAGTGAGCGCCGACGTGCCCGCGAGGGCCTCGCGGCGCGGGCGCGCGCCGGCGGCGCGAAGCTCCTCGCGCACGGCGGCGGCGAGCACGGTCGCGCCGCAGCGGTTCGCGAGGTCGAGCGCCTCGTAGAGCCGCTCGCGCGCGTCGGCCATGCGTCGCCCCCGGCGCAGCTCGGCACCGAGATCCGCGAGCGCCTTCGCCAGCTCGGGGCGGGCCGGTGACTCACGGAGCACAGCGACCGCTTCCTCGAGCGTGGCTGAACGGGCGTCGGGGTCGCCGCAGAGCGCGTCGATGTGCAGCGCGATGCCGACGTGCCGAGGAGTCCCGAACGCGCGCGCGACGCCGACCTGCTCGGCCGCCAGGGCAGCTGCGGCCTCCCGTTCGCCGAGGGCGAGGTGCGCCAAGGCTGCGGTGCTGCGCCACGGGTGGTGGGTGAAGCCGCAATTCGTCGCGCCCCAGTTCCGCTCCCACTCACCGCATGCGAGGGCGAGGCGAAGGGCTTCCTCGGGACGGTCGCTCGCGAGCTCCAGCCGGGCACGGCACTCGCGGGCCTGCTGGAAGAGCGGCGTCTCGACCAGCTCCCCGACCTGGTCGAGGATCGCGGTCAGATCGCGCGCCTCGTCGAGTTCGCCGCGCTCGATCAGTGGGTCGGCGACGCAGGCAATCGCCGTCGGAACGCCGAGCGGCCAGCCGTGCTCGGTCGCGAGCCGGAGCGCCGTTCGCCCCTCCTCCTCGGCCTCGGCGAAGGCTCCCCAGCGGAAGGCACCGCGCGAGCGCAGACAGGCGACGACGGCCAGCGCCCGCACCGATCCACTCTTCGAGGCCGCCGCCGCCGCTTCCTCGAGCCAGCGTTCAGCCGCCTCGGCCCGGTCGGTGATCTGGAGCGTTGCGATCGCGCCGATCGCGGCCACGTGATCCGGCGGGACCTGGTCCAGTAGGCGGCCCTCGTCGAGGGCGCGCTCCGCGAGCCGGTACGCCTGCTCGGCGGGCCATGGCCCCAGGGTGGTCTCGAGGGCGAGAACCCCGAGCAGCTCCGTTTCCGTGACCGGGTCGAGCCGCTCTGCGCTTTCGTGCGCGGCCTCCAGCTCGGCGGCCAGCTCGCGGCGACTAGTGAGATCGGCCAGGGCCATGCCGAGCAGCTCGGCACGCAGGCCGGAGGCAGCGGCCGGATCACTGTCGCTCAGCTCATCGCTGAGCTCACGGAGGGTGTCACGGGCGTCGGAGACCCGGGCGGCGAACACGAGCGCCCGGGCGAGCGCAACGCCGGCCCTGGCGCGCAGCGAGGCGTCCGAGGCGGCGGCCAAGGCCTCGCGCAATCGCTCGACGCAAGCCGGGTCGCCGCTGAGGAGCTCGGCGGTTCCGAGCTCTGCGAGCACCTCGGCGCGCACGGGCTGGGAGGGCGGCTCCTTGAGCGCCCGGCGCAGGTGGCCGACGGCTGCGTCGTGAGCGCCTCCGGCGGCAGCGCGCCGCGCCGCGGCGCGAAGGGTCTCCACCGCCCACGCACGTCCGATCCCGTCCGCCCGCTTGAGCTGGGCTGCGATCAGCTCGGGCTCGGCGTCCTCGTCGGCGAGAATCCCTGCGGCACGCCCGTGCGCGAGCCGCCGCCGCGCGGCCGGCAGCTCCGAGTAGACGGCCTCGCGCACGATCGGATGGGCGAACGCGAGCGGGTCGCCGTCGCGGATGACGTCGGCGAGCGTGAGTCGCTCGGCCGCGGTCCCACCCGCCCCCGGGGCGAGGCCCGCGAGTGCCGCGGCGCGGCGGAGCGGGGCCCCGTCTCCCAGCACCGCCAGAGCCTCGGCGAGGGCCTCCGCGTCGTCGCCGAGCCGGCCGATTCGTGCGTGGACCGCGCGGCGTACCGACTCCGGTGTTGCGGCCGTGACCGAAGCCGCAAGCGCGCCGTCCGCCTGGGCGTCGCGTTCCCGCAGCGTCGAGAGGAGCTGACGGAGGTAATACGGGTTGCCGCCTGTGGCCGACGCGCACGCCTCCTGCTCGCGCTCGCTTACCTCACCGAGCTCGGATGCGACCAGGCGGCCGATGGCGTCTCGGCTCAACGGCTTCAGGCCCAGGGTCCGCGCCGCGGGGCCGGCGCCCAGCCCCTCGAGCAGGGATTGGTCGGTTCGTTCCCCGGGCCGCACAGCGATGCAGATTGCGACCGGCAGTCCATCGAGGCGGCGGCCGAGGAAGTCGAAGAACCGGAGCGACGGGCCGTCGGCCCACTGCGCGTCGTCAACCATCAGCAGCAGCGGGCGCTCCTCGGCGAGCTCGGCCGTCAGCCACCAGAGACCGTGAAGCAGGGCGAACATCCGGTCCTCGTCGGGCATTGGTCCCGCGGCCTCGCCACGCTCAAACAGCGGTGTCGCGAGGCTGGCGCCTCCGCGCAGCTCGGGCGCATCGCGATCGGGACCGGTCGCGAGTGGATCGGCGAACAGCTGTAGGCAGGCCCCGAACGGGAACTCACGCTCGAGCTCGCCGCAGGTCGCGCGCAGCACCGTGATCTCGCGCTCGCGCGCTGCCTCAGCGGCTGCCTCCAGCAGCGCTGTCTTCCCGAGGCCGGCGGGAGCCTCGATCGAGAGCAGGCCGCCGTCGCCGCTTGCGGCGCCGTCCAGCAGGGCGTTGAGGCGGTCGAGCTCCACCTCTCGCTCGAGCAGGCACGCCGCGCGACTCACCACCTCACCCATTTCCCCGTAGCGCATCGTAACTTCGTGGTGGCTCCACGATTGCCAAGGGCCTCCGGCTGTGAGAGGGTCGGCTGACCATGAGGGGTTCTGGGGTGAGGTTTGTCGTTGCGCCGGGGGTGATTGCACTCGCGGCACTCGCGCTGCTCGCCGTCACACTCGCGGCGGCGCCGCCCGCACTCGCGACGCACGGGGTCGGCGGTCAGAACCAGTGCAACGACAACGTCGACAACGACTTCGACCTGCTCACGGACCACGACGGCGGCCCCTTCGGGCCGCTGCTCAAGGATCCGAACTGCTCAGGCCCGGGCGACGATTCCGAAGCGGCCTCGTCGACGTGCGCGGTCTGCGTCAACTTCTATACCGAGTACGACCGCGACGGGGCCGGCGGGGCGCCGGCGATCCGGCGGTTCCACCCGAATTTGATCGCCAACCTGCCGTACTCGCTCGACGTCAACGGCACCCTTGGCGATCTCGCCGGTGGCCTGCCACTTCCGGGCTATGAACTCAAGGTGCAGGTCGTCGGCCTCTCGGCGACCAACCCGACGATCAGGATCGAGAAGCTCGCGACCGCGCCGGTGAACCTTCCGCTTCGCACCGAGATCGTGATCGGCGAGGCGACGAAGACGAGCCTCGGTTACGACACGCTCGACTCCACGGCGCCGCAGTCGTGGGTCGCGGAGGTCGACCTCGGCGACCGTGACGCGAACGTCAACACGAGCCAGGCGCTCGTGAACCTGACCGTCGGCGGCGCGGGGCGCCGGATGACGCTGGTAACCGAGGAGTTCGGCGGGTCCGCGCTCGCCCGCACCGACCGCCACATCCGCCGGATGACGCTCGTCGGGGACCCGGCACGCGGGACCGTCGTCCCGACCACGGCAGGCCTCGAGCTGACCACCTCCGACGACAGCACGCACGTCCACCTAACCCACAACCTGCGGACGACGCTCGAGTTCGCCCTCGACGAGCCGGGCACGGGCACCGACGCGAGCGGGCGGGTCGACGAGCTGCCGGCGACGGCGGATGTCGTGCTCAACGACGTCGACGTCAGCGGCGACGGCGAGAAGGATCAGCAGATCGAGTACGAGGCGAGTGCGCGTGCGAATGCCGACATCCACATCGACTCGCCGTTCACCCGCGAGGAGCCCGACGGCAGCACGACGCAGGGGCGGACCGTCACCGACGCGCACATCGTCGGCGCTCCCATGGTGGCCGGCTTCACGCTCGCGAGCCCCGGTGAGAACCGCACTGAGGTCACGTACCACGCGGAAGAGCGGGCGACGAGCGCAACGATCGAGAGCGACGACGGCACCTCGCACTTCGGCGCAACGATCGAGAACCTGCCGTTCACGATCGAGGAGTTGAGCGCCGACTCGATCCCCGGCGAGACCAACCTCACCTACGTCGCCGACGAGATCGTCGACCGGGTCCTGCTCGAGGCGAACACGGACGAGGATGAGTTTGCGGTCGAGGTCGACGATCTTCCGGCCGAGGTCGGCATCCAGCTCCAGACCCCCGCGACGGAGTCCTCGCCGGATGTCACCCGGCTCGAGTACGGCGCGAGCTCCATCGTCCCGCACGCGTCGATCACCGCTGACCAGCTGCTCGAGGCCGCACCCGTCCCGCCGGCGACCAGCCCCGTGCTCCACC
The DNA here is from genome assembly GCA_963846565.1 of uncultured Solirubrobacterales bacterium. Lineage (GTDB taxonomy): Bacteria > Actinomycetota > Thermoleophilia > Solirubrobacterales > 70-9 > WHSW01. The sequence goes on along the minus strand of CAWJWL010000003.1, from coordinate 297,325 downwards.
GGCGGACGGTTGCGTTCAACGTCGACGGCGTGGAGCCCGGAACCGGTCTCGCGCGCTCACTCGAGTTCAAGCTCGACAACGACGAGCGCACATTCGAGTACATCGCCTCCGACTCGATTCCCGAGATCGGCCTCGTCGGCAGCGACGAGATCCCGTTCTTCTCGCGCGCCAACGAGATCGACCTCGGCATCGAGGATCTGCCGTTGCTCGCGAGCGGCAAGTTCGTCGACGATTTCCTCGAGTTCAACGCCCACGGCGGCCAGCTGGGCGAGGTCGAGCTGGTCGCGAACAGCCCGGGCGACGAGGAAGCGCTGCCGTCAACCGAGGACGGCGTGCTGATGCGCGACTTCCCGGACTCTTACACGCTCTACGGGCGCGTGCGCGGCCTGCGCTTCGCCCGCTACGTCGACCATGGCTCGGTCGCCAAGAGCATCGACGTCGACGCCGCGCCACCCACCGGCACCGACGCCCGGGTCGACGTCCAGAGCGCGATCGAGAGGGCGGTCTGGACCAACACCGTCGACGACGAGGACGAGTCCGTCGTCCGGCCGGGGACGGAGGAGCTCAACGTCTTCCTGCGCGACTACCCGGCCGACGTCAACCTCGAGCTGGACGGGGGCACCGGGAGCACGTTCGTCGACTACAGCGCGGCCGCGCCCGCGGGACGGTTCGACTTCCTCCAGGAGACCCGGTACACGGGCGATCCGGTGCCGGTGATCTACAAGCAGCCCTATACGGCTGCCAACCTGACGACGAGCTACCAGCCCGCCAACTTCACCCGGATCACGAACGCGTCGCTGATCCCGATGCCCGCGAGCTTCAGCGTCTGTCAGGTGGCCAAGGGCGCCGGGTGCTCGGACGGCACCTGGGAGCGCGACATGTTCGAGGACTTCAACCCGGCGACGGAGGCCAACGGCGGCTCCGTGCGCTTCACCTCGAGCCCGCGTACCCGCCTGGTGCTGCACGACTTCGAGGGCGGGTCGCCGGTGCCGATCACGTACATGCGCGACCGCCAGGAGGTCGAGGACGCCGGCGATGACTGCGAGCGGCCGACGATCTACCTCGTGCCCGGCACGGCGCCCCCCGTCATCCGCCCCGGTTGCGCCTACGAGGACGTGAAGCCCGGCTTCGCCCGCAAGGACATCGACATCAGCCTCGGCGACGTGATCGTCCAGAACCACCTCGAGTCAAGCGGCTGGGTCGGGCACAACATCGCCAACATCTTCGCCGACGGCAACAACCAGGGCTATGTCGCCTTCGACACCGGCTGGCGTGACGTCGAGACGATCGGCGGTAACGACATCTGCGAGCCGCTCGGACTCCCCAGCGGCTGCAACCAGCTTGGAATCCTCCACGGCCACCGCCCACCGCCCGAGGCATCGACCGTGAGCGGCACGATCGCCAAGGACGGCCATTTCTGCGTCGGCGGCGAGCCCAAGTGCCTGCCGGAGGAGCTCGACGAGGCGTTCCCGATCGGCTTTGGTGGGAAGGTCGACGCCGTCTCGCTCGGCTTCGGAACCGGCTTCGGCGCCTCGCACCGGGTGTTCGAGTTCGACCCGGACGAGCTGATCTTCGCCGAGCACCATTCCGGGCACGTCTACTGCCCGTCCAACCTGGATCTGCGCAGCGGGCCGACCGACTTCAGCGACTACGTCTGCGACGGCGAGATCCCGCTCCCGCCGGAGTAGCGCGGCGGCGGCTCAGCGCCGCAGCAGGTCGCGGAGGGCGCCGTCGAGCTCGGGGAAGCGGAAGTCGTAGCCGAGGTCGAGCGCTCGCCGGGGAACCACCCGGATGCTCGCGAGGATCTGATCGGTTAGCTCCTCGCCGCGCATCGCGACGAGGGCGGCCCGGGGCACGGGGGCGATGGCGGGGCGACGGAGCGCGCTGCCGAGGGCCTTCGAGAACTCGCGGTTGGTGACCGGCTTCGGCAGGCTCGCGTTCAGGGGTCCTTCGACGCGCTCGTTGCCGAGTGCCCAGAGCAGCAGGCCGGCCTCGTCGTCGCGATGGATCAGCGGCATGTACTGGTGGCCGCCGGCCAGCGGGCCGCCGACCCCGAGCTTGAACGGCAGCATCAGCTGCTTGAGCAGGCCGCCGGCGGGGTCGAGCACCGGTGCGCTTCGGAAGACCGCGACCCGCAGCGAGTCCGAGCGCGCGTCGAGCGCTGCCGCCTCCCACTCGGCGACCATGCGGCCGGTCCAGTCCTCGGCGTGGGGCGTCGACTCGTCGACGATTGCCTCGCCGCGCTCGCCGTAATAGCCGACCGCGCTCTGGCTGAGAAGGACCGGCGGCGTCGGCGAGGCGGAGTGCATGCCGTCGACGAGGTTCTTCGTCGCCCGCACGCGACTGTCGGTGATCCGCCGCTTCGCCTCCGGCGTCAGCCGCTGGTTGATGTTCTCGCCGATCAGGTTGATGACCGCGTCGATGCCCTCGAAGGCGGCCCCTGGCGGGCGCTCTTTGGTCGGCTGCCACGCGTGCCAGGCGACGGTTGGGCTGCTCGCGCGGGCCCGCACCGGGTCGCGGGTGAGTCCGACGATCTCATCCCCGCGCACGAGCAACCGGTCGCAGACCTCGGCTCCGATCATTCCGGTCGCCCCTGTGAGCAGTACGCGCATCGTCGGCTACTCCCCTACCCCGTTTCGGCCGGATTGCTCGCCGCTACTCGATCGTCGAGAACGTGCCGGTCTCCTCGGAGACGCGGGCGATGCCGTCGCGGCGAGCCTCCTCGACCACCGCCTTGGCCACCGCGGGGGCGACATCACGGTCGAAGACCGACGGAATGATGTAGTCCTCGGAAAGGTCCTCGGCCGCGACCACGTCGGCGATTCCCTGGGCGGCGGCGAGCTTCATCTCCTCGGTGATCTGCGGTGCGCCCGCGTCGAGGGCGCCGCGGAAGATCCCGGGGAAGGCGAGCACGTTGTTGATCTGATTCGGATAGTCGGAACGTCCCGTGGCCATGATCCGGACGTAGGGCTCCGCGTCCTCGGGCATCACCTCGGGCGTGGGGTTCGCCATCGCGAAGACGATCGCGTCGTCGTTCATGCGCTCGAGGTGAGACGCCTCGAGCACACCGGGTCCGGAGAGGCCGACGAAGAGGTCGATGCCGTCGATGACCTCCGCAGGCGAGCCGAGGCGGTGCTCGGGATTCGAGTTCTCCGAGTACCAGCGCTTGATCGGCGTCATCTCCTCGTAGTCGTCGCGGGTGGTGGAGAGCGCACCCTTGCGGTCGCAGCCGATGATCCTCGTCACCCCTGAGGCCAGCATCATCTTCGTCACGGCCACCCCGGCGGCACCGAGCCCGGTCATCAGCACGGTCAGGTCCTCGATCGGCTTGCCGACGATCTTGAGCGCATTGAAGAGCGCCGCCATCGTCACTACGGCGGTCCCGTGCTGATCATCGTGGAAGACCGGGATGTCGAGCTCCGCCTTGAGCCGCTCCTCGATCTCGAAGCAGCGCGGGGCCGAGATGTCCTCGAGGTTGATGCCGCCGAAGGTCGGCGCCATCAGCTTCACGCACTCGATGATCTTCTCCGGGTCGTTGGTGTCGAGACAGATCGGGAAGGCGTCGATCCCGGCGAACTCCTTGAACAGCATCGCCTTGCCCTCCATCACCGGCATCGCAGCCTCCGGCCCGATGTCGCCGAGTCCGAGGACCGCGGAGCCGTCGGAGACGACCGCGACCGTGTTCTTCTTGATCGTGAAGTCGAAGGCCTTCTTGCGATCGCCGGCGATCTCCATGCAGACGCGCGCGACCCCTGGCGTGTACGCCATCGAGAGGTCGTCACGGGTCTTCAGCGGGTACTTGTTGTGCTGCTCGATCTTGCCGCCGCGGTGCATCGCCAGCGTCCGGTCGACGTAGTCGATGACACGGGCGCCACGGGTCGAGCCGATCGCCCGGAGAATCTCCTCCCAGTGCGCCTGGTCTCGGGCGTCGATCGTGAACTCGCGCACGCGCTTGCCCTCGCTGCCCGCGCCCGGGACCAGGTCGACGCCCTGAAGCGCCCCGCCCGCCTCCGCGATCGACGCGGTCAGCTTCCCGAGCGGCTCCGAGCGAGCGTCGAGCTCGACCCGGACGGTGACGGAGAACTGGGCGGAGACGGAGGGCATGGGGGCGCGATTCTATGGGTGGCTCGAGTTCGTCCGTGGACCGCTGGCCTGGCGCGGGACCGCACCAGGCTGGGCAGGGGGCGGGCTGGGCGCGTGCGGGCTTTGGGTTGGGATGCGACCCAAACTCCTCACGCCCGACGGATCGGTCGCCGGGATCGCCGGCCGAGAGCACGGTTGCCGGAGTTGCTCGGTTTGCGGGTGGTTCGTGTGGACTACAGCCGTACCGACGACGATCCCACAGGTCTCGCCGCCTCTGTTCTCGGCCTCGCTGCGCGCGCTTCATAAGATCAACGCGTGCCGCCGAAGCCGAAGAAGGTCGACAACGAGCTCTTCCTGATCGACGGGAACTCGCTCGCCTACAGGGCCTTTTTCGCCCTACCGGAGTCGATCGCAACCGCCGACGGGCGGCCGACGAACGCCATCTACGGCTTCGCGTCGATGATGGCGAAGCTCCTGATCGACCACAGCCCGCGGGCCGTGATCGTCGCCTGGGACAAGGGGTGGTCGGGGCGCGAGAAGGTCTACGCGGAGTACAAGTCGCAGCGCAAGTCGCGGCCCGACCTGCTGAAGGAGCAGTGGCCGCATCTGGCGCCGATGGCGGAGGCGTTCGGGTTCAAGAACGTCTCGGTCGAGGGCTACGAGGCCGACGACGTGATCGCGACGCTGACACGTAACGCGACCAAGGCCGAGATGCCGGTGATGATCGTCTCCGGCGACCGCGACGTCTACCAGCTCGTCCGCGACGGCGTGCGGGTGATGACCACGTCGCGCGGCGTCACCGAGACGAAGATCTACGACCACGACGGCGTGGTCGAGCGCTACGGCGTTCCGCCCGAGCTCGTCACCGACTTCATCGGCCTCAAGGGCGACACCTCGGACAACATTCCCGGCGTCCCCGGGATCGGCGACAAGACCGCCGCCGACCTCCTGCAGCGCTTCGGCTCGCTCGAGAAGGTGCTCGACTCGGTCGACGAGATCAGCGGCGCGAAGCGGAAGCAGAACCTCACCGAGCACGCCGAGGACGCCCGTGTCTCGAAGCAGCTCGCGACAATGGTCGAGGACATCGACGTGCCGATCGACGTCACGGGCGAGCTGCGCACCAGCCCGGACCGCTCGAAGCTTCGCGACGTCGCCAACGAGTTCGAGCTGCGCGCGGTGATCCAGCGCCTGGACGACGAGTGGGAGGAGGTCGTGCCGGGCCGCGCGGTCGAGGAGACGATCGAGGTCGAGGCGACCGCCGGATCGGTCGCCGACCTGAAGCCCGGGGAGATCGCGCTCGGACTCAAGGGAGATCGTTTCGCCGCCGCTGACGGGGCGAAGGTGATCGCGAGCGATGCTCCGGATCGCGCGGCGCTCGCCGGCGAGCTTGCCGGCCGGCCCCTGATCGCCCACGACATCAAGGGTCTCGGAGGAGGGGGGCGGACCGGCCTCCTCGCCGTCGCCGGCCAGGGCTCGCTCGACCTAGCCCACGACACGATGGTCGCCGCCTACCTGATCGACCCCGCCCGTCGCACCTACGTCCTCAACGAGCTCGCCGCCGACGCGGGCCTCGCCGCCGCCCCGGCCGGAGCCGAAGACGGTCAGCTCAGTCTCGAGGGGGAGGAGGGGGACGCGGCAGGCGATCCGGCCGTCGACGCCCGCCTCGCCTGGGAGTTGGCCGAGCGCCAGCGGCCGCGCCTGACCGAGTTCGGCGTCGAGCGGATCATGAACGAGGTCGAGATGCCGCTGATCGAGGTCCTCGCGGCGATGGAGCAGATCGGCCTCAAGCTCGACGTCGAGCGGCTCGCCGCCATCGGCGCCGGCATGGAGGAGCAGATCGCGACCCTGCAGGCGGAGATCTTCGAGCTCGCCGGACACGAGTTCACGATCGGCTCGCCCCAGCAGCTCGGCCAGGTCTTCTTCGACGAGCTCGGGCTGACGAAGAAGCGCCGCGGCAAGACGGGCTTCTCCACCGACGCCCGCGTCCTCGCCACGATCCGCGACGAGCACCCGATCGTCGAGAAGGTCGAGCGCTGGCGCGAGCTGACGAAGCTGAAGAACACCTATCTCGACTCGCTGCCGCCGCTGGTCGACCCTGTGAGCGGGCGGATCCATACGACGTTCAACCAGGTCACGGCGGCGACCGGTCGTCTCTCGAGCACGAATCCGAACCTGCAGAACATCCCGATCCGCTCCGAGGTCGGCCGCCCTGTGCGGTCGTGCTTCATCGCCGAGAGCGGCCGATTGCTGATCTCCGCCGACTACAACCAGGTCGAGCTGCGGGTCCTCGCCCACGTCGCCGGTGAGGACGTCCTGCGCCAGATCTTCGCTTCCGGCGAGGACGTGCACGCGGCCACCGCCGCCGGGATCATCGGCGCCGACCCCGACGCGATCAGCCCACACCAGCGCTCGCAGGCGAAGATGGTCAACTACGGGATCGCCTACGGCCTCTCCGCCTACGGCCTCGCCGACCGCCTCCAGATCGAGCGCAGCGAGGCCGCCGAGTACATCGAGCGCTACTTCGAGCGCTTCCCGGCCGTGAAGCGGTTCATCGACGAGACGATCGAGCGGGCGGAGAAGGACGGCCACGTCCGCACCCTGCTCGGCCGGCGGCGAAACGTCCCCGAGCTGCGCTCCGGGAATCCGCAGCGGCGCGGGCTCGGCGAGCGGCTCGCCGTCAACACGATCATCCAGGGGACGGCAGCGGACATCATCAAGCTGGCGATGGTGCGGGCGACGCGCGCGCTCGCCGACGCCGGGCTCGAGACGCGGCTCGTCCTCCAGATCCACGACGAGCTCCTCTTCGAGGGGCCGGCCGGAGAGGTGGATGAGGCGGCGAAGATCGCCGAGCGCGAGATGGTCGACGCGTTCGAGCTCGACCCGCCGCTCGCCGTGGATGTCGGGATCGGCCCCGACTGGCTCGCCGCCAAGTAGATCGATCCGAGATCTGGGTGCCTCATGGTCTTGCGATCTCCGCCTGATCGCTGGGGTCTCGTCTACCCGTAAAACGTCGGTGTCAAGAGGCTCATGGATGGGATTGAAAGATGGGGGAGGACTAGAGTCCGCGGCCGTGGACAGAGGGATCGCAGTCCTCCTGATGGCGGCCGTCGGCGGGCTGATCGCGATGCAGCCCGCGGTCAACGCGGGTCTCGGCCGCGAGACCGGAAACATCGCCGCCGCGCTGGTCTCGTTCGGCATCGGCACGCTCGCCCTCGCAGCGATCGTCGCCTTGAGCGGCCAGGCATCCGGGGTCGGCGATGCGGTCGGGGTCCCGTGGTACTACCTGATCGGCGGCCTGCTCGGCGCGGCCTACGTCTTCGCCGCCTTGGTCACCGTGAGCTCGATCGGCGCCGGCGGCGTGGCCGCCGCGACGATCACCGGGCAGCTCACGTTCTCGGTCTTCCTCGACCGGGTCGGCTTTCTCGGCCTCGAGGAGCAGGCGATCACGGTCGAGCGCACGATCGGCATCGCCCTGCTGCTCGCGGGGACCTACCTGATCGTCAGATAGTCAGACGCCGGCCGGCGTCTTCGCCGATCCCTGAGCTGACCCGCGCACGCCCGGAGGCGAAGCCGAGGACGTGGCCCGGCTGCTTGTTCGGGCGAAGTCCGGCGGGGCGATGCCGAGGTAATGCCCGAAGGACCAGCGCACGAAGCGCTGATGACCGCACGCCCGGATGACGAGCCGCTGCAGCCGCGCGGGCAGCTTGGGGACCAGCTTCTGCACCCGCAGCATCCAGCGGAACTTCCACTCGTGGGAGTCGCTGAAGGCCGCGTAGTCGGCGAGCGCGCGCTCACGGGTCTTGCGGCCCTCGATCACCTCGCGCAGCTCGCGGCCGCACGCGATCCCGAAGTACATCGCGGTGCGGATGCCCTCGGCGGTCAGCGGCAGGCAGTGGCCCGCCGAGTCGCCGACGAAGAAGATGCCGTCCTCGGTGGCGGGCCGGATCTTGTGCGGGATCCAGTTCCCCTGCCAGCGGACCCGGTCGCGCTCGAGGTCGTCGGCAAGGAGCTCGGTGGTGTCGCGAACGTGGAAGCGGGGGTCGAAGGAGCCGACGCCGATCCGCTGCTCGCCGCCGGCGGGAAAGCTCCAGCCGTACCCGGCCGGGACGTAGCGGCGGTCGATCCAGATCTCGAGGTCGTCGCTGCGCCCATGCGGGTGGACCTCGAGCCCACGCGAGAGCGGCGCGTCGGGAGGCTGGTAGCCGTCCTTCGCCAGCACCCGGCGCCAGCCGAGCGCGTCGACGATGAAGCGAGCGCGGACGTCGCCGCGATCCGTGTGGACGACGTCGCCCGTGCGGCCATCGACCTTTGCCGTTTCAAAGGGCGCTTCGCTCTGCTCGTAGAGCAGGCCGCATAGCGTCCGGTAGTCGAAGGTCGAGAAGGTGAAGGGGAGGGGGTAGCGGGAGGTCCCGTGGGGGGTGTGGACGACGAGCTCGCCGAACTCCTGCTGCGCCGCTCCCTCGAGCCCCATCGCCTCGAGCCAGCCCGTGGGGATCCCGCACGCGGACGTCTGCCGCTCGCCGATCTCGTAGCGATCGACGATCAGCACGCGGGCCCCGGACCCGACCAACTCCCGGGCAACCGAGAGCCCGGCAAAGCTCGCTCCGCAGATGAGGACGTCGACCTCCTGGTCGATCGGCGTCCGCTCCGCACCCCGTTTGGTGTCGCGCCGTGGCATCGCCCGCCGAGGGTACCGCCCGCGCCGCGGGCGGAGCTCAGTCTGAGGCGTCCCAACGTCTCGATTGCTTTTTGCCATCATTGACCGCCAGTGTCCGCGACCGACACAACGATCACGCCTGCTCCAGAGGCGCCCAGTGTGCCCGCCGCCACCAACGGCGGCTCGGCCGATCTCCTGATCGAGGTCGACGGCAAGCTGGTCCCGAACTACGACGCGACGATCAAGCCCTTCGACGAAGGAGACGTCGTCACCGGCTCCGTGGTCCGCATCGACAAGGACGAGGTCCTCGTCGACATCGGCTACAAGTCGGAGGGCGTCATCCCTGCGAACGAGCTCTCGATTCGCCGCTCGGTCGATCCCTCCGAGGAGGTCGCGCTCGGCGAGCAGGTGGACGCGCTCGTCCTCACCAAGGAGGACCAGGAGGGCCGCCTCGTGCTCTCGAAGAAGCGCGCCCGCTTCGAGAAGGCCTGGCGCAAGATCGAGGCGGCTGCCGAGTCCGGTGAGCCCGTCGACGGCGTCGTGATCGAGGTCGTCAAGGGCGGCCTCATCCTCGACCTCGGCGTGCGCGGCTTCCTGCCCGCGTCGCTGGTCGACATCCGCCGCGTCCACAACCTCGACGAGTTCAAGGGCGAGACGCTCGAGTGCAAGGTGATCGAGCTCAACCGCTCGCGCAACAACGTCGTCCTCTCGCGCCGCGCGGTGCTCGAGGAGGAGCGCAAGGAGGTCCGCGAGCAGATCCTCGGCCGCCTCCAGCCCGGCCAGGTCGTCGAGGGCAAGATCTCCAACATCGTCGACTTCGGCGCCTTCGTCGACCTCGAGGGCATCGACGGCCTGATCCACATCTCGGAGCTCTCCTGGAGCCACGTCAACCACCCTTCCGAGGTGCTGTCGATCGGCGAGACCGTGCGGGTCAAGGTGCTCGACATCGACCGCGACCGGCAGCGCATCTCGCTCGGCCTCAAGCAGACGCAGGAGGATCCCTGGCAGACGGTCCTCAACGAGTACAAGCCGAACGACATCCTCGAGGGCAAGGTGACGAAGGTCGTCGCCTTCGGCGCCTTCGTCGAGATCGTCCCCGGCGTCGAGGGCCTCGTCCACATCTCCGAGCTCGCCGAGCACCATGTGGAGACCCCGGGCGAGGTCGTCCAGCCCGGCCAGGAGACCTGGGTCCGGATCCTCGAGATCGACGAGGAGCGCCGGCGGATCTCGCTCTCGGTCAAGCGCGCGCAGGCGAACGACAACCTTCCGCTCCGCGACCTGATTCCGCCGGAGCTGCAGCCCGACAACCAGCCGCCCCCGCCGCCCCCGGCGGAGCCGGAGCCGGCAACCGAGGCCGGGGTTCCCGATCTCGACCTCTCGGAGGAGGTCTTCGCTTCGGAGCCCGCCGCCGAGGCGCCCGCGGCCGTGGAGCCCGCCGCCGAGGCGCCCGCGGCCGAGCCCGCCGCCGAGGCGCCCGCCGCGGAGGCACCGGCGGCCGAGCCCCCCGCGCCCGAGACCGTTCCCGCACCCACCGAGCCTGCTCCCGACGCGGAGCCGGTCGCCGAGCCGGACGCGGACCCCGCTCCCGCCGAGGGCGCCGATGAGGCGCCCGCCGCAGACGACCAGCAGTCCGACGACACCGCGTAGGCTGGCGCGGTGGCCGCCGCGCGCCGGATCCCGTTGATCGGACTCACCGGCGCGATCGCCGCCGGCAAGTCCGCCGCGCTCGAGGCCCTCGGCCGGCTCGGAGCCGAAACGCTCTCGAGCGACGCGGTCGTTCACGAGCTGCTCGGCTCAGAGCGCGTTCGCGACCTTCTGGTCGGCCGCTGGGGTGAGCGCGTGGCCCCCGGAGGCACCGTCGATCGCGCGGCCATCGGGGCGATCGTCTTCGCCGACTCCGACGAGCTCGCCTGGCTCGAGAGCATCCTTCACCCCCTGGTCGGCGAGCGCACCGCTGCGTGGCGAGAGGCGCTGCCGGCCGATGCCCGGCTTGCGGTCCTCGAGGTCCCGCTTCTGTTCGAGACCGGGATGGAGACGCTGTTCGACGCCACGATCTGCGTCGTCGCCGACGAGGCGACCCGAGTCGAACGTGCGGGGGCTCGCGGGACGGAGGAGCTCGGGGCCCGGAGTCAACGCCAGCTGAGTCAGGAGGAGAAGGCGGCGCGGGCCACCTACGTGGTCGCCAACGACGGAGCTCTCGAGCAGCTCGAGGCCGAGCTCGCCGGCGTGGTCGAGCGGATCGAGGCCGGGGCGGAGCAGCCGGCTTGAGCCGGGCGGGGCGGCTGCGGCTGCTGCTCGTGGTCGTCGTGCTCGGCGCCGCCGCGGCACTGATCATCAGCAGGATCGACGTCGAGGAGGCGTTACGCGAGGTCACGCTCCCCCTCCGCCACGACGACGTCATTCGCCAGCAGGCGGAGGAGAAGGACCTCGATCCGGCGCTGATCGCGGCGGTGATCTACGCCGAGTCGACGTTCGACGCGCGGGCTCGGTCGGAGGCGGACGCCCGCGGCCTGATGCAGGTGACGCCGGCGACGGCGACGGCGATCGCCGAGCAGACGGGCGGCACCGAGTTCGTCGTCGAGGACCTCCTCAACCCGCAGATCAACATCGCTTACGGCACTCGCCACCTGCGCGACCTGCTCGACCAGTACGACGGCAACCTCGTCGCCGCGCTCGCGGGCTACAACGCGGGCAGCGGCAACGTCGATCAGTGGGGCGGCGCGCTGCTCCAGCTCGATGACATCCGTTTCGACGAGACCCGCGCCTACGTCCAGCAGGTGCTCGAGAAGCGCGAGCAGTACCGCGAGAACTACGCGGACGATCTCGGCCTTTAGCGAGGCCGGATGATCGAGCTGATCGGAAGCTGGATCGTCTTCCCGGCGGTCCTGATCGTGGTCTGCCTCGGTTGCGGCCTGCTGTTCGACAGCGGTTGCGCACGCGCCGGATCGAAGCCGCTCCCGACCGCGCTGCTGCCGGCCGTCGGCCTTGCCGCGGTCATCGTCCTCGCCCAGTTCCTCACGCTGCTCGACGCGACCGCAGAGCTCGCGACCCCACTGGTCGTCGCGCTCGCGGCACTCGGGCTCCTCCTCGGCCTGCGACACCGTCCTCTGCGGCGGGCCGGGTGGGGGATCGCCGCCGTCGCGTGCGTCTTCGCCATCTACGCCGCCCCGGTGGTCCTCTCGGGTGAGGCGACGATCGCCGGCTTCATCAAGCTCGACGACACGGCGACGTGGCTCGCGCTCACCGATCGCGTGCTCGAGCATGGCCGCGACCTCGACGGGCTGGCGCCCTCGACGTACGAGGCGACGCTCGACGTCAACCTCGCGCAGGGCTACCCGGTCGGCGTCTTCCTCCCGTTCGGGATCGCCTCGGCGCTGAGCGGGATCGACGTCGCCTGGACGATCCAGCCGTACATGGCGACGCTCGCGGCGATCCTCGCGCTCGGCCTCTGGACGCTCGCGCGGCCGCTGGCCACGAGGCGCGCGCTGCGCGCCGGGGCGACGGTGATCGGCGCGGTACCGGCGTTGCTCTTCGGCTACTACCTCTGGGGCGGGGTCAAGGAGCTCGCGGCGGCGGCACTGATCGCCGCCCTCGCGGCGCTCGTGGCCGGCCTGCGTGAGCAGCACCGCCCATCGGCCACCCTTCTCGCCCCGGCCCTCGTTGCCGCGGCGCTGCTCGGCGTCCTCTCCGGCGGCGGGGGCGTCTGGCTCGTCCCGCTCCTGCTCCCGGCCGTGGTCTGGCTCTGGCGCGACCTCGGCGGCGCTGCGGCGCTACGCCGGGCGGCAGCCTTCGTCTGCGGTGTGGCGCTCCTGACCCTGCCCGTGATCCTCCCGGGAGGGCTGCTGCCGCCGACCTCCTCGCCGCTCACGGACGCCGAGGCCCGTGGAAACCTCGTCGGGCCGCTCGAGCCGGCTCAGGCTGCGGGCATCTGGCCCGCGGGCGATTTCCGCTTCGACCCGGATGCCGAGCTGCTCGCGTTCGCGCTGATCGCGATCGCCTGCGCGGGCGCCGCGCTCGGGCTCTACTGGTCGGTGCGCCGCGGACAGGTCGGCGCCGCCCTCTACGTTCTCGGTGTGCTGGTCGGGGCCGGAGCGCTCGCCATCGTCGGATCGCCATGGGTCGAGGCGAAGGGCCTTGCGACCGCGTCCGCGGCGATCCCGTTTGCGGCGATGCTCGGGGCCGGCGGCCTCGCGCTCGGCGGTCACCGGTTCGCGGCGCTGATCCTCGGCGCGATCGTCGCCGGCGGTGTGCTGTGGTCGGCGGCGCTCGCATACCGCGACGTGCGCCTGGCGCCGCGCGCGCAGCTCGAGGATCTCGAGGAGATCGGTGAGATCGTCGCCGGCCAGGGCCCGGTCCTGATGACCGATTACTCGCCCTACGGCGCCCGGCACTTCCTTCGCGACGGCGATCCCGAGTCGGTCTCCGAGCTTCGCCGCCACCCGATCCCGCTGCTCGACGGTTCCACGGTGCCGAAGGGGGAGGCGGCCGACACGGACGCGATCGACCCGGCCGCGCTCGCCGAGTACCCCTGGCTCGTCACCCGCCGCGGTCCGCACAGCCGCCCGCCCGGGGAGTTCGACCTCGCCTGGGCGGGAGCGGAGTACGAGCTCTGGACGCGCTCGGCGGAGGCCGAGCCGGCACTCGGCCGGCTGCCGCTCGGAAAGGGCGAGAGCCCGACCGGCGTCGCGCGTTGCGAGGAGGTGCTCGACCTCGGGGAGCTCGCCGGAAACGGCGGGCACCTGCTCGCTGCCGAGCGCGATGCGCCCGTCAGCGTGGCACTCGACGGCGGGGAGAGCCCAAGCGGGACGATCACCGCCCGCGTCGACGTCGAGCGCGCCGGCGGCTACGAGGTCTGGCTCGAGGGCTCGATCGTGCCCTCGGTCGAGGCGCGAGTCGACGGCGAGCCGGTGGCCGAGCGCCGCCACCAGCTCAACAACCTCGGCGGCTACGTCTCCTTCGGTGAGGTGTCGCTCGCTCGGGGCGCGCACGAGGTCGAGCTCGAGTTCTCCGGCCCCGGCCTGGTCCCGGGGAGTGGCGGGGACGCGGGTCCGGTCGGACCGCTCGTTCTCGAACCGCAGGGCGCCGCCGAGACGCGGCTGGTGCTGGTCGCCGCCGGTGACGCCGCCTCGCTCTGCGGCCGGCCGTGGGACTGGATCGAGGCACGGCGATGAGCGTCCGGCGCGCGCAACTGGCCGCGCTCACGCTGGCGGTGGGTGTCGTCCTCGCCGATTCCTCGGTCGTCGTCCTCGCGCTGCCCGAGATCTACCGCGAGCTCGACGTCTCGGTCGCCGCCGTCACCTGGGTGCTGATCGCGTTCAACCTCGTCCTCGCCGCCGTCGCCGTCCCGGCCGCGTTCGCGACCCGGAGCTTCGGCGCCGCGCGCGTGACGCTTGCGGGCCTGGCGTTGTTCGGCCTCGCGAGCCTCGCCTGCGGGCTCGCGGACGGGATCAACCTCCTGATCGCGGCCCGTTGCGCGCAGGCCATCGGCGGCGCCGGCGCCGTTTGCGGGGCGCTCGAGCTCCTGCCCGCGGTCTGCGGCTCGGAGCGCCGCGCCGCCACGACCTGGGCGGCGGCCGGTGCCGCCGGGGCGGCGCTCGGGCCCGGCGTCGGGGGCCTGCTGACCGAGCTGATCTCCTGGCAGTCGATCTTCCTCGTCCAGGTCCCGGTCGCCCTCCTCGCGGCCCTCCCGCTCGTTCCGCTCGCCCGCACCGAGAGGCCGGCGGCCGAGCGGATTCCCGCCGGACGTCCGCACCTGGCCGCGAACGTTGCGCTCGGCCTCGTCTCCGCCGCGCTCGCGGCGGCGCTTTTTCTCCTCGTTCTGCTCCTGATCGAGGGTTGGCGCCTGACCCCGATCGCCGCCGCAGCGGCGGTCACGGCGATGCCGATCTGCGCCTTGTTGGCGGCGCCGCTCACGAGTCGTGTCGGCGACGTCGTCGCCCGCGCCGCCGCCGGGGTGATCCTGATCGGCGGCGGCCTCGCCGGCCTCGGCTTCCTCCCTGACGCCTCGGTCCTGCTGACGATCCCGCCGCAGGCGCTGGTCGGCTTCGGCCTCGCGCTGACGCTCTCGGCGCTCACCGAGGCCGCCCTCGCCGGACGCTCCCCCCAGGCGATCCACGGCGGCTGGACGATCGCCGCCCGCCACGCGGGCGTCGTCGCCGGGCTGCTCGTCCTCACCCCGGTGTTCACCGCCAGCCTCGAGACCGAGCGCGAGCACGCCGAGCAGGCGGGGGTAGCCGCGCTCCTCGACTCGCGCCTGCCGCCGGAGTCCCTGTTCGCGCTCAGCCGTAGGGTCGCCGACCAGATCGAGGCCGAGGGCGACAAGGTGCCCGCCGTCGGCCCGGCCTTCGAGCCGCTCCCGGAGGACCCGGAGGAGCGCGCCGAGACGATCGCTCTGCGGACGAAGATCGAGGACGAGGTCGACGCGGCGGCGACGCACGCGTTCAGCGGCTCGTTCCTGATCTCCGCCGCCTTCGCACTCGCCGCGCTGCTGCCGATCGGGCTCGCCCGCCGCGGGATCAAGCTGTGAGCGCCTCGGGCAGGTGGCTGATCGGCGGCTCCTTGCTCGCCGCCGTCGCGCTCGTCGGCCTCTACCTGGCGGCCGGCGGCAGCTCGTACGAGCCAACCGCGACCGCCGACCCGTGCGCGCCGCGCGAATGGCGCGACCCCGACGGCATCGAGGAGTCGGCGCAGCAGTTCGCGCTGTCCGCGCTCGACGGCGCGGCCTGCGAGCTCGGCGTCACCCGCGAGGAGCTCGCGGTGGCGCTCCCGACCGAGGAGACGCGGGAGGAGTTCGCCGCCGAGCGCGGGATCGACGACGCGACGCTCGAGGCGGCGGTGCGCGCCGGTGTGCTGCGCGGGATCGACGATGCCGTCGATGCGGACGCCCTCAACCCGCTGCTCGCCTCCGGCATGCGGGAGGTCGCCGAGCGCCTGCCGGTCGACGAGACGATCGCGCTGATCATCGACGGGCGCGAGCTGTTCGAGGACGCGGAGGATGTGATCGGCGGCGCGCTCGACGATCTCGGCGGCCTGATCCCGGATCTCTAGAGTTGGCGAGGCGGTAGAAGTCGAGGAGGCTGAATGGGCTTGAGTAGCTACAGGTTGAATCCGTTCATTGCGGTCACCGACATGAGACGGGCGGAGGAGTTCTACGAGGGGAAGCTCGGTCTTTCGGCGGTACGGACCGACGCTGACGGCAGCAAGGTGTACGAGTCAGCGGGTGTCGAGTCGCTGGTTGTCTACCCGTCTCCCGACCACGCCGGCCAATCGACCGCGACCTTGGTGACCTGGTACGTCGACGACGTCGAAGCGGTGGTGGACGAGCTGACCTCGGACGGCGTGACCTTCGAGCAGTACGAAGGCGAGCTCGAGAGCGGCTTCGACTATGGGACTGACGAGAAGGGGATCTCAGCCCGCGCCGGCGGCGGCAAGGTCGCCTGGTTCAAGGACCCCGACGGGAATACCTTCTCGATCGAGGGCGACCGCTGATCGAACTCAGTCCGGCCGCGTCGCGCGCCAGACCCAGAGCATGAACAGGGCCTGGAACGGCAGGCGCGCCCAGAGGACCCACCGGGGCAGCTTGTCGGCGGGGGCGCCGCGCTTCGCGACCTCCTCCGGGTTGGCGGCCATGTAGACGTTCGCCGGGAACACGGCGATGAGCCAGGCGAGGTTCCACCAGCGCGCGAACCGCGTCGCAGGCGTGAGGAGCGAGAGGCCGCCCACGATCTCCGCCACCCCGCTGGCCGCGACCATCTCCTCGTGCTTGGGGATGGACGGCGGCATGATCGCCTGATAGGTGCGCGGGTTGACGAAGTGCATCGTGCCGGTGAAGACCCAGGCAAGCGCGAGGCGCTTTCGCAGACTCATCGCCTCATCCTTTCAGTCGAGGACGCCGGCCGGGCCGGACGTCGGGTTCGCGACCGCTTCCGCCAGGCCCGCGTCGGGGGCGAAGACGAGCGTGACCTCGTCGCCCGTACGCGCCGCCGCGACGCTCCCTCCGTCGACGTCCCAGACGCCCGAGCCGACGGAGGAGCCGCCGAGGCCGGACTCGACATAGGCGGCGAGCGCGGTTGAGATCTCACGAGCGTCGCGCGTCGAGTCAAGTCGCCAGCGGACGACGAGGGCGAGCTCCTCGCGGCAGGTCCCTGTGCAGCCGGCAGGGTCGCCTTGTCCCCGCCACAGCTCGAAGCGGTCGCCGCCCCAGCCCGCGGCGGCCTCCGCGGCCTCCGTTTCCTCGGCGCCCAGCTCGAGCAGCTGGCGGGTCGAGTACTCGCCGGCGACTCCCTCGTCGGCGCGTCGCCATCCGGCGGCCGCGAGCTCGGAGCCGTCGATCTCGACCGGGAGCGGCCGTTCGTTGCGGATGTACTTCTCCGGGTGCAGCACCTGCTCGGTGGAGGCGGGGGGACGGTCCGAGAGCGCGTAGTCGACGAGCTTCCAGCCGTCGGCGATCCCGCGTAGCTCGGTGATGAACTCCATCCCCCCGAGGTAGGCCCACTCGAGCTGCTCGACGACGAACCCCGGCACGGCGCCGGTGCTGCCGTCGACGCCCGCGGTCGCGGCGGCGAGCTCGAGGGCGTCCATGTATCCGCGTGCGTAGTCGACCATGACCGCGGTCGCCGTCCCCTCGCTGAGGGCGAGCCCGGCGAGGGCGACGTCGTCGTCGGGCGCCTTGCTCGGGTCGGTGACACCGAAGCGCTGGTCCTCGAGCGCGTGGTTGAGCTCGTGGGAGAGCAGGAACTCAACCAGCCCCTCGTTCGCCGCGACGGCGTCCGAGACGATGTAGAGGCGATCGGTGCGCGGGTCATACGCGGCGGCCGCCAGCTGGCCGCTCGATGCAACGGCGTTCTCCAACTGCTCATCGGATTCGAGCAGTCCGAGGATGCGCGCGGTCGCCTCATCCGCGCCGAGGCCCGTGGTGCCCCCGGTGCGCTCGATCTCGCGCCGCTCGATCTCGCCCAGGCCCTCGCCGGTGATCACCTCGGGTTCCGGCACCGAGTCGAAGCGGAGCCCGCGGATCCGCGCGACGCGCCTCGAGACGACGGGCGTCGCGCCGACGCCGAGACGGGCGAGCTCCTCCGGGTCGAGCACGCCGGCCGACTCCTCCGACGCGGCGGGGACGCGGGCTTCCCGCGTCGCGCTCAGGGCCAGCGCTCCACCGGTGAGGGCGAGGATCGCGAGCGCCGCCGCTGATTGGCGGCGCGCCGGCAGCTCACGCACTCGCGTTCACGCGGGGGAGGCTAGATGGCCGATCCCGATTAGATGGCGCTGGGAGTTGTGTTGCATCACCGTTATGTAGTAGCCGATGTGGCGCACACCGCCGGGCTAGTCCGTAACCTGTCGCCTAGCCAATGAGCCCGCCCGTGCGTACGCCGAGGCGGCAAACGAAAACTGAATCTGGGAGGGCTAAGGGATGCCGAGCAAAATCAGAGTGGGGCTGATCACGAGCGCGACGCTTGCGGCGCTTGCGATTCCGTCCACTGCACTCGCGGCGGAAGGCGCGGCCATCTACCCGCCGGACGTCAACTCACGGAGCTTCATCACCGGCGCGGGTGGATGGGAGCGCGGATCGAGCTCGACCGGGCTCTGCCTGCCCCCGCTCACCTGCCCGACGATCGGCGGCGGCTTCGTCGCCTCCGGTGGCACGCTCGGTCCGGCTGACGGGTATCTGAACACGACGATCGGCGCCCTCACCGGCGTCGGCTCGGAGTCGCGGGGCATCCTCCGCAGCCCGAACTTCGTCTACAACGGCGTCAACGGCGAGCGCGCGACGGGTCTCTTCTTCTCCGTCAGCCACCAGTCGAACATCAGCGCGCTGCTCTCGGTCGCCGGCAACAGTGTCGACTACTCGGTTGAGCTGCTCGCCACCGGCGGTAGCGCAAAGCGCGTCATCGACACTGCGCCGCTGGTCCGGACCGAGAGCTGGACCGACAGCGCGATCGCGACCCTGAACGCAAGCACGCTCACGCTCGGCCAGACCTACCGCGTCCGCATCATCACCCGCTTCGTCTACGGCGCCCAGGTGATCCCGGGCGGGGAGATCGGCTACGACGACGTGATCCTCTTCGCGGTCCGCGAGGAGACCGGCAGTGGCGGCGGCGGCGGTGGCGGCGGCGGCGGTGGTGGCGGCGGCGGCGGCGGCAACGGCGGCGGCGGCGGTGGTGGTGCCGGCAACAACCAAGCCGTCTTCGATGGCCGCAACCTGTTCATCAAGCTGAAGTGCTTCGGCGTCAAGAACAAGAAGGGCAAGTGCGTCACGCGCGCGACCGCCTTCAAGAGCAAGGGCGGGACCCGCTACACGTTCCCGATCCAGCGCGTGGTGAAGGCGAAGAAGGGCAAGGTCATCCGCGCCCGGGTCCGCTTCCAGTTCCGCAAGGAGCTCGAGAGGGCGAACAAGATCACCCTCAAGTCGGTGCTCTCCAAGGATCGCAAGCGCCTCGACAAGAAGACGAAGTACAAGACGCTGAAGCTGATCAATCGCGGCTGACCCCGCGAGAGGCCGGGCAGGAGCGAGCTCCTGCCGGGATCGGCAGCTCGTCACGTTTGATGCAGGGCCGGGTCGATCGACCCGGCCCTCTATCTTCGTCGGCGTGCCCGACTTCAAGCTCAACTCCGCCTACAAACCCACCGCCGACCAGCCGAAGGCGATCGCCGGGCTGGTCGAGGGGCTCGGGTCCGAGGAGCGCTTCCAGACCCTGCTCGGCGCAACGGGGACCGGGAAGACGTTCACGATCGCGGCGACGATCGAGGAGATCCAGCGCCCCGCGCTGGTAATCGCGCACAACAAGACGCTCGCGGCGCAGCTCTGCAACGAGTTTCGCGAGTTCTTCCCCGACAACGCGAGTCGAGTACTTCGTCAGCTACTACGACTACTACCAGCCCGAGGCGTACGTCCCGGCGCAGGACCTCTACATCGAGAAGGACTCGTCGATCAACGACGAGATCGACCGCCTCCGCCACGCGGCCACGGCGGCCCTGCTCGCCCGCCGCGACGTGATCATCGTCGCCTCGGTCTCGTGCATCTACGGGATCGGATCACCGGACGCTCTACAGAAAGCAGATGCAGCTGTTCAAGGTCGGCGAGCTCGATCGACCGCGACGATCTGATGCGGAAGCTCGTCGCGATGCAGTACACGCGTAACGAGACCGCCCTCACCCGCGGCACCTTTCGGGTGAAGGGCGAGCTGATCGAGATCTTCCCGGCGTTCGCCGAGTCCGCCTACCGGATCAACCTCTTCGGCGACGAGATCGAGTCGATCCACCACTTCGATCCGCTCACGGGCGAGATCTACGACGTCATCGACCACGTCGCGGTCTGGCCGGCGAGCCACTACGTGACCGAGGAGGAGACGCTCGACGCGAGCGGTCGTCGAGATCAAGGAGGAGCTCGACGAGCGGCTCAAGTACTTCCACGACGCCGGCAAGGAGCTCGAGGCGCACCGCCTCCAGCAGCGCACCCAGTACGACATCGAGATGCTGAAGGAGCTCGGCTTCACCTCGGGGATCGAGAACTACTCACGGATCTTCGACGGCCGTGAGCCGGGATCGCCCCCGCACACGCTGATCGACTACTTCCCCGACGACTTCGTCGTCTTCGTCGACGAGTCGCATCAGACGATGCCGCAGATCGGCGGCATGTACGAGGGCGACCGCTCCCGCAAGACGACCCTCGTCGAGCACGGCTTCCGCCTGCCGTCGGCGATCGACAACCGGCCGCTCAAGTTCGACGAGTTCCTCGACCGCGTCGGCCAGCTCGTCATGGTCTCGGCGACGCCGGGGCAGTTCGAGCATGGCAGTCTCGACGCGGATCGTCGAGCAGATCGTGCGCCCGACCGGGATCGTCGACCCCGAGGTCGAGGTGCGCGAGACGAAGAACCAGATCGACGACCTGATGAACGAGATCCAGCGCCGGCGTGCTGCTCGCCGAGCGGACGCTGGTGACGACCCTGACGAAGAAGATGGCCGAGGACCTGACCGAGTACCTGCTCGAGCACGGCCTCAAGGTCCGCTATCTGCACTCCGAGGTCGACACGCTCGAGCGGATCCAGATCATCCGCGACCTGCGCCTGGGCGAGTACGACGTGCTCGTCGGCGTCAACCTGCTGCGCGAGGGGCTCGACCTGCCCGAGGTGTCCCTCGTCGCGATCCTCGACGCCGACAAGGAGGGCTTCCTGCGCGGCGAGACGAGCCTGATCCAGACGATCGGGCGCGCCGCCCGCAACGTCCAGGGCGGGTCCTGATGTACGCCGACCGCGAGACCGACGCGATGCGCGAGGCGATCTCGGAGACCGACCGCCGACGCGAGATCCAGGTCGCCTACAACCGCGAGCACGGGATCACCCCGGAGACGGTGCAGAAGGGGATCTCCGAGATCAGCGAGTTCCTGGCGATGGAGTCGCGAACGGCGCCGTCGCGCCGAGCGCCGCGTTCGCGGCGGCGCCGACGGCGAGGCGATGAGCGCCGAGCAGCTCGAGAAGGTCGTCGTCGAGCTCGAGGAGGAGATGCTCGCCGCGGCCGAGGAGCTCCGCTTCGAGGAGGCCGCCCGGATCCGCGACGAGCTCAAGGAGCTGCGCCGCGACCTGGAGACGCTGAGGGGCTAGGCACGGCCGAGCGCCTGCGAATCTGGCACGGCGGCCGCCCTCGTAGCTGTCGCGGTCGCGTTCCCGGCGCTCGCCGCCGGCGGTCCGGGCGACGAGGTGCTCGGCCGGTCGGTCGAGGACCGGGCGATACGGGCCGAGCGCATCGGTGATCCCGAGTCCGAGCGCAAGGTCCTCGTCGTCGGCTCGGTCCATGGCGACGAGCCCGCCGGTCACGCCGTGATCGCCCGGCTTCACGAGCGCTACGCGGAGCGCCTCGGAAGCGTCGACCTCTGGCTGGTGCGCGCCGTCAACCCCGACGGGCTCGCCGCCGGCACCCGCGGCAACGCCCACGGCGTCGACCTCAACCGGAACTTCGGCTTCGACTTCGACCCGAACCTCGACGGAGGCTACGAGTCCGGGCCGCACGCGTTCTCGGAGCCCGAGTCGCGGGCGGTCCGCGAGCTCGCGCGGCGGGTCCGGTTCGATCTCTCGATCTGGTACCACCAGCCGTGGGGCGCGACGCTCGTTCCGCTGCGACGAGCGCGGGGCGGTCGCGCGTCGTTACGCCCGGATCGCCCACCACGATGCGCGGCGCGACTGCGATGGCTACTACCCCGGGAGTGCGGTCGGCTGGCTCGACCATGCCTTCGGCACGACGGCGTTCGTGGTCGAGTTCTCGGCGCGCCCACCGGGTGCGAAGGAGGTCCGCCGCCACGCGCGCGCGCGTCGCAACCCTCGCGCGCGATCCCCGCGGCGGGTAATCTGGGAGCCGTGAAGGCAGAGGAGATCGTCAACGACGTTGCCGAGCGGGTCCGAGCGATCGTCGCGGAGGCCGAGGATCGTGCCGCGAAGATCGTTCGCGACGCCGAGGCGGAGGCGAAGCGGATCCGCGAGACCGCCGAGAAGGAGAGCCGCGAACGGCTCGAGGCCGTGCGCGCCGCCTTCGACGACCTGCAGGGCAAGCTCGGCGGCAAGGCCGAGGTCGAGCCCGGCCCCGTCGTCGTCCCCGAGCCCGAGCCGCCACCGGTGCCAGAGCCGGCTCCGCCCCCGGTACCGGAGCCCGCGCCCGCGCCGGAGCCGCACCCGGAACCCGCCATCGTCCCCGAGCCGAGCCCGCCGCCCGACGAGGGGACGCCGCCCGCCGCTGCCAACGGCGGGGCGAAGTCCTCCGACGAGGCCGGGGCGCGCCTCGTGGCGATGAACCTGGCCCTCGACGGGCGCCTCCCGCGAGGCGATCGAGACCGAGTTGGCCGAGGACTTCGAGCTCGAGAATCCCGGCGAGATCGTCGACAGCGTCCTCGCGCTGGCCGGCAAGTAACCGCCGCACGGCAACTCGTCGACGTTCAGAACAGCCGACGACATCAGCATCCCGCGTGGCAACGGCGGAGGCAATCTTCACCGAGTCGGGCGGCGCTCCGGTGCTGGGCGGACCGAACATCCGTTCGTTCTCGTAAACTGATTCGCTCGTGGCTCGGCTCGAGCGAAATCGTCATCTCCGGAGCGCGCGAGCACAACCTGAAGGGCGTCGACCTGTCGAGCTGCCGCGCGACGCGCTCGTCGTCATCACCGGCCTCTCGGGGTCGGGCAAGTCGAGCCTCGCCTTCGACACGATCTACGCCGAGGGCCAGCGCCGCTACGTCGAGTCGCTCTCCTCCTACGCGCGCCAGTTCCTCGGGCCAGATGGAGAAGCCCGACGTCGACTCGATCGAGGGCCTCTCGCCCGGCGATCTCGATCGACCAGAAGACGACCTCGCGCAACCCGCGCTCGACGGTCGGCACCGTGACCGAGATCTACGACTACCTGCGCCTGCTCTGGGCCCGGATCGGCCAGCCCCACTGCTTCAACTGCGGCGAGCCGATCGCAGGGCCAGTCGATCGAGCAGATCACCGACCGCGTGATGACGCTCGACGAGGGGACGCAGGTTCATGGTCCTGCGCGCCGGTCGTGCGCGGCCGCAAGGGTGAGTACGGGAAGCTGCTCGAGGAGATGCGCGCGGCAGGGCTACGCGCGCGCCGTCGTCGACGGCGAGCTGCGCCGGCTCGACGAGGAGCATCGTCGCTCGACAAGAAGTACAAGCACGACATCTCGATCGTCGTCGACCGGCTGGTGATGAAGGAGGGCCTGCGCAAGCGGCTCTCCGAGTCGATCGAGGCGGCGAGCGGGCTCGCCGACGGGCTCGTCGAGGTCGAGCTGATCGACGTGCCGCCCGCCTCCGCGGACTCGCCTCCGGGGCCGGACGGGTCAGCCGAGGGCTCCCAGGCCCTGAGCGGCCAGTGGCAAGCGCGGCGAGGTGCTGCGTCTTCAGCGAGAAGTTCGCCTGCCTCAACTGCGGCACCTCGATGCCGGAGCTCGAGCCGCGGATCTTCTCCTTCAACTCGCCGCACGGCGCCTGCGAGCGCTGTCACGGGCTCGGCTTCCAGCGGGTGATCGATCCGGAGCTGATCGTCCCGGACCCGACGCTCTCGATCGCCGAGGGCGCTCTGCAGCCGTGGACGGAGCGCGGCCTCGCGTCTACTACCGGCGGCTGCTCGAGGCGGTCGCCGAGGCCAACGACATCGACACCGACGTCCCCTGGCAGGACCTGCCCGACGCCGACCGCAAGCTCCTGCTCGACGGCACCGGCGACGAGCGCCACACGATCACCTACAAGAACCGCTTCGGCCGCCGCCGCACCTACACGCGTCCGCTTCGAGGGCATGCTCCACAGCCTCGAGCGCCGCTACGAGAAGACCGACTCGGAGAACACGCGCGAGCGGATCGAGGAGCTGATGGCGCTGCAGCCGTGCCCGGCGTGCGACGGCGCCCGGCTGCGGCCCGAGAGCCTCGCGGTCACGGTCGGCGGGCCTCAACATCTACGAGTACTCGCGGCTCTCGGCGACGCGCCGCGCTCGAGTGGATCGAGAAGCTCGAGCTGACCGAGACCGAGCGCGCCGATCGCCCGGCTGATCGTCCGCGAGATCGACGAGCGGCTGCGCCTTCCTCGAGTCTCGGTCGGGATCGGCTACCTGTCGCTCGAGCGTGTCGGCGACGACGCTCTCGGGCGGCGAGGCGCAGCGGATCCGGCTCGCGACCCAGATCGGCTCGAGCCTGGTCGGCGTGCTCTACATCCTCGACGAGCCCTCGATCGGCCTCCACCAGCGCGACAACGAGAAGCTGATCGGGACGCTCGAGCGCCTGCGCGACCTCGGCAACACGGTGATCGTCGTCGAGCACGACGAGGGCACGATCCGCGCCGCCGACCACGTCGTCGACCTCGGCCCCGGCGCGGGCGAGCACGGCGGCGAGATCGTCGCCGAGGGCACGCCGGCGGAGGTCGAGCGCACGCCCGAATCGCTCACCGGCCAGTACCTCTCCGGGCGAGCGGGGGATCCCGGTCCCCGAGGAGCGACGCAAGCCCGGACGGCGAGCTCGTCGTTCGCGGCGCCCGCCAGCACAACCTCAAGGGCGTCGATGTCGCCTTCCCGCTCGGCGTCTTCACGGCGTCACCGGGGTCTCGGGGTCGGGCAAGTCGACCCTCGTCAACGAGATCCTCTACCGCGCGGTCGCCAACCGCCTGCACCGGGCGCGGCTGCGTCCCGGCGCCCACGACGCGAATCGACGGCATCGAGCAGATCGACAAGATCATCAACATCGACCAGTCGCCGATCGGGCGCACGCCGCGCTCGAACCCCGCCACCTACACCGGCGCTCTTCGACCACATCCGCGAGCTCTTCGCGGACACCCGGGAGTCGCGGGCGCGCGGCTACAAGCCGGGCCGCTTCTCGTTCAACGTCAAGGGCGGGCGCTGCGAGGTCTGCAAGGGCGACGGGCAGATCAAGATCGAGATGCACTTCCTGCCCGACGTCTACGTGCCCTGCGAGCAGTGCCACGGGCGCCGCTACAACCGCGAGACGCTCGAGGTCCGCTTCAAGGGCAAGTCGATCGCCGACGTGCTCGAGATGCCGGTGGCGGAGGCGGTCGAGTTCTTCGCCCAGATCCCGAAGATCCACCGCCGCCTGCAGACCCTGCACGACGTCGGCCTCGACTACATCCGCCTCGGCCAGCCCGCGACGCCAGCTCTCCGGCGGCGAGGCGCAGCGGGTGAAGCTCGCCACCGAGCTCTCCAAGGTGGCGACCGGGCAGACGCTGTACATCCTCGACGAGCCGACCACCGGCCTCCACTTCGCCGACGTCGAGCGCCTGCTCGAGGTCCTCGGCCGGCTCGTCGACCAGGGCAACACGGTGCTCGTGATCGAGCACAACCTCGACGTGATCAAGACCGCCGACTGGATCATCGACCTCGGCCCCGAGGGCGGCGAGGCCGGGGGCGAGCTCGATCGCGACCGGGACCCCGGAGCAGGTCGCCGGCTCGCCGACCTCCTACACCGGCAAGTTCTTGCGAGAACTCGTCGAAGCCGAGGAGCCGGCGCCGAAGCCGCGCCGCACCCGCAAGCGCCAGCCGGTCGCCGCCTAGACAGATATCTCTCTCGCGGGCTGGGCACCAACCCCCGGACGGCCCTTGCATCGCCCGCGAGGACTGGGCCACCGGCGCAAGCTCGCTTGCAAACGGGCGCCCGTGGAGAAGGGGTTACCCGTTTTGAGGTAGTCATTGCCTCGGGGCGATGCGATTGAGAGGGAGAGGCGAGCGCTATCTGCGGGCCGCGGGCGTGCTGCTCGTCGCCCTCACGCTCACGGCCGCCTTCGCGCCGGGCGCGCTCGCGCAGAACGGCGGGTCGGGCACCGAGGCCGAGCCCTCCGACCCGGTGCCGCTTCCCGACGACGGGCCGGCGGACTCGAATACCGCACCCACTCCGGCGCCCGACAGCGACCTGCCGAGCACCGGATCTCCGCTCGTCGTGCTCGCCGGCATCCTCGTCGCGATGATCGCGCTCAGCCTCGGGCTGCGCTTCGCGGCCCGGAGGCTGCGCGAGGATGGCGCCTGACGTTCTCGCGGAGCGCTCGCTCGCGGTCTCCGCGGCGCGCCTCGGCCTGGTCTCGCGACGTCGCATGCTGCTCGCGCGCTGGCGCGCCGGTGACGAGTCGCTCGAGCATCAGCTGCTGCGCAGCGGGGGGGTCGCGCCCGGCGAGCTGCTCGCAGCCGCGCGGGAGCGCTGGGCGGTGGCCAACGCGCCCGCCTCGGTCCGCTACTTCGACTTCCCGATCTCGGCGCCGCAGCCCGTCGGCGGGGGCGCCCTGGCGCGGAGCCTCGACGTCTCCGCGACCGCCGTGGCGACCGCGGCGGCCGTCGTCGCCATCGACCTCGGGGTAACGGCGCTCTGGCAGGAGCCGCTGTCCGCGGTCGCGGCGAGCCACTCGCAGTCGGAGCTCCGGCAGGGTCTCGACGCGCTCGAGCGGCGCTGGCCCGCGGTCGCACCCGATCCCGACCCGGCGCCTCGCGCGGAACGGGATGCCCTCGCCGCGGCGGAGCTCCGTCGGCGGACCGGGCTCGGCGATCCGCTCGGCCGGATCGAGATTCCCGCGATCGAGACGGCCCAGGTGATCGTCGAGGGGGCCGGCGACGTCAGCCTGCGCAAGGGCCCCGGTCATTTCGCGGAGACGGCTCTCCCCGGAGAGGGCACCACGGTCGCGATCGCCGGACATCGGACCACGTACCTGGCCCCGTTCCGGCGCCTCGACGAACTCGACGCCGGGGACCGGATCGTTGCCTCGATGCCGTACGGGCGCTTCGACTACGAGGTGACGAAGTCGATGGTGGTGGAGCCCGACGAGTACTGGGTTGCCGGGCCGACACGCTCCGAGCGCCTCGTGCTCACCACCTGTCACCCGCTCTTCTCCGACGAGCAGCGGTTCGTCGTCTTCGCTCGGCCGGTGGACTCCTGACGCCTCCGAGCGCGGTTCAGGGCCGCTCGAGGCGCGTCTGTCCGTTCGAGCCGGGGCGCGGGATGTCGAGCGGCCGCGGTCGCAGGCGCCCCTCGATCTCCTCGGCCAGCTCGCGGGCAAACTCCTCGAGCGCTGCGAACCGCTCGGCGAGGGCGGCGGTGCCGCGTTCGTCGATCATCGCGAGCCCATGGGCGAGCCGCTTCTCGCGCTCGGCCTCCGCGGCGCGCGCGACCCGGGCAAGCTCGACCACTTCGCGGGCGTGTCCGGCGAGCTGCTCCGACGTCTCTGAGCGGATGCGGGCGACCTCGGCGGCGAGGACCTCGCCGGCGCGCTCGGCCACCGACTCGGTCAGAGCGGCCGCGTGGGTCTCGAGCCGGCGCTGCGAGAGCTCCTCGAGCTCGCGGGCGTACTCGGCGAGCTTCGCCGCCTCGCCGTCGAAGCGCGCATCGAGCCGGGCCGTCACCTCCTGCTCGACCCCGGTGAGGTGCTTCTCGACGCGGTTCTCGGCGCCCTCGTGGGCCTCGGCGAGCCGGCGCCAGAGCCGCTCGCCCTCCGCCACGAGGCTGCCGACGACTTCGCTCCGCAGCCGGTCGGCCGCCCACTCCAGCTCCTCGGCCGGGTCGGTTCCCTCCCCGGGCGTCGTTCGGTCGGATCCAGGCATCAGCAACCCCCCACGATATCCCTGCAATTCGCCCGATTCCCCTGCGGTCCTGCCGGCGGGACAGCCCTTGCGCGCGCGGCTTACCAGGATCTGAGAAGGTCCGGCGCGGATGGCCGACCTCGGCGAGTGGCGAACCTGGTGGGCGAAGCGGCGCTGGTATGACCGCAACCGTCGACTCCGCCGACGCTGGCGGATCAACCGCGCGATGGCGCAGGCCGGGGCCTACGCCCGCCATCCGATCGAGGGCGAGGTGCTGGAAGCACTCGAGTCCGGGCGCTTGCGGGTGGGGGAGGGGACTCTGTTCGAGCCCGGATGCTGGCTCACCCTCGGGCCCGAGGCGGAGATCTCGATTGGCTCCGGGTGCTTCCTCAACCGCAACGTGATGCTCGCCGCCGCCGAGCGGATCGAGATCGGCGACCACGTGATGTTCGCGAATGGATGCTTCGTCGGCGACGCGGACCATCGCTACGACGACCCGGACGTGCCGATCACCTGGCAGGGATTCAAGCCGCGCGGGCCGGTGAAGATCGGGTCGAACGTCTGGTTCGGGGTCAACTGCGTCGTCATGGGCGGGGTCGAGATCGGGGACCGGTCCGTGATCGGCTCGAACTCGGTGGTCACCAAGAGCATCCCGGCCGGCTCGATCGCCGCCGGCGCGCCGGCGAAGGTGATCCGAGAGATCGAGTTCAAGCCCTCGAAGGAGTGAGGCCCGCGCGCCCAGATCGCGCCGGCAGGTACGCGATCGTCGCCCGTGATCTGCAGAGCGGCGGGATCGGGGTCGCCCCGAGATCGACCACCAAACGTCCCGTACGCCCCGAGATCGACCACCAAACGTCCCGTACGCCCCCGGATAGGGGGGTGTAAGGGACGTTTGCCTTTGGACGGCCAGGGGGCCGGGCGACCCCCGGGCCCTCCGCTCGCGTCCGGGACGGCCGGGTTGGCTGAAGGACGACTCAGGCGTTTGGCGCGCGCAGGGCCCGGTCCACGATCCTGGCGCAGCGGCGGCCCTCGGCGATCGCGGTGACCACGAGCGACTGGCCGACGCGGGCGTCGCCCGCGGCGTAGACGCCCTCGGTCGAGGTCTCGTATGTGCGCGCGACGACGTTCCCGCGCCGGTCGAGCTCGAGGCCGAGCTCGTCGATCGGACCCTCGCGCTCAGGGTGCAGGAACCCGATTGCGATCAGGACGAGCTCCGCCTCCAGCTCGAGCTCGCTGCCCGCGACGGGCTCGAGCGTGCGCGAGGAGTTCCCGGTCACGCGGCGAGCGCGGACCGCGTCCACCGAACCCTCGCCTCGCAGCTCCAGGACCTGATGCCCGAAACGCCGCTCGCCGCCCTCGTCGAGGGCGTAGGTCGTCACGGAGCGCTTCGGCGACAGGGGCCAGGGCGTGTCGTCGTAGCGGCCGTCGGGCGGAACCTCCGGGTAGACGTCGAGCAGCGTCGCGCTCAGGGCGCCCTCGCGGTTGGCGTTCGAGATGCAATCCATGCCGGTGTCGCCCCCACCGATCACGACCACGTGCTTGCCGGCGGCACTGATCTCCGCGGCCGGCTCCGGCTCGGGAGCGGGGCGCCCCTCGCTGCGCGCGACCCAGCGATTTCGCTGATAGAGGTAGTCCATCGCGAAGTGGACGCCGGTCAGCTTCCGCCCCGGCGCCTCGAAGTCACGCTCGACCCGCGAGCCGATCGCCACCACGAGCGCGTCGTGGCGGTCCCGGAGCTCCTCGGTCGAAACGTCCTTGCCGACATCGACGCCGCACTCCCAGCTGACGCCCTCCGCTTCGAGCAGCTCGGCGCGGCGGTCGATCATCCACTTCTCGAGCTTCGCATCGGGAACGCCGAACCGCATCAGCCCGCCGACCGACTCGTCGCGCTCGTAGACCGTCACCTGGTGCCCGACCTGGTTCAGCTCTGCCGCGACGGCCATCCCCGCGGGCCCCGAGCCGATCACGCCTACCGTCCTGCCGGTCCGTGAGATCGGCGGCTGGGGCGTGATCCACCCCTCCTCGAACGCGCGGTGGACGATCGCGTACTCGATCTGCTTGATCATCACCGGGTCGTCGGCGATGTCGAGCACGCACGCCGACTCGCACGGCGCCGGGCAGATCAGCCCGGTGAACTCCGGGAAGTTGTTGGTGGCGTGCAGCTGGCCGATCGCCGAGGCCCAGTCGTCGCGGCGGACGAGGTCGTTCCAGTCCGGGATCAGGTTGCCGAGCGGACAGGCGTCGTTGCAGAACGGCACGCCGCAGTCCATGCACCGGGCGCCCTGGTGGCGGAGCTCGTCGTTGGGCAGGGTGCCGAAGATCTCGCGGTAGTCGCGGACTCTGGTCGCCGGGTCCCGTTCCGGATCCGGGACACGGGTCCACTCCATGAATGCGCGCGGGTCTCGGCTCATCAGTGAACGCCCACTAGACCGGCACCCGGCGGAGCTTGTCCTCGCGTTCGGCGAGGATGCGCGCGTACTCGCGCGGGATCACGCGTACGAAGGCGGCCAGGCTGCGCTCCCAGTCGGCGAGTAATTTTGCGGCGAGCTTCGAGCCGGTCCTCACCTCGTGTTCGGAGACGAGCCCGTGCACGTGCACGGCCTCGCGCCCGGTCAGCGACTGGATGTCGACGAGCTCGGCGTTGATCCGCTCCGGCAGCCGCCCGTTCGGGTCGAAGACGTACGCGACCCCGCCGCTCATCCCGGCGGCGAAGTTCCGCCCGGTCGGGCCGAGAACGACGACGCGGCCGCCGGTCATGTACTCGCAGCAGTGCTCGCCGACGCCCTCGACGACCGCCTGCGCGCCCGAGTTGCGGACCGCAAAGCGTTCGCCCGCGAGGCCGGAGAAGAACGCGCGCCCGTCGGTCGCCCCGTAGAGGACGACGTTGCCGACGATCACGTTCTCGGCCGCGTCGTAGGTCGTACCGTCGGGCGGGCGGATCGAGAGGATTCCTCCCGAGAGGCCCTTGCCCACGTAGTCGTTCGCCTCGCCCTCGAGCGCGAGCGTGATCCCGGGGGCGAGCCAGGCGCCGAAGCTCTGCCCGGCCGAGCCACGCAGGGCGACGGAGATCGCGTCGGCGGGGAGGCCGGCGTGACCGTGGCGGCGGACCACCTCGTAGGAGAGGCGGCCGCCGACGGCGCGGTCGACGTTGGCCAGCTCGCGTTCGATCTTCACCTTCTGCGAGCGGTCGAGCGCCGGGCGCGCGGCGGCGAGCAGCTCGCGCTCGTCGAAGGTGGGTGCGAACGGCTCCGGCTTGCGGGTCTGGTGGCGGGAATCGTCCTCGCCGACGTTGTCGGGGACCTCGAGCAGATCTCGGAGGTCGATCGAGGCCGCCTTCGGGCTCTGGGTCTCGAGCTCGGGGTCCAGCAGCTCGACCCGGCCGACGATGTCCTCCAGCTTCTCGGCGCCGAGCGAGGCGAGGAGTGCGCGCACCTCCTCCGCGACCATGACGAGGTAGTCGACGACCTGCTCCGGGGTCCCGGCAAACCGCCGCCGCAGCTCCGGATCCTGGGTCGCGATCCCCACCGGGCAGGTGTTCAGGTGGCAGACGCGCATCATGATGCAGCCGACCGCGATCAGGGGGGCGGTGGCGAAGCCGAACTCCTCGGCCCCGAGCAAAGCGCCGATCACCACGTCGCGCCCGGTCCGCATGCCGCCGTCGACCTGCACGATAATCCGCGAGCGGAGGTCGTTGCGCAGCAGCGTCTGTTGCGTTTCCGCGAGGCCGATCTCCCACGGGACCCCGGCGGCCTGGATCGAGGAGAGCGGCGAGGCGCCGGTACCACCGTCGTGGCCGGCGATGACCACGTGGTCGGCCCCCGCCTTCGCGACGCCGGCCGCAACCGTGCCGACCCCGGCCTCGGAGGCGAGCTTGACCGACACGGAGGCCCGTGGGTTCGCGGCCCGCAGGTCGTAGATCAGCTGCTTCAGGTCCTCGATCGAGTAGATGTCGTGGTGCGGCGGCGGTGAGATCAGGCCGACGCCGGGGGTCGAGAAGCGAAGCCGGGCGATGTAGTCGTCCACCTTGTGGCCGGGCAGCTGGCCACCCTCGCCGGGCTTCGAGCCCTGCGAGATCTTGATCTGGATCTGGTTCGCCTGCGAGAGGTAGTGGGCGGTGACGCCGAAGCGGCCGGAGGCGACCTGCTTGATCCGCGACATGCGCAGGTCGCCGTTCGGGTCGCGCACGTAGCGCCGCTCGTCCTCGCCGCCCTCGCCGGAGTTCGACATCCCGCCGATGCGGTTCATCGCCACCGCGAGGGTTTCGTGCGCCTCCGGCGACAGGGCTCCGAGGCTCATCCCGCCAGTGACGAAACGGCGCACGATCTGCGCCGCCGGCTCGACGGACTCGATCGGCAGCGACTCCCCGGAGTCCCGGACTCGCAGCAAACCGCGCAGGACGCCGAGCGCGCCGTTCTCCTCGTTGACGCGGCGCGAGAACTCCTCGTACGAATCGCGGCCGCCCCCGTTCGAGCGCACCGAGCGCTGGAGCGTGGCGATCGTCGACGGATCCCAGGCGTGGCGCTCGCCGTCGCGCCGCCAGGCATACAGCCCGCCCTGCGGCAGCAGGGCCGCGTGCGCGGCCGGCAGCAGGGAGTCCTCGACGTGCTCGGGGAGGACCCGCCCGTGGGCGCCCGGGTAGGCGCGCGCGTGGCGCTCGAGCGCCTCCTCGGCGAGGACCGGGAGGCCGACGCCGCCGACGCTCGACGGCGTCCCGGTGAAGTGGCGCTCGACGAGGTCGCGGTCGAGCCCGACGGCCTCGAATACCTGGGCGCCGCAGTAGGAGGAGATCGTCGCGATCCCGATCTTCGAGATGACCTTGAGCAGACCCTTTCGCATCGCCGCGATCAGCTGGTCGCGGGCGAGCGCGTCGGTGATCCCCGGGTCGAGCTCCGCCCGGCCCGAGAGGTCCGAGACGGAGTCGATCATCAGATACGGGTTGACGGCGCTGGCGCCGTAGCCGATCAGGCAGGCGAGGTGGTGGACCTCGCGCGGCTCCCCCGACTCGACGATGATGCTCGCGTCGAGCCGGATACCGGCCCGGACGAGGTGGTGGTGGACGGTCCCGAGGGCTAGCAACGACGGGATCGGGACGCGCTCGGCGGAGACGGCCCGGTCGCTGAGAATGAGCACGGTGGCGCCGTCCGCGTGCGCCTCGTCGGCTTCGCGGCAGATCCGGCGAAGCGCCTCGGCGATCCCCTCCGCACCCTCGGCCAGGGGCCAGGTCGTGTCGATCGTGTGGGCGCGGATCGCAGGGTGGGTCGAGTGGGCGATTCGCGACAGCTCCTCGTCGCGGAGGACGGGGTGGGGGAGGACGAGCTTGTTCGCATGCTCGGGCGTCTCGCCCAGGAGGTTGAGCGAGTCGCCGACCCGCACCTCGAGGCTCATCACGATCTGCTCGCGGACCGAGTCGATCGGCGGGTTCGTCACCTGGGCGTAGCGCTGCTTGAAGTAGGAGAAGAGCGACGGATCGCGCTCGGAGAGCGCCGCGAGGGCGGCGTCGTTCCCCATCGAGCCGACCGGCTCGGCTCCGTCGTTCGCCGCCGGCCCGATCAACACGCGGAGGTCCTCCTGCGAGTAGCCGAAGGCGAGCTGGCGGATCCGGAGCGGCTCGTGCTCGCGTGAGATCTCGTGCTCCCGTAGGTCCTCGAGGCGCAGGGAGTGCTCTTCGTGCCACTGGCCATAGGGCTGTTGGCGCGCCACCTCGAGTTCCGCGTCGAGGTCGTCGGAGACCCGGCCCGTCTCGGTGTCGACGATGAACAGGTGGCCCGGGCGCAGTCGCCCGCGCTTGACGACGCGCTCGGCCTCGAAGGGGAGGACGCCGGCCTCGGAGCCGAGCACGACCCATCCGTCGTCGGTGACAAGCCAGCGGCCGGGGCGCAGGCCATTGCGATCGAGCGTCGCCGCAACGTGGCGGCCGTCGGAGGTGACGAGCGCCGCGGGACCGTCCCAGGGCTCCAAGAGGGAGGCGTGATACCGGTAGAAGCCGTGGAGCTCCTCGGGCAGCTCCGGATTGCCCTCATGGGCCATCGGGATCAGCATCATCAGCGCGTGCGCGAGTGACCGGCCGGAGATGAGGAGCAGCTCGAGGGCCCGGTCGAACGCCGCCGAGTCGGAGATTCCGTCGTCCATCAGCGGCAGGCAGCGTGAGAGGACCTCGCCGATCTCCTCCGAGCGCAGCGCCGCCTCGCGGGCCCGCATCCAGGCGAGGTTGCCCAGCAGGGTGTTGATCTCGCCGTTGTGGGCGGAGAAGCGGTGCGGGTGGGCGAGCTCCCAGCTCGGGAAGGTGTTGGTGGAGAAACGTGAGTGGACGACCGCGAGCGCGGACGCCATCTCCGGGTCACGCAGGTCGGGGAAGTAGCCGGCGAGCTGCGGCGCCGTCAGCATTCCCTTGAAGACGATCGTCCGCGACGAGAAGCTGGCGAAGTGGACGTCGGCGCCAACCTCGAGCTCGACCAGGCGGCGGATGACGAAGAGGCGGCGCTCGAAGTCGTCCTGATCACCGACCTCGGGGCCGGCGCCGATCAGGAGCTGGCGGCAGTCCGGCGCTACCTCGAGGGCGGTGCGCCCGGCGTGCTCGGTGTCGGTGGGCACGTCGCGCCAGCCGAGCGGCTCGCCACCGTGCTCCGCGACCGTGCGCTCGAGCAGCGCCGCGATCTCCGTCGCCCGGGCGTCGTCCCTGGGCAGGAAGCACATCGCCAGCGCGACACGTCCCGGATCCGGAATCTCTCCGGCGCCGAACTCGCCGGCCCGGGAGCGGAGGAAGCCGTGCGGGAGAGCGAGCAGGATCCCGGCGCCGTCGCCGCTCGAGGGGTCGGCGCCGGCGGCACCGCGGTGCTCGAGGTCGTCGAGCGCCCGCAGGGCTCGTTCGACCACGTCGTGGATCGCGACGCCGTCCAGGCGCGCGACCGCGGCAACGCCGCACGCGTCATGCTCGTATTTGGGGTCGTAAAGACCCCCCGGGACCGTAGGCATCGGCGAAAGATTAGGGGCCAGAGGCCGCGCGCCTCCCGACCACCCGTACAGAACTGCCTCCGTCCGGGTGGCCGGACGCGCGCGAGCCTCAGATCTCGGTAGCGGACCAGTCGCCGGTGAAGGCGCTCGCGGGCCCCTCCTGCTCGAGATACCGCCGGAAAGCGGTGAGTTCGTCGGGGTCCACGGCGTAGTCGTGCTCGGGGCCGGGGAAGGTCGCTTCCCGGACCTCGACCGCGTAGGCGGCGACGCCCCGAATCATCTCTTCGCGCACCTCGGCATATCGCTTGACGAACTTGGCCGCGTGTCCGCCGAAGATCCCGAGCAGGTCGTGGTAGACGAGCACCTGGCCATCGGTCGCCCCGCCGGCGCCGATCCCGATCACCGGGATCGTCATCGCCGGCATCAGCGCGGCCGTGATCTCCGCGGGAATTGCCTCGAAGACGATCGCGAAGCAGCCGGCCGCCTGGAGCGCGAGGGCCTCCTTCGCGATCAGCGACGCGCTGCCGGCCGTCTTCCCCTGCGCCTTGAAGCCGCCGAGGGCCGTCGCGGTCTGCGGCGTCAGGCCGACGTGGCCCATGACCGGGATCCCGGCGCGGACGATCGCTCGCGCCCGGTCGACGGAGCTGCCGCCGCGCTCGAGCTTGACCGCGTCGCACCCCGCCTCCTTCACGAACCGCATCGCGGTCTCCACCGCCTGCTCGTCCGAGGCCTCGTATGAGCCGAACGGCAGGTCGCCGACGAGGAAGGGCGTCTTCAGGCCGCGGCGCACCGCGGCGGCGAGCATCAGCATCTCGTCGAGGCCGACCGGGACGGTCGAGTCGTAGCCGAGCACGGTCATCGCGGCCGAGTCGCCGACGAGGACGACGTCGACCCCGGCCGCTTCGACGACCTGCGCCGAGGGATGGTCGTACGCGGTCACCATCACGATCGGCTCCGCGTTCATCTTCATCTCGCTGAGTCGCGGCAGCTGCACCTTCGGGCGCTGCGGGGCCGCGGGATCCATCGACTGCTGCTTGTGAACGCTCATGAAACCTCCAACGTTCCGAAAATGTGCTCCGCTTCGCGTCCGCCATTTTCGGGTTGACTGATTGATGATTGGGAAGCGAGGGGAGAGTCCAGGAGGACCTCCGGGTGGGAGTCGACGCGGGCGATCTCGTTGCCCTCATCAACGTGGACGACGACCGGTGAGTAGGCCTCGAGGTCACGCTCGTCGTAGGCGCCGAACGAGGCGACGATCACCTTGTCGCCCTCGTTCACGAGCAGGGCGGCGGCGCCGTTGACCTTGACTTCGCGGCCTCCCGGCTCGCCCTCGATCGCGTACGTGACGAAGCGCGAGCCGTTCTCGATGTCCCAGACGTGCACCTGCTCGTTGACGAGCAGGTCGGCCTGGCGCATCAGTTCCGGGTCGATCGTGATCGAGCCGACGTAGTCGGGGTCGCACCCCGTCACCGTGGCCCGGTGGATCTTCGATTTCAGCATCTGTCTCTGCATCGGTTCCTCCTGCCAGGGGCGCTAGGCGCCCTCGATCAGCACGTTGTCGATCAGCCGCGCCCTGCCGACGCGCGCGGCGACGGCCACCAGAACGGGGCGGCCGTTGAAGCTCTCGATCGGCGCGAGCGTCTCGGCATCGCGCGCCTCCAGGTACTCCGGCTCGATCCCGGCCGCATCGAGCTCGGCAAGGCCGGCGCGGACGGCGGACGCGGCGTCGCGCTCGCCACGCTGGACGGCAGCCTCGACGGCTCGCAGCGAGCGGTAGATCGCGGTGGCCCGGGCGCGGTCCACACTTTCCAGATACGCGTTCCGCGAGCTCATCGCGAGCCCATCGGCATCGCGCACGGTCGGCACGACGACGATCTCGATGCCGAAGTCGAGGTCACGCGTCATCCGCTGGATCACGAGCGCCTGCTGGGCGTCCTTCTGGCCGAAGAACGCGACCTGCGGGCGGACCGTGTTGAAGAGCTTGGCGACGACGGTCGTCACGCCGCGGAAGTGGGCGGCGCCGCGGCGACCGGGGTCGCCGTCGAGGACGTCGGTGAGGCCGCCGACCTCGACCGTGGTCGCGAACCCCGGTGGGTAGATCTCGTCCTCCGACGGCGCATAGACGAGATCGACGTCCGCTCCGGCGGCGAGGTCGACGTCGCGGTCGAAATCACGTGGATACGCGTCGAGGTCCTCGCCGGGGCCGAACTGCGCCGGGTTGACGAAGAGGCTCATGATCACGGTGTCGCAGCGTTCGCTCGCGGCGCGCAGGAGCGCCAGATGGCCATCGTGGAGAAAGCCCATCGTCGGCACGAGGCCAACCGATCGGCCGTCGGCCCGAGCGCCGGCGAGCGCTTCGTCGAGCTCGGCGTGGGTGCGGATCACCCGCGTCATCGGTCGGACCCCTTCGCGATCGCGGCGGTGCGCTCGGCGAGCGCGTCGTAGAGAGCGAGCAGCTCGGGCGCCAGCCGCTCAATCGCCTCTCGGTGGCGCTCGATCGTCTCCTCGTCGCCGCGGGCGATCGGGCCGGTGAGGGCGGCATCGCCGCGCTCTGCCCAGTTGGCGGCGCTGCGCAGGACGAGGGGTGCGAGGATCTCGCGCGGCTCGCCGACCCCGGCGCGGGCAAGCAGCTCGCCCGCCGACTCCTCGAGGGCGATGAGGAAGTTCGAGGCGATCGCGGCGGCCGCGTGATACGCGGCGCGGGACTCCTCGGCGATCTCGAACGGGCGCATCCCGAGGCGCTCGGCGAGGTCACCGGCGAGGGCGAGGGCCTCTGCGTCCGAGCCGGCTACCGCACACGGCGCGCCCGTCAGGTCGGTGTGAGGGTCGGGGATCGTCTGCAGCGGGTGCAGCGAGAAGGTCGAGGCGCCCCGCTCGGCGCAGGAGGCGAGCGCGTCCAGCCGGGTAGCGCCGCTGACGTGACCGACGCTTCGAAGCGGCGGGACGGCGGCGCAGATCCTCATCGCAGCGGACCTGATCTCGTCGTCGGGAACGCAGAGCAGAGCGACCTCGCTCGCCTGTGCAGCCTCGCAGCCGTCGGCGCGCCCACCCGTCGTCACCTCGAGCCCCGCGCGGCGGGCGGCTGCGGCAATGCTGCCACCGACCCGCCCGTCGCCGACGATCGTCAGCGACGGCACTGAAGCGTCGCGCACTGCGCTTGGTGTCGGGAAATCCCGTTCCAGTTCCCTCATCGGAGATACCAGACGGCGTTGGGTTGTCCTGCGGTGTCGTTGCCGGGCTGTCCGGCTCGTCCACGCCCTCGGCGGGTCGCGGCGTGAAGGGAATGTTACCCGGCACCGGCGCGGAGGTAACGGTCCTTTTCGGCTCTTTCGAGCCGTGGGGGTCCTCGCCGTGGCAGCGATTGGGCGCCACTCCGACCGCTGCACGCGGGAACCGGCACGCGGATGTGAGGCCCGCCCGGCGGATTAGGCTTCGTGCATGCCGATATACGAGTTCGACTGCGAGCGCTGTAACGAGCGGTTCGACGCGCTCGTCGATCTCGGCACCGAGTCCGTGGAATGCCGGATCTGCGGCGCGCCCGAGACCAAGCGGATGCTCTCGGCGCAGGCGCCCTCGATGCACCTCGTGAAGACCCGCGGCGAGGCGCGCAAGCAGGAGGGCAAGAACGCGGAGCTCCACCGGACGACGAAAGCCCGCTACAAGGCCACCCGCGACGCTCAGCGCGCGAGGGCCAAGCAGCGGGGCAAGCCCAAGTGAGCGGCGCACCCGAGCGCCGCGAGGCGCTGGTCGAGCTGTACAAGGATGTCGCCGGGTGCACCCGCTGCCCGCTCCATGAGACCCGGACGCAAGGCCGTCTTCGGCGCCGGCCATGCCGACGCGGACCTGATCTTCGTCGGCGAGGCGCCGGGGGCGGAAGAGGATCGCCAGGGGCTGCCTTTCGTCGGCCGCGCCGGCGGCCTGCTGAATGAACTCCTCGGCGGCATCGGCCTCGAGCGCGAGAGCGTCTTCATCTGCAACGTCCTCAAGAGCCGCCCGCCCGGCAACCGCGATCCGCAGCCGGAGGAGATCGAGGCGTGCTGGCCCTACCTCGAGCGCCAGATCCAGCTGATCCAGCCGCGCGTGATCGCGACGCTCGGCAACTTCGCGACCAAGAAGATCACCGGCAGCCCGCTCGGCATCACCCGCGTCCGCGGGACGCCACAGGTGCACGAGCTCGCCGGCCGCACCGTCTTCGTGCTCCCGCTGCTCCATCCGGCGGCGGCCCTGCGGAATCCCTCTCTGGTCGAGACCTGCCGCGAGGACTTCGGCCGCCTGGCGACGCTCCTCGACGAGCCGATACCCGGCGCGCGCCCGGACGCCGCCGAGCTCGAGGCCGAAAGCGAAGCCGCGGCGGTCGACCCCGCCAACCAGCTCGATCTCTTCGGAGGATGACCACGCGAACGACCGGCGGGAGCGCGGAGACCGAGGCGCTCGGAGCCGAGCTCGCCGCAAAGCTGAGCCCGGGCGACGTCGTCCTCGTCTCCGGCGAGCTCGGTGCCGGCAAGACGACCTTGATTCGCGGGGCGAGCCGGGCCCTCGGGGTCGAGGGGCCGGTGGTCTCGCCGACCTTCACGATCGGGCGCCGCTACCGCGGGCGCGTGCCGGTGTCCCACCTCGACCTCTACCGCCTCGGCGGACTGGAAGGGGAGGAACCGGGGCTGGTGGACGACTACCTGACCGCCGATGCGGTCACGTTCATCGAGTGGCCCGAGATCGGCGCCGCCGAGTTGGAGCTCGAGCGGGCGGGGGCCGTCTGGGAGGTGAGGCTGCTGCACGCGGGAGGCGACCGGCGCGAGGTGGAGTTCCTCGCGCCGGTGCCGCCCGGATGAGTGCTTACGGCTGGGCCTGGTCGATGGCTTCCTGTGCCTGGTCGACCGCCTCGTTGGCGGCGTCGGTTGCCTGGTCGACCGCCTCGTTGGCGGCGTCCTCGGCCGCGTCAGCGTCGCCGCTCTGGGCGGCTTCGACGGCTTCGTTGGCCTGATCCTGGATCTCGTCCGCGGTCTCCTCGGCCGACTGCTGGGCCTCGTCGATCGCCTCGTCGACGTCGCCGTTGTCGACGGCCTCCTGGGCCTCGTCGATGGCCTCATCGACCTCGCCCTGGATCTCGTCGGCGGTCTCTTCCGCCTGCTCCTGGGCCTCCTCGACCGCGTCCTCGTCGTCACCGCATCCCGACCATGCGGCCCCGGTCGCGGCGATCGCGAGAACGCCCAGCGCAGCCATGGCACGGCGTCGCTTCAAGTTGCTCATCGTCCCCTCCAATTGGTAGTTGGTTGCCAGCCGCCCCGACGGCGGCGGGTGAGAACCTTAGTCTCCCCGGCGTGGCGGCGTCAACAAGTACCGTCGCCCTCCTCGGGGTCGACACGGCGACTGGCGACGCCGCCGTCGCCGTCACCCGGGCGGACGGAATCCTCTTCGAGGGCTGGGCCGACCCCGGCCCCGACGGCAGACCACGTCACTCCTCTGCCCTGCTCGGTCTGGTCGCCGAAGCGGTCGCCGCCGCCGGCGGATGGGAGGCCGTGGGCGCGATCGCGGTCGGCGTCGGGCCGGGCACGTTCACCGGCCTCCGCGTCGGCGTCGCCACGGCGCGCGCGCTCGCCCAGGCCCGCGGATTGCCGCTCGTCGCCGTCGGCTCGTTGGAGGCGCTCGCACGCGGGATCCCCGCGGGGGCGACCGTCCGCGCCTGGCCCTGCTCGACGCCCGCCGTGGCGAGGTGTTCGGGCTTCTCCTCGGGGACGGCGACGAGGTCGTCTGGCCGGCCTTCGTCGCGCCGCCCGGCGACCTCGCCGCGCGTATCGCCGAGCTCGATTCACGCCCGCTGGCAGGCGGTGACGGCTCGCTACGATTCCGTCAGGAGCTCGAGGCCGCGGGCGCGGAGGTGCCTCCCGACGCGGACCCGATGCACCGGATGGCGGCGCGGAACGTCTGCGCTCTTGCCGCCGGGGCAGAGCGGGTCGGCCCCGAGCAGGTGAGGCCGATCTACCTTCGAAGACCAGATGCAGAGCTTTGGCGCGAGCAGCAGCGTGGCGGGCACGGCCCCGGCCGGTGAGCGGGCGCGGGAAGTCCGCGGCCTCGTCTACGGCGACCTGCCCGCGGTACTCGCGATCGAGCGCCGCTCCTTCCAGACGCCGTGGTCGCTGGCGATGTTCGTGCTCGAGCTCTCGAAGCCCTCGGGGATCTGCATCTGCATGCCCGCGGATGAGGGCCTCGCCGGTTACCTCGTCTGCTCGCGATACGCGGACGTCTGGCACCTGATGAACATCGCGGTGGCGCCGGAGCGACGGCGCGACGGGATTGCGACCGAGTTGATGGAGCGGATGTTCGAGCATGCGGGCCCGGACGCGCGCTTCACGCTCGAGGTGCGGGCCTCGAACCGGGGCGCGATCCAGATGTACGAGCGCTTCGGCTTCCGCGCCGCCGGCCACCGGCGCCGCTACTACCACGACAACGGCGAGGACGCCCTCGTCATGTGGCTCGAGCCGCCCTCTCCGGTAGCACCTGATCGCGCTTGATCCTCGCGATCGAGACGTCCTGCGACGACACCTGCGCCGCCGTCGTCGACGGGGCGGAGATCCGCTCCAACGTGATCTCCTCCCAGGCGAAGCTCCATGAGCGCTTCGGCGGCGTTGTCCC
Source organism: uncultured Solirubrobacterales bacterium (assembly GCA_963846565.1). GTDB lineage: Bacteria > Actinomycetota > Thermoleophilia > Solirubrobacterales > 70-9 > WHSW01. The sequence goes on along the minus strand of CAWJWL010000003.1, from coordinate 255,967 downwards.
GGAGGTCGCCTCGCGCCACCACCTCGAGCTGATCAATTCGGTCGTCGAGGCGGCGCTCGAGGATGCCGAGGTCGTGATCGACGACGTCGACGCGGTGGCGGTCACCCGCGGGCCGGGGCTCATCGGGGCGTTGCTGGTCGGCCTCGCGACCGCCAAGGGCCTGGCCGCCGCCGAAGGCAAGCCGCTGGTCGGCGTCGACCACCTGCACGGCCACGTCGCGGCGAACTTCCTCGAGCCGGAGCCGCTCGGCCCGCCGTTTCTGTGTCTGATCGCGAGTGGCGGGCACACGTTGCTCGCCGGCGTTACGGAGCACGACCGCTTCGACGTTCTCGGCCAGACGCTCGACGACGCCGCCGGTGAGGCGCTCGACAAGGCGGCGCGGCTGCTCGGCCTTGGCTACCCGGGCGGGCCCGCGATCGAGCGCGAGGCCGCGGAGGGCGATCCCGACCGCGTTCGAACTGCCGATAGCGATGACCAACGACCCGCGGCTCGACTTCAGCTTCAGCGGCCTGAAGACGGCCTTCGTCTACGCCGTCCGCGACCTCGGCGACGAGGCGAGCCTCCGCAGGGCGGACCTCGCCGCGAGCTTCCAGGCCGCGGTCGTCGAGCAGCTCGTGTCGAAGCTGCGGCGCGCGCTGGGGCGGGGCGAGTGGACGGCGGTCGCGCTCGGAGGCGGGGTCGCGGCCAACGGCCTCCTGCGAGAGCGCGTCCGGGACCTGTGCGCCGAGCGCGGCCTGCCGTTGAAGCTCGTGCCGAGAGAGCTCTGCACCGACAACGCCGCGATGATCGGCGCCGCGGCCGAGCACCTGGCGCCGACTCCGTACCCGGAGTACCTCGGCTGGGACGCGAATGCCTGAGGCTCCGGCGGTCCGCGTCTACCGGCGCGAGGGCTGTCATCTGTGCGACGAGGCGAGCGAGATGCTGGCCGAGATCGCCGCCGGACGAGGAGGCCTGGAGCTCGACGAGGTCGACATCGAGAGCGACGATCGCCTGCTCGCAACCTATCTCGAGCGCATCCCCGTGATCGCGATCGACGGCGTCATCGTCAGCGAGCTGGTCCCCGATCGGGACGCGATCTTGCGGGCGCTTGGTACTTTCGAGAAGTGAACGAGGAGACGAGTGGGGAGCGGACGGCCGTGGACGTGGCGACCTCGGACGGCCTTCTGGGCGACGGTGAGCGCCTCTCGCTCGGCGTCGCGGCGCGGCTCTCGCGCTACCTCCAGGTCCTGATCCAGGCGCGGAAGATGGGCAAGGAGACGATCTCCTCCCAGGAGCTGGCCGAGTACACGCACATCAACTCGACGCAGATCCGCCGCGACCTCTCCGGCTTCGGCAAGTTCGGCAAGCGCGGGGTCGGCTACCGGGTCGAGTCGCTGGTCAACGAGATCCGCAAGATCCTCCATACCTCGGGCCAGCACAACATCGCCCTCTTCGGCGCCGGCAACCTCGGTCAGGCGATCGCCAGCTCCGACATCTTCGCCGACCACGGCTTCCGCATCGTCGCGATCTTCGACTCCGACCCGAAGCTGATCGGCAACGACCTCGGCGGCGTGCCGGTACGGGCCCTCTCCGACCTCGAGCAGGTGGTCGCCGACGAGGAGGTCGTGGTCGGGGTCCTCGCGGTCCCGCCGCAGGCGGCGCAGCAGGTCGCCGACCAGCTCGTCGAGGTCGGCGTCAAGATCCTCTTCAACTACTCCGAGCAGCTCTTGCGGGTGCCTCCCGAAGTCACCGTCCACACGTCGAGCCCCGCCGTCGACCTCCTCTACGCGCTCTACTTCTACCTCGCGTAGCGAAGCCGATGGAGGTCGGAACCGAGCCCGGCGCAACGCTCGACCTCGAACGCATCCGCGCGATTTTCGAGGAGTCTGAGGACTTCACGATCGGGCTCGAAGAGGAGTTCGCGATTCTCGACCCGGAGACGCTCGAGCTCGCCCACGCCTTCGAGGACCTGTTCACCGCCTGCCAGGCCGACGACGTGCTCGCCGAATCCGCCGCCGGGGAGCTGATCGACACCGAGATCGAGATCCGCTCCGGCAAGGCGCGGACGTTCGCCGAGGCGCGCGAGCTACAGACCGAGAGCCGCCGGCGACTGTTCACCCTCGCGGAGTCCCGGGGGCTGGCGCTGGCGGCGATGGGGACGCATCCGTGGGCGAGCTACCTGGACCAGCAGATCATCGACACGGTCCACTACAACCGGCTGCGCGATGAGCTGCGCTGGGTCGCGCAGCGCAACAACACCTGGAGCCTTCACGTTCACGTCGGCGTCCGTGGTGCCGACCGCGCGATCGCAGTCTGCGATCACCTGCGCGGCCTGCTGCCGCCGCTGCTCGCGCTCTCGGCGAACTCCCCCTTCCTCGATGGCCGCGATTCCGGGCTCGCGTCCGTGCGCAGCGAGATCTTCACCCGCACGTTTCCGCGCTGCGGGGTGCACGAACCCTTCGGCGACTGGGCCACCTACGCGGCTTTCATCGACCTGTTGCGGCGCACGGACTCGATCGTCGAGGCGACCCAGCTCTGGTGGAGCGTGCGGCCGCACCATCGCTTCGGCACCGTCGAGCTGCGGATCTGCGACGCGCAGACACGAGGCGACGAATCCTTCGCGGTCGCCGGCCTGATCACCGCCTGCATCGCCCAGTCGGCGATCGACTACGACGAGGGACGGCTGGCGGAGCCGATGGGGCAGCGCGAGATCGAGGAGAACCTCTGGCGGGCAATCCGCTACGGCCTCGACGGAGGCCAGATCGACTTCGCCGCCGAGAGGGTGATTCCGGCGCGTGAGGCGCTCGAGCGCATCGTCGCCTGGACCGAGCCCGCCAGGGAGCGCCTTGGGATCGACGCCGAGGTGCCGGCCGACAACGGCGCGATCAGAGCGCGCGCCGCGTTCGAAGCCGGCAGCTCGATCGCGGACGTGTACCGGGACGGGGTCGCGCAGACTCGCGCGACGTACGTGCGCGAGCCGGTGAGACGGTAGATTCGCCTGCTGTGAGCACTGAGGGTGTCCAGGGCGAGGAGCCGCAGGATCCGGAAGAGGTCCAGCGCATGCTCGAGGAGCAGCTGCGCAAGGTCCGAGTTCAGGATCTCCTGCTCGAGAGCGCCGCGAGCATCATCAACCTCTCGGCGCGTCGGATCGCGAAGGAGGACGAGCGCGATCTCGAGCAGGCGAAGGTCGGGATCGAGGCCGTACGCGCGATCGTCGATCTGCTCGAACCCGCCGCCCGCGACCAGGTTCGTGAGGCGCTCTCGCAGGTGCAGATGCTGTACGCCCGTGAGGCACAGGGCGGTGAGGGCGAGGCGGCCGCCCCGGCCGCGCAGCAGCCGGAGCCACCCGCCGCCGAGCGGCCGCAGGACCCACGGGGCGGCACTTCGTCGGGTCTATGGACCCCGCCCGGCTCCTCATAACGCCAGTCACCCCGCTACACTGCGCGCCGCTTTGCGGCCGGGAGGGGTTCCGGCCCCGAAGTCTTTGCTGTGTCCCGACCGTGACTGACCTCCTGGAGGACTGAAGACCTTGACCGATTTCCTGACCGATTACGGCGTTCTGATCGCGCTCGTGTGCGCCGGCGCCGCTGTGCTCTACGGCGCACTCGTCACAAAGCGGCTGCTGGCGCTCTCGCCCGGCAACGACCGCATGCAGGAGATCTCCGGCGCGGTCCAGGAGGGGGCGAAGGCCTACCTCAACCGTCAGTACCTGATCATCGCGATCGTCGCGATCCCGCTTGCGATCATCATCGCGCTGATCCAGGACGTCGCCACCGGGGTCGGTTTCGTCATCGGAGGCGTGCTCTCCGGTGCGGCCGGTTTCATCGGCATGAACCTCTCGGTGCGCGCGAACGCGCGGGTCGCGGAGGCGGCCCGCGGCGGCGTGCCGCCGGCGCTGGACGTCGCCTTCAAGGGTGGCTCGGTGACTGGGCTCCTGGTCGTCGGCCTCGCCCTGTTCGGGGTCGCCGGCTACTACGGGCTCCTCGTCGGACCGCTGGGCGAGACCGACGAGACGGCGGTCGACGCGCTCATCGGGCTCGGGTTCGGCGGCTCGCTGATCTCCGTCTTCGCCCGGCTCGGCGGCGGCATCTTCACCAAGGCGGCCGACGTCGGCGCCGACCTGGTCGGCAAGGTCGAGGCCGGGATCCCCGAGGACGACCCCCGCAACCCTGCTGTGATCGCAGACAACGTCGGCGACAACGTCGGCGACTGCGCCGGGATGGCGGCCGACCTGTTCGAGACCTACGCCGTCACCTCGGTGGCTGTGATGCTGCTCGGGGTCCTCACCTTTGCCGAGGACTTCGCCCGCGAGGTCGCGCTCTACCCGCTGGTAATGGGCGCCATTGCGATCATCGCCTCGATCGTCGGCGCGCTAGCCGTGCGGACGACGACCGACAAGGTCGAGGGGGCGCTCTACCGCGGCCTGCTCGTATCCGCCGTGATCTCGGCGGCGGCGTTCTACCCGATCACCGACTGGCTCATGGACGCGCCGCTGTCGACCGGGTTCCTCGAGGCCGGCGCCGATCTGATCAGCGTCACCGACCTCTGGCTCTGCGCCCTGATCGGGCTCGCGGTCACCGGTGGCCTGTTCGTGATCACCGACTACTACACGTCGACCCGCTTCCGGCCGGTGAAGACGATCGCCCAGGCCTCGCAGACCGGCCATGCCACCAACATCATCCAGGGCCTCGCACAGGGCTTCCAGGCGACGGCCGCACCGGCGCTCCTGCTGGCGCTGGCGATCCTCGGCGCAAACGAGCTCGCCGGCATCTACGGCATCGGCGTCGCGGTGATGGCGCAGCTCTCACTCTGTGGGCTGATCGTCGCCCTCGACGCGTTCGGCCCGATCACCGACAACGCCGGTGGCATCGCCGAGATGGCGGAGCTGCCCGAGGACGTTCGCAACGTCACCGACCCTCTCGACGCGGTCGGCAACACGACCAAGGCCGTGACCAAGGGCTACGCGATCGGGTCCGCGGCCCTCGCGGCACTTGTGCTGTTCAAGGCATTCGAGATCGAGCTCGCCGCCGAGAACGGCGAGGCGGTCTTCTTCAGCATCTCCGACCCGGCGGTGCTGATCGGTCTCTTGATCGGCGGCATGATGGTCTACCTGTTCGCTGCCTTCGCGATCGAAGCGGTCGGTCGCGCGGGGGGCGAGGTCGTCGAGCAGGTGCGAAAGCAGTTCCGGGAGAACCCGGGAATCATGGAGGGCACGTCGAAGCCCGACTACGCCGACACGGTTGCGATCGTGACCGCGGCGGCGCAGCGGGAGATGATCCTGCCGTCCCTGATCCCGATCCTGATTCCCGTGCTCGTCGGCGTGATCAGCGTCAAGGCGCTCGGCGGATTGCTGATCGGCGTGATCGTCGTCGGCCTCTTCATGGCCCTCGCGATGACCGCGGGCGGCGGCGCCTGGGACAACGCGAAGAAGCTGATCGAGGACGGCGCCTTCGGCGGCAAGGGCTCTGAGGCCCACGCCGCGTCGGTCACCGGCGACACCGTCGGCGACCCCTACAAGGACACCGCCGGCCCTGCGATCAACCCGATGATCAAGGTGGCGAACATCGTCGCCCTCCTGATCATCCCCATCGTCGGCTTCTAGCCGCACTCGACCGAGACGGGGCGTCGGGGTTATATGCACCCCTAAGTCCCGTCTCGGCGTGAAACCGTGTCCGTCCGGGCCGCCATCCTCACGCCCGTGAGACGCCGCCGCTCGTATTACGCCGTCGCCGGGGTCGACCTGCACGCCGAGATGACGCGGCTGCGGGCGCTGCCGGTCTTCGCCGGCGGCCCGCTCAGCGCTGCTGAGCCCGAGCTCAAGGTGCGGCGCGCGTCCAAGCGCCCGAACCGGCTCGGCTTTGCGGTCCCCTCGCAGTACCGCCTCTCCCTCACGGCGCACCCGGGCCAGAGCGCGGGCGACATCCTCGAGACGCTCCTCCACGAGCTCGTCCACCTGCACGTCGGCCGCGGGACGGGGGCGCATGCATGGCACGGACGCGAGTTCAAGGCAACCCTCGCCACGGCGATGGCTGAGGCATACGGCGTGCGGGGCGTTCGGGCGCGCAGCACCCTCCACGGCGCCTACGCGAAGGCGATCGAGGCGCAGCGAAAGCGGGGCAACCAGCTCGAGCTCGAGCTCGCGGCTTAGGTAGAGCCGAGCGCCGGGCGTGGGTATGGCCGCGCCGCGTGGCAGATCGAAGGTGGGGGTGGGAGGTGTGGCCGGCGAGGTCGTGGCGTTCGGTGTGTAGCCGGCACGCGGCACGCTTTCGGGCGTGGTTGGGGTCGGTTTCGTGTGCGGCCCAAGTCGAGATCACAGTTGGCCACGCTATTCGTCGTCAACTGCGATCTCGACCTCGCGCCTTTGTCGGTCACCGGCGAGCCCCGCCGAACGGGCTCAGTTCACACGAGAGGCGCGCGGGCACGCACAACACTCACGCCCACCGCTACCGGCAAAACGCGACGGCCGGCGCAGGCACATGGAAACCGAGAGACACCACCGAGCCCCCCGGCGGCCTCAACCGCGCTCGATCAGCTCGATCCGGTAGTCGTCGGGGTCGCGGACGAAGCAGAGCCGCGAGCCGCCCTCGCGCACCGTGTAGGGCGGCTTCTCGGGCTCGATCCCGAGCTCGGCCAGGCGCTCGAGCGTGCCGTCGAGGTCGCCGGTCGTGATCGCGATGTGGCCGTAGCCGGTGCCGATGTCGTAGGGCTCGGTGACGCCGTGGTTGAAGGTGAGCTCCAGCCGGGCGCCGTCGCCCGGGAGGCCCATGAAGACGTTGGTCGCCTCATCGCCGATTGGCATCCGCCGCATCTCCTCGAAGCCGAGCTTCTCGTAGAAGTCGACCGAGCGGTCGATGTCCGTGATCCGGTAGCAGGTGTGGATGAGTTCGCTCACCGGACTTGCACACTAATGAGTCAGGGGTAGGATCCGCAGGTGGCGTCGATCGCGCCGACCAACGAGGAGGCCGTCGAGGCCTGGGGCGGAGTTCTCTACGACCGCTGGGTCGCGTTCCGTCCCGTCGTCACGACCGCAATCGCGCCGTTCTCCGAGGAGGCGCTCCGCCTCCATCCGCCCGAACTCGGCTCGCGTGTGCTCGACATCGGCTGCGGGCTCGGCGATACCACGCTGCGTCTGGCCGAGCTCCTCGGGCCGGAGGGCCAGGCGGTCGGGGTGGACGCGGGCGAGCGCTTCGTCGAGACGGCGCGGGCCGAAGCCGCCGCGGCCGGGGCAGCGAACGTCTCCTACCTCCTCGGTGACGTTCAGGTCGCCGACATCGGTGGACCCTACGACTATGCGTTCTCCCGATTCGGGACGATGTTCTTCGCCAGCCCCGTGGCGGCCCTGCGCAATGTGCGCGAGGCGCTCGTGCCCGGTGGCCGGCTCTGCATGATCGTCTGGCGGCGAAAGCTCGACAACGACTGGCTCCATCGTGGCGAGCTGGTCGTCGATCGGTTTCTCGAGAAGCCCGAGGAGACCGACGAGCCGACCTGCGGGCCGGGGCCGTTCTCGATGGCGAACGCGGACACGACCAGCGACATCCTCCTGCACTCGGGATTCGAGGACATCACGCTCAACCGCTGGGACCTCGCGTATCGAATGGGCGACGACCTGGAACAGGCGCTCGACCTGGTGATGGCGCTCGGGCCGGCGGGGGAGTTGATCCGGCTCGCCGGTGACGAGGCCGAGCGGGTGCGGCCGCAGGTGCGCGAGGCGCTTCGGAAGGCATACGCCGATCTCGCCGGTCCGGACGGCCTGAGCGCCAACGCATCGGTGTGGATCGTGAGCGCCCGCGCGCCACTCTGAGCGCTGCGGGAAGGGCCGGCGCGGCTAGGGTTCGCCGGGTGGGCACCCCGATCAACGTCGCCGACTACGAGGCGCTCGCGGCCGAGAAGCTCGAGCCGGGCCCGCACGGCTACTTCGCCGGTGGCGCCGGCGACGAGCGCACCCTGCACTCCAACCTCGCCGCCTTTACCCGTTACCGCCTGCGCCCGCGGGTCCTGGTCGACGTCTCACAGGTGAGCACGGCGACGACCGTGCTCGGGACCGGCATCTCGATGCCGCTGATCGTCGCGCCGGTCGCCTTCCAGCGCCTCGTCGATCCGGATGGCGAGGTGGCGATGGCCCGGGCAGCGGCGGCGGCCGGGACGATCATGACCCTGTCGACGATCGCGACCTCGCGGCCGAGCGAGATTGCCGCCGAGTGCCCGGCCGCGCCGCGCTGGTTCCAGCTCTACTGCTTCCGCGACCGCGGCGTGACCAGGGCGCTGATCGACGAGGCCGTCGAATGCGGGTTCGAGGCGATCGCGCTGACGGTCGATGCGCCGCGGGCGGGCCGGCGCGAGCGCGACTTCCGCCACACATTCGTCGTCCCCGAGGGAATCCATGCTCCGGCGGTCGCTGCGGCGACGGGCTCGGAGCGGCCGCTGAGCGTGCAGGAGGTCTTCTCGCTGATCGACCCGTCGCTGACCTGGGACGACGTCGAGACGCTCGTTTCCGAGACGGACCTGCCCGTGCTGTTAAAAGGGATCCAGACGGCCGAGGATGCAGCCCTCGCCGTGGAGCACGGAGCGACCGGGATCGTCGTCTCGAACCACGGCGGCCGCCAGCTCGATGGGGTGGCGCCGACGCTGGAGATACTGCCCGAGGTGGTCGACGCGGTGGCGGGCGGCTGCGAGGTGTTGATGGACGGCGGGATTCGCCGCGGCACGGATGTCGTCACCGCGCTCGCGCTCGGCGCGAAGGCGGTCTTGGTCGGGCGAGCGCCGCTCTGGGGCTTGGCGGTGGGGGGAGAGGAAGGCGCGCGCACCGTGCTCGAGCTGCTGCGGGCTGAGACCGAGTTGGCGCTGACGCTGCTCGGCTGCCCGACGCCCGCGTCCGTCGGCCCGGAGCACGTCGCGCCCGCGCCCTGATGGCCGAGAGGCATCCACGGGAGGCCGCGCTTCGCCGGGTGCACGGGAGCGGAGCACTGTTCTCCGCCGCTTACGGAAACGTCGGCTCCTCGATCTACTACGCGCTCGGGCTCGTTGCCGTCTACGCCCTCGGGCTGACGCCGGTGACGTTCGTGATCGCCGGGGTGATCTTCGCCTTCACGGCCGCGACCTACGTCGAGGCGACCGTGCTCTACCCGGAGGCCGGCGGTTCGTCGAGCTTCGCCCGCCATGCGTTCAACGAGCTCGCGAGCTTCCTCGCGGCGTGGGCGCAGATGCTCACCTATGTAGTCACCGTCGCCATCTCGGCCTTCTTCGTGCCGCACTACCTGGCGGTGTTCTGGGAGCCGCTCGGCGAGGGGCCGACCGACGTCATCTTCGGCGTCGGCCTGATTGCGATGCTGGCGATGCTCAACATCAAGGGCACCGAGGAGTCAACGCGGCTCAACCTGATCCTCGCGATTGCCGACCTGCTGACCCAGATCGTCCTGGTCGCGATCGGGATCTTCCTCGTTCTCGACGCCGACCTCCTGACCGCTCAGGTCGACCTCGGGAGCGTCCCGACCTGGGGCGACTTCGCGCTCGGGATCGCCGTCGGGATGGTTGCCTACACCGGGATCGAGACGATCTCGAACATGGCGGAGGAGGCACGCGACGCGTCCCGCACGATTCCCCGGGGGACGGGGTACACGGTGCTTGCCGTGCTCGGGCTCTACGCCCTCCTGCCGGCGATCGCGCTGTCGGCGATGCCGGTCGAGCAGGCCGCCAACGGCGAGTTCACGACCGCGCTTGCAACCACCTACGCCGACGATCCCGTGCTCGGGATCGTCGAGAACCTGGGTCTGAGCGGCGCCCTCACCGATGTCCTGCGCATCTACGTGGGGATCCTCGCCGCCGTGATCCTCCTGATCGCGACCAACGCCGCGCTGATCGGGCTCTCGCGGCTGACCTTCTCGATGGGCCAGCACCGCCAGCTGCCGGAGGTCCTGCGCCAGATCCACCCGCGCTTCAAGACGCCCTACGTGGCGATCCTCGTCTTCTCGGCGGTCGCGGTGCTGGTGATGTCGCCGGGGCAGACGGAGTTTCTCGGGGCGATCTACGCCTTCGGGGCCACCGCTTCGTTCACGGTCGCGCACGTGTCCGTGATCCGATTGCGGCGGAAGTACCCGCTGATCGAGCGGCGAGAGGAGGGCGCGGCGATCTGGACGCCGCCCGGCGGGATCCGAATCCGGGGGATCGAGGTGCCGATCACGGCGGTTCTCGGCGGCATCGGGACCTTCGGCGCTTTCGTGGTCGCGATGGCCCTCGATCCGGTGATCCTGGCCACCGGCGGGGGCTGGATGGTGTTCGGCTTCGCTCTGTACGTGCTCTATCGCCGCAACCAGGGACTGCCGTTGACCGAGACGGTCAAGGTCGCGTCGCTCGCGCCGCTCGGGGTGGACGACGTCGAGTACCGCAGCGTCCTGATCGCCTTCCGCCCCGGCGAGTTCTCCGAGGAGGTCGTCGCCACGGCCAACGTGTTGGCGGCCCGCCGGAGGCGGGCGATCCACGTGGTCGCGATCGTCCACGTCCCCGCCTATCTGCCGATCGACGGCGAGGCGACGGAGAGCGAGAGCGAGGCTCAGAGCATCATCGAGCGGTCGAAGCTGATCGGCGGGCGGCGGGTCTCCGGGGAGGTCAAGCGGGTCCGTCCCGGGCAGTCGGGCGCGGCGATTGTCGCGAAGGCGAAGGAGATCGACGCGGCGGTGGTGGTGATGCCGCTCGGATATCGCAACGGGGAGCCGCAGCTCAGCAGGGCGCTGCGAACGGTGCTTGCGGAGCGGCCGTGCCGGGTGATCGTGGCCGCGCAGTCGCGGACGAGGATCGCCCCGGGAATAGAATCGAGGCAATGGCCGCGCCCGCTCCCGACCAGCTCTACCGGGGAGTAACCCGGCTCTTCGCGCTCTTGATCGCGGGCTTCGGAGTCGCGATCGTGATCGTGACCCTGGCAAACGGCGGCGGGCTGACGTCGTTCGGGTTCCTGCTCGGCGTGGTCTTCACCGCCCTCGGCATCGGCCGCCTCTACCTGGCGAGCAGGATCGCCGGTTGAGCGCGCCTGGCGCTTCGCGGCCAGGCCCGATCGAGAGGGGGCTGGGCACACCGCTCCTGTTCGCCGTCGCGTACGCGGCCGTCGGGTTCTCGCTCTACTTCGCCCTCGGCCTGGTCGCCGACCGCGGCCTCGGGCTGACGCCGCTGATCTTCCTCGGCGTCGGGATCGTCTTCTGGCTCAACACCCTCACCTACGTCGAGGGCGAGGCGATGATCCACGAGCGCGGAGGCTCGGCGACCTTCGCTCGCGCGGCGTTCCGTAACGAGATCGTCAGCTTCGTCGCCGGCTGGGCGATCCTGATCGACTACGTGATCATCATCGCCCTCGCGGCGATCTCGGTGCCGCACTACCTGACGCCGATCTCGTCCGCGTTCACGGACACGGGCGGCGAGTTGATCACCGGCGGGATCGTGATCGGCTTGGTCACGGCGCTGGCGATCGCCGGCTTCACCGGCATCCGCCGCCAGCGGCTGGTCACCTACGTTGCGTTGGCCGGGATGGTGCTGCTGGTGGCGGTGATCGTCGTCGGCGCGATCACGAGCTGGGATCCGGGGGTCTTCTCGAACGAGCTCGATCCGTCCGAGCCGTTCGCGACGCCGAGTCTCAAGGACATGATCTACGCGGGCGTGATCGCGACGGTCGCCTTCGCCGGCATCGAGGCGGCGGCGAACCTGGCGCCCGACCTCAGCCCACGGGCGGGCGACCTGCGCAAGCTGGTGTTCGCCGCCGCGACGCTGGTGCCTCTCGTGTATGTCGGAGTCTCCGTGATCGGCCTCATGACGGTCCCGGTCGTTCCGACGCCCGAGGGAGCCGAGACCGCTCTCGGCGGCGCCTACCTGGAGGATCCGGTGCTCGGGATCGTGCAGAACTTCGAGCCGGCCTGGGTCAGCACGGTGATGGAGGTGGCGGTCGTCGCGATCGTCCCAGCGGCACTCGTGTTTGCGGCGTCGACGGCGATGCTGGGGCTCTCGCGGCACATCTACGTGCTCGCAACGCACCGTCAGATCCCGAGCTGGCTCGGCAAGCTCAACCGGCGCTTCCGGACGCCGCACGTCGGGATCCTGATCGCCGCGTGCGGGGCGTTCGCGCTGCTCGCGCCGACGGACGTCGAGCTCCTCGGCGGGTTGTTCGCATTCGGCGCGACGATCGCGTTCACCATCGCCCACATCTCGATCATCCGGCTGCGCCTGACGGAGCCGGACCGCGAGCGACCGTTCCGGATCCCGCTCAACGTGACGATTCGGGGCGCGGCGGTTCCGCTGCCGACGGTCCTCGCGACCGGCCTGACGGCGTTCGCCTGGATCAGCGTCCTCGCTCTTCACGACGCCGCCCGCTGGGTCGGCTTGGCGTGGATGGCCTTCGGCCTGATCGCGTACACGATCTACCGCAAGGGATTCGAGGGGACGGGCTTGACCAGCAGGCTCGAGGTCCCCGAGGAGGCGCTGGTCAAGGACGTGCCGGCGATCGAGTACGCGCACATCCTCGTGCCCGTATTCGGCTCAAAGCTCGACGACGACATCGTCGGCACGGCCGGACGCCTCGCGGAGGCCGCCGATCGACCGGGCAAGGAGCCGGCGCAGCTGACGCTCGTCTACGTGGTCGCGATGCCGCTCACCGTGCCGCTCGATGCCCCGCCGTCGACAGCCGAGGCCGAGATCGCCGACCTGGCGCTCGAGCGGGCACGCGAGGTCGCCGGTGAGTACGAGACCGTCGAGGTGAACGCTTTCGTTGCTCGCGCGCGATCGGTCGCCTCCGGGGTTGTCGAGAAGGCGCGCTCCCTCGGCGCCGAGGTGATCGTGATGGGCGGGGAACCGCCGACGCGGATCAAAGGCGGCGCGATGCTCGGCGGTATCGGGGGCGAGCGCCCGGCGGAGATCGGCCCGGTGACCGAGTACGTGCTCCGCCATGCGGAGTGCAGGGTGCTGATTACCGCGCCGCCCGCGGACGCGGCTGACGAGCCCGCGGAAGAGGCAGTCGGGGGCGGCGCTCCGGCCGGTTGAACGCGGTCTAGTATCCGGCCCATGTTCGTGCTGATCGTCGGTGCGGGGCGCGTCGGCTCGACGCTCGCCCGCAGCATGCTCTCGGACGGCCACCAGGTTTCGTGCCTGGACGAGGACCCCGAATCGCACGCCCGCCTCGAGATCGGCCTCGACAAGGGCTGGGAGGACCTGGGCGGTCACTTCACGGTGGGCGCAGGCCTCGAGATCGAGGCGCTGTCGGCGGCCGGCATCGAGAAGGCGGACGTGTTCGTGGCGTCGACGGACGGCGACAACACGAACATCGTCATCGCCCAGATCGCGAAGCGCCGGTTCAATGTGCCGACCGTGATCGCCCGGGTGCTCGATCCCTATCGGGCGCAGTGGTACGAGCGCCAGGGCCTGCACACGATCTGCCCGACGCGCGTTGCGATCGAGATGCTCGAGAGCGAGGTCCGGATCGCGGCTAAGCGGGCCGAGGGAGTGGTGCCGGCCGCCGGCGGGGTCGACGCCGAGGACATGGACCTGTAGCGGGCGTGGGCGAGCGCATGTACATCATCATCGTCGGGGCCGGCAAGGTCGGCTGGAACCTGACCCGGGAGCTACTCGAGAAGGGCAGCGAGGTGACCCTGATCGAGGCCGACCAGGAGCGCTACCAGACCGTCGAGCAGGAGCTCGAGCACAACGTTCAATACGGCGACGCCTCGGAGCTTTGGGTGCTCGAGCGCGCCGGGATCTCGCGCGCCGACATGGTGATCGCGGTCACCGGCGACGACGAGGACAACATGCTGATCTGCCAGGTGGCGAAGGAGAAGTACCTCGTCGAGCGGATCATCGCTCGGGTCAACAACCCGCGGAACAAGGAGCACTTCGACCTCCTCGGCGTGCGGCCGGTGGTCTCGGCGACCGACCTGATCCTCCGCCTGATCGAGCACGAGGTGCCCGAGTACGGCCTGGTCCACCTGCTCGACCTGCCCGAGCAGCGGCTCGAGATCATCGAGATGCTGCTGCCGGAGAACTCGAAGGCGTCCGGGAAACGGGTCGGCGATCTGAGCATGCCCGAGGGCAGCCTGCTGATCTCGGTCCTTCGCGACGACATGGGCTTCGTGCCCAACGCCGAGACGGTGCTCGAGGCGGGCGACGAGATCCTCGCGGTCCTCGACCCCACGGTCGAGGAGGACCTCACGGCGTACTTCGGGCCGGGCGGCAACGCGTGAAGGTCAAGCACTTGCTGGTCGGTGGTGGGATGGCGGGCGCACACTGCGCCGCGGAGCTCGTGCGCAAGGAGGCCGAGGGGCCGATCCTGCTCGTGGGCCGTGAGCCCGAGCCACCGTACGAGCGGCCGCCCCTCTCGAAGGAGTACATGCGCGGCGAGGCGAAGCGAGCGGACGCGTACGTGCAGGCGCCCGAGTGGTACGAGGAGAACGGCGTCGAGCTGCGGACGAAGACGAACGTGATGTCGATCGACACCGAGGCGCGCGTGGCGAAGCTGCAGGGCGGGGAGGAGGTCGAGTTCGAGAAGGCGCTGCTGGGAACCGGCGCGATCGTCAACATCCTCCGCGTCGAGGGAGCGGAGCTCGAGGGGATCCACTACCTGCGCGCGTTCGGCAACTCGGATGCGATCAGGGAGGAGGCGGAGCGGGCCAAGCGGGTCGTGCTGATCGGCGGCAGCTACATCGGCGCCGAGGTCGCCGCGTCGCTGACGGCGAACGGGGCGCAATGCTCGATCGTGATGCTCGAGGACACGGTGCTCTCGCGCAGCTTCGGAGACGAGGTCGGGGAGTACTTCCAGGAGCTCCTGAGGTCGAAGGGAATCGAGATATTCGGCGGCGAGGAGCTGGAGGCGTTCGAGGGCGACGGGCGGGTGCAGGCCGTGGTGACGAAGAGCGGCCGCACGGTCGAAGGAGACATGGTCGTCGTCGGTGCCGGTGTGCGGCCGGACGCGATGCTCGCCGAGCGAGCCGGTCTCGAGGTCGACGACGGGATCGTCTGCGACGCGAAGCTCGAGACGTCGGTGCCGGGGATCTTCGCCGCCGGCGATGCCTGTTCGTATCGGAGCGTCATTCACGGCCGGCGGCTGCGGGTCGAGCACTGGGACGTCGCTCTGCAGCAGGGCCGCCACGCCGCCCGCGGAATGCTCGGCGAGACCGAGCCCTACCGCGAGGTGCCGTACTTCTTCAGCGACCTCGCCGACTGGGTGTCGCTCGAGTACGTCGGCCCCGCGTCCGAGTGGGACGAGGTCGTCTTCCGCGGCGAGCGCGACTCGGGCGAGTTCAGCGCCTGGTATCTGCACGGCGGCAAGGTCGCCGCGGCCCTCTCGCTCGGGCGCTCCGAGGACCTGATCCACGCCCGCACCCTGATCGAGACGGGCGCGGACATCTCCGCTTCGAAGCAAGCCCTGGCCGACGTCGACACCGAGTTGGAGACGATCGGGCAGTAGGACGGACCGGTGGGCCGTCGGTACGCTTTTGGTGCGTATTCGATGGGGATTGGTGTAATTGGCAGCACGCTGGTTTCTGGTACCAGTAGTCAAGGTTCAAGTCCTTGATCCCCAGTGACTTTTGTCGAGGCGTGACAGCCCCCTCCCAAAGGGGTAGTGCCTTGCAGGTACTTGTGAACCCCTTTGTTACGTTGAGCACGTCATGGACGTCTATCAGCGCAGGCGCCTAGTCGCGCTCAGCGCGATCGCAGTCGTCTTCATCGTCATCGTGCTCATGATTCGCAGCTGCGGCGGCGAGGACGAGGAGCCGGTGGCTACTGCCCCGCTGGCCGGGGCCACCGGCCTCGAGGGCCCGACCTCGCTCACGCAGGAAGACTTCGTCGCTCAGGGCGACGCGATCTGCGTGCAGGCGAACACCGCGATCGTCCAGATCGACGAATCCGACGCGCTCACCGCCGCCGCCGAGGCGGCCTCGGCCGTCGAAGGCGAGCTTCAGGGCATGCAGGCGCTCGCCGCCGACACCCCGCCCGATCAGGGCCAGGAGGAGCTCGACGCATTCCTCTCGGAGCTGCAGAAGCACTACGAACTGCTCCAGGATCGCGTCACCGCGGTCGAAAACGAGGACGAGGGCGCGCAGGCGGAGCTCGATCTGCGAGTCGCCGACCAGGAGTCGAAAGTCGCCAAGGCCGCCCGTAAGTTCGGCTTCGAAGACTGCGGGGACCCTGAAGCCGTGGGCGAGACGACCTCGGCCGGCGAAGGCGAGACGACCTCGGCCGGCGAAGGCGAGACCGGTGAGGAGACGAGCGAGGGCACCGAGGGGACCGCCCCGCCGGCGACCACCCCGGTCCGCCCCGCCGGCGACCACCCCGGTCGCCCCGCCCGCCGATACGGGCACGGACGACGGCGGCGTCGGCACCACGCCCCCGGTCACCCCGCCCGCCGACACCGGCGGCACGGACCCGGGCTCGGGCGGCGTAAGCCCCTAGGCAGCGTTCGCGACCCAGGAGCCGTACAGCTCCGCGTAACGGCCGCCGGCCGCGATCAGCTCCTCGTGGGTCCCGGTCTCGGCGATGCGCCCGTGCTCGAGCACGACGATCCGGCCGGCGCGCCGGATCGTCGACAGCCGGTGCGCGATCACGATCGCGGTGCGGCCGGACAGGAGCCGCTCGAGGCCCTCCTCGATCACCCGCTCCGTCTGCACGTCGACGTTCGAGGTCGCCTCGTCGAGGATCAGGATCCGCGGCTCGGCGAGCAGCGCCCGGGCAAAGGCGATCAGCTGGCGCTGACCGGCCGAGAGATGGGCGCCCCGCTCGCCGACCTCGGTCTCGTACCCGTCCGGCAGCCGGTCGATGAAGACCGGCGCCCCGACCGCCTCCGCGGCCGCGACGATCGCCTCGTCGTCCGCGTCGGGCCGGCCGAAGGCGATGTTCTCGCGGATCGTGCCCGAGAAGAGGAAGCCCTCCTGCGGCACGATGCCGAGCTGGCTGCGCAGTGCAGCGCGTGCGCAGATCGCGCAGGTCATGCCCGTCGACCAGCACCCGGCCTCGCTGGGGGTCGTAGAAACGCGCGACCAGCTTCGCCAGCGTCGACTTGCCGGCCCCGGTCTCGCCGACGAGCGCGACGGTCTGTCCCGGCGGCACCTGCAGGTTGATTCCCTCGAGCGCCCAGTCCGGTCCCTCGGCGCCGTCCTGCGCGTCGTCCAGGTCGCTCCAGCTCAGGCTCGTCATTTCCGCGAGCTCGTCGGCGGTCGCATCCCCGCCGCGCGCGTAGGAGAACCAGACGTCCTCGAGCTCGATCTCGCCGCGCAGCCGCCCCGGGTCGATCGCGTCCGGGCTGTCGACCATGTCCGGGTCGGTGTCGAGCAGGTCGAAGATCTTGTCGAGCGCCGCCATCCCCTGCTGGTAGGTCGTGTAGAGCTGCGAGATCTGCTGGATCGGGTCGAAGAACGTCGGCCAGGTAGCCGACGAACGCGACCAGGACGCCGATCTCGACCTCGCCCGTCGATCACCTGGTAGCCGCCGTAGAGCAGGATCACCGCCGTCCCGATCGCCGAGAGCAGCTCGACCGCCGGGAAGTAGCTGGCGTTGAGGTAGACGGTCTTCATGTTCGCCTCGCGGTTCTCCTCGTTGAGCTCGCGTCATCCGGTCAACGTGCGCGGTCCTCCCGCCCGAAGCTCCGGACGACCCGGACCCCGCGCAGCGTCTCCTGCAGGTAGGCGGTGATGTTCGCGATCTTCTCCCGCGTCAGGCGGTAGGCGCCGGCGGAGACGACGCGGAAGATCAGCCGACGCGACCGCGAGCAGCGGGAAGGTGATGAAGGTGATCAGCGCCAGAGGCACGTCGAGGAAGAGCAGGATCAGCGACCACCCCGACCAGCGTCAGCGTGCTCGAGAAGAGCGTCACGATGCCGTCGGTGACGAGCGTGTCGAGCGCCTGCACGTCGTTCGTCATCCGCGAGATCAGCACCCCGGGCCGGTGCCGGGTGAAGAACCCGATCGACATCTTCTGCAGGTGCGTGTAGATCCGCTCGCGCAGGTCCTGCAGCGCGCGCTGTCCGACCCAGCCGACGAGGTAGGTCTGCGCGTAGCGTCGTCGCCCCAGAGCACCGTGACGGAGACGATGAAGACGACCACGATCATCGTCAGGAACGCCGGTATCGCCCGGCACGATCCCGCCGTCGATCGCCTGGCCGGCGAGATAAGGCGGCGCCAGCGCCGCGGCGGTCGCGATCACCAGCGCGACCACCATCAGGATCACCTGCGCGCGGTACGGCCGCAGCAGCCCGAGCAGCCAGCGGACCTTTCGCGCCCGCGCTCGTCCTCGCCGCGGATCAGCCGCCAGAGATCGCGGAACATCAGCAGGGTGCCCGCCAGCCGCCCCGGTTGGTTCGCCTGATCCTCGGTCTCGACGGCGACGTCGGAATCCTGGGTCTCGGGGTCGCGCTCGGTTACCGGGTCCTCGTCCGAGCGCCGCGTGGTGAGTGGCGAGCGCCCGCTCACAGCCTCGCCACCTCCTCGCGCTCCTCGAGGTCGCTGCTGCAGGAAGACGCAGTCCTCGCAGCCCGATTCGGCGATCTCGCCGTAGAGCGGCGCAGCGCTCGAGCAGCTCCTCGTGGGTGCCGCGGTCGACGATCCGCCCCTCGTCCATGACGACGATCTCGTCGGCGAGCGAGATCGTCGAGAGCCGGTGGGCGACGACGAACGTCGTCCGGCCCCGCATCGCCTCGCGCAGGCCGCGCTTGATCTCCGTCCTCGGTGCGCGCGTCGACCGAGGAGGTGGCGTCGTCGAGGATCAGGATCCGCGGGTCGGCGACCAGCGCCCGCGCGATCGCGACCCGCTGGCGCTGGCCGCCCGAGAGCGTCAGGCCGCGCTCGCCGACGACCGTCTCGTAGCCGTCCGGCAGCTCGCATCGATGAAGTCGTGCGGCCTGGGCGCGCCGGCGCGCGGCGAGCTCGATCTGCTCCGGGGTCGCGTCCGGCCTGCGCGTAGGCGATGTTGTCGGCGACCGTGGCGGAGAACAGGAAGCTGTCGTCGGCGACGAAGGCGATCTGGACTGGCGCAGCGAGTGCGAGGTCGACCGCGCGGATGTCGGCGCCGTCGATCGTCACGGTCCCCTCGGTCGGGTCGTAGAGGCGCGCGATCAGCGCCGACCAGGCTGGTCTTGCCGGAGCCGGTCGGCCCGACGAGGGCCACCGTGTGCCCGGCCGGGACCTCGAGGTCGATGTCGCGCGAGCGACGGCTCGCCGCCGTCGTAGGCGAGTCCGACGACGCTTCGCAACTCGACCCGGCCCGGGCCCTCCGGCAGAGGCCGGCGCGTCCGGGCGGGCTCGTGCATCCGCGGCTCGCGGTCGAGGATCTCGAACAGCCGGTTGCCGGACGCGATCGCCCGCTGGGCCATGCCGAGCGCCATCCCGAGCATGCGCATCGGCCCCGACAGCATCACCAGGTAGGGTGTAGAAAGCGGTGAACTCGCCGAGCGTGAAGCTCGCCGTTGATCACCTGGCGGCCGCCGACCAGCAGCACCACCGCGAGCCCGATGCTCGGGAGGAAGCCGATCAGCGGCGTGTAGAAGGCGCGCAGCCGGGTCGAGTAGACGTTCTGGTCGAACACCCGGGTGACCGAGTCGCGGAAGCGGGTCGAGCATGTGTTCCTCGCGGGCGAAGGCCTTGACGATCCGGATGCCCGGAGACGCTCTCCTCGGCCTCCGCGGTCAGCTCGGCGATCCGCTGCTGCACCTCCTGCAGCGCCGGGCGGGAGAGGCGGTTGTAGCGCGTCGCGGTGAAGACGACGAACGGCATCGGGCAGCAGCGCGAGCGCCGCCAGCCAGGGGTTGATGCGCGAACATCACCGCCGCCGGCGAGCAGGATCGTGAGCACGTTCTGGGTCAGGAAGATGAGCCCGTAGCCGAGGAAGAAGCGGATCGACTGCAGGTCGACCGTCGCCCGCGACATCAGCTGCCCCGTCTGCTGGCCGTCGAAGAAGCCGAGCTCGAGCCGCTGCAGGTGCTCGTAGATCCGCTGGCGCAGGTCGAACTCGACCGCGAGCGAGACCTTGCCGGCGATCAGGCGGCGGACGAACGGTGAGCCCGAGCCGCAGGAGGCCGGCGCCGACGATCGCGAGCGCCAGCGGCAGGAGGTCGTCGCGGCGTCGCCGATTCGATCGCGTCGACGGCGGCGCCGATCAGCAGCGGGATCGCGACGGTCATCGCCATCGCCAGCCAGGCGAAGACGAGCGAGATGATGACGTCGCGCCGGTAGGGGCGCAGAAAGCCGAGCAAACGCCGGAAGGTCGGCATCCACCCGACTATACAAAGTGAAGTACCACCGACCGACAAACGTCCCAAACGCCCCCCCAGAGGGGGGCAGTACGGACGTTTGGACCGGGTCGGGGCTGTGCGTGATACTCCACGCGATGGCGCGACCGCCCGCGGGGCTCTGCGACACCTGCCGCCACCAGCGGATCATCCGTAACACGCGGGGGTCCGAGTTCTCGCTCTGCGAGCGCTCGCGAACCGAGCCGGCGTACCCGCGCTACCCGCGCCTACCGGTCGCCGCGTGCCCCGGCTGGGAGCGAAGCGACGAACGGGGGAGCGCCGCGTGAGCCCTCCGGCTCGCGCCGCCTCGATCATGGCCAGGGCCACGATCGCCGCTCTCCTCGCCCTCGCCGGCGCCGCCGCGATCGTGATCGCGGCCGGTGGGGAGGAAGGCCGCGACGGTCCGCCGGCCCCGCGCGCGGGCGGCGGCTGGGGCTCGCTGGCGCCGAGCCCCCTGGAGCGAACGGAGGTCGGTGCCGCCCGCGTCGGCGACCGGATCTACGTCGCCGGCGGCTTCATCTCCTCGGGCGGGACCACCGGCCGCATGGTCGCCTACGACATCTCCGAGGACCGCTGGACCGAGGTGGCGCCACTGCCGATCGCCGTGAACCACGCGGCGCTCACGTCCCGCCGCGGCAGGCTCTACCTGCTCGGCGGCAACCTGCCGACTCCTGGCGGCGTGGATCGCTACTCGCGCCGCCTCTACGAGTACGCCCCGAAGCGCGATCGCTGGTCGCGGCTGACCGATGCGCCAACCGCCCGCGGCGCGCTCGCCCTCGGCGCGATCGGGAACCGCCTCTACGCCGCCGGCGGCTACAACGCTGCCGATGAGACGCTGCGCACGCTCGAGGTCTACGACCTCCGGCTCGACCGCTGGAAGCGCGCGAAGTCGATGCCGACGGGCCGAAACCACGTTGCCGCCGCGGTGCTCGGCGGGCACCTGGTCGTCACCGGAGGGCGCCCCGGCCCCGTGCACGGCGGTCTGGCGACCGTCGAGTCCTACTTCCCGCCTCAGGATCGCTGGCGGAAGCTGCCGGACCTGCCGACCGCGCGCAGCGGCCACGCGGCCGCCATCGCCGGGGGCCTGCTCGTCGTGCTCGGCGGCGAGGAGCTCGACGGCGGCACGACGATCGAGGAGGTCGAGGCCTACGACCCCGGCTCGGACAGCTGGATCGAGCTGCCCGAGATGCCCACGCCGCGCCATGGGGTCGGCGCGGCCGCGCGCGGTGCACGCCTCTTCGCGCTCGAGGGCGGGCCGCAGCCGGGCCTCGCCTTCTCCGGTGCGCTCGAGTACCTCGACCTGCCCTGATCGCCTGCACGGCCAGCGCCGATGAATCGGGCCGGCGGCCCGGGTCTGTACAGATATAGACATGGCCCCCTCCGAAGTCACGCCGACCCGGGTCAAGCGCACGTACTACACGCTGATGCTCGGCAACACCCTGGCGGCGTCGCTGATCTGGGGGATCAACACGATCTTCCTCCTCGACGCCGGGCTCAACAACCTCGAGGCGTTCGCGGCCAATGCGTTCTTCACCGCCGGGATGGTGCTGTTCGAGGTGCCCACCGGGATCGTCGCCGACATGTGGGGCCGGCGGACGTCGTTCCTGCTCGGCACGGTGACGCTCGCCGTGACGACCTTCCTCTACGTCGTCCTCTGGGAGGTCGAGGCCCCGTTCTGGGAATGGGCCGTAGTCTCGCTCCTGCTCGGCCTCGGCTTCACCTTCTTCTCCGGCGCGACCGAGGCCTGGCTCGTCGACGCGCTCGACGCCACCGGCTTCGACGGACAGCTCGAGTCGGTCTTCGCCCGCGGCCAGATCGTCAGCGGGGTGGCGATGCTGACCGGTTCGATCGCCGGCGGCTTCATCGCCCAGGCGGTCAGCCTCGGGGCGCCGTTCGTGGTCCGCGCCGCCGTGCTCGGGCTCATGTTCATGGCCGCGTTCGTGCTCATGCACGACATCGGCTTCGAGCCCAAACGCGACGGGAGACCCATGGCCGAGATCCGCAAGATCGCCTCGAACTCGATCGAGTTCGGCTGGCGGGTCCCCGCGGTGAAGTACCTGATGCTCGCCGCGCCGTTCACCGGCGGCGTCGGCATCTACGTGTTCTACGCGCTCCAACCGCACCTGCTCGACCTGTACGGCGACCCCGAGGCGTACGGGATCGCCGGCCTCGTCGCCGCGATCATCGCGGGCTCGCAGATCGCGGGCGGCATCGCGGCGCCGAAGATCCGCGCCCTCTTCGATCTCCGCACCTCGGCCCTGATCGCGGCCGCGGGGGCGAGCACCGTCTCCCTGCTCTTCATCGGGCTGATCGAGTCGTTCTGGCCGGTGATCGCGCTGATCGTGGTCTGGGGGCTCCTGTTCGCGGCGACGGTGCCGATCCGCCAGGCCTACCTGAACGGGATGATCCCCTCCGAGCAGCGTGCGACGATCATCTCGTTCGACTCGCTGATGAGCTCGGCCGGCGGCGTCGTCTCCCAGCCGCTGCTCGGGCGAGCAGCGGACGTCTGGAGCTATCCGGCCTCGTACCTGATGTCGGCCGGGATCTCGGCTCTGGCGCTGCCGTTCCTGGTCCGCTCGCGCTCGCAGCACTCACCCGCCGACGGGGCGATCGAGGGCGTCACCCCGGACCCGGTCGCGGAAGAGGGAGTTACCGCCGCGGGGACGGTGCCCGCGCCGAAGTCCGACAACTGACGTGGGGCGGCTGACCCGTCCGTCCGCTTGCGGAGGGACGGAACGTTGTTGGTGTCAACAGGGGGGCAGGCGCCGCGCCTCGCCCTGACAGGCGAGTACGGACTCGGCGCTCTTCGGGGACGCGTACCACTCTTCGATGAAGGGCTTGATCGCGGACGGGTCCGCCTCGGTGCAGTTCTGAACCGCGCCCCAGGCACTGAGCGCGAACGGCCCCTCGAGCTCCGGCAGCTCGACGATCGCGAGCTGGTAGTAGCCCTCTGCGCGTGCGGCTTCCACCTCCGTCTCGATCGCGCTCATCTCGTCCGGCTCGAGTCCGTTGGTCCACGCGATCACCGCACCGTGCTCGAGCGTATGTACCGCGGCGCCGAGCTCGACCTCCGGCCCGTGGCTGCCGCCGGCCGCCAGCGCGGCGTCTGTGTGATCGCCGCCCGCCGGCGGGATCGTGAGGTAGTCGTCGACTGTGAACTTTCGGTTGTCGTGCTCGTACGGCGGCACCTCGAGCTCCTCGATCTCGGCGCAGGATCCGCTCGACGCCGTCGCCTCGGAAGCCGTCGTCGATGACCCCTGGTCGGCGTCGTCGGAGCCGCCGCAGGCGGCGATCACGAGGGCGGCGACAACCGCGGCGGGGAGCGTCAGCGACCTCATCGACACCGGAGCGTACCTACGCCTCGGCGCTCGGCGGGGCGCTTCGCAACGCTCCGGCGCTGGCGGCGACGACGAGCCCGATCGCGACCACCTCACGCGCCGCCAGCCCCTGGTCGAGGAGGAGGAAGCCGACGCCGGCGGCGACGGCCGGCCCCATGCTCATGAGCACGCCGAAGACGCCCTGGGGAAGGCGTCGCAGCGCCTCGAGCTCGAGCGAGTAGGGAATCGCCGAGCTCAGCATCGCCACGGCGAAGGCCGCGGCGAGAATCCCCGCGTCGAGGAGCTCGGCGCCGCCGTCCGCGATGCCGGCCGGGAGCAGCAGCAGGGCGGCGATGATCATCGCCAGCGCCAGGCCCTCGCCGCCGTCGAAGCTGCGACCGATGCGCGCCGAGAGCACGATGTAGGCAGCCCAGAAGGCGCCCGCGAGCAGCGCGAGGACGACGCCCGGAGTGTTCAGATCCCCGCCGAGCATGGGCGCGAGGAGCACGATCCCGGCCGCGGCGAGCCCGGCCCAGAGCAGGTCCGAGCGCCGCCGGGAGGCGGCGAAGGCGACGCCGAGCGGGCCGACGAACTCGAGCGTCACGCCGATCCCGAGCGGGATCCGGTCGAGCGCGAGGTAGAAGCTCGTGTTCATCCCGGCGAGGGCGATCGCGAAGAGGAGGACGTCGCGCGCGCGAGGTCCTCGCAGGCCACGCAGGGCCGGGCGCCAGACCACCCCCAGCACCAGCGCGGCGAACGCGAGCCGCAGCATCACCGTCCCGGTCGGGCCGACCTCGTCGAAGAGCTTCGTCGCGACCCCGGCTCCGACCTGCACGGAGACGATCGCTGCGAGCACCAGCGAGATCGAGGTGGTGTGGCTGCTCCGTGACAGGCGGATGACGGTAACGACCGGCGCGTGCGGGCCGGGGGAGTGGGTAAGCGGAGCGCATGGCGCGTCCGAAGCGGAGGATCCCGGTGCCGGCCGATGCCGCGATTCCGGACGACGACTCCGGCTCGGGCCTTGCCCGCGCGATCACCCCGGGCCTGCTGCTCCTCTTCATCGTCGGCGACATCCTCGGCGGCGGCATCTACGCGCTCGTCGGTGAGGTCGGCGCGGAGACCGGAGGCGCCATCTGGAGCGCATTCCTGCTCGCCCTGATCATGGCCGCGTTCACCGCGGGCTCCTACGCGGAGCTCGTTTCGAAGTACCCGCAGGCCGGCGGGGCCGCTCTTTACACGCACCGCGCATTCAAGAACCGGTTCCTCTCCTTCATCGTTGCCTTCGCGGTGATCTGCTCCGGGATCACCTCCGCGAGCGCCCTCGCGCGCGGCTTCGGCGGCGACTACCTGAGCGAGTTCGTCGACCTCAAGGTCGTCCTCGGCGCCCTCCTTCTGCTCGCCGCGATCACGATCGTCAACCTGCGCGGCATCGCCGAGTCGGTGAAGCTCAACGTCGGTTTCACCATCGTCGAAATCGGCGGCCTGCTGCTGATCGTCCTGATCGCCGCGGTGGCCCTGTTCCAGGGCGATGCCGACACCGGCCGCGCGTTCGAGTTCAAGGACGGCTCGAGCGTCTTCGCCGCGATGCTCGCCGGCGCCGCACTCGCCTTCTACGCCCTGATCGGCTTCGAGGACTCGGTCAACGTCGCCGAGGAGACCACCGAACCGAGGCGGATCTATCCACGCGCGCTCTTCGGCGGTCTCGCGATCGCCGGCGTCCTCTACTTCCTGGTCACCTTCGGCGCCTCGATCGTCGTCCCGACCAACGACCTCGCGAGCTCGAGCGGTCCGCTGCTCGAGGTCGTCAAGCAGGGCCCGCTCGGGATCCCGGAGAAGGTCTTCTCCGCGATCGGCCTCCTGGCGCTGGCCAACGGCGCCCTGATCAACATGATCATGGCCTCGCGCCTGCTCTACGGGATGTCGCGCGAGGGCGTTCTACCGAAGCCCTTCTCCCGCATCCTCCCGGAGCGGCGCACGCCGTGGGTCGCGATCGGCTTCGCGACGGCGCTCTCGGCGATCCTCATCGTCACGGGCGACCTCTCGAAGCTCGCCGACACGACGGTCGCGCTGCTCGTCTGCGTCTTCATCGTCGTCAACGCCTCCGTGCTCGTGCTTCGCCGCGATCGAGTCGAGGAGGACCACTTCCGCGTCCCGAGCGTCTTCCCGGTGCTGGGCGTCGCGGTCTCGATCGCGTTGCTCACCCAGGTCGAGGCGGAGACCTTCGCCCGCGCCGGGATGCTGATCGCGATCGGGCTCGCGCTCTGGGTCGTCAACGAACTCTTCCTCCGGCACGAGTCGGCTCGGGCCTCCGGCTGAGTCACGCGGACGATGATTGGAACTCGCGCGATTGGGTACGGGGCGCTGCAACTTCCGTTGCACGGTGTATATTGCCCGCGATCGTAACCCGCTTGCCTAATTCTGATCCGTACGCGGATCGGGAGCGGGGGACCCAGATGTTGGGGCCAACCCACCGATAGGTGGGGGCGCTGCTCCTCTAGCGCCAGCCCGTCAGCTAACCCCGTAGGCCGAAAAGGAGACGGAGAACCAGTGCCAAGGTCGGTTCGTTGCTGCGCATTCGCCTCAATCCTGGGGCTGACGCTCGTGCTCTTGCCGGGAACCGCTTCCGCGGGATCCGGCGGGGTCGACCCGAGCGTCGCGCCGCCGGCGCCCGTCCCGGGCGTCAAGGCGAAGCTGATGCCGAGCGGCCTCGCGGCGCCCCCGGCCGGGGCCCCGATCGAGGTCCAGCGCGCGATCGAGGCCGCGAACTCCATCGACGACGCCGGCTACTGCTCCGGCGGCGGACACGGCAAGCCGAACTCGCGCTGCTACGACTGCTCCGGCGCCGTCAGCTACGCGCTCGGTCCGATGGGCGCCGACATCCTCGACTCGCCACTGCCGTCCTACGACTTCGACGACTGGGGCGAGGCGGGCAAGGGCGGGTGGATCACCGTCTATTACAACCGCGGCCACGCCTTCGTCAGGATCGCCGGGCTGCGCTTCGACACGTCGGTCCCCGCCGACGGCGAGCCTGGGCCCGGCTGGTCCAAGGACGTCAAGGCCGGCCTCGTCAACGGACCGTTCAAGAAGCGCTACTACGCGGGTCTCTGAGGCCCTCGACGCCCGGCCGGGCGTCGTTTAACCTCCGCCGGGTGACTGGCCGGCGGACATCGATGCTGGTGGTGGCGGCAGTCGCCCTGCTCTTGCCTGCGCCCGCGGGCGCGGCCACCGGGACCGACTGCGTCGGCGCGATCACGCCCGTGAAGAAGGCGGGTCCGGCCGACGCAGAGCGCAGCTTCCTCTGTCTGCTGAACGTGTACCGCGCGGCCAACGGGCGCGGCGTCCTCACCCACGACTCGGCCCTGGCGGCGGCCGCCGGTGGGCATAGCGAGTTCATGGAGGCGCACGCTGCTTTCGCCCATGAGGGCATCGGCAACGGAACCCCGCAGTCGCGCGCGAGCGCCGCCGGCTACCCGTACGGCGTCGGCGAGAACATCGCCTACGCGACCGCCGCCGGGACGACGCCCACGGACATCATCGAGATCTTCAAGGCGAGCCCGGCCCACAACGCGAACATGCTCGATCCGCTGTCCGTGGGCGGCGGCCGGATCGTCTACGCCACCGCCGGGATGGGCTTCGCCCTCGGAGCGAACTTCGGCGTCACCGCGACCCAGGTGCTCGGCGTGACCGCAAACGGGGCGACCGATACCGCCGAGGACCTGCTCACGAGTCCCGCGTGCGAGGCGGCGAAGACAGCCGTCCCCGCCGCCCAGCAGGCGGTGAAGAAGGCGAAGCGCAAGGTCGAGAACGCTGAGACCCCGGAAAAGAAGCAGAAGGCGAAGAAGAAACTGCGCAAGGCGAAGAAGGCGCTCGCCGACGCGCGTGCCGAGGAGGCGAAGGAATGCAGCCTGACCTACGAATGAGGATCGCCGCCGAGACTCCGGCCCCGCCCGCCCCCGGCCCTCCGACACCCCTCCCGGAGCCGCCGGCGCCGCCTCCGCCGGGTCCGGACCCGGGTCCGCCGGCCGAGCCGCCCGACCCGGCGCCGCCGCAGATCTGATGGCGGCGGCTGCGCCGGCGCGCCTGATGGTCGCGGGGAGCGCCGGCGATCTCTCGGTCGCAGCCTGGACGAATCCCGACGCCCGCTACGTCGCCCTGCTCTCGCACGGGTACGCCGAGCACATCGGGCGTTACGAGCACGTCGCCCAGCGGCTGCTCGCCGACGGCGCCGTCGTCTACGGGCCCGACCACGCCGGCCACGGCGAGTCGGGTGGGGAACGGGCACTGATCGAGAAGGGTGAGAACCTGACTGCCGATCTCCACCTGGTCGCCGGGCTCGCGCGTGAGCAACACCCTGGCCTGCCCGTGACCCTCATCGGTCACTCGATGGGCGGGTTGATCGCGGTCCGCTACGTGCAGCGCCGCGGTGGCGAGGGCCTCGCAGCGCTCGTCCTCTCAGGCCCGGCGATCGGGGCCAGCCCGGGGTTCGAGATGCTGCTCCAGCTCGAGCCGCTGCCGGACGTGCCCATCGACGTCGCGGTGCTCTCCCGCGACCCCGCCGTCGGCGTGGCGTACACCGCCGATCCGCTGGTCTACAGCGGTCCTTTCAAGCGGGCCACGCTCGAATCGCTCTTGGGCGCGATCGCCGAGGTCGCCGCGGGACCTCGGCTCGAGCTGCCGACCCTCTGGCTCCACGGTGAGGAGGACCAGCTGATCCCGATCGAGCCCGTGCGCGACACGATCGGGCGCATCCGCGGCGAGCGCCTCGAGGAGAAGTCCTATCCGGGCGCCCGCCACGAGATCTTCAACGAGTTGAATCAGGACGAGGTCCTCGACGACGTGGTCGAATTCATCGGCCGCCACGTCTGAGAGTGGACGAGCTCGGCGAGCTCGCCTTCCGCTTCCCGTTCCGCAAGTCCCAGAACCTCGCGCTCAGCGCCCTGGGCGGCGACGAGGACGGCCGTCACCACGTCGTCGCCCCGCCCGGCTCGGGGAAGACGATCCTCGGGCTCGAGCTGATCCGCCGCCGCGGCCGTCCCGCCGTCGTCTTCTCGCCGACGTCGACGATCGCGGGCCAGTGGTGCGAGAAGGTCGAGCTCTTCCTGCCGGAGGGGGCGAGCACGGAACGGATCACCGGCTCGGACCCGCGCGCGCTGCGCCCGATCAACTCGTTCACCTATCAGCTCATCGCGACTCCGGGCGACGTCGGCGCGCTGCTCGCCGGTAGCGCCGCCGCGGAGTGGGCCGCGGAGCTCGTCGACTCGGGCCGCGAGCTCGACCCGGAGGCCGCGCTGGCGCGGATCGAGCGACTGCTGCGCGCCAATCCGGACTCCCACGCGGCCGAGATCCGCCGGCATACGGCGACGCTCAAGCGGCGCTTCCTCGCCGACCCCGACTTCGACGCGACCCGGCTCATCCACCCGAACGCGCGAGCGCTCATCGACTCCCTGGTCGAGTACGGGATCGGCACCGTCGTCCTCGACGAGTCCCATCACCTGCTCGACTACTGGGCGCTCGTCCTCCGCACCCTGCTCGTGCGGCTCGAGGATGTACAGGTCATCGCGCTCACGGCGACCCCGCCGGTCGAGGCGGAGCGAGAGGCGATGGCGAACTACCTCGCGATCGCCGGCGAGATCGACTTCGAGGTGCCGACGCCCGCGGTGGTCAAGGAGGGCAACCTCGCGCCCTACCAGGACCTCGTCTACATCTGCCGGCCCACCGAGCGCGAGCGGCGCTACATCGCGACTGTCGACGAGCGCTTCAACGAGGCCGTCGGCGAGATCGGCGAACGCGCCGACTTCCGCGCCTGGGTGGCATCCAGTCTCGGCTCGCCGACCGATGCTCGCGGCGAGCCGCTCTCCTGGGAGCGCGCCTTCGAGCGCGACCCGTCCCTGTGCATCGCCGCCGGGCGCTTCGCGTGGAACCACCTGGAGGCCGGCGTGCCCGGCGGCGTCGTCCTGCTCCCGGAGATGGAGGATCCCCTCGACCCCGAGGACTGGGCGTACCTGATCGCCGGCTTCGGCCTCCGTCATCTGAAGCTGTCCGAGCGCGACGAGGATCACCGCACCTACGCCGAGCTGAAGGAGCTCTTCACCGAGTTCGGCTACTCGCTGACGGAGGCGGGGCTGCGACGCCGGCGCGCCCCCTCGGATCGGATCCTCGCCTACTCGGACGCGAAGAACGCCGCGACGGTGGAGATCCTGAAGGCGGAGATGGGGGCGCTCGCCGGGGAGCTCCGCGCGTGCGTGATCACCGACTTCGAGAAGGAGTCCGCGGCCGCCAAGGCGCTCGTCGGCGTCCTCGACCCGGACGCCGGCGGCGCCGTGCGGGCGTTTCGGGCGATCGTCGCCGATCCGGAGACGAACGCGCTCGACCCGGTGCTCCTCACCGGGTCGACCGTGCTGATCGACGCCGACGCGGCCGACCGGATTCGCGCGGGGATCGAGGATTGGCGCCGGGGCGAGGGGTTGCGCTTTGAGGTCGCCGAGGAGGAGACGCCGCACGAACGCGTCCTGCAGCTCGTCGGCTCGGGGCCGGATTGGAGCCCGGGAACCTACGTGCGGATGCTGACCGAGCTCTTCGGCGCAGGGGGCACCCGCTGTCTGGTCGGCACCCGCGGGTTGCTCGGGGAAGGCTGGGACAGCCTCGCGCTCAACACGCTCGTCGACCTCACCAGCGTGACCACCAGCGTGACCGTGAACCAGGTCCGGGGTCGCTCGATCCGGCTCGACCCCGAGCACCCGGACAAGGTCGCCGACAACTGGGACGTGATCTGCGTCGAGCCCGAGTTCGCCGGCGGCGGTCGTGACCTCGATCGCCTGCTCTCCAAGCATGCCCGCTTCTATGGCGTCAGCGACAAGGGCGTGGTCGCCCGCGGCGCAATCGGACTCGACCCGGACCTCGCGCGGGTGGTGATGACCCATGCCGCGAAGCCGCTGATGGCGCTCGAGACCTCGAAGTTCAACAGCCGGATGCTCAAGCGCGCCCAGGAACGCGCGAAGGCGTACGAGCGCTGGAAGGTCGGCGATCCGTACCAGAACATCGAGATCAGGGCGACGAAGCTCGACGTCCGCGATCTCAAGTTCCGGACCGCGCACACGATGCGCGACACGGTCAAGGCGATGCTGCGCGCGCTGCTCGCATCCGTCGGCGCCGTCGCGATCACGACCGGGCTCTGGGCCGGCGTCCTCGGGCAGGCGCATCCGTGGCTGATCATCGTCGCGGTCGTCGCCATGGTCGCTCTCTTCCTGCTCACGAGCCACCAGGTCCGCGCCTTCTGGCGCATGGCCTTCATCGAGCTGCCGCTCGACTCGTTTCTGGGCGACATCGGCGCGGCGCTGTTGGCGGCGATGCGCGACGCGGAGCTGGTCGCCGGCGACCTCTCGGTCGACAACGTGCGCGTGAGCCAGGACGTGGTCGGCTTCTACGACGTCTGGATCGACTACGCCTCGCCGGAGGACGCGGACGCCTATGCCCGGGCGCTCGACGACCTGCTTGCGCCCGTCACGGACCAGCGCTATCTGATCTCGCGCGACGAGGCCGACATGGACCTCGGCTTCTACGGTCCCGCGTTCCGGCTCGTGACGAAGGTTGTGCGCCCGCTCGGCCGCACCCGGCGCGGCTGGCATCCGGTGCCGAGCGAGCTGGCCCGGAACAAGGAGCGCGCGGAGCGCTTCGCCGAGCACTGGCGCGAGTACGTCGGCGGGGGAGAGCTGCTCTACACGCGTACGCCGGAGGGCCGCCGGACGATGCTCGAGCTCCGGGCGACGAACGCCCACCGGATCAAGCGAACCGGCTACGCGATCTGGGTCTAGGAATACCGAACGTTCCGCCCCCTCCTCGGCTTCGCCTCCGGGGGCGGCCGGGTCAGCCGAAGGACAACTGACCGGAGCCTTTGGGGCCGCCGTGAGCGGCCTCGATCGAGAGCAGCCGCCGCTTCGTCTCGGTGCCGCCATGGGCGGAGAAGCCGCCGAGCTTGCCGTTCGCGGCGACGACGCGGTGACAGGGGACGATGATCGGGAATGGGTTCCGCCCGAGCGCGCCGCCGACATCACGGGCCGCATCCGGCTCCCCGATCCTCCGCGCGAGCTCGCCGTAGGCGACCGTCGCTCCGGGTGGAATCTCGCGTGCGGCCCGCAGGACGCGCCGGTCGAAGGGGTCGACCCTGTCGAGGTCGACCTCGACCCAGCGGAGGTCGGCCGCTTCACCCGCGAGCAGGCGCCTGATCGCCTCGATGGCGCGCTCCACCTGAGCCGGCGGCTCGCCCACCGTCGCTCCCGGCGCGTCTCGGCGAAGGCGCGCGATGGTCCGCTGCGGTGTTGCCCCGGGGAAGGTGACGCCGGTCACTGCCCGCTCGCCGAATGCGATTCCGCAAGATCCGATCGCCGTCTCGAAGAGCGCGAGGCGGGCTTCACCCGGGCTTGTCGTCGTTTGCGTCATCGCCTGATCATGTAACGCACCTGCGGACGGTTTCGTGACGTCGGGCCGATGGGAAGTCGTGACCTAGACTCGCGCCCGCATCGTGTCCGCGCTCTTCGCCGTCCTCTTCATCGCCGCGAGCCTCGCCCTCGTCGGCGTCTCGATCGCCTGGCGCAACGAGCGCGCCCGCGCCGACCGTCTGCAGGCCGAGCTCGATTCCGCCCGGTCAAGCCGGCGCAAGCCGCAGGGCGGCCTGCCGCCGCTGAAGGCGATGCTCGAGACGGCGGCCCGCGTTCGTGAGGAGGGCCTCGGCGAGGTTCTGCGGAGCTCGATGGAGGACCTGGCCGGGCTCGCGGAGGAGACCGAGCCGGAGCTGCGCCAGGTCGCCGGGCGCGACGGCACCGTGACGATCTTCTTCTCCGACATCGAGGACTCGACCGCGCTCAACGAGGAGCTCGGCGACCGCACCTGGGTCAAGGTGCTGGCCGCGCACGACAAGGTGGTCCGGGGGTGCGTCGCCACTCACGGCGGGCACGTCGTCAAGTCGCAGGGAGATGGGTTCATGATCGCCTTCGCGAGCCCCGCCGACGCGGTGCGCTCGGCGATCGGGATCCAGCGAGGGCTTGCCTCCTCTTCTCATCGCCGCCTGCGCAGCACGCGGATCCAAGTTCGGATCGGGGTCCACTCGGGCCGAGCGGTGGAGAAGGACGGCGACCTCTTCGGGCGCAACGTCGCGCTCGCGGCACGCGTGGCGGATCAGGCGCACGGCGGCCAGATCCTCGTCACCTCCGAGGTCGGTGATGCCGCCGAGGACGAGGAGCTCCGGTTCACGCCGCACGGCGAGGCGGAGCTCAAGGGCCTGCCCGGCACTTATGAGTTGCTCGCGGTCGAGTGGGAAGAAGAGCGCTCCTAAAGAGCGCAACTCGTATACCCGGGTAGGGTACACTCGGCCAGACACACTTCGAGGAGGAGACGATGGCGACCGCGACCCCGACGACCGTGCCCGGCTACATCGACGACAAGGAAGACCTGCTGAAGAGGTTGCGCCGGATCTCGGGGCAGATCGGCGGGCTCGAGCGAATGGTCGACGAGGAGCGTTACTGCATCGACATCCTCACCCAGATCAGCGCGGCGCAGGCCGCGCTCGACAAGGTCTCGATCGGCGTCCTCGACGACCACGCCCGCCATTGCGTCATCGGCGCCGACCCCGGCGACCGCGAGGCCCGCACCGAGGAGATGATGGGCGCGGTCGGGCGTCTCCTGCGAAGCCGCTAGACGAGCGGGTCACATCCGCCCGAGGATCTCCCGCTTCTTCGACTCGAACTCCGCCTCGGAGATGACGCCGTCGTCGGCTAGGCGGCGCAGTTCGCGGATCTGCTCCGGGCCGGCGGGCTCGTCCGCGGCGCTGTCGGACAGCGCGCTCCCGAGCGACGCGAGCGAGCTCTCGAGCGAGCTGACCGCTGTCTGCAGACCGCCCTCCGGCGCCTCCGGGTCGGCCTCTGCGGGGTCGACCGCGACCGGCTCGTCGCTGGCCAGCTCCTCGAGCTGTCCGCGCGGCACCCCGTAGAGGCCCGGCCCGTACCACTCGGCCCACCCGCTTCCGAGCGCGCGCTCGAGCGCCTCCTGGAAGCGCGGAGATTCCGGGTCGACACCGAGCGCCACCCCGAGGTCGTCGCGGGAGGCAACGCCCTCCTCGGCGAGATGGCGCTCGATCTTCTGCGCCATCGAGCGCGAGTCGCCGCCCTGGCGGATCGTGTCGGCGAGCCCGGCGACGGCGCCGAGCTGTACCGCTCCCTGCCGGGCGAGGAAGTCGACGATCCCCGCCGCCGCCTTCACCTCGGGGCGCCGGCCGAAGTTCGCGGCGCCGGGGATCGAACCGCCGAGCTGCTTCACGAGCTGGTTCAGGTCGCCGCGCACGGCGTCGAGGTTGCCCTCGAGTTCCGCCCGGTCGGATGCGGGAAGGCCGAGCGTCGTGTCGATCGCGCTCGACGCCTTGCGGATCAGCACCAGCGAGGCGATTACGAGGTCGAGTTGGGTGCGCCCGGCCACCGCGGGCAGCCTATTCGAGGGCCGGGACGCCCGGCTTCGGGTCAGCCCTCCAGCGTGCCGAAGAGCTGACCGCGCAGGACCGCGATCTCGGTCACCGCGAGCGTCGTGTAGAGGTCGCGCCAGAGCTCGAGCTCCTCTTCGAGGTCACGCATGTAGGAGGCGATCTCGGCGACCCCGGTCAGATCCGCGATCGCGCGCTCGGCCTCGAGCTTGGAGACATTCTCGCGCGCCTCGACGGCGCTCAGGCCCAGATCGCTGATCTGATCGTGGTCCATGGCATGAGATTCCCACCGGCGCCGGGTCGCGGCTATACGGTTACCCCGAGATTGGGGGTTCGGTTTAGGACGCCTGCGATCCGGCGATACTCGGGTCCCGTGGCCGACTCGGAGCTCACCCTGGCGATCCTCTCCCGCGCGCGCTTGGTGCCGGAAGGCTTCGTCACCACCTACGGCGACCTCGCTCCGGGCGCACCGCGCGCCGCGGGCCGCGCCCTGTACGGCTGTGAGGATGAGACCGTCCCGTGGCAGCGGATAGTCCGCGCCGATGGCTCGCTCGCGAAGGGCGAGCGCCAGCGGCGCCTGCTCGAGGCCGAGGGGGTCCCGTTTCGCGGCCGGCGCGTCGACATGGAGCTCGCCCACCTGCCGGCGGAAGCGCTCGACGCCTAGGCGCTCGAGCGGAAGAACTTCTGCAACGCGGTGTCTGCCTGCACGCCGCCGGTGACGTGGTCGATCCGCTTCAGCGTCTCGCCGGTCTCGGCGTCGATGATCATCGTGTACTCGATCTCCCGCGCGAGGGTCAGGTCGTCGGTCGGCACGACGCTGACCAGGTAGTAGGGCTTGCCCCCCTTGAACGCGAGCCGCGCCTCGACCACCTCGCGCAGGGTGACCGTGTAGCTGTCGCCCTCGGAGTCGCAGCAGCGCTCCGCCTCCCATTGCAGCGGCAGTGCCCGCGCGGTGTCGAGCGCGTCCTCGCTCGAGACCAGCGTCTCGCCCTCGGGCGGGGTCCAGACCTGCGTCTCCCCGGTCGTCGAGTCGGCGATGACCACGGCCTTGACGCCGTCCGACTGCGACTCGGCGTCGATGATCGTCACCCAGGCCGTGCGCTCGGGGCTGATGGCGGTCAGGTACGGCTGGTCGTTGTTCTCGCCGTCGTGGATCTCGCCCGCGAACTCGTCCGAGCGCGAGAGGGCCTCCGCCTGGGAGCGTGCGACCGTCTCGGGGAAGAGGCGCCCCGTGTCGGCGAGCTCGGGGCGCGCGGCGGCCTCCTCCGGCGTCAGGTCCTCGAGCTCGCCGTCCTGGTGGTAGACGAGAACACCCTCGGCGTAGGGGTACTTGAACGGGAAGCCCTTGTAGCCGACGTATGGGGCGATGGCGATCGCCGTCTCCTCGCCTGCCGTCGGCACGATCACGGGGTACTGGATCCCGCTGAACGGGTGCTTGCGGTAGGCCTTTCCGCGCAGCGTCCCCGGGCGGATCCCGGAAACGGACTCGTCGAAGCCGGGGCGGCGGATCTCGGCGGGCGCGACGAGCTCGTCGAGGCTGCGGATCGCGACTCCGTCGGACGCGCCCCCGAACCAGCTTCCGTGCCACTCGCCGGTCCAGAGCAAATTCCCCGTCGCCGGGTCACGCACCAGGTGGATCTCGTCCGAGTCGCGGAAGCCGGGGTCGTCGCTGATTCCGGCGCGGGGCAGAAGGCGCGGCTGGGTCTGCTGCGGCAGCTCGGCGACGACCTCGTAGTCGATCTCGTCGAGGCCGCTCGCGGGTTTCGAGATCAGCGTGAACCAGAGCCCGATGACGACGATGCCGAAGCCGGCGAGGATTCCCCAGCCCCAGCCGAACTTGAAGCCCGCGTTCTCCTCGCCCGCCCGCGTCATCGTGCGCAAAAGGCCGACGAGGGCGCCGACCACGCCGACGACGAGGAGCGGCACCCAGAACAGCATCGGGTGCTGCCAGATGAACTGCGTGAACAGGTGCCAGACGCCGCTGTAGATCAGGCCCGCGACGACGAGTCCGGCGGCGATCAGAAACAGTATGCGGCCGAAGCTCACGATTCCCCCGAATCCTCAGGTTGCCCCCGCTTTCGAGCGGCGACTCTAACAGCGCGGTCCGTTGCCAAGCGTCAGGCCGTCTGGCTCGCGATCGCCGGAGCGCAATCGGTGAGCTCGTCGGGCCCCGGCATGTCGCGGCGGAGCGCGGCGAAGGCGATCCCGCCGGCGATCAGAGGCAGCCAGAAGAGGATCAGGCGGTAGGCGAGCACCGCCGCCGCGGCCCCCGCAGCGGGAGCGCCGTAGACGATCAGGGTGCCGATCAGACCTCCGTCGATGCCGCCCACTCCGCCGGGAATGGGCAGCAGGCCGCCAAGCTGCCCGATCAGGTACCCCATCAGGATCACCGTCAGCGGGATGTCGAGACCGAAGGCGTGAAAGGTCGCCCAGAGCACGGCGTTGTCGAATGCCCAGTAGCCCACCGATCCTCCCAGCACCCGGGGATTGCCCGAGCGGACGATCAGGAACGCCTCGCCGGCGCCCGTCGTGATCGCCGCGCGGGCGGCCGCGAACGCGCGGCGCGCTGCAGGGTCGCCGGGATCGGCCGGCTCGCCCGGCCCGAGCCGTGCGATCAGGCCGACGGCGATGATCACCGTCACCGCCATCGCCGCCGGGACCGCGGTCAGCCAAAGGGGCTGGTCAGGGCCGACCCCGAGCGCCATGGCGATCCCGACCACGGCGACCGCGACGAAGTTGACGCCGCTCTTGATCAAAAAGAACGCGACCGAGCGACGCGCGATCCGCGT
Source organism: uncultured Solirubrobacterales bacterium (assembly GCA_963846565.1). Lineage (GTDB taxonomy): Bacteria > Actinomycetota > Thermoleophilia > Solirubrobacterales > 70-9 > WHSW01. Next base: position 219,175 of record CAWJWL010000003.1, on the reverse strand, counting down.
GGCGTCCATGCCGCCTCGGTGGAGGATCCAGGCGCCAAGCGCGAGGCCTCCGGCGCCGCTCGCCGGGACGAGCGACCCCATCGCGAGCTCGGAGCCGCCGATCTGCCAGCTCCGCCGCCAGGGCAGGCCGGTGCAGAAGATCGGCCCGAACATGACCACGTAGGAAGCGAACGAGAGCGCTTCGAAGACCGCGGCGAGCAAGAGCCAGTCGACCTGGGCTTGGGACAGCGCCTCCCGAACCTCGCCGAGGCCCGGGGTGAGGAGGAAGATCGCGAACAGCACCCCGATCGCGGCGAGCGCCTGGAGTCCGCGCTTGCGAAGGCTCCCGCTCTGAAACTCGCTCGGAAGCTCGGCCGGTTCCTGCGGCGGGAGGTCGAGGGTGATCTCGTGCATCGGCGACATTCGAATCTCCTGCTGCGGACCAGCGGTCGCGGCGGGCTAGGCCCGCAGCTTGTAACCGCGCTTGAAGAGGCGAAGGTTGACGACGAAGAGCGCCGCGGTCGCCGCGGTGAGCGCGAGCAGCGAAAGCGCGATGTTGGCCTCGGTGTAGTCGAGGAAGCCGTAGCGGACCAGATTGATCATGTAGTAGACGGGGTTGAAGTGGGTCAGGGTCTGAAACGGCTCCGGAAGCAGCGAGGCCGAGTAGAAGACCCCGCCGAGGAAGATCAGCGGCTGGAGGACGAAGGTCTGCGCGAGCGCGACGTCGTCGAACTGCTCCGCGCGGACGCCGATCAGCACGCCGAGCTGGGCGAAGAAGAAGCCGACCAAAAAGAGCGACGGGATCAGGATCAGGATGTGGTCGACCGGCAGGTCGACGAGGAACGAGGCGGCGGTGAACGTGAGGACGGCAACCGCGAGCCCGCGCATGAAGCCGCCGAGGGAGAACGCGAGCAGGAGCTCGAGCGGCGATGCGGGCGACGACAGCTGGTCCTGAATCGCCCCCTGAAACTTCTGCTGGAGGATCGACGACGCGTTGTTCGAGAAGGCGTTGATCGCCCAGGCCATCATGATCAGGCCGGGGATCACGAAGACGACGTAGTCGATCCCGTGGAGCTCGTCGATCCGCGACCCGAGCGCGGCGCCGAAGACCGAGATGTAGAGGAACGTCTCGAGCAGCGGCGCGCCGATCGTCTGCTTCTTGATCTTGAGGAAGCGGTTGACCTCCCGGCGCCAGAGGGTGAAAAAGCGGATCTGAGCAGCGGTCAAGCCAGCTCCTCCACCGGGACGTGGGACCGCGACAGCTCCTTGCGGCCAACGAGCTCGAGGTAGGCGTCCTCGAGGTTGGCGACCCCGTAGCGGGAGGCGAGGTCGTCACTCGAGCCCTGGGCGACGATCTCGCCCTCGTTGATGAAGGCGATCTTGTCGCAGAGCTGGTCGGCCTCCTCGAGGTAGTGCGTCGTCAGCAGGATCGTCGTTCCCTCCTCGTTGATCCGCTGGACGTAGTGCCAGAGCTCGAGCCGCAGCTCGATGTCCACGCCGGCGGTGGGCTCGTCCAGGATCAGGAGGCGCGGGCGGTGCATGAGGGCACGGGCGAGGATCAGCCGCCGCTTCATCCCGCCGGAGAGCGTCCGCGTGCGCTCCTTGCGCTTCTCGGTGAGCGAGAAGATGTCGAGCAGCTCGGCCGTGCGCTGACGCCGTTCTGCCTTCGGCATCCCGAAGTAGCCGGCGTGGTAGTCGAGCGTCTCCTCGATCGTCAAGAACCAGTCCAGGTTGAGCTCCTGCGGGGCGAGGCCGACGGCCTGGCGCGCCTCGGCGTAGTCGCCGATCGCGTCGTGGCCGAAGACGTGAATCTCTCCCGCCGTCGGGGATGCCAGACCGGTGGCGCAGTGGATCAACGTCGACTTGCCGGCGCCGTTGGGGCCGAGGAGGCCGAAGAAGTCGCCGTCCTCGATCTCCAGCGAGACGCAGCGCAGCGCCTCGACTCCGGTCGGGTATCGCTTCACGAGACCCTCGATGTCGAGGGCTTTGGGGGGGCGGGAATGGTTCGTGTTCATGGGGACGGAGGATGTTGAAGGTTCGACTGCGGTCGAAGTCAAGTTAGCTAGGCGTTCGATCAACGCTGCGACGAGGCGCGGAAGACGTCCCGAGTGAGGCCGAGGAGGGCATTCGGCTCGAGCCGGCCGGCGCGCTCGAGCTCGGTCTCGATCGCCGCGGCCAGCTCGCCCGTCCAGAAGAAGCCCAGGCGCTCCTGTTCGGCGAGCGAGGCCTCCGCCGCCGCCTCGCCGATCCGCTCTCGCAGGTAGATCACCGTGAGCGCGCGGACGACCGACTCGTTCACCATGATCGCGTACGTCGTGTAGGCCTGGTCGCGCATCAGCTGCTCGACCGCGCGGAAGAGCGGCTCCGCCGAGGCCCGCATCACGCCGGTCCGCGCGTCGAAGATCGGGTTGACGTAGCTGTGCGCGAACTCGTGGACGAGGAACTCGAGCGAGCGCGTCGTCGGGTGCGGGACTCCCTCGGAATCAGGCGCCTCGAGGAAGGCGATGTCGGCGACCTCCGTGCCGCCGGGGAGGACGGCCGTGGTCCCGAAGCCGAAGCCACCCGTGAGCAGCCCAGGGACGACGGTGTAGGAGGCGTCGTCGATCGGGCCGAAGGCGGCGTCGAAGAAGTCGATCACCGGCTTGCCGGCGAGGAAGCTCGCGAACGCCTCCTCGACCTTCTCGCTATAGGCGGACTGGGCATCCTCGAAGCCGGCGAAGTCCGCCTCGTCGGCAAACCGCCGCACCTTCGCCAGATAGGCCTCGATGTCGACCCCGTCCCAGCGTGGGTCGAGCCCCGGCGGCAACGGGTCGAGGCGCGTCGCGGGCACGAACGACTCGTCGAGGTAGGCGGCGAGCTCGACCACGGCGTCGTAGGAGATCCCGTTGGTGCGGACCAGGTCGGCGCTCGCCGCCACGGCCGGGTGATCCGAGGACCCGGAGAAGTGCTCGTCGGCGGCGAGCCCGTACGGGGTGCTCGCCTCGCCGTAGGGCTGCGCTCCCGCCAGGCGGAAGAGCACCGAGAGCAACTCGACGCGCGGGTCGACCGCGACCTCGAACTCGGTCGGCGCTTCGGCCGTGGTGGTCGGCGGCCGGCCTGTGTCCGCACCGCCGCAGGCCGCGAGGGCGAGTGCCACCGCGGCGAGCGCCGCGGTGCTCGCGCGGCTCACTCGACCAGGCACTCCGCCGGCGGCGTTCCGGACTCCGGGAACGCCGTCGCGAGCCCGTTCGCGATCATCCGGCTGCGGGCCGCATACCCGGGCGAGGTGAAGTGGATGCCGTCCTCGATGAACCAGTCGTCCTCCACCTGTCCGGCCCAGTCGAAGATGCGCATGTTCGGGTAGTCGGCGCAGGCCTCGAGCAGCGCCTCGTTCCAGAGCTCCATGTACTCGTTCGCGTACGGGCCGCGCTTGCGCAGCGACTTGACGGTCACCCAGAGGACGGGCCGCTCGCCGATCACGGACATCATCCGCTCTATTCGTTCGGGCCTGTCGGTGTTCGGCCCGACGACGACGTTCGCGGTGTCGTTGGTCCCCAGCGCGAGCACCCAGCAGCCGTCGTAGCCCTGGTCGACGAAGCCCTCCGCGACTTCGTAGGCATTCTCCTGGCCCTCGAAGTGCTCGACGGTCGACATCGCCCCGAAGATCGCGAAGCGCTGGTTCTCCGCGCCGACGCGGGCGTACTGGGCATCGATCCGCTGCTTCTTGTCGGGGAGGTAGTTGGGGGAAACGAGGCCCTCCGAGGTCGAGTCGCCGATGTGGATGACCGAGTTGCACGACTCGCCCTCCTCCGGGGTCGCATCGCTCCCGGCGAGAATCGAGCCGCGGGTCGGCGCCGGCACGGTGAGGTCGTCCTCGACGAGGAGCGTTGGCGCCTGTGGCTCGTCACTCGTGTTCACTCCCGCAAGCCCCGCGCCGGCGACGGCGAGCGTGAGCGTCCCCGCGGTGAGCACGACCCACGCGGGACGCGACAACAGCGAGCGGCCACGCTGCCGGTTCCGCTTGATCCGCGCCCACGTGTGCCTGATCGCGCCGTGGCGGATCGGCTGCTCGACGTAGCGCCAGGAGAGCGCGGCGACGATGAAGATCGCCGCGACCTGGAGCAGGTTGCGCACCAGGTCGGTGCTGCCGTGCTCGCCCGCGGGGGTCGTCAGGACGATGATCGGGAAGGTCCACAGGTAGATCCCGTAGGAGCGCACGCCGATCCAGCGCAGCGGCGCGAATCCGACGATGCCGCCGAGCCTCGACGCCGGGTGGGCGAGCGCGGCCACGACGAGCGCCGTCGCGACCGCGAGCAGGAAGAAGCCGCCCTCATAGAGGAAGGACGAGAACTCGGTCGTGCGCCAGAACATCAGCGCGATGACTGCGAGCCCGGCTACCCCGACCGCGTCCAGCACTCGGCGTGCTCCGATCGAGACATTCGGGCGGAGCTCGCGGCTCGGCCAGATCATCGCCAGCGCCGCGCCGAGCAGGAGCTCCCCCGCCCGCGTGTCGGTCCCGTAGTAGACCCGGGAGGGATCGAGGCTCGGCTTGTAGATCAGCGCCATCGCGAGCGCCGAGGCAGCGGCAAGCCCGAGCGTGATCGCGGCGAGCTTCGGCCGCACGCCGTTCGGCGTCCGCGCCTCCTTGACGACCGCGACCGCGACCAGCAGGACCAGCGGCCAGACGATGTAGAACTGCTCCTCGACCGCAAGCGACCAGAGGTGGTTGAGGGGGGAGGGCGCCTCGAACAGGGCGAAGTAGGAGACGTCCTGGAAGATCTGCTGCCAGTTGTTGACGTAGCAGCGCCGCCGAGGCCACCGCCTCTCGGAACTGCGACGACTGGGAGGGGCCGAAGAGCGTCACCCACGCGGTGACGACGATCAGCATCACGAAGAGGGCGGGGAGGAGGCGGCGGGCGCGCCCGAGCCAGAACGTGCCGAGCTGCACGTGGCCGCGCCCGGCGAGCTGGGAGAGCAGGATGTCCGTGATCAGGTAGCCGCTCAGGGTGAAGAAGACACCGACTCCGAGCAGTCCGCCGGGCGCCCAGCCGATCCCGAGGTGGTATGCGATCACGCCGAGGACCGCGATCGCTCGCAGTCCGTCGAGGCCCGGCATGTAACGCCGGCCGCGTGTAATCGGCTCAGGCATACCTGTGGAACTGGCTCTACTCGGGCGCTACGCCTACGCCCACCCAATTCCCTTCGCGCAAACGTTAGAGAAGCCTTCCCGCGCCCCCGCCGGTGCGCGGGAAGGTTGTTCTTAGTTCCCGTTCGTCGCTGCGCGCACCTGGCGCGGTCCTTCGGCCGGAGCGTTCTCCGTCGCCGCCGGCCGTTCGTCGCCGCGCTCGCCCGCCGCCTGCGAATCGCCGTTCGTCTTCGCCCGCTCGACCGCCGGGGCCGTCTCGGTGTCGGTGCCCTGGTACGGGCCGGGCTTCGGACGCTCCTTGCCGCCGGGGAAGGCGAGTCGCAAGATCGTGCGCTGCACCGAGCCCCACTGCTTCGAGAACGGCCCGGTGTTGTAGGGCAGGCCGTAGCGCTTGCAGACGTCGCGCACCTTCGGCGCGATCTCGCCGTAGCGAGTCGAGGGCATGTCGGGATAGAGGTGGTGCTCGACCTGGTAGCCGAGGTTGCCGGAGTAGACGTGAAAGAACGCCGAGCCCTCGATGTTCGCCGCGCCGAGTAGCTGGCGGACGTACCAGCCGCCCTTCGTCTCGTCCTCGACCTCCTCCTCGGAGAACGTGTACGTCTGGTCGGGGAAGTGGCCGCAGAAGATGATCGCGTTGGACCAGAAGTTCCGCATAATGTTCGCGGCGATGTCGGCCCAGAAGGTCGAGCGGAAGCTGCGCTTGAACTCGGTGCCGAACGCCGCCAGGACCTCGTCGCGCGGGGAGCGGCGCCGTCGCGCGAGCGTTTGCAGCTTCCTCAGCCGCGGCCTCGAGCTGCGCCGTTCGGAGACGACTGCGCCGGCCGCGGCGATCCCGCCCATGATCAGGCCGGAGAGCGCCGGAAAGGCGATGTAGTCCTTGACGATCTGATCGCGGGCCTTGCCGGCGATCCCCTTGAGGTCCTCGCGCACCTCCTCCATCGGCTTCTCGCCGGCGCGGATCGCCTCGATGTCCATGTCGTGCACGGCGACGCCCCACTCGAACAACGCCATCAGGATCACGTTGTAGATGGGCTGCAGCAGGTAGACGGGGTGCCACGGCTGGTGCGGGTCGATCCGCATGATCTCGTAGCCGAGGTCCTTGTCCTTGCCGCGGATGTTCGTGTACGTGTGGTGGATGTAGTTGTGGGAGTGCTTCCAGGCCTCCTTCGTCGAGGCGGTGTCCCAGTCCCACGTCGAGGAGTGGATCTCGGGGTTGTTCATCCAGTCCCACTGGCCGTGCATGACGTTGTGGCCGATCTCCATGTTCTCGAGGATCTTCGCCGAGCCCAGAGCGCCGGTACCGACGATCCAGGCGGGCTTGAAGCGCGACGGAACGAGAGCCACGCGGGCGAGCAGCACGAGCCGCCGGTGCATCTCGATCATCGACTTGATGTATTTCGCGTCCCACTCGTTGAGGGAGTCGAAGACCTCGTCGTGGATCGCGTCGAACTCCTTGCCGAGCGCCTCGATCTCGTCCTCGCTGAGGCGATGAAGCGGGTTCTCCGTCGCGGTATCCGTAGCGGTATCCGTAGTCACGTAATTCCTTTCTCGTTTGTCTAGAGATCGATTTCGACGGGGCCTTCGGGAGCGTTCACGCAGGTGCGGACCATGGTCCCCTCATCGCCGTGCACCTCACCGCTGCGCAGGTCGCGGAGGCGCCCTGAGCAGAGCTTCCCCACGCAGGTGTGGCAGATCCCCATCCGGCAGCCGAAGGGCAGCTCGAGGCCGGCCTCCTCGCCGGCGACGAGGATCGGCTGGCTGCCGTCGGACTCGCCCTCGGCGTCCGAGGAGAGGAACTTGACCGTCCCGCCCTCGCCCGACGCGGAGCCGTCGCCGCCGATCACCGGCTGGAAGCGCTCGAGATGAAGGCGGTCCTCGAGCCCGCGTTCCTCCCAGCGCGGCTTGAAGTCGTCGATCAGCTCGGCCGGGCCGCAGAGGAAGGTCTCGCGTTCGGACCAGTCGGAGCAGAGCTGATCGAGGTCCCCCGGCTCGATTCGCCCGTCGCCGGCCTGGGTGTGCTGCTCGTGCAGCCGCAGGCCCCCGTTGCGCTCGGCCATCTGCCGCATCCGCTCGCCGAAGATGACGTCGTCGGGCGTCGGCGCCGAGTGCAGATGGACGACGTCGTCGACCTTGTCCTCGCGTTCGAGGCAGCGGAGCATGGCCATGATCGGGGTGATCCCGCTGCCGGCGGAGATGAACAGGATCCGCCTGGGCCGCGGGTCGGGGAGCACGAACTGGCCCTCGACGTCGGAGAGCGAGATGATCGTTCCCGGCTGGAGCTCTCGGTTGACGTACGGGGAGACCTTGCCCTCCTCGACCAGCTTCGGCGTGATCGAGATGAACCCGTCCGGCCGGCCAGGATCGGAGGTGATCGAGTAGGCGCGCCAATGACGGACCCCGCTGACGTCGAAGCCGATTCGCAGGTACTGGCCCGGCTCGTGCCCCGGCCACGCATGTCCGGGGCGGATCAGGACCGTCGTCGCGTCGCCCTTCTCGCGGACGAGCTCCTCCACGCGGCCGCGAAGCTCACGGGTCGACCACAGCGGGTTGATCAGCTCGAGGTAGTCGTCGGGGAGCAGGGGGGAGGTGAAGGCCGAGATCGCCTTCAGCGCTCGCGCGCGGATCGGGTGGACGTTCGGTTTTGCGCCGCGCTCGGCCATCGCCGCGCGCTTACCCGGTGAGAACGCCTGTCAACCCGCCGTTCTCAAAAACGCGTGAACGCTGTCGATCGGGGGTAACCGGCCCTTATGGCGGAGCCCGCGATCCCGTTGCGCGAGAGCCGCGAGCGCGAGCTCGTCGCCGCGACCCGCAGGCTCTTCGACGAGCGCGGCTTCGCCGATGCGCCGGTTGAGGAGATCGCGAAGTCGGTCGGTATCGCTCGAGGGCTGATCTACCGGCAGTTCTCCTCGAAGGAGGAGCTTTTCGTGCTCACCGTGACCGACTATCTGGACGAGCTGGAGGGCGCCCTTCGCGGTCAGATCGACGAGTGCGACGATTCCACCCGGCGCCTGGTGCGAATCGGCGAGGAGTTCGCGCGCTTCTGCGCGCGCTACCCGGCCTTCCTCGACAGCTCGCTGGCGATCATGCGACGACCGGCGATGGAGCTCAGCGCGATCGTCTCCGAGTCGGTATGGCTGCGGCTCGGGCACGGCATGGCGGAGTCGATCGGGATTCTCGCCGACGTTCTCCGGCGCGGGAGCGCGGCGGGTGAGTTCGAGGTCGCCGACCCAGACTTCACCGCCAACCTGCTCTGGACCCAGATGCTCGGCGCCATGCACCTGGCGCGAATTCGCGTCGGCATGCGACGCGGCGAGGGAGAGGCGCCGCAGTTGTTCGGGCTCGAGGCGGAAGCCGTCGTCCAGGGCTGTGTCGAGAGCGCGCTCGCGACCGTCGGCGCTCGCCGGGTCGGATCGCTCGATCCGGCTTAACGCCCGGTGTAGAGCTTGATCGGGACGTTGACGAGCCCGAACGTGATCGAGACGGGCGTTTGCGCGGCCCGAGGCGGGTAGGCGATGACCACATTGCACCAACGCGTGGAGAGGCACCAATGGAGGAACAGGTAGAGACCACTGGAACCGGTGAGGACGAGGCACCGCCGAGCGGCGATCCCGCCCCGTCGAGTCCGCCCGACGAGGGCGCGCCCAGCGAGGGTGACGTCGCCGAAGACGTGCCGGCAACCCCGGATGAGGGCTCGGACTCCGGCGATCAGGGCTCGGAAGCCCCGGACCCGGGCTGAGGCTCGGTCCCCTCGAGGAAGCGACTCCGAAGCCAGCCCGGGAGGGCCGCGAGACCCGCTTCCTCGACGACCTCACGCTGTCTCGCGGCGCCGTTTCGCGCCGCGAGGCGGCGGGCGTCCTCCAACTCGGAGACGCAGCCGAGGCGCTCGGCAACCGGTAAGAGCTGCGCGACGAGTGCTCCGATCCGGTCTCCCAGGGGCCGCAGGGCGCCGGTGTCGAGATCCGCGAGCTCCGCGGCGACGCCGTCGCGGGCCGCGAGCCAGCGGTTCTCGGCGATTCGCCAGGACGGGTGGACGGGCAGCGACTCGCCGCCCTCGTGGCGCTCGAGGAGCGACAGCACCAGGCACTGCGTCAGCGCTGCGATCGCCGCCGCTTCCGCGACCGTTGTCTGGGCGTCGGGCGCCCGCAGCTCGAGCGTTCCGAAGTCCGGGTGGGGCCGGAGCTCCCACCACCAGTTGCCGCGAGTCGCGATCACCGGCCCCGCGAGGGCCCAGTCGATCGCCGCGGCGTACTCCTCCCAGCTCGCGAGCGCCGGCGGCACGCCCTGGCGGGGGAGCAGCTGGGAGATCTGCGGCCGCACCGACGCGAGTCCGGTGTCTTCCCCGCCGAAGTATGGGGCGTTCGCCGCGAGGGCCGCAACGTCGGGCAGGTAGGAGCGAAGCGCGTTGTAGACCGCGAGCGCCGCATCCGCAGACCCGGGGGCAACGTGAATCTGCAGCGCGAAGACGACCTGACGGCGCAAGACCCGCTCGCCGTAGCGGCGAACTGCCGCCTCGTAGTCCTCGCCGGCGCTGACGTCGCTTTCGCCTGCGGCCGTCGGGTGGACGCCGGAGGCGGCGAGCTCGAGTTCGCCCGCGAGGCGCGAGGCGAGCTCGCGGCGCCCGGCCGCAAGCGAGGCGGCGAGCTCGCCGATCGTCCCGCACGGCGCCGTCATCGACTCGATCTGGGTCGCCGGGAGCTCGGGCTTGAAGCGCGGATCCCCGTCGAGGAGCTCGAGTGCGCGCGGGCTCGCGGGCATCGGCTGGAGGTCCCCGGGGTGCAGCAGCATCAGCTCTTCCTCGGCGCCGACGGAGCCCGCCGTGGCCCGATCGAAGCTCGCCCGGACCTCGGCGGCGGAGCTCACGCGCCGCAATCCGGCTTCCCGCATCCGAAACGGGGTAGTGAGCCGCCATGGATGCCAGGATCACGCCCTATCCGGATGGCCCGTACCTCGTCCGCGGATCGTTCGCCGTCACCGACGCCGACGGCGAGGTGATCGGCGCCAGGCGCAAGACGATCGCGCTCTGCCGCTGCGGCGGATCGCAGACGAAGCCGTTTTGCGACGGCACCCATAAGGCGATCGGGTTCAAGGCGCCGGGCCTGAGTCCCGATCAACCGCTGCGCTGACGCCGCTGCGGGCCTGCCCCGCTCATGCCGCCGCAACCGCCGAGGCGCCGACGAGCGAGCTCCGGCCCGTCTCGAAGGAGTCGAGGATGTGCCCGGCGAAGCGCCCCTCGCAGTGCAGGAGCGCCTCGAGGCCGAAGACGATCTGACCGGCGAGCGCGGGCTCCTGGCGGGCGAGGCCGCCGGCGAGGTCGTAGGCGGCGATGTTCTCGTGCACGGAGTCCGCCTCGACGTGCTCGTCGTAGAACTCGGTCGCCGCGGGGTCGAGGCCGAGCCTTCTGAGCCCGTTGGCGTAGCGGCGGTTCGGCCCGGGAGAGGTGATCTCGAAGCCGGCGAGGTGACCGACGAGAGCTCCGCGCCAGCGCCGCTTGAGCCCGAACAGCGTGATCAGGTTGACCGTTGCCAGGGTGCTCGCGGGAAGACGGGCGACGTATGCGCCCGGGGTGTCGTCGAGGCCGAGCTCGCGCATCGTCTTCGCGAACAACTCGGAATGCATTCTCGGAGCGTCGCCCCCGCCGTACTCGTCGGCCTGGATCTCGACCATCGCGGCCTTCGCCGGTCCGCTGATCCGAGGAATCGCGAACGTGTGGGGGTCGGCCTCCTTGAGCTGATACGCGGAGCGGTGGATGACGAACTCCCGGAACTGCTCGAGATCCGCACGCGTCTCGAGGTACCGGGAGAGCGGGGGAGAGTCGTCGGCCGCCACGAGCTCGAAGATCGTCTCGGGGACCTCGGCCGGCGCTGCCGCCGCACGCGGCTGCGCGGTTGCGAGGAGGTAGTCGAGCATCGGTCGCTCGAGCCGCGTTCGCAGCGCCTCCACCGACGGATGCCACTCGAGCTCGTCCGCGACCCCCTCGACGCCGCCGTAATGGAGCTCGTTGGCAACGTAGAGGGCGAGCTGGAGGTCACGATCATCGAGCGGGTCGACGCCGTCGCGCGGCTCGGAGATCTCGGTCGTCGAGCCACGGAGGAAATCGAACAGCGACGCCGTGATCGGGCCCGCGGGGTGCGGCAGGCGAAGCATGAGGACGTTCTACCCCGCGGGTCGCGTCAGTAACGGCGATTGCGCCGCCACCGAGCGGGCGCGATCATGCGTCGGTGCTGATCGCGGTCATCTCCGACACCCACCTGCCGCGCGGGAGTCGCCGGCTCCCGGAGCGGTGCGTCGAGCTCATCAGCTCCGCCGACGCGGTCATCCATGCCGGCGACGTCTCGACCGAGGACGAGCTGCGGAGGCTGGAGGCCATCGGCCCGCCGGTCCACGCTGTGCACGGGAACGTCGACAGTGCGGCGCTGCGGGCCGGGCTCCCCGCGGAACTCCTGCTCGAGCGGAGCGGCGCAACGATCGCCGTCATCCACGATGCCGGACCCCGCGACGGCCGCCTGCAGCGCCTTGCGGCGCGGTTCCCCGACGCGGACGCTGCGATCTTCGGCCACAGCCACATGCCGCTTCACGAGCGGCGCGACGGCTTTCAGATCTTCAACCCGGGGAGCCCGACCGAACGCCGTCGCGCGCCGACTCGCTCGATGGGCCTGATGCGCGCCGCCGGGGGGAACGTCGAGTTCGAGCTCGTGGAGCTCGAGTGAGGTCGCCCTCGCTAGCCGGCGGCTTCGGCGACGCGCCACTGGGCGCCGAGGCGGGCGAGCTCGTCGAGCTCGCGCCGCAGGGCAGGGAGCAGGGAGCAGCCCGGCTCGCTCTCCTCGACCACGGTGACGCTCTCGGCGTAGTGAGACGCCATGCTTTCGACCGACGTGCCCATCGACTGCTCGATCGATTCCTCGAACCGCCTCATGCCGCGCCGCAGCCCGCGGATGTCGGAGAGCTTGTCGGCCGCGAACACGGTCGCCGCCTTCGGGCCTGCCCCGCGAACCTGCTCGCGCAGCGCCGCCTTGCGCTGGTCGAAATCCGTGATCGTCTCGTCCTCGCTGAGGGCGAAGACCAGCGCGGCGGTCTCGCCATCAACCTGCTCGCGAAGCTCCAGTTCCCCGAGCGTCCCGCGCTCGACGGAGTCGTGGAGGAGTCCGACGGCGACGAGCGACTCGTCCGCGCCGGATTCGTGAAGGATCGTGGCCACCTCGGCGACATGGTCGAGGAAGGGCGTCCGGTCGGTCGCGCGCAGCTGCTCCGCGTGCGCCCGCGCGGCGAGGCCGTAGGCATGTCTGAGCAGCTCCGAGTCGCGAATCCATTCAGCGACCTGAGTCATCTCGACGCGCACTCTACTCGCACATCGCGCACGCTACCAACCGCGAAGACGCGGATAACCGGCAGCCTCCTGGCCGTTTTCGCTGCGTGCGGGTTCGCCGCTACCGGTGCCGCGCAGGGCGCGAGCGTCGACCTCCGCAAGGAGGCCGATCGCGCCGGGATCCGCTTCGGCTCCGCGGCACAGTCCAAGCATCTCGACGACGCGCCCTACGCGGATCTCCTCGCGGCTCAGGTGAACACGATCACGTTCGAGAACGAGGCGAAATGGGCCGTGCTCCATCCCGAACCCGACCGCTATGACTTCACCCGCGCCGACCGGCTCGCCCGCTGGGCGCGCTCGCAGGCGATGAGGATGCGCGGCCACGTCCTCATCTGGCACGCGGAGATGCCGGCGTGGCTGCGCGCGCTCGAGCCGACCCGCGAGGAGGCGATCGATCTTCTTCGCGACCACATCGAGACGGTTGTGGGGCACTTCCGCCGCAAGTTCCCCGGCCTCGTCACCGAGTGGGACGTCGTCAACGAGCCGATCGACAACGACGGCAGTCGCCGCGACAACCTCTGGCAGCGCTGGATCGGCGACGACTACATCGAGCATGCCTTCCGCTTCGCCCGGCGCGCGGCTGGGCCAGACGTCGACCTCTACGTGAACGAGTACTTCGACACGGGGCTGATGGCCGGGGCGGAGGCGATCGCCGGGTTCGACGACGGCGATCCGGTGCCGATGCCGACGGTCGGGGCGAGCGGCTCTGCTCCATGCTCGGCGGTGGTCAAGTGCGCCGCGTTCGAAGCGCTGGTCGAGCGGCTGGTCGCCAACGGAGTCTCCCTGGACGGCGTCGGCTTCCAGGCGCACATGGCGAATGTGGTTCCCTCCGACTACGGCAACCTGACCTCCTGGGTCGGCGACCTCGGGCTCGAGTGGGCGATCACTGAAGCCGACGTGCCGATCCCACCGACCGCCGACCCGGTGAGCCTCGCCCACCAGGCGAACGCGTTCGCGGCCTCGGCGCGATCCTGCATCGCCGACCCCGCGTGTGAGACCTACATCGTCTGGGGCCTCGCCGACCGCTACACCTGGTGGACCGGGCTCACCGGCGGGGCGCTCGCGCAGGCGACCCCGTTCGACTCGACGCTTGCGCCGAAGCCGGCGGCGAGCGCGCTCCAGGCGGAGCTGGCGGCCGCCCCGGCGGCACCGTGCCGGGAGCGGCGCCGCAAGGACTTCAGCTTCACGATCGGCCGCGGAGCGCGGGTGGTTGGCGTCCGCGCCAGCGTCAACGGGAGCCGCGCGCGCTCACGCGTGGTCGGACGCCGCCGGGTCTCCGTCTCGCTGCGCGGGGCGCGGGGCGCCGACGTCACCGTGGGCGTGCGCGTGGCAGTGGTCGGCGGCGGGGAGCGACGGCGCGTCGAGCGCAGCCGCGACCTGCGGCTCTGCGTCGCCTGAGCGGCGCCCGGCGCCGGGCTCGAAGCGGCGCAGCCGCAGCGAGTTGCCGACGACGAAGATGCTCGAGAAGGCCATCGCCGCCCCGGCGACGATCGGGTTCAGGTAGCCGGTGGCGGCGAGCGGAAGCGCGGCGATGTTGTAGGCGAACGCCCAGAACAGGTTCACCTTGATCGTCGCGAGCGTCCGCCGGGAGAGGCTGATCGCGTCGGCGGCCGCGCTTAGCTCGCCCGAGACCAGGGTCAGGTCGGAGGCCTCGATCGCGACGTCGGTCCCGGTGCCGATCGCCAGGCCGAGGTCGGCGCGGGCGAGCGCCGGCGCGTCGTTGACGCCGTCTCCGACCATCGCCACGACCCGGCCCTCGGCCTGAAGCCGCTCGATCACGGCCGCCTTGTCGGCCGGCAGGACCTCGGCGATCACCTCGTCGATGCCGACGCCGGCGGCGACGCTCTGCGCCGTCGCCGTGTTGTCCCCGGTGAGGAGGATCGGGTGCAGCCCGAGCCCGCGTAGCCGCTCGATCGCAGCGGCCGAGCTCGGCTTCACCGTGTCGGCGACGATGAAGATCGCGGTCATGCGCCCGTCCCAGCCGGCCGCGATAGCGGTCTGCCCATTTCGCTCCGCCTCGGCGAGCGCCGCCGCCAGCGGGTCCGGAACGGTGAAGCGCCAGTCCTCGAGCAGCCCGCGCCGTCCCGCAACCGCGAGGCGGCCGCCGACCATACCCTCGACCCCCAGGCCCTCGTGATTTCCGAAATTCACCACGGCGTCGAGCGTGCCGAATCGCTCGCGTGCGGCAGCGGCGATCGCGCCGGCGATCGGGTGCTCGGAGGCGCTCTCGAGCGTGCCGATCGCCCGCAGCGCGTCCTCCTCTTCGACGCCGTCGGCCGTGACGATGCCCTGGAGGCTCATCTTCCCGGTGGTCACGGTGCCGGTCTTGTCGAGCACGATCGTGTCGACGCGGCGCGTGGACTCGAGCACGTCTGGTCCCTTGATCAGGAGGCCGAGCTGGGCGCCGCGGCCGGAGCCGACCAGGAGTGCGGTCGGCGTGGCGAGGCCGAGGGCGCAGGGGCAAGCGATGATCAGGACCGCGACCGCGGCGGTAAAGGCGTAGGCGGTCGAGACGTCGGCGCCGAGCCAGAAGCCGAGCGTGCCGGCGGCGAGCCCGATCACGATCGGGACGAAGATCGCGGAAACGCGGTCGGCGAGCCGCTGGACGTCGGCCTTGCCGGCCTGCGCCTCGGTGACGATGCGGCCGATCTGGGCGAGGGCGGTCTCGGCGCCGACCCGGTCGGCGCGAACGACGAGTCGCCCGCCGGCGTTGACGGTCGCGCCGGTGACCGCGTCGCCGGGGCCGACCTCGACCGGTACCGACTCGCCTGTGATCAGTGACTGATCGACGGCCGAGCGACCCTCGGCGACCTCGCCGTCGGTGGCGATCTTCTCGCCGGGGCGGACGACGAAGAGGTGGCCGACCTCGAGCTCGTCGATCGCGATCTGCCGCTCCGAGCCGTCCGGCTCGAGCAAGGAGACCTCCTTCGCGCCGAGCTCGAGCAGGGAGCGCAGCGCGGCTCCCGCGCGGCGCTTCGCCCTCGCCTCGAAGTAGCGGCCCGCGAGGATGAAGGTGGTCATAACCGTCGCGACCTCGAAGTAGATCTCCTCGGTGCCCGCGCCCTGGTCCGGAATCAGCTGGAAGCTCATCCGCATGTCGGGCTCGCCGGCGCCGAGGAAGAACAGGGCGACGACCGACCAGGCCCAGGCGGTGATCGTGCCGAGCGAGATCAAGGTGTCCATCGTCGCCGCGCCGTGGCGGAGGTTCTGCCAGGCCACGCGGTGGAAGTGCCAGCCGCCCCAGAAGACGACCGGGGTCGCGAGCTGGAGGCTGAGCCACTGCCAGTAGTCGAACTGGAGCGCCGGGATCATCGCGAGCGCTACCACCGGCACCGTGAGAACGGCGGAGACGATCAGGCGCGTTCGCAACGAGCGCAGCTCCCCCTCGCTCTCCTCCTCTTCCGGCGCAGCTTCTGCTCCGGAGTTCGGCGTCGCCGGCAGGCTCGCCCGGTAACCGGCCGCCTCGACCGCGCCGAAGAGCTCTTCCGTCTCGACCCGACCGGGGTCGAAGGTGACCGTGGCGCGCTCGGTGGCGAAGTTGACGCTCGCCTCGACTCCGTCGAGCCCGTTGAGGTTGCGCTCGATCCGGCCGGCGCACGAGGCGCAGGTCATTCCCTCGACCGGCAGGTCGAGCCGCTCGCGCTGCGTGGCTGTCATTCGGACACCTCCGGCACGCTCGCCTCGACGTCCTGGGTGAAGGCGGCCGTCCGGACCTCGCCCCGGTGCTTGAACTGGAGGAAGAGCCTGTAGCGCCCCGGCGTCGGGTACTCGACCGCGAACGAGATCTGCCCGGGGCCGCCCGGCTCGCCCTCCGGATGGGTGTGAAGGTAGGCCTGGTCGTGCTCGCGCAGGGCGACCAGGTGCCCGTCGGCGCCGAGGTAGGGCTCGATCGCGGCGACCTCGCGCCCATCCCGGGTGACCGTGAACTCGACCGGCGCCGTCGTGCCGCCCTCGGGCGTCGCCGCGTCCAGCTCGACCTCGTACCCGTCGCCCGCGCTCGCGAGCGTCGACGGAGCGGGGAGCATCTCGGGCTCGAAGCCGCCGGCGACGAAGAGATCGGTCGCGAGCGTCAGGGACGCGTCGGCGGTGGTGAAGTCGGCGAATGCGCGGTAGACGCCACCCTCGCCGAGGTCCGCGTCGACCATCCACGTGCCGTCGGCCAGCTGCCGGGGGTGGAGGTGCTGGAAGCGCGTGAAGTCGCGGCGGACGACGATCAGGTGCATCTCGCGTTCGTGCTCGATCTCGTAATCGCGGACGGTCGTACCCTCGCCGTCGACGATGCGGAAGCGGAACTCGGCACGCTCGTCCGGGCGGTACTCCGTCCGCTCGGGCACGAGGCGGTAACCCGAGGCGGCCACGGTGAGTCCGGGCGGGAGCTCACTCGCGCCATGGCCCTCGTCCGCCATGCCGTCCTCCTCGTGCGATTCCGCGGGTTCGTCGACGCTCGGATCGACCTTCGCGCCCACCAGCGTCGCGCCCGCGAAGACGAGGAGGAGGGTGACCAGAAAACCAACGATGCGGGTGGTGGAACTCATGCCTTGCGACAGAGTAGCAGATACCCCAGGGGGGTATTACAAACGGCAGATCAGTCGGGGACCAGAGCGTGCGTCCCGGCCGCGAGTCGCTCGCGCTCGAGCGTCTCCTCCTGACTCTCGGCCCGCTCGATGAGGCGAGCCAGATCGAGGGTTGAGAGCGGCTCGTACTGCTCGCGCACCCGATCGAGCGCCAGCCAGAGGCACCTCTTGCCGGCGACGCCCAGCCGCAGGGTCTCGAGCGCCATGAACAAGCCATGGTCGGGCTCACCGGAGCCGACCCCGCTGAATTTCACCCGGCTCGCTTTCTCAGCCATCCAGCCGCCGACCTGTTTGATCGGGTTACGCGACGTCTCCATCTGATCCATCAGCCGCAGGAGCGTCTCGCGGTCCTCCTCGATCTCGGCAGCGAGCTTCGACATCACCTCGCCGAGCGGAGTGCCCTCACTTCGTTCGCTGATCTGCTCCGCGAGATCGCTGCCGAGCATCGCACCCCCGAGGTGGTCGTTGAGATACACGTCGATTGCCTTGTCGGCCATTGCTCCTCCAGTCGCTTACATGCCCGGCGGCGGCGGGTACTGACCGTTCAGCTCGAACCACACGGTGGACGATCCCGGCTCCACGCCCCAAGCGGCGGTCAGTGAGTCGACGATGATCAGTCCGTGACCCTGCTCGACCGAGGGGTCTTCGCACATCGCCACGCCGCCCGTGCCGCCGTCACTCACCGAGCCCTTCACCAGGCCGTCCACGGGCGCCGCGACGCGGACGCGGATCGGCTCGCCGGGGCCGTACTTGACGCTGTTCGTGACCAGCTCGCTGATGATCAGCCGCAGGTCCAGGTAGGTGTCCGTGGCGAGGACTGCGGCGAACGAGCCCAAAGCCGCGCGTGCGATCGCCGGCGCCGTGGCGGCGCCGTAGATTTCGAACTCGAGCGTAATCAGGGCGATCGACATGCTCTCGGCTTCGGCAGGTTCTTGCGCAAGACGGTGCACTGTCACTTGACGCCATACCCGCGTCGCGGGCCGTCAAGCGATTATGGACGAACTCGTCGGGGACGAGGTCCTGCGCTCAGCGCCCGCCGTCGTCGCTCGCGCGTCCCTCGCGGGGAGCCGCGCCCCTGAGCTTCTCGATCGCGGCGATCAGCCCGAGGAAGCCGCTGAACTGGAGCGCCTCACCGCCGAGTTCGACCGCGATCCGGCCCGCGATGGGACCCTCGCCGCGGTCGAGCTCGAGAATCAGCCGGGTATCGTTCGGATCGACCATCGTTCTCGTCACGACGAACGCAGACTAGGTCGGGGCGCAGGCGTTCGCATCGGGGGCGACCACGTACATCCGTCGCGGCTAGCGGTCTCCCAGGGCGCCCGCGAGCTGGCCGCGTGAGTCGATCTCGAGCTTCACGTAGGTGTGGCTGAGGTGGGTCTCGACCGTCCGCACGGTGACGAACAGCGCCTGCGCGATCTCCTTGTTCGCCATCCCGTCGGCGGCCATGCGCGCGATCCGCCGTTCGGAGGGCGTCAGGGCGTCCACTCCCGTTCGCAGGATCTTGCGGGGCCGGGCCCCCGTCGCCTCGAGCTCGTCGTGGGCGCGCTGGGCGAGCGCGAAGGCACCGCACCGGCGGGCGAGCGACAGGCCCTCACGCAGCGGCTCCTGAGCGTCGGAGCGCCGGTTTGCGCGCCGCAGCGCTGCACCCAGATCCGTGAGTGCGCGGGCATGCTCGAGCCGGCCGACCGAGTTCCCGAGGACCGCAACCGCCTCGCTCAGGACTTCGATTCCCTTCTTGCCGCCTACGGCGAGCCCGCGCACACGGAGCGCGACCCCGAGCCCCCGAGGCGCCCCGAACATCGTCGCCAGGCGCAGTTGTTCGTCCGCGAGCGCGAGCGCTTCGACCTGCTCGCCGCGGGCGAGATGGGCGATGGCCGCGGGCGTGCGCCAGCTCGCCTGCGCGGGGTTGTCGACCCCCCAACGCGCGTACCTGCGGCCCGCTTCGTGCAGATCGGCGAGCGCTTCCTCGTGCTCCCCTCGCGCGACCCTCACCCGGCCGCGGCCCTCGAGCAGGAAGCTGAACGTGTTCAGCTCCGGAAGGTCGCCCGTGAGCCCGAGGGTCTCGAGCTCGGCCCAGGCGGCGTCTTGGTCGCCGAGCTCGATCAGGGAGTCGACGAGCATCCTGGTCGCGGTCGCGATCTCCGCCAGCAGGCCGTGCTCGCGGGCGACGTCGAGGGCGAACCGGGCGCTCGCCTGAGCGTCCGCGACCTCGCCGCGAAAGGAGGAGGCGACGCTCAAGAACAACGTGTTGAGGGCGATCCCGTACACCGAGCCCCGCTCGCGCGCCGCCGCGAGCCCATCCTCGGCGATCGCCTCGGCCGCATCGAGCGCCTCGGCGCAGAGGAGCGCGACCATCGCCTGGGCGAGGCCGATCACGGCCGCGCCCTCGGCCTCGTCCGCGGCGGGTGGGGCCCGGAGTGCCCGCTCGGCCAGCGCCGCGACCTCGCTCGCCGGCTCGCACTCCCGCATCCGCGCATAGGCGAGGCTGGCGCTCAAAACGCGCTCCGCGGGCCGGCTGCCGTCGAGGCGCGCGGCGACGTCCTCGAGGCGGCGCCTGGGGGCCCGCCGCTCGGGGTTGACGCTCATCTCCCGGAGCGATGCGAGATCGGCCTCGAGCAGCAGTACTGTCTCGTCGTCGAGCCCTGGCTGATGGTCGAGGGCCTCGAGGAGCAGCGAGATGCCGTCGTCGGGGCGGCCGAGGGTGAGGAGGGCGAGCGCCAGGCGGCGCTGCAGTGCGGTGCGCGCACCCGGCGCATCCGATCGCCGGATCGCCTGCTCGAGGTGCTCGATCGCTTCGCCTGCCCGCCCGCAGCGAAGCTCGACCTCACCGAGCAGCTCGAGGACGGCGGCCAGGCGGTCGGCCGCGGGCGGCTCCTCCAGCGCCCGGCGCAGATACCGCGACGCGGGCTCGGAGGCCCCGTGCGCGAGCGCCGAGCGCGCCGCCCCGGCGAGCACTTCGGCGACCCACGGATCTGCCAGCGGCGGAACGTCGAGCAGGTGCCCCGCCACCCGGCTCTCGCTGACGCCAGAGTCCGCCAGCAGGCGAGCGGCCCGCGCGTGAAGGGAGCCACGCTCCGCCGGCAACACGTCGTCGTGAATCGCGGCGCGGACGAGCGGGTGGACGAAGCGGGTTGGCTGTCGGCGCTCGGTGACGCCCGCGGCGACGAGAGCGTCGGCCGCCGCCTCGGTCTCCTTCGCTTCGAGGCCGACCATCGACGCGGCCAGCCTGAGCTCCGCATCGTCACCGAGGATCGCGAGTGCCTTCGCCAGGGGGGCGCACGGAGGATCCAGGCGCGCCACCCGCTCGAGCGCCGCACGGGCAACAGTGCTCGGGCCGAGGTTGCCGACGCGCGCCGCCTCCAACTCTCCCGGTGCGACTCCGTCGTCGACCAGCGACACGGAGAGCTCCCCGAGCAGGAACGGGTTGCCGCCCGTGGCGGCGCGGCACGCGCGGGCGAACGCGGGATGCGGCGCGGCGCCGAGGCGCTCCGTGACGAACGCCTCGGTGGCCGCTTCGCTCAACGGCGCCGGCCGGATGACCTGGGCGTCGGCATCGCCGAGGATCGCCTCGAGGGCCGGCCAATCGGCGCCGGGCTCGGATTCGCGAGCTGCGATCGCGATCAGGATCGGCACGCCCTCGAGTCGCCGCGCCAGGTACCCGACCCACCGCAGGGACTCGGCGTCCGCCCACTGCGCGTCGTCGAGGGCGACCACGAGCGGCCGGCGCTCGGACAGGTTGGCCGCGAGCCAGTAGAGGCCGTGCACGCCGGAGAAGAGCGAGTCGGCGGCCGCGCCATCCGCGCCACCCCGCGCCGTCGAGGTCGATCGCCGCGGCGCCGAGCGCGGCGCTGCCGTCGAGCACCGCTCGCCGTTCGTTGGCGGTCAGTCCGGCGACGGCCGGCGCGAGGAGCTGCCGGGCGATCGCAAACGCGAATCCCCGCTCGAATTCCGCCCCGCGCGCCTCGAGAACCGCGGCGCCCCCCTCCCGGGCAGACGCAGCAAGCGACTCGAGCAGGCGTGTCTTGCCGATTCCGGGTGGGCCGACGAAAGCGACCAGCGATCCGCGCCCGGCCAGGGTGGCGTCGACGAGCGCTTGCGCCCGCGCTACCTCGCCGTGGCGTTCGAGCAGCTCATCCATGATCCGGTCCCGCATCCCGATCCTATTTGGAGCTTTGCGGGGAATGTCGTGGTCGGCCCACGATGCGAAGGAGCGCCAAGCCTGGGACCGTGGCGCATCGCTGGTTCGCAGCGGTGCTCGATCGCCACGACGCAGGAGGAACGATGAAGACTGTTCGGGGGGCGAGGCGCATGCCATCGCCGAGACTCGCGTTGCAAGCAACGGCCGCGGCCACGCTGGCCATGTTGGCCGGGGCGCCCGCCGCCTCGGCGGTATTCACGCCCACCGCCGACCTCTCGGGAGGGCTCGCCGCTGATCCCCAGGTCGCCACCGACGCCGACTTCGACTCCGTCGTCGTCTGGGATCGATTGAGCTTCAGCAACGGTCCGCAGTTCCGCACGATCTCGGCAACGGGCACCCTCGGGTCGGTAACCGACCTGACCACTGCATCCGCCGGGACGAGTGACCACTTCCCGCGCGTCGCGATGGACTCCCAGGGCGACGCGCTGTTCGCGTGGGTGCACCAGGCCTCGGGCTCCTCGTCGACCGTCCGGGCCTCGATGCTGAGAAACGGCACGCTCGGCGGCCCGTTCCAGCTGTTCAGCAACAACATCAACCAGCCATCCGCGATCGACATCGCCAGCGACGCGAACGGGGACAGCGTCGTGACGTTTGTGCGAGAAAATCGAGTGCAAGCCGTCAATGTCGGCGCGCGAGGCGAGCTCGGGCCGGTGCGAAACCTCTCGGCCGGCGGGGCGCGAGCGCCCCAGGTGGCGATCGACGCCGGCGGCGACGCGGTGATCACATGGGTTCTAGAGGACGCCGGGGATGGTGACAACGACCAGGTCCAGGCGCGGACCATGTCCGTCAACGGCACGCTGCAGCCGATCCTTCCGCTCTCGGCCGCCAGCGGCCGCGCGACGGCGCCGCAGTTGGCGACCGACGCCGATGGCGACACGACGTTTACGTGGTTGCGCACCGACGGGGTGAGGGACCGCGTGCAGACCCGGAGGTTCACCGCGGCCGGGACGCTCGGCGCGACGCAGACCCTTTCCGGGACAGGGCGCAGCGCGCAGGCTCCGCAGGTGGCGACGGACGTCGACGGGGACTCCGTGTTCGCGTGGGAGGTCTTCGACGGCATCGACGATCTCATCCAGGCACGGACCCTGAGCTCGGCCGGCACCCTCGGGTCGGTGACGAACATGTCAGCGTCGGGGGGAGAGGCGTTCAGGCCGCAGATCGACACTTCCGACGCGGGGGCCACGTCGGTCGCCTGGCTGCGCTTCAGCGGCACGAACGACGTCGTCCAGGTTCGCCGGATCCTGCCGAACGGAAACGCGAGCGGCACATCGACGCTCTCCGCGGCCGGCGCCGACGCGGAAACCCCGCAGGTCGCGGTTTCCTCCGAGACGTCGGGCACCGTGGTGGTCTGGGAGCGCAACGGGATCATCCAGGGATCGCTCGGCCCGTAGGGGGGCGGGCAAGCCGGGGCGCGCGGCGAGATGCCTCGAGGAGGCGCTTCTCGCCGCGCCGCCCTACCACTCGCCGGCGCGGGCCCGCTCCCAGAGGTCGACGCCGGCCTCGTCGGCAAGCAACTCGTCGATCTCCGCCAGCTCCTCGTCGGTGAGCTTGCCGTTCTCGAGGGCGGCGACGTTCTGCTCGAGCTGCTCGACCGAGGAAGCGCCGATGACCAGCGATGTGACGCGCTCATCGCGCAGGGCCCACACCAGGGCGAGCTGGGCGAGCGCCTGGCCGCGGCGCTCGGCGATTGCGTTCAGCCCGCGCAGGCGCTCGATCATCTCGGCGTGGAGCCACTCCTTGTCGAACGTATCGCCGCGAGCGGCGCGGGAGTCCTCGGGGATGCCGTCGAGGTAGCGGCCGGTGAGCAGGCCCTGGGCGAGCGCTGTGAAGCCGATCACGCCGACCCCGAGCTCGGCGGTCGTATCGAGCAGCCCCTCGGTCTCGATCCAGCGGTTGACCATCGAGTAGGAGGGCTGGTGGATCAGCAGCGGCGTCCCGAGACCTTCGAGGATCGCCGCCGCCTGACGGGTGCGCTCGGCGTCGTAGGAGGAGATGCCGACGTAGAGCGCCTTGCCCGCGCGCACGGCGGCGTCGAGTGCGCCCATGGTCTCCTCGAGTGGGGTCGAGCCGTCGAGGCGGTGGCTGTAGAAGATGTCGACGTACTCGAGTCCCATGCGCCCGAGCGACTGGTCGAGCGAGGCAAGCAAGTACTTGCGCGAGCCGCCGCCTTGGCCGTAGGGGCCCGGCCACATGTCCCAGCCGGCCTTGGTCGAGACGACGATCTCGTCGCGGTAGGGCCTCAGATCCTTCCTCATCAGGCGGCCGAAGTTGATCTCGGCGGCCCCGTACGGCGGCCCGTAGTTGTTGGCGAGGTCGTGATGGGTGATCCCGAGGTCGAAGGCCCGCCGGGCGATCTGCCCGCTGCGTCTCGAACGGCCGATCGTCGCCGAAGTTGTGCCAGTAGCCGAGTGAGAGGACCGGCAGGTCGAGGCCCGACCGGCCGGTGCGCCGGTAGAGCATCCCGCCTTCGTAGCGATCGGAGTCGGCAACGTAGGTCATGAGCATGTCCCTACCCGGGCGCGCCCATTGCTACTACGAGGTCGACGGTTGAGGCGGGGCTCCGACGAGCACCGCTTCTATGGTCGCTTGAGCGAGTGCTGAAATGGTTCAGCGCCTACGAGTCCGGTGGGGTCTCCGACGTCGTCATCTCCCGCAATCGCTTCGACCACAACACCTACACGGGACCGTGGTCGTTCTGGGCGCTCGAGCAGGGCAACGTGATCGACGTCGCCGCGTGGCGGGCGCCGCCGTACGCACAGGACGCGGGCAGCGTCTCCAAGTAGTCCGTCGGGGCCGCCGGGGTCGTTAGAGTCGCCCGAGGATGGAGCGGGGCGAATCGGAGAGCTTGGTTGGATCCCTCTTCGGCGGGTTCTCCACCGTGATCGGCGCCCAGCTGACCGACCAGACGGAGCGGGTCAGCCTCGCTGCCGGGGAATGGCTCTTCCGCGAGGGCGACCGCGCGGAGTACGCGTACCTCGTGCACTCCGGCCGCGTCGAGATCGTCGCCGAGCATCCGGCCGAGGTCATCCTCCGGCAGGTCAAGCGGAGCGAGATGCTCGGCGAGCACGCGCTCCTGATGGGCGGTTTGCGCGCGGCCTCCGCACGTGCGAGCCGGGACAGCGAGCTCACCCGGCTGAGCCGCGCCCAGTTCGAGAAGCTCCTCTCCGAATCGCCGGGCTTCGCGCTTGGGCTGCTCCGCGCGATGGCGACTCAGATCTCGTCGGTGAGGGCGGCCTCCGGCGAGGCCACGACGCCCGGGACGATCGCGGTCATCGCGCTCGACCCCGGTGCGCCCGTCGCGCGGATCGGCGCGGAGCTCACAGCCCGCATCGCCTCGCATGCGAGTGTGGAGGAGCTGAGGCCGGAGCCTGATCGCGACGAGTCGGAGTTCCGCGATCTGCTGAAACGCACCGAGGCGCGAAGGCAGCACGTCGTCCTCACGGCCGGCGGTGACGCCGTCAGCGACCCGTGGACGAAGTTCTGCCTGAGGGAGGCGGACGTGGTGATCGCCGTCACGACCGGATCGCCCAATGCGGACTGGCTTCAGCAACGCAGGATCCTCGAGGGATGCGAGCTGCTCGTCCTCGACGCTCCGCTGGCGCACGCGCTGCTCGCCATCGCTCCCCATGAGGTCCAGGTGGTGCACGGAGAGAGCGCCCTGCGGGACGCGATCGACGCTACCGCCCGCCGACTCTCGGGACGAGCGGTCGGACTCGTGCTCTCCGGCGGTGGAGCTCGCGCGTTCGCCCACATCGGCGTCCTGGACGAACTCGAGAAGGCGGGCATCACGATCGACCGCTACGCCGGCGTCAGCTTGGGTGCTCTGATCTCGGGCGTTGCCGCGGGCGGGGCCGACAGCGGCGAGATGATCGAGTGGGCCCGGAGGTTCTTTGTCGACAGCAACCCGTCGAGTGACTACACGATCCCGGCGTACTCGCTGATCCGAGGCAGCAAGACCAGGCGGAGGCTCGAGGAGTTCTTCGGTGAGCGCCGGATCGAGGACCTGTCGCGGCGGTGGTTTTGCGTCAGCGCCGACCTCGTAGCTCGCGAGCTGATCGTCCACCGGACAGGTGCCATGGCGGACGCGATCTACGCGAGTCTCGCGCTCCCGGGCGTTTTCCCGCCGATCCCAACCGAGGACGGGCGCCTGCTGGTCGATGGCGGCGTGATTGACAACCTCCCGGTCGAGACGATGGCGCGCCGCGCCGAAGGTCCGATCATCGCCGTCGACGTGTCGCAGCGGCTCGGAATGCCGCCACCGGCGAGGCGCCCGGGCCTCGAGTGGATGGGACGGCGGATGCGGCGCGCGCTGACCGGCTACGAGGAGCGGCTGCCGACCCTGCCGGAGACGATCTCCGGGTCGATCGCGTTGGGCTCGAGCGACACCGTCAACGCCGCGTTGCAGCATGCCGATCTGGTGATCTCACCGCGCGTCGAGGGAGTTGGGTTGCTCGCTTGGGGTCAGATGCCGCAGGCGGTCGAAATCGGCCGCCGCGCGGCGCGCGAGGCGCTCGAGACCGCGGCACCGCAGCTTGAGGCCTGGCGGTAGGTCGACATAGACTCCCCCCACGACACGAATGAGAGGGGGGCTCCTGTTGTCGGAGCCTGACGCGGATTTTGTCTCACATGTGCGGGGCCAGGTCGATCGGGTCGGCGATACCCGCGCCTTGACCTATCTGCGCGAGGTCGACCGCGAGCTGGTCGAAGAACGCGTGACGTACCCGGCGCTGGACTGCGACGCACGGGCGATCGCCGCGTGGCTGGCGCAGCGCCCGGAGGCGGACCGGCCGGTCCTATTGCTCTACCTCGACGGTATCGACTTCCTCCGGGCCTACCTCGGCTGCCTGTACGCCGGCGTGATCGCCGTCCCGGCCCCGTTGCCGACCGACGAGCGCAGCCTGAAGCGGGCGACGGCGATGTTCGACGATGCCGGCATCGGGCTCGTGCTCACCCAGGCGGCCGTGTTCGAGCCGCTCAGCGCGTGGCTCCGGGAATCCGGCCTCGCTGACCGGATGGACTGCGTGGCGACGGACGAGGCTCCGCTCGCGGACGCCGACACGTGGCGCATGCCCGATCTCCGCGGCGACACGGTGGCGTTCCTGCAGTACACCTCCGGTTCGAGCAGCGAGCCCAAGGGCGTCGTCGTCACGCACGCGAACCTGCTGCACAACGAGGCCGCGATCGCCAACGCCCTCGGCATCGATTCGACGACCAACGGGGCCGGCTGGTTGCCGCATTTTCACGACATGGGCCTGATCGGCACCCTGTTGCAGGCGCTCTACGGCGCCAACGACTTCGTCTTCATGTCGCCGATGACGTTCCTCAAGCGGCCGGTCCGCTGGCTGGACATGATCGACCGCTACCAGGCGCAGTGCACGGTGGCGCCGAACTTCGCCTACGAGCTGGTCGCCAGGCGGGTCTCCGACGACGACCTGGCCCGCCTCGATCTCTCGTCGCTGCGCATCGCGCTCAACGGCGCGGAGCCGATCCGCCCTCGCACCCTCGATGCGGTCATCGAGCGCCTGGGCGAGGCCGGCTTTCGGCCCGACACATTCGTCGCCGGTTACGGCATGGCGGAGGTGACCCTGCTCGCCACGGCGAGCGCGGTCGGCCAGCCTCCTCGCTATATCGATGTCGAGCGCGCGGCCTTGGAGCGCGGGGAGGCGGTGCCCACCGCGGCTGACGACACCACCCGCCTCGTCTCGTGCGGGGCGCCGGCCGACCTGGACGTCTGGATCGTGGACCCCGAGACACGTCGGGTGCTGCCGGAGAGCGCCGTCGGAGAGATCTGGCTGCGGGGCGGCAGCGTCGCGCGCGGCTACTGGCATCGCGACGAGGAGAACGTCGAGACATTCGGCGCGCGCACCGACGCGGGCGACGGCCCGTTCCTGCGCACCGGTGACCTCGGTCTGCTCCGCGACGGCGACCTGTTCGTCACGGGGCGGCACAAGGACCTGCTGATCGTCAACGGACGCAACATCTACCCGCAGGACATCGAGGAGGCCGTCCGCTTCGTCCACCCTGCGCTGACCGACTCGCCCGGTGTGGTGCTCGTGGTGGACGCAGGGCAGGAGTACGTGGTCGTGATCCAGGGCGTCCGGGAGAACGCTCTGAGCGAGACGACCCCGGCCGAGCTGAGCTCCGAGATCAAGCGTACGGTCGCGAGAACATTCGAGGTCGCAGCGCCGAGCGTGCTGCTCGTCGAACGCCGGGGGGTGCACAGAACGACCAGCGGGAAGGTCCAGCGCCGGTCGATGCACGCGTCGTTCCTCGACCGAACCATCGAAGGGGTGCTCCACGAGGACATCGACCCGGCGGTGGCCGGCCTGAGAAGCGGCGGCGGATGATGGCCCAGCGGGAAGAAGAGATCCGGCGCTGGCTGACCGAGCGGGTCGCGTACTACCTCGAACGTCCGGTCGATGACGTGGATCCCTCGGTACCGCTCGCGGAGGCCGGCTTCAGCTCGGTCTCGGCGGTCAGCCTTTGCGGCGACGTCGAGGACCGCTTCGAGATCAACGTCGACCCGACGATGGTCTTCGACTATCCGACCGTGGCGGACATCGTCGCGTTCATCGCCGCCGAGACCGCGGCGCCGGAGTAGGCGGCATGGGCGACATCGCGATCGTCGGCATGGACTGCCGGTTCCCCCGGGCGCCGGATGCCGACGCGCTCTGGCAGTTGCTGCTCCGCGGCGAGGACGGCGTCACCGAGGTCCCCGCCGACCGCTGGCGAGCGGACGACTACTGCGACCCGGAGGGCGGCGCCGGCAAGTCGAACACCGCCAGGGGAGGGTTCCTCTCCGACGCGGACGTCTTCGACCACGAGTTCTTCGGCATCGCTCCCCGCGAGGCGGCGCTGATGGACCCCCAGCAGCGTCTGTTGCTCCACGCCGCCTGGCGCGCCCTGGAGGACGCCACGCTCGACCCACGCTCGGTTGCCGGTTCGGACACGGGCGTGTTCGTCGGCGTGATGGCGAACGAGTGGGCGAACCTTCACATGGCCGACTACGCCGGGATCACCCCGCAGCACGGCTCCGGCAACGGCTACTTCATGACCGCGAACCGGCTCTCCTACCACCTGGATCTCAAGGGGCCGAGCCTCGCGGTCGACACCGCCTGCTCAGCTTCCTTGGTCGCGGTCCAGATGGCGTGTGCGGCGCTTCGCGAGGGCGAGTGCGACCAGTCACTGGCCGGTGGGGTCAACCTGATCCTGACCCCGGCTCTGAACATCTTCTACACCCAGGCCGGCCTCTCGGCACCCGACGGCGCCTGCAAGCCGTTCAGTGGTGTCGCCGACGGCATCGCGCGCGGCGAAGGCGTGGCGGTGTTGGTGCTTCGCCGCCTCGCCGACGCGGAGGCCGACGGGTTGCCGATCTATGCCGTGATCGAGGGCGGGGCGGTCAACTCCGACGGTCGCAGCAACGGGCTCACCGCGCCCAACCGGTGGTCCCAACAGCAGGTCGTCGCGGAGGCCTACGAGGAGGCGGGGGTGCGGCCGGAGGAGATCAGCTTCATCGAGGCCCACGGCACGGGAACCGTGCTCGGCGACATGATCGAGGTGAAGGCGCTCGGAGAGCTGCATGGGGTGGAGCGGCCCGCTCCGTGCGGAATCGGCTCGATCAAGGGCAACCTCGGGCACACTGAGGGCGCCTCGGGGATCGCCGGGCTGATCAAGGTCGCGCTCAGCCTCCATCACGGCGTCGTGCCGCCGAGCCGCTATGCCGATCAGGAGAACTCGAGGCTGCGGCTCGCCGATCACGGACTGCGGTTGCTGGCCGAGCCCTTCGAGCTCCCCGCCGGGACCGTGCACGCCGGGGTGAGCAGCTTCGGGCTCGGCGGAACCAACGCCCACGTGGTCCTCCGCAGCGCGCCGCCGGCGCCCGAGATCGATGAGGCGCCGGACGCGGCGGGCGGCGGGCTGCTCACGTTGTCGGCCCCTGATCGCGACGGTCTGCGGCGCGCAGCGGCCGCGCTTGCCGATGAGATCGCGGCGCAGCCGGCTGGCCGCCTGGGTCAGGTTTGCTGGTCGAGCAACCAGATCAAGGCGTCCGGGCGGCACCGGCTCGCGATCAGCGTCTCCGACTCCGATCAGGCCGTCGACGCCCTGCGGCGGGCTGCGACCGACGAGTCCGCGCTGCGCGAGGTCTCCGGCGTGGCCCGCGGCGTGGCGACCGGCTGGCTCTTCAGCGGGCAGGGCACTCAGTACCCGGGAATGACGCGGGCGCTGGCCGAGCGCTCCGCCGCGTACCGGAACGCACTCGCCGATGTGGACGCGGCGATGACGCCACACCTCGGCCGGTCCGTGCGCGAGCTGCTCTTCGACGAGGGCGAGGCCGTCGACGGCACGGGCCTCGCTCAGCCGGCGATCTTCTCCGTCGAATACGCGCTCGCCCGGGTGCTGGCCGAGGCCGGCGTTCAACCGAGCTGGCTGGTGGGGCACAGCCTCGGCGAGTACGCCGCCGCGGCGCACGCCGGGGTCTGGGACCTCGACGACGCGTGCCGGCTGATCGTCGCCCGCGGTCGGCTGATGGAGGCCTTGCCGCCGGGCGGCGCGATGCTCGCGGTACGGACCAGCCCCGAGAAGGCCGCCGAAGTCATCAACGGCGAGGCGGCGGTTGCGCTGGCCGCCGTCAACGGGCCGGGCGACGTGGTGCTCTCGGGGCCGGCCTCGGACCTCGATCGGATCCGGGAGCGGTTCACGGCGAGCGATACGGCGACGCGGCCGCTGGCCGTGGCCCACGCTCTGCACTCGCCGCTGATGGAGCCGGTCCTCGACGACTTTCGCGCCGTGGCGGCTGACGTGACCCACCACGAGCCCACGATCCCGATCTACTCGACCGTCCACGGTCGCCTGCTCGACGTCGGCGAGCCGATGGACAGCGACTACTGGGCCGAGCAGATCATCGCCACCGTCCGCTTCGCCGATGCGATCGTCGACGCCTTCGAGTCCCAGCCGACGCATCTGATCGAGGTCGGCCCACGGAAGGTCCTCGCGCCGCTGATCCGCCGCATCGGCACGGACGAGACGCCGCCGGTACTGGTGTCCTGCCCCGGCCCGGACGCCACCGGCGCCGAGCTCGACGAGGTCGTCGCCGCGCTCTACCTCGAGGGGTTCGATCCACAATGGGACGCCCTGTATGAGCCCGCGCAGCGGGTTCGTCGCCGGCTCGGCGGCTACGAGTTCTCAACTCAGCACCGGTCCTGGGTCCAAGCGACGCCGGCTAGCCATCCAGTGCCGAGGGGCGCGGAGGCGCCCTGGACGCCGCCCGAGCTCCCGGCGCTCCCCGCGGGGGACGTCACCGCGGATCAGCTGATCGCCCTCTTCCGCGAGCAGGCGGCGCTGATCGCGGCGCACACCGGGGCCAACGTGAGTGGCCCGGGACCTCCGGCTACGCGGGCGCCGGACCGGGCCGTCGAGGCCTCGGCGATCGACACGGGCGTCGTCGCAGCGTCGCTCCGCGCCGAGATCGCCCGGGTCAGCGGCTTCCCCGAGGACGGGCTCACGGCCGACCAGAAACTGGCCGCGGACCTCGGCTTCGACTCGATCATGGTCAACGATCTCGTCGCCCGCTTGACCCGGGAGCTGCCCGAGCTGACGATCTCCCCGAGCCTTTTCGAGACCGACATCACGATCGGTGACCTCGCCGCCCATCTCGGCGGCGAGACCTCGCCGGAGGCGGCGGTCGAGGAGGCGACCCCGGAGCGGGAGGCGCAACCGCCCCCGGCTTCAGAACCACGTCCCGATCAGTACGTGATCGAGCAGTTCCCCGAGGTCGTGGAGATCCTCGACCGCATCCGGATCGCCGGGGAGCAGGGCCTCGAGAACCCGTACTTCCTCGTCAACGACGGGGTCACTCAGGACACGTCGATCATCGGCGGGACCGAGGTCGTCAACTTCTCGAGCTACAACTACCTCGGCATGTCCGGGCATCCGGCGGTCACCGAGGCCGCCCAGGACGCGATCGCCCGCTTCGGCAGCTCGTGCTCGTCGAGCCGCATGCTGTCCGGGGAAAAGCCGGTGCACCAGGAGCTCGAGGCCGAGTTGGCGGCGCTGCTCGGCACCGAGGACGCGATCGCCCTGGTCAGTGGGCACGCCACCAACGTCACGGTGATTGCCCACATGGTCGGGCCGGGCGACCTCGTGATCCACGATGCCCTGGCCCACAACAGCATCGTCCAGGGCGGCGAGCTGTCCGGCGCCACCCGGCGGCCGTTTCCCCACAACGACGCGGCGGCGCTCGAGCAGATCCTGGAGGCGACCCGTCACCAGTACGGCCGCGTGCTGATCGTGATCGAGGGGGCCTACAGCCAGGACGGCGACATCGCCGACCTGCCGGCGCACATCGCCGTGAAGAAGCGACAGCACGCTCTCCTCATGGTGGACGAGGCGCACAGCCTCGGGGTCCTGGGCGGGACCGGCGGCGGCATCGGCGAGCACTTCGGCGTCGACCGCACGGACGTCGAGCTCTGGTCGGGCACGATGTCGAAATCGCTGGCCAGCTGTGGCGGCTACGTCGCGGGCAGCGGCCCGCTGATCCAGTACCTGAAGTACACCACGCCCGGCTTCATCTTCAGCGCCGGGATGACGCCCGCGAACGCCGCGGCGGCGCTCGCCGCGATGCGCCAGATGAAGGCCGAGCCGCAAGCGCTCGAGGCGCTGCGCCGCAATTCGGAGCTCTTCCTGGGACTCGCGACCGAGGCCGGCGTCGACACGGCCGACAGCGAGGGCACGCCGATCATCCCCTGCATCGTCGGCGACTCGTTGAAGGCGCTGAGGTTGTCCAGCGCGCTGCTTCGCCGCGGCATCAACGTCAACCCGATTCTCTACCCGGCGGTGCCCGAGGAGCTGGCTCGGCTGCGCTTCTTCATCACCTCCTCCCACACCGAGGAGCAGATCCGGTCATCGGTGAAGATCCTCGCCGAGGAGCTCGCCCTGCTCGAGTCGAACGGCGGTGCAGCGTGACCGCTTATCTCGAGCCGAGCGAGAGCTCGGCGCCACCGCTCTTCTGCTTCCACCACGCGGGTGGCGGTTCCTCTCTCTACCAGAGCTGGCAGCGCGCGCTGAACCCGCGGGTGTCGGTCTGGCCGGTCCTTTTGCCCGGCCGCGAACGCCGGATGCGCGAGGAGCGCTTCGTCTCGCTCGACGAGCTCGTCGCCGACCTCGATCGCGAGCTCGGCGTCTACCTGAGCGCGCCGCACATCTTCTTCGGCCACAGCATGGGCGCGCTGATCGCCTACCGGCTGGCCCGTTACCGCCGGGACCGTGGTGCGAGCGTGCCGCGCGCGTTGCTGCTCTCGGCGTATCCGGCGCCGCACCTGCCGTCGCCCTTCCCCCCTGTGGACCACCTCCCGGACGACCAGCTGGCTCAGGTGATCGAGGGCATCGGCGGGCTGGCGGCCGACCTGCCGCCGGGGTGGAGGGAGGAGCTGCTCGGGGTCGCTCGTGACGACTTGCGGCTGTGCGAGAGCCAAACCGACGACGACGACGAGCCCCCGCTCGACTGCCCGATCCACCTCTTCGGCGGCGAGTCCGACCCGTTGGTGGACTCCGAGGACTTGCGCGCCTGGGATCGGCACACGACGGCGCCGGCCGAGGTTCACATCCTCCGCGGGGATCACTTCTACCTGAGGGACACGCCGGAGCCGCTGTTCGCCGAGCTGCGGCCGCTCCTTCGCCGCTATGCGGAACGCAGGGCGGCTCGCTGGGAATCGGGCATTTGGTGAGAGACGCGACGGAATGCAGGGCGGCAGCGAACGGCTGAGACGCCTTGCCGAGGCGGTCGTCCGCCGTCCCCGCGCGGTGCTCGCAGCCACCCTCGCGTTTCTCGTCGTCGCCGGTGTCCTCGGCGCCGGCGTGGCCGACCGCCTGAAGGTGGGCGGGTTCGACGACCCCGGATCCGAATCGTCGCGGGCCCAGCAGCTTCTCGACGACGAATTCGACGGCACCCCCAACCTGGTGCTGCAGCTCACCGCCAGGAGCGGCGGCGTGGACGACGCGCCGGTGCGGGTGGCCGCCGAGGGCCTCGAGCAGGAGCTCACCTCGGAGCCCGACCTGACGCTGCTCGGCTCCTACTGGTCGACCGGGTCGGCCGAGCTCCGCAGCGAGGACGGGCGGTCCGGACTCCTCCAGCTCTACGTCGGCGGGACGACCGAGGAGCGCGCTGAACGCACCGAGGAGATCGTCGCCGCGCTCCCGGCCGACGACCCGGCGATCGAGGTGGGCGTCGGCGGCTCGCTCGGGCTGACCAACGAGATCAACACGCGGGTGGATGACGACCTGATCCGCTCCGAGACGGTGGCGCTGCCGACGACCCTCGTCCTGCTGATCGTGGTCTTCGGCGGCGTCATCGCCGCACTGCTGCCGCTGGCCCTGGGGGTGACCTCGATCGTGGCCACCTGGCTCGTCCTCCTCGCGCTCTCCGAGGTGACGGCGGTCTCCGTCTACGCGCTCATCGTCGCCACCGCCTTCGGCCTCGGCCTGGCGATCGATTTCGGGCTGTTCATGGTCTCCCGGTTCCGGGAGGAGCGCGACGGCGGGCACCCGCCGCAGCAGGCGGTGGTCGAGGCCGTCGCGACCGCCGGAGAAACGATCCTCTTCAGCGCGTCGACCATCGCCCTCGCGATGGCCAGCATGCTGGTCTTCCCGATCTACTTCCTGCGGTCGGTCGGGCTCGCGGCGATCGCGGTGGTCACCGTGGCTGCGATCGGCGCCGTCGTCGTCTTGCCGGCGATGTTGGCTCTGGCCGGGGACCGGGTCGACTCGCTGGTCATCTTCCGCAGGCGCGCGAAGGTCTCGGCGGACTCGCCGTTCTGGCGCGGTATCGCCGCGTCCGTGATGCGACGGCCGGCGCTCACGGCGCTACCCGTGGTGGCGCTGCTCCTACTCCTGGCGGTGCCCGTGCTGCACGCCCAGTTCGCCCCGGCGGACGAGCGCGCTCTGCCGGAGGATTCGTCCGTCCGCCAGGTCAGCACGGACCTCGGGGAGGACTACCCCACGGACCGCACGCGGGCGATCTCCGTGGTCGCACCCACGGCCGGAGAGAGCCTGGAGCCACTCGCCGCCGACCTTTCCACGCTTCCGGATGTGGTCGCCGTCGATGGACCGTTCGGCCGCTTCTCCGAAGGCAATCGCGTCTCCGGACCGGGGCCGGAGAGTGCCCAGTTCGTCTCCGCGGATGCCGGCTATCTCCTCGCCCTGCCGTCGGTTCCGGCGGAGTCCGACGCCGGGCAGAACCTCGTACGGATGATCCGGGATACACCGGAGGTGGCCGGACAGGGACTCCTCGTCGGCGGGCCTTCGGCCGCTCTGATCGACTCTCGTGCCGCGGTCACGGATCGGCTGGGCCTGGCGCTCGCGTTGGTGGTCGGCGCGATGTTCGTGCTCCTGTTCGCGTTCACCAAGAGCATCGTCGTGCCGGTCAAGGCAATGCTGCTCAACGTCCTCACGCTCGGAGCGGTCCTCGGCGCGATGGTGTGGCTCTTCCAGGACGGCCACCTGGTAGAGGCAATCGGCGTCACCCCGGCGCCGCTCAACCTGCCGATGGTGATCCTGCTGTGCACGATCGTCTTCGGCCTCTCGGTCGACTACGAGATCTTCCTGCTGAGCCGGATCAAGGAAGCTCGCGAGGCGGGCGCGAATACCGTGGACGCGACCGTCGATGGCCTGGGCCGCGTTGGCCGGATCGTCACCGCGGCCGCGGCGCTGCTCACGGTGACCCTGTTCTCTTTCTCGATCGGGCTCTCGTTCATGAAGATGTTCGGGATCGGCACCGCCCTTGCGATCCTGCTCGATGCCACCCTCGTCCGCGGCGTGCTCGTGCCCGCGTTCATGAAGGTCGCGGGAGACCTCAACTGGTGGGCGCCCAAGCCGATGCTGCGAATGCTCGCTGCGATCGACCGTTCCGCGGCGAGGGTGAGCGGCAGCTATGAGCGGCGAGAGGAGCCGCCGCCGAGGCGAGAGTCCGGCCCGTGGTCGTTGCCGCCCGAGCTGGCCGGCGACGCTCCGGCGTTTGTCGCTGTCGATCCAGGGACCGACGGCGAGGCGTTGGTCCCGGTCTCATACAGCTGGCTCATGGTCGGGCGCTCCTGCGCCGGGATCGACGAGTCGCACCGCCTGCTCGTCACCGACCCGAACGTGTCGCGCGATCACCTCGAGCTGCGCGTCGACGCAGAGGAGGGCCGGGCGTGGGCCGTCGACATCAGCCGCTACGGCACGGAGCTCAATGGCGAGACGATGACGCCGAGAGTGCCGACGCCGTTGCGGTCCGGCGACGTCCTGCGCCTTGGCTCCTCGACGCTGGAGTTCCGCACGGCGGGGAGCCGGACTTGACCGCGCGCGGCGGACGATGCGAGGTGTGGTGGGCCAGTCCGGCGGCGGCCGGGCCGCACCTGCTCGGTCTCCTGCCCGAAGCGGAGCGCCGGCGCCACGCCCGGCTTCGACAGCCGGCCGACCGCGACCGGTTCCTCGTCGCCCACTCGCTGCTGCGGCTCCAGCTTGGCCGGCGTCTCGGCGTCGAGCCGGCGGCGGTGGCGCTCAGCGACGGCGAGGGCAAGCCGCGCCTGGCCGCCGCGGACTCCGAGGTCGAGTTCTCGCTCTCCCATTCCGGGCAACGCGTCGCGGTGGCGGTGGCGGTGGGAGTTGCGGTCGGCGTCGACGTGGAATGGGTCGGTGCCGAGCGCGACCTCGGCGCCCTGATCGAGCGGGCGCTGAGCCCGGGGGAGAGGTCGCAGCTCGCCGGCCTCGCCGGCCCCGCGCGTCAGGAGGCCTTCTACCGCTACTGGGTGCGCAAGGAGGCCGCGGTCAAGGCGACGGGCCACGGGCTTGGCGCGCCCCTCCGGGCGATCACCGTATCGGCGCCGAGCGAGCCGGCGGAGCTCCTGAGCTGGGACGCGGACGACCGGCCGGCGAGCGGCGTCATCGGCCTGCGCGACCTCGATCCCGGGCCCGGCCACGTCGGCTGCCTCGCCACGCTGGGTGGCGCGGCCACGGGGATCGAAGAGCGTGACGGCTCGGCCCTGCTCGACCTATCCTTGCGATCGGGCGCATGAGCGACGAGGAGATGGGGATCACCCCCGAGGAGCGAGTCGGAACCACGGTCGGTGACTACGAACTCGGCTCGATCGTCGGCAGCGGCGGGGTGGGCGTCGTCTACTCGGCCGTTGGCTCGGACGGCACCCGCGTCGCGCTCAAGGTGGTGAAGCCGGAGATCGCGGCCGACGAGACCTTCAGGCGCCGCTTCGAGCGCGAGGCGCGCATCGGGCAGACGGTTCGGCACCCCAACGTCGTGCCGGTGCTCCAGGTCGGCGAGCACAACGGCATCCCGTATCTCGCGCAGCAGTTCATCGAGGGAGGCTCGCTCGAGGAGCTGCTCTCGCGTGAGGAGCTGCTCGACGTAGCGACGACGGTCCGGATCTGCGCGCAGGTGGCCGACGGGCTCGAGGCGCTGTGGGCCGCCGGGGGGATGGTCCACCGGGACGTCAAGCCGGCCAACATCCTCCTCGACCTCGAGGGGAACGCCTACATCACGGACTTCGGGTTCGCCAAGGACGACAAGGCCACGATCCTGACGGCCGCGGGCCAGGCGCTGGGGTCGATGGACTACATGGCTCCGGAGCAGATCCGCGGCGACGGGGTCAGCGCGGCGACCGACGTGTACGCGCTCGGATGCGTGACCTTCGAGTGCCTGGAGGGTCGGCCGCCGTTCGCCCATCGCAAAGGGGTTCAGGTGCTGTGGGCGCACCTGCAGGACGACCCCCCGAACCTGAGGGCGCACGAAAACGTCGCGCCAACGTTCGCGGAGGAGGTGCACTCGGCGCTGCGCAAGGAGGCGGCCGACCGCCCGCAGAGCGCGACGGAGTATGTCCGCAGGGTCTCCGAGGCCGGCCGCGTGCCGCTCGCATGAGTGCGCAGGCGCTGGAGCGGGCCCGCTCGCTCTACGTCGACGGAGCATTTCGAGCGTGTCACGACCTCGTGACCGAGAACCTCGCGGTCACGCCGGACGACGTCGAGTGGTTGCGGCTCGCGGGCCGCTCGGGTGTGGAGCTCGGATCCGGCGACGCGGTGGCGCAACTCCGGCGGGTCGCGGAGCTTCGCCCTGATGCCGACGCCTGGCGCGATCTCGGCGACGCGCTGATGACCGAAGGCGACGCCGAGGCCGCCGGCGAGGCGTTTCGCAAGCTGCTCGAGCTCATCCCCGACGACGAGTCCGCGCTCACCGGGTTGGGCCACCTGGCCTACCAGAAGGGGGACAGGGAGGAGGGCGCGTCGCTGCTCTCCCGCGCCGCCGAAGAGGGAGGCCGGACCTCGAGCGCCGTGATCAGCCTGGTCGGTATGTACCGGACGCTCGGTCGGCCCGAGGAGGCCCTGGCCGCCGCGCGCCTGGTCGCCGACGCGGCTCCGGACGACGTGGTCGCCGCACTCGACGTGGCGGAGCTCGCCCTCGAGGTTGGCAGGCTCGATGAGGCGGGGCAGGCGCTCGCTCGCATCAGGGAAGTCGACGACCTGCCCGACTCCGACGTCGAGGCCGAGCTCCGTCGCGGGGCGGTCGAGGCGGCGCTCGAGGTCGCTCGGGAGCGGGGCGGATGAGTTGACCGACCTGGCGACACCGTCGCGCGCGGTCTCGGCCGAGTGGTTTCGCTGCCCCTCGTGCGAGGGGTTCGTCTACCACAAGCGCCTGCGCCGCAACCTCGGTGTGTGCCCGGAGTGCAACCACCACTTCCGACTCGGAGTCCGCGAGCGGCTCGGTCAGCTGCTCGACGAGGGGACGTTCGAGGAACTGACCGGCGATCTCGAGTCGGTCGACGTCCTCTCGTTCGTCGATACGAAGCCGTATCCGGAGCGCATCGCGCAGGCCCGGAATCGGAGCGAGACCGACGCCGGAGCCCTCTACGGACAGGGAGCGATCGACGGCATGCCGGTCGTCGTCGCGGCTGTCGACTTCTCCTTCATCGGCGGCAGCATGGGCGGCGCGGTCGGCGAGGCGATCACCCGCGCCGCGGAGCTGGCGTTGGAGACCAGGACGCCGCTGCTCGCGATCTCGGCGTCGGGTGGCGCGCGGATGCAGGAGGGGTGCGTGTCGCTGATGCAGATGGTGAAGACGAGCCAGGCCGTCGCCCGGCTCGGCGAGGAGGGCGTCCTCTACGTCTCGCTCCTCACCGACCCCACGTATGGCGGCGTCAGCGCCTCCTACGCCACACTCGGCGACATCCTCATCTCCGAGCCAGGCGCACACATCGGGTTCGCCGGGCCGGCCGTGATCGAGCAGACGATTCGCCAGCAGCTGCCGGACGGGTTCCAGACCGCGGGCTTCCTGCTCGAGCACGGGATGCTCGACATCGTCGAGCCGCGCGAGAGCCTGCGCCGGCTGCTGCGCACGATCCTCGATCACCACGCCCGCGCCGAAGCTGCGCGTGGGGAGGACGGGGCCGGCAGCGCCGAGCGGTTGCCAGCCACGGACGGGAAGGCCCCTGCGGCGAAGGCCGACCAGGTCCCCGCCCGCGACCCGTGGGACTCGGTGCAGCTCGCCCGCGAGATCGACCGCCCGCGCACTCTCGACTACATCGCGTCCGTGTTCGACTCCTTCGAGGAGCTGCGGGGCGACCGCACATTCCGCGACGACCCCGCGATCGTCGGCGGGCTCGCAACGCTCGGCGACCTCGCGGTGGTCGTCATCGGCCATCAGAAGGGACACACGACCGGCGAGATGATGGAGCGGAACTTCGGCATGCCGACGCCGGAGGGCTATCGCAAGGGCATGCGGCTGATGCGCTACGCGGCGCGCTTCGGGATGCCGATCGTGACGCTTATCGACACGCCCGGCGCCTACCCCGGGATCGGCGCGGAGGAGCGGGGCCAATCGAACGCGATTGCCGAGTCGATCCTGCTGATGGCGCGGCTGCCGGTCCCGATCGTGAGCGTGATCACGGGGGAGGGGGGAAGCGGCGGGGCGCTGGCGCTGGCGGCCGCGGACCGGGTTCTGATGATGCAGAACGCCTACTACTCCGTGATCAGCCCCGAGGGGTGTGCGACGATCCTCTTCAAGGATGCGACCGCAGCCCCCAGAGCGGCCCAGGCGCTGCGGATGAGCGGTCGTGACCTGCTCTCGCTCGGGGTGATCGACGGCGTCGTGCCCGAGGCGGCGGGGGGAGCCCATGAGGATCCGGCGAGTGCGGGCGCCAACCTGAAGGCGGCGATCGTCACGAGCCTCGGCGACCTGCTGCCGCTCGACTCCGAGCGGTTGATCGCCCGGCGCTACGACCGGTTTCGGGCGTTCGGCTCATGAGCCGGCCCGATCCCGACCGCGAGCTGGTCGAGGCCGTCTGGAAGCTGCGAGATGTGATCGCCGATCTCGAGGGGCCGACACTGGAGCGATTCACCGTCGCGGCCGGCGAGTACACGATCGAGATCGAACGTGCGGGCCCTGAGCCGATGCCCGGCGGCTCGCTGGCCACCGGCGCCGGCCCGGGCCCGGGGGTCGATCCCGGCGCGCGGACGGCTTCCGGGGTCTTCGCCGCGATCGACCCCTCGCAGGCCGACAAGCGGATGCCGGTGCTCGCGCCGCTCGTGGGCACGTTCTACGCGGCCGCCCAGCCGGGCGCGAAGGCCTTCGTCCAGGTTGGGGACACCGTCGACGCCGGTCAGGCGGTCTGCATCGTCGAGGCGATGAAGCTGATGAACGAGGTGGCGTCGGGCGAAGCGGGCCGGGTGGCCGAGATCGTCGTCGAGAACGGCGAGTGGGTGGAGTTCGAGCAGGTCCTGATGTACCTCGAGCCGCTGGATTGACTTGTTCGGAAAGGTCCTCATCGCCAACCGGGGCGAGATCGCCGTGCGGGTCGCTCGCGCCTGCCGGGAGCTCGGCATCCCGTCGGTGGCGATCTACTCGACGGCCGATGCCGAGTCGGCCGTCGTCCGCATGGCCGACGAGGCGGTGCACGTCGGGCCCCCACATCCGAGCAAGAGCTACCTGCACATCCCCAACGTGATCGGCGCGGCGCTGAAGACCGGGGCCGACGCGATCCACCCTGGCTACGGCTTCCTCTCCGAGGATCCGTACTTCGCCGAGATCTGCGCGGACAAGGGGCTGAAGTTCATCGGCCCGAAGCCGGAGGTGATGGAGAAGGTGGGCGACAAGGCGATCGCCCGCGACCTGATGGAGAAGGCCGGCCTGCCGCTGCTCCCGGGCACGATCGAGCCCGTGACCTCGGCCGCGGAGGCGCGCGAGATCGCCGACTCGATCGGCTACCCGGTGATGATCAAGGCCGTCGCCGGTGGCGGTGGCCGGGGCATGAACGTCGCGCGCCGCGCCGAGGACCTGGCGCGGCTCTATCAGGCGACGAGGGACACGGCGCAGGCCGTGTTCAAGGACTCGAACGTATACATCGAGCGCTACCTCGAGGCGCCACGCCACACGGAGGTCCAGCTCGTCTGCGACGAGCACGGGCACGGTGTCTACTTCTTCGAGCGCGACTGCTCGGTCCAGCGGCGCCACCAGAAGCTGATCGAGGAGGCGCCCTCGATCCACCTCACGGACGAGGCGCGCCGAGACATCGGCGAGCGGGCCGTGAAGGGTGCGCTCGCGGTCGGCTACACGGGCGCGGGCACGATGGAGTTCCTGCTCGATCGCGACGGCAACCTCTCCTTCATGGAGATGAACGCGCGGATCCAGGTCGAGCACCCGGTCTCGGAGATGATCACCGGCGTCGACCTGATCTCCGAGCAGATCAAGGTCGCGGCGGGGGAGACCCTGTCGGTGACCCAGGATGACCTCGCCGTCAGCGGCCACGCGATCGAGTGCCGCATCAACGCCGAGGACCCGGACCGCGACTTCGCCCCCGCCGCGGGCCGGCTGGACACCTATGTCGCTCCGGGCGGACCGTGGACGCGGGTCGATTCGCACTGCTATCCCGGCTGGACCGTCGCGCCGTTCTATGACTCCTTGATCGCGAAGCTGATCGTCTGGGCCCCGGACCGAGGTACCGCGATCGAGCGCATGGACCGCGCGCTGGGCGAGTTCCGGATCGAGGGCCGGGGCGTGAAGACGACGATCCCCTTTCACCGCCGGGTCCTGGCCGACGAGCGCTTCCGAGCCGGAGACGTCTCGACCGATTTCGTCGAGCGGTTCCTCGCCGGTGGCAGCTAGGCCCAGCCGGCCACGTCTGCGCCGCCCTCTTGGCTGATGCGCGAGCCGAACCGGACCAGGGCGGGATGCGAGGAGACCTTGCCGGCGACGAGCGCCTCGCCCTGGGCGAAGGTCGTGGCACGGTCGATCAGCCCGGCGGGGACGAACGAGAAGACGTCCGCGACGTGACCGAGGTCGGCAGCCGAGTTCATCCGCATGAGGACGAGGTTGTCGCACTGGGAGAGCACGTTCTCGTGAACCTTCTGCGGCCGTTGCGTGACGACGATCAGATAGAGCCCGAACTTGCGGCCCTCTGCGGCGATTCGGATTGCGTCCGCGGTGGCGAGCGCGGTCAGTTGGTCCCCTGGCTCGGCGGGGCAGATGTTGTGGGCCTCGTCGATCACGATCGCAACGGGCTCCCGCCGTGAACGCTCGCGCCAAAGCCGTTCGAGGACCGCTCCTGCCGCGATCACCTGCTCCTCGCGGGTCGGCAGCGATCCGATGTCGACGACGGTGCACCGTGATGCGTCGGCGCTCACGAGCTCCTCGGGCAGCGATGGTCCGTCGGCCCCAGGCCAGATCCCCCATCGGTCGACGCCGAGATTGTGGGCGCGAAGCTTGAGCGCCTCGGCCGGGGAGCGGGCCAGGTCCTCCAGGTTGCGAATGCTCTCGTCCTCCACGAGCTCGAGCAACTCCGCGTACTCGCCGCGGTCGGCCACCGGGTCGAGGCGCAGGAGGGCCGCCTGGAATGCGGGACTGAGATCACGGAGGCGCACGTGGATTCGGCTCGTGCCGCTGGTCTCGCTGCGCACCGCCACCGCCTCGGCCGCCGCGCCGTAGCGCTCTGCGGCCGCGGCGTCCGCGGAGGGGCGCACCTCGCCGAGCCGCACGTAGTCCGAGTTGGGATCGAGCACGACGACGCGCAGATTCGTCTCGATCAGGAGCTGCTCGAGCAGCACGCCGAGGGAGTAGGTCTTCCCCGACCCGGACTGGCCACAGAGAAAGGTGTGGCGACCGAAGCCGCGGGCGTCGAGCGCGAATGGCACACCTGGCGCCAGCGCCAGCTCGCCGACCTCGAGCCGGGAGCGCTCGGACCGTGTCCGCTCGAGCCAGGCGGCAACCTCCTCGCCCGTGGCCGCGCGGACAGCCGCGTCGTGGAAGGGCGCGCCTTCTCCCTCGAGCACGACGCCATGACCGCGTGCCAGCCGGATCAGAACCTTGCCCGGCCGGTCGAGAGCGCTCGCCTCATGCTGATCCATCTGGAGCGAGAGCACCTGCCCGAGCTGGACCCTGCCCTCGCTCTCGAGCGCCACGTACCCTCCGGCCTCGAGCTCGAGCCGGCGCAGCGAGGCCTGGTATTCGAACCGGCGACCGTCGACGGAGGTGGCCAGGGGGAGGACGGACGTCTCGAGCGCCTCGCGCATCCCGCGGGACTCCTCGAGCAGGGCGATGAGGTCACTCACAGGCGGATTCTCCCTCATCGCCCGGGCAGTAGTCGACGAGGAAACGGGCCGGAGCATCTGCTCGGCTAGCCAGCCGCGCTGACCGCCGGATCGCCCGCCGCTCACACGGAAAAGAAGGTCTCCGCTCCCCCGCCCCTTCTGAATTTATAGCGCTTTCGAGGCCTTCATGAGGCCCCGGGTCGTGCCGTATAACCGCCGCCGAACGCGACGGCAACCGAGACTGGAGGCGCGAGATGCCTGAGAAGAACGAGCACGCGGTGGTGATCGCCGGCGGTGGTCCGACGGGGCTGATGTTGGCGGGCGAGCTGGCGCTGGCCGGCGCGGACGTCGCGATTGTGGAGCGGCGCCCCAGCCAGGATCTCGGCAGCTCGCGCGCCGGCGGCCTGCACTCACGCCTGATCGAGATCATGGACCAGCGCGGGATCGCCGATCGATTCCTCGAGGAGGGGCAGGTGAACAGCACCAAGCGGTGGCAGTTCGCCGGGGCCTCCCTGGACATCAGCGACTTTCCCACCCGGCATCCCTACTCGCTCGGGCTCTGGCAGAACCACATCGAGCGGATCCTCGCCGGCTGGGTCGATGAGCTCGAGGTGACGATCTACCGCGGACTCGAGGTGACGGGCTTCGCGCAGGACGAAACGGGCGTAGACGTCGAGTTGTCCGACGGTCAGTCCCTGCGGGCCCGGTATCTCGCCGGGTGCGACGGAGGGCGCAGCCTGGTCCGCAAGGCCGCCGGGATCGAGTTCCCGGGGTGGGATCCGACGATGAGCGCCCTGATCGCCGAGGTCGAGATGGCCGAGGAGCCGGAAATGGGGGTCCGCCACGACGACCTCGGCACGCACGGCATCGGCCGGCTGG
Source organism: uncultured Solirubrobacterales bacterium (assembly GCA_963846565.1). GTDB lineage: Bacteria > Actinomycetota > Thermoleophilia > Solirubrobacterales > 70-9 > WHSW01. The sequence goes on along the minus strand of CAWJWL010000003.1, from coordinate 175,499 downwards.
AGTACGAGATCGTGGACGGCGAGATCGTCTACGCGGACAGCGGGCCGCTGCGGGTCATGGTCACCGAAGGGCACGCCAGACCCGCGAGCGATCCCACTCTGGACGATCTCAGGGACGCGCTGATCGCCGTCTACGGGACCGATTACGGGGTCCACAGTCCCACCTCGCTCGCCAGGTTCACGGATACGACCCGGCAAGCCGCGGCCTACCGCGCGGGACGGGTCCTGCTCGCAGGCGACGCCGCGCACGTGCATTCTCCGGATGGCGCGCAGGGCCTCCAGGTCGGGGTGCAGGATGCGGTGAACCTGGGATGGAAGCTGGCCCAGGTGGTCAACGGGACCTCACCCGAAGGCCTCCTCGACACCTACCACGCCGAGCGCCACCCCGTCGGCGCCCGCGTGCTGCGCACCACGATGGCGCACGTCGCCCTCCGCCGCCAGGACGACCGCACGGAGGCTTTGCGCGAAACCATCGGCGAGATCCTCGAGGTGGACGAGGCCCGCAACGGCTTCGCCGCGATGATGTTCAGTCTCGACATCCATTACGACCTCGGCGACGGCCACCCGCTGCTCGGACGCCGCATGCCCGATCTCGACCTGGTCACCGCCGACGGCCCGCGGCGGGTCTACACCCTGCTCCACGACGCCCGGCCGGTGCTGCTCAACCTCGGCGAGCCCGGCGGCTTCGACGTCCCGCCATGGGCGGATCGGGTTCAGTCGCTCGACGCGGAATACGCCGGTCCATGGGAGCTCCCCGCCATCGGCGCGGTCCCTGCTCCCGCCGGCGTGCTGGTCCGCCCCGACGGCTACGTGGCCTGGGTAGGAGACGGAACGCGGCAGGGGCTCGCCGACGCATTGACCGCCTGGTTTGGGAGGTAGGTCTTCCGATCCCCGGGCGCTCGACGCGCAGCAGGCCGGCGTCGCAACGTTTCATCCAAGCCCCCTTCCGGGGATACTGCGCGGACGGTGTCGGGAGAGAAGGTGGAGAGCGTGCGCGGCGTCCGGACGCCGCTCACCGTTCCGAGCGAAACCAACGGGCGGACCTTGACCGCCCGAGTCGCCGTCCGGTTTCCGGCCCTCAGGCGCGCGTTGCTCTCGGCCTGGTCGCGCTTGCCGCCGTCGTCTCGACTCCGCCGTGCCGCGATCGCCTGGTGGGTGGGCCAAGCCGCCGCAGCGGTAAACCGGAGGGATTTCGAGGTTCACCTGCTTGCTTTCGACCCGGAGGTCGAGATGAGCTTCGACGTCAGCTCGGCCGAAGGCTTCGTTCCCCCCGATCTCGGTGGCCTCCACCGTGGCCACCAGGATTATCTCCGGGTCTGGGAGGCGGCGATCGAGGCGATCGATCTCCGGGTCGACTACGGCGAGATCGTCGACTACGGCGACCGGCTGCTTCTGTGCGGTCGCCAGACGGGCCGCGGTCGCACGAGCGGAGTTCCCGTTGACCAACCGCTGTTTCAGGTGATCACCCTTCGGCGTGGGTTGGCGACACGGACTGAGCAATTCACCGAGCGCCGGAGGGCACTCGAAGCCGCCGGGCTGTCGGAGTAGATCTTGTCGGGGGGCTAGCGGTTGTGGTTGACGACCTCGACGTTGTGCCCGTCGGGGTCCAGCACGAACGCGCCGTAGTAGCCCGGGTGGTAGACGGTGCGCTCGCCGGGGCCGCCGTGGTCCTCGTAGCGCGCGGCGAGCGCGGCAGCGTGGAACGCCCGCACGGTCGAATTGTCCTGCGCCCCGAACGCGAGGTGGACGTGCTCCGTGAGTGGCCGCTCGTCGGCGATCAGCGAGAAGCCGAAGTCCTCGCCGAGTAAATGGACGTGGTCCGGCTCGTCCAGGCTGATCCGCAGGCCGGCGTGCGGCGCGATCGTCGTATAGAAGCGCTTCGACGCGGCGGGGTCGCGTACGCGGATCCAGAGGTGGTCGACGTAGCCGCCGGACTCGGGGAACTCGCGCTCCCTGTGCACCGCTTCCACGCTGTTGCCATCGGGGTCGAGCAGGAAGCCGCCGTAGTAGTCCGGCGCGTAGACCGTACGCGGGCCCGGCGCGCCGTCGTCGCGGTAGTCCGCGTCGATTCCCGCCTGCCAGAACGCGTCCACGGCCTCGCGAGACGGCGCGCGGAAGCCGACGTGCAGGCCGCGGGTGACGGGATGCTCGCCGTCCGTCTGACCGATGTCCCAGTCCTCCCACTCGACGAGCGCGGCGTCCGCATGAGTCGGCTCGGCGCCGATCACGGAGAGGACGGTGCGGTAAAAGCGCTCCGACGCAGCGAGGTCCGCGACGGCGATCCCGACGTGATCGAACATCCCGGCGAGCCTACCGCTGCCCCTCTACTTCGGCGTGATCACGCAGTTCGCGCCCTGATACGACAGACGCGGCCTCGTCGCCAGAGCCGAGACCGCCATCGTCGGAGGCCGGGTCTGACGCTGGTCGGCGGTCGCGCCTCGAATTCGGCGCGCCAAACCCAGTCTCGGAGGCGCCTACTTCGCCGGCAACGCCGAGGCGAAGGCAACCGCGCGGCTCACCCACCACTCGAGTCGGCTCTCGGTCAATCCGTCCGTGGTCACCGCAACGAACGACTTCATCGGCCTCCCGGTGAAGTCCATGGGACGCGCGTCCGGCTCGCCGAGCGCATCGGCCGCGCCCTCCGAACCAAGGCGGAGCATCAAGTCCTCGGATCTGACGCCGCAGCACATGTGGCCGTTCACCATGAAGGTGAGGCCTCCGAACATTCGGCGCTCGGCGACGTCGTCCCGATCGGAAAGCAGGCCCCGGATCTCCTCGGCGAGTGCCTCGTCGAACGACACAGCTGGATCCTGTCACGCCGCTCGTCGTCGGTGACCGGTGACCTATGGGGTCACGAACGCCGCGAGCTTGTCGAACGCAGCGCTCCAGCCGGCCTCGGCGTGACCGGCGCCCGACGGGTAGGGGCCGTCGGCGAGCGTCATCCGCGTCTTCGCGCCGTGGTCATGGAGCTCAACGCGGGTGAGCGTGGGCTCATGCATCCCCATCTGTGGCATCGGGTCCGAGCGCAGGACAATCAGCTCCGGCTCAACCAGCTCGAGAATTTCGTAGCCGATCGAGAACTCACCCTCGCCGTCTCGCTGGACCATCGTCAGCTCCCAGCGACCGCCCACGCGGAGGTCGATGTGGATCCGCTCGCGCGGCGCCTCCATGTGCGCGGGGCCGTACCACGCCGCAACCTCGTCAGGCTCTGTCCACGCCTTGAACACCTGACTGCGCGGCGCATCGAAGATGCGAGTGATCAGGACCTGCTGATCAGTGTCCACGGGGGTCGGGTCAGTCATCTTTTCCTCCTTTTAGGCGCAAGTGCTCGTCGAGTCGGTCCATCCGGCCCTCCCAAGTCCGCTTGCGCGATTGCATCCACTCGACCGCCTCGTCGAGTGGTTCGGCCTGCAGTCGGCTGGGGCGCCACTGCGCCCTCCTGCTGCGGGCGATCAAGCCTGCGCGCTCGAGCACCTTGAGGTGGCGGGTAATCGCAGGCGCGCTCACCGTGAACGGCTGCGCGAGTTCGTTGACGGTCGCCTCTCCCTCGGCGAGGCGAGTCAGGATCGAGCGGCGCGTCGGATCGGCGAGCGCGGCGAAGATGAGGTTGAGCTGGTCGGGCGGCATCTCACAAGTCGGTTAATTAATGAATCCATTAAATACCACAGCGACTCCGGGAATGCAAATCGCTCACTCGTCCTCAGAGCACCGCCCGACCCCTTCAGCGGCGTTTCGTTCACGCGGCCCGGCTCTCGGCACGCATCGTGATCGGCACCCCGGCCCCGAGCTCGGCGACGATCTCTCCGGCAGGTTGAACGCCCTTGACTCCGCCGACCGACTGGCCCGCGTACAGCGCCATCGCCTCCGTAGCTCCCGTCGACCCCTCCGTGGGCGGCAGCGAGCCGAAGCGGGGGACCGGCAGCCGCTGACCGTTGATCACGACCTCGCCGGCGATCTCACCGTCGAACGCCTCGGCCGCGAGCAGTGCAGAGCGAAGGACCCGCTGAGTGGTCTCGACCGGATCGCCGACCGAGAAGGCGCGGGTGAGCATCGCGTCGGCGGGCTCGGCGGCGACGAGCGCGTTCTTGTAGCGGGTGTGTGCGGCGCTCTCGGTCGCGGCGATGAAGCGGGTCCCGGCACGGACAGCAGACGCCCCAGCGGCGAATGCGGCCGCGACGCCGCGGGCGCTGCCAATTCCGCCGGCGGCGACGACCGGAACATCGACCGCGTCGAGGACCTGGTCCAGCAGCGGCAGCAGGCCGAGCTCGCCGTGCGGATGGCCACCTGCTTCGGCGCCCTGAACGACGAGCATGTCGCAGCCGGCCGCGGACGCCGCGCGCGCCTGCTCGCTCGAGGCGACCTGCCAGGAGCAGAGTGCGCCGCCGGCATGAATCGTCTCGACGAGCTCCGGGTCGGGGTCGGCGATGAAGAAGTCAATCAGGGGCGCTCGCTCCGACGCGAGCTCGAGGCAACCGCGGTCGAGCAGGATGCCGACGAAGTTGACGCCGTACGCCGACGTGCGCGAGCCGAGATCGTCGAGCACCGACTCGAGGTAGCCGGCGGAGAGGAACGCCGCCGGGAGCATCCCGTGCCCGCCCGCGGCGGCAACGGCGGCGGGAAGCTCTGCGTCCCGTACCACGCCCGCCATCGGGGCGCTCTGAATCGGCAGGCGGCAGCCGACGAGCTCGGTGAACGGTGTTGGGGTGTGGTGCGTGCGGTCGCGTATCGGGGCCTGGTTCATCGTCGGTCCTCCGCGCATATCGGGTTCATGAGTCGGCCGCGATCGTCTCCTCGTGGACGCCAGTTCGCATCGTGAGGACCACCGAAGTCTTTCTTCGCGACCCCCCGAAGCGCGCGTCATAAACTCCGTTCGTCCGGCAACGGAACGGTCGGGGAACTGGGTGCCATGCAAACCGAGAGCGTCGAAGTGCTGTTCGAGCGCGAGGGGGAGCTCGCGGAGCTGGGGCGCCTGCTGGACGAGGCCCGCGAGGGACGGGGAGTGGTGGCGACGCTCGAGGGGCCGGCCGGGATCGGGAAGACGAGCCTGCTCGCGGCCGGGACAAGACTGGCTCTCGAGCGGGGGTTCGAGGTCTACACGGCACGTGGCGGGGAGCTCGAACGGGGCTTTGCCTTCGGCATCGTCAGGCAGCTGTTCGAGGCCCGAGTCGCGGCGCTCGAGCCAAAGCGACGCGCTGCCCTGTTCGACGGGGCGGGGGCGCTTGCACGGCCACTCCTCGCCCACGACGCAACCGCGGATTCTCCGGGTGATGAATCGGGGCTGGCGGTCTTGCACGGCCTCTACTGGGTCTGCAGCGGGCTCGCGGAGAGCGCACCGGTGGCGCTGTTGGTCGACGACCTCCACTGGTCCGACTCGGCGTCGCTACGGTTCCTCGCCTACCTCGGCCGGCGAACCGAGGGAATGGGTGTGATCGTCCTCAGCGCGGCGCGACCGGTGAGCGAGCCCGATCGGGCGGAGCTGATCGCTTCGTTGAGCGCGGACGAACGGGCCATCCGGCTTCAGCCCTCACCACTCGGTGAGGACTCGGTGGCGAGGATCGTGCGTGCCTCGCTTGGTGAGGCCGCGAGTCCGGAGCTTTGTCGAGCGTGCCATGAGGCAAGCGGAGGAAATCCCTTCCTGACCGCCACGGTCGCCGCCGCGCTCGCCGATGAGCGGTCGTCCGGACAGACGATCGAGCCCGGGTCCGTTGCGGCGCTCGCGAGCCGGGCGGTCTCGCGGATCGTCGTGCGGCGCCTGGGGCGACTCTCCGAAGAGGCAACCGCGCTCGCCCGCGCGGTCTCGATCCTGGGAACCGATGCGGATCTCCGCCACGCAGCCAGCCTCGCCGGCCTGAGCGCGGAGGAGGCCGGTGCGGCGGCCGATGCGCTCGCGGCTCAGGAGGTGCTCCGCGTGGGCCGGCCGTTGGAGTTCGTTCACCCGCTGGTGCGCTCGGCCGTGCGCGACGAGATCGCCCCGGCTGAGCGTGGGATGGCACATGCGCGCGCGGCTCGGCTCCTGGACGCCGATGGGCGCGGCGCCGTGCGGGTCGGGGTGCACCTGCTCGCTTCGGAACCGGCGGAGGATCCGTGGGTCGTCGAGATTCTCCGTGCGGCTGCACGCGAGGCCGGCGGCGGCGGAGCCCCGGAGACGGCCGCCGAGTACCTGCGCCGGGCATTGGAAGAAGGTGCGCCCGCCCCTGGCCCCGGCGTCCTCCTCCGCGAGCTTGGAGCCGCGGAGGTGCGTGCCGCGCAGCCGGAGTCGGCGATCGAGCACCTGAGCCAGGCACTGCCGTTGCTCGACTCACCTCGGGAGCGCGCCGCCGTAAACCACGACCTCGCGGTTGGACTGGTCGCTCCGGGGCGGTATGAGGAGGCGACCGAAATGCTCGAGCGTGCGGTCGAGGAGGCGGCTGGAGCCGACCGTGATCTCGCGCTCGGTCTAGAGGGCGAGTTGCTCACAGCCGCGAGCATGCAGTCGTCGACATATCCGCTCGTGGCGCGAAGGATGGCCGCGATCGAGCCGGAGATGGATGGGCGGACCAGGGGCCAGCGCGCCTTGATGGCGGGCGTGGCGTTCGAGCTGATGCTCCGCGGCGAGGACGCCGCCCGCACCGTCGAGCTGGTGCGCTTGGCCTGGGACCAGGGGCTCCTTGCCGACCAGGGTGGCGAGTCGGGACTCGTCATCAACGCGATGTTCTGTCCATTCACGGCGGACCACTTCGAGCTCTCCGAGCGGGTCTCGGATATCGCGCTCAGTGACGTGCGGGCTCGCAGATCGGTGATCGGCTTCGCGCGCCACTCCTGCATGCGGTCGCTCTTGCGGCTGCGGACCGGCGACGTACGCGGCGCGGAGACCAACGCCCGCGATGCGATCGTGGCCGGGGCCGAGGCCGGCTACGTCGTCGCGCTGATGGCCCGCGCTCCTCTGATCGATGCGCTGGTCGAGCTGGGTGAGCTCGACCACGCCGATGAGTCGCTATCGGAATCGGGGCTGGACGGACCGATCCCGGAGGCGTTCATGCTCAACTTCGTCCTTCACAGCCGTGGATGGTTGCGTCTCGCCCGAGGCGATCATGAGCGGGCTGCCGAGGACTTCGAGGAGCTCGCCCGGCGCGAAACGGCGTGGCGCCCCTGGAACCCGGCGATCTTCCCGTACCGCTCCGGACTCGCCATGGCCTGTCGCGCGCAGGGCGAGATGTCACGGGCGCAAGGGCTCGCCGCCGACGAGCTCGACCGAGCACGACGCTGGGGGGCGCCGCGGGCGATCGGGATCTCGCTGCGAACTTCAGGCCTCGTCGAGGAGGGTGAGCAAGCGCTCGCGCTGCTCGGCGAGAGCGTCGAGGTGCTCGCGCCGACGCGGGCTCGGCTCGAGTATGCACGCTCGCTCGTGGAGCTCGGTGCCGCCATCCGGCGTGGAGGGCGCCGAGCCGAGGCCCGGGAGCCACTGGCGAGCGGGATGGAGCTCGCGCACGGCTGCGGCGCCGCGGCTTTGGTCGAGCGCGCGCGCGAGGAGCTTCGGGCGGCCGGCTCACGGCCGCGACGGATCATGCGGACCGGCGTCGACGCGCTCACCCCGAGTGAACTGCGCGTGGCGCGGATGGCGGCGCGGGGGATGACCAACCGCGAGATCGCTCAGGACCTCTTCGTCACCATGCGGACGATCGAGGTCCACCTCACGCACGCCTACCAGAAGCTTGAGATCTCGAGCCGAACCGAGCTCGAGGCTTCGCTCTCCTAACAGCGGCGGCGGCCGCGCCGCTTCTTCGGCCGACTGTGGCCGTTCCCGCATCGCAAGGTGCTCATGCGGAGCGCTGACGTGCGCCTGATTCCGATCCCCGGACTTCGCCTCACGGTAGGCGGCCCAAATGTCAGGGGGGAGGTCCACGGTGCGAAGCGGCGCGCACTCGGCGACGCTCGGACCATGAGCAAATCGGATCGTCCCGGTCGGCGAGATCGAGATTCCGTGACCGCCGAGCGACGAGGGACGAGCAACTACGACCCGACATCTGAAGGAGACGAAATGACGACCATCTCAACCCACATCCGACGCAACGCGCTCGCCTACCTGGCGCTGTTCGTCGCCCTCCCGGGCACCGCGTTCGCCGCGGCGACGGTTGGCAGCGAGGAGGTCATAGACAACTCTCTTCGCTCGGTCGACGTGCGCAACAACGAGATTCGCAGCACCGACGTCAGGAACGACGATCTGGCCGGCGGTGGGCTCGCCGCGGCCGACGTCCAGAACGGCTCGCTTACCGGGGTCGAGATCGAGGATGACTCGTTGACCAGCGACGACGTCGACGAGTCGACATTCGACGAGCCCGGGTTCGGCAGCGCGCAGCACGCGCTCTGCGATCCCGTCTCGCAAGCGTTCATCACCTGCGGCAGCATCAACGTGGGCCCGCTCGTGCCCTCCGAGGCAAACTTCCTGCTGGCCACGGCCATGAGCTGGTACACGAACGCCGGCGGGGGTGCGGGGACCTGCGAGCTTCGAGTGCGGGGTGCGTCGCTGCCGCTTACGACGCGACGCGTCGGTGAGCTCAACAACACGACGGATTCGACCCACCCGAACTCCGCCGCTTTGATTGAAGCGGGCCAACTCGGCGCCCCGAACGCGACGATCGATCTGCGCTGTAACGAGACCGAGTCCGACATCGTGTTCACGAACGTCGAGATCGGACTCGCGAAGATGGACTGACCGGCGCCTGGCAGGCGGCGACGCTCGCGCCCGGAACCGGCCATGTTTCTCTGCGTCTGCGCACACATGGCGGGCGCGAGCGCAAACGTCACGCGGGAGCCTGCCTCCATGCTCAGCGGATCGGCGCTTCCGTCCAAGGCACTACTCGTTGAATCCAGCCGCCGCGAGTGCTGATTCGCGGTCGTCGTGGTCGTAGATACGAATGATCTTGTCGTCTTCGATCCTGAACCGCGCGTAGAAGCGAAGGTCGACCGCTGCGCCGCTCGCCTTGCCCGTGCCGCTGATGTGGACCCGGGCGATCGCGTCTCGATCGCCCTCGATGACTTCCTCGACGGTGAACCGGTGGTCGTCCCAGGTTTCGAGCCATTGCTCGCGGTAGCGCATCGCGGCATCGATCCCCCGGGTCGGGCTGCGGTTCTCCTCGACCGGAAACCACTCGACCTGGGGGTGCAGGACTTGCCGGAAGCCGGCTGAGTCGCTGTCGAAGGTCGCGAAGAACTCGCGAACGAGCCGGTTGTCCAGCCGAGGATCGGATGCCACCCGCTGGAGTATCCGTCACACGAACAGGCTCCTTCGCAGTACTTCCCCAGGACGAGAGGGGTGGTGCATCGACCGGTTCAGGTGGCAATGGAAAAGCACGACATTCCGCGGGATACTGCGCTGGAAGTGTCCGATGCCTACTTCGACGCGACGCGAAGGCTCCTCGATGCGTGGTCGAGGCGCGACGCCGAGGCGGTAGTCGCGATGGTCGATGAGGAGTTTGAGTAGCACCCCGCGCTGACCGCCGGAGGGGTCGAATTCAGGTCACCGGGGCGCCCCGGGTCGACGACACGCTGCTCTTCGGGGCTTTTCCGCTGCCGCTCAACGGCACGCCGAACCCGGTTGCGGACTTCGATCTGATCCGGATGCGCAAACCGGCGATCGATGGCACCCTCCTCGCCGACTTGTCGTCCGTGACGAGGCTCAGGCGGGTCGAGAGCGCGGTCACGAAGATCGCGGTTTCGTCGCTGGACCCGGCGACGAGCGCGTTTTCGCTCAGGTTCCTCGCAAACTGATTCGGACTCGCACCTCTATCGCACCGGATCGTCGGGTGGACGTGGGCGTTGACGTCCCCCCGCTGACGGCGTAGCAACCACCGTCCATCTGGGGGACCGGGGTGAGCAAGCTGAGGGGTGCCTGCCGAGCAGTGATGGCCGGGGTCTGAAGGAACGGCTGATGGCCCGCACTGGGTCAAGCCGCGTGGCGCTTGTGCTGCTCGTCCGACTCGAGTCTGTTGTGGCGCTTGGTGCTTCCCCAGAGGCCCCCGCAGTCCTGGCGTAAGGGGCTCCGCGGGTCAGCGGCGCGATGAACTCCGGCTCCTGCCTTCGGGCTGCGGCCACACCTACATCTCACTCGCCGGTGGACCCACGGCGTCGAGTGTCTCCAATGAGTGTGGCTACCCCCAGGGTTCGGACGAGGCGACGTGGAAGATCGTCACCTCCGGCTCGCCGGCGAGCAGCTCCTCGAACATGCCCATCACGCGGTGCACTTCGGGCAGCGACTTCTGACGATCGAGCGCGGCGCGATCCTCGAACACCTCGGTGAAGATGATCGCGTTGGGGTCGGTGAGGTCTCGGCCCGCATCGAAGTGGATCACCCCATCAAGCTCACGGCTGGGAGGCGGAACCGCCCCGAATAGCTCAAGCGCCTCGTCGATCTTCGCGGGCTTGACCTTCACCTTGAACCGCAGAACCAGCATCAGATCTCCTCGTGCGTCGTCGTCTGTTGTGCGTTTGTCATTGCGAGTCACAGGCATGCCCGCGGACGGACTCGCATTCCTGGCTAAGGGGTCTCACCCTTCGCGTAGTTGCTAGCCCCGTACCAGTCGATGACAACGGCCGGCTCGTCGCCGACGACCCAGGCGTCGTGGCCGCTCGGCAGCGAGGTGATGTCGCCGGGGCCGGCGACGAGCTCGGTGCCGTCGTCCATTCCGATCGCGAGCTGCCCGCTCACGTGGTACTGGAAGTGCGGCGCCTCGCAGCTCTCCGTCCCGGCGAGCGGCTTGACGTCGTTAGACCATCGCCAGCCCGGCTCGAAGATAAACCGCCCGACCTCGCCATCGCCGATCTTGAGGATCTCGGCGCGCCCGTTCGGGAACTCGCGGGTCTCGTCGGGCTGCTCGAATCCTTTGTGCTCGGTCTGTTGCCGTGCGTCCGTGGTTGCCATCTCAAGCCTCCATCCCGTTCGGCTTCGCATATCCCTCGGCGCCGACGAAATCGAGCCCGACGTACGGCCTGTCGCCGACGACCCATGCGTCGTGGCCGGGCGGGATATGGCTCGCATCACCTGCGCCGATCTCGAGTTCCTCGCCGTCGTCCATGCGGACATGAAGCCCGCCCGAGATGCAGTAGCCGACGTGGTTGACCTGGCAGCTCTCGCCGCCGACGATCGGCTTCACGCATTCTGACCATCGCCATCCGGGCTGGAACGTGGTCCGCATCATCGTCGTACCGTCGACCTCGACGACCTCGACCGTCCCCTTGTCGACCGGCCGCGTTTCGTCGGACTGATCGAGTGACTTGCGCTGGATGCTCGGCATCGTGTCCTCCTTCTGTCGCCGTTCGTACTCGACGGACCGAAGGTAGATCGACCGGGTCGCTGCGTCATCGCCCGATCGGGCCATATTTCACCTGAGTCAGATCGGTGCGACGATTCCCGCGGATCGCCCGCTGAGCCGACCCGACAGGCCGGTCACATGCCCGAATCCCCAAAGAGAGATAGAGACGCGCTCCTCGCCGCGGCCGGGACGGCGGTGATGGAGCGTGCCTGGGAAGACGCGCTCGAGCTCTACGAGCAGGCGCTCGAGCACGGGGAGACCGCCGCAGCGCTCGAGGGATTTGCGGCTGCGAGCTGGTGGCTGGACGACGTCGACGCTGCAATCAGGGCGCGCGAGCGCGCCTACGTCCTTCGGCGGGAGCGCGGTGAGACGCTCGAGGCCGCCCGCGTGGCCGGCCTTCTCGCCTGGGACTTCGGCGCAATGCGTGGCGTCAGCGCGGTTGCCAACGGCTGGCTCCAGCGTGCGCGTTCGCTGATCGAGGGTGAAGAGCCATCGGCGGAGCACGCCTGGCTGCCGCTGATCGAGGCATCGTTCCATCTTGATACCGACCCGTCGGAGGTGCGGCGTCTGAGTACGGAGGCCGCCCAGCAGGCGAAGGCGCACGGCGCCCTCGACATCGAGATGACGGCGCGGACCCTGCAGGGGCTCGCCCTCGTCAGCCTCGGACGGGTTGCGGAGGGAACGCGCCTTCTGGACGAGGGAACGGCCGCGGCGACAGCGGGCGAGCTCTATGACCCGATCGCGATCGGCTCTTGCTGCTGCAACATGATCATCGCCTGCGAGCGGACGCGCGATTTCGATCGCGCCGGGCAGTGGTGCGAACGGTTAGCCGCCTTTTGCGAACGCACCGGGCACCGCCCACTGCTTGCGCTCTGCCGCGCCCACCATGGCACCGTGCTCACCGTCCGCGGCGAGTGGGACGAGGCCGAGGCGGAGCTTGAGTGGGCTGCTGGAGAGCTCTCCACCCTGCGGCCACCGCTCGCCGGCTATGCGCGGGCGCGTCTCGCACAGCTTCGCCGCCGCCAGGGCAGGTTCGCCGACGCACGGAGGCTTCTCGCGCAGGCCGTAGGGCATGTTCTCGTCCCGCTCGTTCAGGCCGAGCTCGCGCTCGAGGACAACGATCCGGCCGCGGCGCTCGGCTCCGCCGAGCGATACCTCGACGGGATCGGTCGCGAGAACATGGTCGAGGCGGCGGCTGGGCTGGAAGTGCTGGTCCCGGCACGGATCAGGCTCGGCGACCATGCGCGGGCGAGGGAAGACCACGCCGAGTTGGCGCGGATCGCGGACGCCATCGGCACGACCACTATGCGTGCCGCTGAGCGCTCGGCGGCGGGCGCTATCGCCCTCGCCGACGGGGACCACGAGGCCGCACGGCGGAGGCTCGAGGACGCGGTCGAGCTCTATGACGCCTCGCCCGCTCCTTTCGACGCGGCCGCCGCGCGGCTCGTGCTCGCGCGGACCCTTGCGACCCAGGACCGTCCCGAGGCGGCGCTCGAGCAGGCGCTCGCGGCCGGCGCTGTGTTCGAGCGCCTCGGCGCAGCTCGAGCGACGCGTACGGCCGGCAAGCTCGGCACGCAGCTGGGCGGACGGAGCGCGGCAGCACGGCGCGCTGGGCTTACGGCGCGTGAGGTCGAGGTGCTCTCGCTCGTCGCCGAAGGGCTCTCGAACCGGCAGGTCGCGGCGCGGCTCGTGGTCAGCGAGCACACCGTGCACCGGCACTTGGCGAACGTCTTCGCGAAGCTCGGCGTCTCATCGCGCGCGGCGGCGGTGTCGCTCGCGGCAGAGCGCGAACTGTTTGGCTGAACGCCCGGGTCCACGGCGCGGGGCTAACGCCGCTCCGTCACGAATGCGGGCGTGAGACGTAGAGTCCTGCCCCGGACGATCAGCAGGAGCGCCACGTAGCTCGACGCGAGAGCGCGGTGCATAGGCACGACTTCGGCGGCCACGAGCTCCCCGCCAGAACCCAGCTCGAAACTCGTCGCTATCGCAACCGCGTGAAAGCGGGTGCGGATCAGGACGCTTTGTGGTCCGTGTGAAGCGCGCTGCTCGGCGTGTGAGCGCAGGGGCCGGGGGGTCGGTTCGCTGCACCGGGTGTGCGGAGTGTCGACCCAGACGTTGACCCGGCGTTGATCTGGTGGTCTCGTATTGGGTGTATCCGAGTGCCGCTAATGGTATTTGCAGGGCTTTCTATGATGCCGGAGGAGGGACTCGAACCCCCGACGCGCGGATTATGATCTGGCGACCGCAACATCCAAAACGTGTTGCGATTGTTTCGCCTAGCTGGTAGGCTCGCTCCGTCCGTTGTCGACGAGAGAGGCGCCCAATGGCAGTCTCAATGCCACATCCCGACCTGGTTCGCGCCGAGCGCGAGGACCTGGAGGAGCTGCGCGAGTTCGCCCGTCGGCTCGATGAGGCGATCACATCCGATGGGGAGGGGGCGCGGCTCGTCGGACTGGACGGCCAGGAGATTGAGATGCCGCAATCGGCGTTTCGCGCGTTGAAGCTGGTAGCTGACGGGATGGCGGCCGGATTGGCGCTCTCCCTGATCCCATACGGCAAGGAGCTCACCACCCAGGAGGCGGCTGACCTCCTTCACGTCTCGCGCCCTCATCTCGTGAAGCTCCTCGAGGAGGGCCGGATCCCGTACCACCGGGTGGGCACCCACAGGCGAGTCCGACTCGACGACGTGCTCGCGTTTGCCGCCGAGCGCACTGAGCACCGCCGTGAGGAACTCCGCGAGCTCACGCGACTCTCGCAGGAGGCCGAGGGCGGATACGAATAGGTCCGGGTGAGCGCCGCCGGCGTTCGTAAGCTCGCCCCGCTATGCCGTTTCGAGCGGTGCTCGATGCCAACGTCCTCTATCCATTCTCGCTGCGCGACACGCTGCTGCGACTCGCTGAGCCCGAGCCTGCTCCGGCACCGGCGCCGCTCTACGTCCCGCTCTGGAGCGAGCGAATCCTCGACGAGATGGCTCGTAACCTGGTCGAGGACGGTCGGGTTGATGAGGAGCGTGCCAGCCGCCTCGCCGGGCTGATGCGCTCCGCCTTCGAAGAAGCATCGGTCGGCGAGGAGGCGATCGCCAGGTTGGAGTCGTCGATGGGGAACGACCCCGGCGACCGCCACGTTCTTGCCGCCGCCGTCGCGGGTGGCGCCGAGGCGATCATCACCTTCAACCTCGAACACTTTGCGCCGGAGGCGTGCGAGCCGTTCGGCATCGAGGCCACGCATCCCGACGAGTTCCTGCTCGCGCTGTTCTCACTCGCGCCGGAGCGGGTCGTCGCCGAAGTGCGCCGACAGGCGGAGGACCTCACGAACCCGCCGTGGAGCGCTGACGAGCTGATCAGCGCTCTGGAGCGCGCTGGAATCCCGAAGTTCGCCAGCGCGTTGCGAGCGGCGGCTGAGTAGTGCCCCGCCGGCCGGGAGGGGGCTACTCCGCATGGAAAGAGATACTTCTCCACGCGCAAGGACTTCGAGAGGATCTTGACTCTTCTTTCCTGATGGCCCCACGACTGGAACCGCAGGGAGGCCACAACCCAATCGGCGTTGCCCTTGGGCTCCAAAGCCTCGGTGCGAAAGAAATCCCACGCCGAGAACATCTCGCGCAGAAGCGCGGACGTGCCGTCCGGCCCGTCTGCGGATAGGGTGAGCGTGGTGACGGGGGTTGCTTCGAGATTCGCGGTCGGGCTGCTGGCCGCGCTCTTGCTCGCAACCTGCGCCTCGCAAACCGCCGGCGCCGTGGCCGTGGGTGGGAAACAGGTCACTCGGGCGGTCGAGAGGCAATACGAGAAGTTCCCCGTGCGGTCCACGATCTACGGGGTCTGGGTCGATGGACGCCCGGTCGTCAGGGGCGCGCTGGGGCGCGCCGAGCCAGGAGTAGCCGCGACCACGAAGGACCACTTCAGGATTGGCAACGTGACCGAGTCGATGACGGTGACCCTGCTGCTGCAGCTCGTCGATGAGGGCCGGGTGAGTCTCGACGACCCGATCTCGACGTGGTTCCCCGATCTGCCGCGGGCGGACGAGGTAACCGTGGGCATGCTGGCCCGCAGCACCTCGGGGTACGCCCACTACGCGACACATCCGGACTTCGTCAAGCAGTTCTACGAAAATCCCGAACGGCGCTGGAAGGTTGCCGAGGTCCTCAGCCTCGCGTTCAGCCTGCCACCGCTGTTCGAGCCGCCGGGCTCGAGCTGGGCGTTCTCGGATACGAACTTCCTGCTCCTCGGCAAGGTCCTGCGCCGCGTCGGCGGCGAGCCGGTCGAGCGGCTCATGCAGGAGCGGATCTGGGACGAGCTCGGGATGAGACAGAGCGCGTTGCGGGTCGGCCCCCACATTCGGCCGCCGGTGCTGCACGGGTTCACGAGGGAGCGCGGCTTCTACGAAGACTCGACCTTCTGGTCGCCGAGCATTGTGCGCCGCGCGGCGAACGCCACGTCGACCCTCGGCGACCTCGGCAAATGGGCCAACGCCCTCGGCACCGGCACCCTCGTCTCGCGCAGGTCGCACGCGCTCCAGGTCGGGTCGGAGAACGTCGGCCTCGGCGGCCAGACCGAGGCCTTTCACTACGCGATGGGCAGCGGCGTCTCCAACGACTGGATCTACAACAACCCGCATCTGTTCGGCTACAAGGGCCTCGTCACCTACCTGCCCGCAAAGGATGTCGCGATCGTCGTCTTCACCACCGACGGGCCGCGCGCAAAGCCAGGCGTCCTCTACACCCAGGGCATCGTCAACCGGGTGGGAGAGCTCTTCGACGCGGACGGCGGACCGCAGCTCCCGTTCTGCCTGAGGCTGCCATGCGGTCATTGACCTCGGCGGCGACAAGGCTCTGTCTTTGGTGGCGGTCGCCGGTGCCCCACTCGGTCAGACCGAACACGTCCGTGGCTTCCTCGACAAGGAAGGAGCGCTCAGAACCGCGGGTCTAGGGAAGTAGCGCTTCGGACGACGAGTAGCCCTTTTCGTGCCCGGGGCGTAGAGGCCTCGAAACCGCAAAGGCCCACGTGAGCGGGCCTTGACTTTGCGGCCGGGGAGCTACCCCGGGCCCAGTTGCCAACCGTGGCCATAAGTGTAGGTCGGCCGGCGGCCTTGCCACAACCGCCGCCGACAGTCGGCGGAGCGCGGGGGACTCGAACCCAGCCGAGCGCTAACCGGTCGTCTCAGTTGGCAACTGGACGCGACGCCTTGTCGCTTCACGCTCCGCAGCTGGGAGCTTGAAGCGGCGCCGATCACAGTGGCGCTCTGAGCGTGCCGAGGCTGCGCCGAAAGACACTAGTTTTCGGTTCGAAGCGCACCTTTCGCGAGCGTCAGCCGCTTGAGCGCGGCGAGGGAGCACTGAACGGTGGATTAGTCAACCAGGGGTTGACAAATTGACCACTCGGCGTGGTGGGCGCCGCCGCTGAGAGTGCTGCTTCCCACGTGGAGTGCCGCCTTTCGTCCGAAGCGCTACTCCGCCGCGTCAGGCGGAATCCAGTCGGGGCGGTCGGCGGGGATCGCGTGTTAAATGGGAATCGTGCGCGCACTCTTCGCGACCTCCCCCGGTCTTGGCCATGTGTTCCCGACGATCTCCCTAGCACACGCGCTGCGTGCCGCCGGCCACGAGGTGCTGGTGGCGACCGCGGGCGGCAAGGAGGCCGCGAACGCCGGCCTGCACGTCGTGGACACCGCGCCGGGTGTCGACATCGGCGCGGTGTTCCAGCAGGCGGCCAGCGAGCAACCCGAGGAGTTCGACTACAGCACGGACGTCGACACCGAGAAGGGGTTGGAGTTCGTCGGCGCGATCTTCGCCAAGTTGTCCGGCGTGTCGGTGGACCTGACCGTGTCGGCGGCCGAATCGTGGCGGCCGGACGTGGTCGTGTACTCGTCGATGGAGGGCACCGGGCCGCTGGTCGCCGCGAAGCTCGGCGTGCCGGCCGTGTCGCACGGCTTCGGGTTCGCCGACGAGGCGTCGATGACCGAGGCGATCTTCAAGAAGATGGTCGAGGAACGCGAACGGCATGGCGTGCAAGGGTTTCCCGAGGTGCGCGAGTCGATCGACGTGGCGCCGCCGAGCATGGTCGACCGGCCGGTGCGCGGCTGGCCGATGCGGTACGTGCCGTACAACGGAGGCGGCGTGCTGCCCGAGTGGGTGCTCGAACGGCCCGCGCGCCCGCGCGTCGCGGTGACACTCGGCACGGTGCTGACCCAGGTCGGCGCGCTCACGTCGTTGACCAAACTCGTCGACGTGGCACGGCATCTGGACGCCGAGTTCGTACTCGCCCTCGGCGACGCGGACCCGTCGCCACTGGGAGAACTGCCGGACAACGTGCGGGCGGCCGGGTGGGTGCCGCTGTCCGCGCTGCTGCCGACCTGCGCGGCGCTGGTGCACCACGGCGGGGCCGGCTCGACGCTGACCGCGATCGACGCCGGAGTCACGCAGCTCGTGCTGCCGCACGGCGCCGACCAGTACATGAACGCGGACGCCGTGGCGCGGCGCGGGCTCGGTCTGCGTTCGGAGCCGGATCAGGTGGACGCGGAGCTGATCGACCGCCTGCTCACCGACCCGGGGCTGGGCCGGGCCGCCTCCGAGGTGGCCGACGAGATCGCGACGCTGCCGAGGCCCGCCGACCTCGTGCCGAAAATCGCCGGCCTCGCCTGACTTTGCCAGGGGTGCACACCGTGGCGTGCACTAATCCCTTGGGCTGACTTTGGCGCGTGGCAGGTGAAATGGCGAGGGTGTCGCCCGTACGGTCGTCCACATGGCGAGGAGACGGGCGGACGCCTGCTATCGAGAACTGGGTGCGGAACTCCGAAAGCGGCGGATCGCCGCGAACCAGTCTTACGCCTTTCGTCCGGAGTTGCACAGCCAAGCGTAGGCACGATCGAGCAAAGGACGGGAGTTGAGGCATGACGTGCATGTCGCAACTCCCACCCTCGAGAGTGCTACTCCCCATGCGGAGTAGCCCCCTCCGTTGACCCGCGCGAGTAGTCAGTCCAGGCTCCTTCTTCCAATCGAAGGAGGTCCTCATGGAGGAGATCCGCACACCGGTCACCCTGCGGCGGTCGACAGCCGGGCGTCGCTTCCCCGCCGATCCGCCCCGTGTGGAAGAGATCGTCGCCGTCATGAAGACGGCCGGCGAATCGCCGTACGCACTGAGACTTCGGGCGCTGATCGTGATCTTGTGGCGGGCCGGGCTCCGGATTTCGGAGGCCCTCGCCCTCGCCGAGACTGACCTCGAGAGTGCTCGGGGTTCGTTGCTGGTTCGCAGTGGGCAAGGGCGGGAAACGTCGCGAGGTCGGCATGGACGACTGGGGGTGGGGTCAGCTTGTCGATTGGCTCGAGCTCCGTCAGACGCTTCCGGTCGGACCGCTCCTGTGCGCTATCAGCGGGCCGGCGGCCGGCCGGCCGTGGACGCACAGTGCTGCCCGCCAGAACCTGCGGCGAGTCGCAGCCCAGGCCGGCGTTCGCCGCAGGTTCGCGCCGCACCAGCTACGGCATGCACACGCCGTGGAGATGGCGCGAGAGGGCGTGCCGCTGAACGTCGATCCAGCGCCAGCTCGGCCACGCCAACCTCGGCGTGACGAGCGTCTATCTCCAGGGGATCGACACGGAGGAGATCGTCAGCACCATCCACCGGCGACCCGCGCCGACCGTCTCGGCGACGGCCGCGCTCTCGCATCGCCTTTGAGGAGGGCCCGCATGTCTCTGCTGACACGCGCCTGCGACCTGTTGCCCCAGGTGTTGCCCCGCGGCCTGATTTCGATGAGCGGTGCAGCGTTACGCCAGAAGAAAACCCCGTTTTTGCGGGGCTTCCAGGATGCCGGAGGAGGGACTCGAACCCCCGACACGCGGATTATGATTCCGCTGCTCTAACCAGCTGAGCTACTCCGGCGGGGCCGTGAATCGTAGCTTCAGCTCTCGAGCGCCGAGAGGTCGAGTTTGGCGAGGCGCTCCGGGTCGGCAAGCGCCTCGATCGCCACGATTCGCCCACCGCGGACGGTGAACGCCATCACCGCGAACGGCTTGCCCTTGGGGGCGACGACGACGCCGGCGACGCCGTTGACCATCACTGGCCTCACGTACGGCGAGAGAGCGGCGTAGCTGTTCGCGCGCGCGCCGACCGCATCGGCGCCCTCCACGCGCACGGTGGAGTCCCGCCGCAGCACGCCGCCGTCGGAGTTGAGGACGACGTTCGGGTCGAGCACCGAGACGAGCGCCTCGAAGTCGCCCTCGCGGGCGGCGGCGAAGAAGGCATCGACGACCTCGCGCTGGCGGCCGATGTCGACGTCGGGCTCGACCGCGGAGTCGGCCACGCGGCCGCGAGCGCGGCTCGCCAGCTTGCGCGTCGCCGCCGGCTGGCGGTCGAGGAGCGGCGCGATCTCCTCGAACGGGACGCTGAACATGTCGTGGAGTACGTATGCAAGCCGCTCCGCCGGGCTCAGTGTTTCGAGCACGACCATGAGCGCCAGGCCGACTGAGTCCGTGAGCAGCGCCTCGTGCTCGGGATCGATGGCGTCCTGCGGCGAGACGATGGGGTCGGGCACGTGCGGCCCGAAGAAGTCCTCGCGGCGTCTCTTGTGCGAGCGCAGCATGTCCAGGCAGATGCGGCCCACCACGGTCGTCAGCCAGCCGCCGAGGTTCTCGATTTCCTCGCTGTCGGTGCGGCTCAGCCGCAGCCACGTCTCCTGCACGGCGTCGTCGGCCTCGCCGATCGAGCCGAGCATCCGGTAGGCCACCGCGCGCAGGCGCGTGCGGTGTTCCTCAAATTGCCTGGCGAGGCGGTCCGGGTCGAGTTCGTTCGCGTGCATCGGTCACATCCTGGCGCTGGCGTCCGTCAAACCAATGACGAACGAACATCGAGCGAAGGGACAGAATCATGGAGTCAACAGCAGGTAGGAAACGGATCGCCGTCACCGGCGCGACCGGCCGTATCGGCGCGCCGCTCGTCGAGGTTCTCGAGGCCCGCGGGCACGATGTCGTGTCCATCTCGCGCTCGAATGGCGTCGACGTGATCACCGGCGAGGGGCTCGCGGAGGCGCTGGAGGGCATCGAGGTGATCATCGACACCGCCACCCAGGAGTCGTCCGATCAGACTGCGGCGACCGAGTTCTTCAAGACCTCGGCGGCCAACCTCCAGCGGGCCGGCGCCGATGCCGGGGTCGAGCGGATCGTCGTCATCTCGATCATCGGCATCGACGCATTCGAGGGCGGCTACAACGCGGCCAAGCTCGCTCAGGAGCGGGCGCTGCTCAACGGGCCGCTCCCCGTGCGGATCCTGCGCGCGTCGCAGTTCCATGAGTTCGTCGCCCAACTCGTCGAGTGGACGACGAGGGACGGCGTCAGCTACGTGCCCGAGTTCCGGACCCAGCCGATCGCCGCGCGCGTGGCCGCCGAGGGCCTCGCCGACCTCGCCGAGGAGGATGAGGTCGAGAACGGGCGCGTCACGGAGATCGCCGGGCCTCGTGCGGAGCGGCTCGCGGCGCTCGCCGAGGCGTTGATCGCACGCCGCGGCGACGACCTCAGGGTCCAGGAGACGCGCGAGGAGAACGACCACGACGCCGATCTGTACGCGAACGGCGCTGCGCTGCCGAGTGCGAGCGCGAAGCTCGCCGGCCCGAGCTACGAGGAGTGGCTGGCAACGAGCGCCGTCACGGCCTGATCCCGGGGCCGGTGCGGGCGGCGCGCGATCAGGCCGCCGCCCGCCCCGGATTGCCGCCGGTCGGCGAGAATGCGCGTGGTGACGACCGAGGCCGGGACTTCGAGCGCACGTCGAATCAGTGCCGTGATGCGCGAGGGCGAGCGGGTGATGCCGCTCGAGCTCTTCTTCGACCTCGTGTTCGTCCTCGCGCTGACGCAGTGCACCGGGCTGATGGTCGCCGAGCACTCCTGGGAGGGGCTGGCGCAGGGGCTGCTCGTGCTCGCGCTGCTTTGGTGGGCCTGGATCGGCTACGCGTGGCTGACGAGCGTTGTCGATCCCGAGGAGGGGTTCGTCCGCCTGGCGCTCGTCGGAGCGATGGCGGCACTGCTGATCTGCGCCCTCGCCGTGCCGGAGGTGTTCGGCGATCGCGCGATGGAGTTCGCGATCGCCTACGCACTGGTCCGCGCCGGCCATGTGGCCCTGTTTCTGATCGCGAGCCGCGACGAGCCCGGGCTGCGCAGTTCGGTCTCCGGCTTTGCGGTCGGCACCGGGGTTGCGATCGCGCTGCTGATCATCGGCGCGGCGATCGGCGGGACTGCACAGGCCGTGATCTGGTCGATCGCGCTGGTGCTCGACATCGCCGAGCCCTACCTGTTCGGCTCCAGCGGCTGGAAGTTGATGCCCGAGCACTTCGCCGAGCGCCACGGCCTGATCGTGATCGTCGCCCTGGGCGAGTCGATCGTCGCCCTCGGAGTGGCAGCCGACGTGGGCCTGAGCGGCGACGTGATCGCGGCGGCGGTGCTCGGCGTGGGGCTCGTGTTCGCGCTCTGGTGGATCTACTTCGACGTCGTCGCGATTGCGAACCTGCGCCGCCTTGTCGCCGCTGAGCCGGGGCGCGTGCAGAACGAGATGGCTCGCGACGTCTACTCCTACCTCCACTATCCGCTGATCGCGGGGATCGTCCTCGCGGCGCTCGGCCTCCACGACGTTCTCGCGCATCCCGACGAGCAGCTGAAAGTCGTACCGGCGTTCGCCCTCCTCGGTGGGGTCGCGATCTACCTTCTCGGCCACGTCCTGATCAGGCTGCGTGGCGCGCGGACGCTGAACGGCCGGCGCCTGCTGATGGCCCTCGTCTTCGTCGCGTTGATCCCCCTGGCGCTCGACCTCTCCGGCCTGCTGACGCTGGCGATCGCGGTCGCCCTGCTCGCCGCGATGATCCTCTACGAGACGCGCACCTATGGCGAGGGGCGCGTGGCGGCCCGGCGCGAGCACTCCGGCCACAGCGCATGAAGCCGGTGCGGATCGGCTGCTCGGGCTGGGCCTACAAGGACTGGCGCGGCGCCTTCTACCCGGAGAAGATGCCCCAGCGCCTGTGGCTCGCCCACTACGCGAGCGAGTTCGACACGGTCGAGATCAACTCCACCTTCTACGGGCTGCCGTCGGCGAAGACGGTTGGCACCTGGCTGGAGCAAACGCCGCCGAGCTTCAGATTCTCGATCAAGGCGAGCCGGTACATCACCCACGTGAAGCGCCTCAACAGTCCGGAGAAGTACGTCGAGCGCTTCCTCGCATCGATCGAGCCGGTGCGCGAGGCGGGCAGGCTGGAGGCGGTGCTCTGGCAACTGCCCCCGAGCTTCAAGCGAAACGACGAGCGGCTCGATGCGGCCCTCGATGTGATCCTCGAGCGCGCGCCGGGCCGCCACGTGGTCGAGCTCCGCAACGCGACCTGGTTCACCGGCGACGTCTACTCGCTGCTTCGCGAGCGTGGCGTCGCGCTCGCGATCTCAGACGATCACGACTTCCCCTTCCAGGAGCGCGAGATAACCGCCCCCTGGACCTACGTGCGTCTCCACGGCGGTGGGGAGAGCGCAGGTGGCGCGTACTCGGCCGCGGACGTGGCCAGGTGGAAGCGGCGGATCGCCGCCTGGCGCTCGAAGACCGAGGTGATCGCCTACTTCAACAACGCCGCCGGCTCGTTCGCCGCCGACAACGCGAGCACGCTCCGCGACGGACTCAGCTGAGCTCGCGGCTCAGTCGTCCCAGAAGTCTTCCACCAGCGAGCCACGGTCCTCGGGAGTGCGCGGCCCGAAAGCGAGCACCTCGAGGCCGTCGTCCCCGGCTTCGAAGGCGCGGACGACGTCCGGCGAGATCCTGATCGCGTCGAGCTCCGCCACCTCGATGATCTCGTCGTCGAGCTTGAGCCGGCCGGAGCCGGCGATGACGACGTAGACCTCCTCGGCCTCCTCGTGCTTGTGCGCGATCGCGCCGCGCTTGCCCGGCTTCACCCGCAGGTGGCTCAGGCCGGTGTCCGTGGTTTCGAGGTCGCCGCTAGCAAAGCGCGCCTCCTGGACCTCGCCGAGCCCGTGCTTGCGGGCCATGTCCTCGAGATCCGTCAGCTTCTTATGCGTGAAGGGATTTGCCATCGTCAGGTTCCTTTCCCGGTTTCGTGCGCCGCTGGCGACGTGGTCGCCTTGCGTAGCTGGCAATCTGCGGCATGGTTCAACCGTACGCGACCGAGAGGATCGAGATGGACGAGAAGGACAAGCCCGAGGAGCACTTCGAGGAAACGCGTGAGCCGCGCGATCCTGACTTCAAAGACCAGGCGCTGATCGACCCCTCCGACGCCGACGACGGCGCGGTCCCCGTCGACTACGACCTCCGCGAGGAGCACCACGCCGGCGGCGGCGCCGCCGGGGACGATGGGGAGGGAGAGGGCGACTGAGCTACGCGTCGCCGTCCTCGTTCGGATCGGTAGGTTGAATCCATGAGCGATCTCGACCGAGCCATGGCCGCCGTGATCAACGACTGCCTCGCCGTCCGCGAAAGCGAGGAGGTCCTCGTGATCGCCAATCCGGCGACGATCGGGCTCGGCGAGCGGCTTCGTGGCGAGGCCGGCAAGGCCGGCGCCGACGCCCTGCTCGCGCTGATGACCGAACGTCCGTCCCACGGCGCCGAGCCGCCGCGAGCGATCGCCGCTGCGATGAAGGCCTCCGATGTCGTCCTCGCGCCCACGATCCAGTCGATGTCGCACACCGCGGCGCGGCGCCAGGCGTGCGAGGCCGGCGCGCGGATCGCGACCCTTCCCGAGGTCAGCGAGGAGATGCTGGCGCGGGTGATGAGCGCCGACATGGAGCAGCTCTACCGGCGCGGCGTCGCCGTCGCCGAGCGGCTGACGGCCGGCTCGGAGGCCCGGCTCACGTGCCCGAACGGGTCCGACCTGCGGCTCGCGCTCGGCGACCGCGAGGGGATCCCGGACACCGGGGACCTGACCGCCAAGGGCGCCTTCGGCAACCTGCCATGCGGCGAGGGATTCGTCGCCCCGATCGAGACCGAGGGCGGCGGCAAGCTCGTCGTCGACGGAACGATCGCCGCGATCGGCCGGGTCAGCGAGCCGGTCGAGCTGACGATCGAGGACGGTCGGCTCGTCGGCGCAACGGGGCCCGAGGGCGAGAAGCTCTACGAGCTCCTGAGCATGCATGGTCCCGAGGCCACCGGCGTCGCCGAGCTCGGCGTGGGGACGAACGAGAAGGCGATGCTGACCGGCGAGCTGCTCGAGGACGAGAAGATCCTCGGCACCTGCCACGTCGCCTTCGGCGCCTCGGCGGGGATCGGCGGCACGGTCCAGGTCCCGGTCCACATCGACGTCGTCGTCACCCGGCCGGAGCTGACGATCGACGGCGAGCTCCTCGTCAGCGGCGGCAAGCTGCTCGTCTGACCCGGCGAGCGTGCGCAAACGCACGCAATGGCGGCCGGATCTGCGTATAGGGTGCAATCTCCGTGTCCCGTCCGAGGAGGTTGCTCATGGTCCGTCTAGCAAGCGCGGTCGTAGCTGTGGCCGTGGTCGCGATCGGCTTCGCCGTCGCACCGTCCATGGCGACGTTCGAGGGTGAGAACGGGCGGATCTCGTTTGCTCGCGCCGTCGGCAACCACGTCGAGATCTTCTCCGCGAACCCCGACGGCAGTGACGTCAAGCAGCTGACGACGAGCAAGCCGCGCAGAGCAGTCTCGGTGATCTCCGACTGGTCTCCGGACGGCCAGACGATCGCCTTCGACAGCGACCGGACCGACATCGACGGCCGCAGCGCCCCGATCCAGATCTACCTGATGGCGGCGGACGGATCCGACGAGACGCAGCTCACGCGCGGCCCGGGCTTTCACGGCAACCCGGGCTGGTCCCCCGACGGCTCGAGCCTGGCGATCGACTCCGACTGGGGAGAGCGCTCGCTGAACGGCATCTGGATCATTCCCGCCTCCGATCCCGACGGAGTCACCGTCGACGACGCACAGCGTGTGACGGACGCTCCCGACGCGGTCCGTTTCGACAGCGAGCCGCAGTTCACGCCCGACGGGACGACGATCGTCTTCTCGCGCTTCAAGTCGGCCAAGCGATCGGCGATCTTCCGGGTCAACGTCGACGGCACCGGCCTCGAGCGCTTGACCAAGTACCGGCTCAACGCCTCCCGCCCGGACATCTCGCCGGACGGGCAGTGGATCGCCTTTGACTCGGGCGACAAGGGGGCACCGGGGAGCAAGGCGAACATCTTCGTGATGCCCATCGACGGCGGTCGGAAGAAGGCGCTCACGGACAATCCGCGGCTGGGAGGCGACAAGCCGTACGCGATCGCGAACAACCCGTCGTTCTCGCCGAACGGGCGGAAGATCGTCTACACGCAGTTCGGGGAGGGGCGCAGCGACCTGATCGTGATGAAGGTGAACGGTTCGGGCAAGCACGCCATCCTGGGCGGCGGGAAGTTCCCGAACAAGGCGGACTGGGGAGCGCACCCGTAGCCTCCGGCCAGTGACGCTGCTAGCGGTCCCGAACTTCTCGGAGGGGACCGACGCCGAGACGATCGATGCCGTGGTCGCGGCCTTCGCCGAACGGGCGGAGGTCCTCGACACCCACTCCGACGCGATTCACAACCGCACGGTCCTCACCCTCGCCGCGGCGGATCCCGTGCCCGCGCTCGCAGCCGGGGCCGCCGCCTGCGTCGAGCGGGTCAACGTCGCCACGCAGGAGGGCGCGCACCCGCGAGTTGGCGCGCTCGACGTCTGCCCGGTCGTCTTCGCCTCCGAGCCCGACCGCGAGGCCGCGCGCCTCGCCGCACGCACGGTGGCCGAGTCGATCGCCGCGCTCGGCGTCCCGGTCTTCTTCTACGGGGATCTCGCCACCGGAGACGAGCGGCGTGAGCGGGCCTTCTTTCGCCGGGGCGGGCCGAGCGAGCTCGCCCGGCGGCTTCGCGACGGCGAGCTCGCGCCCGACCTCGGGCCCGCGCACCCCCACGAGACCGCGGGCGCGACCCTCGTCACCGCCCGCCCGCCCCTCGCCGCGTTCAACCTCCTCCTCGACACCGCCGAGCTCGAGATCGCCGTTGCGATCGCCGCCGAGCTCCGCGAGTCGGGCGGTGGCCTCCCCGGGGTACGGGCGATGGCCGTCGACCTCGCGGGCCGCGCCCAGGTCTCGACCAACGTCCACGATCCGATCGCCGTTCCGCTCGCCGAGGTGATCGAACGGGTGCGCGAGCTCGCCACCCGGCACGGCGTGCGCCCGGTCGAGGCCGAGCTCGTCGGTCTCGTTCCCGAAGCCGCGGTCGCCGGGCTCCCCGCGGACGTCCCGATCACCGGCTTCGTTCCCGAGCGCGATCTGATCGAGCGCCGCCTGGCTGGCTTGAGCTAGCCTGCTGCGCCGTGGCGCAGACGAAGAAGAAGCGGCGGCGCAAGCATCGCGGCACCCAGGGCGGCGGCATCGACCGCCGTGGCCGCGGCGGTCGTCCGCGGACCCGCGAGGAGGCCAAGGCTCAGGCCCGGCGGCGTTCGGAGTACCGGCGCGCGCAGACCGCGCCGACGTGGCGCAGCGCCTTCATGCGTGGCCTGCTCGGCGCGGTCGTCTTCTTCCTCGTGGTCGTCCTGCTCTTCAGCCGCGGCGTCGGCGAGGCCGCGCTGCTCGCCGTGGTGATGCTGGCGCTCTACGTCCCGCTCGGCTACTACATCGACAACTTCTTCTACCGGCGCCGGCGCGCGCAGGAGATCAAGGCGCGCCAGGCGGCGAAGGCCGAACGCAAGGGCGGGAAGTAGCTCGCCGGAGTGCTGAGCCTCGGGACGCGGTCCCGAGCGACTAATCTCGAAGCGATGGACGTCCGCATGCTCACCGTCGGCCAGGTCGCCGAGAACTGCTTCATCCTTCGCCGCGACGGCGCCGATCGCGGCTTGATCGTCGACCCCGGCGAGGAACCGGAACGGATCCTCCACGTCGTCGAGGAGCTCGGGATCGGGATCGACGCCATCCTGCTCACCCACACGCACTTCGACCACATCGGCGCCGTCGCCCCTGTGGCGAAGGCCACGGGAGCGCCGGTCTACTGCCCGGTGCTCGAGGTCCCGGTGCTCGCCGACATCATGAGCTTCGTCCCCTGGCCCGGCTTCGGCCCGTATGAGAGCTGGGACGCGGAGGAGACGGTCGCCGGCGGCGAGACGCTCGAGCTCGCCGGATTCGAGATCGAGGTCATCTTCACGCCCGGGCACAGCCCGGGCCACGTCACCTACGCGATCCGCGACGAGCAGGCGCTGTTCTCGGGCGACGTGCTCTTCCAGGGGTCGGTCGGCCGCGTCGACCTTCCCGGCGGCGACTGGCCGACGCTCCTGGCGAGCATCGGGACGCTGGTCGAGGGCTTTCCGCCCGAGACCACCGTCTTTCCCGGCCACATGGGGACGACGACGCTCGAGGCCGAGCGCGCCACCAACCCGTTCCTGGCCGAGCTCGCCCGTTAGAGCCAGAGCGTCTAGGGTCGCGCCGGTGCCGGAGAAGATCCAAGCCCCCCGGGGCACGTTCGACATCCTCCCCGAGGAGCACCGGCGCCGGGTCGACATCTTCGTCGCAGCCTCGGCGGTCCTCGACCGTGCCGGTTACGGGCGGATCGAGACGCCGATCTTCGAGGCGACGGAGCTCTTCGCCCGTGGGGTGGGCGAGTCGACGGACATCGTCACCAAGGAGATGTTCACGTTCGCCGATCAGGGCGACCGCAGCCTGACCCTGCGGCCCGAGGCGACCGCGGCTATCTGCCGCGCCTACATCGAGCACGGGATGCACCGCCTGCCGCAGCCGGTGAAGCTCTGGTGCTGGGGCCCCTTCTTTCGCCACGAGCGCCCGCAGGCGGGGCGCTTCCGCCAGTTCAACCAGCTCAACATCGAGGCGATCGGTTCCGACTCGCCCCTGGTCGACGCGGAGGCGATCATCCTCCTCGACAGCATCTTCGGCGAGCTCGGCGTGCCGGGCGTGAGGCTGCGCCTCGGGAGCCTGGCGACGCCGGATACCCGCGCCGCCTACCGCGACGAGCTGCGCGACTACCTGCGCACCCACGAGTCGGAGCTCTCGGCGGAGGTCCGCGCCCGCATCGACCTCAACCCGCTGCGTGCCTTCGACGCCGACGACGGGGGGACGAAGGCGGTGATGGCCGAGGCGCCGCGGCTGCTCGACCGGCTCGAGGGCGAGGACGCCGACCACTTCGCCGAGGTCCGCGGCCTGCTCGACCAGGCGGGCGTCGCCTACGAGCTCGACGGCACGCTCGTGCGCGGCCTCGATTACTACGTGCGCACCGTGTTCGAGTTCACCGCCGACTCGCTCGGCGCCCAGTCCGCGCTCGGCGGGGGCGGCCGCTACGACGGGCTCGTGGCCGAGCTCGGCGGTCCCGCGACCCCCGCGATCGGCTGGGCGGCCGGGCTCGAGCGGATCCTGCTGGCGCTCGACGAGGAGGCACCCTCGCCCGTCGTGAACGCGTTCGTCGTCGCCGAGGGCGAGGACCGGGATACGGCGTTCGCGCTCGTCAACGAGCTTCGCCAGGCCGGTGCCTGCGCGCAGCTCGACCTCGCCGGGCGCTCGGTCAAGGGGCAGATGAAGCACGCCGACCGGATCGGCGCGGAGCGCGCGGTGATCTTCCAGGACGGGAAGGTCTCGCTGCGCGACATGGCGAGCGGTGAGCAGCAGGAGCTGGATGCGGCCGCGGTGGTCGAGGCGCTCGCGGCCCTTCGCCTGCCAGAGGGCGACGAAGGCGAGGAGGACGAGTGAGCGACTTTCCGGCCCTGCGGGCGAACGGCTACCGCGATACGTGGTGCGGCCAGGCGCTCGGCGACCGCGTCGGATCGACCGTGCGGGTCGCCGGCTGGGTTCACCGCCGCCGCGATCACGGCGGGCTCGCCTTCATCGATCTGCGCGATCGCACCGGCCTGGTGCAGCTCGTCTTCGACCCCGACGAGGCAGGTGACGCGCACCAGCTCGTTCATCGCCTTCGCTCCGAGGACGTGTTGTCCGTGTCGGGCAACGTGGTCGAGCGCTCCCCGGAGACGGTCAACAAGGAGATGCCGACCGGCGCCGTCGAAGTCCGCGTCGTTGAGGCGAGCCTGCTCGCCGACGCCGAGACGCCGCCATTCGAGATCGAGAGCTTCTCGGGGGAGGTGAGCGAGGAGGCGCGACTGCGCCACCGCTACCTCGACCTGCGTCGCGAGCGAATGGCGAGCGCGATCGAGCTTCGCGCCCGCACCGCCGCGGCAATTCGCGCCTTCCTCACCGCGGAGGGCTTTCTCGAGATCGAGACGCCGATGCTCTCGCGCTCGACCCCGGAGGGCGCGCGCGACTTCCTCGTCCCCTCGCGCCGCGAGCCCGGGTCCTTCTACGCGCTGCCCCAGTCGCCGCAGTTGTTCAAGCAGCTCTTGATGATCTCCGGCTTCGAGCGCTACTTCCAGATCGTCCGCTGCTTTCGCGACGAGGATCAGCGCGCCGACCGCCAGCCCGACTTCACCCAGCTCGACATCGAGATGTCGTTCGTCGAGCTCGACGACGTGATCGACGCGAACGAGCGGCTGCTGGCCGCGGTCTTCCGGGAGGTCGGGGGGCCCGAGCTCGAGCTGCCCCTGCCGCGGATCCCCTACGACCACGCGATCGCCCGCTATGGCACGGACCGTCCCGACCTCCGCTTCGGGCTCGAGCTGACCGAGCTCACCGATCTGCTCGCCGAGACCGAGTTCAAGGTCTTCCGCGGTGTGATCGAGTCCGGCGGCATCGTCAAGGGCCTCAACGCCGGCGCCCGGGACGTCCCGCGCTCGGTCCTCGACGGGTTCATCTCCCGGGCGCAGGAGCTCGGCGCCAAGGGCCTCGTCTGGGCGTTTCGCGAGGGCGGGGGCTGGCGCTCACCGACGGCGAAGTTCCTCACCGCCGAAGAGCTCGCGGCGCTCAACGAGCGCCTCGGCGCCGAGGAGGGCGACCTGCTCCTGGTCGTCGCTGACAAGCCGGCCGTCGCCAACGCCGTGCTCGCTCAGCTGCGCCTCGACCTCGCCGAGCGCTTCGAGCTCGTCGAGGAGGGGGCGCAGGGCTTCTGCTGGATCGTCGACTGGCCGCTGTTCGAGTGGAACGAGGGCGAGAGTCGCTGGGATCCGCTCCATCACCCGTTCACGGCGCCGGAGGGCGAGTTCGACCGCGAGCAGCCCGGCGAGGCGCGGGCGCTCGCATACGACGTCGTCTGGAACGGCCAGGAGATCGGCGGCGGCTCGATCCGCGTCTCCGACGCGAAGCTCCAGCAGGACCTCCTCGGGGTGATCGGGATCGACGCCGAGGAGGCAAACGACCGCTTCGGCTTCCTGCTCGAGGCGCTCCGCTACGGGGCGCCGCCGCACGGCGGGATCGCATACGGCCTCGACCGGATCATCCAGCGCCTCGTCGGGGCCGACTCGATTCGCGACGTGATCGCGTTCCCGAAGACGGCCTCCGGCGGGGATCCGCTCACCGGAGCGCCGGCACCGGTCGACGAGGTGCAGCTGCGCGACCTCGGCATCAGCGTCCGCGCCGCCCGCCCGAAACCCCCGCAGTAGGACGAAGACATGCTCGCCAACCTCCGTCCGCTGCTCGCCGACGCGAGCCAGGCGGAGCTGCTGGGAGCACTCGCCCTCCTCGCGGGACCGCGGTGCCGGCCCAGCGGCGCAAGGACGCCCACGGCGTTTCGTCCGCGCCGCTCAAGCGTTTGCTGCCGGATTCCGATTAGGGGGTCAGTGCCGCCACCGGCACCGAAGCCGTTGCTAATCTCGAGAAGGGCTCGAGCTTGTTCGCCAGCCACTCATTTTGTGAACCAACACAATTGCCTTGGGAGTCATCGTCCGGTAGCGCGCTGGTCGTAGCGCCGGCAGACACCCACCTGTTCACTCAGGTTCGCAGGCAGAGTGGTACCGGCAAGCTGGGGCCCCTTTTCTTTGTCCGGGGAGCGCCGCGGTGAGGCAGGCGCTGAACGAGAACCCGGTCGTCCAGGTCGTGATGATCGGCGTGCTCGTCGTCGTCGTCGGATTCCTCTTCATGACCCGGATCGCGGGTCAGGGCAATCCCCCCGCCGACGAGGAGCCGACCACCGGCGAGCCGGCGGCGAGTGGGGTCGTCACCCCGACGCCGACCGCCGGCGCGCCTGCCGTGCCCGTCGCCGGCGCCCCGACCACCCCTGCGGTCGAGGCCGTCGCACCGCCCGGCGCCGAGTTCGTCGCGGGCCCCGGCCTGCCGAGCGACGTCGTCGATGCCTACCAGGCGGGCGACACCGTCGTCCTCTTGATCGTCAGCGACGGGATCGACGACCGCAAGGTCGAGCAGGCCGTCCGCAGCCAGGAGGGGAACGGCAGCGTCGCGCTCTTCGTCTCGAAGGCGAAGGCGATTGCCGAGTACTCCCGGATCACCGAGGGCGTCGACGTCGATCGCGTCCCGGCGCTCGTCGTCGTCCACCCGAAGAGACTCAGCGACGGGCCGCTGCCGGAGGCGACCGTGAACTACGGCTACCGTGGCCCGCAGAGCATCGCCCAGGCGGTTCGCGACGCGAACTACAAGGGCCGCGACGACATCCCCTCATACCCGGAGTAGGGCCACGCTCGTAGGCTTCGGTGGCGTGGACACCGAGGCGATCGAGCACTACCTCTCCGATCTGACTCGCCGCGCCGATCCGCCGCCCGGCGGCTTCAGCGGTTCCGCCGGCGGCGCCCCTTGCGGCGACCTCGTGCGGATCTCGGTCGCGATCGAGGGCGGGCATGTCAGGGCGGCGACCCATGCCGCCGAGGGCTGCGCGAGTGCCCGCGCATCGGCCGCTGCGCTCACCGAGCTGATCGAGGGTATGCCCGTTCTCGAGGCCGCGATGCTCGGGCCCGATCGCGTTTCGGATGCGCTCGGCGGCGTCGGCGGCCAGGGCCGCCACGCGGTCGAGCTCGCCGCGGACGCTCTGCACCGCGCGCTCGCCGGGGTGGCGGCATCGCCGGCCCTCCGACTGGCACCCCCGGGCGCCGGCGAGCGCGTGCTCGTCGCGCTCTCGGGTGGCGTCGACTCCGCCGTCGCGGCGCTGCTCGAGCGCGAGCGCGGAGCGAACGTGGTCGCCGTGACCCTGAAGCTCTGGTCCGATCAGCGCACCGACGCCGAGAAGAGCTGCTGCTCGCCGCTCGCCGTCCTCGGCGCCCGCCGGGTCGCGCACTCGCTCGGGATCCCGCACCTCACCCTCGACCTCGAGACCGCGTTCCGAGAGCGTGTCGTCGGCGCCTTCATCGACGGCTACCGCGCGGGGGAGACTCCGAACCCGTGCGTGCTCTGCAACGGCGACCTGCGGATCGACGCGATGCTCGCGCTCGCGGAGCGCCTCGGGTGCTCGGCCCTCGCCACCGGCCACTACGCGCGCGTGGTCGACGACGGCCAGGGTCCCCTCCTGGCCGCCGCCGACGACGCGGCCAAGGATCAGACCTACATGCTGTCCGGCCTCCGGTCCGAGTCGCTCGCTCGCCTGCGCTTCCCGCTCGCCGCATTGCGCAAGACAGAGGTGCGCGCGCTCGCCGAGCGGGCCGGGCTCGAGGTCGCCGAGAAGGCCGAGAGCCAGGACCTGTGCTTTCTGGCCGGCGAGGGCAAGCGCTCGTTCCTGGAGCGCCACGGTGGTCTCGGCGAGCGCGAGGGCGCGCTCCTCGACGAGTCGGGCGAACAGGTCGGCGAGCACGGCGGCCATCACCTGTTCACCGTCGGTCAGCGGCGGGGGCTCGGTGTCGGCGGCAGCGAGCCGGTCTACGTGCTCGGCACCGACGCGCGGGAGAACACGGTCACCGTCGGCCCGCGCGAGCGCCTGGCCCGGCGAACGGTCAGCGTCCGAGGCGCCCGCCTGCACCGGCCCGGCTCCGTGGTCGACCGGGTCCGCCTGCGATACCACGCGGCGGCGCTTCCGTGCTCGCTCGCCGGCGTCGCGCCCGGCGAGCACGAGGAGCTCGAGCTCGAGCTCGGCGAGCCCGCGTACGGCGTCGCCCCGGGGCAGACCGCGTGCCTGATGGCAGGGGACCTCGTCGTCGGCCGGGCGACGATCGCCTGAACGACTCGCGCCACGTCCTCGCCCTCGGCTCCGGGCGTGCGCGCTGGGGGACTTGGCCGACCTAGACTCTCGACGCGATGAAGTCCGACGAGATCCGCGAGACGTACCTCTCGTTCTTCGAGAAGCGCGACCACCTGCGGCTGCCGTCCGCCTCGCTCGTGCCGCCATCCGAGGACACCTCGACCCTGCTCACGGTCGCCGGCATGCAGCCGTTCAAGCCGATCTTCCGCGGCCTCGAGGAGCCCCCGGCGCCGCGGGTCTGCGACGCGCAGCGCTGCTTCCGTACCCCGGACATCGAGGAGGTCGGCAACACCCGGCGTCACCTGACCTTCTTCGAGATGCTCGGCAACTGGAGCTTCGGCGACTACTTCAAGGAGCAGTCGATCAAGTGGGGCTGGGAGCTCTCGACCGAGGGCTTTGGTTTCGAGCCGGAACGGATCTGGCTGACGGTGTTCGCGGGCGACGAGGAGCTCGGCCTCGGGCCCGACGAGGAGGCGATCGAGATCTGGCTCTCGATCGGCGTCCCTGAGGAGCGGATCGTCCACTTGCCGCGCGCCGAGAACTTCTGGCAGGCGGGCGCGACCGGTCCCTGCGGGCCGTGCTCGGAGATGTACATCGACCGCGGACCCGACTTCGGCGACGACGACGTGCGCCCCGGTGACGACACCGATCGCTACCTCGAGTACTGGAACCACGTCTTCATGACCTACGACCTCGCCGAGGACGGCACCCTGAGCGAGCTGCCGAAGCGGAACATCGACACGGGCATGGGTCTCGAGCGGATGGCGATGATCCTGCAGGGCGTCGATTCGGTCTTCGACACCGATGGCTTCGTGCCCCTGATCGGCCTCGCCGAGGAGCTCTCCGGCACCAGCTACGGCGCCGACCCGACGGTGACGCGGGCGATGCGGATCATCGCCGACCACGCGCGCGGCGCGGTCAACCTGATCGCCGACGGCGTCGTGCCCTCGAACGAGGAGCGCGGCTACGTCCTGCGCCGGATCATGCGGCGGGCGATCCAACAGGGGCGGGTGCTCGGGCTCGAACCCCCGTTCCTCGGCCGCTTCGCGGAGAAGGTGATCGAGCTGATGCGAGACGCTTACCCGCACCTCGAAGCCGAGCGCGCGAGCATCGAGCGCTGGGTGGGCGACGAGGAGGAGAGCTTCGGGCGCACGCTCGACCGCGGCACCGAGCTCCTGCGGACGATCATCGACGACGCGAAGAGCGCCGGGACGTCGTGGATCGAGGCCGAGGACGCCTTCCGCCTCCACGACACCTACGGGTTTCCGTACGACCTCACTCGCGAGCTGCTCGCCGATGAGGGCCTCTCGGTCGACGACGAGGGCTTCGAGTCCCTGATGGAGGAGCAGCGCGATCGCGCCCGTCGCGGGGGCGGCGGCGAGCAGGACGATCGCCACGAGGCGGTCATCAGCTTCATCACCCAGGCGCCGCCGAGCCGCTTCGTCGGCTACGAGGAGCTCGACGCCCAGACGACGGTCGCCGCCGCGCAGCCGCTCGACGACGACGGCGCGACGTTGGTGAAGCTGGAAGAGAGCCCCTTCTACGCCGAGGGTGGCGGCCAGGTCGCCGACGCGGGGGTGCTGATCGCCAACGGGAGCGAAGCGAGGGTCGAGGACGTGTATCGCGTCGGCGAGGACCAGGGCATACGGGTGGCGAGCGGCGAGGGGCGACTGGCGCCGGGCGATTCGGTCCAGGCAAGCGTCGATCACTTCGCCCGTCACGCCACGATGCGAAACCACACCGCGACCCACCTCCTGCACGCCGCACTGCGCGAGCGGCTCGGCACCCACGTCCGCCAGGCGGGCTCGGCGGTGCGCCCGGACAAGCTCCGCTTCGACTTCACCCACGGCGCTCCGCTCGGGCGCGAGGAGCTGCGCGCGATCGAGGATCGCGTCAACGACTGGGTGAAGGCGAGCCGTCCGGTGCGCGCGCTGGAGATGGAACGACCCGAGGCCGAGGCGCTCGGCGCGATGGCGCTCTTCGGCGAGAAGTACGGCGAGTGGGTGCGGATGGTCGAGGTCGCAGACGTCTCGCGCGAGCTCTGCGGCGGCACGCACGTCGCCAACACGGCCGAGGTCGGGATCGTCGCCATCCTCTCCGAGGGCTCGAGCGCTGCCAACGTGCGGCGGATCGAGGCGCTCACGGGCCCGGCGGCGATCGATCACTTCCGCGGCCGAAGCGACGAGCTCGCCGAGGCGGGCACCCTGCTTGGTGCGCCCACGGACCCGGTTGGCGCGGCGCGCCGCGCCGCCGAGCGCCTCGCCCAGCTCGAGGCGCAGCTCGCCGAGGTCGGGCGCAAGGAGGCGGGGGAGGAGGCCGAGACGCTCGTCGCCGCGGCCGAGGACGTGAACGGGATCAAGGTGCTCGCCGCGCGTGCTCACGAAACCGATCAGCGCTCCCTGCTCGACCTCGCCGACCGGGTGAGGTCCAAGCTCGGCGAGGCGATCGTCGTTCTCGGCGGCGCCGAGGGCGAGAAGGTCGCGCTCGTCGCCGCGGCGACGCCCGGCGCGATCGAGCGCGGTGCGTCCGCGGCGTCGATCGTGCGCGAGGCCGCCGCCGTCGTGGGCGGCGGGGGAGGGGGGCGCGACGACGCGGCCCAGGCAGGCGGACGCGATCCGGCGCGCCTCGACGAGGCGCTCGAGACCGCCCGGGCCGCCATCCGCGCCGCGCTCGCGGGCTGAACCGAGCCGCGTCCGCACCGAACTGCCCGGATCCGCTCTCACGAGGTGAAACCAAATCCGGGCAGTTCCGGCGGGTAGGCTCCCCGCTCGTGCGAATTCTCGCCATCGACCACGGCAACGCCCGCGCGGGCTGCGCGATCTGCGACCCGACCGAGACGATCACCCGACCGATCGGTGTCGTCGAGCCTCCGGACCCCGCTGCGGTGGCACGGCTCGCCGTCGACGAGGAGGCGGAGCTGATCGTCGTCGGCCTGCCCGTCTCGCTCGACGGCAGCGAGGGCGAGCAGGCGGCGACCGCGCGCCGCTTCGCCGGCGAGCTCGCCCAGGCCGGGGCGATCCCGGTCGAGACCTACGACGAGCGGCTCACGACCCGGCTCGCCACCGCGAGCGCCCGGGTCGGCGCCAGCGCCCCGGCCGACGCGCTCGCCGCGGCGCACCTGCTCGAGTCCTACCTCCACGCCCGGGCGGCATCGGCATGAGCAACGGCGCCGACTGGCACGACCCCTTCGCCGACGACGAGGCGGCTCAAGAGCGCGAGCGGCGCAGGGCCGAGCGCGAGGCGCGCCGGCGCTCCGAGCAGGAGTCGCTTGGCGCGAAGGCCTCGGAGTCCCAGGCGCCGCCACCGCCGCCTCCGCGACCGCCGACCCCGCCCGCAGACGAACCGCCGTCGCCCGCAGCGCAGCCGCCCCCGCCGGTCGAGGAACCGCCCCCGCCGGCGGCGGAACCCCCGCCACCCACGGAGGTCGCGCCGGCGGCCGATACGCCGCCGCCCGAGCAGCCCCCGACCGAGGTCCAGCCGCCGCCTCCGCCACCGGTCACCGGCGCGGAGCCGATCGTCCATCCGCCGACGGACGAGCACGCTGTCCCGCCGCCACCGCGGACGGGCGAGTACGGCCGGCTGCCGCCGCGCCGGCACGACACCTCCCGCGGCCAGCTCGTCTTCCGTCGTCTGATCGGCCTGATCGCCGTGATCGTCCTCGCCGGCATCGTCGCCTACGGCGCGGTGAAGGTGGTCGGCGCGATCGGGGGCGACGACGAGGAGCCGGCGAAGCCCGGCAAGGCGATCAAGGTCGAGGACATCGTCGTCCCGGAGGGTCTCGACCGCCGGCAGATCGCCGACGTCGCGAAGGAGGCGGGTCTCAAGGGCAACTACGAGGACGCGGTGAAGAAGCCGCCGAAGGGCTTCGACCCCGGCAAGTACGGCGCCGGCGATGCGCCCAACCTCGAGGGCTTCCTGTTCCCGGCGACCTACGAGGTCGAGCAGGACACCAAGGTCGAGGACCTGGTCGACAAGCAGCTCGACGCGTTCAAGGCGAACCTCGCCGAGGTCGACCTCTCCTACGCCGAGTCGAAGAACCTGAACGTCTACGACGTGCTCAAGATCGCCTCGATGATCGAGCGCGAGATCCAGGTGCCGGAGGAGCGCGAGCTCGCCTCGGCCGTGATCTACAACCGGCTCAAGGAAGGCACCCCGCTGGGGATCGACGCGACGCTCCGCTACTACCTCCAGAACTACGACGAGCAGCTGACCGAGAGCGAGCTCGCGGACGAGAGCAATCCGTACAACACCCGGGTCCTCGACGGCCTGCCGCCGACCCCGATCGGCAACCCCGGCCTCGCCTCGATCGAGGCTGCCGCCAACCCGGCGAAGTCGGACGCCTTCTTCTTCGTCGTCAAGCCGGGCACCTGCGGCGAGCACGTCTTCGTCGAGACCGAAGAGGAGTTCGCCCAGGCCGAGGCCGAGTACCAGGCCGCCCTCGCCGAGGAGGGCGGGTCCCCGACGGAGTGCTGAGCGGCGACGTACGGGTTGCGAAGTGCGAGCCGCCTCGCCCGGGGTCCCGCCGAACTAGCATCGCCTCATGCCGAAGCTCGCCGTCCTCGGGCAGCCGATCTCCCATTCGCGCTCGCCCGCGATGCACAGCGCCGCGCTCGCTGAGCTCGGCCTTGAAGGCGAGTGGAGCTACGAGGCGATCGAGGTCGCTCCGGAGGACTTCGAGCAACTCGTCCGCTCGCTCCCGGGTCGGGGCTTCGCCGGCGTAAACGTCACCGTCCCGCACAAGCTTGCGGCGCTCGCCGTCGCCGACCGCGCGAGCGACGCCGCCCGCGAGATCGGCGCCGCGAACACACTGTCCTTCGCCGGCGGCCGGATCGCGGCGGAGAACACCGACACCGACGGACTGCTCAACGCTCTTCCCGACCCGCCCGCCGGTAAGCGCGCGCTCGTCCTCGGCGCCGGCGGCTCGGCCCGAGCCGCCGTCTGGGCACTTCGCAACGCGGGCGCCGAGGTCACGATCTGGAACCGGACGCAGGCGAAGGCGGCGGCGCTTGCGGAAGAGTTCGGCGTGGAGGCCGCTTCCAGTGGCGAGGCGACAATGCAGAGCGGCGACTTCGACCTCCTCGTCAACTGCACGACGGTCGGAATGAAAGAAGCAAGCCAACCACCACAGGCGTCCACCGACCTAAAGCCGCTCCCGCTCGATGCCGATGCCCTGAAGGCAACCAACGTCGTGGTGGACCTGGCCTACGGGCCCCATCCGACGCCACTGATCCGGCTCGCCAGAGAGCGCGGCGCGGTGACCGTCGATGGACTCGAAGTCCTCGTTCACCAGGGAGCAACAGCACTGCAGATGTGGACCGGAGCCGAGCCTTCATTGGGGGTGATGCGGCAGGCCGCACGAGCACCGAGCTAAGGGGACATATGCCGACCGACAAACGCCCTGGACACCTCCGTCCCGTGCCCTCCCCGGGTGGCGAGGCGACCGCGCCGGCCACCGAGCCCGAGGAGCAGGGCACCCCGGGTCTGACGCCGCCGCTCGGGCGCGGCAACTCTTCGATGTTCCTCACGGATGTCGTCGTCGAGCTCGGCTACGCCGCGCGTGATCGCGTCGATGAGGCGATCAACGAGGCGCGGGTGGCGGGACGCTCCCCGGAGCAGCTCCTGATCGAGCGCAAGCTGGTCAACACCGACCAGCTCTCACGCGCCGTCGCCGAGCGCTACGGGCTCGACCACGTCGACCTCAACACGTTCCACGTCGACATGGGGGCCGCGAACCTGCTCTCGGTCTCGGCTGCGCGCCGCTACCAGGCGGTCCCGGTCGGCTACGTCGACCCGAAGACGCTGCTGGTCGCGATCGCGGATCCCGCCAACGTGCTCGCGGTCGACGACATCCAGATGATCACCGGGCTCAGCTGCCGCACCGCGGTCGCGGCGGCCGAGGACATCGACGCGCTCGTCCGCCGGCTGAACTCGCTCGAGTCGGCCGTCACGGACGCGATCGTGGAGGACGACGACGAGACCGAGCTCGGTGAGGTCTCGGAGCTGCGCGAGTCGGCCGACGACGCACCGGTGATCAAGCTCGTCTACTCGATCCTCGGCCAGGCGGCGACCGAGGGCGCCTCCGACATCCACTTCGAGGCGGGCGAGGAAGACATGCGGGTCCGCTTTCGCGTCGACGGGGTCCTCTACGAGGCGGCGCGCGTGCCGAAGCGGATGATCTCGGGCGTCGTCTCGCGAATCAAGATCATGAGCGAGCTCGACATCGCCGAGAAGCGGCTTCCCCAGGATGGCCGCGTCTCGGTCAACGTCGAGGGTCGCAAGGTCGACCTGCGCATCACGACCCTGCCGACCCAGCGTGGGGAGGGGGCGACCGTCCGCATCCTCGACAAGGAGCAGGCCCTGCGCTCGCTCGACGAGCTCGGCATGGACGGCGATGGACGCGAGCGGTTCCAGACCGCGATCACGAAGTCGCACGGGGCGGTGCTCGTCACCGGGCCGACCGGCTCGGGGAAGTCGACGTCGCTCTACGCGGCGATCGCCGAGGTCAACTCGGTCGAGAAGAACATCATCACGATCGAGGACCCGGTCGAGTACCGGATCGACGGGATCAACCAGATCGGCGTCAACCCGAAGGCGGGGCTCACCTTCGCCGCCGGGCTGCGCTCGATCCTGCGAGCCGACCCCGACATCATCATGGTCGGCGAGATTCGCGATACCGACACGGCGCGGATCGCGATCGAGTCGGCGCTCACCGGCCACCTGGTGCTCTCGACCCTGCACACCAACGACGCGCCGGGGACGATCACGCGACTGGCGAAGATGGGCATCGAGAGCTTCCTCACCGCTTCCGCGATCGACTGCGTCGTCGCCCAGCGCCTCGCGCGGACCCTGTGCACGAACTGCAAGCGCCGCATCGTCATCCCCCAGAACGCGCTCACCGAGGCGGGCTTCCGGGTCGGCGCCGACCTCGAGGCCTACGAGCCGGTCGGCTGCGCGCGCTGCAACCACACCGGCTACAAGGGCCGTCTCGGCCTCTTCTCCGTGATGGAGATGTCGGACGCGATCAAGGAGCTGACGATCGCCGGCGCGCCGGAGCCGGACATCACCGCGGTCGCCCGCCAGGAGGGCATGCTCACCCTGCGCGAGGACGGCCTGCTCAAGGTCCGTGCCGGCGTGACCTCCATCGAAGAGGTCGCGCGCGTCGCTTCCTGAGCGTCGGCGTCCGCGCGGTTAAAGCTTCCCGGCCCAGGCGACGATCTAAGTCGCGTGAGCCTTGACTTTGCCGCCGTCCTCACCCGCATGGTCGAGGTACGGGCATCCGACGTGCATCTATCCCCTGGGTTCGCGCCCGCGGTCCGCGTGCGCGGCCGGATCACCGCGCTCGACGACTACCCGCCGCTGACCCCCCAGGACACCAGGGAGATCGTCTACTCCCTGCTCAACGACTCGCAGCGGAAGCGGTTCGAGAACGAGCAGCAGCTCGACCTCGCCTACTCGATTCCCAACGTCGCCCGCTTCCGCGTCAACGTCTTCTTCCAGCGGGGGGCGATCAGCGCCGCCTTCCGTCACATCCCGAGCAAGATCGAGAGCCTCGAGTCGCTCGGCCTGCCGAACGTGCTCGCCGAGTTCGCGCGCAAGCCGCGCGGCTTCGTCCTCTTCACCGGTCCGACCGGCTCGGGCAAGTCGACCAGCCTCGCCTCGCTGGTCGACCTGATCAACGAGGAGCGCGAGGAGCACATCCTCACGATCGAGGACCCGATCGAGTTCCTGCACTCGCACAAGAAGTGCATCGTCAATCAGCGCGAGGTCGGCACCGACGCGACCGACTTCTCGAGCGCCTTGAAGTCGGCGCTCCGTGAGGACCCGGACGTGATCCTCGTCGGCGAGATGCGGGACATCGAGACGATCTCGACCGCGCTGACGGCGGCCGAGACCGGGCACCTCGTCTTCGCCACCCTGCACACCCAGTCGACCGCGCAGACGGTCGACCGGATCATCGACGTCTTCCCCGCCGAGCAGCAGCACCAGGTGCGGATGCAGCTCTCGATCGCGCTTCAGGGGATCGTCACCCAGCAGCTCCTGCCGACGGCGGACGGGGCGTCGCGGGTCTGCGCGTGCGAGGTGCTGGTGCCGACGCCGGCGATCCGCAACCTGATCCGCGAGGGGAAGACCCATCAGATCTACTCGGCGCTTCAGACCTCGGGCGCCGCCGGCATGCAGACGATGGACGGCCACCTCGCCCAGCTCGTCCGCCAGGGAAAGATCACCCGCGATCTGGCCCAGCAGCGGGCTTCGATCCCCGAGGAGCTCATGCGCCTCCTCGGCGGCACGGCGGCGATGAGCGGCGGCATGCAGCAGGTGCAGTCGCCGGTGGCGGTCGGCTGAGGGCTGAGCGATGGGTACGTTCGCGTTCAGGGCCGTAGATCTTGCCGGCGTTCCCTCCCGGGGTGAGCTCGAGGCGGGCTCCAAGGCCCAGGTCACGGAGCAGCTGCGACAGCGCGGGCTGATCGTCCTCGACGTTTCCGAGAAGCGGGAGGCGCTGAAGCTCGAGTCGGTCTTCCAGCGCTTCAAGAGCGTCAACCTCCGCAACCTCTCGGTCTTCTCGCGCCAGTACGCGACGCTGATCGCATCGGGGATGCCGATGCTGCGCTCGCTCTACACGCTCGAGGAGCAGACCGAGGACGAGATGCTGAAGAAGGCGGTCGTCGCCCTCAGGCAGGACGTCGAGGCGGGCAGCTCGGTCTCCCAGGCGATGGAGTCGCAGCCGGGCGTCTTCGATCCTCTCTACCGCTCGATGGTCAACGCCGGCGAGGGCTCTGGACGCCTCGAGGAGGCGCTCGATCGAGTCGCCTTCCAGCTCGAGAAGCTCGACGCCCTGCGCCGCCAGGTGAAGTCCGCGCTCTGGTACCCGGCGGTCGTGCTCATCCTCGCCTTGATCGTGATGATCGTTGTCGTCGCCTTCATCGTGCCGGTCTTCGTCGGCATCTTCGAGGAGATCAACGCCGAGCAGGGCTCGGATGCCCAGCTGCCGTTGATGACTCAGATCACGGTCGGCGTTTCCGATTTCGTCACCGGCAAGTGGTTCATCCTCGTGCCGATGATCGCGCTGTCGTCCTACGCCTTCATCCGCTGGAAGAAGACGGACAAGGGCCGGATGCAGTGGGACAAGATCAAGCTGAAGATCCCGATGCACATCGGCGACCTGGTGCAGAAGGTGGCACTCGCCCGCTGGTCGCGAACCTTCGCCGGCACGATCTCCTCCGGCGTGCCGATCCTGCAGGCGATCAACATCTCCGGCACCACCGCCGGCAACGCGGTCGTCCAGGAGGCGATGGACGACGTCTACGACTCGGTCAAGCGGGGCGGGACGATCTCGAAGCCGCTCGCCGACCACCCGGTCTTCCCGGCGATGGTCGCCCACATGGTCTCGGTCGGCGAGGATTCGGGCCAGCTCGAGACGATGCTGGAGAAGATCGCCGACTTCTACGACGCCGAGGTCGACGCGAAGGTGAAGGCGCTCACCTCCTTGATCGAGCCGGTGATGATCGTGGTGATCGGCGCGATCGTCGGGTTCATCGTGATCTCGATGTACCTGCCGATCTTCAGCCTCTACGACAACATCCGCTAGCCGACCGCGACGTGAATTAGGCTGCGGTTGGTTCAGCCACGAGGGGAGAGCGATGAGTAACGGTGTCTACACGCACGCACGGCCGATCGGGGTGACGATCATCGTCGTCGTCCTCTGGATTCAGGCGCTGCTCGGGATCGCGGCAGGCGTCTTCCTCATGATCGAGAACAACGACGTTGACCTCCTCCGGCATGTCGACGCGTCCTCAGACGACGTGATGGCGCTTGGGATCGTGATCGTGATCGTTGGCGTGATCACCGCGATGTTCGCCTCCGCGCTCGGCCGGGCGAGCAACTTCGCCCGCTGGGTGATCGGCTTCCTCGCGCTACTGCACCTGGCCGGGACCGTGTACTCGTTCGTGACCCTGGACGGAGTGACTCGCGGGACGGCGCTTTTCGACGGTCTGCTCGCGCTCGTCGTCCTGTACTTCCTCTTCGGCGAGAAGGGAAGCGAGGAGTTCTTCACCGGCTGAGGCTCAGGCGGGCGTCGGCGCGTTCGCGCCGCCGCCACCACCACCACCGCCGGCGCCGTTGTCCCCGTTGCCGGAGCCCTTCTCCGGCCTTGGTTGCGGCGAAGGCGACCCGACGATGATCTCGCCGAGCAGGACGTCGCCGTCGAGGAGCCGGACCTCGTAGGTGCCGGAGCTGGTGGGGAGGAGGTCGAAGTGCGCGGGCGTTCCCGGCTCGACGGCTTCGAGCAGGTCGAGGTCCGGGATCGAGACCTCTCCCGGGCTGTTATCGGCAACCTGGAGCGTGAGCTGGTCGCCGAGGGCAATCCGGATCGTCTTGGGCTCGCCCTCGCCGGCATCGATCCGCGCTTCGACGGCCTCGCCCGGGCCTGTGGGCGGGTGCGCGGGCGTCTCCGTGGCCGTCGTGCTCGATGACTCTTCCTCGTCGTCGCGCACCGGCACGAGCGCCGCGGCCAAGCTCGAGAGCATCAGCATCACGATCATGACGAAGATCAACCTGCGCGCTGCCATTCACGCCAAGCTTAGGGCCAGCGGCCCGCCCCAAGACCGGCATGGGGGCTGCCCCCCAGGATGGACGGATGTACCCCTCAGATTCCCTCAAGGTAGGTGCCCACCTACCCGATAGTGGGTATGCAAGAGCCAGTGCCCTGGTGAACAAAGGCAAACTCGTCGCGAGGCGGAGGCGCAAAACCACGGGGCTCCATCGAAGTGAGGGAGTCAGCCGGGTTACCACCGGGGTCACAAGCAAAAAAAGACCTCCCGTGGCTCGTCCAACGGGGCTCTGGCGCAAATTGAACAGTGGGTACCTAGGAGGTTCCTTACATGCTCAACAAGCTCCGCGTCAGGGTCCAGGAAGAGAAGGGCTTCACGCTCGTCGAGCTCCTGGTCGTGATGCTCATTCTCGGCCTGCTGGCCGCGATCGCGATCCCGACGTTCTTCAACCAGCGTGACAAGGCTCGTGACGCCGATGCGAAGACCGAGGTCCGGACCGCTCAGACCGTCATGAAGACGGTGTCGACGGACGAGGGTGGCTCGTTCCTCATCGCCGGCAACGCGCCGACCGCCGTTCGTATGGCTGAGATCGAGCCGTCGCTGCAGGAGGCCGTCACCGAGGGTCGCCTCACCGACGCCGACATCGTCGTCCCCGCCGCAGGCGACTCGTACACGGTCACGGTTGAGTCGAGCACCGGCAATACGTTCGAGATCGCCGAGGCCAACACCGGCATCGTCTCGTACGACTGCGCCACCACGGGCGAGGCCGGCTGCCCGTCCGACGGGAACTGGGCCGAGTAACCCAGCCCCAGCACGCGTATCGAAAGGGCGGGCCTTCGGGCCCGCCCTTTCATTTGCCTGGACGTGGTGGCCAGGCCCTCCGCCCTGATCTCACGACCTCCCGGCGAATGGTCGAAACAGGGGTTGAGATGGGGGTAGCGACCGACAGCCGACGGGCTCCCGAGCAGGCGGGCTTCACCCTGGTCGAGCTCCTGATCGTGCATGCTGATCCTCGGCCTGCTCGCAGCGATTGCAATCCCCACCTTCTTCGGTCAGGAGGCGAAGGCCCGGGATGCGGCCGCCAAGGCCGCCACCGTAACCGCGCGCACGGCGCTCGAGGCATACGCGATCCAGCACGACGGCTCCTACGTGGGCGCCGCGGTCGACGGTT
This sequence comes from uncultured Solirubrobacterales bacterium, assembly GCA_963846565.1. GTDB lineage: Bacteria > Actinomycetota > Thermoleophilia > Solirubrobacterales > 70-9 > WHSW01. The sequence goes on along the minus strand of CAWJWL010000003.1, from coordinate 130,509 downwards.
CGCCCGGGAGCCTGCAGCGAATCGAGCCCAGCCTGAACGCGCTCGGCGCCCGCCTGACCCTGCCGATCCCGCCGACGGACGACACGTACACGGTCGAGGTCGCCTCAGTCGTTTCCGGCCAGCTTTTCCAGATCAGTCGCGGCGTGGACGGGACGGCCACCTTCACCTGCGACCAGGCAGGCGAGGACGGCTGTCCCTCGGACGGCACCTGGGCCGAGTAGATCGCGCTTCAGAACCGCGGCTCGGCCGCCGATAGGTTCCAGCGATGGCATCGGTTGCGATAGTCCTGTTCCTCGGCGGCTGCCTGATCGGCAGCTTCCTCAGCGTCGTCGCCCACCGTGTCCCGCGCGGTGAGAACTTCGTCACCGGCCGCTCGCGCTGTCCAGGGTGCGGGACCGAGATCGGGGCGCGCGACAACATCCCGGTCCTCTCGTGGCTGATCCTGCGCGGTCGCTGCCGCAACTGCGGCGAGCGGATCTCCGCCCGCTATCCGCTCACCGAGCTCGGTCTCGGCGCGCTCTGGGCGGCGACCTACCTGATCCTCGGCGACGACGACGTCGCTCAACTGGTCCTCGGCCTCGTCTTCTGCGCACTGCTGGTCACGATCACGCTCACGGACCTCGACCTGCGGGTGATCCCGAACGCGATCGTGCTCGTCGGCTCGGTGATCGCGATCGTCATCGTTGCGGCGACCGACGCCGGGGACCTCGGCGAGCGCGCGATCGCGGCCGCGGCCGCGGGCGGGGGGCTGTTCCTCGTCGTGCTCGCCTATCCCCGTGGCATGGGGATGGGCGACGTAAAGCTCGTCGCGATGATGGGTCTGTACCTCGGCCGCGCGATCGCACCCGCGGTGCTGATCGGGTTCTTGGTTGGCGCCGTGGTCGGCGTCGCGATGATCGCCCGCCACGGCGCTGCCGCGCGCAAGCAGGCGATCCCGTTCGGGCCCTTCCTCGCTCTCGGCGGCGTAATCGGTCTCTGGTTCGGCGACGACATCGTCGATTGGTACCTGGACGAGTTCTTCCCCTCCGAGTAGCCGGAAGGGGCGTCCAGGCAGGAGCGGCCGCCGCTCAAGTGATGCGGACGAACGGTCGATCTTCTGCCTGACGGTCCAGCACACGGACCGCGGGAGATTCACGTTGTTTTCATCGAGCAAGAGCAAGAGCATCGTTGGGCTGGACCTCGAGGCGGGGAGCGTCGCCGCGACCGAGGTCCGGGTCAACGGGTCCGTGGATGTCGTCGGCCACGGCGTTGCCCCGCTCGCTCCCGGCGTCTTCCACGAGGGCGAGGTCATCGACCAGGAGGCGCTCGCCGCGGTGCTGAAGAACCTCTTCGCCGCCGAGAAGCTCTCCAAGAACGTTCGCCTCGGCATCGCGAACCAGCGGGTCGCGGTGCGCACGCTTCATCTGCCGGCAATCGAGAAGGCGGAGGAGCTGGAGACCGCGATTCGCTTCCAAGCCCAGGACCACATCCCGATGCCGCTGGAGCAGGCGATGATCGACTGGGAGGTGATCGGCCACACGACCGGCCCCAACGGCGAGCGCCGGATCGAGGTCGTCGTCGTCGCCGCGCGGCGCGACATGCTCTCCTCGCTGTTGGGCGCCATGCGCACCGCAGGCCTGCGGCCAATCGGCATCGACCTGAGCGCCTTCGGGATGATCCGGGCGCTGGTCGGCGGCGACCGCTCGCAGGTTGGCGCGGCGGGTTTCGTCTCCGCGCCGGTGAGGCCACTCGCCTACGAGGAGCGCGTTGCGGGCCACGCCGGCGGTGCTGAGAGCTACGCCGCGACAATTGAGCCGTCGGTCCCGGCGCGCCTGTACTGCAATCTCGGCGACGTCATCAACCTCGCCGTCGCCCAGGGTCCGATGTGCCTGTTCACGCGCATCTCCCCGTTCGGCATCGAAGGGATCGCGCAGAAGCTCGCCGAGCGGCGCCGGCTCACGCTCGAGCACGCTCGCCAGTGGCTGATCCACGTCGGCCTCGAGCAGCCGATCGACTCGATCGAGGGCGATCGCAACCATGTCGTCGCCGCCCGCGAGACCCTCGCGGAGGGCGCCGCGAAACTGGTCGACGAACTCCGCGTCTCACTCGAGTACTACGGTGCCCAGGAAGGCGCGATCGCCGTCGAGGGCGTGGTCGCCTCCGGGCCCGGGTCCGTCATCCCCGGGATGGTCGAGCGCCTCCAGCGCGAGCTCGGCCATCCGTTCGAGGTTGCGCGCCCGCAGGCACTCGGGCATCTCGACGATCAGTCCTCGGCGAGGCTGACCCTGTCCTACGGCCTCGCGTTGGAGGACTGAGCCGATGCGTCCGGTCAACCTGATTCCGCCGGAGGAACGCCGTGGCGACCGGGCCCCGCTGCGCAAGGGCGCGCTCTCCTACGCGATCGTGGGCGGACTCGCCGCGATCCTCGTCGGCACGGTGATGGTCGTGATGACCAACAACACGATCGGCGAGCGCAAGGCGGAAATCGTAACCCTCGAGGCGAGCGAGGCGGCGGCTCGAGCCGAGGCCGAGAGCCTCTCCTCCTTCGCCGAGTTCAGCTCGATCTCGGGCGCCCGCGTCAGTACCGTCTCCAGCCTCGCGCAGAGCCGCTTCGACTGGGACCGCATCCTGCGCGAGCTCTCCCTCGTGATCCCGGAGGACGTCGCGCTCACGGAGCTCGACGGCTCCGTCGCCGGTGGCAGTTCCGGCGGCAGCCGGCTCAGCGCCGGCGTCACGGGCCCGTCGCTTTCGATGGCCGGGTGCGCCGCCGACCACCAGGCCGTCGCTCGTTTCCTTCAGGACCTCCGCGACATCGACGGCGTCACCCGCGTCGGAATCTCGGGCTCTCGCGTGATCGAGGACGGCGAGGGCGGCGAGAGTGGCTCGGAGACCGCATGCCCGCCCGAGGCTCGGCTGGCGGAGTTCGAGATCACCGCCGCCTTCGACGAGGTCACGGTCCCCCTCGCGGACTCCGCACCGACCGCCGAAGCGACCGCCACCCCGGCCTCTGCCGACAACGGGATCGCCGACGCCCAGGCCGAGGAGCAGGCCGTCCGCGACTCGATCGATGAGCAGTCCGAGAAGGCGCGCAAGGCGACGAATCTGATCCCGGGGGTCGAACGATGAAGGCGACCGACCGCTCGATCCTGCTCGGCGTCGCCCTCCTCGTGATGATGGCGGGCTTCTGGTTCCTCATCCTCTCGCCGAAGCGAGAGGAGGCATCGACGCTCGAGGGTGAGATCTCGACCCTGCAGGCTGCTGTCGCCCAGCAGGAGCAGATCGTGGCCGACGCGAGGCTCGCCGAAGACGAGTACGACTCCAACTACCGCTCGCTCGTCGTCCTCGGCAAGGCTGTGCCTTCGGACTCCGACACGTCGAGCCTCTTCCTCCAGCTCGACGAGCTCGCCACGAGCGCCGGCGTGTCGCTGGCCGCGATCGAGCTCTCGGAAGGGTCGGGCGCCGCGGCGCCGACGCCGCCCCCGGCGCCGGCGGAGACCGATGCCGACCCGAAGGCGGAGCCCACGGGTGAGGACGCCGCGCCCACGATCCCCGTCGCGGCCGCGCCCGCTGCCCCGACCGAGGCGGCCGCCGCCGACCTGCCGCTGGGCGCGACGGTGGGCCCCGCCGGCCTGCCGGTCATGCCCTACACGCTGGAGGTCCAGGGTTCGTTCTTCCAGCTCGCCGACTTCGTCAAGAGCATGGACGACCTCGTCGGCTATGCGAACGGAACGCCTGACGTGCGCGGGCGCCTGCTGACGATCGACGGTTTCAAGCTCGAGCCCGCCGACCCGAGCGTCGCCACCACGAGCGTGGGCGACGCGCTCATGGCCACCTTCTCGATCACCTCGTACATCTCGCCGGCCGAGCAGGGCCTGACCGCGGGTGCGACGCCCGCGGGCCCTGCGCCCGTGCCCGCGAGCACCCCGGTGAGCAGCAGCCCAACCCCGACCGCGACGGTGACTCCATGAAGAAGCCGAACCTCCGGGCGCCAGATTTCCTCACCGACGTCTACCGCGATATGCGAGACCGCCGGCTGCTGATCCCGGCCCTGGCCCTGATCGTGACCGCGCTCGCGATCCCGGTGCTATTGAAGACGGACCCCCCGGCGCCGGTGCCGGCGCCTCCGCCGCCGGATTCGGCTGAGGCGGCGGCCACCGAGGCCGCGGTTCTCACCGAGCAGCAGACCGGCTTCCGCGACTACCGCAAGCGCCTCGAGGCCCTCAAGGAGCGCGATCCGTTCAAGTCCAGCTTCAAGGCCCCGGGCGGGTCCGGAGGCGGTGGAGGTGGCGAGGCGACCGGCGACGGCGCCGAGGCCGGGTCCGAAAGCGGCTCGGGTGTGACGGCGTCCGATGACGTGCTCGCAGCCGTCGAGGATGCCTCGAGCTCTACGGGGCCGAGCTCCGGAAGCTCGGGCATCTCCGACGTGGCGGTTGACGTCAGCGAGCCGGACACGAGCGGCGAGACCGGCGTCGAGGTCGACGTGGAAGTCGATGACGACCCGCCGGCCGAGGAGTTGGTCCTCAGCCCCCGCGTCGATGTGAAGGTCGGCCCGATCGGACACACGGACACGATCGAGAATGTCCGCCGGCTCGACTTCCTCCCGCACAAGAGCACTCCGGTCGCGTCCTTCCTCGGCCTGCGAGACGGGGGAGAGGCCGCGCTCTTCTCGATCTCCAAGGACGTGGCGGATACCAGCGGCCAGGGCTCCTGCGCTCCGCGCAACGAGGCCGGTTGCCAGTATCTGACCCTGAGCGTGGGCGACGAGAGAATGCTCAAGTACGAGCCCAACGGCAAGACCTACCGGCTCAAGCTCATCGCCGCGTACCAGGTTGAGAGCACCCGCCCGGCCGACTGAGCGCCCCACGGCGCCGACGGGTCGCCTAGTACCTTTTTCCACGTAGCGGGTTTGAGGTAGTCACACGTCTGGGAGGTAGGGCATGGGTTCAGGGTTTCGCGCGCCGCTCGTAGCTGGTTTGTCGGCGCTGGCCGGGTGCTGGCTGGCAACCGGGGCGCTCGCCGCGCCGCTGCCGCCCCCGGCGCAGGTGATGTCCGGGCCCGCGGGCAACGCCTTCTACCAGCCGCCCGATCCGCTTCCGAAGGGCAAGCACGGCGACCTGGTCTGGGTGCGCGCGCTGCCCAAGGCGCCGAAGGGGGCCCGGGCCTGGCGGATCCTCTACCGGACCGAGCTCGGCGCCGGTGAGCCGGGTGTCAGCTCCGGCTTCCTGGTCGTCCCGAGGGGCCCGGCGCCGAAGGCTGGTCGGCCCGTGCTCGCATGGGCGCACGGCACCGAGGGTCTCGCCGACAACTGCGCTCCCTCGAAGGTCCCGAGCCCGGCTCGCGGGCTGGTCGACTTCTTCACCTACGAGAGCCCGTTCCAGCAGGACACCGGCGTGCCGGGGATCAAGCAGTTCATCGATGCCGGCTACGCGATCGTCGCGACCGACTACGCCGGGCTCGGAACGCCGGGGACGCAGCAGTACACGGTCGCTCGGCCCGAGCTGCGCAACGTCCTCGACTCGGTGATCGCGACGCAGCGCTTCGCCCCGGCGAGCGGCGGCAAGAAGACCGTCGTCCTCGGCTGGTCGCAGGGCGGCGGCGCGGCGATCTGGGCGAACCAGGGCGCAGGCTATGCGCCCTCCGTGAAGATGCTCGGTGCCGCCGCGCTCGCACCGGCAGCCGACCAGGGACCTCAGGCCGCCGGGCTGACGCCGCCCGGGCCCGTGACGCCGAGCTCCCCGTTCCACGGCGCTGCGATCGAGATGAATCTCTACGCCGGTAACGCCGCCGCGTACCCCGAGCTCGATCCGTCGGACGTCCTGACGCCGGCGGGCCTCGAGGCGTACAACGCGACGAAGGTCCAGTGCATCAACCACCTCGCCTACGTGATCGAGAACAACTACGCGACGCCCGAGGACCTGAAGGCGCTGTTCGTCCAGGGACCGACCCCGCCGGACTGGCAGCGGCGCTTCGACGAGAACACCGCCGGTCAGGAGTCGACAGTTGCGCCGCTGCTCGTCATGCAAGGTCTCCAGGACACCGTGATCAACCCGAATTCGACCACCCAGTACATCGCCCGCGCCTGCACGTTCGGCCAGCCCGTCCAGTACACGCAGTACCCGACGGCGACCCACCAGACGGTGCCGCTGCAGGCCAAGCCGGAGTACATCCCGTGGATCGCGGATCGCTTCGCGGGCAAGCCGGCGCCATCGAACTGCTGATGCGTCCGTAATCTCTGCGCCTGAGATGGCCGATCCTGAATTCAGGCGCACCCGGATGACGCACGGATACCGTCCCTGGATCGCGCCCGTCGGGACTCGACCATGCCCACCGGCATGGCCTTCGCCCGCCGGCCACGCCCAGCTCGGTCCCGTGCGCCCCCGGGTGCACCTCAATTCAGGGTCGACCATCTAATGGCGCAGCTCCGCTTCACCACGGCGGGCGAGTCGCACGGGCCGGGGCTCGTCGCGATCGTCGAGGGGCTGCCCGCGGGCCTCGAGCTCGACCGCGAGCGTGTCGATCGCGAGATGGCGCGCCGCCAGCTCGGCCACGGCCGCGGCGGGCGGATGAAGATCGAGACCGACTCGGTCGAGGTCCGCTCCGGGATCCGCCACGGGCGTACGCTCGGGAGCCCGATCGCCCTCCTGGTTGCGAACCGCGACTACGCCAACTGGGAGGAGCGGATGAACCCGTGGCCGGTCGAGGCCGAGGTCGAGGAATCGCATCTCCCGCGCCCCGGCCACGCCGACCTGGTCGGCTCGCAGAAGTTCGGCCACTCAGACGTCCGCAACGTGCTCGAGCGAGCCTCGCGCGCGGGAGACCGCCGCGCGCGTTGCCTCCGGCGCGATCGCGAAGGAGTTCCTGCGCGCGCTCGGGGTCAGCGTTCACAGCCACGTGCTGCGGATCGCCTCGGTCGCCGCCGCCGAGCGGCCCGAGCTCACGCCGGAGGATTTCGACGGCGTCGACGACTCGCCCGTCCGCACCCTCGACCCCGAGGCGGAGACGCGATGGTCGAGGAGATCAACCGGCTGCGCAAGGCGAACGAGAGCCTCGGCGGGATCTTCGAGGTGCGCGCCTTCGGCGTCGTCCCCGGACTCGGCTCGCACGTCGCCTGGGACGAGCGCCTCGACGGCCGCCTCGCGCACGCCGTCGTCTCGATCCAGGCGGTCAAGGGCGTCTCGGTCGGCGAGGCATGGGAGGTCGCCACCTTGCCCGGCTCAGAGTCCCACGACGAGATCTTCTGGAATGAGGAGCGCGGGTATCACCGCGAGACCAACCGCGCGGGCGGGGTGGAGGGCGGCATGTCGAACGGCGAGCCGCTGATCGTCCGCGGCGCGATGAAGCCGATCTCGACTTTGACCAAGCCGCTGCGCTCGGTCGACACCGAGACCAAGGAGCCGGCGCAGGCGATGCGCGAGCGCACCGACTCGACCGTCGTCCCGGCGGCGGGGGTTGTGGCCGAGGCGATGGTCGCGCTGGTGCTCGCGGCCGCCTACCGGGAGAAGTTCGGCGGCGACCACATCGACGACGTGCTCGCCGCACTCGAGGCCTACAAGCGGCGGATCGACTGGAGACGCTGATGCGCGACGATCGTCTTCATCGGCTTCATGGGCGCCGGTAAGACCAAGGCGGCGCGCGCGGCGGCAGCCGAGGGCGTCGACCCGGTCGACTCCGACGCGCTCCTCGAGGCCGAGCTCGGGATGCCCATCCCGGAGTTCTTCGAGCGCGAGGGTGAGGGAGAGTTTCGCCGCCGCGAGGAGGCGTTCGTCGCCGAGCTGCTCGCGCGCGCGAACGGCGCCCCGATCGCGCTCGGCGGCGGGAGCGTTCTATCGGAGACCGTCCGCGAGCGGCTCGCCGATCACCTGACGGTGTGGCTCGACGTCGGGGCCGACGACGCGTGGGAGCGGGTCGCGGAATCCGACCGGCCGCTCGCCCGGGACCGCGACGCATTCCAGGAGCTTCACGAATCGCGCCGCCCGCTCTACGCCGGGCTGGCCGACGCCGTCGTCCCGGCGCGCAAGGACGTGCTCAGGCGGGCGCTGCCGACCTTGGAGAAGCTGCGCGAGCTCGAGCCCGGCGTGCGGATGGTCTGGGCGCGGAGCGCCTCGGGCGAGTACCCGGCGCTGGTCGGACCGGGCCTGCTCACGAAGGGAAGGTGGAAGCTCGACGGCAGGCCGTTCCTGGTCACCGACGAGAACGTCGGCCCGCTCTACACGGACTCGCTCGGCCGCCTTGGCGGCGAGGTCTCGGTCGCGGCGGGCGAGCGGGCCAAGTCCCTGGCGGAGGTGGAGCGCGTGCTGCGCGAGCTGGCCCGTCTCGGGATGACCCGCGAGGACGAGCTGCTTGCCCTCGGCGGCGGGGTCGTCGGCGACCTCGCCGGGTTCTGCGCGGCGATCTACCAGCGCGGCGTCCCGGTGATCCAGCTGCCGACGACGCTGGTCGCCCAGGTCGACTCCGCCTACGGCGGGAAGACCGGGGTCGATCTGCCGGAGGCGAAGAACTACGCCGGGGCCTACCACCAGCCCGCGGCGGTGATCGCCGACACGGCGACGCTCGCGACCCTGCCCGAGGCCGAGCTCCGCGCCGGCTTCGTCGAGGTGCTGAAGACGGGCCTGATCGCGGGAGGCGAGCTCTGGGAGCGCGTGCGCGCGACCGAGGAGCTCGACCCGGGGGCGCTCGACGACTTGGTCTTCGCCTGCGCGCGGACGAAGCTCGAGGTGGTCGCCGAGGACGAACGGGACCGGGGGCGGCGCGCCGTCCTCAACCTCGGCCACACCGTCGGGCACGGGATCGAGGCGGCGAGCGGTTACACCCGCTATCGCCACGGTGAGGCCGTTGGCCTCGGCCTGCTCGCGGCGCTGCGGCTCTCCGGCGCCGAGGAGCTCCGAGCAGAGGTCCTCGGGCTGCTCGATCGCCACGGCCTCCCGACCATGCTCGACCCGGCGGTTTCCCTCGAGGACGCGCTCGCGGCTCTCGCGCGCGACAAGAAGCGGACCGAGGCCGGCGTCGGCTTCGTCCTCCTCGAGCGGCCAGGCGAGCCGCGGACCGGTCAGCTGGTCGCCGACGATCAGGTTCGAGCCGCGATCGAGGAGCTCGTCGGATGATGGCCACGGCGCAGAACCGGGTAGAGGTGCTCCACGGCGTCAACCTCGACATGCTCGGCCGGCGTGACCCGGAGCACTACGGAACGCTCAAGCTCGCCGAGCTGCAGACTCAGATCCGCCGCTACGCACGCGAGCTCGACCTCGAGGCGGCGTTCTTCCAGACCAACTACGAGGGCGCGTTCGTCGAGTACCTGCACCGCCTCCCGGAGCGCGCCGACGCCGTCGTTCTCAACCCTGGTGCCTGGACCCATTACAGCTGGGCGATCCGCGACGCGCTCGAGATCGCCGGGTTGCCGGCGGTGGAGGTCCACCTGTCGAACGTCGATGAGCGCGACGAGTGGCGCCGCCAGTCGGTGCTCGAAGGGCTCGTGATCGGGCGGGTCACGGGCAAGGGGGCCGAGGGCTATCGCGAGGGCCTCGAGATCGTGGCGAAGGAGCTAGGCGTATGAGCGCGGCGACCCCCGACCGCGCCGAACGCCTCGCCGACCTCGCGGTTGCCGACGGCCTCGACCAGCTGATCATCGGCGATCTCGTTCGGCCCGGTGACTCGGGACCGGACGCGATCGCGAACGTGCGCTGGCTCACCGGCTTCACCGGGACCAGCGGACTCGCCGTCGTCGGCCCCGAGACGCGAACGTTCATCACCGACTTCCGCTACGTCGAGCGGGCCGAGCGCCAGGTGGAGGAGAGCTTCGAGCGGGCGATCGCGGTCCAGCGCCTGCTTCCCGAGCTCGCCTCCCACCTCGCCGGCCGGGTCGGCTTCGACGACGCGCTCACCAGCGTCGCGAGCCTGCGAAAGCTCGAGGAGAGCGTTCCGGAGGGGGTCGAGCTGGTGCCGGCCGGCGGGCTCGCCGAGCGCCTACGGCGCCACAAGGACGAACGCGAGCAAGAGGCGATCGCCGAAGCTGCGAAGCTCGCCGACGAGGCCTACCGATTCGCGATCGAGCGTGGCTTCGCCGGGCGGACCGAGCGCGAGATCGCCGCCGCGACCGAGGCCCACATCCGCGAGCTCGGCGCCGAGCCCTCGTTCAAGTCGATCGTCGCCGCCGGCGAGAACGGCGCGCTCCCGCACGCCGAGCCCTCCGAGCGCGAGGTCCGGGCCGGGGATCTGGTCGTCTACGACATGGGGGCGCTCCTGGACGGCTACTGCTCCGACTGCACCCGCACCTTCGGCGTCGGCGAGATCGACGCCGAGGCGCGCGAGGTCTACGAGCTCGTTCGCGCCGCGCAGGCCGCCGCCCTCGAGGGCATCCGCGCGGGGGTACCGGGGGCGGCCGCGGATGAGATCGCGCGCTCGATGATCCGCGACGGCGGTCACGGCGACGCCTTCGGCCACGGACTCGGCCACGGCGTCGGGCTCGAGGTCCACGAGGCGCCGCGGCTGGGCCAGCGCTCCGAGGACGTGCTCGAGGCGGGCGACGCGGTTACGGTCGAGCCCGGTGTCTACCTCAGCGGGCGCTTCGGCGTGCGGATCGAGGACCTGGTGATCGTGACCGAGGATGGCTATCGCAACCTCAGCGGGCTGTCGAAGGAGCTCACGATCGTCGGATAGCCGTGCTCGGGCCGTCCAGATTGGCGTCCTGGGGCTCAAGTAAGCCAAATCGGGGGCCGATGGATGGGTGTGGGACTCACCGTGCGTCGCCGTGCCCGAGCGCTGCTTGGACGATGCCGCGAAAGCGGCGGCTTCATGCTGCCCGAGCTCACGGTTGGCGTGGTGGTTGCGGGGATCATCGCCGTTGCCGTGATGGCCTTCATCCTGATCAGCACCCGTCAGTGGCAAACGCAGGAGGAGCGGGTTTCGACCACCGACGCGGCCCGCAACGGGCTTCATGCGATGGTCGCCGAACTGCGCGATGCGCAGGCCGTCACGTACGTCAGCTCCCAGCGCGTCGATGCCACCGTGCGGACGCCGACCGGGGGGGCTGAGGCCGTCAGCTACCAGTGCGTCGGTGGAACCCCGACCGGCTCGTGTTCGCGGATCACGCTGTCGTCGGGCGCCTCGCGCCTGCTGGTCGAGGGCGTCACGGAGCCGAACGTGTTTGCGCGCGTGAGCGCCAGCGATGTCGCCGGAGTCGATGTTGCCGATCGCACCCTCTCGCTCAGCTTGTCTCTCGACCAAGAGCGCGCGCAGAACCCGATCGTCCTCGCCTCCTCGGTGACGCCGCGCAACTGCTCCGAGACGCCCGGGGTGATGAACCCGCCGTGTTAGGCCGAGCGAGACACCGACTCACGAACGAGGCCGGCTTCACCCTGGTCGAGGGGCTCGTTGCGGGACTGCTTCTGCTGATCGGGATGCTCGGCAGCATCGGGATCTTCGAGAGCTCCGGGCACGAATCGGCGACGGGCGAGCGCCAGCAGATCGCCGCCGAGCGCGCCCAGGCCGAGCTCGAGCGGATCCGCGAGCTCCCGTACAACGAGCTCGCGATCAACAACGCCGAGGGCTGGAGTCCATCCGGAGCGGCGGGCGATCCCATTGAGCGGATCAGCGGCACCTATCCGGAGTACCAGTTCGCGTGGAACGAGGCTGAGGGTGCCGAAGAGATGGTCATGTCGGAGACCCCGAATCGCGGGATCTCCCCTTACACGCCTGCATCCTCCGGCGCCACGGGCGGTGGCGGTCCAGGGATGACGATCTACCGCTTCGTCAGTTGGCGCGATGAGGAGTGCGTGCTGGCAGACCTCAGCACTCTCACCGCCGGGCTCGAGGGCAGTCTCGATGCACTGGTCGGCATCACACCGAGCCTGATGGAGGCGCTGCTGCTTCCCGGGGGCATCCTCGACGATGTGATTGCACTGCTCCCGGCCGTTGGGATCCTCAACTCGCTCAAGACCTCGCTCAATGGGGTCAAGGCCCGACTGAATCAGGCGATCACGGCTCTGAGCGGGGGCCTGACCGGCCTCCAAGACGAGATCGACCGAATCGCAACGTTGGAGATCGATCCCTGCGACATGAACCTGGAGCCGCTCAACGCCCTCCAAAACTCCTTCCTCTTCGAAGGCGAGGTCGCGGAGGCGCTTGAGGCGCTCGACGCCGCCCTCGAGTACTACGAGGATCACCCCTGCCTTCTCAACATCCTGGGAATCCCGATTTGCCTCGGCCAGGCCCAGGTTGCCTATAACGAGCTCCTCGCGGCGATTGCCGAAGTCAACCTGGAAATCAACGTCAGCGAGATCGCGAACGATCTCGACGAGCTGATCGCATCGCTCGGCGAGATTGAGCCCTTCGACACCACGCACAACACAAAGCGGGTGACGGTCGCGGTCGTGCTGGACGAGCGCACGTCGGCCGGCCCGAGCAAGCCCGTCTGGGCCTCCACGATCGTTAGCGACCCCGACTCCAGCCTCTTCACCGGACCATGATCAGGAGGCTCGCTCGCCAAGAGGATGGGTACGCGGTTCCGCTGGCCCTGTCGGTGATCCTGATCGTGCTCGGGTTCGGCGCGGTCGCAATCGTGCTCGCAACTCACAGCGTTGATCGCTCAACCCGCGATCGCCTCTCGGTCAGAGCGCTCGCCGCAGCGGATGCCGGCCTCGACGCCGCCGCGTATCGGATGTCCAAGATGGTCCTCGCGAGCGAGATCAGCAACCTGCTCGACCCGGCGTCCCTGACGGCCCTGGTCCAAGAAACCACCGGTTGCCTCGATATCGGTGCACTTGGCCTGCTCGAGGTGAGCTGGACCAACGGCGTCACCGGCTGCGGGGGCAGCAGCGAGCAGGAAGTCGACGGCGAGGTCGGTGGCGATGGGACCGGTCCGCCCGCGAGCTACACCTACTGGATCAGAACGGGGGTCCATGTCCTCGATCCGGGCTCGTGCGCGCTCGAGCGCAACATCGTTTCGGTTGGGCGAGCCGAGGAGGTGACTCGCCGGACGATGGGCACGTACTGCCTCGACGTGGACGCGCCCGTGGGTGACACGGTGACGCGGCTCGCGTGGGTCGAGTGCACGCCCGCGGTCCCCGTGCCCGGAACGGACCCGATGGCCGGCTGCTGAATCACGCCGCCGATAAGGGGTACATAGACTCCGCCGCGTTTCAGCGACGAGGAGGAAGAGATGGCGTTGACGGTCGAGTCGGACAGCTTCGATCACGGCGAGCGGGTTCCCGATGAGCACGCTTTCGGCCTGCCGGACGGCAATGGTCAGGCGAAGCCCGAGGGCGGCAACCGCAGCCCGCACCTGCGCTGGTCCGGCGCGCCGGAGGGCACGCAGTCATTCGCCCTCACGGTCTACGACCCCGACGTCCCGGCGGACTTCACCGACGCGAATCAGGCTGACAAGACGATCGCCGAGGACGCGCCGCGCCAGGACTTCACCCACTGGCTGCTCGTCGACATCGCCCCGGACGTGACCGAGCTCCCGGAGGGGGCGGGGTCCGACGGGATCACGCCGGGCGGGAAGCCCACCGGGGAGACCGAGCACGGGGTGACGGGCGCGTCGAGCTACACCGACGCGTTCGAGGGCGACCCGGACATGGGTGGCACCTACGGTGGCTACGACGGCCCGTTCCCGCCCTTCAACGACGAGCGCCTACATCACTACCACTTCGTCGTTCACGCGCTCGACGTCCCCAGCCTCGAGCTCGATGGGGACTTCCGCCTCGATCACGTTCGCGAGGCGATGGAGGGTCACGTCCTCGACCAGGGCGAGGTCGTCGGGATCTACACCCTCAACGCGGACATGCTCTAGAGCTCCCTGGAGCCGCTCAGCGGCTCAGGTCGATGTCCGCTGGGAGCGACTCGGCGAAGCCGGCGACGAGCTCGATCGTCGCCTCGAGGTCGTCGAGGTCGACCATCTCGACCGGCGAGTGCATGTAGCGGAGCGGGATGCTGACGAGCCCGGCCGGGATGCCCGAGCGCGAGATCTGCACGGCGTCGGCGTCGGTGGCCGTGCGCCGGCCCGAGGCGGCGATCGTGTAGTCGATCTCGAGTCGCTCGGCCGTCTCGACCAGCAGCTCGAAGACCTTCGGCGAGAGGGTCGAGCCGCGTCCGATCACCGGGCCGGTGCCGAAGCCGTGGCTGCCGAGCTCCTTCTCATCCATACCCGGCGCATCGGTGGCGTGGGTGACGTCGACGGCGATCCCGACGTCGGGCCGGACGGCGAAGGCGCTCGTGCCGGCGCCGTTCAGGCCGACCTCCTCCTGCGCGGTCGCCACGCCGGCCATGCGGCCGATCAGGTTGCCGCGCTCGTGCACCCGACGGAGCGACTCGAGCGCGACGTAGGCGCCGAGGCGGTTGTCCATCGAGCGCGAGACCAGGCGGCTTCCGTCTACGCGCACGGGCTCCGTGGCGATCACGGCCGGGTCGCCGATACGCACCAGCTCGAGCGCCCGCTCACGGTCCTCGGCGCCGATGTCGATATGAAGGCCCTTGAGCTCGACCGCCTTCTTGCGCTGATCGGGGTCGAGCACGTGGATCGCCTTGCGGCCGACGACCCCGAGGACGGAGCCGTCGCGGGTCTCGATCGTCACTCGCTGACCGACGAGGATCTGGGGATCCCAGCCGCCGACCGGACCGAAGTAGACGAAGCCCTTCTCGTCGACGTGAGTGACGTTGAGGCCGATCTCGTCGATGTGGCCGAAGACGGCCACCAGCGGCCGCGCGTCCTCCTCGCCGATCATCGCGATCGTCGAGCCGAGTCCGTCGGTATCAAGCTCCGCGAACGCCGCCGCTTCGCGCCAGATCGCGCTCGCCGGCGCCTCGTATCCGGACGGCGCCGGGGTGCTGAGCAGGGACTCCAAGAGCGGTGGGGTGTCAGTCATGGGCGGCAGCCTAGGGGAACCGGGGCAGGCGGAAGCGCCGTGCCCGCCCCCAGGCCACCGCGCCGGGCGCTACGAAGCAACCGTCGCCTCGCGCTGCTCGGAGTGCACGCCCTCGGCGATCTCCTCCACCGTCTTCGCGCAGAAGGCGTCGAGGTCGTCGGGGTTGCGGCTCGTCGTCAGACCCGAATCGACGTGGACTTCCTCGTCGACCCAGGTGCCGCCGGCGTTGCGGATGTCGGTCTGCAGGCTCGGCCATGAGGTCAGGGTCCGGCCCTCGACCACACCCGCCTCGACCAGCGTCCACGGGCCGTGGCAGATCGCCGAGACCGGCTTGCCCGCCTCGAAGAAGGCTCGGGTGAACTCGACCGCCTCCGGGACCGTGCGCAGGATGTCCGGATTGGCGACGCCGCCCGGAAGTACGAGCGCGTCGAAGTCGTCCGCGTTCACGTCGCCGACCGCCTCGGTCGCGTCGAATGTGTCGGCCTTGTCGAGGTGATTCATGCCTTGGACCTCGCCCGTTTCAGGCGCGATCAACACCGGCCGCCCGCCCGCCGCCTCGACCGCCTCCCAGGGCCGGGTCAGCTCGACCTGCTCGACGCCCTCGTTGGCGACCAGGAATGCGACCTTCTTCCCGTCGATGCTCTCGGTCATCGTCTCTCCTTGCCTCGTTTTCTCTTCAATTTTCGGCTACCCGGTCGCCACGGACTAACACGATGTGTGACGGGTAGGTCGGAGATCGATGGCGACGCCTGAGGCGGGAACGCGCGTTGGGCCCCGGGGCGAGCAGCTCCCGGGCCGGAACCTCTCCCCATGGCTCGACGGCGAGCAGCCGACGGCCCGGCCATCGCTCGAGGGCGCAGAGCGCGCGGACGTCTGTGTCGTCGGCGGCGGCATCGTCGGGATCGCGACCGCCTACGAGCTCGCCGAGCGAGGCCTCGACGTGGTCGTGATCGAGGCGCGACGGATCGGGCACGGGGTGACCGGCAACACGACCGCGAAGCTGAGCTCGCTCCATGGCCTCACCTACGCCGACCTGCGATCGCGGTTCGGCGCCGAGGTCACGACGGCGTACGCGCAGGCGAACGAGGCGGGAATCGCGACTGCGGCCCGCCTGGTGGCCGAGCATGCGATCGACTGCGACTTCCGCCGCCGCGAGAACTTCACCTACACCGAGACGGACTCGGACCGGGGCGCGATCGAGGAGGAGGTCGAGGCGGCCGCGGAGGCGGGCCTCGACGTCGCCTACACGGAAACGGTCGACCTGCCGTGGGACGTGGTCGCGGCGATCCGCTGCCAGGACCAGGCGGAGTTCCACCCGCAGCGGTTCCTGCTCGCGCTCGCGGCGCAGCTCGAGGGCCGCGGGGCGCGGATCTACGAGCGGACGCGGGCGAGGACGGTACGCGGAGGCGTCCTCGGCGCCGACTCGGGATCGGTGGAGGCGAAGCACGTCGTCGTCGCCACCCACATCCCGTTCCTCGACCGAGGCGGCTACTTCGCCCGCACCCACCCGGAGCGCTCCTATGGCCTCGGCGTTCGCCTCGCCGGCGCTCCGCCTACCGGGATGTACCTCTCGACCGAGAGCCCGGCGCATTCGATCCGCTCGCACCCGCTCGATGGCGAGGAACTGCTCATCGTCGGCGGCGAATCGCACAAGACCGGCCAGGCCGACGGCGCCGAGCGCTATCGGGCCCTCGAGCGCTACGCGCGGGACCGCTTCGAGGTCGAGTCGATCGAGTACCGGTGGGCGGCGCAGGACAACATGCCCGCCGACGGGCTGCCGATGGTCGGCCGTTTCTGGCCGCTTTCGGATCGCCTTTGGACGGCGACCGGGATGAAGAAGTGGGGCCTGGCGATGGGCATCACCGCCGGCGAGATCCTCGCCGACGAGATCTGCGGTCGTCAGCACCGCTTCGCCGAGGCGTTCGACCCGGTTCGCCTCAACGCCCGCGCCGCGCTCCCGTCGATCGCCTCCGAGGGAGCCGACTTCGCGTTCCGGTTCGTCGCCGACCGCCTTCGCCGACGGACCACGCGCGAAGCGATCGGGCCCGGGGAGGGAGCCGTCGTGGGCGACGGGCGCGCGCAGCGCGCGGTCTACCGCGACCCCGAGGGAGGACTGCACGAACTCTCGGCCCGCTGCCCGCACCTCGGCTGCATCGTTACCTGGAACTCAGGCGATCGCAGCTGGGATTGCCCGTGCCACGGCTCCCGCTTCGAGCCGCTGGGCGAGGTGATCAACGGTCCCGCGGTGACCCCGTTGGAGCCTGCCGACTGACCCGTAGAACGCCGCGAGCCGGCCCGCGCGCAGCGGACCGGCTCGGACACCGATCGGAGGTGCGGATCGGCGCTTAGGTCTTGGTCTCGAGATCTGCCGCTTCGGCGCGCTTCTCAGCCGCTGCCTCCTCGGCCTGGGCGGCCTCGTCCTTGGCCTCGCCCTTGCGCTCTTCCTTGATTCCCTCGGCGCGGGTCGACTTGTCGCCGGTGAGATCCCCGAACGCCTGCTTTGCGCGTCCGGTGGCCTTGTCGATGATGCTGTCCGACATCGTTGCCTCCTTCAGTGGGTTCTCGAACGCGCCTACCCGGCTCTTCCGGGGGTGAACATTCGACCTTGGGTTTAGGCTTCGACGAGCTCGTGGACGAAGGCGAGTTTCTCGATCACCGGTGGCGAGAGCACGAACGGGTAGAGCCGGCTGCGTCCAATGCTGCGGTTGATCGCGTTGAGCGCGTAGGTGAGCGGCAGCCAGTCGGAGAGCAGACGGTCGAAGTCGTGCTCGTCGGGGAGTGGGCGCGCGGCAAGCTGATTCACGAGGCGTGGGGGAGGGGCATCCGGTGGCCCAAGGACGCGCACGCGGTACGCGGCAGCGGTCTGCAGGCCGTCGCGGATGTGTAGGTAGTGGGCGAAGGTCTCGGCCCAGTCCTCGGAGGGGTGCATGGTCGCGTAGGCGCTCACGTGGCGGTCCGCCCAGTCCGCCGGGGGTCCGGACGCGTAGTGGCGCTTCACCGCCGCCTCGTAGTCGGCGCTCTCATCCCCGAAGAGCTCACGGGAGCGGGTGAGTGGCGCAGGGCTGTCGACGAGAATCGGCCAGTAGTAGTGACCGATCTCGTGCCGGAGATGACCGAGGACGGTGCGGTACGGCTCGGCGAGCTGCTCACGCCGGGCGACGCGATTGGCGTCGTCCGACTCCGCGAGGTCGAGCGTGATGACGCCGTTCGCGTGGCCGGTCATCACCGGCTCCGCACTGGACGAGAGCATGTCGAAGGCGAGGCCACCCTCGCGTTCCTGCCAGCCCTCGACCGGGAGCCCGAGCTCGCCGAGCTCGAACAGGAGCCAGCGCTTCGCCTTCTCCGCGACGCGGAACTCGCGCAGGCCGTCGAGATCGCCGTCCGCCGGGCGGGTGCGGGTGAGGTTGCAGGCGAAACAGAGGTCGGCCGGTTCTTCGGTCTCCCAGTTGCACCCGGCGAGCTTGAGGTTGGCGCAGCGGGAGCGCTCTCCGACCAGCAACATCTCGCGCTCGCGCCAGTCGAAGCCAAGCTCGGCGCCGCAGTTGAGGCAGGCCGTGTTCTCGAAGAAGACGAGCTGGCCGCAGTTGTCGCAGGTGAATGCGCGCACCGTGCGAGGCTAGCCCGACTCGATCACGTGACGGATTTGCCGAGCGGTCGAAGTGGCGATATCGTCGGCTTTGACGGAGGTGTGCGAATGAGCGATCGGATCGGTGCGCGAAAGGCGGCGGTGTTGGGGGCGGTGACCGCGCTGGCGTGCGCGGGCGCGCTCTTGGTCCCGTCCGGTGCCTCGGCTTGGAAGTGGGTCTTTCAGGATTTCTTCGACGTCAAGGGCGGGGGCATCGGCTTCGCCTACGCCGTGGCCAAGAAGTGCAAGGGCGGCAAGCTCGGCTATTACAAGTTCGAGTCGCGGGCGGGCGGCTCCGGGGGCGACACCGAGTTCGAGATCGAGGTGACGCTGGACCTGCCGGTGTTCAACAAGGAAAAGCCGCTCAAGGACGTGAACGTGGCGGTCAAGCACTCCGCCAACTTCGACGAGGCGACGGTGATCGCGATCGTCAACGCCTACACGGATTTTTGGGAGGGGGGCTCCGCGGAATGGTCGCCCGGCGAGATCACTTTCCACCATCCCGAGCTGGTCGTCTTCGGCAACCAGATCCTCTCGGAGGGCGTCCACAAGGAGGACTTCGAGCCCAAGGACAAGTGCTGAGCTGAGCGGGGCGTGCCCCGCTACCCTCACGCGCCGTGATCTCAACGAACCAGTTCAAGAACGGGACCCATATCGAGGTCGACGGGACGATCTACCGGATCATGGAGTTCCAGCACGTCAAGCCGGGCAAGGGCGGGGCCTTCGTGCGCACGAAGTTGAAGCGCGCCGAGGACGGCAACGTCGTCGACAAGACCTTCCGCGCCGGGGAGAAGTTCCGCCCGGTGCGCACCGAGACGAAGCAGATGCAGTACCTCTACGACTCCGGTCCGGCCGCCGTGTTCATGGACACCGAGTCCTACGAGCAGACCGAGATCCAGCTCGACGGCATCCGCGAGGAGATGCAGTGGGTGCTCCCCAATGAGACGGTCGAGCTGCTCCTCGTCGACGAGAAGCCCTCGGGCGTCCAGGTGCCGAGCGCGGTCGAGCTCACCGTGACCCAGACGGACCCGGGCCTCAAGGGCGACACCGCATCGGGAGGCGGCACCAAGCCCGCCACGCTCGAGACCGGCGTCATCGTCAACGTGCCGCTCTTCGTCAACGAAGGCGACAAGGTCCGCGTCGACACTCGCTCCGGCGAGTACGTCTCGCGCGCCTGAGATCACACGAGGCGCCGGCCGGCTATCCCGGGGACCTGCCGAGGCTCGCGGACGGCCTCGCTTTTCGCTCCGTGGAGTGCGCGAGCGTCGGGTAGCGCGACACGCTTCCGGCACTAAGCCCGCGCCACATGTTCGCGGTGAGGCGTCAGGGTGCGGGCCGTGGCACCCGAGCGGTCACTTCGTACCGGTATGCGGGACAAACTGCCCGCTCGGCCGGATTTGGCGGTGGCGGCGGTGGTGGACGAGGCGTGGGGTGTTGCTTCAACGGTGGATCTGCGCGCCTGCGGACTGACGCGCAACCAGATCGCTCGGCGTCACCAGGCCGGCCACCTCCACCTGCTTCATCGAGGGGTGTACGCAGTCGGTCACCCGACGCCGCCATGGCAGGGCCGCCTACTTGCCGCCGTGAAGGCCTGTGGTCCTGATGCCGTGGCAAGCCACTTCTCGGCCGCCGCCCTGTGGGGATTTTTCGAATATGAGGAGGGGCGAGCGCCGGACGTGCTCGTGGTCGGCGATTGCCGGCGCCGACACCGGGGAATTCGAGCGCACCGGACTCGCCGCCTCTCGCTGCGAGACCGGGCGGTGACGCAGCAGGTCCCGGTCACGTCGCCGGCACGCACCCTCCTCGACTTCGCTGCCGCCCTCGAAGGCCGTCCGCTCCGCTCCGCCGTCCGCCGCGCCCAGGGCATGCGTCTGGTCAGCGTCCGCCAGGTCGGCGAGGTGATTCGGCGACTCGGCCCGTGCCGCGGCTCGAGGCGCCTCGCCGAGGTGATCGCCACCGGCCCGGCGCCGACGAAGTCCGTCCTCGAAGACATCGTCCTCGACCTGATCCTGGAGGCCGGCTTCGAGCACCCGGACGTCAATCGCCCGCTGACGATCAACGGCCGCCGCATCGTTCCCGACTTCCGCTGGCCCGCCCAGCGCATCGTCGTCGAGGCGGACGGCGCCGCGTGGCACGACAACCCCGTCGCGAGGGAAGACGACGCGGAGCGCCAGGCGATCCTCGAGCAGGCGGGCGAACGAGTCCTCCGCATCACCTACCGACAGGCAATCCTCGACCCGGCCCAGTCAGCCGAGCGAATCCGAGTTAGCGGCGCGCCCACCGCGTAGGCTCCAGCCAATGCGCCGCTCCGACCAACGACGCGATGCGGTCTTCGCGCTCTACCAGCGGGACGTGACCGGCAAGCCGCTCGACCAGCTGCTGGCGGACGCGAAGCCGTTCACGCGCGAGCTCGCCGAGGGAACCGATGCCGAGATCGCCGAGCTCGACGCCGAGATCGCGCGGCTCTCGCGCGGCTGGGCCCTCGAGCGGATCGCGCAGCTCGAGCGTTCGATCATGCGCGTCGCCCTGCACGAGATGCGCGATCGGGAGGCGGCGCCGACCGAGGTCGCGATCGACGAGGCCGTGAACATGGCGAAGGAGTACTGCGGCGCCGAGGCGCCTGGCTTCGTCAACGGCATTCTCGGATCCGCCGCCCGTGAGCTGGAGCAGGGGGCGGCGACGTGAGCGACGCGCTCGCCTCGATCCGGGCTGCCGCGGCAAGGCTCCGAGAGCTGAGCGAGCAGCTCCGCTCGCCCGACCTCGGCGACGAGGAGGCGGCGGAGCTGGCCCGCGAGGCGGCGACCGTCGTCTCCGAGGCGGGCAACGACGTCGACCGGGCGCTTCGCGATGTCGAGTCCGGGGAGTAGGCCGGCCGACTATCCCGAGGACCTGCGCGGCCTCGTCGAGGACTACCTCGCCGAGCTCGCGTTCTCCTCGACGCCGGTCACCGGAGGTCTCGATGAGGCGATGCGCTACTCGCTCCTCGCGGGCGGTAAGCGCATCCGGCCCGTGCTCTGCCTCGCGGCCGCCCGATCCGCCGGCTTCGAGCCGCAGACCGTCCTGCCCGCGGCCGCCGCGATCGAGCTCATCCACACCTACTCGCTGATTCACGATGACCTGCCGGCGATGGATGACGACGAGCTGCGGCGCGGGCGCCCGACCTCGCACGTCGTCTACGGCGAGGACGTCGCGATCCTGGCCGGCGACGGGCTCTTCGCCGAGGCGATTCGCCACTTCGCCCGCGTCCAGGACGGCGAGCCGGCCCGCGTCCTCGGCGCGCTCGCCGAGCTGTGCGAGGCAACCGGGGTTGCGGGGATGGTCGGCGGCCAGTATGTGGACGTGACGACCAACAACGTTCCGCCCGCCTCCTCGGCTTCGACTCCGGGGGCGGCCGGGTCAGCCGAGGCACGGGATCTGCGCGAGCTCCATTCGCTGAAGACGGGTCGTCTGATCGGAGCCAGTATCGCCGTGCCGCTGATCCTGGCGGGGGTCGACGAGGGGCGGATGGCCACCTACCGCGCCTTCGCCGAGGAGCTCGGAGTCCTCTTCCAGATCGTCGACGACATCCTCGACGTCACCGGATCCGACGAGGAGCTAGGCAAGCCGCAGGGCTCGGACGAGCGCCACGGCAAGCTCACCTACGTCTCGCTCTTCGGCCTCGACCGGGCGCGGGCGCTCGCCGAGGAGTCGCACGCGAACGCGTGCGCCGAGCTCGAGCAAATCGGCGGTGAGACCGCCGACCTCGCTCGCATCACCGACTTCATCCACACCCGCCAGACCTAGGGCGGGCCCCGTCCCTACGGCCTGGCCTCGAGGATGAGGTTGAACGGCGTCTCGGTAGCGCGTCGGAAGCGACTGAACCCCGCCTCCCGCGCCACATCGCCAAGCCGGCCCTCGCCCGCCTGGGCCCCGAGAGCGAGCCCCACCTCCTGGTCGAGCGAGGAAGGCGTGCAGATCAGGGTCGAGGCCGCATAGAAGATCCGGCCGACCGGATTCAGGTTCTCGCCGAGCGCGTCGTTTGCGAACGGCTCGACGAGCATCACGGTGCCGTCGTCGGCGATCGTCTCGCGCACGTGCTTCATCGCGCCCACGGGATCGCCCATGTCATGGAGGCAGTCGAAAAAGCAGACCAGGTCGTAGTCCTCGCCCGGGTAATCCTTGGCGCTCGCGACCGCGAACTCGGTGTTCTCGGCGACGCCCTCCGCCGCGGCGATCTCGCTCGCGCGCTCGACCGACGCGTCGTGGTAGTCGAACCCGTGGAAGGTCGACTCCGGATAGGCCTGCGCCATCAGGAACGTCGAGATCCCGTGCCCGCACCCGATGTCGGCGACCTTGGCGCCGGAGCGGAGCTTCTCATCCATGCCCTCGAGCGCCGGCAGCCACTCGGGCACCAGGTGCGCCTGATAGCCGGGCCGGAAGAACTGCTCGGTGCCGAGGAAGAGCTCGGGGTCGTGCTCGTGCCAGCCGAAGCCGTCGCCCGAGCGGAAGCGCTCCTCGATCTGGTCGCGGTCCTTGAACGCCGAGCTGACGAGGTGGTACCCGCCCAGCATGAACACCGGGCTGTCCTTGTCGGCGAACGCCATCGCCTGCTCGGGGGGCAGCGTGAACGTGTCGGCGTCGCCGTCGTAGGTGACGTAGCCGCTGGCGGCCTGAGCGGCCAGCCACTCGCGGCAGTAGCGCTCGGAGATGCCGCTCCGCTCCGCCACCTCGGCCGCGCTCAGCGCGCCGGCTCCATGCATCGCGTCCCAGAGGCCGAGCCGGCCTCCGAGGATCACCAGGACCCCGTTCAGCGCGGCCCCCAGATCGGTCACCGCCTGGCCCATGAACTCCTCGAGCTTGGCCTCGTCTACGGCCTGTGCCTCGGTTGCCATCCGCACTCCTTCCCCCCGCTGCGGCAGATTGCCGGCGGATGCTGCGATTCGCTGCCGAACCTCTCACGGCATGGCCTGCAGGTCAAGTGCCACCTACTCTCAACCGATGGCAGTCGCTAGAACCCGCACGGTGGCGGCACGCGCGGCGTTGCCCCTCGCGGCGCTTGCAATTGTCCTCGCCGGGACCCTTCTCGGTCTGCGGCTCGCCGGCCCGGCGAGCAAGAACACCGAGCTCGGCCGGGTCTCCTATGAACTGGCGCCCTCGATCCCCGGTGGCGTCGAGGCGTACGTTCCGCTCGCCGACTGGGGCCTGCGGGCGGCCGCGTTCTCAGGGCCGTTCGAGCTGCGGCTCGAGCTGCGAACGATCGAGCGAGCGTCCCTCCTCGAGGCCGCCGCGGACGACCGCGAGGTGCTCGACCGTGCGCGCGACGAGCTCGGTGAAGGCGCTCGGGATGCTGTCATCCGGGCCCTCTTGTGGGCGCTCGGCGCCGTCGCGGTGCTCGGCGCCATCGCATTCGCCCTCTGGCCGCGCGCACGCGGCGCGCCCGCCGCCTTCCCGGCCCTGCTGGCTGTCGGCTACCTCCTCGTCGCCGGCGGCTCGATCGTCTTCGCGTGGACGAGCTTCGATGAGAGCGCGCTCGAGACCCCGACGTACTACGCCCGCGGCGCCGAGCTCGAGCGCCTGCTCGCCGCCGCGGAGACGGAGCGACTCGGCAGCGGTTACGGATCCGAGCTCGAGAGCATCGTTCGCAGCGTCTCGACCGTGCTTGCCGACGAGCCCATCCGCGGGCAGGACGGCCGGGACGTCTTCCTCGGCTCGGACCTGCACGCGAATGCGCTCGTGATCGATCCCGTATCCCGGTTCTTCGACGGTACCCCCGTCCTGTTCGCCGGCGATCTCGGGCAGCGCGGGACCGCGGCCGAGGCATCGCTGCTCGCGAGCGGAGTTGCCGCCCTCGGCGACCCGGTGCTCGCGGTTTCGGGGAATCACGACTCCGGGCTGCTCATGGAGGAGCTCGCCGACGCCGGGGTCGACGTCATCGACCGCTCGCCGGCGCACCCCACGACGGTCGAGCTCGACGGCTTGCAGGTCGCCGGCTTTCCCGATCCGCTCGAGGGCTCCGGCGACGATCTCGCCGATCCGGATCGTTCGCTCACGTTCGAGGACTTCGAGGACGGGGAGGAGCGCGCGGCACGTGCCGCGGAGGCGCTTCGCCGCTGGTTCGATCGGTTGACGCCGGCCCCCGACATTGCCGTCGTCCATCAGTCAGGGCTCGCGGCGGCCCTCGCCGAGTCGCTTTGGGCGGACGGCTACGAGCGGCCGCTCACGATCGCGACCGGGCACGACCACCGCCAGCACATCGACCGGTTCGGGTCGATCACCGTCGTCGACGGCGGGTCGCTCGGGGCCGGCGGGATCTTCGACGCCGGGGTTGCCTATGCCGGCTTCGCCGAGCTTCACTTCGAGGCCGACAGTCCGGAGCTGCGCGCAGTCGACCTGATCGAGGTCGAGCCGTTCTCGGGCCGTGGTCGCGGGTCCCGGGTCGTGATCGACACCCTTTGCCCGGACGAAGATCGCTGCTCTTACACACCGTCACAGCCGGAGATCGAGGTGCCGGGAGCTGTGATCGGCGGACTGCCGTTCGCTGAGCGCTGAGCGCGGGTGCTGCCACAATCATGGGCCTCATGAGCGACGCCCCGAACAGCGACGGCGGCGAGCGGAGTCAGCGCCTGCTCGACTCGATCACCGGCCCGGACGACCTGAGTGATCTCGGGGACGCCGAGCTGGCTCAGGTCGCACAGGAGGTGCGCGAGTTGATCATCGACACGATCGGCGAGATCGGCGGCCACTTCGGCGCCAACCTCGGCACGTGCGAGGTCACCACGGTCCTCCACAGCCTGCTCGACTCGCCGCGCGACAAGGTGCTCTGGGACGTCGGCCATCAGGCCTACCCGCACAAGATCCTCACCGGCCGCGCCGGCCGGCTCGAGACGATCCGCCAGTACGAGGGGCTCGCTCCGTTCTGCTCCGTGTTCGAGTCCGAGCACGACATCATGGGCGCCGGCCACGCATCGACCTCGATCGGCTACGCCGTGGGTCTCAAGGAGGCGATGCGTCACGGAATCGGCGAGGACGGCAAGGTCGTCGCCGTGATCGGCGACGGGGCACTGACGGGGGGCGTTGCCTTCGAAGCCCTTCACAACGCCGGCGGCCTGCAGACGCCGATCGTGATCGTCCTGAACGACAACGGGATGTCGATCTCGCCGAACGTCGGCGCCCTCTCACGTCTCTTCCAGCGCACGCGCCTCAACCCCCGCCTCTACCACGCCCGAGAGGATGTGGAGGGCGCACTGACCAAGCTCCCGCTTGGTCTCGGCCGCCAGATCGAGAAGCTCGGCCCCGAGATCAAGGCGGCGATCAAGGCCTACGCCGCCCCGGGTCTGCTGTTCGAGGAGCTCGACCTCGCGTACGTGGGCCCGATCGACGGCCACGATGTGACCGCGCTGCGCGAGGCGCTCGAGCCGGCGCTCGCCGCCGACCGCCCCGTCGTCGTCCACATCCAGACAATCAAGGGCAAGGGCTTCGAGCCCGCCGAGGAGGGCGGCCTGGAGGGAATGGAGAAGTGGCATGCCGCGAAGCCCGGCTCGATCGTCGAGCGCATGCCGGCGCCGAAGAAGGCCGCGCCGAAGACGCCGCTGAGCCGCGAGGAGATGGAGGAGGCGCAGCGGCCCGCGGAGCCGGAGCCTGCGGCGCCGCCGCCCGCCTACACCGCGGTCTTCGGCGACGCGCTCGTGGTCGAGGCGAAGCGCGACCCGCGGGTTATCGGGATCACCGCTGCGATGGCCGGCGGAACCGGCCTCACGGCCCTCCAATCCGAGCTGCCCGAGCAGTACTACGACGTCGGCATCGCCGAGCAGGACGCGGTCCTGTTCGCCGCCGGCCTCGCGATCCAGGGGGCAAAGCCCGTCTGTGCGATCTACTCGACCTTCCTTCAGCGCGCCTACGACCAGATCGTCCACGACGTCTGCCTGCAGAAGCTCAACGTCGTCTTCGCGATGGACCGCGCGGGCCTCGTGGGCGACGATGGTCCGACCCACCACGGCGCCTTCGACATCTCCTACTTCCGCTCGCTCCCGAACGTTGTGGTGATGGCGCCACGCGACGAGGCGATGCTCGTTCACATGCTGCGGACCTCGCTCGCCCACGACGAGGGCCCGATCGCCTTCCGCTATCCGCGCGGCAACGCCGAGGGCGTCTCGCTTCCGGATCACGCGCGCGAGATCTCGATCGGCACCGGCGAGGTGTTGAAGGAGGGGGAGAGGGTCGCGCTGCTCGGTTACGGCTACGGCGTCAGCCTCGCGCTCGACGCCGCCGCTCTGCTGGCCGAGCACGACTTGAACGTGACCGTCGCCGACGCCCGCTTCGCCAAGCCGATCGACGAGCGGCTGATCGAACGCCTCGCGGCAGACCACGATCTCGTCGTCACGATCGAGGAGAACGTGCTCGCCGGAGGGTTCGGCTCCGGCGTCCTTGAGCACCTCGAGGACGCATTCGGCGAGGCCGGCCAGGAGCGCGCACGCGTGCTTCGCGTCGGGCTTCCCGATCGCTACGTCACCCACGGCAAGCCCGCGTTGCTGCGCGAGGAGGTCGGCCTTACCGGGGCCGGCGTCGCCGAGCAGGTGACCAAAGCCCTCGGGGCGGGGAAGCGGCTTGCCAGCGGGACTTGACAGGCCGCCGATCGCCCCATAGTTTCCCGCGCAGCAAAACAATCCAGTGGGGGACAGGGAGGCTGACGCCGTGATCTCGAAGCGCCACTTGGGGGGCGTCGCACTGACCTGCGCGCTCGTAATCACGCTCGGCCCGGGAGCCGGCTCGACGCTTGCTGCCGATACGGGCCTGACGCCATACGCAGTCGAGATCACGGACGGCTCCGTGTTGCAGACGCTCGCCGAAGAGGGGTTCGACACGGTCGAGGGCCGGGTTGGTGACACGCTCGAGATCGCCGCCACGCCCGCGCAGGTCGCGGCGCTGGAGAAGCAAGGCGTCGAGGCCGAGCTCAAGGGGGGGAGCGCGGCCGCCGGCGACGTCGGGACTGAGGGCGTTCAGCCCGATGGCTCCTATCGGGTCTACCGCCCCTACTTCAACGACGAATGCGCGGCGCCGGGCACCGGCGATTGCTACGTCGGCCGTCGCAACAACGGGAACCCTCGTCTAACGCTCTACCAGGAGATGCAGGCACTGGCCGAGGACAACCCGGAGATCGTTCAGGCTGTGCCCTACGGGACCACGCTGAACGGCGCGCCGTTGCTGGCGCTGCGGGTCACGCGCGATGCCCGTGAGGCATCGAACCCGCCCGGCTCGAAGCCGGCGGTCCTCTACCACGCAGCACAGCACGCCCGTGAGTGGATCACCCCGGAGATGGTCCGCCGCCTCGCACACCTCTACATCGATAACTACGACGGGACGGGCACGGCGGTCGGGACCGACGGCGCGCCCGTGGACGGAGTCGCTTCCGAGGAGCTCACCCGGCTCGTCAACCAGCGCGAGCTGTGGTTCGTCTTCGTCGCCAACCCCGACGGCTACGACTTCACCTTCACGCCGGGGAACCGTCTCTGGAGGAAGAACCTTCGCGACATCAACGGCGACGGCCAGATCACCGTCGGGGACGGCGTCGACCTGAACCGGAACCTCTCGACCTACTGGGGCTACGACAACGAGGGCTCCGCCGATGATCCGGCGGACGACACGTACCGCGGCCCCTCACCGCAGTCCGAGCCCGAGAGCCAGGCGCTCGACGGCCTGCTGCGCGATATCGGGTTCGAGTTCATGATCAACTACCACTCGGCCGCCGAGCTCCTCCTCTACGGCCACGGCTTCCAGGTCCAGACCGAGAGCCCTGACGACACGCTCTACCAGGCTCTTTCCGGCACCGATGTCGACTCGGCGATCGCCGGCAAGCCCCCTGGTGCGCCCAATCCGTACGACCCGGACCTCTCGTCCGAGCTCTACACCACGAACGGCGAGACGACCGAGCACGCCCACTCCAAGTACGAGACCCTGGCCTGGACCCCGGAGATGGACGTCGCCGACCCCGCACGGGGCGGCGGCATCGACACGGATCGGGACGGCGACATCGACGAGGAGAGCGATTTCGCCTTCCAGGACTCCAACGCCGACCTGCAGGACGCGTTCGAGAAGAACGTCCCGTTCGCGCTCGACGTGGCGGACTCCGCCGACGACCCGGACAATCCCGAGTCGCACCTTGGACGCGAAGCGCCTGACTTCCAGATCAGGCCGTTCGACGTCTCCTACGGCGATCCACAGCCCGTCGAGATCAACGCCAAGCGCGAGCTCGGCGACCTGACCGTCCACTGGAAGGTCAACGGCGGCGCGAGGCAGTCGGCCTCGACCTCCGAGTTCAACGGTGGCGAGCGCTACGGCAACAACCAGAACGTCTACTACCACTACGTCCGCGGTACCGTCACCGGAACGGACCCCGGCGACGAGGTGAAGGTGTGGTTCGAGGCCGAGGGCGGAGAGAGCTCGCAGGCCTTCACGTACGAAGTCCGCTCCGACACGGGCAACAGGGTGCTCGTGCTGGCCGCGGAGGACTACACCGGCTCGACCTCGACGGCGAGCACCAGCCCCGCGTATCCGGCGGGACCGGGGCCGCACTTCGATCAGTACTTCACCCAGGCCCTGGCGGCCAACGGGATCCAGGCGGACGTCTACGACATCGATGCCGAGGGTCGGCAGGCACCCGACGCCCTGGGCGTCCTGAGCCACTACGACGCCGTCGTCTGGTACACGGGCAATGACCTGCTCACGAGGGCGGCCGACCAGCCGGGCGGGAGCGGAGTCCAACGAGTCGTGAACGACACGATCGTCGACGTCCGCTCCTACCTCAACGAGGGCGGCAAGTTGCTCTACAACGGGCAGTACCACGCGCAGCAGCAGCTGGACGGGTACGCGTTCAACGTCGAAGGCGAGCCGCCGTACTGCAACACGGCCCGCCCGGGAGCGTGTATTCCGCTCTCGAACGACTTCCTTCAGTACTGGCTCGGGGCGTACCAGTACAGCCACGTGGCCGGGACGCCGTTCGACGCCCCCGACAAGCCGGCTGCCTCGGCCTTGCAGCTCCTGGGCGCCGGCGGGCCGTTCGGGTCCACCGCGTTCGCGCTCAACGGGGCGGACAGCGCCGACAACCAGGAGCACGTCTACTCGATGCTCACGACGTCGAGCATCCTGCCCGAGGCGGCATTCCCCCTGTTCGCGTCGGAGGCGGCGGTGAAGGTGCCGGGGCCGAGTCCCTTCGATCCGCCGAGCGGGGACTTCTACGCCGTCGCCGACTCGGAGGACGACGGGTGGCAGCGCCTGCGAAAGACCATCGACCTGACCGGAGCGGCGAGCGGCGAGCTCTCGTTCAAGATCTCGTACGACCTCGAGCCGCTCTACGACTTCGTGATCGTCGAGGCGCACCCGGTGAGCGATCCGAACGACTGGACGACGCTGCCGGACGAGAACGGGCACACGATCAACGACACCGCGGAGTCGTGCCCGATCGACTGGCGTTCGATCCATCCATTCCTCGACCACTACCAGACCCCGGGCACCTGCGAGCCCGTGGGCACCACCGGTGAGTGGCACGGCGCGACGGGCAACTCGGCCGGGTTCCAGGACTGGACGATCGATCTCTCCGCCTATGCCGGAGAGCAGGTCGAGATCTCGATCTCCTACGTCCAGGACTTCGCGGTCGAAGGGCTCGGCGTGTTCCTCGACGACGTCCAGGTGTCGAAGGACGGAGCGGTCACGGAGACGGTCGACTTCGAGACCGACTTCGGCGGCTTTACCGCCGGCCCGCCCCCGGCGGGGTCAGGGCCGGGAACCCAGAACGCCTGGGAGCGCTCGCAGGCGCGCGACTACGCGGCCGGGCCGGGCGTCGCGACCGCAGACACGCTCACCTGGGGCTTCGGCTTCGAGGGCGTGAGGACCGCCGCGCAGCGGGCCGCCCTGATGGGTGACGCGATGCGCTATCTCGGCGTCGTCGCCGGCGGACCCGGCGGTGGCGGCGGGGGAGGCGGTGGCGGAGGTTACGGCGAGGACGACACGAAGCCGCCGAAGACGAAGATCACCAAGAAGCCGAAGAAGAAGACGAGGTCGCACAAGGCTCGCTTCCGCTTCACCTCCAACGAAGCCGGCTCGAGCTTCGAGTGCAAGCTCGACAAGGGCCGCTGGAAGGGCTGCTCCTCGCCGAAGAAGTACAAGGGCCTCGATCAAGGCAAGCACCGGTTCAAGGTCCGGGCGACGGACACCTCCGGCAACCGCGACAAGTCACCCGCGAAGTACCGGTGGCGAATCAAGTAGCGGCGTAGGCGTAGGCGATCCGAGTGTGACCCGTGTCACACTCGGATCGCACATACGTTCGTATCCTCGGTTTCATCATGAGACGAGGAATTTCGCTCACTGCCCACAGCGCGATCGAGGTGATCGCCGCGCCGCTGCTCATGGTCGCGCCGTTCGTGTTCGACTTCGGCACCGCCGCGATGCTGATCAGCGTCGTCCTCGGCGTCACGCTCCTGACGCTCGCGATTCAGGTCGATTCGCCCGGACGTAGCGTTCCGATCTCTGCGCACGCCGACTTCGACTACCTGCTCGTGATCGTCGCCGTCATCGGCGGGCTGGCGATCGGGCTCGCGACCAGCGAGTGGTACGCATCGATCTTTCTGGTCGGCTTTGGTGTCGCCCAGGCCCTGTTGACCGCTTCAACGCGGTTCACCTTGGCCCGCAGCACCTAATAACAGCCGGCCTCCGTCCCACAGAACAAAAAACACATATCTCTCCTCCCTGTACGTGAGACGCCCCTCAAAGTGAGGGGCGTTTCGCTATGGGCTCTTCGGTTAAAAGCCCGCGGCGGAGCTTCTCGAGCCCCAGCCGCATGCGGCCCTTGACGGTGCCGGGCGGCAGCGCCAACCTCTCCGCGATCTCGGCGTGGCTCAGCTCCCCGAAGAACGCGAGGGAGATCACCTCGGACTGTGCGGCCGGAAGCTCTTGCAGCGTTCGCCGGACCGCGGCAGCCTGATCATCACGGACCAAGCTGTCGACGAGCGGTTCGGACTGAGGATCGACCAGGTCCAGATCTTGCTCGGCCAGTCTCGGCCGCTTGCCGGCGCCCTCATAGCGCAGCACGTCGATGGCCGCGCTCCGGACGGCGGTCATCGACCACGCCTGAAAGGAGCTCAGTTGCGACCGAAAGGTGGCCCGCGCTCGCCAGATCTTCAAGAAGGCGTCCTGAACCGCCTCCTCGGCTCGGTGCGCATCACCACAAGTTGAAAATGCCACGCGGTAGGCGCGCGTGGCGTGACGGTCGTATAGCTGCTCGAACGCCTCGACGTCGTCGGCTTGGACGCGTTGCATCAATCCCGCGTCGATGGCGCTGTCGGGGGTTGTGACGCTCGGCACGTCTAACCGGCACCTTCCCCTGCCGGCGCGCCGGTGCACGCGGTTGCACTGGTCCGGCCGTGGTCGTCGAACTCCGCGTGGAGCTCGGCCGTCGGCGCAGAGATCGCGTCCGTGAATTGACCCCCCTTTAAGAACTCGGTGCCGTCCTCGGTCATAGACCAACCGCATCTCGGTCCCCTCGATGGTCAGGGCTGTCGATGGACGGAAGGGAGAGACAAAGCTTCCAGGGACAGCTTTGGTGCGGGTAACCCGCGCTTGCCGCGCTAAACGACGGGGAACCCGATCTACCGAAACCGGTGAGGCGTGGCTACATCTCGATCTCACCGCGATGCACGGCGAGGGCTATTGCCTGCGTGCGCGTCCTCGCGCCGAGCCGCCTGCGTGCGCTGCGAGTGCGGCTGCGCACCGTCTCGGGGGAAATGACGAGCGCCGCGGCGACCTCTGCCCCGGTGGCGCCGTGAGCCAGCATTGTCAGTACTTCGCGCTCGGGCGGCGTGAGAGTTGGCCGCGTGGCGCGGCTCATTGAAACCTCCGAGTTGTCGCGGTCGAGGCGATCTTAAGTGCCCCTCTGCATACTGTCCACCTCGCCGGTCTAAAGCCGGTTCGCCGGATCCCATCAGGCCGGGCTCTCACCGTGGCGAGACTCGCAGGACGGGGATCCACCGCGACACGCTCCGCCACGCGCTTGGCTCGACCAGCTGCCCGAGGGCGTCCGCGATGGCGCAATGGATCAAATCGACGCGGGCAGGCCACTCGGTGATCCAGTGCTGCGTGATCGACGCACACCTCCTGAACCCCGACGCCCGCGATCAATGCGGGTGACGGTCCAACCAGTCAACGAGGAGGTCGTATGGATTCGAGAATGAGTCTGGAAAATGTGGACGTGGACGGCGCGATCAGCGAGACCGCGCTCGAAGCGGACGAAACGCTGGGAAGCGGAGATACACGGCAGGCCTTTCTGCGCAAGGCGGGGCTCGCAGGCGGAGCCGTCGTCGGCGGCGGAGCCCTGCTTGGCGGCTTGGTCCCGGGCACGGCCCTCGCCGCGGGCTCCGGCCGCCCGCCGAAGAGCTTCGGCAGGGGCGACATCGGAGTCCTCAACTACGCGCTCACGCTCGAGTACCTGGAGGCGGCCTTCTACAACGAGGCGACCGCGAACCAGGCGAGCTCGTCGTTCATCAAGAACGCGCAGACCGACGTCTTCCTGAAGACCGTCACTGCGGATGAGAACGCCCACGTGAAGTACCTGAAGAAGGCGCTCAAGAGCGACGCGGTCCCGAAGCCGAAGTTCAACTTCGGCGACACGACGTCGAGCGAGGAGATGTTCGTCGCCACCGCACTCGCACTCGAGAACACGGGGGTCCACGCCTACCTCGGCCAGGTGCTCAACATCAAGACGCCGTCGACGGTCGTCGCCGCGGGCTCGATCCTCACAGTCGAGGCTCGCCACGCGTCCGTGATCGGGCTGATCGCGCAGAACAGCTCCGACGGGATCACTCCCGACGGGCCGTTCGACAAGCCGTTCACCGCCAAGCAGGTGCTGAAGGCGGTCGAGAAGACGGGCTTCATCCAGGGCTAGTTGCGCGGTTGCTGGTCGACCGAGCACACCGTTCGCCTCGCGCCCGGCCCGTTGCCGGGCGCGACCGCGTTTGGGGCGTCCAACTACGCGGCGAGTGATCCAGAGATGCAAGAAGGCCGTAGTCGCAACTAACGAGATCGATTTGCGACCGCCTCCTTGCGGGCGCACTTGACCCAGACGCTGACACAGGAGGCAAACCCCATGAGCAGCACAAAGCAAAATCAGAGCGCGGTAGCCCGCGTTGTAGGAGACCCGGTGTCCCGGCGGAAGTTCATGCTGCTGAGCGGCGGCTCGAGTGCCGCCGTCATCGGCCTTGCCGCTTGCGGAGATGACGAGACGACCTCGTCGACGAGCGCAGGCACGACGACAACCGCGGAATGCCGAATCACAGTTCGGAGAAGGCGATCTCGGCATCGTCAACTACGCGCTCACCCTCGAGTACCTCGAGGCGGCGTTCTATGACGAGGTCGCCAAGAGCGGTCTCTTCTCGGGTGCGGACCAGGCCCTCATCGAGGAGTTCGGCGCGCAGGAGCAGGAGCATGTCGACGCGCTCAAGGCCGTCGCCGCGAAGCTCGGCGAGCCCGCGACCGCGCCGAAGACGAAGTTCGACCTGAAGGATGCACAGACCGTGCTGAGTACCGCGGCCGCAGTCGAGAACCTCGGCGCCGCCGCGTACCTCGGTGCCGCGCCGATGATCGAAAGCAAGGAGATCTTGGCTTCGGCACTTGCGATTCACGCCGTCGAGGCCCGCCACGCGGCGACGCTGGCAACGATCCTCGGCGAGCCGATCACACCGGATGGCCCGTTCGCCAAGCCGGCCGACGAGTCGACGGTCCTCGACGAGGTCCAGCCGTTCATCGTCAGCTGAGTGCCATGTCTGACGAGATCCGAAATCAAGACCTGAACTGGAAAGGACCGACCATGGAGACACCGAGAATGGCCGCGCCCGAGTTGGCGCAAGTAGAAATCGAGCCGATCAACCGCAGCGCCCTGCTGGTCAAGGGGGCGATGGGGGCAGCGGCCCTCTACGGCGCCCTCGCCGCCGGCCCGTTCCTTCGCCGAGCGTTTGCGCAGGACGCGAGCAGCGGCGACATCGACATTCTCAACTACGCGCTGACTCTCGAGTACCTGGAGTCCGCGTTCTATGAGACGGCAATCTCGGAGCTCAAGCCCTCGGGCGAGCTCGGTGACCTGGTCGACCTGCTCGCCAAGGACGAGAAGGCCCATGTCGACGGGCTCACCGCCGCGATCTCCGACCTCGGCGGTATGCCGGTGAAGGCGCCCGGAGTCGACTTCGGCGATGCGTTCGCCTCCGAGGACGCGTTCCTCGAGCTGGCGCAGACCTTCGAGGACACCGGAGTCAGCGCCTACGACGGCGCGGGCCCCGACCTCGAGTCGAAGGAGTTGCTCGCCACGGCAGGCAGCATCGTCCAGGTCGAGGCGCGCCACGCGGCTGCGATCCGCCTGCAGAGGGGCGAGTCGCCGGCGCCCGAGGCGTTCGACCCGTCGCTGACGATGAAGCAGGTACTGGCGGCGGTCGAGCCGTTCGTCAAGGCCTGAGCCCGAGGCGAAGAGAGTAACGGCGGCGAGGGCATGGTCCGCACGGCCACGTTCCTCGCCGCACCGCTCGCCGCCGCCCTCGCGCTGCTCGGGTGCGGCGGCGGCGAGGAGGCTGAGCCGGCGCCTGCCACGAGCGCCGCCCCGGCGGCGGTCGAGGTCGGGATCGCCGACTTCTTGTTCGAGCCCGACGGGGTGGTCGTCGCGGCCGGTGGCAAGGTCACCTGGCGCAACGACGACTCTGCGTCGCATACCGCCACCGAGGACTCCGATCCTCCGGTGTTCGACACCGGGATCCTCAAGGCCGGCGACACGGACACCGTCAGCTTCGCGGATCCGGGGACCTACGCCTACATCTGCGCGCTGCATCCGTTCATGGGCGGCACGGTGACGGTCGAGTAGACCATGGGCGCTGACTGATCCGCTGTTGCGGCGGCGACGTATCAGTACCGATGAGAAAAGAACTGAGACGAGGAATCCGATGTTGATTACGCTCGCAATCGTGGCCGTCGTGGCTCTGCTGATGTTCGGATACAAGCGCCTGCCGGAACTCGGCCGGCGCGCCGGGAACAGCCTCAACGAACTCGCCGAGACCGCTCGGGGGGCAATCGACGAGCGGATCGATGGGACCGAGAGCGCGCGCAGCCGCAGTGCCGCCGCCTCCGGCAAGACGCCGGGCCGCAGCGGCGTGGAGCGATAGGGCCATGGATTTCAGCATTTGGCAGATCGCCATCGTGCTCGTGATCGCGCTCCTGGTCTTCGGCCCGAAGCGCCTCCCGGAGCTCGCGCGCTCCGCCGGCAACGGAATGCGCGAGTTCAAAGACTCGGTCGCGGGCATCGGCAGCGATGACGCCAAGGACGACGATGAGGCCGACGAGACCGAATCGACGGTGATCGAGTCCACCGCCACGGCTGCGGATTCGAGCGACGAAGCGCAGGCCGACACGCACGCCGTCGCCGCCGGCCGCTCCTAGGACCTTCCCATGGCCTTGTCCCGCCGGATCGCGCCGGCGAGCTTCAGCGACCGCCTCACGCTCGTCGAACATCTCGACGAGCTCCGTAACCGGCTGATCGTCTCCCTCACGGCGCTGGGCGTCGCGTTCGCGCTCTGCTTCTGGCAGAACGAGTTCATGCTCGAGATCGCGAACGCGGCGCTGCCGGGGGACCGGGTGCCGACGACCCTGGGGGTCACGGAACCGTTCTTCACCACGGTTACGGTCTCCGCGTACGGCGCACTGATCCTGGCGCTGCCTGTGGTCCTATGGCAGATCTCCGCGTTCGTGCTGCCAGCCCTTTCGCCCTTGGAGAAGCGGGCGGTGCGGCCGTTCCTGCTCGCGATCCCGGTCCTGTTCTTGACCGGCGTCGCATTTGCGTACTTCCTGGTCCTCCCGACGGCCGTCGAGTTCCTCCTCAACTTCAACGAGGCCCAGTTCGACATCCAGGTCCGGGCGGGCGAGTACTACTCGTTCTTCGGCGTGCTCGTGCTGGCGATGGGGATCCTGTTTCAGATTCCGGTCGCGGTGCTGTCGGTCGCCAAGCTCGGCATCGTCACCCCGGAGCAACTGGCAGGTTCCCGCCGCTACGCCGTGCTCGTGATCGCGGTTGTCTCCGCCGCCGCACCGGGCGGCGACCCGGTCAGCATGATGATGATCATGATTCCCCTCCTGGTCCTCTACGAGGGATCGATCCGGCTCGCCCGGCGCTACGGCAAGCCCGCCGAGGAGAGCGGATCCATGGCTGCGCCGGTTGCCGACGGCGCGTAGCTGCCGGATCGACCCGACTAAGCGCCGCCCTAGTCGCCCGGGTGCCAGGAGAAGTACTTCTCCTTCGAGACGTGCTCGCAGAAGCCGCCTTCCTCGAAGCCGCTCCCCGACGAGCAGTTGAACCGGCGTGGCTCGTCCTCGCCGCGGCTCGCGTAGACATCCTTGGCGTACGACTTCGCCTGCGAGCAGCGCATGTTGTGCTTGGCGAAGACCTTCGGCCCGCCGAGATTGATCGACCCGCATCCGCGCTTGGCGAGTGCTCCAGCGCTCCCGGACACGGGAGCGATCGCCGCAGGCGTCAGGGCGGTAATCACCGCGATCCCGAGAATCATTCGTCGCACGGACTACCTCCACAATCGAAAACGGCTCGTTCTCGATCTTATGCCTCCGGTCCGGTGCCGTCATGCTTCGCCGATGGGCAAGCGCCGGATCGACACGCTACTCGCGGAGCGCGGCCTCGCCGGCTCGCGCACGAGCGCCGCGGAGTCCGTGCGGGCTGGACGTGTGCGGGTCGGGGCCGACGGGCCCTTCGCGACGAAGCCGAGCGACATGGTCGCCGAGGATGCGGAGCTGATCGTGACCGAGCCGCAGAGATTCGTCTCCCGCGGCGGCATCAAGCTCGAGAACGCACTGGA
Organism: uncultured Solirubrobacterales bacterium; assembly: GCA_963846565.1. GTDB lineage: Bacteria > Actinomycetota > Thermoleophilia > Solirubrobacterales > 70-9 > WHSW01. Next base: position 93,184 of record CAWJWL010000003.1, on the reverse strand, counting down.
GGCGCTCCGGATCGCGGTCGGGGGTCGCTCGTGCCTCGACGTCGGGGCCTCCACCGGCGGCTTCGCCGACTGCCTGCTCAAGCGCGGCGCTGCACGGGTCATCGCGCTCGACGTTGCACACGGGCAGCTCGACTGGACTCTTCGCAACGATCCCCGCGTGACCGTGATCGAGCGTTCGAACGCGCGCGAGCTCAACCCCGCGAACCTGCCCTACGAGCCGGACCTGGCGACGGTGGACGTTTCGTTCATCTCGCTCGCGAAGGTGCTGCCTGCCCTCGCCGTCAGCGTGCCCCCCGGCGGGGATGTGCTCGCGCTGGTGAAGCCGCAGTTCGAGCTCGGCCCGGAGCGTGTGGGCAAGGGCGGAGTCGTCCGCGACGCCGCGGCCCGCCGCGACGCGCTCCGCGCCGCCGCGGAAGCGGCGACCGGTGCCGGGCTCGCCATCCGCGGCTTCGCCTCCTCGGGGCTCCCGGGGCCGAAGGGGAACCGCGAGACCTTCATCTGGGGGAGCGTCGGTGGCGACGCGCTCGACGACATCGAGGCGGAGATCGCGCGGGTGGAGCCGTGAGCGAGCCGAACTTCCCCTTCCCGGGCGAGGTGCGGACCGTCTCCGTACTCACCCACCGCCAGCCCGGGCAGACGACGGCGGCGCTTCGCACCGCCACGACGCTTGCCGCCGAGGCCGGGTGCACGCTCGTCGCGACTCGCGACGAGATCGACAAGCACGGCGGCAACGACGGGATCGAGGAGATCGAGGGGCTCGGCGGCGACGCCGACATCTGTCTCGTCCTCGGCGGCGACGGCACGATCCTGAAAGCGCTGCGCGAGTACGCCGGAACCGACGTCCCGATCTTCGGCGTCAACTTCGGCACGGTCGGCTTCCTCGCCGCGGCTGATCCCGACCGGCTCGACGAGGGTCTGAGGGCGGCGTTCGCCGGCGCCTTCGAGGTGATCCCGCTACCCGCGCTCGAGACCGGTTTGGGCGGCGAGCGGCGGCTGGCGCTCAACGACATCTCCCTGATCCGCCGACCCCACGGCCGGATCGCCGAGCTCGCCTATCGTCTCGGCGGCAAGGAGGTCGGCCACGTGCGTTGCGACGGGCTCGTCGCCGCCACCCCCGTTGGCTCGACCGGCTACAACCTGGCCAATCAGGGCCCGATCCTCGCCTGGGGCGTCGCCGGCTACGTCGTCAGCTTCATCGCCCCGCACACGCTCACGGCGCGCCCGCTCGTCGTCGCCCCGAACGACACCCTCAGCGTGACCAACGCCGCCGGGCGCGACACCGTGGACGTCGTCATCGACGGCGAGCCCGTCGGCGACCTGGCCAGCGGCGCATCGATGGAGATCGGCTTCCGCGACAACATCGGCAATCTGGCCCAGCTGCCCGGGGCGAACTTCTACCGCCGCATCCGGGAGAAGTTCGGGCGCCTCGCCCACTGACTATGGAGAGGAAGTGGTGGACGTTGATCGCCGTCTGCGTGGCGACGTTCATGCTCCTGCTCGACATCACGATCGTCAACGTCGCCCTGCCGTCGATCCAGCGCGACCTCGACGCGAGTTTCGCCTCGCTCCAGTGGGTCGTCGACGCGTACGTGCTGACCCTCGCCGCGTTCCTACTCGTGTTCGGCTCGCTCGGCGACCGGCTCGGGCGCCGGCGCATCTTCGCGGTCGGCTTCGGCATCTTCGCCGCGGCATCGCTGATGTGCGGGCTCGCCCACGACGCGACCCTGCTCAACCTCTTCCGTGCTCTGCAGGGCATCGGTGCGGCGGCGATGTTCGCGACCGCGCTGGCGCTGATCGCTCAGGAGTTCGAGGGCCGCGAACGGACGAAGGCGATCGGGATCTGGGGAGCCACGGTCGGCGGGGCCGTCGCCATCGGCCCGCTCGTCGGCGGGCTGCTCACCGACGGCTTCGGCTGGGAGTGGATCTTCTTCGTCAACGTCCCGATCGGGATCGGGGCGATCGTGCTCACGGAGACGCGGCTTGCGAATATCGCCGCCACGGACGTGCAGCCGATCGACTGGGCGGGCGTCACCACATTCTCGCTCGCGCTCTTCGGGTTCATCTTCGGCCTCATCCGCGGCAACGCCGAGGGCTGGGGTTCGCCGCAGATCGTGATCTCGCTGGGCGGCGCGGCAGCGCTGATGGTGGCCTTCGTCGTCATCCAGGCGCGCCGGGCGAACTCGATGCTCGACCTCGCGCTCTTCCGCGTGCCCGCCTTCGGCGGCGTCTCGATCGTCGCCTGGGCCCTCTCGGCGGGGATGTTCGCGATGTTCCTCTACCTGACTCTCTACATGCAGGATGTCCTCAACCTGAGCCCACTCGAGGCCGGCGCCCGCTTCCTGCCGCTGACCCTGCTCTCGTTCCTCATCGCCCCGCTCTCGGCGAACCTCTCGAATCGGATCCCGGTTCGGGTCCTGATGGGTTGCGGGCTGATCCTCGTCGGCGCGGGCCTGATGCTCATGCACGGGGTCGAGGTCGGCGACGAGTGGACGGCGCTGCTGCCCGGCTTCATCGTCTCGGGGATCGGGATCGGAATGGCCAACCCGATGATCGCCGAGACCGCGCTCGCGGTTGTCCCGCCCGCGCGCGCAGGAATGGCCTCCGGGATCAACTCGACCTTCCGCCAGGTTGGGATCGCGACCGGAGTCGCCGGGCTCGGAGTCGTCTTCCATCACCACGTGGAGGCGAACCTGACCGCGATCCCGGAGGCTGCGCGCTCGGGCTTCGCCGACGCGGTCTCGGCCGGCGCGATCGAGCAGGCGGTCGCGCAGGCGCCGCCCGAGCTCCAAGAGCAGGCGCTCGAGGCGGCGCAGGGCGCCTTCGTCACCGGCTTCAACGAGATCCTCCTGATCGGCGCCGCGATCACCTTCGTCGCGGGCATCCTCGGACTCCTGCTCGTCCGCCGGCGCGACTTCATCGCCGCCGCTCCGGAACCCGAGTCGGCCGCCGCCTAGGCGACTGAGCAGCGGATTCCCGGGTCCGTCGGGGCCTCTCGCTACAACGGGGCGATGCTGATCGAGTTGCGGATCGAGAACCTGCTCCTGATCGAGCGCGCGGAGCTGCGCCTCGGCCCGGGCCTGAATGCGATCACCGGCGAGACCGGGGCCGGAAAGACGGTGCTCGCGCACTCGCTGGATCTGCTCATGGGCGGCAAGGCGCGGCCGCAGATCGTCCGCCCGGGCGCCGAGGAGGCGTGGGTCGAGGGCGTCTTCACGATCCCGCCGGGCCTCTTCGACGATGCGGACCTTGCCGAGCTTGCCGAGCGGCTTCCCGATCACGCCGAGGAGCTCGTGCTCGGCCGCCGGATCGGCTCCTCCGGACGGACGAGCGCCTTCGTCGGCGGGCGCTCGGCGTCGGCCGCCGACCTGCGCACCCTCGGCTCGCGGCTGATCAACTTCTACGGCCAGCATGAGCACAGGAGGCTCACCCTCGCCTCGGCCCAGCTGGAGATCCTCGACGGCTTCGCGGGTGCGGGGCAGCTCGAGCTCCGCGAGCGCTACCGCGCGCACCACACCGAGCTCGGCGCACTGGCGCGGGAGCTCGCCGAGCTACGCGAGCGCGAGGGCGTCCGCGAGCGCGACCTCGACCTGCTGCGCTTCGAGCTCGCCGAGATCGACGCGGCGGCCCCCGACCGCGGCGAGCAGGTCGCGCTGGAGGCTGAGCGCGACAAGCTCCGCCACGCCGCGGGACTGCGCGACGCCGCGCTCGGGGCGCTCGCCGCCCTCAGCGGCTCGGACGAGGACGGGGGAGGCGCGGCGGCGGTCCTCGCCGGCGCCGAGTCGGGCCTCGGCGCCGTTGCCGGCGTCGATGAGGAGCTCGACCAGCTCGCCGAGCGGGTCCGCGGCGCGTCGCTCGAGCTCGCCGACGTCGCCTCCGGCCTGCGCTCCTACGTCGAGGGAATCGACGCGGAGCCCGGCCGCCTCGAGCAGATCGAAGAGCGGCTCGAGGTGCTCGACCGGCTACGGCGAAAGCACGGCGGCTCGATCGAATCGGTGCTCGGGCACGCCGAGCGTTGCCGTGGCGAGATCACGCGGCTCGCGAACGCCGACGAGCTCGCCGACGAGCTCGCCCGCCGGGTCGAGGCTGCCGAGGCGGTGCGGGCGGCGCTAGCGGGCGAGCTCACCGATGCCCGCCGTGCCGCGGCGAAGGAGCTCTCGCGCCGGGTCGGCGACGAGCTCGCCGAGCTGGCGATGGACGGCGCGCGGATCGAGGTCGCGCTCGAACCCCATCCGGAGGGCTTCGGCCCGGCGGGCGCCGAGACGGTCGAATTGCTCGTCGCGACCAATCCCGGGATGCCGGTTTCGCCGCTGAAGGAGGCGGCGTCCGGGGGCGAGATCTCGCGAATCATGCTCGCTCTCACGGGACTGGCCGCTGCATCGGAGCGGACGCTCGTCTTCGACGAGATCGACGCCGGGGTCGGAGGGGCGACCGCGCGCGCGGTCGGCGAGCGGCTGCGCCGGCTCGGCGAGGGCGGGCAGGTGCTCTGCATCACCCACCTGCCGCAGGTGGCCTCGCACGCCGGCACGAACTTCACGATCGAGAAATCGGTGGCGGACGGAGAGACGACGGCGAGCGTCGAGCGGGTCGACGGTGATGCCCTCGTCGCCGAGATCGTGCGCATGCTCGGCGCCGAGACCGGCGACCAAGCTGCAAACCAACACGCACGGGAGCTGCTCAAAGCCGCCTAGAATCGGCGCGCATGGCCCTGCGCGACCGGGCCCGCGCGATCCTGCGCGGACCCGAGATAGGCCCGGCACCCCCGGCGCCCCCGATCACCGGCGCGGCTCGCATGGACCGGCGGACGAAGAACCTGGTCAAGCGGCTGCGCCCGGGCGATGTCGCGATCATCGACCACGCCGACCTCGACCGGATCGCGGCTGAGGACCTGGTCGCGGCGGCCGTCCGGGCCGTGGTCAACGTCGCCCGCTCGAGCACCGGGCGCTACCCGAACCCGGGACCGCTCGTCCTCGCGCGCGCGGGCGTCCCGCTGATCGACGCGCCCGGAGCGCCGCTCTTCGACGCCTTCAAGGACGGCGACGAGATCAGCCTGCGTGGCGGTCGGATCTTCCGCGACGACGAGGTCATCGCAACGGGCGAGGTGATCGACCTCGCCGTGGCGAGCGAGCAGATGGAGCGCCAGCGTGAGCGCATCGACGAGGCGCTCCTCGCGTTCGCGCAGAACACCATCGAGCACGCCGCGGAGGAGGTCGAGCTGCTCTCCGGGAAGATCGACTTCCCGGACGTCCGGACCGACTTCCGCGGCCGGCACGCCCTGATCGTCGTTCGCGGGACCACCTATCGCAAGGACCTGCAGGCCCTGCGCGCCTACATCCAGGACACCCGGCCGGTACTCGTCGGTGTCGACGGCGGCGCTGACGCGATCCGCGAGGAGGGCTTCGAGCCGGACATGATCCTCGGCGACATGGACTCGGCGACCGACGACGCGCTCGCCTGCGGGGCCGAGCTGATCCTCCACGCATACGCGGACGGGCGGGCGCCGGGCAGCCACCGCCTCGAGCGCCTGGGGATCGATTGGACCGCCGTGCCCGCGGTGGGCACGAGCCAGGACGTGGCGATGCTGCTCGCGCACGAGAAGGGCGCGTCGCTGATCGTCAGCGTCGGCGCCCAGTTCAACCTGACGGAGTTCCTCGACAAGAACCGGGCGGGGATGTCGTCGACCTTCCTCACCCGCCTGCGGATCGGCGAGGACCTCGTCGACGCGAAGGGCGTCAGCCGCCTCTACAACCCGGGGGTCCGAGGCTGGCAACTCACCGCCTTTGCAGCGGCCGCGGTGCTGCTGATCACGATCGTCGTCCTCAGCTCGCCGGCGCTCGCGGAGTTCCTCGATCTCGTCTGGCTGAAGATCAAGGTCTGGCTCGATCTGTGAGGCGTAGCGAAGCGAAGCCGAGCCGCGCCGAGGAGGCGCCTTATTGATGGGCTATTCCGCCCGCTACCACGCGGCCTCGCTTGCGGCGATCTTCCTCGCCCTCGCAGTCGGCATCCTGATCGGCGTCGGGTTCGGCTCCGACATCGTCACCGGGACCGCCGAGGACCTGGAGGAGAGCCTCGCCTCCGATCTCGACCAGGCGCGAGCGGAGGCCGACGAGCTCGAGGCCTCCCTGGAGGCGGAGCGCCAGTTCCAGGAGGAGCTCTACCCGGCGGTCGTCGACGATGTCCTGCGCGCCAAGCGGGTCGCCGTGATCGGGCTGGGCGGGCTCTCGGAGGCGACCTCGGGCGCGGTCGAGGACGCCGTCGACCCGAGCGGCGGCTCGATCGGGGAGATCGGTGTCGTTCGCCTGCCCCCGGACCTGGCTGCGCTCGCGGAGACGCTCAATGGCCGTCAGGGTCGCGAGCTCGGCCGCGGGACGGAGGAGGCCGTGGAGGCGTTCGGAGTCGTTGCCGCCAGGCGCCTGCTGCGGGAGGGCCCACGATTCGACGCGCTGCGCGGGACGCTGCTGAGCCGCTTCAGCGGCCAGGCCGAGGGCGTCGACGCCGTGGTCCTCGTCCGCGAGCCGCAGGAGCTCGATGAGGACGAGGAGGTTGCCGCGAACGCGCTCGAGGACGGACTCCTCGAGGGCTTCCGCCTGCTCGGCGTTCCCGCCGTCGGCGTTGAGCGAGGGGACGCCGACCCGAGCACGATCCCGTTCTTCACGGAGCGCGGGCTTTCGACCGTCGACTCCGTCGAGCGGATCTCGGGCAAGGTCGCACTGGTCTACGCCCTCTGCGGGGCGAGCGGCGACTTCGGAACCAAGGAAACTGCCGACGCGCTGATCCCAGACCTGCTCTCGCTCCCCTGCTCGAGCCGGGCGGGCGGCGACGCGAACTCCGGCGGGGAGGAGCCGAGCGGCGGGGCTCCGGAGTCAGGCTCCGGGGGCTGATGGACGCCGAGCTCGCCGGGCTGGCGCTCTCGGCCGCGATCGCGTTCCTGTTTTGCGGTCGCTGGCTCGCGGACATGCTCGAGAACGGACTCTCACGCCAGAACTACCGCAATCGCGACGTCGCCTTTCCCGCGGGGGCCGTGCTCCTTGCCTGCTCGCTCTGCGCGCTCGCCCCGCTCGCGATCCTCGACGATCGCGCCGACCTCGACCTGCTCGACCCCGAGATGCGCCGCTGGGCGATCTACGTCTTCGGCGTCGCGATGCTCGGATTGCTCGACGACGCGCTTGGGCGCGGCTCGGCCGCGGACACGCCGCGGGGCTGGCGCGGACACGCGGCCGCGGTTCTCGGGGGCGGCTTCTCGACCGGCGCGATCAAGGCGGTCGGATCGCTGGCCCTGGCCGCCTACGCGGTCTCCGGGCGCGGGCTCGAGGGGTTCGAGTACATCGGCGACCTCGCCCTCCTGCTCCTGACCACCAACCTCTTCAACCTGCTCGACCTGCGCCCGGGGCGTGCCGAGAAGGCATTCGTGGCGGTCCTCGCCGGGCTCTGCATCGGCGCCTGGAGCCTCGAGCCGCTCGAGATCCTCGGCCTCTTCATCGGCCCGGTGCTCGTCGGCGGCTACTACACGCTGCGCGAGCGGGCGATGCTGGGCGACACCGGCTCGAACCTGATCGGCGCCGTCGCCGGGGTGTCCCTGCTGCTTGCGCTGGGCCAGGACGAGCGCTGGGTGGCGCTCGGGATCGTCGGGATCCTGACCATCTACGGCGAGTTTCGGTCGATCTCGAAGACGATCGAAGCGAATCCGCTGCTTGCATGGTTAGACTCGCTCGGCAGACGATGAATTGGGCTAAGGCGAAGCGGTGAAGCCGGGCGAGACACGCTTCATCTTCGTCACCGGGGGTGTCGTCTCTTCACTCGGCAAGGGGATTGCCGCGGCTTCGATCGGCCGCCTCCTCGTCAGCCGCGGATTCCGGGTCCAGCTGCAGAAGTTCGACCCGTACATCAACGTCGACCCGGGGACGATGAGTCCGTTCCAGCACGGCGAGGTCTTCGTCACGGAGGACGGCGCGGAGACCGATCTCGACCTCGGCCACTACGAGCGCTTCACGGACGAGAACACAACTCGCGCCTCGAACGTCACCGCCGGCGCCGTCTACAACTCGGTGATCCGCCGCGAGCGCCGTGGGGACTACCTCGGCGCCACCGTGCAGGTGATCCCGCACATCACCGACGAGATCAAGCAGCGGATTCTGATCGTCGCCGAGTCGCAGGCGGTCGACTTCGTGATCACGGAGATCGGCGGCACCGTCGGCGACATCGAGTCGCTCCCCTTTCTCGAGGCGATCCGCCAGCTCTACGCCGAGCTCGGCTCGAAGCGCTGCATGTTCCTTCACCTGACGCTGGTGCCCTACATCGGCCACGCGGGAGAGATGAAGACCAAGCCGACCCAGCACTCGGTCAACGAGCTGCGCCGGATCGGGATCCAGCCGCATGCGCTCATCTGTCGCTCGGAGACTGGGCTCGATCGCGAGATCCGCAAGAAGATCGCCCTGTTCGCGAGCGTTCCGGCGGACGCGGTTCTCTCCGCCCGCGACGTCGACAACATCTACAAGGTGCCACTCGTGATGAGGGCCGAGGGCGCGGATGACCTGGTCCTCGACCACTTCGGCCTCGAGGCGCCGGCGCCCGAGCTCGGCGAGTGGGAGGAGCTGATCCGCCGCGCCGACGCGCGCGAGGGCACGGCCAAGATCGCGCTCGTCGGCAAGTACGTGGCTTTGGTGGACGCCTACAAGTCCGTGGTCGAGGCGCTCTACCACGGCGGCTATCACCACGGCACCAAGGTCGAGGTGGAGCTGATCGACTCCGAGGACTTCGACCCGGAGGAGATCGCCGGTTGGGCCGACGGGATTCTGATCCCGGGCGGCTTCGGCGAGCGCGGGATCGAGGGCAAGATCCGCGCCGCCCAAATCGCCCGCGAGAGCGAGATTCCCTATCTCGGCATCTGCCTCGGGATGCAGATCGCCGTCGCCGAGTTCGCCCGCCACGTGGCCGGCATGGAGGGCGCGAACTCGACCGAGTTCGACCCGGAGACGCCATTCCCCGTCGTCGACCTGCTGCCGGAGCAGAAGGAGGTCTCCGACATGGGCGGGACGATGCGGCTGGGCGCCGACCCGGTGAAGCTCCACGAGGGCACCCGTGCCCGCGAGATATTCGGCGGCGAGGCCGTCATCTACAAGCGCCACCGTCACCGCTACGAGGTCAACAACCAGCTTCGCCGCCGCCTCGAGGACGAGGGCCTGGTGGCGGGCGGCACCTCGCCGGACGAACGGCTCGTCGAGATGGTCGAGCTTCCCGACCACCCGTTCTACGTCGCCTCTCAGTTCCACCCCGAGTTCAACTCGCGCCCGACCCGGCCGGAGCCGCTCTTCCGCGAGTTCATCGGCGCGGCGGCGAGGCGGGCCGCGGAGCGCAGCGGATCCGCGGGCGCCGAGGAGGCCGAGCTCGAGGCCGAAGGCGCTGACGCCGTCGAGATCCGGCGCGACGGCTGAGGGCAAACGTGGACCGCGACGAGTACCGGCGCGACTCCCTCTCCAACTGGAACCGCTTCGCGCCCAACTGGGCCGAGGAGCGCGAGTTCCTCAACCAGGCCACCCGGCCGGTGGCCGAGGCGATGGTCTCCGGGCTCGACGCCGAATCCGGAGCCGAGGTGCTCGAGATTGCCGCCGGGACCGGCGAAGGCGGCTTCGCCGTGAGCGAACGACTCGGCGGTGACTGCCGGATCGTCTCGACCGACTTCGCCCCGGCGATGGTCGAGGCATCGCGCGCCCGCGCGGAGGAGCTCGGGCTCGGGAACTTCGAGTTCCGCGTCCTCGATGCCGAGTCGATGGACCTTGCCGACGACTCCTTCGATGGCGCCATCTGCCGCTTCGGCTACATGCTGATGGCCGACCCCGCTGCGGCAATGGCCGAGACTCGCAGGGTGCTCCGCGACGGCGGGCGCCTCGCGTTCGCGGTCTGGGCATCCCCCGAGCACAATCTCTGGGCCGCGATCCCCGGGATGACGCTCGCCGGGCTCGGGCACCTGCCGCCGCCCGAGCCGGGCGCTCCGGGAATCTTCGCCCTCGGCGACCCGAACCGGATCCGCGAGCTTGTCACCGGCGCCGGTTTCGGAGAGCCGCGGATCGAGCAGGTTCCCGTGGAATGGGGCTACACCGACGTCGAGGAACACTGGGCGCGGACGCTGAAGCTCGCCGCGCCGATCGCGGATGCGATCGAGCGCCTCGACCCGGAGGAGCGGGAGAGCGTGCGCGCCGCGGTCGCCGAGCGCGTCGCCGAGGCGATGGAGGGCGGCGGAATCGGAGGCCTCGTCCACGTCGTAGTCACCGAGTAGGGCATCCTTTGTCCCGCGATGGCGGAGGAACAGGAAGTCTTCCTGCGCGAGATCTTCGATCGCTGGAATCGCGGCGATCTGGAGCTCGACGACTACTGGGATCGGATTGAACCCGATGTGGTCATCGATTCGAGCCTGACGGGCTCGGAGTGGCATGGCCACGACGGCGTGCGTCGCTGGCTCGCGGAGATCGCGGAGCAGTTCGAGACCTGGACCCTGGTGATGAAGAGCGTGACCGAGCAGGGGGCCGGCGTGTGGCTGATCGAGGGCGTGATCGAGGCGCGCGGGCGTCGCAGCGGCGTCGACCTCGAGACGCCCGTGGGCTGGGTGGTGCGCTTCCGCGACGGACGGATCTACTGGTGGGGCGGCTTCCTCAGCCCGAGCGAGGCGGAGGAGGAGGCCGCGGCTCCGGGCCCGGAGGAGCGATGAGCGAGACCTGGTCCAACTGGGCCGGCGATCAGCACTGCGCGCCCGAGTGGATCGTGAGCCCCGTGGGCGAGGAGGAGATCCAGGAGATCGTCGCCGGCGCGGCGGCCCGCGGGCAATCGGTGCGCGCGGTCGGCTCCGGCCACTCGTTCACCGACATCGCCTGCACCGAGGGCGTCCTCGTCGATCTCTCGCGGATGCAGCGGCTGCTCGCCGTCGACTCGGGTTCCGGGCTGGTCACCGTCGAGGCCGGCGTGAAGCTGCACGCGCTCGGGGCGATGCTGGCCGAGCACGGGCTGGCGCTCGAGAACCAGGGCGACATCGATGCCCAGGCGATCGCGGGCGCGCTCGCGACCGCGACGCACGGAACGGGCGCCAAGTTCCCGAATCTCGCCGCGCCCGTGCGGGGGATGCGGCTCATCCGAGCCGGCGGCGACGTGGTCGAGATCGACGGCTCCGACCCCGAGCTCCTGCGTGCCGCGCGCGTCTCGCTCGGCGCCCTCGGGATTGCGTCCGCAGTGACCCTCCAGACGATCCCGATCTACACCCTGCACCGCCGCGACGAGCCGCGGCCGCTGAGCGAGACGCTCGCCGAGCTCGACGCACACGTCGAGGAGAATGACCACTTCGAGTTCTTCGTCTTCCCGTACACGGCGACCGCGTTGACAAGGTCGACCCGGCGAAGCGAGGAACCCCCCGACCCGACGCCCGAGTGGCGGCGCCGGATTCACGAGGACCTGATCGAGAACCGGGTGCTCTCGATGATCTGCCGGGCGGGCCGTCTGCGCCCGCGGTCGGTGCCGCGGCTCAACCGGCTGATGACGGCGGCGATGTCGGCGTCGCACGTTCAGGATCACGCCTACCGCGTCTACGCGACGACACGGAACGTCCGCTTCACGGAGATGGAGTACGCGATCCCGCGCGAGCACGGGCGCGAGGCGGTCGAGCGGGTGCTGGCGCTGATCGAGCGCAGCCGGCTGCCGATCCTCTTCCCGCTCGAGGTCCGCTTCGCCGCCGGCGACGACGCGTTCCTCTCGACGGCCCACGAGCGCGACACCTGTTACATCGCGGTCCACCAGTTCAGCGGGATGGAGTTCGAGTCGTTCTTCCGCGGGGTCGAGGAGATCATGGACGCCTACGGGGGCCGCCCGCACTGGGGCAAACGCCACTACCAGCGCGCCGCGACCCTTCGCGAGCGCTACCCCGAGTGGGACCGGTTCCAGTCGGTGCGCTCCCGGCTCGATCCCGAGGGGCGGTTCGCCAACGACTACACGCGGCGCGTACTCGGACCGATCGGCGCTCCGGACTCCCAGGCGTAGTTACGATCGCGCACGTGATCGTCGCCCGGTCAGCGCCGACACCTCGTCGTCGCGATCCGCCTCGGGCTCCTCGTCCGCTCCGACCGCCGCCGGCTGCTGCGGGCGCAGACCTTTACGCGTCCGCTGACTAGCCTTCGGCGCATGTCGTCGGCGCCCGACCAGCGGATGCTCGACCGCTTCAAGCGGCTCTGCGAGATCGCCAGCCCGACCGGCTCGGAGCGCGCGGTTGCCGACGCGGTCGCCGGAGAGCTCAGGGGGCTTGGCCTCGACGTGGTCGAGGACGAGGCGGCGGGGCCTGCCCGTGCCGGCGCCGGCAACCTGATCGCGCGGGTTCCGGGGACGGGGGAGGGGTGGGTGATGTTCTGCGCCCACCTCGACACCGTGCCCCACGACGGTCCGATCGAGGTCGAGTTCGCCGACGGTCTCTTCCGCAGCCGCGGCGAGACGATCCTGGGCGCCGACAACAAGGCCGCGGTGACCGTGCTGGTCGAGCTCGCGGCGCGCCAGGCGGCGCTCCCGGCGGCTTCGGGGATCGAGCTCGTCTTCACCGTCGCCGAGGAGGACGGCCTGCGCGGGGCCAAGGAGCTCGACGTCGCCGAGCTGCGCTCGCCGTTCGGCTTCGTCCTCGACCACGCGACCCCGATCGGGGAGCTGATCACCGCGGCGCCGACCCATCAGCGGCTGGTGGCCGAGTTCGAGGGCCTCGAGGCCCACGCCGGCCTGCGGCCCGAGGACGGACATTCGGCGATCGAGGCGGCAGCGGCGGCGATCGCGGCGATGGACCTCGGCCGGATCGACCCGGAGACGACCGCGAACGTCGGCCTGATCGAGGGTGGGTCGGCGGCGAACGTGGTCGCCGCGAGCTGCCGGGTGGAGGGCGAGGCCCGCTCGCTGGACGAGGAGAAGATGGCTGTTGCCATGGGCGCGATGGTCGACGCCTGCACCTGGGCGGCGAGCGCAAGGAGATGTGACTGCGACATCGACGTCCGGGAGGAGTTCCGCGGGTACCGGCTCGCGTCGAGCTCGCCAACCGTGCGGCTTGCCCGCGCGGCACTCGAGCGCCGCGGGATCGAGGCGGTCGAGGCCGCGACCGGCGGCGGAAGCGACGCGAACGCCCTGATCGCACGGGGCTACGAAGCCCTCCTGCTCGCAAACGGCACGGCTGCCAACCACACCGCGCAGGAGAGCGTCAGCGCCGATGCGATCGTGAAGATGCTCGGCGTCTGCGAGGCGATCGTGGCGATCGCGGGCGAATCGTGACGGACGGCAGCGGATGCTGAAGCTGCGTCGCGGGCGGGTCGTTTCCGCCGACCCGCTCACCGTCGAGGTCGGTGGAACCGAGCGCCGCGCCTGGGCCGACGAAGGCCTGGTCGGCCCCTGCGAGGTCGGCGACGACGTCGTCGTGAACACGGAGGCCCTCGACCTCGGCCTCGGCTCCGGCGGCTTCGACATCGTCCACGTCAACCTCACCCGGGGCCTCGAGGCTGCCGGCCCCGACGGGGCGCACGTGATCAAGCTCAACTACAGCTCCCTCCAGCACTCGGTCGAGCCGATCGAGGCGGATGCCGACGCCGCGGCCCGCCCGATCGCGGTGCTGGTGATCCCGCTCCACGGCCACCTGGCGCCGGCGGCGTGGGCCGCCGCTGAGACGCGGCCCGGTCTGCGTATCGGCTACGTCCAGGGCCCGGGTGGGGCGCTGCCGGGCTCGTTCTCGCGCGACGTTGCCGAGCTCCGGGCACGGGACCTGCTGTGCGGGCAGATCACGGCGGCCGCGGCGTACGGCGGAGAGCACGAGGCGATCAGCGTCATCGGCGCGCTCGACGCGGCGGCCCGCGCGCTCGGCTGGGACGCGGCGATCGTCGGGCCGGGGCCCGGGATCCTCGGCTCGGCGAGCCGCTTCGGTCACGGCGGGATCGCCGCGCTCGAGAACGCCCACGCCGCGATCGCCCTCGAGCTGCCGACCCTCGTCTGCCCGCGGCTCTCGACTTCCGATCCGCGTCCCCGGCACCGCGGACTCAGCCACCACTCGGCAACGGTCCTCGATCTGCTCCTGGCGCCCGTGCGCGTCCCGGTCCCGGAGATCGAGCTCGAAGGCTGGCCGCCCGACGAGCTCACCGAGATCACCGGCGAGCGCCACGATCTCGCGGTCGAACCCGTCGACCTCGAGGGGTACGCCGCGAGCGGCCTGCCGACGCGGACGATGGGCCGCTCGATCGAGCAGGATCCACTCTTCTTCGCCGCGCCCCTTGCGGCCGGACGGGCGCTTGCCGGGGCGCTCGGCGGGTAGGGCTGCCGCGTGGAGCGAATCGGATCGCGCACCGTCTACGAGGGCCCCGTCGCCGACGTGCGGATCGACGAGTTTCGCTACCCCGACGGCTCCACCTCCGAGCGGCAGGTGGTGGCTCACCCCGGCGCCGTGACGATCATCGCCCACGATGACGAGCACGTCTGGCTCGTGCGCCAGCCGCGGGAGCCGGTGGAAGAGGAAGCGCTGCTGGAGCTTCCCGCCGGGAAGCTCGACGTCGAGGGGGAGACGCCGCTCGAGTGCGCCCAGCGCGAGCTGGTGGAGGAGATCGGCAAGTCGGCCGGGGAGTGGCGTGAGCTGAAGCGCTTCTATATCTCCCCGGGCCTGACGTCGGAGGAGATGTGGCTCTTCCTCGCCACCGATCTCACCGACGCCGAGCACGAGCCGGATCCGGAGGAGCGGATCGAGATCGTCCCCTGGCCGCTCGCGGATCTCGACGGTGCGATCGAGGCGTGCGCGGACTCGAAGTCCCTCGTCGGCCTGCTTTTGCTCCGCCAGCTCCTGCGGTAGCCCGCTTGCACGGGAAGGTGCGCGCGCCGGGCACGAGAACCCAGGGCCATGGCCGTCGCCGTCCAGAAACCGGAGAGCCGCCGCACCGACGCGCGCTTCGAAGCGCTCGTCCTGGATTTCCTCGCCTACCTGGAGTTCGAGCGCGGCCTCGCCCGCAACACACTTGACGCTTACCGCAGCGACCTGTTCCAGTTCGGCGCCTTCCTCGCCCGCCGCGATCGGGGTGCGACCGAGGTCGAGCGCGCCGACGTCGCCGACTTCCTCGCCGACCTCGCCACCGGTGACCCGAACGGCGGTCCGAGCGGAGAGGGGCGGGCTCCCTGCTCGCCGGCGACGATCAGCCGCAAGACCGCCTGCCTGCGCTCCTTCTACCGCCACCTGCGCCGGGAGGAGCTCGTCGAGGAGGACCCGACGGCGACCCTGAGCCCGCCGGCGAAGAGCCGCAAGCTGCCCCAGGTGCTCAGCCACGCGGAGGTGACGAAACTGCTCGAGAGCGCTCGCGGCGCCGACCCGATCGCCGTTCGCGACCGGGCGCTGCTGGAGATCATGTACGGCTGCGGGCTACGAGCTTCGGAGGCGATCGGGCTCGAGGTCGGCGACGTCGACGTCCGCCACGGGTTCGTCCGCCCGCACGGCAAGGGTTCGAAGGACCGCGTCGTCCCGCTCGGCAGGGAGGCGGCTCGCGCGATCGACCGCTACCTGCGGCTCGGGCGCCCGCAGCTGATCGGAGCGCGTTCGGAGAGCCGGCTGTTCGTCAACTTCCGCGGGGGCGGGCTCTCGCGGCAGGGGCTCTACAAGATCATCCAGCGCCATGCCCGCGAGGTTGGGCTGGAGAAGAAGATGAGCCCGCACACGCTGCGCCACACCTTCGCCACCCACTTGCTCTCCGGCGGCTGCGACCTGCGCTCGGTGCAGGAGATGCTCGGTCACGCCGACGTCGCGACAACGCAGCTCTACACACACCTGTCCCGCGAACGGATCAAAGAGGTCTACTTCGCGGCCCACCCTCGGGCGCAGCGGTAACACCCACGCGGCGGCTTCGCCGGGTGCGGTTCCCGCCGCTCGATCCGGAAAGAGGGTGCGCAGGCCCTGCGGCCCACGCACCCTCTCGATCCGAGTCCTGTCCGGCGCGCTACTTCTTCTTCACCTTGAACTTGAAGCTCGCGCTGGCGGCGTTCGTGCTGTTGGTGACGGTGGCCGTCCCCTTCAGCTTCTTGTTCGCCTTGAACGCCTTCTTCGCCTTCTTGCTCAGCTTCACGGGGACGGTCGCCGTCGTGCCCGGCGGAACCGAGTAGAGCGCCTTGCCGATCGACTTGGCCTTCGCGCGTCCGGCTGCCTTGTTCAGTTTCGGCAGCTTGGCGACCAGGTTGATCGAGCCCTCGCAGTTGACCGTGATCCCGAGCTGCAGCAGGCAGGTGACCGGGAGCTGTGCGAACTTGCCGCTGAGGATCCACTTCGTCGTCGAGAAGCCCACGCCGACCTGGCCGGCGAAGATGTCCGGAGGCTTGCAGGTCGCAGGCGTCTCGGTCGTGAACCTGAGGTTGTCGACGAACGCGGCGGAGTCGAAGATGAAATCGCCGCTGTCGAGGATGGACAGGTAGAGGAAGTGCTGCCCCGGCGTCACCAGCGCCTTCGTCGTCAGCACTCCGGTGCCTGCGTCGTAGGTCGTTCCGAGCGAGTTGACGTCGGCGACCGTCGTCGGTCCGACTGTATCGACCGAGACCCGGTCGCCCGCCGCGGCGGCGAAGTCGTTCGGTGCCGAGATCACGCTGCCGGAAACCGCCCAGGTGCTCGCGTCGAGCTCGGCGATGAACGCATCGTTGAAGCCCTTGTTGACGAACTCCGGGAACTCCTCGGAGAGGAACTTGTAGTCGAAGTTGAGGCAGTTGGTGCCCGCCGGTGGCGTCACCGGGATCGCCAGTGTGGCCGGATCTCTTGCCTCGCCGCGACCGGGGACCGTGTAGCCGAGCGATTCGCCGTCGCCGGCGGCCGCGTTCGGGTCATCGGCGAGCTCCGCGTTGCCCGAGCTGATCACGGTGAACGCCGGCCCACTGGTCGGAAATCCGGCCAGCGGCGTATCGCTCACCGCGAGCGGGAAGTCCGGCGCGGGCGCCGCGTTGAGGACGGCACCGGTCACCGGGGCGCCGGTGATCGCCGCCGCGAGGTCGTCGGCGTTGTCGGTTCCGGTAACGACAGCGTTCGCCGGGACGGCCATCGCCGCCGCGACGAATCCGCACGCCCCGATTGATAGCGCCGTGCGCCGCATCTGCCGCGCACGACTGCGTCCGGTTTCGGACATTGTGCTCTCCTTCGTCTCCCTGGTTTCCCCCCGAAGGGGCTCCGTCCTTGCGGACAATATGCGCGTCGCGGCGGCGGGTCAAGGGCTCACGGGTGAGGATCGTCACACCAGGGAGCGCTGCCACCAGGTGACGTCCCAGGGCCGGCCGAACTTGAAGCCAACGCCCTCGAACGTGCCGACGCGGCGAAAGCCGAACGCTTCGTGGAGCGCGGTGCTGGCCGGGTTCGGCTCCGCCAGCCCCGCGACCGCGAGCCGCAGTGGCGAGCGCTCGAGCAACGGGATCAGCTCCGCGTAGAGTGCTCGTCCGACGCCGGTGCCGCGGGCGTCCGCGGCGACGTAGATCGAGGTCTCGCACGTGGTCGAGTACGCGGCCTTGGCCCGGAAGAGCGCGCTCTTCGCATAGCCCGCGACGCGGCCGTGCCCGTCGAGCGCGGCGAGGAGGAAGTGGCCTCGGGCGGGGTCGGACTTGGCGAGCGCTGCCTGCCAATCACGCGCGTCGGGCGCATCGAGGTCGAACGTTGCCGCGGAGCTCTCGACCACCGCGCGGTAGATCTCTGCGATCTCGCCGAGATGCTCGGCGCTCGCCTCGACGACCTCGATGCTCGGCTGTTCGCGGGCGCTCGCCACAATGCAAGTGTGCCGGAGCTCCCCGAGGTCGAGACGATTCGCAGGCAGCTCGATCCGGAGGTGAGCGGGCTGCGGATCGAGGGCGCCGAGGTTCTCGACGAGCGCTGGACGCGGCCAGAGCCGCCGGCGGCGCTCGAGCGCGCGGTGGCCGGGAGGCGGATCGAGTCCGTGGACCGGCGCGGCAAGTACCTGCTCGTCCGCCTCGACGACCGCTCTGCTCTGATCATGCACCTGCGGATGACCGGCAACCTGGTCCGGCGCCCGCCCGACGCGCCGGCGGCGGCGGGCAGACTCGCCGAGCCGCGCTTCGGCGGCCCGCGCCTGTATGAGACCGACCCGGACGCCCGCCACCTGCGCGCGCGCCTTGTCCTCGGCGACGGCTCCGAGCTCTGGTTCACCGATCCGCGGCGCTTCGGGCACGCCGCGGTGTTGGCCGAGGAGGAGATCGACCCGTACTTCCTTACCCGGCTCGGGGTCGAGCCGCTCTCGGGCGATCTCACCGGCGCGCGCCTGCTGGAGCTCGCGCGGGATCGCCGCGCACCGCTGAAGTCGTTTCTCCTCAACCAGACGGGTGTCGCCGGGATCGGGAACATCTACGCGGACGAGGCCCTTTGGCGGGCGGAGCTCCACCCGCTCTCGCCCGTGGGATCGATGCGGGCCGAGCACGCGGAGGCGCTGCGCGAGGGGATCGTGGGGGCGCTCGAGGCCGGTCTGGCAAACGGCGGCGCCTCGATCGACGACTACCGCGACGCGCGCGGCGAGCGCGGGTCGATGCAGGACGAGTTCCTCGTCCATACGCGCGAGGGAGAGGATTGCTTTCGCTGCGGTGGCGAGATCCGCCGCGTGGTCGTCTCGGGACGCTCGACCTACTTCTGCCCCGGCTGCCAGGTCCGGCTGCGGGCGCGGCGCCGCCGGACGAAGCGACGCGCCGCGGGCGGATGAGCGAGCCGCCGGCGCCGCCCGAGGGCTTCGAGGTCGGTCACTGGACCGATCGAGAAGGCGTGACGGGTTGCACGGTCGTCATCGCGCCGCCGGGATCGCGAGCCGGCGTCGACGTGCGCGGCGGCGGCCCGGGGACCCGCGAGACGGACGTGATCGGTCCGCTCGCGGGGACCGCGGAGGTGACCGCGGTGATGCTCAGCGGTGGAAGCGCCTACGGCCTCGGGGCGGCCGACGGGGCGATGCGCTGGCTCGAGTCGAAGGGACGCGGCTACGCGACCCCGGGCGGCCTGGTCCCGATCGTCCCGGCGGCCGTGATCTACGACCTCGCCACAGGCGATCCGTCGGCGCGGCCGGACGCTGCCTCCGGCGCCGCGGCGTGCGAAGCCGCGCGGCCCGGGGTGCCGGAGCGCGGGCGCGTCGGCGCCGGGACGGGGGCGGCGGTGGGCAAGATCCTCGGCCGCGAGAACGCGACCTGGGCCGGGGTGGGTTATGCGGCTGGGCGGACCGGCTTCGGCGCGACCGTCGCGGCGCTGGCGGTGGCCAACTCCTTCGGCGACGTGGTCGGCGCGGACGGTGCGCTGATCGGGAGCGCCCGTGATCCCGGCGGCGATCCGGTCTCGACCGCTGCGACGATCGCGGCGATGGAGGGGCCGCCCGACTGGACGCGGCTCGAGGAGCGCAACACGACGCTGGTCTGCGTGATGACCGATGCCTCGCTGACGAAGGCGGCCTGCACGCGGGTCGCGCGGATGGCGAGCGGGGGTGTGGCGCGGGCGGTCGACCCGGTGTTCTCCGACGTCGACGGCGACGTCGCGTTCTGCGTCGCGTCGGGGGATCCGGCCGCGGAGGCGGATCGCTTCGCCGCGATCGCGATCGGCACCGTCGCGGCCCACGTGACGGCGGCCGCGGTCCGCGACGCCGTCGTGGCCGGCGACTAGCTCCGTCCGCCCGGCGCGTCATCGTGAGAGATGTGCCGGGGAAGTTCAAGACGGAGGCCATCGTCCTGCGCAGCATCCGGTACGGCGAGGCCGATCGGGTGCTTCACCTCTACAGCTCGAACCGGGGACGGATCGGGGCAATCGCGAAAGGCTCGCGGCGGCCCCGCAGTCGTTTCGGCGGCCGGCTGGAGCCGTTCTTCAGGTTGCGGTTGGTGCTCCACGAGGGCAGGGGGGATCTGGCGACGGTGACCGCGGCCGACACGATCTCGGCGCATCCGCGGTTGCGCGAGAGCGGACCGGCGCTTGGTGCTGCTGCGCGCGCTTGCGATGCGGTGTTGCGGCTCTGCGATTCGGAGGAGGCGAATCCGGCTGCCTACAACCTGCTCTGTCGCTACCTGGCGCTGCTCGAGGGCGAGGGCGAGGATGATCAGACGGCGGATGTGGACGGGGCAGCGGGGTTGGCGACGGCGCTCGCGTTCAGACTCAAGCTGGCGCTGGCAACCGGCTTCGCCCCCGAGCTCGCCTCATGCGCTCGCTGCGGGGAGGCCGACGGGCTCTCGGGCTTCTCGGGGGCGGCTGGCGGCGTCGTCTGCTCGGCCTGCGAGCGGGACGGGTTTCCGCTCGGTGCCGACGGGCACGCGTTCCTGGTCGAGGCGCTGGGCAAGCCGCTGGCACAGGCGCCCCCTGCGGGCGATCTCGCCCTGCGCCAGGCGGAGCGGGCGATCTCGGCGACGCTCGAGCATCACGCGCAGGTGCAGCTGCGCGCTGCGGCTTAGAACCTTCTCAGCCCGCCGCGGGCCTCGATCCGCCAACATCAAGGCGTGAGTACGACCGCGCCCGAGCAGCGCGAAGAGGAGCCGAGCGAGGAGCGGGAGGAAGCGTCGCGGCGGTTTCGCGACGAACAGCACGCCGACCTGATGAGCGCGCTCGGCGGCCCGCAGGGGATCGCCGACTCGAGCCTGCCCGCGCTCGGGTTCGTCGTCACCTATACGGCGAACGGCAACGACATCGGCGGCGCGGCGTGGGTCGCGCTCGGCCTCGGGGCGTTGATGGCGGCGGTTCGGATCGTGCGGCGCGAGACGCTCCAGTTCGCGCTCGCCGGGTTCGCGGGGGTCGCGATCGCGGCGTTCATCGCGGACCGCACCGGCCGGGCCGAAGACTTCTTCCTTCCCGGGCTGCTCCTGAACGCGGCCTACGCGACCGCGTATCTGATCTCGATCGCGGTCCGCTGGCCGCTCCTCGGCGTGATCCTGGGTCCGGTGACAGGCGAGGGGATGAGCTGGCGCCGCGACCCCGAGCGGCTGCGGCTCTACACGCGGGCGAGCTGGATCTGGGTCGGCGTGTTCCTCGTGCGCCTGGCCGTACAGCTGCCGCTGTATCTCGCCGGTGCGGTGCTCGCGCTCGGGATCGCGAAGACGGCGATGGGGTTGCCGATCTTCCTGATCGCGATCTGGCTCTCGTATCTGATCCTGCGCGACGGGGGTGAGGCGACGCGGCCGGAGCCGGCGGTTTGAGCGACTCGGCGCTGCGGGCGGACCCGTCGGCCCTGCCGCTCGAGCGGCGGGTCCGGGCGTGGGAGGACGAGTACCTGTGGGAGCCGGCGACGCGCTCGTATCCGGCTCAGCGGCCGGAGCCGGAGGCCGACAGCGAGGTGCGGACGCCGTTTCAGCGCGACCGCGACCGGATCGTGCACACGAAGGCGTTCCGGCGTCTGAAGCACAAGACGCAGGTGTTCA
The DNA here is from genome assembly GCA_963846565.1 of uncultured Solirubrobacterales bacterium. Classification (GTDB taxonomy): domain Bacteria; phylum Actinomycetota; class Thermoleophilia; order Solirubrobacterales; family 70-9; genus WHSW01. Next base: position 71,812 of record CAWJWL010000003.1, on the reverse strand, counting down.
TCGCGCCAGAGGGCGATCACTACCGGACCCGGCTCACGCATACGATCGAGACCTGCTGCATCGCCCGCACGGTCGCTCGCGCGCTCGGGTTGAACGAGGACCTGACCGAGGCGATCGGGCTCGGCCACGACCTCGGCCACCCGCCGTTCGGGCACATCGGCGAGGAGGCGATCGACGAGGCGCTGCGGGAGCTCGGCGAAGACGGCTTTCGCCATAACCGCCACTCGCTGCGGGTCGTCGACGAGCTCGAGCGTGACGGGCGCGGGCTCAACCTGACCGAGCAGGTGCGCGACGGGATCCTCAACCACACCGGGCCGACCCATCCGGCGACGCTCGAGGGCCGGATCGTCCGGCTCGTGGACCGCGTGGCATACATCAACCACGACATCGACGATTCGGTGCGCGCGGGGATCCTGGCCGAGGACGAGCTGCCCGGGAAGGAGATCGAGTTGCTCGGCGCGACCGGCGCGGCGCGCATCGACAGGCTGGTGAGCGACATCGTCGCCAGCTCGCGCGAGGCAGGCGAGATCGCGCAGTCGGAGGAGATTGGGCGCGCGATGCTCAGGCTGCGGAAGTTCATGTTCGATCGGGTCTACCTGGGGCCGGAGGCGCGTAGCGAGCACCAGCGGGTCCAGCGGACGCTGCGAGGGCTCTTCGAGCACTACCTGGAGCAACCGGAGCTGATCGGGGCGCAGGAGGGCGGCGTGCAGGCGGTGACCGACTACGTCGCCGGGATGACCGATCGCTACGCGATCGCCGCGTTCCGGAGGTTGGCGCTGCCGGAGGAGTCGAAGCTATGAGCGCGGACCGACGCGAGAAGAGCCGCAATTCGGCGCCGAGCGCGAGGGTGGGTTTGTGAGTTTCACCCGCGAGTCGGTCGAGCGGGTGAAGGAGGCGAGTGACATCGTCGAGGTGATCTCGGCGTACACCGACCTGCGGCGCTCGGGTACCAGGTTCACGGGCCTGTGCGCCTTCCACGACGAGCGCTCGCCATCGTTCTCCGTGGACCCGGCGGAGAAGCTCTACCACTGCTTCGGGTGCGGGGTGGGGGGCGACGTGATCAAGTTCGTCGAGGAGAAGGAGGGGCTCGGGTTTCCCGAGGCCGTGGAGGCGCTGGCGGAGCGCTACGGGGTCGAGCTCGAGCGCGAGAGCGAGGATCCCCGGGCGGAGGAGAAGCGCAAGCGGCGGGCGCGGCTGGGGGAGTTGCTGGAGCGGACCGCCGGCTTCTACTCGACCTTCCTGTGGGACGCTCCCCAGGCCGCGAAGGCGCGCGAGTACCTCGCCGGCCGGGGACTGTCCGCGGAGGTCCTGCGCGAGTTCGGCGTCGGTTGCGCGCCGGCGACCTGGGACACGGTGCTGACGCGAGGCCAGAAAGCGGGTTACGCGGTTGCCGAGATCGAGGCGGCGGGTTTGGTACGCCAGGGGCAGAAGGGGCGTGGGCACTACGACCAGTTCCGCGCCCGGATCACGTTCCCGATCCGCGACGCGCGCGGCCGGGTGACGGGGTTCGGCGGCCGGGCGCTGAAGCCCGACCAGAAGCCGAAGTACGTGAACTCGCCCGAGGGTGAGCTCTATTCGAAGCGCAGGACGCTGTACGGGATCGACCGGGCGCGCCCGGCGATCGCGAAGGGCTCGCGGGCGCTCGTGGTCGAGGGGTACACGGACGTGCTCGCGTGCCACCAGGCCGGGATCAAGGATGCGGTCGCGGTGATGGGGACGGCGATCACGCCCGAGCAGGTGAAGATGCTCTCGGCGTACGCGGAGGAGGCCGTGCTCGCGCTCGACGCGGATCGTGCCGGGCGCGAGGCGATGCTGCGGGCGCAGGGGGTGGCGAGCGGCAAGCGGCTGCGATTGCGGGTCGCGCGGCTGCCCGAGGGGGAGGATCCCGCGGACCTGCTCGGCGGCGGAGACCCGGTGGCGGTGGCGAAGTTCCGCGACGCGATCGAGGCGGCTGAGGATCTGCCGTCGTTTCACGTTCGGACCCTGCTCGACGACGCGGATTTGAGCTCCCCGGGGGGACGCGATCGTGCGCTCGACGAGGTCGTCCAGGTGATCACGGTGATGCCGGACTCGATCACGCGCGAGGAGCTGATGCGCGAGGTCGCCGACCGGCTGAACGCGGACCCGGGCCTGGTCGGGCGGCGGGTCGGCGAGGCGGGTCGGGGCGAGCGACGACCGTCACCAGAAGGCGGGGCAGCTCCAGATCCCGGATCGCAGGATCCGGGCTCCGACGCCGAGCCGCCGCGGCAGCTGAGCGCGGCGGAGCGGCGGGAGCTGGCGCTACTCGCGATGTGCGTGAAGCTGCCGGCGGAGGGGCGCGGGAGCATCGAGCGGCTGACGCCGGAGCATTTCTCGAATCCGGTGGCCGCGCGCGCCCTGACGTGGCTCGTCGAGCATCTCGACGAGCCGATGGAGGGGCTGGGTCGCGAGGACGAAGAGCTGCTCGCCTACATGACCCAGGTGGTGATGGTCGCCGAGCGCGAACCGGCGAGTCGCGCGTCGATCGACCTCAGCCTGCTCGAGCTCGAGCGCGGGCTGATCGACCGCCGCATCGCCGCCGTAGCCGGGAACGGCGGCCAGGCCCTGGTCGAGCTGCAGAAGGAACGGGCACAGCTGAACGAGCGCATCGAGCGCTTCGGCGGGATCTGACGCACACGAGACGGGGGTTAGGGGTTATATGCACCCGTAAGCCCCGTCTCGCGGTCAAGTTGAGCTCCCCCGGGTGGATTCGAACCACCACGCCTTGATTAACAGTCAAGTATGCTGCCGTTACATCACGGGGGATCTTTCGCGCGCCTTCCGGCGCGTTTTTTTAGGCTAGCCGACGGTGCCGGTGCTCGCTATTCAGGACCCCAGCTCCTCGACGAGCTGCGCAGCCCGCATCGCCCCGTCGTTTGCCTCGGCCCAGCGCCCGATCTCGCGTGCCCGCGCGGCGAAGCGCGGATCGCTCAGCGCCCTCCGCACCGCGACGCGCAGCGTCGCCGCTCCCGTCAGCCGCCAGGGCAGCATCAGCCCCCCGCCCGCCCACGCGACCCGCGCGCCGTTCTCCGCCATGTCGCCGACCGCCGGGCAGCAGATCGCAGGCACGCCTGCGGCGAGCGCCCGCGCCACCGTCCCGTGGCCTCCGTGGCAGATCACCAGATCCGCGGCCGCGAACGCCTGCGTGTAGCTGAGCCAGTCGACGACGATCGCGTTCGGGGGCGCGACGATCGAGCCGCCACCCCCGAAGCGCCGATTCGTGGTCGCCAGGACGCGAACCGGCTCGTCGGCGAGCGCCTCGAGCCCCTGGCGCACCAGCCGCTGCTCGGGATCCTGCGCCGTCGAAGGAGCGATCACCACCAGTGGGCCCTCGCCATCCGGCAGCTCCACATCCGGATACGGGATCTCGAAGCCGATCGGCCCGACGACATGGGTACCGGCGGGCCAGCTCCGCGGGTACTCGAGCTGCGGAAACGTCCCCACGATCGCGAGCGCTTCGCTGATCCCCGCATTGAGCCGCTCCGTCGGAGCGAGCCCCGTCGCGACCCGCGAGCGGTTCATGTCGTCGAGCCCGCGCCGGAAGCCCTCGCGCAGCAGCGGCATCGTCCCGCGCCAAAGGGCCCGTCCGAGGTACGTTCGCGGCGGCAAGCCGCCGATCGCAAACGGCGGCATCCCCGGCTCGTGCACCGGATAGACGTGCGGGATCAGGGTTGCCAGCCGCAGCCCGACCTTCTCCGCCGCCAGCGTCGGCGCCAGGGTGAGGATGTCGCTGACGACCACATCGAACTGCTCGCGCTCCATCATCGGCACGAGCGCAAGCGCCGCCTCGGCCGCCGACGGAACGCCGTTCGAACCAGGCGCGGGGGGCGGGAACGTCACGTACTCCTCGGCGGCCGTGAACCCCAGACCGGCCGCCGTCACGACCTCGCGCCACTCCTCCCAGGTCTCGACCACGACCTCGTGTCCGCGCCCGGCCAGAGCCCGCGCGAGCCCGATCGCCGGGAACGCATGGCCCGCGTCACCGAACGCCGCAACGAGCACGCGCATGCAAGATCCCGTTCCGCCGCCACCCTGATCGCTCCGTCGCCCGTTCACCGTGCGCACCATTCTTCCTATGAACGGCAGCACACCGGACCCGGCGCGACGCCTGCGAAGGACCGTCGACCGTCTCCCGCGCCGTACCAAGGAGGCGATGCTGCGCGGCATCGATACGAACCGGATCGTCGTCGGCGCCTACGTCGACCCCCGCTCGGGCGGCGTCTGCCCGATGCTCGCGGCGCACCGAAACGGCGGCCGCACGGACCTCGCCAGCTTCGCCCGCGCCTGGGATGAGTACACCGGCGCGAAGCGCCCCCGCCGTGCCACCCGCCGCGAGGTCCGCACCCTGCGCACGCTGATCAACGAGTCACTCCAGTTCGACACCTCGATCGAGCACGCCTCGATCGCCGAGCTCGCTGCCCAGATCCGAGCCGAGCGCGAGGCCTTCCGCTGTGCCGAGGAGCGTGACGCGGCCGCGCGTCCCGCCCCGATCTCACCGGACGAGCCCGCAGACGCCGAGATCCGGGTGCGCCACCGCGCGCCGACCGGCGAGCGCCACCGCGGCTCCGAACTGCGCCTGCGACCGAACTGGTCCTGGCTGCGTCCCACCCGCCGTCTCGACGAGTTCAAGGACCTTCTCGCCGCCGCGGAGGAACAGCTCTCCGAGCAGCGTGCGGACGAGCTCCTCGGCGAGTCGGCGGAACTGCTTGCCGAGCCCGCCGCGGACCGCTAGATCAGCTCGCCGTTGCGGGTGAAGACGATCTCCGGCACCCAGCACGCCGGGGACGTCGCGAGCAGGAACTGCACCGCCTTCGCGATGTCCTGCGGCCGAATCATGTCCTCCGCCGGCACCGTGTCCCTGACGAACTCGGTCATCGGCGTGTCGACGAAGCCGGGGCAGAGCGCCGTCACCTGGATCCCGTGCTCGGCGTTCTCCTTTTGCGTCGCCTGACTGAATCCGACGACGCCGGCCTTCGTCGCCGAGTAGACGGAGAGCCACGCCTGACCGGTCTTTCCGGCGATCGACGCCGTATTGACGATCAGCGCCTTTCCGTGCTCCGCACCCGCCTCACGCAGCATCGGCAGCGCCTCGCGCGTGGCGAGGATCAGCCCGCGCAGGTTCGCCCCGATCTGGATGTCGAGCTTCTTCGCCGTGATCTCAGCCATCGCCTCGCCGATCCCGACGCCGGCGTTGTTGACGAGCACGTCGAGGCGCCCGAAGCGCTCCTTGTGCGCGAGGACGAGCTGCTTGATCTCGTCCTCATCGGTCATCTGCGCCGGGACCGCCTCCGACTCGATCCCGTCCTCGCGGAGGGAGGCGGCGGCGGCCTCGAGCTTGTCCGGGCGGCGCGCCGAGACCGTGACCGCGTAGCCGTCCTCTCCCAGTGCCCGCGCGATCGCAAGCCCGATCCCGCTCGATCCGCCGGTCACCAGTGCCGCGCGATCCGCCACATCTCCTCCTTCGACGAGCCTCTACAGGAACGGGGGCACCCTATCCCGCGACGCCACTTAAGCGACTCCTTAGCCGCGTTTCCTAGCATTCCCGCAGTGCGGCCCCCTCGCCTTCGTCTGAAAGCCATGCCCGTGCTCGCCGTCTCGGCGAGCGCACTGCTGCTGCTCGCCGGCTGCGGCGAGAAGGACGAGTCCGAGGGGGAGGCCGCCCGCCCGGCACCCGAGACCGCCAGCTTCCCCGCGCCGGACGGCGAGCAGCCTCGACGAGTTCGTAGCCGCCAACCGCGGCGCCGGCGAGGAGCTCGGTCGTCTCACCGGCCGGCCAGGTCTACACCGTCGGGCGCAACCGCTTCGGCTTCGGCGTCTTCGAGGTCGACCACACACAGGTCACCGACGCCGACGTCGCGATCTACGCCGCCCCGGCGACCGGTGGCCGGGTCCGCGGGCCGTTCCCGGCGCGGGTCGAGAGCCTCGAGACCGAGCCCGCCTTCACCGCCGAGAACACCGCTGCCGACCCGGACGCCGCCACGGTCGTCTACGTCACCGACCTGGTGCTCGACCAGCCGGGCGAGTGGCGGCTCGCCGCCCTGGTCCGCCCGCCCGGAGGCGAGCCGCAGACCGCAACCGTCACCGGCCCGTTGATCGTCAACCGGCGGGACGGCGTCCCCGGCCCCGGCGACCCGGCACCCAAGGTCAACACGCCGACGGCCGACGACGTCGCCGACATCTCGCAGATCGACACCCGCGTTCCGCCGGGCACCATGCACGACGTCGACCTCGCGGACGTGCTCGGCAAGAAGCCCGTCGTCCTCCTCTTCGCCACTCCGGCGCTGTGTCAGAGCCGCGTGTGCGGCCCAGTCGTCGACGTCGCCGAGCAGGTGAAGCGCGACCGTCCCGACGATGCGGCCTACATCCACATGGAGATCTACGAGGAGAACATCCCCGACCCCAACAAGCTCCGCCCCCAGGTGAAGGCCTACCGACCTGCCGACGGAGCCGTGGCTCTTCGTGATCGACGCCGACGGCAACGATCTCGACTCGGATCGAGGGCGCGTTCAGCGCCGCGGAGCTCGAGGAAGCGCTCGACCGCGTCAAGAGCCCGAGCTAGCGGCGACGAGCGGGCCGAGGACGCGGCGGGCGAAGGCGCGCGTGGCCTCCTCGTTCGCCCTCGGCGCGATGCTGGCCGGCGACGAACTCCCGCTCGCCTGCCTCGCGCCCGCCGTCCGCTTCTACCTCACCGCGCTCGAGGTCTACGGGCGGCGCCGGAGCCCTACTCGGGCGAGTCGTCGTCGAGGCGCGTCATCTGCACCGTCGCGCTCAGCTCGCTGTTGGCCGGACCCCTGTAGACGCCCCGGATCGGCGGCACGTCCTGGTAGTGGCGACCGTGGCCGATCTTCACGTAGGTCTCGCCGGCACGTGAATCGTTGGTCGGGTCGAACCCGATCCAGCGCAGCTTCCCGTCCCGGTCCGGGACCAGCGTCTCGAGCCATGCATGCGTCTGCACCTCGACCGAGTCGTCCCCGCCGTTCCTCGGCGCCGCGAAGAGATAGCCCGAGACGTAGCGGGCCCCGAGAGACAGCTCCCGCAGGAGCGTGACCCCGAGGTGGACGAAGTCCTGGCAGACGCCGGCGCCACCGTCGAGCAGATCGCTGACCGTCGAGCCGACGTAGGTCGCCCCGGCCCGGTACTCGAACCGATCCGGGATCACCTCGCAGATCGCCTGTGCCGTCGCCAGCGGGGTCGCCTCGCGCACGGTCTCGACCAGTTCCTCGATCCGCTCGTCGTCCGGCGGCCCGCCGGGGTGGAGCAACTGCTCGCCGGCCGCGGCCCGGTAACCGTCTTCCCGGACCAGCTCCCAGCCCCCGTCGGGGTCGACCGGCTGCTCACGCGTCGTCACGTGCATCCTGGCCTCGACGGTGAGCTGCTCGTGCGGCTCGGTGACACCGAACTCGATCACCTCGGCGCCGAAGTAGTCGCGGTACTGGTGGAGCCGCGCTTCGGGATCTACCCGCATGCTGAAATCGTCGACGGTCTGATGCGGCGTCGTCGTCGGGCGCACCCGTAGCGCGTTGAGGTTGTCGCGCACCGGCTCCGAGTACGCGTAGCCGGTCGCGTAGACGATCCGGAACCTCATATCGTCACCACGTGCGGGGTCGCCGCCGCGCCGCTGAAGTACCGCCGCTCGATCTCACGGTCCGCCTCGGCGAGCTCATCCTGAACGTGCTCGAGCAGGCCGGCGAGCGTTTCCGCGCGGCTCCCCGCGCTTCGATGATGGAACTCGAGCTCCGCCCGCAGGCGCGCGAGGCGCAGCAGCGGAGGCGCGGCCCGGTAGCTCGGGTCCGCGTCGCGGAGGCGATCGTGCAGCAGTTCGAGCGCCGCAGCGACCGAGTGTGGATAGGACTCCTCGAAGAGGAGAAAGGTCGCGACCGGATAGGCATCCGCCGGCCCCGGGACGGAGCGCCGAAAGGCCTCGGCGCCGCCGATCGCCTGCAGCAAGGCCGGGGCGGCACCGCTTCGCGCCATCCCGCCGTCGTCGTCGGCGAGCAGGTCGGGGACGATCGAGACGCGCAGCATCCGCAGCATCATGCTCGCCCCCTCGGCGTGCCGACCGGCGGCCAGGTACGCGTAGCCCTGGTCGCGCAGCATCGTCTCGTCGGCGAGGCCCCACCAGAGCGCGCAGCGCTCGCGCACGTAGGAGTAGACGGAGTGCGGGCCGGTCTCGACCGCGGAGCCGAGGTCGCTGGTGTCGAGCTCGAGGTAGAGCGTGTTGAGGGCCTGCCACATCTCCCGCGAGACGACGTCGCGGACGCGCTTCGTCCCCTCGCGCGCGCGCTCGACGCATGTGGTCACGGACGCCGGGCTCTCCGGGTCGAGCGTCAGCCGGCGGACCGCCTCGGCGGCGCGCACCGGCGCTGCCTCCGGGTCGGGGCCGGCGCCGAGCGCCGTCATCACCGCCTCCCACGGGAGCGGCGCGGCATCCGGGCCGCCGGGCGACTGGAGGCTGGCGCGAAAGAGCCCGTCGAGCATCCGCGCGGTGTCGTCAGCGCGGGCGACGTACCGCCCAATCCAGTAGAGCTCGTGGGCGATCCGCGCCAGCATCAGCCGCTTCGCTCTTGCTGTTGCTGTTGCTCCTGCCCGGTCCAGATGCCCTGCTCGAGCGTCGGCATCTCCGGTAGCCGGCGTGGCTCGACAACTTGGGGCTGTCCCGACTCGGCCTCGCCGGAGGCGAGCACCCAGGTGTCCTTGGAGCCGCCGCCCGCGGGAGGAGTTGACGATCATCGATCCCTCGCGGAGCGCGACCCGGGTGAGCCCGCCGGGGACGATCTTCAGCTCGGAGCCGAAGACCGCGAACGGGCGCAGGTCGACGTGGCGCGGGACCAGCTCGCCATCGTTGGCGACCGTCGGCGTGGTGGAGAGGTGGACCAGCTCCTGTCCGATCCAGGCCGCCGGGTCGCGGCGGACGAGGCGCCGCTGGGCTTCGATCTGCTCGTCGGTGGCCCGGGGACCGATGAAGACGCCCTTGCCGCCCGACTCGTTCACCGGCTTGACGACGATCTCGTCGAGACGGGCGAGCGCGATCTCGAGCTGTTCGGGGTCGCGGAGCAGGTAGGTCGGCACGTTGTCGAGGATCGGCTCCTCGCCGAGGTAGTAGCGGATCATCTCCGGCACGTAGCCGTAGACGGCTTTGTCGTCGGCGACACCGGTGCCGACCGCGTTCGCGAGCGCGACGGTGCCCGCGCGGTAGGCGCGGATCAGCCCCGGGACCCCGAGCAGCGAGTCAGGTCGGAACTCGAGTGGGTCGATGAAGTCGTCGTCGAGCCTGCGATAGATCGCGTCGACGCGAGCCAGGCCCTCGGTCGTGCGCATGTGACAGATGTCGTCGCGGACGACCAGGTCCGAGGCCTCGACCAGCTCGACCCCCATCTGCCGCGCGAGGAACGAGTGCTCGAAGTAGGCGCTGTTGGCCGGACCGGGGGTCCAGACGACCACGGTCGGCTCGCGACCCGGCGCGGGGGCGATCTCGCGCAGCGCGCTGAGCAGCAGCTGCGGGTAGTGGTCGACGGGCCGCACCCGGTAGCCGGCGAACATCTCCGGTACCAGCCGGGTCATCGCGAGCCGGTTCTCGAGCACGTAGGAGATCCCCGACGGCGTGCGCACGTTGTCCTCGAGCACCTTCCAGCGCCCGTCGCCACCGCGGACAAGATCGCAGCCGGCGACGTGGCAGTAGGTACCGCCCGGCGGGCGGATGCCGTGGACCCCGCGGCGGAACTCCGGCGAGCCGAGCACCAGCTCCCAGGGAACGATCCCCTCGCGGACGATCTCGCGCCCGTGGTAGACGTCGTCGAGAAACTCGTTCAGAGCCTTGATTCGCTGGACGAGCCCGCGCTCGATCGCCTCCCACTCGTGCGCGGGGATGATCCGTGGCACGAGGTCGAGCGGAAACGGCCGATCCTTCGCGGCGCCGCTCGGGTCGGAGATCGCGAACGTGATCCCCTGCTGCCGGAAGGCTTCGTCGCGGCGGCGGCCCAGGTCCATCAGCACCATCCGGCCCATCCGGTCGAGGCTCGAGACGAGGCCGGCGGCGTGCTTACGCGCCGAACCCCGGGAGGCGAAGACCTCGTCGACGAATCCGTCGCGGGGCACATAGGCAGCCGAGTCGGCGCCCGGGGGGGACGGCGGCTCCGGGACAGGCGGCTCTAGCTGCTCGTTCGCCAAGGCATCGCCCATTGTCCCAACGTGTCCCCCCCTTCGTCACCGCTCCAACCGCCGGCGGCCAGAAATCGAGCGGCACGAAACGTCCCATAGTGGGTCGTTAGCTGCCGTTCGATTTCGGGCGGTCCCGAAATGCGCACGAATCCCGCACGAATCGCGCACCCGGAGCTAGGCGCCGACGCCCAAGTAGCGAACGTTGCGAGGCTGCGGCCGTTCGGGATCCGCATCGCTCGCTATCCTGCGGGCCGCTAGATAACCGGTAAAGCCGAGTCTCGAGGATTCAACCTCGGGAACGGGGGAACCAAGCGTTTGGGGCGAACCCGAGTGACCAGAGTCGGTCACGGAAGGGGGCGCAGGCTCTTTCAGCGCCAGCCCGTCAGCTAACCCCGTAGGCCGACGAAGGAGATACGGCGTTGATTCGACTTGAGAAGAGGCGTGTGAAAACACGCTTCGCGACCGCTACGGGCGTCCTCGTGGGCGCCCTCGCGCTGATGACCGCGACCCACGCTTGGGGAGGAAGCGGCGGTGTCGGAGATCCCGGCGGCGGCACCACGCCGACGGACCCAACCGACTCGACCACCCCGACCGACGGGGTCTTCCCGCTACCGGGCAAGCACAGCTACGGCGACGGCTTCGGCGCCGGCCGCGACCACCAGGGGCAGGACCTGCTCTCCAAGTGCGGCAAGCAGATCGTCTCCGCGCAGGCCGGCCGCGTGCAGACCATCGACTACCACGGCGCCGCCGGCAACTACATCGTCATCGACGGCCAGGGGCCGCTCGAGGACCTCGTCTACATGCACCTCGAGGAGCGCAGCACGCTGCGCAAGCGCTCGTTCGTCGAGGCGGGGCAGCTGATCGGCCGCGTTGGCGACACCGGCAACGCGAGTACCTGCCACCTGCACTTCGAGATCTGGTCGAACCCCGGCTACTACGAGGGCGGCGACGCGGTCGACCCGTTCCCGGCGCTGCGCGCCTGGGACAAGCGCAAGGGCACGAACAAGTAGGCCGGAAGCGGGCCGGCGCCTCAGCCTTGCTTGCGCGGGCGCATGATGCGCTCGGCGATCGGCAGCTTGAGCGCGTGCGGAATCCAGCGCATCGCCGCGAAACCGGCGCGCACCGGGAAGCCGGGGACGACGACCCGGCTTCCCGAGTCGAGCCCGTCGATGCCGGCCTTCGCCGCCTCGTCGGCGTCGACCCAGACCGCGTCGGGGACCGCGCTCCCGATCGGCTGGTCGCCGGCGACGTCCCAGAAGTCGGTCCGCACCGGCCCCGGGCAGAGCGCCGTCACCGTGACTCCGTCGCCCGAGACCTCGGAGTGGATCGCCTCGGAGAAGGTCAGCGCATGCGACTTCGCCGCCGAGTAGCCGGCGGAGTAGGGGAGGGGCTGGAAGGCGGCGGTCGAGGCGACGTTGAGGATCGCGCCGGAGCCCTGCTCGACCATCGGCGGCAGGAACGCCGAGGTGAGGGCGACCACCGCCTCGACCAGGATGCGCACCTGTTGTACCTCTCGCTCCGGGTCCGACCCGGCGAACGCCCCGCCGGTGGCGAAGCCCGCGTTGTTGACGAGCACGTCGACGCGCAGCCCGAGCGTCTCGACCTTCTTCGGCAGGCGCCCCCGCGCCGCGGCACTCGAGAGGTCGCACGAGATCGGCTCGACGCGGACGCCGAACTCTCCCGAGAGCTCCTTCGCGAGCTCGTTCAGGAGCTTCTTTCGCCGCGCGACGACGACCAAGTTGTGTCCACGAGAGGCGAGCTCGCGCGCGAGCGCGGTCCCGATCCCGGCCGAGGCGCCGGTGACGAGTGCGGTCGAGCTGTCGCTGGGCTTGGGTAGGGACATCGGCTCCTCCGTCTGGTCGAATCGGCGCGCGGCGCCTCCGCATCTGGAAGGCTGCCGGGCGATGCGTACCAGATCCGGGGCCGGCGCCGTCGCGGTGCTCGCCGTTTTCACCCTCATCGCCGCGTCCGCCGAAGGCGCGCCGAAGCCGAAGATCAAGGTGCTCTCGAACCGCGCCGACCTGATCTCCGGCGGCGACGCGCTGGTCGAGATCAAGGCACCGAAGGGGGTCTCGACGAAGAAGCTCCGCATCCGCCTGAATGGAAAGCCGGTGAAGAAGCGGTTCGCGAAGCGCGCCAACGGCCGCTACCAGGGTGTCGTACGCGGGCTCCGCAACGGCAAGAACGTCCTCACCGCCCGCCGGCCGGGCGGCAAGGCGGCGAAGGTCAGGATCCGCAACCACCCGATCGGCGGCCCGGTGTTCTCCGGGCCCCAGATCCAGCCATGGGAGTGCCAGGACGGGGCGCTCGACGCGCAGTGCAACCAGCCGCCGCAGTACTCCTACCTCTACCAGCCGGCGGGGGGCGGCGCGCTCGAGCCCTACGACCTCGCCAACCCGCCCGGCGACGTCGCGACCACGACCACCGACGAGGACGAGAACGTCCCCTTCGTCGTCCGGATCGAGAAGGGCTACCAGGACCGCGATCAGTACAAGGTCGCGACGCTCTTCGAGCCCGGCGAGCCGTGGAAGCCGTGGGACGCGCAGGCGGGCTGGAACGGGAAGCTCGTGCTCAAGCACGGCTTCGGCTGCGGCGTGAGCTACGGGGCCGGCAGCGCCCCGGCCGTGGATGACGACGTCGGCAAGGCGGCGCTCGCGCGCGGCTTCGCGGTCGGCTCGACGGCGCTCGACAACAACTCGCACAACTGCAACATCGCCGTTCAGGCCGAGTCGCTGGTGATGCTGAAGGAGCACATCGTCGAGACCCGCGGGCCGATCCGCTACACGATCGCCAGCGGCTGCTCCGGGGGGTCGGTCGTCCAGCAGCAGGTCGCGAACGCCTATCCCGGCATCTACCAGGGATTGACGCCGCAGTGCTCCTATCCGGACACCTTCTCCCCCGGCGCTCAGTTCGCCGACTACAACATGCTGCGCCAGTACTTCGAGAACCCCTCGCGCTGGGGCCCGGGGGTGAGCTGGCTGCCGACGCAGTGGGCCGAGGTCGAGGGCCACGTCGCGTTCGTCAACGCGATCACCGCGGACGAGGGCCTGTTCAAGAGCGCGATCAACCCGCAGCACGCGTGTGACGGGACGACACCCGAGATCCGCTTCCATCCGGTCACGAATCCGGGCGGCGTCCGCTGCGACGCGCTCTCCTACATGATCAACGTGCTCGGCCCGCGCCCGCCCGAAGTCTGGACTCCGGTCGAGCGGCAGATCGGCCGGGGCTTCGCCGGCGTGCCGTTCGGCAACGCCGGCGTCCAGTACGGGCTCGGCGCGCTCCAGGAGGGATCGATCTCGACGCAGCAGTTCGTCGACCTGAACGCCAACATCGGCGGGCTCTCGATGGATGACCTGAGCCCGACGCCCCAGCGGCTCCCGGGCGACGACGGCGCACTCGCGAACGCGTACCGAAGCGGCGCCTTCAACCAGGCCAACAACCTCGAGGACGTCGCGATGATCAACCTCGGCGGCCCCGATCCGGGTCTCGCCCACGACTACAGCCACGCCTGGTTCATGCGCGCCCGCCTCGAGCGCGAGCAGGGGCACCTCGGCAACTACATCATGTGGTTCGGCCTCACCCCGATCGTCGGCGACTTCAGCTGGGCCACCAAGGCGATCTTCGCGATGGACCGCTGGCTCGCTGCCGTCGAGGCTGACAAGCGCAAGGTCCCGCTCTCGCGGAAGATCGTCGAAGACCGGCCCGGGGAGATCCGCAACCAGTGCGAGGCGGCGCTCGGGCTGACGCTGCCCTCCACGGTCTGCGACATCCCCCTCGCGCAGACGCGGTTCGGCACCCCGCGGACGGTCGCCGGCGACTCGATCGCCTCCGACATCGGCGCCTGCACGCTGAAGCCCCTGCGGCGAGTCGACTACTACCCGCTCAACTTCACCGATGCGCAGTGGGGAGCGCTCCAGGCCGCGTTCCCGACCGGCGTCTGCGACTGGGCAGAGCCGGGACGCGGCCAGCAGGACACGGTCGCGTGGCTCACCTACCAGAACCGCAAGGGCAAGGTCGTCTACGGCGGCAAGCGCCTGCGCGCGGCGCCGAAGGGCTCCGGCCTCGGCTGGACCAGCAAGGCGTTCGCCGGCTGGACCGCGGGCGAGTAGCGCCCCCTTCGAGGGACTCGAAGGCGCTGATCCGAGCGCTAGGCTCGCCGCGGGGGCCGGTAGCTCAGTTGGTAGAGCAGCGGACTCATAATCCGTAGGGCGATGGTTCGAATCCATCCCGGCCCATCGAGGCGAGTCGTCCCGGGTAACGATCCGGGCGCGGGAACTCGCGCCGCAGGGACCGACGGGTTTAGGCTGCCGCCGGATGTCGCTCTACGAACTGCTGCTCCTGCTGCACATCATCGCCGCGATCATCTGGGTCGGCGCCGCGACGACGTATTTTGCGCTCGAGCTTCGCACCGACCTTTCCGGCGACCTCGAACGCGAAGCAAGCCAGAACGATGATGCCGAGTGGCTTGCGCCGCGCCTCTTCATCCCCGCGTCGATCGCGACCCTCATCTTCGGAGTCCTCGCCGCGATCGAAGGAAACTGGGACTTCGGCTCCCTCTGGATCATCATCGGCCTCACTGGCTTCGGGGTCTCGTTCGCCACCGGGATCGGCTACTTCGAGCCGGAGACGAAGAAACTCGCGGCCGCGATCGAACAGCGCGGTGCGGCCGACCCCGAGGTGCGCCGTCGTGCGGCCAACATGAAGATGGTCGGCCGCATCGAGCTCATGGTGCTCTACGTCGTCGTGGCGACGATGGTCGCCAAACCCACCGGCGATGATGGTGGGCTGCTCGTCGTTTTGGCGCTCACCTTGGCGGCAGCCGCAGCCGGTTCGTTCATGTGGCGCAGGCGCGTAGCAGCGTGAGCGTCTAGCGGGACCTCTACCTCCGCGATCTTGCTGAGGTCGGGGATTCGCACGCATGGCGCCGGAAGCACGGATTGGCATCTGACCCCGGGCCCGGCGGTCGCTCGAGCGATGAATTTGGCTGTCGGTCACAGTCTCGACACCGAAGCCAAATCGATTGGAGTCGAGATGGGCGAGCTGAATCAGGTGGCCGACGGCGTCTGGGTCCGGCAGAGCGAGTGGGTCTGGACCAACTCCATCGTGGTGCGCGGGGACGATGGGTTGATCCTGATCGATCCCGGCATCGATGGTTCCGAGCTGAACGAGCTCGCCGATGACCTGGACCGGCTCGGCATTCCGGTGGTCGCCGGGTTCTCCACCCATCCCGACTGGGACCACCTGCTCTGGCATCCCCGGTTCGGAGATGTGCCGCGCTACGCCACCGCCGCGGGCGCCCGAGTTGCCGCTGAAACCCGAGAGCAGGCAGCAGGCGGGAGCTGCGGAGGAGGGCGGGCCGGGCATTCCGCTCGAGCTGATCGGGCTCGTCACCCCGCTGCCCGCGGACGGCGGACCGGTGCCGGGCGAGATCATCGAGCATCGGGCGCACGCTGTCGGGCACGCCGCGGTCCTCCTCGCGGACCGTGGCGTCCTGCTCGCCGGCGACATGCTCTCCGACGTCCTGATCCCGCTCTTCGACTCTCGCCAAGACGATCAGGTGGGCGCCTACGAGAGGGCGCTCGACCGGCTGGATGAGGTCGCCGGAGCACGTCGATGTCCTGGTCCCCGGCCACGGCGCCGTCGCCAAGGGTCCCGAGGTGGCGGCCCGCCTCGCCGCCGATCGTGCCTACGTCGACGCGCTCCGGCGCGGTGAGGAGCCGGTCGATGCGCGTCTGGAGCAGGACTGGATGTCCGGCATCCACGAGGCGAACCTGAAGCAGGCGCGCGGGCGGTAGGACCCGGGCGGAGGCGGGGAGGCCGGCTCAGCTCTTCGGCCGGTAGGCGAGGTAGACGACGCCGTGCTTGAAGGCCTCGCTGCGGGACAGTTCGAGGTCGCCGGCCGGCGCACCGGGCGGGAAGAGCTGCTCGCCCTCACCGCGGGTCAGCGGGTACACGAGCAAATGCAGCTCGTCGACGAGGCCGTCCTCGAGCATCGCACGGACGAGCGTGGTGCTGCCGCTGACGTAGAGGTCGCCGACCTCGTCCTTCAGCTTGCGGATCCGGTCGGGGTCGTAAGCGCCGATCACCTCCGAGTTCCGCCAGGTGGGATCGGTGAGCGTGCCCGAGACGACGTACTTGATCGTGTCGTTGAAGAACGGAGCGCCGGGATCGTCCTCGACCGTCCGCGTCGACCACGCCGGCTCGAACATCTCATACGTCTTGCGGCCGAGCAGGATGCCCTCGCAGCGGTCCGTCAGTGCGCCCATCGCGTCCAGCATCTCGGGCAGGAACTCGTAGTCGAAGGACCAGGTCGGCGCGTCTGCGACACCGTCGAGGGTCATGAACTCGTGTACGTGGATCTCTCCCACTGTCTACCTCCGTCTCGTCTTGACCCCCGATCACGGGTACTATGCTCAACCTAGCAGTTGATCAACCCCAAGGTTGTCGAGGGATCGCGGTGGCCGTAGACCAGCTCAGCAGCACTCTCCACGCCCTCGCCGACCCCACCCGGCGCGAGATCCTCGAGCGCCTCGCCGAGGGCGAGGCCAGCGTCGGGGACCTCGCCGAGCCATTTGCGATCTCGCTCCAGGCGGTGTCCAAGCACCTCAAGGTCCTCGAGCGGGCCGGCCTGATCACCCGAGGGCGGCACGCGCAGCTGCGGCCGTCGCGGCTCGACCCGGAGCCGCTGAAGGAACTCGCCGGCTGGCTCGCGCGGTACGCACCCTTCTGGGAGCGGAGCTTCGATCGCATGGACGAGCGGCTCGGGCGCGAAGCCGATGCCTGACCCGGTCCCGCGCGGCGAGGGATTCGAGACGACGCGCATCTTCGACGCGCCGCGCGAGCGGGTCTGGAGGGAGTGGACGACGCCCGAGGGCTTCTCGGACTGGTTCGGCGGCCCGGAGGCGGAGGTGCCGCTCGAGTCGGTCTCGATGGATGTGCGGGTGGGTGGTCTTTGGCGGGCGACGATGTTCGCCGGCGGGCGCCGGATCGAGTGGGGCGGCGAGTACCGGGAGGTCGACGAGCCCGAGCGCCTCGCGCTCACGCTCACCGACGACCTGCCCGCGGACGTCTACGACCTCGTCACCGTCGTCCTCGCCGACCTCGGCGGCGGCCGCACCGAGATGTGGATGAGCCAGACGGGTGGCTCGCTCCCGCCCGAGGGCTACGAGGCGGCGAAGAACGGGTGGGGTTCGTTCTTCGATCGCATTGCGGTGAGGCTCGCCGGCGTGGAATAGGGTTCGGCCATGGCCGTGAAGCTCCACCGCTGCCCGGTGATGTTCGCGAAGATGGACGGGCACCCCTGCTGGAAGGTTCAGCACGCGCTCGACGAGGCCGGGATCGAGTACGAGGTGGTCAAAGAGCCGCTCCTTCGCTGGACTCGCAAGGCGTACAAGGAGCGCACCGGCACCTACCTCGTCCCGGCGATCGAGTTCGAGGACGGCACGATCCTCCGCGAGGACTCGGGCGAGCTCGCCTCGCGGATCGCCGAGGGGCGCCTCGAGGGCCCTGGCGCGTCGGCCTAAAGCTCGGCGGCGGCGCGCTCGACCGCGCCGAGGAGCGCCTGGATCGACGGCCGTGCGCCGTCCGCGGCGCGGGTCGCCGCGAAAACCGAGCGGCTGACCGGGCGCTCGGCGATCGAGCGCGTCGCGAGCCCCGGGCGGCGCTCGGGAAGCGGCAGGTCCGGGAGCATCGTCACCGCGAGCCCGCGGGCGACGAGGGCGAGGGCGACCGTCGCGTCGTCGACGCGGTGGCGGATGTCCGGCTCGAAGCCGCCGAGCTCGCGGCACGTCCGCCGGACCGTCTCCTCCCACGCCATCCCCGCGTGGCCGCCGACCCACGTCGCATCGGCAAGCTCCGCGAGGGGAGCCGTGTTTTCGTCCCGCCGGGCGAGCCGGTGCGAGGTGGGGAGAATGACGTTGACCGGGTCTTCGAACAGCTCCCGACGCTCGACGCCGTCCGGAAGCCGGACCGGTTGGTGGCGCCACTCGTCTCCGAGCACGAGGTCGACGTCGCCGAGGGCAAGCGCCGGAAGGGCCCGTTCGGGCTCGCCCTCGATCACCTCGCAGCGAAGGTCGGGTGCGTCGCGCTCGAGGCCTTCGATCGCGGGGAGTGCGAGGCGGATCAGCGCCGACTGGAAGCCGGCGATCCGCGCCCGCCCGGCGACCGTTCCTGACGCCGCCGCGAGATCCGCCTCGGCGAGGTCGGCGCGGTCGAGCAGCGCCTCGGCATGGTCGGCGAGGACGAGCGCCGCGTCGGTGAGCCGGACGCCGCGGCCGGCGCGTTCGAGCAGGGACACGCCGGCCTCGCGCTCGAGCGCCGCGAGCTGCTGCGAGACCGCCGAGGGCGTGAACTGGAGCGCGTCGGCGACCGCGGCGATCGTCCCGCGCTCACGCAGCTCGCGCAGGAGGCGCAGTCGGCGGAGCTCCAGCATAGTGAAGCAACTCTAATCGATTCGCGATAGAAATCAGAATCGTTCGTGACGAGGCGATTCGACGAGGATGCGCTGCGATGAGACTCTCGGGAGCAGCGATGTGCCTCGCATCGGGCGCCGCCTTCGGGGCGATGGCCGTCTTCGGCAAGCTCGCCTACGCGGACGGCGCGACGGTCGGGACGCTGCTCTCGGTCCGCTTCGCTCTCGCCGCGGGGATCTTCTGGGCGCTGATCGCGGCCTCGCGAGCCGGCACCGCCGCGATCCGATCGCTCTCGGCTCGCGATGCGCGCATCGGCCTCGCCCTGGGCGCCGTGGGATATACGGCGCAGGCAGGCTGCTACTTCGCGGCGCTCACCCGAATCGACGCGTCGCTCCTGACGGTGGTGCTCTACACGTTCCCGGCGATCGTCGCCGGGGTCGCCGTCGCCCTGGGCCGCGAGCGACTCGATCGCCGCCGCTTCGGCGCGCTCGGGCTCGCGTTCGGCGGGATTGTGCTCGTCGCCGCCGGGGCCGGCACTGGCGCACTCGATCCGGTCGGCGCCGGCCTCGCGCTCGGCGCGGCGCTCGTCTACAGCGCCTACATCCTGCTCAGCGAGGGGATCGCGACCCGGGTCGAGCCGCGCCTCCTGGCGGCGCTCGTATGCACCGGGGCGGCACTGCCACTGCTCGTCGGGACGGCGCTCCTCGGCGAGCTGCGGCCCGGCGAGCTCACCGTCGCGGGCTGGGGCTGGCTCGCCTGCCTGGCGCTGATCTCGACCGTCGCCGCGGTCAGCCTGTTCTTCGCCGGCCTGCGGCGAGTCGGGCCGACCACCGCCTCGATCCTCGCTACGGTCGAGCCGCTGGCAACCGTGCTGCTCGCCTTCGTCGTCTTCGGCGAGACGCTCGGCGCGCTCCAGCTGCTCGGCGCCGCGTTCGTGCTTGCCGCTGTCCTTGCGCTCAGCGTCCGCCGTGATCCGATCAATCCGAAACCAAGGAGGAGACCATGGAGAAGCCGCTCGAGGGAAAGGTCGCGCTGGTCGCCGGCGGGACGCGGGGCGGGGGACGCGGGATCGCCGTCGCGCTCGGCGAGGCGGGTGCGACCGTCTACGTGAGCGGGCGCAGCACGCGATCGGCGCGCTCGGAGATCGACCGGCCGGAGACGATCGAGGAGACTGCCGAGCTGGTCGACGCCGCGGGTGGGGAGGGGGTCGCCGTCGCCACCGACCACCTCGACCCGGCGCAGGTCCGCGCGCTGGTGGAGCGGATCGACTCCGAGCGCGGCCGCCTCGACGTACTCGTCAACGACATCTGGGGCTCGGAGCACCTGTTCGAGTGGAACACGCCGGTCTGGGAGCACGACCTCGACGCGGGGCTGCGGCTCCTGCGGCTCGCGATCGACACGCACGTGATCACCAGCCACCACGCGCTGCCGCTGCTGATCCGTGAGCCCGGCGGCCTCGTCGCCGAGATCACCGACGGCACCCGCAAGTACAACGACGAGCATTACCGCGTCAACCTCTTCTACGACCTTGCGAAGACCGCGATCATCCGGATCGCCTGGGCCCAGGCGCGAGAGCTCGAGGAGCACGGCGCGACGGCGGTCGCCCTGACGCCCGGTTGGATGCGCTCCGAGGAGATGCTCGAGCACTACTCGGTCAGCGAGGAGAACTGGGAGGACGCGACGAAACGCACGCCACATTTCTGCATCGCCGAGAGCCCGCGCTTCGTCGGCCGCGCGGTGGCGGCGCTCGCGGCCGACCCGGACCTCCCGCGCCTGAACGGCGAGTCGCTCTCGAGCGGGCAGCTTGCTCAGGAGTACGGCTTCACCGACATCGACGGCAGCCGCCCGGATTGCTGGCGGTACCTGGTCGAGGTGCAGGAGGCGGGCAAGCCCGCCGACCCCACTGGCTACCGCTGAGGCCGAGCGGGTTCGTCAGCTCTGGGCGGGTCCCGCCTCGATCGCCGCCCGCACCTCCGCCGCGCGGGTCTCGATCGGGAAGCTGGTCAGGAGCCAGGTCGCTCCGGCCTCCTGCCAGGGTGCCGGATCTGTTCCGCGGGGTGGCTCCGCGATCAGATCGAAGGGCCCGTCGCCGGTCCGCATCGCCGCCACCTCGGCTGCGAGCTCGGCGAGCGCCTCGGGCCCTGGGAGGTCGATCGGAAAGAGGCCGTCCCAGCGCGCCGCGCGCTTCAGCGGCCGCCGGTTGGGCCAGCGCGAGGCGACCCAGACCGGAGGCCGCGGCCGTTGGACCGGCTCGGGCTCGAACTCACCCGCCCACAGCTCGTCCAAGCGCGCGAGCCCTTGGTCGAGGAGCTTGGCCCGCTCGCGCGGATCGGCGACCTCCCCGAAGGGCTCGAGCTCCCCGCTGTTGTCGCTGCCGAGACCGACGCCGAGGGTCAGCCGACCGCCGCTGAGCCGGTCGAGCGTCACGGTCTCACGGGCGAGCTTGTGCACCCGACGCCGCGAGAGCGGGGTCACCAGCGGCCCGAGTCTCAGCGTGCTCGTCGCAGACGCGATTGCGCTCAGCGCCACCCAGGGGTCGGCAACGGCCCGCACGGGCTCTCGGTAGACGATGTGGTCCCAGAGGAAGAAGCCGTCCCAGCTGCGCTTCTCTGCGACGCCGGCGAGGTCGGCGAGGAGGCGCGGATCGGAGAGCTCGTCGAAAGGGGGGAGGAAGAGGCCGCGGCGGACGCCCATCCCCTCAAACGTAGCGCTACTCGCTCGCGAGCAGGCCGAGGATCACGGAGTCGCTCGGTTCACCGCCGACCACCCAGCGCTGCCGCAGCACGCCGTCCCGCGCCGCTGAGCCTCGCTTCAGCGGCTCAGCGCTTGTGCTTACGCTTCCACTTGCGCTTCGCCGGCGTCGGGTCGGTGTTGCCGGCCAGGTCGACGGCCTGCACCAGGACCTTGTGCTTGGCGAACTTCTTCGCCTTGAACTTCGACGGCGAGCTACACGGCTTGAAGTCCTTCTTGTCGATCTTGCAGATGAAGGTCGCGGGCTCGTTCGCCGAGAACTTCAGCTTCGCCTTCTTCTTCGTGGTCTTCTTCTTCGGCCCGGAGTCGATCGTCGTCTCAGGCGGCGTGGTGTCCGGAACCGGCAGGTTCGCGCACGAGTAGACCCGGATGTCGTCGATGTACCAGCCGTGCTCGAAAGCAGTGTTGGTCGAGTCATTCGACAGACGCCAGCGGAAGATGACGCTCTGACCTGCGAGCGTCGACAGGTCGGCTTTGGTCGAGCCGTAGCCGTTGCTCTCAGCGACGAATCCGGGGCGAGCGGTGAGCGGGCCGGCGTCGATGGTGCCGTTGTACTGCCCACCGCCGGGCACGATGAGGGTCCCGGCATCGGTCCACGGACCGGCTGCACCCGCAGTCGAGAACTCGAGCACACCGCCGTCCCACTGGGTCGCCGGGGAGTCTTCGAATCCGAACGCATGGTTGAAATGCAGGAACCCGCTCGCAGGCACCACCACCGGGTTCGCCATCCTGATCGCGGAGTCGCTCGTCGCATTGAAGCGGTCGTATCCGAACAGGTTGCGGACGCCGCTGGTGGTGTAGGTCGCGTCGAACAGGCTCCCGTCGCTGAAGACGATCGGGTTCGGATTCTGCGGATAGGACCAGTTGTTCGGGCCGACGATCGCTTGGGTGACGAACGTCGCGTTGCCGGTCTCGATGTTGTCGAAGAAGGCGTCGACGGGGGCCTGACCGGTCGGGCACGGAGCGGAGCCGGTCGTCGGGGCAACCGGGGGGTTCGCGTCCATCTCAGTCGCAATGAGCGCCTTCTGCACCTCGGCGCAATCCGCGGCGGTGAACCCGTCGATTCCCGCCCCGGAGAGGTTCACGCAGGCCTGGCGGAGCGCGTTCGCGAGGTCCGCGTAGTCGGAGCCCGAGACGAGCATGAAGGTGTTCACGGTGTAGTAGAGCCGCGCGACCTTCGGAATTCCGAGGCCGGTCACGGTCTGGCCGTTGAACGCTCCACCGTCGGTCATCAGGAAGGCTGCCTTGTTGTTGACACCGCTGTTGGTGTGGACGCCACCCGAGTCTCCCTCGGCCGGATCGGCCGTGTAGAGGGGGCTACCGATCCGGTCCGGGTCGTTGTGCAGGGGTGGGTTCGCCAGGTTGCGAAGGCCGTTCGGCAGGCCCGGGAGGCCCTCGGCCAGCTTCCAGCGGTCGGCGATCGGCTCGATCGTCGTGTTCGTGAGGTCGACGAACTCGCCGAAGACGTCCGACATCGACTCGTTGATGGCGCCGGACTGGAAGTAGTAGAAGAGGTGCGAGGTGAAATCGGTGACGCCGTGGCTGAGCTCGTGCCCGACGACGTCGTCGCCGGCCGCATACCCCTCGCCGTAGACCATCTGCTGCCCGTTCCAAAACGCGTTCGCGTAGTTCGGGCAGCTGCCGACGGGGCAGAAGTCCACCGTCTGGCGCAGCGGCATGCCCGCGCCATCGAGGCTGTCGCGGCCGAAGCGGCTGAGGAAGAAGTTGTAGGTGTCACCGGCGAAGTCGTACGCCCGGTTGATGTCGTCGTTGTCGTTGGCGACCGGCGGGCCTCCCTCGCTGCGCACCGGGGCGACGCAGGGGACGTTCGAGGTCGTGTTGTTCGCATTGCACACCGTGCGATTGAGGGCTTCCTCGTCGTTGGAGAAGTGGACGCTCACGGCGCCGGTCTCGGCGTCGACGACGACGTGCTCGTCGATCCCGGACAGGGGGCCGGCCGAGACGTCGAGGACCCACGAGAGCCGTGCCTCCTGGAAGGGACCGGCGGCGCCGATCAGGCGCGGGTCGAAGATCTGGATCTCGGGCTCGTTGGCGCTGAGGTCGTCGGCCGAGATGTCCTTCGCTCGGGCGACGGTGCCGATTGCCGCCGTCTTCGCCTCTGCCGCGGTGCGCGCGGCGGTGAGCGGCACGTCGGGGGAGGGCGACGCTTCACCGGTGACGGAGAGGACGTCGCCGTCGGCGTCGACGTTGACGACGAAGAGGCCGCCCAGAACCGGTAGACCCGCGTGGGTTTGCGCGAGGCGGACCGCGGTTCCGTCCCAGGGTGTCGACTCGGTGTCGGCCACCGTGAGCCCGGTGCCCTCACCTCCGAGACCGAAGCTGCCGGCGTGGTCGCTGAGGAAGGCGCGCGCGGCGGCGGCGGGGGAGGCGGATGCGGGACCGGAGTCCACGGCGCCTCCGTCGGAGCCGCCGACGAAGCTGACCTTGCCGGTCTCGTCGCTGCGATCGACGACGGCTTCACCGCCGAGCTGGGCGGCGAGCCCTGCGGCGTTCGCAGAGGACGCGATCACCAAGGACATCCCAAGCGCGGCGAGTGCGCACCCGAGCCACGTTCCCCTACCAGTCGTCTCAGCCATCCCGACGTCTCCCCTTGCATCGTTTGACGATCCTCCGACGCTGCCGCGAGTCTATGCCGATGCGGAGGCCTGTCAAGGCCGCCGCGTGCGGTGTCAGGCAGCGACGGCCGCGGCACGAGCCGGGCTCAGGACCCGGACCACTCGCACCGGTACGCCGTGCTTGGGAGTCAGCGTGACGCCCCGAAGGACGATCGGATCGGGCTCGGAGCGCACCGGCGCGAGCTCGACCCGGGTGACGATCGTACGGATGACCTCCGCCATCTCGGCCTGTGCGAGGGCGGCGCCGATGCAACGCCGGATGCCGCCGCCGAAGGGAAGCCAGGCGTAGGACTCGGTGCGCCCGTCGAGGAAGCGCTCGGGCCGGAACCGCTCGGGCTCCGGGTAGAGCTCGGGGCTGCGGTGCACGAGCGCGATCGCGGGATAGACGCGGATCCCGGCCGGAAGCTCCCAGCCGCCGACCACTCGGCGCTTCGTCAGCGTTCGCTCGGCGGCGTCGATCACGGGGCAAAGGCGCAGCGACTCGGTGACGACGGCATCGAGGTACGAGTCGTCTCCGCCCTCGAGCTCGTCGCGAAGGCGCGCGAGGACGCCGGGGTTTCGGAGCAGGAGCTCGAAGGCGAATGCCAGCCCCGTCGCGGTCGTCTCGTGCCCGGCGGCGAGCATCGTGATCAGCTCGTCGCGAAGCTCCTCGTCGCTGAGCGGGGCACCGTCCTCGTCGCGAGCGAGCATCAGGAGCGAGAGGACGTCGGTGCGCTCGTCGAGGTCGGATTCGCCGCGGCGGCGGGCGATCTCCTCGTAGAGCAACCGGTCCGCGACCGCGAGCCGGCGCCTCATCCGACCCCACGGACTCCATGGGCCGAGGTCGCGGCGCAGCGAGGAAGGCAGCAGGATCCCGGTCGGCGAGTCGATCACCGCGAGCAGCGCCGCGCGCAGGGCGGCCACGCGCCCCGGATCCGTGACGCCGAAGACGGCGCGGCAGATGACCTCGAAGGTGAGCGCCCGCATGCGCTCGCGCAGCGGGAACTCCTCGCCCTCTCGCCAACGACCGATCTCCGCCTCCGCGACCTCGGTGATGATCTCGCGAAAGCTCGCGACGGCCGAGCCCTGGAACGGCGGCAGGAGGAGCTTTCGCTGGCGCAGGTGGCGGGGACCGTCGAGGACGAGCACCGAGTTCTCGCCGAGGACCGACGCGAGCGGTGAGTTCGCCTCACCGGCGAGCAGATCGGACTGATCGCCCGTGAACATCGAGCGGATCTCGTCTGGATCGGCAACGTAGACGCCGGTTCCGAAGACGAGGAAGCGCACCGTGAAGACCGGTCCGTAGCGCCGTTGCCATTCGAGCAGTGACCCGAGCGGCCGGCGCGCGAAGCGCGCGGTGTTGACGGTCGCCGGCGCGCGTGGGCCGGGGGGCAGCGGCACACCCCGAGTATGTCAGCGCCGATCAGTAGCGCCGCCCCGATACCGCATCACTCAGGCGAATCACCTGTTGTGACAGATGACAAACGCCGGATCGCAGCCGCTACGCTCCAGCGGCCGGAAGGATCCGACCACCACGAGGCATGATGTCTCTCGCTAGGAGGAAGAATGACGGAAGCAAGTACCGCTGCCCGGCGGCGCCCGGCGACAATCGCCGTAGCGATCGTCGTCGCATTGAGCGCGTCGCTGGCGCTCGCAGGAGTCGCCTCGGCGACCAAGGTCGGTGGTGGTAACGCCACGATCGCTGCGAAGAAGAACATGATCAAGAAGCTGAAGAAGTCCGGCGTCAAGGTGAAGGCTGCGGACGGCGCCACCAAGGCGGGCAAGGTCTTCACGCTGCCGATCACCGGCGGCGATCTGTTCGCACCGCTCTACGGCCCGGCAACCGTGGCCAATGGGACGGTCCAGACCTCGGGCGACATCGTCTTCCAGGACAAGAAGAAGAAGAGCAAGAAGGTCACGATCGGTGAGCTCCTGGCGACGTTCTCAAACACCTCGACCCTGACGAGCAACTCGGGCAAGACGGGTGTCGTATTCACCCTCGGGGCGGCGAGCGCCGTGAGCGCCGACGGCCTCACGATCAACGGGGTCAAGGCGAAGTTCGCCAAGGTCCTGAAGAAGGCCCTGAAGAAGAAGTTCGGTGTCAACGTGAAGACGAAGACGTTCGGCTTCCTCGACGTTGCGGCGACTAAGGATCCCGTCGTGTCTGTGAACGCAGGCGGGTCGACGAAGCTCAGCTTCGCGGGGTCCGCGGTCGGCAAGCTCGTGCCTCTCGGCCCGTCGGCGATCGCTCCGGGTGTTCTGGCGCTCGCACCGCCGCCCCCGAGCCTGACCGTGCCGGTCACCGGCGGAACGTTCAACACGGCCAACGGTGAGGCTGAGATCCAGCACGACGGCGGAATTTCGCTGGCGAACTGCGCGGTCAGCCCGTTGACGCTGGACGACCCGTCGATCCTGGTCACCCCCACCGGGGTGGTCCTGAACGTGTTCTCGTCGCTCACCGGCGGACGCGTGAACATCGCGGACGTCACCGTGACCGGGAACACGGTCGAGGGCAACAGCCACAGGATCACCGGGACGGTCGCGATCAACGCGACTGCCGCGGCGGCTCTCAACGCCGCGTGTCAGGCGGCTCCGGGGTTCACCCCGTTCACGGCTGGTGATCCGCTCGGTAGCTCGACCACCACGTTCACGACGACCGGTTAGCGCCGGAAGCACAGCGTTGTAGGCGACGGGGCGGCCAGCTGGCCGCCCCGTCGTGCGTTCGCGATCGGAAGGAACCGGTGATCGCAGGGCGAAGCGCTCCGCTGACGTGACCTGCGTGTTGGGAGGGAAGTGAGCCGCCACCGGAGCACCTGCGCAATCTCGATCGCGGCGGCGATCGCCGTGAGCACCCCGGCCCTCGCCTCCGACCCGCCTGGCGCGCGCGAGATCGCGCGAGCCACGGACCGCTTCCTGGAAGCCGAACGCGCCCCGTCGCCGCTACGCGCCGGCACCGGCGAGACGGCTCCGGCGGAGCTCCCCGGGAGCCGTGTGGTCGCCTTCTACGGAGCGCCGCAGATGGGGGCGACCGTCCTCGGCGCACGAAGCCCGGCCGGCGCGGCGAAGCGGCTCGCAAAGCAGTCCCGCCCCTACGAGACGCTGGGCGACCGGCCGGTGCTCGGCGCCTTCGACCTCGTCTCCGTCTTCGCGACGGCGGGAGGCGGGCCGGACGACCTCTACCGCACGCGCCAGGACCCGGACGTGATCCAGATCTACCTCGACCAGGCGCGCGCCGTCGGTGCGCGGCTGATCCTGGACATCCAGCCCGGCCGCTCGACCTTCCTCGAGGAGCTCGAGGCGCTGGCGCCCTGGCTCTCCGAGCCGGACGTCGACGTTGCACTCGACCCGGAATGGAACGTCGGGCCGCGCGGAGTTCCCGGACGAACGGATGGCAGCGTCAAGGCCGCCGACGTCAACCGGGTCGCCCGGGCCATTGCGGACATCGTCGAGGCCAACGGGCTGCCGCCGAAGTTGCTGCTCGTGCACCAGTTCCGGAAGGGCAGCATCCGCGGGCGCTCGAAGCTGCGCTCGCCGCAGGGCGTGCAGACGCTGCTCAACTTCGACGGCATCGGCGCGCCGGGTCCGAAGGAGGCGGGATACGCCTCGCTCGCTGCGCCGCCGCGGCTCTTCGACGGGTTCTCGCTGTTTTACCGGCGCGACACTCCGCTGATGAAGCCCGGCGCCGTCCTCGCACTCGAGCCGGAGCCGGACTTCCTCCTCTACCAGTAGCCTGGCCGCGATGGAGGCGGAGCGGCGCCGGGGACCTCTGCTCGCCCTGATCGGGGCTGCGGCGCTCGTCGCCCTGTTCGCACTCGGCGCCCTGCTCGACCTCGGCCCGTTCGAGGACGAGGACCTCTCGACCGCGGAGTTCATTGGCCAGGGCGATCAGATCTGCAAGGAGGCACACGATGCCTTCGCCGAGCTGCAGGCGAGCCCGCCGCGGACCGCGCGCCAGGCCGCCGAGCTCAACGACCAGCTTGCGAGCATCGCCTCGGACGAGGGCGAGGAGCTGGACGAGCTCGCGGAGCCGGCCGGGCTCTCGGCCCTGATGGGGCGTTACCTCGAGGCGCGCGAAGTGGGCATCGAGGCGCTCGAGCGGGGCGCCGACGCGGCCCGAGAGGACGACGACGCCCGCTACCAGGCCGAGAAGCAGCGCCTCGCCCGAGAGCAGGCGGAGCGGCAGATGCTCGCAGCCCAGATCGGGTTCAGCGAGTGCAGCCGCAAGCTCCCCGGCTGAGCGGCCGGGTCAGCCGCTGCGGCGGCTGGCGAGCCAGCCGAAGCCCGCGGCCATGGCCAGGTTGGCGGCGCCGGCGAGCCAGAGGCCGGGCCGAGCACCCGGCCGCCTGAAGGCGCTCGAGCGCGACCAGACGATGTCGGTCGCGAGCTCGGTCCCCCGAAGCCAGGCGAGGGCCCACCAGTCGCGCGGCTCGTCGCGGACCTCGGCGACGGCGTGGGCTGCGCCGAAGGTGAGCCAGATCGGTCCGCAGCGGCGAAACAGCTCGCGCGCGTCCGCCGATGGGGCGTCGTGTCCAAGCAGCTTCAGCGTCGTGTCCGGAGCGAGCAGCGCGCCGCTTCCGAGCGCCAGGTCGAAGGCGATCATGTTCCGATTCGTGATCCGCAGCGCGAGCTCGGCGTCCACAGCGCCGGGGACTGTATTGGACCGCGCCCGATGCAAGCGGTCGTTGCATCGCGAGCGGGCGAAAAGGAAAAGCCCCGGGCGAGGCGAAACAACCGGCCGTGAGCAAGACCGCGACCAAGACCCGCCCCGCCAGCCGCACTCGCGGAGACACCGCCACCACCACGACGAGGCGGCGGACGCCGACCCGGCCGAACGGAAAGGCGCTGTCCACCTACATCACCGAACGCTTCGACGAGTTCTCCCGCTCGCAGAAGGACGTCGCCCGCTACATCGTCGACCACCTCGACGAGGCCGCCTTCCAGACCGCCGAGGAGCTCGCCCGCCGCGCCAACACTTCCTCCTCGACCGTCGTCCGCTTCTCACAGGCGCTCGGCTTCGAGGGCTACCCCGAACTCCAGCAGGCCGCGATCGAGGAGTACCGCAGCCGCACACCCGGGGAGCAGACCGGCAACGGTGCGCCGCTGTTCGACTTCGATCACTCCGAGTTCGAGGCGTCTCTTGCCGCGGATCACGCGAACGTCGAGGAGACGGTTCGCAACCTGACGAGGGAGCAGGTCGAGGCCTGCGTGAGCGCGCTCGCCTCGGCGAACCGCGTGATGATCGTCGGTATGGACCAGCTCGCCTTCTTCGCCAGCTACCTGCGCCATCTGCTGGCGCTGCTCGACATCCGCGCCGAGGTCGTAGCCAGCCCGCGCCAGGACTCGATCACCCGCCTCTCGCGCGTCGATGAGGACTCACTCGTGATCGCGTTCTCCGCCGGCCGCGCGCACCCGATCGTCGTGCGCGCGCTGAAGCTGGCTCGCCATCGCGGCGCTTCGACGATGTCGATCACCGACGCGACCCTCTCCGACGTCGGCGAGCACTCGGACCTGACGCTCTACTACTCGTCGAATGGACCCTCTTTCACGCGCTCGAACACGAGCCTGCTGGCGATCGTGCAGGCGCTCGCCCACGGCGTCTACGCCCGCGACAAGGGCGCCTACAAGGACCGGATCCGCGCCTTCAAGCTGAAATAGCGCGCGGCTGGGTACTGCACCGCCCCCGCACGCCCGGACGCCGGAGCAGCATGAGAGTCCACGGCGTAGCCGTGGGCAATTGGTTCAGGGCGGGAGCGGAGGACGTGGCGGGTTGTATGTGCGAGATCCTTCTCATGCAAAGGATCCTGCAAATGCTCATAAAACCCTGACAATCGCACGGATGCTCAGGTACGTTGGTCGTCGCCGTAGGCCTCTCAGCCCGGCGACTGGATGCCGAGCTCGCTCTTCCACTTCCGCCCGTCAGGACGTCGCTTCGCCATGGCCTTGGCCGTGCTCGCGGGCGTCTTGGGGCTTGCCCTCCTCGCCGGCGACCGATCGAGTGCGCAGACGAGCGCCGAGCTCGATCACGTTCGAGCGGAGCAGGATGACGTCCGGGATCGCCTCACCGAGCAGAACGCCGCGATCGATGCCCTGATCGGCGAGGTCTCGGCTCTCAGGGTGCAGGAAGACAAGGTCGCCGCCGAGCTCGCCGAGCAGGAGGAGAAGCTCGCGGCCGAGCGGGCCGAGCTGGCCGACGCCCGAGCGTTTCTAGCGGCGACGCGGCTAAAGCTGGACCGTTCCCTGGTCGAGCTCGAGGATCTCCTCGTCTCCATCTATCGCTACGGCCAGCCGGACATGGCCACCCTCCTCCTCGAGTCCGACGGCATCGATCAGCTCTCGCGGACGAAGACCTATCTCGACAGCATCCGCGACTACGAGACGGGAGTCGTCGTTCGGGTTCGCGACTTGCGTGTGGCGGCGGCCGACACCGTGACCGCGATCGAGGCGACCGTCGAGCGGATGGAAGTGGCGCGGCAGGCGATCGCCGAGCGTCAGCAGGACCTCGCGGCGTCGCGTGCCGAGCTGGAGGAGCGCGAGGCCGCGCTCCAGGCCGCACAGGACGAACGGCGCGAGCAGCTCTCCGAGCTGCAGGGCGATGAGCGCGACCTGGTGCGCGCACTGTCGACCCCGGACCCTGCGCCCGCACCGCCGGCCGACGGCTCGGCGCCCGCGCCGGAAAGCGCGCCCGTTCCGCCTCCGCCGGCGGACGCCGGCGGGGTGCCCGAAGCGGTCCAGAACGCGATTGCCGCCGCCGACTCGATCTCCGGCACGCCCTACCTGTGGGGCGGCGGCCACGGATCCTTCGAGTCGTCGGGCTACGACTGCTCCGGCGCGGTCAGCTACGCCCTGCACGGCGGGGGCTTCCTCTCCACGCCACTCGACTCGACCGGCTTCATGACCTGGGGCGAGCCCGGACCGGGCAAGTGGATCACCGTCTACTCCAACCCCGGCCACGCCTACATCGTCCTCAACGGACAGCGCTTCGACACCTCGGGCGGCGCCGGCCCACGCTGGCAGGGCCCCCGCGACCCCGCCGGCTTCGT
This sequence comes from uncultured Solirubrobacterales bacterium, assembly GCA_963846565.1. Lineage (GTDB taxonomy): Bacteria > Actinomycetota > Thermoleophilia > Solirubrobacterales > 70-9 > WHSW01. The sequence continues at coordinate 40,819 of CAWJWL010000003.1, read as the reverse complement.
CGCAACGCACCCACCGGGCTACTAAAACGCCGTCCTTCGGCACGCCCCCGCACGCCCGGACGCGGGAGCAGCACAAAAAGTCCGCGGGGCAGCCGCGGACCATTGATTCAAGGCGGGAGCGGAGGACGTGGCGGGATTCATTCCGGGCGTGCGCGGGCGCTACGTCAGTTCCGACCAGAAGCGGATGTATTCCTTCTCGTGGCCGATGCCGGCCTCGAGTGCGAGCAGGGTGCCACGGGGGACCGCGTCGGCTGAGAAGGCCTCGTGGAGTTGCTCGTAGGCGGCCAGGCTCTCGCGGTGGGCCTCGAGCTGCGCCGCGGCGAGAGTCGGGACGTCGGCGCCCAGGAAGAGCTTGAGCAGGCCGGCGTCGCGGATCTCGTAGGTCTCGGCCGTGCCCTGAGCGCGCCACTGCTCGAGCGCCTCTCGGCCCTGCTCCGTGGCCGAGTAGACCTTGCGCCGGCGGCCCGAGGCCTCCCGGCGCACGTCCAGGTAGCCCGCCTCGGCCAGTCGAGCGGGTTCGGTGTAGAGCTGTGTGTGGGGTAGCGACCAGAAGTTGCCCACGCCGAGGGCGGCGACGGCCTTGAGGTCGTAAGAGGTCGCTTCGCTCAGGAGGTCGACGAGGCCGAGCACGACGTAGGAGGTGGGGGTGAGGCGGATCTCTTCCATGGCCGCGTAATCTACGCTACAGTCCGAATGGTTCGGAAAGAACTATTGCGAGGAGCGCAGCCCATGGCCACCACCGAGACCGTCACCGCCACACCGATCGCGGGATTCGAGACCCAGGATCGCGAGACGGCGCTGGGCGCCCTTCACGATCGAGGGCGAACTGCCACCGTGGCTGCGCGGCTCGCTGCTGCGTACGGGCCCGGCGAAGTGGGACGTCGGCGAGGCCACCGTCCGCCACTGGTTCGATGGCATGGCGATGCTCCACCGCTTCGCCTTCGACGACGGCGAGGCGACCTACCAGAGCCGCTTCCTGGAGTCGCAGGCGTATCGCGCGGCAAGGGACGAGGGCCGGATCACCTATTCCGAGTTCGCCACGGATCCGTGCCGCTCGATCTTCGGCCGCGCGTTCGCGGCGTTCTCGCCGAAGTTGAGCGACAACGCCAACGTCAACCTGACGAAGCTGGGGGAGCGGTTCATTGCGATGACCGAGACGCCGATCCCGGTCGAGTTCGACGCCGAGACGCTCGAGACCGTCGGGGTCGCCTACGAGCCACCCGGCATCCTGACGACCGCCCACCCGCACCTCGACCGCGCGACGAAGGGGATGCTCAACTACTCGGCCCGGCTCGGCCCGCGCAACCAGTACCGCTTCTTCCTCCTGCGCCCGGACGCCGAAGAGCCCGAGGTCATCGCCCGTATGCCCGTGGGCGAACCCGCCTACATGCACTCTTTCGGGCTCAGCGAGCGCTGGATCGTCCTCGCCGAGTTCCCGTTCGTCGTCAACCCGATCCGCCTCGCGACGAGCGGCCGTCCCTACATCGAGAACTACCGCTGGAAGCCGGGGCTCGGCACCCGATTCACGCTCGTGGACCGCGTCACCGGCGAGGCCACCGGCCCGTTCGAAACCGACCCGTGCTTCGGCTTTCACCACGTGAACGCGTTCGAGCGCGACGGCGAGGTGGTCGTGGACATCAGCGTCTTCGACGACCCGACGATCATCGAGGACCTCTACCTGGAGCGCCTCCGCGCCGGCACCCCGGTTTCGTCCGAGCCCGAGGTGCGTCGCTTCCGGATCAGGCCCGATGACGGAACGGTCACGTGGGAGCGGGCGACCGAGGACGGCTTCGATCTGCCGCGGATCAACTACGGCCGCTGCAATGAGCGTGCCTACCGCTACGCGTGGGGCATCGGCTGGGGCGGCGCCGGCTGGCTCGAGCGCGTGATCAAGGCCGACATGGAGACCGGCGAGACGAAGGCGTGGAGCGAGGACGGTGCCTATCCGGGCGAGCCGGTCTTCGTCGCCGCGCCCGACGCCGAGGGCGAGGACGAGGGCGTCTTGCTCTCGATCGTCCTCGATGGCGTCACCGAGACCTCCTACCTCCTGGTGCTCGACGCGGCCACGCTCGAGGAGCGGGCGCGCGCGGTCGTGCCGGAGCGGATCCCCTTCGGGTTCCACGGTCAGTTCGCAACCGTTTGAAGTCACATCGCCGATTGCGTTCACGGCATGAGCAGGCTGGACGTGATCCGCGCCATGGCCGTGCACTGGAATGCGCGCGATCTGGATGCGGCGCTGGCGCCGATGGGCGATGAGATCGTCTTCGATTGGTCCCGCTCGAACGGGCTGCTGCGAGGCACGTACCGCGGCAAGGAGGCAGTGCGGGAGTTCTTCGCCGTCTTCTTCGAAGCCTGGGCCGAGTACGCCCTGGAGATCGCGCGCACGCAGGAGATCGGCGGCGACATCGTCGTCACCGAGATCGTCGGCAGCGGAACCGGGGCCGGCAGCGGGGCAGGTGTCACGGCGCGTGGCGCGACGGTCTGTCGCTTCGACGGCGAGCAGGTCGTGGGCCTCGAGATGCTTCAGAGCTACGAGGACGCGCTCGCCTCCGTACAGAAGGGCTGATAGCGGCATTCGAGATTGGACTCGGGGGACTGCGGGTGGCCCTCTATATTCAGGTCCATGGCTGAGACCGGGACATTCCGCGTCAAGCGTGGGCTCGCCGAGATGCTCAAGGGCGGCGTGATCATGGACGTGGTCACCCCCGACGAGGCGCGGGTCGCCGAGGAGGCCGGCGCCGTCGCGGTGATGGCGCTCGAACGCGTCCCGGCCGACATCCGCCGCGACGGCGGCGTCGCGCGGATGAGCGACCCCTCGATGATCCGCGGGATCCAGGAGGCGGTGACGATCCCGGTGATGGCGAAGGCGCGGATCGGCCACTTCGCCGAGGCCCAGGTCCTGCAGGCACTCGAGGTCGACTACGTCGACGAGTCCGAGGTCCTGACCCCGGCCGATGAGGCCAACCACATCGACAAGCACGCTTTCGAGGCCCCCTTCGTTTGCGGCGCCACCGACCTCGGCGAGGCCCTGCGGCGCATCGGCGAGGGCGCGGCGATGATCCGCTCCAAGGGCGAGGCCGGCACCGGCAACATCGTCGAGGCAGTCCGCCACCTGCGCCAGATCATCGGCGGCATCAAGCGCCTCGGGACCCTGCGCCCGGAGGAGCTCGCCGGGGCGGCGAAGGACCTGCGCTCGCCGATCGACGTCGTCGAGGAAGTTGCCAGGACCGGCTGGCTTCCGGTGCCGCTCTTTTGCGCCGGGGGCATCGCCACCCCCGCGGACGCGGCGCTGACGATGCAGCTCGGTGCCCAGGGAAACTTCGTCGGCTCCGGCATCTTCAAGTCCGAGGACCCCGAGCGGACCGCGCGGGCGATCGTCGAGGCGACGACCCACTTCGCCGACGCGGAGCGGGTCGCCGCGGCTTCGACCGGGCTCGGGCGCGCGATGCGCGGCGACGACATCGCCGAACTCGCCGCGGACGGCGAGCTGCTCCAGCACCGCGGTGCCTGACCCGTCGGTTCCGCCTCCGGCCGAGGACGCCACGCGGTTGCGCGTCGGCGTGCTCGCGAGCCAGGGGGACTTCGCCGCCCATGCGCGGGTCCTCGACGAGCTCGGAGCCGAGCCGCTCGAGGTGCGAGTGCCCCGGGACTTCGAGCGCCTGGACGCGCTCGTGATCCCCGGCGGCGAGTCGACGACGATCGCGAAGGCGATCGAGCGCGACGGGCTCGCCGGGCCGATCCGCGACCACGTCGCCGCCGGGCGTCCGCTGCTCGGTACCTGCGCCGGGATGATCATCTGCGGGCGCGAGCACCTCGGCGTGCTCGACGTGAGCACCCGGCGCAACGCCTTCGGGCGCCAGCTCGCGAGCTTCGAGGCCGACCTCGTGATCGAGGGGATCGGCCCCGAGCCCCTCCGGGCCGTCTTCATCCGCGCGCCGTGGGTCGAGAGCCACGGCCCCGGGGTCGAGGTGCTCGCCGAGGTCGACGGGCACCCGGTCGCGGTCCGTGAGGGCCAGGTGCTCGCCTGCGCTTTTCACCCTGAGCTCACCGACGATCTTCGAGTACACGCGCTGGCGATGGCGATGGCGAGCGGACGGCGCGAGGTCGCCGGTCACGCCGCGCCGAAGGAGGACTGATGACGGATCCCCGGATTTCGAACCTGGCGAGGATCCTCGTCGGCTACTCGGTCAAGGTGAAGGAGGGGGAGACGTGCATGATCGACGCCTCGACCGCTGCCGAGCCACTCGTCGCCGCCGTTTACGACGAGGTGCTCGCCGCGGGCGGGCAACCCGTCGTCTCGATGTCGTTCGAGGGGCAGAGCGCGTCCTACCTCTCACGCGCGAACGACGCGCAGCTCGAGTGGATCTCGCCGCTCTCCGAGTGGGCGGCGGAGAAGGCCGACTGCCGGATCGCGATCGGGGCCGAGACCAACACACGCCAGCTTTCGCAGGTCCCGCCGGATCGCCAGACGAAGCGCCAGGCGGCGACCCGGCGGCTGATGGAGCAGACGATGCAGCGGGCTGCGACCGGAGAGCATCGCTGGGTCTACACGCTCTATCCGACGAACGCCTTCGCCCAGGATGCGGAGATGAGCCTGCGCGACTTCGAGGACTTCTACTTTCGCGCCTGCCTGGCCGAGAGCGGTGACCCGCTGGGCGCCTGGACCGCGGCGTCGGAGGAGTGTCGCCGCCTCGCCGAGTGGATCGAGGGTCGCGAGGAGGTCCACCTGACGGCGCCGGGGACCGACCTGCGGCTCGGCGTCGCGGGCCGGCACTTCATCCCGTGCGCCGGCGAGCACAACATGCCCGACGGCGAGTTCTTCACCGGCCCCGTCGAGGACTCGGTCGAGGGAGAGGTCAGCTTCCACCTCCCGTCGGTGATCGGAGGCCGCGAGGTCGCCGGCGTCCGCCTCCGCTTCGAGGCGGGCAAGGTCGTCGACGCTTCGGCCGAGCGGGGCGAGGAGTTCCTGATCGGCCTGCTCGACACCGACGACGGCGCCAGACGCCTCGGCGAGCTCGGGATCGGGACCAACTACGGCATCGACCGCGGCACCCGCGACGTGCTGCTCGACGAGAAGATCGGCGGCACGGTCCACCTCGCGGTCGGCGCCAGCTACCCGGAGTCTGGCGGCACGAACGAGAGCGCCGTCCACACCGACATGGTCTGCGACCTGCGCAAGGGCGGCAAGATCACGGTCGACGGAGAGGACCTCCAGATCGACGGTCAGTTCGTGGTCTGAGCCGGCGGCGCAACTTCTGCGCTCCGTCGTTGTTCCCACCGGTGCGCGTCGCCCCTCCCGATTTGTGCCAGGGCGCATGGGGGACTGAGTGCGGCGTAATAGTGGGATGCCGACGGTGGTGCCGCGGCCGGGAAGTAGGTCCGGTCGCGGCACTTTCGTTTCCGGGCCCGAACGCCCGGCGCTAGCCTTTCGGCCCATGTCAGGGCACTCCAAATGGGCCTCGATCAAGCACAAGAAGGCGGCCACCGACGCGAAGCGTGGCCAGCTGTTCACGAAGCTGGCCCGGGCGATCGCGATCGCCGCGCGTGAGGGCGGGGGAGACCCGGACGCGAACTTCACCCTCGCCGCCGCGATCGAGAAGGCGAAGGGCTACTCGATGCCCAAGGACAACATCCAGCGGGCGATCGACCGCGGCACCGGTGCCGGCTCGGGCGACGAGCAGATCGAGCGCGTCGTCTACGAGGGCTACGGCCCGGGCGGCGCGGCGATCCTGGTCGAGACGCTGACCGACAACCGCAACCGGACCGGCTCGGATGTGCGCCACACCTTCGACAAGGCCGGCGGCAGCCTTGGCGAGCCGGGGTCGGTGGCCTGGCAGTTCGAGAAGAAGGGCGTGATCCTCGTCGATGCCGGCCGCTACTCCGAGGACGACCTGATCGCGGCGATCGACGCCGGAGCCGACGACGTCGCCGCGGACGGCGACGTGCTCAAGGTCACGACCGAGCCGGCCTCGCTGGCCGCCGTCCGCGCCGCGCTCGAGGAGTCCGGGGTGGAGGCGGAGTCCTCGGACCTGCTGATGGAGCCGAACGCAGTCGTGGAGATCTCGGAGGAAGCCGAGGCACGGGCGCTGATCAGACTGCTCGAATCGCTCGAAGACCACGACGACGTCGAGGCCGTGCACGCGAACTTCGACATCCCGGAAGCCGTCTTGGAATCAGCCGTCGCGTAGCGGCGAGCGTTCGCGGCGTCCGCGGGGTGCGCCGCGTTTGCAGAGGCTGGGTGGGGCGGTGTTGATCGGCCGCACACCCGCTGCGTGGACGTTCAGGTAGTCCATGGGCTACCTAAGCGTCCAAGCAACCGGCCCGCGGCGGGCCGAGAGACGGCGGTGCGGAGCGCGCCCCGGGAAGGCATCCGAGCGGCTCCGCAGAATCAGTACCGGATGGTCGTCGTGATGGGCATTGATCCGGGAATTGCGAATACGGGCTTCGGCGTCGTTCGCGTCGCCGGCGCTCAGATGACCGCGCTCGACGGCGGCGTCATCGAGGTCCCGCCGGATGGGCCGATGGAGACGCGGCTCGCGCGCATCCACACCGAGCTCGAGCAGCTGATCGGCTGGCATCGGCCCGCCGCCGTTGCGCTCGAGGACCTCTACTTCGGCAAGAACGTGCGCTCGGCGACCGCTGTCGGCCAGGCGCGCGGTGTCGTGATGCTCGCCGCGGCGCAACACGAAGTTCCGTGCTTCGACTACACGCCGCAGGCCGTGAAGATGGCCGTCTGCGGCAGCGGCGCCGCGGGCAAGGCCCAGGTCCAGCACATGGTCGGCGCCCTGCTTCGGCTTCCCGGCCCGCCGCAGTCCGACCACGCCGCCGACGCCCTCGCCGTCGCCATCTGCCACGCGGGGCACGCCCGCGGGCCGGTGATCCGGCGGACCAGCGGCTCGGAGGTAAGCGTCGGGTGATCGCTTCCGTCCGCGGGCCCGTCCTCACTCGTCGCCCCGACCACGTCGTCGTCGAATCGGGCGGCGTCGGCTACCGGCTCGCCGTCTCGACCGAGACTCTCAAGGCGGTCCCCGGCAGCGGCGCCGAGGTGACGCTGCACGCCCATCTCGTCGTCCGCGACGACGCGATGCAGCTCTACGGCTTCGCCGGGGAGGACGAGCGCGACCTCTTCCTCCACCTGATCTCCGTCTCCGGCGTCGGGCCGAAGGTCGCGATGGCGATCCTCTCGGCCGGTAGCCCGCGCGACCTGCGGCGGGCAATCGCGGCCGGGGACGCGAAACGCTTCCAGGCCGTCCCCGGGATCGGCAAGCGGACCTCGGAGCGGGTCATCGTCGAGCTTCGCGAGCGCGTCGCCGGCGAGCTCGAGGAGGGCATCTCCGTGGTCGCCGCGGGGGCGGAGCCCGATGATGCGCGCACGCTCGCGCGCGACGGTCTCGTCAACCTCGGCTACACGGTGGTGGAGGCCGAGACCCTGCTTGCCGGCGCCGAGGGCGAGACGGTCGAGGAGCTGATCTCCGGCGCCCTCCGCCACGGCGCCCGCGAGGCTGCCTGATGGGGATCTCCCGGGACCCGAACATCCCGAACGTTCCGTCCGCCTCCTCGGCTTCGCCTCCGGGGGCGGACGAGTCGGCATTCAGCACGGCGGACGGGCCGATCGCCGAGGTCCGGATCGCCGGGCCCGACGACGAGTTCGACCGCTCGCTTCGCCCCCGCAAGCTCGCCGACTTCGTCAACCAGCGCCAGGTGACTTCGCAGCTCGAGGTGTTCATCGAGGCGGCCAAGCACCGCGGGGAGTCGCTCGACCACGTCCTCCTCGCCGGCCCGCCCGGTCTCGGGAAGACCTCGCTCGCCCACATCGTCGCCGCCGAGCTCGACGCGCCGTTCGTGCAGACGGCCGGACCGGCGCTCGAGCGCAAGGCCGACATCGCCTCGTTCCTCACCGCGCTCGAGCCGCGCTCGGTCTTCTTCATCGACGAGATCCACCGCCTCAACCGAGCCATCGAGGAAACGCTCTACCCGGCGATGGAGGACCACCAGCTCCCGGTCGTCCTCGGCCAGGGGGCCGGGGCGCGAACGGTCACTCTCGACCTGCCGCCGTTCACGCTGATCGGCGCGACAACCCGAGCCGGGCTCTTGACAACCCCGCTTCGCGACCGGTTCGGCGTCACCCAGCGGCTCGAGCACTACGAGCCCGAGGACCTGGCGCTGATCGTCCACCGCTCGGCGCAGATCCTCGAGGTCGAGATCGACCCCGCGGGCGAGAGCGTGATCGCCGAGCGCTCGCGCGGCACTCCCCGGGTCGCCAACCGGCTGCTGAAGCGGGTTCGTGACTTCGCCCAGGTTCGGGGGGCGGGCGTGATCACGGGCGCGATCGCGACCGAGGCCGTGGGCCTGCTCGAGATCGACGCCGCCGGGCTCGACCGCCACGACCGCACGATCCTCGACGCGATCGCCGTCCGCTTCTCGGGCGGCCCGGTCGGACTCTCGACGCTCGCCGCCTCGGTCGACGAGGAGCAGGAAACCATCGAGGACGTGTATGAGCCCTACCTGCTTCAACGCGGTCTGATCAAGCGCACACCGCGCGGGCGCGTGATCACCGAGCGTGGCTTCGAGCACCTCGGCCTGCCGGTGCCCGAATCCGCGGCTTCACTCTTCTAGTAGCGGCCAGGCGCGGTCGGAACCCTCGCTAGTCTCTCCGCCGTGCCTTTCTTCATCTGCCCGAACTGCGGCAACAGGGAGCTCTCGGGTGAGCGCGCCGGCCTCTCCTCGCGGCCGAAGTCATGCTCGAACTGCGGCGCCCCCTTCCTGTTCGAGCTGCTCGACGACTACTACCCCGCACCCGAGGCGGCGTTCTTCGTCTGCGACAACGACGCTCGCCTGCTCGATATCGGGCGCAACGGCTTCGAGCTCACCGGGCTCAAGGACGAGCAGGTGATCGGGCGCCCGGTGCGCGAGGTGCTCGGGCTCGAGTGGATCGACCCGGGTGACGGCGGCAAGGCTGCGGACACCGACGGCAACGGGGTCAGCGACCCGATCGAGACGACGCTCGAATGGGGCGTGCGCTCGCTGGGCAAGCGGGTCTCCGTGAACGCCGAGGGCGATCTCCCGGCGGAGGCCGTCGCCGACCTGTTCCCGGCCTATGACGATGACGGCGGGCTGCTGCTCGTGCTGACGCCGCAGTAGCGGGACGGCAGGGATGAACCGCAGGCGCAACCTCATCGTCCTCGTCCTCGTGATCGCGTTGCTCGGCGCCTCCCTCTGGGTGATCAGCGACAAGAAGACGGTCCAGGGCCTCGACCTGCGCGGCGGCACCGAGCTCGTCTACCAGGGCCAGCCCACCCCGCAGGTGCCGGAGGTGACCGGCGAGGACGTCGACCGCGCGATCGAGATCCTTCGCGACCGGGTCGACTCGCTCGGCGTCGCGGAACCCGAGATCACCCGGATCGGCATCGACCAGATCGAGGTCGGCCTCCCGGACGTCGAGGACTCAGACCGGGCGATCGAGCGGATCGGGACCACGGCGCAGCTCTACCTCTACGACTTCGAGCCCAACGTCATCCCGCCGGACGCGGACATCGACGAGCCGGAGGAGCGGCCGTACAACCGGCTCTACGACGCAGTCGAGGCGGCTTCGAAGGAGGACCCGCTCAGCGAGGAGGAGTGCAAGGAGCAGGGCTGTACTCACAGCGGCCTCCTCTACGCCTTCGATGAGAACTCGCTCGAGCCGCTTGGCGAGCCGGCGACGAGCGAGCAGGACCTGAAGGCCCAGTTCGGCGGCGAGCTACCCGACAGCGCGGAGGTGATCGAGGTGCCTCCCGGGACGGTGGTGCTCGAGGACAAGCCCCCGGACCTCCCGGAGACCGATGACGACGAGTCCGAGGCGGGACAGTCGCAGTTCTACGTCATCAACGACGCCCCCGGCCTGTCCGGAGATGACATCCGCAATCCGGAGCAGAACTTCGACCAAACCACGAACCAGCCGAACGTCACGTTCGAGTTCACCGACGAGGGCCGGGAGAAGTTCCACAACGTCACCCGCGAGATCGCGACGCGCGGCCTGGATGACTGCTTCGCGCAGACCGGGACCCCGTGCGCCGGGGTTTCCGCGGACATCGCCGACCAGTTCGCGGGCAGCTTCGCGATCGTCCTCGACGGCGAGTTGGTCTCGCGTCCGATCATCAACTTCTCCGAGAACCCGGACGGCATCGACGGGCGCACCGGAGCTCAGATCTCCGGTCTCGACAGCCTTACCGAGGCGCAGGACCTGGCGGAGGTCCTGCGGATCGGCGCGCTTCCGATCCAGCTCACGCTCGTCAGCCAGTCCACGGTCTCGGCAACCCTCGGCGAGCAGGCGCTCGACCAGGGCCTGAAGGCCGGATTGGCCGGGCTCGGGATCGTTCTCCTCTTCCTGCTCTTCTACTACCGCCTCCTCGGCCTGATCGCCGGGCTCGGACTGCTGGTCTACGCGGTCTTCTTCCTCGCCCTGATCAAGCTGATCCCGATCACGCTGACGCTGCCGGGCATCGCCGGCCTCATCCTCACGATCGGCGTCGCGGCCGACTCGAACATCGTCATCTTCGAGCGCATCAAGGAGGAGGTCAGGCACGGGAGATCCATGCTCTCGGCGATCTCCGAGGGCTACAAGAAGGGGATCGCGACGATTATCGACGCGAACGTGATCACCCTGCTGACCGCGTTCATCCTCTTCGTGCTCGCGTCGGCCGGGGTCAAGGGCTTCGCCTTCACGCTCGGGATCGGGACGATCGTCTCACTGTTCACGGCCGTTCTGTTCACGCAGGCGATTCTTGGCCTGTTGAGCCGCACGAAGCTGCTCAGCTCGCCCAGCCTGCTCGGCGCATCGGGTGAGGGCCCCGGCTGGAGCTTCGACTTCACCCGCCTCTCGCGCTACTTCTTCGCCGCCTCGGGAATGATCCTCGCGATCGGCGCGATCGCGTTCGCGACCAAGCAGCTCAACCTCGGCATCGACTTCGAATCCGGGACGCAGATCCAGGTCGCGCTCGACGAGGTGGTCTCCGTGGACGACATCCGCACCGCGCTTACCGATGCCGGCATCGAAGGGGTCGACACGGCGAAGATCCAGGAGTCCGAGAACCCGGACTTCGGCGAGAACGTCTACCAGATCCAGGGCGACATCTCGCCCGAGCAGACGACTCAGGTCGCGCCCGCCCTGGACGCACAGTTCGGCGTTGCCACGGGCGCCGAGGGCGAGGACGCCGTCGATACGAACGCGATCGGCCCGACCTTCGGCGAGCAGATCGCGCGCAGCGCGGTCATCGCGATCATCTTCAGCCTCCTCGTGATCGCCGCCTACGTCGCGCTGCGCTTCGAGGGCAAGTACGCGGTGCCCGTGCTGATCGCGTTGATCCACGACATCCTGATCACTGCCGGCATCTACGCCCTGATCGGCGCCGAGGTGTCCAGCGCGACCGTTGCCGCGTTCCTGACCATCCTCGGGTACTCGATGTACGACACGATCATCATCTTCGACCGGATCCGAGAAAACGTGCCGCGCATGCCGCGTGCCGCCTTCTCGCAGATCGTCAACCGCTCGTTGAGCGAGGTCCTGACGCGATCCCTGATCACCGGCCTCTCGACCGTGTTCCTGATCGGCGTCCTCCTCCTCTTCGGCGGCGAGACGCTCCAGGACTTCGCGCTCGCGATGTTGATCGGGGTCGCCTCCGGTACCTACTCGTCGATCTTCATCGCCGCTCCGGTGCTGACCGAGTGGAAGGAGCGCGAGCCCGCATACCGCGCCCGCCGCCGACGGATCGATGAGGCGATGGGCTACGTGCCGACCTTCCCGGAGGACAACGTCGTCGCGAAGATCGACGAGGCCGAGCGGCACGTCGCTCCGGCGGATCAGGGCTCGGTCGCGACGGCCGCCGCCGAGCCTGAGCCGGAGCTTCCCGAGGCACCGGTGGCCGTGATCGACGAGCCCGTAGAACGCTCGGCGCCCCCCGAGCCGAGCCCGGAGGAGGCTGACGCCGCCGTCCCGGGCCGACCGGAGGCCGACGCACCGAGGACCCAGAAGCCGTCCGGCCGCAAGAAGCAGTCGCGCAGACGGCGAAAGCACGGGAGGCGCTAGGAGATCTGATGGCAGCTTTGGTCTGGTTCACCACCGGCGTCGCGCTCTGGCACTTCACCGTCTTCATCCCCGACCGCTTCTGGGGCGGGATCGTCGGCGCGCTCCTCGGCGCGGCGACGGGGGCGATGATCACAGGGGCGATCGCCCAGATCGCCCTCGGTGAGAGCATCGGCTCGACCGGGATCGAAACCGTCCTGTTCGCGATCCCGGGTACGGCCCTCGGACTCGCGCTCGTGTACAGGATCGGCGCGCGTTCCGAGCCCGAGGTCGCGGAGGCCTGAACCTCAGTTCACGGGCGTCGCCACGCAGAGCGTCTCCCACCTGGCGGGGGACTCGATGTGGCTGGGCGCAAGGCGGCCGCTGTCGTCCGCAATGTATGCGAGCTGCATCGTGCCGGCCTGGTGGTCCGGGGTTCACGAAACGTTCGTCGGTCCAGAAGAACTCGAGTTCGTCCGCGTTGGGGATGTCGTACGTCTGCGCCAGCTGCAGCGCCTCGCCAACCGTCGGCACGCGCATGCCGAGGTTCCCGCAGTGCCTGAGGGCCTGCGTTGACCGCTGCGTCGGGGCCGTCCGGCTCGGCTCGCTCTGCGTCCGGGCGGAGAACTCCTTGCGCGAATGGGAGCCGCGGATTTGGCGAACGACGCGGTCCGCGCGAACAAGGTCAGGGACGAGTCGCTGACGGGCGACGACTTGACCGACGGCACGATCGACGCGGGTCGGTCGGCCCCGAGTCGGTGCCGACGAGCGCTCCGATTCCGTCGGAGCCGCTTGCAAGCCTGGCGCTATGCACGCGGCGGTGAGACCCACCTTCTCGATCGAGCCATGCGACTACAGCGAGGTGAGGAAGCTGATGCGTGAGCTCGACTTGGCGGAGCCGGTTGCCACCGCTCTCGTGCGCCGTGGTCACCGGACGATCGAGGCCGCCCGCGCGTTTCTCGACGCCGACGAGACCCACGACCCGTTCGCGTTCGAGCAGATGGCCGAGGTGGTCGACCGCCTGCTAGCGGCGATCGGCACCGGGCGCCGGATCACGGTCCACGGCGACTACGACGTCGACGGTGTTTGTGCGACCGCGATCATGATCGGGACGCTGCGTCGCCTCGGCGCCAACTGCGATTGGTGGATCCCCGACCGGCTCGGGGACGGATACGGGCTCACGGCGCCGACGGTGGAGCGCCTCGCGGCCCGCGGAACCGAGTTCCTGCTCACGGTCGACTGCGGGATCGGCTCGGTCGCGGAGGTCGCCGCCGCCTCTGCGGCGGGGATCGAGGTGATCGTCACCGACCATCACCAGCCCGGCGGGCAGCTGCCGGAGTGCCCGGTTCTGCACCCCGTCGTTTCCGGCTACCCGTTCGGCGAGCTCTGCGGGACCGGCGTCGCCTACAAGCTCGCGGTCGCGCTCGGCGGTCCCGAGAATGCGGCTCGCGACCTCGACCTCGTCGCCCTCGCGACCGTCGCCGACCTCGTGCCCCTGCGCGGGGAGAATCGCTCCCTCGTGCGTCGCGGCCTGGCCGAGGCCCGCCGCGCCCGGCGGCCCGGCCTACGGGCCCTGCTCGAGTCCGCCAAGGTCGAGCCCGAGAGGCTCGACGAGGGCGATTTCGCCTTCCGTCTCGGCCCGAGGATCAACGCCGCCGGACGCCTCTACCGCGCCGACGCCGGGGTCGAGCTGATGCTGACCGACGATCCCGGGCGGGCGGCCGAGATCGCCGCCGAGCTCGAACGCGCGAACCGCGAGCGGCGCGAGGTCGAGCTCGACGTCCTGCGTGGTGCGGAGCGGGCGCTCGCGGACCTGCCGCCGGAGGCTGGCGATGCCGCCGGCCTCGTGATCGCCGGTGAGGGCTGGCATCCCGGGGTGGTCGGGATCGTCGCCTCTCGCCTCGCCGAGCAGGTGTGGCGGCCCGTGGTCCTGGTCGCTCTCGATCGCGACGGCGCCGGCCGCGGCTCGGGACGCAGCGTCCCGGGGTTCGATCTCCTGGCGGCGCTCGATCGATGCGCCCCGCACCTGGCCCGCTACGGCGGCCATCGCGCCGCGGCCGGGGTCGAGCTCGAGGCCGGCGAGCTCGAGGCGTTTCGCGAGGCTTTCGCCACCGCGTGCGCCGAGTCCGCGCCGCCGGGCGGGCTCGCGCGCAACGACTCGGTCGACGCGATCGTCGGTGCGCGAGGATCTCGGACTCGACGTCGCCGAGCAGTTCACCCGCCTCGCCCCGTTCGGGCTCGGAAACCCGGGCGTCCGCCTGCTGGTCCCTGGCGCGCAGCTCACTGACATCCGGCCGATGGGGGAGGGCGATCGCCACGCCCGGTTCACCTTGTTGAGCGGCGCGAGGCGGGCGCTCGGGGTTGCCTTTGGGGTCGACGGGTCGCTCGCGCGGGCGGCCGCCGAGCCGCTCGACGTCTCGGTCGGGCTCGAGCTCAACCACTGGAACGGGGCGATCGAGCCCCGCGTCGTGCTCGGCGGCCTGTATCCGGGCCTCGCCGACGATCCGGAGGCCGAGCGCGAGCTCCCCGATCCGATCGGCGCACCCGAGTTCTGGGCGCGCTTCGAGGCCGAGCTCGGGGCCGAGCTCGAGCCATCCCGCGTCGCGTCGCAAGCGGCAGAGCGCGAGATCGTCGACCGGCGGGGTCGGGCCATCGTTGCCGCGATCGCCGCACTGGCGGCCGGCGGCGAGGCACTGCTCGTCGTCTGCGCCGACGCTCCGCGCCGCCGCCGGCTGATCGAGCGCGCGGCGCGGCCGGCTCGCTTCGGCGGCGGGACGATGGCGATCTGCTCCGGACGGCTGTCCGACGAGGCGGTAGCGGGGGCGAGACTCATCGCCGAGGGGGGCAACGGAGCGGTACTCGCCGACTGGGCGGCTCTCGCCCGTGATCCGGGCCTCGCCGCCGCGTTCACGCACGTGCTCGTCGTCGACCCGCCGCCGACGGCCGCGCTCGAGCCGCTCGCGCGGGCGGGCCGCGGCTACCTGCACCTGCTCGACGGGCCGGCGGAGGCGGACTTCGCCGAGCGCTGCTACGCGGACGAGTGGCCGTCGCGATCCTCGCTGGCGGCGCTCTACCGCTCGCTCACCGCCCACGGCCGGCGGATCGAGGGCGCGAGCCTGCGCGCTGTGCTCAGCGGCGCCGAGCGGGCACACCCGCTGGCGCCGGAGTCGGCGGCCCGCGGAGCGCGCGTGCTCGGGGACCTCGGGCTCCTCGTCTGGGAGGGATCCGGTAACGAGCGGGTGCTCGGCGTCGTATCCTCAGAGGGCACTGATCTCGAGCGGTCGGACGCATATCGCGTCTACCGCGAGCGCCACGAAGAGGGCCGGCGATACCTGAGCCAGCGAAGACAGCCAAGACGGACCCGGGGATAGAGCGCACCGAGTCGCCCGAGGCCGACCCAGACCGCCGTGGTCATACGCGCGTTGGCGCGGATGGCCTCCACGGCGGCGTCGCCCCGATCAACGAGGTCACGAAGGAGCTCACAGACGACGAGCGCGAGCTCCTCGGTGACCTCTTCGCCGTCATCGGCGAGCATGCGATGGGGGGCGACGCCGATCTCGATCGCGAGGCGGTCGAGCGCGCCTTCGCGTTCGCCTGCGCGCGCCACGCCGACCAGCAGCGGAAGTCGGGCGAGGACTTCATCACCCACCCGGTCGAGGTGGCGAAGATCTGCGCCGGCCTGCGGCTCGACACCGAGACGCTCTGCGCCGCGCTGCTCCACGACACGGTCGAGGACACCAGCGCGAGCATCGACGAGGTCCGTGAGCGAGTTCGGCGAGACGATCGCCCAGCTCGTCGACGGCGTGACGAAGCTGACCGAGATCACGTTCCAGAGCCGGGACGAGCGCCAGGCCGAGAACTACCGCAAGATGATGGTCGCGATGGCCACGGACGTCCGGGTCATCCTGATCAAGCTCGCCGACCGGCTGCACAACATGCGCACGCTCGAGGCGCTGGCGAAGCAGAAGCAGCTCGAGAAGGCGCGCGAGACGCTCGAGATCTACGCCCCGCTGGCGCACCGGCTCGGGATCCACGCGATCAAGTGGGAGCTCGAGGACCTCGCCTTCCAGCGCCTGCATCCGCGCAAGTACGACGAGATCAAGAAGCTCGTCTCCCAGCAGCGAACCGAGCGCGAGGCCTACGTCACCGACGCGGGCGAGTTCCTGAGCAGCGAGCTCGCGAAGGTCGGAATCGAGGCCCAGATCTCCGGCCGCGCGAAGCACTTCTACTCGATCTACTCGAAGATGACGAAGAGGGGCCGCGAGTTCAACGAGATCTACGACCTCACCGCGATGCGGGTGCTCGTCGACTCGGTCAAGGACTGCTACGGGGCGATCGGGATCATCCACTCGCTCTGGAAGCCGCTTCCCGGGCGCTTCAAGGACTTCATCGCGACGCCGAAGATGAACCTCTACCAGGCGCTGCACACGACGGTGATCGGCCCGCAGGGGCGGCCGCTCGAGATCCAGATCCGCACGCCCGACATGCACGAGACCGCCGAGTACGGGATCGCCGCTCACGTGATCTACAAGGAGGACCCCTCCGGGAAGTCGAACGGCGACGGGCGCGAGAAGATGACCTGGCTGCGGCACCTGATCGAGGCCGAGGCGGAGTCCGAGGGCGACCCGACAGAGTTCCTCGAGCAGCTCAAGGTCGACCTGTTCGAGGACGAGGTCTTCGTCTTCACGCCGCGCGGCGAGGTCAAGAACCTCTCCGCCGGATCGACTCCGCTCGACTTCGCCTACTCCGTCCACACCGACATCGGCCACCGCTGCGTCGGCGCGAAGGTGAACGGGAAGATCGTCCCGCTGCACAAGCCGCTCGCCTCCGGTGACATCGTCGAGATCCTGACCTCGAAGCAGGAGCGCGGCCCCTCGCGTGACTGGCTCGCGCTCGTGCGCACGACCCGCGCGCGCAACAAGATCCGCGCCTTCCTCAAGCGCGAGCGCCGCGACGACGCCGAGCGGCGCGGCCGCGAGGAGTTCCAGAACGCCCTCCGCAAGGCCGGCCTGCCCCCGCAGCGGATCGCAGGCTCGCCGCTGCTCGCCGACGTCACCCGCGAGATGGGCTTTCGCAAGGCCGACGACTTCTACATCGCCGTCGGCCAGGCGAAGATCTCGTCCCGGACCGCCGTCAACAAGGTGATGCAGCGGCTGAAGGCGGGTGAGGCGGTCGCCGGCGACGAGACCGAGGCACGGCTCGCGGGAGTGCTCGAGGGCCGCGACGAGCGCCAGCGCCGCACGCAGGAGGCATCGGACTACGGGATCGAGGTCGACGGGATCGACGACGTCATGGTCCGGCTCGCGAAGTGCTGCCGGCCGGTGCCGGGAGACGAGATCGTCGGCTACGTCTCGCTCGGGCGCGGGATCACGATCCACCGCGACGACTGCAAGAACGTCGAGGCCCTGCGCAAGGACCCGGAGCGCTTCGTCGGCGTGGCCTGGAGCGGCGAGAACGCCACCTCCTACCGGGTCGAGCTCCAGGTCGACGCCTGGGATCGCACGCGCCTGCTCGAGGACCTCTCGCGCGCGCTCTCCGAGGCGGGCCTCAACATCATCGAGGCGAACTGCTCGACCAAGCACCCGATGGTTCGCAACCGCTTCGTCGTCGAGGTCGGCGACTCCCAGCAGCTCAAGGCCTGCATCAACCGCCTCCGCAGCCTCGATGCGGTTTTCGACGCCTACCGGGTAACTCCCACGGAGTGAGGCGACCTGCCGTCAGCGTGATCGTCCCGTTCCGGGGCGATGAGTGCGATGCGTTCGCCCTGCGCCACGCGCTCGATCGCCTCGAGCTCGCAGGTGGCGACGAGGTGATCGTCGCCGACAACACCGCGGACGGGCTTGCCGCGCCGCCGCTCGAGGGACGGGCGCGGGTCGTGAGGGCGAGCGCCGAGCGCTCGTCCTATCACGCCCGGAACGCCGGGGCGCGGCAGGCACGCTCGGAATGGCTTCTCTTCGTCGATGCCGACTGCGTACCCGCCCCCGACCTGATCGACGCCTATTTCCGGGAGCCGATCGGCGACAGCTGCGGGATGCTCGGCGGCCAGATCACGGGCGACGAGGAGCAGGGCGGCCTCCTGCCCCGCTACGCCCGTGCTCGCAACTATCTGAGTCAGACCGAGGGCCTCCATGGCAAGGCCGGCGCGGCGGCGGCGACGGCCAACCTGCTCGTCCGCCGGCGCGCCTTCGCGGAGTGCGGCGGGTTCGCCGAGGGGATCCGCTCTGGTGGCGACATCGACCTCTGCTGGCGCCTGCTTCGCATCGGCTGGACGCTCGAGTACCGGCCCGAGGCGGGCGTCGTCCACCGTCATCGCGAGACTCTCGGAGGCTTTCTCGGCCAGGTCGCTCGTTACGCGGCCGGCGCCCGCTGGCTCGACAGCCGCCATCCGGGCGCCTCGCCTCAGTGGCCGCTGCTCCCGGGACTCGCCGGGAGCGCCCGCGACATCGCGGCCAACATCGCCCGCGGCCGCTTCGAAGAGGCGACCTACCGGGCGATCGACGGCGTCGGCCTGGTCGCGCACTCGATCGGTTACCGCGGCTCGAACGCCGCGGACCCGATCACCTGAGATTGCTCCGGCTCAGGCTGCCCAGGCGACCCGGTCGCTCGTGCGGGCACCCGACCGAGCCCGGCCGGCGCTGTTCGCACGGGCGCCCACCAGCCGTGGCGTGACTCCGGGTGCGATCGCCGATCGCCCACTGGCCTGTTCGGCCCCATCGCTCCGGAAGCTCCACTGATCCACCAGGCGTGCGTCCTCGCTGCACAGGAGCCGGTTGAGCAGGCGGGCAATGCGACCCGGGCGGACCGCCTGCCCCCGGCCGTCGCCGGGATCGCGGTCCCACTCGTGCACCGTGGAGCGCGCGTGGTTGACGGGGTCATCGGCGCCGCCGTCGACCACGACTTCATGGCAGAGCCCGTCGGGATCCCAGAACCGCAACATCTCCTCGCCGAGCGGCCGGCGCGCGGCGACGATTCGCACCTGACCCGCGATTGCCAGCACCTCCCAGAGGGCACGGAGCTGACGGCGGTCGCTGACCCGCCAGAGCACGGTGCTGGCGCTGCGATTCCCGTGGCGCTGGCGCTGTGCATCGGGCCGCACGAGGAAGCTCAGGACCGGGCCGGAGCCACCGTCGCCGCGGCTCGCGAAGGCGATCGTCTCGCCGTCGTGGCCGGTTCGGGGCTCGACCCGCTCGAGGCCGAGCAGGCCCGCGTAGAAGCGCTCACAGGCTCGCGCGTCTGCCGTGATCGCGGTGATGTGATGGAGGCGCTCCGGCGCACGACGCGCCTCGGCGGCAGGCCGCCGCGAATACCCGGCGCCATGAGTGCGCCGAAAGAGTGGCGGCGCGAGGAGCACTTTCTCGATCAACATGATCAACAATATACACGACGTGCCCGGCGCCGGACGCGCCCGCGGTTAACCGTCTGGAAGGGGCCGACGCGGCCCGGTGGTCGGTCGGCTAGCGACGCCGCGTAAGGATGTAAGCGACGCTGACGATCGCCGTTGCGGCCAGTCCGAGCTGGGCGATGCGGCTGACGTCGACGGCGGGCTCCCAGTAGACGTTTGAGCCGTTGATCACGTAGGCGCCGACTGGGCGCGCGTTCAGCCCGAAGCCGGCGCCACCTCCCGGCTTGCCCTCAGGGCTCTCGCCACTGCCACCACCGCCGCCGCCCTGAACGGCCGCGGCCGGGATGATCACGAGACCGTCGCGCTCGTACGGATCGCCGTAGACGCGCTTCACCGTGATCGCGTCACGGGCCTTGCCGATCAGCTCCTCAACTTCCATCGCGCTCCTTCGTCCGGGGGAGCGCTCAGGGTCGCAGCTTGCGCACCGCCGCCGCGATCGACCCGGCGACCTCGGCCGCCTGCTCGTCGGAGCGGTACTTGCGCCGCGGCCAGAAGAAGCCGCGAAGGCCGTCCTTCTTCACCCGGGGGACGATGTGGACGTGCAGATGCGGGACCGACTGGCTGACCACGTTGTTGATCGCGACGAACGCACCCTGTGCGCCCATGGCGTCGCGGATCGCGAGCGAGAGCACCTGCGCGTTCGCAAACAGCGGCCTGACCATCTCCTCGGGCAGGTCCCAGAGCGCCTCGTGGTGGTCGCGCGGCACCAGCAGCGTGTGGCCGTGAAAGAGCGGCCGGATGTCGAGGAACCCGACGGTGTGCTCGTCTTCGAAGCAGATCGCCGCATCGACGTCGCCGGCGACGATCTGACAGAAGAGGCAGTCCGGATCTTGCTTAGGCAACGACCGTCAGCGCGCTCGGTTCGACCCCGAGGTCGAGCTCGGTGAAGTCGCCGATGTAGTCGCCGTCCACCTGGACCGGGAACGAGCGCAGCTCGCCCGCCTCGTCCGTCGACAGCGACTCGATCCGGCCCTCGGTCACGTGCGCGACGTGGTCGATGTGGCGGTGGTCGGTGGCCTTGTAGCGCTCGGAGAAGAGGCGCCCGATGATGAATCCCATGTCACGCTGGCGGGCACGCCCCAGCACCGCGATCGCGAGCGATCCGTCGTCGATCCCGACGTCGCGGGAGACCCTCACCTGGCGGCCGCCGAAGTAGGTGAACGGGTCGGAGTTCTGGGCCAGGACCGTGACGCCGTCAAGCCGTTCGCCGCCCGCCGTGAGCCGCATCGTCACCGGGTTGCGGAGGTAGTCGGTGTAGAAGGATGAGGTCGCGACCCAGGTGTAGAAGTAGGGGCCGAGGCGGGTCTTGAGCCGAGGCTTTGCGTCGACCTTCTTCGCCGCCGTCGCATCGAGTCCCGAGCCGGCCGAGAAGACGAAGCGGCGCCCGCCGGCGAGGCCGAGGTCGATCCGCCGCGGCCGGAAGTCGTCGGCGAGCCCGAGCAGATGCTCCGTCGCGTCGACGACGTCGTTGGGGATCCCGAGCGTCCGGCAGACGACGTTGGTCGAGCCGCCGGGGAGCACCGAGACGGGGACGCCCGTGCCGGCGAGGCCGTTGGCGACCTCGTTCAGCGTCCCGTCGCCCCCGAAGGCGACGACGATGTCGTAGCCGCCGTCGCAAGCCTCGCGCCCGATCTCGGTCGCGTGGTTCTGCGCCTGGGTCGTGACGGCCTCGACCTCGTAGCGACCCTGGAGCGCGTAGACGACGAGGTTCTTGAGCCGGTCCGAGACCGTCGTCGCGTACGGGTTGACGATGATCAGCATCCGCTTCTTCGCCGCACGGGGGAACGCGTCGCCGCCGTTGGCGGCGGGCTCGGCCCTGGGCGGGGAGGCGAGGGTCGTGCTCACAACGCATGGATCGCGCTTCGCCCGGCGCAATCTCCCTTTGGCGTGGCTCCGCGCTCACGGTGGGATCGTAACCTCGCCGTCGTATCCGGTCGCCTCGAAGCGGACGACCTCGCCGTCCTCGACCTCGCGCACCACCCCCGCATCGATCAGGAGGTCGACGTGGCCCACGACCTCGGAGAGGGTGAGGAAGGCCTGCGTCACGGCGACGTTCCCCCAGAGCGCCTGGGCGAGCTCGTAAGCGGTCCGTGGCTGCTCGGCGATCAGGCGCCCGAGTTTCGCCGCCCGGCGGCGGTGGAGCTCGAAGCGCTCGTCGATCAGTCCGACGTGGTCGGTGATCGGGTCGCCGTGTCCGGGCAGGAGCAGCTCCGCGGGCATCTCCCGCGTCTTGGCGAGGGAGCTCAAGTAGCGGACCAGGGACTTCGGCCGCTCGCCGGACCCGTCGAGCGGGCGGGCCAGCAGCGGGTTCGAGGAGATGTGCGCGATCAGATGGTCGGCGCAGAGCAGGATGCGGCGCTGCTCGTCCCAGAAGACCGTGTCGGAGGGGCTGTGTCCCGGCCGCAGCATCACCTCGAGCCGGCGTCCGGCGAGCTCCAGCGTCTCGCCGTCTGCGAGCGGTCGGGTCACCTCGTGCGAGGCGCCCCAGGCGCGGAAGCTTCGCGAGACGCTGCGCAGGGCGATCGTCAGGTCGTCGGGGATCCCGTGGCGGCGCATCAGCCCGCTGGCGAACTCGTCGTCGCGTTCCATGTCGTCGTCGTAGCTCGCCATGAAGGGGACGAGGACGTCGATCGCGGCGACCTCGGCCCCGGAGCGCGAGGCGAGGATGTCGACGAGTCCCAGATGGTCGATGTGCTGGTGGCTGATCACGATCAGCTCGAGTTCCTCGATCGCGTGCCCGGCGGCCTCGAGCTGGTGCTGGAGGTCGTCGAGTGACTTGCCCGAATTCGGCCCCGTGTCGAGGAGGGTCAGGGGCTCGTCCTCGATCAGGTAGCAGTTGACCCGGCCGACGGCGAACGGGGTCGGGATCCGGAGGCGGTGGATGCCGGCGTCCGCCGCGCGGGCGAGCGCCCCCTCCGCGGTCAAGAGCGGATGAGGTCCAGCACCTCGTCCCGCTTGCGCTCCATGTCCTCGCGGGAGGTGAGCGACTCGAGGTTGAGGCGCAGGAGCGGCTCCGTGTTCGAGGGCCGGACGTTGAAGTGCCACTCCGGATAGTCGACGGAAACCCCGTCGAGCCAGGAGATCTCCGCGTCGGCGTGGCGCTCGGCGATCTCCTTCATCTTCGCCTCCTGGTCGGCGACCTCGGAGTTGATCTCGCCGGAGATGAAGTAGCGCTCCCGGTAGGAGCCGACGAGCTCCGACAGCGTCCGGCCGTCGGTCGAGAGGAGCTCGAGGACGAGGAGGGCGGGAAGGGTTCCCGAGTCCGCGCACCAGAAGTCACGGAAGTAGTAGTGACCGGAGACCTCGCCGCCGAAGGCGCCGTCGTGCTCGCGCATCGCGATCTTGAAGAAGGCATGACCGACGCGATTGACGAACGCGGTGCCGCCATTCGCCTCGACCGTGTCGGGAACCGCCCGGCTCGCGCGGACGTCGTAGAGGATGTTCGCGCCGGACCGCTTGCCGAGCACCTGCTGGGCGAGCAGCGCGGTGAGGAAGTCGCCGTCGACGAACGTGCCGGTGTCGTCGATGAAGAAGCAGCGGTCCGCGTCACCGTCCCAGGCGATGCCGAGGTCGGCGCCCTCGTCGAGGACGCGGTCGATGATGAACTGGCGGTTCTCCGGCAGCAGCGGGTTCGGCTCGTGGTCGGGGAACTCGCCGTCGGGGACCCAGTAGGTCTCGATCAGGTCGAGCCGCAGCCGCTCCAGCAGCGGCCCGACCATCGGGCCCGCCATTCCGTTGCCGCCGTCGACGACGACCTTGAGCGGCTTGACCACCGCGGGGTCGATCAGCGACATCGCGTGGCGCTGAAAGCCGTCGTAGACGTCGACCGCCTCCACCGAGCCCGCCTCGCCCGTCACCTCCCCGAGCCCGCCGAGGACGAGGTCGCGGATCTCGCCGATTCCGGCGTCCCCGGAGAGCGCCAGGGCTCCCTCGCGGACGAGCTTCACGCCGGTATAGGCCTTCGGGTTGTGCGACGCGGTCACCATCGCGCCGCCGTCGAGCTCGCGCGAGCCGACGAGGAAATAGAGCATCTCGGTGCCGACCATTCCGGCGTCGAGCACCGTGCAGCCCTCGGCGACGAGGCCGTCGCGCAGGCGGCCGGCCATCTCGGGCGCCTGCAGGCGCATGTCACGCCCGAGCCCGATCCGCAGGTCGGCGACGGGCTTGCCGCGCAGGTCGGCGAGCACACGGGCGAAGGCGCGGCCGATCAGGAAGCTGGCATCGCCGTCCATCTCGGAGCCGTACAGCCCGCGAATGTCGTAAGCCTTGAAGATCTCACCCGGCACGCCCGGAGGCGAAGCCGAGGACGTGGCCGGCGGCATTCCGTCAGTCAAAGGCGCCCCGCAGGGTCTCGTAGCTCTGCTCGAGCGTCTGGGGCATCACCCGCGTGTCGGCGAGCACGGGCATGAAGTTCGTGTCCCCGCCCCAGCGCGGGACGACGTGCATGTGGACGTGGTGCTCCACCCCGGCGCCGGCGACCCGGCCCTGGTTGAAGCCCACGTTGTAGCCGTGGGGCGCATAGGCCTCGTCGAGGATCCGGATCGCCTGCTGGCTCAGGCCCATCAGCTCGGCGATCGTCTTCGGCTCGAGGTCGGCGATCGAGCTCGCGTGCTCGTACGGGGTCACCATCAGGTGCCCGTTCGTGTACGGGAAGAGGTTGAGGATCACGAAGCAGCGCTCGGCGCGGTGGACGATCAGGTTCGCCGCGTCGTCATCCTCGGCCGGCTTCGAGCAGAAGATGCAGTCGGACTCGACGTCCTTGGACGCATCCTTCACGTAGGCGAGGCGCCAGGGCGCCCAGATCCGCTCGCTGGCCACACGGCGGGATCCTAGAGCCAGCCGCGCCGGCGGAAGTAGGCGAGCATGCCGACGAGGAGGGCGACCATGCCGCCGACGATCAGCCAGAAAGCCGCGGTGTCGCCCTCGCCGGGGACGCCGACGTTCATCCCCCAGAGGCTTGCGATCAGGGTCAGCGGCAGGATCACGACGCTGAAGGCGGTGAGGACGCGGAGGACGTCGTTGACGCGGTGGGAGATGTAGGACTCGTTCGTGTCTTCGAGTCCCTCGACGACCTCCTTGTAGTTCTCGAGCATGTCCCAGATCCGCTCGTGCGCGTCGCCGATGTCGTCGAAGTAGATCTCGAGGTCGAGGTCGGGGGCGAGGAAGCGCGACTTGACGTTCTCGAGGTCGCGAAGGACCGTCCGCTGCGGGCGGATCACCTTGCGGAAGTTGATGATCTCCTGCTTCACGTTGGAGATGTCGCGGACGACCTCCTCCGAGCGGCCCTCGAAGATGTCGTCCTCGAGGGCGTCGAGCTTGTTGCCGATCTTGCGCAGCATCGGAAAGCAGTAGTCGAAGCTGTCGTCGACGATCCGGTAGAGGAGGAAGCCGGAGCCGCGGGAGAAGAGCTGCTCGCGCAGCTCCTCCTTCTGGCGACAGCGCTCGAACAGGTACTCGACCGGCTGCAGCGGAGTGTTCGGGATCGTGACGAGGAAGTCGGGTCCGACGAAGATGTCGAGCTCGCCGGCGTTGAGCCGCTTCACGTTGCGGTCGAAGACCGGGAAGTGGAGGACGATGAAGAGGTAGTCGCGGTACTCGTCGATCTTCGGCCGCTGGTTGCGCGAGAGCACGTCCTCGAGATCGAGCGCGTGGAAGTCGAACTGCTCCTCGAGCCAGGTGCTCTCGAGGGGGCCCGGACGCTCGATGTTGACCCAGCGCAGGCCCTCGCCCGAGACGGTCTCGATTCGTGGCTGCCGATCGCGCTCGGTGGGCGCGACGAGGTCAGCTGCGCGCGGGGAGCGGCGCAGCCTCGG
This sequence comes from uncultured Solirubrobacterales bacterium, assembly GCA_963846565.1. Classification (GTDB taxonomy): domain Bacteria; phylum Actinomycetota; class Thermoleophilia; order Solirubrobacterales; family 70-9; genus WHSW01. The sequence continues at coordinate 15,564 of CAWJWL010000003.1, read as the reverse complement.
CTTCGGAAGGCTCGGCATCGCCGGTCTCTCCTCGCGTCTCGTTCGTGGCTGCGTCCATGCGAGAAGGTTACGACACGCCCCGCGGCCCTCCGCCTTCCCGCAACCACCGTTTCACGAAAACTTGCCCGCCACCTCCTCCGCTTCGCGTCCGGGGTGTCGGGGTCTGGGCATCCCCCTGGGAAAGCCGGTCGGTTGGTATAGTCGCGGGCACATAACCGCTGCATCCAGAGGGGTGGAGGGACTGGCCCTACGAAGCCCCGGCAACCAACGAAGGTCTTGCGACCGACGTCAGGTGCCAATTCCAGCAGGCGAAGAGCCTGGGAGATGTGAGTGGGAGTCCTCTCCGGGACCTCTGCTCGCACAAGGCAGAGGTCTTTTTCGTGAAGCGAGACGAATAGGAGAGTTGAACGCATGAGCACCCTGGAAGGGCTTCGTTGTAAGGAGTGTCGGACCGAGTACCCGCTCGAGGCGCTCTACGTGTGCGAGCAGTGCTTCGGGCCACTCGAGGTGTCCTACGACCTCACCGGCCTCGATCCGGAGGCGCTGAAGCGGAAGATCCAGGCCGGCCCGCTGAGCATCTGGCGGTACGCGGACTTCCTCCCGTTCGCCGAGCGCCCGCGCGACCCTCTGCAACCCGGGTTGACGCCGTTGATCCGCGCGGACCGGCTGGCGGAGCGCCTCGGGATCGGCGAGGTCTGGATCAAGAACGACGCCGCCAACCCGACGCACTCCTTCAAGGACCGGGTCGTCGCCGTCGCGATCGCGAAGGCGCAGGAGCTCGGTTTCGACACCGTCGCCTGCGCCTCGACCGGCAACCTCGCCAACGCCGTCGCCGCCCACGCCGCCGCCGCGGGGCTGAGCTCCTACGTCTTCGTCCCGGCCGACCTCGAGGAGCAGAAGCTGCTCGCGACCGGGGTCTACGGGACGAAGCTGGTCGGTGTCCGGGGCAACTACGACGACGTCAACCGCCTCTGCACCGAGCTCTGCGAGACGCGGCCCTGGGCCTTCGTCAACGTCAACCTGCGGCCCTACTACGCGGAGGGCTCGAAGACGATCGCCTACGAGACGATCGAGCAGCTCGGCTGGTCGCTCCCGGACCGCATCGTCTGCCCGATCGCCTCCGGCTCGCTGTTCACCAAGATCGGCCGCGGGATCTCCGACTGGCTCGATCTCGGCCTTCTCGACGGCGAGCTGCCGGCTTTCCACGGCGCCCAGGCAGAGGGCTGCAACCCGGTCTCGGAGGCGTACGCCTCGGGCTGGGACGTGTGCAAGCCGCAGCGTCCGGAGACGATCGCGAAGAGCCTCGCGATCGGCAATCCCGCCGACGGCCCGTACGCCCTCGAGCTCGCCCGCTCGACCGGCGGCTCGGTGGAGGACGTCGACGACGCGGAGATCCGCGCCGGGATCAGGCTGCTCGCCGAGACCACGGGGATCTTCACCGAGACCGCGGGCGGCGTGACCACGGCGGTGCTGGCGAAGCTCGCCGCGGCCGGCGCGATCGGCTCCGACGAGCGGGTCGTCGTTGTGATCACCGGTGAGGGCCTGAAGACGCTCGACGCCGTGCGGGAGGGTTACTCGATCCAGGAGATCGACCCGACGCTCGAGTCGTTCGAGTCGGGCGTCGAGGCGTCCGCCCCGGCCGTCAGCGCGGCTCGGTAAGTTTCGAGCGGATGGCGGTCACGGTCAAGATTCCGGCGCAGCTGCGGGGCGTCACCGAGGGCGAGGGCGAGGTCGAGGTCGACGGGGACACCGTCGGCGAGGCGCTCGACGCCGTCTTCGACGCGCACGCGGATCTGCGCGAGCGGATCACCGAGGACGGCACGCTGCGCCGCTTCGTCAACGTCTACGTCTCGGGCGAGGACATCCGCTTCAAGGACGGCCTCGACACCGAGCTCAGCGACGGCGACGAGGTAACGATCCTCCCGGCCGTCGCCGGCGGCTCTCGATAGCCGCGGGGGCCGGCGAACCAACCTGGTTCGAGATCGGCGTCGCCGACGACGGCAGATGACGCTGATCCGGGCCTGGTGCGGAACGCGCCCGGCAGGATTCGAACCTGCGGCTTCCGCCTCCGGAGGGCGGCGCTCTATCCACTGAGCTACGGGCGCCTGCGGCGCAGCTTACCCGTCACCGTGTACGAACGTATGTTCTGTGCATTGAGGTGTTGAGCGCCTTTGTGAAACGTGGATTGTCTCGCCCTGGTGCCGTTCGGCGACGGCCGTCCATACGACCCGAGTACTCGGGTCCATGATCCTCGGCTGAACGCCGCCGTGCCGCCGCCGCCCGTCGCGGCTACCGTTCCCGCGTGGACCTGGACCTCGTCTTCCTCGGCACCGGGGGCTCCGTGCCGACCGCCCGGCGCTCGACCGCCTGCGTGCTGATCCGCGCCGGGGGCGAGCGGCTCATGGTCGACTGCGGCGAGGGATCGCAGCGCCAGATGCAGCGCTCGACCGGGCTTGTTCAAGTCGACGAGCTCTTCCTCACCCATCTGCACGCGGACCATTACCTCGGCATCCCGGGGCTGCTGAAGACGTACCAGCTGAACGCGCGCGAGCGACCGTTGCGGGTGATCGGGCCGCCGGGGCTGATCGAGCTCTTCACGGCGCTGCGGCGGATCTTCGGAAAGCTCAGCTACGAGGTCGAGCTGGCCGAGATCGATGCCGGCGAGGCGATCCGCCACGACGGCTTCGAGATGCGCTCGTTCGCGGTCGACCACCGCAGGATGCGCGCCTTCGGCTATGCGCTGGTCGAGGACGAGCGCCCCGGCCACATCGACCCGGAGTCCGCCGAGCGCCTCGGCGTCCGCGCCGGGCCCGACCTCGGCCGGCTGCAGCGCGGTGAGGAGGTCAGGGGCGCGGACGGCATCGTCCGGCCCGTCGACGTCATGGGCGCGGCGCGCCGCGGGCGCAAGATCGTGATCAGCGGCGACACCGCCCCGTGCGAGATGACCCGTCTCGCCGCCCACGAGGCGCAACTCCTGGTCCACGACTCGAGCTTCGCCGACGAGGAGGCTGCCCGCGCGCAGGAGACCGGCCACTCGACCGCCCGAGAGGCCGCGCAGATCGCCGCGGAGGCGGAGGTGGCAATGCTCGCGCTCGTCCACGTCTCCTCGCGCTATGACGTGCGGGCGGTGCTGGAGGAGGCGCGCGAGGTCTTCCCGGCCGCGGTCGCGCCGCGCGATTTCGACCTGGTCGAGGTCCCGTTCCCCGAGCGCGGCGAGCCGCGCCTGGTCGAGCGCGGTGGCCGACCGCCGCGGCAGGACGCTGGCTAACGTCTCGGGAGTGAGCGCGACCGACGTCTCGAACCCGCTCTTCGCCCGCTTCTTCGACCGCTTCGCCGCCAGGGACAAGGATCGCGGCGAGGCGGAGCTCCGGCGTGAGCTGCTCGCGGGCCTCGCGGGCAGGGTGGTCGAGGTCGGCCCCGGCAACGGGATCAACTTCGAGCACTATCCCGACGCGGTCACCGAGCTCGTCGCCGCCGAGCCCGAGCCCTACCTGCGCCGGGCCGCGGAGAAAGCGGCGGCGTCGGTAGAGATCCAGGTACGCGTCGTCGGCGGCGTCGCGGACGACCTTCCCGTCGACAGCGCCTCGGCGGACGCAGTCGTCGTCGCGGGCGTCCTGTGCTCGGTGCCGGATCAGGCGGCGGCGCTGGCGGAGTTCCGCCGCGTACTGCGCCCGGGCGGAGAGCTGCGCTTCTATGAGCACGTCCGCTCGCGGCGCCCCCGGTTCGCCCGCTTCCAGGACCTGAGCGCGCTGATCTGGCCGCGGCTGATGGGCGGCTGTCAGCCGAACCGCACCACGCTCGCGGAGATCGAACGTTCGGGTTACGTGATCGAGCGCTGCCGCGGCTTCGGCTACCCGCCCGCAGCGCGGGCCTATCCGGTGATGCCGCGCGTCCTCGGCGTGGCGCGGCCGGAGCCGATCGGGTCCAGCGATGCTCGATGAGCGCTTCGCCCGTCACCTGCACGTCGAGTCGCTTCGCCATCGCGACCTCCACGGCGAGCACGAGCCACACGTCCTCTTTCAGGCATCGACGATCGCGGCCCTGCTCGAGGGCGCCTACGACGGCGACGTCACCTTCGCCGAGCTGGCCGAGCACGGGGACACCGGCCTCGGCACCCTGAACCAGCTCGACGGCGAGATGATCGCTGTCGACGGCCGCTTCTACCGAGCCGACGTCGATGGACTCGTCCTCGAGATCAACGAGAACGAGCGGACCCCGTTCGCCGCCGTCACCTGGTTCGAGGACTCGCTCCAGCGAGCGGTTGAGGGTCCATCTGACCTTGCGGCTCTGCTCGCCGACCTCGACGCCGTCGCCGCGGACCCAGACGCCGCCTGCGCGCTTCGGATCGACGGCGAGTTCGAATCCGTGCTGGCGCGCTCGGTGCCGCGCCAGCTACCGCCCTACAAGCCGCTCGCCGAGGTCGTCGCCGACCAGCACGTGTTCGAGCTCGGCCCGCTCGCTGGAACGCTGGTCGGCTTCCGCTTTCCCGACTACGTCCAGGGCCTCGAGGTCGGCGGCTACCACCTCCACTTCATCTCCGCGGACCGGACCTGCGGCGGCCATCTGCTCGATTGCCGGATCAGGGAGGGCACGGCACGCATCGACCTCTCCGGCGAGCTCCACGTGGAGCTGCCGCCCGGCGTCGAGCTCGAATCGCCAGACGTCGACGAGGACACGAAGCGTGCGCTCGACGCAATCGAGCGCGGCGACTGAGCGCCGGTTAGACCGCGATCTTGCCGGCGCTCAGGGTGAGGTCACCGGCTACGACCTTGAGGCGCCACTTGCCCCTCGTCGGGACCTTCACCTTGAGCTTCGCGACCCCCGCTCCGGCGCTCACCGGCGTCGCCTGGCCCCGCACGGTTTTCCCGCGGCGGGTCGCAGCGAGACTTGCCGTCGCCGAGCCCGCCGTCGCCTCAACGCGGACCTTGATCGTCCGTCCGCGCGAGCTGACCTTGCCGACCGTGAGCTCGAATCCGCCGAAGTCGCCGCTGGTGTTGAGCGCGCTTGGGATACAAGGCATGCCGTAGGCGAGCGCATAGGCGCCGTTGAAGCCGGGCCCGATGTGAGTGATCCCCGGGTCCATCAGGACGTCGCGGTGGCCGGGGGAGCTGAGCCATCCGTCGAGGACCGCCTGTGCGGTCGGATACCCCTGCGCGAGCACGGGCCCGTCCCACTTCGTGCAGCCCGCGGCATTCGCTCGCGCCGTGTACGGAGGGTCGTTCGCATGGTCGATCCCGCTGCCGCTCTGTGCGTAGAAGGCCGCGTAGTCGTCTGCGATGTCGGTGAGCGCGGGCGAGATCTCCACCCGCGCGAGCCCGGCGGCCACCCGCTGCGCGTTCAGCAGCCCGACGAACTCGCGCTCGGTGGGGGAGGGCAAAGGATCGCCCGCTTGGGCAGGGGTAACCAGGGCGAGCGTCGCGAGAACGATGAGCGCGGCGAGTGTGAAGGCCGCCCTCACGCCGCCACCTTATCCCAGCGGCGCGACCGCGTAGGCAATTGCGTCGGCGACCGCGGGAGCCTGATCCTCTTGGAGAAAGTGCTTGGCGTCCAGCAGCACCGGGTCCTCGACCCCGAGCACGCGCTGGACGATCCGCAGCTGGTCGATGCCGAGCGCCGGGTCGCGTTCGCCCCACACGATCCGCGCGGGGTAGCGGCGCTCGGCCAGTCCCTGCGCGAGCAGCCGGCTCTTCTCGTCGGTGAGCTCGAAGCCGCGCATGATCCGCAGGAACGCGCGACCGCGATCCACGCGCGTGAGCAACTCCCGGTGCGCATAGATCTCGGCCTTCGACACTGCACGCGGATTCCCGAGCCCCTGGAGGCGGAAGAGAGAGGCGAAGACCGGCTTCGGCGTTGCCCGCAGCCACAGCTCGCCGAGCCCGCGAACGGCGAACGGCTGCATCGTCCACGGGCGCCGGAACGTGGCCGGGTCGAGGAGCGTGTTCAGGGCCGTGATCGAGAGGGTCCGCTCCGGGTTGTGTACCGCCCACTCGCATCCGATCGGCCCACCGATGTCGTGGACGACGAGGTGGACGCGCCCCAGATCGAGCGCGTCGATCGCCTCGCCGAGCCAGTTCGAGAGCCCGGTCCACGAGTAGTCGAAATCGTCCGGGCGGTCGGCGAGGCCGAGCCCGGGAAAGTCGAAGGCGGTCGCCCGGATGCCCTGGTCGGCGAGCGCCGGAACCACCTTGCGGTACAGAAATGACGAAGTCGGCACGCCATGGACGAGCACCACGTCCGGCCCCTCGCCCTGCTGACGGACGAAGCTCCGCACCCCGGCCGCCTCGAACCGGCGACCGGCGGCGCTGTGGACGTCGATCACCTGGGCGACTTCCGGGTTCACGACTTCATCATTACCGCAATCTCGGCGTAAGTCCTGCCGTTCGTCCAGAACCCCGCCTCATGCGGTGCTAGGCTCGAACGGTCGGTTCCTTTAACCAGGTCCAGAGAGGCCAGGAAGGGGCGCGTGAACACACAGCCTGACGGCCCTGACCGGGTCGTACTCGATCGCGACGATCTGCGCCGCACGCTCGTGCGGATCGCGCATGAGATCGTCGAGAAGAATCCCGCCTCTGGGGATTCGGAGTCCGCCCTCGCCCTCGTCGGCATTCATACGCGTGGCGCGGTGCTCGCCCGCCGGCTCCACGCGCTGGTCGCCGAGCTGATCGGCGCCGAGGTGCCCTTGGGGGACCTCGATATCTCCTTTTACCGGGACGACCTGCCCAACCGCGAGCCGAGCGCGCAGCCGATCGTCCACTCCTCGCATCTCGACTTCGACCTCGACGGGCGCACCGTGATCCTCGTCGACGACGTCCTCTTCACCGGGCGCACTGTCCGCGCCGCGATCGACGCGCTCTTCGACTACGGGCGGCCCGAGCGCGTGCAGCTCGCCGTGCTCGCAGACCGCGGCCACCGCGAGCTGCCGATCCGCCCCGACTACGTGGGGAAGAACCTGCCAACCGCGCGGGACGAGCGCGTCTACGTCCGCCTCGAGGAGATCGACGAGCTCGACGAGGTCTCGATCGACCGGGTGGGGGAAGCGATCACCATTTCCCGAGGAGAGGACCGCGAATGAAGCACCTGCTGGCGATCGAGGACCTCGACCGCGGTGACATCGGGCGGATCATGGAGCGCGCTGCGAGCTTCGCCGAGGTCGGCCGCCGCGACATCAAGAAAGTCCCGACGCTGCGCGGGAGGACGATCGTCAGCCTCTTCTACGAGGCGAGCACGCGCACGAGCTCGTCCTTCGAGCTCGCGGCGAAGCGGCTCTCAGCCGACGTCGTCTCGATCAAGTCCTCCGGGTCCTCGGTCGACAAGGGAGAGTCGCTCAAGGACACGATCGCGACGCTCTCGGCCTACGGACCCGAGGCACTGATCATCCGCTCGCCCTACGCGGGCGCGGCGAAGCTGGTCACCCAGTGGACCGAGGCGAGGGTCATCAACGCCGGCGACGGCAAGCACGAGCACCCGAGCCAGGCCCTGCTCGATGCGTACACGCTGCTCGACCGGCTCGGCTCGCTCGAGGGCAAGCGGATCTGGATCGTCGGCGACGTCCTCCACAGTCGCGTCGCCCGCTCCTGCGCGGTCTGCTTCCGGGCCATGGGGGCCGAGATCACGGTCTGCGGGCCGCCGACCCTGATCCCGCGCGAGTTCGGCGAGGCGTTCGGGGTCGAGGTCGCCTACACCCTCGACGATCTCGGCGAGGCGGACGTCGTCTACGCCCTGCGGATGCAGCGCGAGCGGATGAAGGACTCATTCGTGCCCTCGATCCGCGAGTACGCGGCCAACTACCAGATCGATTCCCGCCGCCTCGGACCACGTCAGCTGCTCATGCATCCGGGCCCGGTCAACCGCGGCGTCGAGCTCTCACCCGAGGTGATCGACGGGCCCGCCTCGCTGATCACGACCCAGGTCGAGAGCGGGCTGGTCGTCCGCATGGCGGTCCTCTACGAGCTGCTCGCCGGCGGCGACACGCGCGGCGGCGGCGAACCGGAGTCGGAGCTGCCCGCTCCGACCCCGATCGGAGAGCCCGCCTGATGCCAGGGGAGCCGCGCCCGATCTCCTCGCTCGACTGGCGGGGCGCCGGCGAGGAGCGCGACGAGGAGCTCGTCCTTCGCGATGCGAAGGTCCTCGATCCGCGCTCCGGCGTCGACGGCGTCCACGACCTCGTCGTCCGGGGAGGAGAGATCGCCGAGATCGCCGCTCCCGGGTCGGCCCGGCTCGACGGTGCGGAGACGATCGAGGCCGAGGGCCTCAGCGTCTTCCCGGCCTTCTTCGACCCGCACGTCCACCTGCGCACCCCGGGTCGCGAGGACGAGGAGGACATCGAGACCGGCACCCGCGCGGCGGCCGCCGGTGGCTACTGCGGGCTCCTCGCGATGGCGAACACCGACCCGCCGGTCGATACCGCGGCCGATGTCAGCGCGCTGCGCGAGAGCGCTCGCGAGCAGGCCGCGATCCCGGCGGGCTTCTTCGCCTGCGTGACCCGCGGGATGCAGGGGTCGGAGTTGAGCGAGATGACCGAGCTCGCGGAAGCGGGCGCGGTCGGCTTCTCCGACGACGGCCTGCCGCTGGTCAGCGGCCGGGTGATGCGGCGCGCACTTTCCTACCAGCGGCTCGCCGGCCTGCCGATCGCGCTCCATGAGGAGGACCCCGAGCTCTCGGCCGGCGGGTCGATGCACGAGGGCCTCGTCTCCGCGGCGCTCGGAATCGCCGGCATCCCCTCGATCTCCGAGTCGACGATGATCGCCCGCGATGCGCAGATCGCGGGCTTCGAGGAGGCCCGGATCCACGTCCAGCACCTCTCGGCGCGGGAGTCCGTCGCCGCAGTCGAGGAGGCGAAGGCCGCCGGCGTCCAGATCAGCTGCGAGGCGACGCCGCACCACCTGACGCTCACCGACGAGGCCCTTCGCAGCCTCGACGCCCGCTTCAAGATGAACCCGCCGTTGCGCGCCGAGAGCGACCGGCAGGCGCTCCTCGACGGGCTTCGCAGCGGCGCGATCGACTGCATCGCCACCGACCACGCGCCCCACTCCTCCGACGAGAAGGAGATCCCGATCGAGGAGGCCGCGTTCGGCGTGATCGGCCTCGAGACGGCCTTCTCCGTCCTCTACACCGACCTCGTGCTCGCGGGTGTCATCGACCTCGGTCTCCTGATCGAGCGGCTCAGTGGCGGCGCGGAGCCGCTCGGCTTCGCCCGGCCGCGGATCGAGCCGGGCGCCGAGGCAAACCTCGTCCTCGTCGACACCGAGGCCGAGTGGGAGGCCGGGGCCGAGGGCTGGGAGAGCCGCTCGGACAACTCGTGCTTCGCCGGGCGGCGCCTCAGCGGCCGGGTGCTGATGACAGTCGCCGCCGGCCGGGTGGCCTATCGCCAGCGCTCATTCGCCATGGGAGTCGCGTCGTGAGGATCGACGCGGACCGCGCCGCCCTCGTCGTCATCGACGTCCAGGAGGCGTTTCGCAAGGGCGTCCCGAACTTCGCCGACGTCGAATCCGGGGCGGCGATCCTGCTCGAGGCGGCGCAGGAGGTCGGGATCCCGGTGATCGTCACCGAGCAGTATCCGAAGGGGCTGGGGGAGACCGTCCCCGCCGTGCGCGAGAAGCTGCCGGAGGGAGTTACGCCTCTGGAAAAGCTCAAGTTCTCCGCCGCGGCGGCCGACGGCTTCGACCTCGCCGAGCGCGAGCAGGCGATCGTCTGCGGAATCGAGACCCACGTATGCGTCAGCCACACCGTCCTCGACTTGCTCGAGGAAGGGACGGAGGTCCACATCGTCGCCGACGCCGTCGGCTCCCGCGCGGAGTCGAACCGCGAGCTGGCATTGCGCAAGGCCGAGCGGGCCGGCGCGATCCTGACCTCGGTCGAGACGGTCCTCTTCGAGCTCGTCCGCGAGGCCGGGACGCCTGAGTTCAAGCGGCTTCAGGGGCTGGTGAAGTGAGGCGGAGCGAAGCGAAGCCGAGCCGCGTCGAGGAGATGCCTTAAGTGAGTACCCACGGTGAGGGCTACGTCCTGCTCGAGGACGGCACCCGCTTCGACGGTGAGCTCGCCGGGAGCGGCGGCGAGTCGATCGGCGAGGTGGTCTTCAACACCTCGATGACCGGTTACCAGGAGGCCGTCACCGACCCCTCCTACGCCGGCCAGCTGATCACCTTCACGTACCCGCTGATCGGCAACTACGGCGTCGGGGCGCCGGCGATGGAGTCCGACCGCGTGCACGCGCGGGCGGCGATCATGCGCGAGGCGAAGAACGGCGAGGACGCCGCCGACGCCGAGGCGGGCTGGCTCGACTGGCTGGGGTCATGTGGCATCCCGGCGATCACCGGCGTCGACACGCGCACGCTCGTGCGCCAGATCCGCGACCAGGGCGCGATGCGCGGAGGCGTCTTCTCGGCGGCTACCCCCGAGGGCGAGGCGCGGGAGCGGATCGAGGCCGAGCCGCATATGGACGGGGCCGACTTCGCCCGCACGGTGACCCCGGGCGAGCCGGTCGTCTTCGACGGCGACGGCCCGCACATCGTTGCGCTCGACACCGGGATCAAGCTCTCGATCCTGCGCCAGTTCCGCGAGCGCGACTGTCGGCTGACGCTGCTCCCGTGCGATTCGGACGCCCAGGCAGTGCTCGCCGCCGAGCCGGACCTCGTCTTCCTCGCGAACGGGCCCGGCGACCCGGCCGCGCTCGACTACGTCGTCGAGACGGTCCGCGGCGTCGTCGGCAAGAAGCCCGTCGTCGGCATCTGCCTCGGCCACCAGCTTCTCTGCCGGGCGGTCGGCCTCGAGACCTTCAAGCTCCCCTTCGGCCACCGTGGCGCCAACCACCCTGTGAAGGATTTGCGCACAGGGAAGATCGACATCACGTCGCAGAACCACGGCTTCGCCGTCCAGGGACCCGGCGGCGAGCCGCGGATCGACGGCGACGAGCCGGTCCGCTGGGAGACCGACTTCGGTGGCGCGGAGCTCACCCACCTGAACCTCTACGACCGCACGGTCGAGGGGCTCGAGCTGTCGGACGTGCCCGGGTGCACGGTTCAGTACCACCCGGAGGCGGGCCCGGGTCCCCACGACGCCCGCTACCTCTTCGACCGCTTCCTGGAGCTGGCGGCGTGAGCGTCGCGGAGGAGAACGTGGCCACGATCCGCGGCTTCCACGAGGCGATGGAGGCCGGCGACCGCGCCACGCTCGCCGAGCTGCTCGAGGGCTCGACCCACCCGGACTGCGAGTGGTACCCGCTGGTCGCCGAGGTCGAGGGCGGCTACCAGGGCCGTGAAGGCGCGCGCGCGTTCTTCGAGGATTTCCTCGCCGCCTTCGACGTCACCTACGACGAGCTCCGGATCGAGCCGATCGCCGCCGGGGTGCTCGTCCTCTGCCGGATGAGGGCGCGGGGGCGCGAGAGCGGAATCGACGTGGAGCAGGAGATGGGCATCGTCTACGAGTTCGACGAAGGGCGTTGGCGTCGCGGACGCGCGTATCCGAGCCACGCTGAGGCGAAGGCGACGGCGGAGGCTCTCGCCGGTGCCTAGGCGCGACGACATCTCGAAGATCATGCTGATCGGCTCGGGGCCGATCGTCATCGGCCAGGCCGCGGAGTTCGACTACTCCGGCGTTCAGGCCTGCAAGGTGCTGATCGAGGACGGCTACGAGGTCGTGCTCGTCAACTCGAACCCGGCGACGATCATGACCGACCCCGAGTTCGCCCATCGGACCTACATCGAGCCGCTGCTGCCCGACTCGGTCGCCCGGATCATCGAGAAGGAGCGCCCCGACGCTCTCCTGCCGACGCTCGGCGGCCAGACCGCGCTCAACCTGGCGAAGGCGCTTCACGACGACGGCACGCTCGAGCGCTACGGGGTCGAGCTGATCGGCGCCGACTACGACGCGATCCACCGGGCCGAGGATCGCGAGGCCTTCCGCGACACGATGGAGGGGGCGGGCCTGCGGGTGCCGTGGTCCACGATCATCACAGCCGTCAGCGAGGCCGAACGCGGCCTCGCTGACGGGTCGCTGAAGCTTCCGGCGATCGTGCGGCCCGGATTCACGCTTGGCGGCCACGGCGGGGGGGTGGCGCACACGGCCACCGAGCTCGCCCAGATCGTCTCGGAGGGCCTCGCGGCGAGCCCGATCAACCAGGTCCTGGTCGAGGAGTCGGTGCTGGGCTGGGGCGAGTTCGAGCTCGAGGTGATGCGCGACCGGAACGACAACGTCGTCGTCATCTGCTCGATCGAGAACGTCGATCCCATGGGCGTCCATACCGGCGACAGCGTCACGATCGCCCCGGCACAGACGCTCACCGACCACCTCTACCAGGAGCTCCGCGACCAGGCCCTTCGCGTGATCCGCGCCGTCGGGGTCGAGACCGGCGGCTCGAACGTGCAGTTCGGCGTCAACCCCGAGACCGGCGAGATCGTGATCATCGAGATGAACCCGCGCGTCTCCCGGTCCTCGGCGCTGGCATCGAAGGCGACCGGGTTCCCGATCGCGAAGATCGCGGCGAAGCTCGCCGTCGGCTACGCGCTCGAGGAGATCGACAACGACATCACCGGGATCACGCCGGCGTCCTTCGAGCCGACGATCGACTACGTGGTGACGAAGATCCCCAGGTTCGCGTTCGAGAAGTTCCCGGGCGCCGAGGGCGAGCTGACGACCCACATGAAGTCGGTCGGCGAGGTGATGGCGATCGGGCGGACCTTCCGCGAGTCCTTCGCGAAGGCCATGCGCTCGCGCGAGCTCGACTCCGAGCCCGAGCTTCCCGCCGACACCGACGAGCTCCTGGAACGCCTCGAGACGCCGCGCGCCGACCGGTTCGACCTCATCCTCGAGGCGTTCGGGCGCGGAGTCGATCTCGCCGCGATCAACTCCCGGACCGCCGTCGACTTCTGGTTTTTGCGCGAGCTCCAAGCGCTCGCAGTCGACGGCGACGGTACCGCGGGCCTCGACCGCACCTTTCGCTCGGTCGACACATGCGCCGCGGAGTTCGAGGCCCGGACGCCCTACTACTACAGCGGCCACGAACGAAAGGCCCCCCTGGCGGGGGAAGTCCGGCGCGGCGACCGCGAGAGCGTCGTCATCCTCGGCTCGGGCCCGAACCGGATCGGTCAGGGAATCGAGTTCGACTACTGCTGCGTCCACGCCGCGATGACGGTGCGGGAGTCCGGCCGCGACGCCGTGATGATCAACTGCAACCCGGAGACCGTCTCGACGGACTACGACACCTCCGACCGTCTCTACTTCGAGCCGCTGACGGTGGAGGACGTCCTCGCGGTGATCGAGGTCGAGCAGCCGGAGGGCGTGATCGTTCAGTTCGGCGGTCAGACGCCGCTGCGCCTGGCGAAGTCGCTCCAGGACGCGGGAGTGACGCTGCTCGGGACGCCTGTCGACGCGATCGACCTCGCCGAGGATCGCGGCCGCTTCGGCGCGCTCCTGCGACGGCTCGAGGTCGCCCACCCGCCGTATGGCACCGCGCATTCGGCCGAAGAGGCGCTGATGATCTCCGAGGACGTCGGCTTTCCGCTCCTCGTCCGGCCTTCGTACGTCCTCGGCGGCAGGGCGATGGAGATCTGTTACTCGCCCGAGCAGCTCCAGGCCTACCTCGACGCTCACGTGAAGGCCGACCAGGAGCACCCGCTGCTCCTCGACCGCTTCCTCGAGGATGCGATCGAGGTCGACGTGGACGCACTCTGCGACGGCGAGGTCGCCAAGGTCGCCGGGATCATGCAGCACGTCGAGGAGGCCGGCGTGCACTCCGGGGATTCGGCGTGCGTGATCCCGCCGATGAGCCTCGGCGAGGAGATGCTGGCGGAGATCCGCGCGACGACCGAGCAGCTCGCGCTCGAGCTCGGCGTGATCGGCCTGCTGAATGTCCAGTACGCGGTCGCGAGCGGCAAGCTCTACGTGATCGAGGCGAACCCGCGCGCCTCGCGGACCGTCCCCTTCGTCTCGAAGGCGATCGGCGCGCCGCTGGCGAAGCTCGCCTGCCGGCTGATGCTGGGCGAGCCGCTCGCCGGGATCGAGCTGCCGACGATGCACAACGGTCACGTCTCGGTGAAGGAGGCGGTGCTCCCGTTCGCGCGCTTCGCCGGCGCCGACTCGGTGCTCGGGCCGGAGATGAAGTCGACCGGAGAGGTGATGGGGATCGCGAGCGACTTCCCGGCCGCCTTCGGCAAGGCGCAGGCGGCGGCCGGCGTCGCGCTGCCCGGCGGCGGCACCGTCTTCATCACCGTCACCGACGGCGACAAGGCGGCGGCGACTCAGCTCGCGAGCCGTTTCCACGACCTCGGCTTCCGGATCATCGCCACCGCGGGCACGGCGCAGGCGATCTCGCGCATGGGGATCCCGGCGCAGGCGATCAACAAGATCGGCGAGGGCTCGCCGCACGTGGTCGACTTCATCCGCAACGACGAGGTCGACCTGGTGATCAACACCCCGACCGGTAGCGGAGCCCGCTCGGACGGGTATGAGATCCGCAGCGCGGCCGTCCGCAAGGGAATCCCGTGCCTGACCACGCTCACCGGCGCCTCGGCGGCGGCGCGGGCGATCTCGGCGGCGAACGAGGAACTGCCGCCGCCGGTCTCCCTGCAGGAGCTGCATGGGATGGAGCACTCCTCGTTTGCCGCCCGCCACTCGGAAAAGTGACGGACGGCCGCGTAATCGCGCCCTTCGGACGTCGCGCCGCGTCGGTCAGCGCGAACGAGGCGACGGGCGGCTACCGGCTGATCACCGCAGTGGACGCGGACGGGCCGGAGCCGGAGGCGGGGCAGTTCTACATGCTCTCCGCGGAGCGGTGGGGCGGGGACGCGGCGCAGCGGCCCTATCTACCGCGTGCGTTCTCGGTCGCATCCGTTGAGAGAGCGGACGACGGCGTCGCGCTCGGGTTCCTGCTCGAGGACGTCGGGCCGGGGACCGCGCGCCTCGCCACGCTCGCCGCGGGCGAGCCGCTCTACCTGACCGGGCCTTTGGGGCGGCCGTTCACGGCCCCGCGAGTGCTCGCGCCAACGAGCGCCGGGGCGGTCCTCATCGGCGGCGGAATCGGGATCGCGCCCCTCGCCGTCCTTCGCCGCGAGCTCTCGGACGCCGGAGTTCCACAGCGCGTACTTCTCGGCTTCCGCGACCGCGCGCACTCGGGCGAAACCAGGATTGCTGATTTTCATCCAGGATGGCGGCCAGGATGCGCTGCTTCTCGCCCTCGATTGGCTGCTCGCTTGCCAGGTCGACGAGCAAAAAGTCATGGCCGTTGGCTTGCACACGTTCGGTCGTCTTCGCCAGCGTCGCGGCATCGACCGGCCCGAGCTGCACCTGTCCCCGCCAGCGGTTCACATTCTCGAGCACGCCGCCGGCAGTGCCCGGCAGGGCGACGACGGAAATGTCTGTTTCCTTTCCGTTAGGCGCGGTCGCCTTGAAGCTGGCCAGGCGCATCGGCGAGAGCGGCTTTTCCTGCCAGCCGGGCGGCAGAGTGTATTGCACCGGCGCGCCCGGAGCCGCCGGCGCGGCCGGGGCAATGGAGTCGGCGCCGCCGGAGTTGGCGCTCGTCGGGGGATGCGCATGACCGCCGCCCGCGCCGTCCGCCGGATGCACGCTTTG
>CAWJWL010000002.1:0-54659 GCA_963846565.1 uncultured Solirubrobacterales bacterium | reverse complement strand
CGTATTGCTCGGTCGCAGAGCTCACGCCGGCGCCCCTGCCGGGCTCTCGCTCGCGGTCCAGTTCGGATCCGGCACGGCGACGCCGATCATCGTGTCGCGGGTGACGATCTTCGCCAGGTCCTCCTCGCTCCAGTCCTCGGTGCCCTCCGGGCGCATCGGCATCACCATGAAGCGCGACTTCTGGTTCGAGTCGTGGACGCGGACCTCGACCTCGGGCGGGAAGTGGAGCCCGAACTCGGCGAGCACCTCGCGCGGCCAGCGCACCAGGCGCCTGCGGTAGTGCGGCGTGCGGTACCAGTCGGGCGACATCCCGAGGACCGGACGCGGGTAGCAGGAGCACAGCGTGCAGACGATCACGTTGTGGACCTCGGGCGTGTTCTCGAGCACGTAGAAGTACGTGTAGTCGCTCGGGGTTCCGCTCCCGGTCGGGTCGAGCCAGTTGATCCCGTCGATCTCCTCCGAGGCCTTGGTCCCGTCCTCGAGCAGGCGCCGCTTGAAGTCCGGATCGACCCAGGCCTTCGCGACCAGCTTCGAGCCGTTCGTGGGCCCGATGCTCGTCGCGTACTCGAGGAAGCGCCGGTGATCCTCGGCTGAGAAGAGGCCCTTCTCGATCGAGAGCTCGCGGACCGCCGCCTCCAGCACCTCGAACTCGCTGACCCCCTCCCCCTCGGAGATCGGGTCGTGGTCGTGATCGTGATCGTGTCCTTCGCCCATCAGTCGCTCCCTTTCATTTCGCCGGCTCGAGCCAGCGCTCCGAAACCTCGGTCTCCAACGTGTCAGCCTCGAACCCGGTGTAGTCGGGCCAGAGGTCGGTCTGGCGGAAGCGGACGACGTAGAACGGTTCCTCCCTGCCGTCCTCGCGCCCCCACGACTCGTCCTCGGGGATCACCCAGTCGGGGCGGAACTCGACCACCTCGCCGGTCCGCCCGCGTGTGAACCGCTGCGTGCGCGTGTGGAAGAGCGACGTCGCGTCTTTGACCGTGACCCGGTCGCCGATCTCGTACTTGCGCTCGCTCATCGCTCCGCCTCCAGCCGCTCTCGGACCTCGTCGAGCTTCGCCGAGAGCTCGTCGGGCGTGACGTGGCCCTTGTCGATCAGCATCTTCGCCGCCGTCGTCGCCCAGCGCGCGTAGTAGGGAAGGCCGAAGTAGAGCGTCGCGCCGAGGTCGTTCTCCCGCCGCCGCCGCTCCTCCGAGTTCCAGACACCGCGCCAGCCCAGGCACTCGCAGGTGACGTAGGTGTTCATCTCCCACTCCTCCTCTTCCTTCTCGAGGTAGGGCTGCGGCGCGTCCGGCTGGCCGCCGACGTCGTGGAGAACGTGGCGGAGCGTCGCGTACAGCTCGTTCGAGATCTCGTACGGCGAGTCCAACCGCGTGCGGAGCACCGGGTTGATGTCCTCGATCTTGTAGGGGAGCTCTTTCATGTCGACTCCATTTCGGCTCTGGGTTTCCGCCATTCGAAGATCGGCTTGCCGGCCATGACACGCGCCGCGGTGGCGGCGAACACCGCGCCCAGCACAGACCACATCACCGCCTGCATCCCCACCGCGGCGACGCGGAAGTCCCACAGCGTCGTCGC
Source organism: uncultured Solirubrobacterales bacterium (assembly GCA_963846565.1). Lineage (GTDB taxonomy): Bacteria > Actinomycetota > Thermoleophilia > Solirubrobacterales > 70-9 > WHSW01. Next base: position 53,082 of record CAWJWL010000002.1, on the reverse strand, counting down.
CGGGAAGTTCGCGGGGACCTCGTTTACGGACGGCATTGCCACGCCGGCGACGAGGACGACCAGCAGATAGAGAGCGAGGCCGGCCGCTCCGCGCACCCGCATCGCCGCGACCGCCGCGAGCACCGAGATCGCGACCATCGTCAAGTAGGTGAGGGTGCGCTCGTTGATCGTCTCCGGGTCACCGACCGCGGGCGGGTTCGCCGGGTACTTGACGAAGGGGACGAGGAAGACGACGAGGAAGGCGGCTCCGGCGAGCCAGAGCGCGGTTGTCGCCGGGCCCACCCGGCCGACGCGGCCGTAGACGGCGGCGAAGGCGAGCGCGAAGAGCCCGCCCATCGAGAGCCCGATGATGAGGGAGGCGGTGAAGAGTCCCGCGCCGCTCTGGACGCCGCGCGAGACGAGCGGCTCGTCGTGGTGATCGGCGGCAGCGGCGTGGCTGTGGCCGGGCGCGGCTTGCTGCCGCTCCTCATAGGCGATCGCCTCCTCGATCGCGGGCTCTCCCACGACCTTGCCGAAGCCGGCGGCGAGCAGCCCTGCGCAGAGGCCGGCGAGGAGCCCGCAGATGACGAGCCTACGAAGGATGGCCTTGCCTCAGTGACAGGGGAAGGCCATCAGGTGACGGCCGTCATGGAAGAACTCGTGGACCGCGGCGCCGTCGGCGACCGAAACCAGGGCGAACAACGCGATGAGGGCCGCTGCGAAGAGGGCCCACGGCCACAGCTCCCTGAGCGCGATGGCCGGCGGGTGGACCGCCGCCTCACGGGGATAGGAATCCGCCCAATCCGTCACGTCCCAACCTCCACTATCCCCATCGACTTCCCACCGGGCTCGGTGGCGCGCCGAGTCTATTCATCGTCGGCCGGGCCCGCATCACGCGGTGGTGGAGGCGCGCCAACCCCGGCTCGGGAGGGCGTGGCCATGCCGATTCAAGACGAAGACGGGACCCTGCGGGCAGCCGGCGTAGAGCACGGTGCCGTCGGCGTGGTGGCCGATGAAGGCTCCGCGCTCACGCGGTGAGAGCAGGACGGGGAGGGGAACGCGCTTCGGCCTCGCGGGCTCGGGTGCCGGCGTCGGCGTGTAGACGCCCTCGCGGAGATCGAGCGCCGCCGCGAGATCCTCGCCGACGCTGAGGAGTGGTGCGGGCTCGTGGGCACGGTCGAGCTCGCCGCGGCGGTCGCGCCGACACGGGCCGGGAGCGCCGACGAGGACGAGGAGGCGTTTGCCCGGGCGGTCGATGCGTGCGACGCCTACGGGCTCCGCCGCGAGAAGGCCGAGACGCTGTTGCGATGGGGCCTTGCGCTGCGGGCTCGCAGGCGCCGGCGGGGCGGCCGAGAAGCTCGACGCCGCAGTGGAGTTGTTTCACGACTGCGGCGCCGGCGAGCCGATGCTCGAGCGCGCGCGGCACCCGGCCTGGGCCGAGCACCGCGCCGTAAACTGGCCGCGGTCCGGGCGCGTAGCTCAGTGGGAGAGCGCTCGCTTCACACGCGAGAGGTCGCTGGTTCGAAACCAGCCGCGCCCATGGCCTAGGTGTAAAACCCGAACGCGTTGTTCAGCTCGGCGAGCCGAGCTGCGGGCGGTCTTCGGCCGAGGGAGACCGGGTGGCTCCTGTTGACCGGCATGGCCACCGCTGATACCGTCGCAGCGTTCGGGCAGGTAATTCGGAGGGACCCGATGTGAGCGAATCTCGTAGCAGGGCGGCGAAGAGTTGACGGGCGGGTCCGCCCGTCGGCCGCGACGCTTGGCGGCCCTCGGCGCGCTGCTGCTCTTCGGATTGCTCGCAAGCGTGGCCCTCGCGACCTCGACGGACTTCGAGGAGCCGCCGACGAGCCCCGAGCCGGCGGGTGACGGCTCGCGCTCGGTCGCGGCGGCCGACCTGGACGGCGACGGCGATACGGACCTCGCCGTCGCGAACATCTTCTCCGCCAACGTCACGATCCTGCGCAACAACGGCGCCGGCAACTTCGCTCCGCCGAACTCGAGCCCAGAGGCGCTCGGCGGCTTCGGCCCGGCGATGGTCGCCGCGGCCGACCTCGACCTCGACGGCGACCAGGATCTCGCGGTCGCCAATCTGTTCACGAACAACGTCACGATCCTGCGCAACAACGGCTCCGGCAACTTCACCGAGCCTGCTACGAGCCCCGAAGGGGTGGGGAGCAGCCCGATCGCGCTGACCCCCGCCGACATCGACGGGGACGGCGACCAGGACCTGGCGATCGCGAACCGCGACTCCGACGACGTGACGCTCCTGCGCAACAACGGCTCCGGCAACCTCCGCGAACGTGCTTCGAGCCCCAAGCCGGCCGGCGACGGCCCGCATTCGATCGTCGCCGTCGACGTCGACGACGACGGCGACGAGGACCTCGCGGTCGCGAATCGGTCCTCGAACGACGTCACGATCCTTCACAACAGGGGAACCGGCAACTTCGGCGAGCGTCCTTCGAGCCCCGCGCCCGTCGCCGGCGGCCCCAGTGCGATCGTTGCCGCCGACCTCAACGGCGACGGCGTTCGCGATCTCGCCGTCGCCAGCCAGAACTTCAACCAGCTCACGTTCCTGCGCAACAACGGCTCCGGCAGCTTCGTCGAGCCCGGGTCGAGCCCCGAGGCCGTCGGCGGCTTCCCGGCGTCCGTCACCGCCGCCGACTTCGACGGCGACGGCGATCGTGATCTCGCGGTCGCGAACCTCAACTCCGACAACGTGACGATCCTGCGCAACGGCGGCAGCGGCAACTTCGTCGAGCCCGGGTCGAGCCCCGAGACCGCCGGTGACAGCCCGGTCTCGGTCGCCTCGGCCGACCTCGACGGTGACGGCGATCCGGACCTCGCCGTAGCCAACCTCGACTCCGGCGAGGTGACGGTCCTCAAGAACCAGTAGGGCGCCGCTCGGCAACGCCGGCGACGCCCTCGACCGCCCGGCGCTCCGACGCCCGCCCGCCTGAGCGCCGCTATCTTCACTGCCGCCCCGGAGAGGCGTCCGGCCTGCAACATCGGGTCGGGCCTCCTTTGACTTCCCATGCGGCGTAGGCGTTTCGGCCGGAATCGTTTGGGCACCAGTGCCCGAACGCCCGGTTCGACCGCAGACTGCAGACATCTCGGCGACTCGGGTGCGAAGTCCGGTTGCCCCCGGAAAACGCTTAATCAAGCGGTTTTCGCCGCCTCTTGCGCTTCCTCCTGGAGCCCTTCACACGCGAGAGGTCGCTGGTTCGAAACCAGCCGCGCCCATCCTGCCCTCAGCCTCGCCGGCCTGATCGCGCGGTTATGTCCGCGGAGGCTGGACGCGGCCGCCGTACATCGGCAGCTCGATCTGCGGTCCGGCGCGCAGGATCTGCTCCCACATCCGCGAGACGCCTGCCGTCCCGAACTCGCGCACCCTGGTGACCGCGTCGAGATCGAGGACGTCGGTCAGGAGCTCCTCGCCGTCGCCCGCCTGGAGCCTGACGATCCCCTCGGGGTCCACGATCAGGCTGCGTCCCAACGCCGCGGGTGCGGCCGCATTCAGGTTGACGACATACAGCTGGTTCGCGATCGCGTTCGCCCGGGCCAGCACGAGCTCGGCATCGCGATCAGACGTCGTGGTCAGGGTGGGTTGCAGCACCACCTCGGCGCCCATCCAGGCGAGCTGCCGGAACGTCTCCGGGAAGTTGCCGTCGTAACAGATGGCCATCCCGATACGGCCGACGTCGGGGATGTCGAAGGTGACGAACGAGTCGCCCGGCGCACACTCCTCGTGGGGTTCCCAGGGGAACACCTTTCGGTAACGGGCGACGAGCTCGCCCCGGGGCGAGATCACCACGGCGGTGTTGTGCAGGCGGCCGTCCTGCGCCCGTTCGAAGACCGTGCCCGGCACCAGCCAGATACCGGCCTCGCTCGCGATCTCGCCGAGAGCGTTGGTCAGCGGCCCCGGGACGGGCACCGAGACGTCGTCTGGATACGTCGCTTGCTCCTCGAGGAGGGTCGGCTGCCCCGAGAGGTGCAGCTCCGGCAGCAGCAGCAGTTGGACATGCGGCACCGTGGCCAGAACGCCGGTGACTCGCTCTCGCAGCGCTTCGAGCGTGGCCTCGGGGTCCCGGAAGACGGGCGTGGTCTGCAGTGCGGCGAGCGAGAGCGTGCGCATCTGGGCCACTAGCCATTGACCACGTCGGCGAAAGCCTCCGTGACCTTCATGCCGAGCGGACCGTCAAGGACGGGCTCGAAGGTGCAGTCCTTCGTGTATTGCTCGGTTGGAAAGATCAGCTGGTTGCGTGCCAGCTCAGGATCGCGCTCCTCGAGAATCTCCTTGACTCCCTCGACCGGTGTCACGTAGTTGACGTACTCCGCGATGTCGGCCTGGACCTCCGGGTCGTAGACGTAGTTGATCCACGCCTCGGCGGCCGCGGCATTCGGGGCGCCGATCGGGATCTCCATGCTCGTCGACCAGAGCATGCAGCCCTCTCGGGGCATCACGAACTCGATGTTCGGATCGCCCGCTTGAAGCTGCACGGCATCGCCGGACCAACCGAGCACGAAGTCGACGTTGCCCGCGGAAAGCTCCTTGACGTAGTCATTGCCCGTGAACTTCCTGATCTGCCCCGACTCGGCTGCGGCAGCGATCTTGTCGACGGCGGCCAGCCACTGCGCCTCGGTGGCTTCGTCGGGATCGATGCCCATGCATTTGAGCGTCATCGGCACCGAATCGCGCATCTCCGCCAGCATCGTCACCCGTCCCTTGTACTTCGGGTCGAAGAGGTCGCAGATCGAATCGACGTCCGGGGCGACGTCGCGGCGCACGATCAGGCCGGTCATACCGCTCTGCCACGGGACGGTGAATTCGCGCTCCGGGTCGGCGGCCGGGTTGCGAAGCACCGGGATCAGGTTCTCCTCGACGTTGGGGAGCTTCGAGTAGTCGAGCTTCTGCAGGTAGCCGAGGTCATACATCTGCGCGGCGAGCCAGTCGCTGACGGTGATCAGGTCGCGACCGCCCGCCTCCCCATTCTCGAGCAGCGGTCGAATCTTGCCGAGGAACTGCTGGTTGTCGTTGATGTCCTCGACGTACTTGACTTCGACGCCGGTCTCAGCCTCGAACTCAGCGATTGTCCCCTGCCCGCCCGGATCGATGAAGAGCGGCCATTGCGAGATCGTCAGCTCGCCCTCGACCGGGCCGCTCGCGTCCGCGATCTGAACCGGGTCGTCGTTCCCGCCGCCGAGGTCGTCTCCGCAACCAGCCGCCAGTCCGACGAACAAGAGAATGACCGCAAACCGTGACTTCAAGGGCGCCCCCAGTGCTTTGAACAGGATTCAAAGAATGAGCCTACCTAAAAACCTCGATCCCGTGCGGTTTCACCGGCCGGACAGTGAATATCATTGAAGGAATGCGAACGAAAGATCAGGCTGCTCGCCGCGAGCAGCTGGCGACGGCGGCGCGGCGGATCCTCCTCGAGCATGGGGCCGTTGGCGTGCGGGTCAAGGACATCGCCGATCACGCGGGGCTCTCCCCCAGCTCCGTCCTCTACTACTACCCCGACATCGCAGAGCTCCTGCTGGAGGTTTCACGTGGGGCGATGCAGCGCTACGCCGAGAACCGGGCGAGTGCGGTGCGGGCGATCGAGGGCGCGCCGGACCAACTTCGGCTCGCGATCCGGTTGGGCGTGCCGACCGGTCCGGACGACGAGGAGAGCCGGCTCCTCTACGAGCTCGACGCGCTGACCGGCACCAGCTCCGCCTTCCAGCTGCTGAGCTCTTCCTTCTTCGACCGCCAGGTCCATCTCTACGAATCGATCCTGCAGGGAGGCGCCGCGCGGGGCGAGCTCCGCCTGGCCGCGTCCGCCCAGACGATCGCGCGTGGGTTCGTCGCCATGGAGGACGGCCTCGGGCTGCAGGTTGTCATCGGTCACCTCGGGGTGGACTCCGCAGAGGCCGAGCGGATCTTGCTGGGCTACGGCAGCGTGATGACCGGCGTGGAGCTGGGCGAAGGTCTAGACGGCGCCGGCGCTGCGCCCTAGCTCCAGCCGCCTGCTGCCGCGATACTGCGCGGGGCGATGTCGCAGGAGAACGTGGAGATCGTGCGGGACATCCTCGCCGCCAATCGGTCCGGCCCGGACGACGAGACCACGGGCATCGTGCTCGCTCTCACGGATCCCGAGGTCGAGTTCCGGTCCCGAATTACGGCGGTCGAGGGCGCCGATTATCACGGACACGAGGGCGTTCGCCGCTATCACGATGACATGGCCGATGCTTTTCGGGCGTGGCGCAACGAGGCCGCCGCGAGACACCCGCCTCCCCTCCGAGCGCCAGGCCGTGCACGATCCAGGTCGGCCGCCTTCAGCCCGCCGTTCTCGAGCCTAGATTGGAGACGCCGGGCCCGTCGCTGGACAAAGGCGACCTGTTACGGCTCCGAGTGATTGGGCACCAACGCGGTTCCGGTGCCCAAATCCGCGATCCGGTTGCTCGCACCCTCCCCACCGGCTCTTCTGTGTTGTCCCCTGGCCCCGAACACCACTTGGGGAGACCGATAGCGGGTGAGTACGTGCTACGGTGTCGCACATGAAGATCGGCGTTCGGGCACTCAGAAATCGCACCTCTGAGGTGATCGCGGCAGTCGAGTCCGGTGAGCGAGTCACGCTCACCGTACGAGGCAACCCCGTCGCCGACATCGTCCCCCACGCGGAACGTACGCGCTGGCTTTCCGGTGACGTCCTCGGGCGCGAGCTGGCCTCACGTGCCGCAGATCGGCAGCTCGCCCCTGACCTTGCCGAGCTCGCCGGCCAGACGCTCGACGAACTGTGAGCACCCCGGCCGCAGGGCTACTCGACACCTCCGTCTTCATCGCCACCGAGACGGGGCGGCCGCTTGCTGCGTTGCCGCAGCGGGTCGCGGTCTCGGTAGTGTCAATCGGCGAGCTGGAGCTCGGGGTTCTCGCCGCGGCTGAGGGCGAGACGCGGGCGCGACGGGCCGACACGCTTGCCCTCGCGCGAACTGCGGATCCGATCCCGATCACGGAAGCGGTGATGGGGGCGTGGGCCCGCCTCGTGAACGACTGTCGTACCGCGAGTATCCACCGCGCTATCAAGCTCACCGATTCGCTGATCGCCGCTACCGCGGTCGACCAGGGCTTGCCGGTGATCACCCAGGATGAAGACTTCGAGGCGATCGCAGGGGCGCATGCGCGGCTCGAGGTCGTTCGGGTCTAACCGCCGGCTCGGCAAGCAGCGCGGGGCCAAGGTCGCCCACATCGACATCGCTGTGCACCTTCGATCGAACACCCACGATTCCGCGGGATACTGTCCGTGGATGCCACGAATTCATCCGCCCGGCGACGCTCAACGACCTAGGCGCCCGTGGCTTGATCGCCTGCTCCTTCGTGTGCCCGGACTGACCCGCGTGGGCGCGGCTCGGCTCGCCCGTATGCCCGTCGGTTCCGGGCTGAGAAGGCGAGTGCTCGCTCGCGGGCTCGCCGCGGCATTCGCAGCCGTGAATCGCAGCGACGTCGAGCCGATCCTGGTGGCCTACGAGCCCGACGTAGAGATCTGGACCACCGGGATGGATGCCACGGGGATGAGGGATTGCTATCGCGGCCATGACGGCATCCGCGAGATGTTCGCCGAGCTTGACGGTGTGTTCAGCGAGTGGGGCTGGTCCGTCGACGCGGTCGTCGACGGCGGGGATCGGCTCGCCGTTCGGTTGAACCTCGACACCCGGGGACGGGCAAGCGGAGCGACGACGGCAATCAGGAACGCGGGATCGGCTTACTTCCTCTCGTCGCGAGGGAGGGTCGCGAAACAGAACTTCTACATGGAGGCGGGCGGTTGGGGAATGGCCCTCGAAGCCACAGGACTCTCGGAGTAGCTCAGCCGGGATTGCGGACGCTTGATGGGACGTGATCAGCGTGCCCCGGATTCAGGGGACGCCAACGCGGAGCTCGCACGACGGGCGTATGAGCTCTGGAACACCGGCGGGATCGCCGCCCAGGTTGAGCACGTCTGGGCACCGGATGTCGTCTTCCACGATTTTCCCGAGGTGCCCGACACCGGTACGTTCCGTGGATCGGGCGCCGTGGCCGCACGACTGCGGGACCAGATCGAGGCGATCGGCGAGTACAGGATCGAGGTTCACGCCATCGAGGTTCGGGGCTCTTATGTGCTGGCGACCATCGAGGTGATTGGCCAGGGCGCTGCGAGTGCGGTCGTGGTGCAGGACACGTTCCAGCACATCCTTCGAATCGACGGGGATCGCGTGAGTGAGATCCGCGCCTACATGGGCACCGAGGAAGGGCTGGGCGAGTTTGTCCGCCTGACCAAGACGGCGACGACCGCTCGGCCCTGAGGCGGACCGAGAGTTGCGGCGCTTCCGCTAGCTCGCCGACGCCGAGGATTCAGCTCCGAAAGCGGCGGGTCATCGCCCGCCTCCCAGATCGCGCGCATGCCGGACTGACTGTCAAGCAACCGGCGTGGATGCCCCGTATCGCGCGAAGGGCAGTGCGGCTCGCGTCGAATGCGGCTCTCGTCCGGGGAGTCGGCCGTTAGGCTGCCTCGCCGTGAGCTTTCTCGATCTGACGCTGCAGGCGACGATCTCCGTCGTCTTGCTTGTCGATCCGTTCATCCGGAGCATCTTCTTCCGGATGCTGACCGAGAACGAGCCGGAGCGACGTCGCGAGTACGTGGGCAAGCTGATGGTCGTGATCGCAATCCTGCTGGGCGGCTCAGCGGTCATCGGCATGGAGCTGCTGGAGGCGATCGGCATCGACTTGAACGCGTTCGGCATCGTCGGCGGCCTGGTGCTGGTGTTGATGGGCTTCGAGATGCTGCTCGGCGGCGAGCCGAGCCGCGCTCAGGGTGGCGGCGCGTCGCGCGAGGAATCGCATCCGGCGAGCGCCGAGAACCAGATCATCGTGCCGTACGCGATTCCCTTCATGGCGGGCCCGGGCGCGATCACGACGGTGATCACGATCGCCTCCACGGGCGAAGGCTCAGACGGTGTCTGGGCGGCCCTGATCGCGGTCGGTGTCACCGTCGCGCTGATCCCGGTTGGACACCTGTTGCTCGTCAACCGGATGAACTTCTCCGCCCAGACAATGAGCGTGATGACCAAGTTCGGGGGACTGTTCGTAACCACGATCGGCGCCCAGCTGATGCTGAACGGGATCAAGGGATTCTTCGGGATTTGAGCGCCGAGCCGCGGGATCTCGTTGGCTCTCCCGAGGCTGCCGGTCGCGGGGCTCGGCACCCAGAGCCTGGGGTTCGTCGAAGGGCATATGGTTGACACCGGACCAAACCGGAGGTGAGTTGTGGAGTCTCAGGCCGTAGACGCCGTTGAATTCCGCGAGGGGCAACGGCAGCAGTGGAAGAAGGGCGCCGAGGGCTGGCGCAAGTGGTCGGCTTTCATCGACGGGGGAACCGCTCACGTCAGCGAACGCATGGTGGAGCTGGCGGGCGTCGAGCCCGGGAGCCGTGTGCTCGACGTGGCTGCGGGCTACGGCGAGCCATCGCTTACGGCGGCGGCTGTGGCCGGAGCCGCGGGCAAGGTCGTGGCCACCGACATCACTCCCGAGATGCTGGCCTACGGCCGCGAGCGCGCGGCGGCTGCCGGCCTGGAAAACCTCGAGTTCGTCGAATCCGAGGCGGCGAGCCTGGACTACCCGCCCGAGAGCTTCGATGCGGCGCTGTCGCGCTTCGGAATCATTTTCGAGCCCGAGGCGGAAGCTGCGGCCGCCCGGGTGCGCGGCTTCCTCGTCCCGGGCTCGAGAATGGCGATCAGCTCCTGGGGACCGCCGGAACGGGTGCCGTTCATCGCGGTTCCGATGGGGACGGCGATGCGCACGCTCGGCGTCGATCCGCCCCCGCCCGGAACGCCCGGCCCGCTCTCCCGCCCGACACCCGAGGCGCTCGGCGGGTTGCTCGAGGGCGGCGGGTTCTCCGAGATCGAGGTCGAGGAGACCGAGGTTAGTTTCGAGTGGGAGTCCGCTGACGAGTTCGTCGCCATGGTCAGGGACACGGTCCCACCCCTCGTCGCCATGATCGAGAGCAACCGGGGGGATGACCCGGAGACGGTCTGGGACGCGATCCTCGGGGCTATTCAGGAGAGGACCTCGGACGAAGGAACGGTCACGTTCTCGAACCTGGTGCTGCTGGCGGTCGGGCGGGCGTAAGGCCCCGATAGGCGACGGCCGACACGGACTACGCAGTCCGCGTCGGCCGTACTTCGGCTGAGGGCCGGAGGGAATCCAGCCCCGTTTGACAGCTCAGTCGCGGTCGCCCGCCTCCTCGTGATCGGCGGACTGGCCGACCACCTGGAAGCTGCGGTCGAGCTGAACATCGACCTGGCTACCGTCGTCGAGCGTGACCTCGACCTCGTAGTAGCTCTCCTCGTCGCCGGTCTCGGTGCCGGAGACGGTCCCGCCGCCGGTGGCCTCGAGGGCGGCGGCGCTCGCCTGATCGAGGGCCGAGCCCTCGATCGCCACGTCCGGCCCCTCGGCGGCGTCCTCGGAACCGCTGCCCGCGAGCGCCAGGCCGGTACCGCCCGCCCCGATCGCGAGAATCGCGGCTCCGACGCCAATGATCTTGGTTTGCTTGTTCACTGGTCTTCCTCCTGTTTCGTTTGCACTGTTCACCAGGTTCTAGGGAGCACCTGTGAAACGGTCGTGAAGGCGCTTGCGGGGTCTATGGAGCGGTTTGGAAGGAGCCGTTCGCCCGCAGCTCGATCCACACGTCGGCGCCGCCCTCGGGGCCATTGGCGGCGACGGCGCGACCACCGTGTGCCTGGGCGATCGTCTCGACGATCGAGAGGCCCAGGCCGGCACCGCCCCGGGCCCGGGCGGCGTCCGCGCGGCTGAAGCGCTCGAAGGCCCGGGGGATGAAGCCGGGCTCGAACCCGGGACCCTCGTCCTGGACGTGGAGCCCAACTTGGCCGTTTGCCTCGACCGCGCGCAGACGCACCTGCCCGCCGCCGTGGCGGAAGGCGTTGTCGACCATGCTCGTCAGCGCCTGCTCCAGTCGTAGGCGGTCACCGCGAAGCTCGATTCCGTCGGCGGCATCGACGGCGAGAGCGCGCCCGGACTCCTCGGCGCGGGCCCGAAAGCGCTCGGCGACGGCATCGAGCAGGTCCGCGGCGTCCACCACATGCGAGGAGAGCTTCAGCTGCCCGTCCTCGGCGCGGGCGACGACGAGCAGGTCCTCGGCGAGCTGGATCAGCCGGTCGATCTCGACCGCCGCCGAGGAGATTGCCTCGCGGAGCTCGCCCGCGTCGGCCCCGTAGCGCAGCGCCAGCTCGAGCTCGGTCTTGTGCAGGGCAAGCGGTGTGCGCAGCTCGTGCGCGGCGTCGTCGACGAACCGGCGCTCCCTCGCCAGCGCATCCTCGAGCCGGTCGAGCATCTCGTTCAGGGTGTACCCGAGGCGCGAGAGCTCGTCGTCGGCCGCGGGCACGGGGAGGCGCTCGCCGGGGTCGCCCGCCGAGATCTCCGCGGCCCTTCCCCGCATCTCCTCGACCGGACGAAGCGCCGCGGCGGCGACGCCATAGCCGGCGAGCGAGGCCAGCAGAAGTGCCACAGGGCCACCGATCAGCATCAGTGTGGTGAGGCTGGAGAGAGCCTCGTCACGGTCCTGTAGCGACGAGCCGACCACCACGATCAGCTCCTCGTCGTCGACCTGCACCGGCGCGGCGTACAGGCGCGTCTCTCCCTCCAGGCCCGGGAGCTTTCCGACCTCCAAGAACGTGTCTTCCGATGCCGCCTCGTCGAGCTGCGCCTCGGTCAGCACAGGCTCACCTTCGAGCTGGGCGGTGGAGTCGACGACCTCCCCGTCGACTTCCAGAACCTGGGCGAGGGTGTCCTCCTGCTCGAGGAGGGACCCCTCGGAGCCCGAGTCGCTGAGCCCCGCTCCGGACTCCCGCAGTACCACCGAGAGCTGGCCCGCGCGAGCGGTCAGCCCTTCGTCGATCGACTCGCTCAGGCGGCCTTCGAGCTGCGAGCGCAAGAAGAATCCGATGGCGGCGAGCACGAAGACCATGACGACCGCGAATGCGAGCGTCACCCTGACGCGGATCGGCAGCCGACTCACGCGCCCCCGTCCGCGCGCATCCGGTAGCCCGAACCGCGCACCGTCTCGATCGAGGTGACGCCGAACGGCTTATCGATCTTGCGCCGCAGGAAGCGGACGTACGAATCGACGACGTTGGAGCGGTTCTCATAGTCGTAGTCCCAGGCGTGCTCGAGCAGGTCGAACCTCGAGAGAACCTGTCCGGGGCGGCGCATGAAGGTCTCCAGGAGGGAGTACTCCTTCGCGGAGAGAGCGATCTCAGCGTCGCCACGCCACGCGAGCTTGGTGGCCGGGTCGAGGCGCAGGCTTCCAAGCTCGAGTTGCGTCGGGCGTTCGACGCGACCCCTGCGGGCAAGCGCGCGCAGGCGCGCGAGCAGCTCCGCGTAGGAGAACGGCTTGGTCAGGTAGTCGTCTGCGCCGCGGTCGAGTCCGGCCACGCGGTCCTGAACGGAATCGCGCGCTGTCAGCATCAGGATCGGCGACCAGACCTTCCCTTCGCGCAGCTGCCGGCAGGCCTCGAAGCCGTCGATCCCCGGGAGCATCACGTCGAGGATGATCGCGTCGTAGTCGGTGGCCTTCGCCCGCGGAACCGCCTCCTCGCCGTCACCGACGACGTCGACCGCCATGCCCTCCTTGCCCAGTCCGCGGCGCAGCAGCTGCGCAAGCTTCGGCTCATCCTCAACGATCAGAACGCGCACGCGGCGAAGCCTCCCCGGTTCTCATGAAAGGACTATGAACGAGCGAGCTCTCCCTGTCGGGCCGGCCTTACGCCCCGAGCGCGCCGGGTCAGCGGCGCTCGGGGATGAGGACCGCGAACCGAGAGCCGCTTGCCGGCTCGCTCTCGACCTCGATTCGGCCGCCGAGCGATTCGACGATCCGCGCGGCGAGCGTCAACCCGAGGCCCGAGCCGTCACCGGTTCTCGCCGCGTCGCCGCGCCAGAAGGGCTCGAAGATCAGCGGCAGCGACTCCGGCGGAATGCCCTCGCCCGTGTCCTCGACGCTGAGCTCGAGCGTCCCGGCGATCTGCCGCGCCTCGACTCGGACGGTCCCGTCGGCGGGTGTGTGGCGGATCGCATTCTGGAGCAGGTTCTGGAGCACGCGCCCAAGCCGCGGCGAGCACGCAGCCGTGCTCGCGCCATCGAGCTCGGTCTCGAGCCGCAGGCGCTTCTCCGAGGCGCTGCTTCCGCAGGCCGCCAGAGCCGAGCTCAGCACGTCGTTGACGGTCGCGCTGCTCTCCGCACCGAGTGCTGCGGCGTCGAGCTGGATCAGCTCGAACAGGTCGTCGACGAGGTCGCTGAGGGCACCGACGGAGCCCCGCATCTCGGCGGCGTAGGCGCGAATCGTCTCCGTGTCATCGACGACGCCGTCGTCGATCGCCTCGATCATCGCCCGCAGGCTGGCGAGCGGTGTGCGGAGATCGTGCGACACCGCCGTGATCAGGTCCCGGCGCTCCGCCTCGATCGCGTCCTCGAACGCTCGCGCCGAAGGTTGCACGAGCGCAAGCGCCGTTCCCGTACCCACCCCGAGCGAGTAGACGAGGAGGACCGCGATCAGCGCGACGTCGTGCGCGTCGACGAGCATCAGGGCGGCGAGCGCCGCAAGGTTGGCGAGCCCGGCGAGGGTGCACGCCAATGCCATCCCAAACAGCCGGCGGCGCAGGCTCGCCCGAGTCAGCAGGCGGTCGGCGAGGGCGACTGCGGCGCCGGTCGCGAGCACGCCGACCCCGAACAGAAGCGCGAGGTCATCGAGCTCGGTGCCCGCCATCCCGCTGGCCGCCCCTGCCGCAAGCGCGGTGAGCGCGCCGAGGGCGCCGCCGGCGGTGGTGATGAGTGCGATTCGCGGGCGTCGCGAACGCGAGGTCGCCGCCGGCCGCCGACGGCTCACGGCTCGAACCGGTAGCCGGAGCCCCACACGGTGACCAACCGCCGGGGCTGAGAGGGGTCGGCCTCGATCTTCTCCCGCAGGCGGCGGATGTGGACCGTGACCGTCGCCGAGTCGCCGGCGAAGGCGACATCCCAGAGCTCGTCGAGCAGCTGCAGACGAGAGAAGACCCGGTGCGGGCTCGAGGCGAAGAACAAGAGCAGGTCGAACTCCTTCGGAGTCAGCGGCACGGGCGAGCCCTCGACACGGACCTCGCGTGAGCCCGGGTCGATGTCGAGACCGTCGAAGCGGAGCGCTGCTACGCCTTCGTGCTGCGTCGCGGCCGCGCTGCGGCGCAGTACCGAGCGCACCCTGGCGACCACCTCGGCGGGTGAGAACGGCTTGCTGATGTAGTCATCGGCGCCGATCTCGAGCCCGACGATGCGGTCGGTCGTCTGTCCGCGCGCGGTGATCATGATCACCGGGCTGTCCCCGGACGCGCGGATCCGCCGGAAGACGTCGAATCCGTCGACGCGCGGCAGCATCAGGTCGAGCAGGACGAGATCGGGCCGGCGCGCGTCGAACGCGGCGAGCGCTCGCTCGCCGTCGGCGACCGCCTCGACCTCGAAGCCGCTGCGCTCGAGGTAGCGCGAGAGCACGTCCCGCACCATCGGCTCATCGTCGACGACCAGTACCCGCGCCGCTGCGTCCATCGCCTCCGATCGTCCTCCAAAACCGTTAAGGAGACCTTACGCCCGGGGCAAGAATGCGGCAACGCCAGGTCCGTTCACTTCGATCTGCAATCCCGATCAGGAGGACCGACCATGCGCACGACGTTGATCGCCATCCCGTTCACCGCCCTCGCCCTCGGGCTCGCGGCCTGCGGTGACGACGATGAGGAGGAGACCACGGCCGCGGCGGAATCCGCTGCCACCGAGCAGCCGGCGGGCGCTGTCGCCGGCGCGATCCCGAGCGTGATCGCGATCGACGACGAAGCCGCGACCGTGACCCTGCCCCTCCATGACGGCAGCACGGCCGACGGCGAGACCGTCTACTACATCGTCACCGACTCCTCGGATCAGGCCGACGCAGCGAAGCGCGGCGTCAACTTCGCGCCGAAGCTCGCCAACGCGCTCGGCACGCAGGCCGTCCAGGAGGCCGCGCTCGAGGGGGAGAAGATCGTCTTCGAGGGCACGGTTGACTTCTCGCCGAAGCTGAAGGTGGAGCCGTCGAAGGACGGCTTCCCGCCCGATGTCGCGAACCCGGGCGCGGTCGGCGACCCCGAGTACAGCCCGCTGGTGACGACCGACGGCGAGACCGTGATCAACGCCTCCCAGGTCGCAAACGACTCCGGCATGCACGACTCGGCGGTCGAGATCGACGTCGACGCGATGGAGGTGACGATGGCCGCCCTGCCCGGCTTCGTCGGCGGCGCCGAGAACCTCTACCTGCGCACCGAGGGCTCGATTGAGCTTGTCGCCGCGGCGGAAGCGAGCACCTATGCACCGAATCTCGCCGAGGCGCCGGGACTCGCATCCGACGCCGAGGACTCGGCGCGCTCGGCGATCATCCCGATCGTCAACGGCCTGCGCGAGGCCGACGACACCGAACAGCGCCAGGGGCTGCAGTCGGCACTGCTCGGTGAGGGCCCGCCGCTCAACATCGAGCAGGACCCGAATACGAGCCCGCTCTACTCGCCGCTGTGGGACATCACGCCCGCCGTGTGGAGCGAGGGCGCTGTCGAGAAGGAGCAGCGCAAGCTGCTCACCTCGGCCGAGGACGTGATCGCCGAGGTCGAGGCAAATCGGCTCGAGAGCGGCGGCGAGGGTCCCCCGAACGACTCGCTGGCCGGGCTGAAGGCGCTCGAGGCAATCTCCAACTGCTCGATCATGCAGCTCGGCTGAGGCGTCCACGCGCATAGCGCCGGTCGCCCGGCGGGCAAGCGGGACCGGTTCGCCAGGAGGGCGAGCCGGTCCCCGTAATGTTTCGGTTAGGTCGGGGGACGAAGATTGATGCCGATGAGCCACCTACTCGCCGTCGCCGGCATGAAGCAGATCGCGACGCTCCTGCTGGTCGGGCTGCTCGTGTTCGCCGCCGGCTGCGGCGAGGACGAAGGCGGCGAGACCACGGCGGCGGCGGCGACCGACGAGGGCGCCGCGGTGGCCGAGGACAAAGCCAGCGAAGACGGCGCGGGCGACGACGCGGGCGCGAAGGACGACGGCGCCGCGAAAGGAACCGAGGTGGTGCTCGGCGATTCCGAGTTCGGGGAGATGCTCTACGACGCGAACGATCAGGCGATCTACGTCTTCGAGCGCGACACGAGCGAGGAGAGCACCTGTTACGGCGAGTGCGCCGCCGCATGGCCGCCGGTGCTTGCGTCCGGCGAGCCTGTGGCGGGCGAGGACGTCGACGCTTCGCTGCTCGGCACCACCGAGCGCCAGGACGGAAGCACGCAAGTCACCTACGGCGGCAGGCCGCTCTATTACTACGCTCACGAGGCGCCCGGCGAGGTGCGCTGTCACAACGTCGACCTCAACGGCGGCTTCTGGTGGGTCGTCGGCCGCGACGGCGAGCCGCTGGCATGAGCCGCCCGCGCTTTAGCGGCGTGATCGTCGCGCTTTCACTGCTGTTGGTCGCCACCCCCACCGCGCCGGCAGCGGGCGCGGCTGAGCGGACCAAGATCACGGTCGGCGGGTCGGACTTCGGGCAGATGATCTGGGCGCCCGGGCGCCAGGCGATCTACATGTTCGAGAACGACGAGCGCGACAAGTCGCACTGCTACGGGCGCTGCGCGAAGGCTTGGCCGCCGGTGCTGACGCAGGGCCCGCCGAAGGCGGGCCGGGGCGTCGACGCGGACCTGCTCGGCACGACCAGGCGCCGCAACGGCGACCGCCAGGTGACGTATGCCGGCAGGCCGCTCTACACCTACGCGCACGAGGGGCGGGACGAGGTCTTCTGCCACGACGTGAGGCTCAACGGCGGTTACTGGTGGGTGCTCGACCCCGAGGGCGAGCCTCAGCCCTGATACTCGTTCAGTACGCATGGCGTCGACGGCTTCCGCCAAAGCCACCTGCAGGCCATGCACGCCCGGCGCGTGACAACTGCCGCCCACCGCCCACCGCCCACCGGGCGAAGTCGCCCGCTACGCCGACGTCGCGCTCGCCGCGCTGGCTACGACCGATGTCGACCATGCCCGCGCCTTCGTTTGCGGGCGACGGGACCGCTCGCCGCCGATCGCGAGACGAACGTACGGCTGTTGGCCACCGCGCGCGCATTTCTGGACGAGGCCGCGCGGGCCATCCATCGCCATTCCGGCAATCGGCTTGCGGCGCGATTTCTGCTTCCCCCTGGAGCGCCCCGGCGATGGTCTTGCCGGGGCGCTGAGGTTCGTGGATCGGGATGCGGGTTACGGCTGGGCGTACATCCCCGATGCGGGGGCGAACACCGCTCCGCGACGCCTCGGCGGAGTGGTGGTGGAGCTGGTCGGGTCATCGCTGACCTGCCCGCTGGCCTGCGCGGCGTGGCGGACGTCGGCATCGGTCGCCGGCGCGGTGCGGGCGGCCCATGCGCAGCCGGCGCTCCTCGCCATTGCGATCGTGTAGTTGGCCTGCCCGAGCTCCTGCCGGACGAGATCCGGGCGGCCTGACAGATAGGCAATCACTGCCTCCGCGAGATCCTGGCTCGCCTGCTGCTGCCACATCTCGCATCTCCCGTCGGTCTGCGGGGAGTTGGCGCCGTTGTCAGCCGCCTGAGCGCCTGGTGCGACCGCCCCGGTGAGCATCGTCGTGGCGAGGATGGTGAGGACGAGACGCTTGGAACCGATGAACTTCCGCATCTGATGAGACTCCTTGGTCGCTTTCGAAGTAGTCGCATCCTGAGTCCCGCGCGGTCCGGCGCCAAGGGCCCCTAGGTATGGCCTGCACCCCCCCTTCGCTTCGACAAGGGTCAACGAGAAGCGGGTCATCTGCCGCATCGTCGACGTCAAGGCCTGTCGGGCGTCGCGGTTCGCCTCGATCTCCAGGCCCGACGCCGGGCCCACGGCGCGGCCGGCCCGCTCTACCTACTCCCGGACGAGGGCGCTCGGCTCGAGCTCACGGCGGCTCGCGACCCCGGCGATGGCAAGGGTTATGTCGAGCTCGGCGAGAAGCGTGCGGAGCATGTGGGTGACGCCTGCCTCCCCTCCGAGCGCCAGGCCGTGCGCGTACGGCCGGCCGATTAGGACCGCCTCGGCCCCCAGGGCGAGCGCCTTGTAGACGTCGCTTCCCGTGCGGACGCCCGAGCCGAACAGGACGGCGATCTTGCCGCCGACCGCTTCCGCGACCCGCGGCAGGACGTCGATCGTCCCGTCCGGGTCGGAACCGCGGCGTCCGCGCTCGTTCGAGACGACGATGCCGTCGACGCCGCGGCGGACCGCCTCCCGCGCGTCGCGCACGGTCTGGACGCCGCCGAGGATGATCGGCCCGCCCCAGGCCCCGCGGATCGCCGCGAGCGCCGTCCAGCGCTTACCGGGCCGCGGGGGCGAGAGCAGGAGGTGAGTGCATCCGGCGGATCGCGCCCGGCCGAGCAGCGCGAGGTCGGGGCCGGCCCCGCCGGGCCAGTCGATGCCGAACCACCGCGACCCGTTCGGCGCGGCCTGGGCGACGCCCTCGACCGGCGTGCTCGAACGGGACGAGTGGACGTACACGAGACCCGACGCCGCGGCCGCCCGAGCGCTCCCCGCCTCGCCGTCCGGGTGCGTCATGCCCTGGCTCCCGATCGGGCCGAGGATGACCGGGGCCGACATCGCGACGCCGAGCACGGTCTCGCCGAGCTCGCGCTCCTCGCGGTCGATGAACATCCGCGGGACGATCCGCCACGCCCGCAGCGCCCGCGCGTTCACGCGCGCAGCGCGTGCGCCTCCCGCCTCGGCGAGCAGATGCCGGCGCGCGGACTCGGGCAGCACGCCCGCAGCGGCAGCCTCGAGGTCGGACAGGTTCGTGGTGAAGATCGGGTTGACGCCCACGGACATCCCGCTGAGATAGATCTCGGACTGGTAGCTCGAGTACGGGGCGCCCGGACCGACCGGGAGCGGGGAGTCCCTGCGGAGCGCGGGCCTTGAACGGCCGGCGGCGAGCGCGCTCGGCGCGAGGACGGTCGCGGCGGCGGCCGTGCCGGCCACCTGCATGAACTCTCGACGAGTGCTCTCGGACATGCCTGCACTCATTCTCAGCGCGCGCGGGTCAGGGAGGACGGGGAGAGACCGCGGTGAGATCGCCGGCCGGCCTTCCGGACCTCCGCCTCGAGCTCGTCGACGAGCCTCCGCATAACCGTCCGGGTGCCCGTCTGCCCGTCCAGCGCGAGGCCGTAGAGGTACGGCCGGCCGATCAGCACCGCGTCGGCGCCGAGCGCCAGCGCCTTGAACGCGTCGCGCCCGGTGCGGATCCCGGAGTCGAAGAGCACGGGCATCTTCTCGCCGACCGCCTTCACGATCGGTCCGAGGGCGTCGAGCGACGCGATCGCCCCGTCGACCTGCCGGCCGCCGTGGTTCGAGACGACGATGCCGTCGATCTCGTGCTCGACGGCGAGCCTGGCGTCGCGCGGGCTCTGAATCCCCTTGAGCAGGATCGGGCCCTCCCAGTTCGCGCGGATGAGCGGCAGCTGCTCCCAGCTCAGTCCGGGGTTCTGGAAGATGCCCGCGAACACGAGGCCGGCCGGGAGTGGTGCCACGTCTGCCGGCACGCCGAGCAGGCGCCGCTTGAAGACCGGGTCGCTCGTGTAGTTGGCGAGGCCCTTGTTCTCGAGGAACGGCGAGTACCCGCGGTCGAGGTCGAGCGGGCGCCACCCGAGCAGAGTCGTGTCGAGCGTGATCACCAGGTGCGTGTAGCCGGCCGCCTTCGCGCGGCGGACGAAGGACACGGCCAGCTCGTCGTCCGTCGGCCAGTAGAGCTGGTACCAGCGCGAGCCGTCGCCATTGGCCGCCGCCACCTCCTCCATCGGGTAGGCGGCCTGAGTCGAGTGCACGTACGTCAGCCCGAGCTCGGCCGCCGCGCGGGCACTGGCGAGGTCGCCCTCGGGATGCGCGAGCGTCTGCACGCCGACCGGCGCGAAGAGGACCGGCGCCGGCATGCGTGTACCAAGGACGGTGGTGGAGAGATCGACCTTCCCCGGCTTGCGGCCCGTGCGCCGCTTGATCCTCCAGCGCCGAAACGCCGCGGCGTTGGCGCGCGTGGTGTTCGCGTCACCCGCTCCGGCGAGGATGTAGGCGAGCGCCTCGGCGTCCAGGACCTTGGTGGCCTTCGCCTCGAGCTGCGAGAGGTCGTTGGGGATGGTGCCTGCGACCCTGGCCTGCGTCATCGCTGGAGTGTGTCAGCAGCCTCGCGGCGGTGCGGAAGTACCCACTTCGTGCCCATTAGTCTCCGCGTCGATGACAGAGTTGACGCTGCTTCACAACCCGCATTGCTCGACCTCGGTCCACGCCTTCGATGCGCTCGAGTCCGCGGGCCGCGAGTTCCACCTGCGCAAGTACCTGCTTGTCGGGGAACGGCTCACGGAGGAGGAGCTGCGCTCGTTGGCCGCACGGCTTCAGGGCGACCCGGTCGATGCGCTCGTGCGACGAGACGCCAAGTACAAGCAACTGGGCCTGGCGCTCGACGGCGCGGATGCCGACACCGTCGTCGCCGTGCTCCTCGAGCATCCGTCGCTGCTGCAGCGGCCGATTCTGGATGACGGTGACGCCGCCATGATCGGCCGGCCGCGCTCGCGCGCAGCCGAATGGGCGGCGAGCGGCCGGGTGGCCGGCTAGAACGGGCTCGAGGTCGCTCTCGACGCTCACTCGCCGGGGCCGACGGTGAAGTCGCGGCGGCGATGCTCGCGCTCTAGGCGACCACGACGCGGTAGCTGTGCCCCGCGGCGATCAGGCGGTCGGCGAGAACGCGGCCCATCGCTGTCGCCGGTGTGAGCACGCCCGCCGCCTTCGGGGAGATCGTCGAGCGCCAGACAGAGCGCGCTCTCGCCGAGCATGACCGCCGTGGCCTTGTAGCCGGGGTCGCCCTGGACGCGGATCTCGCAGCGCAGCCGCTTGCCGCTGCTCGTCGTCGCGTGGATGTCGATGTTGAAGAAGCCGCGATCCCGGGCGCTCTCGTCGGGTCCCTCGCCGGGGTCGGGGAGGACGCGGTCGAGCAGCTGACGGGCACCAGGCGTCGCGAGACCCGCGAACATGCCGGCGAGTCCCGCCCGCGACGCCGGCGGCCTTCGCCAGGCCGAGCGGCCCGCCGCCCGTGCGCATCAGCTCGCGGTAGCGGAACCGGCGGCCGTAGGCGTGAGCCCTGGAGCGCGTTGCTGCGACGCACGACCCGCGTGTTGACGCTGCCCATCACGAACGGCGCCAGCCAGCCGCCGAGGCGGTCGTCGCGAAACGGCTTCATCGAGTCCCGCTCGGAGCCGAGGTCCGGCTCCGCCTCGCGGTCCGGGCTGAGGGCGTAGGGATCGGCGAGGACGCGGCGGCTCGGATGGGTCCTTCTTCACCGTGTCGACCGTCGTTCGCGCCGAGTCGATCGTCCCGCCGCTCGCGCCGCCCCTCATGGCCTTGACCACGAGGGAAGTCTCCTCCAGCTCCCCATGCCCGCCGGCCTGCGCCGCCTCGTGCAGGAGCAGCGTGCCGATGTCGGATGGGATCGAGTCGAAGCCGCAGGTGTGGACGATGCCTGGCGCCGCTCGCCCGCGCCGTGGCGTCCGCGGCGTCGATCGCCCAGCGCATGAACAGGACCTCGCCGGTGAGGTCGGCGTAGTGCGTCCCCGCGGCGGCACAGGCCTCGACAAGCGGCTTGCCGTACTTGAAGTAAGGGCCGACCGTGGTCGCCACGACGCGCGCCGACTCCGCCAGCGCCGCGACCGCATCGCGATCCTGGCTGTCGGCGACCACGAGCGGCCAGTCGACGCCGAGCTCGGCGCGCGTCTGCTCGAGCTTGGCCTCGGAGCGGCCGCCGAGCGCGATCCGGACGTCGGCCGGCGCCTGCTCGGCGAGGTACTCGGCCGTCAGCACTCCGACGAAGCCGGTCGCCCCGTAGACGACGATGTCGTGGTCGCGTGCGCGCTCGCTCACACGAGCAACCTACCCCCAACGATCTTTCAACGGTTTGCGTCCGTCTCGCAGCCACGATTAGTTTCCCGGCGTGGAACGGTCTTAGGCATTGACAGCCCGCGGCCCCAACGGCCGCCTACCAAGGAGCGTGATGAGCAAGCTCAGGTCTCACATCTCGATTTCCGTGGACGGCTTCGTCGCCGGCCCGAATCAGAGCGAGGAGTACCCGCTCGGCGAGGGCGGCGAGGGGCTCCACGACTGGGTCGTTCAACTGGCCTCCTGGCGCCAAGCCCACGGCAAGGAGGGCGGCGAGGTGAACGAGAGCTCACAGGTCCAGGAAGAAACGATGGCGAATATCGGGGCCGCCGTGATGGGCCGAAACATGTTCGGGCCAATCGGCGGTGGTGACTGGGGCGACGAGGAGTGGACGGGCTGGTGGGGCGATAACCCTCCCTACCACTACCCCGTGTTCGTCGTCACTCATCACCCGCGCGATCCCGTGGAGATGGATGGTGGGACCACGTTCCACTTCGTCACCGACGGGCTCGAGTCCGCGCTCGAACAGGCAAAGGAGGCTGCGGGCGGCAAAGATGTCGGCCTCTGGGGCGGCGCCGACGTGATCGGCCAGTACCTGGCAGCGGGATTGCTCGACGAGCTCGAGCTCCACGTCGTCCCGGTGGTGCTCGGCGGCGGCGCTCGCCTCTTCGAGCACGCGGGCGCGGACGTGAAGCTCGAGCAGGTCCGGACCGTCGAGGCGCCCGGAGTCACGCACGTCAAGTACCGGGTCGTGACCTAGAGGCATCGTGCTTCATGTCACAGACGACCCCGCCGCGGCCGCCCTAGGGTCGGACTGCACCTACCACCGACGGAGGGGACAGGATGAACTCGAGCAGACGTCCATCACCGGCGCTCATCGTCGCGTGCCTCGCGCTCTTCGTTTCGCTCGGCGGCACCGCCTTCGCGCTCACGGGGACGATCTACAGCGCTGACATCGTCGACGGCGAGGTGAAGTCTCCGGACATCGCCAAGGCCGCCGTTCTCGCCACCAATATCCGCGGTAACGCCGTTTTGGGCTCACACGTACGCGACGACACGCTCAAGGGCGGCGACATCGACGAATCGACACTCGGGCTCGTGCCCGAGGCCACCTACGCCGGCAACGCCCAGAGCGCGTTGGAGGCGGGCCATGCCGACACGGCGAATTACGCCGGCAACGCCCAGGCGGCGGAGAACGCGGACAAGCTCGACATGCTCGATTCGACCGACTTCCTGCGGACGCGGTCGTGCCAGCGCGGGAAGGTGCTCGGCTTCGCCCGTATTAACGCCCAGGTGCCGTTTCCGGCGACCTACACGAGCAGCTCGGCGTACGTCGAGGCGCCGAACAACTGCTCCGGGCAACCGGTCGAAGCCCGACTGGAGCCTTCGACCGGAAACTACTTCGTGCGCTTCAGCGGGAATGGCGCGGTGCTCGCGTTGGTCACGCTGAACGGCACGCCGCAGGGATTCTGCCTCGACTGCTCGGCCCTGGTGCGTCACCACACGTCGGGAGCCGACGCGGGCTCGTTCGAGGTCTCGGTCACCCAGGACACAAGGACCGTCAGCTCTGTCCCGTTCACGATCATGGCGCCGTAAGCCGAGGCGGTCGAGCGGCTGACGCGCGGCCGGGGGCACGACGCGAGGAGGCGGAAAGTTCAGGAATGCGGGACGCGCAGATCGAGACGCTCGGCCAGGCGGAGGTCGACATGGTCAGCGCGATGACCTTCAACAACATCCCCGAGGCGGTGGGGGTTGCACGCGCAGCAGCCGGCGCGGGACTGCCGCTCTCCATCTCCCTGATGGCCGATGCGACCGGTCGCCTGACGAGCGGACCGTCGCCGAAGGAGGCGGTCGAGACGGTGGACGAGCAGGCCGGCGATGCCCGGCCCGCCTATTGCGGGATCAACTGCTCGCATCCCGTCGAGTTCGAGCCGGCACTGCTTCCGGGACCGTGGCTGACACTGGGGCGGCTGCTGCGGCACGTGGGACGATCACCTGGGCGCTATCGCCCGCAACCTCGGCCCGCTCGAGGCCGCCGTATAGCCGGCGGACCTCAGGAGTGGTTCGGATTGTTGGTGTCCGGGATCTCGATCGTGAGGCGTTCGCCGTCGCCCAGGTACCACAGGGTGCCGAGGCGCAGGATCTCGTCGATCGCCCAGTAGATCTCGGGCGAGCCGGGAACCACCAGGCCGAGCTCCTTCAGGCGTACGTACTGCGGCCACGCCGCCTCGAGCAGCTCGTCCTGGCCGGGATGGCGCGGGATCTTCAGCCAGCCGGCGATCTCGTCGCCGAGGAAGTAGCGCGTGAGCGACTCCAGGAGCGGGCGGCTGAACGCTCCGCCGTCCGTCTCGGCGGCCAGGTTGAGCAGGATGCCGGCGAGCTCGTTGCCCTCGGGGGTCGGCGCGAGGACGGGGTCGAGGATCTGCGGCGCCTGGGCGTAGGCGGCGTCCCAGGTCGCCGGGATGTACTCGTCCCTGACGCCGAGCATGTGAGCCGCGACCTGCCACGAGTGCAGGAACGCGTCGGCCTCGCCGGTCGGAACCCTCACCCCCCACTTCGTCATCGACCGCATCACGGACGTCGGCAGGCTGTGCCAGGTGACGAGGATGTCGCGCTGGCTGATCGGGCGCTTCTCGTCCGCTTCGTCCTTCCAGTGCGGCGACTGCGGCAGCAGGTGGCGAACGCCGGCATGGGCCATGCGGGTCTTGACCGCGCTGACGACCATCTCGCCGTCGGGCTTGTGGAAGCCGCCCAGGGAGCCGATGTCGTAGCCGAACTTCGCCGTGCGGGAGATGCGGCGCTTCATGTTGGCGCCGCCCTTGGAGTAGTAGACCGCCCGCGCCTCGTGCGGGATGACCGTGCTCATCATGCCGCTGACGAACCCGTACGCGACCCCGAGATAGGTGCCGCGCTTCTTGTTGAACTCGACCGCCGCCTTGAGCTTGCCGACGTCGGCCCACGGCGGCAGCTTCCGCGCGTCCTCGATGAACTCGCGCAGATCGGCCGGCAGGCCCTTGGGCAGGGGCTGCGTGTTCTTGGTCCACTCGCGCAGCAGCGCGTTGACCGCCGGGACCCGGCCCCGCTCGATCACCCGGGCGATGACGCGATCGGCCTCGTCGTCCCAGACCTTCCACGGCGGGGTCGTCCCGCCGATTCCCGCCACGGACTGGGCCCCGCCCCATGACCAACTGGGTAGGTAAAGGCTGGCGCCGAGCGCGGCTCCGGTTCCGATCAGGCGGCGCCGGGTCATCCCGCCCTGAGAACGCGCGGCTTCGGTCACCTCTCGATCGCCTCCCGGGTGGGTGCCGTTCCCTCCAGGTTCGCGAGCTGGTCGGCGAGCATCCGCTTCGCGTCGCGTCTGGCCCTCTGCGGCGTCGCAATGCCGGCCAGCATTCCGACGCCGGCGATCATCGTCACGAGGCGGCCTGCCTCGTAGGCGATGTCGATCGTGTCGGGCAGCTCGTCGTCCGCCACCGCCTGCTCGAGCAGCCCGCCGAGGAGATCCTGCAGGAACCGCCAGCCGCCGCGCAGCTCCTCGGCCGCCCGCTCACCGGGAGCGGTCGGCCCCCAACACGCCACGCCGACCTGCCATTCGCGGCGGCGATCGGCATCGACGGGCAACAGCGCCTCGACCGCGCCTTCGAGCGCGACGAGCCCCCGGTGCCCGCCGATCCCGGCCAGGACCCGGTCACGGGCTCGCAGGTTGTTGTGACGCACCACCTCGACCAGCAGGTCCTGCTTGTCCTCGAAGTAGTGGGTGATGAAGCCGGTCGTGACGTCGGCTTCGGTGGCGATGCGGCGCATCGTGGCGCCGTGCACGCCCTCCCTGGCTACCTGTCGCCAGGCGGCCTCGATGATCCGGGTGCGTGACTCTGGATTCCTGACCGTGCGCGGCATCCGCCGCAGACCATAACACGTGTTACGAAACAGGCGTTACGGGTATCAGGTCACGGGTCGGCCCGCGTAGGTCAACGGAAACGCTGCACCCCGGCGAGCCGCGCGATCACGCCCTGTGCTCGGGATTGGGGAAGTCGGCGCGGCAGCCGGCGTCCCACTCCGTGCGCGAGTTGCCGTGGGCCGGAATGCCGCCCGCGTCCTTGAGCATCCGCGCCAGGTGGAGGATGTTCCAGGTCATGAACGCGGTGTTGCGGTTGGTGAAGTCGTTCTCGGGGCCGCCAGAGCCCTCATCGAGGTAGGAGGGGCCGGGACCGGCTTCGCCGATCCACCCGGCGTCAGCCTGCGGCGGGATCACGTACCCGAGGTGCTGAAGCGAGTAGAGCGTGTTCATCGCGCAGTGCTTGACCCCGTCTTCGTTGCCGGTCACCAGGCAGCCGCCGACGCGCCCGTAGTACGCGTATTGCCCGGCGTCGTTGAGCAGGTGCGAGTTGCCGTACAGGCGCTCGACGATCTGCGTCGCCACCGAAGTCTTCTCGCCGAGCCAGATCGCCATCCCGAGGACGAGGATGTCGGCGTCCATCACCTTCTCGAAGATCGTCGGCCACTCGTCCTTCTCCCAACCGTGCTCGGTCATGTCGGGCCACACGCCGGTCGCGATGTCGTGGTCGATGGCGCGGATGCACTCGACCCCGACGCCGTTTCGGCGCATGATCTCGATGGAGATGTCCATCAGCCCCTGCGTGTGCGACTGCTCGGGGCTCCGCTTCAGCGAGCAGTTGACGAAGAAGGCCTTGAGGTCGGAGTAGTCCGTCTCGTTGGCCTCGCAGAGCTCGGACTGCTTCTCGCTCAGGACGTCCCGTTCGTTCATCGTCTCTCCTCGTGATCTGAGTGGTCTTCGGCCGCTCGCTTGACGCGAAGCATCGGCTCTGTCTGCCTGACGGCGCGGACCGTTACACGGATCGGGCCGTAACGCTCGCTCCGCCCGCAAGACGTTAGGTCGCGGTATCAACAAAGGGGAGGAGCCACACATGCTCGATTATCATTCCGTGAGACGGCCTCGATGAGCTTCTACGGCGAACAGGTCCTGCCCCGGATCGTCAACGCCGCCTGCGGGATGAAGGCGGCCGCTCCGCTGCGCGAGCGTGTCTGCGTCGGACTCGAGGGCGAAGTCGTCGAGATCGGTTTCGGCTCGGGCCTCAACGTCCCGTTCTATCCGGCCTCGGTGACCCGCGTCGCAGCCGTGGAGCCGGCGGACCTCGGTTGGAAGCTGGCGGCCAAACGCCTGCGGGCAGCGACCGTTCCGGTCGAGCGGTCGGGCCTCGACGGGCAGTCGCTCCAGTTCGACGACGACAGCTTCGACACCGCGCTCTCGACCTGGACGATGTGCACCATTCCCGAGATCGAGCAGGCGCTGAGCGAGATTCGGCGTGTGCTCAGGCCCGGGGGGACGCTGCGCTTCGTCGAACACGGGTTGGCCCCGGACGAGGCGGTGCGCCGCTGGCAGCATCGCCTCGAGCCGATGCAGAAGCGGGTCTTCGGAGGCTGCCATCTGACACGCGAGATCCCTGCGCTGCTGCGCGACGCCGGCTTCGAGATCACCGAGCTGGACGTGTTCTACGAGGACGGCGCGCCGAAGTTCATCGTTGCCGACTCGCTCGGTGCCGCCGTATCGCCCTGACCTCGCTCAGCTCCGCACCGCCGCACGCCTAGCGGGCTCCCCGTCGGCGCTACTCCCTGAGGGCGTCGTGCTCTCCGGCGCCGTACGAATCAGGCAAGCGATGCCAGCGGCACGCCGATGATGTCGAGGCGCCTGGTCAGCCCGTCGAGGGCGAACGCCCGGACTTCATCCGCATCCACGCCCAGACGGTCCAGATCGGGGGCGCCGCCGTCGGCGCCACCGAGCGCCTCGGCCACCGCGGGCAGGAGCTCGCGCAGCGTTGCACGCACGGTCTCGGCGGCGGTGGGATCGCCGCCGACGGTGCCGCGCAGGAACCACACGCCGTAGCCGATGTGCCGGGTCTCGTCGTGGTGGATGTGCGAGTAACCCTCGACGAAGCCGGGCAGAAGGTCCTCGCGCTTCAGGTACTCGGTCGAGAAGCGGAACGTGGTCAACCCCAGAGTGCTCTCGAGGATGAGGTGGTAGATCGTCACGAACCTGGCCTTGCTCCGAACGTCGCTCGGGTTCGCGACCAGATGCTCGTGGGCGTCGACGAGCGCCTCGTCGAAGAGCTTGCGGAACGCCGGCGTGACCTCGCGGCGAGCGCGTTCGACGTGCGCGGCAACGGTCGACGGCTCGGCGATGACCTCGTCCTGAAAGCGCGCGTAGAACTGCATGTGGCGCGCCTCGTCCACCTGCTGGGTCGAGAGGAAGGTCGCTTCCTCCTCCGTGCCGTGGGCGCCGACGAGACCGGAGAACTTCGTCGTGATCCGCTCCTCGGCGACCATCAACGAAGCGAGCACCCAGTAGAGGATCTCTCGCTCGGCGTCGGCCATCTCGCTCCACTGCCGCCTGTCGCGATCGAGGTCGATCTCGAACGGGTTCCACTGGGAGTCCTCCCAGCGCCGGTAGAGCGTCTGGGGATCGTTGAGCTGGATCTCTGCCATCAGGACAGCTTGGCGCGCACGATCGCCGAACCGGCGTGCTCGTGAACCCGGTGCGTCTCCTGGATCTCGACCGCCCCAAATCCGGCCGCGCCGAGCTCGTGTTCGAACTCCTCCCGGGTCAGCGCCCCGGCAATGCAGCCGGTCCACTGCCGCAGGTCACGACGCGTGGCCTCGTCCATGTCCGGGTCCGCGACGACGTCGGAGACGGCGAAGCGCCCACCGGGCCTGAGGACCCGCGCGGCCTCACGGAAGACGGCAGGCTTATCGCCGCTCAGGTTGATGACGCAGTTGCTGATGATCACGTCGACCGAATCGTCGGCGAGGGGGATGTCCTCGATCGTGCCCTTGACGAACTCGACGTTCTCGACGCCGGCCTCGCGCTGGTTGGCCCGGGCGAGCTCGAGCATCTCATCCGTCATGTCGAGGCCGTATGCCCTGCCCGTCGGCCCGACCCGGCGGGCCGAGAGCAGAACGTCGATCCCGCCACCCGAGCCGAGGTCCAGAACCGTCTCGCCTTCGTGGAGCTCGGCGACCGCGGTCGGGTTGCCGCAGCCGAGCGACGCGAGCTTTGCGGCATCAGGGAGCGCGCCGCGGTCATCCTCGCCGTAGAGCTCATGGCCGAATGCGTTGCGCTGCTCATCGGTAATCACCGCCGCGTCGCCGCAGCAAGCAGCGTCGCCGGTGCTCGCCGCAACCGCGGCCGCGGCGTAGCGCTCACGGACTGCCTCGCGTACGTCAGCGACCTCGGTGGCGCCGGCGTCACCCGCGCTGCAGCCACAGCTGCCGGCCTCGTGGTCGGCTCCGCAGCATTCGCCCTTGGCTTCGGGCTCGCAACAGGTCTCCTGCGCCGAGGCCGAACAGCAGCTCGCCGCCTTCTCGGTGCCCTCGGACTTCGTGGTGGCTAGCTCAGCCATGCGTTCAGTTCCTCCAATGCTTCGGGCTTGACGTAGTAGTAGGCCCACAGGCCCTCGCGCTCGGAGCCGACGATGCCGGCGTCGCGGAGCTTCTTCAGGTGGTGGGAGACGGTCGGCTGGGAGAGGTCGAACAGCGGCACCAGCTCGCACACGCACACTTTGCCGGCGTGCTTACGGAGCACGTCGACCAACTGCATCCGAACCGGGTCTCCCAGGGCCTTCGCAACCTCAGCCATGCGCTCCGCATCGGAGCGCTCGATGTCGGGGTAGACGACCGGGTCGCAGCAGACCTCGCCCTTGGCGCGCTTCTGCTTCGGAGCGAGCTCCAGCGTCGTCATCAGACGCAGCAGGGGGCGAAGTCGACGGCGACGCGAGTGTGCCGGCGGCGCAGCGAAAGGGCGCGGAAGGAACGCGGCCGCTCGGTTCGGTGCCAGCGACGTCCCCGAGCCGCAGCGTCGGCGACGCGGACGTGGCGGGCCTCGTTCACCTGGACATTGAGCAGCGGATTCATCAGTTGCCTCCTGGCAGATCGACGTTTATCTATCTATGTATATCTATTGAAAAGACATTTGTCAATGGAGTAGGCTCGGCGCAACGTGCCAGAGGGGCAGATCGAAATCGGCAAGGACACGCCGGAGGTCCTCTTCGTCTGCGTCCACAACGCCGGACGAAGTCAGATCGCCGCAGGCCTGCTCAACAAGCTCGCCGAGGGTCGGGTCCACGTGCGCACCGCCGGCTCGAATCCGGCCGACCAGATCAACCCGGTCGCGATCGAGGCGATGGCGGAGGTCGGCGTCGACCTCTCCGAGGAGTTTCCGAAGCCGCTTACGGATGAGTTCGTGCGCGCCGCTGACGTCGTGATCACGATGGGCTGCGGCGACGCATGCCCGATCTACCCGGGCAAGCGCTACGAGGACTGGGAGCTCGACGACCCGGCTGGCCGGGACCTCGAGACGGTGCGCCGCATCCGCGACCAGATCGAGCGGCGCGTCAGAACGCTGTTGGGGGAGCTGGTGCCGGATGCCCAGACCTGATCTCGCCCGGCGGGCCCTGGCGGAGGCTCTGGCCACGTTCGCATTGGTGTTCGCCGGCTGCGGGGCGATCGTGGCGAACGAGGTCTACGACGGCGCGCTGGGGGCGGTCGGGATCGGCCTCGTCTTCGGGCTGATCATCATGGTCATGGTCTACGGAACGGGCCATCTCTCGGGCGCCCACATCAATCCGGCCGTGACGCTCGCCTTCACGATGACCCGCCACCTTCCGCCCCGCGAGGCTGTCGCCTACATCGCGGCCCAGGTGCTTGGTGCCCTCGCCGGGGCGCTCGTACTACTGGCGGTCTGGCCGGACCAGCCCGCGAATCTCGGGGCCACCGTGCCGAGCGTTGGAGCCGGGAGCGCCTTCGTCTATGAGCTCTTCCTCACCGCGATCCTGATGTTCGTGATCATGGCGGTGGCGACCGACACCCGCGCCGTCGGAGCCGCTGCGGCGATTGCGATCGGCGCCGCGGTCGGCCTCGACGCGATCTTCGGCGGACCGGTGACCGGCGCGTCGATGAACCCGGCGCGGTCGTTCGGTCCCGCTCTGGCCAGCGGCGAATGGACGGACTTCTGGGTCTACCTCGCCGGCCCGGTCGCCGGGGCAGCGCTTGGCGCTCTCAGCTACCAGGCCGTGCGGGGAGGGCCCCGAACCTGAGGCCAGCTGCCGGGGGCGGCCCTGGCGCCTCGTGCTGAAGGTCCGGCTGGCCGAGCGCGTCGTCGAGGCCTACGAGCGCTGGCTCGCCGAAGGCGACCGGGTCTCGAGCCCGAGGGTGGCCGCGCCCAGCAGCCATGAGAGACTGAGCGGGTGCTCAGCGTCGTCGACCGGGTCCAGTGCGAGTCCGAACCGCGGGGCGGGATCGGACGGCAGCGCCGTGGTCGCTGAGCGCTTCGAATTCGCCTTCGCCCCCTCCTACCGGCGCCTCGGAGCCGTGTTTGGGATCCGGCCGAGTACCGCGTGGGTCGAGGTCGACGACTCGACCTTCGAGGCCCGCTACGGCCCCTGGCGGGTGGCGACGCCGCTCGAGAACATCTTGGGCACCGAGGTCACGGGCCCCTATACGTTCGCCAAGGCCGCCGGCCCTGCGCGCCTCGCGCTCTCCGATCGAGGCCTCTCGTTCACCCCAAACGGCGAGCGCGGTCTCCTGATCCACTTCGCCAAGCCCGTGCGCGGCCTCGACCCGTTCGGCCTCGTCCGCCACCCGGAGCTCACGGTCGGTGTCGCGGAGCCCGAGCGCCTGGCCGAGACCCTCGGCCGGGCAAGCCCGGTCAGGCCTTAGCCGCTCGTAAGCGCGCGCACGTGATTTCTTCAAGTGGGCGGGGTGCGCCATGCCCGCAGCTTTGTTAGAACGCCAAGCGTGAAGATCAACAGAGCCGTGCCGAACATCAGGTCGGATCGGCCGGTTGAGACCCGAGACTTCTTCGTCGACCTGCTCGGCTTCGAGACCGCGATGGACATCGAGTGGGTCATCACGGTGGCCTCGCCGACGGACCCCACCGCCCAGTTGAACATCATCAGCAACGACGATCCCGCCGCGCCGGGCATCTCGGTCGAAGTGGATGACGTCGACGCCGTCCACACGCGCGCGGTCGAGTCCGGCCTCGAGATCGCCTACCCGCTCCGCGACGAACCCTGGGGCGTTCGGCGCTTCATGCTGCGCGAGCCGAGCGGGACTACCGTGAACGTTCTCTCCCACCGCCCCGACTGACCTGGCTGGTCACGCCGCGGCGACGCCGCTGAGGCGTCAGGGCCCGGCGGAGAATACGACCCGATTCGGGTTATCCAGATCCTGAGCCGACCAGACACCGCCGCGTCGCCGAGGGGGTTGGCTGCGACGTCTGGGGGTGCTGGCGGGGGCTCGGCATCACCGAGGGGTTGGAGTGCTCCAAGCGCACCGGCCGCACTCAGCGTCCGGCCCATGATCGTGTCGGTGCCGTCGACCTGAGTCCACACGATGACCGCGTCCCCTGGCTGAGTGAACGCCCACCGTGACACCCGGCTGCGTCCAGATGGGAATCAACCGACCGCGGTCGCCTCGAGCAGGATGAGCAGCCCGGGCGCCGGCAGGCGGCTGACACCCAGGATGCTGGTCGCGAACCGCCGCTCGTCTCCGAAGCGGTTGGTGATGCGGGTCCAGTGATTGAAGAGATCGTCCACATCGGTGGCGAAGGCGTTCAGCCGCACGACATCCGCCAGGGTCATGCCGGCCGCCGCAAGGACGGCCTCGAGATTGTCGACCGCCAGGTCGATCTGCGCGGCCATGTCCCCCGGGTGCTGCGGGTTGCCTTCGTCGTCGACGGCGTCCTGGCCGCTCACGAAGAGCTGGCGGCGGTGGCCCTCGATGAGCTCGGCCTGATCGAATCCCAGCTTCGTGGACCAGGGCGAGGGATTGATCGGCGTCCGCTTCAGTTCTGCGCTCACGTTGCTCATGCCGTCCTCCTGAGTCGTCGGCGGCGGTATCGCCGCTGCGTGATCAGAGATACGGCAGAGAGTCGAGATCCATCGCTAGAGCTCGAGCTCGTCCGGAAGCCCGAAGCGCGAAACGAACGCCGGATCGAGGAAGGTCGTGATCTCGTCGATCCCCTCCTCGCCGAGGGTGAGCACCGAGATGCTCCGCGGCCTGAACGTCTCCGCCTCCTCCTCCCAGCGGTAGTTGCCGAACGCCAGCTGGCCGTTCGCGCGCGCCGGGACGAGTCGCCAGCGCTTCGTGGGACTGAGCACGTGATCCGCGAGGAATGCGGCCACCGCGTCCCGGCCGCGGTACCAGGTGGGTATCGGCGGCATCGTCATCGCCCCATCGGCGGCGAGCATCTCGACCACGGCGTCGACGTCGGCGCGCTCGAACGCATCGACGTATCGGTCGACGGTCGCGCGCAGCTCCCGATCGTCGAGCGAGCGCAGCACCTCCTGCTGACTGCGCTCGGGAAGCCGCTCGTCGACCGCCTTGTGCGCGCGCTGCAACGCGCTGTCGACCCCGGTCGACGTTGTCTCGAGCACTGCAGCGGCCTCGCGGGCGGAGAAGCCGAGCACGTCGCGCAGGATGAGCACCGCGCGCTGGCGCGCCGGCAGGTGCTGAAGCGCCGCGATGAAGGCGAGCTCCACCGTCTCGCGCTGCTCGTAGCGCGCCTCCGGTCCGGCGACCGCCTCCTCGAGCCCGAGCTCGTCGTCCGGATAGGGCTCCACCCAGACCGATTCGACCAGGGGCGCGCCCGGCTCGTCGTGGGGATCGGCCGCGGAGCCGTAGTCGACCGGCAGCACCCGCTTCGGTCGGCGCTCCACCGCCCGCAGGCAGACATTGGTCGCGATCCGGTAGAGCCACGACTTCAGCGAACTGCGGCCCTCGAACTTCGCGAGCCCGCGCCAGGCGCGCAAGAGCGTCTCCTGGAGGGCGTCCTCGGCGTCGGTGACCGAGCCGAGCATCCGGTAGCAGTGAACATGGAGAGGGCGGCGATACGGCTCGGTGAGCCGCGCGAAGGCGTCCTCGTCGCCGGCGCGGGCGGCGTCCAGAAGGCGGTTCTCGTTCATGCGGGCCCCCGCCGGCCCTTGGGCTGCCAGAAGGCGATCTCGCCACCGGCAGGGGTGACAACGACGCTTCGCCACCCCGCCGGGCCCTCGCGCGGCTCGAGGAGGACCCCTGCGCCGAGCTCGCTCGCCCGGGCCGTCGCCCGGCTGACATCGGTGACCTCGACGTAGGGCAGCCACCGCGACTGGCGGACATCGCACTCGACGATCCCGCCCCCGAGCCGCTCCCCGAGCATGAGGCTGAGGTAGGAGCCGGCCGGCGTCTCGATCCGCTCAGGGCGCCAGCCGCAGAGCTCCGCGTACAACTCGCACGCCTGCGGCAGGTCGCTCGTAT
This sequence comes from uncultured Solirubrobacterales bacterium, assembly GCA_963846565.1. Taxonomy (GTDB): domain Bacteria; phylum Actinomycetota; class Thermoleophilia; order Solirubrobacterales; family 70-9; genus WHSW01. Next base: position 18,819 of record CAWJWL010000002.1, on the reverse strand, counting down.
GGAGCTCGAGGTGCACGACACGCTCCGCCATGCTCAGCATCCGCCCGTGGCCTCGAGCGCTCGCACGGGACCCGCGGAAGCCGGCTTGCCCGCCGGCCGGCGGCCGGGGAGGGCGAGGGCGACGAACGCGCCCACCAGCGAGATCGCCGCGAGGACGGCGACCGTGGGCGCGAACCCGTCGAGGAAGGCGTCCGGTGACGCGAAGCTGCCCGCGCCGCTGAACACGGCGACCGCGACCGCGATTCCGAACACTCCGCCGAGCTCGCGCATCATGCTGTTGGCGCCGGCGGCCTTGCCGACGTCCTGCACGGAGAACGCGCCGACGACCGAGTTCTGGGCCGAGGGGATCGCCATCGAGACCCCGACGCCGGCGACGATCGACGGCACGAGGAACTCCGAGTAGGTCAGTCCGGAGTCCGCGATCAGCGCGATCCAGCCCAGTGCGAGCGCCTGGAGCGACAGCCCGGCGACCATGAACGGACGCTCGCCGACGCGGTCCACGAGGTTGCCGACGATCGGGGCGATGGTGATGAAGGTGACCGTCCACGGGATCAGCCGCAGGCCCGCATCGAGCGGCCCGTAGCCGAGCGCCGTCTGGAGCATCTGCGCGAAGAAGAAGACGGTGCCGAAGAGCGCGGCGAGCGTGAAGAAGATCGCCGCGTTGCCGGCCGAGAAGGCGCGGGAGCGGAAGAAGCGCATCGGCACCATCGGCTCCTTCGCACGGATCTCCCAGGCGACGAACGCGCCCGCCAGCAACAGGCCGCCCGCGAGCGCTCCGATGATCTCGAGGCTGCCCCAGCCCGCGGAGTTCCCGCGCACCAGCCCCCAGACGATCGCCAACGCCGACGTACTGATCAGCGCCAGGCCGGGAATGTCGAGGCCGGCGTCGCCGCCGTAGCTCTCCTCGATCCGCCTGAGCACGAGCGGGATCGCGGCGAGGCCGATTGGCACGTTGAGCCAGAAGATCCACGTCCAGTCCATGCCCTCGGCGATCGCGCCGCCGACCAGCGGGCCGATGGCGACAGCGATCCCGGTGACCGCGCTGAACAGGCCGATCGCAGCACCTCGCCTCTCGGGCGGGAAGGCTGCGGTGAGAAGCGTCAGGCCGAGCGTCAGAAGCAGCGCCGCACCCGCCCCCTGGACTGCCCGAGCGGCGATCAGGACGCCGATGCTGGGCGCCAGTGCGCTCGCTGCCGAGGCCGCGGCGAACAGCCCCAGTCCGATCGCATAGAACGCCCTGCGCCCGTAGCGATCGCCGACCGCCGCGGCGGTGATCAGCAGCACCGCAAAGCTCAGGTTGTACGCGTTCACCGTCCATTCGAGCTGCTCGACCGAGGCTCCCAGATCGATGCGGATGGTGCTCAGAGCGGTTGCGACGACGAGCGTGTCCAGCGCCGCCATGAGCGAGCCGATCGCCGTCAGGGAAACCACCCACGCGGTGCGTGACCTCTTGCCTGCCCCGGTCGATCTCGAACTCATCTCGCTCCTCGCCCTCCGGTTGCTCGACGGCGCATTTCGCCGCTCGGAAGTTGAGATACGGCGAGGACCGAGAATCCATCGGTCGGGGAGCTATTCGAGGTCGCGGCGGCCCCGGGGTACCCGACGCGCGGATTGCCGAATCCACCCGCGTTCTTGCCCTACTGCGGCGGGGTGAACTTGCTCGCCGTGAACACCGCGCCCTGCGGATCCCTGATCACCGTCATCCGCACCCACTCGGCGTCGGCCGGGGGGACGAGCACCTCGCCGCCGAGCTTCTGCGCCAGCTCGGCGGTCTTGTCCGCGTCGGAGACCGAGAAGGTCATGCTCCAGTGCGGATCCGCCCCGCTCGGGACGCCATCCTCGACGTCCAACTCCATCATCCAGGCGACGACGTCGCCAAAGCCCTCGGGCGCCCCTACGGCGTCGTGGCGCTCACGGATCCCGGGGTCGCGCTCGGCGAGGAAGTCGAGATAGCCGGGGCGCATGAACATCGCGCTGCCGTCGTCCGCATCGGCGGCGGTCCTCCAGCCGAAGAGGTCGCCGTAGAAGGCCTTCGCGCCCTCCGGGTCGCCGGTATTGAGGGCGCTGAAGTTCCAGCTCCCCGGCTCGTTGACGGCCTGCGCGCCCCGGTGCTCACGTGCCTCCCAGAGCGAGAAGGTCGCCCCGGCGGGGTCGGCGACGACCGACGTGCGGCCCAGATCACCGACGTCCGTCGGCGGGAGCAGGACCGTGCCGCCCGCCGCCGCGGCTGCCGCGGCCGCGTCGTCGGCGCTCTCGACCCAGACGTACTGGTTCCACGATGCACCCGATCCCCCGCCCTCCGGCTGCGAGGCGATCCCGGCCACGTCCCGGCCGCGCAGCCTGCAGAGGAAATACCGCTCCGAGGCTCCCGGCGGCGTCGTCTCCTCGACGTCCCAGCCGAACAGGCCTCCGTAAAACGCCCCGGCGGCCTCCGGGTCCGGCTGGCCGGTGTCGACCCAGCACGGAATGCCGGGCAGATAGCCGTCGCGCTCGAGTATCTCGTTCATCAACTTGTTCCCCTTCTTCGATGGATCGCGTGCACCCTACGTTCTATTTAGGTCAGGTTCTGTCCTCAATTTGAGGCAGAATCGCAACGGATGGCGGAGACCTCGAGCCGGCTGTTGACGCTCCTCTCGCTACTCCAGGCACGGCGCGACTGGGCCGGCGGTGAGCTCGCCACGCGACTCGAGGTCTCGGGCCGCACGGTGCGGCGCGACATCGACCGGCTGCGCGCGCTCGGCTACCCGATCGAGTCGCTGAGCGGCCCGGCGGGCGGCTACCGGCTGCGCGCCGGGGCCGCGATGCCGCCGCTCTTGCTCGACGACGAGGAGGCGATCGCGATCGCGGTCGGCCTGCGAACGGCCGCCGGCGCCTCCGTCGCGGGGATCGAAGAGGCGGCGGTCAAGGCGCTCGTCAAGCTCGAGCAGGTTCTCCCCTCGCACCTGCGCCGCCGCGTCAGCGCGCTCGGCTCGGTGACGACGACCCTCCCGCCGGGCGGGCCGACCGTCGATCCGCAGACCCTGACGACGATCGCCGCCGCGTGCCGGGACCTCGAGTGCGTGCGCTTCGGCTATCGCGGCCGCGACGGGGCTGCGAGCCGGCGCGAGGTCGAGCCGCACTCGCTCGTCAATCTCGGCCGCCGGTGGTACCTGCTCGCCTGGGACCGGCGGCGCGTGGACTGGCGCACATTCCGCGTCGACCGGGTGAGCCGGCCGGCAGGGATCGGCGTCCGCTTCGCCCGGCGCGAGCCGCCGGGCACCGACGCGGCGAGCTACGTCGCCGAGAGCATCTCGGCGGCGCCGCGTCGCTACGAGGCCCGGGTCACGCTCGCCGCTCCCGCAGCCTCGGTCCGTGACCGCCCGCCGTACTCGTGGGGAACGGTCGAGTCGATCGACGACACGACCTGCGAGTACCGGACCGCCGACGACGACCTGCGCTGGCTCGCGGTCCGCATCGGCATGCTCGACGTCGACTTCGAGGTCTCAGAGCCACCGGAGCTGATCGAGCGCCTGCGCGAGCTGGCCGGTCGCCTCGATCGCGCCACCAGCGCCCACTAACGCCGCGGGCTCGCCGCGGCCGTAGGATCGACCCGTGCGCATCCTGCCGCCGACCGCGGGGCCGCTCTTCCCCGCCGAGGGCCCCCTCGGCCCGCGCCTCCTGCGCCGTTTCCGCGGGATCGCGATCGAGCTCCTCGCCTTCGTCCTCATCACGGTCCTCTTCCCGGTCCTGCTCGTCGCGGCGCTACTGGTCGACTTCGTCCTCTGGCTCCGCACACGGAAGCCGTGGGTGGCGGTGCGGCTTCTGGCGATGGCCTGGTGGTTCCTGTTCGGCGAGCTGCAGGCGTTCGTCGCCATGACGGCGATCTGGTTGATCACCGGCGGGCCCTTCGGCCGTGGCTCCTTGCGGCGCCGGCGCCTGCTCTACGCGCTCCGCGTCTACTGGGCCCGCAGCCACCTCGGCGGCGTGAAGACGATCTTCGGCCTCGGCTTCGAGGTCGAGGGCATCGAGCTCGCGGGCCCCGGCCCGGTCGTGATCATGATGCGCCACGCGAGCATCATCGACAACACGCTCCCGGACTCAGTGGTCTCGCACGCGCACGGAATCGGACTGCGCTTCGTGCTCAAGCGCGAGCTCGAGATCGTCCCGACGATCGACATCGGCGGACGCTGGGTGCCGACCTACTACGTCCGCCGCGGCTCCTCCGACAGCGAGGCCGAGGTCGCCAAACTGCGCAGCCTCGCTCACGATCTAGGCCCGAGCGAGGGCATCCTCATCTATCCGGAGGGGACGCGCTTCAGCCCGGCGAAGCTGGCCCGTGCGCAGGAGGTGATCGCCGAGCGGCAGCCGGCGGTGGCGCCGCTCGCGGCGCGTATTCGCAACCTTCTCCCGCCTCGACTCGGTGGCCCGCTGGCGCTGATGGACGAAGCGGAGGGCGTCGACATCGTCTTCTGCGGACACGTCGGGTTCGACGGCTTCGCGTACGTCTCCGACGTCTGGCGCGGCCGGCTCGTCGGCTCGACGATCCGGGTCCGCTTCTGGAGGCACCCCGCGTCGAGCGTGCCCCGGACCGAGGACGAGCGGATCGCCTGGCTCTACGCGCGCTGGCAGGAGGTAGACGACTGGGTCGGCGAGCAGCGCGGGCTTCCCCCGGCCGATCCGCCCCCGAGCGAGCCCGACCCTCTACCCGCCGGGGAGCGCGCCAAGTGACGTCCGAAAACGGAGCTCGGCCCGAGCTCTCGGTGGGGATCGTCGGCGCCGGCTTCGGCGGAATCGGAATGGCGATCAAGCTGAAGCAGGCGGGAATCAACGACGTCACCGTCTACGAGCGGGGCGGGTCGGTCGGCGGCGTCTGGCGGGCCAACACCTATCCGGGGGCCGCCTGCGACGTCCCCTCTCACCTCTACTCGTTCTCGTTCGCCCCCGGGCACGCGTGGTCGCGGCGCTACGCCCCGCAAGCGGAGATCCTCGCCTACCTCGAGGGGATCACCCGCGACTTCGGGATCGAGCCCCATCTGCGCCTCGACACGGAACTCGAGGCTGCCGAGTTCGACGAGCAGACCGGGCGCTGGACGCTGACGACGGCGGCCGGTGAGACCAAGGTCGTCGACATCCTCGTCACCGCCTGCGGGCAGCTCACCGTCCCGGCGCTCCCCGCCGTCCCCGGGATCGAGCAGTTCGAGGGGCCGGCCTTCCACTCGGCGGAGTGGGACCACGACGTCTCGCTCGCCGGCGCCAACGTCGCCGTGATCGGCACCGGTGCGAGCGCGATCCAGTTCGTGCCGGAGATCGCACCCGAAGCGGCGAGCGTCACCGTCTACCAGCGCTCGGCGCCGTGGATCATCCCGAAGATGGACCGCGTCTACCCCGCGTGGGAGCAGCGCATCTTCAAGCGCTTCCCGGCCCGGGTCGCAGCGGCTCGCGCCGGGATGTTCGCCTTCTTCGAGGCGTTCACCTACGGCTTCACCGGGCGGCCGTGGATGATGCGGCCGTTCGCGGCGATCGCGAACGTGGCCCGCAAGCGTGAGATCCCCGATCCCGGGCTAAGGGCCAAGGCGACGCCGGACTACGAGATCGGATGCAAGCGGGTCCTCTTCACCGCCGACTGGTACTCGACCCTGACGCGGGACAACGTCGAGCTGGTCAACGGGCCCGTCACGGCGGTCACCGCGTCGGGGGTGATCGGTTCCGACGGAGTCGAGCGGCCCGCGGACGCGATCGTCTACGGCACCGGCTTCGCCAGCCATGGGTTCGTCGCTCCTCTCGCGGTCCGCGGGCGCGAGGGGCGCGAGCTGAACGAGGTCTGGGGCGAGCGACCGGAGGCGTTCCTCGGCACCACCGTGTCCGGATTCCCGAACATGTTCGTCCTCTACGGGCCGAACACCAACCACGGCTCCGGCTCCGTCCCGTACACGCTCGAGTGCCAGTACAGCTACGTCCTGGACGCCGTCCGGCGGCTGCGCGAGGGCGGCGCCCGCTGGCTCGACCTCCGTCCCGAGACCCAGAATGCCTGGAGGCGGGAGGTCGCCGAGCGCAGCGCGATCTCGGTCTGGAACAGCGGCGGCTGCTCGAGCTGGTATTTGAACGAAGCCGGGATCAACACCAACAACTGGCCCGGCCCGTGGCTCGAGTTCCGCCGCCGCACCAAGCAGATCGACCCGGCGCACTACGACTTTCGATAACGACGTTCCGCCCGCATGGGTCGAACGCGAACGTGCCCACCGGCTTCGCCGCCGGGCGGCCGGGTCAGGCGTCAGATCAGCGCTTCGCGCGGCAGCGCGTCCAAGCGGTGGAGCAGGTCGGCCGTCCAGCGCGTCTCCTTCGCCATCCGGCGGGAGCTGAACTTGTCCAGGTGGCCGCGCTTGCCGTCGAGCGCGAGCAGGTAGTTGGGCCCGGCGATGTAGGCGACGCTGGGCACCCCGGCCGCATGCAGCGACCGCCCGACGCCGAAGAAGATCGGGCCGATCGCCTTCAGCAGCTCCGTGCGGCGCAGGTCGCGCTCCTTGAGCGCTGCGATCGCCGGCTCGCTGATCGGAGAGACCGTGTGGAAGATCGCGCCGAGCTCGGGCAGCCCGGTGGGGTGATATCCGCTCGCGCTGTCGTTCCACTCACGGGCGCCGAAGTGCTCGATCGTGACCGCCGCGGCCGCCCGCTCGATCAGGTCGTGGTGGTCCTCGATGAAACCCTCGGTCTCCGGCTGGCCTCCACCGGAGAAGTGCCCGGTGGTGCAACTGAAGACGATCGAGCGCCGCCGCCGCGACTTGTGCAGGCGCGCGAAGTAGCGGGCGAGAGCCACCGACGCGACCCCGGCGTTCTCCTCGAACGCGTTCTGGCCGTCGGTGTGCGTGTTGACGATCACGACCTCCTCGGCGAGATCGCCGCCGGGAAGCGTCGCCACCAGGGTGTCCGACGACGCCGTCGCGAGGCGGGCTTCGAGCACGAGCCGGGTACGCGGCGTGGTCGCGGCCTGCCGCCTGAGGCGCGCTCCGGCCTCGCGGTCGACGATCAGCGCCGGCATGTCCTGGTAGCCGTGGACGAACGGGGTGTACTGGCCGGCCGCGTTCGCCGGCGAGGCGTCGAGGACGAAGACGACGCCAACCGCCCCGAGCCCGCGGAAGGCCTCCAGGGTCGGGAGCGTGAGCAGCGTCGTCCAGGCGCGCTTGTAGTCGTCACCGCCGCCGATCGTTGCGTTCGGATCGTGCCGGTATGTCAGAAGCGCGTCGAAGGCCCCGACCGTGAGGGGCAGGATCGGCGCATCGATGACGACGATCTTCCCGGCGACGCCGCCCGCAACCCCGGCGAGCGCGGCGCCGATCGCTGCCGTGAGCGCAGCGCCGCCACCGGCCTCGGTCGGCAGGTCGCCGGTCAGCGGCGGCAGCGAGACCGAGACGAGGTCGCCGACGACGCCCTCAGGTGGGGTCCTCCCTGAGTACGTGTAGTAGCTCGCGACCGGAACGACGCCCGGATCGGGACCGTCGAGCACCTCGAGCGCGTAGCGGTCGGCGAGCCAGCGCTGAAACGGGTGCGGATCCCGCTCGACCGCGAGCCCGGCGCGGCGAAAGCCCTCGTCGAGCCCGTCGATGAACTGGCGATGCGGTCCGGTGGCGGTGAGCCGCGGGCCGAGCTCCACCATCTCCCGGACGCGGTCGCGGATCCAGCGGCGACCGTCCAGGCGCACCGGGTCGGCCCGGTGGCGGGCTGCCAGGAGGGAGCCGGGCCTCGCGGCGAGGGCGATCGCCGGCGTGGCGGCCGCCGCGGCGGCGAGCAGGGAGCGGCGCGACAGTGCCCCGGACTCTGCGTTCGGGCGGTCCATCCCCGGCCCAAGGATAGATGCGGCTCGCGGACCGCGTTTCAGTGCGGCGCCGACGTTTCGTGCGCGGGCATCGGTTCGTGCTCGGCGTCATCGCCGCCGATCGCCTCCCCAACCAGGACCGCGGTTCCGAACACCGCGGCGGCGATCGTCAGCGCCGCGACGACCCTCGCCGGCGGGCCGCCGTGGATCCCCGTTTCGTGGACGGCGGTATGTCCCTTGCCGCGCCCGATCAGCCACCGGTTCACCGGGACGGTGAGGACGAAGGCCACCGCGAGAGCGAACGAGAGGCTGCCCCAGAAGAGCACGTCGCCGAGACCCGCGTCCATGGCCCCCGGGATCGCGAGGAGGATCGCGTTGTCGACGATCTCCATCACCGCAATCGAGAGCGTGTCGGCCGCAAGCGCGATCGGGACCACCGCACCGAGTGCGAGTCCGGCGCGCAGCAGAGGGATCGAGGTGAGCGTGTAGCCGAAGAGGAAGGCGAGGGCAACCGCGAGCGCGATCGTCGCCGCGTCGGAGAAGTCGAGCGCCGTCCCGATCGCAACCCCGGCGACCTCGCCGATGGCGCAGCCGGTGAGGCAATGGAGGGTCGCCGAGAGAGCGACGGCGGTGAGCTCCGGGCCGCCTGTGGGCATGGCGTGATGTTGCGGGTGGGTCGCGTGATCGCGCATGCCATCAGTATACCCCCTAGGGGTATTTTGACACTAGCGGGGTCGGCTCGCGGAGGTGCGCCCGCCGGATCGGTAAGGATGGGTGGCGTGGACGAGCAGGCCGCACTCGACGGGCTCGCCCGCACCGAGGACAAGCTGCGTCAGTTCGCCGTTGAGCGCGGCATGGTCGTCCGCACCGAGCAGCCGTGGCCGGGCGCCCTGCCCCCGAGCGAGCAGCCCGGCCCCATCAAGCACGCGATCTGGTCGGTCTCCGGCGTGCTCCCGGGTGGGGCTGTCGGCCGTCTCCGCCATCAGGCGGTCTTCGGCAAGACCTTCGGGATGAAGGTCGACGGACAGCACACGATCATGGTCTGCCGGCTGCCGGAGACGGTCGGCTACGTGCCGATGGTCTGCTGCCGGCCGGACGAGCTGATGTCCGGCACCTACTTCTGGGGCGGCGACCGCCGCCCGCGCGCGGAGCGCAAGTTCGAGAGCCTCGAGCTCGACCGCCGCTACGTGGTCGAGGTCGCGAAGGGCCAGGGTGAGAACTGGCTCTTCCAGCTCTTCTCCCCCTCATTCATCGACTTCCTCGCCCACGAGACGCCGCGCGACTTCGGCTTCAAGCTCGACTCCGGCGTCTTCACCTGCGAGACCCCTCAGTGGCGCGGGCAGCCGAGCGGCGAGGAGGCGCTGCTCGACAACCTCGAGCTGCTGGCCACGACGGGAGGGCGGGTCGCCGGACGCCTTCGCGACGAAGTTCTCGAGGAGGAGGGCCTGGGCGACGCGCCCGACAGCGCCCCCGCGCACGGGGACTGGGCCGGCGGACGCAAGCACGGACGCCTCGTAGGGATGCTGATGAAGCTCGCCTCGGCCGCCGGCGACGATGGCATCGAGGGGTACGCGTCCGCGCGCGGACTGGAGCCGCTGAGCGCGGCCGACTTCCACTCGCGCCACGTGCGGCTGCCGTTTCCTGGAACGGCGCAGGGGGCCGCCGCCGGAGTCATTCCGGGCACCGACCGCAGCGGTGAGCTGGCCTGGATCGAGTACTCGAGCGAGGTCGACATGCAGCGCAACTACCTCGCGATCGTCTCGACGCTGTCGAAGCCCTTGCCCGCGGCCTGGGTCGACACCGAGGACGTCGGCGCCGAGGGCGTCGGCGGCGAGCTGCCGCCGCGAGCGCTCGAGCTCGCGCGGGCGGGCGGCTTCGGCGTCTCGACCGCGGCCGGCGAAGCGTGCGTCTACGAGCTCCTCCCGGGATTCGACTGGCCGGACTCGGCGGCGATCGACGCGTTCGCCAAGCGAGCGGCCGACGTGGTCGCAGCGCTTGATATCTAGACCGCCCGGTCCCACCCGAGCCTAAGGCGCGCGCCCCGAACTGCCGATAGGTTCCCGGTATGGAGACGAGGGTCGAGAGGGTCGTGCTCGAGACGGATCGGAACCGGATCGTCGGCGATCTGACGCTGCCGCGCGAGGGGTACCGCAGCCGCCTCTCCGACTACCTGAACCGCGGCGATCTCGACTTCATCCCGCTCGTCAACGCGGAGATCAGCTCGCTCGGCGGAGCCGACCAGTACGAGCGCAGCTTCGTCGCCGTCGCCCGCGGCCACGTGCACGTCGCCTACCCCCTGCGGTCGGTCCCCGGCCAGAACGGCGACGACGCGAGCCGAGCCTAGGCGATCCGATCGCCGAGCTCCGCTCCCTCGTCGGGGGCGAGCAGGATCACGGTCCCGTCGTCGTTGACGGCCCCGAGGACGAGGCACTCGGACATGAACGGGCCGATCTGCTTCGGCGGGAAGTTGACCACCGCGACCACCAGGCGACCCTCGAGCTCGGCACGCTCGTAGTTGGTGATCTGGGCCGACGAACGCCTGCTGCCGATCTCGGGCCCGAAGTCGATCTCGAGCTTCCAGGCAGGCTGGCGCGCCTCCGGGAACTCGTCAACCGCGACCACCCGCCCGACCCGCATCTCGACGGCCTCGAACTGATCCCAGGAAATAACGCCCGTCGGCTGCTCCGCTTCGCGTCCGCTACCGACGGGGTCGCCGTCACCCCGTGGCATCAGGGGGTCAAAACGATCTTCAGGGCCTCGCGTCGGTCGTAGAGCTCGTAGGCCTCCGACGCCTCGTCGAGCTTCATGTGGTGGGTGACCAGCGGGCGTCGGGTCGAGCTTGCCGGCGGCGAGCGCCTCGAGCACCGGGTCGACGTGCTTGATCACGTTCGCGTGACCGGTCTTCAGCGTCAGCGCCTTGAGCCAGACGATCCCCATGTGGACGTCGACCCGCTCGGCGTAGACGCCCGTCGCCGAGATCGTTCCGCACTTGCGGGCCATCTTGCCGCCATCTCGAGCACGTCGGGGTGTCCGACGGCATCGATCACGCCATCGACGCCACGCCCCTCGGTCGCCGCTTTGACCGCCGCCCGCGGGTCCTCCTCGGTCAGGTGGACGGCCTGCGCGCCGAACGAGCGCGCCATCTCGAGGCGCTCGGGGACCGTGTCGACGGCGATCACGGTCTCGGCGCCCGCGGCGATCGCCGCCTGCACAGCGCACAGACCCACCGGGCCGAGGCCGAGCACGGCTGCCGTGTCGCCGGAGCCGATGCCGGCCTCCGAGACGGCGTGAAAGCCGGTGCCCATCACGTCGCCGGCGAACAGGGCGACGTCGTCCGTCATGCCCGGCGGGCATCTGGCGAAGCGTCAGGTCGGCGCTCGGCACCAGGAGCAGCTCGGCCTGCGCGCCCTGGAGCTCGCCGAGCAACTTGCCGTGGCCGAACACCCGCCCGTTGTCGCACTTGTGGAAGAGCCCGCGGGCGCAGAAGAAGCAGTCGTTGCAGGCCGTGCAGTAGGTGCCGAGCACGCGGTCGCCGTCCGCCACCGAGGTGACCGCGTCGCCGACCTCCGTGACGGTCGCCGACGTACTCGTGGCCGATCGTGAAGCCCGGCTCGATCGCGACCCGCCCGTGGTAGATGTGGAGGTCGGAGCCGCAGACCCCGCTCGCCTCGACCCGGACGACCGCCTCGTCGGCCGCGGTCAGCTCGGGCTCGGGCTTCTCGTCGACCCGGATCTCGCCGGGCGACTGGAAGGTGACGGCGCGCATGGGCGAAGACTCTATGGGCCGCGCGGCGCCCATACACTCGCGCCGAACCGAGCGAGGGAGTTGGACCGTGAGCGAGAACCCAGGCGCCGTACTGATCACCGGCTGTTCATCGGGCATCGGCGAGGAGACCGCGCGGCGGCTCGCCGGCAAGGGCTGGACCGTCTACGCCACCGCGCGTCGCCCGGAGTCGATCGCCGGGCTCGCCGAGGCCGGCTGCAAGACCCTCGCCCTCGACGTCAACGACGAGGAATCGATGAGCGCGGCGGTTGCCGAGGTCGAAGCGGCGGAGGGCGCGGTCGGTGCGCTCGTCAACAACGCGGGCTACAGCCAGTCCGGTGCGGTCGAGACGCTGCCGATGGACAAGCTGCGGGCGCAGTTCGAGACCAACGTCTTCGGCCTCGTGCGGATGTGCCAGCTCGTGCTGCCGAAGATGCGCGCGGCCGGGCGCGGCCGGATCGTCAACATCAGCTCGATGGGCGGCCGGCTCACCTTCCCGGGTGGCGGCGCGTACCACGCGACCAAGTACTCGGTCGAGGCGCTCTCCGACGCGCTGCGCTGGGAGGTCGCGAGCTTCGGCGTGAAGGTGGTGATCGTCGAGCCAGGACTGATCGTGACCAACTTCGGCGAGGCCGCCGCAGCCTCGCTCGAGGGGACCGGCCCCGCCGCTGATGCCGAGGGCGACGGTGCCTACGCCGAGTTCAACGCAAACGTCGGGGCGATGACGAAGGCCGTCTACGACGGCCCGATGCGCCACCTGGGCGGTGGCCCGGACGCGGTCGCGAAGGTGATCGAGCGCGCGATCACCTCGCGGCGGCCGAAGCCTCGCTACAAGGTCACCGCCTCGGCGCGCCTCGCGATCGCGCAGCGGAGATTGAGCACCGATCGCGTCTGGGACGCGATGATGCGGACTCAGTTCACGCCTCCCGGACGATCTGGATAAGGGCTCCACGGCGGCTTGGACGCATAGGTACGCCGGTTTGGACATATGGTCCTCGATGTGCTCGGGGGTCTGGCATCCCCGGCGCAAATGTGATTTCGTCCAGTGCGCAACCTGTTCGGGGGCACTTGAAGCGGCTATGCCGCGGGAGGAAAATATGAGAGAGGTAGAAGGATTCAGTCGCCGCGTGCGGCTGCTCGCGCTTGCGGGTGTCGCCGCACTCGCGACGATGGGACTCGCCGCGTGCGGCGATGATGAGGAAAGCGGCGGCGACTCGACCAGCGCAGAGTCCGGCGCGCTGGCGGAGGGTGGCGAGATCACGGTCTCGCAGACCTCGCAGCCCGATTACCTCGACCCGGCCCTGAGTTACACGGTCAACGGGATCGAGCCGCTCTGGCTCGTCTACACCCCGCTTCTGACCTACGCCCACGCCGAGGGCCAAGCCGGATCCGAGCTGATCCCCGGTCTCGCAGAGGACCTGCCCGAGATCTCGGAGGACGGCCTCACCTACACACTCAAGCTTCGTGACGGGCTCAAGTACTCCGACGGCACGCCCGCCGTCGCGAGCGACTTCGAGCACACGATCAAGCGGGTGCTCAACCTCGAATCGGGAGGCTCGGCCTTCTATCAGACGATCGAGGGCGCAACCGAGTACCTCGAGAAGGGCGATCCCGAGGGCGACATCACCGGTATCGAGACCGATGACAAGACCGGTGAGATCACGATCACGCTCACCGAGCCCGACGCTTCGTTCTCGAACATCCTCGCGATGTGGTTCGCCGGCCTCGTCCCCGGCGACACCCCGTTCGAGAACCTGACCGAGGACCCGCCGCCCGGAATCGGGCCGTACATGATCACCGAGTCGGTTCCGAACCGCGAGTTCGTGATGGAGAAGAACCCCGAGTTCGAGGCTCTTGGCATCCCGGACATCCCGTTGGGCAACATCGACACGATCACGACGCAGATCATCAAGAACGCCAACCAGCAGGCGCAGGACGTGCTCGACAACGAGCTCGACCGGATGCAGGACCCGCCGCCGGCGGACCTGAAGCCGACGGTGCTCGAGCAGGCACCGGATCGCTACGAGGAGCACACGACGGCGTCGACGTACTACTTCTTCATGAACACCCGGGTCGCCCCGTTCGACGACCCGCTCGTTCGTGAGGCGGTCAACTGGGGCATCGACAAGCCGGCCCTGGCGCGCCTGTTCGCAGGCGAGCTGGCGCCTGGCTGCACGTTCCTGCCCCCCGGTCTGCCGGGCTACGACGAGGCCTTCGACACGACCGAGTGCCCGTACGGCGACCCGACGCAGCCGCCGGACATCGCCAAGGCCCAGGAGCTGATCAAGCAGGCCGGGGCCGAGGGCACGAAGGTGACCGTGTGGGGTAACAACGACGACCCGACGGACAAGGTCACCGAGGCGTACGCCGACATGCTCAATGAGATCGGGCTCGATGCGACCCCGAAGATCATTGATGGCGGCGTCTATTTCCAGACGATCGGAAACGCGAAGACCGAGGCCCAGACTGGCTTTGCCAACTGGTTCCAGGACTTCCCGCATCCGCTCAACTTCTATTTCCTGGTTGACCCGGATTCGATCCAGCCGACGAACAATCAGAACTTCGGCAACGTCGACGATCCGAAGATCGGCGACGAGATCGACAGGCTCAGCCTCGAGACGGATACCGAGGCAGCCGCCGCTGATTGGGCTGCTCTGGACGAGTACCTGATCGCTCCGCCGCAGTCCTACATCGCACCGTATGGCCACCGCAAGCTGGCGACGTTCTTCTCGGAGAGAATGGACTTCGACAGCGCGATGTTCCACCCGGTGTATTTCGACGACTACTCGAGCTGGAGCCTCAAGGAAGGCGAGTAGCGAAGAGACCGAAAGGGGATGGGGGCGCCCGACCGATGTGGTTGCGGCGCCCCTTCTCTTTCCGCGTTCTTACCTTCGCCCGGGATTACTTGACCGCACGGCAGGGAAAGCCATAATCGGAGAGGCATGGCGGCACGAGATGAGGCCATAGCAACGGGAGGCGGAGAGCTCGCGCTCGAAGCCCCCATCGGAGCGCCGCAAGACGACAAGGAGCTGAGGCGCGCTGGCTCCAGCCCGTGGCGACTTGCGGGGCGTCGCCTCCGACGCGACAAGACGGCGCTGTTCTTCGGGGGCATCTTCGTCCTCCTCGTCGTCGCCTGCCTGGCGGCGCCGCTGTGGGCCGAGCACGTTGCCCACACGACAGCGGAGGAGAACCATCTCACCGACACGATCCAGGTCGACGGCGAGACGGTCAACGTCGTCGGCTTCGACGGCGTCCCGATCGGCCCGACCTGGCAGGGAGAGTTCTTCCTCGGCGCCGACGGCAACGGCCGCGACAACATGGTCCGGCTCCTCTACGGGGGCCGCAACTCGCTCATGGTCGGCATCTCCGCGGCGCTGATGACGACGATCCTCGGGATGCTGTGCGGGCTCCTCGCGGGCTACTTCCGCGGCCGCGTCGACGGGGTGATCTCGAGGATGATGGACATCCTCTGGGCGTTCCCGGTGATCCTGCTCGGGATCGCGCTCGGCACCTCGTTAGCGACCGGCGGCCTCGACTTCGGCGACTTCAGCTTCGGCATCCTGCCGTTCAAGCTCGAGGGCAACTCGCTGCTGATCCCGATCTTCGTGATCGCGATCATCTACGTCCCGTACCTGGCGCGGCCGATCCGCGGCCAGGTGCTCTCCCTGCGCGAGAAGGAGTTCGTCGAGGCCGCGCGGGCTCAGGGGATGGGGAACTGGAAGATCATCACCGGCGAGGTGCTGCCGAACGTGACCTCGACCCTGCTCGTCTTCTTCCCCCTACTGGTCGCGAACGCGATCCTGCTCGAGGCGGCCCTCTCGTTCCTCGGCGCAGGCGTGCAGGCTCCGAATCCGTCGTGGGGGACGATGATCGACGAGGGCGTCGAGCGGATCGTCACCGCGCCCTACCTGGCCGTCGTTCCCGGCGTGATGCTGGTGCTGACGGTGCTGGCCCTGAACGTATTCGGCGACGGCGTCCGCGACGCCCTCGATCCCCGAGCCAAGGTCAAGATCGACCACTGATATGGGCCGCTTCGTAGCTCGCAGACTGGTCTCGATGGCAGTCGTGATGTTCGCGGTCTCGGTGCTCACGTTCCTGATCTTCAACGTGATCCCGAACGACGACCCGGCCGTGCGGATGGCCGGCAAGCAGCCGACCGAGAGCCAGATCGAGTCGATCCGCGAAGAGTGGGGCTTCGAGGAGCCCCTCTACGAGCAGTACTACATCACGATGAAGAAGCTGTTCACCGGCGACATGGTCAGCTACTTCACCCAGCTCGACGTCGTCAACGAGATCTGGAAGGGAATTCCCCGGACGCTCTCGCTCGCGATCGGCGCGGCGCTGATCTGGTTCGCGTTCGGCGTCGGCCTCGGGCTCTTCACGGCGATGCGGGCGGGCAAGGTCTCGGACCGGTTCTTAACCGTGCTCGCGCTGATCGGGATCTCGATGCCGGTGTTCTGGATCGGAGCCCTGATGAACCAGTACCTCGGCTTCGAGCTATCGAACACGCTCGGCTTCGAGCTCTTCCCCAACGGCGGCTACGTGCCCCTGACCGAGAACCCGTTCGAGTGGGCCCACCACCTGATCCTGCCGTGGGCGGCGCTCTCGATCCTCTTCATCGGCGTGTACTCGCGCGTCCTGCGCGGCAACATCCTCGACACGATCAACGAGGATTTCGTCCGCACCGCGCGGGCGAAGGGACTCTCGGAGCGCAAGGTGCTGATCAAGCATGTCCTCCGCAACTCCATGATCCCGGTGGTCACCCTCTGGGGCCTCGACTTCGCCGTCGTGATCGGCGGCGGCGCGATCCTCACCGAGACCGTCTTCAACCTGCAAGGCGTGGGCCAGTACGCGGCGGACGCGATCGGCCAGCTCGATCAGCCACCCATCATGGCGGTGGTCATGTTCGGCGCCTTCTTCGTCGTCTTCATCAACACCCTCGTGGACATCGCCTACGCGGCACTCGACCCGCGGATCCGGCTCGAGAGCGGAGGGTCGGCGGCGTAGTGGCAGGACCGCTGCTATCGGTCGACGATCTCCGGGTCGACTTCCAAACCGAGGACGGCGCCGTGCACGCGGTCGACGGAGTCTCCTTCGACGTCGCGCCCGGCGAAGTCGTCGCGATCGTCGGCGAGTCGGGGAGCGGAAAGTCGGTGACCTCGATGACGCTGATGGGCCTGACCCGCGGCCCGAACGCGAAGATCACCGGAGCGGCCACGCTCGAGGAGACGGAGCTGATCAGTGCCACCGAGGACGAGCTGCGAAAGGTCCGCGGCGACCGGATGGCGATGATCTTCCAGGACCCGATGACGTCGATGAACCCGGTCTACACGGTCGGCGACCAGATCATCGAGGCGATCCAGGCGCATCGTGACATCAGCAAGGAAGAGGCGAAGGACCGCACGGTCGAGCTGCTGAAGGCGGTCGGGATCCCCGGCGCGGAGGAACGCGTCGACGCGTTCCCGCACCAGTTCTCCGGCGGCATGCGCCAGCGGGCGATGATCGCGATGGGGCTCGCGCTCGAGCCCGACCTGCTGATCGCCGACGAGCCGACCACGGCGCTCGACGTGACGATCCAGGCGCAGATCCTGCGGCTGCTGCGGTCGCTGAACCAGGAGCGCGGCCTCGCGGTCGTCCTGATCACCCACGACCTCGGCGTCGTCGCCGAGATCGCCGACCGCGTCCTGGTCATGTACGGCGGGCGGATCGTCGAGACGGGAACCCTGGACGAGATCTTCTACGACCCCCAGCACCCGTACACCTGGGGCCTGCTCGGATCGATCATGCGACTCGACCGCCCGCGCTCGAGTCGCCTGGCACAGATCAAGGGCCAGCCGCCGTCGCTGCTCGACCCGCCGGCCGGATGCCACTTCCGGCCTCGCTGCCCACACGCCTTCGACCGCTGCACCCAGGTTCCCGGGCTCGAGGCCCGCGGCGGCAGCGCCGGTCACCTGGACCGCTGCTGGCTCTCCGCCGAGCAGAAGCAGACGCTACGGCTCATGTCGTCGGGCGACATCGGACTCGAGGCCGCCTGAGCGTGGAGGCCGCGACCACCGCCCAGCCGATCGCGACGCCGACGCAGGGCAGGCCCCTGCTCGAGGTCACCGACCTGGTCAAGCACTTCCCGATCAAGACCGGGATCCTGATCGACCGTCAGATCGGCGCGGTGCAAGCGGTCGACGGCGTTTCCTTCACCGTCGCCGAGGGCGAGACGCTCGGGCTCGTCGGCGAGTCGGGCTGCGGCAAGTCGACCCTGGCGCGCTCGATCCTGCAGCTGCTCACGCCCACGTCCGGCTCGGTTCGTTTCAACGGCACCGAGCTCACCGGCATGAGCCGCAAGCAGCTGCGTCCGCTGCGCCGCGAGATGCAGATGATCTTCCAGGACCCGTATGCCTCGCTCAACCCCCGAAAGCGGGTCGGCCAGATCGTCGGCGACCCGCTGAAGCTGCACGGCCTCGGAAGCGGAAGCGAGCTGCGCACCCGGGTCCAGGATCTGCTCGATCGCGTCGGGCTGCCGAAGGAGGCCTACAACCGCTTCCCGCACGAGTTCTCCGGCGGCCAGCGGCAGCGGATCGGCGTCGCCAGGGCGCTCTCCCTCGAGCCGAAGATGATCATCGCCGACGAGCCCGTTTCGGCTCTCGACGTCTCGATCCAGGCGCAGATCATCAACCTGCTCGAGGACCTCCAGGACGAGTTCGGACTCACGTACGTCTTCGTCGCCCATGACCTCGGCGTCGTCCGCCACGTCTCGGACCGCATCGCAGTCATGTACCTGGGCAAGATCGTCGAGATCGGGCCGGCCGAAGAGGTCTACAACGACCCGATCCACCCGTACACGCACTCGCTCCTCTCGGCCGTGCCGATTCCGGACCCGCGGCTCAACCGCGAGCGTGAGCAGACTGTGCTCGAGGGCGACGTCCCCAGCCCGGCGAACCCGCCGCAGGCGTGCCGCTTCCACACCCGCTGCCCGAAGGCGACGGACATCTGCGGCGAGGTCGAGCCGGAACTGATCGATTACGGCAACGGCCACTGGGCGGCTTGCCACCACCCGATCGGCCGCTCGGCCCGCGGGTCGGCGGCGACGCCCGTCACCGCCGCGTAGCGCTCAGACGCGCGTCGTCGAAGTGCCGCGGATACGCGGCCAGAGGAGCAGCACGAGCCCGATCAGGATGCAGGCGATCCCGAGCGCGTAGTGCACGAGCACGGCAAGGATGATGCCGATGACGATGAGCAGTAGTGAAAGTTCCATGCGGCGCGCCTACCCGAG
>CAWJWL010000001.1:0-578461 GCA_963846565.1 uncultured Solirubrobacterales bacterium | reverse complement strand
GGGCAAGATCAAGTACCACTACCGCGCTCCCTAGCCGCGCCAGGCAAGCCGGCGCCCACGGGCGGCGGGCCGGGCGGCGTACGATCAGCGCATGGCCCGCATCCTTCTCGGCGTCAGCGGGGCATAGCCGCCTACAAGGGACTGGAGCTCGCGCGGCTGGCGACGCTCGGCGGTCACGGCGTCCGCGTGCTGATGACGCCGGCGGCGCAGCGCTTCGTGGGCGCGGCATCCTTCGAGGGCATCGTCGGCGGGCCGGTGCTCGTCGAGGAGTTCGAGCGCGATCCGATGCGGGGCGCCTTTCCCGGCGATCCCGCTCCCGAGCACGACCCGATCGGACACCTGGCGCTGGCGCAGAACGCCGACGCCTACATCGTCGCTCCCGCCTCGGCGAACACGATCGCGAAGCTCGCCGCGGGCATCTGCGACTCGATGCTCACCACCTCCTTCCTCGCGACGGCGGCGCCGCGGCTGGTCGCGCCGGCGGATGAACGACCGGATGTACGCCGACCCCGCGACTCAGGCCAACCTGGCGACCCTGCGGCAGCGCGGCACGATCGTGCTCGACCCCGATTCGGGCGCCCTCGCTTCCCGCGGTGAACACGGCGCGGGCCGGCTCCCCGACCCGGCCCGGCTGCTCGCCGCCGCCGAGGCGGCTCTTCCCCCGTCGCCCGGGCCCTGGGACGGGCTCCGGGTCCTCGTCACCGCCGGAGGCACACGCGAGCCGATCGACCCGGTGCGCTTCATCGGCAACCGCTCGAGCGGCCGCATGGGGGTGGCGCTCGCCGCCGCGGCGGCGCGACGCGGAGCCGAGGTGGTGCTCGTCGCGGCGAACGTGAACGTCGCCGTCCCCGCGGGAGTGCGAGTGGTCGGCGTCGAGTCCACGGCCGAGCTCGGTGATGCGGTGAGGGCGGAGATCGAGCGGGCGCACGTGCTCCTGATGGCGGCGGCGCCGGCGGATTTCACGGCCGAGGCCGCCTCGGAGTCGAAGCTTGCGCGGGAGGAGTCGGGGGAGCTCGAGCTGCGGCTGGTGCCGACCGAGGACGTGCTCGCCGGGGTCGCGGCGGGCCGCCGGGCGGACCAGACGCTGATCGGCTTCGCGGCCGAGACCGGAGCGGGGTCGATCGAGCGCGCGCGATCGAAGCTCAAGCGGAAGGCGGTCGACGCGATCGTCTTCAACGACGTCTCCCGCTCCGAGATCGGCTTCGACTCCGCCGACAACGAGGTCACGATCGTCGAGCCCGACGCCGAGCATCACGTGCCGCTCGCATCCAAGGACGAGGTCGCGGAGGCGATTCTCGACCGGGTCGAGGCGATCCGGGCGGCGCGCGGCGCGCTCACCGGCGACTGACCGCTTGAGTCGCTTCCTACACTTGATGTGTGGGACACGGCGACGCTGACACGAACCTCTACAGCCTCTACCGCCGTGGCGTCGAACTGCTCGAGGACGGAAGCTTCGGCGAGGCGACCGTGCCGCTCGCCGAGGTCGCTCGCCGCGACCCCGAGAAGGCTTCGGTTCGTGAGGCGCTCGGGCGCGCCTACTTCCGCAACCGCCAGTACGAGGAGGCGGCGGCAGAGTTCGAGGCCGTCGTCGACCGTCAGCCGGTCAATGACTACGCCCACTTCTGCCTCGGCCGGGCACTCAGCCTCACGGGCGAGCGCGAGCGGGCGCGCCACCATCTGGCGCTGGCGTCGAACCTGCGCCCGGACCGCCGCGACTATCGCCTCTATCGCGACCGCCTGCGCGCGTCGTAGAGTCGGCTGCCCGTGAGGGCGCTGGTGCAACGGGTGAGCCGGGCCTCGGTGGCGATCGACGGCGAGCAGATCGCCGCGATTGGACCCGGGCTGCTCGTCCTGCTCGGGATCCGCGACGGCGACGGCGAAGAGCAGGCCGACCGGCTCGCCGCGAAGGTCCTCGCCCTGCGGGTGTTCGAGGACGCGGACGGGCGCATGAACGAGGCGCTCGGGGAGCGCGAGCTGCTCTGCGTGAGCCAGTTCACCCTCTACGCGGACACCCGCAAGGGCAACCGCCCGAGCTTCATCGACGCCGCCCGACCGGAGATCGCCGAGCCGCTCTATGAGCGCTTCTGCGCGCACAGCGGGGCGAGCCGCGGGCGCTTCGGCGCAATGATGGCGGTCGAGCTCGTAAACGACGGGCCGGTGACCCTGCTGCTCGAGGCCTGAAAGCGCCGGACCCACGCAGCGGGCGCGGCTATACTCAAGCCACCTTCTTAGTACCCGAACCCTGTTGATTGGTGGGCCCGGGCCCGCCTTTTTCGGCGTTTATCGGGAGGAGGAGGGGAGAACGCACCCTAACGCGAGGATGATTTGAGCGACGCCGCAGAGCTTCAACCGCAGATCGAGGAGAGGATCGAGAGCTTCGATTCTCGGATCGAGCTGATCGCGGTCGAGCGCGCCGGCGCCGACACGCTGCGGCTCTACATCGACCATCCCGACGGCGTCGATCTCGGCCTCTGCGAGGCGGTCACGAATCATCTGCGGGAGTTGCTCGAGTCGTATTCGCTCGAGGTCTCCTCGCCGGGCGTCGACCGGCTGCTGACGAAACCCGAGCACTACCGCCGGTTCGTCGGCCGCCGAGTCAAGGTGCGCACGCGGGAGGAGATCGCCGGCCGCCAGAACTTCACCGGCACCCTGACCGAGGCCGGCGAGGATGCCGTCTCGCTCGACGCCGACGGAAACGCGGTGCAGATCCCGCTCGCCAAGATCCGCCGCTCGAACTTGATCCCGGATTTCAACCTTGGAGGCAGACTGTGAGTCGTGAGATCGTCGAGGCCCTGCGTGGTCTCGAGCAGGAGAAGGGCATCGATGCCGAGACGCTGATGGCGGCGCTCGAAGATGCCCTCCTGTCCGCCTACAAGAAGAGCCCGGGCGCGGCCAAGTACGCGCGCGTCGATCTCGACCGCGAGACGGCCGACTTCCGTGTCTTCGAGCTGATCCTGCCGCCGGAGCTGGAGGAGAAGCTCCTCGCCGAGGTCGCCGAGGAGCAGGAGCCCACCGTCGATCCCGAGACCGGCGAGTTGCGCGAGCCCGAGGATCCCGATCTCGATCCCGAGGTCCTGGCGCCGTACGAGGATCAGATCCAGACCCGGGACGTGACGCCAGATGACTTCGGCCGAATCGCCGCGCAGACGGCGAAGCAGGTGATCTTGCAGCGGATCCGCGAGGCCGAGCGCCAGATGATGTTCGACGAGTACCAGGACCGCGTCGGGGAGCTCGTCACCGGGATCATCCAGCAGTCGGACAACCGTTACACGCTGGTCCAGCTCCGCGAGCGGGTCGAGGCGTTGCTGCCGCGCTCCGAGCAGGTCTGGAACGAGCGCTACGACCACGGGATGCGGGTCAAGGCCGTGATCACCGACGTCTCCGCCGAGGGCAAGGGCCCGAGCATCGTGGTCTCGCGCCGCCACCCGGAGCTGATCAAGCAGCTGTTCGAGCTCGAGGTGCCGGAGATCGCCGACGACCTCGTCGAGATCGTGGGCGTCGCCCGCGAGCCCGGATACCGCTCCAAGATCGCCGTCATCTCGCACGCCGACGGGGTCGACCCGGTCGGCGCCTGCGTCGGCCCCCGCGGCTCCCGGGTGCGCATGGTCGTCTCCGAGCTTCGCGGCGAGAAGATCGACATCATCCCCTACAACGAGGAGCCCGCCCGCTTCGTCGCCAAGGCGCTCTCGCCCGCCCGCGTCCGTGAGGTCCTCGTCGACGACGAGACGAAGGAGGCGACCGTGATCGTCCCCGACGACCAGCTCTCGCTGGCGATCGGGCGCGAGGGGCAGAATGCCCGCCTGGCCGCCAAGCTCACCGGCTGGAAGGTCGACATCAAGTCGCAGACGGAGTTCTCCGAGGACGACGAGATCGAGTTCGAGGAGGGCGAGGACGTCGCCGACGGCCGCTGCGGAGCGGTCCTCTCCGGCGGTCGCCGCTGCCCGAACGCTGCCCTTCCGAGTTCGCGCTACTGCGGCCTCCCGCGCCACCAGGCGCTGGCCCGCTTCGGTACCAACCAGGTGACCGTGGTGATGACGCTGAACGACGACGAGGTCGCGATCCTCGCCAATCAGGACGCCGACGCCGGCGAGGTCTCGAGCCTCGTCGAGCGGGCCGAGTCCCAGTACAAGGAGCCGGCGGACGACGCGGCCGAGGAAGAGGCGCCCGCCGAGGAAGAGGCGCCCGCCGAGGAAGAGGCGCCCGCCGAGGAAGAGGACGCACCTGCCGTGGAAGCGCCCGTCGCCGAGACGCCGCCCGAGCCCGGCCCCGAGGCGCCGGTCGAGGTTGACGAGCCGGCTGGGGACGACGATGCGGCCGAGGTCGATGAGCCCGAGGCCGACGACGAGCCCGCCGAGCCGGAGCCCGTGGCCGAACCCGAGGCGCCGGTGAGCCCACCCGCTGAGCCCGAGATGTCACGGGAAGCTCCGGCCGAGGAGCCGGCGGAGGCCTAGTGGCGAAGAAGCGCGTTCACGAGATCGCAAAGGCGCAGGGCCTCACCAGCAAGGAGGTTCTCGCCGCCCTCAACGCCGCCGGCGTTGAAGCCAAGGCCGCTGCCTCGAGCGTCGAGGAGAGCGTCGCCTTGGAGGTGCTCGCGGCCGCGAACGGCCAGGGCGTCCCGGCCGAGGCCCCTGCGCCTGCGGAGGCCCCTGCGGCGACCAAGCCCGCGGAGCCGCCGGCGGAGAAGCCGGCGCCGAAGGCCGAGGCTCCCGCACCCGCCGCCGCGGCGCCCTCGCAGAAGCCCGCCGCTCCCGCCGGCGGGGCGGGCGGCAAGAAGCGTCGCCGCGTCGTCATCGACTCGCAGGCTTCCCGCCGCGACCAGCCGCAGGCACCTCCGCGCCGCCCGCCGCGTCGCCGCGGCGGCCGCCGGCGCCGTCCGCTGCTCGAAGAGCCGCCCCTCGAACCGGCGGCCGAGCACGAGGAGGCCGTGCTCAAGGTCCCCTCCGGGGCGACCGTGCGCGAGGTCGCCGAGACGTTCGGCGTCGGTTCGGCCGACGTGATCAAGCAGCTGATGCAGCTCGGGGAGATGGCGACGCTGACCCAGACGCTCACCGACGAGACGATCGAGGTCCTCGCCGAGGCACTCGACCGCAAGGTCGACGTCGTCAGCGCGGCCGAAGAGGTCGCCGAGGAACCGGACTACGACGATGCCGAAGCCGACCTCAAGGGTCGCCCGCCCGTGGTCACGATCATGGGCCACGTCGACCACGGCAAGACCTCGCTCCTCGACGCGATCCGGGAGACCGAGGTCGTCGCCGGCGAGGCCGGCGGCATCACGCAGCACATCGGCGCCTACCAGGTGCACCAGAACGGCAAGACGATCACCTTCATCGACACGCCCGGGCCACGCTGCGTTCACGGCGATGCGAGCCCGCGGCGCCGACGTCACCGACATCGTCGTGATCGTGGTCGCCGCCGACGACGGGGTGATGCCGCAGACGGTCGAGGCGATCGATCACGCCAAGGCCGCCGACGTGCCGATGCTCGTTGCGATCAACAAGATCGACCTGCCCGAGGCGAACCCCGACAAGGTCAAGGGAGAGCTTGCGACGCAGGGGCTGAACCCCGAGGACTGGGGCGGGGAGACGATCTTCGTCAACGTCTCGGCGAAGACGAAGGAGAACCTCGACGACCTGCTCGAGCACATCCTGCTGCTCGCCGAGCTCGAGGAGCTCCGGGCCAACCCGGACGCGCCCGCGTCCGGCTCCGTGATCGAGTCCCACCTCGATCCAGGCCGCGGCCCCGTCGTCACCGTGCTGATCCAGCGCGGGACGCTGAAGGTCGGCGACTCGGTGGCCGCCGGTCCGCAATGGGGGAAGGTCCGCGCGATGCAGGATCACACCGGGACACACCTCGAGACGGCGAAGCCCGGCGACCCGGTCGAGGTCCTCGGCTTCGACGGCGTGGTCGAGGCGGGCGAGCGGGTCGAGGTGGTCGAGAACGATCGCCGCGCACGTCAGCTCGCCGAGGAGAAGGGCCACCGGCTGAAGACCGAGCAGCTCGCCCGTCGCCAATCCCGCCGCATGACCCTCGACGAGGTCTTCGCCAAGGCGCAGGAGGGGACGATCAACGAGCTCAACATCCTGCTCAAGGCGGACGTCTCCGGTTCGCTCGAGGCGCTCCTCGACGAGATCGCCAAGCTGCCCCAGGACGAGATCTCGGTCAACGTCATCCGCAGCGCCGCCGGCGGCATCAACGAGTCCGATGTGATGCTCGCCGCGGCCTCCGACGCAGTCGTCATCGGCTTCAACGTCCGCCCGCTCGCGGACGCCCGCCGCGCCGCCGACCGCGAGGGCGTCGAGATCCGCACCTACTCGGTGATCTACAAGGTCACCGAGGAGCTGCGCGCGGCGATGGAAGGCATGCTCGCGCCGGAGGAGGTCGAGGAGACCCTCGGCCAGGCGGAGGTGCTGGAGCTGTTCAAGGCCTCGCGCGTCGGCACGATCGCCGGCTGCCAGGTCACCGACGGCAAGGTCAGCCGCGGTGCCGAGGTTCGCCTCGTCCGCGAGGGCACGGTCGTCTGGACGGGGCGGATCGGCTCCCTGCGGCGCTTCAAGGACAACGTTGCCGAGGTCCCCGAGGGCCAGGAGTGCGGCATCGTGCTCGAGGCCTTCCAGGACGTCAAGGTCGGCGACGTCATCGAAGCGTTCGAGACGAAGCAGGTCGAGAAAACCCTCGAGTAGGCGGGCACCTACCCGCCGACGACGAGATCCCCGGAGACGGCCGTGACGTCTCCGAGCGTGACGGCGACCGAGTCGGCTCGTGCCCGGTTTGTCGTCAGCCGCGAAGCTGATTCGGCGTCGTAGTAGCGATCCTGGCTGCCGGCGCAGGTGCGCCGGTCGACGATGAGAAGGTAGGAGCCGGTGCTGAGCCCGCCGACATCGAAGTTGCCATTGGCGTCGGAACCGGCCCAGCGGGTGACGAGCGAGCCGTCCTCTGTCTGCGCGCGGATCCGGCAATCGGCGAGTCCGGCGCTCGAGCCGTCGACGATGCGGCCGGTGAGCGAGCCGCCCTCGACCAACCCCGTTGAGATCCCGGCGACGATGTCGCCGTTGCCGACCTCCACAGGGGTCGCTGCGCCGACCCCAAGATGCTCGGGCCTTGCGCGGTAGAAGCGCGCCGCGAGCCGAGTCTGTGCCGGGGCGCGGTTGAAGGCGAGCTTGTAGGTGCCGTTCGGGATCTCGGCGAAGGCGTAGGTGCCGTTGGCCAAGGTCATCCGCTCGAAGATCAGATCCCCGGACTCGGTCAGCAGTTGGACCGAGACGGGGCCCGTGGTTCCGCCGACGCGGCCGCTGAGCCTGCTGGCGGAGCCGAGCTCCACGTCGGCGCCCGTGGTTACCCCGCCGGCGGTGGCGGGAACGGGCGTGCTCGTGGCGGCGTTCGGCGTGCCGCCGACGCACTCGTCCGGGAACACGGGGAAGAACTCGAAGTCCTGCGAGGTGAAGCACACGCGGTAGTCGTCTCCCGGCGGCAGGTTGCGGATCTCGTACTGGGCCGGGCTCGTGAAGGGTTCGATCGTGGCGAACCCGATCGCCCACCACTCACCCTCCAGCAGGCGCGCCGCGCTGATCGCGATCGACCCCTGCGTGCCGACGGGATAGCCCTCGATCTCGCCGTTGATCTGCCCCGCGGGCCCGAGCTGGGCGTCGATGCCCTCAACGATCCGGTTCGGCCGCGCGCCGCGGATCGGCGTCGAACTCGGCAGCGCCACTGCGTCCTGCCAGCACTCGGACGCCCAGGGCACTGACTCGAAGGGCTGGAAGCAGACGCGATATACGCGGGCGGCGTCGACTCGGAGCTCATAGCTGCCATCGCTCTGGAGCCCCGAGAAGGGGCCGAAGACCCAGTCGCCGTCCTCGTCCCGCCAGAAGGCCCTCGCGTAACCCTGCGTCACCGCGTCCCCGTCCGGGTCGGTCACGTGACCGCGGATGCGGGCACGGGTAGGCAGCCGAACGTCGATTCGCCGGACGACCTCATCGACGTCGAGCACGATGTCGTTCGCGGTCTCGATCGTGGTTGCGGCGATCCAACAGCGTCGCGCGTAGAGCGGCTCGGGGTTGGGACCGATCCCCTCGCTCGATGAGACGCACACGCGGTACGTGCCGGCCGCGAGCCCGGAGAACCGGTAGCGGCCGTCGACGTCGGTCCAGTCGAAGCCGACCTGCTGCCAGGTACCGCCCGGCTCGACCAGGCGAGACAGGTTGACTCCGGCGTCGAGAAGCGGGGTGGCCGCAGCTCCGCCGAGGACCCGGCCGTCGATCCGGGCGTCGTCGGCGGCCTGAGCGGCCGGCACGAGCGCGAGCAGCCCGACGACCCAAGCGAGGCAGGCCGCGCCGAACGCTGATTTTCCGAATGGCACCTTGAAGTCCCCCGCATGCCCAGTGTAAGCGCACGGTCTGCGAATGGGGGCGGATGCCTACCCTGGGGACGGTGGCCGCCTACATCTGCCTGATCGAAGCGAACCTCGCATTACCCCACGTGGTGAGCCTGAAGGAGAAGCGGCGAGTGGTGAAGTCCCTGACCGCGCAGCTCCGCCAGCGCTTCGGCTGCGCCGTCTCCGAGGTGGCCGACCATGACGTCCGCAATCGTGCGGTGCTGCTCTGCGCGCTCGTCGGCGGCCCTGACACCGCCGCGCGCGCGGACGAGCTGCAGCGGTTCGTCGACGCGCGTTGTCCGGATGGGTGCAGGTTTGAGCGCGATCTCCGCACATTGTCCGACATCCGGGATTAGACGCGGGCTGCCGTTTAGGGCCTCCATGTATGTTCCTCTGGCCGTGGTTGGAGAGCGGATGCGGAGCATCAATGAGGCCATGCGCAAGGCCGTCGGGTCGGCGATCAGCGCCGACCTCGAGGACCCGAGAATCGGTTTTGTGACCGTCACTGAAGTCGACACCAGCCCGGACCTGCGCTCGGCGCGCGTGTACATCAGCGTGCTCGGCGACGAGGAGGAGCGCGAGGCGACGCTCGCGGCGCTCCGCTCCGCCCACGGCGTGCTCCAGTCGGCGATCGCCCGCGAGACGCGGATCAAGTACACGCCGACGCTCAGCTTCTCCTACGACGAGGGACCCGAGCGCGCCGTCCGGCTGTCGCAGCTGCTCGAGGCCGAGGACGAGGCCGACGAGGCGGGGGAGGAGACATGAACCCGGCGACGACCACGGCGCTCGACGAGCTCGTCGATGAGATCCGCGCCGGCGAGCGCTTCCTGCTGACCACTCACGAGGGCCCCGACGGCGACGCCCTCGGGTCGCTGCTCGCGATGCATCAGATCCTCGAGCAGCTCGGCAAGGACTCGGTGATGTTCCTGGCCGCGAAGGAGTTTCCGCTCGCGATCGAGTACCGCTTCCTGCCGCTCGAGGAGGTCTTCCATGAGCCGCCCGCGGACGTCGTCGACCGGACCCTGGTCTTCCTGGATTGCGGCAACATCGACCGGATGCCGGTCGAGTTCCTGAAGCGCGACGGGGCGAAGGTCCTCAACATCGACCATCACCACGACAACACGCGGTTCGGCAGCGTCAACGTCATCGACACAGAGGCGTCGTGCACGGCGGAGATCGTCTACGAGGCGGCGAACCGGCTCGGGGCGGAGATCACGCCCGAGATCGCGTCTGCTCTCTACGTCGGCGTGGTCACGGACACGGGCAAGTTCATGTACGAGAACACCCGCGCCGAGACTCACCGGATGACCGCGGAGCTGATCGAGGCCGGGGTCGACGTGGCCGACACCTACCGCCGCCTCTACGAGCGCGTCCCGCCTCAGAAGCTGCGCCTGATCGGGCGGGCGCTGGAGAAGATCGAGCGCTTCGACGACGGCCGGCTCGCGGTCACGTACATCGGCGACGCCGACTACGAGGCGACCGGCGCGAGCGAGGTCCTCACCGAGGGGATCATCGATTTCCTCCGCTCGCTCGAAGGGACGGCTGTCGCGGCGATGATCCGCGACAAGACCGACGGTGGGCGCGCGGCGCGGAAGGTCAGCCTCCGCTCGACCGACGGCGCCGTCGACGTCTCCGCGATCGCGCGAGAGCACGGCGGCGGAGGGCACCGGCGCGCCGCCGGCTTCGGCACCGACCTCTCCTACACGGAGCTGGTCGCCTACCTGCGTGCCAAGGTCGCCGAGCAACTCGGCTGAGCGGCCTGCCGGCGCAGACGCGGGCCTCGTCGTCCTCGCCGACAAGCCGACTGGCGCGACCTCGCACGATGTGGTCGCGAAGCTGCGGCGCGCCCACGCCGCCAAGGGCGGCCACGCAGGCACCCTCGACCCGTTCGCAACCGGCCTCCTGATCGTCCTGCTCGGGCGCGCGGCAACGCGAGAGCAGCGCCGCTTCATGGAGCTGCCGAAGACCTACCGCGTCACCGCGCGCTTCGGCGCTCTCTCGGATACCGGCGACCGCGACGGCGTGATCACCGAGACCGGGGTGATCCCGGCAGGCGAGCTCGAGCTGCCGACCGGGGAGATCCGCCAGATGACCCCCGCCTACTCCGCGGTCAAGATCCGCGGCGAACGCGCCCACCGCCGTGCGCGCCGCGGCGAGCAGCTCGAGATGCCGCCGCGGATCGTGAGCGTCTACCGCTTCGAGCAGCTGACCCGCGAGGCGGACACCGCCGAGTTCGAGATCGAGTGTTCCTCGGGAACCTACGTGCGCAGCCTGATCGCCGATCTCGGGGACGCGTACTGCGTCGAGCTCCGCCGCACGCGGATCGGGCCATTCGGGGTCGACGAGGCGGACGAGGCGTCACCGCTCGAGCTCGCGGCCGCGATGGCCCGACTGCCGCGCCGCTGAAGAATTGGCAGAGTTGGGTCGCAGCGGATGAGCATCAAGGTCACCCAGCTCCCGGTCGCCACCCGTCGCGACCGCTCGATCGCGATCGGCACCTTCGACGGTGTCCACGTCGGGCACCGCAAGGTGATCGAGGGCGCCGACACCGTCCTCACCTTCGAGCCGCACCCGGTGTCCGTGATCCACCCGGCGGCTGCGCCGAAGCTGATCATGCCGTTCGAGATCAAGCGCGACGTGATCGAGGGTCTCGGCGTCTCCGAGCTGGTCGTCATCCCCTTCGACGAGGGCTTCTCGCACATCGAGGCGGAGGACTTCTGCGACCGCATCCTGGTCGAGACGCTGGGCGCGAAGCAGGTGTCGGTCGGCGAGAACTTCCGTTTCGGCGCCAAGGCGAAGGGCGATCCCGAGATGCTCCGCGCCCACGAGGAGTTCGAGACCCGGGTCGAGCCGCTGGTCGAGGTCACCGGCGAGACGGTTTCCTCGACCCGGATCCGGGCGCAGGTGGCGGCGGGCGACCTCGTGGGAGCGATGGACTGCCTGGGCGCCCCCTTCCTGCTCGAGGGGACCGTGGTCTCGGGGGACAAGCGAGGACGCACCCTTGGATTCCCCACCGCGAACATCGTTCCCGACGAGCACTACGTCTACCCCGGGCACGGCGTCTACGCGGCGTTCGCCGACGGGCACCCCGCCGCGGTCAACGTCGGCGTCAGGCCCACGTTCGAGACCGGCCGCGGGGTCCTGATCGAGACGTACCTGATCGACCAGGACGTCGACCTCTACGGCAAAACCCTGCGGGTCGCGTTCATCGCCCGCCTGCGCGGCGAAAAGCGGTTTGGGGGAGTCGAGGAGCTCGTCGCCCAGATGCATCGCGACGTGGACCAGGCGCGCGCGCTCTGTGCCGAGTACTCGCCGCCTCGCTAACCTCTGCGCCTCGATGCCTCTCACCAGGGAAAAGAAGCAGGAGCTGATCGGCAAGCACGGCCGCTCAGAGGGCGACACCGGCTCCGCCGAGGTCCAGGTCGCGCTGATGACCGAGCGCATCAACGAGCTCACCGAGCACCTCCGCGACCACGCCAAGGACCATCACTCGCGCCGTGGCCTCCTGATGCTCGTCGGCAAGCGCCGCCGCCTGCTGCGCTACCTGCAGCGCTCCGACGTCGAGCGCTACCGCGCGCTCGTCGCCGATCTCGGCCTCCGGCGCTAGAGGTCCCGCCGGTGATCGAGCCGGGGACCAAGGCGCCCGCGTTCACGCTCCCGAACCACCGGGGCGAGCCCGTCAGCCTCGCCGACTTCGCCGGAAGCAAGGTGTTGCTCTGCTTCTACCCCAACGACTTCAGCCCGGTCTGCTCCGACCAGCTCTCGATCTACCAGGAGGTCCTTGGCGAGATCCGCGAGCGTGGGGCGGAGCTGGTCGGGGTCTCGACCGATGGCAGCTGGGTTCACAACGCCTTCCGCAAGCAGCTCGGGCTCGAGATGCCGCTGCTCGCCGACTTTCACCCGAAGGGCGGGGTGGCCGATGCATACGGCGCCTACCTCCACGACTGGGGCACGCCCAACCGCTCCCTCGTCCTCATCGACGAGGATGGCGTGGTCGAGTGGGTGCACGCCGAGGAGACGCCGCTGACGATCCCCGGTGCCAACCTGATCTTCGACGCCCTCGACGAGTAGTGCTTACGCGAGTTTTGCGGGTGCCCGAGATGAAGTTGCGGGCGCACGTGAGTGTCTGACCTCACCAGCGCCCGCGTCCCGCCGCTCGGCGCGGACGATCACGTCCGCGGGGTCGGCCCCGAGACGATTCTCTACCTCGACCTCGCCTGCCCGGCGTGTGCGGCGACGTGGGCAGAGCTTCGCCGGCGGCCGCTGCGGCTCTGCTTCCGCCATTTCCCGATCGGCTCCAAGCGCCCCCGATCACCCGCGCTCCACGCGGCCGCCGAGGCCGCGGCCCTGCAGGGGCCGGAAGCCTTCTGGGCGATGGTGGACTCGATCTATGCCGATCAGGGGCACCAGGACGATCCGCACCTGTGGCGGCGCGCCGAGGAGCTCGCCCTGGATCTCGCCCGCTTCGACGCGGATCGTCGCAGCGACGGCGTCGCAGAGCGGATTCATCGCGACTTCGCGAGCGGGATCAGGGCGGGTATCACCGGCACGCCCGCGGCCTTCCGCGACGGGCAACCGCTCGGCGACCCCTTGTAAGATCCTTCCCGTTAGAGAACTAGAGGTTCTGGAAACGCTGGTAGCCATCCGGGCTGCCGAAAGGAAAAAACGAATACATGAGCATGTTTGACGTGACCCGTGTCGCGGCCGAGATCGGTGGCAAGGAGATCTCGTTCGAGACCGGCAAGCTCGCCCGTCAGGCGGGCGGCGCCGTCGTCGTGCGCTCCGGCGACACGATGGTCCTCTGCACCGCGACGATGGGCAACCTGCGCGATGTCGACTTCCTCCCACTGACCGTCGACGTCGAGGAGAAGCACTACGCGGCCGGCAAGGTCCCCGGTTCGTTCTTCCGCCGTGAGGCGAGGGCGGGCGAGAAGGCGACCCTGACCGCGCGCATGATCGACCGGCCGATCCGGCCGCTGTTCCCCAAGGGCTGGCATTACGAGACCCAGCTCGTGGCGCAGCCGATGTCGGTCGACCACGTACACCCTTACGACATCCTGGCGATGAACGGCGCCTCCGCGGCGCTCGCGATCTCGCCGATCCCGGTCGCCAAGCTGGTCGGCGCCGTACGCGTCGGCAAGCTCGACGGCGACTTCGTCGTCAATCCGGAGGAGGAGACGCTCTCCGATCTCGAGATGGACCTGATCGTTTCCGGCACCGACGAGGCGATCCTGATGGTCGAGTGCGGCGCCGACGGCGTCACCGAGGCCGAGGTGCTCGACGCGCTCGACATCGCCCACGGCGAGATCAAGAAGCTCGTCGCACTGATGGGGGAGCTCCAGTCGAAGGTCGGCAAGGACAAGGTCGAGGTCGAGGCGCCGAAGGTCGACGAGTCGCTGATCGAGCAGATCCGCTCCTCTCACGGCCAGGCGCTCATCGACGCGATCGCCACCGAGGGCAAGCTCGAGCGCTATGAGGCGATCGACGCGGTCGGCGCCGACGTTGTCGCGTCACTCGTCCCGGAGTCCGACGATGAAGAGGCCGACGTGGCCAAGTCCGCCGAGGTGACGGCGGCCTTCGCGGCGCTCGAGAAGGACACCATCCGCAAGGCGATCGCCGTCGACAAGAAGCGGCCGGACGGTCGCGCCCAGGACGAGATCCGGCCGATCGAGACCGAGGTCGACATCGCCCCGCGCGTTCACGGCTCGGCGCTGTTCACCCGTGGCGAGACGCAGATCATGTCGAGCGTCGCGCTCGGCACGACGCGGATGGACATGAAGGTCGACAACCTCGGCCTGCAGGAGACGAAGCGCTTCTGGCACCACTACAACTTCCCGCCCTTCTCGGTCGGGGAGGCGGGTTTCATGCGCGGGCCGAAGCGCCGCGACATCGGCCACGGCGCGCTCGCCGAGCGGGCGCTCGAGCCGACGATCCCGGACGAGGAAGAGTTCCCGTACGTGATCCGCGCGGTCTCCGACACGCTCGAGTCGAACGGGTCCTCGTCGATGGGCTCGGTCTGCGCCTCCTCGATGGCCCTCCAGGCGGCCGGTGTTCCGGTCAGCGCGCCCGTCGCGGGCGTCGCGATGGGCCTGATCAAGGAGGGGGACGACTACATCGTCCTCACCGACATCGCCGGCGTCGAGGATCACCTCGGCGACATGGACTTCAAGGTCGCCGGCACCAAGGACGGGATCACCGCCCTGCAGATGGACATCAAGATCACGGGCGTCACGTTCGAGATCCTCACCGACGCGCTCGAGCAGGCCCGCGAGGGACGGCTGTTCATCCTCGGCAAGATGGACGAGGCGATCTCCGAGCCGCGCGAGAAGCTCTCGGTGTACGCACCGGCGATCGAGACGATCAAGATCGACCCGGAGAAGATCGGCGCCGTCATCGGCAAGGGCGGCGAGACGATCCGCGGCATGCAGGAGGAGTTCGAGGCCGAGATCGACATCGACGACGACGGCACGGTGCGCGTGTACGCGCCCAGCGGCGCCCTCGTCGACGGCGTGATCAAGCGGATCGAGTCGATGACCCGCGAGGCCAAGATCGGCGACACGTTCAAGGGCAAGGTCGTGAAGACGACCACCTTCGGCGCGTTCGTCGAGCTGGTCAAGGGGACCGACGGTCTCCTGCACATCTCGAACGTGAAGCCCGGTGAGCGGGTTGGAGCGGTCGAGGACGTCCTCACGGCGGGCGACGAGATCGACGTCACGGTGGCCGAGGTCGACCGCGAGCGCGGCCGCATCGGACTGCGCCTCTCCGAGGACCCGGCGATCGCCGGCAAGTCACCGGAGGAGCTCTCCGCGATGGGCACCGGCGACCCGACCATGGGCGGCGGCGGTGGCCGCGGTGGACGCGGTGGTCGCAACGGTGGCGATCGCGGCGGACGCGGCGGTCGTGACGGCGGCGGCGGCAGCGGACGCGGCGGTCGCGACCGCGAGCGCCTCTAGCGCTGAATGGTTGAAGGTTCGGAAAACCCCGCCGGCCCCGGACGCGAAGCGGAGGAGCCGGCGGGCCTTCCCGAAGGGGTGAGGCTCTCAGAGCTCGACTCCGGCCTTCGGGTCGTCACGGAGACGGTCCCCGCGGTGCGCTCGGTCGCGCTCGGCATGTGGGTCCGGACGGGCTCCCGCGACGAGGATCCCGCCCAGGCGGGCGTCTCGCACTTCCTCGAGCACCTGCTCTTCAAGGGCACCGAGCGCCACTCGGCGATCGAGATCTCCGAGGCCTGGGACGGGATGGGGGCGGCGACCAACGCCGCGACCAGCAAGGAGTCCACGCACCTCTACGCCCGCCTGCTCGACGAGCACACCGGCGAGGCGTTCGGCCTCATGAGCGAGATGCTCCTCGCTCCGGCACTGCCGCCGGATGAGATCGACTCCGAGCGCGAGGTCGTGCTCGAGGAGATCGCGATGTACGAGGACGAGCCCTCAGATCGCGTCCACGACGTGCTCGCGGAGGCGATCCACGGCGACCATCCCCTCGGGCGCCGGGTGCTCGGTCGCGCCGATGTGATCGGCTCGATCCCCGTCCCCGACATCGCCGGCTATCACGACTCCCGCTACACGGCGGACAACATCGTCGTCGCCGCGGCGGGACACGTC
Source organism: uncultured Solirubrobacterales bacterium (assembly GCA_963846565.1). Classification (GTDB taxonomy): domain Bacteria; phylum Actinomycetota; class Thermoleophilia; order Solirubrobacterales; family 70-9; genus WHSW01. The sequence continues at coordinate 562,486 of CAWJWL010000001.1, read as the reverse complement.
GACCACGATGGGATCGTCGAGCTCGCGCAGGCCAAGTTCGGCTCCGTGTCCTCCGCGAACGGAGCGGGGGACGGCAACGGGGCAAGCGCCGAGCCCGCCAGCCGCCTGCTCTTCTATCCCAAGGAGACCGAGCAGTACCACATCTGTTTCGGCGGTCACGGGATCCCACGCGGGGACGACCGCCGCTTCGCGCTCGGGATCCTCGACTCGATCTTCGGCGGCTCCGTCTCCTCGCGACTCTTCCGCGAGGTGCGGGAGAAGCGCGGCCTCGCGTACTCCGTCGGCTCCTACACGGAGCAGTACATCGACCAGGGCGCGGTCGCGATGTACGTCGGGACGCGCGCGGACAACGTCGCAGAGGCGTGCGAGATCATCGGCCGCGAGGTCGCGAAGCTCCACGCCGAGGGCGTCACCGATGACGAGCTCGCGCGGGCGAAGGAGCACGTCAAGGGCCGCATGGTCCTCGGGCTCGAGGCGACCGGCTCGCGGATGGCCCGGATCGCGCGCGGGATCCTCTTCGGGCTACCACTCGAGTCGCTCGACGAGATGCTCGCCCGCGTCGACGCGGTGACCCTCGAAGAGGTGGCCGAGCTGGCCGGGGACTTCTACGCGCCGGACTCGCTCGCCGCCGCCTGCGTCGGGCCGGACGAAGGGCGCTTTCGCGACGCCGTCGGGCACGTCAGCCAAGCACTGGTGGCGTGATCCGCGTAGTCGCCTCGGGCGCCGCAGGTCGGATGGGGGAGGCGGTCTGCGAGGCCGTCGAGGGAGCGGACGACATGGAGCTCGCCGGCCGCGCCGATCCGGCGCTCGGAACGGAGCTCCTTGAACTGCTCGGAGACGCCGACGTCGTCGTCGACTTCACCCGGCCCGATACCGCCCTGACGAACGCCACCGCCTGCCTGGAGGCCGGGGTGCACGTCGTCGTCGGCACCACCGGGTTCGACCTCGACGCGCTGCGCTCCGCAGCCGAGGCCGCCGATGGCCCGAGGGCATTCGTCGCGCCCAACTTCGCGATCGGCGCGGTGCTGATGATGCGCTTTGCCGCCGAGGCCGCCGCGCACATGCCCGAGTGCGAGATCGTCGAGCTTCACCACGACCGCAAGCTCGATGCGCCATCGGGCACGGCGAGTCGGACCGCCGAGCTGATCGGCGCCGCCGGCGGAAACGTCCACGAGCCGATCCACTCGATCCGGCTTCCCGGACTCGTCGCCCATCAGGAGGTCGTCTTCGGCGCCGAGGGTCAGACGCTGACCATCCGCCACGACTCGATCGACCGCCGCTCGTTCATGCCCGGCGTGCTGCTTGCCGTGCGGCGCGTCGGCACGCTCGAGCAACCGCTGACGGTCGGGCTCGAGACGTTGCTCTAGTGGACGACCTCGCCAGACTCGACGCGACCGCGCAGGCGGAGCTCGTGCGCGCCGGCGACGCCTCGCCCGTTGAGCTCACCGAGGCCGCGATCGAGCGGGTCGAAGCCGTCAACCCGGAGCTGAACGCGGTTATCCACCCACTCTTCGAGGAGGGCAGGGCAGCCGCCTCGAACTCGCTTCCGGAAGGGCCGTTCAGGGGCGTGCCGTTCCTGTTCAAGGACATCGGCGCCGCGCTCGCCGGCCAGCCGCTTCACATGGGCATGCAGGTGCTCAAGGACGCCGGCTTTCGGGCTCCGATGGATACCTACCTCGGGGCGCGCTTTCGCGATGCCGGCCTGGTGACGGTCGGGAAGACGAACACGCCCGAGCTCGGCATCCTCCCGACGACCGAGCCCGACGCCTACGGCCCAAGCCGCAACCCCTGGAACGTCGAGCGCTCGACCGGCGGATCCAGCGGCGGCGCTGCCGCAGCGGTCGCCTCCGGGATGGTGCCGATCGCCCACGCCAACGACGGCGGCGGGTCGATCCGCATCCCCGCCAGCGCCTGCGGTCTCGTGGGTCTGAAGCCGAGTCGGCAACGGATCAGCGAGGGGCCGCTCGTCGGCGACAGCCTCTCGGGGCTCGTTTGCGAGTTGATCGTCTCGCGGTCGGTTCGCGACACCGCCCGGATGCTCGACGCGGTCCACGGCCCCGCGCCCGGGGATCCATACGTGGCGCCACCGCCCCTTCGTCCCTATGCCGATGAGCTCTTTGAGGGCGGCGGGCGCCTGCGGATCGGCGTCGCCGTCGAGTCGCTCGCCGGGATCGAGGTCCATCCGACCGTGGTCGAGGCGACGCGGGCCGCCGCGACGATGCTCGAAGGGCTCGGGCACTCGGTCGAACAATCACGGCCCGGAGGCTTCGAGGAGATGGAGCTGGTCGAGACGTTCATGGTCCGGTGGGCAGCGGGGCAGGCGGCGAGCCTCGCCCTGTTCTCGCGCCTGCTCGGCCGCGACCTGGTCGAAGCCGATGTCGAGCCGCTCACCTGGGCGCTCGCCCAGGAGGGACACGGGATCGAGGCGGCCGAGTACCTGGGCGCGATCAACCGCCATCAGCTGATGTCGCGCATGGTCGCCAACTGGTACGAGGACGAGGGCTTCGATCTGCTCCTTACGCCGACGCTCGGCGAACCGCCCCCGCCGCTGGGGACGTACGACGATTCCGGCGACGACCCGATGCGGGCAATCGAGCGGGCCAAGGTCACGGCCGCGTTCGCCGGCGCCTACAACGCGACCGGCCAGCCGGCGATCTCGCTGCCGTTGCACTGGGACGAGGACGGGCTGCCGATCGGCGTCCAGCTGATCGCCCAGCTCGGCCGCGAGGACCTGCTGATCCGCGTCGCCGCCGAGCTCGAGCGCGCCCACCCCTGGGCGGATCGCACGCCACCCGTCTTCGCCGGAAGCGATACTTAGGCCATGGTCGAGCTCAAGGGTGTACTCACCGCGATGGTCTCGCCGTTCGACGCCGAGGGCGCGCTCGACCTCGACGCCGGCCGCGCGCTGGCCCGATATCTGGTCGAGAACGGCTCGCACGGCGTCGTCGTCGCCGGCACGACCGGCGAGTCGCCGACGCTGTCGGACGACGAGAAGCTCGCCCTGCTCGGCGCCGTGCTCGAGGAGATCGGCGGCGAGGCGACCGTGATCGCCGGGACCGGCTCCAACGACACCCGCCACTCGGCCGAGCTGACCGAGCGCTCCGTGGCGGCCGGGGCGCACGCCGTGCTCGCTGTCACGCCGTACTACAACAAGCCGAATCGGACCGGCCTGCGCGCGCACTTCGCCGCAGTCGCGGAGGCGGCGGGGAAAGCGCCGGTCGTCCTCTACAACATCCCGTCGCGCTCGGTGATCAACATGGACCCGGATCTGCTCGCCCAGATCGCGGCGGACAACGTCAACGTCGTCGCCGTCAAGCAGGCGAACAACGACGACCTCGCGCCGGTCGAGGGGCTCGCGATCCTCGCCGGAAACGACGACGTCTTCCTGCGCACGCTCGAGCTCGGCGGACCGGGAGGGATCCTGGTGGCTTCGCACGTCGCCGGTCCGCAGATGCGGGCGATCTACGACGCATTCGGCAGTGGCGAGACGGAGCGCGCGCGGCGAATCGATGACGCGTTGCGGCCCGTCTACGCGGCCCTGGCCGTGACGGCGAACCCGATCCCGGTGAAGACCGCGCTCGGTTTGCGCGGGGTGATCGAGCCGTATCTGCGCCTGCCGATGGTGCCGGCGTCTCCGTCGGAGCGCGGCGCAGTCGAAGGCGCTCTCGAAGCGCTCGACCGGCTTCGGGACGAGGTCGCCGCTTGAGCGAGTCCGTGCGCATTCTCCCGCTCGGAGGGCTAGGGGAGATCGGCAAGAACATGACCGTCGTCGAGCACGAGGGGCGGATTGTCCTCGTCGACACGGGCCTGATGTTCCCGACCGCCGAGATGCTCGGCATCGACCTCGTGCTGCCCGATTTCTCGATGCTGCGCGAGCGCGCCGACGACATCGAGGCGATCATCCTCACCCACGGGCATGAGGACCACGTGGGGGCGCTCCCGTACGTATTGCGTGAGATTGGCCTGCCGCCCGTGATCCTCGGCGGCGCGCTGACGATCGGGCTCGTGCGCTCGAAGCTCGAGGAGCACAAGATTCGCGATGCGCCGCTCGAGGTGATCGGGCCGGGGGACACCCACAACGCGGGTCCGTTCGAGCTCGAGATGGTCCATATGTCGCACTCGATCCCGGACTCGCGCGCGGTCGCGCTGACGACCTCGCTCGGGACGGTGCTCTGCACCGGGGACTACAAGTTCGACCAGACGCCGGTCGGCGGCGTGCCCGCCGACATCTCGCGGCTGGCGGAGCTCGGCCGCGAGGGGCTGCTGTGCCTTTTCGGCGACTCGACCAACGCCGACAGACCCGGTGTCGCGCCCTCCGAGTCGTCGGTCGGCCCGGCGCTGCTGGAGACCTTCGGCCGCGTCGACGGCCGCATCATCGTCACCTGCTTCGCCTCCAATCTCCACCGGGTGCAGCAGGTGATCGACGCCGCCGCGGCCCTGGACCGGCGCGTCTCGCTCGTCGGCCGCTCGATGCGCAAGAACTTCAACATCGCCTCCAACCTCGGGATCGTGAATGCGCCCGACGGCATCCTGATCCAGCCGAAGGAGATCGAGAGCTTCCCCGACGAGAAGGTGATCGCGATCTCAACCGGCAGCCAAGGGGAGCCGCTCTCGGCCCTGCGCCGGATGGCCCACGGCGATCATCGCGACATCGACCTGCACTCGGGCGACACTGTCGTCTTCTCGGCGACGCCGATCCCGGGTAACGAACGCTCGGTCAACGAGACGATCGACCGCATCTTCCAGATCGGTGCCAGCGTCGTGACCGCCGCGGACGCGCCGATTCACGCGTCCGGACACGGATGGCAGGAGGAGCTCAAGCTGATGCTCAACCTGACCAAGCCCCGATACGTGCTCCCCGCTCACGGCGATCACCGCCGGCTGCGCCTGCACGGCGACCTCGCCGAGGCGATCGGGATCGATCCGGGGAACGTCTTCCGCGGTCGCAACGGCGTCGCGCTCGAGATCGACTCCAAGGGCGCTCGCTTTGCCGACGAGGACGGCCAGGCCGGGATGATCTTCGTCGACGGCGTCGACATCGGCGACCCGGACGACGTCGCCCTGCGCGACCGCCGGATGCTCTCCGCGGACGGCATCTTCATCGTCGTAGCCACCGTCTCCTCGGAGAACGGCGCATCGGTCGCCGCGCCGGAGATCATCTTCCGGGGTGTCCCTTTCCTCGAGGAGGAGGCGGCCGATGGACTGGTCGAGGAGCTCCGCCGCGTGGTCGAGGAGTCGATCGGCCATTCCGCGAAGGACGGGGCGGTCGAGGCAGTCGGCCTCCAGCAGGACCTCCACGACGACATCGCGAAGTTCGTCTACGAGCGCCTCAGACGCCGACCGATGATCCTGCCCGTCGTGGTGGAGGTATGAGGCAGGGGACGCGGGGGGTCGCGGGGGCGGTCTTCGCCTGCGCTTTCGCCGCCGGCCTGCTGCTCGTGCCGGCGGGTGGCGGCGCAAGCGCGCCCACCGATGTCCTCGCCCGCGCCAAGGCGCCTGCGACGGCCCTGGTCGCCTCGCGGCCGCTGGCGGTGCCGGGCGGTGGCGCGATCGAGCGCTATCGCCAGAGGGTCGGCGGGCTCCCGGTTCTGAACGGCGAGGCGACGGTGGCGCGGCCTCAGGGACTCCCGCCGGTCCTCGTGGTCGATCACAGCGTCGCCGGGATCGAGGCACCCCCGCGGGCCACGCTCGGTCGCGAAGCTGCGATCGCGGCGGCCAAGGAGGCTGGAGCGGTCGAGCGCCTGCGCGGCAACGTGCGGGCGAAGCTGTTCGTCGACCCACGGACGGAGCGGGCCGCCTGGCGCGTGCTGATCCCCTCCGCCGAGCCGCTGGCCGACCTGTCCGTGCTCGTGGACGCGCGGAGCGGCGAGGCGACGCGGGTCGATGACCTGCTCAAGCGCGCGACGGCCTCCGCCAACGTCTTCGACCCGAACCCGGTCACGACCCAATCCTCCTACGCGGGGCTCAAGGACGCCAAGGACGAGGATTCGATGCTGCTCACGAACCTGCGCCTACCGGTGACGCTCGACCGGATCACCTCCGCCACCGGGTGCCTGAGCGGCACCCACGTCGTCGTCAGGCTGGGCCAGGGAAAGAAGGCGAAGCCGGTCTGCAGCGCGGGCTTCGACTTCAGCGGGGTCACGCGTTCGCAGAACGCTTTCGAGGCGGTCATGACCTACTTCCACATCGACCGCACCCGCGCCTACGTCGACAGCCTCGGGCTGACCGAGGGCCTGCGCCTGCAGCCGCAGAAGGCGAACGTCAACGGCTTCACCGAGGACAACTCGTACTTCACGCCGCTGACCCGCAAGGTGGCGTTCGGCACCGGCGGCGTCGACGACGCGGAGGACGCGGACGTGATCATCCACGAGTACGGACACTCGCTCCAGGACCAGGCGGTGCACTTCTTCGGCGAGGACCTCGAGGGCGGCTCGATGGGGGAGGGCTTCGGCGACTACCTCGCCGCGGTCATGTCCTCGTTCGTGACCGGCGGTAGCGCCACCTACGACCCCTGTGTATTCGAGTGGGACGCGACCTCGTACACGAGCAACACCTGCGGACGCCGGACGGACACCGCGCTGACCCTCGAGCGGGCGCTCAAGCGCTGCTTCGACGATCCGCACTGCCTCGGCCGCGCCTGGTCGGGCGCGCTCTGGGACCTGCGCGGAGAACTAGCCACCGACACCGCCGGCCTCTGGATCGTCGATCGCGTCGTGCTCCAGTCGCATTTCATGCTCGACAGCACGTCCAACTTCCGTGACGGCGCCCGCGCCCTCCTCGCCGCCGACAAGCTGCTGTACGGCGGAGGACACGTCCCCGCGATCAAGGCGGAGATGGTCCAGCGCGGCTTCCTGAAATAGCGAACGCTCCGCCCGCTCTCCCGTAGAAAAAGGTTGGCCCGCCGGGTCTTCAGGGAGGGGGAAACCCGGCGGGCCGATTGGCTCAGACTCAGACAGACTGGCCAACTAACGTCCGTCGAAGGGGTGTCGGGGGATCCTCGACGGACGGTGTCTCGTCCACTTGGGAAATCTAACGACCGATGTAAACGGTCGCTAAAGATTCGCGGGGCGCTTCTTAGGCGTTGCGGCGAGGGGCTTCGATCCGTTCTCGCCGGCGCTTCCGTTCTCGCTTTCCGTATCCGCGGCGGGCAGCCGAACCGTGAACCGGGCGCCGCCGTGCGGCGACTCGCCGGCCTCGACCGAGCCGCGGTGGGAGGCGGCGACGGCCTTCACGATCGCGAGGCCGAGGCCGGTGCCCGAGTCGCGCGAGAGGTCCGCTTGACCGGCGCCGCGGACGAACCGGGCGAAGAGCTGATCTCCCAGGCCGTCGGGGAGCCCGGGGCCGTCGTCGCAGACCTCGAGCACCGCCTGGTCGCCTTCCTCGGACACGGTGACGTCGATCCGCGAGCCGGCGGGCGTGTGCCGGACCGCGTTCTCGACCAGGTTGACGACGAGCCGGTGGACGTCGTCCGGGTTGCACGCGACCGAGACCGAGCCGTCGCCGGAGAGCGAGACCCTGTGGCCGTCGGCGACCGTGCGGACCTCGGCGATCGCGGCCTCGGCGATCCCGGAGAGGTCGTAGGCGCCGCGTGGCCCGGCGCGCCCGGCGTCCGCGCGGGCGAGTAGCAGCAGGTCGGAGACGAGGCGGCGCATCCGCTGCGAGGAGCCGAGGGCGCCGGCGACGATCTCCCCGTCCTCGACGTCGGCTGCGTCGCCGCGCGTCGCCAGGCGGGCCTGCAGCAGCTCGAGGTTCGCGTGAATACTGGTCAGCGGCGTGCGCAGCTCGTGGGAGGCGTCGGCGACGAACTCGCGCTGCGCCTGCACCATCTGCTCGGTCTCCGAGCGGGCCGCGTCGAGCTCGCGAAGCATCTCGTCGAGCGTCTGCGCCAGCTCCGCGACCTCGTCCTCGGTCTCCGGCATGGGCAGGCGCCGAGACGGGTCCCTGGTCGTCGCGACCTCGCGCGCCGCTGTGGTCAGGGAGGCGATCGGGCGCATCGCCCGCCCGGCGACGGCGAGGCCGGCGAGCGCTGCCAGTGCGGCACCGGCGAGAACGCCGGCGCCGAGGAGGAACCAGATCCGGTCGGTCGTCGACTCGAGCGATGCGCGGTCGCGCCCGTATTGAACGTAGACCGACGGCCCGAAGGTCTGGGTGGGGATGAGCTGGCTGGCGACCGCATAGTCGCCGACGTTCGTCGGCTCGCTCGGCGGCGGGCCGAGCTCACGGTAGTAGGGCACCTCCGTGAACGCCGACTGGCCGCTCGAGTCGACCAGCTGGAAGAAGCTCTGCGAAGGCAGCGGGAATCGCTCGAGCTCGAGGCCGCGGGCGGTCGGTTCGCGACCGCCCGTGATCTCCGAGAACGTGATCTCGAGCTGATTGGCGAGAGCGCTCGCCGTGCTCTGCGCCTCCTCGCGGAAGTTCGCCTCGAGCTTGTTCACCGCGAGCCGGCCGACGACGGCTGCGAAGCCGAGCAAGATGAGAAAGGTGAGTCCGGCCGAGACCGCGGCGATCCGCCACTTGACCGGCCAGCGGTTCGGAAAGAGCCAGCTCACTTCGGCGGGCGGAGCACGTAGCCGGCGCCGCGCTTGGTCTCCAACAGGCGCGGTTCGCCGCCGTCCTCGAGCTTGCGGCGCAGGTTCGAGATGAAGACGTCGATCGTGTTCGTCATCGCGAGCGGGTCATAGCCCCAGACCTCCTCGAGCAAGCGCTCGCGCGAGACCACGAGGCGCTCATTTCGCATCAGGAACTCGAGCAGCTCGAACTCGCGGTTGGTGAGCTCGATCTGCCGCTCCCCACGGCTGACCTCGCGCGTGTCCGGATTGAGCCGCAGGTCGCCGACGACGAGCGCGGCACTGCCGCGGGGAGGGCGGCGACGCATCAGCGCCCGGATCCGGGCGAGCAGCTCGTCGCGCTCGAACGGCTTCACCAGGTAGTCGTCGGCCCCCGCGTCGAGCCCGCCGACGCGGTCGTCGAGATCCCCGCGCGCCGTCAGGATCAAAATCGGGACGTCCGACTCCTCGCGCAGCCGCTTTCCGACCTCCACCCCGTCGATGTCGGGGAGCCCGAGATCGAGGATCACCAGGTCGGGGATGAACTCCTCCGCGGCCCGCAGCGCCTCGGCGCCGTCGCCCGCGGAGCGGACCTCGTGGCCCTCCTGGCGCAAAGTGCGGCGCAGGACGTCGGCGATCGGCTCGTCGTCCTCGACGATCAGCACCCGCCCAACGCTCGCATCCGCACTCGTCACCGAATAGAGACTAGAGCGCGTATTCGGCGCATCCGCACTTATTTACTGCGGTTTTATGCGCAATCCGGCGCCCGCAGGGGACCGCCCCCAGGCGTCGAAGTCACCTTGCACGCACCGCGGCACGCCGCGGAGCCGCCTTTGCGACGCCTGTTCACGCCTTGAGATGAACCTCCCATTCACGAAGCCGAAGCCGAAGCCCCGCTCGCGCCCTGCCCCGGCGCGCGCCTCGCGTTCGCGCTCGCAGACCCGCAAGCCGGCGGCGAAGCCCCGCGCGCGCGAGTTCCGCGACGTCGTCGACGGGCTCGAGCAGCGCCACTACGACGTCATCGGCCTCGCGCTGATCGCGTTCTCCGTCTACCTGGCCCTCGTCCTCTACGTGGACTGGGATGGCGGCAGGGTCGGAGGCTGGCTGGCCTCCGGGCTCGAGCACGGGGCGGGGAAGGTCGCCTACGTGGTTCCGATTGCGCTCGCCGCCTGGGGCGGCTCCTTCCTCGCCCGGCCCTTGATCAAGGCCCCGTCCGCGCTGAATGCCGGCGGATTGCTGATCATCTGCGGGCTCCTGCTCGCCTTCGCCGCGCAGACCGCCGGCCTCGGGCCCGACCAGCCGGCCCGCCACGGGGAGTTCTTCGAGTCGAAGTTCATGGTCGAGCACGGCGGCGGCGTCGGTGAGGCCCTCTACTGGGCCTCGACCAACCTCTTCCAGCGTGTCGGCGCCCACATCATCGCGCTGCTGATGCTGATCTCGGGGGTGCTCCTGCTCACCGGGACCACGGTCGCTCAGGTGATGGGTGGGGCCGGGAAGGCCGTACGGCGCGCCGGCAGCGGTACCCGCGACGTCGCCCGCTCCGTGCGGACGCAGCGCCTGCAGACACCGTCGCCGTGGGGGGAGGTCGACGGAGACAGCATCTCGATCACCCGCACCGGCGAGACCGAGGAGCTCGCGACCGAGCCGCTCGCCCCCGAGCCGGAGCCCGTGCCGGATGACGGCGTCGAGGACGATTGGGGCGGGGTCGAGGAGGACGAGGACGAGTTCGCGTACGACACGGGAGAGCTCTCGGTGACGGGGCCGGCCGCCGAGTCCGCGGAGGAGCCGCCTTCGCCCGCCGAGGCCGGTCCCCACGGCACCACGCCGATGGGGAACATGCGTCAGACCCAGGGCATCACCGCCTCGGAGGAGATCGAGTACGCGACCCCGCCCGGGAAGGCTCTCGAGCGGGGCAAGGTCGAGGTCGGCGGCACCGATGTCCGCGACCGGGAGACCGTGGCGAAGGCGCTGCTCGAATCGCTCGAGCACTTCGGCGTCGAGGCGCGCCTTCTGGGTGTCGTCTCGGGGCCCCACGTCAGCCGCTACGAGCTTCAGCTTGCCCCGGGCACCAAGGTGGGCAAGGTTGCCCAGCTCAAGGACGACCTCGCATACGCCCTCGCCTCCACCGACATCCGCATCCTCGCTCCGATCCCGGGAAAGAAGGCGGTCGGAGTGGAGGTTCCGAACTCGCGCCGCCAGCTCGTCCGCCTCGGCGACATCTACGGCGAGCGGCCGAAGTCGGCCTCGCCGCTGCTCGCCTGGCTCGGCAAGGACGTCTCCGGGCAGAACGTGAGCGCCGACCTTGCGCTGATGCCGCACATCCTCGTCGCCGGCACCACCGGATCCGGCAAGTCCGGCTGCATCAACGCGATCCTGAGCTCGATCCTGATGCACGCCTCGCCGAACGAGGTCCGGCTCGTCCTCGTCGATCCGAAGCAGGTCGAGCTCAACCACTACGAGCGGCTCCCGCACCTGCTGACGCCGGTGGTCACGAACCCGCGACTGGCGGCGACGGTGCTCAGCAACCTGATCGGAGAGATGGAGAGCCGCTACAGCGTCATGAGCGAGGCGCGGGCGCGCAACCTGCTCGAGCTCAACAAGGTACGGCGCAAGCGGGGCGAGCCGCCGCTCCCGCACATTCTGTGCGTCATCGACGAGCTCGCCGACCTGATGATGGTCGCTCCGGCCGAGGTCGAGGACTCGATCATCCGCCTCGCGCAGAAGGCTCGCGCGATCGGCATCCATTTGGTGCTGGCCACGCAGCGCCCGTCGACCGACGTGATCACCGGCACGATCAAGGTCAACATCCCCTCGCGCATCGCCTTCGCGGTCGCCTCCCAGGTCGACTCGCGCGTGATCCTCGACGGTGGCGGGGCCGAGAGCCTGCTCGGCCAGGGCGACATGCTCTTCCGGCCGATCGGCACCTCGAAGCTTCACCGGATCCAGGGGGCGTTCGTCAGCGAGGAGGAGATCGCCCGCATCTGCCGCCACTGGGCCAAGCAGGGTGAGCCCGAGTTCGACCAGGAGCTGCTGGAGGCGAAGGAGCCCGAGCCCGAGGAGGGCGTCGAAGGGGAGTTCTCGCCGGACCAGGACGACCTGCTCGCGGACGCGGCCCGGATCGTGGTCGAGTCCGAGACGGCCTCCGTCTCGATGATCCAGCGCCGCCTGCGGGTTGGCTACACCCGCGCCGGAAGGCTGATCGACATGCTCGAGCGGCGCGGGATCATCTCCGGCTACGAGGGGTCCAAACCGCGCCAGGTGCTGGTCTCGCAGTCCGAGCTGCCGCGGCTGCTCGAGCGCTTCGCCGACGGGATCGTCGAGGGCGCTCCCGAGCCGGAGTCCGCGGGCGCCGAGACGCCCACCGACACCGATCTCCAGCCCGCAAGCTAGCCCGCCATCGGCACAATGGGGCCGATGCCGCCCCTCACCGCCCCCGGTCAACTTCGCATCGGCGACGCTCTGATCGCCGCGCGCGCCCGCGCCGGCCTCGACCTGAAGCTGATCGAGGAGCGGACGAAGATCCGCGAGAAGTACCTGCGCGCGCTCGAGGAGGAGCAATGGGAGGAGCTCCCGAGCGACTCGCACGCAAAGGGGTTCCTGCGCACGTACGCGCAGCTCCTCGGGCTCGACGCCGACCAGCTCGTCGACGAGTACCGACGGCAGGTCGAGGGTCGTTCCGAGCGCCTCGCGGGGCCGCTCTCGGACCGGCTGCTGGAGGGACGCCCGGCGGGCGAGCGCCGCAGCCCGCGCGCGGTGCTGATCGCGGCCGGAATCGCCGCCGCCGTGGTGCTCACGCTCGTGATCGTCGGCCTGCTCACCGACGAGGACTCCGAGCCGACGCCTGCGGAGGACCCGCCGCCGCCCGGTCTGCGGGACGAGCGCGGGGGGAAGGCCGCCGGGGGCCCGGAGAAGGAGACTGTCCGGATGCGGCTCGTGGTCCTCTCGCCGGTCGAGGTCTGCCTCGTCGGCGGCGAGGGTAACGCCCTCATCGACGCTCAGGTGCTGGCTGCGGGGACCCGCGAGGAGTATCGAGGGAAGCGGTTGGAGCTCCGCTTTCCGTCCGGCTACGACCGCGAGCAGCTGCGGCTGAAGCTCGGCGACGAGGCCGTGGCGCTGCCCGCCCTGGATGGGCCCGCGGCATTCGGGATCACGCCGCCGGCGCATGTCCGCGAAGCTTCCGCGCCGGGAAGGAGTTGTCCATGAGCGAGCGCAGCGAGACGCATCAGGGCCGGGATCCTCGTCACCGGGACAGAGGTGATCACGGCGCGGATCACGGATCGAAACGGGCCCTGGGTCTCGCAGCGCCTCGGCGAGCTCGGCGTCGAGGTGGCGCACATCCTCACCGTCGGCGACCGGCCCGAGGACCTCGAGGCGGCGCTTCGCTTCATGGCCGCGGACGGCTGCGAGCTGATCGTCACCAGCGGCGGCCTCGGCCCGACCGCGGACGACCTCACCGCCGAGGTCGTCGCGGGCTTCGCCGGCGTCCCGCTGGTCCTGGACGAGGGGATGGAGGAGAAGATCGCCCGGATCATCGCCGGCTTCGCGCGCCGGATGCGCTTCGACCCCGAAGCGCTGCGGGTCGCGAACCGAAAGCAGGCGATGGTCCCCGAGGGCGCCGAGACGATCGATCCCGCGGGCACCGCCCCGGGCCTGGTCGTCGACGTCTCCGGCGGGCCTGTCGTGATCGTCCTCCCGGGGCCGCCACGCGAGCTCCACGCGATGTGGGAGCCGGCACTCGCGACGACCGCGGGGCGAGCGCTCCTCGGCCGCGTGCAGCCCTACGAGCACGCGACGGTCCGTCTCTTCGGAGTCCCCGAGTCGGAGATTGCCAAGTCGCTGAAGGAGATCGAGGAGAAGGTCGACCTGACGCCGCTCGAGATCACCACCTGCCTGCGCCGCGGCGAGGTCGAGATCGAGGTCCGTCACCGCCCCGGTGCCGAGGCCGAGCGGGAGGCCCTGGTGAGGGAGTTCGTCGAGCGCTACGAGCGCTTCGTCTTCAGCACCGACGGCTCGACGATCGACGACCAGCTCGCGGAGTTGCTCCAGGGGCACCGAATCGGGCTCGCCGAGTCGTGCACCGGCGGCCTGCTGGCGGCCCGTCTGACCGAGCGCCCCGGGTCCTCCGGCTACGTTGCCGGCGGCGTCGTCTCCTACTCGAACGAGGCGAAGGTCGAGCTGCTCGGGGTAGATGCTGCGCTGATCGCCCAGCACGGCGCGGTCTCGCCCCAGGTGGCGCGGGCAATGGGGGCGGGCGCGCTCGCCCGCTTCGACGCGGACGTCGCCTGCGCGATCACCGGCATCGCCGGCCCCGGCGGCGGGACCGAGGAGAAGCCGGTCGGCTACGTCTGCTGGTGCGTCCTCGATTCCGCGGGGACCGTGCTCGAGCGCGACATCGTCATGCCGGGCGACCGGGTCGAGATCCGCGACCGTTCGACCACGGTCGCGATGCAGATCATCCGCCGCCTGCTCCGCGACGAGGCGCTGCCCGTCTGATGGAGGCGGGCGCGGGGGTCGAACCGTTCGAGGTCGCCGTCCCGGATCAGGCCCTCGAGCAGTTGCGCGAGCGGCTCGGCCGGACCCGCTGGGCCGATCAGCCCGCCGATCTCGGCTGGGAGTACGGGGGCGACTACGCCTATCTGCGGGAGCTCTGCGAGTACTGGGCGGGCGATTACGACTGGCGGCAGATCGAGCGGGCGCTGAACGGGCTCTCGAACTGGCGCTGGGAGGGAATCCATTTCATCTGGGAGCGGGCACCGCGAACGGAGGGGACGGAGGAGAGGCTGCCGGTTCTCCTGATCCACGGCTGGCCCGGCGCGCCGATCGAGTTCCTCGACGTGATCCCGCTGCTGGTCGCGGCCGGACACGACGTCGTCGTCCCGTCGCTGCCGGGGTTCGCGTTCTCCGAGGCGCCCGCCGAGCCGATCAACGTCGACGACATCGCGGGCCGCTTCCGTGAGCTGATGGAGGAGGCGCTCGGCTACGAGCGCTACGCGGTCCAGGGCGGAGACTGGGGGACGCCGATCGCGGCGCGGATGGCGTTCGATGACCCGGATGCGGTCGCGGCCCTGCACGTCAACAGCCCGGGGGTCCTCCCGCGACCGACGGAGCTCTCGGAGCCACCACTCGGCGAGGCCGAGCAGGAATGGGTCGCCGGCGCCATGCGCTGGCGGATGCGGGAGGGCTTCCACCTTCTCGTGCAGGGCGCGGCGCCGGACGCGCTGGCCCCGGGCCTCCACGATTCGCCGGTCGGCCTCGCCGCCTGGCTCGTCGACAAGTACCGCCGCTGGTCCGACTGCGACGGCGAGGTCGAGCGCCGCTTCTCCAAGGACGACCTCTGCGACTTCCTCACCCTGTACTGGGCGACGGGCACGATCGGGTCCTCGATGCGCCTCTACGCAGCCGAGGCCCGCGACCCGTGGCGGCTCGAGCCGGGGGAGAGGATCTCGGTCCCGGCAGCCGTCGCCGACTTCCCGCAGGAGCTCGTCCGCCCGCCGCGCGCCTGGACCGAGCGCCAGCTCGGCGACATCCGCCGCTGGAGCGAGTTCGACCGGGGCGGCCACTTCGCCGCCTTCGAGGAGCCGGAGCTGCTGGCGGAGGACCTGATCGCGTTCCTTGCCGAGGTCCGTGGCGGTTCGTAGCCGCATACCGGACACAAACCACCACGCGGTCCGTTCGTTCACCGACTTGGCCGTCTCCTGCGACATCGACGCGAAATTCGCGCCGCTCGACCGCCTAGCGTGGGACCCGATGGCAACGACGATCACGGCCGGCGGCGCCGCGCGGCGCCGCCAAGCCCGGTTTCAGAAGGCGCGGCGGCTCGAGCAGAAGAAGGCGAGCGGCGAGAGTCCCGGCGACCGATCGCGCCCGCGGACGCCTCGCGACGGCGGCTCGGAGGCAGCACCGGTACGTCTCTTCATCGCCCTCGACCTGTCCGACGCCGTCAGGCGGGGGCTCGAGTCCTGGCAGCGGCGCTCGCTCGCCGACCCGGCGCTGCGGCCGGTGAAGCCCGAGGCGCTCCACATGACGCTCTGCTTCCTCGGCCATCACCCGGAGCGGGCGATCGCGCGAGTGACCGAGTTGCTAGAGCGGACACAACCGCGCCCGGTGCCGATCCGCCTCGAGCCCGATCCGGTTCCGATCCCCGGGGGGCGGCCGAAGCTCTACGCGGTCGGGGCCGAGAGCAAGGCGGCGGCGAGCCTCCAGGCGGAGCTCGCGGAGCCGCTTGGGCAGGAGGGCTTGTTGAAGCCCGAGAAGCGCGCCTTCTGGCCCCACATCACCGTTGCCCGGGTGCGCTCCGAGCGGCGCCCGCCCGACCCGGGCGAGCGGCGCGGCAAGGCGCGGCCGAAGCGGGTCGCCGAACCGCCGGAGAAGCTCCCGCGGGCGCTGGGCGAGCCCTTCGGTGCTGTCCGAATCGCTCTCTACCGTTCGAAAACTAAGCCCACCGGAGCCGAGTACGAGCTCCTTGCGGGCGTTGACTTGCCGTCCCCGGACGGGGACCAGAAAGGTGACGCAGAAGATGGCAGATGAGAAGAGGGCGAACTTGAAGCCGGCAGACAAGACCGACAAGGCGGCCGAGAAGGAGGCCAAGGCGAAGGACGCGGCCCTGACCGCGGCCATGTCGCAGATCGAGAAGCAGTTCGGCGCCGGCTCGGTGATGAGGCTCGGCGAGAAGGCCGCGATCCCGGTCGAGACGATTCCGACCGGGGCGCTGGCGCTCGACCTCGCGCTCGGGGTCGGCGGCGTGCCGCGTGGCCGGATCATCGAGATCTTCGGCCCGGAGTCGTCGGGGAAGACGACCCTCGTCTACCACATCATCGCCCAGGCCCAGGCGCTCGGCGGGGTCTGCGCCTTCGTCGACACGGAGCACTCGATCGACCCGATCTACGCCGGGCGGATCGGCGTCAACACCGACGACCTGCTCGTCTCCCAGCCCGACTACGGCGAGCAGGCGCTCGAGATCGTCGACGTGCTCACGCGCTCGGGCGCCGTCGACGTGGTCGCGATCGACTCGGTCGCCGCGCTGACGCCGCGGGTCGAGCTCGAGGGTCAGATGGGGGAGACCCAGGTCGGCCTCCAGGCGCGGCTGATGAGCCAGGCGCTGCGCAAGCTCGCCGGCAACCTCAACCGGGCGAAGACGATCTGCATCTTCACCAACCAGATCCGGGAGAAGATCGGCGTCATGTTCGGCTCGCCGGAGACGCAGCCGGGCGGCCGCGCGCTCAAGTTCTATTCCTCGCAGCGGCTCGACATCCGCCGGATCGAGACCCTCAAGGAGGGCACGGAGGCGGTCGGCAACAGGGTCCGCGTCAAGGTCGTCAAGAACAAGGTCGCGGCACCGTTCCGCCAGGCCGAGTTCGACATCGAGTACGGCGCCGGGATCTCGCACGAGGGCGGCCTGCTCGACCTCGCGATCGAGGAGGACCTGGTGCAGAAGTCGGGCTCGTTCTTCTCCTATGGGGAGTTGCGGCTCGGTCAGGGCCGCAACAACACCAAGCAGTATCTGGCCGAGAACCCCGAGCTCTCGAGCGAGATCGAGGTGAAGCTGTTCGAGAAGCTCGGCGTCGACCGGAAGCCGACGCCGAAGCCGGTATTCCTCGCCGCACCCGAGGACGAAGCCGCACCCGAAGCCGACGCCGCAGCCGACGCCGCCGATCTCCAGGAGCCCGAGGTCGAGCGCAAGGCGGCCTGACTCAACGGGGATGAGAGCGGAGGCGAGCAGGGCGCGCGAGCACAGCGCGGCGGGTCCGGAGGAGGCGTTCGCGCGCGCGGTCGAGGCGCTCGCCCGCCGCGAGCGGACAACTGCAGAGCTCGCCGGGTGGCTTACCGAGCGGGGATTTGACCCTGCGGCGGTGGAGGCCGCGATCACCCACCTGGTCGAGATCGGCGAGCTCGACGACGAGCGTTTTGCGCGTCGCTATGCCGAGGACAAGCGCGAGCTGCGCGGCTGGGGGCCGGAACGGATCCGTGAGGCCCTCGCCGCCCGAGGTCTCGGCGGCGGGCTGATCGAGCGCGCGCTGGCCGAGGACGGCGGTGACGACCTCGCGCGCGCGGTCGCGCTACTCGAACGGCGAGGCGAGGCGCTCGAGGACGAGCGCTCGCGCGGACGGGCGCTCGCGTTTCTCGCCCGTCGCGGGTACCACTCCGAGCTCGCCTACGAGGCGGTGCGCGGGTTCGAGCGCCAGGCGAGCGGCTGAACCCCGCCCCGCTAACTTGGGCGCCATGCCGCCGCTCGCTTCTGCGGGCCGTTCGCTCGCCCGGGGGATCCTCACGGCCGTGCTCGTGCTCGCGGTCGCTGCGATCGCCGCACCCTCCGCGACGCTCGCACAGGCCTCGCCCGAGGTTCTCAAGCGCTCGCCCTACTACCTCAGTCTGAATCCGGCCGACGAGGCGCCGAAGGGCACGGTGCTGATGATCCACGGCGGCGGCTGGCACGGCGGTCTCGGCGCCGCAGCCGACCGGGTGATGGGCCAATACATCGAGCTCGTGCGGAGCTGGGGTTACGACGTCGCCAACCTCGGCTACCGCGGTGGAGCCGACAGCCTGACCGACGCCCTCGACGCGTTCGACCACCTGCGCGAAACCCTCGGGCCGGGGGAGCCGATCTGCCTGTACGGGGGCTCCGCCGGCGCCCACCTCGCGCTCGCGGTCGCGGCGAAGCGGGGCGCGAGCGTCGACTGCGTGATCGACTTCCTCGGCCCGCCCGATCTCGAGGAGTGGGGCTCACGCCCGAACTCGGACGCCGGCAGGAACCTCGCGGTCGAGGCGTTCGGAGAGGAACGGCTCGCCGAGCTGAGCCCGGTCAACAACGTCGAGCGGCTCGTCTCTCCGGTGCTCGTCGCCGCGGCGCCCTGCGACGTGTACATCGAGATCGAAGCCCAGCGCGAGTTCGTCGACGCAGTGAACGATGCAGGCGGCGAGGCTCGGTTCTCGCTGCTGCGAACGGGCGACGAGGTCTCCGTCGCGCATTGCTGGGTGACCGCGGACTCCTTCTTGGCCTTCAACGAGGCGTCGAAGGAGTTCCTCCGCCGCGCGGCCGTTGCTCGGCCGGAGGTCGCGCCCCCCGAGGAGGACGGCGGCTCGACCATCACGCTGTACGCCATCGCGGCCGGCGTCCTGATCGCCGGCGGCGGGCTCTTCTGGTACCTGCGGCGTCACCGTGCGGTCTTGCGCTAGGCGGCCGCCGCTTGCCAATTCGGCGGCTCGGGACTACTCTCCTGGAGCGGCCGCGTGTCGCCTGATGAAGTGAAACACCTGCTGAGACCGGACTTCTTGAACATGCTACGAGCGGCCAGACCAACGGAGGCGAGACCCTAAGCCGCTGAACGAACGCGGGACCGCCGGTAGCCCCGGAGTTGGCGGCGGTGACAGTCAGTGGGGCGAACGCTTCCTCGGCGAACGTGGGCGCGGGGCGGACCGAGGTCCGCCGGATAGCTGTTCTCGGGTCGACGCCGGCCGGACACTCAGCGGCCGGGAGGAGGAAGCGATGAGCCAACGCGCGCTGTGGACACCGTGGCGCCGGGAGCGCCACGTTCCTCGCCCCGTGCCAGCTGCCGCGCCGGCGTCACCCGCGGCGCCGGAAGAACTCGAGCACGAGCCTCCGCCCACCGAGCCCGCGATCGACTCATCCGCGGCCACCGATGAGCTCCGCGCGCGTCGCGAGGAGATCGCGCGGATGGAGGAGCGCGCCCTGCGCGAGGCCGATTCGCTCTCCGTGCAGCGCTCCGAGCTCGAGCGCCGCCAGCAGGCGCTCGAGGACCGCGAGCGCAACCTGGTCAAGGAGGCCGACGAGCTGAAGCAGGCAAAGCGCGTCCAGCGCCGCGAGCTCGAGCGGGTCTCGGGCCTGAGCGCCACGCAGGCGAAGCAGATGCTCGTCGCCGAGGTCGAGCAGGAGGCAAAGCAACAGGCCGGCATGCGACTGCGCGAGATCGAGGAGCAGACGAAGATCGAGTCCGAGCGCCGAGCGCGGAACATTCTCTCGGTCGCGATGCAGCGCCTGGCCGCGAAGCACTCCGCCGACTCGACCACCCGCCTCGTCGAGCTCCCCTCCGACGAGATGAAGGGGAGGATCATCGGCCGCGACGGGCGCAACATCCGCGCGCTGGAGAAGCTCACCGGCGTCGACGTGATCATCGACGAGACCCCGTCCGCCGTGCTGCTCTCGAGCTTCGACGGCGTCCGTCGCGAGGTCGCCCGCGAGACCCTCGAGCGGTTGATCGCCGACGGCCGCATCCACCCGGCGCAGATCGAGGAGACCTATGAGCACGTCCGCGAGGAGGTCGCGGCGAAGATCGTCGAGGAGGGGGAGAAGGCCGCGCTCGAGGCCCGGGTGAGCGCGCTCGACCCGGCCCTCGCGAAGCTCCTCGGGCAGCTGCGCTTCCGCACCAGCCACGGCCAGAACGTTCTCGACCACCTCGTCGAGTGCTCGGCCCTCGCCGGCCTGATCGCGGCGGAGCTCGGCGCCTCGGTCGAGACCTCGCGCCGGGCGGCACTGCTGCACGACATCGGCAAGGCCGTCTCCCACGAGATCGAGGGGCCGCATGCGCTCGTCGGCGGGCGCATTGCGCGCCGCCACGGCGAGTCCGAGGCCGTCGCGCATGCGATCGAGGCTCACCACAACGAGGTCGAGCCGAAGACCGTCGAGGCCGTGATCGTGCAGGCCTCCGACGCCGTCTCCGGGGCCCGGCCGGGCGCCCGCGGCGGGGCGCTCGAGCAGTATGTCGCCCGGCTTCGCGACCTCGAGGAGATCGCCTCGCGACACCAGGGCGTCGAGCGGGTCTTCGCGATGCGCGCCGGGCGCGAGATCCGGGTGATCGTCGACCCGGGCGAGGTCGACGACGACCGCGCGGCGCTGATCTCACACGAGATCGCGGCGGCGGTGGAGAAGGAGATGGAGTACCCGGGACGGGTGAAGATCACCGTGATCCGCGAGAGTCGCGCGACCACGTACGCGAGCTGATCGCGGGCGAGTGTTCCAGTCGTCCGAGCCGTCGATAGAGTTCCGCGCCGATGGATGAGACGCTTTTCTACGTCCTCGGGCTCGGCCTCGTCGCGGTGGCGCTGATCACGTCGTTCGTCGGCCTGCGATACGAGAACTTCCCGCCGAAGCCGGTCCTGATCTTCGGCACGGCGATCTTCGCCGCCCTGGTCGTCGCCACGGCCGCCTTCGCCTGGCTCAACGGGGAGGAGGAGCAGGAGCACCGTAACGAGCTGATCGCGGCGGGCGAGGAGCTGAGCCCGCAGCAGGGCCTCGAGGAGCTCGGGGAGGGGACCGGTGAGGCCCCGCCGGGCCAGGAGGCGCCTGCTGACGGTCCGGCGCCCGAGGAACCGCCTCCCGGCGAACCGGCGGAGCCCTCCGAACCTGCGGCACCGGCGGTCGACGGCGCCGTCGTGTTCACCGACTCCGGCTGTGGCGGCTGTCACACGCTCGCCGACGCCGGGAGCACCGGAGTGACCGGGCCCGTGCTCGATGGCGCGCTCAGGGGCCAGGACACGGCGTTCATCGAGGAGGCGATCGTCGACCCGAACGCGGACGTCGCGCAGGGCTATCCGCCCGACGTGATGCCGCAGACCTACGGCACCGACCTGAGCCCGGAGGAACTGGAGGCGCTCGTCTCCTACCTCTCCGAGGCGACCGGCGGCAGGGGCTGAGCGAACCGCTTCAGCTTCGCCCGGTTCCCCGCGACCCCGAACCCGCCGACTCCCTGCCGAATCCCCGTCAATCGAGCCAGCGGTTGCTCTTCAACCGCAGGGCTCGCTCGATGGCCGCGGCGAGCGCCGCGAACCCGAGAACCACTCCGACCGGCGCCGAAAGCCCGAGCGGCGCGTCGACGCCCGTGAGCTCGATCAGCTCGATCGCGCCATAGACGGCCGCGATCACGAGCACGACGAACGAGGCCACCCCGATCGCGCGACTCAGATCCGGACGCTCGCGAGCGAGGCCCACGCGCCACGCCTCCGCGGTCCCCTCGGCCGGAGCCAGGGTCGTGGAGACCGCGCCCTCGACGAGTTCGATCTTCCGCATGCCGAACGCCCCCACCGCCGCCTCGATCCGCACCCCGGGCCCGATCTCGAACCTCGCCGGAGACTTCCTCGTCGCCACGTGGATCCCGTCGCAATAGAGGCGGAGCTGCTCGGAGAAGTCGAAGAAGTCGACGTCGACAGTCCAGGTGTGCCCGTCGTGCGCGGCCTCGAAGCGGCCACGGTTGACGACGTCCCACCGGTCGAGCGGTTCGAGCACCCTTGCCTGCTGCGCCACACGGGGGCTCTACCCGGGGGCGTCGGTTCATAGACCGTGATTGGGCCACTCCGGGACACGTCCCTGCTTGAACGCGCTCGCCCCGATCGCGTGCGAGTCGCGGCGCATGAACATCCCCACCGAGGCGTCGACCTCCTGGCGCAGCTGCTCCTCGAGCGTGCGGCCGACGTTGCGGACCATCGTCTCCTTGTCGGTGCGGATCGCACCCTGGGGCAGGGCGGCGATCTCGCGCGCGAGCTCGAGCGCGCGATCGAGTGCCTCGCCCTCGGGGACGAGCTCGTTCGCGAGGCCGATCCGCAGGGCCTCCTCGGCGTCGACGGGGCGCCCGGTGATGATCAGCTCCATCGCCTTCGCCCAGCCGACGATCAGCGGCAAACGGACCGTCATCCCGTCGCCCGCGACGATGTTCCACCGTCGTTCGAGGGCGCCGAAGACGGCGTTCTCGGCGACGATGCGGATGTCGGCCAGACAGGCGTTCTCGAGCCCGGCGGCGACCGCCCAGCCGTTGATCGCGGCGATCACCGGCTTGAACACGTCCGCCCGCCGTGTGTAACCGCAATCGCCGGGCGAGTCGTAGACGTGCGTGCGGAACTCGCTCCAGTCGCCGATCTCGGTCTCCGCCGCGTCGGCGAGGTCCCAGCCGGCGCAGAAGGCGTCGCCCGTGCCGGTGATCACGAGGACGAAGGCGTCCGCATCGTCGCGGAAGCGCCGCCACGCGTGGTGAAGCTCGGCGTTCATCTGCCGCGAGACGGCGTTTCGCTGCTCGGGACGGTCGTAGGTGAGCACGGCCACGTGGTCCGAGAGCTCGTAGCGCAGGGTCTGGTAGTCCATCGGTCCTTCCGTCGGGGTGGTGGCTGGGCCTCCGTAAGATCCCGCACCGTGAGCGGCAAGCGTTTCCACGTGACCACGTTCGGCTGTCAGATGAACGAGCACGACTCCGAGCGGATGAAGGGGATGCTCGGCTCGCTCGGCTACACCGAGGCGGCCGAGCGCGACGACGCCGACCTGATCCTCTTCAACACGTGCTCCATCCGCGAGGCGGCCGACAACCGCTTCATCGCCCATCTGGGGCAGGCGAAGCGGCTCAAGTCCGAGGATCCGAGCCGAGTCGTCGGCGTCGGTGGGTGCTGGGCGCAGTCGGTCAAGGACGAGGTCTTCGAGCGGTTCCCGTTCGTCGACGTTGCCTTCGGACCCGGGCAGATCGCGCGCCTCGCCGAGTTCCTCACCTCGGATTCGCTGACGGCGCAGGGCTACTTCGAGTTCGAGGGCTTCGCCGGACACCTGCCCCCACATCGCGAGCGCGAGTTCCAGGCGTGGCTGCAGATCTCGCAGGGGTGCAACTGCCGCTGCTCGTACTGCATCGTGCCCTCGACCCGCGGCCGGGAGCAGAGCCGCGAGCCGTCAGAGCTCGTCGCCGAGGTCGAGCGACTCGCGGCCGACGGCGTCAGGGAAGTGACCCTGCTGGGCCAGAACGTGAACAGCTACGGACGCGACCTTCCGCGCGAGACCCGCACCTCGTTCGCCGAGCTCCTGGCGCGAATCGATGCGGTCGACGGGGTCGAGCGCATCCGCTACACGAGCCCGCATCCAAAGGACATGCGCGAAGACGTGATCCGCGCGCACGCCGAGCTGCCCGCGCTCTGCGAGCACATCCACCTGCCGTTGCAGTCGGGCTCGAGTCGGATCCTCAAAGCGATGCGCCGCACGTACGACCGCGGGCGCTACCTCGACCGGGTCGCGCAGATCCGCGAGCACGTCCCCGACTGCGCGCTGACCACGGACATCATCGTCGGCTTCCCCGGCGAGACCGAGGCCGACTTCGCCGAAACGCTCGAGGTGGTCGGCCAGGTCGGCTACGACAGCGCCTTCACCTTCGTCTTCTCGCCGCGCCGCGAGACCGACGCGGCCGAGCTGCCGGACCAGATCCCACACGCGGTCAAGAAGGAGCGGATGGAGCGGCTCGTCGACCTCGTTCAGGCGCGAGCGAAGGAGCGGGCGCAACGGTTCGTCGGCCGGACGATGGAGGTCCTCGTCGAGGGCCCGACCAGGCGCGACCCCGATCAGCTCCGCGGCCGGATCCGCCACAACAAGGCGGTCAACTTCGCCGGCACGGCGGCCCCGGGCGAGCTGGTCGAGGTGGAGATCACGGCGGCGACGTCGCAGACGCTGACCGGCCACGAGCGGCTTCTGAGCCGCGTCGGCTGAGCGCGGGCCGCCCGATGCGGACGATCGGGCTCCTCGGCGGGATGAGCTGGGAGTCTTCGGCCGAGTACTACCGCCTCGTCAACGAGGCGGTACGCGAACGCCTCGGCGGCTTTCACTCGGCCAAGTGCTTGATGCTCTCGGTCGACTTCGCGGAGATCGAGGCGATGCAGGCGAGCGGCGACTGGGAGGCGGCGGGGGAGAGGCTCGCCGAATGTGCCCGCTCACTCGAGGCCGGCGGTGCCGAGCTCCTCATCCTCTGCACGAACACGATGCACCGGCTGGCGGGCGAGATCGATGCCGCGGTCTCGATCCCCTTCGTCCACATCGCCGATCCGACGGGAGCGGCGATCGAGGCCGCCGGGATCGGGACGATCGGCCTGCTCGGAACCCGCTACACGATGGAGGGTGAGTTCTATGCCGACCGCCTGCGCGAGCGCCACGGCCTCGGCGTGTTGGTCCCGGAGGAGCCCGACCGGACGATGATCCACGACGTGATCTATGAGGAGCTCGTCCTCGGCGACGTGCGCGACGATTCGCGCGAGCGCTACCGCCGCGCGATCGAGACGCTCGTCGACGCGGGGGCCGGAGGCATCATCCTCGGCTGCACGGAGATCGGGCTGCTCGTCGGCGAGCCCGACAGCTCGGTGCCTCTCTTCGACACGACGCGCCTGCATGCCGAGGCGGCCGTGGAGCTCGCGATCGAGGCGGGCTAGGTCCTTGGACGTCCTCGCGATCTTCGGGCCGACCGCCGTCGGCAAGACCGGCGTCGCGATCGCGCTCGCCGACCTGCTGCGCGAGCGCGGGGAGGACCCGGTCGCCGTCTCCTGCGACGCGATTCAGGTCTACGAGGGCCTCGAGATCCTCAGCGGCGCGGCGAGTGCGGGGGAGCGGGCGCGGCTCGAGCACCGGCTGCTCGGGATCGTCCCGCTCGACGGCGAGTTCTCCGCCGGTCGCTTCGCCAACCTCGCGCACGCGGAGATCGACGAGCTGATCGCCGAGGGCCGGCGGCCGGTCCTCGTCGGCGGCACCGGGCTCTACATGCGCGCGGCGCTCTCCGAGCTCGAGCTGCGCCCGCCCCTGCCCGACGAGATCCGCGAGCAGGTCGAGCGTGAGGTCTCCGAACTTGGGTCGCAGGCACTCCACGACGAGCTCGATCCGGACCTGGCCGCCACCACGCACCCCAACGACCGCAAGCGAGTCGCGCGCCTGGTCGGACTCCAGCGCGCCGGGATCGAGCCGCACAAGACCTCGAGCGGGCTCTGGAGCGATGATCTGCGCCGCCCGGCGACGCTGGTCGGCTTGACGACCGATCCGGAGGACCTGCGGGCAAGGATCGATACACGGGTGGACGAGATGATCCGCCTCGGTGCCGAAGAGGAGGTGGCGAGCGCCGTCTCTGCTGGTGCTTCACGCACCGCCCGGTACGCCATCGGCTTCGAGGAGCTCCAGCGCGGCGACGTCGACGCGATGAAGGCGGCGCAGTGGCGTTTCGCCCGTCGCCAGCTCACCTGGATGCGGCGGATGGAGGATGTGCGGCAGATCGACCGCGGCGGTCGCGGTGACGCCGATGTCGCCGCCGAAGTCGTCGCAATGCTCGACTAGGCTCGCCTCCATGCGGTTCGAGAAGTGGCAGGCACTCGGCAACGACTACATCGTCGTCGAGGCCGACAACCTTCCCTGGGACCTGACGCCGGAGCGGATCGAGCGCATCTGCGAGCCGCATGTCGGCGTCGGCTCCGACGGGATCCTGCTGCTCTCGCGGACGGACGACGAGCGCTACGTCGCCGAGTTGCGGATCTTCAACCCCGACGGCTCCGAGGCCGAGCTTTCCGGCAACGGGGCCCGTGAGGCGGTTCTCTACCTCCGCCACGCCGGCTGGACCGATATCAACACGTTCACGATCATCACCAAGGCCGGCGAGGTGACGCCGACGATCACCGGACCGAACGAGGTGACGATGGCGATCGGGAGGGCGTCGGTGACATCCGAGTTCTTCCCCTCCGGGCCCCCCGACGGGACGGGGACGATCAGCTCGCGCGGGCACGACTGGCGCTTCCAGCACGTCGACGTCGGCAACCCGCAGTGCGTGGTCGAGATCGGCGAGGGCCTGGAGGACCTCGACCTGCAGGCGATCGGCCCGGCGATCGAGGCGAGCAGCAAGTTCCCGCAGCGCACCAACGTCTCGTTCACGCGGGTCGATGGCTCGCGGGTCCGCGCGCGCATATTCGAACGCGGGGTGGGGGAGACCCTCTCCTCCGGAACCGGGGCGAGCGGGGCGGCCGTCGCCGCCTTTCTCGGTGGCGCTCCGAGCCCGATCACGGTCGAGCTCGACGGCGGTCAGCTCACCGTGGAGATCACCGACGAGCTGGACGTGACGTTGATCGGGAGCGCGTCTCGGGTCTACCGCGGAAAGCTCGACGCCGCTCTCGTCGAGAGCCTGGGCTAGCCCGCTCGCCGCGCGACGAGCAACTCCGCGAGCCGCGCGGCGACGACGCCGAAGGCGAGGTAGAGCGCCGGCAGCCAGAGTGGCACGCCGAAGAGCGAGTCGGCCGACTCCGCGTAGCGCGAGAGCTCGAGCTCGACGATGACGATCTCGGCGAGCGGCCCGACCACGGCCGCGAGCAGCCCGCAGACGATCGCCGGCCAGCCGTCGGCGAGCCATGCCACGACGAGGATCGCGAGCATGAGGACGAGCGTCGTCGCTGGGCCCTCGGGCTGGTCGAAGACGAGTGCCGTGACCGCGTAGATCGCCAGCACGGCCGCGATCGCGCCGAGCGCGATCCGCAGATCGAATCCGGGCCTCGGCGGGCCGAGCCAGAGCCGCAGCTCGCCCGTCGTCGCCGTGGCCAGGCCGACCAGGATCGGAAACCAGAGCGCGCTCTCCCAGATGAACGGAACCGAGTCGTCGAGGTAGGTCGTCGTTCCCGCCTGCACGTGCCCCGCATCGCCAACGAGGCCGCCGAGCGCTCCGACAGCGAACAGGAGCGCGAGCTCCGACCCCTTCAACCGCACGCGGGAATCCTACGGGCGCGGTAGCCTGCCGCGCCCGTGGCCCTGACCGACCCTTCGAAGCGACTCCAGGCGATTCCGCCCTACGCGTTCGCGGAACTCGAGCGGCGCCGAGCCGAGAAGCTGGCAGCCGGGATCGACGTGATCAGCCTCGGGATCGGCGACCCCGACACTCCGACCTTCCCGCACATCGTCGAGGCGATGCAGGCCGCCGTCGCCGACCCGGGGACGCATCAGTACCCCTCCAACCGCGGCCGAGCCGAGTTCCGCGAGGCTCTGGCGGGCTTCTACGACCGCCGCTTCGGCGTCGTCATCGACCCGGATACCGAGGTCATTCCGGCGATCGGCGCCAAGGAGTGCATCTACAACCTCTGCTTCGCGTTCCTCGATCCGGGCGACGTCGCGCTCGCCTCCGACCCCGGCTACCCGGTCTACACCGGCGGGCCGCTGCTCGCCGGAGCGGAGGGAGTGGTGCTGCCGCTGGTCCCCGAGCTCGGCTTCGCGCCCGACCTGGATGCGATCCCGGCCGCGGTGCTGGCGCAAGGCGCGCCTGATGTTCCTCAACTACCCCAACAACCCCACGGGCGCGATCGCCCCCGACGGCCTCTTCGAGCGCGCGGTCGAGCTCGCCCGCGAGCACGAGATCCTCGTCGTCCACGACAACGCCTACTCGGAGACGACCTACGACGGTTACGTCGCTCCGAGCTTCCTCGCGACGCCGGGGGCGAAGGAGGTCGGGGTCGAGGTCTTCTCGCTCTCGAAGGGCTTCAACATGACCGGCTGGCGCTGCGCGGCGATCCTCGGCAACGCCGAGGCGGTGAACACGTACTGGCGGCTGAAGACGAACGTCGACTCGGGCCTGTTCGAGGCGGTGCAGCTCGCCGGCGTCGCGGCGCTCGACGGCCCGCAGGCCGCGGTCGAGGAGATGAACGCCGTCTACGCGCGGCGGCGCGACCTCGTCGTCGGGGCCCTGCGCGAGATCGGGGTAGAGGTCGAGGCGCCGAAGGGGACGATCTACGTCTGGGCGCCGGTCCCGGACGGACATACATCGACCTCGTTCTGCGAGCTCGTGCTCGAGCAGGCCGCCGTCGTGATCTCGCCGGGCTCGATGTACGGGCCGAGCGGGGAGGGGTTCTTCCGGATCTCGCTGACGACGCCGGACGAGCGCATCACCGAGGCCGTCGAGCGCCTGCGCGAGCACATGGGCTGAGGCTGGGCCGCCGTGTCGGATCGTCAGCTCGTCCGTGGCGAGTCACCGTTCGAGGAGCCGATCGGCTTCAGCCGCGCGCTTCGTGTCGGTGACCGGGTGCTCGTCTCCGGCACCGGACCGACGTGGCCCGACGGCAGCTGCGACCCGGACCCCGAGGTGCAGGCGGCCCGCTGCTTCGAGCTGATCGCCAATGCGCTCGCCGCGGCCGGTGCCGGCGTCGCCGACATCATTCGCACGCGCATGTTCATCGTCAACGCGGCCGATGCTGGCGCCGTCGGCTCCGCGCACTCCGCCGCCATGGCCTCCGTGCGCCCGGCGGCGACGATGGTCGTCGTCGCCGCCCTGCTCGATCCGCGCTGGCGGGTCGAGATCGAGGCCGAGGCCATCGTCGGCGGTGCCTAGCGGACCCAGCGCCGCCTCGGCTCGCCTGCGGTGGGGTCGTCGAGCGGCTCGACCCGGAGCCCGGCGAGCGGGCACGCCCGTCGGGCATGATCTGAGCATCGGGTCAGGCGGGCGCTGAGCCTGACCCGGCCGGGGTGGACGTTACCTTTCTGCTTCGAATGTGTAAGCATTCGCTAACAGAGACCGGACGGAACCCGATCTCTCGGTAACACAGGCAGGGTCAAGGCATCGGCCTGATCGGTCGATGCGAACTGCAACGACG
The DNA here is from genome assembly GCA_963846565.1 of uncultured Solirubrobacterales bacterium. Lineage (GTDB taxonomy): Bacteria > Actinomycetota > Thermoleophilia > Solirubrobacterales > 70-9 > WHSW01. The sequence continues at coordinate 533,597 of CAWJWL010000001.1, read as the reverse complement.
CGGGTGGCCACCGGCCGCCGCCAGTACGCGCCCACTTGAATCCATGACCGAACTGGGGATAGCACTCGCACTCGGCTGCGCCGCCACGGCGAACGTCGCCATGCTCTGCAAGCACCGAGGCGCAAACCAGGCGCCGGCCGTCTGCATCAAGAGCCCGATGAAGAGCGCCGCGGCGCTCTTTCGCTCGCGCTGGTGGACGATCGGCTTCGCCGTCGCCGCGATCGCCTGGGCGTTCCACGTCGCCGCGATCGCGGTCGCTCCGCTCTCGCTCGTGCAGGCGGTCATCGCGGGCGGCATCGTCCTCCTCGCCTTCCCGGCGGAGCGCTACTTCGGCTGCAAGCTCGGCCGCCGCGAGTGGACGGGGCTCGGGCTCGCCGCCGCGGGGCTCGGCTTCCTCGCGGTCACCGTCCCCGCCAGTCACGGCGAGGCCAACTACTCGCTCGCAGCGCTGATCGTCTTCGAGAGCGCCGCGATCGGTGCCGGGTTCGCGATGCTCGCCTCCGGCGCGCTCGGCGACGGGCGCCACGCCGGCCACGGCATCCTCCTCGGCGGTGCCTCCGGCCTCCTGATCGGGGTCTCGAACGTCGCGATCAAGGCGCTCACCGAGGGCCTCGACGGGGGCCTGCTCACACTGCTCAGCCCGTGGGCGCTCGTCGCCGCGCTCGCCGGCTTCGGGGCCTTCTTCGCGCTCGCCAAGGGAATGCAGCTCGGCGAGGCGATCCCGGTGATCGCCACGGCCTCTGTTGCCTCCAACTGCGCCGCGATCCTCGGCGGCGTGATCGTCTTCGGCGACCCGATCGGCTCCGGGCTGGCCGAGGGCCTCGCCCGCGGCCTCGCCTTCGTCGCCGTGATCGCCGCGGCGGCGCTGATGCCCGCCCCGGGGACCGCGCGCGGCAGGTCGGCTCCCGCCTGAGCGCGGCCGGGCTATCCGGGGCGATAGTGTCCGCCCGGTGAGCATGGATGCACGGGGTGGCTACCTCCCACGCTTCTTCACCGAGGGGGTACCGGAGACGAAGTTCCCGGACGCCGGGATGGCTCCGCGCGACGCGTACGAGCTGGTCGACCAGGAGACCAACCTCGACGGCGACACCTTCCGCAACCTCGCGACCTTCGTCTGCACGTTCATGGAGCCGGAGGCCGAGAAGCTCATCCTCGAGCACCTGCACACGAACTTCATCGACCACGCTGAGTACCCGCGCTCGGCCGAGATCGAGCGGCGCTGCGTGCGCATGCTCGGCGACCTCTTCAACGCGCCCGGCGAGGCCGCCGGAGCGCGCTGTCAGGGCTCCTCGGAGGCGATCATGCTCGGCGGGCTGGCGGCCAAGTGGCGCTGGAAGAAGGCGCGCGGGGATGCCGGTGGGGACATCTCACAGCCGAACCTCGTCTTCGGCGGTGACGTCCACGTCGTCTGGGAGAAGTTCTGCCGCTACTTCGAGGTCGAGCCACGGATCATCCCGCTGACCGAGAAGAAGTTCACGATCGGGCCGGACGACGTCGAGCCGCTGATCGACGAGAACACGATCGGCGTGGCCGCCGTGCTCGGGACCACGTTCACCGGCGAGTGCGACGACGTGGAGGGCATCAACGACCTCCTCGTCAAGGTGAAGAACGACCGGGGGCTCGACATCCCGCTCCACGTCGACGCCGCCAGCGGCGGCTTCATCTGGCCGTTCCTCTACCCGGAGACGAAGTGGGACTTCCGGCTCGAGCAGGTCAGCTCGATCAACGTGTCCGGGCACAAGTTCGGCTACGTCTACCCGGGGGTCGGCTGGCTCGTCCTGCGATCTCGGGAGGAGCTGCCCGAGGACATCGTCTTCTACGAGAACTACCTCGGCGAGACCGACGCCACCTTCACGCTCAACTTCTCCACCGGAAGCTCGCATGTGCTCGCGCAGTACTACATGTTCTGCCGCCTCGGCCGGGAGGGCTACGCCGAGGTCGCCGAGTCGATGCGAAAGAACACGGAGCACCTGCGCCGGCTCCTCGAGGAGATGGGCCGCTTCGAGATGATCGGCGCCGAGAACGAACAGCTGCCGCTCGTCTGCTTCCGCCTCTCCGAGGAGCAGAACTACGACGAGTTCGACATCTCCGGCCAGCTCGCCTCCGAGCGCGGCTGGATGCTCCCGGCCTACACGATGCCGCCGAACGCCGAATCGGTGACCGTGATGCGCGCCCTCGTGAAGTCGAACCTCGACCGCGCCCGAACGGACCTGCTCGCCAGCGACATCGCCGAGGCCTGCGAGACCCTCGCGAAGAAGGGCGGGCTGCACGAGGAAGAGCGCCAGCGCGTCCACACCGGCACCGGCTACTAGCCCCGGTCCTACGGCCTCGCTACGTTGCGCCGGCGGGCGCGCCTGAGAACCTTCGGCTTCAGCTTGCGAACGACCGCGTAGTGCCGCTTGTCCAGTCGCGTCGCGTGGCCTGAGGCCTCGAGTCGAGCGAGAACGACCGGGCAGCGCTTGCATCGCGGCGCTGACTCGCAGCACTTGCCCTTCGCCTTCACCTGCCGCACCTTCGCCACGCCGACGAAGCTAGCACAGGTGTTAGGGCACCCTAATTCGCCGTCTCGGCCTCGAGCATGTCGCGAAGACCGGTCTCGAGGTCGCGGGGGTCGTAGCCGAGCTCGGCGATCGCCTTCTCGTGCTTGGCCCAGAAGGTGACGCCGTCGCCCGAGGAGATCAGCTCCCGCATGTTCGGTGGCTGGCCCATGAGCTTTCCGACCACGGGCCCGGCGGGTGCGATCGCCTTGATCAGGACGGTGGGGACGTTCCGCTTCGGCGGCTTCTTGCCCGCGACGCCGGCGAGCGTCGTGATCAGGCCGCGCATCGTCGTGATCTCGCCGCCGAGGTTGTAGGACTCGCCGACCACGCCCTTGTCGAGGGCGAGCAGCACGCCGGCGGCGACATCCTCGACGTGGACCATGTTCATCCCCAGGTCGGGGAAGGCGATCGCCGGCATGCGCCCGGCGAGGAAGTCATCCATCTGCTTGCCGATCGCCGAGTGGTCGTCGGGGCCGTAGACGCCGCCCGGCTGGACGATGATCAGCGGTAGGCCTTCTCCCGTGAGGCGCTCGGCGACCGCGTGGGCCCGAGTCTTCGTTTCCTCGTAGTAGGAAGTGAAGTCCTTGCCGGGATGCTCGTAGGTCTCGTCGACCACCACGCCGCGGGTGTTGCCGTACGCGCCGATGGTCGAGATGTAGACCACCCGCGGCGTCTTCGCCGCGAGGCAGGCTCCGAGGACGTTCTCGGTCCCGACCACGTTCGCCTCGTACATCCGCGGGCGCTCCGCCTTCGGGATCCCGACCTCGTAGATCGCGGCGCCGTGGATCGCCGCCCCGCACCCTTCGAGACCGGCCTCGATCGCGCCTACGTCCGAGAGGTCCCCGGCGACGACCTCGCACCCGAGATCGGCGAGCGCGCGGCCCTTCTCCGCGTCGCGCGCCAGGGCGACGACGTCGTCCCCTCGCTCGCGCAGCCGACGGGCCACATGCCCCCCGATGAACCCGGTCCCTCCGGTGAGGAATACCCTCATCTCATGCGAAGACTATCCGTGTTCGTCTCGCTCGCGGCGATCGCCGCCACGAGTGCCCTGCTCGCCACTCAGGCGACCCCACGCGAGCGCACGCTGCCGGCGACCTCGTTCGCCTTCGGCATCGGGAACGGGATGCTGGGCGGTGACGCGGGCGCGGCCGCCGCGCGGCTCGGGACCTTCGACCTGGTCGTCGTCGACGGCGAGGAGGCGACGGCGGAGGACGTCGCCGCGCTGAAGGCGCAGGGCGCGACCGTGCTCGCCTACCTCAGCGTCGGCACGATCGAGTCCTACCGGAGCTGGTACCGGCGCATCAAGCAGTACCGGCTCGAGGCGTGGCGGGACTGGGAGGACGAGTGGTTCGCGGACGTCTCGAAGGGCGGCCTGCGGCGGGAGCTCGCCGGCCGGATCGCGCCCGCGATCCTCGCCAAGGGGTTCGACGGCCTCTTCCTCGACAACGTCGACATGATCGAGACCCGGAACCACCGCGATCAGCGGGCCGGCATGAAGAAGCTGGTGTTCGCCCTCGAGCGGCTGGTCGACGCCGACGGACGGCTGCTCTTCGCCCAGAACGGGCACTGGGGGTTCGAGAAGCTCGGCCTCTTCGCCGCATTTGACGGTTGGAACCGCGAGGACGTCACGTGGGGCTACGACTTCGATCGCAAGCGGTACGTCCGCAATCCGGACCGGGTCCGCGAGGCCGCCCTGCGCGAGATCCGCGACGTCGTCGCGCGGGGGCTGGTCGTAACCGCGACCGACTACACCGCGCCAGCCGACGCAGCCGCGCAAGCGGAGGCGGTCGCGAATGCCTGCGCCGCGGGCGCCCTGCCCTACGTGAGCGACATCGGACTCAGCGTCGGGCGTCTACCGAATCCGCCGCTCACGTGCTAGCCCCACCGCTCTTCGCCGCCACGCGCCTACACTGATCGGATGGCCGAATCGCCCGAAAACGGAGTCGTTCCCGTGGCCGGCGTGCAGAACAAGCGCGCGCGTCAGCGTGCGCTCGCGATCGGCGTCGCGCCGCAGGCGGTGGGGGAGAGCGACCCGCTCGCCGAGCTGAAGGAGCTCCTGCGCACAGCGGGCGTCGCCACCGCGGGTGAGATGGTCCAGGTGCGCCCGCAGCCGGATCCGGACCGCTACTTCGGCCGCGGCAAGCTCGACGAGCTGAAGGCGGAGGTGAAGCGCACCGGGGCGAACCTGATCGCATGCGACGACGAGCTCGCGCCACGCCAGGAGCGAAACCTCGAGGCCGCGCTCGACACACCGGTGATCGACCGCACGGCGATCATCCTCGACATCTTCGCCGACCATGCCCACACGGCCGAGGGCAAGCTCCAGGTCGAGCTCGCACAGCTCCAATACAACCTCGCCCGCATGCGCGGCCTCTGGACCCATCTCGAGCGCCTCGGCGCCGGGCGCATGGACGGCGGCATCGGGACCAGGGGACCTGGTGAGTCCCAGATCGAGACCGACCGCCGCCTCGCGCGCGACCGGATCTCCGCTCTGCGGCGCCGCCTCGAGCACGTCGAGCAGAACCGCGGCGTCCAGCGCGCCCAGCGCGAGTCGGCGACGGTGCCTCAGGTGGCGCTCGCGGGCTACACGAACGCCGGCAAGTCCACCCTTCTGAACGCGCTCACCGGCGCAGGCGTCGGCGTGGGGGAGCGGCTCTTCCACACCCTCGACCCGACGACGCGCGGCTACGAGCACCACGGGCGCAAGTACCTCGCCACGGACACGGTCGGCTTCATCCGCAAGCTGCCGCATCAGGTGGTCGAGGCGTTCAAGGCGACGCTCGAGGAGACGCGCCTCGCAGACCTGATCGTCCACGTCGTCGACGGCTCCGAAGCGGCCCCCGACCGCGAGGCGGCGATTGCCGCCGTCGACGGGACCCTGGAGGAGATCGGCGCGGGCGCCCACCCGCGACTGCTCGTCTTCAACAAGGTCGACCTGCTCGACGACGAGGCGCGCCGCGACCTGCTCGTCGGCGACGCGGACGCGATCGGCGTCTCGGCGGTGACCGGCGAGGGTCTCGAGGAGCTTCGCGACCGGATCGAGCTGGCCTTCGAGGAGACCCTGCGCCCGGTCGAGCTGCTCGTGCCCTACTCGGAGGGCGGCCGGCTCTCGGAGCTCTACGAGCTCGGCGGCGACGTGGAGCGTGAGGAGCGCGCCGAGGGCGTCCTGGTTCGCGCCCGGATTCCGGGGGCGCTGGCGCACCGATTTGCCGAGTTTGCGCTCAACGGCTCGCCGAACGGCGCCGACCCCGTCGACTGACGCCTCCTCGGTGCATACCCTGCCGCCGATGGAGCTTCCGGTCCGCAAGCTGAGCGATGAGGCGACCCTGCCGTCACGCGCCAACGAGGGCGACGCCGGGCTCGACCTGTACGCCGCCGAGCCGGCGATCCTCGCGCCCGGCGAGCGCGCCAGCGTCGGCACCGGGATCGCGATCGAGGTCCCGCCCGGCCATGCGGGCCTGGTGCTGCCGCGCTCGGGGCTGGCGGCGCGTCACGGGATCGCGCTCGTCAACGCTCCCGGGCTGATCGACGCCGGCTATCGCGGCGAGGTTCGCGTGCTGCTGCTGAACACCGACCGCGAAGACCACTTCGAGATCGCCCCGGGCGAGCGCATCGCGCAACTCCTGCTCACGCCGTTCGTCGCTGCCGTGCCGGTCGAGGCCGCCGAGCTGAGCGCCACGGCGCGCGGTGAGGGCGGCTTCGGCTCCTCGGGTCGCTGAGCGGCGCGATACTGCGCGGGCGATGTCGGAAGCCAACCTCGAGGCCGCGAAGGCACTGTTCGCCGCCCCGATCGACATGACCGCCGCGATCGCGACACCGGAGGCTCTCGATGCGGCTCGTGGTCATTTTGAGTCCCTTTTCCATCCCGAGTTCGAGACGGTCCACGATCCACGGGCGGCCGGGCTCGGGATAGGTCAATCCCCAGGCGAGGGCGTATCCAAGGGCATCGACGGGTTCATCGCGCTCTGGCGCGACTATCTCTCTGCCTGGGAATCCTGGGTCGTGACTCCGGCCGGATTCGTGGACGTCGACGATCAGCGGGTGCTCGTCCTGCTGACCTACCAAGGTCGCTCGAAGACACACGGAGCGGAGATCGCGCTCGACGGAGGCAACCTGCTGACGCTGCGCGACGGGAAAGTCGCCCGTGTGGAGCTGTTCTTCAACCGGCTCGACGCCGTGGAAGCTGCGCGGCTACTCGCTGGCTGACTCCGCCGACTCGTCCGCGTCTTTCGGCGCGTCGACGCCGGACTCCGGCACCTCGGCACGTGTGTCGTCGTCGTCCGCCTGCTCGGCGAGGCGATCCTCCATGTCGTCGGCCTCGCGCTCGAGCTCGCCGAGTTCCTGATCGACCTCGCGCTCCGCGTCGCGGGTCTCCTTCTCCGGTGTCTCGTCTGTATCGCCGATGCTCGCTTGGTACCCGATCCAGGCCCGCACACACCGCGGCATCCGCTAGCCGCGACGCTCGTTGCCGCGCCTGTAATTGCCCGTCGCGCGGGCCATCAGGGCCTGCGCCCCCGCTTCGTCGCCCGCCTCGACCCGGCTTCGAAACGCGGCGGCTCGATCGCCGGCGAGTGTCGTGACGACCCGGCCGTGGTGGGAGATGCGTACGCGCCCGTCCTTGGTCGCCTTCCAGCTGAAGCCGCGGGCCGGCACTCGCTATCCGCGCATCGCTGCCGCCCGCGCGCCGTCGTGCGCGGCGTCCTCGAACGCATCGTCGAGCGGCTCGAGCTCCGGCACGGAGCCGGTCCGTCGTCTGATCGCGAGCGCGATCAGGCGGTCCGCGAGCCAGGCGTTCTTCGGCAGCAGTGGCCCGTGGAGGTAGGTCCCGATCACGTTGCCGTCGCGGATGCCCTCGAAGCCGTCGCGACCGTTGTTGCCATGCCCCTTGAGCACCCGCCCGAGCGGCGTCGCGCCCTCGCCCAGGTGGGTCCGCCCGCCGTGGTTCTCGAATCCCGCGATCACGCGCGGGCCGTCGCCGAGGTCGGCCTCGATCGCGACGTTGCCGATCAGCCGCGGGCCCGGATCGCGCACCGTCTCGAGGTCGACCAGCCCGAGGCCCTCGATTCGCTCGGAGCCGAGCGCGTAGCCGTGGCCGAGGAGCTGGTAGCCGCCGCATACCGCGAGGACAACGGCTCCGTCGCCTGCGGCCGCGGCGATCGCGTCTCGTTTCGTCGCCACCATGTCGGCGGCGACGATTCGCTGGTCGCGGTCCTGCCCGCCCCCGATGTAGATCAGGTCGTGGGCCGCAGGGTCGAATGTCTCGCCGGGCCCCGCCACCGCATGCTCGAACCCGATTCCGCGCCACTCGCAACGGCGTCGTAGGAAGAGGATGTTGCCGCGGTCGGCGTAGATGTTCATCTGCTCGGGGTAGAGCGCCAGCAGGCGCAGACCGGGCGTGGGCGAGCTCATGAGGACGCCTCGAGGACGACGACGGTGGAGCCGAGATGGTCGTCGGTCGGCGGAATCGGGATCCGCTCGCGCGCGCTCAGCCCAGCCGCCGCTCCCTCGGCCTCGAGCTCCGCGGCCCTGACTGCGTCGAGATGGATGAGGTCGAGTGAGTCGCTGAGCTCGCCGGCGGGGGAGACCACCTGGCGGAGACGGCGAGACTCGAGCCCGCCCGGCGTCCGGCGGACCTCGATTGGCTGGCTCGAGTAGATCCAGCCGTCGATCTCGCGCACGTCGGGGTAGGGCGGCGCGTCGGGTAGGCCGGTCGCCGGGACGTCGGCGAGGATCGCGAGTGCAACCGCGCCCCCGGGGCGAAGGGCCGTGGCGCAGCGCTCGAGCGTCCGGCGGCGCCCGTCGCTGCCGCCGAGCAGGTGAGCGAACTGCATCGGCGCGAGCACGAGCGCAAACTCCCCCCTTGCCGCGAGGTCGCGAGCGTCAGCGGCAATGACCTTGACCTCGAGCGCGCGTTCGCGCGCGCGTTCGCGGAGCGCGGCGAGCAGGGCCGGCGAGCGCTCGAGCGCGGTGACGTCGATCCGCTCGGCGGCGAGCGCCAGGCTCACCCGGCCGGTCCCGGCTCCGAGCTCCAGCACCGATCCTTTGGACTCGTGCGCCAGCTCGGCCCAAAGCGGCAGGTCCGCGGCATAGGCGCCGCACTCGACGTCGTGCCATATCGCTTCAAATCCGAACGCTCCGCCCGCCTCGTCGGCTTCGCCTCCGGGGGCAGCCGGGTCAGGCGTCAGAGCGCTCATTCCCAGAACTCCTCGGCTAGTCCGCGGGCGGTCGAGCAGCGTCCGCAGCTCGAGCAGGGCCGTGTAGGTGGGCAGGGCGAAAAGCCGCTCCGGGGCCTCCCGACCGCGACGTCGAGTGAGCGCGCGATGTCGGTTCGACCACGATCCGCTCCGGGTCGACCCCCGCGTACTTGAGCCGCACCGCCATCTCCGCGGCGCGGGTTCCGGCGCAGTGGACCCGGCGGACGGATCCGGCGAGGAGCTCGAAGTCGGCGTCCCAGACCCAGGACACGTCGCGGCCATCGGCGATCCCGTCGTTGAGCGCGATCCACAGGTCGAGCCCGTCCCCGTCCGTGCTCGAGCGCGCAGCGTCCGCAGCACCTCGTTCGCGCCCGCCGGGTTCTTGATCAGAAGGATCGAGACCGGGGTGCCGCGACCTCGATCGTCTCGACCCGGCCGAATGCGGCTTCGACCGACTCGAGCCCGGCGACGATCGCGGTCCGGGCGATCCCGAGGGCGAGCGCCGTCGCGATCGCGGCGAGCGCGTTGTAGACGTTGTAGAGGCCGGGCAGCGGGAGGTCGAGCTCGAGTTGCGCCCCCGGGGTCGAGACGCTCGATCCGCGAGCCCTCCATGCCGTGCAGCTCGATCGCGGTCGCGCGCGACGTCGGGCGCGGCCGGTCTGCCTCGCAGTTCGGGCAGCTGTAATGGCCGAGGTGGCCGACGAAGGCGCGCTCGTAGCAGTAGGGCGCGCCGCAGCGGCGGCAGTGCTTGGCGTCGTGAGCGTGCTGGAGCTCGGGCAGGGCCTGCGACGCGTCCTCGATGCCGAAGTAGGTCACCGGCGCGGCGCGAGGCCGGGTCGCGGCCGAGGTCGGCGATCAGCGGGTCGTCCGCGTTGAGGCACGAGACCGCTCCGCCCGCGACGGGCCTGCGACCATCGCGGCCCACTCGTCGGCGAGGCGCTCGAGCTCGCCGTAGCGGTCGAGCTGGTCGCGGAAGAGGTTGCCGAGGACGATCAGGCGCGGGTCGAGCTCGCGACGCATCCGCGGCAGCCACGCCTCGTCGACCTCGAACAGCCCCTCGTCGCCGCGCTGCTCGAGCAGCGCCGTGGCGACGCCCCAGCTCATGTTCGAGCCCGCGCGGTTGTGGACCGGGTCCGCCCGGCGGCGCGCAGCGCGGACGCGAGCATCCCCGCGGTCGTCGTCTTGCCGTTCGTCGCGCTGACGATCGTCGACCCGTCGCCGAGGCGAGCGCCGAGCGCGGACGATGGCGTCGGGGGCCATCCGCAGCAGGAGCCGGCCCGGCAAGGTCGTGCCGCCGCCGCGGCCGCTGCGGCGGCTGAGCGAGCCGGTCGCGCGAGCCACGCCGACCTTTGCCGCAAACGCCGGCGATCGCCGCGGCGCCGTCATCCCGGCACGATCACGCGCAGCGCCTGCGGCAGCAGGCTCAGGTCGGCCGGCAGGTCTGCGAGGTGGTCGCCGTCCGCGTAGACGGCGAACGGACGGTCCGCCTCGATCCGCACGGTCGCCGCGCGCCAGTCTGAACCTCGGAGCGCATCCACGATGCTCGCCCTTGAACACCTTCCCGATCCCACGCAGGAAGCGGAGCTTGCGACCGTTCCCGGTCGCCACGACGTCGAGGAGGCCGTCGTCGAGGATCGCATTCGGGGCCGCGATCATGCCGCCGCCATAGGCCTTGCTGTTGGCGACCGCGACCGTGTAGCCGGTGACCTCGTGGCGCTGCGCCGTCGAGCGGGAGCGTGAAGGTCGCGGGCTTCCAGGCCGCGAGGGCGCGGAGGGCCGCGTACGCGTAGACGAGGGGGCCCTTGATCCTCTTGGCCTCGTTGGCGATCCGATTCGCGTCGGAGTCGAACCCGCAGCTGGCGATGCAGAGAAAGCGCCTGCCGTTGACCTCGCCGACGTCGACCGTCCGTCGTCGCGCCGGCGGCGATCACGGCGTCGCGGCCTCGGGGTCGGTCGGGATGCCGAGGACCCGGGCGAAGTCGTTGCCGCGCCCGCCGGGGATCACCCCCATCGGCGTCGCGGTCTCGGCGAGCGCCCCGCCGACCTGCCCGATCAACCCGTCGCCGCTGACGACGATCGGGGATCTCGCCGGCGGCGGCGGCCGCCCGGGCCTCGTGCGATCCCGTGCTCGATGCCGGTGGTGAGCACGGTCCGATGCGGGACTCCGGCGCGCTCGAGCCCGGCCTCGATCCGGCCGAGCAGCTCGCTGCGCTCGCCCGCCGCCCGGCGGAGGGGTTGACGAGGAGCAGGTGGCGGTCGCCGGCGGCCATCGGGTGGCGTGAGACTAGCCGCGGGCCGCGCGGCCGACGACGTACGTGCCACGCCCTGCGGCGTCACTGGCAACCGTCTCGATGCCCGTGCTTCGGCGAGGCCGCGCGCGAGCACCGCCGGCGGGGTGTAGAACGGCGTCTGTTCGCCGCTCGAGGCGACGAAGACGACGTGGCCCCCGGGCCGCACGACGCGCGCGATCTCGGCGAAGAAGGGGGGCACGTTCACCTGCGTGATCAGATCGAACGACTCGTCGGTGAAGGGGAGCGCCGACGCGTCCGCGACGCGGAACGCGATGCGGCCCTCAGGATCGAGCCCGACCTTGCCCTTCGCCTCGGCGATCATCTCCTCGGAGATGTCGACCCCGCGGATGCTGGCGCGCGGGTACTCGCGGGCGAGGAAGAGGGCGGCGACCCCGGTGCCGGTGCCGAGGTCGAGGACGCGCTCGGGCGTCGCATCGACGTGGGTGACGGCGGTCGCAAGCCCGATCAGATGGTCGACCGTGCCGGCGCTCGTACGCTGCTCCCACTCGCGGGCGCGGCCGTCGAAGTAGCCGCGCATCGGCGCTTTCAGCACCGGCCAGAGCCACGGGGCGCGGGCGAGCGCCGCGTTCAGCGCCCGGCCGGTGAGCCGGACCCGGCGCGGCGGTCCGCTGTAGTCGTTCGTCGGCATCGAGCCTGATTCTCGCAAGGCGCCGGACGCACCGAGGGCCCGCCACGTGGCGGGCCCTCGGGTGGAGCGGCGTCGGGCTCAGGCGATCGCCGGGCGCGGGGTGTAGCGGGCCGCGTGGCCGCGCTTGCGCGCGATCCAGGCGAGCGGCGCGAGCGTTGCCCGCTGGATGGCGAGCGGCGGGAAGGCGCCCTGGACCTCGTCGGAGAACTCGCGCACGAAGAGCGCCAGGTCGAGCGGCTTCGGCATGCCCTTGCTCGTCGTGCGACCCTCGTTCGCGAGCGCGACGGCGGTCTCGAACAGTTCCTCCATCCGCAGGGCGGGACGGACCTCGACCCGGACCCGCGCCTCCTGATCGCCACCGTTCGCGAACTTGTGGCGGACGCCGGGCGGGACGACGACCACGTCGCCGGGGACCGCGGTCACCTTCGTGCCGCCCATCTTGAAGCTCATCGTGCCCTCGATGACCTCGAAGCGCTCCTCCTGATGGGGGTGGACGTGCATCCCCGGAACGTGCCCGTCGGGGGCCAGTTCGAGGTCGAAGGCGAGCAGCTCGCCGTCGGTGTCGGCCGCCGTCTGGCGGAAGGTGATCCGCTCGCCGCTCACCTTGTTCTCGATCGTCTGTCCTGCGTGTGCCATCGCTCGGCTCCTTCGGTTCAGCGTCCTGGGACGCGTCGTTTTCAACGCGATCCAGGTTCCTGCGAAACGACGTTCTTCTCGTCGGCTGCGATGACGATTCGGGCTCGCCTGCGATGAGGATTGGTGGTCCTCCCCGAGGAGGACCCGGGTCGCCCCGGGGTCAGTCGCCCTGGGGAGCTCCGGGCGTGATCTGGCCCGATTCGTAGGCGAGTACCGCGGCCTGCACACGGTCACGCAGTCCGAGCTTCATCAGCACCCGGGCCACGTGCGTCTTCACGGTGGTCTCGCCGACGATGAGCGACTCGGCGATCTCCGCGTTCGAGAGCCCGCCGGCGACGAGCATCCAGACCTCGCGCTCGCGCGGAGTCAGCTCGTCGCTGCCGGGCGGCGCCTCGCCGGCAGCCGGGCGCGCGCGAGAGAAGTCCTCGATCAGGCGCCGGGTGACCGCGGGCGCGAGCAGCGCGTCGCCCGCGGCGACGACCTCGATGCCGGCGAGCAGCTGCTCCGGCGCCGCGTCCTTGAGCAGGAACCCGCTGGCTCCGGCGGCGAGCGCGTCGTAGACGTACTCGTCGAGGTCGAACGTGGTGAGGATGAGAACGCGGGCCGGGTGACCCGCGTCGCCGGCGACGATCTTCCGGGTCGCGCCGATCCCGTCGAGCTCGGGCATGCGGATGTCCATGAGGACGACGTCCGGGTGCAGACGGCGGACGCCGTCGATGGCCTGATTACCGTTCGCCGCTTCGCCGACGACCTCGATTCCCGGCTCGCCCTCGAGCACCATGCGAAAGCCGCTGCGCACGAGCGCCTGGTCGTCCGCGATTAGAACCCGGATGCTCATCCGCTCAGGGGAAGGGTCGCGTGTACGCGGAAGCCGCCGTCGGGCGCGGAGCCCGCCTCGACCGTGCCGCCGTGCGATGCGGCGCGCTCGCGCATGCCGAGGATCCCGTGCCCGGAGCCGCCAATCCCGCCGTTGACCGCCTTGCCGCGCCCGTCGTCGGCGACCTCGAGCTCGAGCGATTCCTCGCCGTAGCGAAGGATTACCGTGCTGGTCGCCGGCCCAGCGTGCTTGATGGTGTTGGTAAGGGCCTCCTGGACGATCCGGTAGGCGGAGAGGTCGACGCTCTGCGGCAGCGGGCGGCGCTCACCCTCGATCACGAGGTCGACCGCCAAGCCGCCGGCGCGCGCCTGGGCGAGCAGCGGCTCGAGGTCGTCGAGGCCGGGTTGCGGTTCGAGCGCGGCCTCCTCACCATCGTCGCGTAACACGCCCAGGGAGCGCCGCATCTCGGACAGGGCGGTCCGCGCGGTCTGCTCGATCGACCCGAGCGCCTTGCGCGCGCGCTCCGGGTCGCGGTCGAAGACCCGCCCTGCTCCCTGCGCCTGGATGACGATCACGCCGACGCTGTGGGCGACGATGTCGTGGAGCTCGCGTGCGATCCGCGTCCGCTCGTCGGCAAGCGCGATCCTCGTCTGCTGCTCCTGCTCGCGCGCGAGGGACTCGAAGCGCTCGCCACGCGAGCGCGCGACCCGGCCGGCGAACCAGGGCGTCGCCGCGACGAGCCCGCCGGACCAGATGAAGCTGCCGACGTCGACCTGATCGGAGACGATCACGGTCGCCCAGAGGCCGGCGATCCCGGCGACGAGGCCCGCCGCAGCGACTCGGTCCTCGGCGTAAGCACCGAGCGAGTAGAAGGCGACGATGCCGGCCACGAGCGAGGCGAAGAGGGGCGGGTCGGCGTCGGCGGCGTCGGCCTCCGGGAAGGTGAACAGGGCGCCGCCCAGCGCCTCGTTGGCGATCGCGATGCTGACGAACGCGCAGACGACCGCGAGCGGTGCGTGGCGGCGCCAGATCAGCGGCAGGGTCAGCGCAAGCCCGCTCACGATGTTGAGCGCCGTCGGCCCCTCGTAATCGCCGAGCAGGAGCTGAGCCGCGAGGACCAGGGCGAGCAGGCCCGCGAGCAGGATGTCGGCGAGGCGCGGATCGAGACGCGAGCGAGCCCGCGTGGCGGGACCTGGTGCGAGACCGCCGTTCATCCTCGCCACGCTAGCGAGGCCCCGGCCAGCGCTCGTCCTCCTCGAGGCGGATCACGCTCCTCCTGCGGGATGAGCGCAAGGTACCCTCCCGCCCCGATGCGAACGCCGCGCAACGCCCTTCTCATCCTGCTCGTGCTCGGAACCGTCGCGATCGCAGGCTGCGGCGGCGGCGGCGAGGAGGATCCCGCGTCCCCCGGAACGACCACCAGCGCCGGTGGGCAGGGCTGTGAGACCGCGGAGCAGCCGGCCGCGGGCGAGGTGAGGCTGAAGCGGCCCGAGCAGGTGCTCCAACCGGGCGAGCCGGCGACGGCCACGGTCGCGACGAGCTGCGGGGAGTTCGTGATCGAGCTCGACACCAAGGACTCGCCGAAGACAGCGAACTCGTTCGCGTTCCTCGCGGAGGAGGGCGTCTACGACGACACGTGGTTTCACCGCATCGTCACGGGGGCCTTCATCCAGGGCGGCGACCCGCTCGGCAACGGCACCGGCGGCGTCGGTTACTCGGTCGAGGAGGCGCCACCCGGCGACACCGCTTACCTGCAGGGGACGGTCGCGATGGCGAAGACGGCGACCGAGCCGCCGGGGACCTCCGGTAGCCAGTTCTTCGTCGTCGCCCAGGCGGACGCGGGGCTGCCGCCCGACTACGCGATCGCCGGCGAGGTGGTCGAGGGAATCGAGGTGGTCCAGGCGATCGCGGCGCTGGGTGATCCCGCGAGCGGCCAGACCGGCACCCCGACCCAGGTGGTGACCCTCGACACGGTCACGATCGACGCCGGGTGATCGAGCCGGCGTGAGCAAGGTCGGCATCGGCGACGCCGCCCCCGAGTTCGTGCTCGAGGCGAGCGGCGGACGCAGCTACCGGCTCTCCGAGCTCCGCGGCCAATGGGTCGTCCTCGCCTTCTATCCGGGCGACTTCACCCCGGTGTGCACGCGGCAGTTCTGTTCCTACCGGGACGCCGCCGATCACCTCGACGACCTCGACGCGATCGTGCTCGGGATCTCACCGCAATCGGTCTCCTCGCACGAGCGCTTCGCCGCCGAGCACGAGCTCACCGTGCCACTGCTCGCCGACACCGACCACGCGACCGCGCGGGAGTACGGCGTCGTCGGCCCCGGCGGCCTCGTACGCCGCTCGATCTTCATCGTCGACCCCGAAGGGCAGGTCCGCTACCGGCACGTCGCCCTGCTCGGCCTCCGCTACAAGGACGTCGAGCATCTCGCGGGAGCGCTCTCCCTCGCCCGCGACGCGGTCGGTTGACTCCCGGACCCGACTCGGCGCCGCGAACCTTCACCGTTTCGGCGGAGGGTCCGGCGATCGCCGGTGAGGTCGATGGCCCCGAGGGCGGCGCGCCGATCGTGCTTGCGCACGGCCTCACCGCGACCCGCGGCGTCGTCGTCCACGGATCGCGGATGCTGCCGCGCCAGGGCTTCGCGACGATCTCCTACGACGCTCGGGGCCACGGCGAGTCGGATCCGGCCCCGGCCGGCGGCGGCTATACCTTCGAGGAGCTCGCCGCCGACATGCGCGCTGTCCTCGACGAGCAGGCCCCGCAGCGGCGCGCGCTGCTCGCCGGCCACTCGATGGGTGCGCACACGCTTACCGCGCTCGCCCTCGCCGAGCCGGACCGCGTCGCCGGCCTCGTCATCATCGGGCCCGTCTACCACGGCCGTGAGCCGAGCGAGAAGTCGCTCGCCGAGTGGGACAAACTCGCGGACGGCCTCGAGCGCGGTGGGGTGGAGGGGTTCATCGCCGCCTACGACCACGACCTTGCACCCGAGTGGCGAGAGACCTTGCTGCGGATCGCGCGTCAGCGGCTCGAGCGCCACCGCTATCCGGAGGCGGTCGCCGCCGCGCTGCACCAGGTTCCTCGCTCGCGCCCGTTCGAGGACCTGGCAGAGCTCGAGCGGCTCGAGCTGCCGGCGCTGGTCGTCGGCAGCCATGACGAGGCGGATCCAGGGCATCCCCACGCGGTCGCCGAGGAATGGGCGCGACGACTCCCGCGAGGGCGGCTCGTCAGCGAGGGGGAGGGGGAGTCACCGCTGGCGTGGCAGGGAGGGCGCTTGAGCCGTGAGATCGTCTCGTTCAGCCAGCACCCCGAGGTCGCCGAGCGGCTCGCTGCGTAGTAGCCCGGCGCCGCGTCAGCCTATTCTTTAGCCGGTGATCGACGACGGCCATGCAATCCACTACACGGCGGTCCAGGTTGGAACGCCCGTGTTCAGCTCCGACGAGGTCGAGGTCGGGACCGTGAACCAGGTGGTGGACAACTACCGGGAGCACATCCTCGACGGGATCGTGCTCAAAGCCACGAATGGAGATCTCCGCTTCGTTGACGCGCCCGAGGTCGGGCGCACCGCGGAGCGTGGGGTGACGCTCGCAATCGACGCTGCGGCGGTCGAGAAGCTGCCGCCGCCCGAGGACGGTCCCGGGGCGTTCAGCGCCAATGTTCGGACCGGGCGCATGGGTCGACTCTTCGGCCGCGGCTGGAAACGAGATTAGGGGTACCCGAGCACGGGTATTCTGAGCGCCGTGGAGGCTGACGCGAGCGTCGAATTTTCGCTTCCCGCCAAAGCCGAGAACGTGGCTCTCGTCCGTCATGCGCTCTCCGGGCTGGCGGACGTCCTCGGGATGGAACCCGAGGAGCTTGCCGATCTGAAAACCGTGGTCACGGAAGCGTGCTCGAACGTCGTCACCCACGCGTACGAGCCGGGTGAGCTGGGCACGCTCGAGGTAAGTGCGCGCCCCGACGCGGAGCGGCTCGTGGTCAAGGTGGCCGACCGCGGCCGCGGGATCCGCCCGCTCGTCGATGTCGAGCGCCGGTCCCTGCGGCTGGGCATCCCGCTGATCGCCGCGCTCAGCGACGGCTTCGCGATCGACATGACCCCGGGCGGGGGGACGACGGTGACGATGCGGATGCGCCTCGCTCGCCTCAACGGCCAGCCTCCGGAGCAAATCGGTATCTCCGACGGTGAGACACGGATCGAGATCAGCACCGGCGACGGGCTCTCGCTCGTGCTCGCCAGGGTGATCGCGATGCTCGCGACCCGTGCGGACTTCTCGGTCGACCGGCTCTCCGACGCGGTCCTGCTCAGCGATGCGATCTCCGCCGGCGGCCCACAGGGGTTCCCGAACGGCACCGTGCGCCTCGCCGTCAAGGAGGAGGACGGCGCCTTCGAGCTCCGCATCGGGCCGCTGCCTGAGGGCGGCGGCGAGCGGATGATCGAAGGGATGCGGATTCCGGGGATCGAGGCGACGCTCGAAGCGCTCGCCGAAGTGGTCCAGGTCGAACGCGGTGAGGGCGGCGAGCACGTCCGCCTGCGAATCACCGCCGCCGGCTAGCGCGCCGGCAGTTCAGCTCTCGAGCATCCGGGCCGCGTCGCGCAGCTTGCCGAGCGCCCGCCGCAGGATGCGGGAGACGTGCATCTGCGAGTACCCGACCTGCTCGGCGATCTTCGACTGGGTCATGTCCTCCTCGAAGCGAAGCCGCAGCACCTCACGCTCGATCTCATCGAGGGCGCTCGCCCCGGCCTCGATCGCCTGGCGATCCTCGATCAGCTCGAAGTTGGGGTCCTCGGAGCCGAGGCGCTCTCCCATCGAGGCATCCTCGCCGGCCTCGGCGGCGGAGGCTGGCTGGTCGAGCGACATCGTCCGCCGTGCGACCGATGCCTCGAAGGACTCGAGCACGTCGGCCTCGCCGATGTCGATCAGGGAAGCGATCTCGGCAACCGTCGGTGAGCGCTCGAGCTCGCTCGAGAGCTTGGCGATCGCGCCCTCGACCTCTCGAATGCGCTCCTGCAGGCCGCGTGGGACGCGCATCGTCCACACCCGGTCACGAAAGTGGCGCCGCAGCTCACCGAGGATCGTCGGCCCGGCGAATGCGGTAAACGGGACGCCACGCTCCGGATCGAACCGTTCGAGCGCCGAGACGAGCCCGAGACTGGCCACTTGGATCAGGTCTTCGGTCGGCTCGATCCCGCCGGAGTACCGCATCGCGAGGCTGCGCGCGAAGGGCATGAAGCGGCGTACGAGCTCCTCACGGGCCGCGGCGTCGCGCGTGCGCGCATAGGCCGCGAGCAGGTCCTCCTCGTCGCGGAGGGCCTGCTCCGGACCTCTGGCGGGCGGAAAGTCGGGGGGCTTGGGAGAGGGGCGCTCGCTGCTCATCGGTCGCGGGGTCGCGACATCCAGCCTAGTGGTCGCCTCGCGAGCGCCCCTGCGCCGGGTTCCCCCGGGCCCCGAAGAAGAAAATGCGACGGCCCGGGTGGGGGGAAACCCGGGCCGTCGACGATGCCCAGGCCGTGTGTGGCTAGGGCGCAACGGAGGAATACCCGAGCCCTCTCGAGCCTAAACACGCCTTCTCGAAAAGTTTCTCAGGCAGTAGTTGCCGCCAGAACTCCCCGCTCGGGTTCACATAACCAGTCTTATCGAGCGCTACTTGGGCGGCAATACGGCCGCGTAGCGCGGCCCGGCGTCAACCCAGCCCGCCGGCTCCTCCTGGAGCTGGGCTCACTTCGGCCGCGGCGCCCAGCGCTACGATGCCGCCGATGAGGTCGATCCGCCTTGCAGCGCCGCTGATCGCCGTGACTGTGAGCGCGCTCGTCGTCGGTGCCGCCGGCGCCGATCGCAAGGCCACGCCCTCTGAGCGCAAGGCGATCGCGAAGGACCTCTACGACGACGTTCCCCGCAAGGTCGCCGACGACCTCGACGTCGACTGCTTCTAGGCGGCGAGCGCCTTTGATCGCTCTGACGCTGCTCGCCGCGCTCGCCCTTGCCTCCGGGTCCGCCGCCGACCGCGGCCCACAGGCGCCCGCCGACGGCGCGCTCGCGGGCAAGACGGTGACGATCGACCCCGGGCACAACGGCGAGAACGGCGCCAACCCGGACGAGATCAACCAGCTCGTCCCGATCGGCAACGGCGAGACCAAGGCGTGCGACACGACCGGGACCGAGACCGACGCCGGATACCCGGAGTACGCGTACACGATGAACGTCGCCCGCCGCCTCTCCCGGCTGCTCACCGACGACGGCGCCAAGGTGGTGCTGACGCGGCGCAACAACAACGGCGTCGGGCCGTGCATCAACGAGCGGGCGCGGATCGGCAACCGAGCGCACTCCGACGCCGCGATCTCGATCCACGCCGACGGCGGCCCGGACTCGGGACGCGGCTTCCACGTCATCTACTCGACGAAGATCAACGGGCTGACCGACGACATCTACCGGCCATCGGTCAAGCTCGCTCGGGCGCTCCGCGACGCGTATGAACGCGGCACCGGGCTCCCCACTTCCACCTACCTGGGCTCCGGCGGGCTCGACGAGCGCTCCGATCTCGGCGGCCTGCGCCTCTCAGACGTGCCAAAGGTCTTCATCGAATCGGGCAACATGCGCAACTCCACCGACGCGCGAAAGCTGAGCTCGGGCCGCTTTCGCCAGCGGATCGCCGAGGCGCTCGCCGACGGGCTCGCCGACTATCTGCGCTGAGACGCCTCAGTTGAGGCTCGGGTCGTCGGGCATCCGCGCGATCAGCGCGAACTGCCCGCCCTTGCGCTCGAGCACGTCGCTCCAGAGTGCACTCGGGTCGTCCGGGAACAGCTCCGCCGGCAGCGGCGGCTCGACGATCCAGGCCTCCTCGTCGAGCTCGGCCTCGAGCTGGCCCGCCCCCCAGCCCGAATAACCGGCGTAAACCCGCCCCCTCCGCACCGCGCGCTCGAGCCGCTCGCCCTCGGTCTCCGCGGCGACGAAGCCGACATCGGCGGCGACGATCCAGGCCGCCGCCTCGGGCTCGGAGAACTCGGCGAGGACGACGAGCGCCTTGGGTTGCACCGGCCCGCCGATGAACACCGGCTCGCCGTCGGTCACCGGCGCCAGCTCCGGCGCCACCTCCCCCACGTCGGTCTCTGAGGGCCGATTGAGGACGACGCCCATCGCTCCCTCGTCGTTGTGCTCGGTGATCAGGATGACCGAACGGGCGAAGTTCGGGTCCGCGAGCGCCGGCGAGGCGACCAGCAGCTTGCCTCTGAGCGAGTCCGTCATCGGAGCGTCATTCTGGCGCGCTCGGGTCGCGGAGGCGCCGGATCCCGCTCGCTAACCTCGTTTGTCCGTGCCTGCGGTCAAGGACATCACCCAGGAGAACTTCGTCGCCGATGTCGTCGAGCGCTCGAAGGAGATCCCGGTCGTCGTCGACTTCTGGGCCGAGTGGTGCGGGCCGTGCCGGCAGCTCGGCCCGGCCCTCGAAAGCGCGGTCGCCATGCGCGACGGCGAGGTCGAGTTGGCGAAGATCGACACCGATGCCAACCAGAGCCTCGCCGCGAGCTTCGACATCCGCGGGATTCCCGCGGTGAAGGCCTTCAAGGACGGACAGGTGGTCGCCGAGTTCACCGGCGCGATCCCGCCGGCGCAGATCGAGGAGTTCCTCAATCAGCTCGTCCCCTCGAAGGCGGACCGACTCACCGAAGCGGGCGATGAGGCATCGCTCCGCCAGGCGCTCGAGCTCAACCCGCGCCATCCCGAAGCAGCCGCAGCGCTCGGGCGGCTGCTGGTCGAGCGCGGCGAGAACGACGAGGCTTCCGAGCTCTTCGGCCGCTTCGCCGGCAATTTCCTCATCGACGGCCTCGCCGGCCGGCTCGAGCTCGCGTCAGGCGGGTCGGAGGACCTGCAGACGGCGTTCTCGGCCTGGGACTCCGGCGATCACGAAGGGGCGCTCGAGGCTCTGCAGTCGGCGATCGAGGAGGAGCCCGACTCCGAGCGCCGCGACCTGATCCGCCGGGTGATGGTCGCGATCTTCACCGAGCTCGGCGCCGACCACCCGCTCGCGAGGGAGCACCGGCGCAGGCTCGCGGCAGCGCTGAGCTGACGCTCAGCCGTGTCGCGCCACAATTTCGGCGATGGGCGACGTCGGCATCTTCACCGCTCTATGGGCCGGACTGATCTCCTTCCTCTCCCCCTGCGTGCTCCCGCTCGTACCCGGCTACCTCTCGGCGATCACCGGTCTCGAGCCGGCTGAGCTCGAGGGCGCGAGCACGCGGCAGGTGCTCGGCCCCGCACTGCTCTTCGTCGCCTCCTTCTCGACCATCTTCATCCTCCTCGGTCTGACCGCGACCGCGGTCGGCGAGGCCCTGCGCGAGAGCCAGGACACGCTCGAGAAGATCGCGGGCATCCTGATGATCGCGATGGGCGTGCTCTTCATCGCCAGCATGTTCATCGTCAAGCTCAACCGCGAGTGGCGGGTCGAGGCCCTGATGGAGCGGGCCTCGAAGGGCGGGCCGATCGTCGCGGGGGCCGCGTTCTCGATCGCGTGGACCCCGTGCGTCGGGCCCACGCTGGCCTCGATCAACGCCCTCGCATCGGTCCAGAGCGACATGTTCGAGGGCCTGCTGCTCCTCGTCGTCTACTCGGCCGGGCTCGCGATCCCCTTCCTGCTCACGGCGCTCGCCTTCACGAAGATGACCTCCGCGTTCGCAGTGATCAAGCGCCACTACCGGGCGATAACCGTCGTCGGCGGCTTGATCCTGATCGCAATGGGCGTCCTGATCCTGACGGGAGAGTTCTTCCAGCTGAACATCGAAGCGCAGCGATTGACGCAGGAGCTGGGCTTGGATCAGTAGGAGGACCGGGCGGCCTTCGGCCGCCCTCAAATTCCGCGCCACGTCCTCGGCTCCCGCCTCCGGGCGTGCGCGGGCTGCGTGAGGGACGGGCGTTTGTGGCTAAACCGGCGGGATTACGGGCGGGGCGTCCGTCCCGACGCCGACCTCGAGCGGGCGGCCGATTGCCTCGGTCTCCTCGAGGCCCTCGCCCTCCTGGTCGCGGGAGCAGATGATCCGGAAGCGGCCCGTGCCGAGGTTGGGGTCGGCGACGATCGGCAGGCCGCGGATCTCCTCCCAGCCGAGGCGCTCGACCTCGAACGGGCTCATCCGGACCTCGGCGGCCGGCCAGGGGCAGCCGGCGTTGTGATCATCGATCGCCTTCGAGATCGCTTCCAGGTTCTTGCTCTCGGCGGATGCCATCGGCCGCTCCAGTCTAAAGAAGGCCCCCGGGGCCCTACCCACCGGCCCCGGGGGCCCGCGCGGTCAGCGCGAGCTGAGCACGGTGCCGACGTCGGGGAAGCCGAGCGCGCTCCTCGTCGCCGAGGTGAGGTCGAACTCGCGGTTGCCCGCGAACGGGCCACGGTCGACAACCCGCACGTCCACCGAGCGGTCGCCGTAGCGGAGCGTCAGCTTCGTCCCGCACGGCAGGGTCTTATGGGCGACGCCGGTGGTCGCCGGCGTCAGCGCTCCGCCGCAGGCCATCGTGTTGCCGTAGAGGCCGGGCCCGTACCAGGACGCGGCGGCCGGTCGGTAGACGGTGAACTTGCCGGCGCGGTCGCGCGAGCCGCCCGCGAGCTGGTTCCCGCGCGCCCTCACGCGCACCGGGTACTCGCCCGCTGAGGGCGCCGTGGTGCTGACGACAAAGCGTCCGTCGCGTCCCGCCGTCACCGTTTCCCTCTCGGAGCCGATCCGGACGATCACGCGCCGCTTTGCGCCCGCCGGGGCGACGGTGCCGCGCACCTTGAGGGTCTCACCGACGGTCTTGTGGCGCCCGGAGACCGACGCGGTCGTCCGCGCGCGGACCGCGATCCGCTCACCGGGGCTCGCCCGGTCGACGGCGGCCGAAAAGGTCGCCGCCGCAGCCTGGCTGCCCGCCGCGGTCGCGAGCTGCGCCCGCCAGACGCCGCTTCGGCGCGGCTTCACCGAGACGCGGAAGGCGCCTCCCGCGCCGGTCCGGGTGCGGGCGGCGGTCCGCCAGTTCTCGGCGCCGTTGGCGCGGTAGCGGATCTCCACCGGTGCCTCGGCGGCATCCGCGAAGCTTCCACGCAGGGTGACGGCCTCGCCGAACGCCACGCTGGCACGCGAGGAGTCGATCTGGGCCTGGCGCGGCGCGTCGTCGGCCGTCGCTTCGGTCTGTGTCGTGATCAGCGCGGCAAAGGGCAGCAGCGCGAGCGCCACCGCGCGCCTCCGCCGCCTGCGGAAACGTCGCATCGTGATTCCGTCCTTCCGGTCCCCCCCACTCACCCCGGGCATACGCTCAACGAGAGGGGCGATTTGCAGGTAGTCGCTTTCTCAGGGGGCCGGCCAGGGTAGGAGCGAGATGGAGGAACATGTGTGATACCCGTCACCTACTTCATGGTTTGGGAGAATCGCTGCCGTGAACCGCGACCGTCTCACCGGCCTCGACGCCTCGTTCCTGCATCTCGAGCGCGGCCCCGCGCACATGCACGTCGCTTCGACGACGATTTTCGAGGGTCCTCCCCCCTCCTACGACGAGTACCGCGAGCACATCGAGTCTCGCCTCCACCTGGTCCCGCGCTTCCGCCAGAAGCTCCGATTCGTCCCCCTCGCCCAGGGTCGGCCGCTGTGGGTCGACGACCCCCAGTTCAACCTCACGTACCACGTTCGCCACAGCGCACTGCCCGATCCCGGCGGCGAGGAGGAGCTGCGGACGCTCGCGGCGCGGGTCTTCTCGCAGCGCCTCGACCGCTCGAAGCCGTTGTGGGAGATGTGGCTGGTCGACGGCCTCGCGGGGGACCGTTTCGCGGTGGTCGGAAAGAGCCACCACTGCCTCGTCGACGGCGTTTCGGGTGTTGACATAAGCACCGTGCTCTTCGACGCCTCCCCCGAGCCCACCCCGGCCGCCGAGCCGTCCACGCCGTGGACGCCGCGGCCCGAACCCAGCGATGCGGAACTCGTCGCGGACGCATGGGTGGAGCGCGCCACCACCCCGGCCGAGCTCGCCCGCGGGGCCCGCCGCGTCTTCCGAGGCCCCCGGCGCGCGGCGCGCGGCGCCCTCGACGCGCTCGAGGCCGCGGGGGCTTTCGCCCGCGCCGGCGTCGGTGCTCCCGCCTCGCCGCTGAACGTCGAGATCGGCCCCTACCGCCGCTTCGCCACCTTCAGCGCCGATCTCGGCGAGGTGAAGGAGATCAAGAACGCGGTCGGCGGGACGGTCAACGACGTCGTCCTCTCGGTCGTCGCCGGCGCCCTGGGCCGCTACCTGCGTGCCCGCGGCTACTCGACGCAGGAGGACCTGCGGGCCATGGTCCCGATCAGCGTCCGCGGCGAGGACGAGCACGGCGCGCTCGGCAACCGGGTCTCCTCCTTCCTCGCCCCGCTGCCCGTCGGGATCACCGATCCGCTCGAGCGGCTCTCACGGGTCAGCGAGACGATGGGTGACCTGAAGCAGTCGAAACAGGCGGTCGGCGCGACGCTGATGACCGAGCTCACCGACTTCGCGCCGCCGACGATCGCCGGGCAGGCGGCCCGTCTGCAGCCGCGCCAGCGCTTCTTCAACCTCGTCGTCACCAACATCCCCGGGCCGCAGTTCCCGCTTTACCTGCTCGGGCGCCGGGTCGAGGCCGTCTTCCCGATGGTCCCGCTGGCGCGCCGCCAGGCGCTCTGCTTCGGGATCCTGAGCTACGACGGGCAGCTCAACTTCGGCCTCGTCGGCGACTTCGACGCGATGCCCGACCTCGACTCGCTCGCCGGCGACCTCGAGACGACGCTCGCGGAGACGCTGGCCGCCGCGCGGGGGGCCGCAGGGACGCGGGGCACCACGCGCAGCGCCGCGGCTTCGCGGGCGCCGAAATCGACCCGGGTCTAGCTCAGACGCCGAGGTCGCGCATGAACCGGGGCTCGTGCCCCTCGACGTAGACGAAGAGCGGCGTCTTCACGCCCTCCTCCTCCGCCGCCGCGGCGTAGTCCGGCTCCGGCGCCGACTCGTCCACCGGGGCGTCGCCCTCCTGCCACTGCGAGGTGCCCGGGTTCCAGCGGGTGACGCGCACGTCGGCGTAGAGGCCGTCCTCGGTGAGCGTCTCGCTCACGACCCGCTCCGCCTCCGCGGCCGCCTCGCGAGTCTCCGTGTAGACGAACATGTGCGGGCCGTCGCGGGTGACGATCACGCGCCCGCCCAGGCGCTCGGCGACCTCCTCGTCCAGGTCGAGCGCGGCGAGGCGCTCCGAGAACGGATGTCCGTGGGCCTCGTCGTCGAGGTCGACCTCGACCCTGTATTCGTCCGCTGCCATCGACCGCGGAATATATGACGTTCCGACAAAAATACTCCGCTTCGCGTCCGCTCTTGTCGGGTCAGCCGGGGGACAGTTAGCCTCCGCGGTCCATGGACCAGGTGATCCAGGTCGTCGGCGCATTGCTGATCCTGACCGCGTTCGCGGCCGCCCAGGCGGGCTGGATGCGGCTCGACTCCTATGCCTACCTCGTGCTCAACCTCCTCGGCTCGCTCGTCCTCGCCGTCCTCGCCTGGCACGAGAGCCAGTGGGGGTTCCTCCTGCTCGAGAGCGTCTGGGCGCTCGTCTCGGCTTGGAGCCTCTCGCGGGTCGCACGCGGCCTCCCCGTCGCCGGCGCCGGACACTGACCTGCTTGCGTCCGGCGCGCCGCGTATAGGTAGCGGTCGATGCCGGCCATCTTCGACCCGAATGCGCCCCTGCCGCACGAGCGCCTTCGCGGCTCCGGCTTCGGCCTCGTCCTGCTGTTGATCGCGATCGCGCTCGGCTTTCAACTCGGCGCGCCGGACACCGGATTCGCGCGCTTGGTCACGCTCGTCGTCCAGAGCGTCACGCTCTTGGCGGCGCTCCACGTCTCCGGGATCCGGCCCTCGATCATCCGCGCGGTCACCGCGTTGACCGTCGTCGCCTGCCTGAGCGCGGCGGGCATCCTGCTGGGCTCGGGGGAGCTCGGCGTCCTCACCACGCGGGCCGTCGGCCTGATGCTCGTGGTGATCGCGCCGCTCGCCGTCTTCGCCGGCATGGTGCGCCACTACCGCGCCGCCGGCGGGGTGACCCTGACGACGATGTTCGCCGGCCTCTGCATCTACCTGCTGATCGGGATGGCGTTCTCCTACACGTACGGGATCATCAGCTCGCTTTCCGACGAGCCGGTGTTCGCGCAGCACATCGACGCCGACCAGTCGGACTACCTCTACTTCAGCTTCACGACGATGACGACGACGGGCTACGGCGACCTGTCCCCGGAGTCCGACCCGGCGCGTTCGGTCGCGATCACCGAGCAGCTCTTCGGGCAGATCTACCTCGTCACGGTCGTCGCCCTGATCGTCAGCAACCTCGGTCGCCAGGGAACCGACAGGCGTGAGCAGCGCCCCGCGCCAAACAGGCTCTAGGCAGCGGGAGCACGAGCGCCGGCGGCGGGCTCTGATCATCCGCCGGCGCCGGTTCGCGCTCGGCGGACTCGCGGCCCTGGCGGCGATCGCGGGCGTGGCGGTCGGCGCGGGCGGCGGCTCCGACACGCCGTCTGCCCCGGGCTCAGGGGCCGGCGAGACGGCGGGTGCCCCTGCCCCGCCCGCCTGCCCCGCGGCGATTGCCGACGATGACGCCCGCCTCGCAGGACAGCTGCTGATGGTGCGGATGGAGGGGGTCGCCACCGAGGAGCTGCTTCGGCGGGCCCGCCGCGGCGAGCTCGGAGGCGTCGTCCTCTTCCCGCCTGAGGGCGCCGACCCGCAGGCGGTCGGGGCCGAGGTCGAGCGACTGCGTAAGGCGGCGAGGAAGAGCGGTTACCCCGAGCCGCTGGTCGCGACCGACCAGGAGGGCGGCGAGGTGAAGCGATTCCCCGCCGAGCCGCCGGACGTTGCTCCGGTCGACATCGACGCCGAGGGCGGCGCTTCGCTCGCACGCGATCAGGGGCTCGAGACCGGCGAGGCACTGGCGGCGATCGGGATCGACGTCGACCTCGCGCCGGTTCTCGACGTGCCGGCGGAGGGCTCGTTCATGACCACCCGTGCGTTCTCCGACCGTTCCGGGCGCGCCGCCGAGCTCGGTCTCGCCTTCGCCGACGGTCTCGCCGAAGCCGGCGTCGCGGCGACGGCAAAGCATTTCCCGGGACTCGGACGGGCGATTGCCAATACCGACTTCGAGTCGAGCGCTGTCGAAGGCTCGCGCGGAGCACTCGAGTCCGATCTGGAGCCATTCGAGGCGGCGATCGAGGCCGGAGTCCCGCTGATCATGGTCGCTAACGCGGTGTACCCCGCCTACGACGGCGCCGCCCCGGCGTCGCTCTCCCGCCGGGTCGTCGACAAGCTCCTGCGCGATCAGCTCGGCTACGGAGGCGTGGTCGTCAGTGACGATCTCGGTGCCGTTGCGATCGCCGGCGCCGGCTACGACGAAACCGCCGCGGCGCTCGCCGCGGTGGATTCCGGCGTCGACCTCGTCCTGCTCGCGCTCACCGACGGCGGCGAGGCCTTCGCCGCGCTCGAGCGCAGCGCCCTGCGGAGTCCGAAGCTGCGCGAGCGGATGGTCGAGTCGTGCGCGCGCCTGACCGCCCTGCGCGCACGACTCGCCGAGGCCGCTACTTCGTCAGCGTCGCCGTGAAGCGGATGTTGTCCTTGGAGTAGACCCAGTCGCCGTCGGCCTGCGAGAACCCGATCGTGGTCCCGTCGGCGTTGACGACGACGGCGGTGATCCGCTCGAAGTTGGCCGCGTTCGGCAGCGTCACGGTGCCCTTGCCGCCCTTCTTCAGGAGCCGCAGCTGCGTGGTCACGGTCGCCGTCTGGTCGTCGCGCCCGACGAGGGCGACGCCTGTGGTCACGCCCCGCTCACCCTTCACCCGCAGGGTGACGGAGGAGGCGCCGGCAGCCGAGACGTTGAGCAGCTGGTAGGCGGTGTGATCGAGCGTCAGGTTCGCGTTGCCACCCGGCTTCAGCGCACCCTTGCGCTTCACGTCGGGGTAGGCCGCCGCATCCGGGAACGGCCCGGCCGTCTTCCACTCGGCGCTCGCCGCGGCGAACTCCGAGAACTCCTGCGCGAAGCCCTGGCCGCCGCGCTGGCGGATCGAGGCATCGACGGAGGCGACGGCGAAGTCCTTCGGCCGCGTCTTCGTCGACAGCGTCCAGTTGCCGAGGTTGACCGAGGGACCGAAGTTGCCCGCACCGGTGTCGAGCCAGTGCTGGAAGGTCGCGAGGCCGTAGATCTTCAGCCCGCCGGCGCCGTTGAAGTTGGTGATCGGCGTCGACGGCGTCCGCGCGAACTTCCGCAGGTAGTTGATGTAGTCGTTGTCGTTCGGGAAGACCTTCTCCTCCGCCCAGGTCGCGGTCGATTCGAACAGCCAGCCGTCCTGGATCGCGTCGAGGTTGAACTGAAGAACGTGGTTGTACTCGTGCGCCATCGTCACCCGCAGCGGGATCCCCGGGTCCGGATAGTTGAACTCGTCCGGCGCGTAATCGTTGTCGAGCACGAGATAGGCGAAGCACTTCCGGCCGCAGCGCTGGCTCGGCGGCGGGTCGGGCGCCGCATAGCCGAAGAGGCCGTCGTTGCCGATGTCGGCGAGGTAGATGTCGACGAGGCCCTCGCCGCCCCCGCCGAGGTTGCCATCCGACTTCGCGTCGGGCCAGCCGAGCGTTCCGTTCTCGACCACGAACGACGTCTCCGCCGCCGCCGAAACCGCCTCGACGTAGTCGGGGACGCCGTTGGCCGGAGCGACGTCCGCGAGGTTCGGCGCGTCGCCGGTGCCGGCGACGTAGTGGACGCAGAAGTTCGCCGAGCACAGCGGCGCCGCCTCCGCGGTCTTGTAGCTGTCGCGCTGCGGGTCGTTCTTGTCGGTCGGCCGGGCGAGCAGGCCGCGGGCCGCGCGGCGGTTGGCGCCCTCGAGGCGCGGGAACGCATGCGCGAGGTCGCGCAGGGCGATGGTCGCGTCGCGGGCGGGTTCGGCGCCGGGATCCGGGTTCACGGCCGCCTCGGCGCGCCGCAGAGCGACCCTGGCGGGGACGCCACCGGTGACGCCGTTGCCCGGCTCCGCGACGGCGGAGCCCTCGACAGCGCCGGCGGACGAGAGCGCGGGAAGTCCGAAGATGGCCGTGAGCGCGGCTGTCGCGAGGATCGCGACGCGCGCGGAAACGGCCGTCGGCCGGTGGGTGGGAGCGTCGTGAGTCAAGTTCTCCTGCGCTTTCTCGTCGTTACGGGCTGAATCGAATGCGGGATGTTAGGGCGCGAACACGCGCCCGGAAGGGCTAACGGCGACCCCCCCGTTACCGCGACCGAAGACCGGTTGCATACTGCTCAACATGCCGGAGGCGGAAAAGGTGCGGATTGCGCTCGCGCAGGTGAACCCGACGGTCGGCGACCTGGACGGGAATACGGCCCTGATCTCAGACTGGATCGGGCGCGCCCGAGACGCCGGCGCCTCGCTCGTCGTCTTCCCCGAGCTCTGCCTGCCCGGGTACCCGGCCGAGGATCTCTACCTGAAGAGCCACTTCCTGGACGCCAACGTCCGCGCGCTGACCGCGCTCGCGGGGGAGGCCACCGGCGGGATTGCCGCGCTCGTCGGGTTCGCCGAGCCGACGGGTGGCCCGCGAGCCGCCCGGCCCGACGCGCCCGGGCGGCGCCCCGCGCACAACTCGCTCGCCGTGCTCGAGGGCGGCGAGGTGCGTTCGGTCTACCGCAAGTCCCGGCTCCCCAACTACGGAGTCTTCGACGAGGTCCGCTACTTCGAGCCCGGGACCGAGCCCCAGATTGCGACGCTCGCCGGGCGGGCGATCGGCCTGACGATCTGCGAGGACCTCTGGGAGCCCGGGCCGCCGGCCTCGCTCGCGGTGGAGCGCGGCGCCGAGCTGATCCTCAACCCCTCCGCCTCTCCCTATCTGCGCGGAAAGGGAACCGAGCGCGAGGGGATGTTCGCCGAGCGCGCCCGTGAGCTCGGCGTCCCGATCGCCTGCTGCAACCTCGTCGGCGGCCAGGACGATCTCGTCTTCGACGGCCACAGCTTCGTCGTCGACGCCGCGGGGGCGGTGATCGCGCGCGCGAAGCAGTTCGAGGAGGACCTGCTGGTCTGGGACGTGGACGGTGAGGCCGAACAGCGGCTCGAGCAGCCGCTCGACGATGTCGACGAGGTCTACGCGGCGCTCACGCTCGGCCTCCGCGACTACGTGCGTAAGAACGGCTTCGAGCGGGCGGTCCTCGGGCTGTCGGGCGGGATCGACTCCGCGCTCGTCGCGCTGCTCGCCGTCGACGCGCTCGGCGCCGAACGGGTCACCTGCGTGGTCATGCCCTCCCCGCACTCGAGCGACGAGACGCAGGGGGACGCGCGCACGCTGGCGAAGAGCCTCGGCACCGAACTGGTCGAGCTGCCGATCGAGCCGGCGATGACCGCCTACGACGAGATCCTCGAGGCCGCGGGTGGGATCGAGGGGCTGGCGGCCGAGAACGTGCAGGCGAGGATCCGCGGCAACCTGCTGATGGCGCTCTCGAACTCGCGCGGATCGCTTGTGCTCGCGACCGGGAACAAGAGCGAGACCTCGGTCGGCTACTCGACGCTCTACGGCGACATGGCGGGGGCGCTCTCCGTGATCAAGGACGTGCCGAAGCGGCTCGTCTACGAGCTCGTCGAGCATCGCAACGCGATCGCCCGCGGCGCGCTCGTCCCCGCGTCGATCATCGAGCGGCCGCCCTCGGCCGAGCTCCGCCCCGGTCAGCGCGATGAGGACTCACTCCCTCCCTACGAGCTCCTCGACCGGGCGCTCGAGGGCTATATCGAGCGCGACCTCTCGCGCGACGAGCTCGTCGCCGAGGGCGTCCCGGGCGAGGTCGCGGAGGACGTGATCCGGCTCGTCAACCGCGCCGAGTACAAGCGCCGCCAGGCCGCTCCCGGGATCCGGATCACGACGAAGGCATTCGGGCGCGACCGGCGACTGCCGATCACGAATCGCTACGAAGGCTAGATAGCCGAATTCGACTTCGCGTGTGCGCCATCCGCGTGCGCGGGAATTCGGATTCGGTCATCTGGAAGGCCGAACGGCGATCGTCATCCGCACGACGGCGCACAGGCGCCCCTCATCGTCGCTGATCTCGCAGTCCCAGACCCAGGTCGTCCGCCCTCGTTGAATCGGGCGGGCGGTCGCGTGGATCGTCCCCTCCGCGATCGGTCGGAGGAACGTCGCGTTGCTCGACTGGCCGAACGCGAGCATGCCCTCGTCGCGGACCGCGATCCAGGTCGAGCGCGATGCGATGCTCTCCGCGATCGTCGAGTAGGCGCCGCCGTGGACGATCCCGTAGGGCTGGCGCACTGCATCCGTGACCGGCACGCGCGCGGTCGCGGGATCGGGCCCGTCATCGAGGTACTCGACCCCGATCGCGCTTGCGAGATCGGACTCGGGCCCTGGTGGCGTCCGCTCGTTCACGGCCGCAGGGTAGCTGCCACGGAGCTCGCAGCCGACTCTGAACTTACGTGCTCCTTATCCCCCAGGCCGTAAGGTCTCCGCTGCAAATGGCGCTGAGCAGCGAGCAAAACGCGACCCTGCAGCTCGTGCTCGAGCGCGGGCAGTCCTACGAGAGCCTGGCCCAGCTCCTCGGCGGCGACGAGGACACCGTCCGCAACCGCGCTCGCGCGGCGCTCACCGAACTCGCCGGAACCGATCCAGACCGAAATGTCGGCCTCACCGACTACCTGCTCGGCCAGGCCGACCCGATCGGCCGCGCCGACGCGGTCCGCCACCTCCGCGACGACCCCGAGGACCACCGGCTCGCGAGCGAGCTGAGCGAGACGCTGCGGACGATGTATCCGAATGCCGAGCTCCCGCGGCTTCCGGGCGAGGCGCGTCAGCCGCGCCGCGTGCGCAAACCGGCGGCCGGCGCTGAGGCCGCAAGCGTCGAGGGGACCGGGAGCGGACCGGCCTTCTCGCAGAGCCAGACGCGGCTGATGGTCGGCCTCGGCGCGGGCGCCGTGCTCCTGCTCGTCGTCGTGCTCGGGATCACCGGCGCCTTCGGCGGCGGGGGCGACGACACGAGCACCGCCTCCGACAGCGGCGATGCCTCAACCACAACGCCGCAGACCGCCGCCGACGAGGGCGAGCAGATCGAGC
Organism: uncultured Solirubrobacterales bacterium; assembly: GCA_963846565.1. Classification (GTDB taxonomy): domain Bacteria; phylum Actinomycetota; class Thermoleophilia; order Solirubrobacterales; family 70-9; genus WHSW01. The sequence goes on along the minus strand of CAWJWL010000001.1, from coordinate 501,420 downwards.
AGGTCACCTTGCGGGCGACGAACGGCGGCGACGCGCGCGGCCAGGCGATCTTCGGCATCGCAACGGCGGACCAGCCCTACGTCGACATCGCGATCGAGGGCCTCGATCCGGCGCCGCAGGATCAGACCTACGTGGTCTGGCTGATGCTGGACGGCGAGCAGGGCTACCCGCTGTCGCCGATCGTGGTCAACGAACGGGGCAGCTTCCAGGACCGCTTCTCGATCCCGAGCGCGGTGCTTCAGATCGTCGCGCGGGTGCAGACGGTCGACGTCTCGATCGCGCCCGTGACGGAGATCCAAAACATCGTCCGTGATGCGATCGACGAAACCGCGCTCGTGCTCGAGAAGCCCGGTGAGACGGTCCTCGAGGGCAAGGTTCCCGGCGCCGGCGGCGGCGCGGGCGCCGAGGGCGGAGCCGGCACCGAGGAGTAGAGCGGCGCTCAGTCGGCTGGGCCGACGAGCGCGTTCTCGATCCCGTCGAGGGCGTCGTCGAGACGGCGCCGCGCGGCGCCCCTGACCATCGTCGAGCCGAGGCGGGAGAGCCCGCGGAGCTGCTCGGATCCCGCCAGCGTCACCTTCGCCCCCTGATCGGCGGGGCGGATCTTGAGCTCCACCGTCGAGGACTTGAGGATCTTCTCGAACGGCGTCCCGGCGATCTCCTGCGCCCACTCGTAGCGCTCGGCGGCGGTCGCGCCGGTGCATCGGTAATCGGCGCGAACGCCTGTCCCGCGGTCCGTCTCGAGCACAGCCGTCCAGCGCGCGCGCTTGCCGCCGGGGTCGCGAACGTCCTCGACCCGGACCACCCGGGGCCACCAACGGGGCAGGTTGTGCGGGTCGGAAACGAGGGCCCAGACCCGCTCGGGCTCGGACGCGATCACCCTGCTGCGCGTGACCTTCGGCATCCCGGCACGCGCTATTCCGCGGTGGCCTTGAGCCGCCTCAGGTCCCGGACGAGGAGCAGATGCTTGAGGTGCCCGCAGACCGCCGCGAGGCTCTCGAGGTTCTCGACCGCCTCCTTGCGCCGCGCCTGACTCCGGGAGCGCAGCTGGGCGCCCAGCAGCTGCTCCAGTAGCGCCGATTCGCGGTCCGCCGACGTCTTGAAGACGCGCAGGTTGCGCCCGGCGACGCCGAACTTGGAGAGCTCGGAGGCGGCACGGACGATCTCGAGGTCGGTCTCGTCGAAGGCGGATCCGCCGCCGCGGCGCTCTGGCTGGACCACGCCGAACTCCTGCAGCTCGCGCAAGAACTGGTCGCCGACCCCGGCCTGCTCGAGCAGCTCCTCCCTCGTGAACGTCGTCACTCGCTCACCCACCGAAGCCGCTCGGCGCTTCTGGCTCTCACCGCTCGGGCGCCTGCCGGTGAAGTCCCCGGTTGCGAGCTCCTGCCGGATCACCCGCAGGGGCAGGAACTCGTCGCGCTGCATGCGCAGAATCGCGCGCAAACGCTCGACGTCGGCCTGGCTGTAGAGGCGGTAGCCGCCCTGCGTCCGGCGCGGGGTGAGCAGTTTCTGGTCCTCGAGATAGCGGATCTTCGAGATCGAGATGTCCTTGAACTCCTGCCCGAGGATCTTCGCCACCGCGCCGATCGTCAATGCCTTGCGCGGGCGCGAGTCGCCGCCCTCACGGCGCATGGTGGTCCCCTCCTCACCGTTCGAGCCGCTGATTCGCTTTCCGGTCGCGATCGCCATGCGCTCCACCCCTCACCGCTCCAAATAGCTGAGCTTGTACTTGCCGACCTGGATCTCGTCGCCGTCGGAGAGCCTGTGCGACTCGATCCGGCGGCGGTTGACATAGGTCCCGTTCAACGACCCGAGGTCGTCGATGTAGTAGCCGTCTTGGCGGCGGACCAGCAGCGCGTGGTTGCGCGAGACGGTGACGTCGTCGAGGAACACACCGGCGTCCGGTGTGCGCCCGATGCTGATCCGCTCCTGCTCAACGGTGAAGCTCTCCCCCGCGCGACCGCCGCCGGAGCGGATCACGAGTGCGGCGCCGGCCTTGCCGACCTCCTCGTCGATGTCGATCGGCGTGTACTCACCGGTCTCATCGACCTTGTAGGTCATCGTCGTCGGCTCGTCCGCACCCTCCGGCCGCCCGAGGTAGGCGCCGCACTTCTGGCAGTAGTTGGCGCCCTCGGGGTTGACGAAGCCGCACTCCGGGCAGTGGACCGCCATCCGATTCGACCTACCCGGTCTGCTCGTCCGGCGTCGGAACCTTGCCGAGCAGGATGTCGGTGAGCTGCTGGACGTCGGCGCCGGTGAGCGCCGCGTCTCCGGCCTCCCGCTTCACCTTGAGGCGGTTGACGAGCTCGGCACGGAGGATGTCGATCTTGCCGTGGAGGACGCGGCGCCGATAGGACACCTCGCGCTCCTCGTCGGTGAGCTCGTTGATCAGGGTCTTGAGCTCCTCGTCGCTCATCGACCCGATGTCGGGAAACGTCTCGTCGTAGTCAGTGTTCATTGGACTCCTTGAACTCCCCTGGGGCCGAGCGCCCTTACCCGGCATCCAGCCGGCTGGCCGCGATTATACGGCTTGAAGCCAAACTTCAAGTAGAGCTTGAGCGTTTGCAAGGAGACCGGCGCGCACTCAGGGGCCGACGCCGAATGTCGTCCGCCGGCGCTCCGCCCCGGGCTCGCGCGGGCGACCGGGTGCGAGCCTCGTGCCACCGACCCGGCCCCGGAACGCGAGGCGGTTCGCCCCGGCCTCGCCGCGGTCGGTGATTGCGCCCGGGACCTGTTCGAACCGCCGTTGCGGCGGCTTTCGACCGTGATCCGGAACCGCGCGTCAGCCTCGACCCGCGGGTGCGCGATCCCGCCGCCCTCGCCGCCGAGCGCGTGGATCTCTCCCCCCAGGGCGGTAACCGCGAGGCCCCCGCCAACGGCGTCGGCCTGCGGATCGCAAACGAGTCCGCCGCAGAGTCGTAGGCCCAGGCGCTCAGCCGGGGGCGGCGGGTGCCGGGTGGGACGGCGGGCGGGTCCGTGCCGCCCGCACGTAGACGAGGGTGGCGAGGATCGAGATCGCGACGCCGACGACGAAGCCCGCCTGGATGATCCACCAGTCGACGACCATGCTCCAGAAGATCCCGCCGAAGACGAGGAAGACGCCGACCCGGCCGATCCAGTTGATCTCGAGGTCGATCCCGCGGCGAAGCGCCATCCGGGCGAGCACGAGCGTGGCCACCTCACGGACGGCGAGCAGGGCGATCGCCCACCGGGGCAGGAGCTCGAAATGCCAGCACACGGCGGCGCCCGCGAGCACCGTGAGGCGGTCGATGACCGGGTCGAGGAGGGCGCCCATGCGCGAGTACTGGCCGGTCGCGCGGGCGAGGAAGCCGTCGACGTAGTCGCCGAAAGCGATGCAGAAGTAGATCAGCGCCGGCGCCAGCTCGCGCCCGTCCTCCGAGGAGAAGGCGAGTACGCAGAAGACGGGCAGCGCGGCGAGCCGCAGGTACCCGACCATGTTCGGGATCGTCCAGGGGTGCAGCGGGGCGCCTGCCCTGGTTGAGCTCGGCGGTGGCCCGGATCGATCGATCCCGAACAGGCGCCGCTTCGAGAAGCGGCGGCGTACCGGCGTCTCAGTCTCCGCCACCGAGCCCGTCCAGGATCTCCGCGGCGCGGCCGGGGACGTTGGCGAGCGGGATCCGCTCCTCGCGCCCGCTCGCGCGCTCGGACGCCTCCACCTCACCATCGGCGAGGGCCCGCTTGCCGACCACGATCCGCAGCGGGCAGCCGAGGAGCTCGGCGTCGGTGAGCTTCTCCCCCGCCCCCGCCTCACGGTCGTCGTAGATGACCTCGAGCCCGGCTGCGCGGAGCTCCTCGTAGAGCTTCTCCGCCGCCTGGACGGCCTCATCGCCCTTGCGGCCGAGCGAGACGAGGTGGACGTCCCAGGGGGCGAGGGCGCGCGGCCAGACGATCCCCTTCTCGTCCGCGTTCTGCTCGACCGCCGCGGCCACGATTCGCGCGGAGCCGATCCCGTAGCAGCCCATCACAACGGGATGTTCGGAGCCGTCCTCCTCGAGGAACGTGGCACCGAGTGGCTCCGAGTACCGGGAGCCGAGCTTGAAGATGTTGCCGACCTCGATCGCCGGCACGATCTCGATCGGGTCGCCACCTGGGGCGACGTCGCCGGCGACGACCGTGCGCACGTCGAGCTCCTCGAACTCGAAGTCGCGTCCGGGCTCCACCCCGATCAGGTGCGTGTCGGCCTTGTTGGCGCCGGCGAAGAAGCCCGAGCCCTGGATCGCGGCGTCCTTGATCACCGGGACCGTGCCGCCGACGGGGCCGATGAAGCCGGGCGGGCCGAGCGCGGCCTCGATCTCCGCGGGTGTGGCTTGGCGGAAGTCGGCGCCGAGTGCGTTGCGGAGCTTGATCTCGTTGAGCGTGTGGTCGCCGCGGACGAGCACCAGGACCATTCCGCGGCCCTCGACCTCGACGGGGATCGCCTTCAGGGCCGCGCCGGCGGGGACGCCGAGCGCCTCCGAGACCGCCTCGACGGTCTTCAGCCCGGGGGTCGGCGCCTCGCGCGGAGAGTCGAGCGGGGGCGGGAGCTCGACCTCCTGCGCCTGCGCCGAGGCGACCTCGACGTTGGCGGCGTAGCCGGGCGCGAGCGCGATGTCGTCCTCGCCCGCCGGACACGGGGCCATGTACTCGTGGGCGTCCGTGCCTCCCATCATCCCGACGTCGGACTTGACCTCGTACCAGCGCAGGCCGCACCGGTCGTAGATGCGCGCGTAGGCGCCTCGGTTGAGCTCGTAGCTGGCGTCGAGGCCCTCGTCGTCGCGGTCGAACGAGTAGGCGTCCTTCATCGTGAACTCGCGCGTTCGCAGGATGCCGGCGCGGGGACGCGGTTCGTCGCGCTCCTTCACCTGGAGGTGGTAGAGCAGCTTTGGCAGCTCGCGATAGGAACGCACGTCGCGGGCGATGTGGAAGGTGAGCGCCTCCTCGTGGGTCATCGCGAGAACGTGCGGCGAGCCCTTGCGGTCATCGAGCTTGAACAGCTCGTCGATGTCGTAGCGCCCGGTCTTCTGCCAGAGCTCGGCGGGCTGGAGCACCGGCATCAGCATCTCCTGGCCGCCGATCTCGTCCATCTCCTCGCGGATGACCGCCTCGACCCGCTTGACGACGCGGTAGCCCGCGGGGAGCCAGGTCCAAAGGCCCGCGCCCAGCTGGCGGATGAGGCCGGCGCGGACGAGCAGGCGGTGCGAGAGCGCCTCGGCGTCCGCCGGATCCTCGCGGAGGGTGGGAAGGAAGTAGGTCGAGAGCCTCGCCACAGCGCGGCCAGCGTAGCCCGCGAGGCGCGAGAATGTGCGGGCAACGGCTCGTAGGCGGATTCGCGGAACGAGGTGGAGATCACGCCCCGGCCAATGCTGCGCGGGATAATGTGCGGAGGATGGCCGAACCGGAGCAGGCGTCACCCGGCGATCGTCCGCTTACCCGCGGGCAGCGCCGGCGCCGCTTCGCCAGGGTGCTCGGACGGATGGTCGCTTCGGACGCCCTGAGCGCCGAGGAGAAGCGCAAAGCGGCGGACCTGCTGTGCGAAATCTCAAGCAGCGGTCCCGAGTCCTCGGCAACCGCGCACTTCAGCATCCCGAGCGAGTTCAGGCGCCGCATGCACCGCGAGATCGACCCGGATGCCGAGCAAGCAGGTTCGCTGATCGACTACATGTGCGAGCGGATTGGTGTCCCGGATCTGGCGGGTCTCGATGTCCTCGACTTCGGGTGCGGATCCAGGTTCGCCGACGCAATCGTCAATCGCGCCCTACCACTGAAAACATACGTCGGCGTCGACGTCTACCGAAAGATGATCGAGTTCCTCGCCGCGACCGTCCCGGACCCCCGGCTGACGTTCGTCCATATCGATGCCTTGAACCCGAGGTACAACCCGACGGGCGTGCCGCTGACGCCCGAGACGAAGCTGCCGGTCGGCGATCGGCGATTCGACGTGATCTGCATGTTCTCGGTGATCACGCATCAGCTCCCCGACGATGCCCGCTCGATCTTCTCGATCCTGCGTGGGTACGTGCGCGAGTCTGGCCGACTCTTCTTCTCGGCGTCCCTGTCGGATGACGCGGATCCGTACCTGGAAGGGAAGCCCGAACGTCCCGCCGCCCTGAGCGTCTACTCGCCGGGATTCCTCAGAACGATGTTGGCGGAAACGGGGTGGCGCGTGCGGTCGACCGAGCCCCGGAACCCCCGCGACCTGCCGATCCTCGAGTCGATCCTCTGCGAGCCCGCATGAGCTGCGTAGGAGCGTCGGGAGTCGTCGTTCAAGCGGCGATCACGACCTCGGCGAAGCGCCCCACGGGATCGGGCGGCGCGAGACGTCCCGTATGGGGACGTTTCATGCCGCTCGGCGGCGCCGCGGGCCCGCTAGCTCACTGGGGCGCCACGGTGACGTCGTCGACCTGCGCCCAGGTGTCCCCGTTAGCCCACAGGCCCGCGAAGACGACGAGCGTCGAGTTCGAGCCGGTGTTGACGGTCGCTGACACCCTCGTGTAGCCGTCGAGGCGCCCGAAGCGCTGCTCCCCGACGACCTGGCCGCCCGGCGTCCGGAGGCCGAGGTAGCCGTCGGCGTTGTTGGCCGAGGTCCGGATCCACGCGGAGACCGTGTAGGACCTGTTCGGCTGCACGCTGATCGTCTGGTGAAGGTTGTTCCAGCCGGCCGTGTTGCGGATCCAGCCGTTGCCGGTGCCGGTGCGCGCCAGGCCGGCGCCATGGTCGACGCCGCACTGCCCGGTGCAGACCCACGGCCCCATGCCCGGTGTCTCGAAATCACCGTCGGAGAAGCCGGGCGGAGGCGGAGGCGGCGGCCCTCCGAGCGCCGCCATGATCCGTGGCATCGCGTCGTTGAGCGCGAAGTTCCAGCAACTGAAGTTGTGGCCGCCGTCGCAGCCGTACGGGACCGATGGTCCCGGGCGCCCGTACATCCAATAGAAGTGCGGCACTCCCGCGGCGTTGAGGGAGTTGTGGAACCGGTCGGCGGACGCTCGCATCGTGCCCTCGAGCGCATCGGCGTCGTGGATGCCCCCGCCGGCGTAGAGCGCCACGCCGACGCCGTGCAGGCGCGAGGCGCGGTTGAGGGGATTCAGTGCGTTCCAGGTTCCGTCGTTGGGCCACCACGGCGAACCGAAGGGACCGTGAGCGGGGAAGCCGTGCTCGATCGCCTGCTCCGTGACCACGGCCCGCGTGCCCGAGTCGCCGAGATCGACGGCGCCGGAGAAGCTCGCCACGTAGGCGAACAGGTCGGGGCGGTCCTGCGCGTAGCGGACGGCGCCGAAGCCGCCCATCGAGAGGCCGCCGATTGCGCGTCCGCTCTTCGAGGCGATCGTCCGCAGGTTGGCGTCGATCCACGGAATCAACTGGTTGAGGTGGAAATCCGCCCAGTTCTGGGCGCCGCCCGTCTGGTCCTTCCAGTTCGTGTACCAGCCGACCTTCCCGCCGTCGGGCATGACGGTGATCAACGGGCGGTTGTTCGTGATCGGCTCGACGGCGCCCCCGCCGGTCGTCCACTGCGCGGAGTTGCCGCCGGCTCCCCCGTGGAGGAGATAGAGGACCGGAAAGCGGGTCGATCCGCTCTGGAAGTAGTTGTTCGGGAGGGTGATGCGCACGCGGTGCGGGCCGTTCACCGCCACCGGGGCCACCTTCGCGGTCGAGATGTCGACCTCGAGGGTCCTCGGCGTGATCCAGCGCCAGCCCGAGACGGTGATCCCGTTGCTGGACGTCATGTTGGGCGCATCCGCGGCCGCTCCCTGGGCGCCGGTCAGCGGTGCGAGGACACAGAACAGCAGCAGCGTGAGCCGAATCCGACGGCGGACCTGTGTGGACATGCGCTGGATCTCCTCCGACTAGTGACGTATCACCCGTGTACACGACGTACTGTACCATCGCAGTACATGACCGTGCAGTCCGAGATCCCGGAGCGCCTGCCGAAGGGGCCGCACGGCTTCACCCGCGAGCAGGTCGAGGCCTCGCAGCGGCAGCGGATCCTCGACGCGATCCTCGACATCGTCGGCGAGCACGGCTACGCGGGAACAACGGTCGCCCACGTCACGAAGGCCGCGGGGATCTCGAGGACCACGTTCTACGAGCAGTTCCGCAACAAGCAGGACGCCTTCCTCGCGGCCTACGACGAGTTCGGCAAGCAGTTCCTCGCCGACATTGCGGGCGTCAGCGCGACGTCATCCCCGGCCGAGGTCCTGGCGGCGGCCGCCGAGCAGTTGGTGGACTGGGGCCGCCGCAGGCCGCTCGCGTGCCGCGCGTTCCTGGTCGAGATCCACGCCGTCGGCGAGCCGGGCCTGGAGCACCGCGACCGGGCGATGCAGCTGGCCGAGAAGCGATTCGCGGCGGTGGCGGCTTGGATACGGCGCGTCGATCCAAGCCTCGAGCCCCCGCCCCGCCTCGTCGGCCGGGCCGTGGTCGCGGCCTCGTGGGAGCTGACCGCGCAGGCGGTCCGGACCGCGGGCGACACCACCGCGGACACGCGCGAGGCCCTCACCTACGTATGGCTGCTCGGCCTCACCGGCCGCCCCCGGTTCGCGACGCCCTGAGCCCGAACCCTCAGCGCCGGACGCGATAGCGCAGATGGGCGGCGTCGCGCCCCTGGACCACGCGGATCACCTCCAGCTCGCGCTGATCGGTCCCGAGATCCTCGAACAGCCTGCGGCCGTCTCCGAACAGGACCGGCACGAGATGGATCTGCAGCTCGTCGAGGAGGCCCGCGGCCAGCGTTCGCCGGGCGATCGAGGCGCCGTGGACGAGCACGTTCCGCTGACCGGCCGCCTCCTTCGCCTGCGCGACGGCCGATTCCAGGTCGGCCACGTAGGTGACGGCAGGCATCTCGGCGAACCGGGGCGGCTAGACCAACGGTCGGTGCATCACGTGCAGGCCGACGTAACCCAGCGACGGGTGGGCGAAGGCCTCCGGCACCGTGCCAATGATCTCGAAGCCGAGGGAGCGCCACAGTGCGACGGCGCGCGTGTTCGATTCGACCACGGCGTTGAACTGAATCGCGCGGAATCCGGAGGCGCGCGCCCACTCGATCATGTCCTCGGCGAGGGCGCGGCCGGCGCCCCGGCCTGAGCCGGCTGGGTCGACCATGAAGCTGGCGCTGGCGACGTGCGAGCCTCGCCCCGGCCGGTTCGCGTACATGCTGGCGCTGCCGATCACCGCGCCGTCCTTCTCGACGGCGACGGTCGTCCGGCCGGGCGGCGCGGGCATCCAGAGCTCCCGGCCTGCGTCCTCGTCGATTTCCGGCGGGTACGAATAGGTCTCCCCGGCGGCGACGATCTCGCGGAAGAAGGGCCAGATGTCCGGCCAGTCGTCGGGCGTTGCGTCGCGGACTCGCATGCGCGCCCCCGGTCAGTCGGAGCCGGATTCGCCGCGGGCGCGCTCGAGGAAGTCGACCTGCTCCTGCTTGCGCATGATCAGATGCTCGAGGCGATGCTCGAGCGCTTCCGAGCGGCCCTCACGGCCCGTTGGCTCGATCGCGGCCTGGAGAGCGTCGATCGCGGCCCGCTCGCACTCGATCAGCCAGTCGATCGCCTCCTGCGGGTCCTTCTCCACACGCAGCTCGGCGACCTCGGTCGTCGGGGTGCCGCCGAGTGCCACGACCTTCTCGATCAGCCGGCGGGCGTCGGCGAGCTCGCAGTCCCCGTACTCGGTCAACCTGCCGCCGACGGCTTGGACCTCGAACCCGACCAGGCTCGCGGCCGTGAGCGAGTACTGAAGCGCCGAGCGCAGCTGCAGGGTGAGGGCGGCGTTGAGCCGCTCGATCGCCTGCCGCTCCTCCAGTGTCTCCTCTGCCTCCGCCATCGTGTACCGCCGCCTACCCGGCCGGGGCCGTCCCTAGCCCTCAGCGGCCGCCCGCGTCGTCTGCGAGCCCGCCGAGCACGTCCTCACGGCTGTAGTGGCCGACGGCGTCGAACCAGCGCTTGGCGGCGAGCGCGCCCCGCAGGTCGCAGTCGGCGACGAGGATCCCTTCCTCGCCATACAGCGGGCCGGCGATCACCTTCCCACTCCCCGGCGCGACGATCGCCGCGCCGCCGCGGCCGAAGACGTCCTTGCCCTCAGGCAACGGGACGGGAAAGTCCTCCGGGAATGCGGCGGCCGGGATGTACTGCGGGACCGAGACCACGTAGGCGCCGGACTCGATCGCGATGTGGCGCATGCTCGCGAGCCAGCCGTCTGAGTCGTCGGCCGTCGGTGCGACCCAGATCTGCGGGCCGCCGCGGTAGACCGCGTAGCGCGCCAGCGGCATCCGGTTCTCCCAGCAGATCAACCCCCCGACGCGCCCTGCGGGAGTCTCGGCGACACCGAGATCGTCGCCGGCGCCGATGCCGTGAAAGAGGCGCTCGTGGTGGGTGGGCATCAGCTTGCGGTGGCGCAGCGCGACGCCTTCGGGGCCAACGATCAGGAGTGTGTTGTAGAGCGTGCCCGGGCGCTCCGACTCGCGCTCGTTGACGCCGATGGCGCACCAGATCTCGTGCTCGCGGCAAGCCTCGGCAAGGCGCTTCAGCTCGGGCCCCTCGACGTCGACCGAGTTCTCCCAGAGGCGGAGCCAGAAATCGTCCCAGCCGCCGAAGGAAGCGGCCTCGGCCGCCCACGCGTTCGAGGGATAGAGCGGCAGGAAGCACTCGGGCAGCACGGCGAGGACGGCGCCCTGCTCGGCCGCCTCTCCCAACAGGCCACACGCCTTCTCGAGACTGGCTTCGAGATCGAGGATCACGGGAGTCGCCTGCACCGCGGCGACCCGGACCGTCTCGGTATTGGCCACCGCGCGGTCCCTGCCTCAGGCGCGCGTGAAGCGCCTTCCGGCGGTCGGCGATGCCTCTTCGTCGAGCTCTACCGCGCGGCCCTTGACCGGCTTCAGGAACGGCTCTGCGGTGACGTCGTTGCCCTCCGCTCGTGCCTTCTCGGCCTCGAGCTTCGCGATCCGCTCCGGGGTGAGCTCATCGGCGTTCTCCTCCTCGATCCGCTCGAGCCACTCGGCTCCCTCCGCGGCCTCACGGTCGTCGACCTCGACCGCGCCCCGGTCGAGCGACTTGTCGATCTCGACGAAAAGCGCGTCGACAAGCTCCGCTTGCGGAACCTTCCGCAGTGGCTTGCCGTGGGCGAAGATCAGACCCTCGTTCTTGGCGCCGGTGATCCCGAAGTCGGCGTGCGAGGCCTCGCCGATCCCGTTCACGGCGCAACCGAGGACGGCGACCTCGATCGGCTCGACGTACGCCTCGAGCCGTTGCTCGATCTCGGCGACCACGGCGTCCATGTCGAACTGCAGGCGGCCGCAGGTCGGGCATGCGATCAGCACCGGGCCGCGCTCGCGCAGCTTCAGCGCCTTGAGGATCTCCCAGGCCACCTTGACCTCCTCCTCAGCGTGGAAGGTCGATAGCGAAATGCGGATCGTGTCGCCGACGCCGTCTGCGAGCAGGGTGCCGAGGCCGACCGCGGACTTGAGTGAGCCCGACCACTTCGTCCCGGCCTCGGTGATCCCGAGATGGAGCGGATAGGGGATCCGCTCGGAGAGCAGCCGGTTCGCGGCGATCGTGTTCGGGACGTTCGTGGACTTGATCGAGACCTTGAAGTTCTCGAAGTCGAGCGACTCCATCATCTCGACGAACTCGGCGGCCGCGGTCACGAGCGCCTCGACAGGGTTCTCGCGCTCGAGCGCGTGCAGGTGCTTGGGCAGGGATCCGGAGTTGACACCGATCCGCATCGGCACCTCGCGCTCGGTCGCCCTCACCGCGACCTCGGCGACCTTCTCGCGCCCGCCGATGTTGCCCGGGTTGAGGCGGATGCAGTGGGCGCCGGCGTCGATCGCCTTCAGGGCCAGAGTGTGGTTGAAGTGGATGTCGGCGATCACCGGGATCGGCGAGCGCTCGACGATCGTCTTCAGCGCGACCGCGTCCTCATCGCGAGGGACGGCGACGCGGACGAGATCCGCCCCGGCCTCGGCGACCTTCTCGATCTGCTCCATCGTCGCCTCGAGATTCGCGGTTTCGGTCTTCGTCATCGTCTGCACGGCGACGGGTGCCCCGCCGCCGATCGGAACGCCGCCGACGAAGATCTGACGCTTCGATGCCACGGAGACATTGTGACACCGGGGCTTTAGTCTGAAGCAGGTGCGCAGAGGAATCGGGATCTCGCTACTGGCGGCGGCAGTGGCGCTCGCATGCGCGCCGAGCGCCTCGGCGAGCTTCCACCTGGTCAAGGTGAGGGAGATCGCGCCCGACCCGGCGGGCGCGGACTCCGCGTTCATCGAGCTGCAGATGTACGAAGCGGGCCAGAACCTGGTCGGCGGCCACACCGTCACCCTCTACACGGCGACCGGGACGCTACTGGCGAGCTTTGCGCTCAGCGGCAATGCCCCGAACGGGGAGAATCAGCGCACGATCCTGATCGGCGATACGGCGACGCCAGGCGCCGACCTCGTCTACCCGATGCTCTCCGACGCCGTCCAGACGTACGGGCCCGGCGGCGCCGCCTGCTTCGAGAACATCGACTGCGTCTCGTGGGGCGCGTTCACCGGCGCCGCAACCTTGCCGGGTCCGACCGGAACGCCCGCGCCGGCGATTCCCACCGGCTCCTCGCTCACACGGTCGATCGCGCCCGGCTGCGCGACCCTGCTCGAGGCGACCGACGACACCGAGGAGAGCGTCGCCGACTTCGCGCTCAGGACGCCGACGCCGCGCAGCAACTCGACGACGCCCACCGAGATCGCCTGCGGCGGCGCCGCGGCCCCGGAGACGTCGATCACGAAGGCGCCGAAGAAGAAGTCGACGAAGGCCAAGGCGAAGTTCAAGTTCACATCGTCCGCCGCCGGGTCGACGTTCATGTGCAAGCTCGACAAGGGCGGGTTCGAGGAGTGCAGCTCGCCGTTCAAGCAGAAGGTCGACGCCGGCAAGCACAGGTTCAAGGTCTACGCCGTGACCGCCGCCGGGGTCAGGGACCCGACGCCGGCGAAGGCGAAGTTCAAGCGCGTCAAGGGCTGACGCCGCCCCGTCGCCGAGCGGCACGTTTCGTCCCGATACGGGACGTTTCATGCCCCTCGCGCCCTGAGGCGATCGGTGATGCTCGTGAGCGTGGCGCTCTCGCGCTCCGTCACGGCTTGCCAGTCGAAGCGAAGCGTGTGCCAGCCGGCGGCGCCGCGGACGCGGTCGCGGCGAGCGTCGCGGCGCGCTGCGGTCGGACTGTCAGGGAATGCCTTGCCATCGGTCTCGACGATCAGCCGGTAACGAGGCCAGTGGAAGTCGACCTCAAAGTCCGTGCCCCCCGCCTCGATTCGCCCGTTCACGATCGGGCGCTCGATCCCGGCGCGCAGCATGCCCGCAGCAGACGCGCTTCCAACTCGCTGTTCACCCGCGGCACGTTCACAGATGCTCTCGAGCCTGCGCTGGTCGTAGGTGGAGGCGAGGTCGAGGATCGTGCGCTCGACCGTCGTGCACGGGATCCCGTCGACCACGGTCGACTCGTCTTCGCCCAGGCGATCGCCGCTGTGAACGCGAATGCCCCTGCGGAGCCGGCCGTTGCGCCCGGGCACTGTGATGTCGATCGGTCCACCGGGCGTCGGCTGGCAGCCACACTCCGAACCCACGCGTGACATCTCGAAGAACCGTTCGATCGCGCGCCCTCACGCGGGCAGGTCGCGATCGTTTGAGGCCGCGAGCGAACTGTGTACGAGCCCGACGCTGTCGGTATCAGCCGGCGTAGAGCTCCTCGATCTCCTCGGCGTACTTGGCGTCGATCGGCTTGCGCTTGAGCTTCATCGTCGGCGTGAGCTCGTCGCCGCCCGGCGCCCACTCCGTCGGCAGGATCTTGAACTTCTTGATCTGCTCCACGCGGGACATCTTCTCGTTCGCGCCGTCGACGCCGGCCTGGATCGCCTCGCGCACGGCGTCCTCGCCGGCCAGGTCCTCCGGGCCCTTGCCCTCGAGACCGTTCTGCGCCGCCCATGTCGGGGCGAAGTCCGGGTCCAACACGATCAGCGCCACGTTGTAGGGGCGCCGGTCGCCGATCGCGACCGCCTGGCCGATCAGCGGGCTCGCGGCCTTCAGGTTCGCCTCGATGTTCGCCGGCGACATGTTCTTGCCGGCGGCGTTGATGATGAGCTCCTTCTTGCGGTCGACGATCTTCAGATAGCCGTCCTCATCGAGCTCGCCGATGTCGCCGGTCGAGAGCCAGCCTTCCGAGTCGATCGTCCCGGCCGTCTTCTCCGGCTGGTTTCGGTAGCCGACCATGTTCGCGTCGCCCTTGACCTGGACCTCGCCGTCCTCGGCGAGTCGAACCTCCCACCCGGGAGCGGGCGGGCCGACGGTGCCGAGCTTGACCTTCTCGGGAGGATTGATCGTCACCACGCCGCACGTCTCGGACATTCCCCAGAGCTCGCCGATCTTGATCCCGATCGCGTGGAAGAACTCCAACACCTCGAGCGGCGTCGGCGCGGCGCCGACGTTCACGGACTTCGCCTCGTCGAGGCCCAGGGCCTTGCGCAGGTGGACGAACATCGCGGCGTCCGCGGCCTCTACGGCGGCCGCGAGCTCGGCGGGAACGTCCTCGCCGGCCTGCTCGAGCTTGACCTTCTTGATCGCTGCGTCGAGCCCGGCACGGGCCTTCTCGCCCTCCTCGCCCGGGATCGCGGCCATCTTCGCCTCGAGCCCGGCCTTGAGCTTCTCCCAGATCCGCGGTACGGCGAAGAAGAAAGTCGGGTTCACCTTCGGCAGGAAGTCGATGATCGTCCGCGGGTCCGAGCAGACGGTGATCGACGCTCCGAGCATCGCCGGCAAGTAGTAGTTGGCGCCGCGGTCCGCGATGTGGGCCAGCGGCAGCCACGAGATCACCTTCGCGCCCCGGTCGGGAAAGTCGATCATCCCGTCGATCCCGCCGACGAGGTTCATGAGGTTGCGGTGGGTGAGCTGGACGCCCTTCGGCGGCCCGGTCGTGCCTGACGTGTAGATCAGCGTCAGCAGGTCGTCGGGCTCGACCGCGTCCAGCCGCGACTCGACGTCGAAGTCCGGGTCCATCTCGCCGATCTCGTCGAGGGTGTAGTCGCCGCCCTCGCCGTCGAGAACGATCAGGTGCTCGATCTCCGGCAGCTCCTTGCGCGCCTCGTTGAAGACTTCGAGGAACGGAGCCTCGACGATTGCGACCTTCGCGCCCGCGTCGCCGACCACGTACTTGATCTGGTCGGGCGAGGAGGTCTGATAGATCGAGAACGGGACTCCGCCGAGGGAGACGATCGCCATGTCGGCCGCGTAGAACTCGGGCCGGTTGTTGGTCATCATCGCGACGGTGTCGCCCTTGGCGATCCCGAGCTTCGCGAAGCCGCCCGCGTACTGGCGCACCCGCTCGGCGGCCTCGGTCCAAGAGGCGGCCTTCCGCTCCTCCCCGTCGTACCAGATGATCGCCTCGTCGTCGCCGAGGCGATCGACCGTCGCCTTGAACGCGAGCGCAAGGTTCGGAGCGAACAGACCCTTCCCCGGACCGCCGCTCGCGTACCTCTCGCCGCTCGGCGCGTCAGCCGTCGTCGCCTCCATCACCTACTCCTCCTCACGCAGAAACCAGGGATTCTGCGCGGAATCTATCGCGTGACGTCAAACCCCTCGCCGGTCAAGCGATCGATGTCGTTGGAGAGCCCGATCACGAAGAGGACCATGACGAGCGCGAAGCCGATGACGCTGGCGCGCTCCATGACCGCGAACGACACCGGCCGGCCGCGGACCTTCTCGACGATGCTCCAGAAGATGTGCCCGCCGTCGAGGGGCAGGAACGGGAACAGGTTGATGACCGCGAGCGAGAGGCTGATCAGCGCGAGGACGAAGAGCGCCTGGCGGGTGTCGAACTCGATCGACTGCCGCGTGACCTCGTAGCTGCCGACCACGCCCGAGAGCTGCTCGCGCTGCTCGGCGTCGAAGATGCGGGCGAAGATGGTCACGGTCTGCGTGGTCACGTCCCACATCCGGTCGACCGACCACTCCGCGGCCCCGATCGGGCCGGGGTCGAGCGATTCGGTCCCGTAGCGGAACCCGAGCAACGGCCGCTCGGCCTCGGCGTCGTACTCGGGCCGTACCTCGATCATGACCTCGCGTCCTTCGCGAATCACGGTGAGCTCCGCCGCGGTCGTCGCCTGACAGCCATCGACCGGCTCTCCGGCGCACTCGTGCGTGGCGATCTGGTCGCGGAGATCCGTGAGCTCGCCGCGGACACCGTCGACCGCGACGATCTCGTCGCCCGGCTCGAGGACCTGCGCCGCCGGTGAGCCAGCCGCGATCGACTCCACCTCGGACGTCGGCTCGGCGACGTCGAACGCGAGGAAGTAGAGGATCACGAACGCGATCACCAAGTTCACGAACGGCCCCGCGGCGATGACGACGATCCGCTTCCACACGGGCTGGTGGTAGTAGGCGCGAGGAGCGACCTCCGGAGGCAGCTCCTCCTCCGGGTTCATGCCGGTGATCTTGACGAAGCCCCCGAGCGGGATCGCACCGATCCCGTACTCGGTCTCGCCGCGTTTGATCGACCAGAGCTTCGGCGGGAAGAAGAGGAAGAAACGCTCGACCCGCATCCCGACCGCCTTCGCGGCGACGAAGTGGCCGGCCTCGTGGAGGATGATCAGCGCCGCGAACCCGGCGAAGGCGAGCAGCCAACTCACGCTGTCGCACCCGCGCGGTCAACGAGCTCACGCGCCGTCGCCCGCGCGGCGGCGTCGCACTCGAAGACCTCCTGGAAATGCCCGAAGGGCTGCACGTCCGTGCGTTCGAGCACGCCGCCGATCACCGCGGGGATCGCGGTCAAGGGGATCTTCTCCGCGAGGAAAGCCGCCACCGCGATTTCGTCGGCGGCGTTGAGAGCGCAGGGGGCGTTGCCGCCCAGGCTGCCCGCCTCCCGGGCGAGCCGCAGGCACGGGAAGGTCTCGACGTCAGGCTCCTCGAAGCTGAGCGTGCCGAGCCGGGCGAGATTCGCCGGGGTCGAGGCGCCGGGCCGATCGGGGTGGTTGAGCGCGTAGGAGATCGGCACGCGCATGTCGGGGAGCCCGAGATGGGCAAGGTGGGCGCCGTCGGAGAGCTGGACGAGGGCGTGGACGATCGACTGCGGGTGGACCACGACGTCGATCAGCGGGTAGGCGAGCCCGAAGAGGTGATGGGCCTCGATCACCTCGAGGCCCTTGTTCATCAGCGTCGCCGAGTCGATCGTGATCCGCCCGCCCATGTCCCACGTCGGGTGGGCGAGCGCCTCCTCGCGGGTGACGCCGGCGAGGTCGGTCCGGCCCCGGAATGGCCCGCCGGAGGCGGTCAGGACGAGGCGCTCGACGTTGCCCGGCGGCTGGTTCTCGATCAGCTGGTGGAGCGCCGAGTGCTCGGAGTCCACAGGCAGGATCCGCGCGCCGGTGGCCTCGGCGAGGGTCATCACGAGGTCGCCCCCGGCGACGAGACTCTCCTTGTTGGCGAGCGCCAGGTCGATGCCGGCGCTGAGCGTGGCAATCGTCGGACCGAGGCCTGCGATGCCGACGACGGCGTTCAGGACGATGTCGGGCTGGGTCGCGTCGATCAGGCCGATCACGCCCTCGTCCCCCGCGAGCACCGTCACGTCGTCGAGCGCCGCCCCCGCGCGGGCGGCCGCGTCGGGATCGGCGAGCGCGACGGTCTTCGGGCCGTACTCCCGCGTCTGCTCGGCGAGGCGCTCCCAGTTGCCCTGAGCCGAGAGGCCTGCCACGACGAGGCTCTCGGATCGCTCGACCACGTCGAGCGCCTGCTCGCCGATCGAACCCGTGGAACCGAGGATCAGAACCCGCTTGATCAAGAGGGTGAGGGTAGCGTTGGGCATAAGGCGGCGATAAGCGAGCGCCTATGCTCGTTCCGTGCCTGCCACGCCCCCGATCGGTGCCCACGTCGAGCGCGTCGACGTGCTCGCGAGCGCCGATCGCATCGGCGCCGGGTGCGTGCAGATCTTCCTCTCCGATCCGGGCGATTACCACGCGCCCCCGCCCCACCCCGAGGCCGCCCGGCTGATCGCCTCCCCCTTGCCCGTCTACGTCCACGCGCCGTACCTGATCAACGTCTGTTCGCCCAAGCCGAACATCCGCTACGGCTCGCGCAAGGTCCTCCAGCAGACCTGTTCCGCGGCGGCGGAGGTCGGTGCCGCCGGGGTTGTCGTCCACGCGGGCCACGCGGAGGACGGCATCCCAGCCGGCGTCGGTCGGTGGCCACGGACCTTCGAGCAGCTCGAGAGCGACGTCCCGGTACTGATCGAGAACACTGCGGGCGGCGATAACGCCGTCGGCCGCAAGTTCGACGCGCTCGCGCTCCTGTGGGACGCCCTGTCGGGCTACGGCGGCGAGATCGAGCTGGGCTTCTGCTTCGACACGTGCCATGCACACGCGGCCGGAGAGACGCTCGACGACGCGGTCGAGCGCGCGATCGCGATCACGGGTCGCCTCGACCTCCTGCATGCCAACGACTCCCGCGACCCGGCGGGAACTGGGGCCGACCGCCACGAGGCGCTCGGCAAGGGACAGATCGATCCGGAGGCGCTCCGGGGGATGCTCCGCGCGGGCGCGGCGGCCGGAGCGCCGATCGTGGTCGAGACGCCGGACGCCGGCGTGCCCGAGGACATCGCGTTCGTGCGGGAGGCGTTGGGGGCTTAGCGCGCGGCGGGCTTCCGGGCGGTTGCTGGTAGTCGTCGGCGCTCAGATTGCAGGTAGGGGAGGTGGCGGCAGGCCCGGCGTTGGCGTTCTGTCGCGTGGCCGAGGGCGTTGACGGTTCCGCGCTGATTGGTGCGCCTTTCGTATCGCCACCCATCCGAGGGGGTGGGTTTGTACCGCTATGCGGGACAAACCCACCGCTCGGTTTCGGTGGCCCACCGGGCGCGCGCTCCCCCTACTGCCAGACCCACGCCGGCCCCGCCGGGGCCAGCCGAGAGTCAGCGCCTTGACGCCACACCACCCATGCGCGAACATACGTTCGTGCCTGGTGCGGAGGCGACGATTCTCCATGCGGACCTCGATGCCTTCTTCGCCTCCGTCCACCAACGCGACGACGAGCGCCTGCGTGGGAGGCCGATGGTCGTCGGTGGCGGCGTCGTCCTCGCCGCCTCCTACGAGGCCCGGGCGTTCGGCGTCCGCTCCGCCATGGGCGGGCGGAAAGCGCGCGAGCTCTGCCCCGAGCTGATCTCGGTCGAGCCGCGCTTCTCCGCCTACGTTGCGGCGAGCAAGGCGGTGTTCGAGATCTTCGAGAAGACGAGCCCGCATGTGCAGGCGCTGTCGATCGACGAGGCGTTCCTGGACGTGCGCGGGCTCGAGCGGATCAAGGGGACACCGCGCGAGATCGCGACGCGTCTGCGGCGCGACGTCCGTGAACAGGTGGGCCTGCCGATCACCGTCGGCGTCGCGCGGACGAAGTCGCTGGCGAAGGTCGCGAGCAACGCCGCGAAGCCGGACGGCCTGCTGATCGTCGCGCCCGAGCGCGAGCGCCAGTTCCTCCACCCGCTGCCCGTCGAGGCGCTCTGGGGAGTCGGCCCGGCGACCGCGCGGCGTCTTCACGGCAACGGGCTGACCATCGTCCGCGACCTCGCCGAGCTCGGCGAGGCGGGGTTGGTGCGGATTCTCGGCCGCGCCGCCGGTCGCCACATCCACAGGCTCGCTCACAACGAAGACCCCCGACCGGTGCGCAAGGGCGGCCGCCGCAAGTCGATCGGCTCGCAGTCGGCCTTCGGCCGCTCACGCCGCACGGCCGCGGAGCTCGACGCGATCCTGATCGGACTCGTCGACCGCGTGACCCGGCGCATGCGGCGCGCTCGCCGCGTCGGGAGGACGGTGATGCTGCGGCTGCGCTTCGACGACTTCACCCGCGCGACCCGCTCGCAAACCCTTCCCCGCCCCACCGCCGGCAGCGAGACCGTGCTCGCGACCGTTCGCGACCTGCTCGCGGCGGCGCGGCCGACGATCGAGCGCCGCGGGATCACGCTGCTCGGGGTCACGGTCTCGAACCTGGTCGAAGACCGCCCGCTGCAGATGCCACTGCCGCTCGACGACACCCGCTCGGATGCCGTGGACGCCGTTCTCGACGACGTCCGCGAGCGCTTCGGCCCCGAAGCCCTTACGCGCGCCACCCTGCTCCGCCACGGCCCACGAGTCCAGTCCTGGCTTCACCCGGGAGACGACCCGAACGAGGTCGCCGCGATGGAGCAAGCCGCGCAAAAACCGGCCAGGCGCAAGCCCCCGCACGCCCGGACGCGGAAGCAGAGCAAAAAGTCCGCGGCGTAGCCGGGGACATTGATTCAGGCGAGAGCGGAGGACGTGGCGGGATGTACTCGTTCAGTAAACGAAGAGGACGGAGAGGTAGTAGCCGGCGACCACGGTGAAGAGGACGGCGTCGAGGCGGTCGAGGAGGCCGCCGTGGGGCCCGAAGATCGTGCCCGAGTCCTTGATCTCGAGATCGCGCTTGATCATGGACTCGAAGAGGTCCCCGACGGGAGCCAGCGCGGCGATGCAGAGGCCCATGACGAGCGCGTCGATGCCGGGCAGCCAGTCCTGGTAGAGCCCTGCGAACCAGAACCCGAGCGTTCCGCCGACGACCCCGAAGACGAGTCCCTCGAGTGTCTTGTTCGGCGACAGCGCGGGCGCCAGCCGGTGACGCCCGAAGAGCCGGCCCCCGGCGTAGGCCGCGGTGTCGCAGACGAACGTGGCGACGAGGACATCGGCGAGCAGCGCGGCACCGTGGTCGGGCAGCTCGCGCAGGAGGATCGCGTGCGCGAACGGAACCGCGATCCAGACGATGCCGAACACGGTCATCGCGAGCGAGAGGGTGACGTGCTCGCGCGCCGGCCTGATCACCGCGAAGGCGAAGGCGACCGGGAGGCTCGCGAGCAGGACGATCATCATCCCGTACTGGTCGCCGAAGTAGGCCGCGGCGCACAACCCGGCCGCAGCCGCGAATCCGACGGCGACCAGCGGGCGCACCGCCCCGGTCATCCGGAAGAGCTCGGCCAGCCCCACGCAGGCGAAGACCGCCATCGCGACGGCGAAGAGGCCTCCACCGACGATCGTCACCGTGATGATGATCGCCAGCCACGGGATCGCCCAGAGGATTCGTGCGATCGTCTCGGAGCGATCCCGCCTCGGGCGGCGCTTCCGGCGCCTCCCGTTCCCGTCCTCCGCCGCAAGCGGCGGCGGGGGCGCCGGCCGGTTTCGGCGCTGGTGGTCGAAGTCGAGCTCCGAGTCGAACGGCCGCGAACCCTCCACGCTCACCTCCCTCCGAACCGGCGCCGCCGCTGCTCGTACTCGCCGAGCGCGGCCGCGAACGCGTCGCGGCTGAAGTCGGGCCAGAGCTCGTCACAAAAGACGAGCTCCGAATACGCACACTGCCAGAGGAGGAAGTTGGAGACGCGGAGCTCGCCGCTGGTGCGGATCAAGAGGTCGGGATCGTGCATGTCGGGCGCGTAGAGGTGCTCGCGGAACTCCGCTTCGCTTTCACCGGCGAAGCTTCGCGCAGCGTCGACGATCTCGGCGCGGCCGCCGTAGTTGAAGGCGACGTAGAGCGTGATTCGCTCGTTCGCGGCGGTCCGCTCCTCCGCCCAGCGCATCCGCTCGACCAGCTCGGGCGCGACCCCGTCGCGGCGGCCCACGAAGCGCATCCGCACGCCCTCGGCGTCGAGCTCGGGCGTCTCGGCGTCGATCCGCTCGCCGAACATCCGCATCAGCCCCTCGACCTCCTCCGTCGGCCGCTCCCAGTTCTCGGTCGAGAACGAGAACACCGTCAGCTCCTTGATCCCGAACTCGGCGGCGTCGCGGAGCCGGGCCTTGACGACGTCGGCGCCGGCGCTGTGACCCTCGACCGCCGGCAACCCCCGCTCCGCAGCCCAGCGCCCGTTGCCGTCGGTGATGATGGCCACGTAGCGAGGTCCTGAATCAATGCCGCCCGAATGCTCCGCTTCGCGTCCGCTTCGGGCGGGTTCGTTGGGACCCCGGCCCTGGAGGGGCATCAGACCTCGAGGATTTCCTCTTCTTTGGCCTTCAGCAGGCCGTCGATCTCGTGCGTCGCGTCGTCCGTACGCTTCTGCAACTCGGCTTCGGCGCGGTGCTCGTCGTCCTCGCCCACCTCGCCCTCCTTCTTCAGCTCGCGGAGGTCGTGCATGATGTCGCGCCGGATGTTGCGGATCGCGATCTTGCCCTCCTCGGCGACCCCGTGGACGACCTTGACCAGGTCACGGCGGCGCTCTTCGTTCAGCTCCGGGATCTGCAACCGGACAACGTTGCCGTCGTTGTTCGGGGTCAGGCCGAGATCGGATTCCATGATCGCCTTCTCGATTGCCCCGATCGAGTTCTTGTCGAACGGTGTCAGCGTCAGCAGGCGGGCATCGGTGGCCGCCACCTGAGCGAGCTGCCTGATCGGCGTCGCGGCGCCGTAGTAGTCGACCTCGAGGCGGTCGAGCAGGTGTGGCGAGGCACGGCCCGTGCGCACGGTGCCGAGCTCGTGCCGAAAGCTCTCGACCGACTTCGCCATCCGCTCCTTCGCGTCGACGAGCAGTTCGTCCGTAAGTTCACTCATCAGTGGAAACCAGCGTTCCTACCCGCTCCCCGCCGACGATCCTATCTATGTTGCGCTCGTCGGCCATGTTGAAGACGTGGATCGGCAACCGGTTGTCCATGCAGAGCGAAAGCGCCGTCGAGTCCATCACCCGCAGGCCACGCTCAATCGCCTCGAGATGCGTGATCTCGGGGAGAAACTCGGCATCCGGGACCTCGCTGGGGTCGGCGTCGTAGACGCCCTCGACGCCGTGCTTGGCCATCAGGATCACCTCGGCGTGGATCTCGAGCGCACGCAGCGCCGCCGCGGTGTCCGTGGTGAAGAACGGGTTCCCGGTTCCGGCGGCGAAGATCACCACCCTCCCCTTCTCCAGGTGGCGAATCGCCCGCCGGCGGATGTACGGCTCGGCGACCTCGGTGACCTCGATCGCGGACTGCACCCGGGTGTGGGCGCCGAGCTTCTCGAGCGCGTCCTGGAGCGTGAGCGCGTTGAGCACCGTCGCCAGCATCCCCATGTAGTCCGCCGTCGCCCTGTCCATCCCCGCGGCGGCGCCTCTCAGACCCCGGTAGATGTTGCCTGCGCCGACGACGACGGCGACCTCGACCTCTCGTGCGGAGACGTCCCGGATCTGCTGCGCGATCGTCTCGACCCGCTCCGGATCGGTGCCGTACTCGAGCGAACCCATCAAAGCCTCACCGGAGAGCTTCAGGAGAACGCGATTGAAGACTGGGTCGGCCACCGGCGGCGAGAGCGTACCGACGGGCCCAGCGTCAGTGGCGCTTGGCGATCCGCCGGAGCTCGCGGAAGGACCGCTTCGTCTCGCCTCTGCGGGTCAGAAGACCGGAGCCCGCACACCAGGCGCAGACGGCATCCGCCTGGCGGGTGTCGCGCCAGGCGTACCACCAGATCCCCCGCAGGCGCCAGCCGCGGGCGTGGTCGGTGAACTGCGAGAACGTCTCCCGCAGGAGACGCGCCTGGCCCTTGGGATCGGTGACGAGCCGCTGGTCCGGGTCTCCCGAGGAGGCCCAGCCGATCTCGGTGATCCAGAGGTCGGCATCGTCGGACTTGCCGCGGACGACGCGAAGCGCGGCGCGAACCTGCGCGAGGACGCCATCGGTCGTCGCCGAGTACGGATGCAGCGCGAACCCCTCGAAGCTCTCGCGCACCCCCGACACCTTGTAGACCTCGCGCAGGTAGCCGGCGGCGCCGTCGAGGCGGGAGGAGGAGCGGGGCCCGAACATCCCGCCGAGGACCACCTCCGCGTCCGCGTCGGCGGCGTGGATCTCCGCACCCGCCCGCTTCACCACCTCGGCGTAGGCGAGCGGGTCGGCGTCGGGCATGTAGAAGCTCTGCGAGTTCTGCTCGTTCCAGATCTGCCAGGCGCCGATCGGCCGGTATGGCAGATCGCGGTTGTCCTCCCAGAAGCTGCCCTCGGGCCCGTAGCGCTCCACGGCTGCGCCTGCGAACCGGGCGAACGCGTACCTGGTCTCGATCGAGGCCGGCGCGTAGGGAATGCAGTCGAATCCCTTGCAGTTGAAGCCGTCGCGTTGCGCCGCCCAGGCGGGTGACCCGGACAGGGTCGGCATCACGGTCAGTCCTCCGTCGGCGATCAGGCGGACGAGGTGGTCGACCGCCGACCAGTCGTAGGCGTCGCGGCTGGCCTCGACCTGCGACCAGGGAATGCCGATGCGGACCGACTCGACCCCGGCGCGCCGCATGCGCTCGACCTCGCCGGCGCTGAAGGAACGCTGGGGGACGACGCCGATCAGCGGCCGCTCGCTCCCACGCTCCGCGGTGCCTCCCGCGGTGCCTATCCCGGTGAGCATCAGTGCCGTCGCGGCCGCCGTCGCCGCCCCCCATCGGACCTTCGTCATGCCCCTCTAAACCCTTCCGGCAGCCCTGCGTTGCGCCCCTTGCGCGCCCGCGTCTATTCGCCGACCCGGAACTTCGCGAAGCGCGCGATGCGGATGTTCTCGCCCGTCTTCGATGCGAGGTCCGCGCGGAGCTGCTCGATCGTCTTGCCCTCGTGGCGGTCCGAGCGGATGTGCTCCTGCTCGAGCAGGGCGACGTCCTTCGCCCACTTCTTCAGCTGCCCCTCGACGATCTTCTCGACCACGTTGTCGGGCTTGCCCTCTTCCTTGGCCTTGGCCTCGAAGACCTGACGCTCGGCGGCGAGCGCCTCCTCGGGGATGTCCTCGGCCGAGACGACCTCGACCGACGGGATCCCGGCGATGTGGACGGCGACCTCGCGCGCGAACTCCTGGAAATCGTCGTTGCGGGCGACGAAGTCGGTCTCGCACTGGACCTCGACCAGGACGCCGACCTTGCCGGTGGCGTGGATGTAGGAGGCCACGGCGCCCTCGCTCGTCGTCTTGCCTTCGCGCTTGGCGGCCGAAGCCTGACCCTTGACGCGGAGGATCTCGACCGCCTTCTCAGCGTCCCCGCCGGCTTCCTCGAGGGCCGCCTTGCAGTCCATCATCGCGGCTCCGGTGCGCTCCCGGAGCGCCTTGACGTCGGCTGCGCTGACTGCCATCTAGTTGCTCCCCTCGGTCCGGGTGGGCGCTGCGGGAGGCTCCGTGGCCGGCACGGCCTGCGGGTGCTGCGGCTGCCGCTGTTTCTGCTCGGCCGGCGGCGGAGCGGCAGCTGCCTGGGCGGCAGCCGCGGCCTCCGCCTCCTTCTTCGCCGCTTCGGCGGCTTCGCGCTTGGCTTGCTCCTCCTCCTCGCGCTTGCGCTTCTCCTCCTCCTCGAGGCGGCGACGCTCCTCCTCTTCGGCGCGGCGCTTGGCCTCCGCCTCGCGGAAGGCATTCGCTGCGTCGGCAATTCCCTCACCGATCGTCGATACGACCATGCTGCAGGAGCGGATCGAGTCGTCGTTGCCCGGGATCGGGAAGTCGACCGGAATCGGGTCGACGTTGGAGTCGACGAGCCCGAGGATCGGAATCCGCAGGCGCTTCGCCTCGGCAACCGCGATCGCCTCCGTCTTCAGGTCGATGACGAGCATCGCCTGCGGCAGTCGCTTCATGTCGCGGACGCCGCCGAGGTTGTACTCGAGCTTCTCGAGCTCGGCCTCCATCGACATCCGCTCCTTCGTCGGCAGCAGGTCGAGCTGGCCGCCCTCCTTGCGAGCGGTGAGCTCGTGCAGGCGGTCGATCCGGGCCGACATGGTCTGGAAGTTGGTCAGCAGGCCACCGAGCCAGCGCTGGTTGACGTAGGGCATCTCGCAGCGCGTCGCCCACTCCTTGATCGTGTCGCGCGCCTGCTTCTTCGTTCCGACGAAGAGGACGCTGCCGCCCTGGCGAGCGACGTCGACGGCGAACCGGCGCGCCTCCGCGAGCAGGTGCTCCGTCTGCAGCAGGTCGATGATGTGGATCCCGTCGCGCTCGCCGTGGATGTAGCGGCGCATGCGCGGGTTCCAGCGACGCGTCTGGTGGCCGAAGTGGAGACCCGCCTGCAGCAGGTCCGCGAGTCCGGGCTCGGACATTGGTGCTCCCTTGAGTTTGGCTTGGAAATCCCTGGCCGCTTCCCGGGGACCCGGCTGATCAGCCGGGCAGGGCCCCTTCGGCGGGACAGGGGGTCGATTACTGGTCGCCGGTGAGTCTAGGGAACCGCCGCGCGCTCGAGCGCGTCCGCGAGATCCACGGGCGTCTCGCTCGTGAACTCGAGCCGCTCGCCGCCGAAGGGGTGCTCGAAGCCGAGCCGGGAGCTGTGCAGGAACTGGCGCTCGAGCCCGTGGCGGCCGGCAGTCCCGTACCGGGGGTCGCCGGCGACTGGATGGCCGATCGCCGCGAAGTGGACGCGGATCTGGTGCGTGCGCCCGGTCTCGAGCCGTACCTCGACCAAGGTGTCGGCCGGCAGCAACTCGAGCACCTCGAAATGCGTCCGCGCCTCGCGTGCGCCGCGGCCGCCGACCGCACGCCGCTCGCGGACGCGGTGGTCGCGGCCGAGCGGCGCGTCGATCGTCCCGGAGCGCGAGCTCGTGCGCCCTTCGACCAGCGCGAGGTAGGTGCGATCGACCTCTCTCGCCTTGATCATCGCCGAGAGCCGCCGGTGCGCCTCGTCGTCGCGGGCGACGAGCATCAGCCCGGAGGTGTCCTTGTCGAGCCGGTGGACGATCCCCGGCCGCTCCGCCTCGCCGCCGCCGAGCAGGTCCCCGAGCTGGTCGACGAGCGTCGGCTCACGGGTGCCCGGGGCGGGATGGACGACCAGGCCGGGCGGTTTGTCGATCACCGCGAGGTGGTCGTCACGGTGGACGACACGCGCCGCCTCGCTCATACGAGCCGCCTCCTCGGCCGGGCTCGGCTCCGTCCTGTCGGACTCCGCCTCACGGCGCGGCCGGCTGCTCGTCGCCTTCGGGCGCTGCGAACGCGGTCACGGCGAGGACGACGACGCCGAGCGTGATCGCGATGTCGGCGACGTTGAATGCCGGCCACAGCGGCGGATCCAGGAAGTCGGTGACGGCGTCGAGGCGGACGCGGTCGATCAGGTTGCCGACGGCGCCCCCGACGAGCAGCCCGACCGCGAGCCACAGCCCGGAGCGCCCGGAGTCCGTGGCAAACCAGCCGACGAGCAGCACAAGGGCGCCGATCGTGACCGCGAGCACGATCGACGAGCTGGCGTCCCCGAGGAGGCCGAAGGCGATGCCGCTGTTGCTGACCCGGACCAGCTCGAAGCCGAGGACGACGTCGGCGCTCTCACCCGGGTCGAGGCTCGAGCGGACCGCACCCTTCGTCGCCTGGTCGAGGGCGACGACGAGGAGGGCGACGACGAGCATCGCCGGCCAGCCGCGCGAGGCGGAAGCGTTCACCCGTCGATCAAGCCGACGACGATCCCGCCGACGACGAAGAGCACGATCGTGGCGAGGATCGGACTGATGTCGAGCGGCCCGATCCGTGGGACCCAACGCCGGAAGAGGTTGAGGTACGGGTTCGTCGTGTCCTCGATGAACCCGGTCACCGCCCGGAGGGCGAGGTTGTACGGGATCGGGCGGAACTGCTGGACCCAGGAGAGCACGATGTTGAGCAGGATCAGGACGAAGTAGACGTAGATGAGCGCGTCGACGTAGTTCGCGATATCCCCGCGGTTGATCGCCGTCAGGAGGCTCATCGGAATCGCTCCAGGGACGCCTCGACCGCGCGCTCGACCGTGCCGGTGAAGCCGCCGGCCGCCAACGCCTCCAGCCCTGCCTCCGTCGCTCCCCCTGGGGGCGCGACAGCGGCCATCACCTCCGTGGGCTCCTTCACCCGTAGGAGCCTGGCGGTTCCCTCGAGCGTGCCCGCGACGAGCTCGCGCGAGAGGCCGGAGTCGAGGCCCTCCGCGGCGCCGGCGCACGCGAGCGCCTTCGCGAACAGGGCGACGTAGGCGGGCGAGCACGACATCACGGCCATCGCCGCCTCGAGATCGTCCTCGCCGAGCGCGACCGTATGCCCGAGGCTGCCGAGCAACTGCACAAGCTCGCCGGCCAGGTCGGCCGGCATCTCCTGGTCCGGCTCGACGTAACAGAGGAGGCCCGCCCCGACCTCGACCGGCTGGTTCGGCATCACCCGCAGGACCGGCGTGCCCGGAAAAGCCTGCTTGAGCCGCGAAACGGGCGTGGCGGCCAGCACCGAGAGAATCGGAGGCGCCTGCCCGCCGAGCTCCTCGGCTACGGAGTCGAGGGCAGCCGGCTTGACGGCGAGAACCATCACGTCCGAGCCGGCGACGAGCTCACCGAGGCTCCCGCGCGTCTCTCCCCCGGTCTCCTGCGCAAGAGCCTGCGCCCGCTCGGAGTCCAGGTCGGCGAACAGCATCACCTCGGGCCCGTCATCCGCCCGGGCCCAGCCACGAGCCATGGCGGCAGCCATGTTCCCTGCCCCTGCGAATCCGAGCTTCATCGTCTGGAGCCTAGACGCCGCGGCCCCGGACCAACTAGGACTGGTTGAAGAAGCCCTTCTCGATCAACCGAGCCTTCTCCTCGGCCGAAACCTCGACATTGCGAGGCGTGAGAAGGAAGGTCTTCTCGGCGATCTTCTGCATCCCGCCGTCGAGGGCGTAGGTGAGGCCGGAGGCGAAGTCGATCAGGCGCTTTGCCAGCTCGCCATCCGTCGTCTGCAGGTTGAGGATCACCGGCACCGAGCGCTTGAAGCGGTCGGCGACCTCCTGGGCGTCGTTGAAGCTTGTCGGCGTGACGAGGTGCACCTGGACGTCGGCGCCACCGCCACCTCCTCCGCCACCGTTCCCGACCGGCCGCAGCACTCGTGAGCGAGGCGGCGCATCGTCGTCCGCGAAGATGTCATCGATCTCGTCGCGCGAGCGACGCCGCTCGGACATCCTGGTCACCGTCGCCGAGCGCGGCGCGGTACCGGGCTCGTAGACCTCACCGTGCGGGACGGTGTCGGGCTCGTACGCATCGCCCTCGCGATAGTCCGGATCCTCGGCGAGGCCGAAGTAGACGAGTGCGCGATGCCATGTGTCTCGGAGGGCCATACGGCTGGGTGTTTCGCGCCTACGGGCGATTTTCCTTTACCGATTATGCCGCTTGGCTACCGGTATAGGGAGGTTCCGAGCCGAATCGTCGTCGCTCCCTCGTCGACCGCGACCGCCCAGTCCTGGCTCGTACCCATCGAGAGTCGCGCGAGTCCGTGGTCGCCGGCGAGGTCCGCGAGCCGCGCGAAGTAGGGGCGCGAGGCCTCCGGATCCTCCGCGAAGGGCGGCATCGTCATCAGCCCGGCGACGCGGCACGGCACCGACTCGATGAAGGCGGCGAGCCCTTCCGGGTCGATGCCGGCCTTCGACTCCTCGCCGGCGAGGTTGACCTCGATCAGGACCTCGGTCTCGGGATCCGCGTGGCGGGCGAGCTGCTCCACCGCGGAGGCGCTCGCGAGCGAGTGGATGATCCGCACCAGCGGGACGATCCGCTTCACCTTGCGGCTCTGCAGCGCGCCGATGAAGTCCCACTCGAACGCGTCGCCCCAGCGTTCACGCTTTTCCTCCAGGTCTTGGAGCCGGTTCTCACCGACCAGTCCCACACCGGCCTCGGCGAGAGCCTCCATCTCCTCGAGCGGGACGTATTTCGTCGCCGCGAGGACCTCAACCCCCTCCCCCGCGCGCTCGCGGACCCGCTCGAGGTTCGCCCGCACACGCGCGGGGTCGATGTCACGAATCGGCTCAACCATCGCCGTCAGCCTCCGTGATCCAGGTCATGCCCACCTGGCGGCCCGTCCGCCCGGAGTCGCGGCGGTGGGAAAAGAACAGCTCCTCTTCGCAATAGGTGCAGAGGCCGGCGGATTCGACCTCCTCGACGCCAACCTCGGCGAGAAGCCGCCGGGCGACCTCGGGCAGGTCGAGCATGCGCCCCTCGGCGATCCCCGGGCCGAGCCGTCGGAAGCGCTCGGTCACTTCCGGACCGACCTCGAAATGGCACGGGCCGATCCCGGGGCCGATCGCGGCCGCGGTGGCGCCGATTCGCCGCGCTCCCTCCGCGAGGATGCCGGCGGCGAGCCCACGCCAGCCGCAGTGGAGCATCGCCACGCCGCGCACGCCGCGGATGGCGACGGGCAGGCAGTCGGCAACCTGGACCAGGGGTGTCAGCGCCGGATTGGTGGTCGCCTGGCCGTCGCCCGTCCGCGGAGGCCCGCTGATCTCGAGCCAGGGGTTCGGCGAGGGGGCTTCGTTGCGCTCGACCACCTCCGCCTCATGCACCTGGTAGCCGAAGAGGACGCCACCCGGGTCGCGCTCGAGCCCCGCGGTCAGCCGGCGGCGGTTCTCCCGCACCGCCTTGAAGGAGTCGGCGGTGAGCATGCCGACGTTGAGCTCGGCGTAGTCGCCCGTGCTGACCCCGCCGCCCCGGCTCGTGAAGGCCGCGACGGCGCCCGGCAGGTCCGCCTCCAGCCAGCGGATCCCGTCGCGCTCGCGCCACTCCATCGTCGTCAGGCTAGCCAGCGGCGTCGAGCGCGATCCGTAGCTCGGCATCACGCCCACTCGTTTCGCCGTCGAGCTTCGCCCGCAGCGCGGCGGCGAGACCGCGGCCAACCGCCGGCCCCTGCGGCACTCCGGCCGCGAGCAGATCCTCCCCGCCGATCTCGAGCCGCACGCCCCGCCACTCGCCGAGGTAGCGGTCGAGCCACTCGGCGCCGAGCGCGCGGGCGAGGACGAGCTCCGCAGGTGCGGCGCCGCGCGCGAGGTCGACCGCCGCCGAGGGCGATGCCGGCGCAGCGCGAAGCAGACCATCCACGACCGCGCTCGGTCCGACGAGCGCCGCACGGACGGCCTCCGCGCGCGGGACCTCCTCACGCCACCGTGGCGAGCCCAGTAGATCGACGACCGCATCGAGACGGTCCCCCGCCCCCGGAGCGAGCTCGATCAGCCCCCACCGGTCGAGGAGCTCGAAGCCACGGCGCGGCTCGTCTTCGCTCGCCAGCTTCGCCAGCTCCGCATCGACGCGATCGCCCGAAACGGTCGAGAAGTCCGCCGCCTCGATCAACTCGAGCGAGTGCGGAGCGGGCGCGAGGCCGAGCCTCGCCGCGTAGCGCGCCGCCCGCAGGGCGCGGGTGGGGTCATCCGTAATCGAGCCCGCGTGGAGCAGGCGAAGGACGCCGGCACGGAGATCTCCGAGCCCCCCGGTCGGGTCGATGAGCTCGAAGGCGCCCGCGATCGGGACCGCGAGCGCGTTGACGGTGAAGTCGCGGCGGGCGAGGTCCTCGCCGATCCCGGCCGCGCGAACCTCGGGTAGCGCGCCCGGGTGCGCGTAGGTCTCCGTCCGCGCGGTCGCGACGTCGATCGGCCCCTCCGGCGTGAGCACCGTCGCGGTGCCGAAGCGGTCGTGCGTGCGCGCGGTGTCGCCGAGCGCTTCGACCAGCGGCCCGGGGTCGCCGCCGACGACGAGATCGAGGTCCGCCCGCGCGGCCCCGAGGAGCGCATCGCGGACCGCGCCGCCGACGAGGTACGCCTCCGAGCCGCTCGCGCTCGCGGCCTCACGCACCCGCTCGAATCCGGGCAGGGAGCTGATCCGGGCCTCGAGGCCCTGTGTGTCGATCTCGCCGCGGCTCGTGGGCATCGAATCGGAGAGGCACCGGGTCGGGGCGGTGCCTTCCCTACCATGACGCCCCTCCCGGATGAAGGGGTTGCTCGCCAAGCTCTGGAAGACCTGGCGCTCCTGGAGCGTCCGCACGCGCGCGCTCATCATCGGCGGCGCGGTGCTCGCGATCGCGGGCGCCGGGATCGCCGCCTACTCAGCCCTCAAACGGCCCGGCGACGTGTTCAACCCGGACGCCGAGTTCGTCGCCTCCGAGGAGGACTCGGAGCCGGAGCCGAAGCCGGCGGAGGAGGTCAAGGCGATCAACTGGCCCGTCTACGGCTACGACGATCAGCGCACCCGCTATCTGCCGACGAAGGTGGTGCGGCCCCCGTTCGGCGGCTCGAGGTGGAGCTTCAACGCCGGCAAGCTGCTCGAGTTCTCGCCAGTCGCCGCCGACGACGTCCTCTACTTCCTCGACAAGGACGCGCTCTTCTACGCCCTCGACGCCGAGAAGGGCAAGGTGCTGTGGAAGAACGAGATCGGCGACCTCGCCGCCTCCTCCCCGGCCTACTCGGAGGGCGTCGTCTACGCGGTCACCCTCGACCCCGGAGCCGCCGTCGCCCTGCGTGCCCGCGACGGCAAGGTTCTCTGGGAGCGCGACCTCCCTGGTCGCAGCGAGACCTCCCCGCTGGTCTACGGCAAGAACGTGATCGTCGGCAGCGAGGACGGCAGCGTCTTCGCGCTCGACCGCGAGACGGGCCAGGTCAGCTGGCAGGCCTCGACCGACGGCAACGTGAAGGGCGGCCTGGCGCTCGACGACGGGATCCTCTACGGCGCCAACTACGCCGGCCAGGTGTTCGCGATCCGGGCCTCGAACGGGTCGTTCGTGTGGCAGTCGTCGACCTCCGGCCTCAGCCTCGGCCGCGGCGGCCCGGTCTACTCGACGCCGGCGGTCGCCTTCGGCCGCATCTACCTCGGCTCCATCGACGGGCGGGTCTACAGCTTCGAGCAGTCCTCGGGCGAGGTCGCCTGGAGCCACTCGACCGGCGACTGGGTCTACCCGGGTCCCGCGGTCGCCGACACCAAGCGCACCGAGCCGACCGTGTACGTCGGCTCCAAGGACAAGAACTTCTACGCCCTCAACGCGGAGACGGGCGAGGTGCGCTGGCAGAAGGACATCGGCGGGATCATCCTCGGCGCCGCCAGTGTGATCGGCGAGGTGGTCTACGTTGCCGGGCTCGGTCCGAACGTGGGCACCTTCGGCTTCGACGCGAGGACCGGCAAGCAGGTCTTCGAGCACGAGTTCGGCGAGTACAACCCGGTGATCTCGGACGGCCGGCGCCTGTATCTCACCGGCGCCTCCGGCATCCGGGCGTTCGAGCACAAGGAGAAGAAGCCGGGCGGAGACGGGCCGAAGGGTGAGGGCGGCAAGGGTGACGGGCCGAAGGGTGAGGGCGGCAAGGGTGACGGGCCGAAGGGTGAGGGCGGCAAGGGTGACGGGCCGAAGGATGGTGGCGGCAAGAGCGACGGGAAGCCTCGTGGTCCGAAGGGTGATGGCGGGACGGACGGCGGCGGGAAGAAGCCGGGTGGCGACAGCGGTGGCGGTAAGGGAGGCGGGACGAAAGGTGGTGGCGGTGGGAAGAAGCGTCAGTTCGGCGGCGAGCAGCCCGCTGCGCCTCCGCCTCCTCCGGACGACGCCGGAAGCGGCGGCGGCAGTTTCTAGCGTCTGATCCGTGGTTTGCGTTCTCTGTGAACGCAAAGCCCGGAACGGACGGTCAGGTGCGCACCGGGATGCCGGCTTCCGCCATCGCCCGCTTCGCCTCGGCGACCGTGTACGTGCCGTAGTGGAAGATCGAAGCGCACAGCACGGCCTCGGCGTGGCCCTCGGTGACCGCTTCGACCAGGTGGCCGAGCTCGCCCGCTCCTCCTGAGGCGATCACCGGGATCGGGACCGCGTCGGCGACGGCGCGGGTGAGCTCGAGTTCGTAGCCGTCGGTGGTCCCGTCGCGGTCCATGCTCGTCAGCAGGATCTCCCCCGCCCCGCGCTCGCTTGCCTCGGCTGCCCACGCCACCGCCTCCCGATCCTCGACCGCGGTGCGGCCGCCGTCGACGTACACGGCCCACCCCTTGCCGCGCCCCCGCACGCCGGGAGGCGAAGCCGAGGACGTGGCGGGCATGTGTTTCGCGTCGATGGCGACCACCACGCACTGGGTGCCGAAGACGGTCGCGAGCTCGGAGATCAGGTCGGGCCGGGCGAGCGCGGATGAGTTGACGGAGACCTTGTCGGCGCCGGCGTCGAGGACCGCCTGGGCATCCGCGACGGACCGGATGCCACCGCCGATGGTGAATGGGATGAAGACGTTGTCGGCCGCGCGGCGGGCGAGCTCGACGATCGTGTCGCGCTTCTCGTGTGAGGCGGTGATGTCGAGGAAGACGAGCTCGTCCGCACCCTCGGCGTCGTAGCGCTCCGCGAGCTCGACCGGATCGCCCGCGTCGCGCAGGCCGACGAAGTTCGTGCCCTTGACGACCCGCCCCGACTCGACGTCGAGGCATGGGATGACGCGCTTCAGCGCCATCTGGTGGGCCTATCGCCCACTACTTCTTCGGTCCGCCGCGAAAGTGGCCGAAGGCGGAAGCGCCGAAGGTGGTGGGCTCCAGCTTGCGCACCAGCCGCAAGAGCTCCTGGCGCTCGTTGGCGGAGAGGTTCTTCGTCGGCCGCCCCTTCGACTGGGCGACGAGGCCGGTGAGACGCCGGCGCTCGTCGGCCTCGAGCAGCGCGAGGTGGCGGCGAACGAGGAGTGCCACCTGGGCGACGGCGAGTACGCGAAACCAGAACAAATCAGATCCCCGGAGTGGTTGGACACCGAGGCTAGCGGAGCGCCGCCTGGCCCTCCTCGACCGTGAAGCGGCCTTCATAGAGGGCCCGCCCGACGATCACCCCCCGCAGGGCCGAGAGCCCCAGCCCCGCGAGCGTGCGCAGGTGATCGATGTTGCCCACGCCCCCGGAGTAGACGAGCTCGCCGCCCACCGTGCCCGCAGCGTCGCAGACCTCCTGGACGCCGTCGAGGCCGGGCCCCTCGAGCGTGCCGTCGACCTCGACCGGGGTGTAGACGAAGCTCCGCGCACCCCGGTCGGCGAGCATCCGGATCAGCTCGCCCGAGCTGATGTCGCTCTCCCGCTCCCAGCCCTCCACCGCGACCTTGCCCGCGCGCGAGTCCGCCGAGACGACGATTCGCTCGCCGTGCTCGTGGGTGAGCGCGTCGACCAGCGCCGGATCCGCGAGCGCCGCGGTCCCGAGGATCGCCCGGTCCGCGCCGGCCTCGAGCACCTCATCGACCGACTCGGAGGTCCGCAGGCCGCCACCGACCTGGACCGGGACCTCGGTGACCGCGCAGATCCGCCGCACATGGTCGAGGTTGACCGGAACGCCGGAGCGGGCACCATCGAGGTCGACGACGTGAAGCGCCTCCGCGCCCTGGTCGACCCAGCGCAACGCCGCCTCGACCGGGTCCTTGTCGAACACGGTCTCGCGGTCGTAGTCGCCCTGGATCAGGCGGACGGCGCGGCCGTCGCGGATATCGATCGCCGGATAGAGGATCAAGCGGGGCTGCGACGCGTAGCCCGAAGGGCGGAGCGAGCCCCGCCGAGGAGGCGGCTCTCGTTGGCGCAGATACGGGTGAAGTTCGCGAGCAGCCGCAGGCCGGCCGCGCTCGACTTCTCGGGGTGGAACTGGACGCCGTAAAGCGGCGGGCGGACGATCGCGCAGGCGAAGCGCTCGCCGTGCACGGCGGTCGCCGCGAGGTCACTCTCGTTCGCGGGACGGGGGACGAAGCTGTGCACGAAGTAGAAGGGAGTTCCGTTCTCGATCCCCGCGCTGAGCTCGCTGTCCTCCGCCCAATCGACCGCCTCCCACCCGATGTGGGGCACGGTCAGATCGCCGGCCTCCAGGTTGGTGACAGGGCCCTCGGCCAGGCCGATCCCGGCGCCGCCGCCGAGCTCGGTCGAGGAGTCGAAGAGCAGCTGGAAGCCGAGGCAGATGCCGAGCACCGGCACACCGTCGGCGAGGCGCTCGCGCACGAAGCGATCGATGCCGAGCTCGCCGATCCGCTCCATCGCCATCGCAAAGGCGCCGACTCCGGGCAGGACGAGACCGTCCGCGGTCGCGGCGACCTCCGGATCCGCGGTACGCAAGACCTCCGCATCGACGCGCTCGAAGGCCTTCTCGACCGACCGCAGGTTCCCCATCCCGTAGTCGAGGACGGCGATCCGCGTCATGTCAGCGTCCCCTTGGTGCTCGGCACGCCGGTCTCGCCGGGATCGATCGAGACGGCGACGCGAAGCGCGCGGGCGAAGGCCTTGAAGCAGGCCTCGATCAGGTGGTGTGCGTTGGTGCCGTACCGCGTGCCGACGTGCAGGGTCAGCTTCGCGTTCGAGGCGACGGCGCGGAAGAACTCCTCCGCGAGCTCGGAATCGAAGCCGGCGATCGACACGGTCGGCAACTCGGAGTCGAAGCGGCAGAAGGGGCGGCCGGAGATGTCGATCGCGCACTCGCCGAGCGCCTCGTCCATCGGCACCAGCGCCGAGCCGTAGCGGCGAATCCCGCTGCGGTCGCCGAGCGCCTCGTCGAGCGCCTGCCCGAACGCGATCCCGACGTCCTCGACCGTGTGGTGGGCGCCGGTCTCGAGGTCCCCTTCGGCGCGGACGACCAGCCCGAGGCGCCCGTGGCGGCCGACGAGCTCGAGCATGTGGTCGAGGAACCCGACCCCGGTCGAGGGCGCGACCTCACCGCCGTCGAGGTTGAGGACGACCGAGACCTCGGTCTCCGCCGTCTTGCGCTCGATCGTCGCCGTTCTCGGTTCCGCCATCTCAGTCCTTCGCCCTCGCCGTCGCAGACTCGCCGTGGACCGGGAAGCCCTCGGCGTTCGCGATCGCATCGACGTACGGCGCGAGCGCCCGGGCGGCTTCCCGAGAGACGGAGACTACGGAGGTGCGGCGCATGAAAGCCAGGGGCCCGAGCGGCCCGCCGAAGCGCGCCGCGCCGCCCGTCGGGAGTACGTGGTTCGAGCCGGCGGCGTAATCGCCGAAGGCGGTCGCGCCGCCCTCGCCGACGAACACGCAGCCGGCTACCCGCCCGCGCGCCGCGTCCCCCGCCCCGTCGAAGGCGAGCTCGAGATGCTCGGGGGCGAACGCGTCGGCGAGTTCGAGCGCCGCGTCGAGGCTCGGGGCCTCGATCAGGACCAGCGGCGCATCCGTAACCCCGGGGCGCTCGGCGGCGAGCTCCGCCACGCGGCCCGCGACGCGCGCGGCAAGCTCCGCCTCGGTCGTGATCACGGCCAGCGGGCTGTCCTCCCCGTGCTCTGCTTGAGCGCAGAGGTCGAGCGCGATCCATTCTGCGTTCGCGCTCCCGTCGGCGACCACGACGAGCTCGCTCGGGCCCGCGATCCCGTCGATGCCCACGTCGCCGGCGACGAGCCGCTTCGCCTCGGTGACGAAGCGGTTGCCGGGGCCGGCGATCACGTCGACCGCCGCGATCGACTCGGTCCCGTAGGCGAGAGCGGCGATCGCCTGCGCGCCGCCGACGGCGAAGACCTCGTCGACCCCGGCGAGCTCGCACGCGGCGAGCACCGCGGGATTCGGCCGGCCATCGGGCCCGGGCGGGGTTGCGACGGCGAGCCGGCGGACGCCCGCGACCCGAGCCGGGATCGCGCTCATCAAGACCGACGACGGATACGCGCCGCGCCCGCCGGGTGCGTAGACGCCCGCTACGCCGACCGGCTCGGTGACGATCTCCACCCGCTGGCCCTGCGTGAGCGCCACCGTGACCGGGGCGGCGAGCTGGTCGAGCTCGGCGCGGGCCACGGCTTCGATGTTGGCGGCGGCGACCCGGAGCGCCCCGACGACCTCGGCATCGAGCTCGTTCGCAGCCTCGGCGATCTCGCGCGGATCGACGCGCAGGCTCGCGGGTGCCGTCTCGCCGAAACGCTTGGCGAGCTCGGCGATGGCGGCGTCACCGCGCTCGCGAACTGCGGCGACGATGTCCCGCACGTCGTCGGCGGCGTCGGCAAGCCCGGGCACCGCACCTCGCAGGCGAGTCGCGAGGGAGCCCGGGCCGGCGCCGTCCCATTCGATCCGCTCGATCCTCATCCGGCCACAGCCCCGCGAAGTCGGCCGGCGATGTCGTCGATCTCGCCCGCGCGCAGCTTGTGAGAGACGCGGTTGGCGATCAGGCGCGCGGTGCAGGCGGCGATCTCCTCGCGGACCTCGAGCTCGTTCTCGGCCAGGGTCCGCCCGGTGTCGACGAGGTCGACGATCCCGTCGGCGAGGCCCACGAGGGGCGCGAGCTCGACCGAGCCCTTGACCTCGATGATCTCGACCTGGCGGCCGGTCTCCTCGAAGTGACGCTCGGTGATGCGCGGGTACTTGGTCGCGATCCGCATCATGCCCAGGCGACGGGCGCTCTCGCCCAGGCTCTCGTCGCCCTTGCGCGCGGCGACGACCATCCGGCAGGCCCCGTAGTCGAGGTCGAGCAGCTCGAACACGTCGCGGTCGGCCTGCTCGAGGAGGACGTCCTTGCCGGTGATTCCGAGATCTGCGGCCCCGGCCTCGACGTAGGTGGGGACGTCGGATGGGCGCATCGTCACGAGGCTGAGGCCGTCGGTCTCGAAGACGAGCGAGCGCGAGTCGCTGCGCGCCTCCTCCGTGTCGACGCCGATCCGGTCGAGCAGGTCGAGGGTGCCGCCGAAGAGGGCCCCCCGGGACAGCGCGAGCTTGAGCGCGCCGCCGGAGCGCGGCTGCGCCGAGCGGGCGATCGTGGGGCTCATCGCCCCTCTCCCGCCAACCGTTCCTCCTCCGCCTGGGCGACATGCAGCCGTTCCAGGTGGAGCGCGAAGCCGGCCGCCGGCAGCGGGCGGCCGAAGCGCCCCATGAGCTCGTCATAGCGCCCGCCGCCGCCGAGGATGTGGCCGAGGGCGGGGTCGTAGACCTCGAGGATCGCCCCGGTGTAGTAGCCGAGGTCGCGAAGGAGGCCGAGGTCGAGCGCCACGCGCTCGGCAGCGCCGCGGGCAGCCAGCGCCTCGTAGGTCTCGGAGAGGCGGCGGAGGGGCTCCTCGACCAGCTCGCCGCCGAGCTCGCGGGCGCGGTCGAGGACCTCCGGGCCGCCACGAAGCGTCGGCAGCGTGGCCAGGAGCTCGGTTTCAGAAGCGCCGAGTTCTAGCTCCTTCACCTCGGTCTCGAGGCCGACGAGGTCGTGCGCCGCGAGCCGGGCCAGGATCTCGTCGCGGGCCGGGGCCTCAATGCGAAGGCTGTCGAGGAGGCGGGCGTAGAGGGTGGCGTTGCCGAGTCCGATCACGGCGCGGTTGAGACCGGCGGCGTCGAGGGCCGCGCTGAGGACCTCGATCACCTCGATCGTGCCCTCGGGGGCGCCGGCGCCGACGAGCTCGACCCCCGCCTGGGTGAACTCGCGCATCTGGCCTCGCTGGGGGCGGATCGAGCGGTAGGCGGTCGCCAGGTAGCAGAGCCGGAACGGCCCAGGCTCGCCCGCGAAGCGGTTCGCGATCAGGCGGGCGATCGGAATCGTCATGTCCGACCGCATCGCGAGCAGCTCGCCGCGCTCGTCGAAGAAGCGGTAGGCCGAGGGCGCCCCGCGGTCGCCGCCTCGCGCCAGCACCTCCTCGTACTCGATCGTCGGCGTCGCGACCTCCCCGTAGCCGCGTTCCTCGAAAGCCGCGATCAGGGCGAGTGAGAGCCTGCGCAGCTCGCGCATCTCGTCGGGCAGGATGTCTCGGGTCCCCGGGGGGATCGGATGGGTCATGTCTTCGCTCCGGTCGGCCCGAAACGGCGGCTAGGCCGCGACCGGCTCAACGGCCACGCGCTCGATCCTCGCGCCGAGATTCCGCAGCCTCTCGTCAATTTTCTCGTAGCCGCGGTCGATCTGCATGATGTTGCCGATCTCGGAGCTGCCCTCGGCCGCGAGCGCGGCGATGAGCATCGCCATGCCGGCGCGGATGTCGGGGCTCTCGACGCGTTCGCCGTGAAGCCGGCTCGGACCGCTGACGATCGCCCTGTGGGGATCGCACAGCGTGATCCGAGCGCCCATTGCGACGAGCTTGTCGACGAAGAAAAGCCTGTTCTCGAACATCTTCTCGAAGATCAGGATGGTACCCCTGGCCTGGGTCGCGAGCGCGACCGCGATCGAGGTCAGGTCGGCCGGGAACGCCGGCCAGGGGCCGTCGTCGATCTTCGGGATCGCGTCGCCGATGTCGTCGCTGACCTCGAGCGCCTGGCTCGGCGGGACGAGGATGTCGTTGCCCTCGACCATCGTCTGCAGCCCGAGGCGGCGGAAGTGGCGCAGGATCGTGATCAGATCGTCCGGCTCGGCGTCGCGAATCCGCAGCTCGCCCTTGGTCGCCGCGGCGAGCGCGATGAAGCTCGCGACCTCGATGTGGTCGGGACAGATGCGGTGCTCCGCGCCGCCGAGCTTGTCGCGGCCGTGCACGGTCATCACGTTCGAGCCGATGCCGTCGATCTCCGCGCCCATCTTCACGAGCAGGCGCGCGAGGTCCTGAACGTGTGGCTCCGAGGCGGCGTTGGCGATCGTCGTCGGGCCCGGCGTGAGGGCGGCCGCCATGAGCGCGTTCTCGGTTCCCATCACCGAGGGCTCGTCCATGAAGATCTTGCACGGCCGCAGGCCGTCCTTCGGTGCCCGGATCGCGATCGAGCGATCGGCGTCGACCTCGGCGCCGAGGTCGGTGAAGGCATCCAGATGGGGATCGAGGCGGCGACGGCCGATGAAGTCGCCGCCCGGCGGCGGCATCGTCGCCTCGCCGAAGCGCGCCAGCAGCGGCCCGGCGAGCAGGAAGGAGGCGCGGATCCGCTCCGAGAGCTCGGCGTCCGGCGCCGTTGAGGCGACCGAGTCGGCCTGCAGGCGCAGCTCGTTCTCACCCGACCACTCGGCCTTGACGCCGAGCTGCTCCAGGACCGCCACCTGGGTCTCGGTGTCGCGGATGTGGGGCACGTTCGTGAGCACGACCTCCTCGTCGGTGAGCAGGCAAGCGGCGAGGATCGGGAGCGCGGCGTTCTTGTTGCCGGCCGCCGTGATCTCGCCCGAGAGTGGTGCGCCCCCTTTGATGACGAACTTCTCCATCGGGCCGGAGGGTAACAATGGGCCTATGACGCAACCAACGCGCGATGAGGCGTGGGAGCTGGTCTGCGAGTGGGTCGAATCCGGCTCGCTCCGCAAGCACCTGCTCGGGGTCGAGGCGGCGATGGTCGGCTATGCCCGCCGCTACGACGCGGACGAGGAGCTCTGGGCGGTCACCGGGCTGGTCCACGACCTCGACTACGAGCGCTTCCCCGACCTCGACGACAAGGAGAACGGGCACCCGCGGACCGCTCTGCGGCTGTTCGAGGAGCTCGGCTGGCCCGAGGAGCTGATCGACGCCGTCGCCGGTCACGCGACCTTCCTCGGCGTCCCCCGCGAGACGGAGATGGCGAAGGCCCTGTTCGCCGTCGACGAGCTCTCCGGCTTCGTCGCCGCCTGCGCGCTCGTGCGCCCGACGGGGATCGAGGGGATGAAGCCGAAGTCCGTGAAGAAGAAGCTGAAGCAGCCCTCGTTCGCGGCGGCGGTCAACCGCGACGAGGTCCGCCAGGGCGCGGAGGAGCTCGGGGTCGACTTCGACGAGCACGTCGCGTTCGTGATCGAGGCGATGTCCGAGCGGGCGGACGAGCTCGGGCTCGCGCCGCGCGAGGGCTAGGCCGGTGCGCCGCGCTACGAAGGTCGCGATCGGCGCGCTGATCGCGCTCGTCGCACTTCTGATCATCAACACCCTCGTCGTCAACAGCCAGACGAAGTCGGCGGCGACGACGATCGAAGGCGGCGAGATCCTCGAGGTCCCGAGTGGTGCGGTCCAGGTGCTCGAGGAAGGGGTCCCCACGGGAACACCGATCGTGCTCCTGCACTGCTACGCCTGCTCGCTGCACTGGTGGGACCGGCTGGCAC
This sequence comes from uncultured Solirubrobacterales bacterium, assembly GCA_963846565.1. Lineage (GTDB taxonomy): Bacteria > Actinomycetota > Thermoleophilia > Solirubrobacterales > 70-9 > WHSW01. The sequence continues at coordinate 459,923 of CAWJWL010000001.1, read as the reverse complement.
CGCTGCTCGCCGAGCGCCACCGGGTGATCCGGATCGACCTGCTCGGCTTCGGCGGCTCGGAGAAGCCGTCGGCCGGCTACGAGATCGACGAGCAGGCGGCAAGCGTCGCCGCCGCCCTCGACCGGCTGCAGGTCCAGGGCGCCGTCGTCGTCGGTCACTCGATGGGCTTCTCCGTCGCGACGGCGCTCGCCGAGCGCGCCAGCCAGCTGGTCGACCGCCTCGTCAACATCGACGAGGGGCCGACGAAGGACTCGTGCTCGCTCCCCTTCCTCGCCAAGGTCGGCTACTTCCCCGTGATCGGCGAGGCATCGTGGCGCGTGATCCCCGACTTCATGATCGACGACGCCTACGAGGACGCGTTCGCACCAGGGTTCGACGTGAACGAGGGGTTCGACAACCCGGAGCAGGTGATCGAGGATCGCGACGCGATGACGTTCACCTCCTACAAGGACGCTCACGCGGCCGGGGGCGACTTCACCGACGAGATCTCGCTCCCCGACCGCCTCCGCCCGCTGGCGATCCCGCTGCTCTCGATCTTCGGCAGCGAGGACCAGGTCTGTGATCCGGAGGAGTCGCAGGAGGCCTACCGCTCGATTCCCGGCAGCCGGATCGCGACAATCGAGGGCGCGGGCCACTCCCCGAACATCGAGAAGCCGAAGGAGACGGCGGCGCTGATCGAGGAGTTCGCGTTCGATCCGGGGGACGAGGCGGAGAGCAAACCCCCGAAGCCACCCAACAAGGACAAGCCGAAGCAGAAGGCCGGGTAGGTGCGCGGCTACGCGCCCAGGTCGTTACGGAGTTGGGTGAGTTCCGCGCGAAGTGATGCGAGCTCTGTCTCGAGCCGCCCCACCCGCTCCGTAAGCCGTTCGCTCGGCGGCTCCGCCGGGGCCGGATCCGCGGCCTCGTCGTCATCGCCTTCCTCGCCACCGACCAGCTGGCGCCAACGCTCCATCTTCTCCCCCGGCCGGCGGCCGACCGACTCGACCAGATCCCGTTCCCGCAGCCCTTCGAGGGTCTCGAGCACCTCGCTGACATCGCTGAAGCCGTGGAGACGATCCGCCCTGCCCTTGATCTCGCCCGGCGTCTGCGCACCGCGCAGCATCAGCACCGTGAGCACCGCGGTCTGATCGCGTGCGAGGCCGAGCGCCTCGTCGAAGAGGTGGCGGAACTTCGGTGCCCTCGAGCCGGCGCCGCTGGCAGCGCGTGCCCAGCGCCTGTGGGTGAGGCGGTCGAGCGCGTCGCGGACGGTCGCGTCGTCGTAGTCGACGACGGGATCGCGGTTCGTCGACTGGTTGCAGGCGAGGCGGAGCGCGTTCAGCGTCAACGGGTAGGCGTCGGGAGTCGTGCGCTGCTTCTCGAGCAGGCAGCCGAGCACCCGGATCTCTGCCACCGTCGGCTCCACCGCTACTGCCACCGCCCGCCGGCGCCGGCCCAAGCTCGCATGTGCTCGACCGAGCAGAACCCGTCGCCGATCCGGTACCCGCCGCGGTGGCGGACGAGGAGCGCGTGGACGTCGCCGAGTGGCTGATCGCAGTGGGAGCAGGCCGAGCCCGAGTCCACGTCGGCCGGCTCGTCGAAGGGCCCCGCCTCCCAGTGAGCCCCCTGCAGCCCCCACGGGACGACGTGCTCGAGGCGGCAGAAGACGGCCCGCCGCTCCCCGGCCGGCTCGTAGGCGCGGAAGCCGTCGCCGGCCTCGACATCGGTCCCGCACCAGGTGCAGCGCTCGTCGTCACCCTTCGCCGACCGCCTCAGCTCCAGGCTGCCGATCGCTGAAGACCTCGGCAGCTGAGCAAATCACGCCCTCCGATCGAAGGCGCTCGATCCGTTTGCGGGCGAAGACCATCCGCCCGAACTCCTCCTCCAGCCCTCCTTCGTCTGCGATCGCGACCCACCGCCTCCAGTGCAAAGCCAGGCCCTCGCCGAACAGCTTGTCGTCGTCGTCAAGGATGCGGCGGACGTTGGCAACCTTGCGCTCGAACCTGGCCATGGTCGTGAAGGGCACATGCGCGACGATCAGGTCCGCGGCCGTTGCGCGCCGGACGGTCTCGGGATTGGCGGGGACGACGTCGTGTGCTCCGATCGGAATCTCGGCCGTCTCCGAGGTCCGAGCGATCACGCGGGGTGCGATCCGGCTTCTCATCCAAGACAGCTCGAAGTTCTCGTCGATCCGCTTCCAGAAGTTCGGCACCGGCTTGACCATCAGCAGCAACTCCTCGTAGCTCGCCGGCGTGCAGGGGATTCGGAATCAGCGGTCCGCTTGGGGCGAGAGCGACGTTGTATCTATCGACGGTGAGCACGTCGGCACGCGCGCGATCGACCGTGTCGCGCAGCGACCCGCTCGCAGGGACCGGGGAAGCTCGTCGGCGTCGAGGAAGGTCACCCACTCAGCCCCGGTGGCGGCCGCAAGGGCGAACCGCCTCCGCCGACCACTCCTCCTGGCTCACGCTGTCGCTCATCCGCACCACCTCGATCTCGCCCTCCTGCGCGCGGCGGTCCAGGATCGCGCCGGTGCCGTCGGTCGAATACAGTCGCAGACGACGATCCGGTCGACACCGATCATCCGGAGATGGTCGACCGCGCGCCTCGATGAGCTCGACCTCGTCCTTGACGCCGACGATCGCTGCGATCGTCATCGGGTGCCCGCGCCGATTCCCGCCGCAAGCGCCTGGACCACGCGGCCGATTGCGCCGTCAGGCAAATCCTCGGCGATGGGTATGCCGAGTAGGCATGGCGCCAGCGCCTCGGTGGCGTCGAGTCGATCACGCGGCGCGTTCGCGAAGTGGGCGTGCCGATGGAGCCCCTCGCCGTACCAGAGGCGGTGGCCGATGCCGGCGCCGCGAAGGGAGGTCCGCACAGCCTCGGATTCCGCCCGGTCCGAGCAGCGAAAGAGGGCGTAGCTCGCGCCGATCGCCGGCGATGCGACAAGGCGATCCGCGAACCCAGCACCGTCGAGCGCATCACGGTATTTGGCGACGACACGCTCGAATCGCCGGCGCTTGTCGGCCCACCCGTCAAGCTCGGCGAGCCCGACCGCGGCGTGGTACTCGCTCATCTTGCCGTTCGTCGACGGCGTTCGGCTGTCGCGATCCTCGTGGAAGCCGAAGTTCAGGGCCTGCCCCACACGAACCACCCGGCCGCTGTCGGACGACGCGACGCAACCCCCTTCGCCGGTCGCGAAGCTCTTGGTCGCGTGAAAGCTGAGCACGGCCGGGATCGGGCCCAGCCCATCCGCGGCATCGTCGGTGAGACGGTCGAAGGCCGCTGCAGCGTCGATCACCACCGGGATCCCAGTAGCTTCCTCGAACCGCTGCCACGGCCCCTGTGGCACGGGCCGCCCGAAAGGAGCCACCGGAACCACAGCTCCGACCCGCGACAGTTCCGAATGCCCTTCAAGCGCCTCCGGCTCGAGCATCCAGCTCTCGGAGTCGATATCGACGAAGAACGGGCGATATCCGCACTGCTCCGCCGCGACCGCGGTGGCGACGAACGTGAACGCCGGCACGATCGCGAGCGGGCGCGCGGCGCTGGCGCGTCCGGCGCGGCCCAGGAGGGCGCCGACCAGACCACTGGTCCCGGAGCTCGCGGTTGTCACGCCTCCCTCCGGCAGCCGGAGCGCGCGGGCGAGGCGCGTCTCGAGCTCGCTGGTGAGCGGGCCCCAGTTCGAGTAGACCCGCGTTTCGTCGATCCGGCGCAGATAAGGCACAAGCCGCTCAGCCGAGGGCAGGCGCGGGCTGAGCACCTGCACGTTCGGCTCCGGGGGCATGGCATCGCTGGCGGCCACGGGCGGCAAAGATAGGCGGTCGCCGGCGGTGCCCATCACCAATCGTCGCTGCGAATGGCTGCGTCGACGCGCTCGAGAGCGTCGTCGTGCACTTCGGGCACGAACTCCGCGATGTCGCGTCGTGTGTCCTGGGCGAAGAATTCTGGCGTCGATCCGGTGCCGAGCTCAGCAGCCAGCCACCGGTTCTCCTCCTCGAACCGCGACCACACACGCCGCCGCGACTCCGGGGAAAGCAGCCCCCTCGGGACTCCCGCCGTGAAGCGACCGATCGCGGGCCAGCCGGAAGACCGCGGGAACGAGACCGTCGTCGTAGTCGTCGTTGCCAGCCTGCGCCGCACCTACTCGAGGAAAAGCGGGTGCAGCGACCGATTTCGCGGCGGCGTCAGCTCGTACGAGGGGTCGAGGCTCAGGCCCAGGGCTTTCAGCGCAGACGCGAACCGCCACTCGCGCTCCCGGTCCTCCTCGTAGTGGAGAACCTGCACACGGTCACGACCGAATTCTGCCCGCAGGCCTGACACGAGCTCGCGGTACTGGAAGCGGCCCAGCGCCGGGTTCCGATCAACGATCTCATCGACGTACTCGTCGATCGACCCGCTGAAACGAGCCAAGCGGACGTCTTGCTGGTAGTACGCCTCGATCGCCCGGTCCTGTCGACGAAGGTAGAGGATGATCCGCTTCTCGAAGCCGTCGCCGGCGGTTGCCTCCCGAAGCTGGGTTGGGGGCACGGCGCTCAGGTCCTCGGAGGAGACCAACAGGGCCGTGTCCGGCTGTGCCGCCGCGATCAGCTCGCGCCAGCACTCATCGAAGTCGAACCGCTCGCCGGCGTACTTGGGATGGCTCGCGCCAGAAGTAGGGCGTTTCACCCATCAGGGCGTACGCGGCGGGTGTTGCGTTGCCGAGATTCGAGCCGGTCGTGTCCGGATACACGATCCCGCGGGTGGCGAGCCGCTCGCGATTGGTGCGGAAGAACTCCCGAAGCGACGTCGTGCCCGTCTTCGGCAGGCCGACATGCATGTACATGCGCGCCCGGCTCCGTCATTCGGAATCGGGGCTGTGCGCGAACAGCACCGTCTCGTACTGATCCATCGAGTTGTGCTTGAGCGCGAAGCGGTATCCGACCCCCAGCTCAGTGAGGAAGCCCGACAGTTCGACCAGATCGTTGGGCGCGTGGTACGCGGCGATCGCCAGCCGGGGACGAAAGCGACGCAGGGTCCGCTCGGCACCCTGGAGCGCCTTGAGCTCGGTGCCCTCGATGTCCAGCTTGATGAAGTCGACCCGATCCAGGTCACCGCGCTCGAGGAGGGCGTCGACTGTCTCGCTGACGACCGTCGCCCCGCGCCCATCGGGCCCGACGCGGGTCCCGGGACCCGCGCTCTCGATCGAGAGCCGCTCGCCGGAGCGGTCCCAAAGCGCGGCCTCGCGCACCTCGATCCGAGCGCCGGCCACGGGATTGCGGGAGCGGTTGTGCTGCAGCAACCGTAGGTTTTCCGCGTCCGGTTCGAAAGTGAGCACCTGGCCCTCAGGCCCGACGAGGTTGGCGAAGTAGAGCGCCGTGTCCCCCCAACAGCCGCCGCCGTCGATCACGCGATCACCGGGCTCCGCTCCCACGTCGGGAGGGCCCGCGTACCGGTATTGCTCGAGGAGAAACGTTCCAACGATCCCCGTTAGGTGGACGCTCAGCTCGAGCGGAACTCCGAGCCGCGACAGGTCGTAGTCGTCGGCCGGCCAGTCGGGCATTCCGAGGTCGCCTGTCGCCGTCGCGACCCGTGCCGTGTTCGCCGTCTCGACGAGCTCCAGGACCCGTTCTCGCGTCAGCTCGTGGCGGACCTTGCTCCGCCCGAGAACACGAAAGACGAGCACGCGGATGAGCAACTCACGATCGTCGGGGTTTGCAAGCGCGCCGGACAAGGCCTCGAATTCCGGCGCGAGTCGCAGGATTCCCGCCAGGCGCCGCGCCGCCCGGTCCGGTGGGAGCTCCGGCGCCTCATAGGTCGGGTCGACGTTATCCGTCAGATCGGGTGCCGCGTCTGCCGTGACTACCTGCCCCAGGATCTCGGAGACGAACGGCGAGAGGATCGCCACGCCGAGGGATAATAATCGCTGCGGATGGCTGGGAGCAGCGGCGATCGGATCGCCAAGGCATGTCGGTTTCTCGATCGGGAGCGACCCGAGCGCGCGCTCGAGCTCATCGACGGCGAGGAGCCCACGCCGGCAGTCTTGAGCTTGAGGTCTGTGGCGCTGGGATTGATCGCGGAGCAAATGGGCAAGGCGAGCGAGGCCGAGGACTCCTTCGATCAGGCGTTCGAGCAGCGTGCCCCGCTGCCTGCGGTGCTGAAGCAACTCGGGCGCTACTACAAGCGCACGGGAAACTACGCACGGGCGCTCGACCTCTATGCGCTCCTGCATGAGGTCGAGCCGCGGGCGCTCGACGAGTTCCTCGCCGACCTGCCCAACGAAGAGCTGGCGCGTTACTCGCCCTGGAAGCTGCGTCGCGAGCTCGAGAAAGAGGAACGGGGAGGGCAACCCAGGCATTGGTTCTACACCGACATCAAGGCTGCACTCTGCACGCGTCTCGGCCCCGAGGAAGCGGCCCTCGCCTTCACCGAGATGGCCGGCAACCGCTTTGGCGAGGCAAGGTCCACCCGGTTGTGTGGTCTCCTCGATTTCGCCAGCTCCGGCGCCGCCGATTACGAGGAGCTCAGCGCCGCCCGGCCGATGCGCATTCCGCCGCCGCCGACATTTGGGGAGGCGGTCTCGGAGGGATTCGACAGCCACACGCGCACGGTCTTCTTCACCACGATCGACGATGCCGTCGTATCGAGCAAGTCGAATCTCATCCTTGCCGGGGAGCGAGCCCTGCTCGACTACCAGGGCGATGAGCTCGACCGGGTGCCGATCGACCTCTCGACCGACCCGATCGTCTTCGGCGTTGCCCGTGAAGCCGCGGTCGATGGCCAGAGGGTGACCGCCTCGGTTGAGCATGGCGGGACCCGGAAGCCCACATTCGAGAGCGCCCTGACGCTGGTCGGGGTCAACAGCTTCAACTTCGGCCACTGGCTCCTCGAGTTCCTGCCGCGCATGTGGATTGCCGGCGACCGGCCGGGCTTCGAGGAGATCCCGGTGCTGGTGGATGAGCGGATGCCTCCACAGAACTTCGAGGCGCTACGCCTTTTCCTCGGGCCCGAGCACCCGATCTCGGTTGTCGGCCGGGGTGAGGCCGTGCGCGTGGAGAGGCTATGGACCTGCTCGACGCTGGTCTACGTGCCGCTCGCCCAGATGTGGGGGACGGTCGCCGAGCACTCACCGATGGTGGGAGATGGAGCACTCCTTGCCGAGTACGCCGCGAGGGTTCTTCCCGCGCTCGACCCGCCCGACTCCGAGCCGGCGCCGGCGCGCATCTACCTTGCTCGCAAGGACTCGCAGCACCGTCACCTCGAGAACCGGCACGCGGTCGAGGGGTGGTTCGCGGCTCAGGGCTTCGAGATCGTCGATTTCGGCGGACTGTCGTTCTCCGAGCAGCTCCGGCTCGTCCGCGGCGCAGAGGTGATCGTCGGGCCCGATGGCTCGTCGCTGATGATGACGATGCTCGCCGGCCCAGGGACCCGAATCGGGGTGCTCGACAACCCCTACCTCGAGGACAACGAGTGGTACGGCCTCGTCTGCGAGGAGCTCGGCCAACCGCTCCTCTACATGATTGGCGACGTCGTCCGGGAGGACCCGAACTACCGGTTCAGGTCCTCCTATGAGATCGACGTGAACGAGCTGCCGGCGTTCCAGGAGGCCTTGCTCGCGCGATGAGTCCTGGCGTCCGCAGGCTCTCAGCCGCGGGTCGGCACCTCGTCGCAGGAGAGCCCGAGAGGGCTCTGCGGGGCGTGGAGGACCCCGCCTTCTCCGAGAGCCTTACGGCCGAGGCGATCCGTCTCGTCGCCTCTGGGCTGATCGCGGAGGACGCCGGACGAGACGCCGAGGCCCGGCGATGCTTCGATGACGCCCTCGCGCTCGGCGTGCCCCTCGCGCCGCTCCTGCGAACCTGCGGGCGCTACTACAAGCGCGTCGGTGCCTACGAGCGCGCGCACCACTGCTACGCCCTCTTGGAAGGCATCCGACCCGGCGCGATCCGCGAGTTCACCAAGGAGCTTCCCAGAGCTGAGCTGGCGCGGCATGCGCCGTGGCTGATCCCGGCGATGGTCTCCGGTCCGAAGCCGAGGCTCTATGCGCTACAGCCTGTGAAAGCGGCGCTCGCGGCCGAACTCGGACCCGACGGAGCCGCTGCCGCCTACGCCCAGCTCGCGGGAGTACGACTCGGGCGCTCGCGCCGAATGCCGCTGTTCGGCCTTCAGGAGTACGCACGAGCGCGGGGGCTCGCCTATGAGGAGATCGCGCCGAGCAGGGACGTGAAGCTGCCAACGCCGCCGCGGTTCGGTGCGCCGTCGAGGGGCCACGCGACGATGCGGACCAGAACGTTCTTCTTCTGCCAGCTCGAGGATGCGGTGGTGTCGAGCAGATCGAACGTCACGGTCGTCCGGAACCGAGCCCTGCTGGACGTTCAAGCCGAAGAATGGGACCTGTACCCGCTGGACCTTGACGTCGATCCGATCGTCGTCGCACCCTCCGTCGACGAAGCGACGATCGTCATCGGGCGCGGAGCGCTCGGCGAGCCCTCGCTGCCGGAGGCCTTTTCGCTGGTCGGGATCCATTCCTACAACTTCGGCCACTGGCTGATCGAGTTCCTGCCGCGGGTCTGGGCATGCATGGACCGCCCAGGGTTCGATTCGGTGCCGATCGTGGTCGACGAGCAGATGCATCCGCAGCTCCGCCCGGCGCTCGAGTTCTTCGTCGGTCCCGAGCATCCGATCCGAGTGCTGCGACCCGGAGAGGCGATCCGGGTCAGGACGCTCTGGACCTGCTCGATGCCGGCGTACTTCCCCCCCGGTCCAAGGCCGGGTGAGTCCGAGAGCGACGAGCCGATGACGATCGACGACGAGGTATTCGCCGGCCTGGTGGAGCGGGTTCGACCGACGCTCGAGCAGCTCGATCGCCCAGACGGACCGAAGCGGATCTACCTGACTCGCTCGGACACCGGGCACCGACGGCTCGTCAACCGCCCCGAGGTCGAGGAGTTCTTCCGCGCCGACGGGTTCGAGGTCTTCGACCCTGGGCAGCTTCCTTTCGTCGAGCAGTTGCGGCGGGTCCGCGGCGCAGATGTGATCGCCGGGCCGGACGGATCCGCTATGTGGCTCGCGTTCCTCGCCCGACCGGGAGCGCGAGTCGCCTACCTCAACAACCCGTATCTCGAGGAGCATTGGTGGATCGCCGCCAACCACGAAGCGCTCGGACACCGGCTGCGGATCCTGACCGGCGAGGTGGTGAACGAAACCGCGAACTACCGGAAGTTCTCCGACTACCGGATCGATGTCTCGCAACTGAGGCCGTTCGTCGACGACCTCCTCCGGTAGGCAGGGAACCATCCGCTCCGTTCGGACCCCACGCCGGACTCTCGGCACAACGTTTCGTACGCCGCCGGATCGTAGATCTGGCGCACGGAGCGAAGCGGGTGGATGGCGCCGTGAAAGCGTTCCTTGAACTGGTAGACGCCGTCCCGGCGGCGAATGCCGCCGCCGAGATTGAGCGAACCGACCCCGCGCGCACGCAACACGTTGATCGCCTCTCGAATCAGCCACGCCGTCATGTCCCGCGCCTCCTCCGTGCAGGCGTTCAAGTGGTACTCGGAATGCTCGCCGGCGACCAAGAAGATCGAGAGCGCCTCGACCGAGCCACCTAGTTCGGCGCCTACGACCACCGTGCTCGGATCAAGGATCCATCGTTCGAGGGTCCCGGGGGCGAAGTCGTAGGCCGCCGACGCGCCGACCCGCCGCATCGCCGCCGGATAGAGCTCCTGCATCGCGGTGGCGAGCCGGGGGCGATCGGCAACCGGCTTGACGCCCGCCCGCTGCGCTCTGCGTACCTTCCGGCCGACGATCTCCGACGCGCCGGCAAGCGGATCCGGGGCGGTCAGGTCGAGAACGAAGACGTCGTTGGTGACGGCGATCACGTCGTCTTCGGGCGGGGTGAACTCGTCGGCTGTGACCGCAAGCTGGATGTAGCCGGCGATCCAACCGCGGGAAGCCGCGAACTCATGCCACAGAGTCAGGGCCCGGCCTGGATCGCCGGAGATCGACGCCCCGGACAGACCTGGCGTCGTTGCGATGTCGACGGTGTCCGCCCAAGCGCGCTCGAAGAAAGGCATCAACATCCTCGAGCTCCCGTTGTTGACGACCGCGAGCTGGGCCTTGATCCCCGACGCCTCGAGCGCGTGTGCGTAGGGCCAGGACTGAGCTGGAAGTCCGCTCCGTTCGTGCTCCCCCCGCCAGCGTTCCGATTCGGCGAGCGAGATGATCGAGACGTCCGCCGCCACCGAACGCAGGATACTTCCGGACCGATGGCTTCCCCGGCCAAGCCCTACCTGAGCATCGTCGCCCACTACGAGGCCTGCCTCGACAAGCACGGCGACACGCCGATGGGGGTTGATTGGCCCAACGCGGAAGACGCCGCGGTGCGGCACGCCGTGATGCTCGGCGTGATCAAGGGATCGCGTGGCGCGGGCCCCGTTCGGCTCCTCGATTTCGGGTGCGGGGCCTCGCATCTCAACGAGTACATCCGCGACCGTAAAATCAAGGGCCTCGAGTACTCGGGCCTCGACCTGTCGCAGCGTTTCGTCGACCTGTCGCGGGAGAAGTTCCCCGACAACGAGTACTTCTGCGTCGACATCCTCAACGACGCTGCCGAACTGCCGCGATTCGACTACGTGGTGATGAACGGCGTGCTGACGGAGAAGGTCGACCTTTCGTTCGACGAGATGCTCGCCTTCGCCAAACAGGTCATCCAAGGGGCCTTCGCGATCGCGGACGTCGGGATCGCCTTCAACGTCATGTCGAAGCAGGTCGAGTGGGAGCGCGACGACCTCTTCCACCTCCCGCTCGACGTGCTCGCGGACTTCCTGACCAGGGAGCTCACCCGGAACTTCGTGATCAGAAACGACTACGGCCTCTACGAGTACACGGCGTACGTCTACCGATAGCGTCTGCGTTGAGATGACGAGTCGCGACCCGCAGGAAACGCCATATGACTCGTGGGCGGCCTACTACGACGTCACCGACGCCGATCGGACGCCGTTCATCGAGTTCTATCGAGGCCTGGTTACCGTTCGGACTCGCTCGCTACTCGACCTCGGCTGCGGGACCGGGACGGTGACGATCGCCCTCGCGACGAGATGGCGCGCGAGGCGAGCATTCCGGCGCGATCCGTGTGGTCGGCATCGACGAGTCGCCGCGAGATGCTGACCGTCGCGCGCGAACGCGACGGTCGAGTCGAGTGGATCCGTCGGCGATATGCGATCTCCGCCCGTCGAGGGCCGACTTCGACCTGGTCATCTCGTCCTTCAACTCGCTGCAACTGCTCCACCGGATCGAGACCTGGTGGCCACCATGCGGGCGGCCGCGCGGCTGCTCGGAGACGAGGGCCATTTCGCGTTCGACATCTATCAGCCCAATCCCGGAGTACCTCGCCACCGATGACCGCGACCGCTTTGCCCGGGCCGTGACGCGACGAGCATGGCCGGGTCGCTCGAGATCCGCGAGAACACCGAGTACGACTCAGCGACTCGCGTTCTCGCCGTGGATTGGCGGCTGATCGACCCGCCAACCCGCAGGCGGCCCCACTGGCCCGAATGAGGTGCGGGCTCCGGCAGTACTTCGCCGACGAGGTGGTCGGGGCTCTGTCCGAGGCCGGCCTCGCCATCCAGGAGCGCTACGGCGAGTTCGATCGCTCGCCGTTCACGCCGCAGTCGCGGAAGCAGATCCTCGTCTGCGGTGCCCGCGCCGCCGATAGATTCCCCGCATGAAACCGACCACCATCGTCGCGCTCGAGGGCGATCAGACCGGGCAGGAGCTGCTCGAGCAGTCGCTTCGCATCCTCGACCCGGATATCCTCGGCATCGAGCTCGAGATCCTCCGCTTCGACCTCTCGCTCGAGAACCGGCGGGCGACGAAGAACGCCGTCTGCGCCGAGGCGGCCGCCGCCATGCGCGACACCGGCCTCGGCCTGAAGGCGGCGACGATCACCCCGGAGGGCGCCGACGACGTCGGCTCCCCGAACCGGATCCTTCGCGAGGAGATCGACGGCAAGGTGATCATGCGCACCGGTCGGCGGATCCCGGGGGTGACGCCCGTCGCCGGCGTCCACTTCCCGATCTCGGTCTGCCGGATGGCGGTCGGCGACGCCTACGGCGCGAAGCAGTGGCGCGAGGCCGATGGCGGGGATGAGCTCGCGCACCGCACGGAGACCATCCGCCGCTCGGACTGCCGCGCGGTCGCCGAGTACGCGTTCCTCGAGGCCGAGCGCATCCACGGGCGCGTGTACGGCGGTCCCAAGTGGACCGTGAGCCCGGTCTACGAGGGAATGCTGAAGGAGGAGATGGACGCGGCTTCGGCGCGCCACCCGGAAGCCGGCTACCAGCCGGTGCTGATCGACGCCACGCTCGCGGGCCTGGTCAGCGGCGCTCCCACCGAGCCGCTCGTGATCCCGTGTCTCAACCGCGACGGCGACCTGCTCTCGGACCTCGTCCTGCCGCTGTTCGGCTCGATCGCCGGCGCCGAGTCGGTCCTGCTCTCGCTCGACGCCGATCTGCGGCCGGCGGTGGCGATGGCCGAGGCACCGCACGGGACCGCGCCGGCGCTCGAGGGCAAGGACGTCGCCAACCCGATGGCGATGATCCTCGCCGTGGGAGCGCTCCTTCACTACGCCGGCGAGGAGGCCGAGACGCCCTCACGCGCCATCTACGAGTCGGTGCTGGAGACGGTCGCCGCGGGCACGCGCACGCCCGATCTGGGCGGCCACGCGGGCACGACCGAGTTCACCGATGCCGTGATCGAGCTGATCCGGCGCAAGCTCGAAGTCTGGTCATCGCTGGGGTGAGCTGTTTGCGAACCCCCTCTCGGGGATAGGATCCGCAAGGGATGGAAGCTGGAGCGCTCGAGCGCACCCACGGAAGGGATCTCGGGGAGAGACTGACCGAGCTCTCGCTGCGGCTGCGAGCCGCGCCGTACCCTGCCCGGGCAGCCGGCGGCGTCGTCGTCTTCAACGTCGCGCTGATGGTCGCCGCCCGCTGGCCCGACGGCGCCGCCGAGTGGCTGGCGCTCGCGGCGATCATCGCGCTCAGCACGCTCGCCCTCTCGTTCTGCGAAGGCCGTGCCGGCCTCCAGGCCGCAATCGTCCTCGCCAACCTCGTCGCGATCCTGATCCTCTTCTACGGGGTTCACGACGTCGCCCAGCGAGGCATAAACGGCCTTTCCCTCGGCGCGATCTACGCGCTTGGAGCCGTCGGCCTGACGCTGGTATACGGAATTCTCAAGCTCGTCAACTTCGCCCACGGCGACTTCCTCACGTGGGGCGCCTACATGGCGTACCTGGTGAACGTCACCTGGGGCGGCCCGCTCGTGGTCGGGATTGTGTTCGCGATCCTCACGACCGCCGTCCTCGGGCTCGCCCTCGAGAAGGTGATGTGGGCGCCGATGCGCCGCAAGGGCGCCGGGATGCTTCAGCTGCTCTTGATGGCGATCGGGCTCGCGTTCGTGATCCGCTACACGATCCAGTTCATCTGGAGCACGGACTTGCGCCAACTCGACGTAAACCGCAGCGCTGCGGTCGACCTGCCGGGCGACCTGCGGATCGGGCGTACCGCCCTGGTCATCATCATCGTCGGCTTCATCACCCTGGTCGCGACCGGCCTGATGCTGCGGCTGACCTTGCTCGGCAAGCGGATGCGGGCGCTCTCGGACAACCTCGACCTCGCCGAGACGTCCGGGATCAACACGTCGCGGGTGATCTCGTGGACCTGGATCTTCGCCGCCGGACTCGCGGGGCTCGCCGGCGTCTTCGCCGCCGCAATCACGCAGCTCCAGCCTGAGCTGGGCTTCGAACTGCTGCTTCCGATCTTCGCCGCCGTCGTCCTCGGCGGCATCGGCAACGCATTCGGCGCCCTCACCGCCGGGATCGTCCTCGGCATCGTGATCGAGTGGTCGACCCTGTTCGTCGCGCCCGGCCTGAAGCTGGCGGTCGGCTTCATCGTCCTCATCATCGTCCTCGTCATCAGGCCTCAGGGGATCTTCGGGAAGGCGCGGACGGTATGAACGAGATCCTCCTCGTGCTTCAGCCCGCCGTCACGCTCGAGGCGTTCACGGACATCGACTTCTGGACCTCGGTCGGCGTCATCGCCGGGATCTTCGTCGTCTTCTCGACCGGCCTGCAGATGAACGTCGGCTTCACCGGAATCCAGAACTTCGGCCAGGTCGGTTTCATGGCGATCGGCGCCTACACCATGGCGATCCTCACGGCCGAGGAGGGATGGAACTTCTGGCTCAGCCTCCCGGTCGCGATCGGGGTCGCGATCGCCTTCGGCCTTCTCATCGGACTGCCATCGCTGCGCCTGCGGGCCGACTACTTCGCGATCGCCACGATCGCCTTCGCGGAGGCGATCCGCATCGTCGCTCAGAACGCCCGCGACCTGACCAACGGCCCACAGGGGATCTTCGGCTTCGACGACAGCTGGAACAGCGTCTCGGAGTCGATCGAGAGCTTCATCGTCGACCTCGGCTGGACCGACGTCCCCGCCCAGTTCCCGCTCCTTCTCGTCTCCTGGGGGTTGGCGATACTCCTGATGTTCTCGTTCTCACGCATTCAACGCACGCCTTGGGGGCGGGTGCTGCGAGCCGTGCGCGAAGACGAGGACGCGGCCCGCGCGCTGGGAAAGAACGCGTTCTCCTACAAGCTGCAGTCGCTGGCGCTGGCCGCGACCACCGGGGCGCTGGCGGGCTTCCTGCTCGCGCTCAACCTCAAGTTCGTGGTCCCCGACGAGTTCCAGCCCCTCGTCACCTTCACCGGCTACGTGATCCTGATCCTCGGCGGGCTCGCCAACTACTGGGGGGTCGCATTCGGCGCGATCATCTTGTGGACGGTGCTCGAGGGGCTGCGATTCCTCGAGCTGCCCTTGTCGGAGACGAAGATCGCGGCGCTTCGCTTCATGATCCTCGGCCTCGTCCTGATCTTGCTGATGGCGTTCCGTCCCCAGGGCATCTTCGGCAAGCGTGAGGAGATGGTGCTCGGTGACTGACGCCCCTCAGGCACCGGCGCCGGCGACGGACGTGCTGTTTCGCGCCGAGGGAATCGAGAAGCGCTTCGGCGGCATCCAGGCCGTCAACGGAGCGTCGCTCGGCGTCCAGCGCGGCTCGATCACGGCGCTGATCGGCCCGAACGGCGCCGGCAAGACGACGTTCTTCAACCTGATCACCGGCTTCTACCGGCCCGACCGCGGCCAGGCCTATTTCGACGGCCACGACATCCACGGCCGCCCGCCCTACGTGATCGCCCGGCTCGGCATGGTCCGGACGTTCCAGATCACGAAGGCGCTGGCGCGGATGCCGGTGATCGACAACATGCTGCTCGCGGCGCCGAACCAACCCGGCGAGAAGCTCTCGAACGTCCTCTTCCGCCCGCTCGCGTGGCGAAAGCGCGAGACGGAGATCACCGAGCAGGCGATCGAGCTCCTCAGCGTCTTCAACCTCGAGAAGCTCAAAGACTCATACGCAGGGACGCTCTCGGGAGGCCAGCGGAAGCTGCTCGAGCTCGCCAGAGCGCTGATGTCACAGCCCCGTTTCCTCCTCCTCGACGAGCCGATGGCCGGAATCAACCCGACGCTTGGCCGGCGCCTGCTCGACCACATGCAGCGCCTGCGGGCCGAGGAAGGGGTCACGTTCCTGTTCATCGAGCACGATATGGAGGTCGTGATGAACCACTCCGACCGCGTGATCGTGATGGCCGAAGGCGCGGTCATCGCCGAGGGCGAGCCGCACGAGGTGCGCGAGGACAAGGCCGTGATCGACGCCTACCTGGGCGGCCCCGGAGGGAGCGAGTGACCGCCGTCGGCGAGACGCTCCTGGAGACGGACGGCGTCGTCGCCGGCTACCTGCCGGAGGTCGACATCCTGAACGGCGTCTCGATCCGGGCCGAGAAGGGCGAGATCGTGACGATCGTCGGCCCCAACGGAGCCGGCAAGTCGACGCTGATCAAGACCGTGTTCGGCCTTCTCTCCCCCCGCACCGGCTCGATCAGGTTCGAGGGCCAGGAGATCGCCGGCATGCGACCGCACGACATCTCCCGGCTCGGCCTCAGCTACGTCCCCCAGCTCGACAATGTCTTTCCGAGCCTGACGGTCGAAGAGAACCTCGAGATGGGCTCGCTCGACCGCTCGACGACCGCAGCCCAGATCGATCGCATGTACGAGCTCTTCCCGCGTCTCGGTGAGCGCCGCAAGCAGGCGGCCGGGACGATGAGCGGTGGCGAGCGGCAGATGGTGGCGATGGCGAAGGCGCTGATGCCGGACCCGACGCTGCTGCTCCTCGACGAGCCCTCCGCCGGGCTCGCCCCGGCGTTCGTCGACGCCATCTTCGATAAGTGCGGCGTCGTCAACCGCGCCGGGGTGACGATCGTGATGGTCGAGCAGAACGCGCGCCGGGCTCTGGCGATGTCGGACCGCGGCTACGTGCTCGACCTCGGCAAGGATCGCTTCACCGGACCGGGTCAGGAGTTGCTCGACGACCCCAAGGTGGCCGAGCTCTACCTCGGCGGCACCGCCCGTATCGACCGGCCGGCAACCGCGCCCGAGTAGGGGGACCCCGAACGCGAAGCGGCCGGAGCCCGAAGGCCCCGGCCGCTCGTTCCGTCTGCGGCGCGTCCCGCGCCGTCCGCTAGCGGCTCAGGAGTCCGGAGTCGCTACCTCGACCTCTGATGTCGGCGCCACTTCCTTGGCGTCGAACGTGTAGATGTCGTAGACGCCGGCGGTTGCGTCGCCCGCGTCGTCCATGTCGATGGCGCCCGAGGCACCCTGGTAATCGATGTCGTCGCCGGCCTGCAACGCCTCGATCGCCGCGGGCAGCTCCTCCCAGGTGTACGGGTCACCGGGTGGTGCGCTGACCGACTGGATCGTCGGCGCCAGGTCCGCGCCCTCCGCCGATCCGGCGGCCACTGCCGCGAGATAGCAGATCATGACGGCGTCGAAGTTCTGAGCGTCGAACGTCATCCGGTCGACGTCAGTGGGCTCAGCGGCAACGAATGCCGTATCGAACGCCTTCGCCTGGGTCTCGTCATCGGGCGCGCCCGGTGCGGTGCCGCGCAGCCCGACAGTTGCGTCGGCTCCGGCGCTCTCGATCAGGTCGCTCGAGATCAGACCGTCGGTGACGAACGCCGTGCTCGGGTCGAAGTTCCCGGTCCGCGCGAGCGCGGGGCCGACCTTGTTGAAGGTCTCCGGGAAATCGATGATCACGATCCCGTCCGGGCTTCCGGACGTGATCTGATCTGCCTCGGTGTCATAGCTCGGCAGGTCGATGTCGTAGATGACGGTCTCGCCAACCGTGCCACCCAGCTCCTCCCAAGCGGTCGTGAACGTCTCCGCGAGGCCGGTGCCATAGGCATCGTTGCGAGCGCCGATGTTGATCGTCTTGCCGTCGGCCCCAAGCTCCTGGTCGATGTAATTCGCGAGCGTCGGACCCTGGAACGAATCCGGCGGCGAGGTCCGGTTGACGAACCCGTCGTCGTCGAGGCCGGTGATCTCATCCGAGGTTGCGGACGGTGAGATCAGCGGGACCTCCTCGGGGACCGATACCGACTCCCCGCTCGGGATCGTGTCGGCGGAGCCCCACGGGCCGGCGATGCAGCTTGCACCGTCGGAGGTCGCCAGCTTGCGCTGCGCCTGGACTGCGCACTGAGGATCGGCCGCGCCGCAGTTGTCCTCCTTGACGAGCTCGACCGTGTGGTCGACGCCGACTTCCTCGACCGCCGCCTGGATCTCCGCGAGCGCGAGGTCGGCGGCCTTCTCGCCGGGTGGTCCGAAGTCGGCGAGGTCGCCGCTGAGCGGCAACGAGGCGCCGATCGTCAGTTCGAGAGGCGTCTCACCTCCGGTGCTGCCACCGTCCTCGGTGGTCCCTTCGTCGTCGTCTCCGCACGCAGCGAAGCCGACCGACAGGCCCGCGACCGCAAGGGTCACCAAGCCAAGCCTGATCCGTTTCATGAACTCTCCTCTCTCGATGAACGAGACATAGTTCCGATTCCTCTTCCCAGCCCCTGTGTGTGCATTGTCTATCAGGCCCGAGCGGGTCGCCGCAACCACGACGGCGGTGTCAGGAGCCGGAATCGCCCCCAGCCAGCGGCAGCTTTCCCTTCAGCACGAGCATGCCGTCGTCGAAGACGTAGAGGTCGTAAGAGGCCGCTGTGGGATTCCCGGCCTGGTCGAGGTCGATCGTCCCCGACGCTCCCTCGTAGTCGATCTCCTCGCCTTCCTCGAGCGCCTCGAGTGCGCCGGGTAGCTGCTCCCAGGTGAACCGCTCGCCGCCGGGCGCGCTGACCGCGCCGAGGCTCGCCGCGGCGTCCTCGCCGGCGGTCGATCCTGCGGCGGCCGAGGCGAGGAAGCAGAGGACGACCGCGTCGAATGTCTGAGCGGCGAACGGCTTCGCCTTCACGTCGTCCGGGTCGGCGTCGCCGAACTCCTCCGCGAACGCCTTCGCCTCATCGCTGTCGGGAACGCCCGGCGAGGTGAGGCGGACGCCGTCGAGCAGATCGGGGCCGAGGGCATCGCCGAGCTCCGTGGAGGCGAGCAGGTCGGTGCCCCAGGTGCTCTCGGGATCGTAGGAGCCGGATCGGTCAAGCGCGGTCACGAGCCCTTCGAAACCGGCGGGGAAGTCGATCGCGACAAGCGCGTCGGCGTCACTTGAGTCGAACCGCTCGGCGACGCCTTCGAAGTTCTTCGTCTCGGGCTCATAGAGGACCTCGGTCCCGATCTCGCCGCCCTTCTCCTCCCATGCCAGCTCGAACGAGTTCGCAAGGCCCTCGCCGTAGCCGTCAGCGCGCGCCGCGACGTCGACGACCTTGCCCTTGGCGCCGCCGAGGTCGTCGGCGATCGCGTCGGCGATCACCGGGCCCTGGTCGGAATCGGGCGGCACCGTGCGGTTGATCAGGCCACGGTCTTCCAGGTTCGTGATCTCGTCGAGCGTCGCCGCCGGCGAGATCAGCAGGATGTCGTCCGGGATCGCGACCGATCTACCGGCGCTGATGACGTCGGCGGCCGCCCACGGGCCGACGATGCAGCCGGCGCCCTCACCGGCCATCTTGCGGAACGTCGCCGTCGCCTTCTGGGCGTCGGTGGCGTTGTCCTCGGTGAGCAGCTTCACCGAGCTGCGCGAACCGGAGTCCTCGATCGCCTCCTCGATCCGTTCGATCGCCAGCCCGGCCGCCTTCTCGGCCGACGGTCCAAAGTCCTCGAGCTCACCCGACAACGGCACCGAGTTGCCGATCACGACCTCGGGCGGACCACCGGCGCTGGTGGCTTTTCCGGGTCGCTTGTCGTCCTCGCCGCCACCGCAGGAGGCGAGTGCCAGTGAGGCGAGCGCGGCGGCGGCGATCGATCCGGCGCGGCGGCTCATGTCGGGTTCGAGGGCGCTTCGGGGCCGCCGACGCCGCTCTCCTCGGCAAGGGCGCGCCGCCACTCCGTGATCAGGCCGTCCTCGATCCGGAACATGGTCAGCGCCGTCCCTCCGACCCCGTCACCGCAGGTGCCCGGTCCGGGTCGCTCGCTGAGCTGGAACGTTGCCAGCGTCAGCTCGCCCGCGGCGTTCGCTTCGACCAGCTCCGCGCCGCATGGGAGCGACTCGTTGAAGAGGCGCGCGTCAGCTCGGCTCTCGATCTCGAACGCGACGCCGTTGACGGCGACGCTCGGGATCGCGAAGTACTCCGCAGCACCGTCGACGTCGCCTTCGGCCAGCCGCTGGGCCCATTCGTCGATCACGGTCGCCGCCTCGGGGTCCGCGCCGCCTGGAGTCGTCGTCGCGTCGCCTTCGTCACCGTCGCCGCAAGCTGCGATCGAGAGTCCGACCAGTGCGGCGGCGAGGAATGTGGCTGGGTGGCGTCTTCGAGGTGCCATCAGCGCTGAATCTTGACGATCCCGTGAATCGTCCTTGACATCGTCGAAGCGCTATACGAACATGTGTTCGTGAGTGCGAAGCCAGCGCAAGAGAGCATCTATTCCGGGCGAAGCGCGAGAAATTGTCTGTGATCGGCTGCGCGCTCATCCCCCGGCTCGCGCTCACAAGCGCGCTCGGGGAACGGCGCGAGATGCTCGGGAGGCCGCTGGCATTGGCGCCCGAGCCGGGTGGACCGCAGGTGATCGGGGAGGTCTCGGGGGCGGCGGAGACGTTCGGGGTGAAGCCGGGGATGCGGCTCGCCGAGGCGCTCGGGCGCTGCCCCGCCCTGGTTCTGATCGCCGCCGACCCGGTCCGGGCCGAGGCGGTCGCCGAGCAGGCCCTGCGCCGGCTGGAGTCGATCGGCGCCGCGGTCGAGCCGGGCCGCCCCGGCGAGGCCTTCTTCGCGCTCGAGCCGCTGCGGCCGCTCTATGGCCCACCAGAGCGCGTCCTCGCCAAAGCGCGCCGGACACTCGGTCCTCCAGCCCGTCTCGGCGCCGGGCCGACCCGGCTGTGCGCGTTCACTGCGGCGAGGCGGATGCGAGCGCGCCGCTCTGCCCTGGTGATCGAGGAGCGCGCCGCTCGGCGGTTGGTCGCCGAGCTTCCCATCGGGGTCCTGCGCGAGCGGCTTGGCGACCGGTGGGATCGAGCCAACCTCCCCGAGACCCTGGAGCGGCTCGGCGTGCGGACGCTCGGCGAGCTCGCGGCGCTGCCCGCGGCAGCGGTCGCCGACCGTTTCGGCGAACCTGGGCTGCGTGCGCTGCGGATGGCGCGCGGCGGCGATGAGCCGCTCCGCCCCCGCCATCCGCACGCAGAGCTCGTCAGCGAGCTCGCGCTCCCCGAGGCTGCCTCGGGGCAGCAGCTCGAGCGGGCGCTGGAGCTGTTGATCGAGCGCCTGCTCGCCCATCCCGCCCGCGGCGGGCGGACGATGAGGCGGTTGCGGGTGGAGGCGACGCTGGCCGCGGGCGGGGGCTGGCGAGTCGAGGTGCCGCTGCGAAGCGCCAGCTCCTCGGCCGAGCGGCTGCTGCTCGCGCTCGCACCGAAACTGGCCGAGCTGCCGGCGCCGGCGAAGCGGCTCGGTCTGCGGGCAATCGAGTTCGGCCCACCCGCCGCCGACCAGGCCCCGCTCGTGCAATCGCCCGAGGACGAGCGCCGGGGCCGCCTCGCCGAGGCGGTGCGCCAGGCGCGTGCCGCCGCGGGACGCGACGCGGTCGTCCGGGTGCTCGACGTCGATCCCGAGTCGAGGATCCCCGAGCGCAGGGCGACACTCATCCCCTGGAACGAGTGATGTCCGGCACCGGCGTCTACTGGCCGCGTCCGGTCGAGGTCGAGGCGGATGGCGGCGCGCCGCGGCGGGTGAGCGGCGTCGCGGTCGAATCGATCCGCGAGGAATGGCTGGTCGAGGACAGTTGGTGGACTCCGAAACCCCTGCAAAGGCGTTATTTCGAGGTCGTACTCGCCAACGGCCGTTCGATCGTCGTCTTCCGTGAGCCGGCGGAGCCGCCCGAGGCAGGACGCTGGTACGAGCAGAGGGCATGAGATGCCATACGTAGAGCTCCACGCCCACTCCTCCTACTCGTTCCTCGACGGCGCATCGCTGCCGGAGGAGCTCGCAATACGCGCGGACGAGCTCGGCTACCCGGCGTTCGCGCTCACCGACCACGACGGCGTCTGGGGGGCGATGGAGTGGGCGCAGGCGTGTAAGCCGCTGGGAGTAAGACCAATAGTCGGGGCCGAACTAACGGTAAGCCTGGACCCCGACGAACCCCGACACCCCCGGACGCGAAGCGGAGGAGGTGTCGGGCATTTGAGCATCCTCGTAGAGGATGCGGTTGGCTGGAGCAACCTCTGCCGGCTGATCACCGAGGCCCACGCGGGAACGCGGCCGCGACCCGATCGCGACCCCCTCCCCCCCGTGCTCTCGCTCGACTCACTGCTGGAGCAAAACGAGGGGCTCGTCTGTCTCTCCGGCTGCGCCCGTCAGGGCCTGCTCGCGAGCGGAAGGGAAAGTCACTCGATCGCTTCGCGGCTTCTCGGAGCCTTCGGTCCGGACCGCTTCCGGATCGAGCTCCAGCGCCCCTTCTGGCGGCACGATCGGACGCGCAACCGCCGACTCGCCGGGCTGGCCGAGCAACTGGGCGTTCCCTGCGTGGCGACGGGCAACGTTCACTCCCACTCGGTGGAGCGCGCCGCACTCCAGGACGCACTCGTCGCCGTCCGCAATCACACGACGCTGGAGGAGAGCGAGCCGAAGCGACGCGGAAACTCGAGCTCTGTACTGACCTCGCCGGCCGCGATGGCCGCCCGCTTCGCCGACCACCCAGAGGCCGTCGAGGAAACGGAGCGGCTCGCCGAGCGGCTTCGCTTCGATCTCACCGAGGAGCTCGGTTACCGCTACCCCGGCTCCGAGGACATGGAGGCCGACCGGACGCTGGCCGAGATCTGCCGCAACCGGCTCGTGCTGCGCTACGAGGGCACGACGGAGGGGCCGGAGGCGGCGGAGCGGCTGGACGAGGAGCTCGGCGTGATCCGCGGGCTGGGGCTTTCCGGCTTCTTCCTCCTCCATTTCGACCTGCTCGAGCTCGCGCGCGAAGTTGCGGCGGAGGTGCGTGGACCCGACTCGGCACGGGCGCTGCTGCCGCCGGGGAGAGGACGCGGCTCGAGCGTCTCCTCGGTCGTCTGCTACCTCACCGGGCTCTCGCACGTCGACCCGGTGAAGGCGGGGCTCTTCCTCGGCCGCTTCCTCAACGAGGAGATCAGCGACATGCCGGACATCGATCTCGACTTTCCCCGCGACATCCGCGAGCAGTTGATCCCGCGGGTGCACGAGCGCTACGGCAGGGACCGGGCGGCGCTCGTCGCCGCGATCTCCACCTACCGCTCGCGGGGCGCGGTTCGCGACCTCGGCAAGGTGCTCGGCCTGCCGGCGGGAGAGATCGAGCGGGTCGCCGGGATCGCCGACATGTACTCGCGCGGCGACGAGGTCGAGCGCGACATCGCGGAGGCGATCGGCGAGCGGCGGGCTTCCTCGCCACGCTGGCGCCACCTCGCTGTGCTCGCCCGAGAGGCATGGGGGCTGCCGCGGCATGTCTCCCAGCATCCGGGCGGAATGGTGCTCTCGACCCGTCCGCTGATCGACCTCTGTCCGGTGCAGCCGGCGGCGATGGAGGGGCGCCAGCTCGTCCAGTGGGACAAGGACTCGTGCGCGGACGCAGGCTTCCTCAAGATCGACCTGCTCGGGCTCGGGATGCTCTCCGCGGTCGAGCGCGCCGTCGAGCAGATCGCGGAGGTGCGCCAGGAGCGGATAGATCTCTCGCGGATCCCGCTCGACGACCCGGAGGTGTTCGCTGCGATCCGGCGCGCGGAGACGACCGGCGTCTTCCAGATCGAGAGCAGGGCACAGATGCAGATGCTGCCCCGGAGCCTGCCCGAGACGATCGATGACCTCACCGTGCAGGTTGCGCTCGTGCGCCCGGGCCCGATCCAGGGCGGCGCCGTCCACCCCTACCTCGAGCGCAAGAAGCGGCTACGCGAGGATCCGGACTTCAAGATCCCATATGAGCACCCGGCGCTCGAGCCGATCCTCGCCGACACGCTCGGGGCAATTGTCTTCCAGGACCAGGTGATCCAGGTGGCAATGGCGCTCGCCGGGTTCAGCGCCGGAGAGGCGGAGGGGCTTCGCCGTGCGATGAGCAAGCGGCGCTCCGAGGCCGCCATGGCCGCCTATGAGGTCAAGTTCATCGGCGGGGCGGTCGAACGAGGCGTCGAGCGTGGACTGGCCGAGCGGGTCTTCGAGCAGGTGCGCGGGTTCTCCGGCTTCGGCTTCCCCAAGTCGCATGCGGCTGCCTTCGGCCTGCTCGCCTACCAGTCGACCTGGCTGCGGGTGCACTACGGACCCGAGTTCCTCTGCGCGCTCCTGAACGAGCAGCCGATGGGCTTCTATCCGCCCGACGCCCTCTCCCACGAGGCCCAGCGGCGAGGTTTCGAGGTCCGCCCCGCGGATGTGAACCAGAGTTGCGTCGAATGCTCGGTAGAGGCGCTTGCCGGCGGCGAACCGGCGATCCGCATCGGCCTCGGCTACATCAAGGGAATCGCTTCGGAGGAGGTCGATGCCCTCGTCGCTGAGCGCGAGCACTCCGGCGCCTACCGCGGCCTCACCGACCTTGCCTCGCGATCGGGAATGGGACGCGACGGGCTCGAGCGCCTCGCCTGGGCAGGGGCGTGTGAGTCACTCGGGATCGTGGGCGGCAAAGCGCAACGGCGTGAGGAGCTGTGGCGGCTCGGGATCGCGAGTGGAAGCGAGCGCGACCGAGGCCGTGGCCAGGTGCAGCTGTCCCTCCCCCTCTCACTCCCGGCACCGCCGGACCTGCGGCCGCTCGACTCGTGGGAGCGGATAGTCGCCGACTACTCGTCGACCGGGGTGACGCTGGGCGAGCACGCGATGGAGGTCCTCAGGCCTGAGCTCGGCGCGGGGGTATCACGGACGGACGAGCTCGAGCGAACTCCGGACGGGGCACGGATCGAGATCGCCGGCCTCGTGGTCGCCCGCCAGCGCCCGGCAACGGCGAAGGGGATCGTCTTCATGCTGCTGGAGGACGAGGTCGGAGTGGTGAACCTGATCGTGCCGCCGCCTGTCTACGAGCGTTGCCGGCTGGCGGTGAGGACGGCAGCCTTCGCCCGTGTTGCAGGCAAGCTCGAGCGCCGCGAGGGCGTGATCAACGTCCTCGCCTCCTCCGTCGAGGCAATGAGCGCCCCGTCTCATGTCGGTGCCGAGGTGCGCCAGATCGAGCCCCCCGCCGACCGCGAGCTCGGCCGCCTGCCGGAGACGGAACTGGCCGCGGTCGCGCCCCGCGCACACAGCTTCGGCCACCGCTGAGAAGCGCTTGTTCAAGCCATTTGTGTGCGTCACACCGGCCCTCTGCAAGATCGCGTGCAGAACATACGTTCTGTCCGAGACCGTTCCTAGGGTTGCCCCGGTGAGATCAAGAGATGGAGAGCAGATGAGCCCTGAACGCACCCCGACCAACTTTGGCCAGCGCATCCTCGGCGCGGTCGACCTGGCGATCGATTTCGCCACCCTCGGCGAATACGGCCTCGAGTCCATGCCTGCGGACGGGCGTCGCGAGCGGCCCGGTCGCAGGACCGGATGGGAGGCGCTCGCGACGGCTCGCCCGCAGGCTTGCGAGTCGCGCGCCCGCCGGCGCCGCCAGCGGATCCGCCTCCGCGACCTCGTCTAGGCCGGTTCCGTCAGGCCGAGGATCTCCACGGACAAGAGCCGCCCCGAAAGGCGGCTCTCAATCAAAGAAACGGCGGCGACCTACTCTCCCAGGGACGCGAGTCCCAAGTACCATCGGCGCTGAGGGGCTTAACTGCTCTGTTCGGAATGGGAAGAGGTGTTTCCCCCTCGCAATAGCCACCGAAATTGCTCGAGACCGTGCTCCCTCAGGTGAGAGCACGACCTCGGCGAGGCTTGAAAACTGCACCAAAGGCTTCCGGTTCCGGATATTCAAAAAACAACGTCAAGCCCTCGACCCATTAGTACCGGTCTGCTGAGTGGATCACTCCGCTTACACAGCCGGCCTATCAACCTGATGGTCTATCAGGGGTCTTACTCCCTCTAGGGGATGGGAGAGCTCATCTCGAGGTCGGCTTCCCGCTTAGATGCTTTCAGCGGTTATCCGATCCGTACGTAGCTAACCAGCAGTGCCCTTGGCAGGACAACTGATACACCAGAGGTACGTTCATCCCGGTCCTCTCGTACTAAGGATGACTCCTCTCAACTCTCCAACGCCCATGGCAGATAGGGACCGAACTGTCTCACGACGTTCTGAACCCAGCTCGCGTGCCGCTTTAATGGGCGAACAGCCCAACCCTTGGGACCTACTCCAGCCCCAGGATGCGACGAGCCGACATCGAGGTGCCAAACCGCTTCGTCGATATGGACTCTTGGAAGCGATAAGCCTGTTATCCCCGGAGTACCTTTTATCCGTTGAGCGACGGCGCTTCCACTTGCAACCGCCGGATCACTAAGCCCAACTTTCGTTCCTGCTCGACCCGTCGGTGTCGCAGTCAAGCTCCCTTATTGCCTTTACACTCTTCGCACGATTTCCAACCGTGCTGAGGGAACCTTTGGGCGCCTCCGTTACATTTTAGGAGGCGACCGCCCCAGTCAAACTGCCCACCTGACACTGTTCACAGCCCGGCTTACGGCGCTGTGTTAGAAGCTCAGAACACCAAGGGTGGTATCTCAAGGTTGGCTCCCCGACAGCCGAAGCCGCCGGTTCAAAGCCTCCCACCTATCCTGAGCGAGATAACCCGAACTCCAATATCAAGTTGCAGTAAAGGTTCACGGGGTCTTTCCGTCTAGCCACGGGTACTCGGTATCTTCACCGAGACTCTAATTTCACCGAGCCCCTCGTTGAGACAGCGTCCAACTCGTTACGCCATTCGTGCAGGTCGGAACTTACCCGACAAGGAATTTCGCTACCTTAGGACCGTTATAGTTACGGCCGCCGTTTACCGGGGCTTAGCTTCGCTGCTTCGCTCCTAAGAGCTAACAACTCCGCGTAACCTTCCGGCACCGGGCAGGCGTCAGCCCCTATACGTCGTCTTACGACTTAGCAGAGGCCTGTGTTTTTGGTAAACAGTCGGTTGGACCTAGTCACTGCGGCCCCCTCAGGCTCCACGAGCAAGTCGCTTCACCCTACCGGGGCGTCCCTTCTCCCGAAGTTACGGGACGATTTTGCCGAGTTCCTTAACGAGGGTTATCTCGCTCACCTTAGTATTCTCTACTTGTCCACCTGTGTCGGTTCTCGGTACGGGCACGAGCATCCTGCCTAGAGGTTTTTCTCGGAGGCATGGGTACAGGGACTTGCCGGCGGTCAAGCCAGCTGGCATCGCACCTCGCGTAATAACGCCGTGGCGGATTTGCCTACCACGACTGGCTACGTGCTTGCCCCAGGACGACCATCGCCTGGGTTCCCTTTCCCTTCCTCGTCACCCCATCGGTCATAGCGGATGCGACGTGGTACAGGAATATCAACCTGTTGGCCATCGGCTACGCCTTTCGGCCTCGCCTTAGGTCCCGACTAACCCTGAGCAGACGAACTTTACTCAGGAAACCTTGGACAATCGGTGGGGAAGATTCTCACTTCCCTTGCGTTACTCATGCCGGCATTCTCACTTCCGGCCGCTCCACGCCGGCTCACGCCAACGCTTCATGCAGCAGGAACGCTCTCCTACCACTCAGGAAGCCCGCAGGCTGCCTGAGTCCATAGCTTCGGAGGTCTGCTTGAGCCCCGTTGAATTATCCGCGCCCGAACACTTGACCAGTGAGCTGTTACGCACTCTTTCAAGGATGGCTGCTTCTAAGCCAACCTCTTGGTTGTCTATGCATTCGAACATCGTTTCCCACTTAGCAGACACTTAGGGTCCTTAGCTGATGGTCTGGGTTGTTTCCCTTTCGCGTACGAAGTTTATCCCCCGCACACTGACTCCCGAGATACACGTAATGGTCTTCGGAGTTTGCCTGAAGTCGGTAACCTGGTAGGGCCCCTAGTCCAAGCAGTGCTCTACGGCCAAAACGCACTTACTCGAGGCTATACCTAAATATATTTCGGAGAGAACCAGATATCTCTGGGCTTGATTAGCCTTTCACTCCTATCCACAGGTCATCCGCCCAGTTTTAAACCTAGGTCGGTTCGGTCCTCCACGAGGTCTTACCCCCGCTTCAACCTGCCCATGGATAGCTCGCCCAGTTTCGGGTCTACCGCCAGTGACTGAATCGCCCTATTCGGACTCGCTTTCGCTGCGGCTCCGCTCATCGCTTAACCTTGCCACTGACGAGTAACTCGCCGGCCCGTTATGCAAAAAGTACGCCGTCACCCCGAAGGGCTCCGACCACTTGTAGGCACGCGGTTTCAGGTACTATTTCACTCCCCTTCCGGGGTGCTTTTCACCTTTCCCTCACGGTACTAGTTCGCTATCGGTCACCAGGGAGTACTTAGCCTTGGAGGGTGGTCCCCCCGGGTTCAGACCGCGTTTCACGGCAGCGGTCCTACTCAGGTACTCGATCGACAGGTCAGTGCTCTTTCGCCTACGGGACGATTGCCCTCTATGGTGCAAGGTTCCTCTTGACTTCGGCTAGAACCTGACTTGGTAACTGTCGCCGGATCGGACACGATCCGGACACGAGCCCTACAACCCCCGGCATGCAACGCGTGTCCGCTTACACATGCCAGGTTTAGGCTATTCCCCTTTCGCTCGCCACTACTCGGGGAGTCTCGGTTGATTTCCTTTCCTCGAGGTACTGAGATGTGTCAGTTCCCTCGCTTGCCTTCCAACGCCTATGAATTCAGCGCTGGACAACACCGCATTACCGGTGCTGGGTTTCCCCATTCGGAGATCCGCGGGTCAATGCCTGTTCAGCGACTCACCGCGGCTTATCGCAGCCGTCCACGTCCTTCTTCGGCTCCTGGTGCCAAGGCATCCACCGTGTGCCCTTACTATCTTGACGGTGAGCTCCACTCGCCCGAAGGCGTGTGGAGATGAATACCCTTTACTTTTAGCCTATTGGTGCAGTTTTCAAGCTCCGCCGAGGTCGGCAAACGGGGGATTCCCGTTGCGGTCTCTCAAAACTGAGCAGCGCCCGCAGGCCCGAAGGCCGGCGTACAGGTCCGGTCGACATTCAGAGAGACCCGATCTTCCCCGCCTAGGTGCCGGCCGAACGAATTCGGCCGGCTCCCAAAAGGAAGGCCGGTCTTTGTATCTCCCTAGAAAGGAGGTGATCCAGCCGCAGCTTCCGCTACGGCTACCTTGTTACGACTTCACCCCAATCACGAGCCCCACCTTCGACGGCTCCCTCCCAAAGGGTTAGGCCACCGGCTTCGGGTGTTGCCCGCTTTCGTGGTGTGACGGGCGGTGTGTACAAGGCCCGGGAACGTATTCACCGCGGCGTTGCTGATCCGCGATTACTAGCAACTCCACCTTCATGGAGGCGAGTTTCAGCCTCCAATCCGAACCGAGACACGCTTTATGGGATTTGCTCCACCTCGCGGTATTGCTTCCCTCTGTGCGTGCCAATGTAGCACGTGTGTAGCCCTGGACATAAGGGGCATGATGACTTGACGTCATCCCCACCTTCCTCCGGTTTGTCACCGGCAGTCTCCCATGAGTCCCCAACTGAATGCTGGCAACATAGGACAGGGGTTGCGCTCGTTGCGGGACTTAACCCAACATCTCACGACACGAGCTGACGACAGCCATGCACCACCTGTGATGGTGTCCCGAAGGAAGAGTGTGTTTCCACACTTGTCACCAACATGTCAAACCCAGGTAAGGTTCTTCGCGTTGCGTCGAATTAAACCACATGCTCCGCTGCTTGTGCGGGCCCCCGTCAATTCCTTTGAGTTTTAGCCTTGCGGCCGTACTCCCCAGGCGGGGCACTTAATGCGTTAGCGTCGGCGCGGAAGGAGTCGACACCTCCCACACCTAGTGCCCATCGTTTACGGCGTGGACTACCAGGGTATCTAATCCTGTTTGCTCCCCACGCTTTCGCGCCTTAGCGTCAATACCGTCCCAGCGAGCTGCCTTCGCTATTGGTGTTCCTCCTGATATCTGCGCATTCCACCGCTACACCAGGAATTCCACTCGCCTCTTCCGGATTCTAGCCCGGCAGTATCCATCGGCTTTCAAAGGTTGAGCCTTTGACTTTCACAACGGACTTACCGGGCCGCCTACGCGCGCTTTACGCCCAATGATTCCGGACAACGCTAGCCCCCTACGTATTACCGCGGCTGCTGGCACGTAGTTAGCCGGGGCTTCTTGTGGAGGTACCGTCAGTCCGGACGGCTATTCACCGCCGAACCTTCGTCCCTCCTGAAAGGGGTTTACAACCCGAAGGCCTTCTTCCCCCACGCGGCGTTGCTGCGTCACGCTTTCGCGCATTGCGCAAGATTCCCCACTGCTGCCTCCCGTAGGAGTCTGGGCCGTGTCTCAGTCCCAGTGTGGCTGATCGTCCTCTCAGACCAGCTACCCATCGCGGTCTTGGTGAGCCGTTACCTCACCAACTAACTAATGGGCCGCGGGCCCCTCCCGATACGGAAGCCGAAGCTACCTTTACGCGTTGGACTGGAGTCCAACGAGCACATCCGGTATTAGCCCGAGTTTCCTCGGGTTGTCCCGGTTATCGGGGCAGGTTACCCACGTGTTACTCACCCGTTCGCTGCTTTGCCCCAGGGCAAGCCCTGGTTCGTCGCTCAACTTGCATGTGTTAGGCACGCCGCCAGCGTTCGTCCTGAGCCAGGATCAAACTCTCCGTGAAAAATTAACCGAGGTTTTTTAAATCCGACAGCCGGGGGTTAGCCGGCGCCGGCTCCTCTGTCATGACGGAAAGGTGTCACGTCGGATGTCCGCCGAGTACACAAAATGGCGAACGACGTGACGGGGTTTGGCTTGCCTGCCGCTCGAAAGAACGGATCGACGGCAGGTCGGACATGTGCGATTCAGAGCATTGATGACTCTGGATCGCGCGCTGCTCAGTTTTCAAAGACCGCTTCCGGACGGGAGGGGGGTCTCCCCTGCCGCCGGTGCCGTTTCAGGCGCGACCAGCAAGTATATCCGGCTGGCTCCAGTTATCGCAAGCCAAGGGCCTGCGACGGACGCGGGAAGGTAGCAGGTCGGCTCAGGCGCAATTTATGCCTGCACCGAGCACGACGGTTTTCAGCCGGCTTCGAGCCGCCGAAAGCGCCGCTTGCCGACCTGGAGCACCTTGCCGGCGAGCTCGCCGGCCGGCAGGTCCAACGTACCCGGCTCGAGCACGTGACCGTCGAGCCGCACGCCGCCCTGCTCGATCAGTCGCCGCGCCTCGCCGCGCGAGAGTTCGAACTCGTCGCCGATCAGACCCGGCAGGTGGACGAGCTGCCCGTCGGCGGCCTCGAGACGCGCGACCGAGATCTCGTCGGGGAGCTCACCGCGGACGTGAACCTGGTCGAACGCGCGCTCCGCCCCGGCCCCGGCCCCCTCCCCGTGAAAGCGGTCGACGAGGCGCCGCGCCAGCTCCCGCTTCGCCTCGCCCTGGTGGCGCTCGATGTCGAGCTCCTCGCCCAGGAGCAGCAGCCAGTACTCGCCCATGACGCTGTCCGGGATGCTCATCAGCTTCCCGAACATCTGGTCCGGCGGGTCGGTCACGCCGACGTAGTTGCCGTACGACTTGCTCATCTTCTTCACGCCGTCGGTCCCGGGCAGGATCGGCATCGTCAGGATCGACTGCGGCGTCTGGTCGTAGGCGTGCTGCACATCGCGGCCGAAGAGCAGGTTGAACTTCTGGTCGCTGCCGCCGAGCTCGACGTCCGCCTCGACCGCGACGGAGTCGTAGCCCTGGAGCACCGGGTAGAGGAGCTCGAGCACGGAGATCGGCTCTGCGTCCGCCATGCGCCGGGAGAAGTCGTCGCGCTCGAGCAGCCGGGCGACGGTGAAGCGGCGCACCAGGTCGAAGAGCTCGTCGCTCTTCATCGCCAGCCACTCGCCGTTGTGCCGGATCTCGGTCCGCTCCCGATCGAGCACGGCGAACGCCTGCTCGAGGTAGGTCTGCGCGTTCGCGTCGACCTCCTCGCCCGTCAGCACCGGCCTCGTCGCGTCGCGGCCGCTCGGATCGCCGACGCGGGCGGTGTAGTCGCCGATGATGAGCACGACCGTGTGCCCCGCGTCCTGGAACGCGCGCAGCTTAGTTAGTACGACGCAATGGCCGAGATGGATGTCGGGGCTGGTCGGGTCGACACCGAACTTCACCCGCAGGGGGCTCCCGGGCTCGAGCTGCTCGGCGAGCCGTCCGGTCGGCAGGGCATCCACAGCGCCCGTGATCAGATCGGTGCGCGGAGCGCCCGGCGAGGTGGTCGAATCGTCGCTGGGCGACACGAGGCCAATGCTAGCCTCGGTTTCGGCGTCCGACGGTCCTCGCGGCTGCCCGCATGCGCGCACAACCCTCGCGCGGGCGCACGGGGACGCTCGCGAAGCCAGTCACGATGGAGTCCGGTTCGAGAGATCAGCCCAACGGCGGCCAGCCATCCGCGAAGCGTGGCCGCGGCATCCTGCGTCAACGCCGCCTGCTTCCGGCCCCTCCCGGCCCTGGCGATTCCGGGCCTCCGCGGACGAAGCCGAAGATGCGGAAGCTCCGCTTCGCCGTCGTCCTGCTCGGCCTCGGGGCGCTCGCCTTCGTCTCCTGGATCTTCGGGATCATGATGGCCGTCGCCCAGGACCTGCCCTCGCTCGAGAATCGCGACCAGTACGAGCGGGCCGAGAACTCGATCGTCTACGACGTCAACGGTGAGAAGCTCGCCACGTTGACGAACAACCAAGGGCGGATCCTGCTCGAGAGCGATGAGATCTCCCCCGCGATGAAGGAAGCCGTGGTCGCGGTCGAGGACAGTCGCTTCTACGACCATCGTGGCGTCGACTTCCAGGGCATCGGCCGTGCCCTCTACCAGGACATCCTGTCCGGCTCCGCGCAGCAGGGTGCCTCGACGATCACCCAGCAGTTCGTCAAGAACGCGCTCGCGGCCCAGGAGCAGCGGACGATCCTGCAGAAGTTCCGCGAGGCGGCGATCGCCTACCACCTCGAGCGCCAGTGGTCGAAGGAGAAGATCCTCACCGAGTACCTGAACGAGATCTACTTCGGCGAGGGCGCGACCGGGATCGAGGCGGCCGCCCGCACCTACTTCGGCAGTGACCCCGACCACGCCGGCTGCGGCCAGGGCGACGACGCCACGCCTTGCGCTTCGGACCTCTACCCGTGGGAGGCGGCGCTGCTCGCCGGGATGATCTCCTCGCCAAGCGCCTACTCGCCTCGTGCGAACCCGGAGTCGGCGCTCGAGCGCCGCGCGCTCGTCCTGCAGCGCATGGCCGAGCAGGGCTACCTGACCCAACAGCAGGCGACCGACTACGCCGACCCGGTGCTTCACCCGCTCCCGGAGGGCAAGGACATCCTCACTCCCAGCGAGAACTCCCAGGCGCCGTACTTCACCTCCTGGCTGCGCCAGCAGCTCGTCGACCGCTACGGGGCCGGCGAGGCATTCGGCGGTGGCCTCCGGATCCAGTCGACGCTCGACCTCGACCTGCAGCGCGCGGTCGAGGACTCCGTCTACGCCCGCGTCGGCGGCATCGCCCCGACCTCGTCCGTGGTCGTCCTCGACAACGACACCGCCGCCGTCCGGGCCATGGTCGGCGGCTTCGACTACGAGGAGGCGCCATTCAACCTCGCCACGAACGGCCAGCGCCAGCCGGGCTCGTCATTCAAGCCGTTCACTCTCACCGCGGCGCTCGAGGCCGGTCACTCGACCAGCGAGGTCTTCGCCTCACAGCCGGTCGAGATCCCGTTCACGGTGAAGGTCAAGAAGAAGAACGGGAAGACGCAGGAGGTGCCCGAGGTCTTCGACGTCAACAACTACAACGACTCGTATCTCGGCTCCGCGTCGCTCGCGAGCGCGACGACGTACTCCGACAACTCGGTCTACGCCCAGCTCGGGATGCAGGTCGGGCCCGAGAACGTCGCCGCGACGGCGGAGAAGATGGGGATCGAGACCGATCTCTCGAGCGAGCAGCAGTACTCGATCGAGGGCGGCGACTACCAGCCCTACAACCCGGCGATGATCCTCGGCGGCCTCTCCTACGGCGTCACCCCGCTGGAGATGGCGCACGCCTACAACACGCTCGCCGCCGACGGCAAGCGGATCTCGGGCACGATGGCGGCCGACTCCGGCGGACCGGTCGGCATCACACGCGTGATCGAGGGCGACGACGACACCGAACCCGCGGACCAGGTGCAGGGCGAGGACTTCAGCGAGGGCGAGCCCGTACCCGACCAGACGGGCTCCAACGGCGAGAACGAAGTCGTCGCGAAGCAGGTGGTCGACCCCACCGTCGCCCAGACGGTCAAGGACGTCCTCGCGACCGTAGTCAGCTCGGGCACCGGAAAGCGGGCCGCGAATACCGAGCCGACGTGGGGTAAGACCGGGACGACCGACGACAACGGCGATGCCTGGTTTTGCGGTGCGACCGAGCAGATCACCGCCTGCGTCTGGGTCGGGCACGCCGACACCAACACCCCGATGCTGACCGAGTTCGGCGGCGCGCCCGTGGACGGCGGCACGATCCCGGCGCTGATCTTCGCCGACATCGTCAATGATTTCGAGACGCTCGAGGCGGCCCGCAAGGCGGGTGAGGACCCGAAGAGCGGCGGCCCGCAGGGCGACCTCGACACCGAATCCTCGGCCGTCGCACCGGCGACCGAGACGGCACCCGCACCCGAGGCCGAGGCGGTGCCCGTCCCGGACGAGAGCGCTCCGGCCCCCGACGCCGGCGCGACCGATGCGGCGCCCGCCGCGCCTTCGGGCGGCGCCACGCCGAGCACCAGCGGCGGCGGCGTAGCCCCCGGCTGATCGCCCTCCCTAGGCTGGGAGCGGTGGCGGACGGGAGAGGTACGGGCTATCCGCGGCGCAGAAGCGCCATGGCCGCTCAGTCGCCTTCGTGATCCCGATCCGCGGGCCGGTCGCGACCACGGGATCCGCCGCGTCCGCGTCGCGGGCCAGGACCTCGAACGGGTCGCGCGTGAGCGGCGCACCGTCGTTCTCGAGGCCGACGCCCAGCGCCTCGGTCAGCTTTCCGGGCCCGGAGCAGAGGTCACCCGGTAGGTCCCGCCCGCGCCGGGCGGCCATCCGGTCGATCCCCCACCGCGGCTCGAGCGCCCGGATCAAGACCGCCGCCGCCGAGCCGGCCGGCTCGCAGACGAAGTTGAGGCAGGAATGGATCCCGTAGGAGAGGTACACGTAGGCGTGCGCCGCCGGGCCGAACAGGGGCGCCGTGCGCTTCGTCAGCCCGACGTACGCATGACACGCGGGATCGTCGCGCTCGTAGCTCTCGGTCTCGACGATCACCCCGCCGACGCCGTCGAAGCGAAGCGCGCAGCCGATCAGGTCGTGCGCGACCTCGTGCACCGAGCGCTCGAAGAAGTCGGCGCCGAGCCGGCTCACGAGGGCGAGAGCGCCGCGAGCGCCGCGGCGGCAGCCTCGAGCTGCTCCGCCACCCGCGCCGAGGAGGTGCCGCCCGCGGAGCGCTTCGACTCGAGCCAGGCGCCATCGGCGAGGACGGCGTAGTACTCCTCATCGAGGAGCTCGGAATGGGCGCGCAGCTCGTCCCGCGAGAGCCCGGAGAGAGGAACGCCGCGGGCGAGGGCTGCCCGCACCAGGCTCCCGACCACGCCGTGGGCCTCGCGAAACGGCATTCCCTTGCGCACCAGGAGGTCGGCGACGTCGGTTGCGGCGAGCGCCTCGTCGGCTGCAGCTGCGGCGAGACGCTCGCGATCGAACGCGAGCCCGGCGATCAGGCGCTCGGCAGCCTCGAGGCTGACCTCGACGTTGTCGACGGCGTCGAAGAGCGCCTCCTTGTCCTCCTGCAGGTCCTTGGAGTACGCGAGCGGAAGCGCGTGGAGAACACCGAGCAGGGTCGTCAGCGAGCCGACGATGCGCGGCGCCTTGGCGCGCAGGAGCTCGGCCGCGTCTGGATTCTTCTTCTGTGGCATCAGGCTCGAGCCCGACGAGAAGTCGTCCGCCGGCTCGCAGAAGCCGAACTCCTGGCTCGACCAGATCACGACCTCGGAGCCGATCCGCGAGAGGTGGGTCGCCGCCGTTGACGCCGCGTAGAGGTAGTCGAGCGCGAAGTCCCGGTTGGAGACGGCGTCGATCGAGTTCGGCGTCGGCGCCGCAAACCCGAGCTCGCTCGCGGTCGCGTCGCGGTCGAGGTCCCAATTGAGCCCGGCGAGGGCGCCCGAGCCGAGCGGCATCACTCCCGCCGCGCGCTCGGCCGCGGCGAAGCGCTCGGCGTCGCGCGCCAGCATCCAGAACCAGGCGAGCAGGTGGTGGGCCGAGGTAGACCGGCTGGGCCCGCTGCAGGTGCGTGTATCCGGGCATCTGCCAGTCGGCGTGGGCTCGGGCGCGCTCGAGCAGCGTCCCCATCAGCGCCGCGAGCAGCTCTTGGGCCCGAGCGGCCCTCGCGCCGACGTAGAGCGCGAGGTCGGTGGCGACCTGGTCGTTGCGCGAACGGCCCGTATGGAGCTTGCCGCCGAGCGGGCCGATGAGCTCGGTCAGCCGCCGCTCGATCGCCATGTGGATGTCCTCGTCATCGTCGGCGAAGGGGAACGAACCGCGCTCGAGCTCCTCCGCGACCCGGTCGAGGCCGTCGTGGAGCCGTTCGAGCTCGCCGGCATCGATCACTCCGGCCCGCTCCAGCGCTCCGGCGTGCGCCTTCGAGACCGCGGACGTCCTCCGGCCAGAGGCGGCGGTCGAAGCGAGATCGACGCGTTGATGCGCGCGAAGAGCGGGTCCTGCGGGTCGTCGATCCTGGCCACTCGCGCCTCAGCTCCAGGTGCCGAGCAGCGCCTCGGCCAGTGCCTCGCAGACGCGGTCGATCTGGGCCTCGGTGATCGAGGGGAAGAAGGGCAGGGCGAGCAGCCGCGCGGATGCGTCCTCGGCGACCGGGAACTGTCCCTCGCTGAAGCCGAAGCGCTCGCGCATGTGGGTGCATCAGGTGGATGCACGGCAGGTAGGCCTTCGCCTCGACCCCGCGCTGATCGAGGTCGGCGACGACGGCGTCACGATCGGCGCCGGAGGGCAGGCGCACCGCGTAGACGAACCAGCTCCGGCGCTCCTCGCCCTGGTCGGCGCACGGGAGAACGAGTCCCTCCGCATCGCCCTCGCCGGCCCGCGCACCGTAGTCGAGGGCCGCGAGGCGCTCGTCGTAGCCGGCGGCAGCGATCGCGCGGTCGGCGAGCATGTCGTCGAGGCGCTCGAGCTGCGCGACCCCGAGCGCCGCCTGGACCTCGGTGAGCCGGTAGTTGAAGCCGAGCCGGTCGTGGTCGACCCAGCTCATGTCCGGCGCCCGGCCCTGGTTTCGCTCGGCTGCGCACCTCGGCCGCCATCTCCGGGTCCGAGACCGTCAACATCCCGCCCTCGCCCGTCGTCAGCTGCTTGTTGGCGTAAAAGGCGAAGGTGGCGAGATTGACCGCGCGACCCGACCGCCTTCCCTCCGCGTCGCGTGGCGCCCAGCGCCTCGCACGAGTCCTCGAGCAATCCCAGGCCTCCCTCGGCGGCCACCTTCTCGAACGCCGGCAATGCTGCCGGGTAGCCGAAGATGTCGACCGGCAGGAGGCCCGTGGTCCGCTCGCCGATCGCCTCCGCAGCGGCCGCGGGATCGAGGTTGAGCGTCACGGGATCGACGTCGCAGAAGACCGGCGTCACACCCTCGTAAAGGAGGCAGTTGGCCGACGCGACGAAGCTGAACGGCGAGGTGACGACCTCGTCGCCCTCGCCCCAGCCGAGCGCCCTGACGCCGAGATGGAGGGCCGCGGTCCCCGAGGAGACGGCAACCGCGTCGGGAGCGCCGACGTACGCGGCGAATTCCCGCTCGAAGCGGTCCTGGACGGGCCCGAGCGAGAGCCGGCCCGAGCGCAGAACCTCGAGCACGAGCTCCTCCTCCCGCTCACCGAGCACGGGCTGGGCGAGCGGAATTTGCTCCAAGGTCATCCCTTCAGCTCAGCCCCCGCACGCCCGCAGGCGAAGCCGAGGACGTGGCGGGCTTTTCTTGAAATGCAAATTCCAGACTGTCCACCAGCGCCTCCCACGATGCCTCGATCACGTTCTCGGAGACGCCGATCGAGCCCCAGGCCTGCTGGCCGTCGGAGGAGTCGAGCAGCACCCTGGTGACGGCGCCGGTCCCATGGTGGGAGTCGAGGATGCGGACCTTGAAGTCGGTGAGCTCGATGTCGGCAAGGTGCGGGTGGAGCTCTCCGATCGCGTCACGGAGCGCGCTGTCGAGCGCATGCACGGGGCCGTTGCCCTCGGCGGTGCGGACGTAGCGGCGCCCCTCGATCCAGATCTTGATCGTCGCCTCGGTCTCGACCCTGCCGTCGGCGCGCTTCTCGGTGATCACCCGGAAGCTCTCGAGCCGGAAGAGCGGCTGGTAGGAGCCCGCCTCGCGGCGCAGGAGGAGCTCGAAGGAGGCGTCGGCGGCTTCGTAGTGGTATCCGCGATGCTCCCGCTCCTTGATGTGCTCGACCGCGCGCTTCGCGGCGCCGGCATCGAGCTCGATCCCGGCGCCCTCCGCGCGCGAGAGCACCGAGCCCTTGCCCGAGAGCTCCGAGATCAGGACGTCGCGGCTGTTGCCCACCAGCTTCGGGTCCATGTGCTCGAACGTGCGCGGGTCCGCCTGCACGCCGGCGACGTGCATCCCGCCCTTGTGGGCGAAGGCGTTGCGGCCGACGTACGGCTGGTCGGCGTCCGGGGCCGTGTTGGTGAGCTCGTCGACGAAGTGGGCGGTCTCAGTCAACAGCCGCAGTTGCTCGTCGGAGACGCACTCGAAGCCCATCTTCAACTGCAGGCCGGCGAGGATCGAGACGAGGTTCGCGTTTCCGGTCCGCTCCCCGTAGCCGTTGATCGTCCCCTGCACCATCCGGGCGCCCGCCTCGACCGCGGCGAGCGAGTTGGCGACCGCGCACTCGAGGTCGTTGTGCGTGTGAATACCGATCCCGACCCGCTCGCCGAGCTCCGTGACCACGGAGGCCGTCGCGGCGGCGACCTGGCCCGGGAGGCTGGAGCCGTTGGTGTCGCAGAGGGTCACGGTCTCGGCCCCGGCGGCGGCTGCTACGGCGAGGCACTCGAGCGCGTAGCCCGAGTCGTCGCGCCAGGCGTCGAAGAAGTGCTCGGCGTCGTAGATGACCCGCTTGCCCTCGGCGCGGGCGTAGTTGACCGAGTCGACGATCATCGCCAGGTTCTCGTCGCGGGTCACCTTCGTCACCTTCTCGAGGTGAAGCGCCCAGGTCTTGCCGACGTAGGTGACCACCGGCGCCTCGCAGCCGACGAGCGAGCGCAGCGCCGGATCGTCCTCCGCGGACATCCCGCGACGCCGGGTCATGCCGAAGGCGCAGACGAGCGCCTGCTCGAGCTCGACATCGGCGAGCAGGCGGAAGAGCTCCGCCTCCTTCGGATTGGAGCTCGGGAAGCCGGCCTCGACGTAGTGGACGCCGAGCCGGTCGAGGGCTTGGACGACGCGGACCTTCTCGGCAGCCGAGAGCGACATGCCCGACCCCTGCATGCCGTCGCGGAGGGTCGTGTCGTAGATGTGTACCTGAGTCACGTGATGCCTTTCGGAGTGTCCGGGGGAACGAGCGTTTGAGGGCGCGGCCATGGCCGCGCGAGCCGCGAGCCGCTAGGCGGTCGCGGCGGTACTAATTCGCTCGATTCCCTCGATACTGAGCATCTCTACGAGGTGACCTTACTCGGTTGTTCCACCACGTCCAGCCACTCCGAGTACTCGGGGGCGCGGCCGTGCAGGGCGTCCTCGAACTTCGCCTGAATCACGCGGGTGATCTCACCGGGCTCGCCGATCTCGTGATCGTCGATCTCGCGCACGGGGACCAGTTCGGCCGCCGTGCCGCAGAGGAAGACCTCGTCGGCCAGGTAAAGCTCGGAGCGGGCGATGTCGCGCACGTTGACGCTGTAGCCGAGGTCGTGGGCGATCTGGATGACCGACTTGCGGCTGATCCCGTCGAGGATCGCGGCGACCTGCGGCGGCGTCGCGATCTCGCCGTCCTTGACGCAGAAGATGTTCTCGCCCGAGCCCTCGCAGACGAAGCCGCGCTCGTCGAGCAGGATCGCCTCCTCGTAGCCGGCGTTCGCCGACTCGGTCTTCGCAAGGATCGAGTTCAGGTACTGACCGGAAGCCTTCGCGGCCGGGATCAGGCCCGCCGACGAGATCCGGCGCCAGGAGGAGACCTTCGCCCGAATTCCGTGCCGCTTGCCCTCGTCTCCGAGGTAGGCGCCCCAGGGCCAGGCGGCGATCGTGACGTCGACCGGGGCGCTCTTCGCGTAGAGCCCCATCTCGCCGTAGCCGCGGAAGGCAAGCGGGCGGATGTAGCAGCTCTCCAGTCCGTTTCGGCGGATCAGCTCGTGCGTCGCCGCGCGGATCTCCTCGATCTCAAACGGGAGCGGCAGGTAGTAGAGCTCGCCGGACTTCGCCAGCCGGTTGAGGTGATCCGTGTGCCTGAAGATGGCCGGGCCGGCATCGGTCTCGTAACAGCGGATGCCCTCGAAGACGCCGGTGCCGTAGTGGAGGCCGTGGCTGAGCACGTGAACCTGGGCGTCGTCCCAAGCCACGAACTCGCCGTTCATCCAGATCCACTCTGACTTCTCCACCTCTGCCTCCAGCTCGCTCTCTAGCCATTCAAGTATGCCTGCTGCACGGGCATCCGCCAAGCCGGACGGGCGGGGTATCGTCGCCTGGATGAGCGTCACCTGCCCACGCTGCGGAGAGGCTACGGCCGACGGAGCCCGATTCTGCCCGTCCTGCGGATCCCCGCTCGCCACCCCGGCGGAGGCAGAGCGGAAGCTCGCGACCGTCGTCTTCGCCGACCTGGTCGGCTCGACGCGGCTCGTCGCCGGGCGCGACCCCGAAGACGTACGCAACTCGCTGCAGCCGTTCATCGGGCTCGCGCGCCAGGTGATCGAGGACC
This sequence comes from uncultured Solirubrobacterales bacterium, assembly GCA_963846565.1. Classification (GTDB taxonomy): domain Bacteria; phylum Actinomycetota; class Thermoleophilia; order Solirubrobacterales; family 70-9; genus WHSW01. The sequence continues at coordinate 419,527 of CAWJWL010000001.1, read as the reverse complement.
ATGGCGGCCGGGTCGAGAAGTACATCGGCGACGCGGTGATGGCGGTCTTCGGCGCCCCGGTCTCCCACGGCGACGATCCCGACCGGGCCGTCGCCGCGGCCTTGGCGCTGGTCGAGCGCTTGGGCTCCGAGGGCCCGCACCTCGAGCTGCGGATCGGCATCGAGGCCGGTGAGCTTCTCGTCAGCGCCCGCGACGGCGACCTCAGCGTCACCGGCGAGCCGACCCACGCAGCCGCGCGCCTGCAGCAGGCAGCGACGCCCGGCGAGGTACTCGTCGGCCCGCGGGCCGCCCGCGCGGTGCGCTCAGCGGAGCTCGCCGGCCCGAGGGAGGTCGACGCGCCGGGGTTCCCCGAGCCCCTCCGCGCGTGGCGGGCGACCACGGGGGGCGGGAACGGCGCCCGGCCGGGGACGAGCGAGTCGCGCGAGGAGGTCGCGCTACTGGGCCGCGGCGCGGAGCTCGAGGCCCTGCGGCTCGCCTACCTGCGCACGGTCCGCGAGCGCAGGCCGCACCTCATGCTGGTCGTCGGCGAGGCCGGCGCCGGCAAGACCCGGCTCGTGCGGGAGCTGATCACCGGCCTGGGGGCGGCTGACCAGCCGCCGCTGCTGCTCGCAGGCCGCAACCCGCCCTATGGAGACGGCATCGCCTTCTGGGCGCTCGCGGAGCTCCTCCGCGCCGCCGCGTGCGCGCCGCGACATGCGGGCGCCGAACACGTACGCGAGGCGTTGACCACTCGCCTCGAGCGCCTTGGCGACAGCGAGGCCGGGGAGACGGCGTCGACGCTCGCGGCAACGCTCAACGGGGGCCGAACGACGACCGACGCCGGCGCGATTCGCCGAACCTGGCGGCGACTGCTCGCGACGCTCGCGGAGGAGCGTCCGGTGCTGATCGCGATCGACGATGCCCATTGGGCCGACGAGGGGTTCCTCGACCTCGTCGAGGATGCGGCCGAGCTGCCATCGCAGCCGGTGCTGATCGTCTGCACGGCGAGACCGGACATCGATCAGCGGCGCCCGGGGCTCGCAGACGGCGAGCGTCGCGAGCGGCTGGCGCTCGGGCCGCTCGAGCCCGTCGCCGCCGAGGAGCTTGCAGCTTCGCTCGTCGCCGGCGCCGATCTCGCGCTCGCGCGCGAGATCGCGGCCACGAGTGGCGGCAACCCGTTCTTCACCGAGGAGATCGCGCGTGCGATTCGCGCCGAGGGCGCCCACGACCACGAGCTGCCCGACAGCGTGCAGACGGCGATCGCCTCGCGCCTGGACGCGCTGCCGGCCGAGCAGAAGCGGGCGATCCAGTTCGCCGCGGTGCTCGGGGACCGCTTTCGCGTGGACGCCCTGATGGACCTCCTCGGCGCGCATCCCGGGGATGAGCTGGACGCCCTCGAGCTCCGCGCGCTGGTCGAGGACCGGCGAGCCGATGAGCCGGGCCTCTACGGCTTCCATCACCAGCTGATCCGCGAGGTGGCCTACGCCTCCCTCACCCGTGCCGAGCGCGTTGACCTGCATGCCCGCGCCGCGGCCGGAATCGCCGCGCACGCGGGCGAGCGCTTCGCGGAGCTTGCCGAGGTGATCGCCTTCCACCGCTCGCGCGCGGCCGAGCTCGATCCGGATCCCGCACGCCGCGCCGCCGCCTACGAGGCGGCCGCCGAGGCGAGCGCGCAGGCGGCTCGCCGCGGGGCCGTGGCGCGAGCACAGCAACTCCTCGAACAGGCGGCGGCGTTCGCCCCCGATCACGAACAGCGGATGAAGGTGCTCGACGAGGCGGCGCTGTTCGCCCTCTCCCGCCTGCGCGGGGACGAGGGCTACCGGCTGATGCTGGCCGCCGGCGAGGCGGCGGAAGCGGCGGGAAATCCCGGCAAGGCGGCCGGGATCTACGCGAACGCGGTCGAGGTCGCCTCGCGGATGGCCGGGATCAGCGGCCGTTTCGAGGAGGCGGACCTGGTCGCGGTGCTGGAGCGCGCCGAAGGGCTCGTTTCAGACCCGGATCCGGCGCTCAAGGCCCAGCTCGCCCTCGACCGCGCCTGGATCCCGTGGAGCTACGGGCGGGAGGAGGAGATGCCGGAGTACGTCGCCGAGGGCCTGGCGCTCGCCCGAGAGGTGGATGAGCCGCTGCTGCTTTCGAGTGCGCTCGACGGTGCGGCGTCGACGAGCTGGGCCGACGGCCGCTTCATGGAGGCGGTGGAGCTGAACCGCGAACGGCTCGACGTCCTGGCGAGGCTGCCGGCCTCGCCGGCTGTCGCCGCTGAGCGCACGGACGCGCTCTTCATGCTCACGCAGTCGATGATCCGCGCCGGCGAGCTTCGCGAGGCGCTGCGGTGGGATCAGATCAACGCCGACGAGATCGCCGCGAACGCGCCGCACATCGCCGCCGCTCACTCGATCCCGCCCCTCTACCTCCTCGGCGAGTGGGACACCGCTCTCGAGCGCGGCGCGACGATGCGGACGAGCTGGGACGCGGAGGGGCGCCCGCCCTTCGTGCCGTTCTCGCCGTCGATCGCCGCCGTCGGCGCGATCCACGGCCTCCGTGGCAACGAGCCGGCGTTCCGCGATTGGGCCGAGCTGGCCGAGCGGATCGCGAAGGGATCGCAGCAGCTCCCCGGCGTCCGGCTGATGCTCGCCGACGTGGCGGTTCATTTCGGCGACCTCGAGCGGGCGGTCACCCTCCTCTCGGATTTCGGGCGCAAGAGCTTCTGGTGGTGCGACCCGGTGCTCGCGCAGCGCGCGGAGGTGCTCGCGCGGCTCGGGCGCCCGGACGCGCCCGAGGCGGTCGCCGAGCTCGAGGCGCGCCGAACCGACGACCCGTTCCTGGACGCGGTGACCCTCAGAGCTCGCGCGGCGTTTACCGGAGATCAGGACCTCCTGTACCAGGCCGCCACAGCTTTCGATCGCATCGAATGCGCGTACGCCGCCGCCCACACCCGCTGGCTCATCGGCGGCGAGGAGCGTGAGGCGTCGCGCGAGGCGTTCGCGCGGCTCGGTGCCGTCGTCCCGGCCGAGACGTAACTAGGCGCCGCGGGCCTCGGCCTCGCGGAGCCGGGCGACGAGGGTCTCGAGGAGCGGCCAGGCGATCTCGCCGTGCGCCTCCACGAACGGGCGGAACGCCCACGCGGTCATCCCCTGGCAGTGAAGCTCGGTCTCCGCGGTGACCGTCGCCGAGCGGGGGCCGTTGTCGATCAGCGCCATCTCGCCGAAGTAGTCGCCCGGGCCCAGGCGGCGGATCTCCTCGTCCTCCTGGCTGACGGTCGCCTCCCCGGACTCGATCAGGAAGAAGCCGACCCCGTCGCGGCCCTCGACCGCGACCTCGTCGCCTGCCTTGAAGGTCCGCTCCTTCAGGTTGCGCGCGAGCCGCTCGAGCTCCTTGTCCTCCAGCCCGGAGAACAGCCTTACGCCCCGCAGCGCACGAACGAGATCCTCGTCTCCCATCGGACCGATCATAACCCTCGCATTTCGAGCGGTCCGGCGACGCCCACGCGGCGCCCGACATCGACCGTGTAGAGGCCGCCGTCCTCGGTCTCGCTGCGGTAGGTGCCGTATCTGAATCCGATGCCGATCTCCTCGAAGCGCGGATCGAGCAGCAGTTGCTTGTGTGGCGGGCTGCCCATCAGCCGACGAACGATCCCCCGCGGCGTGCCCCCGTCGCCGGCGGCCCAGGCAATCGCCTCGCCATAGCGCCAGAGCCGCAGAGCGTCGACGAGGTAGCCCGCGGACGCGAGCCGGACCTCGAGCGGCTCCTCGCCCGGACAGACGTGATCGAAGCAGGCGCTTTGCTGCATGAACGCCGAGTGGGCGCGCGCGGCGACGGTCAGCGTCGGGCTGCGGTGAAGCGCCGATGCCCCGGCGTCCGCCCGGCGCCGGTTGACCAGGCACCGGACGGCGCGCTCGGCGTCCGCTTCGCCGAGCACCGCGGGCGGTGTGGTGACCTGATCGCCGCAGGCGTGCTGACGCTCCGGGTGCTTCCCGGCGGCCGACGTGAAGGCCGGCAGCGTCGCGCCGGCGAGCGCAAGCGCGATCGCCATTCCCGTCATGCCGGCGCCACAGCCCGTTCGAACGAATGGCACGGCGGCCCAACTACCTGCGCGGGCGAAAATTCAAACCCGCTCGCGCGGGCATGGCGACCTAGCGGTTGATCCCGCCGCCCCCTGCGAACTGCCGGACTTCAGTCCCGCCCCACCGGACTGAACGCCGACAGTTCGCGGTCTTCGGCCCACGCCCGCACGCCGGGGCGCGGGCGAGGACGTGGCGCGGAGATATGTCCGGCCGGCCCCCGGCTAGCCGAGTCCGGCGATCACTGCGTCGGTGATCTCGTCGGTCCCGACGGCATCCTCGCCGGCAACGGCGAGATCGCTCGTCCGCAGTCCGCGTCCGAGCGCCTCCTCGACCGCCGCCTCGAGCGCCGTCGCTTCGTCGGCCAATCCAAGCCCGTCGCGCAGCAGCATCGCGGCCGAGAGAAACGTGGCGAGCGGGTTGGCGATCCCCTGGCCGGCGATGTCGGGGGCGGAGCCGTGGACCGGCTCGAAGAGCCCGGGCCCGTCGCCGCCGAGGCTCGCCGAGGGCAGCATCCCGAGCGAGCCGGTGAGCATCGCCGCCTCGTCGGAGAGGATGTCGCCGAACATGTTCTCGGTCAGGATCACGTCGAAGCGGGTCGGATCGGAGACGAGCTGCATCGCCGCGTTGTCGACCAGCATGTGGTCGAGCTCGACGGCCGGAAACTCCCCCGCGACCCCGCCGACGACCTCGCGCCAGAGCCGGGACGTCTCGAGCACGTTCGCCTTGTCGACCGAGGTCACCCTGCCGGAGCGGCGCCCGGCCGCCTCGAATGCGACCCGTGCGATCCGTTCGATCTCCTCTGTCGTGTACTCGCAGGCGTCGATCGCCCCGGTCTCGGTCCTCGTCTTCTCGCCGAAGTAGATGCCGCCGGTCAGCTCGCGAACGACGAGGAGGTCGGTACCCGCGATCCGCTCGCGGCGCAGCGGGCTCGCGTCGAGCAGCGCCTCGATCGGCTTCACCGGCCGCAGGTTCGCGAACAGGCCGAGCCCCTTGCGCAGGCCGAGCAGGCCCTGCTCGGGACGCGGCGCGTCGGGATCGGTCGTGTCCCACTTCGGCCCGCCGACGGCGCCGAGGAGGACGGCGTCGGCGCGCTTGCACGCCTCGAGGACATCGGCGGTGAGCGCGGTACCGCTCGAGTCGATCGACGCGCCGCCGACCGTGTGCTCCTCGTAGTCGAACTCGCCGACGGCGTCGAGCACCCGGCGTGTCGCGGCGACGATCTCGGTGCCGATACCGTCGCCCGGGAGGAGGACGATGCGCGGGCTCAAGGCTTTCTCGCGGAGACGTTGAGGCGCACGTACTCGAGCGTCAGCGGCCGGGGCATCGAGAGGAGCACCGCCTCGGTGAACTCATCGTGGAGGTTCTCGGGCAGCCGGTGAAGGTGCTTCGCTAGGCCGACATGGCGCACGTATTCCTCGGGCTCCGACGGAGTCACCGTGCGGTTCTCGAGCCAGATCCGCGTGACCTCGAACCCGACGCGCCTGAGCCGGTCCTCGGTGTCCCCGACGGAGGCGAAGTTGTAGGTGTCGGGCATGCCGCGCAGGTACGCGGAGAAGCGCTCGTCTCCCTCGGCGGCCTCGATCGCCCGCTTCCACTCGGCGACGTTGTCCTGGCCGCCGAACTGGGCCTCCATCACCCCACCCTCGCGGAGCGCCGCGTGGAGGCGGGCGAAGAGGCGCTCGTGGTCGAGAATCCAGTGGAAGGTGGCGTTGGAGAAGATCGCGTCGACCGGGCTCGGCAGGACCAGGTCGGTCAGGTCGGCAACGATCAGGTCGACCCGGTCGCCGAAGCCGGCGAGCTGCTCGAGCGCTGTCTCGATCATCGACGGCGATGCGTCGACCCCGATGACCCGGCCCTCGGGGACGAGCTCCGCGATCAGGCGCGTGACCCGTCCGCTCCCGCAGCCGGCGTCGAGCACGGTCTCGTTCCCGCTGAGCTCGAAGCGCGAGAGCACCTCGCGGCCCCACTCCTCCTGCGGGTCCGCGACGCGGTGGTACGCCGCGCCCTGCCAGTCGGCGGTTTCCTCGCTCACAGCGCCGTCGTCACCGGTCCGTGGTCGGCCCTGCCGGCTGCCTCGAAGGCGTCGATCGCCCCGATGTTCTGGAGCGTGACCCCGATGTCGTCGAGCCCGCCGAGCAGGCGATGCTTGACCTCCTCGTCGATGTCGAAGCGGACCACGCCGCCCTCGTAGTCCACCGTCTGGTCGTCGAGGTCGATCCGCACCGCACCGGCCTCGGCGATTCCGCGGCAGTGCTCCTCGGAGAGGATCACCGGGAGCAGCCCGATCTTGGTGCAGTTGCCGTAGAAGATGTCGGCGAAGGACGGCGCGATCACCGCCCGGAAGCCGAAGTCCTCGAGCGCCCACGGCGCATGCTCGCGCGAGGAGCCGCAGCCGAAGTTGTGCCCGGTGACGAGAACGGGGTTGGGTTCGAGCTCGATCTCCCCGTCCCGGATCCAGTCGTAGAAGAGGAACTCGCCGAAGCCGGTCCGCTCGACCCGCTTCAGGAACTGCTTCGGGATGATCTGGTCGGTGTCGACGTCGTCGCGGTCGAGGTGGCTGACTTTGCCTTCGATGATTTCAACGGCGTCCATCAGGCGGCGTCCCACTCCCGAATGTCCACGAACCTGCCCTCGATCGCCGCCGCCGCGGCCATCTTCGGGCTCACGAGGTGCGTACGCCCGCCCTTGCCCTGGCGGCCCTCGAAGTTGCGGTTCGAGGTCGAGGCGCAGCGCTCGCCCGGCGAGAGGATGTCGGGGTTCATCCCCAGGCACATCGAGCAGCCGGCGCTGCGCCAGTCGAACCCGGCGGCGCGGAAGACCTCGTCGAGCCCCTCCGCCTCAGCCTCGGCCTTCACGGCGGCCGAGCCCGGGACGACCATCGCCTCGAGCGTGCTCGCAACCTTGCGGCCCTCGACCATCGACGCCGCCTCGCGCAAGTCCTGTATCCGCGAGTTCGTGCAGGAGCCGATGAAGACGCGGTCGAGCTCGATCTCCTGGATCGCCCGGCCCGGCTCGAGGGCCATGTAGCGGAGCGCGCGCTCCTCGTTCTCCGTCGTCGGCTCGGGGACGCTCGCGGTCACCTCGACGACCTGCCCCGGGTTCGTCCCCCAGGTGACCATCGGGGAGAGCGAGGCGGCGTCGACCTCGACCTCGGCGTCGAACTCGGCGCCATCGTCGGTCGGCAGGTCCCGCCACCCGGCCACCGCGGCGTCGAAGTCCGCCGGAGCCCCGGTGCGGCCCTCGACCCACTCGAACGTCGTCTCGTCCGGCGCGATCATGCCCGCGCGACCGCCGCCCTCGATCGTCATGTTGCAGATCGTCATCCGGTTCTCCATCGTCAGCCCGCGGATCGTGTCCCCTGCGTACTCCACGGCGTGTCCGACCATTCCTCCCGTTCCGAGCCGGCCGATCGTGGCCAGGATCAGGTCCTTGGCGACGACGCCGCGCCCGAGCTCGCCCGAGTAGTTGATCCGCATCGTCTTCGGCCGGCGCTGGCCCAGGGTCTGGGTCGCGAGCACGTGTTCGACCTCCGAGGTTCCGATGCCGAAGGCGAGCGCGCCGAACGCGCCGTGGGTGGAGGTGTGGCTGTCGCCGCAGACGATCGTCATCCCCGGCTGGCTGATCCCGAGCTCGGGGCCGATCACGTGCACGATCCCCTGCCGCTCGGAGCCGAGCGAGTAGATCGGGATACCGAACTCCTCGCAGTTTCGCTCGAGGGTCTCCACCTGCTTGCGGGAGAGCTGGTCGGCGATCATCCGCGCGACCGGAGTCCCGTCGGTGGGAACGTTGTGATCGGCGGTGGCGACCGTCTTGTCCGGGCGGCGGACCTCGCGGCCGGCGAGGCGGAGACCGTCGAACGCCTGCGGCGAGGTGACCTCGTGGACGAGGTGGAGGTCGATGTAGATCAGGCCCTCGTCGACCTCGTGGGCACTCCAGATCTTCTCGAACAGGCTCAGGGCCATCCCTAGCTCCTCCGCAGGCCGGCGGCGACGACGGCGAGGAACGTGGACGCCACGTCGCCCTCGTTGCTGAAGTGGTGCGGCAGATCGGCATCGAAGGTGACGCTGTCGCCCTCGCCGAGGTCGTGGCGCTCGTCGTCGATCAGCAGGGTCAGCGAGCCGGAGAGGACGACGGCGGTCTCGCGGGCGCCGGGCTCGTGCATCGGCGGGTCCCCGGTGCGGCCCGTGGCGGCGCCCGGCTCGAGCGAGTGCATCGAGACGTCGGCGCGCTGACCCGGAAGCGGCGGCGTCAGCTCCTCGGTGCGGTGACCGCCGCGGTTACGGGCGCGGCGCTCGGAGCTGCGGGTGACGACGACGTGCCCGCGCTCGTCGAGGCGGAGAAGCTGCGAGAGGCTGAGCTCGAGGCCGGCGGCGATCCGCTCGGCGATGGCGAGCGTCGGGCTGGTCTCGCCACGTTCGACCTGGGAGAGCATCGGCGCGGAGACCCCGCTGCGCTCGGCCAGGTCACGCAGCGAGAGGTCCATTGCCTCGCGCAGTGCGCGGGCCCGGGCGCCGATCCCGGGCGTCGCGGTAGCTGTACCCGCCGTTCCCATTACGTTTGTACGCTATCACATACGCCTTTGTGTGCCTGCTTGATCGAACCGCTCGCGGCTCGCGGTGGATGGCGGAGGCGAGCGGCTCTATCGCGACTGGCGGCTCGGGCGGACCAGGATCTCGTTGATCGAGACGTGCTTGGGCTGGCCCGCGGCGTAGACGATCGCGTTGGCGATGTCCGCGGCCTTGAGCACCTCGCCCATCTTCTCGCGCTCCTTCTCCATCCGCTCGATCACGATCGGGTTCTTGTTGTGGCCCTGGAGCTCGGTCTCGACGTAGCCGGGCTCGATCAGCGTCACGCGGACGCCGATCATCGCGCCCTCCTGGCGGAGCGACTCGGAGTAGCCGACCACGCCCCACTTGGTCATGTTGTAGACGCCCGATCCAAGCCCGGCGATCCGGCCGGCGACCGAGGAGACGTTGACCACATCCCCTCCCCCGCCGTCTCGGATCAGCGGCAGCGCGTAGTGCGTGCAGTACAGGAGCCCGAGGCAGTTGACCTCGATCATCGTCCGCCACTCGCTCGGGTCGGCTCCCTGGAGCGGGCCGAGCAGCATCACGCCGGCGTTGTTGACGAGACAGTCGAGGCCGCCGAGCTCGGCGTGCGCCGTTTCGACCAACCGCTTCGCCTGCTCCTCGTCGGTGATGTCCGACTCGATCGCGACTGCCTTGCCGCCGCCGTCGTTGATCTTCACCGCGAGCTCGTCGAGGCGGTCCTTGCGCCGCGCCCCGAGCGCGACGGAGGCGCCCTCGGCGACCGTGGCGAGCGCCGTGGCCTCGCCGATCCCCGACGAGGCGCCGGTGATCAGCAGTCGGCGGCCTTCGAGCGTTCGCGCCATCGCCGCGCGAGTCTATTGCCCCGCCGCGGGCCCGCGGGTGCCTACGATCCGGCTGTGGGAGCAGGAGCGAAGCGCGCAGCGAGTGCTTGTCTGCTGCTGCTCGCGGTGACGCTGGCCGGCGCGGGCGCAGCCGGCGCAGCCGCGGGGCCGGATCCCCTCGGCCTCGCCAATCCGTTCACCGGGACGAAGGCCAGCCAGCCGGACTTCGGCACCGGAGGCGCCGCCGGGAACACCTTCCCCGGGGCCGTCGTGCCGTTCGGCGCGCTGGCGTGGAGCCCCGACACCCACCCCTCGCGCGGCAACTTCGCCGCCGGCTACACGTACTCCGACAACTCGATCGAGGGATTCAGCCTCACCCGCCTGAGCGGGGCAGGCTGCCCCCAGCTTCAGGACTTCCCCTTCATGCCGACGCGAGAGCCCGTCGACGCGTCGCCGGCGCGCCGCGGCGGCCGGGGTCTCCGGTCGCGCTACCGGGCCCGCTTCTCCCACCGTTCGGAATCGGCTCAGCCAGGCACTTACACGGTCGTGCTCGACCCAGGGACACGCAAGCAGATCGGCGTCGAGTTGACCGCCGCACCGCACTCCGGCGTGGCGCGGTTCGGGTTTGCCGGACGCGGCCCCGCAAATCTGCTGATCGACGCCGGCGGCTCGGCGACGCCGAACACGCTCGCCGGCGTCACGATCGACCCGCGCCGCAGGGAGATCAGCGGCACGACCCGTGCCGGCGGCTTCTGCGGACAGCAGAACTCCTACGAGGTCCATTTCGTCGCCCGCTTCGACCACGGCTTCGACAGCGGCGCGACCTGGCGCGGCAACGACTTCAACCGCGGCGACCTCTCCGCCGAGGACACCGGCCGCGGGGCGCAGGCGGGCGCGTACGTCGGCTTCGGCCGGGGCGTCGGCACCGTCGAAGCTCGCGTCGGGATCTCGTTCACGAGCGTTGCCGCCGCGCGGGCCAACCTGCGCGCCGAGGTCGGTGGGAAGTCGTTCGAGCCCGTCCGCGCGGCTGCGCGCCGGGCCTGGCGGAAGGCACTCGGCGCGGTCTCCGTCCGCGGTGGCGGCGCCGGCGCGCAGCGGACGTTCGCGACCGCGCTCTACCACTCGCTCCTCCACCCCTCGACGATCAGCGACGTCGCCGGAACGTTTCCGCGCTACGACGGCGGCGTCGGGCGCGACCGCAAGCGCGATCGCTACTCCCAGATCTCGGGCTGGGACGTCTACCGCACCCAGATCCCGCTGCTCGCGCTGCTCGAGCCCCGCCTCACCTCCGACGTGGTCCGTTCGCTGCTCGGCGCGGCCGAAGAGTCCGGCGCGCTGCCGAAATGGCCGGTGGCCGCCGGGCACACGAACGTGATGACGGGCGACCCCGCGGACCCGATCATCGCCGGCGCCTGGGCGATGGGCGCTCGCGACTTCGACGTCGGCGCCGCGCTCGCCCGCACCGTCGAAGGGGCGACGAAGCCTCTCGTGCTCGACGGTGGCTACTCGCAGCGTCCCGGCCTCGCCGAGTACCAGGCCCTCGGCTACGTCCCCTTCGAGCTCAACGCCGACCCGATCGCCGCCGTGCCGGCCCCGCACGTGCTGGCCTGGGGCAGCGCCGCCACCACGCTCGAGTACGCGCTCGCCGACTTCTCGATCTCCTGCCTCGCGGAGGCCGCGGGCGCCGCCCCGCTGCGCGCCCGGTTCCTGGCCCGTTCGGCCGCGTGGGAGAACGCCCTCGACCCGGCGACGGGGCTGATGGCCCCGCGGCGGTCGAGCGGCACCTTCGCCGGCGGCGACCCCACCTCCGACGTCGGTTTCGCCGAGGGCAGCGCGGCGCAGTACACGTGGATGGCCCCCCACGACCTCCCCGGCCTGATCGCCGCGCTCGGTGGGAGTGCCGTGGCGGCCGCGCGGCTCGACGACTTCCTCACCGAACTCAACACCGGGATCGACTCGACCCGCGCCTTCCTCGGCAACGAGCCGACGCTGCACACGCCGTGGATCTACAACTGGCTCGGCCGCCCCGCCGCCGCACAGGAGGCAATCCGCCGGGCGCAGAGGGAGCTCTACGGCGCCGGGGCCGGCGGCCTTCCGGGCAACGACGACCTCGGATCGCTGTCGGCCTGGTACGCGTTCTCGGCACTCGGCCTCTACCCCGTCGTCCCCGGGACCGACCTGCTCGCGCTCTCGACGCCCGCGTTCGCCCGTGCGGAGATCCGCCTCGGCGGCGGCCGCAGGCTCACCTTGGTGGCGCCGGGAGCCGGACGCAAGCGCCCCTACGTGAGCTCGGTGACGCTCGACGGCGTCCCGCTCGAGCGCTCTTGGGTCCGCGCCGGGGAGCTCGGAGCCGATTCACAGCTTCGCTACGAGCTCTCGTCCACGCCGACGAGCTGGGCCACCGGCGGGGCGCCGCCACCGGACTTCGCCGCCGGCGCACCGTGCTCGGGCACCGGCGGCTGAGCCAGGCGTAGATCAGGGACCAGGCGTGAGCGGAGCGCGGGCCGCGTCGGCGGTGACGTCCTCGGCCTCGCGGACCGCGGCGCCGTCGAGCGCATTCGAGAGCGCCCTGACGTAGGCGCGCGCCGAGGCCTCGAGGATGTCGGTGGCGACGCCCTGGCCGGAGGCGAGCCTGCCGTGCGCCCGGAGCATCACCGTGACCTCGCCGAGCGCGTCCTCGCCCTCGGTGACCGCGGAGACGGTGTAGGAGCGCAGCTCGCACTCGGTGTCGACGGCGTCGCGGATCGCGCCGAAGATGGCGTCCACCGGGCCGTCGCCTCCAGACTCGCCGACCGACTCATCGCCGGAGGGCATGCGCACGGCGACCCGTGCCTGGGGTTCGCGGCGCGAGCCGGCCGCGACTTCGAACCAGGCGAGTCCATAGGAGTCCGTCCTCTCGCGCATCTCGTCGGAGACGATCGCCTCCAGGTCGAGCGCCGTCACCTGCTTCTTCTTGTCGGCGATCTCCTTGAAGCGCGCAAACGCCTGGTTGAGCGCATTGCCCTCGACCTTGAAGCCGAGCTGCTCCAGCGCATCGCGCAGTGCGTGCCGCCCAGAGTGCTTGCCGAGCACGATCGAGTTCGACTCGAGCCCGACGTGGGTCGGGTCCATGATCTCGTAGGTCGTCCGCTCCTTGAGCACGCCGTCCTGGTGGATCCCGGACTCGTGCGCGAACGCGTTGCGGCCGACGATCGCCTTGTTCGGCTGCACCGGGTAGCCGGTGAGACGCGAGACCATGCGACTCGTGCGGGCGAGCTCGCGGGCGTCGAGCGTCGTGTCGAGCCCGTGCTCGTCATGGCGCGTCCGCAGCAGCATCACGATCTCCTCGAGCGAGCAGTTCCCGGCCCGCTCGCCGATCCCGTTGACCGCACACTCGACCTGACGCGCGCCCGCCAGCACGCCGGCGTAGGAGTTGGCGACGGCGAGGCCCAGGTCGTCGTGGCAGTGGACGGAGACGGTGATGTCCTCGAGACCCGGGACCAGCTCATAGAGCCGCCGCAGGTACGCGGTGTACTCCTCCGGCGTCGTGTAGCCGACCGTGTCGGGGATGTTGATGATGTTGGCGCCCTCGGCGACGGCGATCGCGCAGACCTCCGCGGTGAACTCGAGGTCGGCCCGGGTCGCGTCCATCGGCGAGAACTCCACGTCGTCGCAGAACGACTTCGCCAGCGCCACGGCGGCCTTCGCCTGACCCTTGACGTCCTCGCGGTCGGTCTGGAGCTGGTGCTTGATGTGAATGTCCGAGGTGGAGATGAACGTGTGGATCCGCGGCCGCTCCGAGTCCTTGATCGCGCCCCAAGCGGCGTCGATATCGGCTTTGTGGGTGCGCGCGAGCCCGCAGATCACCGGGCCCTCGACCCCGCGGGCGATCGCCTCGACCGCCGCGAAGTCGCCCGGTGAGGTGATCGGGAAGCCGGCCTCGATCACGTCGACGCCAAGGCGCCCGAGCTGCTGCGCGATCTCGACCTTCTCCTGCGTGTTGAGCGAGATCCCCGGGGACTGCTCACCGTCGCGCAGCGTCGTGTCGAAGATCTGGACGCGGTCTGCTTCTGAACTACCTGGGCTCATAGCCCTTCTCCTTCTCTACTTGACCGAAACTGAACCTGTATCTCGCGGCTATCGCGCCGCCCAGCGATTACTCCCCCGGAAGGGGGAGGAGAAGAAGAAGCGCCAGGCTGTTGAGCCGCGGGTTCATTCGGTCCGGAAACAGTAGCGCACGATTCAAGCCAGGCCCCGGCGCCGGGAGGGACGGCCCGCCCGGCGGTGAACACCCCGCGAGGTAGACCATGGTTGCTGCCCGCATCGAGTCCCGAGCCGTGTTCAAGGTCGCGGCGATCGTGCTTGTCGCGATCGGCGTCGCGCTGCTGCTCGAGCACGCGATCGTCGAGGTGCGCACGACGGTCCGCTGGCTCTTCGCCGCGATCTTCATGGCCCTGGCCCTGAGTCCGGTCGTCGACCTGGTCGAGCGGCCCCGAATCCGGGGCCGCTCGCTGCCCCGATGGCTCGCGATCCTCGTCGCCTACCTCCTCTTCCTCGTCTTCGTCTCGTTCCTCGTCCTCCATGTGATCCCACCGATCGTGCGCGAGTTCGAGCAACTCGGCTCGCAGCTCCCGACCTACGTCACCGACTTCGAGCACTGGGCGAGCGGCAGCGAGGCCTTCCGCGAGCTGAACGACAAGTACGACCTGACCAAGGTCCTCTCCGAGCAGGCGGCGGAGCTGCCGGCGAGGCTCGGCGACGCGGCGGGCGAGCTCAAGTCGATCTCGGTCGGCCTGCTCAGCAACCTCGTCGAGGCGGTCGTCGTACTCACCCTCGCCTACTTCCTCCTCCTCGACGGAAAGCGGCTCTTCGCCGGCGCGACCGCCCGCCTGCGCTCCGAGCACCGCGAGCGCACGCGCCGCATCGGAGCGCGGATCGCCCGCATCGTCCGCGCCTACGTGACCACCAACCTCCTGCTCGCCGTCGCCGCCGGGCTCTTCACCTGGGGCGCGCTCGAGATCCTCGGGGTCGAGCTCGCGATGCCGCTGGCCGTGCTGGTCGCGGTCCTCGACCTGGTTCCGCTGATCGGCTTCACGATCGGCGGCCTACTCGTCGCCGTCGCGGCCGCCTTCCATGACTTCCCCACCGCGCTGATCATCTGGGGTGTCCTGTTCATCGTCTACCAGCAGCTCCAGGACCGCGTCATTCAGCCGCTCGTCATGCAGCGCTCGGTCCGCATCCATCCGGTCGCCGCGATCGTCGTCGTCCTCGCCGGCGCCCAGCTCGCCGGGATCCTCGGCGCCCTGCTCGCGATCCCGGTCGCCGCGTCGCTCGGCGCGATCTACGACGAGCTCTGGCCGGCGCCGGAGCCGGAAGACGAGTCCGAGGAATCCGGCGGCGATCGCGTCGTCTCCCCGGCGCCCGCCGGGTAGCGCGCCTTGGAGCGCTCCAGCTTCTCGGCCCGATAGAGCCTCTTCGCCCAGAGCGAATGCGGCTTCGCGAGCCTGAACGCGGGCACGACTCCGGCCGGCCAGATGAAGAGCCCGAGGATCGCCATGCCGAACTTCTCCTTGGCGGCGTTCACGAGCGCGACCGCCACCCCGATCACGCCGAATGCGCCGACGAAGGCGACCACGCCGTTCTTGACGTCGTCAGCGAGCGTCGCCCAGGCGCTGATCCCTACCAGTAGCGCCCCGGCGACGCAGCCGGCGATGAACATCGCGTCGAGCGACTTGCGGCCGTCCTTCTCCCAGTAGACGTCCTTGAGCTCCACCCAGAGCGCGAACTCGTCCAGGGTCAGCCCCATGCCGATCGCGAAGAGGACGGTGACGATCTCCCGCCACGGCGAATCGGGCTGGAAGACGATCCCGAGGTAGCCGAAGATCATCATCGCGCAGATCCCCCACACCAGGTGGTGGACGTGCGTGCCGCCGACCGAGACGTTCCCCGGCCACCAGCTCACCTGCTTGCGGATCATCCAGGTGCTGGTGCGGATGAAGGCGAAGGTGCCGATCAGGGCGATGAAGAAGAGGAACGCGGAGAGCCTGCCGCTGTCGACGATCTCGCTCTGAAACTCGCTGCCGACGCTGGCGAGGGTCCCAATCACGGCCGGGACGCTACCGCGCCGGTCAGTCGTCGCAGCTCACGGACTTGCGATGGAAGTTCGCCTCGTAGAACTGGGGCTTCGAGAGGCCGACCCCGGCCTGCCCGTTCTTGGTCTCGCTGTCCGGGTTGATGAAGAGCTGGTCGGTGAGGCTCGCCGGCGGCGTCTTGTATCCCAGGCCGTCGAGGTCGTCCTCGTCGTCGAGGTCGAGCTCGGTGATCAGCGCCCACGGGCGGGTGACCAGCTTGCTGCCGTGGTACTCAACCGGCGCCTGGACGTATGCGCTCGACGGGTCCTTGCTCCACGGGTGGTAGCTCTGTTCGGCCTCCGGGTAGTAGCAGCCGTAGTTGCCGGGTGTGATCGGATCGCCGTTGTTGTGGCCCGGCTGCAGGGAGTAGAGGGTGTAGCCGGTCGGCAGCAGGGCGCCCCAGAACTCCTGCTCCGTCGAGAGCTGCAGGTTGGTCTGGATCAACTGGCGCTCGTCGTTGCTGATGTTCCAGGCACCCTGGAGCGCGAGGGGTCCGGCGACCTTGAGCTTGCCGAAGTCGCTGACGAGCAGATCACCGACGTGGTTGACGCCCGACATCGCCGAGCCGTACGCGGCGAGGACGTCGGCGCCGAGATGGGAGGCCTCGGTGTCGAGGTCCGTGATCACCTGCGAGCCGGCGCGGTTCGTCGCGACCACGCCCATGATCCCGAAGACGCCGCCCATTGCCCCGGCGGCCTGCATCCCCGGCACGACGGCGAGGATGCGGGTCGCGTTGGAGACGATGTTGAAGACCTCGGCACTGACCTTGTCGCTGTCGTTCCCGGAGACCTGGCTCGCGATCTGGTGCGCGATGCCGGCCGCCCCTCCGTTCTCGGACACCTCGACGTCGGTCAACGCCGTGTGCAGCTGAGCCTGCATCGCCCGGACCGCTATCACCCAGCCGAACTCGCTCAGCAACCCGTTCTTCACGTCGGTGAACTCGTTCGGCGTGAACGGGATCAGGTTCTCGGGAAAGCCGCTCGGCCCCGGATACGGAACGTCCTTCAGGGCGTCGGTGTACGTCGTCTGGTTGCCGAGGAAGTCCTTGCTCACGTAGGCGGAGCGCAGGTCGCCCAGGCCGACCTGCTGGGTCACGTACTGGAGCGCCGCGTAATGACCGGCGTCGCTCGGATCCGTAAAGGGCCACGGCGTCGGGTCCTGGTATGCCAGCGGCAGCACGCTCAGGTCGATGCCGTCGACCGCGCTGTCGAGCCGCGGCTCGAAGCGAGTCTGCTTCGTCCGCGCGAGCATCCCGGTGAGCTGCGCCGGGGCTGGCGCAGGCGTCGAGTCCTCCGGGATCAGCGCCGTCTCGGCGTTCTGGGTCGACGTGCTGCCGACGTACGCGTAGCCGCCGTTCTGCGAGGGCAGCAGGTTGAGCGCGATCTCGCTGGAGCCGACGACGCCGTGGAGCTCCGGAGCGAGTTGGCTGGTCCACGTGTTCTCGAGCGGGTGCGGCGAGCCGATGCTCTGGATCAGGTAGAGCTTGTCGCGCTCGAGCTGCGAGGCGGCCTTGATCGCGCCCGCCATCGCGCTCACCTGCTGGACGTCGGGCCCGGACGAGGTGTTCGTGAACCACGTGCCGTGCGTCAGCGGCTCGAGCGAGCCGTGATCGAGCACGAGCATCTGGAACCCGGACTGCCCGGGCGCGGGGGCGGCGGACTCGTAGGTCTTCGGCGGGCAGGTGGGACAGACCGGATCCCCCACGGACATCAGGTTGGCCGTGGTCCCCGTCTGGTTGGTCAAGTTCGTGTCGAACGGCGTGTAGTCGCCGTACACGAAGGTGAAGTTGCCGTAGGTCGGGTCCTTGCCGAGGAACCCCTTCATCACCCCTCCGCTCGTACCCGTCCCGATTCCGAGTCCGAGGTTCTGCGCCGCCTGCCCATTCGGGAGGCCGGGGATGCCGATCACCGACCAGGTGCCCCTGTCGAAGAAGTAGGTCGGGTCGTTGAGGCCGCTCTCGGTGGCGCCGCCGATTTCGGCGATCACCCCCGCCAGGTCCTTGGAGAAGCTGCTCGAGACGCTCGTCGCCCGGGCGCCCCCGGTGAGCATGACGAGCTTCGACCCGTCGCCCTCATAAGGCGCGAAGGCAGTGCCGATGTCGTCACTCGGCCCGTAGGAGGCGTTGCTGACCAGGCCGAGCGACTCCCGCTCGAGAACCAGCATCTGAACCGGCCCAGGCCCCGGGTTCGGGTACGAGTAGGGGCCGAACGTGATCCCGGCCCCCGAGACGTTGGTCTCCCAGCCGACCTCCGGTACCGGCGGCTGCCCGATCACGCTCACCTCCTGGGCGCCGGCCGCCGCCTGACCGGAGGACTCGGCCACCGCGGCCTTCAGGACGTACTCGCCGTTCACGTCCGGGGAAAATGCGGGCTTGGCGGCGGTCGGGTCGGTGAGCTTCGCCTCCGAGCCCTCGGGAGCCTCGGCAATCGACCAGGCGTAGTCGAGGCTCCGTCCCGGCCGGGTCGCCCGCGAGGCGCTACCGTCGAGCTGGACCGCAGACCCGACGGTGACCCGCCGGTCGTCGCCGGCGCCGACCAAGGGGGCCTTGCGGGAGATCGTGAACTCGCGTACCTCACGGTCGTAGCGGCCACGGTCGTCAAAGGCGGTGACGACGAGCAGGTTGCGGCCGTAGCGGAGCCCGTCGTCGGCCCCGAGCCAGGCCGACTCCACGCCGCCGGTGGCGGCGAGGAAGTCACGGCGCACCGACTTCCCGTTGAGGCCGGCGGTGAGGTGGATGTCGGTGGCCCGGGAGCGGGCGCGGATCAGCTGCGCCCCGCTGCCGGTTCCCTTCGGCGCGCCGTTGAGCCTCAGCAGGTTTGCCTGGCCGCGTGCGACGACGAACTGGACCGTGTCGAAGTCGCGCCGCTTCCCGCGCCGGGTCGTGACGACAACGTGATTGCGGCCGCGTTCGAGCTGCGTGCCGACGGTTAGCTTCGCTGTGCGAACGCCCTTCTTCGCGGGTCCGAACAGGCCGGTGACCGGGCGCTCGTTGATGAACGCCTGAAACGTCGTCCGACCCTCGAATCGCACGCGCAACGTCGCCTCGCCCGCGCGCACGAGCCGCGTCTTCGGCGAGAGGATCTTCGCCAGCTTCGAGTCGGTGGCGGCCCCGGCGGCCGAGGGCATCGAGGTGCCCGCGAGCGCGAGCGCGCCGAGCGTGATCGCGAGCGGAACGCGCGTACGTCTAGTCCAATCCCTGCATGCCAGCCCCACGACACGTGATCCTAGTCCTGGGGGCGGACGAGTGCGCCGATTCCTCAGGGCGTGAGGACGACCTTGCCGATGTTCTTGCGCTCCGCGATGAATCGATGGGCGTCGGCCGCGCGATCGAACGGGAAAGCCTCGGCGACGACGGGGTCGTACTCGCCGGCCGCGAGGTCGGCCGCGAGCGGCTCGAGCACGCGGTCGAGGCCCTCGTCGGTCCACCAGGTGAGCATGTTGAGGCCGAAGACGCCCTTGTTCTCGTTCATCACGGCCAGGCTCTTCCACCACGGCGTGGTCGCGAACGGCGCGCGGGCGAGCGTGCCGAGCAGCGCCGGGATGTTCCGACCGCCGGCGGACTCCGATTCGGAGAAGCCGTACATGATCAGCCGTCCGCCCGAGCGCAAAAGGCGGTAGTCCTTGCGAAAGCTCTTCGGCCCGAGCGCGTCGAAGGCGACGTCGATGCCGTCGCCGCCGGTGATCCGCCGGACCTCCTCGGCGAAGTCCTTGGTGCGGTAGTCGATCGCGTGGTCGACACCCTGGGCGAGGATCGCCTCGTGCTTGGAGGCCGATGCGGTGCCGAAGATCTCGGCGCCGATCCGCTTCGCGACCTGAGTCGCGGAGATCCCGACCCCGCCGGCGGCAGCGTGGATCAGCACCCTCTCCCCCGCCTTCAACCCGCCCATGACGATGAGCCCGGCGTAGGCGGTCGTGTAGTTGACGACGACGGCCGCGCCCTGCTCGAAGGTGAACCGCTCCGGCAGCGGGATCACCTGATTCACCGGCACGCTGACCAGCTCCGCTTGACCGTTGAACTTCGTCCCGGCGATCACCCGGTCGCCGACGGCGAACTCCTCGACCCCGGCGCCGACGCTCTCGACCTCGCCCGCAGCCTCGTAGCCGACCACGCATGGGGTCGGCGGCGCGTCCGGGTAGACGCCGGCGCGAGCGAGCAGATCGGCGAAGTTGATCCCCGCGGCCTTGACGGCCACCCGCACCTCGCCCGGCCCACACGGCGGATCCGGCCGCTCCTCCACGCGGAGCACGTCCGGGGCCCCGTGCTTCGGGATCACGACTGCGCGCATACGCGGACCCTAGCCTGACCCGGCCGCCCCCGGAGGCGAAGCCGAGGAGGCGGGCGGAACGTCAGGTATTCAGAGGTCTACCGCGCGGCCGACGAAGAAGCCGTCGCCCGTGGCGATCTCGGTGACGACGCCGTCCGGGACCGGCGCATCGGTGGTCAGCGCCATCACCGCCTCGCGCTCGTCCTCGGAAGCGCCGACGGCAGCGGAGACGATGTTCACGCCGTGCTCGCCGAACGCGTTCCCGACGCGACCGATCATGCCCGGCTGGTCGGCGTAGCGGAAGATCGCAAGGTGCTCGGCGATCGGGAGGTAGAAACCCTGCCCCCAGACGCGCACGAGGTGCGGAAGGCTGCGCGGGCCGACCGCCGTGCCGGCGACCTCGACCGCGTCCTCGCCCTCGCCGATGCGGACGACGACGAGCTCGGTGAACTCATCCGACGCCTGCTCTTTGAGCTCGGCGATCTCGATGCCGCGGTCCTCCGCCATCGAGGGCGCGTTGACGAGGTTGACGGGCTCCTCGGTGTGCCCGGAGAGAATTCCGACGAGGACCGCGATCCCGAGCAGGCGGGTGTCGTGCTCCGCGATCCGGCCGCGGAACTCGACCTGGACCCGGTCGATCGCCCCGACGCCGAGCCCCTGCGCGATCTTGCCGAGGCTCTCGCAGAGCGGGACGAACGGAGCCAGCGCCTCCATCGCCTCTGGGCGCACGGCGGCGATGTTGACCGCGTTGGTGACCACGCCACCCGTCAATGCAGCCGCGACTTGCTCCGCCGTGTCGGTCCCGGCGCGGTCCTGCGCCTCCGCCGTCGAGGCGCCCAGGTGCGGCGTGACGACGACGTCGCCACGCTCGAACAGCGGGTGCTCGGTGAACGGCTCCTCCGGGAAGACGTCGAGGGCGGCGCCCGCGACCTTGCCCGACTCGAGCCCGCGCTGGAGCGCCTCGAGGTCGATCAGCGGGCCGCGCGCGCAGTTGACGATGCGTACGCCGTCGCGCATCTTCGCGATCGCCTCGTCGTTGATCATCCCCTCGGTCTCCGGCGTCTTCGGCACGTGCAGGGTGATGATGTCGGCGCGCGCGTAGAGATCCTCGAGGCTCTCGGCGCCCTCCGCGCCGAGCTCGCGAAAGCGCTCCGCGGTGACGAACTTGTCGAAGGCGACGACCGCCATGTCGAAGGCCTGCGCCCGCTTCGCCACCAGCTGCCCGATGCGGCCGAAGCCGACGACGCCGAGCGTCTTGCCGTAGAGCTCGTTGCCGCCGAACCTCGAGCGCGCCCACTCGCCCGCGACCAGGGTGCCGTGCGCCTGGGGCACGTTGCGGCAGAGGGCGAGGGCGAGTGCGAGCGTGTGCTCCGCGGCGGCGATCGAGTTCGACTCGGGCGCGTTGGCGACGATGATCCCGCGCTTGGTCGCGGCCTCGATGTCGACGTTGTCGACACCGGTTCCGGCCCGGCCGATCACCCGCAGGCGGTCCGCCCGGCCGATCAGGTCGGCGGTCAGCTTGGTCGCCGAGCGGATCAGGATCGCGTCGAACTCGCCGATCCGCCGCTCGAGCTCGGCGTCGTCCCAATCGAGGCCCAGCTCGACGTCGAACTGGCTGCGCAGGAGCTCGACGCCCGACTCGGCGATCTTCTCCTTCACGAGCACGCGCGGGACCGCGTCGATGAGCGTGCGGTCCGCCATCAGAGCCGCTCCATCACGTAGTCGATGGACGCCGTGAGCGCCTCGATGTCCGCGGTCGGGATCGAGGGGAACATGGCGACCCGCAGCTGGTTGCGGCCGAGCTTGCGGTAGGGCTCGACGTCGACGATCCCGTTCGCGCGCAGCGTGGCGGCGATCGCTCCGGCGTCGACCTCGTCGTCGAAGTCGATCGTCGCGACCGTGAGCGAGCGCTTCTCGGCCTCGGCCACATAAGGCGAGGTGTGCGGCCCGGCCTCCGCCCAGCCGTAGAGATGATCAGCCGAAGCCCGGCAGCGATCGACGCAGAAGTCGAGCCCGCCCTCGGCGAGCATCCACTCGACCTGGTCGACGAGCAGGAAGACGGTCGCGAGCGCCGGCGTGTTGTAGGTCTGCTGCTTGCGCGAGTTCTCGAGCGCGGTCGCAAGCGACAGCGAGGCGGGCTGCCAGCGATCGGTGGCGCCGTCGAGCTCCTCGATCCGCGCGATCGCGGCCGGGCTCGCGACCGCGAGCCAGAGCCCGCCGTCGCCGCCGAAGGCCTTCTGCGGAGCGAAGTAGTAGACGTCGGACTCGGCGAGGTCCACGGGTAGCGCACCGGCGCCGGAGGTCGCGTCGATGAGGACGAGAGCGTCGCCGGCACCGTCGGGGCGAAGGACGGGGACCATTACTCCGGTCGAGGTCTCGTTCTGCGCCCAGGCGAGTGCGTCCACGCCCGTCTCGGCGACCGGCTCGGGTGCGCTTCCGGGCTCAGCCTCGACGACGATCGGATCGCCCAGGAACGGAGCGGCCGCGGTCACCTTCGCGAACTTGCTCGAGAACTCGCCGTAGCTCAGATGCAGCGCGCGCTCGCGGATGAGACCGGCGGCGGCGGCGTCCCAGAACGCCGTCGTCCCTCCGTTGCCGAGCAGCACCTCGTATCCCTCGGGTGCGCCGAGCAGCTCGGCGAGCCCCTCACGGACGCGGCGCACCAACTCGCGGGCCGGCTGCTGGCGATGGGAGGTACCGAGCACATCCCCCTGCTCCGCGAGCGCCGCGAGCGCGTCCGGCCGGACCCTCGACGGGCCCGAGCCGAAGCGGCCGTCGGCCGGGCGGATATCGGCCGGAATCGAGATCTCGGTCGCGTTGGTCGTCATCGGATCGATCAGGGTAGGGAACCTGCCCGACGGGCACGCGCCTCGCGCGGGCGCTCCCATTAGGATGCCGCGCAATGAGCGAGGAGATCGCCAACGGGGACGGCTATTCGATCGGCTCGATCGACGCCCTCGGCTTCGATCCGGGCTTTCGGAAGATCCGCAAGGGACTCGGCGTGACCGAGTTCGGCGTCAACGCGATCGTCCTCCCGCCCGGCTTCGAGGGCGGCTTTCACTACCACGAGCGCCAGCAGGAGCTCTACGTCGTGATCGCCGGGAACGTCGAGATCGAGCTCGGGGACGGCACGAGCTACCCGCTCTCGACGGGTGGCCTGGCCCGCGTCGACGCCCCGGTCCATCGCAAGATCCGCAACGCCGGCGACGACAACGCCGTCTACGTGATCATCGGCGCCGAGGGCGGATACGTCGGCCGCGACGGCCGCATGCCCGAGGGCGAGACCCGCTCGGGCCCGATCGCCGACCAGTAGCGCGCGCCCCGGGGGCGAATCAGTCTGTTCCGGGCTTTGCGTTCATATGGAACGCAAACCGCGGATCAGACGGCTGACACCGGTCTCACGACTCGCCGGACGGCAGCAAGGCTGCGTGACGCGCGAAGACCTGCGCGGCCTCGGATTCACCGACGAGCGCGTCAACTCGTGGCTTCGCAGCGGCCTGCTCATCCCGCGCTACTGCGGCGTCTACCTGCTCGGACACGACGCGGAGCCGCCCTACGCCGAGGAGATGGCGGCCGTGTTGGCCTGCCGTCCGGGCGCCGTCGTCGGGCATCGGAGCGCCGTCCACCTGTGGTGGGGGGAGGCGACCGACCCACGGCCGTCGCCGATCGAGCTGGTCGTCGTCCGGCGGAAGCTCGCGCCCCGGGACGGCATCCGCGTGCACACCACGCGGTCGCTCGAACCTGACGAGATCGCGATGCGCCACGGCGTCCCGATCACGAGTCCCTCGCGCACGATCGTCGACTTCGCCGGCGATGCGACCGATGACGAGGTCGAGTGGGCGATCGGTCGGGCGCAGCGGGGCGGTGCCGCCACGCGCGGGCACCTCCTCGCGTTACTCCAGCGTCGCCCGCGTGTCCATGGGGCCGCGCGCCTGCGCCGCCTGCTCGCCGGGCCGACCCCGTTCACCCGCTCGCAGGCCGAGCGGCGGCTGCTCCGCCTACTCGCCGCGGACGGCCTCCCGGTCCCACTCGCGAACGAGCCTCTCTTTGGCTTCGAGGTCGACGTGCTCTGGCCACAGGCAGGCCTCGTGGTCGAGTTCGACGGCTTCGAGTTCCACGGCGACCGGGCGGCTTTCGAACGTGATCGGGCGCGTGATGCGAAGCTCGTCGCATGCGGTTACGTCGTGATCAGGGTCACCTGGCGCCAGCTCGTCGGCGACCCCGCGACGGTGGCGTCGCGAATCGCCGCCGCGTACCGAACCCGCTACTCGTCCCAGTCGAACGGCGGGTAGCGGTCGACCATGTAGCCGGCGTAGGCGACCGTCCGGTAGTTCCAGCGGTTCGGGATCAGGATCAGCTTGAACATCCCTTGCGGCAGCGCGCCCGTGAACAGGATCACGAAGATGCCGATGAACGCGACGAACCCGGCGACCGCCGCCAGGATGCTGGTGAGGAACGCGAAGGGGAAGATCAGGATCCAGTGGACGAGCGGGCGCCAGTTGGCGATGCCATTCGCCGGGTAGTCGATCTCGAGCGTCGTCGGGCGCCCCTCGCGCTCGAGCGAGAACGGCGGGTAGTCGTCGTGGAGCAGCATGATGTAGGCGGTCACGTCCCACGCCCAGTTGAGCCAGTTGCGGACGAAGATGAAGACGCCCTCCGGATAGCGACCGGTGAAGAGGACGTGGAAGAACGCGTAGATCTTGGCGAAGAAGACCGCGATCCCGAGGATCCCGAGGACGAAGTAGTGCGGGAACGCGAGCAGCCACTTCACCAGCGGCAGAAAGCGGTTGAGCTCGGTCGGATAGACGGCGTCGACGCGGACCGGGTAAGCGGCCGAGGCCGGTGCGGCGGGCGGCTGCGGCGGTGGCGTGGCTTCCATCGTTACTCCCCTCTCGTGGCGCTCAGGCGCCGAGCCGGAATGGCGGGTATTTGTCCGTAACCAGGGTGAAGGCGTAGCCGATCACCCGGTTGTGCCACCGCATGACCCCCTCGACGTAGTCGAAGAGTCCGCGGGGGTAGCGCCCGGTGAACAGAATCGCGAACCAGGCGAAGATCACGGCGAACGCGCCTCCGATCGTGAGAAAGAACAGCACGACGTAGTGCGGGATCGCGAGGAACCACTTGACCAACGGCATCCCTCGCTGGAGGTCGCTCTGGACGTCCGGATAGTCGTAGTCGAGGTGTACAGCCTGCTCCTCGTCCGTGGATGGATATTGGTCGTCCATGAGCGCGATGTAGACGCCGAGGCGATTCTCGAACCGCTGGAAGCTGAGGTTCCAGTCGAACCACCACCGCGGGTACTTCTCCCGGAACAGGATCATCAGGAGCGGCGGCAGGAAGAGCAGGCCGATTCCCCCGATGACGACCGTCTGGGCGGTTTCACCGACGTCGTCGTAGCTCATCGAGAAGCCGGTGATCGCCGCGGCGACGATCACGATCGGGATTGCCGCGAAGAGGCGGAAGAAGGTGCTGAGGCGATTGAGATCCCGCTCCGGGTACTCGACAGCGAAGGTAACCGGGTAGGCATCACCACCTGGCGCGGACGGCGGTACGGTCGGTGGGGTCGGCGGGGATGCGGCTTCCATCGGACCTCCCAAGATCGGGGTGGGGGCCCGAACGATCGCAGGCGGCCCGGCTAGAACTCCTGATCGATCCAGGGCATCATCGAGCGCAGCTCCTTGCCGACGGTCTCGACCTGGTGGCCCTTGGCCTCGTCGCGGAGGCGGTTGAAGTTCTCCGCCCCGGCCCGGTTCTCCGCGATCCACTCCTTCGCGAACTCGCCCGACTGGATGTCGGTGAGGACCTGCTTCATCGCCTCGCGTACCTCGGGGCCGATCACCTTCGGCCCGCGGGTCATGTCGCCGTACTCGGCCGTGTTCGAGATCGAGTAACGCATCCCCTGAACGCCCTTCTCGTACATCAGGTCGACGATCAGCTTCAGCTCGTGCAGGGTCTCGAAATAGGCGAGGCGGGGGTCGTAGCCGGCCTCGACCAGGGTCTCGAACCCGGCGCGAACGAGCTCGGTGGCGCCGCCGCAAAGGACCGCCTGCTCGCCGAAGAGATCGGTCTCGCACTCGTCCTTGAAGGTCGTCTCGATGATCCCGGCGCGCCCGCCGCCGATCCCGCTCGCGTAGGCGAGCACGAGATCCGTGGCGTCGCCGCTCTCGTCCTGGTGCACCGCCATCAGGCAGGGAACGCCCTTGCCCTCCTCGAAGGTGCGGCGGACCAGGTGCCCCGGGCCCTTCGGCGCGACCATGCCGACATCGACACCGGCCGGCACGTCGATCTCGCCGAAGTGAATCGCGAAGCCGTGGCCGAACATGAGCAGGTTCCCCGGCGCGACCCCGTCGCGGATCTCCGATTCCCAGATCTCACCCTGCTTCTCGTCCGGCAGCAGGACCATGACGATGTCGCCGCGACTCGCCGCGTCGGCGACGTCGAGTACCTCGAGCCCCGCCTCCTCGGCCTTCGCGCGGCTCGAGGAGCCGGGCCGCAGCCCGACGACGACATCGTGGCCGGACTCCTTCAGGTTGAGCGCGTGCGCATGACCCTGCGATCCGTAGCCGAGGATCGCGATCGTCTTGCCCTCGAGCGCGGAGGGGTTGGCGTCGTCGTCGTAGAAGATCTTGTCGTCAGGCATGGCGCGGCATGCTACTCAGGGCCGCGCCGCTCCATGAAGAACTCGGTGAACTCGGCGCACCGGCCATCGCCGTCGAAGCGAAGCAGGAAGGCGTTGTCAAAGACGCGGATCGCGCCGTCCTTCGTGTAGGTGGTCGACCCGACGGCGACCGCTCGGTCGCCCTCGACCGCGTACGGCTCGTAGGCGGCCTCGTAGCTGCCGGGCGGGTCCGGGTCGTCCTCGATCCATGACTTGACGATCGTCTCGCGGCCGCTGATGGTGTCGCCGTGTGGCCGGTAGCTGTACTCGCAGTCCTCCGCGAGCAGCGCGCCGATCGCCTCGGCGTCGTAGGTCTTCCACGCGTCCACGTACTGACCCAGCCAGCGGGCCACCTCGGCCTTCGTCATCGGAGCGCCCTTCGCATCAGCTTCCCTGCTGGTGTCCGCGGAAGCTCGGTCGCAAACTCGATCCGCTTCGGCACCTTGAACCCGGCGAGCTCCCCGGCGCAGTGGCGGCGGAGCTCCTCGGCGCTCACGTCCGCGCCGGCCCGCAGGACGACGACCGCGGTCACGGCCTCCTGCCACTCCGGGTCGCTGCGCCCGACCGCCGCCGCCTCGGCGACATCCGGATGGCGCAAGAGCACGTTCTCGACCTCGGTCGGGAGCACGTTCTCGCCACCGGTGACGATCAGATCGCCGATCCGGTCCTCGACGTAGAGGAAGCCCTCCTCGTCGATGCGGCCGAGGTCGCCGGTGTGAAGCCAGCCGGCTTCGTCGGCGAATCCCGGGGCGACGGTCGGGCCCTGGACGAAGATCTGGCCGTCGCTGATCCGCAGGTGGGTGGTGAGGAGCGGCCGCCCGGCCGAACCGGCGCGCTCGTGTGCCTCGCCGGGCGACAACGTCGTCACCTGGGAGGCGGCCTCGGTGAGGCCGTAGGTCTGAACGACCGTCGCGCCCCGCCCGAGCGCCTCCTCGAGCACCTCCGCCGGCACCGGGCCGCCGCCGACGAGGATCGCGCGCAATGGCAGCAGGTCGACACCCGCCTCGAGCAGTCGCGTGAGCTGGGTGGCGACGACCGAGATCACGGTCACCCCGTCGCCCTCGAGCGAGGTCGCGATCCGGTCGACGTCGAAGCCGTCGTGGACCACAGCGGTCGTCCCGTAGATGACGCTCCGCATCAGGATCGAGAGCCCGCCCACGTGAAACAGCGGCAGGCAGCAGAGCCAGCGGTCGGTCGGCTCGAGCCCGAGGTTGAAGGCGGAGCCGACGGCGCTCCACAGGTGGTTGCCGTACGTGAGGCCGACGGCGCGCGGCGTCCTCGACGTGCCGCTGGTGAGGATCCGGCAGTGGACCGCGTCGAGGTCGTGCTCGCCGAGCAGCGGCAGGTCGGCCTCCGTGAGGCTGAGGTCCAAGGAGCGATTGATGGTCAGCACCGGGGCGGCGCGCTCGAGCTCCGCCTCACGCTCGCGTTCGCTGAGCCGGGTGTTGATCGGATAGGCGACCGCGCCGAGCTTCATCAGCGCGTGCAGGTTGACGACGTACTCGAGCCCCGCATCGAGCTCGATCGCCACGGTCGCGTCACGCCGCACACCGCGGGCCGCGAGCCGGCGGGCCGCACTGGTGGACTCGTGCTCGAGCTCGGCGTAGCTGAGCTCGAACCCGTCGGCGATCAGCGCGCAATGTCCCGGCCTGGTCTCCGCGCGCTGGGCGAGCCAGTTGTCCAAGAGCATGTATGGCATTGTTGCGGCCCGCCGCGGGTCGCGAATCCGCGCCCCCGAAACGCCCGAAATCCGATGTCGAGACCCCACAAGGACGCACCCGATAAAGCCGAGCTTTACGCGCCCATCGAGTGGCGTGAGGCGCACCGCTACGAGGACATCCGCTACGAGCGCGCGGAGGCGATCGCCCGGATCTCGATCAACCGGCCCGAGGTCCACAACGCGTTCCGGCCGCAGACGCTGGCCGAGCTGCGCGACGCGTTCCGCCGCGCCCGCGACGACACCGGCGTCGGCGCGATCATCTTCACCGGCGTCGGCGAGAAGGCGTTCTGCTCGGGCGGCGACCAGCGGATTCGCGGCGACGACGGCTACATCGGCGACGACGAGGTCGCCGAGCAGGGAGTCGGCCGCCTCGACGTCGGCGACCTCCATGTGCAGATTCGCCGTTGCCCGAAGCCCGTGCTCGCCGCCGTCGCCGGATACGCCGTCGGCGGCGGGCAGATCCTCCATCTCGTCTGCGACCTGTCGATCGCCGCGGACAACGCCGTGTTCGGTCAGACGGGCCCCAGGGTCGGCAGCTTCGACGGCGGCTTCGGCGCCGGGCTGCTGGCGCGCGCGGTCGGCGTCCGCAAGGCGAAGGAGATCTGGTTTTTGTGCCGCCTCTACGACGCCGACGAGGCCCGCGAGATGGGCCTCGTGAACGAGGTCGTGCCCCTTGCCGAGCTCGAGCGCGAGTCCGTCGCCTGGTGCCGGCAGATGACGGCGCTATCGCCGCTCTCGCTGCGCCTTTTGAAAGCGAGCTTCAACGCCGCCGAGGACGGGATCACCGGCCTCCAGCAGCTCTCCCACGACGCGACGCTGCTCTTCTACATGACCGAGGAAGGCCAGGAGGGCCGCGACTCCTACAAGGAGCAGCGCAAGCCCGACTTCTCCAAGTTCCCGAAGCGCCCTTGACCACAAGACCGAACGTTCCGTTCGCCTCCTCCGCTTCGCATCCGGGGGCGACCGGGTCAGGTGCGACATGAGGCTGTGGATGATGGCGGCCAGGCCACGGACGCTGCCCGCGGCGATCGCGCCGGTCCTCGTCGGCAGCGCCGCCGCGCATTACGTCCTCGAGCGCACCGTGACGATCCAGATCGTCGGGGCCGACACCCCCGACTTCCATTGGGGCGCGTTCGCCGCCGCCCTGGTCGGCTCGATCTTCATCCAGATCGGGACCAACCTCGCCAACGACTACTCGGACGCGAAGCGCGGCGCCGACACGGAGGAGCGCCTCGGGCCCGTCCGGGTGACCTCGGCGGGGCTCATCGCTCCCCGGCGCGTTCTGCACGCGACCTGGCTCGCGTTCGGCGTCGCCGTGCTCGCGGGGGCCTATCTGGCCACCGTCGCGGGCCCCGTGATCCTCATCGTCGGCGCCGCGTCGATCGCGGCCGGCGTCCTCTACACCGGCGGGCCGCGGCCCTACGGCTACGCGGGCATGGGCGAGCTCTTCGTTTTCGTCTTCTTCGGGCTCGTCGCGGTGAACGGCTCCTACTACGTCCAGCTGGAAGAGCTCGACTGGCTCCCGTTCTGGCTCTCGATCTCGGTCGGGTTGCTCTCGACGGCGATCCTCGTCGTCAACAACGTCCGCGACATCGACACCGACCGGCGGGCGGGCAAACGCACGCTCGCTGTCCGGCTCGGCCGCGAGCGCACCCGCCGCCTCTACGCCGAGATGGTGGCCACCGCCTTCATCGTCCTTCCCCTTGGCCTGCTCGCCGCCGACGGCCCCGGCTGGGCGCTGCTCGGCCTCGCCGCCGCCCCGCTCGCGGTCGCACCGACGCGAGCCGTGTTCGGGCGCTCGGACGGGCCGTCGCTGAACGCCGCCCTCGCGCAGACCGGAATGCTCCTTGCCGTCTTCAGCGTCCTCGTCACCGTCGGGCTGCTCGTCTGACGTGAAGGTCACCGACGTCGACCTGATCCCGCTCGCGCTGCCCTTCGCGCGCCCCTACGTCAGCTCGCGCGGCTCACTCGAGCGCCGCGACATGTTCCTCGTCCGGGTGAAGACCGACGAGGGGCTCGAGGGAGTCGGCGAGGCGGTGCCGCTCTCGCTTCGGGGCGGCGCCGATATGCGCGTCGTCTACCGCGCCCTGTTGAAGGCGTCGCGGCGGCTTAAGCGCTCCGATCTCTCGGACTTCAGCGGCGCCGAGCCGCTGCTCGCCGCGGTCGACGTCTTCATCCACACCGCCGCGGGCCGCCGGCTCCCCGCCCCCGCGAAGGCGGCGGTGGAGATGGCCGTCTTCGACCTCGCCGGCAAGGCCTCGGAACAGCCCCTGTGGTCGCTGCTCGGGGCCGAGAAGGCGGAGCCGGTCGTGTGCAACGCGACCCTCGTCGCCGGCGAGCCGGCCGAGGTCGCGGCCGACGCCGAACGCTGGGCCGCGCGGGGCTTCACGACCTTCAAGCTGAAGCTCGGCAGCGGTGACGACGTCGCCCAGGTGCGTGCGGTTCGGGAGGCACTCGGCCCCCGGGCGAAGATCCGCGTCGACGCCAACGGCGCCTGGAGCGTCGAGGAGGCGCTGGGGGTGCTGAAGATGATCGAGCCGCTCGGGATCGAGCTGATCGAACAGCCCGTCGTCGGGGCGCGGCAGATGGCGCAGCTGACCGCCGCCGGGCCGACTCTCATCGCCGCGGACGAGCTGGTCGCGGGCGTGAAGGACGCCCGCCGCGCGGCGGACGCCACCGCCTGCGACCTCGCGACGGTGAAGCTCGCGAAGGTCGGCGGGATCGGCGAGGCGAACGGGATCGCCGGCCACCTGCCGATCTATCTCTCGAGCGCGCTCGACGGTCCCGCCGGAATCGCCGCGGCGGCCCATGCCGCCCAGGTCCTCCCCTTCCAGGGCCCGGCGGCCGGCCTCGCGCACGGACTCGCCACGCAGGCCCTCTTTGCCGACACAACGGCCGCGCGCGAGTGCGAGCTCGGCAGCGGCACGGTTTCGGTGCCCGCTGGGCCGGGACTCGGCATCGAGCTGGACGAGGACGCGATCGCGCGGCTGCGCACGTAGCGTTAGGCGCCTTGGACCGGACCAACCGCAACACCGCGCTCGCCTCCGCGCTCGTCGAGGAGCTCGCGCGCTGCGGTGTCCGCGAGGCGGCCGTCTGCCCCGGGTCCCGCTCCTCCCCACTCGCGCTCGCGCTCCTGCGCGAGCCCTCGATCCGGATGATCAGCGTCGTCGACGAGCGCAGCGCCGGCTTCTACGCGCTCGGGGCCGGGCTCGCGCGCGGCGTCCCGGCCGTGGTCCTCTGCACCTCCGGCACCGCGGCGGCGAACCTGCACCCGGCCGTTTGCGAGGCGAACGAGTCCGGAGTGCCGATGATCGTGCTCACCGCCGACCGCCCGCCGGAGCTCCGCGGGATCGGCGCCGGCCAGACGATCGACCAGCTGAAGCTCTACGGCTCCGCGGTGCGCTGGTTTTGCGAGGTCGGCACCCACGATGCCGATGACAGCGGGCTGCTTCACCACCGCTCGGTCGCCTGCCGCGCCTACGCCCTGGCCGCGGGCGACCCGCGTCCCGGGCCCGTCCACCTGAACCTCTCCTGGCGCGACCCGCTCGGCCCGGAGCCCCGGCCCCGCGATGTCACCGCGGTCTCCGCCCTGGCGCTGCGCGGGCGCGGGAACGAGCCGCTGACCGAGGTCGTCGCGGCGCCCGGGAAGCCCTCCGAAGAGGAGATCGACCGCCTCGCGGCGCTGGTCGAGCACTGCGCCGGCGGCGTGATCGTCGCCGGACGGATGCGAGACGCGCGGGCACGCGAGGCGATCACCGCGCTCGCGCGGGTCTGTGGCTTCCCGATCCTCGCGGAGCCGACCTCGCAGCTCCGCCTCGGACCGCACGATCGCGACCTCGTCGTCGACACCTACGGCGCGATCGCGACCTGGGCGACCGGCGCCGCCTCCGGTTCCTCCCCGGGCGACGACTACATCCCGCCCGTGCCGCTCGCCCCCGATCTCATCCTCCGCTTCGGCGAGATGCCGACGAGCAAGGCGCTGCGCTCGTGGCTCACCTTCCTGCACCCGCGGCAGGTCGTCTTCGCTCCCCGCTTCGGCTGGAATGAGCCGACGCGCGCCGCCGACCTGATCGTGCGTGCCCAGGGCGGGCTCGAGAACGTCGCCTCGGGGCTCCAGCAGCGGCTCGGCCAGGCCGTCGCGACCCCGCGCTGGCTCGAACACTGGCAGGCGGCCGACGCCGCAGCCCGCACCGCGATCGCGGCGGCGCTCGAGCGTGAACAGGCGCCGACCGAGCCCGGTCTGCACGCCGCGCTCGGCCCGCTCTACGCCGACGGCGACCTCGTCTACACGGCCTCGAGCATGCCGATCCGCGACCAGGAGTCGTTCCTGCCCCCGTCCGATACGGACGTCCGCTTCCTCGCCAATCGTGGCGCGAACGGGATCGACGGCCTGGTCTCCTCCGGGATCGGCGCCGCGATCGCGAGCGGCTCGCCGGCCTGGGTCATCACCGGCGATCTCGGGCTCTTCCACGACATGAACGCGCTCGCGCTGATCCGCAATTGCGAGTTGCCGGTTCGGATCGTCGTCCCCAACAACGACGGCGGCGGCATCTTCGAGTTCCTGCCACAGGCCGGCCAGGTCCGCCGCGCGGAGTTCGAGGCGATCTTCGGGACGCCGCTGGGGCTCGAGCTGGAAAAGGTCGCGGCGCTCCACGGGCTCGCGTACGAAAGGGTCGAGGACCTGTCGAATCTCGCGGCCGTCACGGACTCGACCGCGCTGATCGAGGTCCCGGTCGACCGACGCGGCAACGTGGCCGCGCACAAGCGCTTGGGCGAAGCCGCCGCCGCGGCCATCGGCCGGGCCCTCGGCTAGAGCCCAACGCCGCAAACGTCCCAAACACCCTCCTGGAGCGGGGTGTTACGGACGTTTGGGGCGGAATACTCGCTCAGCCTCTCACGTACTCCGCCAGGTGCTCACCCGTGAGCGTCGACTTCGCGGCCACCAGGTCGGCCGGCGTGCCCTCGAAGACGACCTTGCCGCCGTCGTGGCCGGCTCCCGGGCCGAGGTCGATGATCCAGTCGGCGTGCGCCATGACCGCCTGGTCGTGTTCGATCACGATCACCGACTTGCCGGAGTCGACGAGCCCGTCGAGGAGGCCTAGAAGCTGCTCGACGTCGGCGAGGTGGAGGCCGGTGGTCGGCTCGTCGAGGACGTAGACGCCGCCCTTCTCGCCCATGTGGGTGGCCAGCTTGAGCCGCTGACGCTCGCCGCCGGACAGCGTGGTCAGCGGCTGGCCGATGGTGAGGTAGCCGAGGCCCACGTCACTCAGCCGGGTGAGGATCTTGTGAGCCGCGGGCACCTCGGCATCGCCGTCGGCGAAGAAGTCCGTCGCCTCGTCGACCGGCATCGCGAGCACCTCGCTGATGTCCTTGCCGCCGAACTCGTACTCGAGCACCGACGCCTCGAACCGCTTCCCCTCGCACTCCTCGCAAGTCGTCGCGACGCCGGCCATCATCGCCAGGTCGGTGTAGATGACGCCGGCGCCGTTGCATCCGGGACAGGCTCCGTCCGAGTTGGCGCTGAAGAGCCCCGGCTTCACGCCGTTCTCCTTCGCGAACGCTTTGCGGATCGGGTCGAGCAGCTTGGTGTACGTGGCCGGGTTGCTGCGCCGCGAGCCGCGGATCGCGCTCTGGTCGACCGTCACCACGCCGTCCTGCCCGGACACCGAGCCGGTGATCAGAGAGCTCTTGCCCGAGCCGGCCACCCCGGTGATGACGACCAGGACCCCGAGAGGGATGTCGACGTCGACGTCCTGGAGGTTGTGCGTGTCGGCGCCGCGCACCTCCAGCGCCTCCGACGAGGTCCGGATCTCGTCCTTCAGGGCGGCACGGTCGTCCAGGTGCCGACCCGTGAGCGTCTTGCTCTTCCGCAGGCCCTCGACGGTGCCCTCGAACACCACCTCGCCGCCTCCCGTGCCCGCGCCGGGGCCGAGGTCGACGACGTGGTCGGCGATCGCGATCGCCTCGGGATCGTGCTCCACGACGAGCACGGTGTTGCCCTTGTCCCGCAGCTGCACGAGGAGGTCGTTCATCCGCTCGGTGTCGTGGGGGTGCAGGCCGATCGTCGGCTCGTCGAAGACGTAGGTGACGTCGGTAAGGCTCGAGCCGAGGTGGCGGATCATCTTCGTCCGCTGCGCCTCGCCGCCTGAGAGCGTGCCCGACGGACGGTCGAGCGACAGGTAGCCCAACCCGATCTCGACGAACGAGTCGAGGGTCTCGCCGACCGCCTCGAGCAGCGGCGCCACGGACGGCTCCTCGAGGCCGCCGACCCACTCGGCGAGATCGCGGATCTCCATCGCGCAGAGGTCGGCGATGTTCTTGCCCTTGATCTTCGACGACCGGGCACCCTCGTTGAGCCTGGTTCCGTCGCAGTCGGGGCAGGTGGTGAAGGTCACGGCCCGGTCCACGAACGCGCGGATGTGCGGCTGCATCGCGTCGGGGTCCTTGGCCAGAAACGACTTCTGGATCTGGGGAATCAGCCCCTGGTAGGTGAGGTTGATGCCCTCCACCTTGATCTTGGTCGGCTCCTTGTGGAGGAGGTCGCCGAGCTCCTTCTTCGTGTACTTGCGGATCGGCTTGTCCGCGTCGAAGAAGCCGCTGCCGCGGAAGATGCGGCCGTACCAGCCCTCCATGCTGTAGCCCGGGATCGTGATCGCGCCCTCGTTCAGCGACTTGCTCTCGTCATAGAGCGCGGTGAGGTCGAAATCGGTGATGGCGCCCCGGCCCTCGCAGCGCGCGCACATGCCGCCGAGGTAGACCTGCTTGCGCACGACCTTCCGCTCTCCCCTGCCCTTGTCGGTCGTCATCGCGCCGCTCGCCGTCCGCGTCGGGACGTTGAACGCGAAGGCCGTCGGCGGCCCGATCTGCGGCTTGCCGAGCCGGCTGAAGAGGATGCGCAGCATCGCGTTGGCGTCGGTGGCGGTGCCGACCGTGGAGCGGGGGTCGGCGCCCATCCGCTCCTGGTCGACGCTGATCGCCGTCGTCAGCCCGTCGAGCAGGTCGACCTCGGGCCGCGCCAGCGTCGGCATGAACCCCTGGACGAAGGCGCTGTAGGTCTCGTTGATCAGGCGCTGGGACTCCGCGGCGATCGTGCCGAATACGAGCGAGCTCTTGCCCGAGCCGGAGACGCCGGTGAACACGGTCAGCCGTCGCTTCGGGAGCTCGACGCTGATGTCCTTGAGGTTGTTCACGCGCGCGCCTTGCACGCGGATCAGATCGTGGCTGTCCGCGGCCTGCGGGGCAGGCGCCTTCTTGGATTTGCTCACGGCTCTAGCTCGTTTCCTGGATCCGCAGCAGGTTGCCCGCCGGATCGCGGAAGGCGCAGTCGCGGACGCCGTAAGGCTGGTCGGTGGGCTCCTGGACGACCTCGGCGTTCTCGCTGGCCTGGAGCCGCTCGAAGGTGCCGTCGAGATCGGGCGTGGCCAGGTTGATGCTGGCGAAGGTTCCCTTGGCCATCATCTCGGTGATCGCGCGGCGCTCGTCGTCGGTCACGCCCGGAGTGGCCTCCGGCGGGTAGAGCACGATCGCCGTGTCCGGCTGGTCGGGGGGTCCGACCGTGATCCAGTGCATGCCGCCGTACTCGACGTCGAGGCGGACCTCGAAGCCGAGGTCGTCGCGATAGAAGGCCAGCGCGGCGTCGGGGTCGTCCTGCGGGAGGAAGCTCGCGTGAATGGAGATGTCGTTCATGGCGCGCAAGCTAGCTGCGGCTCGCCACGGGCGCTTCTCGATTCCTGATCGGTTTGCTGACCCGCTTGGCGACGCACGGCGCCATCCCCGCCATCGCCCCCGCCGCCTCCTCCCGATAGGTGCTCGGCGGCACGCCGACCAGCTCGGTGAAGCGGGTGCTGAACGTGCCGAGCGAGGAGCAGCCGACCTCGAAGCAGATCTCGGTGACGCTGAGATCTCCACGGCGAAGCAGCGCCATCGCGCGCTCGATGCGCCGCGTCATCAGGTAGCTGTAGGGCGACTCGCCGTATGCGAGGCGGAACTGGCGGCTGAAGTGGCCGGCCGACATGTGCGCGTCGCGCGCGAGCGTCTCGACGTCGAGCGGCTGCGCGTACTCCCGGTCGATCCGGTCGCGAACCCGGCGCAGCAGCGCCAGGTCGCGCAGACGCTGGGACCCGGCCGTCATCCGTTCTTTTTCTTCTTCTTTCGCTTCACCTTCCACTTCGCCACCGCCGGCGACGAATCCCGGTTGCCGAGCGCATCGAAGGAGAAGACGAAGAGCGCGTGCTTTCCCTTGCCGACCCGGGCGACGTAGGGCGAGGTGCAGGGTCCGATCGCGCCACCGTCGAGACTGCACAGGAAGGCTGACCCGGGCTCGCTGGAGACGAACTCGATCGCGACCGTCGCCTTCTTCTTCTTCGTCCTCACGGTCCGCCGCGGGCGCTCGCTGATCGCCGTGTCCGGGCCGATCTGGTCGAACTCGTAGGCGCCGATGTCGGGGGCCGGGCCCTGGAGGCGGTGGGCCCGGTCGAGGTCGCGACCTCCCGGCAGGGGCTCGCCCTGGCTCGTGCCGGCGTTGACCGTCGGCGACCCAGGGAGCTGGTGGAAGTTTCCGGCTGCCGGGGCGGCCAACGACGCCGGCGCGCTCACCGTCGCCGACTCCTGCACGCTCGCTCCGCCGGTAACGCTGAGCTGCTGGTAGTTCGAGTGGTCGAGGACGGCGTTGACGCTGCCGCCGCCCTCGGAGACCGCGATGTCCGGGGCGCCCATCGCGATCGTGTTCACGATCGTCGAGGCCTGATTGGCGCCGGCCGCGTCGTCGACGTGGATCGCCGCCTCGCTCGCGAATGCGGTCAGGTTGCGGAGCAGACCGCCGCTACCTCCGGTGACGACGCCGCGCGCGCCCGGGCCGGTTGCGGAGACCACGCTGTCGCGGATCGTGCCGCCGTTTCGCACGAGCGCGGCTCGATGATCGCTGCCCGTCGCGGAAATCGCAACGCGCTCGAGCGTCCCGCCGTTGAGGTCGACCAGCTCCGAGCCGGCGGGGACGGCGGCGCCGACGATGTCGATGTCGCGGACCACCGCCGCGGCGTTGCTGACCGAGAAGACGACCCCGGGTGCAAGCTGGAACAGCGGTCGGCTGGGCGCCGGGGAGGGCTCGACGGTGAGCGCGCTGCTGAGGAAGATCGACGCTGCGGGGACGTACGTACCTGCCCGGACGAGGACGCGATCGCCGGTGCCCGCCCCGGTGCCGGTCAACGCCGACGTCAGGCTGCACGGCGCCGCGCGTACGCACGGCTCCGGGCCGCTGCCGGAGGGCGCCGCGTAGCGATCCTCCGCCGTGGCAACGGCGGGCGCCGAGAGCGCAACGGCGAGGCTCGCCATGGCTGCCAGCGACCGGATCGCTCCTCCCCGCGTCATCGCCGCGAGGTTAGCGTCCCGGTGGGCGCGGGACGCGTGCCCGCGCGATCGGGTTCAGCCGGCGAGCAGCGGCATCATCGCCTCGAGCTTCACCTCGGTCTCTGCGAGCTCGGCGGCGGGTTCGGAATCGGCGACGATCCCGCCGCCGGCATACAGGTGGGCGGTGCGGTCGCGAAGCAGCGCCGAGCGCAGGGCCACGCAGAACTCCCCGTCCTCAGCGGCGTCCATCCACCCGACCGGGCCGGCGTACCAGCCGCGATCCATGCGCTCGAGCTTCGGGATCGCCGCAAGCGCCGGCTCGCGCGGCTCACCGCCAACGGCCGGGGTCGGGTGAAGAAGCGCGGCAAGCTCGACCGCCGAGAGCGGCTCCGCAAGCTGGGCGCGCACCGGGGTCGCCAGGTGCTGGATGTTCGCCACCTTGATCAGCTCCGCCTCGGGCGCCGCCTCGACCCAGACGGAGTGCGGGCGCAGCGTGCGCTCGATCCTGCGGACGACGATGTCGTGCTCCGAGCGATCCTTGCTCGAGTGCAGCAGCTGCTCGCCGAGGTGGTCGTCGACGGCGGGGTCGGCGCTCCTGCGGGTCGAGCCGGCGAGCGCAACCGACGCGGCCCCGGCGCCGCGGCGGCGGACGAGAAGCTCGGGGCTCGCGCCGAGGAACGCGCCGTGCGGGGAGCCGACACAGAAGCAGAAGCAGGACGGAAAGAGCTCTCGGAGGGCGCCGAAGACGGCCGCCGGATCGTGCGCAGCCGCGGCCTCGACCGTGACCTCACGCGCCAGCACGATCTTCTCGAACTCGCCGGCACGTATGCGGGCGACCCCTGCCGCAACCGCGTCCTCGAACGCGCGCGGTGGTGCGACGGAGGTGATCCTCGCCTCCGCCGTCGGGTGCGGGTCGAGCATCGGCAGGGTCTCCTCGGCGAGCGAGGCGAGGCGGCCGCCGATCCGGGCGAGCGCAGCGATGCGTTCCTCCTCGCCGCCGACGACCGCGCTGACCGTGAGCCAGGTGCGCTCGTCCACCCGGCAGAGGGAGAGCTCGGGGAGAACGAGGAGCGCGGGCGGGAAGGAGGACCAGTGCGCCTCCGCCCCGCCCTCATCGTCGAAAGCGAAGCCGCCCGTCCACAGCGGGCCGGCGCCGGGGGGCAGGTCGGAGGGCTCGTCGGCGATCCGATCGCGGACGGCCTCGGCGCACTCGGCGACCAGATCGCGAAAACGTCCGGGGCCGCGCGAGATCGACTCCCGGGCGCTGCCGAGGGTCGCCAGCGCGAAGCCGCGGTCGGGCTCCTCCCATGCGTACCAGCGATCGCCGGCGCGGCGCGAGGCGAAGACGGTGGCGACGGGGTCGGCGAGCTCGACCGGGGTGGTAACGCTGACGAGCCGGCGCCGCTCATCGGTCGATCCGAGACAGGCCTCGAGTGCCGAGAGGACCCGGCTCGCCTGCGCTCCAAGCGCGGGTTCACTCGCCACACCTCAAGGGTACGGCGAACCGGGCGCGAGATCGGCCAGCCGATCGAGCGGGCACTTACTCACGCATAGCGACACAAAGTGACCACTCGGGGTGGGAGCTACCGGCGCGCCGGGCGCCAACGTCCTGAGTAGCGGTGCTTAGGCCTCGGGCCGCGACTTCGTGATCGCGACCTCGCCCGTGCGCGCCATCTCGATCAGCCCGTGGGGGCGGACCATGCGCTCGAACGAGTCGACCTTGTCCTGCGTGCCCGTGACCTCGATCGTCAGCGTGCGCCGCGAGACGTCGACGATCTTGGCGCCGAAGATCTCGGCGAACTGCATGATCTCGGCGCGGCTCTCGACCGGGGCGCTGACGCGGAAGAGCGCCATCTCGTGGGCGACCGTCTCCCCCGGCTCCATGTCGCGGATCTTGATCACGTTGACCAGCTTGTGGAGCTGCTTCGT
This sequence comes from uncultured Solirubrobacterales bacterium, assembly GCA_963846565.1. GTDB lineage: Bacteria > Actinomycetota > Thermoleophilia > Solirubrobacterales > 70-9 > WHSW01. The sequence goes on along the minus strand of CAWJWL010000001.1, from coordinate 380,089 downwards.
CACCTGATCGATCGGGTGCACCGCGCCGTCGAGGGTGAGCGTGATGCGCGAGATATCCGGGTCCTCGGTCGGGCCGACCGCGAGCGTGTCGATGTTGAACCCGCGGCGGCTGAACAGGCCCGCGATCCGAGCGAGGACGCCCGGCCGGTTCTCGACCAGCAGCGAGAGGATGTGCTTGCGGCCCGTGAGCGTCCGCGCGGCCTCGAGATCCTCGAGCCGGACGACGTCCTTGGTGCCGGGGTCGCCCATCGCCCTAGCCCACCATGTCCCTGGCGGCGGCACCGGCAGGGATCATCGGGTAGCAGTTCTCGTCCTTGGTGACGCGAACGTCGAGGAGGACCGGCCCCTCGGTCTCGAGCGCCGTCTTCATCGCGCCGCGGAGCTCGGACTTGTCCGAGCACTCCATCCCGGTCCAGCCGAACGCCTCGGCCAGCTTCGGCCAATCCGGGCTCGGACCCATCTCGACCGACTGGTAGCGCTCCTCCCAGAAGAGCTCCTGCCACTGGCGGACCATGCCGAAGTGGCCGTTGTTCATCAGGAAGACCTTGACCGGGATGTCGTGGTGGGCTGCGGTCGCGAACTCCTGGCAGACCATGATCAGGCTGCCGTCGCCGGCGAGGCAGACCACGGTCTCATCCGGGCACGCGACCTTCGCCCCGATCGCCGCGGGAAGGCCGAAGCCCATGGTCCCGAGACCGCCGGAATTGAGCCACCGGCGGGGCTTGGAGAAGTGGTAGTACTGCGCGGCCCACATCTGGTGCTGGCCGACGTCCGAGGTGATGATCGCCTCGCCCTCCGTCGCCTCGTACATCGCCTCGATCATGAACTGCGGCTTGATCTCGGAGTCGCGCGAGTCCTCGTAGCGCAGCGGGTAGGCGCTCTGCCACTCGCGAATCTGCTTCCACCAGTCGTCGAGCCTGCTCGAGTCCGGGGACAGCGCGCGGTACTCGCGGTTGAGCTTCGGCAGCACGTCGGCCGCGTCGCCGACGATCGGGATGTGCGCCGGAACGTTCTTCGAGATCTCGGCCGGATCGACGTCGATGTGGACGAACTTGGCCCGCGGGGCGAACTCGGAGAGCTTGCCGGTGATCCGGTCGTCGAAGCGGGCGCCGACGCAGACGATCAGGTCGGCCTCGTCCATCGCGTAATTGGCGGTGCGCGTGCCGTGCATGCCGAGCATCCCGAGCCACTGCTCGTGCGGAGCCGGGAAGGCGCCCAGGCCCATCACCGTGAGCGTCACCGGCAGGCGGTCGGACATACAGAACTCGCGGAACTCCTCCGAGGCGTTCGCGTTGATGATCCCGCCGCCGCCGTAGATCACAGGGCGACGCGCGTTGGCGAGCGCCTTCGCGGCGAGGCGGATCTGCTTGATGTTGCCCTCGGTCGGGGGCTTGTAGCCGGGCAGGCTCGGCGGGCCCTCGGCGGGCGTGTAGTCGATCTCGGCGCGGGAGAGGTCCTGCGGGATGTCGACCAGCACCGGGCCGGGGCGCCCGGTCGAAGCGATGTGGAAGGCGGCGTGGATGTAGTCGGGGACCGCGCGCGGGTCGGTGACCATGAACGAGTGCTTGACGATCGGCAGGGTCATCCCGGTCACGTCGGCCTCCTGGAAGCCGTCGGTCCCGATCAGGTCCGTGCGCACCTGCCCCGTGATGAAGACCGTCGGCACCGAGTCGAGGTTTGCGTCGGCGATCGCCGTGATCAGGTTCGTCGCCCCCGGACCCGACGTCGCCATCGCCACGCCGACCTTGCCCGAAGCCTTCGCGTAGCCCTCTGCCATATGGCCGGCGCCCTGCTCGTGGCGCGCCTGGATGTGATCGAGGTCCGCGTCGTAGAGGGCGTCGTAGACGGGCAGGTTCGCGCCGCCGGGAATGCCGAACACGTGCTCGACCCCCTCGGCCTTGAGCGCGGCGAATATCGCGTCAGCAGCCCTCATGGGCGAAAGAGATTAGCGGTCAGGGTGCGGCGAGAACCAGGGTGAAGAGCTGCTCCAACAAAGCTCTCATCCGGGCTACGTCGCCGGCCCCGCGGACGCCCTCGGAGAGCGCATGGACGAGGATCCCGTCCGCCGCCGCGACGAGCAGGGGCGCGAGCCGCTCCGGGTCCCCGGCGCCGGCGAGCGCGAGCGAGGACGTGGCGAGCTCCGTGAACGCCTCCTGCCAGCGGGCTGCATGGGTGCGCAGGCCGGGCCGGCGGGCAGCTTCGAGGTAGACCTCGAACTTCGCCAGCAGGCCGCCGACCGCCTCCTTGTCGGGGAAGAGCACCTCGGCGACGGCCCCCGCAGCCTCGTGCGGCGAGCGGATCCGGGGGCCGAGCGCGCCGGCGCACTCGCGCAAACGGTCGATCTCGTCCTCGAGCAGGATCGAGAGCGCCTCGCCGATGAGCTCGTCCTTCGAGGAGAAGTAGTAGGTCGTCGCCGCGAGCGGGACGCCGGCCTCGCGGGCGACCGCGCGATGGGTTACCGCGGCGAGCCCGTCGGAGGTGAGGATGCGAACGGTGGCGGCGAGGATTGCCCCACGCCTCTCCGCCCGCTGCGCCTCGCGGCGCGGGCGCGTCGCTTCTCGGGTGGCGGCGACTCCGGCGGGCGGCTTCATCGGCTGCGATGGTAGTCGTCGCAGCCGGTTAGGTCCTTCCCGAAGTAGACCATTACGGAAAAGTCCGTTATGGTCCGTAGCGGAACGTTGAGGGGTCTGTTTGCATCAGTCTGCTGTGCACTCTGCCTGGTTGCGGCGGCGCCGAGCGCGGCTGCGACCCAATACGGGTATCTCAACTTCCCGGAGGACGAGCACCAGCACGTGGACGGCTGGAACTACTGGTGGGGCGCCGCCGATCTGGTGACGAAGTCGGGCAACCGCTACACGGTGGGCGTCGCCTTCGACTCCTTTTACGGCGTCGGAGCCGCCGGCCACCAGATCCTCCCGCGCCAGGGGCCCTACCTCGGCCGCCAGATCTCGTCGATGAACGGGCCCGCCGAGTGGGGCCACACCGGCGACCTCGCCCGCTTCGTCAGCCTGCCGGGCACCTACGACCCGGTCGCCGAGAACCTCCTCGACTACCGGACGTACGACGTCGTCGACGGGTTCAAGCCGATCGACACCTGGCAGCGGACCAGCCCGACGGAGGAGAACTACCACCTCCTGATCGACAACGAGACCGCGAGGGTCCACCCGAGCGGCGAGCAGATCCAGACTCAGGTCGACCTCGACGTCGAGATGCACAGCCCGCCGCTCTTGCTCGGCGGCACCGGGCAATGGTGGTACGGGATCCCGCAGGCGCACGGCTATCCCTCGCGCTCCTATCAGTACATGCAGGCCGCGGAGACGATGCACGGGACGATCGAGATCGAGCAGCCCGACGGCAGCGTGCTCCAGGAGAAGATCCGCCCGAAGAAGTCGACGATGGTGATGGTGCGCGAGTACGACGCCACGCCGGAGGACCTCTTCGCCGGCTTGGCGCTCGCCGAGCTCACCCAGATCCACCCGCGTTACGCCCAGTACTACCACGGGGGAATGCCGTGGGACCTGCTCTTCGTCGACCTCGAGAACGGCGCCCAGCTGATGTTCGCCGTCCTCGCCTTCCACGAGACGGCTGAGGGCACCCTGACGCCGGTGATCGGCCGTCGCCAGCCCACCTACGACGTGATGGCGACCGTCCGATTGCCGAGCGGCGAGTCGGTGCCCATCGATGACCGCGTCCACGTCGAGCATCTCGACTACCGGCGCCTCGTGGGCAAGGTGCCCACCTTCCAGGTCTCTCTCAACGGCATCTGGGACCAGGCCTGGAACTACCGCGTGAGCTTCCCCGGCGGGAAGATGCCGACCGCCGACGGGAGATTGGTCCGCGTCCCGCCCTTCGACCTGGGCCTGCGCCCGCAACTGCGCCGTCCGGAGCCGGCAGGCGACGCGCTCGGCAACCGACAATCGCAGCGGGTCCCGTACCTCGCCGAGGGGCGCTACGGCCGCTGCCCCATCCACGGCTTCGGCTGGTCGGAGCTGATCGTCAACTGGTACGGCCAGAAGGCGCAGGACCCGTGGTTCACGGGCGGCAAGCGCCCGAAGGCGCCGAAGAAGTGCCGCAAGGGACTGCCGCGCCCGCCCGAGGGAACGTTCGGCGACCTGAGCCCGCCGGCGCCCCCGGCTCTGCCGCCCAATCTCGCCACCGAGAGCTGTTCGGCCATCAATCCGGGCACGCCGACGTGCGAGTACGTCGCCAAGCATCCCGCGGGCATCGCCGGGCTCGGCGGCGGGCCCGGCGGCTGGACGGTGACGATCCATCGACCCGGCGAGCCGAAGCCCATCGTCGTTCCGGCCTTCAGCGGGAACGAGATCTACACGTGCGGTGCGGTGATGCCGGGCGACCGTGTGGTACTGGAGGCGCAGCCTGGCGCCGGCGTCGTCGTCGGCAACCCGCTGATCTGCTTCTAGGCCTTACGAGCTCGCCGGGGACTCCGCCGGCGACTCGCCGGCGAGCTCGCCCGGCTTCCAGCGGGTGCGCGGGAGGATCGCGCGCTCGATCACGCGGCCCTTGTGCGCCTCGATGATCCCGATCAGGGAGCGGACGAGCTCCTCGCCGAGCAGGTGCGGTTCGAGCCCGAGCTCGTGGAGCTTCGTGTTCGCGGCGTTGTAGTAGTGGCTCTCGGCCTCGATGCGCGGATTCGGGTAGTTGCGGACCTCGACCTCGCGGCCGAGCTCGCCGGCGGCGCGGCGGACGAGCTCGGCGAGCTCGGCGACCGAGAACTGCTCGGTGAACTGGTTGAAGACGCGGAACTCACCGAGATCGGCGGGATTCGCGACCGCGAGCTCGACGCACTGCAGCGTGTCGCGGATGTTGAGGAAGCCGCGTGTCTGGCCGCCCTCGCCGTAAACGGTCAGCGGGTGGCCGATCACCGCCTGGACGCAGAAGCGGTTGAGGACCGTGCCGAAGTACTCGTCGTAGTCGAAGCGCGTGACCAGCCGCTCGTCGCCCGCGGACTCGTCGGTCTCGACGCCGTAGACGACGCCCTGGTTGAGGTCGGTCGCGCGCAGGCCCCAGATCCGGCAGGCGAAGTGGATGTTGTGTGAGTCGTGGACCTTCGAGAGGTGGTAGAGCGAGCCGGGCAGCTTCGGGAACGGCAGGGTGTCCTTGCGGCCCTTGTGCTCGATCTCGATGAACCCCTCCTCGATGTCGATGTTGGGCGTGCCGTACTCGCCCATCGTCCCCAGCTTCACCAGATGGCAATCGGGGACCCGGTCGCGGATCGCGAAGAGCAGGTTGAGGTTCCCGATCACGTTCGTGTACTGGGTCTCGACTGCTGCCTCGCGCGACTTCATCGAGTAGGGCGCCGACGGTTGCTCGCCGTAGTGGACGATGGCCTCGGGGAGGGTCTCGGCGATCACCGAGTCGAGGAACGAGAAGTCCTCGATCGAGCCGACGTACGGATGGATCTCATTGCCCGACGCGTCGTGCCACGCCTCGATCCGGTCCGCAAGCGAGCGGATCGGCGTCAGCGAGTCGGTGGAGTGCTCTGTGTGCCAGCGGCGACGGGAAAAGTTGTCGACGACCGAAACATCGTGCCCGCGGGCTGAGAACCGCATGGCTGTCGGCCATCCCAGGTATCCGTCGCCACCCAGGATCAGGATGCGCATGGGGCGCGAGGGTAGCGGAGGCACCCGCCGGAGATACCGGCCGCGGGTTCGACCCGGGTGCCGTGAACGGGAAGCACCGGCTTGCAGAGCATGAGCGATCGACTCGGCGCCCTGGGCGCGCGCTCGACCTCGAGCTGCTCCTCGCCTGGGCGTCTCGCCCGCAGTGACGCTGGCGGCCCCGTTGCGGGCTCGGTCCCGCTCACGGGCTGAGCGACCGCCCGCTTCTATCCTGCGTCGGTTCCGATGGCCCTGCTGACGGCAGATCTCCTCCCACCCGAGCTCACGGCGATTCGCGCCGCGGGCCTGCTGCTTGCGCTCGGCCTCGCCGTGTTCGCGATCGTCCGGCGCCGCTCGCTTCGCAATGCCGACGTCCTCATCCTCCTCACGCTCGCGCTCGGCCTCGCCGTCGTCGCCGGCACGGAGATTCCCGACGCGCTGCTCGAGGCGTTCTCGTTCGAGCGCGAGAACGGCACCCGGATCGTCGGCGTCGCGATCTTCGGGATCCTCATCCTCTTCCTGCTCACGTTGCGCGCTCTCTCGCAGAGCTCGCGTGTCTCGCAGCAGCTCGGCGGCGCACTCGAGGGCCTGGCGGCCGAGGAGTTCCGCGCGGGCGGCAACCACGCGAAGTTCCGCGACAAGATCGCGATCCTGATCCCGGCCTACAACGAGGCCGACAACGTCGGCCACGTTCTCGACGGGCTCCCGGGCGAGGTCTGCGGCGTGCCCACCGCCGTCCTCGTCGTCGACGACGGCTCGCGCGACGGGACCAGCGACGTCGCCAAGCGCCATGGGGCCGTCGTCGCCCGCCACGCGGTCAACCGGGGTGGTGGCGCCGCCCTGCGCACCGGTTACCGGCTCATGGTCGACGCCGGCGCCAAGATCGTGGTCACGATCGACGCCGACGGCCAGCACCTGCCCGAGGAGATGCCGCGCCTGGTCCAGCCGGTGCTCGACGGGGAGGTCGCGATGGCCCACGGCTCGCGGGTCCTCGGCGAGGCCGAGAAGAACCACCCGGCCCGTGAGGCGGGGATCGTCTTCTTCAACAAGCTCGTCTCCTTCATCACCCGCACCCATGTCAGCGACTGCTCGAACGGCTACCGGGCTGTCCTCGTCGACGTCCTCCCCAACCTCGTCCTGCGCCAGGAGCAGTTCCACACCTCGGAGTTCATGATCGAGGCGATCAAGCGTGGGGTCCCGGCGAAGGAGGTGCCGGTGACCGTCGTCGCCCGCCTCTCCGGGCACTCGAAGAAGCCGGCCGTGGTGCGCTACGGGATGGGCTTCGCGAACGCGATCGTCAGGACCTGGCTCCGTTGACCGACGCTCTCCTCGGCGAGTGGACGCTGGTCTCGTGGACCGGCGTCGACGAGGCGGGCAACGCGGTGGAGCACGGCGGCGGCTCGCCGCGCGGGGAGCTGGTCTACCTGGCGAGCGGCAGGATGGCGGTGCAGATCGAGCACGACGACCGCGATCGCTTCGGCTCGCGCGATTGGAGCGCCGGCAGTGCCGCGGAACGCGCGACTGCCTACTCCACGTACAACGCCTACTGCGGAACCTTCACGGTGCCGGAGCCCGGAATCGTCGTCCACCGCGTCGAGCTCGCGATCCATCCCGACCAGGCCGGGATGGAGAAGCACCGGGAGTTCGAGCTCGACGGCGACGATCTGGTGCTGCGAACCCAGCCGGTCGATACGCCGGCGGGCCCGGCGAGCTCAGAGCTTCGCTGGCGGCGCCGCTAGCGGTCAGGCGCGGCGGCGGGCGAGCGCGGCGCTTGCGAGCGCGCCATGAGCTGAATCTCGCTCGGGGCCCTGAACCGTGGTCATCGGAGGATCCCGAGCCGCTGGGCCTTGGTCGCGGCCTCGACGCGGCCGCGGACCTCGAGCTTGCCGAGGATGCGGGAGACGTGGACGCTGGCCGTCTTCGGTGCGATGAACAAAGCTTCGCCGATCTCGCGGTTGGTGCGCCCGACGGCGAGCAACTCCAGGACCTCGAGCTCGCGATCGGTGAGGCCGTGGCGGTCGGGCTCCGCTTCGCCGGTATCACCCTCGAGCTCGGGCTCGGCGCCGTCGTCGATGGCGACCCGCGCCCGCCGCGCGAGCGCCTCGATCTCGCCGAGGAGGCTGGTGGCGCCGATCTTGCGCACGGTTGCGGCGGCGCCTGCAAGCAGTGCGCCCGCCGCGCCGCGGTTGCCGCCGGCGACGAGCGACGCCTCGGCCTCGCGCCACTCGGCGTAGGTGCGCTCGAGCGGATCGGAGAGCTCCGTCCAGCGCTCCGCGACCGCGTGCCAGAGCTCCGGGTCGGAGCTGCCGGCGAGGCGCGACATCTCGGCGTCGATCACGACGCGCCAGGTGAGCGCTGCCGGGGGTGGCGTTCCTTCCGGATAGCGCTCCGGAGACAAGACGTCGTCGTAGCGCTCGATCGCGGCGACCGCCGCGCTCTCGATCCGCGCGAGCTCGGCCTCGTCGCCGACGTCGCGGGCGCGCTCGGCGAGCTCGGCGTACGCGCGGATGCCGCGCGCGTAGAGGCGGCCGACCGAGAACGCGTACTCCTCGCCGGTGATCAGCTCGAGGGCCTGCTCGAACGTCTCGACCGCGGCCTCGGGCCGGCCGCGAGCGAGGCCGACCTCGACCTCGACCGCCGCCGTCGGACCGAAGTACATCGAGTCCCTGGTCCGCCCGAGCGCCTGCCGGGCGCGCCGCGCGGCCGCCTCGGCCCGGTCGAGGTCGCCGCGGAAGCGGGCGAGCTCCGCCTCGGCGTCGCTGAAGATCGTGCCGCTGAACCCGAACGGGCCCGCCTCGCGGACGCGGGCAATGGCCTGGTCGGCGGCCTCGAAATTGCCCAGCCGCACGAAGCGGTGCGCGGCCTCGACCTCGAGGAAGACCACGTAGGCGCGGGCCCCGAGCCGGCCCATCTCCTTCGCACCCTCGAGGGTCAGCTCCACCGCTTCGGCGGTGCGCCCGCTCCAGTCGATCTCCTCGGCGAGGTTGACGTAGCAGCGCCCGATCTCGTCGATCCAGCCGAGCTCCTTCGCGATCGCGAGCGCCTCGGTGAGGCACTCGATCCCCCGCTCGCGGTCGCCCAGGGTCGAGATGTCGACCCCGAGCGTATCCATCGCGTGCCCCTCCTCGGCTCGGGCGCCGACGCTGCGCGCGACGGCGATCGCCTGCTCGCAGCGCTCGCGCGACTCGCGCGGGCGCCCGCGCAGCATCAGGATCTGACCGTGCGCGGCGAGCACCCGGGCAAGCTCGGGTGTCGGCGGGTCCGGGGGCATCAGGTCGACCGCCTCGTGGTAGTTCCGCAGGGACTCGTCGGAGTCGCCTGAAACCCACATGAAGCGGCCCATCCGCTCGTGCATGAGTGCGGCGCGCACCGCGTCGGTCTCGGGATCCACGAGGCCGATCGCCTTGCGGGTGAGCGCGATCGAGCGCGATGGCTCCAGGATCAGGTTCGCATTCTCGGCCGCCCGCGCGAACACGTCGGCCAGATCCGACCCGGCGCGCTCCTCCGCGTCGTCGACCTCGTCCCAGATCTCCAGCGCGTGCTCGAGGTGGTGGTGCGCCTCTGCGAACGCGAATACCTCCTCCGCCGCCTCGCTCGCGGCCAGCGCCGAGCTCAGCGCCTCGGGAAGGCGCCGTGCCTCCCACCAGTGGTAGGCGACCTCCGCCGCGGTCGTCCCCGCCATCCCGTCGCCCAGCGATGGATCCTGGGTCAACGCCTCGGCGAGCGCGGCATGCAGCTTCGTCCGTTCTCCCGGGAGGACGTCAGTCGAGACGGCTTCGCGAACCAGCGCGTGGCGAAAGGCGAACGTGTCGGACTCCTGGACGACGACGTTGGCCGCGACGGCCTCGCGCAGGGCGTCGTCGAGCTCGCCGTCGGGGAGCTCGCCCACCCGGGCGAGCAGCCGATGGCTGACCCGCCGCCCCGCGGCGGCGGCCACGCGCAGCAGGGCCCGGGTCGGCTCCGACAGGGTCTCGACCCTGAGCATGAGCGCGTCGCGCAGGGTCTCCGGAATCGCCCGCCCCTCAGCGGACGCGGCGATCAGCTCCTCGGCGAAGAACGGGTTGCCGTCGGAGCGGTCGAAGAGCTCGCTGAGGAGCGCCTCGGTCGGCACCTCGTCGAGGATCCCGCCGATCAGGCCGCCGAGGTCTTCGCGCGAGAGCGGCGAGAGGTCCATGCGCTCGACGACCGGGCGCCGGTCGAGCTCGGCGAGGAACGGGCGCAGCGGGTGGCGGCGATGGAGCTCGTCGCTGCGGTAGGTGCAGACCAGCAGCAGCCGCGCCGCGTGCGCGTTGCGGACGAGGAACCCGAGGAAGTCGCGGGTCGAGCGGTCGGCCCAGTGCAGGTCCTCGATCACGAGCACGACCGGCGCCTGCTCCCCGAGCCTCGTGAAGAGGGCGAGTAGGACCTCGAACAGGCGCGATTGCGCGAGCGGCTCGTCGAGCGCCGAGTCGCGGGTGATCCACGTCTCCGAGTCGCCGAGCTCGGGCAGCAGGCGCGCGAGCTCCTCTCTCCCGGGCAGGGTCTCGAGGTCGCCCGGCCCGAGCTCGCGGGCGACACCGCGAAGTGCCGCGGTCAGCGGCGCGAACGGCAGCTCGCCCTCGGCGAGCTCGACGCAGTCGCCGGCGAGCACGCGCCCGCCGGCCGCGATCGTCCGCAGTTCGAGCTCGGAGACGAGGCGCGTCTTGCCGACGCCGGCCTCCCCGCCGACCAGCACCGCCTTGAACTCCCCCGCCGCGGCGCGCCCCAGCGCGCTTTCGAGCAGTCTGAGCTCGTCGGCCCGCCCGACGAGGTCGGGACTCGAAACGCGCTTGGCCACGGACGGATTATCACCGTCCGTGGCGGGCGCGAGTCCACGGGGCAGGCGGCTCAAGCGTTCGAGGTCACCGTGGTGCCGCGGCCCCTTGCCGCCCGCAGGCGGAAGCGGGCCGTGACTCGGCTCCCGCCGCGGCGCAGAGAGCGGCTGTGGATGTGAGAGCGGCGATGCTCGGCCGCGTGGCGATGGAAGTCGTCGAGCCTGCTGGCGTGGGCGTCATATGTGATCTGGCCGGTCATTTCGTCTCCATTCGTTGCGATGGAACGAAATTACGAGTAAGGCCCCCACCCCCACATGGGGCGATCGCCTATACCTGCGCCTTACCCGTGCCTAGAGGGGCGGTAAGGGGGCCTTACTCAGGCACGACCGGGAATGACGTCCTGGTCCGCGGGCAACTCCAGGTCGAGGCCGCAACGGGTGCAGACCTGGGCGTGGATCGGCTGGATCGAACCGCACTGCGGGCACGCCCGCTTCGGTTCGTCGCGCTCGTTTCGATAAAGCAATGCCGCGATCGGCCCGATGACCGGCAGCCCGAGCCCGATCAGGGCCCAGAGGAAGAACGAGCTCCCCTTCATCTTCCCGAGAACGCCCGCAATCAGAGCGGAGAGAGCCGGGACGATCATCCAGTACACGGCGGGCGCCTAGTCAACCGGGCGGTGGGTGCCGCCGCGCGCGTAGACCTCGTCGCGCAGGGGGCGTGGGTGGCCGATCGAGCCCACTTCGGAGAGGTCGCGGCGGAACGGGAGGCCGACGGTCCAGTCGACGACCGCTCGCAGCTTCCGCACCGCCCCAGGGATCTGGCTCATGTGGTAGCTGCGCGCCATCCACCAGGCCGGGAAACCATGGAACTCGGTATTGCCAAGCCGGCCGACCGCCTTGTAGCGGCCGAGGTTGACGAACGACGCCTTCGACTTGTACGTGAACGGGCGCGGGCCGCCGTCGACCACGCCGAGCTCGGCCGCGATGTTGTGCGCGACCACCGGGCCCTGGCGGACGGCGTGCTGGGCCGTCGGCGGGCACGAAGCCTCCTCGTCCCTGCCTGGGTCCGGCACGGCGGCGCAGTCACCGACCGCCCACACACGTTCGAGTCCGCGGACGCGCATCGTCTGGTCGACCTCGACCTTGCCCTGCTCGGTCAGCGGGAGGTTGAGCGCCTGGAGGCTGGGATGCGGGGCGACGCCGGCCGTCCAGACGATCGTCCGCGTCGGGATCTCCTCGCCGGTCGAGAGCCGCACCGAGTCGGCGCGCGCCTCCTCGAGCCGGGTGCCGAGGCGGATGTCGATCCCGCGGCCCCGTAGCTGATGCACCGCGTAGTCGGCGAGCGTGCGCGGGACCTCGGGGAGCACCCGGTCCATCGCCTCGACCAGCATCCACCGCATCCCGTGGAGGCGGGCGCGCGGGTAGTAGTCCATCGCGTGGGCGGCGAAGTCCTGGAGCTCGGCGAGCGCCTCGAGGCCGGAGTAGCCGCCGCCGACGAAGACGTAGGTGAGGAGCTGCTCCCGGCGCGCGGGGTCCTCGGTCGCGTTCGCCAGCTCGAGGGTCTCGATCACGTGGTTTCGAAGCCAGATCGCGTCCGCGAGGCTCTTGAAGCCGATCGCGTGCTCGTCGAGTCCCGGGATCGGCAGCGAGCGCGAGACAGAGCCGACGGCGACGAGGAACTGGTCGTACGGGAGCTCCTCGTCCTCGCCCTCGTGATTGGTGACGGTCGACCATGCGCCGCTCGGGGTCGTGAGCCGAGACGGCGCCGAGTCGCAGGTAGGTGCGCTTGAGGATCTCGCGCAGCGGCGTGACCACGTGGCGAGGCTCGAGCGTCCCGGCGGCGGCCTCGGGCAGGAACGGCGCGTAGAGCAGGAAGTTGACGTCGTTGACGAGGCTGAGACGGGCGGACTGCTTCGGCAGCAGCTTCTCCAGCTTCCGCGCGGCGGTCGCCCCTGCGAACCCACCACCGGCGATGACCACGTTCCAAGCCACGTACTCAGTATGGCAGAGCTTGTAACAAGTTGTTACAAAGTATCCCTTGCCACGACCCGCACGCCCGGAGGCGAAGCGAGGAAACGGCGGGATTCATTCCAACGACTCTCGGATCAGCCTGGTGACCTCGCCGCCGTCGGCGCGACCCTTGGTCTCCCTCATCACGAAGCCGATCAACGGCCCGATCGCCTTCATGTTCCCTTCCTTCACCTGCGCCGCCGCGTCCGGATCGGCGGCGAGCGCCCGCTCCACGATCGCCGCGAGCTCGCCTTCGTCCTCGACCCCCGCGAGTCCCTCGCGCTCGGCGATCGCGGCCGGCTCGCCGCCCTCGGCGACCAGCTTCGCCAGCACCTGGCGGGCGGCGCCGCTCGAGAGCTCCTTGCGCTCGACGAGGCCGGCCAGCTTCGCGATCGCCTCCGGCGACACCTTCGAAGTCCAGGGCCCCGCGTCCCCCTCCCCCGCCTCGCGCAACCTGGCCACCAGCTCGCCGGTGATCCAGTTCGCCACCGCGACCGCGGCCGCGCCGTCTGCGGCCGCGAGGGCGCGCTCGAAGTACGCGGCCAGGTCCGCGTCGAAGGCGATGAGGGTCGCGAGCTTGTCCGTCAGCTCGAGCTCGGAGAGGTAGCGCGCCCGGCGCTCGGCCGGCAGCTCGGGCAGGGCCGCCCGCGCCGCCTCGAGCATCTCCTCCGTCGGCGCGATCGGGACGAGGTCGGGCTCGGGGAAGTAGCGGTAGTCGTGCGCGTACTCCTTCGAGCGCAGCGTCGTCAGCGCGCCGGTCCGCGGGTCGAAGTGGAGCGTCTCCTGCTCCACCGTGCCGCCCGCCTCGAGCAGTCCGCGCTGGCGCTCGATCTCCGCCTCGATCCCGCGCTCGATGAAGCGGAAGCTGTTCATGTTCTTCAGCTCGGCCTTGGTCCCGAGCTCGGTCGTGCCCGCCGGGCGCAGCGAGATGTTCGCGTCGCAGCGCAGGCTCCCCTCCTCCATGTTCACGTCGGAGGCGCCGATCTGGCGGATCGTCGTCCGCAGCACCTGCAGCCACTCGCGCGCGGCCGCCGCGTCGTGGATGTCGGGCTCGGTGACGATCTCGACCAGTGGCGTCCCGCCCCGGTTGAAGTCGACCAGCGACGCGCCGGAGTCATGGATCCGGCCGGAGGCGGAGACGTGGATCAGCTTCGCCGCGTCCTCCTCCAGGTGCACGCGGTGGATCCGGACGTCGCCGAGATGCCCGTTGCGCGCGAGCGGAATGTCGTACTGGCTGATCTGGTACGCCTTCGGATTGTCCGGATAGAAGTAGTTCTTGCGGTGGAAGATCGAGCGCGGGGCGATCTCGCACTCGAGCGCGAGCCCGATCTGGAGCGCGTAGGCGATCGCCTTCTCGTTCGGCACCGGCAGCGAGCCGGGGTGGGCGAGGCAGATCGGGCAGGTGTGCGATGTTCGGCTCGTCGCCGAAGGAGAGCTCGCAGCCGCAGAACATCTTCGTCCGCGTCTTCAGCTGGACGTGGATCTCGAGGCCGATCACCGGCTCGAATACCGAACGTTCCGCCCGCCTCCTCGGGCTTTGCCCTCCGGGGCGGCCGGGTCAGGTGTCGGTACTGATTCACCCATAGCCGAGTGCTTCCAGCTGTTCCTCGCCCATGCCGAGGTGGTGGCCGATCTCGTGCCAGACGGTCTTCCGCACCTCCTCGACGTTCGGGTTGGCGCTGCGGAAGATGACGATCCGCTGCAGGCCGCCGTACGGGTCGTAGATCCCCATCAGATCGTCGGGGTGGGACTCCTCGACGATCACCGCGACCTCGCCGAGCCGCTCGTGTACCCAGGCGGGCAGCGCGTCGAGCGCCTCGATCGCCGCGACCCGGCACTGCTCGTTGGTGAGGTCGCAACTCAGGATGGCCGCTCCTCGAATCCGATCGCCTTCTCCAGCGCATAGGCGGCGTCGAGCATCCGCGACTCGCTGAAGGCCGGGCCGGCGATCTGGAAGCCGACCGGAAGGCGCGGACCACCACCGTCGGGCTCGGCGAGCCCCGAGGGGATCGACACGGCCGGGAGCCCGGCGAGCGAGACCGGCACGGTGCAGTAGTCGTTCAGGTACATCGACCAGGGGTCGTCCGTCTTCGCCCCGAGCTCGAAGGCGACCGAGGGCGACGTCGGGGTGACGAGGAAGTCGAAGCGCTCGAAGGCGTTGGCGAAGTCCTGCGCGATCCGGGTCCTCACCTTCTGCGCCTGGCCGTAGTACGCCTCGTAGTAGCCGGAGGAGAGCGCGTAGGTGCCGAGCATGATCCGGCGCTTGACCTCGGCGCCGAAACCGCGCGAGCGCGTGCGCTCGTACATCCGCACGAGCTCCGCCTCGCCGTCCTCGCGCAGGCCGTAACGGACGCCGTCGTAGCGGGCCAGGTTGGCCGACGCCTCCGCCGGGGCGATCACGTAGTAGGCGGAGATCCCGTTCGTCGCGCTCGGCAGCTCGCACTCGTCGAGCTCACCGCCCAGTCCCTCGATCAGCTTCAGCGTGGCCTCGAAGTTCTCGCTCACCCCTGCCTCGATGCCCTCGGCGTCGCCGGCGAGCTCACGCGGGACGCCGAAGCGAAGGCCCTTGAGGTCCTCGCGAGCCGGCAGCTCGACCCCGCCCTCGATCCCGATCGAGGTCGCGTCGCGGGCGTCACGCCCCTCCATTACCCCCAGCAGGAGCGCGGCGTCCGTGACGTCGCGGGTGAACGGACCGCACTGGTCGAGCGAAGAGGCGAAGGCGACCATGCCGTAGCGCGAGATGGCTCCGTACGTCGGCTTCAATCCGACGATCCCGCAGAGCGCCGCCGGCTGGCGGATCGAGCCGCCGGTGTCGGTACCGATCGCCCAGGGCGCGAGCCCGCCCGCCACCGCCGCGGCCGACCCGCCGGAGGAGCCGCCGGGAACGCGGGCGCGGTCCCACGGATTGAGCACCGGCCCGTAGCCGGAGTTCTCGTTCGAGGAGCCCATCGCGAACTCGTCCATGTTCGTCTTCCCGAGCACCCGCGCGCCCGCGTCGGTGAGCTTGGCGACCGCTGTCGCCGTGTACGGAGGCCGGTAGCCCTCGAGGATCCGCGAGCCGGCGGTAGTCGGAATGTTTTCCGTGCAGAAGAGGTCCTTGACCGCAATCGGAACTCCCGCCAGGGGCAGGCTCCCGGCTGACCCGGCCGCCCCCGGAGGCGAAGCCGAGGAGGCGGGCGGAACGTCGTTGTCTGCCGTCCATAAAAAGGCGTTCAGGTCCTCGCCGCGCGCGGCCTCGAGGAAGGACGCGAAGTACTCCTCGCCATCGAGGTCCGCCGACTGGATCCGCCGGATCGCCTCGGCGGCGGTCAGCTCGCGAAGGTCGCTCACGCCTGCGGCGAGGGGACGCGGAAGAGGCCGTCGTGGGGGTCCGGCGCCGGCTCGAGCGCGCGCTCTGGAGGCAGGCTCGGCTCCGGCTCGTCGGGGCGCAGGACGTTGACGAGCTCGACTACGTGCGAGGTCGGCTCGACGCCCTCGAGGTCGAGCGCCGAGATCCGGTCGACGTGCTCGAGGATCCCGGAGAGCTCGGCCGCCATCCGCTCGATCTCGTCGTCGTCGAGTTCGAGCCTGGCGAGGCGGGCGACGTGGAGGACCTGGTCCCGGTCGATCACCTGGCGCATTCTAGGTTGACTAGGATCCGCCGACCTGATGTCGGGGGTCGCCACAGAGCGCTTCGTCGTCCTGAGCCTGCGCCTGCTCGCCGCGACGCTTCGCCGTCGTCGGCCTGCTCTTCATCCTCGCCCCGACGGGACGCTCGGCGCGCTCGACGACTTCGGCGATTGGCTGCCGCTCGGCCAGTTCAGCGAGGCGCCGGAAACCGCGGAGCAGCTCTGGCTGGCACTCGGGTTCGCCTACATGACGGTGATCACGGGGATCTGCCTGCTCGCCTCGACCGATGTCGTCCGCTACCGCCCGCTGCTCTTGGTCCTCGCAGCGGGCAAGGCCGCCTCCTCCCTCGCGGCGCTCGCCTTCTACCTCTTCGACACGGACGTCTTCGCCTATCTCCTCAATTTCCTCGTCGACGGCTTCCTCGTCGGCGTCGCGCTCTTCCTCTACGGGCTCGCCGGCAGGGTCGAGGGCCCGGCCGCCCCGACCTGAAGGCGCACACCGGGGCTCGGCGCCGCTGGAATCGAGACCCTGCGTGCGTTCGCAGAGGCGATGGCACCCGGCACGCACGGGATGCCGGCCGCGGCGGGACCGGACGGTGCCACGGCGGGCGCGGTTGACGTAGCGGCGCCGCTCGAGCGGTACCTCTCCAACCTCCCGCCGCGGCGGGTGATGCTCGTCCGCTTGGCGTTGCGCGCGTTCGAGTGGTCCTCGTTCCCGTGGCGGTTCTCGCGCGCGAGCCTCGAGGCGCGCCAGGACTTCATTCGCAAGATGGACGCCTCGCGCTCCGGGCTCCGCCAGGACATGGTCCTGCTGCTCAAAGTCCTGACCGCGAGCGGCTACGCGAACGACGTGCGGGTTCAGGCGGCCGCGGGGGCGAGCGCCAGCTGCGCCGTATCCGGCGAGGAGCGGGCGCCGACGCGCGCGGCGGCACTCCCGCTCGGAGACCTCGAGCCGCACGGCGAGGGCGAGGAGTGTGACGTCGTCATCGTCGGCTCCGGCGCCGGAGGTGCGGTCGCGGCCACCGTGCTCGCCGAGGCCGGTCTCGACGTGCTCGTCTGCGAGGCGGGTCCGTACATGGACCGCGACAGCTACCCGGTGGAGCCGCTCGAGGCGCTGAGCACGCTCTACCGCGATGGCGGCCTGACGATCGCAGAGGGCGCTCCCGCGATCCCGACGCCCGTCGGGCGCGCCGTCGGCGGGACGACGGTGATCAACTCGGGGACCTGCTTCCGCGCCCCCGACCCGGTACTCGAGCGCTGGCGCGAGGAGAGCGGGATCGAGTGGGCAACCAAGCTCGAGAGCGAGTACGCCGAGGCGGAGGAGATGCTCGCGGTCGCGCCGGTGGATCCCGAGACGATGGGCCGCAACGGACAGCTGCTGCTCGAGGGTGCCGAGGCGCTCGGGGTCTCCCACCACCCGCTGGCGCGGAACGCGGGGCGCTGCGTCCAGTGCAGCTCCTGTCCGCTCGGCTGTCGGCTCGACGCGAAGCGGGCGATGCACGTCTCCTACCTGCCGCGCGCCGTCGGCGCCGGGGCGCGGGTGCGAGCCGGCGTCGAGGTGCGCTCGATCCGGTTCGAGAACGGGCGTGCGACCGGACTCGATTGCGTCCGCGGCGTCGCCGACCCGCGCCGCGCGAGGCCAAAGCCGTTCACGGTCCGCGCCCGCCGCGCGGTCATCCTCGCCGGCGGCTCATTCGGGACGCCCGAGCTGCTCCTGCGCTCGCGGGTCACCTCCGAGAGCGGCGAGATCGGCCGCAACCTGCGGATCCATCCGGCCTGCTGGGTCGGGGCTCGCTTCGAGGAGGAGGTCCGCGGCTGGGACGGGGTCATGCAGAGCTACGCAGTCGACGAGTGGCAGCACGACGGGCTCCTGCTCGAGGCGACGTTCACTCCCCTCGCCTTCGGTGGCCACTGGATGCCCGGGGTCGGGGCCGAGCATCAGGAGCGCCTCGCCAACTACGCAAACGTCGCCTCCACGGGCGTTCACCTCTCCGACACCTCACGCGGCCGCGTCGGGCTCGCATCCGACGGCTCGCTGCGGATCACCTACAAGCTCACCCGCGAGGACGCGACCAAGCTCTCGTTCGGTGTCGCCCGCGCCGCCGAGCTCTTCTACGCCGCCGGCGCGCGCGAGGTCTACCCGCAGATCGGCGGCATCCCGACGATCGCGGAGAACGAGATCGGCTTGCTCGACGCCTCTCCCCCGCCCCCGCGCCGGATGCGGCTGGAGGCCTTCCACCCGCTCGGCACCGCCCGCATGGACGCCGACCCGAGCCGCGGCGTAGCCGGGGCCGACGGCGAGGTGCACGGCTACGAGTCGCTCTACATCGCCGACGGCAGCCTCTTCCCGAGCTCGATCGGCGTCAACCCGATGATGACCGTGATCGCAATCGCCGCCCGCGTCGCGCGCGGCGTCGCCGCGCGGCAGTAGTCGCGTCACGCCCGGCGAGCGCACCGTTGACGACGAATAGCGTCGCTAACTGCGATCTCGCGCGAAGGTTGCGAGTAGGTCGCAGGCGATGGCGTCCCCGTCATGCGTGAGTTGCCGGTGGGTGATGCGGATCGGGATCAGACCCGCCGCGATCGTTCGACGATCACGCAGGCGATCGGACTCGAATGCCGCGCTGCGATCGTGGGTCGATCGACCGTCCAGCTCGACGATCACACGCTGCTTGCGCCAAAGGCAGTCGGCTTCGACCCAGTGCCCACCGACGTTGAGCCACACGTTCAGTTCCGGCCGCGGGAGCCCACGCTCATCGATGAACGCCGCAAATGCGACCTCAAGTTCGCTGTGGGTGCGTCGCGCGCCGACCCCGGCCTCCCCGAGGATCGATTTGATCACCCTTGTTCCGCGCCGGCGCGGGTAGCGATCGAGCAGCACCGCGAGCGGCGTCACATCGGCAAGGAGACGATCCTCGGCCTCGTTCATGACCCGCTCGACGTGGTGGGGGCCTACGTCGGCGGCGAGGTCGAAAACGGTGCGAGCGACCGTGGTCACAGGAATGCTGTTACGAGTTTCAACCTCGTCTGAGGCCAGCTGGCAGCAGTGGAAGATGATCTGGGGGCGGGCGCGCAGCCGCAGGGGCGTAGTCACATGGATGCCTCGGCGCTGCGGACACGGCAGATCCCAGAGAGCCGCTGCCGAGCGACCGCTGAGAAACGTCACCGGTCCGCCCGCCAGAACCGCCGCCATCCAATAGCCCTCTTGCCTGAGCCGACGGTGCCCCGCGGCATAGACGCCCCGGTGCAGGACGATCAACCTGCCCGCCGCAATCCTGCGGTCGATCGCCCGCGGATGGGCACCTTCGGCGAGGAGCTGCCACCGCGCTAAAGCGCCGTGCTGCGCCGCGGCTAAACGGGCAATGAGGAGATCGAGATCACGAGTGCGCAGTTGACGACGAATTGCGTCGCTCAACTGCGATCTCGGCGGCCACTCACCCAGCGTGGCCGCCCGACCGTCACGCGTGGCGTGCGCTTCGTGCCGAGCGTGTGGCGAACCGGCCCACAACGACCGCGGCCGCCTCGAGGGCGGCCGCGGGAACGGTGCGCTTGTGCCTCGTCGCCTAGGCGGCGGGAGGGGCTGCGGGAGGCGGCGGATCCTGGTGTCGGCCGGCCTGGCCGCCGAACGAGGCCCCTTCCTCCTCCATCGCTCGCCAGCCTCCGTAGGCCACGCCGGCGGCGGCGATCAGGCCGAGGAAGACACCGATGTCGCGACCGACATCGAAGTCCTGACCCGTCGCGTCGGCGATGTCACCGATGCCGAAGTCGGGCGGGCTGATGATCCGGAAGGCGATCAGAATCACAGCGAGGATTCCGAGGCCTGCCGTGATCGCGCTCGCAGCGACTGGCAGATTGACGTCCGACTGGGTCGCGGCTGCGACGGCCAGACCGATTCCGGCGAGTCCGGCGAACAGGAGCACGAAACGGATCAGCTCCATCGTCTGCCAAGCATCGCCGGAGACCGAGAACGGGCCCTCGCCGTAGCTGAACCAATTGAGAAGCCACATGATCAAGAGCAACGCCAGCCCTGACGCTCCCGCGATCTTCTCCCCTGTACTCAGGTTTTCCATATCACTCCTTGAACGGGTAGGTGCGTGTGCGCAGCCTATACGCGGGCCCCGACGCGATTCCTTGCCGCCGCGAGCGTGTTCGAGAGCAGCATCGCGATCGTCATCGGCCCGACGCCGCCCGGCACCGGGGTGATCGCCCCGGCGACGGCGCTGACGGCGTCGAAATCGACGTCGCCGACCAGGCCGTCGTCGGTCCGGTTGGTGCCGACGTCGATTACGGCCGCCCCCGGCTTGACGAAGTCGGCACCGACGAGGCCCGCTGAGCCGACCGCCGCGACGAGGATGTCGGCGCGCGAGCAGACCGCGGCGAGGTCGCGGGTGCGGGAGTGGCAGAGGGTGACGGTCGCATTGCGGCCGAGGAGCAGGGCGCCGAGCGGGCGGCCGACGAGGATCGAGCGGCCGAGGACGACCGCCTCGGCGCCCTCGATCTCGACCCCGGCGTGGTCGAGCAGCTCGATCACCCCCTGCGGCGTGCACGGAACGAGTTCTGGGCGGCCCTGGGCGAGCATCCCGGCACTCACCGGGGTGAGGCCGTCGACGTCCTTGGCGGGATCGATCGCGCCGACGATCTCGTCGGCGTCGATCTGCTCTGGAAGCGGGAGCTGAACCAGGATCCCGTCGACGGTGTCGTCCTCGTTGAGGCTGCGCACGAGGTCGAGGACCTCGTCGTGGGGGGTGTCGTCATCCAGTTCGGTGTGAAACGAGCGCATCCCGACCTCCTCGGACAGGCGGCGCTTGTTGGCGACGTAGACGTGGGAGGCGGGGTCGCTGCCGACCAGCACGGTGGCCAAGCCCGGCACGTCGCCGTCGTTCGCCTGGGTGAACTCCGCAACCCCGGCCGCGACCCGCTCGCGCACCTGAGCCGCGAGCGCCTTGCCATCGATCACCTGGGCCGTCACGCGACCTTCTTCAGCGGCGCGTAGTCGGCCATCAGCTTGCGCTCCGCCCCGTCGCCCGCGAAGCGGACGATCACCACCGAGCCGGGCTCGACCGCGGTCACCACGCCCTCGCCGAAGCTCGCGTGGACGACGTCGTCGCCGATCCCGAACGGCTGCGGCGGCGGGGTCGCCTCGCGCCGCTCGGGCACCGAGAAGCCGCCACCGGACGCGCGCCGCGGGCCACCGAGCGCTGCCTCGCGCGCGTTGCCGGGCGACCATCCGGTCGAGAGGCTCGTGACCGCCGAGTACTTCTCGACCAGGCCCTGTGGGAGCTCGGCGAGGAAGCGCGAAGGCAGATTCCAGCTCGTGCCGCCGTGGAGGGAGCGACGGCGGGCGAAGGTCATCCAGAGTCGCTCCCGCGCCCGGGTGACGCCGACGTAACACAGCCGGCGCTCCTCCTCGAGGTTGCCCTCCTCGATCGAGCGCGAATGCGGGAAGAGGCCGTCCTCACAGCCGATCACGAAGACCGCGTCGTACTCGAGGCCCTTCGCGTTGTGAAGGCTCATCAGGGTCGCGAGGCTCTCCTCCTCCTTCAGGTTGTCCTGCTCGGAGAGGAGCCGGATCTGGGCGAGGAACTCCTCCAGCGGCGGCGTCTCCTGATCGCCCTCGAGCTCGCGGTTGGCGTCGAACTCCCCGGCGACGCCGACCAGCTCCTCGAGGTTCTCGATCCGGCCCTCGGCCTCGATCGTCCGCTCCGCCTCGAGCACCTCGAGATAGCCGGACTCCCGCAGGACCGCCTCGAGCAGCGAGGCGACCGTGTCGGTCGTCTCCGCGCTCTGGCGCAGCCCGCCATCGTGTCGGCGAAGCGTCGCACCGCCTTCACCGCGCCCGCGCCGAGGGCAGGCACCTTCTCCGGCGCCATGAACACGTCCCAGATGTCGACGCCGAGCGTGTTCGCCTGCGAGAGCAGCCGCGCCTGCGTCTGCTGGCCGATCCCGCGGCGCGGCGAGTTGACGACGCGGCCGAAGGAGACGGCGTCGGCGGGGTTGGTGAGCAGCGAGAGGTAGGCGACCGCGTCCTTGATCTCGGCACGGTCGTAGAACTTCGTGCCGCCGATTACCTGGTAGGGAATCTCGAAGCGGACGAGGGTGTCCTCGAGCACGCGGCTCTGCGCGTTCATCCGGTAGAAGACCGCGATCCGATCGCGCGGGGTTCCGCCCTCCACCAGCGCGTTGATCTCCGAGGCGACGTAGCGGGCCTCGGCGTGCTCGTCGTCCAGCTCGGCGACGACGATGTTCTCGCCGCTCGCACCGTCGGTCCAAAGGTGCTTCTCCTTCTGGCTCTCGTTGTGCGCGATCAGCCCGTTGGCCGCGTCCAGGATCGTCTGGGTGGAGCGGTAGTTCTGCTCGAGCAGCACCGTGTGCGCGTCGGGGAAGTCCTTCTCGAACTCGAGGATGTTGCGGATGTCGGCGCCGCGAAAGCTGTAGACGGCCTGAAAGTCGTCGCCGACGACGGTCAGATTGCGGTGCTCCTCGGCGATCAGTTGCAGCATCCGGTACTGGGCGCGGTTCGTGTCCTGGTACTCGTCGACGAGCACCCAGCGGAAGATGCGGCGGTACTTCTCGCGCATGTCCTCGAACAGCTCCAGCAGGTTGACCGTGCGGACGAGGAGGTCGTCGAAGTCCATCGCGCTCGCCTCGACCATGCGGCGCTCATAGAGCGTGTAGACGTCGGAGACGGCCTCCTCGAAGCTCGAGCCGGCGGCCTGGGCGTACTCGGTCGAGTCGGTGAGCTGGTTCTTCGCCGAGGAGATGTGCGATTTGATCGCCCGCGGCGCGTAGCGCTTGGGGTCGATCTCGTGTTCCTGCATGCAGCGCTTGATCATCCGCAGCGAGTCGGCCTCGTCGTAGATGGTGAAGGCGCGCTTGTAGCCCAGCCGCGTCGCCTCCGCGCGCAGGATCCGCGCGCATGCGGAGTGGAAGGTCATCACCCACATCGCCCGCGAGACGCCGCCGACGAGCTGGCCGACGCGCTCACGCATCTCCCCCGCGGCCTTGTTCGTGAACGTGATCGCCAGGATCTCCAGTGGCCGCGCGCGCCCGGTGGCGAGCAGCCACGCGATCCGATGGGTGAGCACGCGGGTCTTGCCGGAGCCGGCACCGGCGAGCACGAGCAGCGGGCCCTCGGGGTGGGTGACCGCCTCCCGCTGAGCGGCGTTCAGATCGGCGAGCAGCCACTCCTCAGGATCGGCGCCGGCGTCGACCGGCGCGCCGTAAGAGGCTTCCATCTCCACGGATCGAGGATAGTCGCGAGAACGGCCGCCTCAACGGGCGCGGCGCCGCTCAGCCGCCGGCGGAGCTCGGGCCCCGCTTCGGGCGCAGCTCCTTGAGCTCGCCCTCGGACGCTTTGCCGTCCAGATCGCGCAGTCGGTCCTCGAGCGTCGCGAGGCGATCGGAGAGGCTCTTGATCGCATCGGCGATCGGATCCGGGAGGTGGATCCAATCGGCGTCCGGACCCTCGGGTTTGCGGCCCTCCACCCGGACGGTGTGCCCGGGATTTCCGACCACCGTCGACTTCGCCGGCACGTCCTCGATCACGACCGTGTTCGCTCCCACCTTCGCCCCGTGCCCGACCGTGACCGGGCCGAGCAGCTTCGCCCCCGAGCCGATCGTGACGTCGTCCTCGATCGTCGGGTGGCGCTTGCCGCGGGCGAACCCGGTGCCGCCGAGCGTGACCCCCTGATAGAGGGTCACGCGGTCGCCGATCTCGGCCGTTTCGCCGATGACGACGCCGGAGCCGTGGTCGATGAAGAAGTCCTCGCCGATCTGCGCCGCCGGGTGGATCTCGATCCCGGTGATCGCGCGGCTGGCGAAGGAGATCGTGCGCGGGGCGACCGGCACCCCGGATTCGTAGAGCGCGTGCGAGATCCGGTGCGCGAGCAGCGCCTGCACCCCGGCCCAGCTGCCGAGGATCTCGATCGTCCCCACACCCCGTGCCGCGGGGTCGCGGTCGCGGGCGCTGGCGACGTCGCAGCCGATCTCGTGCGCGACGCGGCGGAAGGTCCCGAGCCCGAGCATCAGTCGCTCAATCGGCGAAGAAGGGCAGCGAGACGTAGCGCTCGCCGCCGTCGGGGATGATCGTGACCACCCGTTTGCCTGCCATCTCCGGGCGTGCGGCGACCTCAACCGCGGCGTGCAAAGCGGCGCCGGCGGAGATCCCGACCAGGAGCCCCTCGCGGCTGGCGGCATCGCGCGCCATCGCGAGCGCCTCCTCGTCGCCCACCCCGATCACCTCGTCGATCACAGAGCGGTCGAGGACATCGGGGACGAAGCCGGCACCGATTCCCTGGATCTTGTGCGGGCCGGGGCGCTCGCCGGCCAGCACCGCGGAGGCGGCGGGCTCGACCGCGATCACCTGGAAGCCGGGCCGGCGCTCCTTCAGCACCTGGCCCACGCCGGTGATCGTGCCACCGGTGCCGACGCCAACGACGAGCGCATCCACCTCGCCCCCGGTATCGCGCCAGATCTCCTCTGCGGTCGTCCGCCGGTGGATCTCGGGGTTGGCGGGGTTCGAGAACTGCTGGGGCATGAAGGCGCCGCGCTCTGCCGCGATCCGCTCCGCCAGCGAAATCGATTCGTTCATTCCGCCCAGTGATGCGGTCTCGTGGACCTCGGCGCCGTAGGCGCGCAACAGCTTTGTCCGCTCGCGGCTCATTCCCTCGGGCAACGTGAGCACGAGGCCGTAGCCGCGCGCTGCGCAGACGAGCGCGAGTGCGATCCCGGTGTTGCCGCTCGTCGGCTCGACGATCAGCCCACCCGGCTCGAGCAGTCCATCCCGCTCGGCAGCGTCGACCATCGCGACGCCGATCCGGTCCTTGACCGATCCGCCCGGGTTCAGGTACTCGAGCTTCGCGACGACCTCGCCTGCCGCGTCAGCAGCGAGGCGATCGACGGCCACGAGCGGCGTCTCGCCGACGAGGTCAGCGGCCGCGGCGGCGATTCGTGCGGGCGTGGTCGTCTCCGGAGGCATACAGCCAAGGTACCGTTGCCGCCTCCCGATCGCCATGCGCGCGCGCCCGACCACACGAGCCCTTGCCGCCCTCGCGATTGCGCTCGCGATCGCGATCCACGGCTGCGGAAGCGATGAGGAGGAGCCGAACGAGGGCGAGCCGGGCGCCGTGATCGTCAAGCCCGCGCAGGAGGAGAGCGAGCTGCGGACTCGCTTCGACGAGCTGGTCGGCGAGGTGCTCGCGGAGCGCGGGCTCGACGAAGCGACGATCGAGTGCGCGCTCGACGAGCTCGGAGCGGCCATCTCCGACGCCGAGATCGATACCGCGACCGACGAGATCCGGGAGACGGGCCTGCCGCCGCCGGGCGTGATCGAGGCGGCCACCGCCGCGGGAGCGGCCTGCGGGGGCGAATGAGTGGCGTGGCGGACGGTGAGCGGGCGGAGGCACTACGCGTGCTCGTCGCCGACGACGACGCCGACATCCTCGAGCTCCTCACCCGCCGGCTCGAGCGTCGCGGCTACGAGGTCATCCCGGCTGCGGACGGCGACGAGGCGCTCGCCCTCGCGCTCGCGCACCTGCCGGACGCGGTCGTTCTCGACGGGCTCATGCCAGGGCTCGAGGGCGAGCAGGTCTGCGCCGAGCTCCGCGACCGCGAGCCGACCGCGACGATCCCGGTCGTCCTGCTGACGGCGAAGGCGACCGACGCCGACCGCCAACGGGCGGTCGACGCCGGCGCGAGCGCCTACATGGTGAAGCCGTTCTCGATCGAGGAGCTCGACGAGACGCTGCGCGGCCTGATCGGCCGCGGCGGCTGGGCCGCCTAACTCAGCAACCGCGCTTCGTGTCCGTCCCAGGGCCGCCGAAGCAGACGTCTGCGCCGCCGCCGCCCTTGAGCTCGTCGTTGCCGTTGCCACCGCGGACGGTGTCGTCGCCACCGCCGCCGCGGACCTGGTCATTTCCACCGCCGCCGCGAACCTGGTCGTTGCCGCCGCCACCACGGGCGATGTCGTTCCCGCCCCTGGCACGGATGGCGTCGTTACCGGACTTGCCGCAGAGGAGATCGTTGCCGCCGAGCCCGTCGATCGAGTCATCGCCGCCGAGGGCGACGATCACGTCCGACTCCGGCGTTCCCACGAGCGTGTCGGCTCCCTCGGTGCCCACGAGCGTCGCCACCTGGCCTCCGCAGGTGGGCGGCTTGGCGCCCGGGATCACCGTCGTCGTTTCGGTGTCGCTGTCGTTCGACCCGTAGGAGTCGGTCTCGGCGCTCGACACGGTCGCCGTGTTCTCGATCGTGCCCTCCTTCTTGGGCCTGACCCGGATCGTCACGGTCACTGTCCCCGCGTTCGGGACGCCGCCGAGCTGGCAGGTGACCTTCCTGCCCTTCGCTTCGCAGGAGCCCTTCGAGGTGGCGGTCGACAGCAGGTCGACCGAATTCGGGAGCTTGTCCGAAACGACGACGGCATTGGCCGTGTCAGGGCCCGCGTTCGCCACCGTGATCGTGTAGGTGAGCTCCGCGCCCACCTCGACCGGATCGGCGCTGTCCTGCTTCGCGATCGAGAGGTCGGAGTTCGCGGCGAGCGCCGTCGGCGGAGCGATTGCCGCGACCGCGAGTGCGACCAAAAGGGTGAGCTTGAGCGTCAGGATGTGCCGGTTCGAGGCCACGGTTCCTCCTTCATTGTTTGCGAGATATCAACGCCGGGACGCCGCATAAGTCAGGCCCAACCTACAGGGGCTATCCGCGCCCGAGCGCCGATACAGTCACCGGGTGGCCGCGACGGCGGAAGAATCGGGACTCGGCGACGAAGCTCTCGCCCGCGTCGTCGTCCGCCGCTCGGGCGAGGGGACGTCAATCCGCAACCCGGTCGGCGGGTCGCTCCGCTTCAACGTTCGCGGCGCGCAGAGCGCCGGCGCGCTCACGTCGCTCGAGACCGTGGCCGCCCCGGGCGATGGTCCGCCGCTGCACACGCACGCGAGCGAGGACGAGGGCCTGATGGTGCTCGAGGGCGACTTCCGGTTCCGGGTCGGCGACGAGGTCCACGAAGCGCCCGTCGGGACCTACGTGTTCGTCCCGCGCCTCGTTGCCCACACCTGGCAGAACCTCGGCGCGGAGCCCGGCCGCATCCTCGCCACCTTCACCCCGGCCTCCGAGGGCATGGAGACCTTCTTCGAACGCTTCGCCGAGCTCGCCTCCCCGAGCGACGAGGAGTTCCGGGCATTGGCGGCGGAGGCAGGCATGGCCGTCCTCGGTCCTCCCCTGGCGGTCTCGCACCCGCTCTCGGGCTAGACCAGAGGGCCCGCTAGATGTGGTACATGCCCGCCGTAGGCACGGCCGAGGCCGATCACGCATGAACTAGCCCGATCGGACCCACGGTTTTTCGGCGCCGGCGGTGCGCGCGGCGTCGGCGACCCCGTCGAGCTGGGCCGCGAGGTATGAGTCGAGCAGGCCGGCCGCCTCGTCCTCGGAGCCCGGGAACAGGTGCCCGTAGCGGTCCGCGGCTATGGGGACCTTCCGGCGGCCCGCGTTCGACTTGAGCTCCAGCCTGCGGCGCTCTCCGGCCGCAAACGCAATCTCCCCGCCTGCGGAATCGACAATCTGCTTGCCGGCGCAGACAAGCTGGACGTCGCCCATTCATCGCGGGTCCGCGGACCGACGTTCCGCAGAGCAAGGTCGAGTCGATCGACGTCGTCGCGCTGCAGCCACTCGATGCGCCAGGTGGGCAGCCCAGATACCTCGGGGATGAGATGAGGCGTTTCGCTCGCCTCGAGCGTCTTGCGGGTGTTCCAGACGGCCAGACCAAGCGCTCCGAGAGCTCCGGCCGCCGTGACCGTCTGCAGGATCTGATCGCAGTCCATGACCGGCTTGTACCGGGCTCCTGCCGTTGCGGCGCGGCGGTCGCCGATTTGCTTTCGCCCGGTCCGTGCGGGAGAGTGGGAACGCTGCAACAACAGAGGGGAAGGGGACCCATGCGCAACCTGACGTACGCCAACGTGATGTCGACGCTCGCCGTCGTCTTGGTCGTCGGCGGAGGAGCCGCCTACGCCGCGGACACGATCGGCAGCTCCGACGTGATCGACAACTCGCTGCGAAGCGTTGACCTCAAGAACGCCGACGTAAGGACCGCCGATGTCCAGAACGACGGGCTGACGGGGGTCGACATCGCGGACCAAAGCGGCGTCGATACGTGCGTGTCGACAGTCCGGCTCGGCCAGCTTTGCGTCAGGGCCGAGAACCAACACCGCACGTGGCCCACAGCACTTTTGCACTGCGCGAATCTCGATCTGCGGATCCCATCGCTTGGCGAGGCCATGGAGTTGGCGCAAACCCACGACATCCCGAATGTCGATGAAGGCGAGTCCTTCTGGACGGACGAGACCTTCTTTGACGACGGTACGCTCTACTCCTACGCCCTCACCGACGTTGGGATCGTCGGTCAAGCGCCGCAGAACACATCGCTGGAGACCGTCTGCGTGACGACTCCGACCAACTGACGGGCGGGCGACCATGGGGCACGGCTCCGCCGGCGGACGTTTGCTCACGGCCGCCGCACACGCTTCCGGCCTGTCCGGCGCGCAGCGCGGTTAGGCCTCGACCCTCTTCGGGGCGCGCCGAACGGACGAGAACGGACGGGTGGGGATGGCCCGCGTCGGTGCGTCCGCGAATCTGAACGAGCCGGCCGGGCTGGCTCCCGTTGATCGGTCGGAACCGACCTTCGATCGCGTCAACGTGCGAGCGCTCGACCCACTTAGACGCATGTACCTGGTCGAGATCGACCAACTCGTATGTCGCCACGACGCCATCGCTGAGCGAGCTCGTTACGCGCTCGGGCGAACTCACGGTCGATCCGGGAATCTGGAGAGCGACTCTCATCAGGTCGTGGCAAAGCGGCCCGGGGGGCCTCAGCGGCCCACTTGCGCCGCTCGCAGAGATTGCGCAGGGAGCCAGGGCGTCGGCGACCACCCAAGGCGACACCGAACCCAGCACGGATCGCGTCTGACTGGCGCACCCACTGGCGCACAAGTGGCGCAAACCGCTTGAACAACGCCGAAAGGGGCCTATCGCTAGATGTGGTACATCCCCGCGCCGGCCTCCTCGGCCTCGCGGCGGGCGATTTCGGCGATCGTCGTGCGGCTGAAGACGTCGCGCATCGACTCGACGCCTTCCTTCCAGATGCCGCCGGCCTCGCGGGCCTCCTCGCCGACGCGGCCGTCGAGCGCCTGGACGACCTCGAGCACCGTGATGTCCTCGGGCGGACGGGCGAGCGTGTAGCCGCCCTTGACCCCGCGCTGACTCAGCAGCAGGCCGTCGCGGCGCAGGGTCGAGAAGAGCTGCTCGAGGAACTGGACCGGCATGTCGCGGCGTTCGGCGATCTGCGCGATCGGCACCGGGCGGTCGCCTGAGACGGCGAGCTCCGCAAGGGCGACGACCGCATAACGGGACTTAGAAGTGACGGAGATCACCGTGATCGCAGGTTGTAGCGGATGCTCGCAAAGAAAACGTCGCTCCTAGCAGGGGACACGGCAACCCGCTGCGAGCGCCGCAGCTAGGATGGCGATGCCCGCCGGTGCACCGCATCGGCGTCGGAGTGGTCAAGCGAGAGAGCGCCTCGGATGGTTGCAGCCCGGGGCACGGGGCATGGAGAAAGACAAACGACGCTGCCTGGTCATCGATGGCCAGCCCACGGTCAGGCTCGGCATTCGCCGTCTGATCGCGGAGACCTACGAGGTTGAGGAGGCCGCCGACGGCAGGGCCGCGCTCGCCCTGATGACATCGCTGGGCGAGTTCGACGTGGCCGTGATCGAGATCGCGCCCCGCTCGGGCGGCCCGCGAGTACTCGGCGTCAGGGCGGTCCGAGCCCTCCGCAAGGCGAAGCCCGGACTGGGGATCGTCGCCCACGGGGCGCGAGCCGAACCCCACGCCGCCGCCGAGGCGATCGACGCCGGCGCCACCGCTTACGTGCTCAAGAGCTCGCCACCGGAGTCGCTCTCCGCGGCGATCGACTCGGCCGCCGCATTCGAGCCCTTCGTCGATCCCGATGCGAAGTCGAACGGCGGCCCGGTGCTCACCCGGCGCCAGCGCCAGACACTCCAGCACTACGCCGACGGCCGTTCGACCTCCGAGGTCGCCGAGCGCCTCGGCGTCACCACGGAGACGATCCGCACCCACACCAAGGGAATGCTCGCCCGCCTCGACGCGCGCGATCGCGCCCACGCGGTGGCGATCGGACTTCGATCCAGCCTCATCGAGTAGCCCCGCGCACGCCCCGAGGGCGAAGCGAGGTCGTGGCGCGATTTGTTCAGAGCCAGCCGCGGTCGCGCGCGATGAGGACAGCCTGCGCTCGATCGACAGCGCCGATCTTGCGGTAGACGTTGTGGAGGTGGGTGCGGACGGTGCTGACGGAGAGCGAGAGCTCCTGGGCGATCTGCTTGTAGACCTTGCCTTCGGCGAGGCCGCGCAGGGCGTCGATCTCCCGCATCGAGAGCGGGCAGGGCTCGCTCGAACGGCGGCGGCGCGCGCCCGCGTGCGGGAACTCGTAGAGAAGCGTGCTGAGAACGTCGTCGCCGAGCGCCAGCGGCGCCGCGGCCTCGCGGAGGGCATCGGGCGCGACCGGGTCGCCGGCGACCTGGTGGGCGATGAGGTCGCCGAGCCGGATCGCCGCCGCGTGGCCGGTGGCGTCGGGCGCGTGGTGGCGCTCGACCGCCGCCGCGATCGCAGGCCGCAGGCCCCAGCGCCGGATCAGCACCGCGCCGACGAGGGCGTGGTCGATCCCGAACTCGCGCCGCTCCGCGCGGACGCGCTCGTCGGGAGTCTGCGCTCCCCGGGTCACGTCCAGTTCGCTGCCGTAGAGCTCGATCATCACCAGCCGGCCGATGTCGTGAAGGAGGGCCGCGACCGCGAGCTCGTCCGGGTTCGGGAGCCGGGCGAGCTCGCCCACCCGCTCCGTAGCCCGGCGCACCGAGACCGCATGGCGGCGGAAGCGCTCCTGGCGTGCGCTCAGCGCCGCCGGGGAGTCGAGGAGGTCGTAGGTCGGAAGATCGGAAGCGATCGAGCTGATCCCCTCCGGGCTCAGCTCTTCGACGGCGTCGCGCGTGCCGCCGGCGCGGCCCGCCGGGCCGACGCCGTTGTTGGCGGCGCGCATGACCGCCACCGCAAGCACCGCATCGGACTCGATCGCATCGGAGACGTCGCCGGTCGAGGCGCTCTCGCGCGCGCACGCGTCGATCAGCCTCCGCCGCGCCTCCGCCAGGACCGGGAGATCGGAGACCGCATCGAAGGCATCGGCGAGTCGGCGCCCACCGGCGCCGCCGGGACGGGACCCGCTCGGGTTCGTCGCGCTCATCGTCTCGCTCTCATGCGTGTTCCGTTGCCGCCATGCCGTGGCGTGGGTGTGTGCTCACGCTCTTGATCGGCAGCGAAGGGCCGTCGGTTTAGCGATGGGTGAGCGTCTAGGCGTCGCGCAGGCGTGCGAGCGCCGTCTCGATGCGCTCGATCGCGCCCGTTTTGCCCAGTACCGCGAGCGTCTCGAAGATGCCCGGGGAGACCGTGGTCCCGGTGATGGCCACCCGGATCGGCTGGTAGACCTCGCGCGCCTTGACGCCGAGCTCGGCGACGAGCGGCTCGAGCACGCGCTCGAGCGTGTTCGCGTCGAAGCTCGTCTCGTCGACGTCCGTCAGGGCCGCGAGGACCGCCTCGAGCCGCGGCGCGGCGTCCGGCTTCATCACCTTCGACCACGCCTTCTCGTCCTCGACGGGCGGCGCGAACGCGAACGCGATCAGCGGCCAGACCTCCCCGAGCGTCTGCGCCTTCTCCTGCGCGATCGCGCAGGCGGCCGTGAGCTGCTCGCGATCGGCGGCAGCGTCAGCGTGGCCGCTGCGCTCGAGCTCGGTGGCGACCGCCTCGACGTACGCGGGCAGAGGCGCCTCGCGCATGAAGCGCCCGTTGAGCCAGCGGAGCTTCTGCTCGTCGAAGATCGCCGAGGCGCGGCCGACGTCCTCGATCGCGAAGCGCTCGACCAGCTCGTCGGTGGCGAGGATGGTCGTGTCGTCGTCGGTGCCCCAGCCGAGCAGCGCCAGGTAGTTGCGGACCGCCGCCGGCAGGTAGCCCGCGTCGCGCAGCTCCTGGACCGAAGCCGCGCCGTGTCGCTTCGAGAGCTTCTTGCCGTCGGGCCCGTGGAGCAGCGGCAGGTGCGCGTAGCGCGGCGGCAGCGAACCCGAGCGCGGCGAGCACGAGCAGCTGCTTCGGCGTGTTCGAGAGGTGATCGTCGCCGCGGACGACGTCGGTGATCCCCATCTCGGCGTCGTCGACGGCGACAGCGAAGTTGTAGAGCGGCGTCCCGTCGCCGCGGGCGATCACGAGGTCGTCGGTGAGCCTGTTCTCGAACGTCACCGGGCCGCGGATCAGGTCCTCGACCACGGTCTCGCCCTCGTCGGGGACCCGCAGGCGGATCGCCGCCCCCTCCCCCGGGCGCGCCTCACCGCGATAGCCGCGGTTGCCGTTGGCCTGCTTCCACGCCCGTACCTCCTCCCCGGTCGCCGGGTCCGGATAGGCACGGCCGGCCTCGACCAGCTCGTCGATGCGCCGGCGGTGTCGACCCGAGCGCTCGGCCTGGCTCAACGGCCCCTCGTCCCAGTCGAGCTCGAGCCAGCGGAGCGCGTCCAGGATCTGCGCGACGTTCTCCGGCGTCGAGCGCTCGCGGTCCGTGTCCTCGATCCGGAGTACCAGGGTCCCGCCCGAGCCACGGGCGACGAGCCAGTTGTAGAGCGCCGTCCGCGCGCCCCCGATGTGGAGGGCACCGGTTGGCGAGGGTGCGAAGCGGACTCTGGCGGGCTCGGAGCTCATGTGCTGACCGGCGCGCATGTTTCCACAGCGCGCCCGCCAAGCGGCAGGCCTTCAGGCGGCCGGTGGCGACCGACCGTCCAGGGTTGCTCGCCGGACTCGCGGTCCGTCGTCTCGGCCAGGAACACGTACTCCAGGCGCCGAAGCGCCTGCAACCGTAATCTGGGCCGCCGTGTTGATCGGAGCTCACGTTTCCACAGCCGGAGGGCTGCACACGGCTGTCGAGCGGGGCGTCGAGCGCGAGTGCGACGCGATCCAGGTCTTCAACCAGAGCCCGCGGATGTGGCGGCCGACCGCTTACAGCGAGGATGACTTCGCCGAATTCCGGGCGGCGGTGGACGGCTCGCGCATCGAGTCGGTCGTGATCCACGCCGTCTACCTGATCAACTGCGCGAGCAAGGAGAAGGAGACGCGGTCGAAGTCGATCGCCTCGCTCACGCAGGCGCTCCGGGTCGGCGACGGGATCGGCGCCGGCGGCGTCGTCCTCCACGCCGGCGCACGCAAGGGCGAGCCGCACCGCGCCTCGACCAAGCGGGCCGCGAAGGCGATCGCGCGAGCGCTCGGCGACTCGGAGTCCTGCCCCGTGCTGCTCGAGAACACCGCCGGCACCGAAGGGCCGTTGGGCCGGAACTTCGCAGAGCTTGCCGAGCTCGTCGAGCTGCTCGACGGCGACAAGCGCGTCGGAGTCTGCCTCGACTGCTGCCACCTGCTCGCCTCGGGCTACGACATCCGCGACGCCGATGGGGTCGCGGCTGTCATCGACGAGTTCGACTCGATCGTCGGTCCCGACCGGCTCGCCTGCCTCCACGTCAACGACTCGTTGATCCCGCTGGGTGGCAACCGCGATCGGCACGCGCCGTTCGGAAAGGGCGAGCTCGGGCGCGCGGGCCTCGCAGCCTTTCTCGGGGAACCGAGATTCGAGCGGCTGCCGGCGCTGCTCGAGGGCCCAGGCGTCGACGGCGGCGCGACGGAGCGCAGGGACGTGCGCCTGGCGAAGCGGCTTCGTCAACAAGGACTCGCCGCCCCGAACTAATCCCTTCAGGGCGGCGAGTCTCGGCGTCCCCTACGCCGAAGTGAGCTTCGAGTGCTCTAGGTGTCGGAAGGCTGGCGGGAAACCGCTCGCTGGAGCGCCAAGCCAAGGCCTGCGACAGCGAGGGCGACCGCGGCCATCGCGATCACGTCGAAACCGGTGAAGGGCAGAGGACCGACACGCCCACCGAGCCCAGAGGGGCTGCCCGGATCACCGGGGCCACTGGTGCTGACGGTCGACGGCGGAGCCTCGACACACTCCTCGAGCGAGCCGGAGCCGGCACCGTCGGTACCGGTGCCGGAGCCGTCACCGGAGCCGGAGCCGCTGTCGTTGTCGAGACAGATGTCCGTCCCGGTTTCGATCTGGGTCAACTCGTCGGCGTACTGGCTCGTTGTCGGATCGATCTGCTGGGCTCCCGCCAACGACGGAGCCGCGACGGTCAGGCAGAGCGCAACGACCATTGTGCCGGCGAGCTTCGTCTTGATGAGGTTGGTGACTCGCAAGGAACCTTTCTCCCTGTAGATCGCGGAGAACTGACGTGGTGCAAGGTAGGCCCGGTCGGTGAGAGGAGCGTGAGGTTTCGATGAGAAAGGCTCTTATGCTCATGC
The DNA here is from genome assembly GCA_963846565.1 of uncultured Solirubrobacterales bacterium. GTDB lineage: Bacteria > Actinomycetota > Thermoleophilia > Solirubrobacterales > 70-9 > WHSW01. The sequence continues at coordinate 345,632 of CAWJWL010000001.1, read as the reverse complement.
CTGTCTCATCCCCTTCTCATCGCTGTCTCATGCGGACCGGACAAGCTAGGCGGACATGGATGGTGCTTGCACGATCGGAGCGCCCCGTTGATGCCCCGCCCGACTGACGGCATCCCCCGGGGAAGGTCGCGATGACGCGCGCTCGTGCGCGCATCATTGCCGTACAGGCAATCGTCGTCTGCGCGCTGCTGGTGATCGTCTTCGTCACCATCCTCCGCCCCGACGAGGAGAACCCGCTGCAGAGCGTGCAGGCACCCGAGGGCACGGAACAGACCGACGACTCGCCCGACGACGAAGAAGGGTCAGAGGACGGCGGCGAGAACGGCGGCCCGTCGAACGGGGAGGGGCAGGGCGGCGAGGGTTCGGCCGGCCAGGGCCCGGGCGGCGATGGAACGAGTAACGGCGGTGCAGGCGAGAACGCGCCCGCCGAGCCCGAGACCGGGACCGTCGTCCCGCCGACGATTCCGCCAACCGGGGGCCCCGGCATCGGTGGCGACGGCACCGACTCCCCCGCCGGCGACCAGTACTCGGACACGGTCGCCCGCTTGATCGACCGCCTCTACCCCCCATCTTGATCGGGCCGCAACGCCTCTCGCAACCGGATTTTCCGGCTCGTGGGCGGCGGGAACCCGGCTAAATTTGGAGCGTGTTGATCGAGTCCCGGCCACCTGGCGCCGAGGACGAGCGGGGCCGCGCCTACGAGCGCCGCCCGCTCCTGGCCGGAATGCGCACCAGGGTGCTCGTATCGTTCCTCGCCCTGCTCCTGGTCTCGACCGCGGCCTCGGTCCTCGTCCTTCGCGCCGTCCTGCTCTCCCGGGTCGGCGACCAGGTCGAGGAGCAACTCTCGGTCACCGCCGACTCGCTCCGAGCGCTCAACGCCCGCGGTGAGCCGGAGACCGGCAACCCGTTCGCCGGCGTGGGCCCGCTCTTTCTCGCCTACCTCGAGCAGCAGGCTCCACCGGCCGACGGCGCCCTGATCACCTTCGTCGAGGGGCAGCCCTTCCGCGCGGAGACCGCATCGGCCGACGAGGCGGGCCTGGTCGAGTCCTTCGTCGCCCTCGCAAGCGTTTCGGCGCCGCAGAGCGGCAATGTCGCGACGCCTCTGGGCGAGGCGCGCTACGTCGCCCTCCCCGTCGGCGGCGGTCAGGGAGTTCTGATCGTCGCGGGCCTCACGGCCGCCGAGCACGACCGGGTGGAGAGTGCCGTCACGATCGCAATCGGGGTCTCGATCGTTGTCCTCCTGCTCGCGTCCCTGTTCATCTGGCTCGCGGCAGGGCGTGCCGTGGCGCCGCTCCAGGCGCTCTCGCGGACGGCGCGGCAGATCGGCGAGACCGACCTTTCGGGCCGGATCCCGGTTCGGGGCGGCGATGAGATCGCCGAGCTCGGCCGAACGTTCAACGGCATGCTCGACCGGCTCGAAACGGCGTTTGCCGGCCAGAAGGACTTCCTCACCGACGTCAGCCACGAGCTGAGGACGCCGATCACGGTCATCCGCGGACACTTGGAAACGCTCGGCGACACGCCGGAGGAGCGCGAGGAGGCGATCGCGGTGATTCAGGACGAGCTCGACCGGATGAGCCGCTACGTCGACGACCTTCTCCTGCTCACGAAGGCGCCGCGGCCCGACTTTCTCCGCCTCGGACCGATCGACCTCGATCTGTTCGCCCACGACCTGTTCGCGAAGGCGACCAGTCTCGGCGAGCGCGACTGGCGGCTCGATGGGACCGGAGTCGGGATCATCGTCGCCGACCAGCACCGGCTCACGCAGGCCGTGATGAACCTCGCCGACAACGCGGTACGCCATACCCGCCAGGGCGATGCGATCTGGATCGGCAGCTCGCTCGTCGGCGAGACGGCCCGCCTCTGGGTCCGCGACGAGGGGCCCGGCGTCGACGCGGCCGACCGCGAGCGGATCTTCGAGCGCTTCACCCAGGCCCAGAGTCTCGATCCGGCGACCACGGACGGCGCCGGGCTCGGGCTCTCGATCGTGCGGGCGATCGCCGAGGCACACGGTGGACACGTCGAGCTCGACTCCCGGCGCGGTATGGGCTCGACCTTCACAATCGTGCTGCCGACGGCACCGTGAGCGCGGGCTCGTGAGCCGCATCCTGATCGTCGAGGACGAGGTTCGCCTCGCCTCCTTCCTCGAAAAGGGGCTGCGGGCCAGTGGCTTCACGACGACCGTGGTCGGCGACGGCGCCTCGGCGACCGCGCTCGCCCGTGACGAGGACTTCGACCTGATGATCCTCGACCTCGGCCTCCCAGGCAAGAACGGGATCGAAGTCCTGCGCGACCTCCGTCGCGGCGGCGACCGCCTCCCGGTGATCGTGCTCACGGCCCGCAGCGATCCGAACGATCGCGTGCTCGGACTCGAGACCGGCGCCGACGATTACCTCGGCAAGCCGTTCCACTTCGAGGAGCTGGTCGCCCGGGTGCGCGTGCAACTGCGCCACGACGTCGCCGAGCAGGAGGAGACGCAGCTCAAGGTCGGCGACGTCTCGCTCGACCTGCGCACCCGCTGGGCCAGCGTCCGCGGCGAGACGATCGAGCTCAGCGCGCGCGAGTTCGAGCTCCTGCGCGCATTCCTCAGCCACGCCAACCAGGTCCTCAGCCGTGAGCAGCTCCTCGCCCGCGTCTGGGGCTATGACTACGACCCCGGCTCGAACGTCGTCGACGTCTACGTCGGGTACCTGCGCAAGAAGATCGGCGCTGACAACTTCGAGACCGTGCGCGGGGTCGGTTACCGGTTCCGCGAATAGCGGTCTGATCTGTAACGAAGATGCCTTTCGCCGGAACCGAGGGGCATGATCGAAAAGAAGAGACTGCCCGTCCTGGCATTGCTGGCGTTCGCGATGCTGATCGTCTCGCTCGACCAGTACATCGTCGTCGTCGCGCTGCCCGAGATCGCCCTCGACCTCGGCTTCTCCGCGCAGACGCTTCAGTCCGTCGTCAGCGCCTACGCGATTGCATCCGCCGGCCTCCTCCTCTTCGGCGGGCGCGCCTCCGACCTGCTCGGACGGCGGCGGATATTCTTGCTCGGGTTGTCCGTCTACGGCGGCGCCTCGCTCGCCGGCGGAATGGCGACGGCCCCTGAGGTCCTGCTCGTCACCCGCGCCCTCCAGGGTCTCGGCGGGGCGCTCGTCTTCCCGGCGACGCTCTCGCTGGTGAACACGACGTTCGCGGAGGGACGGGAGCGCAACCGCGCGCTCTCCGTCTGGGCTGGAGCCGGTGCCGCGGGGCTCGTGGTCGGCGTTCTCCTCGGAGGGGTGCTCACCGAGGCCTGGGGCTGGGAGGCGGTCTTCTTCGTCAACGTCCCGCTGGTCGCGGTTGCGATCGCCGCAACCCTGGCGCTGATCGACCCCGACGGCGAGCGTGACCGGACCCGGACCTTCGACCTGCCGGGAGCGCTCTCCGTCACGGCGGGCGTGACGGGGGTTGTCTACGCCATGGTCGAGGGGCCGAACTTCGGCTGGGGCTCGCCCCGGATCGTTCTCGCCGGCGTCGGTGGCCTGCTGCTGCTGGCGCTGTTCGTGGCGATCGAGAGGCGTAGCCGCGACCCGCTCGTCCCCCTGAGCCTGACGGCGAACCGGTCGCTGCGCACCGCTGTCGCGGTCGCGTTCCTGTTCACGGCCACGTTCGGATCGGTTCTCTACTTCCTCTCGATCTTCTTTCAGGACGTCCTGGGATACGACGCTCTCACGACCGGCCTCGCCTTCCTGCTGCCGACCGGCTTTGTGCTCGCCGGGTCGGCTCTGGGTGGGCAGATGACAACCCGCTTCGGCCTCCGCTCCACGCTGCTGGTTGCGCTGGGGACCGGCGCCGCCGGCGCTGCTGCGCTGGGACTGGCGATGGGCCCCGACTCACGCTACGCCGAGCTCATCCCCGGGCTCGCGCTGTTGAGCATCGCCGACGGCACCGTCTTCACCGCGATGTTCATCGCCGCGGGAACCGGGGTGGACGACGAGCGGCAGGGCGTCGCTGCGGCGATCGCATCGACCGCGGCGGGAGTCGGCACGAGTGTCGGCCTCGCCGCCTTGATCCTGGTCGCCAACGCCGGCACCGACGGACTTGCGGGGGAGGCCCTGAGGGTGGCCGAAGGCAACGGCCTCGCCCACGCCGTGCTCGTCGTCGCCGGGGGCATCGCCGCGACCGCTCTCGTCTCCTTGACGCTCGGGCGCGGCGAGCAGCGGGGCAGCGACCGAGCGCCGGCACGGGTGGCTCCGTGTAGCTAGTCGAGCGCCTTGCGGAGATCGAAGGCCCTGATGCCCTCCGGGCCCTCGTCGGTGCAGTCGAAGAAGCGCTGGTTGACGCACGAGTACGCGCGGCCCTCGCCCTCGTAGGAGGGCTCGACGGAGAACTGGCACTGGGGCAGCGGCTCGTTCGCCATCTTGATCCCGCCGTAGCCGCCACTCGCCTCGGCGAGGTTGAACATGTCGAGGTCGATCTCGGCGCGGAACACCTTGCGCAGGCATCCCATGAAGCGGCCGCCACTGAGCTGGTCCTCGTAGCTGTAGAGGTAGCGGCAGCCGATCTCGATGCAGCCGCGCGGCTCGATCAGCTTGTCGCAGAAGGTGCGGCAGCGGCGGCACTCGCCGAGCTGCGTGCCTGATCGCTGAACGGTTGCCACGAGCGAAGTCTAAGTCTTCCGAGCGCGGATCAGGGTTCCTAGGCCGCGAGGGCTGCGGGTCCCAGCAGATGGTCGAGCTCGGCGCGCAGCGCCGCCGTCGGCTCGACCCGGTACTCGGAGCCGAAGCGCAACCGGCGGACGCCGTCCTCGGTGCGCATCTCGAGCAGCACCTCGCTGTCGCCGGGGAAGGTCCCGAAGATCGACTTCAGGTCCTCGATCAGGCCGGCGCCGTGAGCGGAAGCGTCGATCTTCAGCAGGATCGTCGTCGGGACGGCCGCCGCCGCGGCCTTCGCCTTCGCCCGGGCGATCTCGACCTCGTCGGGCTCGAACAGCTCCGCGTCCTGGACGACGATGCTCGTCTGATCGCGCCCCTTGTGGTCGACACGGCCGCGGATGACGACGACCTTGTCGAGCGCGATCGCCTCCGCCGCCGGCCCGGCCGCGTCGCGGACGAACAGCTCCACCTGAGCCTCGAGGTCGTCGAGCTTCGCGAACATCACGTAGCCGCCGGAGCGCGTCCGCACCTTCTTCGCCTCGGCGATGATGCCGCCGACCGTCACCCAGGCGCCGTCGCCCATCGCCGCGATCGCCGTGAGCGGCCGCTCGACCCGGGATGCCAGCGCCTCGCGGACCTCGGTCAGCGGATGGGCGGAGAGGAAGGTGCCGAGCACCTCCTTCTCCAGGCGCAACATCTCGGAGGATTCGAACTCGCCCTCGGGGACGAACTCCTGGCGCGGCGGCGCCAACCCACCGGGTCCGGCGCCGTCGGCCTCGCCGAAGTCGAAGATCGAGCCCTGGCCGCGGCGGGTGTCCTCCTGCGCCTTCTGTCCCGCCGCCTGTGCCTGCGGCAGCACCTCGAGCATCCCACGCCGCGAGGCGCCGGTCGAATCGAACGCGCCGCACTTGACCAGGCACTCGATCGCGCGCTTGTTCACCGCCTGGCAGTCGACCCGCTCGCAGAAGTCCCAGATCGAGGTGAAGTCGCCGCCGGCCTCACGCGCGCGGATGATCGACTGGACCGCCTGGTGGCCGACGTTCTTGACCGCGTCGAGGCCGAAGCGGATCGATTTCCCGGAGACGATGAAGCCGTGGTCGGAGGAGTTGACGTCCGGCGGCAGGACGTCGATCCCCATCGCGTCGCAGCGGTTGACGAAGAACGGCACCTTGTCCTTGGTCGACATCACCGAGGAGATCACCGCCGCCATGTACTCGGCCGGATAGTTGGCCTTCAGATACGCGGTCCGGTAGGACGTGAGCGCATAACAGGCCGCGTGCGACTTGTTGAAGGAGTAGTCGGCCGCGGCGGTCATCAACGACCAGAGGTCCTTCGCCACCGCCTGTGCGGTGCCGGAGGCCGCGCAGCCGTCGATGAACTTGCCCTCCATCGTCGCCATCAGGTCGCGCTTCTTCTTCCCCACCGCCTTGCGCAGATCGTCTGCCTCGGCCGGGCTGAAGCCGCCGAGCTGCTTCGAGATCTCCATCAGCTGCTCCTGGTAGATGCAGCAGCCGTAGGTCTCCTCGGTGATCGGGCGCAGGCGCGGGTCCTGGTAGGTCACCGAGGCCGGGTTGCTCTTGCCGCGCGCGTAGTCGGGGATGAAGCGCATCGCACCCGGGCGGTAGAGCGCGCCGATCGCGACGATGTCGTTGAACTCGGTCGGGCGGATCTGCTTCAGCGCCTCGCGCATGCCCTCGGACTCGAGCTGGAAGACGCCGACGGAGTCGCCGCGGGCGAGCATCTCGTAGGTCTTCGCGTCGTCGAGCGGGATCGACTCGATCTCCACCTCCTCGCCTCGCGAGCGGCGGATGATGTCGACCGCATCCTCGATCACGTCGAGGTTTCGCAGGCCGAGGAAGTCCATCTTCAGCAGGCCGATCTCCTCGATCGGGTTCATCGAGTACTGGGTGACGATCTTGTACTTGCGCTCCGGGCGGCCGCCGTTGCCGTTGCCGTTTCCGCCGGCCGGCCCGCCGCGATCCTCCGCCAGCTGCAGGGGCACGATCTCGTTCAGCGGCCGGTCGGCGATCACGACCGCGGCGGCGTGGATCGAGTTGTTGCGGACGATCCCCTCGAGCCCCTTGGCGACGTCGACGACGCGGCGCACGTCGGCGTCGGCGTCGTAGGCCTTGCGCAGGTCCTGGCCGGGCTTCAGGCACTCCGCGAAGCTCGGGCTGCGGCCCATGATCGGCTCCGGGATCAGCTTCGCCGCGCGGTCACCGGTGCCGTAGTCGTAGCCGAGCACGCGTGCGGCGTCGCGGGTCGCCGCCCGCGGCGCCATCTTGCCGAAGGTGATGATCTGAGCGACCGACTCGCGCCCGTACTTGTCCTGCACGTAGCGGATCACCCGCTCGCGCCCGCGGACCGAGAAGTCGATGTCGATGTCCGGCATCGACTTCCGCGCCGGGTTCAAGAAGCGCTCGAAGAGGAGGTCGTTGGCGAGCGGGTCGAGGTCGGTGATGTTGAGCGAGTAGGCGACGATCGAGCCGGCGGCCGAGCCGCGCCCCGGGCCGACGGCGATCGCGCTCTCCTTCGCGAAGCGGACGAAGTCCCAGACGATCAGGAAGTAGGAGTCGAAGCCCATCTCGCCGATCACGCCGAGCTCGTACTCGGCCCGCTTGACCGCCTCGGCGGGGAGCGGATCGGTGTACCGGCGGCGCATGCCCTCGAAGACGAGGCGGCGAAGCATCGCCGCCGGCTCCTCGCCGTCGGGCGTCGGGAAACGCGGCAGCAGCAGCTTGCCCAGCTCGAGCTCGACGTGGCAGCGCTCCGCGATCTCGAGCGTGGTCTCGACCGAGCCGGGGTGCGCCGCGAACGACTCCTGCATCTCCTCGGCGCTCTTGAGGAAGAACTCGTTCGTGTCGAAGGTCAGCTTCGGCTGCTCGAGCGTCGACTTCGTCTGCACGCAAAGGAGGGCGGCGTGGTTGTTGTAGTCCTCCTTGCGCAGGTAGTGGACGTCGGCCGTGGCGACGAGCGGCCGGCCGAGCTCGCGGGCGTAGCGGACGATGCCCTCGTTCGCCTTCGCCTGCTCGGGGATCCCGTTCTCCTGCACCTCGAAGTAGACGTCGTCGGCGCCGTAGATCTGCACGAGGTCGTCGAGGTGGGCGCGCGCGTCGGCGGGACGCTCCTCGATCAGCCGCCGGCAGAAGCGCGACTGGAGGCAGCCGGTGAGCGCGATCACGCCCTCCGAGTGCCGGGCGAGGAGCTCCGCGTCGACATTCGCCTTGCCGCGGCTGAAGCCCTCGAGATAGCCCGCGGAGGTGAGCTTGACCAGGTTGCGGAAGCCGGCATCCGTGGCGGCGAGCAGCGTGAGGTGGTTGCGCTCGACCCGGCCGTCTGCGTGGCGGTCGTCGACGAGGTAGGCCTCCAACCCGAGGATCGGCTTCACGTCGTGCTTGCGGCAGGCCTTGTAGTGCTCGACCGCGCCGTTCATCACCCCGTGGTCGGTGAGACCGAGCGCCGGCATCCCGAGCTCGGCCGCCCGCGCGGCCATTGCCTCGATCTTGCAGGCTCCGTCGAGCAGCGAGTACTCGCTGTGGACGTGCAGATGGGCGACGTTCGGGGTCACCGAGGTGACCGAGCCCAATCCGCGTCTGTCCGGGGGCGCTCCTGGCCGAGCAGATCAAGGACGCAGGGAGCGAAGCGTGGCCGTGCCACGCGAGTGACCGAGGACGAAGATATGCGAAGCGCCAGGGGCGTCATCCGGACGCGCGGGGGTTGGGACTCGGTCACCTCACGATCATGCCAATCGGTTCAGATGCCACCGGGCGCTCAACCCGCTACCACCGACTATCTCTTCAGCGGTTCAGCGGAAACGCAGCGAGACCGAGGTCTGCTTGCGCCCGCACTTACGGGGCTGGTCCGGGAAGCCGCTGACCGTGAAGGAGTAGGAGCCGGGCTCGAGCCCACGGGTGAGCCGGTTGTCGAGCGTCGCTGTCCCGAACAGCGCCTTCAGCCTGCTGCGGCCGAAGATGCGGCCGTCGAGGTCCGAGAGAGTCCCACGCAGCTCGCGGACGGTGACCCCGGCGGTGCGGACCCGCACCGAGACGTATCCGCCGTAGTCGGAGGCCTGGCCATGAGGCCGCTGGGGGAACTCGAGCGGCAGCGCGTCCGAGCATTCGTGGAAGCGAATCACCTGGGAGCGCTCGCGCTCGTTCGAGCAGCCCTCGGCGACGCCCTTGATCACCAGTGTGAACTTGCCCGCCTGCATCGGGAAGCGCAGCTTCACCCGGCCGGTGTCGCCAACGGAGAAGTCGCCGAACTCCTTCGACTCGCCGAGCTTGACGCCGTCGAATGTGTAGAGCTCGACGTGGACGTTGCTGAGCGCGGGGCCGTCGGTCTCGACGTAGATCGGGACCTTCTTCTCATAAGCGGAGGCGTAGGGCTTCGCAAAATCGCCGACGACCTTGCCACTGGCGGGCAGGCCGCCGGGACAAAACCCCGTCCTCGCGTGCGCGGTGCCGGGCTCGGTGGTGAAAAGCCCGGCGGCCACGAGCACCGCCATCATCAGCGTGACCCGCATCCTCAACCCAGCATAGCCCCGAGGGGCGGTTCGCCCGCAAGGCCCCGCCCGGTTAGATTCTCCGCGTGATCTGGCTCCTGCGCCACGGTGATGCCGAGGACTCCTCCGCGGACGACTTCTCGCGCCACCTGACCGCGAAGGGGAAGCGCCAGTCACGCGACGCCGGGCTGGCGCTCGCGCGCCTCGACGTGACGTTCGATGCCTGCCTGACGAGCCCGAAGCTGCGCGCGCTGGAGACGGCGGAGCTCGCCGCGGCCGAGCTCGGGACCGAGGTCGAGGAGGACGAGCGGCTTCGCGGCGGCGACTTCGATCCCCACGAGATCGCCGCCGGGCGCGGGTCCGCGCTCCTCGTCGGCCACGAACCCGACTTCTCGCGCGCGATCCAGCTGGTCACCGGAGGGCGGATCGAGATCAAGAAGGGCGGGCTCGCCGCGATCGACGAGAGCACCCTGAAAGCTCTCCTACGCCCGCGACAGGTCGCCGAGATCGCCGGGACGCGGAAGCGCTAGCCGCGGGATCTAGGCGCCGTTGGCGCCCTCTTCGGGCACCGCGCGCAGGTGGCGGAGCGCGTCCTTGGTGCGCTCGTCGCTCGCCCGCAGGCGCTCGTCGGCCTCCTGAAGGCGGCCGATCACGTCGTCGAGCTTGGTCCGCGCCTCGACCGAACCGGCCTGCGCCTCGATTCTCCGGGTCGCTTCCGTCGCGCTCGCGGTGACCTCGCGCACAGCGCCGGCGGCGGCGCCCTGAGCGCGGGTCGAGATCGTCGCCTCGCCGATCCGGGTTGCCTCCGCGACCCGTTCCTCGGCGGCGTCGGCGGCGGCGCGGACGTCGACGGTGATCTGCGCGATCTCGTCGCGGACCGAGAGCAGTTCTGCGCGCGCCTTGTCGACCATCTGCGCGACCTCGGCTCGCAGGCGAGCGCTCAGCTCACGCTCCTCGCCACGGGCGGTCTCGAGCAGGTGCTGCGAGATCTCGGCGCCGCTGCGATCGGTCGCCTCCCGGGCGGCGTTCGCCGCGGCCTCGAGCTCGGCGCGGGCGGCAGCCAGGGAGGCGTCGACGGCCTCGGTCGATGCGCTCGCCCTCTCGCTCAACAGCCGGCCGGACTCCACCGCGCGACTCGAGATCGCCTCCTCGGCTCCCGTGGCGGTGCGGGAAATCGCCTCCACGGCGGACTCCGCCCGCGCGTTTACCGCACTCTCGGCCGACTCGGCTCGCTCGGCGATCGCCCGCTCCGAGTCGAGCGCCGCGCGCTGAGAGGCGGCCAGGCGCTCGCCGATCCGCTCCTCGCCCGTCTCGAGCTGAGCGGTGAGGCGCTGTTCGGCGCTCGCTGCCCGCTCCTCGACCTGCGCCAGCCGTTCGGCAAGAGTTCTCTCCGCCTCCTCGAGGTTGCCCGTGATGCGCTGCTCCGCGGTCGCCGCGCGCTCTTCAATCGCTTGCTCACTCGCCGCCGCGCGCTGGGCAAGCGTGCGCTCGGCCTCCGCGGCGCGCCCGCCGATCGTGCGTTCGGTCTCCGTCGCGCGCTCGCCGATCGCCCGCTCGCTCTGCGTCGCCCGCGTCTCGATCGCCTGCTCGGCCTCGGCGGCGCGGACTCCGATCCGCTCCTGCGCCTCGGCGCTCGCCGTTTCGGCCGCCGCGAGCCGGCTCGCGATCGCCTCCTCGATCTCCTCGGCGCGGATCGCGATCCGCGCCTCCGTGTCGGCGGCAGAGCTCTCCGCGCGGGCGAGCCGTTCGGCCATCGTGCGGCCGGCGGCCTCGATGTGGCCCGTGACGCGGCGCTCGGCATCCTCGGCCGAGCTCTCCGAGCGCGCTACTTGCTCCTCGATCGACCGGTCGGCCTCCTCGGCGCGGAGCGCGAAGCGCTGCTCGGCCTCGCTCACGTATCCGCCGAGGCGGCTCTCGGCCTCGCCGAGCCCGGTCGCGATCGCCTCACGGGCGCCCTCGACGGCTCCGGCGATCTCCTCGTGGGCGGCCTCGGCGTCGTCGGCGAGCTGCTGCGCGGCCGACGTCGCGCGTGTGGCAATCACCTCCTGCGCTGCCTCGGTGCGACGTTCGACGGCCTCCTCCGCGCTCCGGGCGGTGGTCGCGATCTCCGCCTCGGCAGACTCGGCGCGGGTGTTGATGCCCTGCTCGGCGGACTCCGCCCGCACGGTGACCCGGCGCTCGGATTCGTCCGCGGCCTCCGTAACGCGCGCGGTGTCGCGATCGATCCGCTCGCCGAGGTCGCGCTCGGACTTCGCGATCAGCTCGCGCAGGCGAGCCGCCTCGCCCTCCGCCTCGGTCCGCATCGTCGCGACTGCCGCCCGGATCACGGTCAGGTCTTCTGTCTTCAGCTGCTCGACGGCGCCCTTTGCCTGCTCGAGGACCTCGTCACCGTGCTTTCGGATCCGCTCCTCCGCGTCCTGGATCCGGCGCTCGCGCTCCTCGCGGACGAGCTTCAGCTCGTGGCGGCGCGCCTTGCGCGAGAGCGTGTTCTCGGCGAACTCTCCGATTGAGCGACGCGCCTCCTCCGCCTCGGCGGCGAGCTCGGACCGGCTGGTCTCCGACGCTTCGGCAAGCTCGGCCGCGGCCGCCTCGCGGGCGGCGGCGTTCGTCTGCTCGGCGACCTCGGCGACCTTCCCGGACAGTGAATCGGCGAGCTCGGCACCCTTCGCCTCGAGCGAGGCCTCGCTCGACTTCCGAATCGTCTCGATCGAGTCGGTGGCTCGTTCGATCTCGCCGGCGACCGTCTCGCCGATCAGCGACTGGGCACGGTCCCGCTCGAGCCCGAGTTCCGTGAGGGCGGACTCGATCCGGCCCTCGGCGGCAGACACCCGGGTGTCGATCTGCGACTTGCTCTCCGCGAGCGAGGCCTCCGTCCTCTCGGCCCATGAGCGGGTCTCGACTTCCTGGCTCTCGCTGCGTTCCAGCGCACGCGCGGCGAGCTCCTCCCGGGCACGCTCGATCTGCTCCGTGAGCTCGCTCGCGGCCGCCGTGAGGCGCTCGTCCACCCCCCGCTCGAGTGCCTCGTGGCTCGCCCGGGCCTGCTCGTGGACGCGCTTCTCGGCAGCGTCGGCGCGCTCGCCGAAGAGCCGCTCCGCGACGCTCGCGCGCTCGGCGAGCAACTGCTCGGCAGCCGCCGCACGGTCGGCGGCCTCACGCTCGGCAGCCTCGGCGCGCCCTGCCGCGGCGGCGTTGGCCGCCTCGGTGCGTTCCTCGGCAGCCTTCAGCGCCGCCTCGGCCTCCCTGCGGGCCTCCTCGGTCCGCTGGGCTGCGACGGCCTCGGCCGCGGCGGCCCGTTCGGCCGCTTCAAGCTCAGCTGCAGCGGCGCGCGCGGCCGCTTCCGTATGCGCGGCCTCGGCACGCTCGGCCGCGTTCCTCGCAAGCTCCTCGGCGCGCGCGGACGCCTCCCGCTCCGCCGCTGCGGCCCGCTCCGCTGCCTCCTTCTCGGCCGCCTCCGCTCGCTCCGCGGCCTCCCGGAGCGCCGCCTCTGTGCGCTCGGTCGCCTTCTGCTCCGCGGTCTCGGCCCGCGCTGCGGCCTCCTCGGCACGCTGCTCGAAGATCTGCTGAGCCGCCGCGGTGCGCTCCTGGGCGCCGGCCTCGAGCCGCGTCGCGAGCTCCTCCATCGACGCGGTGATCCGCTCGCCAAGACCGGTGGTCGCCGCGGCGACGGTCGCGCGGAGCTCGGCATCGACGCGCTCGGAGCGCTCGGCGGCAGCCCCCTCGAGCGTGGCCGAGAGCGCGCGTGCGCTCTCGGCGACGTCGGCGCCGACGCGGCGGCTGATCTCCTCGCGCAGCTCCGCGGCCAGCGTCTCCACCCGTCTGGTCAGAATCTCGGAGAGCTGGGTCGTGCTCGACTCGACGTTCGAGGTCAGATGGCCGGCGCGCCGCTGGACCTCGGTCGAGAGCTCCCCGATCCGCTCCTCGAGACCGGCGGCGAGAGCGTCCACCCGGGCTCCGGCCTCATCGCTGAGGCGTTCGACCCGCGTGTCGACCCCCCGTGACAGCTCGTCAACCCGCTTCTCGACGCCGCCGGTGAGCTCCTCGACCTGCTTCTCGACGCCGCCCGAAAGTTCCTCGACTCGCTTCTCGACGCCGCCCGAGAGCTCCTCGACTCCGCCCGCGAGCTCGTCAACCCGCTTCTCGACGCCGCCCGAAAGTTCCTCGACTCGCTTCTCGACGCCGCCCGAGAGTTCCTCGACTTGCTTCTCGACGCCGCCCGAGAGCTCCTCGACTCGCTTCTCGACGCCGCCGGTGAGCTCTTCGACCTGCTTCGCGACGCCGCCCGAGAGCTCCTCGACTCGCTTCTCGACGCCGCCGGTGAGCTCTTCGACCTGCTTCTCGACGCCGCCCGAAAGCGCCTCGACGCGCCTCTCGACTCCGCCCGCGAGCCCGTCGGCGCGCTCCTTGGCCTCGTCGCTGACGCGCGCGAGCGCCTCCTCGAGCCGCGCTTCGAGCCCTTCGTTCGCCTGCTTGCGAAGCTTCTTGATCCGCTTCGAGATCTCGTCGCGCAGGTCATCGCGGATCGATCCGAGAGCCTGCTTGCGGAGTCGCGTGAGCTCGGTGCGGTTCTCTGCCACCCGCGCCCCGAGCTCCGACTCGATCGCGTCGATCCGGGCCTCGATCTCGCCCTGAAGCTCGCCGCGGGCCGCCGCGGTCGCGGTGCCGACGCCCTCCGAGAGGCGGCTCTCCGCGCTGGTGATCCCGACCTCGAGCTCCCGCTCGAGCTCCTCGCGTTGGCGCGCTGCCGTGCGCGAGATCTCGCCGACGGCTCCCTCGACCGTGGCCGTGATCCGCTCCCGCAGATCGGCGCGTGCCGCCTCGATCTCACCGGCAAGCGTCCCGGAAGCCTGCGCGAGACCGGCGTCGAGGCGGCCCGCGGCCGAGGTCTCGGCGGCCTCGATCGCGCTGTCGACGCGCCGGCGAAGCTCGGTCTCCGAATGCTCGAGCCCGTCGTTGAGCTGGCGGGTGAGCTGTGTCTCGACGCGGGTCGACCCGTCCGCGACGCGGGCGTCGAGGTCGCGGCCGAGCCGCTCGCCCAGGTCGCGAACCGACCGGTCGGCCTCGGCCCGCATCAGCTCGGACGTCCGGTTGAGCTCGGCCGTGAGCGTCGCCCGCACGTCCTCGGTGCCGTCGGCAAGTCTTTGGTGAAGCTCCGCGCTCAGCTCCTGGGAGCTCGAGGCGAGCCTCGCGATCTCCCGCTCGACCCGTTCCTCGGCGATCTTGCGCGCGCCGGCGAGCATCCGCTCCGAGAGGCTCGAGAGCTCTGCGTCGAGGCGATCCGCCTCGTCACCGAGCTGTTGCAACAGCTCCTCGCGGGCGCGATCCGCCGCCTCGCGGAAGGGATCGCCGCCGCTGCCTGCGCCTTGTTCCATCGCTCGTTCGCTCCTGCTCTCGCCGTAGCCAGCTGACCGGGTCGAGCCACGCTTCGCGCCGACCCGCCCAGCTCCCCCCATTGCAACGCACGACCCAGGCGCCGCCAGGCATCCTTCAGGACAAGTGTTCGAGCACCCGCGCCCGACGGGGGGATCCACCTCGACCAGCATCGGAACCGGTCGCCTGGAAATTGCGGCGCTGTTCCTCGTTGCCGTGCTCGCGGTCATCTGTGGCTGGTGGGCGTGGAAGGAGGGCGCCTACTTCAGCACCGTCCTCCTGCCGGGGGTCATCCTCCTCTGCATCGCCACGGTGCTCCTCGCCGTGCTCGCGCCGTGGCGCGGCAACCTGCGGCTCTCCCCGCCGGCGGCGGTCGGGCTCGTGGCCCTGATCGCGCTCGCGGGCTGGACGGCCCTCTCGGCGATCTGGAGCGCGGCGCCGGACATCGCCGTCATCGATGGAGAGCGGGTGCTCACGTATGCGCTCGTCTTCGGGCTCGGGATCTGGCTCGGAAACCTGCTCGGCCCGCGGATGGAGCTGTCGCTCGTGCCGGTCGCGGCGGGCGCGGGCTTTGCCGGGATCGCGACGATCGTCGCCCTCTTCGGGTCCAACCCCCGCGACCTGCTCGAGGTCGATGGAACGCTCGACTTCCCCCTCGGCTACCGCAACGCGAACGTCGCCTTCTTCGCGATCGCCCTCTTCCCCGCGGTCTCGCTCGCCGCCAACCGCGCGCTTGACTGGCGCGCCCGCGGCGTCGCGCTCGGCATCGCCAGCCTCGCGATGATGATCTTCCTCCTCGGCCAGAGTCGCGCCTCCCTGCCCGCGATGGGCGTCGCCGTCCTCGTCTACATCCTCCTCTCCCCCTACCGCCTGAAATCCATCTGCTGGCTCGGGCTGGCGATCGTCCCGGCGCTCCTGGTGGTCCCGTCGGCGCTGAGCCTCTACTCGGCCGCGAACGGTGTCTTCTCCGAAACGGTGGACGAGATGAACGGCGTCGCCTGGATGCTCACGGTCGCGAGCGTGGCCTCCGTCGTGCTTGGCGCGTTCGCCGCTCGCTTCGAAGCACGCCTGCCCGGGATCCGCAGCGCGGATACCGATTCGAACCGGGTCATCGGCCGCACCCTCATCGCCGGCGGCGTCGTGCTGGTGATCGGCTTCTTCATCGTCGTCGGCGATCCGGT
This sequence comes from uncultured Solirubrobacterales bacterium, assembly GCA_963846565.1. GTDB lineage: Bacteria > Actinomycetota > Thermoleophilia > Solirubrobacterales > 70-9 > WHSW01. The sequence goes on along the minus strand of CAWJWL010000001.1, from coordinate 329,961 downwards.
CAAGTGGGTCGGTGACCGCGCGACGGAGTTCACCGAGACGGGTAGCCCGGATCTCAGCTCGTCCTCGAGCCGCTTCTCCTTCAACGTGGGCTCGGTCCGCAACGACCTCTGGCGGGTAGCCCTCGACGACTTCGCCGACGACCCGCTCTTCGGCGACGGCGCCGGCGGCTACCAGTACACGTATCTCCTCAAGCGCGAGGGGGGAAATCATTACGCCCGTGACGCGCACAGCGTTGAGCTCGAGCAGCTCGCGGAGCTCGGCATCCTCGGCTTCGCCCTGATCGTCACCGCGATCGTCGCGATTGGGCTTGCCGCCTTCCGGCCGCGAAAACTCGGCCCCGCCGCCTCAACCCTGAGCGCGGCAGCGCTCGCGAGCGGCGCCTACTGGCTCGTCCACGCCTCCGTCGACTGGTTCTGGGCCTACCCGGCAGTCACCGCCATCGTCCTCGTCCTGCTCGGCGCGGCCGCATCCCCATCGGTGCTCGCCGTCGCTGATCCCGAAAAACAGCGGTGGCGACGGCCGCTGATCATCGCCGCTGTCTTGCTCGCCATCGTCGCGATCCCGCCGCTGCTCAGTGAGCGCTACGTCGACAGCGCTTACGACGGCTGGCGCGACGATCCCGAGCAGGCGTACAGCGATCTCGACGCCGCCCACTCGATCTATCCACTCTCCGACACGCCGCTCTTGGCCGAGGGCGCGATCGCACGCGAGCTCGGCGACGAGGAGCGGGCGATCGAGGCGCTCGCCGACGCGGTCGACTTCCGCCCCTGGGAATGGGCGGGGCACTTCCTGCTGGCCGAGCTCTACGCGGACAACAACCCGCTCCTCGCGCGGAACGAGGCGCGGATCGCGCTCGAGCTCAACCCGCGCTCGGAGCGGGTCCAGGAGCTTGCCGCCACGCTCGGCGTGCGCTGACGCTCAGGCCGCCGCGATCAGCCCGCGGCGGAGCGCGAGGGCGACGGCCTGCGCGCGGGTGCGGGCGCCGAGCTTGGCCTTCGCGTTGCGGACGTGCGTCTGCACGGTCGCGGGTGAAAGGTCGAGCCGGGCGGCGATCTGAGCGTCGGTGGCGCCGGTCGCAAGGAAGCCCAGGATCTCGCGCTCGCGCGCGGTCGGGCTTTCGCGCCGGGCGCGACTCGCGCCGGGGCGGCGCTCGGGCGTCCGGCGGATCGAGGAGGGTCGAGCGCCGGCGGCGCGGTTGCCGTGGGAGTGAGCGCGATCAGGTGACGCGACGGCAGGACCTCGGCCTCGACCGAGATCTCGACCGATCCCGCGGCGGCGGGAGCGTCGAGGCGGAACGGCACCGCCTGGCCGCCGCTTGCACGGAAGGCGCGCCAGAAGTGACCAAAGCTCTCCGCGCGCCTCCGGCTCGAGCAGGTCGCGAACGGGCGATCGACGATCTCGGCACGGGCGACGCCGAGCATCCGGCAGGCTCCGAGGCTGGCCTCGGCCGTCACCCCTTCGTCGTCGACGACGAGCACGGCCTGCGCGCTTCCCGACGACACCGTGCGATCGATCTCGCCGGCGGCGAGCGCCGTCTCAGCCACGCGCCTCTTCGGAGCCAGCAGGAAGCGCTCGTCCGGGGCCCGGAGCGCACGGTGCGCGTCGCGGAAGACCTCGACCGCGGTCTCGGCGAGGATGAGCGCGTCGACGAAGACGGAGCGGCGCTTGATGTAGAAGAGGTCGTGGCAGAGCTTCCAGGCGGTACCGAGGTCGGACCCCGCGTAGCCGCAGCGGAGCGCCGCCCAGCCGGCGATGCCGGGCTTGACCAGGTGGCGGCGGGTGTAGTGGGGGAACCGTCGCTCGAGCTCGCCGACGATCTCGGGGCGCTCCGGGCGCGGCCCGACGAGCGTCATGTCGCCGCGGAGCACGTTCCAGAGCTGCGGCACCTCGTCGAGGTGGGTGCGGCGGAGGATCTGGCCGACCCTGGTCACCCGCTGGTCGCCGGCCTCTGCCCACCGGGGGCCGTCGCGCTCGGCGTCGACCGCATCGTCCGCAGCTTGAGAATCGAGAACTGGGCGCCGAACTCCCCAGACGCCGCTGGCGATAGAGGATCGGGCCGCTCGTCGCTGAGCTTGATCGCGATCGCCGCGATCAGCATCAGCGGGGCGAAGAGGAGGGCGATCAGCCCACACAGCGAGAGGTCGAAGATCCGCTTCGAGAGCGGCGCACCCGCGCGGTAGCGAGGGTGCATGATGTAGCGGTACCAGGCGGCGTCGATCGTCCCGACCGGGACGTGGCCGAAGAGCTCCTCGTATAGCTGGTTGGCGGCGATCAGGCGCACCGGAAGGTCGAGGCACTCGTCCGCGACGAGGCCGAAGACGTCCTCGATGCGCGAGCCGGCCGGGTCGCCGGCAGAAGGAGCGAGGACGAGCAGGTCGATGCCCTCGCCGATGACCGCGTCACGGACCTGGTCGAGCGGCCCGAGCCAGCGCAGGCGCCGGTACTCGGCGGGCCCGGTCGCGCCGACCCAGCCGACGACCTCGTAGCTGCGGTCACCCCGGACTCGGTCAGCTCGGCGGCGAAGTCGGCAGCGAACTCGCGCCCGCCGATAACCGCGACCCGGGCCGTCAGGTTGCGCGTCACGCGCTGGCGCATCCACGCGCCGAGCGCAAGGACGAGCCAGGAGCCGGCGACGACGGCCTCGAACTGCGTCAGCGAGTAGCCGTGGCCGGCGCCGTAGCAGCACCAGCCAGGCGATGAGGGCACCGACGACCGGGGCGAGCGCGCCAACGATCACGCGGCTCGCCGGCATCAGCTGCATCGGCATCTCAGCGCGATCCAGCGCGTGCGTGGCGAGGAGGACGCCGAGGAAGACGATCAGGCCGGTACCGACCTCCGTCATGTGCGAGTAGGCGATCAATCCCGCCGCCGCGGAGGGCGCGAGCCGCAGCGCGATCAGGTCGATCAGGCGCTGCGCCTCGAGGGCCTGGATCCCGCCGCGCAGGCGGATGGGGCGCGCCGCGCGCAGCTCGGCGGTCGTCATCCGGTCGTCCTCGGGGATCCCGGCACGACGGGGGCCGCCTCAGCGGCCCGCCGACGTATCCCCACGCTGGATCCTCCGTGCATCAAATCCCAATCACCCATCGCTCAGGTCCACCGTCCGAGTGGACCCCCCTCGCGACGGCCTCATGCCGAACGGAAGGTGCGCACCTGAACCGGGGCCTCCGAGCACCCGGTACGGACTTTTCTACGGGTCGATTTGGCCTCGGTCAACGGGCGCGGCGCTTAAATACGCCGAAAGGAAGCCTGCATTACCTCAAATTGGTTACTGGTAGATTGGTGCCGGGTCAGGTCCCAGGCGTTCGGGACGAAGACGATACGAGGGGTTGGGCAAGGCATGAGCGACGACGCAAGGAGATCGGCGCCGGGCAACGGAGGTGACGGCTCGACCCGCGTCGCGCTCACCCGGCGTGAACGCGAGATCCTCGGCATGCTCGCCGATGGCCTGAGCGGCGCCCAGATCGCCGCCCGTCTGGTGCTCTCCCCCGAGACGGTGCGCACGCATGTGCGCAACGCGATGGCGAAGCTCGGCGCCTCCACCCGCTCGCAGGCCGTCGCCCTCGCGCTGCAGAGCCACGAGATCTCGAATGAGGCCGCACCGCCCGCGGGGTCCCCCGCCCCGGCCCCGGCGCGCACAGTGACGGCGACTGCCAGCCCACCGGCCGAGGCGCTTCGCCGGATGCTCGACGGGCTGGTCGAGCTCTACGACGTCGACCGCGGCGCGATCTACCTCGCCGACGAGGACGGGCTCGCGCTCCACCGGGCCGCTCAAGCCGGCGCCGGCGACCACGGTCCAGACCTCACGGAGACGATCGCCCTCGGCGACGGTGCCCTCGGACGCGCGGCGCTCGACCGCCGAGCGCAGCTGCTTCAGGACTCGAGCAACACCGGGAAGGGCGGCGCCATGATCGCGGCCCCGATCGTCGGCGGCGGGCGCCTGCTCGGCGTGATCGCCCTCGCCGCGCGGGTCAGCCGCCCGGTCGGTCGCAACGAGATGCTGCTGCTCCAGGCTTTCGCCACCCGGGTCGGCGACGTCCTCGCCGGCGGCAGCGCCATCGAACCACGCCTCGAGCGGGCCATGGAGCGCTTCCGCGCCTCGTGGTCTTCGGCCACCCGCGTTTCGTAGAAGCGGGCCCCTCAGCAAGCCCGCGCACGCCCGGAGGCGGGAGCAGAACAAGATGTCCGCGGCGTAGTCGCGGACAATTGATTCAAGGCGGGAGCGGAGGACGTGGCGCGAATGTATTCAGTCGCCGGCGCCCAGGGAGGTCAGCGAGAGGTCCAGCGATTCGTCCATCGGCGCGACCGAGTCGACGGCGCAGAGTTCGAGCACTCGGCGCATCGGGGCCTGCACGGGGACGACGAGACGCATCTGCTGGCGGCGGGCGGCGAGGCGCCGCCCGAGGTCGAAGAGCAGGTGGATGCCGGAGCTGTCGAGGTAGGTGACGTCGCTGAGGTCGAGGACGAGCGAGCTCGACGTGCTCGGCAGCCGCTCCGAGAGCGCGAGCCGGAGCTCGGCCGCGTTCGAGCTGTCGATCTCGCCCTCGACCGAGGCGACGACGACGCCGCCGTCGTGTTCGGCGAACTCGAAGCCGGCGATCCGGTCTCTCATAGGCGCGCCTTCTCCTCAGCGAGCCCCCGTCGCATGCGCACCGTGGTCCCGGTCGGTCCACTGTCGATCTCGACGTCGTCCATCAGCTCCTCGATCAGTTCGAGCCCGCGGCCTTGCGAGCCGCTTCGCGGCGCTCGCCAGCTGCCGAAGTCGCGAACCCGGATCTCGATCCCGTCGGTGACGCGCACGGCCTCGACCACGTAGGAGGCCTCACCCGGCGGGTAGGCGTGGGCGATCGCGTTCGCACACGCCTCGCCCGCGGCGACCAGCGTCTCGTAGATCTCCTGGTCGGTGGCACCCGCGGCGCGCAGCCATCGCCCGAGCGCGCGCCGCATCTGCGCCAGCGACTCGGGCTCGGCGCGCAGGGTGGTCTCGATCCGCTCGACCGGAATCGGCTCGATCCGGACCGCGAGCAGGGCGACGTCGTCGCGCGGGACGGAGTCGCGGAAGCGCGCCTGCAGCAGGGCGCCGCAGAGCTCGTCCGGATGGTCGGGCACGCCGGAGGCGAAGCCGCGCAGCCATTCGAGACCCTCGTCGAGCGGCGCCTCGGGGCGCTCGACCAGGCCGTCCGTGTAGAGGAGGACGGTGGAGCCGGGCTGGAGTGAGATCGACGACTCCTCGTAGGTCGGAAAGGGGACGACGCCGAGCGGACTGCCGGCCGGTCCCTCGGCGAAGTAGGCGTGCCCGTTGGGCTCGATCACGAGCGGCGGCGGGTGACCGGCCGAAGCCATCCGCAGGCTGCCCTCCTCCGAATCGACGACGCCGTAGAGGAGTGTCGCCATCGGTCCGCCCGCGACCTCGCGCGCGAAGCTGTTCATCCGCTCGAGCACGAGCGATGGGCGCAGGCCCTCGAGCGCGTAGGCGCGCAAGGCGTTCTGGAGCCTTGCCATCCGAGCAGCGGCGTCGAGGCCGTGGCCGACGACGTCGCCGATCGCGACCCCGGCGTGGCCCTCCCGCAGGGCGACGACGTCATACCAGTCGCCACCGACCTGGGCGTCGGCGCTGCCGGCGACGTAGCGCGCGGCGCTGTCGAGCCCGGGGATCTCGGGGAGACGCTCGGGGAGCAGGCTGCGCTGAAGCGTCTCCGCGACTGCCGCGACGTGCTCGACCTCCTCCGCCGCGCGGCGCAGGCCCTCGAGCGTCGCGCCGATGATCGCGTCGCCTCCAGGAGCCCCCGGCCCGGCTCGCGCGCCTGGCGCGGTGCCTTCCGCGGATCCTCTCTCCTCGGCTGCCACTGCGGCGAGTCTACGTCAGCGCGGGCAGCGGTCAGGGGGAGGTCGGCGTGACTGGACGCCGCGCGCAACTTGGCGACCGGGCCGCCGTCTACGTTGACCGCGCATGGAGCCGCCAGCGCGCGGGGAGAGAACGCGTTCGCACGAAGACGATCAGCAGCTCGCGAAAGAGTGGTTGCTGCGCATGGTCGAGCGCACGCCGCTCGCCGACGTCGAGAACCTGCCCGTTTCGTGGATCACGACCGAGGCGCCGCAGCTGATCGCCGACATCTTCAGCGCCCTCGACGATCCGGCCGCAGGCTCGACCCGCGCGCTCGCCGGCCGCAGGCGGGCGGAGACGCTCGCCGGCCTGCGCCGGGGCGCCGACGCGGCCGAGCGGGTCTCCCGCGATCTCGCGGCACTCCAGGGCTTGATGGTCGAGGCGATCCGTCGCGACGCGCACGAGACGCAGCGGGCCGAGTTCCCTGGGACCGTCGCGCGGCTGGCGGAGATCTTCGGCGAGCTCCAGGGCGCGGTCAGCGCATCGATGGTCGAGGCGTTCACGATCGAGGCGCCCTTCGACGAGCTCACCGGGTTGCCGAAGGTCGCGAGGATGGAAGATTGGATCGCGCTGCTCCTCGCCGAGAACCGCCGCTACGGATATCCGTTCGCGCTCGCCCTCGTCGACATCGACGGGCTCGAGAAGATCAACCGCGCCTACGGAGAGTCCGCCGGGGACCGGATGCTGAGCGCGATCGCCGGAGTCATTCGCCGCCAGGTGCGGTCCTGCGACCAGGCGTTCCGCTTCGCCGACGACGAGTTCGCGATCCTCGCGCCGCACACCGAAGCCGCCGGGCTGGTGCCGATGGTCGAGCGGATCGCCGGTCTGATCGCCGAGGCGCAGCTGCCCGAGGGACCGCGTCTCGCGATCACTGCGGGAGTCTCCTCGTGCCCGGCTGACGGCCGCTCGCCCGAGCATCTGATCGCCCGCGCCGAGCAGGCGACCTACGCGGCAAAGGCTCAGGGACGTCCGATCGTCGTGCCGATAAACGGCGGCGCCCCCGAGTGACCGGTGCAAGATCGCGGCCGCCCAACCCGGTCATCCTTGCCAATCGCTGCCAGAAGTGGTTCGATCCTACGACCTCCCCTCTACTTAGAATCAAGTAGAGCGACCTACCTCGACCAATGAGCGGCATCAGGATCAACGCGGCTGCCGAGATGCTCGGCGTCAGCCCCAGCACCTTGCGGAGCTGGGAGCGTCGGCTTGGCTACCCGCACCCGCGCCGCACGCCTGGCAACCACCGCGTCTACGAGCTCGAGGAGGTCGAGGCCCTCCGCGAGGCACTGCGCGAGACGCACAACATCTCCTCCGCCGTCGAGGTCGCCCGCCGGCGTGGCCGCGGACCCGCGACCCCGGCCCGCCTGGTGACCGCCTTCGACCGCTTCGACGAGCTCGCCGCGGACCGTGAGCTGGAGGAGAGCCTCGCCGTGCGCTCGGTCGAGCGCACAGTGAGCGAGCTCCTCCTCCCCGCCCTCGAGCTCGCCTCGCGCCGCGACAATGGCGTCGCCGAGCTCGAGCACGCCTGCCGCTGGGCGACCGGGTGGCTCCACGGAGCGCGCCGTCTGGCCGCCCCGGCGAGCCGCCTCGAGGGCGTCCTGCTGCTCGACTCCGGCTCCCCGCTCGGGGTCGAGGCGGTGCACGTCCAGGCGCTCGAGCTCTTCCTCCGCCGCTCCGGCATGCGCGTCCTGACGCTGTCGGCGGGCCTCGCCGAGGGCCGCTTCCGCAGCGCGCTGCGCGCGCTGAACCCGGAGGCGATCGTGATCTGCGGCTCCGACGCCCGCCTCGACGTCCTCGGCGATCCGCTACGCCACCTGCGCACCGAGCATGTGGCGGCGACGCTCTACGGCTTCCGCGCCGCCCGCCTGATCGCCGGCCGCGACGGCGTCCCCTCGCTCGGCGAGGACCCCGCCGCCGCCACGGCGACGCTGGTCGAGTCGTTCTCCTAGCGCGGCGCCTGGCCCGCCGAACCGGACAGGCCTGCGTTCGGCGGCCCATCTGCGCACGTTTGCACCCAATTTGCAGGGGCTATGCAAGTTCGCGCAAGTTTCGACCGCAGAAGTTGCGCAGTGCTTGGCAGAGGGCGCGTAGGCCTTTGGCAGTTGGGTGGTCGAAGGGCTACCAAGGTGAGGTCAGTGCAAGTTCTGCCCGCTTTCGGGTGGAATGAACGCGTAAGAAAGCGACTGCGAATGGATCCGTCACGATTCCTCAACGTAAGCGAGGCCGCGGCCCATCTCGGGGTGAGCGCCGCTTCGCTTCGCAAGTGGTCCGATCAGGGCCTCGTTCCCGTCTACCGCACGCCCGGCGGACAGCGCCGCTACTCGCTCGACGACCTCGAGCGCTTCCTCTCCTCGATGCGCCAGCCGGTTCAGGGGCCGGCCGGCAGCGAGCGAAACTCGGCGGCGCGCTGACCCAGGCCCGACCCGGAGGCGACAACCTCAACCCCATGACGCCAAGGCCCTCACGAGGCGTGATTGCCGCTGAGCTCATCGCGCTGATCGGCGCCGTGGCGCTGTCGGTGCTCGCCGACCCGTTCGCCGACTGGAACCTCGGACCCCTGGCGCTGCTGCTGGCGATGGCGATCATCAGCGATCTGATCCGGATCGAGTTGCCTGTGAGGCGAACGGTCCTCTCCGCGAGCTTCCTGGCGATCGTCATCGCCGCGGTCTTCTTCGGAGGACCACCGGCGGCCGTCGCCGGCGTCCTGACGATGATCGTGTCCTGGGTCCGCGAGCGCTACTCGCTCACGGACCTGCTGATCAACGCGGTCGCATTCGCGTGGTTCCCGCTGATCGCCGGGATCGTCTTCCACGGCGTGTCCGACTGGGGGAGTGTCGCCGAGGGCAGCACCGGGTTCTACCTGCTCATCTTCGGTGTCTTCTGCCTGGCGCTCGCCATCGACTTCGGCTTGATCGCGGGGTACACGTCCTACCAGGACCGCTCGAGCTTCAGGGCCGAGGTCAACCGGGCGCTCGTGCCGCTCCTCCCGTCCGAGCTCGCCTCGGCGATCCTCGCGCTCGCCGTCGCGCTGGCCTACGTGGAGGTCGGCACGGAAGGGGTCGCCCTGTTCGGCGTGCTCGTTCTCGTCTTTCAGGCGTTGGTCAGGGCTCTCCTCACCTCGCAGGAACGCGCGGACGAGCTCGAGCGACGCGCGAAGCAACTCGCCGGCTTCCAGGTCGCTCTCCTCTCAGCGCTCCTGCGCACGCTCGACCTGCGCGATCGGATGACGGCCAGGCACTCGGCGGCCGTCGCACGCTACGCGCGGGAGATCGCGGCCGAAGCGGGGTACTCCGCCGAGGACCGGGACGTCGCTCACGCCGCCGGCCTCCTCCACGACATCGGCAAGTTCGTGCTCCCGGACCACATCCTGAAGACGACCCGACGCGGCCTCGACGCCGAGGAGTGGGCGGCGGTCAAGCGACACCCCGAGGAGGGCGCCCGGATCGTCTCGCAGATCGAGGGCTACGCGCCCATCAGCGAGGTCATCATCGCCCACCACGAGCGCATCGACGGACAGGGCTACCCGCACGGCCTGTCCGGCGATGAGATCCCGGCGCTCGCGCGCATCGTCGCCGTCGCCGACTCCTACGACGTGATGACCGCGCGCGACTCGTATCGCGAGCCGATGAGCTCGTTCGAGGCGATCGCGGAGATGCGGCGTGTCAGCGGGACGCAACTCGACGGCGACTTCGTCGAGGCCTTCGTCCGCGTGCTGAACGAGAAGGAACCCGAGGCACGAACCGGCCGCGACGCGGATTTCGAGACCGAGCTCGCCTCCGACCGCCGCATCCACGACTACGTGGCTGCGACGCCGTCGGCAGCCGCCGAGCTCGCGCCTTCCTAGCCGTCACGCACGGCAAAACGCCGTCGGCAACCGAGCGCCCTGGCGGCGTTGCTTCCTACGAACGTCTGAGCGGTGACTAGCCCTTGCGGTAACCCATGACGACTCCCATCCCTGTCACTCCTGAATAAGCCTGCACAATCCTACATAAACCTCCAGAACTTGCAACTCGCAGCCGTAAAGTTGTGCGTGCGCCTCGCGCGCGCGGTGCAACTTCCGTTGCATGAGAAGGAGTTCCCACCGCCCGCGGAGGGGCCGGCCGAACCCCCTTCGCTAGGATCGGCCCTCGCCGAATCCCCTGCAGATGGCTCTTCGTTTGCAGGTGATCGGGGGACCCGAAGGCGGTCTTGCTCTTACCCGCCCGGGGCGAATCGCGACGCCGTCGCGTAGCGCCTGCCCAGGCGCGAGCCCGTCAGCTAACCCCGTAGGCGCCGAAAGATGGGCACCCCGATCGACGAACAAAACTCCCCCCGCCCCAGCTCCCGCGTGCGCCCGGCGGCGCTCGCCGCGCTTGCCGCGCTGGTCTGTGCCGCGGCCCTCGGCGTCTCGCGCTCGGGCGCCCAGTCGATCGACGAGCTCAACTCGAAGATCGCCGGCGCCCGCGATCAGGCGCGGGCCCTCGGAGCCGAGGTCGAAGAGACCAGCGCCGCCCTCGCCGAGGCCCAGGACGAGGCCCTCGCCGCCGCGCAGCGTGAATCACAGCTGAGCCAGGTTCTCGCCCAGGGCGAGGAACGCGAGGCGCAGCTCGAGGTGGCGGTAGCCGAGGCGAAGACGGAGCTCGCGAACGCGCGTGCGGACCTCCAGCGCTCGCTCAACCTGCTCTCGAACAGGCTCGTCGCGATCTACCGCGACCACATGCCGGACACCCTCAGCCTTCTGCTCGAATCCGACGACTTCGACGACCTCGCCACCCGCAGCACCTACCTGCAGCGGATCGAAGAGGCGGACGCGGCGCTCGTCGGCCGGGTGCGCTCGCTGCGCGACTCGGTCGCGGTCCAGCTCGCCGCGGTCGCAAACGCCGAGGCCGCGGTGCAGGAGCAGAACGAGCGGATCGCAGCCGCCCGCGACCAGATCGCGGCCGTGCGCGCCGAGGCCGAGGCCCGGGCTGCCTCCCTCGCCGCCGCCCGCGACGCTCGCGCCGCCGCGGTTGAGTCGCTGCAGTCGAAGATCGGCGACTGGACCGGCGAGGTGGCGAAGCTCGAGCGGATCTCAGAGCAGCAGGCGACCACCGAGGTCGGCGAGTGGCTTGGCAACTACGCGATTCCGGAGTCGATCGTCATGTGTGAGTCGGGCGGCAACTGGGAGGCGGTCAACCCGAGCTCCGGCGCCGGCGGCGCCTACCAGATCCTCCCGTCCACGTGGGAGCTCTACGGCGGGGAAGGCGACCCCGAAGACGCCTCACCGGCCGACCAGTCCGACGTCGCCGCCCAGATCTGGGCTGACTCGGGCTCCGCGGCCTGGGTCTGCGCGGGCTGAGCCCGGGCGGCGGCCGCTCCCTGCTCCGGAAGCTCTAGCGAGTGCAGTCCGCGTCCTTGACCCGGCCGCTCCTGGTCCACGTCGCTTCTGAGGTGCAGCCGCGGCGGAGAAGGCGGCCGACCCTCCTCGAGGCGAGCGCCTCGCCGGCCACCAGCTCGTCCGGCGTGAGCGCCTCCCGGTAGATCCGGACGTCGTCGATCAGGCCATCGAATCCCTCCGTGCTCCAGATCGTATTGCCGCCGATCTGTAGCGGTCCCGAGGTCGCCGCAGGCACCGCAACGCCAGTCTCGGTGGCGACGAGCTGGCGGTTGATGTAGATCCTCATCGTCCCGCCGGTATATGTGGTCGCGAGGTGCGTCCATGTGCCGACCGGGATCGTGTTCGGCGATGCGACCCCACCTCCCGATGACCATGCGCTCGGGATCGGACCGGCTCCCGCCGACGCGTAGAGCGCGTAGGAGAGCCTGCTCGGTGGGGCCTCCTTGAGCACCACCGTCCGCCACCAGTTCAAGGTGTCCGGCTTGACCCAGGCCTCGATCGTGAACGCGTGCTCGAGATCGAGATCCGCATGGTCGGCGACCGTGACCCGGTCATCGACGCCGTCGAACGAGAGCGCGTTACCCGCCTGCCCGGCAGTGCGGATTGCGCCATTGATCGAGCCGTCGTGCCCGTTGCCGGACGTGTCGGTGGCGGTGTTGCCCGAGGCCTCATCGAAGGTCAGTTCGAGTGCGGGAGTCGGCAGCTCGTCGGGAGGCGGCGCGACCGGCGTATCGCGGTCCGTCTGGACCTCTGCCTGGTTCAGTGCCCTGGCGTAGATCCGGACGTCGTCGATCAGCCCGTCGAACGTTTCGCCGCCCCAGATCGAGTTGCCGCCGATCCTCAGGGCGCCTGCGGAATCCCGTGCCGCCGCAATGCCGGTGGCGGTGGCCGCCAACTGGCCGTTGACGTAGATGCGCATCGCCCCGCCCTCATACGTCGTCGCCAGGTGTGACCATGCGCCGACGGGGGTCGCGTCCGGGCCGACGACGCCCCCGCTCCGGATCCAGCCGCTCGGCTGGTTGGCGGCGTTCGTCGATGCGTAGAGCGCGTAGGCGAAGGATGACGGCGCCTCCTTCATCAGGATCATCCGCCACCAGCCGTTCAGCGTGTCCGGCCGCACCCAGGCCTCGATCGTGAACGCGTTCGTCAGGTCGAGCTGAGCGTGATCGGGGACGCTCACCATGTCGTCGATCCCGTCGAACGCGAGCGCGCGGCCCGAATGTCCGGGGCTCCATGCGGCGCCCGAGACCGTTCCGTTGTGGCCGTTGCCGGTGCGATCCGTCAGCGTCCCACCCGCGCCCTCGTCGAACGCGTAGGCGGCGATCGGCCCGGTCGGCGCCGGCTGGTCGACGGTGATCGAGACCGGCGCGCTCGTCGTCACGGCGCCACCGGAGTCGGTCGCCCTCGCCGTGAGCGAGTAGCTGCCCGGCCCGATGTTCGTCTCGTTGACCGAGAACGGCGAGCTCGTGTCCGTGCCGACGAGCGTCGAGCCGCGGAAGAACTCGACCTTGGTCACCTGGCCGTCCGGATCGGCGGCGTTCGCGCTGATCGCGTACGCCGCCGGAGCGGTGAACTTGGCTCCGTTCGCGGGTGCGGTGATGCTGACGTTCGGCCGCTTGTTCTCCGTGTAAGAGACTTCCGCAAGCGCGAGCGGGGTGTTCTGGGCCGGCGACTGGATCCGGAGATAGCGGCCGGTCGCGTTCACCGCCGCGTTGCCGACGCTGCCGGTCGGTGTCTGCATGCGGACTGCCGTCACGCCCGGCTGGGCGAGCGTTCCGGCCACCGTATTGGATGTGAACGGCGCCTTCGAGGAGAAGACCCAGAGGTCGCGTGTGCGGTCGGTGCAGCAGTCCGTGCGCATGTCGACGCGGACGTTCCCGAGATCGCGCTCCCGGCCGAGGTCGACCTGCCACCAGGGCTCGTTCTGCGTCTTCGTCTCGGACACGTAGCCCGCGGCCATGCTGCCGTTCGCGTTCCCGTCGAGCGCGCGCCCGGCACCGCGGCTGACGTCGCTGCTCACGCTCGTGGTGCTCTGCGTCGCGAGCGGTGGCGAGGGCACGCCCGCCTGGTTCGGCGTCACCTCGGCGAGATGGAGGAATCCCGTGCCCGGATGCTGGACCCGGATGTAGCGAGCGGTGCGGTCGAGCGCGGCGACGTTGACGTCGCCCTCCGGCGTTTGGAGGCGAACCGCAGTCACGCCGGGCTGCGCCTGTACCCCTGCGACCGTCGTGGAGTTGAACGGCTGGTCGGAGGCGAACACCCAGAGGTCGCGGTTGCGGTCGGTGCAGCAGTCCGCGCGAAGGCGGACCGTGACGCTGTCGAGGTCCTGGCTCTGACCCAGGTCGACCTGCCACCAAGGCTGTGACTCCTCGAGCGTGTGGCTGATCTTGGAGCCGGGGCTCTGCGAGACGTTGCCGTCGAAGGCGTTCGAGGCCGGCGTGCTCACCTCGTACTGAGAGCTCTGCACGACCCGCGGCTGCGGTGCGGTGGAGGACGATGGATTCATCCTGACCACGGGGGCGATCGACGGCACCCCGCTCTTGCTGACGAGGAAGACCATGTAGTAGCCCGGCGGCGCCTCGTCGACGCTCGGGGCCACCATCTCGACCCGCCCGCTCTGCACGGTCACGGGAAGCTTCACGAACGCCTGGCCTGTGTTCACCTGGTGCGTGGTGCCCGCCATCCGGATGAACGACGCGTACGCGATGTCGCTCGGATTGCCGGTCGCGACCGAGAAGGCCTGCCCGGCGGCCACCGTCGACGGCGCGCCCGTGGCGCTCGGCCGCGTCGCCAGCTGACCGCTGCCGTCCCTGCGGTAGAGGTAGGGAGGCGAGAAGAACTGGCCGTTGGGCTCCTGAACCTCGTCGAAGGACGAGCCGGCGGACCAGACGCGGCCGTCGGGGAGCAGGGCGGCGACCGAGTGATACGTGCGCCGCCTCGCCAGGTCGGCCATGTCCGTCCAGTTGTTCGCCGCGACCGAGTAGAGCTCGGGCGTCATCACCGGCGTCCCCTTGGTGCCGTGGCCGGAGGAGTTGCCGCCGACGGCGAGGACGTCACCGGTAGGCAGCGTCACGGCCTGCCCCGTCATGTGCGGGTAGTCGCTCGACGCGACCTGTGTGTAGGTGGGCGTGCCCGAGGAGGCGTTGATGATCATGCTCTCCCTCGAGGTCCCGCCCGAGTTGTACAACATCGTGTAAGGGCCGATCATCGTGCGGACCCCGCGACCGCGGGCCTTGAGCTGGGTCGTGTTCGAGACCGTGCTGAGGTTGTTGCCGGAGAGGAGGAAGCGACCCGGGCCGGCTACCACGTTGTCGCCGACGTCCTCGACCAGGAAGTTCCCATTCGCCATGCGGATGAGGTCCGGGTACCAGTTCGCCCGGAAGGTCGAGTCGAGCGTCGCGCTCGCGCCGGTCGCCTGGTTCACCTCCTCGATCCCCGTGCTCGTCCCGCCGGCGACCACCATGTTGCCCTCGCGGTCGAGCGTGCCGCCCGGATACCAGCGGCGCTGGTTCATCTGCCCCAGCACCGAGAAGGTCTTCGAGTCTCCGTCGTAGATCTGGACGTCGCGGGTCGCCCCGCCCCCGGAGTCGCTGCCGCCGCCGATGATCGCGAGCTTGCCGTCGGGGAGCGTTGCGATGAGGCTGCAGAACGTGGTCCGCGGCGCGACGTTCGCCGAGCGCGTGATCTGACCCGTCTGCGGATCGAGGATCATCGCGGGTCCGTTGTTGGGGATGTTGGGGAAGTTCGGTGGCTTGTTCGCCTGATCCCAGGCGACGATCTTGCCGTCGGGCATCACGCCCATCGACACCGGGACCACCGGGTAGGACTGGAGGCTGCTCCAGGAGCCCTCGACGGCTGGATCCGCAAGCGCGCTCTGCGGCACACCCACGGCAAAACCGGCAACGGTCCCGAAGATCGCGATCCGGGCCGCGGTCCTTTTGAGCATTCCCCCCGCCCCTCCTCCGAGCGTGTCCGGGTTGAGTCCGTGCGGGCGGCATTGTGGAAGGCGAACGTGACGCAGATGTGAGATGACGATGAGAGTTGCTCTCATCGAGCGAGGGATCCGGCGGCCGACTACCGGATACGTCGTACCCGGCCCGAGGTAGTTCAGGTGCGGGCGAACGTCACCGCCCGCCCACGCTGACTCAGCCCTCCGGCGGCTCCTTCTTCGCCAGAACGTATATCCCGGCGAGGATCCCGGTGCCGAGGACGGCGCCGAGGACCGTGATCTGACGCCCGTAGCGGGCCCAGGCAAAGCGGACGACGAAGCGCCCGATGATCTCGTAGATCGACGACATCGGTCGAAGCCTACCCCGGATCGCGCGCGCGAATCCGGTGCGCCATCCGGCTCTGAAGCGTGAACAGCTCGATGAAGCCGGGGCTCGCGTGCTGGCTGAACTGACCACCGGACTCGCCGAACGACGCGAGCGACTGATCGTAGAGCGCATACGGCGAGCTGCGCGCGACGACGCTCGCCGAGCCCTTGTAAAGGCGAACGGTGACCTCGCCGGTGACGAACTCGTTCGCGGACTCCATGTACGCGTCGAGGTCGACCCGGAGCGGCTCGAGCCAGAGGCCGGCGTAGACGAGGTAGGCCCACTTGTCCTCGAGCGCTCGCTTGAAGTTGTTCTGGTGGATCGTCGAGACGACCTTCTCGAGCTCGCGGTGGGCCGGGAGCAGGATCCCGGCCGCCGGGACCTCGTAGATGTCGCGGACCTTGAGGCCGACGATCCGGTCCTCGATGTGGTCGACGATCCCGACCCCGTGGCGGGCGCCGATCTCTCCCGCACGCTCGAGCAGTTCGACGAGCCCGAGTCGCTCGCCGTCGATCGCCACCGGCCGACCCTGCTCGAACGCGACCGTGACCATCTCGGCC
This sequence comes from uncultured Solirubrobacterales bacterium, assembly GCA_963846565.1. Taxonomy (GTDB): domain Bacteria; phylum Actinomycetota; class Thermoleophilia; order Solirubrobacterales; family 70-9; genus WHSW01. Next base: position 313,850 of record CAWJWL010000001.1, on the reverse strand, counting down.
TCGTCGGGGGCGCGCGAGGGCGGGGTGACGAGCTGGAACACGTCGTCGGGCGTCGGCGCCGCCAGGTCCTCGATCGCCCGCCCTTCCGACGAGCGGCCCCAGAGGTTGTCATCGATCGAGTACGGCGCCGCCTGCTCGCTCGCGCCCTTGATCGGGATCGCGTGCTCGCGCGCGTAGGCGATCTCCTCCTCCCTCCCCATCTGCCACTCGCGAACCGGGGCGAGCACCTTGAGCTCCGGAGCGAGCGTGGCGATCGTGCCGTCGATCCGGACCTGATCGTTGCCCTTGCCCGTGCAGCCGTGCGCGATCGTGTCGCAGCCCGTCGCGCGCGCGTGCTCGACCGCGAGCTTCGCGATCAGCGGCCGCGCGAGCGCGGTGAAGAGCGGGTAGCCGCCGCCGTAGAGGGCATTCGCCTTGATCGAGGGGAGCACGTAGTGCTCGGCGAACTCCTCGCTTGCGTCGGCACGGATCGTCTCGACTGCGCCGAGCTCCTTCGCCTTGCCGACGACCACGTCCCAGTCCTCGCCCGGCTGGCCGAGGTCGACCGTGAGCGTGACGATCTCGGCCCCGTAGCGGGCTTGGATCCAGTGCAGCATCACCGAGGTGTCGAGGCCGCCCGAATAGAGCAGGAGGACGCGCCCGATCGAGTCAGGGTCGGCCTGGTAGCTCGCGATCCTCGGTGCCTGTGGCTGGTGGTCGGTCATCGGGGCGCAGAAGTCTCGCATGCGGCGCCCGGACCGGGTGATCGGCGATGATCCCCGGCGCTTGCACCGCTTTCTCAGCATCCTCTCCACCGCTCTGATCACCGCGGGCGCGGTGATCATGATCGACGTCGGGATGACGCTCGCCTGGAAGGAGCCCATCTCGACGCTCTACGGCTCGATCCAGCAGGGCAACGCCGAGGACTCGCTCGACGAGCTCGTGGACGAGTTCCCCTCGCCCGCCGACCTCGAGTCGGTCGCCGGCGCGAAGGACCTCGAACAGCGGGTCGAGGGTCTGGCCGATCTCTTCGCCAAGGAGGTGCGGACCGGGCAGGGGATCGGGAACATCCGGATTCCCTCGATCGATCTCGACGTCGTCGTCGTCCAGGGGACGGACACCGCCAGCCTGCAAAAGGGGCCCGGCCACTACCCGGACACCGCCTTCCCCGGCCAGCGAAAGACGATCGGGATCGCCGGACACCGCACGACCTACCTGGCGCCGTTCCGGAAGATCAACGAGATCGAAGACGGGGACGAGATCGTGCTCGAGATGCCCTACGGCACCTTCACCTACGAGGTGCAAAAGCACGAGATCGTCGACCCTAGCCAGGTCGAGATCGTCGACGACGTCGGCTACGAGCGGCTGGTGCTGACCGCCTGCCACCCGCTCTACAGCGCCGCCCAGCGCTGGGCGGTGTTCGCGCGGCTGAGTGAGATCAGCCTCTTCGACGCCGGCCCCGGTGTCTGGCTCGATCCCTGAGCGTCAGCTCGGGCCGAGGATGCTGTCGATCAGCGGAGCCGGGTCCTGGATCCCGAACTCGTCCTTGAGCGCATCCTCGATGTCCGCCCGATCGGAGCCGCGCACCGCCATCTGGGTCGCGCGGATGAGCGCGCCCTGACGGTCCTCCGACTCGTCGGCGTTCGCGGCCGCCTGTGGCCTCGTGCCCGGGTATGCGAACGCATGCGCGCGGGGGGCGCGAGAGGCTTCGTCCTCGACGGGCGCAGGGCCATTCGTCTCCGAATCCGCCTCCTCGGTTTCCGTAGCGGTCGCGGTCACCGGGGTTGCGGCAGGTCGCCGCGCCTCCTCGAGCGCAGCCTCGACTGCACTGACCATCGAGTCCGCCTGCCGCTCCATTGCCCGAGCCTCGGCGCGTACGGACTCCAGCACCGCCTCGAGCCTGCCGGCCTGCTCCCGGGCGATCTCGTCCGCGGCCTCGCGCCGCTCACGCAGGTAGTCCTCGGCCTCGGACTCCGCGTCACTGCGGATCCCCGCCGCAACCTCCTCCGCTGCGTCGAGGATCCCCTGGATCCGCTCGCCTGCCGCGGCTACGGAGCGGGAGAGGGCGCTGCCCGCGCCTCCGACTGACGCTGCCGACCCCTGCGTGGCGTCGTCAACCACACGGCTGGTTCGCTCCGCGGGCGCCGGCTCGGCAGAGCCACGATCCGAGCCCATCGCCTCCCGCGCACGTCGCAGGAACGTCGGCTCCGACTGCTTTCCATACTCCTCAGCCACTTGCTTCGCTCCTCAGGTTCTCAAGCACATCATTGATGATCGGGACCGGATCGACGACGCCGAACTCGTCACGGAGCCGATCCTCGATCTCGGAGCCGCTGCTCCCGGCGACCGCCATCTGCGTGGCCAGAAGCCGGATTCCGTTCCTGTCGAAGGGTTCCGGGCCGTTTCGGGCCTCGCGCGCGCGGCGCTTGACCGCGAACGGACGCGTCGAAGGCGTCACCCGGTGAATCTCGTCGGCACGCTTGAAGTTCGGCGAGGCTCTCGGGGCCGCCGGGGCCGCGGTCTGCGGCATATGCGGCGGTGGTGGCGCCAGCGCGCGGAGCGCCTCGGCGGGCTCGCTCTTCGTCTCGTCGGCAGCCGGATCAGCTGAAGGCCCGTTGTCGTCGCTCCCAAGCCCCCGCTTCGCGCGCTCGAGCACGCCCGCGAGCTCGTGAGCCTCTCGACCCAGCGCGGCGGCGCGATCGGCAAGCGACTCGGCGAGCTCGCCGACCAGCTGTTGGCGAGCCGTGCTCGGCGCTCCCGATGAGGTCGAGAGCCGCGCCTTCGCCTCGCTTCGAATCCGGCCGGCAGCCTGATCCGCTGCAACGACCACGGACTCGACCGCGTCGACCGTCAGGGACAGCAGCTTCTCGACCTCCTCCGACGATTGCGGGGAGGTCACGGGCGCCTCGGCCGACGACGACGCAGGCTGCGGGTCCTCGAGCCATTTGCTGGTCTCCTCCGCCCGCTTCCCGAAAAGCCCCATGAGCCGAAAGCTAGCGGAGATCCTCGCTCGTTCCTAGCCGAATTGGGGTAGTGACACGTCACGTTCATGGGAGCCGCCGTGCAAGGCGAGCACAACCGACGAGGCGGAAAGTCGGGGCTGACAGAATCCCGCCGTGATGGATGCCGCATCCTCGAACGGCAAGGCGGTCGCCGCCGAGTGGCTCAAGCCCCCCGCGGAGGAAGAGGGCCTGAGCCGCTACGTCCGCACGATCCGCGAGCGGATCTGGATCGTGATCGCGGTGATCGCGATCTCGACCGGTTTCGCGATCCTCTACGCGGCGACCACGAACGAGGTCTACGAAGCGCAGGCGGACATCCTCGTGCTCCCGGCAGCGACAACGGATCAGGCGCTGATCAACCTGCCGCTGATCCGCGAATCCACCGATCCCACCCGAGACGTCGAGACCGCCTCCGCCCTGATCAGCAACATCGACGTTGCCGTCCGCGTCAAGCGCCTGCTCGGCTCCCCGCTGAGCCCCGAGGAACTGCTCGAGAAGGTAACCGCGCAGCCGGTGGCCCAGTCGAACATCGTCGCCGTCGTCGCCGAAGCAGGCTTGCCTGAGGACGCGCAGGCCCTTGCCAACGCCTTCGCGGAAGGCGCCATCGACGAGCAGACCGCCGCGCTCCACGAGTACATCGACGAGACCCTGCCCGCTCTCGAGTCCTCGGCCGCGGCAAGCGACGACCCAGCGCTCGCCGACGCGGTGACGCAGCTGCAGGTTCTGAGGGCGGCCGACGACCCGACGCTGCGCCTCGAGACGCCGGCGACCTTGCCCACCGACCCGGTCGCCCCGCGCCCGCGCCTTGCGATCGCCGCCGGAATCCTGATCGGGCTCGTGCTCGGCGTGGCCGCCGCGTTCGCGATTCAGGTACTCGACCCCCGCCTTCGCCGCGAAGAGCAGCTCCGTCGCCTCTACCGCCTGCCGATCCTTGGCCGCATTCCGCGCGAGGACCAGGCGCGAGGCAACCCGACGCCCATCGACCCGCTCGGCCTGTCCCCGGCCGCCTCCGAGGCGTACCGAACGCTGCGCGGAACGCTCGCGGTCGCGCAGCGGAGCGCGAATCGGGATTCGACAGCCATCCTCGTCACCGGCTCCTCCCCGGCCGAGGGGAAGACGACCACCGCGATCAACCTCGCTGCGTCACTCGCCGCCGCGGGCCATTCCGTGATCCTGATCGAGTCCGACCTGCGCCGGCCGGCGATCAGCCGTGCGCTCGGCGTGACGCCGGAGGCCGGCGTCGTCAGCGTGCTCATCGAGAGCGTCGACCTCGAGGACGCCCTCGTCACCACCGACGACTTCGGGCCCAATCTGGGACTTCTGCTTGCCGACTACGAGGGCGGCTGGATCACAGAGCTGTTCTCACTGCCGACCGCGCCGAAGCTGATCGCGGACGCACGGCGCATCGCCGACTTCGTGATCATCGATTCGCCGCCGCTCACGGATGTCATCGACGCCCTGCCCCTCGCCTCCTATGTCGACGACGTCCTGATCGTCACCCGGCTCGGGCGCACGCGGCTGTCGAAGCTCTCTCAACTCGGTGAGCTGCTGGCCGAGAACGCGATCCGCCCGGTCGGCTTCGTCCTCATCGGGACCGCCCGACCGACGCGCAGCGACTACCACTACTACAGCGCGACATCGCCCCAGAATCCGGGCAGACTCAGCACCCGCCTGCCCTCGGTCGGGCAAACCACGGATCAGCGCTGAGCATGGGTGAGCGCTTGGCGAGCGCCCGCTTCGAGCCCGCGCTCTGGGCGTTGCCCAGTGCCCTCGCGCTCCTCGCGGCGATCCTCGGGACGGTCGCCGGGGCGGAGCCGGCGATCGCGATCGCGATCGCGATCGCGGCCGCATTCCTGCTCGTTGCGCTCAGCGACCTCCTGCTCGGGATCACGGGGTTCATCGGGCTCTCGTTCATCGGCCTCCTCCCCAGCTTGGGCGGGCCGACGCTGAGCGTTGCGAAGGTGGCGGGACTCGTACTCGCGTTGTCGTGGCTGGCGGGCATCGCCACGGGTCAATACCGGCGCCTGTTCCCGTCCGCCCACCCGATAATCACCTTCCTGATGATCGCGTTCCTCGCCTGGAGCGCGATCAGCATCACGTGGGCGGAGGACGCGAGTGAGGTGCAGCCCTACGTGCTCTCGTTCCTGCTCCTGTTCACCCTCTTCCCGATCGTCTACTCGGCCGTTGACTCAACGCGAGCGGCGCGGATGCTCGTGCTCGCGTTCATCGTCGGCGGCACCGCCACCGCGCTCTACGGACTCGTGGCGCAGCCGAGCGCGGCGGGTCTCGCCGACAGCCCCACCGCCGCGTCCGGCCTCGGCCGGCTCTCCGGGACGGTGGGAGATCCGAACGAGCTCGCGACCCTGCTGGCCGCGGCCATCGCGTTGAGCGGCGCGATCATCTTCGACCGCGCGAATTCGACCGCGCTTCGCGGGACCGCGATGTTCGCCGCCGCCTTGATGCTCACCGGCGTGTTCCTCACGCTCTCGCGGGGCGGCCTGGTCGCGGTTTCAGCCGTTGTCGTCACCGCGATGCTGTTCGGGGGCCGCCGCTACCGGGCCCGCATCATCGTCGTCGGCGCCACGGCCGTCGCGGCCGGGATGCTCTTCTTCTTCGCCGTGGCATCTCCCGAAGCGCGCGACCGGATCACGGCCGCCGATGGCGGCAGCGGGCGGACCGACATCTGGAAAGTTGGCTGGCGGATCGTGGAGCAAGAGCCGCTACAGGGCGTCGGCGCGGGCAACTTCCAGACATCGGCCATCCACTTTGTCGTAGCCCCGGGCGCAATCCGGTCGGACGAGTATCTCGTCGACGCACCGTCCGTGGCTCACAACTCGTACCTCCAGGTCCTCTCGGAGACCGGCATCCCGGGACTGGCCCTCTGGCTGAGCATCGTCGTGGGTTGCGGCGCGTGCGCGGTGAGCGCCCGCCGTAATTTCCTCGAGCGAGGCGACCAGCGGGGCGAGCTGATCTCGATCGCCTTGCTGGCTGCGATCGGAGGACTGCTGGCCGGCGGGATCTTCCTCTCCGAGGAGAACTCGAAGCACCTCTGGCTGCTGCTCTCGATCGCCCCTGCGTTGCTGGCCGTCAGCCGGCAGCACAAGGCGGCTGACTGAGCCGCCTGCGCTACTCCGTGCCGGGGGCGACCTTGACCTTGATCGCCTTCGAGCCGCGCACCGCCGCCGCGGTCGCCTTCAGACGCATCTGGCCGGCATGGCGGGCGCGGAGCTTGGCCGCAAACGAGCCGTTCGCCGAGGGCGTGACCGTCTTCACCGTCTTCCAGGAGCCCTTGCGTTCGACTTTCAGGGCGATGACTTCGCCTGCGGGCGCGTGACCGTAGAGAGCGATCGACTCGTCGAGCGCCACCTTGCCGCGCCTGGCGCGGAGGTCGATGCGACCGGCCTCGGTTTCGCTCGCCGGCTCACCGACCTTCGCGACGCCTCCGCACGGGCTGCCGGGTACAAGGGTCAGATTGCCGTTGGCGCGATCGACGAACTTCGGCGTGCCGATGCTGTTGGCGACGGAGACGAACCCGGGCTGTGCTGCAGCCAGGATGCCACCGTCGCCTTCGTCGTAGCCACCGCCACCGATGCAGTTGTTGCGAACCACGTTCCCCGTGCCGGGCTGGCCGCCCCAGGTTGACTCGACGTTGTCGCGCAGGACCGAGTTCGAGATCACGTTGTTCTCGACGACGTTGTTGGACGACGGGTTCGTCTGCTCGCCTCCGAACAGGACCCCCTGGCCGTTGCCGTCGATCACGTTTCCGGTTACGACCGACTCCTGGGCCTGCGAGTAGAGCTGGACTCCGCGATCCGCATTGTCGTAGATCCAGTTGCCTCGGATCACGGTCCCGATCGCGCGACTGACGTAGACGCCGTGGTCGTAGTTCGTCGCGGGCAGGCGACCGCAGTCATGGATGCGGTTGTTCTCGATCACGACACCCGTGGGGGTCTCCGCGCCCGGATAGCGGTCGACGGCGATGCAGATGTGGGTATGGAAGTTGGTGATCTCGTTGTCGCGTACGACGGCGCCGCTCGCGTGAATCAGCGGGCTGAGGCCCTCGGGGTTCCGGCCGTCGAGCATGAGTCCCTCGAGCGTGGCGCCGACTGCCGTCGCCTCGATGCGAACTCGGCCGCTCACAGTCGCCCGCTCACCGGGATATGAGCGCAGCGTCGTCCCCGGCTCCGTCAGGCGAAGCGAGGAGGTGAGCACATAGGAGCCCGCCCGCAGGCATCCGGCCTGCCCGGGCGCAAGGCGCGAGACGAGCTCGCTCGCCGTCTGAAGCGGCGCCGCCTCACTGCCGGCGGCGGCGTCGGACCCGCTCGGCGACGCGACGAAATCGCAGGTCGCCGCCTGAGCCGGCGAGGCCGGGCTGAAGGCCGCCGCGATCAGTGCTGTCACAAGGGCGAGGCCGATTCTCTGTATCCAACTCCTCATCGCAGGGAATCGATCGGCGCCGATCACCCATACCTCGCCTGAGGGCCTCCCCTCATGGACGTTCGTACGACGCGCCAGCCGACGCCGGGCGCCATCGCGCCGTCGCGGCCCCATCCGTTCGATTGGTATCCCCACGCCCGGCCCCCACGCCTCGTCGCGATCTTCACGGCGAGTTCTACCACATTACGGGGAGGGCGCTACCGCAAATCGGGTAGGGCGTTCTTGACCGCGAGCAGGCGCTCGTAGAGGCCTTCCATGCGGCGAGCCCAGGCGTCGACGCCGAACTCCTCAGCGACCCGCTCGCTCGCGGACTCGCCCATCGCCCCGGCGCGGTCCGGATCACCGAGCAGCCCGAGCGCGGCTTCTGCAACCGCGCCGGCGTCTCGCTGAGGTACGAGGTCTCCCCAGCGGCCGTGCCCGAGCAGCTCGGGCAGGCCTCCCACGCTCGTGGCGACGATCGGGAGCGCCGCGGACATGTACTCCATCACGGAGAGCGGGCCACCCTCGAAATCCGAGCAGCAGACGGCGAGATCGAATGCGGCGAGCAGGTCGGGAACGTCGTCGCGCTCGCCGGCGAGAACGACCACGGACCCCAGGCCGAGCCGATCGATCAGGTCTTCGAGCGCGGACCGCTCGGGACCTTCGCCGACGATGACCACCCGGACCCTCGCGTCGCGTTCCCGCATCAGCGCGGCCGCCGCGATCAGTACGTCGTACGCCTTCTCGGTCCGCAGATGGCCGACCGCGCCGACCACGCGCTCTTCCTCGCCGATGCCGAGGGCGCGGCGGGTACCCGCGCGATCCCCCGGCGGAACCGGGGCGATGCCGTTCGGCACGAGGACGATCTTCGCGGGTGGGATCCGCTCGATCTCGACCATGCGCCGCATCCCCTCCTCCGAGACGGCAATGAAGGCATCGGCGAGCCTCGCGATCACCTCGCGATCGACGATCGGGCGCAGAGCGCGCCCCTCGTATGCCCACATGTGCTCGTGCGCGACGATCGCCGGGGTCCGAGCCGCGGTCCCGAGGAGCGACGCCCAGACGTTCGACCCGTAGAGATGGCCGTGCAGCACATCCACCTCTTCGTCGCGAAGCAGCTGCACCAGCGGGCGCCAGGCGCCGAGATCGAAGCGGCCGGATCGCCGCATGCCGAGGACTCGAACGCCGGCGTCCTCGAGCCGATCGACGAGGGCGCGCCCCGGGTTCCCCAGACGGAACGCGTCCTCCCAGCGCGTCAGGCAGAGCGTGCGCTCGTAGCGGGCCGGATCGAGGCGGATCGCGTTCTCGACGGCCAAGCGCTCGCCGCCGCCCGGGCGCGCGAGACTGTCGAGGAGGACAACGACCCGCACCCGCCGCTCGGACCCCGCCTCGGCCACGCGTTCTCTACTCCGCAGCGCCGGGCTTTCGAGCGGCCAGGACGAATCCGGCCACGGCCAGCTCTTCATCGGCAAGCGCGGCGAACGCCGGCGCGAGGCGCGGCCGGATGGCATCGATCCCACCCTTCACGCGCCCGATCAGCTCCGCTTGGTCCGCGAGCGGCACGGGCGGCAACAGCTCCTCCTCGACCCCCGCCACGTGGGTGATCATGTAGGAGGCCTCGTAGCCGCGTCCTGCCATCTCGTCGATGTACCAGCCGATCGGAACCCGGTTCGGAAGGCCCGCCGATTCCTCCCCCATCCATCGGTAGACACGGTCGCTCAGCGTCAGGAAGGTGAGCGAGTTGTGGCCGCCGTCCGTGAACAGTCCGTGATCCCGCAGGTCGACCTTGTGGATCATCAGACCGCCGCCGACCAGCAGCTGATCCATCGCCTCGAAGGCACGCTCGAGGTCGTGCACGTGCTCGAGCACCGCGCGCGAGACGATCAGATCGAACTGGGCCGCCCCCAGAATCGCCGGCGCGTCCTCGATCGGAGTCTCCGCGAGCAGTGCCAGTCCGACCTCCTCGAACGCGCCGGTCCCGCGCTCTGCGACCGGGGCCACCCGCCGGCGCTCTTCCGGGGGTAGCCGGGCGACGAGGGCGGAGTAGATCTCCCGCTCCTGGGTCGGGTCGCGAATCGGCAGAAAGCGATCCGTGCCGACCACCCGATCGGCGCCTCGGGCCAGGAAGCGCAGAGCCACGCCGAGGTTGTCTCCGGGGCCAAGCTCGAGGACGCGCGCGCCAAAGATGTCTTCCCGGCCCAGGTCTCCGTAGGCGAGATAGTCCTCGAAGACCTCGTCGATGTAGGCCAGGCTGTCCTCGCGCGAGAAGCGCCGGTGCGTCGCCCCCATCACGCCGTCGCGGCGCCCCAGCACGCGCCTAAGGTCGCGGATCCGCTCGACGGCCACCCGGCCGGTGATCACGCCGGCGCGCCAGCGCTTCGTCGTCGACTTCAAACGTTGGACCGCCTCGTCGATCACGGGCATGACCATACGCGGACGCCGCGCGGGTGGTGATGATGCGCCGCGCGGTGGCAGCACGCCTGCCGAAACCCGATCCGGCAAGCTTCGGGCGATGAGCACGGGTCCGACCTCGCCGGAGGACCCGACACGCGACGAGCACCATCCCGGGGGTCTCGCCGCGACGGTGATCCGCGGCGCCGGCCAGGCCGGTGGCGGCTACCTGCTCGCGCAGACGCTCAACCTCGCCGTCTACATCGTTCTCTCGCGGCTCCTGCTGCCGGAGGAGTTCGGGGAGTACGCAGCGGCGACGGTCCTCGTCGGCTTCGGAATTCTGCTGACCGGGAGCGGGCTGCAGGCTGCCCTCGTTCAACGTAGCGACCGTCTCGAGGAGGCCCGAAGCACGGCCCTCGCGGCAACGATGATCGGTGGCCTCCTGGCCACGCTTGCGGGCGTGGCAGTGGCGCCGCTGCTCGGCGTCTTGTTCGACAGCGATGAGATCATGGAGCTCGCGCTGGCCTCCGCGGCCCTTGTCCTGGTCAACACCCTCTCCGTCGTCCCCGATTCCGTGCTTCAGCGCCGGTTCTCGTTTCTCCGGCTGGTGGCTGTCGATCCGCTGGGGGTGATCGTGTTCGGGACCGTGGCGATCGTCAGCGCCTCCGAGGGTATGGGCCCGTGGTCGCTCGTGCTCGGGCAGTACGCAAGCTTCTTCACCAACACGACGCTCTCGTGGGTCCTGGCGGGCTGGCGCCCGACCCTGCGCGGGGCGACGGTCTCGATGTGGCGCGAACTGGTCTCCTACGGCCGCCACGTGTTCGTCGCCACGGGCATCCTGCGCCTTGGCGAGTACGCCGCCGACACAGTCGTCATCGGCAAGGAGCTGGGCACCGCCGCCCTCGGGCAGTTTCGCTATGCGCTTCGCATCGGCTCACTCCCCTACCACTTTCTCCTCTCCGCGGCCGGCTTCGTTGTCTTCCCCGCGCTCGCGCGGATTCACGGCGACCGGGATCGCCTGAACGCCGCCTTCCGGCGTTCGCTCAGATGGCTCGCGGCATTCGGGCTCCCGGCCGGCCTCATGCTGATTCCCCTCGGCCCGGCAACCGCCGCGCTGGTCTTCGGAGACGTCTGGCTGCCGGCGGGCTACGCGGTCACGTCCATGTGCCTGTACGCCGGCGGCGGCTGCATCGTCACGGCGGTGGCCGAGACGGTGAAGGCGACCGGCGACCCGAGCCCGCTTCCGCGCCTCTACGGGCTGATCACTGTGGTCACAATCGGCACGATGGTGCCGCTGGCCCAGATCGACCTGCAGGCGGCCGCGGCAAGCCTGTCGATCGGCTCGCTCGCGGGCGCGGGGTACGCGCTCACGATCGCGCGGCGAATGACCGGGGTCGACCTCCGAGTGATGTGGGCGGACATCTGGCCACCGATCATCGCGGCCGTCGTCGCGGCGCTCGCGGTCCTCCCGCTCGATCGCCTGGTGCTCGAGCCCGTAACGCATCCGACCGTCCCCGGGCTCGCCCTCCTGGCCGCCGAGGCGGCCGTGTTCGCGAGCCTCTATGCGGCCGGCCTGCGCGTACTCGCCCCCGAGACGGCGAAGGAGATCTGGGCCGAGGCGCGCGCGCGACTTCCCGGGAGGACACGATGAGTACCGGCCCGATGCGGCTCGCGTACATCGTTTCCCGGTTCCCGGTCGCCTCGGAGACGTTCATCGTCCGCGAGCTGAACGAGCTCACACGGCTCGGCGGCTTCGACATCACCCTGCTGTCCCTCTTCCGCAACTCCAACCGCTTCGTCCACCCCGATGCGTCGGCGTGGCTGGGCCAGCCGCCGCGACCGGGGGGCGGGGCTGCAGCGTCCGCGTTGGCGGCGTCCATCGTTCGCCGGCCGGTCACCTGGGCGCGGATCGTGGGCCGGGTGGTCGCGTCCACCTGGCGAGAGCCGATGCTGGTGCTGAAGTCCCTCGCCACCCTGCCTCTGGCCGCGGCCCACGCGCGCATCGTCGCGGAGCGCGAGATCGAGCATGTCCACGCGCACTGGGCGACGTTCCCGGCCCTGAGTGCGTGGGTGTGCGCTCAGCTGTGCGACGTGACCTACAGCTTCACCGCGCATGCGCACGACATCTTCACGTCGCAGGCGATGCTCGAGCGAAAGATCCGCGACGCGGCGTTCGTGGTGACAATCTCGGAGTTCAACCGCGGGTTCCTGGTGGAGCACGGCGGCGGAGCGGACACCCCGATCCACGTGGTGCATTGCGGCGTCGCGCCGGCGGCGTTCTCCTTCGCCCCCCGAGCGATGCCGGTGAGCGGTGAGGTGCGGGCTCTGACCGTCGCCACCCTCCAGGAAAAGAAGGGTCACGCCGTGTTGTTCGCAGCCCTCGCGGGTGAGGCGCGGCTCGAGCGACTGACGCTCGACGTCGTCGGCGACGGCGAGTTGCGCGCAGAGCTCGAACGTCGTGCCGAGGAACTGGGCCTCGGCTCCCGGGTCCGCCTCCACGGTCCCAAGACCGAGGACGCGGTCCGCTCGATGCTTGCTCGGGCGGACATGTTCGTGCTTCCGAGCATCATCGCTCGCGACGGGCAGATGGAGGGGCTCCCCGTGGCGCTGATCGAAGCCCTGGCCTCGGGACTTCCGGTCGTCGCCTCGCGTCTCTCAGCGGTTCCGGAGCTGATCGAAGAGGGCGTGAGCGGCGAGCTCGCTGAGCCCGGCGATCCGGAGAGCCTCGCGGCGGCGATGGTGCGGGTGCTCGAGGGCGAGACCTACGACCCCGCTGCCGGGCGGGCGCTCGTCGAGCGTGAGTTCGACATCCGGGTGTCGGCGGAGCGGCTCGCGACGCTGTTTCGGGGCGCGGCGCGCTAACCCACGACCGGTCGGTCGTTCGGCTTGGCGAGCGGATCGAACTTCCCCGGGTCTGCCAGATACGCCTCGGTCGCCTGGGTCAGATCGCCAGGCGTGCCGACGTCAAACCACACGCCGTCGAACGGATATCGAGACACCGGCTTGCCGGCGTCGAGGAGGGCGAGCACGAGATCGGGGAAATCGAACCGGCCGGGTGGGATCGCCTCGACCGCCTCGGGCGAATACACGTAGATGCCCATGCTCACCTCATAGCTCAGGGTGGGCTTCTCGATGTACCCGCTCACAGACGACTCCTCGCCCTCGATGATGCCGAGCTCGAGCTTCACGTCCCGCGTGTGCGTCGCGATCGTCAGCGTCGATGCCTGCTGGTCGTGAAAACGCATCAGCTCCGCGAAGTCGATTGTCGTCAGCACGTCCGCGTTCATCACCAGCAGCGCTCCGTCGTCGCGCTCCAACTCGCGCACGGCGCCGGCCGTGCCAAGCGGCTCATCCTCCCAGTGGTAGTGGATGTCGACCCCGGGAGGAACGGCGTCGCTCTGGCTGAGGAAGGCCTGGATCAGCTCGCCGAGATGTGCGACGCAGAGGTCGAAGCGCGTGAAGCCGCGTGCTGCGAGCTGCCGAAGTATCAGCTCCAGGATCGGCCGCTCGCCGACGGGCACCAGTGGCTTCGGCAGAACGGTCGTATACGGCGCGAGCCGGGTTCCCTGGCCCCCCGCCAGGATCGCCGCCCTCATCAATCGGCTCCGGAATCGATCCCGGACGCCGCCACGTAGGCGTCGCTGATCGCGTGATTCGTGAAGAACCCGGACCGCCCCGCCCGGTCGCGGTACACGCCGGCCCGTACCGCCCCGATCAGCGCCGCGACGGAGCCGCGGGCGCGATGGCGAGGCTCGAAGCCGACGACCGACGCGATCTTGTCGAAGTTGACCCGGTAGTTGCGCGGGTCCACCCCGCCCTCGACGTAGGAGACGACCCCGCTCCCGCCCAGCTGCTCCTGGATCATCTCGACGACCATCCGCTTCGTGTAGTTCTCGTCGGCATGGCCCGTGTTGAAGACCTCGAAGGCAACCCGCTCGGCCGGCGCCTCGAGCACCGAGATCACCGCGTCGGAGATGTCGACCACGTGGCAGTAAGGACGCCACGTGTCGGCGTCGTAGACGACGAGCTCCTCGCCCGATGCCATCGTTGCCGTGAACTCGGAGATCGTCAGATCGAACCGCATCCTCGGCGAGAGGCCGTACGCGGTCGCGATCCGGAGCACCGTCGGGGTCAGGCCCACCGAGCCACGCAGCGCCAGGATGCGCTCCTCGATCGCGACCTTCTGGTGCGCGTAGCGAGACACCGGGGCGAGCTCCGAAGTCTCCGTCGCCGGCTCGTCGGTGTCACGCAGCCCGTAGTTGCTGCATGTCGACGTGAAGACCATCCGGTCGATCCCGTGGGCCTCGAGGCGCTCCAACACCGTCGTGCAGCCGTCGAGATTGATCGCGTCGGAGAGCTCGGGATACATCTTCGTGATCGGATCACCGACGAGCCCCGCCAGGAGGACGACGTCCGTGACCTCGTCGAGCGCCGCGTCGACGGTCGCCGGATCGCGAAGATCGCCGTGCACGAACTCGAATCGATCGTCCTCGAGCAGCGAGGCGATCGCCTCCCCGTGGTCGAAGATCAGCCGGTCGAGCACGCGCACGCCGTAGCCGCGCGCCAGCAGGCGCCGAACGAGCACGTTGCCGACGTACCCGGCCCCACCGACGACGAGCGCGGTCCGCGCCTCTGAGCTCACGGCTGGCAGGTTAGCCGCGGGTTCAGCAGATCGCGCAGCAGTTCCGCGAGACGCTCGACCTCACGCTCACGCAGGTGCTCGCGCGCGAATGCGCGCCCGCGCTCGGTGACGGCGGTGGCAAGCTCGGGCTCGGAGTGAAGCCGGCGGACGGCCTCCGCAAGGGCGCGGGGGTCGCCTGGCGGCACGACGATTGCCGCCTCTGCCTGCTCGGCAAGTCGCCTGGCCTCGCCCGGCGCGGCGACGATCACAGGGCGGCCGATCGCGCACGAGTCGTACAGCTTCACCGGGACCGAGCGTCCGAGCTCCTCCCGGTCCGCCAGTGGGACCAGGAGCGCGTCCGAGGCCCGCATGACCCGCATCGCCTCCTCAGGCGGGACCGCGGGTCGCAGGACGGTCGTCTCGGGAGCGCGCATCCTGGCCTGCTGCTCGACTCGCGCCCGCGCCGACCCGCCGCCGAGGATGAGGAGCCGGTACTCGGCGCCGAGGAGTCGCGAGGCCTCGATCGCCGTGTCGAGATCCTGGGAGAGCCCGATGTTGCCGGCGTACGTCCAGACGAACGGCCCGGGATCGATTCCGAGCGCGCTCCGGTCGGGCGCCATCTCGCCGGCGTCGAGCCACGTCTGCCGGGTCCCGTTGGCGATCACGGCCACCCGCGCGCCGGGCGGCGCGATCGACGAGATATGGCGCATGAATGGTTCCGTCGGTGTCGTGATGGCATCCGCCCGCCGATAGAGCCACCGCTCGAGGCCCTCGGCCGCACGCAGAGCGCGGCCGGGCGCGAGCTCGCCGAGGGCGACCGCGACCTCGGGCCAGAGATCCCTGACGTCGAGGACGAGCGGAACGCGAAACCGGCTCGCGAGCAGCGCGCCGACGACGCCCGTCGGCAGCGGCGGCGAGGAGGCGAAGACGATGTCGGGTCGCGATGCGAAGGCCCCTTGGAGCGAGGCCGAGGCAACGAACGAGGCGTAGGCGCCGAGGCGCGCGCTCGTCGAAGCGGGCGGACGCGCCCGTAGCCAAACGTGGGTGACGTTGTAGCCGCCCGCCTCCCTCCGCACCCGCCAGCGGCGCTCGAAGCCGGGCTGAACCATTCCCGTCCGGATGGTTCGGCACCCCGCAGAGGACCTCGACCTCGTGGCCCATCGCAGCGAGCCCGGCGGCGATCGGCTCCAAGCGCAGCGACGGTGCGTGGAGCTCGGGGGCGAAATACTGGCTGACGATCAGGACGCGCATTCGCAGTCCTGGGAGAATGGAGCCTCTATGGCGCCTCGGTGCCGCCGCCCTCGGTGATCGTTCCGAGATCGGTGACGGTCGAGGTCGACGTTGTCGAGGTAGAAGTCTCCTCGGCTGCCGTCGTCGTCGTCGGCTGCGTCGTGGTCGTCGTCGGCTGCGTCGTGGTCGTCGTCGGCTCGGTCGTGGACGAGCTGGTGGTAGTCGAGGAACTCGTCGTGGTCGAGCTCGTGCTCGACTCGGCGTCGCCACCCGTGGTCTCCTCGTCGGAAGCGACGACGATCAGCGCCGCGCCCAGGCCAAGGACGGCCGCGACGAGGAGAACGATCGCGGTCTTCGCCCCGGTACTCATCCCGCCGCCGCTCGGCGGCTTGTGGCCCGCCCCGCGCGCGTTCGGGTCGTCGGGATCGGGCACGTCCATCCGCCGTGTCGGATCCTCGTGCATCGGTGGCGAGTGTAATCAGGCAGTCGGCGTCGTCACGGCCGCGATCGCTCGGGCCAGGAGCTCCAGCGCGCGGTCGACCTCGGCCGGCCCGACTGTGAGCGGCGGAAGGAAGCGGAGCATGCGCTCACCGGGCACGTTGATGACGAGTCCGGCGTCGAGCGCGGCCGACCCCACCGTGGCCGCATCCAGACCCTCTGCGAGCGTGGCGCCGACCATCAGGCCGCGGCCGCGCACGTCGACCACGGACTCGAGCGCCTCGAGTCCCGACCGTAGTGCGTCGCCCGCCGTCGCAACACCCGCGAGGAGCTCTGCGTCGTCGATCACCTCGAGCGCCGCGAGCGCGGCAGACGCGGTCACCGGACCGCCACCGAAGGTGGTCCCGTGCTCGCCGACTGCGAGCGCGTCGCCGAGCTCGCGGCTGGTGACGATCGCGCCGACCGGCAGTCCGCCGCCGAGCGCCTTCGCGCTCGTGAGCACATCGGGGCGAGCCGGGAGCTGCTCGTACGCCCAGAGCGTCCCGGTCCTCCCCATCCCGGTCTGGACCTCGTCGAAGACGAGCAGCGCGCCAGCCTCGTCGCATGCCTTCCGGGCCGCGGCGATGACCTCGTCGGCGATCGGGAAGATCCCCGCCTCGCCCTGGATCGGCTCGAGCATCACCGCCGCGGTGCGCTCGCCGACCGCGTCGCGGAGCGCTTGCGGGTCGTCGCGCGGGACCGGGACGAAGCCTCTCGGCAGGGGCCCGAAGAGATCGTCGCGGGCGAGCTTCGGGGTCGCCGCGAGGGCGCCGAGGGTGCGGCCGTGGAAGGCGTGCTCGAGGACGACGATCTCCGGCTCCTCCACCCCGCGCCCGTGCGCGTGCTTTCGGACAAGCTTGATCGCGCCCTCGTTCGCCTCCGCGCCGCTGTTGGCGAGGAACACCTTGCCGCCGAGGCTCGACTCCGAGAGCCGCTCGGCGAGCCGCAGCGCCGGCTCGGAGTAGTAGAGGTTCGAGGAGCCGGCGAGTCGCCCGACCTGGTCGCGAATCGCCTCGACGATCCGCGGATGGCAGTGGCCGGCGTTGTGGACCGAGAGGCCGGCGAAGAAGTCGAGGTACTCCTTGCCGTCGGGGTCCCAGATCCGCCAGTCCTCGCCGCGGACGAACTCGACCGCCGCGCGCCTGTACGTCGGCATCGCGTAGCGAGCCTCGAGCCGCTGAAGGTCCTCGATCACCTGTTGCGCAGGATCGTGACGCTGTCTTCGAAGTGGTTGGCCACCGCGAGGTCCGGATCCCCGTCGCCGTCGAGGTCGGCGGGTGCGATGGCCGTTGCGCCGTCGCCGACGGGTTCCGGGCTCGACGAGGGCTCGGCGAAGTTGCCGTGGCCGTTGTTTCGCAGGACCGTCATGTCGTCGGAGTGGTGGTTGGTGACCGCGAGGTCCGGATCCGCATCGTCGTCGAAGTCCGCCGCGCCGATCGAGAGCGGACCGTGGCCCGTCTCCTCGGGGCTCGAGGCCGGCTCGGCGAAATTGGCGGAGCCGTTGTTTCGCAGGATCGTGAGGCTCTCGCCTCCGGTGTTGGCGACGGCGAGGTCCTGATCCGCGTCACCGTCGACGTTGACGGCGAGGACCGCGCGCGGGCCGTTTCCGACCGCCTCGGGACTCGACGGAGCTTCCGTGAAGGCGCCGGAGCCGTCGTTGAGGAGCACGGTCACGCTGTCCGCGGCGACCGTCGACGTCGCGATGTCCCGGTCCGTGTCCCCGTCGAGGTCGGCGGCCGTGATCCCCACGGGGCCGGGACCTACGGGCACCGGGCTCGAGGCCGGCTCGCTGAACTCCCCCGTGCCGTCGTTGAGGAGGATCGTGACGTCGTCGGAGTCGCGGTTCCCGGTCGCGATGTCCTGATCGAGGTCGCCGTCGAGGTCGGCGACGACGAGCGCCCGCGGGGCGTCTCCGACATCCGGGCTCGTCGCGGCCGGCGTGAAGGCAGCGGCGCCGTTGTTGCGGAGGATCGTGACGTCGTCGGAGTCGAGGTTCGCGACCGCCAGATCCGGGTCCGTATCCCCGTCGAGATCGGCGACGCCGGCGGCGAGCGGCGCGGCGCCGGCGGGCGCCGGGCTCGACCCCGGCTCGGCGAGGTTGCCGGCGCCGTTGTTGCGGAGGATCGTGACATTACCCGCGCCGGTGTTGGCGGTCGCGAGGTCCGGGTCTCCGTCCGCATCGAGGTCGGCTGCGACGACAGCCTGCGGGGCATTGCCCGTCGTTTCGGGACTCGAGGGCAGCTCGGCGAAGTTGTTCGATGCCGCCAGCGCCACGCTCACCAAGGAGACGGAGAAGACAACGGCAGCCGTGGCGAGGAGTCTCATGGTGTCACCATAGTCCCGATCCCGGCCCGGGTGAAGAGCTCGAGCAGCAGGGAGTGCGGCCGGCGCCCGTCGATGATGTGCGCGGACCCGACCCCGCCGCGGATCGCGTCGACGCAGGCGGCCAGCTTCGGGCGCATGCCGCCCTCGATCCCGGCGAGAGCGGCCTCGACCTCGTCGATACTCGCGCGGGAGGTGAGCGACTCGGGGTCGGTCGGATCCGCGAGCCAGCCCGGAACGTCGGTGAGGAAGATCGCCTTGTGGGCGCCGAGCGCGGCCGCGACCTTGCCGGCCGCCGTGTCCGCATTGACGTTCATCGAGTTCCCGTCCCGATCGGCCCCCGCCGAGGCGACCACCGGTATGTAGTCCTCGGCGATGTGGTTGAGGACGTCCACGTCGACCCTCTCGATCTGGCCGACGAAGCCAACCTCCTCGGCCTTCTCGTGCGGCGAGATGCCGAACAGCGTCCCGTCCTCACCCGAGAGCCCAACGGCGGGCTGGCCGTGGCGGTTGAGGCGCATGACGATGTCGGCGTTGACCTTGCCGAGCAGGACCATCTTCGCCACCTCAACCGTCTGCGCGTCGGAGACCCGCATGCCCTCGACGAACCGGACCTCCATCCCCAAGCGCTCCATGTAGGTGGTGATGTCGGGGCCCCCGCCGTGGACGATGACGGGATTGAGGCCGACGTACTTGAGCAGGACGACGTCGGTGGCGAAGCCGTCGCGAAGCGCGTCATCCGTCATCGCCGCGCCGCCGTACTTGATCACGACGGTGCGCCCGTGGAACTCCCGGATGTAGGGGAGGGCCTCCAGGAGCGTCTCGACAGAGGTCGTCATGTCGTGTAGTCCGCGTTGATGGCGATGTACTCGCGGGTGAGGTCGGAGAAATACACATGTGCCGCGGATTCGCCGCGGCCGAGCTCGATCGCGATCTCCGCCTCCGCCGTTTCGGCTGCGAGCTCCTCGGCGTCGATCACGTCCGGGCCCGGATCGCCCATGTCCTCGACCCCTGCCCGCGCGAGTGCCATCCCGGCGGCCTGCGCGATCCGGCCCCAGTTCGGGTCGCGGCCGTGGAGGGCCGTCTTCACCAGCGGGGAGTTGGCGATCGCGCGCGCGACCAGCTCGGCCTCCTCGGCGTCGCGAGCACCCCGCGCATCGATCCGTCCGACGCGAGTCGCGCCCTCGCCGTCGGCCACGATCTCGAGCGCGAGTTGAAGGCACACGGCTTCCAGGAGCCCGTCGGGCAGCGGAGCGCCGGACTCACCGGTCGCCTGCAGGACGACCGTGTCGTTCGTGCTCATCTGCCCGTCGACCGTGATCCGCTCGAACGAGTCGGCGACGGCGCTGCGAAGCGCGGCGTCGGCGTCCTCGATGACCGCGTCCGTCTGCACGAAGCAGAGCATGGTCGCGAAGCCCGGTTCCATCATCCCCGCACCCTTCGCCTGGGCGGAGACGGTCACGCCGCCGGCGCGGACGGAGCATCGCTTCGGCCCCCGGTCCGTGGTCATGATCGCCGCGGCGAAGAGGTCGCCACCGTCGGCCGCGAGCGCGCCTGCGGCATCGGCGATCCCGGCGAGGACGGCCCCGGTCTGGAGCGGAACTCCGATCACGCCGGTCTCCGCCACGGCGACGGAGCGCGGCTCGACGCCGAGCTCGGCGGCGGTCGCGTCGCGCATCGCGAGCGCGTCGGCGTAGCCCTGCTCGCCCGTTGCGGCGTTGGCGTTACCGGAGTTGACGACCACGGCGCGCACCGCGCCCTGATCGCAGTCCTCGCGACAGACGCGGATCGGCGCCGCCGCGGCGGCGTTCTTGGTCAGGAGCACGGAGGAGCGCACCCGATCGGCGTCGCAGACGACCACGCCGACGTCCGTCTTGCCCCCGTCCTTCAGCCCGCAGGCGGCCGTGCCCGCGCGAAATCCGGGTGCCAGCCCGGCCGGCTGGAGCTCCTCGACGCCCGCCGGCGCGTCGACCCAGCGGGAGCGGAAGAACGTCTCGGTCACGGTCACGAGAGCCCCTCCGTCTCCTCGAGGCCGAGCATCAGGTTGAGGTTCTGAATCGCCTGTCCGGCGGCGCCCTTCCACAGGTTGTCGATCGACGCGAACGCGGCCACCCGTGACTCGCCCACGGAGAGTGCATGGACGTGGCAGCGGTTGGTCTCGCGCACCTCGCGGACCCCGGGAGCCGCGTCCACGACCTCGACGAACGGCTCCCCGGCGTACCGGTCGTTGTAGAGGGCAGCGAGATCCGCCTCGCTCAACGGCTCGGACAGGTCGACGTAGCAGCTCGCGAGGAGGCCCTGGTCGATCGGCAGCAGGTGCGGGAAGAACGCCACCGGCACGTCGGCACCCATTCGCTTCAGCTCCTGTTCGATCTCGGGCTGGTGGCGGTGGCCCCCGAGGCCGTACGGCGTCACGTTCTCGGTCACGCTCGCAAACGAGGTTCCCTCTCCCCCGTCGCGGCCTGCGCCGGAGACGCCGGACTTGGCGTCGACGACGACCGACTCGATGAGCCCGCGCTCGGCCAGCGGCGCGAGCGCGAGCACCGCCGCGGTCGGGTAACAGCCCGGGTTGGCGACCAGCTCGGCGCTGCGGATGTCCTCGCGGGCGAGCTCGGTGAGCCCGTAGACCGCGTTCTCGAGCAGTTCCGGCTCGCCGTGGGGCGCGTACCAGAGCTCGTAGATCGCCGCGTCGACGAGGCGGAAGTCGGCGGAGAGGTCGACGACCGTGAGGCCAAGGCCACGCATACCGGCGACGACCGGGGCCGCGGCGCCGTGCGGGTAGGCCACGATCGCTGCCTCGACGTCGTCCTCGATCTCGGTGAGGTCGAGCTCGGTGAGCTCGACCTCCGCCCGGTAGCGGGGGTAGAGGTCCCGGAGCCGCTTGCCGGCGTGCGAGCGCGAGGTTGCGTAGGCGAGCTCGAGCCGCGGGTGGCGGTCGACGAGCTCCGCCGCGAGCGCGCCCGAATAGCCGGAGGCACCGGCGACGACGACGCGTGTCTCACTCACGGAGCGATCCTCCGATCTCGGTGAGCCTTTCCGTGATCCGCTCACGCACAGCGCCGACCTCCTCGTCGGTGAGCGTGCGGTCGGCAGCCCGGAACTCGAGCCGCAGGGCGAGGCTCTTCGAGCCCTCCCCCACCTGCTCCCCGTGGTAGAGGTCGAAGACCTCGACGGAGCGCAGAAGCTCACCGCCGCCCTCACCAATCGCAGCCGTGACGCGCGCCGCATCGACCTGCTCCGGCACGATCACCGCCAGGTCCTGGTGGACCGCCGGATAGGAGATCACGTCCTCGTAGTGCTCGCGACCCGCGGGCGAGGCGAGCACGAGGGGGCCGAGGTCGAGCTCGAACGCCGCCGCCGCATCCAGATCCCACTCACGGCAGACGAGCGGGTGGATCTCGCCGATCCAGCCGGCCGGGATCCCGTCGACGCTGATCCGCGCGGCCCGCCCCGGGCTCAGGAACGGCTCGGTCGCCTCCTCGACCTCGAGGGAGCAGCCGAGCTGGCCCACGATGCCCTCGAGCGCGCCCTTGAGGACGTAGAAGTCGGGTTCGATCGCGTCCCCGCGCCAGCCGCCCGGCACCGCTCCGCTCGCGATGCAGGCGATCCGCGAAGGCTCGTAGGCCGGAGCCGGGTCGTTGCCCGGGAAGGTGCCACCGAGGGCTCCGGGATGAGCGCCGCCCGCTCGGAGATAGGCGCGCCCGGACTCGGCCAGCCGCGCGCGCTCCGCCCCGTGGGCGAGGTTGTAGCGCGCGGCGTCCAGGAGACCGACCAAGAGCGTCGTGCGCAGGACCGAGTGGTCGCGCGAGAGCGGGTTGGTGATCCCGATGAGCTGAGCGCGCGGATCGTCCGCCGGGATACGCAGCCGTTGCGGAAACTCCGGATCGACGAGGCTCAACGACACGATCAGGTCGAAGCCGAGGTCGCGCGCCGTGTCCTCGACTCGCCTGCGCAGGCGCTGGTCGACGCTGAGCCCGCCGGCGCGGACGATCTCCGGCAGGGTCGCGGGCAGGTGCTTTGCGTAGCCGTGTATGCGGCCGACCTCCTCGACGAGGTCGACCTCGCGAGTGACGTCGTAGTGGCGGTGATAGGGCACGGCGGCCTCGAGGTCGTCGCCGTCGACCTCGACCTCGAACTCCAGCCGGCGGAGGTACTCGACCCGGTCGTCGGCCGGGATCTCGATCCCGAGCAGACGCTCGACGCGCCCGCCGCGAAGGCGGATCCTGTGGGGCTCGGGGATCTCCCCAGTCGTGTCGATGGTCCCCGGCACGAGCTTCGCTCCACACAGCTCCACGAGCAGCATTGAGGCGACCCGTTGCGCGCGAAGGGCCAGCTCCGGGTGAAGCTGTTTCTCGTTCCGATTCGACGCGTCGGAACGCAGCCCGAGCTTGCGCGACGTGCGCAGGATGTTCACCCCGTTCCAGGTGGCCACCTCGAGCAGTACGCGAGTCGTGTCATCGCTCACCTCCGAGACCTGGCCGCCCATGATCCCGGCGACGCCGGTGGGCCCGTCGCGATCACAGACGAGCATCGTGTCGGTGTCGAAGCTGCGCTCGACCCCGTCGAGCGTGGTCATCTTCTCCCCCTCGCGCGCCGTGCGGACGATGATCTCCCCGCCCGGGACCTTGTCGAGATCGAAGGCGTGAAGCGGCTGCGAGGTCAGCAACATCACGTAGTTGGTGATGTCGACCACGTTGTTGATCGGCCGCATACCGGCGCCGCGCAGGCGGGCCTTGAGCCAAGGCGGCGAGGGGCCGATCGTCACGTCCGTGAACACTCGGGCGCTGAACCGGGGGCAGAGGTCCGGCGCTTCAACCGTGACCGAGCCGTAGTCGACGGCGGTGCCCTCCCCCGTCGCCTCGGCGTCGCCGTCCCAAGGCGCGGGCGCAAGCTCGGAGCCGGTGACGGCATGAAGCTCCCGGGCGACCCCGTAGACGCCGAAGCAGTCGATCCGGTTCGACGTCGGCTCCAGCTCGATCACGGGGTCGGAGACGGCGAAGATCTCGGAGAGCGGAGTTCCAGGCGCCAGTCCCTCGGCCGACCCCGGCACCCCCGGAGCCGAAGGCGAGGAGGTGGCCGGGATTTGTTCATCGGAGAGGACGAGGATCCCATCCTCGTCGTCTCCGAGCTCGAGCTCGGACTCGGAGAGGATCATCCCGTCGGACTCGACCCCGCGAAGCTTCGCCTTGCCCAGCTTCGTGCCGTCGGGCATCACCGCGCCAGGGAGCGCAACTGCGACGGTCTGGCCGGCGGCGACGTTCGGCGCCCCGCAGACGATCGTCCGCGCGCCATCGCCCGTCTCGACCTCACAGACCCGCAGGCGGTCGGCGTCCGGGTGCTGCTCGGCGGAGAGCACCCTGCCGACGACAAACCCGTCACCGCTCGGCGATCCGCGATGCGAGATCCGCTCGAGCTCGATCGAGTGCATCGACAGCGTCGCGCCGATCTCCTCGGGCGAGAGGCCGGGATCGCAGAGCTCGCGCAACCAGGAGTACGGGACCTTCATCGGAACTGCCTCAGCACGCGGACGTCGTTCTCGAAGAACTTGCGCAGGTCCGGGATCGCGTGCTTGAGCATTGCGATCCGCTCGATCCCCATGCCGAAAGCGAAGCCCTGGACCCGTTCCGGGTCGTAGCCGTTCTCACGCACGAAGCCGAACACGTTCGGGTCGACCATCCCCGAGCCCAGGATCTCGATCCAGCCCACTCCCTTGCAGAGCGGGTCGCGCGACCCGTCGGGAAGGAGGCCGGTGCCGCCGCAACCGAAGCAGGAGACGTCCACCTCCACGCTCGGCTCGGTGAAGGGGAAGAAGCCGGGGCGCAAGCGCGTCTCGCGCTCGGGCCCAAAGATGCCGCGGGCGAGCGCGTCGAGCGTGCCCTTGAGGTCGGCGAGCGTGATGTTCTCGCCGACGGCAAGCCCCTCGACCTGATGGAAGACGGGGCTGTGCGTGGCGTCGAACGGGTCCGAGCGGTAGCAGCGGCCCGGCACGACGATCATGAGCGGCGGCTCCTGCGCCTCCATCGCTCGCACCTGCATCGGCGACGTGTGCGTCCGCAGGACGACGTCCTCGGGGCCGGCCGGCAGCTCGACCGTTTCCGGGTCGACGTAGAAGGTGTCCTGCGCCATCCGCGCCGGGTGGCCCGGCGGATGGTTGAGTGCCGTGAAGTTGTAATAGTCGAGCTCGACCTCCGGGCCCTCCAGCACCTGGTATCCGAGGCCGGCGAAGACGTCCTCGATCTCGCGCTGCGTGCGGATGAGCAGGTTCTGCGCGGCGGTCGGCGCCGGTGGCGCGCCCGGGAGGGTCACGTCGATCGCGCCGGCGGCGAGGGAGCGCTCCAGCTCAGCTCCCTCGAGCGCCCGCGAGCGCTCCCCGAGCTCGGCCTCGAGCGCCTGCCGGACCTCGTTCGCCGCCTTGCCGACGGCGCCACGCTCGGCGGGCTCGAGATCGGCGATCCCGCGCAGGATCGAGGTCAGGTCCGACTTGCGGCCGAGGAACCGCACGCGCATCTCCTCGAGCGCCGCGGCATCCGCTGCGGTGGCGATCGCCGCCGACGCCTCCGCGCTCAGTTGCTCGATCTTCTCCAGCGTTGTCATCAGGCCCCCTCGGGGGTCGCCGACGATATCCGCCCGAGGGCGATCGCAGCCGACGCGGCCACGTTCAGCGACTCGGCGCTTCCGCGCAGCGGAATCGTCCAGAGCCTGTCGCACGCGCTCACGACCTCGCCTGGAAGACCCTCGCGCTCTGCGCCTACGACGAGGCCCCCGACCGGCTCGTCGTCCGGGGGCTGACCGCCGTGCGCGACGAGCCCGACGACCGGAGGCGGAAGGCCGGCGAAGCTCCCGACGATCGGGGGCGAGGCGAAGATCGAGCCCATGCTCGCGCGCACTGCCTTGGGTGAGAAGGGATCCGCCGACCCCGCCCCGACGATCACGGGCGCATCGAGGAGGGCGTGCGCCGTCCGGATGATCGCCCCGACGTTTCCGGGGTCGCCTACGCCATGCAGGTAGACGCAGAAGCCCTCGACCGCGGGAGGAGGGTGCTGCCGATACACACCGAGCACCCGCGTGCCCGACCCGAGCGCGCTTACCCCGTCGAGCAGCGCGGGCTCGACGTCCTCGCCGGAGCGGAGAACGAACTCGGCCTTGACCCCCGCGGCAGCCGCGGCGTCGACCAGGTCCTCGCCCTCGGCGACGAACAGGCCCTCGCGCTCGCGGTGCTTGCGATCCGCGAGCTTTCGGATCAGCTTGAGCTTCTCGTTGTCCTTGCTGGTGATCATCCGTTCTCTCAACAAAAAGGGCGCCCTCTCGGACGCCCGGTGAAGTCTGGTTGGCGGTCGAGGGTTGCCTCAGGCCGCCACGGCCTCCCGGGCTTGCTCGGTAAAACGTCGAAACGCCTCGGGATCGCGCACGGCGATGTCGGCCAGCATCTTGCGGTTGACCTCGACGCCGGCCTCGGAGAGGCCGTGCATCAGTTGCGAGTAGCTCATGCCCTCGCGCCGTGCTGCCGCGTTGATCCGGACGATCCAGAGCCTGCGCATGTCGCGCTTGCGGGTGCGGCGGTCGCGGTAGGCGTAGTAGCCCGAGCGCATGACCTGCTCGTTCGCGAGCCGGTAGCTCGAGTGCTTGCGCCCGTAGTAGCCCTTCGCCTGGTTGAGGACCTTCTTCTTGCGCCGCTTGCGGGCGACGGCGTTCGTCGCGCGGCTCACCGCTTGCCCCCGAGGAGCTCGCGTGCACGCTTCTTATCGGCGTCGGCGACGAACTTCGGGCTCGCCATGCGGCGCTTGCGCTTCGGCGACTTCTTCTCGAGGATGTGGCTCGAGTACGCGCGCCGGGCCTTGATCTTGCCGTTCGCGGTCTTCTTGAAGCGCTTCTTCGCGCCGGAGTGGGTCTTCATCTTCGGCATGAGAGCGTGTTATTGAAGCAGACAGCCTGCGCGCAAACGGTACGCAGGGCTTTCACTACCGTTCGTGAGAGCGGCCTCACGCTCCTCTCATGGCGGTTTCACCCGGTGGCGGTAGCGTCGCTCCCGCATGGAGGTCCGCCCGTCAGGCCGGACGGTGCGAGGGCTAGCGCTCTCGGGGATCACCGTCCTCGCGGTCGCAGCTGTTCCCGCAGCCGCGTCGGCGGCCGTCCCGTATCCGTACACGACCGAGATCAGCTACGACTGGTTTGTCGACGAAGCGGTGGCAACGGACAAGAACGGGGATGGTCTCCCCGACCTCTTGGGTCTGGAGGACTCCGCCCCGTCCAGCGTCGCGGTGAGTTTTGGCCGCGGCGCCGCGAGGTTTGCCCCTCCGCTGGTACAGGTCAACGGTCAATTCGACAATCTGGCGACGGCAGATCTCAATGGCGACGATCAAATCGATCTAGTCACCACGTCCTTCGCCGCGCCTCCGCTCCACAGGATCTACCTCGCCACTGGCGCGAGGTACACCCTCACCGGATCGTTCCGAGCGTCGGGCTGGCAGGGCAGGCTGGCCATCGCCGATTTCGATGGCGACGGAAACGCCGACATCGCCGAGCGCTCTACGGACGGCACCGACATCCTGCTGCACCGCGGCACCGGCGATGGCGATGTCCAGAGAGCGACCATCACGGCCGTCGACCTCCCCCCTCCGGCCTTCCTCGGCTCGCCCCCGTTCAAGATCAGAGCCCTCGGCGCGGGTCAGGTGGACGGCGACGGCATCGCCGACCTCGTCGCGTCGGTGGACGATTTCCAGACGGCGTCGGGTCCGATGGTCACGCTTCTCGGCGGGTCCTCCGGTGTCTTCGGCCAGGTCGACGCCGAAACGCCCAGCCTTGGCACACGGGACATTGCCCTGGGCGACTTGAATCAGGATGGCTTCGACGACCTGGTACTGACAGCGGGCCTGACCCAGGCCTCCGGGAAGCTGCGAGTGCTTTGGGGCACGGGTAACGGCACGTTCTTTAACGAGGTCGCGACGCGCGAGGGGCGAGGTGCCGGTCCGGCGACAATCGCCGACCTCGATCTGGACGGCTACCCCGACGCGGTCGCAGGCGTCGAGGCACGCCCCGGAGCAACCTTGGCACTCGGCGGTCCCGCGCAGCCGGCCGAGTTCCTCTACTCCACGAATCTCGACGACTACCTCGCCCCTCATACTCGCATCGCTGTTGGCGACTTCGACGAGGACGACGTGCCCGACATCGCGTTTGCGCATGGAAGGCGAACCTACGTGCAAACAAACAACGTGCCGAAGACGTGGTTCACGTCGGGGCCCGACGGCGAGACCCACGACCCCACGCCGACGTTCGGGTTCAGCTCGAACGTCGCAGGGGTGACCTTCGAGTGCGCCCGAGACGCCCAACCCTGGGCGGAGTGCGCATCGCCGTTCACCGTGCCGCAGCTCGCGCTCGGGGTGCACGAGTTCCGGGTCCGCGCGGTCGGCTTCACGACCGACCCCACTCCGGCGGTGCGAACCATCACCGTCCTTCCGCCGCTCTCCTCGGAGCCGCCGGTCATTCCGGACGGCGAGGCCGACAACGAACCTGCGCTCGAGCTCTCCGTCCTCCGCACGCGGATCCCCCGCTCGGCGTCCGCGCTGGTCACGCACGGCGCCGGCGGAACGGTGCGATGCACGGCCGACTGCGTCGTCCGCATGAGGGTGATCGCTCACGGATCCGCGCCGCGGCGGATGGGCTTCGCCGGCCCGATCGGCCGCGACAAGGCGAAGCTCGAAGCAGGCAAACGCGGAAAGCTCACCGCCTATCCCCGCCGTCGCGTCGCCGCGAAGCTCCTCAACCCGACGGCGTCGGGCTCGCTCCGGGTCGAGCTCGAGTTCGACGCCGATCCGCGATAGCGCGACGGCCCGGCTAGCGAGTATCCGACAGCGCTAAGTCCAGCGCTGTGACGACACGCTCCGGAGCGTCGTCGTCCATGTGCGGGTAGAGCGGCAAGACCAGATGAGCAGCCGCTGCAGCGTCGGCCCTCGGCAACGAGTCGGACTCCGTTCCGGCGTAGGCGCTCAGCCGGTGGACGCCGGGGAAGACCGTGGTCTGGACGCCGAGCTCCTCGCGCAGCATCACCCGCAGTTCGGGGCGCCGTTCCGCGTCGTCGAGCAACACCAGCATCAGGTACCCGGAGGAGGCCTCGAGATCGAAGTCCTCGTACGCGACCGTCAGGCCGTCGACGCCCCCTAGGAGTTCGCGGTAACGGGCGACCAGCTCGCGCCGGCGGCGCAGGTCGTCATCGAGCCGGCTGATCCGCGAGATGAGCATCGCCGCGCGGACCTCGTCGATCCGGTAGTTGAAGCCGACGTCGCCCACGTCATAGGTCTCGGAGTGCCCGCGGTGGCGGTCCCAGGTCCCCGAGGTCATCGCGTGGCTGCGGCGCGAGCGCACCTCCGCGGCGATCTCGTCGTCGTCGGTGACGAGCGCTCCGCCCTCCCCCACGCCCAGGACCTTGTTCGAGAAGAAGCTGAAGCATCCGGAGGCGCCAAACGTGCCGAGCATGCCCTGCTCCACGCCGATACCGGGCGTGTGCGCGGCGTCCTCGATCAGCGCGATCTCGCGCTCGCGGCAGAGCCTCGCGAGCTCGTCGATCGCCACCGGGTAGCCGGCGAAATGGACAGGGATCACGGCCTTGGTCTTCGGGCCGATGTGCGCCTCCACGGCCTCCACGTCGATCCCGAGATCCCCGTCGCCGACGATGTCGGCGAAGACGGGCGTCGCTCCGCAGTAGCGCACCGCGGCGGCCGTGGCCACGAACGTAAGTGGCGGGACGATGACCTCGTCGCCCGGGCCGACACCGGCGGCCAGGCAGGCAAGGTGGAGCGCGGCGGTGCAGTTCGTGAGCGCGATCGCGTGCTTCGCACCCAGGTGCTCGGCCCAGAGCGACTCGAACTCCTCGGTGCGCGGCCCCATCGTCAGCCAGCCCGAGCGCAGCACCTCGACGACGGCCTCGACGTCCTCATCCTCGATCCGGACGTCGAAGACCGGGATCTGGGTCCGGCTCACGACTCGGCGGCGGCCGGTGCTTCCTGCGGTGCTTCTGCCTCCGCGGTGCTTCCTGCGGTGCTTCCTGCTTGGGCGCTTCTTGCGGTGCCTCGTCGGTTGCCGCGCCCTGCTGGCGCTCCTCGCGAACCTTCGCCAGGACCGACTGGGAGGGCGCGAGCATCATGTGCATGTTGCGCCCCTCCTGCTGCGGGTTCTGCTCGATCACGGCGAGCTCGCCGAGGTCCTCGGTGAGGCGCTTGAGCAGTGCGCGGCCGCGCTCAGGGTGCGCCTGCTCACGGCCACGGAACATGATCGTCACCTTGACCTTGTCGCCGTGGTTGAGGAAGCGTTCGACGTGCCCGCGCTTGGTCGCGTAGTCGTGGTCAGCGATCTTCGGCCGCAGCTTGATCTCGCGCACGTTCACCTGCTGCTGGTGCTTGCGTGCCGCCTTCGCCTTCTGTTCCTGCTCGTACTTGTACTTCGAGTAGTCGAGCAGGCGGGCGACCGGGGGGCGCGAGTCCGGCGCCACCTCGACCAGGTCGAGATCGCGCTCGGTCGCCATCCGCAGCGCCTCGTCCGTCTTGATTACGCCGATCTGGCTGCCGTCCTCGTCGACGAGGCGGACCTCGTTGACGCGGATGCGTTCGTTGATCCGGGTCGGATCACGTTCCGGCGGCTTGCGATCGAAACGTCGCGGGACCGGCACTATCGATACCGAGCGCTGAGCAGCGTCAAGCTACCTGCGGTCCGGGGAAGGTTGACGGCGGGGACGGGATGAGGGACACGGGGCGCACTAGGTTCGGCTAGGGCGCGGACGGCTGTGGGTTCCTCTCATCGCCGCCGAGTATAGGGCAGCCCGGACGGCCGTGGGAAACGCGGCCGAAAGCGGCCGCGCAGGCGACAGATCGGTCTCAGGCTCTAACTACCTATTTATAGGTACTCGTTCCGTGGTATAAACCAACCCGCGGACCTCCGTGCAAGTAGTTCGCTGACAGGGATGTCTGGGCGGTCCCGCGAGCTTGGTCAGCTATCCCCCGACCGGGCCCGCGGACCGCCCAACCCTGTCTCACGTCAACCGCCCTTCGAAGCGCGCGCCTTCTCTATCGTGCTCCCGATCGATCGGGGATCCGGCATGGCAATCGAACGGCTCGATGCGGCAACGGCCGCCGCCCGCCTCCCGGAGGTGCGCGAGCGAGTCGGAACGCTGCTCGGGCGGATCGGGGGCTTCATCGACCTGGCGGCCGGGGCGCGGATCCTGGACGTCGGCGCGGCGCAGGGCGTATACGTGGCTGAGCTTCGGAGGCGCGGCTATGACGCGACCGGGGTCGATCCATCGCCCGAAGCTGTCGGAGCCGCCCGGGAGATCGCCTCGACCACCGAGCATCAGACCCATGTCGTTCTCGGGTCCGCGGAGTCCTTGCCGTTCGAGGCCGGGGCGTTCGATCTCGTCACGGCGTTCTCGGTCCTCGAGCACGTCGGCGAGCTCGACGCGGCCTTCGCCGAGGCCGCCCGCGTTCTGCGCCCCGGCGGCGCCTTCTACTTCTATACGACGAGCGCAATCTGCCCTCGCCAGGCCGAGATCCGGCACTTCCCGCTCTTCCCCTGGTATCCGGCGGGCGTCAAGCGCCGGATCATGGACTGGGCGGTGCGCGAGCGGCCGGCGCTCGTGAACTACACATCCGCCCCCGCATACCACTGGTTCACCCCCCGGCGAACTGCGCTGCTGGCGACCCGCTTCGGGTTCACGGAGCTTCACGACCGCTGGGACCTCCGCGCCGCCTCGACGACCACTCCGCCGGGTCGGGCGATCGGGGTGGTTCGCCGAAACCGGCTCACGCGGTTCGCCGCCAACCTGGTCGTCCAGGACTGCTCCTATCTCGCGGTCAAGGACGGCCGGTAGAGCTCGAGAAGGCGCGCTGCGAGCACCTCGACGGAGAGGTGATCTTGCAGCCACATCCTGGCCTGCTCGCGCTCGGCGGATGCCTGTGCCGGGTCGCGATCGAGCGTCTCCCTGACCGCCGCCGCGAGCGCCTCGGGGGCCGACCCGGCGAGTCGGCACGCGGTGACGTGCTCACCGATGAGCGCGTGGCCCGGAATCCGGGTCGCGACGACCGGGGCCCCGGAGGCGAGTGCCTCCAGGACCGAGTAGGCCATGCCCTCCGAGGCGCTCGAGGAGACGACGACGTCGGCGGCCGCGAAGAGCGGCCGGATTGAAGGCAGCGGGTCGATGAAGCGGACTACGTCGCCAAGCCCGAGCGCATCCACGTCGGCACGCGCCTCCTCGCCACCGCCGCGCTCGAGCGCGACGATTCCCTCGCCCCCGGCATCGACCAGCTTGCGAACGGTTTCCACAAAGGCCCGCCCGCCCTTCAGGCGCCAATGCCACCCGAAGTGCAGCAGTGCCGTCGCGCGTGCCGGAATGCCTAGCTCCTCCCGGGCCTGGCGCCGCTCGTCGGCGCTCGTCGCGGGGAACTGCGCGAGGTCGATCGCACTCGGAAAGAGGCTGACGCGCTCGCGGGGGCCGAAGCGCGCCTTGACCCCCTCGACCACGTTGGGGGCCGGGCACAGGATCTGGTCGACGGAGCGAGCGACGAGGCCGAACTTGATCGCGTTGCGTGCCCAGCCCACAGCCGATGTGGGAAGGGTCGAGTGCACGTGCCAGAAGACCCGCGTGTCCGGCCGGCTTCGTGCCACGCGGACGGCGGCGACGTCCCAGGTCGTGAAGTGGGTGTGCAGGATCGCGGGACCGCCGTCATCGATGAACTCGGCGAGGACCTGCCCGCGCTCACGGCGGGTTCGCCCGCCCGCGACGTGCGCCTCCAGGCCCTGGCGCTCGAAGTCGGCGAGCCACGGGAGCTCGAATCCCGGATCGGTGAACACCGCCTTGGCGCGCCATCCTTGTGCTTGGGCCCGCCTCAGGACCTCGGCGATGAACGGGATGAACGAGCCCGCCTCCGCGCGGGGAAAGTTGCAGACCTGAAGGAGCTGTTGGTCGCTCACCTGGAGTCGATTTGCGACACAAATTCGGCAACGCTCGCAGAGCCCTGATCGCCCTCGGCGTGAGAGCGAACGGAAACCGCTCCCTCTTCCTGCTCGCGGTCGCCGACCACGAGCATGTACGGCACCTTGGCGAGCTCCGCGTCGCGGATCTTGCGTCCGACCGACTCCGAGCGCTCGTCGACTCGCAGTCGCACGCCCGCCGACTCGAGCTCCCCGGCGACCTGACGCGCGTAGTCGACGTGGCGGTCGGCGACCGGCAGAACGGCGACCTGAGTCGGTGCGAGCCAGAGCGGGAAGCGGCCGCCGTAATGCTCGATCAGGATGCCGGCGAAGCGCTCCATCGAGCCGACGCAGGCGCGGTGGAGCATCACGGGCCGGTGGTCGGCGTTGTCCTCGCCCTGGTAGGTGAGCTCGAAGCGCTCGGGCATCTGGAAGTCCACCTGGACCGTGCCGAGCTGCCACGAGCGCCCGAGGGCGTCGGTGACGTGGAAGTCGATCTTGGGGCCGTAGAAAGCGCCGTCCCCCGGGTTGAGCTGGTAATCGCGGCCCTGGCCGTCGAGGGCCTCGGCGAGCGCCGCCTCGGCGCGCTCCCAAGCCTCGTCCTCACCGATCGATTTCTCCGGCCGGGTCGAGAGCTCGACGCTGACGTCGCCGAAGCCGAAGCGGGCGTACAGCTCGTCGATCATCTCGCACATGGAGTCGACCTCCGACACGAGTTGGTCAAGGGTGCAATAGACGTGCGCGTCGTCCTGGGTGAACGCGCGCACCCGCAGCAGGCCGTGGAGCACGCCCTCGCGCTCGTAGCGGTAGACGTGGCCGAACTCGGCGAGGCGAAGTGGCAGGTCGCGGTATGAGTGGCGGCGGGAACCGAACACGAGGCATGCGCCCGGGCAGTTCATCGGCTTGAGCGCAAAGCGGCGCTGATCGCCGCCGCCCTCGCGCTCGGCGACGTCGACGAAGTACATGTTCTCGCGGTAGTGGTCCCAGTGGCCCGAGCGATGCCAAAGCTCCTCGTCGAGTACCTCCGGCGTCTGGATCTCCGAGTAGCCGCGCTTTCGCAGCTGTGCCTCGACCTCGGCCTCGATCAGACGAAGGAGGACGGTGCCCTGAGGGAGCCAGAACGGCATCCCCGGCGACTCCGAGCGCAGCATGAAGAGGTCGAGCTGCGGCCCGAGCTTGCGGTGGTCGTTCTCGCGGGCCTGCTCGAGCCGCTCCGCGTGGGCGTCGAGGTCGGCCTTCGAGTGGAAGGCGGTGCCGTAGATGCGGGTGAGCATCTGGCGGTTCTCGTCCCCGCGCCAGTACGCCCCTGCCAGGGAATTCAGCTTGTAGGCCTTGATCCGCCCGGTCGAGGGGGCGTGCGGGCCGCGGCAGAGGTCGGTGAACGGGCCATTCCGATACAGCGAGACCGTCTCGACGCCCTGGTCGCGCACCAGGTCTTCGATTAGCTCCACCTTGTACGGCTGGTCCTCGGCACGGAAACGCTCGAGCGCCGCATCGACCGTTACGTCCTCGCGCTCGAAGGCCTCGTCGGCGGCGACGTGGTCGCCCATCTTCGCCTCGATCCGCTCGAGGTCGGCCTCGCTCGGGCGCGCACCGTCCGGGAACTCGAAGTCGTAATAGAAGCCGTCCTCGATCGGCGGGCCGATCGAGACCTTCGTCCCGGGCCACAGGTCGACGACGGCGGTCGCCATCACGTGGGCGGCGTCGTGGCGGATCAGCCAGAGCGAATCGTCGGCCTCCGCGCCCTTGCTCTTCGCCGTCACCACGGCGATCTCGGCGCCGTCGGGAAGCGGCGCGGAGAGATCGCGGAGCTCGCCGTCGACCTTGATCCCGAGCGCATCCTTCGCCAGCCGCGGCCCGATCGCGGCCGCTGCGTCGGCGCCGCTCGAGCCCTCCGGAAGCTCCAGCGGCGTCCCGTCCGGGAGCTTCACGGTCACGGTCGCCATCGGCGGCCATGCTAGCCGCGCTTTAGGTTGAGATCCCCGTCCGTCGGGTAGCTTGCGGGCTTGGACAATTCCCCATAGGAGGACTCAAGAATGATCAAGAGGAAGATCGCCGGCGCAACGCTGGCACTCACCGCGACCGCCGCGGTCGCGATTCCGGCGCTGTCGACGGCCGCGCCCGACACGGCCGAGCTGGAGGCGACGCTCAGCGGCGCCGAGGAAGTTCCCGGACCGGGCAGCAAGAAGGGCAAGGGCGAGACCCATGTCTTCGTCACTCCCTCGAAGGCGAAGCTCTGCTTCACGCTCGAGGTGAAGAAGCTCGACCCGGTCGTCGCCGGCCACATCCACAAGGGCAAGGAAGGCGTCGCGGGTGACGTCGTCGTGCCGCTGTTCGAGGATGAGGCGGGCCTCGACGGCAACGGCTCCTATGAGGGCTGCGTGAAGAAGCTCGACAAGAAGCTGCTGAAGAAGATCATCGCGAAGCCGGAGAAGTTCTACGTGAACATCCACACGGAGGACTATCCCGACGGTGCGATCCGCGGCCAGCTCGCGGGCATCGAGGCCTAGGCGCACTTCGTTCGGGCACCCGTCGCGGCGAGGCCGCGGCGGGTGTCGTTCCTATACTCCCCGCCCTCATGCGGGTGGTGATGCTGGAGCTGAACGAGCTCTCGCCGGTGCTGATGGAGAAGTTCATCAACGCCGGGAAGCTGCCGAACTTCAAACGGCTGCGCGACCGCGCGGACGTCTTCACCACCGAGGCCGACGCCCCCGCACCCGATCTCGAGCCCTGGATCCAGTGGGTCAGCGTCCACACCGGGATCACCTACGACACCCATCAGGTCCATCACCTCGGCGACGGCCACACCTTCGACCAGCCGAGCATCTGGGATCTGCTCTCGGATGCCGACAGGTCCGTCTGGGTCTGCGGCTCGATGAACATCAACTACCGCACGCCCATCGACGGCTGGGTCCTGCCGGACCCGTGGGTGAACCAACTCGGCCCCCATCCCGCCGACGAGCTCGAGGCCTACTACAAGTTCGTCTCCGCGAACGTTCAGGAGCACACGAGTGGGAACGTCGAACTGACCCGTGCCGACCAGGTCGAGTTCCTGCGCTTCATGGCCACGCACGGCCTGCGACCCGCGACGGTGGGCGCGATCGTCAAGCAGCTTGCGAGCGAGCGTCGCGCCGACACGGGCTGGAAACGCGCCGTCATCCTCGATCGGCTGCAGACCGATCTGTTCTGGAGCCATTACAAGCGCGCCCGGCCGGACTTCTCAACGCTCTTTTTGAACAGCACGGCGCACTACCAGCACCTCTACTGGCGGAACATGGAGCCGGAGCACTTCACGGTGAAGCCGGAGCCGGGCGAGCAGGCCGTCTACCAGGAGGCGATTCTCTTCGGCTACCAGGAGATGGACCGGCTGGTCGGTGAGGCCCTGGCGAAGGTGGGGGCCGACGCGACGATTGTCCTCGTCACCGCACTCAGCCAACAGCCGAGTCTCAAGTACGAGGACATTGGCGGCAAGAACCTCTACCGCCCGAACAACTTCCAGCGCCTGCTCGAGGAGGCCGGGATCACGGAGAGCGCGCACGTGACGCCGGTCATGGCTGAGGAATTCAACGTCGACTTCGAGACGGAGGCAGCGGCGCGGAGTGCGAAGGAGAAACTCGAATCGATGCGGGTCGGTGACGACGTTGCGATGAGAGCAAAGCTCGAAGGCACAGGCCTGCGGTGTCAGTGCATGATCTGGACGCCGCTCGAGCCCGACGCGGAGCTGTCCTTCGACGGCAGCGACCGTCGCGTTCCCTTCTTCGACATCTTCTATCGCCTCGACCTGATCAAGAGCGGCCAGCATCATCCGGACGGCCTCTTCTGGGTCCACCGGCCCGGCGGCCGCGGCCAGGTGCACGCCGGCCGAGTCCAGCTCGACGCGATCCTGCCGACGATCCTGGGCCTCTACGGCCTCGAGGCGCCGGCGAACGTCAAGGGCGAAGCGCTGCCGCTCGCGGCCTGAAGCTAGTCGTCGCCCGCGGGATCGGCCCGGGCCCCGTCCTCGATCAGGGGGCAGGCATCGGCTTCCGGAGGGGCGCCCTCGCTACGGCTCGTGTAGACGCCCTCTGGCACCACCGCTCCGTCCTCGTCCACCGCCACCGGCAAGAGCGTCGCCCCGCCGGGGTCGAGCGGCATGTCCGGATCCGCGATGCAGATGTGGTTACCCCGCAGCTCCCAGACCAGGTAGTCGCGCCCGTGCTGCTCCTCGAGCAGCTCCCGGGGCGCTGAGACATACACCGACTCCTCGCCGATGTCGCCGCGGACCTCCGCGAGCTCCGGTGAGTAGCCGCTTGGTCCGACGGGTCCATTGACGAGCGCCAGCGCGCCCGACCCGCCGGCGGCCGCCAGAAAGGCGAGCGCCAACGGCAGTGGCGCGGCGGCCAGCAGCCCGCGGACCGAGACGAGCACGACCAGTGGCGCGAGGATCACGAGCGTCTTCGCCTCCTGGTACGGCGTGCCGCCGACGCGCGCGTAGAGCCACAGGACGGCTGCAGCGGCGACCGCGGCCGGAATCGCCGACCCCCACCCGCGCAGCCATTTCAGGGTGCCGAAGCCGAAGGCCGCGGCGCCGAAAGCCGCGCCTGCGTAGAAGGCGATCGCGGGCACGGCTCCATCGCCGGGCTCAACCCGGAAGTCCCCCGAGGGCCAGATCCCGAACGCCTCCAGCGGCGAGAGCCGGTCGAAGAGGTTGCCGAGCCCGGCGCCGTCGGGGTCGAAGGTCTCGAAGCTGGCGAAGCTCGAGATCCGCCCGAGCTCCGGAGCGATCGCCGCGGCCAGCAGGCCGAGCCCGAGCGCCGCCGGCGCGAGCGCGGAACGGAGCAGCGCGCCGCGCTCCACAGCGCCGGCCCGCAGCAGCTCGATCGCCCCCCAGGCGAGCGCGGTCCCCGCCAGCCATGCGAGCCCGGGGAAGCTGTACGCGTACACGCTTCCGATCGCGAGCGCCGCGAGCGGCACAGTGACCCGCGCCCGGAATACAGACGTTCCGCCCGCCTCCTCGGCTTCGCCTCCGGGGGCGGCCGGGTCAGCGGAGGGACGGCGCTCGCCCAGCCCGACCGCGAAGGCGAGGACGAAGAGCGCCTGGATCGCCTCCTTGAACGCGCCCTGGACGTAGTTGGCGGCGAGGAGGTAGGCGAAGCCGACCACGAGCGCGGCGGCGACACGACGCCAGCCGCGCAGCTCGCCGAGCGCGCCGAGCGCCGCCAGGCAGGTGGCGACGGCGACGGCGATCATCAGCCCGTCGAACGCCTCGACCGTGCTCGGCCCGAGTGCCGCGACCGCGGCGACGAGGGCGTGCGGCCCGAGCGGGTAGCCCTCCGAGATCAGGCGTTCGGTCCCCCCGTCGACGAGCCGGTCGACCGCGAAGAGGTGCTGCGACATGTCCGGGTTCAGCCCGGTGCCGAGGATGCCGAACCGCATCTCAACGATGAAGGGCAGCGATGCGGCGAGCGCGCCGGCGAGCACCAGCGGCAGCTCGGAGCGCGCGGCGGCGACGCGCCCGGCGGGCCGGGATCCGAGCACGAGCACCGCGACCACGGTGAGGACGCCGACGGCGATCACCGCCGCGACGCCCTCTCCGGGAAGCCGGACCGTCGCCCAGGCAATCGCGAGCAGAGCAGCGAGGCCGACTGCCGGCGAGATCGGCGACCACGAGGAACGCCCGGCAAGCGAGTGAATCACCTGACCGACCGCGGCCGAGCAGCCGAGGATCACCAGGAAGGCCGCGTAGGTGCCGAGCATCAGCGGCGCATTCTCGCGCCCGCGTCGGCGCTTCGGTCAGCTCGGGGTCGCGTCGGCCCGGCGCTCGAGCACCGTGATCGTCAACCATGCGGCCACCGCGGCAAGCACCGCCGCAGGCAATGCGTCGAAGCCTGCGCTCCCGACGAGCAGCGTCGCGAGCACGAGCGCGGAGAAGATCAGGCGGGTCGCCGCGGCCATTCCGGCGGCGACCCCGGCCATGGCGGCGAGGGTCGGAGAGACATCGAAGGCGATCGTCGCGAGCTCGGCGATCGCGACGCCGAGGAAGATCGCCGGGAACACCAGCCCGCCGCGAAAACCCGCCCCCATGCTGACGGCGTAGGCGAGTCCTTTCGCGAGAATCAGGAGCACCACGACACCGGCGGACGCCTCTGCGAGCAGTGGGCCGAGCGAGCTCTGGCCTGAGAAGAGGACGTCCTGCGAGTTGGCGCCGAGACCGTCCGCGATCAGCGCGATCAGGCCGACCGCGAGCCCGCCGGCGAGGAGGAGCCGCGGCATGCCGATCCTCGCCACCCCCCGACCGTCGATCTCACGCCCCAGCCTTCGCGCGGCGAAGATGACGAGGGCAGCGAGAAGGCCGACGCCCACCGCCACGAAGAGGTCGGGCACCTGCACCGTGCCGTAGACCGGCAGGCCCGGGAGCTCGAGCGCCTCCTGCTGGACGCCGCCCCAGTCCCCGATGCCGGTGAAGACCGTATAGCCGACCGCGGCGGCGACCAGGCCGGGGATCAGCGTCGGGATGAGCGCCAGGCCCATGCCGATCCCAGCCTCGACCAGCAGCACGCCGGCGACGAGCGGCCCGCCGAAGAGCGCCGAGACCGCCGAGAACGACCCCGCCATCGCGATCACCGCCTGCTCCTGCTTTCCCAACCGCACCAGGCGGACGACCGCGAGCGCGACGACGGACCCGATCGCGATCAGCGGGGCTTCGGGGCCGAGCACCGCGCCGAAGGGGAGGGTGCCGAGCGCGGCGAGCGCGACGCCCGGGCCGTAGGACATCGGGGTCGGCGCGGCTGCGATCCCGTCGAGCGGCGAATGCCCGCCGTCGCCCGGGAGCAGGCGCCGCGCCGCGATGACGAACGCGGCGCCGACGACGGGCAGGCCGACGATCAGGTACCAGGGTGGCGAATCCGCGCCGAGCGCCTCGGGGAGGTCGTGCCAGAGCACGTCCTGGAGCCCGTGGACCAGCGCGAGGAACCCGGCCGCGGCGAGCGCCGCAGGAATGCCGACCAGCGCCCCGAGTCCGACCAAGCGCAGGTAGGCGGTACCGCTGGGCGGCTGCGGCTGAGAATCGGTGCTCATCCCCTCGCCGGGGAGACTAATTGGGCGACCCGCCCGCCGGCGCGAAAGCAAACTGGACCCCGGTGGACGATCGCGCATGTATTCGCGCGCTCCAGTCATAGACAGTCCAACCTCGGCTTGGAAGCCTGGACCCACTGCAACTCACGACCCGATCGGAGCAACGATGGCGTCCACCCCACAGACCCGCGAAACCACAGCCGACCGCAACGCAGACATCGTGCTGGCCGCCGCCGTGGTCGCCATGGGCCTGCTGGCGGGGCTCTTCTACTTCTCCTCGATCGCCGTCATGCCGGCACTGACGGCGGCCGACGACCACACCCTCGTCGATGCGATGCAGCAGATGATCGTCAAGATCGAGAATCCGTTCTTCTTCTTGACCCTCATGGGCGCGCCGGTGCTCGCCGGAGTCGCCCTCGCTCAGGCACGTCGCTCGGGCTCGGATGCGGCCGGCCGCTGGATCCTCGCCGGCCTCGTCCTCTACGCGGTGATGGTCCTGATCACCGTCGCGGTCCACTTTCCGCTCAACGAGGACCTCAAGAACGCGGGTGATCCAGCCACGATCGAGAACCTCGCCGAGGTGCGCGACGACTTCGTTGGCCCTTGGGTCGCCTGGGACATCGTCCGGACGCTGGCAACGACGGCGTCCTTTGCCGCCCTCGTCTGGGCCCTCGTGCTGCGCGGGCGCAACCCCGAAAACGCCGAGACCACTCGCTAGGGATAGCGTCGAACATTCGGTCGTGAAACGAATGCCCGCTCTCGGATACTGAGTCAGAACGACCGCCGGAAAAGCGCGAACCGCGCACGAGCGAAGGGGATGCCGAATGAGCAAGGCGTACGACGCGATCATCGTTGGGGCACGCTGCGCCGGATCACCGACCGCGATGTTGCTCGCGCGTGAGGGCTATCGCGTACTGCTGGTCGACAAGGCGACGTTTCCGAGCGACACGATGTCGACGCACTTCGTGCATCCGCCCGGAGTGGCGGCGCTCGGCCGGTGGGGCGTCCTCGAGCGACTCGAGGCCACGAACTGTCCGCCGGTCGCCAAGTACTCGTTCGACTTCGGTCCGGTCAGCATCTCAGGGTCTCCGCGGCCGGTCGAGGGCGTGGCGAAGGGGTACGGGCCGCGGCGGATCGTGCTTGACGCGCTCCTGGTCGAGGCCGCCGTTGCGGCGGGCGCGGAGCTGCGTGAGGCCTTCACCGTCGAGGAGATCCTGGTCGAAAACGGGCGGGTGACGGGCATCCGCGGCCACGAGAAGGGCGGCGCAACCGTCACCGAGCGAGCAGCCGTCGTGATCGGGGCGGACGGTAAGCACTCGTTGGTGGCGAAGACCGTCGAGGCCGAGCTCTACAACGAGGCCCCACCACTGACGCCGTCCTACTACACCTATTGGAGCGGGCTACCGACGGATACATTCGAGAACTACATCCGGGCGGAGGACGACCGCGGGTGGGGTGTCCTGCCGACGCACGACGACCTCACCTGCGTGGTCATGGGCTGGCCCCACTCGCAGTTCGAGGCCAACCGCAAGGACGTCGAGGGCACCTACATGAAGTCGTTCGAGCTCGCCCCCGAGTTCGCCGAGCGGATCCGCGGCGCCAAGCGCGAGGCGCCCTTCGTCGGCATCCGAGACCTGCCGGGCTTCTTCCGCAAGCCATACGGCCCGGGCTGGGCGCTCGTAGGAGATGCCGGCTATCACAAGCATCCGATCACGGCGCTCGGCATCAGTGACGCCTTCCGCGACGCCGAGGCGGTCGCGGGCGCTGTGAACGACACCCTCGCCGGGCGACGCGCTTACGACGACGCGATGGCCGACCACCAGCGCGCACGGGACGAGCGGTCGCAGCCGAGCTACGAGCTCACCTGCGAATTTGCGAAGGTCGAACCCCCCCCGCCCGAGATGCAGCAGCTGGTAGGCGCGATGCAGGGCAACCAGGAAGCAATGGACGGCTTCGTCAGCGTCATGGCCGGCACACTTCCGGCACCGGAGTTCTTCGGGCCCGAGAACGCGGGGCGCATCATGGCCGAGGCCGGATCTGGCGCAACCGACTGAAGCCCCTGGTCGCATCGACTTGGCCGGGCCACGGCGGAGACTCCCCGAACGAGAAAACCGCTCCGTAGAGCGGCTCTCAGACGATGGGCGCTACTGGGCTCGAACCAGTGACCTCCAGCTTGTCGAGCTGGCGCTCTCCCAACTGAGCTAAGCGCCCGGGGTCGGGCGATTCTAGCCGCCACCGAGCCGGTGACGGAACGCACAGACGCCGCGATGGCGACGTGATCAACTCGGCGAGTAATCGCTATTCGTGCTGGAGGGGACATGCTCCGCAGATTGGGCTCGTGCGTGCGCAACCAGTGGATGGGTGCCGTGGCGCTGTTCTTCGTTCTTGCCGGCGGGACCGCCTACGCGGTCGA
Organism: uncultured Solirubrobacterales bacterium; assembly: GCA_963846565.1. GTDB lineage: Bacteria > Actinomycetota > Thermoleophilia > Solirubrobacterales > 70-9 > WHSW01. Next base: position 271,993 of record CAWJWL010000001.1, on the reverse strand, counting down.
CACGGTCGGCTCTGAGGACATCATCAACAACTCGGTGGCCGGCGTCGACATCAAGAACGAGGACATCCGTGCTGTCGACGTGCGTGACGCCTCGCGCCCGAACGGCGGCCTGTCCGGCCTCGAGATCGTGGACGAGTCTCTGAGCAGCCCAGACATCTCCAAGCTCTCGGCCGACGACCTCACGACGGCCGCGCAGACCTCACTGCTCCCGTCCGGCGCGCATCGCACGGCAAATGGCGGCACCGCGATCACGGCCACGTCCCCCGCCACCCAGTTCGTCCCGGTCGGCACGCTTCCGGCGGGACCGCACCACATCTCGATGACGGCGGGCCTCGAGCTCCAGGAGAGCTGCGCCGGCCCGTGCGGCGTCTCGACGCGGCGATGGGCCGAGGGCTTCTGCCAGATCGCAATCAAGCCGGGAACGACGGCGTTCGGAATCGCCGTCGGACGAGACTTCTCCTTGCCGCACAACGCGCCGACGGACGCGCCTCTTCAGGGCAAGGTCGGGTTCTCCGATGCGGCGATGCCGAACGAACCCTCGCCCGTTCCGGTGGGACTCCTCTGCACGCGGTTCGACCTCGGATCCGCGGCGGGGCCCGGCGCCGTGACGGTGCGCAATCCGAGCGTCACGGCCGTCGAGCTCTCGGCGGCCGAAGACATGGTCGCCCCGTAGGGCGCCTCGGAGCTAGCGCGCCGAGGAACGGAGCGCTCGCCGCACGGCGTCCGGAGCGCGGAAGAGCGACTCGTACGTCGGCCGCACGGGGTGGCGACGATCGCGTTCGAATCCGGTGGCGCCCGGTCAGGTAGCCGATCCGCAGCGGTAGGCGATCAGCTCCAGCCGAAGTAGTGGTCGAAGGAGCGGTTCTCCATCATCAGGACGACGCAGGTGTCGATCAGCAGGTCGCGGAGGCGAGCAGGCAAGTGCACACCAGTCCGATCAGCACCGCGCGCCCGCCCATGTGCCCAGGCTAACGGCTGGTCGCGCCGGCAAGTGTCGCTTCTGTAACCGGCGCCGGGCCCACCTTCCGCTGGGAGGGGCGCAGCCTGTCGAGAAGCGCCCAGGATGCGAACACGAGCGCGCCGACGGCGCCGGTGGCGGTCAAGAGCGCCCCGGCTGCAGCGACGACCGCCTCGCCGCTCGAGCCGAGAATGAGGACCGCGGTCGCAATGCCGGTCGTCGGCCCGATCGGCAGGAGGCCGACCGCGGCCGTGCCGATCAGCAGTGCGATCGAGTCGAGGACCGTGATGTCGACGCCGAGGCCGCGCAGGACGAGGTAATTGCGGACGACCTGCGCGCCGGTCGCGAGCATCGTCAAACCGATGATCCGGTTGCGGTGGCTGAGCCCGCGCATCACCGCGAGGCCGTTCCAGAAGCCGTTCGTCCGCTTTCTCGAGAGCTTGGTCACCCCGACCATCGCGGCGCCGGCGACGCCGAGGAAGACGATCGGCCACCACCAGGCAAGGCCGAGCGGGCCGATCAGGGTGAACGAGCAGACGGCGGCGAGGCCGATCTCCACGACGATGATCGGCATCTCCGCGGTGACGAGCGTGCCCACCTTCGGGCACTCCTCCGGCGCGGTCTTTCGCAGCGCCGCGATCCGCAGGCCGACGCCAATGTGGCTGTTGACGAGGTTGCCGAGATAGCCGATCGCCGAGGCGCGGTAGAGGCGCCGGCGGCTCACCGATCCGCCGGCGGCCTCGACGCAGACGTGCCAGGCCTCGCTGCGGAAGACCAGCCAGATCACCTGGAGCAGGACCGCGAGGCCGAGCACGACCAGGGAGGCGTCGCCGAGCGCGGAGACGAAGTCGTCGCGCATGTCCCAGAGGACGTAGGCGAGGATCGCGGTGACAGCGAGCGAGCACGCGGCCGTGAGCGCGAGCGGGTGCCGGGAGAGGCCGGCGCGAACGCGAGCCACGAGGCCCGGTCGAGCCGGGTCGGCGTCAGGCATGCCCGTCGAGTTTAGACCCGGCCCGTGCGTGCTTCGACGATCAGAGTCAAGCCGTCGACCTCGCGCACCGTGATCGGCTCCCCCGTATCGACGCCTGGATTGGCCCGCGCATTCCAGATCTCGTTTCGCACCCGGACCCGGCCACGAGGCCGGCAGGGCTCGATCACCTCGCCGAACTCGCCGACCATCCCCTCGGCGCCCGTGGTCACCCGGTAGCGGCGCAGGAAGCGGATCCAGATGTAGACCTCCCCCACCTCGATCACGAGCGCGGCGACGAGGATGATCACCCGCCACGGGTCCGGGAGGAAGAACAGCCCGACGATCGCGAGCGCGAGCAGCACGTCGCTGAGGCTACTTTTCGTAGCCTGACGTCGTTCTGAGCGACCTCGCGACCATCGACGCAGCCGAGCTCGAGCGGCGCCGCAACGAGCTCGTGGAGCGGGTCGGCGCCTGGCATTTCTTCAACTTCCATCTTCGCGACGGCGTCTTCACGATGGGGCCGGACGACCAGGGGCACGAGAACCGGCTCGAGCCGTTGATGGGCCTGATCGCGGACGTGCTCGGCCCGGTCGAGGGGACCCGCGCCCTCGACCTCGGCTGCATGGAGGGCCTCTTTGCGCTCGAGCTCGCGCTTCAGGGCGCCGAGACGGTCGGGATCGAGGGACGCGAGGGCCACGTCGCGCGGGCCGAGTTCGCCCGCGAGGCGCTCGGGCTCGACTCGGCCTCGTTTCACCTCGACGACGTCCGCAACCTGTCGGCCAACAACTACGGCGAGTTCGACCTCACCCTGGCGCTCGGGATCCTCTACCACCTCGACGCGCCCGAGGCATTCGAGTTCGTCCACAACGTGGCCGAGGTGACGACGCGCGTTGCGATCTTCGACACCCACTACAGCCTGCGTCCGGCGACCTCGTGGGAGCACGACGGCGCGACCTACTCGGGGATCGTCGTCCGCGAGCACGATTCCGCCGACACGGAGTCCGACCGCGACCGCTCATACGGCTCCTCGATCGAGAACCTCGACAGCATCTGGCTGACGAAGGAGTCGCTCTTCAACCTGCTCGCGGACGCCGGCTTCACCAGCGTCCTCGAGGTGCGGATCCCGCACGTCTTCCCCGAGTTCGACCGGGTCCACCTCGTCGGCCTGAAGGGCTCGCCGGCGGTCGAGCCGAAGAGCAGCCCCCTCCTGGGTGGCTACGCCTCCCCGCGCTGGAAGGAGGGCGAGCAGCCGCGCCTGAGCCGCCAGCAGTCGCTTCGCGAGCGTGGCCTGCGCCGCCTGGCGGCCGTGACCCCGGCGCCGCTTCGCCGCGCCCTGATCAACCGCCGCCGGGCGCAGCGCTGATCAAGGCCCGGCTCAGGCCGGACTAGGGCCTTGAACGATCCGGCCTGCGTTTGGCGTCTTGGGCCTCCGTTTCAATCCCCACATGGAGGCCGCCGCGCATCCCGCTGTCCAACGGCCGATCGGCCTCGCCGATCCACTCACCCACACACTTATCGGCCTCACGTTCGTCACCGGCATCGTCGATGCGGTCGCCTTCCTCGGTCTCGGCGAGGTCTTCGCCGGCATGCAGACCGGAAACGTGCTCTTCCTCGGCTTTGGCATCGCGGGGGCGGGCGGGGCCGAGCTGGGCGCGCCGCTGATCGCAATCGGGGCATTCCTCGCCGGCGGTAGCGTCGCGACCGTGGTGGGGCGGCGACTGGGTCCGGCGCATCCGAGGGTCCTGCTCGCCGCGATCGCGCCCGAGGTGGCGTTGTTGGCGCTCGCGGCACTAGCGGCGGCCGCGTTCACGATCGAACCCAGGGCGGGGTCGGGCTACGCCCTCGTCGCGGTGCTCTGCTTCGCCATGGGCCTCCGCAACACCGTGGCCCGCCAGGCCGCCAACCCAAACCTGGCCTCGACCGTCCTCAACCTGACCGTCACCGCGATCGGGTCGCACACGCCGATGAGCCTCGCGGCCGGCGAGGACCTCGCCCAGCGCGTCGCCGGGTTCCTCTCGATCCTCCTCGGGGCTCTCTGCGGCGCGCTGCTCCTGGAGGCGAGCGTCGCGCTTGCCCTCGGCGTCGCGGCGGCTGTCGCCTGCGCCGCGGGCCTCCTCCACACCTCGCGGACCGGGCTCCCGTAATCGGCGCCCGAGGCTGATGGGGTATACCCCAAGGGGGTAGTAGGAAGTGCTGTGATACGGTACCCCCGAGGGGTACTTCACTGAGCCAAGGAGAAGGAGAGCCGATGTCACTCGCAATGACTTCCCCCGCCGGAGCGCCCGCGTATCGAAACCGCCCGGTGGTCCGCTTCCTAACCCACTACGTCGAGATGGTCGTGGTCATGCTCGTCGGCATGGGGGTCCTCGGCGGCGCATTCGCGCTGATCAAGAGCGCAGCCGGATTCGAGACCGGCGATGCCTTCGCGCTCGCCGCGATGGGTGTCTGGATGACGATTCCGATGGTCGCGTGGATGACCTGGCGCGGCCACAGCGGCGCCGCGACCCTCGAGATGTCCGCGGCGATGATCGTCCCGACCCTGTTCTCGCTGGCCCTCCTAGGGGGCACCATCGTGACGGGCCTCGGTGGCCTGATGACGATCGAGCACACGCTCATGTTCACGGCAATGTTCGGCGTCATGCTCTACCGCCGCGAGGAGTACACGGGTTCGCACTGAGGGCTCGGATGCCTGGCTGACAGACCTCCTCCGCGACTGCTGAGCGCCTGGGATACTCGGGCTCGTTTGAGCGAGCACCTCTTCCACTTGGCGGCGGCCGCGCCGCAGGTCTCGACGCCCTTTGGCGCCCGCACCCTCCTCAGCGCCGACAACTTCCCGATCCTCGAGCGCATGGCCTTGGCGCGGCTGACTCTCGCCACCGGCGGTTTTCGCGAGCCGCATTGGCACGCGAACGCGAACGAGCTCGGGTACTGCCTCGCCGGCGAGCTGCTCGTGACGATCTTCGGCAACGCTAACCAGCACTCGACTTTCACGATCTCACCGGGCCAGATGTTCTTCGTGCCCTCGGGCGCGCTCCATGCCCTCGAGAACGTGGGCGCCACCGAGGCCGAGCTGATCATCGCCTTCTCCGACTCCCGGCCGCAGGACTTCGGTCTCTCGGGGTCCGTGGGCATGCTGACGCCGAACGTGATCGGAAACGCCTGGGGGCTGCCTGGCGAAGCGCTGTCCGGTCTGCCCGAGGGTCCCGACGACCTGTTTGCCGGCAAGGTCGACGGGACGCCGGAGATCCCCGAGTCGGCGAGCTACGCCAATGAGCTCAAGCTCGATCTCGAAGGCTTGGCGCCGCGGGTCGACACGGAGTACGGCCGCCTGAAGACGGCGAGGCTCGATACGTGGCCCGCGCTCGATCGGCTGGCGATGTACTCGCTGCGGATCTCGGGCGCCGGGATGCGAGAGCCGCACTGGCACCCGGAAACGGCCGAGCTCGGCTACGTGCACTCCGGTCGCGCGCGAATGACCGTGAGGGACGCCGACGGGTCGGTCGACACCTACGAGCTGGTCGCGGGCGACGCCTACTTCATCCCGCGCGCGTTCCCCCACCACATCGAGAACCTGGAGACCGACGAGACGCACTTCCTCGTCTTCTTCGATCAGCCCGACGTGCGGGACATCGGCTACACCGGTGGCGCCGGCGCCTACCCGGCCAGGATCCTCGCACCGACGCTGGGAATGAAGGCAGCCGAACTGCCGCCCCTGCCGGAGATGCCGAGCGACCTGCTGATCGTCGAGAAGCGAAACCCGGTCGACTCATAAGCGCCCGCGCGCGTTCCGACGCGGACGGATGTCGGGCGGTTTGCGGCATTCGGGCAGGGTAGATGCGCGGTGTCAGGGACGGCGAGCAGTGGGAGAGCCTTCACAAGTAGCGCCGGATGAATGTGGACCGGAACGGTTCGGCGCAGAGGAGCCGTTCGCGCTCGGAGTCGAGGAGGAGCTCCTCCTCGTCGGGACCGACAACGAGCTCATCGACGGCGGCGGCGAGCTCGCCGACGAAGCTGATCCGGACAGCGGCGGAGTGAGCGGCGAGCTCTTCGAAGCGATGGTCGAGGGCCGCTCGGACGTCGCCCCGAACGCGGCCGCGGCAGCCGAGCACCTCCGGCAGGTGCGCCACGAACTGCTCACCTCCTCGCGATTGATGGGCGCCGGGGTGCACCCGAACGCGGCGCCCGGCTCGACCGCCGTCCAGCAGACCCGGCGCTACGCGCTGATCGAGGCCTCGCTTCAGGGCGTCCTGCGAACTCCGATCTGCGGCCAGCACATCCACGTCGGCCTGCCCGACAAGGAGACCGCGATCCGCGCCTACAACGGGATTCGCACCCACGTCCCGCTGCTGAACGCGCTGGCGGCGAACTCGCCATTCTGGTTCGGCGAGGACTCCGGCCTCGCGAGCTCACGAACTGTGATCTTCCGCAGCTACCCGCGGGCGGCGATGGCGCCGGCCTTCGCGGACTACGCCGACTTCGAGCGGGTGACGCGGCAGGTCTGCCGGGCGGGTGACCTCGACGACTACACCGAGATCTGGTGGGACGTACGCATGCACCCTCAGCTCGGGACGATCGAGATCCGCGCAGCGGACAGTCAGTTCGACCTCGACCGCGTCGCGGCCCTCTCGGCTCTCGTCCACTGCCTCGTGCGTGTCGAGGCCGAGCGCGACCAGGACGAGATCCCATCGCGCGAGGCACTTGCCGAGTCGAGTTTCCAGGCAACGCGATACGGGCTCGACGCGACCCTGCTCGACCGCGACTGCGAGCGCGTGCCCGCCCGCGAGCTGACAAAGCGGACGGTCGAGCTCGCAGGTGAGGTCGCCGGAGAGTTCGGATGCCAGGCGCAGCTCGCCGACGTCGAGGCGATCCTCGAGGAGGGCTCGGGCGCAGACGTCCAACGGCGTGTACACGACGAGCGCGGCATGTCGGGATTGCTCGCCTTCCTCGTCGCGAGGACGGCAGCCTAGGCGAGGACCGTTTCGTAGCGCACGCGCTCGTCGTCCTCGGCGGAGATCTCCACCTCGCCGCGCGCGCCGACGTAGTCGCCGGTGCCGCCCGTTTCCCCCGTGTCGACCGCCGTAGCCGCGATCGGGCCCGAGATCACCGTCAGCTGCTGGGAGTCGTCGGAGTCCGAGTCGGAGTCGTCGTCACCGCAGCCCGCGACGACCAAGACCGCGAGCACGCCGACGAGGATTGAAAGGAGTCGTGACACGGCGGCGACCCGATCGAGATACAGCCCCGTTCACAGCGCGAGCCCGTGACGGAACCGTGTTCTCGGTGACGACCACAGGCTCGACGAAGTGGAGGAGGTAGTCCGGGCCGCCGGCTTTCGCGCCGGCGCCCGTACGCCCGGCTCAGGCAGCCGAAATGGCTCCCCAGGGTCTCAGGTGAGCCGGAAGTGGCCCGTGTTCTCCTCGTCGTCGCGGACCTTCTCCAGGCGGCCGGCCTTGCGGGCGCGCAGGAAGGCCTGCTTGAGCTCCGGCTTCTCGACGCCGAGCTGCTCCGCGACGTCGGCGCGGGTGAACTCGTCTTGGTCGAGCGCCTGGGCGGCCTCGACCAGGTTGTCCGCGGTGATCGTCAAGTTCATCGTTCTCCTAACGGAGGCGTGGACAGGGTCGCGCGGGACCGGGCCGCGAGGGTCCGGCCTGCGTGTCGGTACTAGCCCGGCTTCGGCCGGGAGCTAGGCGAGCTGAACGTTGGCGGCGCGAGGGCCCTTGTCGCCAGCTTCGGCGTCGTAGCTGACCTTCGCTCCCTCGGCCAGGGTGTGGTGGCCGTCGGGCAGGGCGCTCTGGTGGACGAAGAGGTCGGCCGAGCCGTCCTCGGGGCTGATGAAGCCGAACCCCTTCTGGTCGTTGAACCACTTCACGGTTCCGTCGGGCATGTGAACTCCTCACATGTGGGGTGCTGGCGGGCGCGGAGGATGCGGTGTCGCAGCGACTGCGGCGCGGGCACTGTGTACGCCGTGCAGCATTGCGCGGCTCGTCGAGACGGTAGCAGCGCGCCGGGATTGCGAGGCCCTCGTGGCAGCCGCGGTCGCCCTGCGCGAGGCAAACCACTTCCTGATGAGGGCGGAGCGCGCCGACGATGTAGTCGCCGCCAACGACATCGCGTTTCCTCGCCTGGTCAACTCCTAGCCCTCCGCCGCCCACCCCAACTCCTCCCGCGCACGCTTCGGGAGCGCGCTTACGACGAGATCGTAGGAGTCGGTGACGAGCTCGCGCACGAGCTCGTCGGAAACGCCGCCGTCGAGGGTGATCGTGTTCCAGTGCTCCTTGTTCAGGTGGTAGCCGGGACGGATCGCGTCGTAGGTGTCCCGTAGCTGAAGCGCCAGGTCGGGTTCGCACTTGGCGCTCACCGCAAGCGGCACGCGGTCGAGAGTGCTGAGCGCGAACATCTTGCCGTGGACCTTGAACACCGAGGTCTCGGGGCCGAACGGGAAGTCCTCTACCGCACCACGCTGCGCGAGACACCACCGGCGGAGCTCAGCGCCATCCACGGCCCCCGCCCCCACTCATTTTTGCGGGCGATGGGTAGAGCGGCTCGACCTGCGCTGCGCTCGCGTCGAGCAGGCGATCCGCGTAACGCAGCCAGGTAAGCACCGAGGCGATCGCGACCGCACCGCCGACCACCGCGGCCACGGCGAGCGACGCGCCCGCGAACGCGCCGAGCGCGAGCGCCGCCGCGACTCCGCCGACCACGCTGTTCAGTACGAGGACGGCGGTGGAGAAGGCGAAGTACGGCTTGCGGCCCTCGCCCGGAAGGCCCATGTTCTCGAACACGCCGATCCCGTCGTCGTGCCCGGAGAGCAGGAAGAGGTTCGCACGGCTGCCGGCGATCTCCTTGTAGTAGTGCCGGATTCGGTTGATCGCAAGGCCGTATCGAAAGTCCTCGGCGCCGCATTCGACCAGCCGCACGAACGTAACCGCGCCGAGTGCGTAGAGGGTCGGCAGGACCGTGAGCGCGAAGACGTTGAACACATCGCCGAGGTCGGAGACCTGCCCGATGAAGCCGAGGGCGACGAGGGCGCTCGAGACCGCGAAGACGTAGATCGACGCGCGCGCGGAGCTCTCGCTCATCGTCTGCGACCTGGCGCCTTGGAGGGTGAAGTGCTCGGTGCTGAGGGCGGTCAGGAGCTGCTGCGGATCGGGCTGATCGGGCTCCGTCATCGGCGCCTCGATGCTGACACACCCGCGGCGATCGCGACCACGCCCTTGGGGGGCGAGTACCCTGTGCCCGGTCGTACACCGCCCTTCGAGGCCTCTCGTTTTTCCCTCTTGACCGCGCGGCCCCTTTCGGGAGAAGCGAGGAATGGCGTTGAGATGGGTGACGAGCTCGAGCAGGGCGGGGGCGGGATGCGATCCATCGTCGACGGCGGGCTCAGGATCGAGATCGGGCCCGAAGCGGAGACCTGTCTCATTCGCGTCGTCGGGGAGCTCGACCTCGGAACGGTGCCCGCCCTCGAGCGCGAGCTTCATCGGATCCTCTCGCACGACCTTCAACGGGTGATCGTCGACCTCGAGGATCTCGAGTTCATCGACTCGACCGGCCTCCTCTGCCTCGTGAAGGCAACACGGCACTCCCGCGCCGATGGCGACCGGCTGCGATTCATCGGAGCTACGGGACAGGTCGACCGGGTCCTGAAACTGACCGGCGTTGCCGACCTGCTGCCGGTGATCGAGACGTGACCGAGCCTCGGTGTTCCGTCCCCTGTCGCCGCCGGAGACGTGCCTCTCATGGTTGACGATCACCTCGGCGCCGGACTCGATCGCTTGCTAGAGCCGACCGACAGCCCCGGCACCGGGCGGGTCCGGCTTGGCCCGGCGATCCCCTACGGGCCCGGAAACGCCGAGATGAGCAAGAAGCGACGCACGCCTGCCGCCGTCGCGGCTGCCACGGCGAGAGTTACCCCCTGTCCGTCGACGGCATCCGCCTGCTGCGTGCCCGCATCGGCGCCCCGGCCGCGAAGACCACAGCGTCTCGCCGAAGATGAACACGCGAGCCACGTCTTGGCGGTGGTCCTCCATCGTCGCTACACAAGCCGTGCCAGTACGTGTATTCTCATTTCGCGTGACTACCCGGCGCCTGAACGTCTCGCTCGATCAGCAGCGTTCGGCCAAGCTGGCTCGCCTTGCGGACCGGGCCCACGTGGCGGACGGAACCCTGGCGCGATCGCTGCTGTCCGCGGCGATCGATGACGCCGACCCGGATCCCGGCTCGATCACCGACATCCTCGAGGGCATTCCCGGGTTGGCCGACCGGCTCGACCGTGCTGAGGCAGAGGTGGCGTCGGGCGCGGTGGTCGAGCTTCGAGATCTCTGACGATCGATGACCCGCGTAGTCGTGACCGAAGCCGCGGTAGGCGAGCTTCGCGCGTTGATCACCAGCCACAGCCTTCCCGACGACACGATCGAGCGGGTCCGGCGATCACTTCGACCGCTCGAGGAGTTCCCCGAGCTTGGAGCACCCCTCGGCGGGGCGTTCGCCGATCGCCGGTTCCTGCTCGGTCCGTGGCGGTGGATGATCGTGATCTACCGGTTCGATCCCGACCGCGACCTGGCGGCCGTTCTCGCGATCCTTGACGGGCGCACCAGCAGCTCGCCGACAGCCAATCGCTGATCCCGGTGCATCGATCCGAGCACCCGCGAGTGACGCCGGTCGAGGAATGGATTCAACTGGGCGTCGTGGCCAACGACGATCGGGTGCGCCACGTACCCGCGCGCAAACCAGTCGGGACTCACATTTGAACGGACCCCAGCCGGTGAGTCGGCTCGCTGTCGCCAGTCGCGCAATGGAGGAACCGCCTCAGGTCAGCCCGACCGACGCTCGCGCGGCAGAATCGTCGACGAAGAGCTCGAGCATCACGGCATCCCGTCGAAGCGATGAGATTCCGCTCCACGTGCGGTCATGACTCACGAGACCTCGAAAGAAGGGACCTGAACCGATGCGCAAGCTGATCTTCTCGATGACCCGCTCGCTCGACGGCTACGTCGAAGCACCCGAAGGGGGCCCCGGGTGGGCGGCGCCGAGCGAGGAGCTCCATCGGTTCCACAACCAGAAGACGAGCCAGCTCGGCCTGCACCTCCTTGGACGGAAGCTGTACGAGGTGATGAAGTACTGGGAGACCGCGGAGGAGACCGATCCGTCCGCTCCGGCAGCCCAGCTCGAGTTCGCGCCGATCTGGAGGCAGCTGCCGAAGATCGTCTACTCGCAGACGCTCGAGACCGTCGAGGGCAACACGCGCCTCTCGCGCGACGATCCAGTCGAAGAGGTCCGGGCCCTGAAGGAGGAGGACGGCGCGGACATCGGCGTCGGCGGCGCCACGCTCGCCGCGACCCTGAGCGAGGCCGGCCTCATCGACGAGTACCACGTGTTCGAGAGCCCGGTCGTTCTCGGCGCCGGCAAGCCGTTCTTCGCGGGGGCGACGCGGATGGACCTCGAGCTGCTCGAGACGAGGACGTTCGGCTCGGGCGTGGTCCTCCTCAGGTACGGACGCGTCACGACCTAACCGGGGCGAATCGCGCGGATCGGGGCCGATGCTCCTCGCGCGATCCAGGAGCGCTGTACGTTGCTGGAAGACGTTCTGGTCGCGGGTCGTCGCGCAAGATATCCGGTACCCGGGGCGGGTGCTGGAAGGTCGATCCCAGTGCCCCGCCCACCCGCGGACGGGGCCTCCCAGCGGTCTCAGTCAGGCGTCCGGCACCTCCTGCAGGGCGCGTACCTCAATGCGGCCGCCCAGCGCCTTGGACGCCTGGATCGCCCACCGGATCGCGGCGTCGTGGTCGGCCGCCTCGATAATCCAGAAGCCGCCAACGTACTCCGGCGCATCGACGAACGGTCCGTCCACCACTACGGGCTCGCCGTCCGCGGCGTCGACGGTCTTCGCCGACGACGGCGGGTGCAGGCCCCCGGCGAACACGAACGCTCCGGACTCCTCCAGGTCGGTGTTGAACTTGTTCACAGCGGCCAACGCAGCTTCCAGGTCGGCCGGGTCCATCGAGGCCATGGTCGGCTCCTCGGCTGTGTCATGGGGGACGGTCAGAAAGAACTGCATCAGTCGCGACTCCTTTTTCGTGCTTTGTGTAGGCGAACCGTCTCGCTTGAGCCAGTTCGACGTCTTCCTACCTCTTTGACCGCCAGACAGCTCGAGACTCATCGGCGCGGAACGCTGGCCGGCCAAGCCATCCCGGATCGCATCCCCCGAGCGGTGCCATCGGCGCCTCGATGGGGGATCGTGAACGGGCCGTCGGGACGCGGCCCGGGCGAACTCGTCACGGAGCCGATCAGTGTTGGAGACGGCCATGGCGCCAATACTCGGTCGCCGTGTTTCAATGTCGGCGATGGCCACCGAGCGATCAGCTGGCCGCCGTCTGACCGACGCGTTCCTCGCACGCGATGCGCTGGCGATGGTCGCCGAACTCGCTCCGGATGCGGTCTTCCACAGCCCGGTGGTCGACTACGAAGGACGCGATCGGATCGAAGCGGTGCTCAAAGCGGTCACCGAGGTCGTGGCCGTGCCGCGGCCCACCAAGCTGTTCGAGGGCTCCGATGAGACGCTGCTGGCGTTCACCGCCGAGCTCGAGGGCAGCGCCGGCGACGGCGTCCTGCTGGCGACCGGTGAGCGCGATCGCGCGATCTCGGAGCTGACGCTGATGGTTAGGCCGCTGGCGACGCTCCTCGACGCCGTCGACCGAATGAAGATGCTGCTCGGCGTGGCGGGCCCGGCCCGGATCGAGCAGGACGAGCTGCCGGGGCGGTTCGAAGGCGCCGATCACGGCGCCGGCGTGTCGTTCTTCCTCGCACGGCCGCCGCCCGGCCGCGGGCCAGGGCTGCATCGCCATCCGTACGAGGAGACATTCGTCGTGCACGAGGGCCGGCTCAGCTTCACGGTCGACGGCCAGACGATCGAGGCGGGGGCCGGTCAGATCGTGATCGCGCCGCCCGGTAGCGCGCACAAGTTCGTCAACGTCGGCGACGCGCCCGCCCACCTGACCAACATCCATCCGCGCCCGCGGATCTCGCAGGAGGATCTGGAGTAGCCGGACGGGGCGGACCGCCGCACCCGCTCCACCCAGGTTCGCGCCCCTCTCGCTCCAGACGACGAGAAGCGCATGGCGCGCTTCTCCACTCTCCTCCTGCCGCGTGAACTTGGCACTCCTCCCTGTCGCGCAAAGCGGCACTAACGGCACGGATCGGCGGGTCGGTGTGATTCGCGGGGCGACTGGTTCGCCTGCGCGCAATGCGAGTCGTTCGCCCCTAGCGCGGCGCGTACATGATCACGCCGATGCCGATCAGGCAGAGGATTGCCCCTGCGTAGTCGAAGCGATCGGGCCGGAAGCCGTCGAAGGCGACACCCCAAAGCAGCGAACCGACGATGAAGACGCCGCCGTATGCGGCGAGGACCCGACCGAAGTTGGCATCGGGCTGAAGCGCGGCGATCAGGCCGTAGACGCCGAGCGCGATCATGCCGAGGGCGACGACGAGGATGCCCTTGTCCTCCTTGATCCCGATCCAAACGAGGTACGCGCCGCCAATCTCGGCGAGTGCAGCGGCGGCGAAAAGTAGGATCGAGCGCGCGGTCACCGCCTGATCGTTTCAGGCTGAGGCGACGGTGTCAGGCGAGCTCTCGAGTCGCCAAGCGGGGCGACGTGAGGCATCAGCAGCCTATGTCCGAGCGCACCCGTCCGGCCGCCCACAGACACAGCACGAGGAGGGCGAGCGCGCCCACGAGCAGGCCGCAGAGCGCGCCCGCGGTGAGGGCGCCGGTGGCGCCAATGATCAGCGGCGCGCCGAGGCAGCACGCAATCGCGACCGCGGTCAGTAAAGGGGCGATGAGGCGCGAGCGCCAGGTCGTAGACGACGCCTCGCTGCTCAAAGCCCGCCCTCCCAACCGGCGACCACGCCGGCGACGAGGCCGCGCATCGGAAGCTCTCCGCCTTCAGGTGTCACGATCCGAAGCTCAATGCGCTCGCGGTCCTCCTCGACCTCGAACTCGAAGAACGAGCAGCACTTGCGTTCGGCGGCGACGAATGCGTCGACACGCTCGCGCTCTCCAATGAAGCGCAACACGGCCCGGCGGTCAAGGACCTCGAGTCCGACGAGGGCATTCTCACCGAGCTCCCGCGCATCGGCTAGGCGCTCGGGCAGTTCGTCGCCCGTGAGCGTGCAGGCGATCGGGGCTTCGCTTGGCATCTTCGACTCCTTCTCGTAGTGGCCTGTCGCTATCGTCCAACTTCAACCCGGGTTCAAGTCAAGGGCTTATCTCATGGACGCGACGCTCACCATCGGACAAGTCGCCGGCGCCGTCGGCCTCAACACCTCGGCGGTGCGCTACTACGAGCGCGTCGGCGTCCTTCCAGACCCCGAGCGGGTCAGCGGCCAGCGCCGCTACGGCCAGGACACGATTGACCGCCTTCGAACCATTCAGGCCGCTCAGGAGGCAGGGTTCTCGCTCGATGAGATCTCGCAGCTGCTTCGAGGCGCCGAGGACGGCAACGCCGCCGAGGAGCTTCGCGTCCTGGCGGAACGCAAGCTGCCGGACATAGAAGCTCTGATCAAGCGCGCAGAAGCGATGAAGCAATGGCTCGAACTCGCCTCGGAGTGTCGTTGTGGATCGCTTGATGTCTGCCAGCTGTTTGCCGAGGCGCCGGTCCACGGGCTCGAAGTGACGACCCGGAACGGACAGACGTCCTAATCGGGGTCGTGGCCCCCCGGGTCCACGGTGCTCGCCTCAGATCGCGGCGGCGGCGAGGTCTGCCGGGAGAGTGGCGTCGACGTCCCTCAGGAAAGGCCGGATGAGTTCGGCAATCTCGGCCTCGTGGTCGTCAAGGGCGAAGTGACCTGTGTCGAACAGATGGACCTTGGCCTGGGGAACGTCTCGCCGGTAGGCCTCCGCCCCGGCAACCGTGAAGAACGGGTCGTTGCGGCCCCAGACCACCAGCGTCGGAGGCTGTCGTTCCCGCAGGTACGCCTGCCAGCTCGGATAAGCCTCAACGTTGGTGCGGTAGTCGTAAAAGAGATCGAGCATCGCTTGCTTTCGACCGGGCAGGTCGAGGAAGTGCTGGTCGAGCGTCCAGGCATCCGGGGAGAGCAGCTCCTCGTCCGTCACCCCCTCCGTGTACTGGAACTTGGTCAGGTCGAGGCGGAGAAGATCTCGCATCGGGCCTTCGTTGGCCTCCCGCTCGCGCCAGTAGGCCCGTAAGGGTTCCGTCGCCTCCGACAGCCCCTCCTCATAAGCGTTCCCGTTCTGGATGACCAGGCCGCGGACGCGCTCGAGCTCCGCGGTCGCGAGGCGAAATCCCACCGGCGCCCCGTAGTCGAACATGTAGATAGCGAACCGTTCCAGGCCAACGCCACGGGTGAATGCAGCCGTGATCCCGGCAAGGCGATCGAAGGTGAACGAGAACCCCGCCGGGGTCTTCGTGTACCCGAACCCGGGGAGGTCGGGCGCTACGCAGCGGAACTCGTCGCCGAGGCGACCGAGCAAGCCGCGGAACATGTGCGAGGAGCTCGGGAATCCATGCAGGAGCAGGATGGCCGGCGCGTCGGGTGGGCCCGCCTCGCGGTAGAAGACATTGACTCCGTCGATTTTGATGCTTCGGTGGCGCATGAGGAGAGCGTGCACCTTGAACCCGGGTTCATGTCAAGGGCCGACTCACGCCAGCGGCAGGCCGAGCTGGCGCAGGCGCGAGATGCCGTCTTCGATGCCCCAGAAGTCGGCGATCAGCGCGCAGTCGAAGCGAAGGAAATAGACCTCGTCGACATGATCGAATCGGCGGCCCGTAGCTGCGTGCCCTCGCCACTCGCCGAGGTGGGACGCCGAGCAGGTGAAACGCCCGGCGACGACGTCGCCTTCAGATGCCGCTGTCGACGGCAGGGTCCTCGTCGCCGATCGCTCGCCCAGCAGCCGGACTGGTGTGGCTGCTCGCGGATCGCACGGGCCGGGCAGGCCTTGGCGAGCACCCAGGGTCTCGCGGCGTGAGATAGTCACCTCGACACAGCATCAAGCGGGTGAAGGGACATCGATGAAGGCGATTACACGCGAACAGGCTCCGGTCGCGATCGAGGGCGACGGCGTCGAGCTTCGGATGCAGGAGATCGGCGGTGACATGACGACCGCATTCGTCCGCCTACCGGCGGGCGCGGATCTAGGGCCGGCTCTGGTCGGACAGCCTGACGACCTCTGCCAGTGCCCACACTGGGGATATCTGTTGAAGGGCCGGGTGAAGATGCGCACCAAGGACGGCGAAGAGGTGTACGAGGCCGGTCAGGCGTTCTACTGGGCGCCCGGTCACGCCCCGCAGGCGCTCGAGGACTCCGAGTACGTGGACTTCTCCCCGACCAAGGAGTTCAACGAGGTAATCGAGCACATCAAGTCGCAGGGGGGTTGAGCCGGGGGGCGACCAGGGTCGGCGCCTCGCGTCAGGCCGCTGTCGCTCCCGCAGGTCGCAGAGGAGCAGCGTGCGCGTCCCGCAAAAACATACGAAAAGCATGGAAAGGAGTGGTTAGGAGATACTCCGGCCATGAGGCGTCATCCGATGCCTGACCGCGATGACGCCTGACCTAGGCCTCCCCCAGCGGCGCGAGCTGCATTTTCCGTCAGGAAGCGAGCGTTGCCACGCCTGGCTATACGAGCCGGTCGCTACCGCCGACGCCGGTCCACCTCCGGTCCTCGTCATGGCCCACGGGCTCGGCGCGGTCAAGGCACTTCGGCTCGCAGCGTTCGCTGAGCGTTTCCAAGCTGCGGGATACGCCTGTCTCGTGTTCGACTACCGCCACTTCGGCGAGAGCGAGGGCGAGCCAAGGGAGTTGCTCAGCCTGGATCGTCAGCGCGAGGACTGGCGCGCGGCGGTTGCGTTCGCACGATCGCTGTCCGAGGTTGATACGGAGCGCGTCGTGGTCTGGGGAACCTCCTTCGGCGGCGGGCACGCGATCGTCACCGCCGCCGACGACGAGGACATCGTCGCCGCGATCGTCCAGTGCCCCTTCACCGACGGTCTCGCCTCCGCTCGGCAACTCTCGCTGGGTGGCAATGCCCGGCTGGGTCTCGCTGCGGCGAAGGATCACCTCGCTCGCCTCGCTGGCCGTCCACCGGTGCGCGTCAAGGTCGCCGCCCGCCCCGGCGAGGTTGGGCTGATGGACCGCCCGGACGTAGTCGAAGGCTCCCTCAGATTGCTCGATGCTTCCGGGCTGAGCGAGGAGGACTTTCGCAATGACGTTCCGGCTCGGGTCGCGTTTGAGATCCCACTCGACGCACCAGGTCGACGAGCCTCGGAGGTGCGTTGCCCGATCCTCTTCTGCGTTTGCGACACCGACAGCGTTGCCCCGGCCAAGGCGACTCTGCGCCACGCCGCGAAGGCTTCCCAGGGCACCGTCCACCGCTATCCCGTGGGGCACTTCGACATCTACGTGGGCGACGAGTTCGAGCGTGTCGTCGCCGACCAACTCGATTTCCTCGCCGCACACGTCCCTGTCAGCCAGGCCGCTCAGCGCTAACTGCACTACGCCGGGCCGCCGAGGCAGTCCTGAACGGACGGTCTCAGAAGTAGCGCTTCGGACGAGAAGAGGTACTCCGCATGGAAAGGACACCTTTCCGCGAGATACTGGGGCAGGCGATGTCAGAGGAGAACGTGGAAGTGGCGAAGGCTGCGTTCGCAGCCTGGAATGCCGGCGACCTGGACGCCTTCAACGACACCTACCACCCGGAGGCGATCATGCGGGCTCCTCCGGGGTGGCCGGAGCCCGGGCCGTTCGTCGGCCGGGAGGCGATCATGCGCGAGTTCGAACAGCTGCGCGCCACCTACGACGCGGAGCAGGCGCAACCGATCGGCGCCTTCCGGCCGGTGGGCGACCGTGTCCTCGTGCGGTACCTGTGGAAGGCGGCAGGGCTCGGTCCGGCGACGAGCATGGAGCTGACCGTCGTCTACACGATCCGCGACCACCTCATCTACGGCGTCGAGTACTTCTGGGAGGACGCCGATGCCCTCGAAGCCGTCGGGCTCTCGGAGTAGCTCAGAAGTAGCGCTCTGGACCTTGACCTCAACCGGTCAACGCACCACCCTGTCGTTTCCGGATAGTCCCATTTCGTCCGCCCCGGCTGGTGTCCAGCCGCCCAAGGCGCAAATCCTTGCAGCGCATCGGAACGCGTTGCAACAGCTGACGAAGCAGATGGCCGTCGAGCGACCGCTCGTGCCCAGCCATAAGGGCAAACTGCGTCGCCCGACCCTAAGAGACGATTTACGAGCGCTGCGCAACCGCTTCTTTCATTACGGCCACGATGCGGCGGGCGATGAAGCCGTCCGCGACGCGATGCGATCAATCGCGACGCGAAGGACTAGCTATGTAGTCAAGACGCGCACGAAGCGCTCGGACTACGCGTACCTGGTAGGCGAGACGCTGGCGCATCCGTTCCCCTTCCGGTTCGCACTAGAAGGCACGAAGCAATCTTTGATCTGATGGGCCCGGTCTCGAGCTACGTACAGCTCGCCGAAGACGCCTGGTTGTACGCGCATGCCGAGAGCGTGGTTCTACGACGGCCAGGCGAGCCAGCCGTCCGGATGAGCAGCCTGACGAAGTAGTACTTCTCGTCTAAAGCGCTACTTCTGAGCTACTTCGACAGCCCGGCGGCTTCGAGGGCTTCTCTCCAGGTGAGGAAGAAGTGGACTTCACCGATCATGCCATCGCGAAAGTCCGAGCAAAGCTGACCGAGCGGCTGCCGGATAGGCACACCGGACCCCCTGATCCTCGCGGTCTGTTCCCCGAGGCCGACGACTCGATCCCCAAGGTCGCGCGTATCGTGAAGCACCACGGAGAACTCATCAAAGGTGGCGGTCCAAGAGGCCATTATCTCGCGAACACCGTCGTGGCCGGTTCGTGCCTCAGGACCATCTGGCCACTCCGGGAACGGGACCCAGATGCAGTCCTCGGGAAAAAAGGGCAGCATAGTTTCGACGCCGGAGTTGACGGCGTCCCAAGCATTGCGAAGAACCTCCACGTTCTCCCGCGACATCGCTACCGCGACAGCCCGGCGGCTTCGAGGGCCTCCTCGGGGGTCCAGCGAAAATGCGCCTCCCCCAGCTTGCCATCGAACACGCGGTAGGCGGCAGCGATCTTCGATGCAGTGGCTGCCCCGCTGCCCGCTCCGTGAACCTCCCAGAGCAAGCTGATCACGACCCAATCCTCACGGTCGGCCAGGACCTTCACATCCCGGAAGCGCTGCGTCCCCGCGTCGGACGTGAGACGTTCGAGTTGCTCGAGGATCGCATCCCATCCCTCGAACGGTCCCGGCTCCGGCCACCCCTCGGGTGCGGTCATCCGAGCATCCGAATGCCAGTAGCCCCGCGCTTGGGAGGACTCCTTTGCCTCGAACAGGCGGATTACCTCCAGGACGATCTCCAGGTTCTCCTGTGACATCGCCCGGCAGTATCTCGCGGACGGCCCGATGGTTGCGCTTGTCGTCCTAAACGCTACTTCTGGGCTACTCCGGCAGTCCGGCGGCTTCGAGGGCGGACCGATCGTCGTAGAAGACGACCTGGGTCGCCTTCCCGCCAGAAATCGTCCACGCGCTCGCCCGGCGGGAATCAAGCTCGATCCCGGACCCCTTACCGCGCCCGCGCCACACGTCTGCCGTGACCACCTCGTCGTCTTTCTCGATGATCCACTCGGCGGTGGCGGTCACGTCCTCGTAGGCCTCCAGCATCCCCTGAACGGCCTCGGTAAGCGCCTCGATCCCGCGAGTCTCCGCTTGACGAGCGAATATCGGGCTTGCCCACATCACGTGGACGCTCGGATCGAAGAACTCCGGCGTCCAAAAGTTCCCTCGCCCCCACTCGACGTAGACGCGGCGCACGATCTCCACGTTCGCCTCCGACATCGCCTACTCCGACAGCCCGGCGGCTTCGAGGGCTTCGGCGCGGCTCGGGAGATAGGTCACGCGAACGACCCTGCCTTGAAAGAAAAGCCACACCAGCCAGAAGTCGCTTTCGGCGACAGCACCGCTCCCCTTTCCCCGCCCCCATTGACGCACGTGGGAGTAGACGGCGCTTCCCGCGCAGATCAACTCCTTCGTCTCGGAACGGAAATCCTTGAAGGTTCCAACCCATTCACGAAAGAACTCGCGAACTTTGTCGCGACCGTAGATCGCACCGCCCGGAAACTGACCTTGCGTATCCCACACCACGTCGTCGTCGAGGATCGCGAGGAAGTCCTCAAACCGGTCGCGGTCTGCACTCGCGGCCGAAGCCTTTCTGAGGGCTTCGAGATTCTCCTCCGACATCGTCCGCGCAGTATCTCGGGTTGTTGCCCTTTCCATGCGGCCTCAACCGGTCACCGCACCACCCTTGACGTCATTCATCCTCCCATCTGCTTTGGGGGAGAGATCGTCAAAGCCCTCGACGATCTCACGAGCGTTTCTGCCGGTGTGCGAAAGCCGAGGGTCTTCCGCGGTCGTGTGTTGAGCTTGACCCGGGCATCAGATGCCCGTAGAGATCGAACGTCAGCTTGATCGACGAGTGGCCCATGTACTGCGCGAGCGCCGTCGCGTTGACCCGGCACCGATCATGAACGAGGCGTAGGTGTGTCTCGCCTGGTGTAGCCGGAGCCGCTCCTCCAGACCGGCAGCTGCCAAACGGAGTCGGCGCGGCGATACAACGTCGCCGCATGAAACGGCTCCGAGTCCGATCGACCGAACTGGCGTAAACGGCTTGCAGGCCATCTATCGGCACGTGTTTACCCCTTGAACAAGGCGTTTTGGGCTACCGCGCGCCAGTGGATGGGCCAGTCGCGCCAATCGGGCGCGCGGATTTCAACCCGAACAATTCTGCTTTGAGTGGAAGCGATGCTTCTCGTTGGCTGAGCTGCGATGGCCGGGAGGTGGAACCTCACAGACTTGCGGGCTTGCCTTGAGCGAGGATCTCGCCTTGCGACGGCTAGGGTCACTTCTCGTGAATCGCTATTCAGGTGGAGCTATCGCCATCGGGATCGGCGCGGTGAGCGCGAGGGTGGCGATCTGGTCGAAGCGGTGGCGTTGTGCGCAGCGCAGTAGGACCGGTAGCGCGACCGGCCAGCGTCCGGCTGTGTGCAGCGCGTCGGCGACCAGGCCGAGGTGCGTGCGCAGCACGCGGCTGTAGTGGCTGGCTTCGGAGTCCGAGTCGGCCTCGACGGGGGCGACCAGGCGAGCGACGACGGCGCCTGGGTCGTCGGCCCAGACCGGGTTCCAGCGATCCGTGCCGGTGTCGTAGGGGTCAAAGAGCACGAGCGGCCGGCCACGCTCGGCGGCGATGGCGCGCAGGTCGCGCTCGAGCGCGGGATCGCCCTTGGGATCGAGCGCGAGCAGCGCCGTGGTCGTGTCGGCGGACAGGCCGCGGGCGAGTAGCCAGCGTCGCGCCGACGTCGTCTTGCCGCTGCCCGTCGCGCCGACGAAGAACAGATGCATTCCTTCCGCGAGTGGGATAGGTCCGCGGCCGTCGGCGGTCATGGGCAGCGCCGGGACGGAGGGCGGCCACACGCGCTCCCGGACGAGTTCGCCCTGACCGGCGATGTCGACCCGCCGGTTTCGGTCGCGAGCCGGTCGAGCGCGCCAGGCCATCACGCGGGCGCGTTCGTACTGCCGCAACTCGCCGCCCGCGCCGAGCGCGCCGAGCCGCCAGCGTCGAGCTGCCAGCGCCGCAGCGGTCGTCGTCACGAGCCCCACAGCGCCGGCCGCCGCGGGCTTGCCGCCCGAGGCCATCGCCGCCAGCGCGACCGGACAGGTCAGCGCCCAAGCGAGGAGATGTTCCACGCACTCAACATCGTGCGGCGATGCAGCCACCACCCGCGGCGATCCCCGGCAGTGCGGCCAGCACCAGGCCGGCGGCGACGCGAAGGCGAGGTGCGCAAGGTTCCCGTTCATCGCCGTGATGGGCCCACCACGGCGGTGAGTCCGGGCCGCTGCGTGGGCCAGAAGGTGAACGCAGATCGCGGCTGATGTGCACACGGCCGAGCTCGGTCTGGGATAGTCGGCGTGGCTTGCAATCGAAGGAGGGAACGAGATGCGCCTCACTGGTCGTCGCTCGAGCGACACGCGGACGGGGGAGCCGGTCGCGACGCGGCCTCGCCGACGGGCATGGATCGGGGTCGCGGCGGCTGTGATGGCGCTCGCATCGGGGTGGGGCGCCGCAACGGCGCAGGCAGCGACGACGAGCGTCTTCTACAACGACGTCAACAACGTGGCGGCCGACCCGTTCCCGTTCGGTTCGCTGACGTTCGGCGCGGGCAACATCGCCGTCGGACAGAACATGATGTCCTCCCTCACGAGCGGCAATCACAACATCGGTGTCGGCTTCAACGCACTGAGGGTGGTGACGACGGGCGACGGGAACGTGGCCTACGGCGAGAACACCCTGGCCGATATCACGACCGTTGACGGAAACACCGCGATCGGCTCGATCGCGCTCCAGAACAACGTGCAGGATCGCATGACCGCGATCGGCGAGCACGCCCTCTTCGCCAACACGACCGGCCTGGGGAACACGGCGGTCGGCTCCTCGTCCTTGCGCAGCAACACGACCGGGTTCGAGAACACGGCCATCGGGCTGGACGCGCTGCGGGCCAGCACGGGCAACTACAACTTCGCGGGCGGCTACCAAGCGCTGCGCAGCAACACGGACGGAGCGTCGAATACGGCCACCGGCCGTCAGGCACTGTTGAACAACACCAGCGGCAGCCAGAACACCGCGTCGGGTACGAACGCGTTGCTTGCGAACACGACCGGGGGGTACAACGTCGCCACCGGCTACCAGGCGCTGGTGGGGAACACCACCGGTTCGCGCAACGTCGCCACCGGTGGCAACACGCTGCTCATGACCACCGCGGGCACCGACAATGTCGCGGCCGGCAACAACGCGATGTTCAACAACACGACCGGCGACTTCAACGTCGCGATCGGCAGCGACGCGCTGATCGCGCAGACCAACCGCAATAGCAGCGTCGCGGTTGGCAATGGCTCGCTCCGCAACTCCACCGGCGGCTCCAACACCGCCCTCGGCGCGCTGGCCGGCAGCACCATCACCAACGGTGCGAACAACGTGATGATCGCCAATCGCGGCGTCGCCGCAGACGCCGGAGCGATCCGCATCGGCACCAACGGCAAGCAGACCGCCGCCTACCTGGCCGGTGTCTACGGCGTCGTGCCTCCGGGGACGAGGAAGACGGTCGTCGTCAACGCCAACGGGCAGCTCGGGACCACGACGACCGCCGCCGCTCGGAGCGCCTCGAGCGACGACGAGCTCGCCGCGCTGCGCGCCGAGAACCGCCGCCAAGGGAACACGCTGCGACGGCAGCAGCGCGAGCTCGACTCGCTCCAGCGCGAGATGGAGGCGCTCCAGGGACGCTGACGTCGACGGTCAGGCGGCGGGATCGCGTCTCAGCCGCGAGAACGTGGGTGACGGATCAGGCCGGGGCGCCGGTCGCCGTCGAGGTCGAAGAAGTCGTTATCGCCCAGACCCCGAATCGTCGAGTCCACAGCCTGATACGCACAAGTTGCCGCCAACACGAGGACCGCATAAGTCCTCCAATCGATCCTTAGCGACTACCAGCGTGATTCACGAGCGTGGCAGCGGACGGACGGAAGTACGGGCCGTAGGAGAATTGCGGCTGGCCCTTCAGTCCAAACGACATCACTGAATTCACATAGAGGTCCTGGACCACCCAACCAGCTCCGCTCGAACCCGTGCCGAGGTCGCACTGGATCTTCGTCGAGCCGTCCTTGACTCCAAGGTACGGGCCGAAACATCCCATCATGCGCTCACCGTCGAAGTAGTTGGTGGGGTAGCCGGTCACGCGGTAGTTCTGCGCGCGTGGCTGATTCCAGATAAGGCCGTAGGACCCGACCGCCGTTTCGAGAGTCGCGCCGTTAAGTGGCGAAATGACGATCGCCCCGAGATCGTTCTTCCACGTCTCCTTCCGGTACCAGTTCCGAGGGACGAAGTACTCGCGGTAGGCCCAGACCCCGAACGGCGCGGCCCCGTGGTAGTACGACGGGACAAACGTGATTCGCTTAGCCCATCCGTACTTCCGTCCGTAGAGACAATGTCCAGCGGTGATCACGACACTCTGGTTCGCTGCGGTAACAGCCGTGCCAGAACATTCGAAATCGCCTACTCGATCTATCCCAAAGATCTTTCCGTTTGCGGTCTGCGGCCGCGTTGTGTACTCGAAGACTTCGTAGCTGCCGAAGAAGTCAGGCACGACCCGCTCGGTTAGTCCCGCGGACGGGTCACTCGGCGGAATCGATCCGGGTGCTCCGGTCGGCAATGTCACCCGTTCGCGGACACTCGCGCCAGCTGGGTACCGTCGTTCCCGCGGCTCTGCGGCAAGCATGCGGGCTGGAGTCCAGTACGCGAGCGTGCGTTGCTTGGCGCTTGGCGCTGGGGCTCCGCGTTCGAATGCAACGCTGCCGACGGCAGGGGTCGAGGACGCCGCCAGGACGCACGCTGTCACCCCTCCAGCCGTGAGTGAGATGGTTGTTCGCACGCTCCTACCCAGGTTCATTCACATCCTCCTCCGTCGCCGTCAGAGTCCAGGCCGTAAGGATCAGACCCCGTAACTGTCACGAACCCCGTGTACTCGGGGCCGTCTCCGGTCCCGCCCTCGCAGTCGTAGTCCGAGGCGGGCGTCAAGCACGGCGAGTAGCCCTCAGTGCAGTCCGGGGGTGGAGGCGGAGGCGGCGGAGGCGGGGGATTTGGCGGCGGCGGGGGATTTTGCGGCGGAGGCGCGGTTGTCGTCGGGCAGTCGGCGTTCGTCAGCGTCGGCGTTCCGCCCGAAACCTTCTCGAGCTCGATCCCTGTCGCCGTCCAGTCCTCGCCCTCCTTTCGGAGGGTCCACGCACCTGTGAACCGCTGGGTAACCAGCTCCTTGGTGCAAACGTCCCGATCCTCAGCGATGAGGTCGAGGGAGACGACTGCCTCCCCTCCCGCGGCCTTCTGGGATAGGTGCGTCGGCGTCGAGCTAACCGTCGCGTCGTATCCATCCCGCCATTGGTCGAAGCCACCTGTCGCAGCCTGCACCGAAGGCGGGAGCCGGTTCCAGGCATTGTCGAACTCGTGGAGGTCGATCAGCTCGTAGTACCGCTCGACCGTTTCGGCTGCCGTCGGTGGCTTCGGCTCCGGTTCCGGTTCCGGCTCGCCGTCCCCACCATCGCTCGGGCCGCCCGGCCCGGTCGCCCCAGTCGCGCCGCTCGTCGTCGTTTGCGGCTCGTCGTCGCCGCAGCCGGTGAGTACCGCGGCGCCACAAAGCAGCGCCGCGGCCACCGCGATCAGTAGTCCGTGTCCTCGCACGCTTTCCCGTCGTTGTCGGCGTCGAGCCGGTGGCGATCCTTGTCGGGGCCGCCGTGCTTGATGATGAACTTCTGCGCTTGGCGACGCGAATCGAAGTCGTCGCAATCACGGTCGGTGAAAGCGTTCGCGGTGCTGCCGAACGATCCGATCAGCAGGACGGACGCAACGCCACCAACGACTACCCGTGCTCGGGCACCAGATGGACGCATTAGCTGCTCACTATCTCCCTCTTACTCACACCCGAACCCATTGCCGTCAAAGTCGAGGCCGTACGGATCCGATCCGGTCACGTCTACCAATCCGGTGTATTCCGGGCCGTCCCCGGTACCACCCGCACAGTCGTAGTCAGAGGCCGGAGGTAAGCAGGGGTCGTAGCCAGGAGTGCACCCCCGCCGCTTCCACCGCCGGAGTCGCCGTCCCCGCTCCCATCACCGCCGCCCTGCTCGCCTGTCGTGCCGAACGCCGCCGATTCCCTTCTTCGCGCTCTCCCCGTCCCCGCCGCCGTTATCGAAGCCACCCCCGCCTCCGTTCCCGTCGGTGCCGCAACTGTCCTGACCCATCGTCGCCAGCGCAATAGACAGAACGCCAAGGACGGACATGATCCGCCTTGGCGCACCGGCTGAGACCTTCCAGCCGTAGTAACACTCGCGCGACGTTTGGGGCCGCCACACCCAGTCGAACCGACGCTCTCGAATTCCGATGATCCGCGTGCATCGATAGCCGCGGCCGCTGCGCTCGCGGGCGTAGATGGTCACCCGACAGCTATGGAACACCTTGTTATGCCGAATGCATCGCGTGGCGGAGAACCGGACGCAGCGCGGCCGGACATCGCAATCGCGTTGTGCGACCCCCTTCGCGCGCTCCCGTGCCTCGACGCCTGATTGGACGTATCGCTGCGCCGGGTCGGACGCCTCCGCGATTGGTGCTGCGGCGCAGACAACGACCATGCCTAACAGAGCCGCCAGCGAGCTGGTCAACCGAGTCCGCATGCCCTCCTCCTCCGATTCGCGACCCTTCCGAGGCATCCTCTCACGGCCGCGCTTGCAACGCAAGTCACTTATACCGCAGGCACCGCGGGCATCGACACCGTGGGCATTACGCTTCAAGACGTATTCGGAATAGGCGAGCCAGCATGACCCGGGCACCGAGCGCGTATAGGAACTCGCGTGTGAGACGGATCGGCGTGCGAGGCACACTCTTGATGCCCTATTGATGCCTAGCGGTTATGGGCCTCCACGGCCATCCCGCGATCCATGGGAAGGCGCCTGCCAGAATCGAACTGGCGTAAACGGCTTTGCAGGCCGCCTGCTCTCCCCATTCATCGCTTAGACAAGCCAGATATCGGTGTCGTGCGCCAGTAGCATGCGCCAGTGACACCAATCGAGCCGGGCCTAATCGGCCTCTAACGTCCGGAGACTCAGGCGTCCGCTGCAGCAGTCCGGATCCAAATCGCGCCAGCGCCTCGTCCTTCACTTCTTAGAAGGCCCTCGTTGCGCAAGGCGGTCAACGCATCGCGAATGGTCGGCGCGCTGATACCCGGCAGGGCCGCCGTCGCCTCGCGGAAGGTGAATCGCTCTGGTCCTACGTTGAGGACGTGGTGGCGGACCCGCTCCGCTACTCATACCGGAGCCCGCTGCAGCGACCCTGGCTTCGAAGTCGTCATAGGCCTGGTCAGCACCTCGAGCAAGTACTTGGTCCATGGCCAGATTGAATGGTGACCGTCGTGCCAGTCGCGTTGCGAGGCCTCAAGCGCGGTGTAGTACGAGTTCTTGGTTTCAAAGATGCGCTGCTCGATGCTCACGTAGCGGATTACTCCGTAGTCGAGTCGGAGCAGCTCATGGGCAGTCAGGAGCCTCGCCACGCGCCCGTTGCCGTCGATGACCGGGTGGATGGCTAGGAAGTCGACGATGAACGCCGCGACGAGGACGAGGGGATGGGCGACCTGGTTCTCGCTGGCCTCGCGGTAACGGGCCATGAGCTCGTCGATGTAGAACGGCGTCTCTCGATACTCAACGGGATGGAACACCGTGAAGCGCCGCCCGTGCTCGTCCCGGTCGGAGATCTCGTTGTCTTCGTCCTTGAGATACCCGCCGCGGCCATCGGTGTGGCGATAGAGGAGGCGGTGAAGATGAAGAGCCAGCCCGACGGTCGGGTACTCCCACGTGTCTGAGCGGACCACGTAGTCGACCGCGTCGCGGTAGCCGGCGAACTCCTTCTCGTTGCGATTCCGGAAGCGCAACTCAGGCACGTTGGCCAGTTTCTCCGCCCGATTGTCGGGCACGTCGACTCCTTCGATCGCGCTCGAAGCCCGAATCGACTCGATACGACTTTGGTCCGCCAGGGCCTTGAGCAACTGAGGCGCCTGGTCTGCGAACAGCTCCTCTCGACCGCGGCCGACATCGATCCGTTGCAGCAGAACACCGATGTCCGCCGGCTGACCGTCGAACGTCCGCTTGAGGTCAACGAAGCTCTTCATGGTGATAACAGCCTAGCTAGTAGTGATAATCGCGTCATGGATTATCACTATTATCGCGGCATTACCACTATTCCCGACGCCCGTCCGACGCCCGCTGGGAATCAGAGGCGCCTACCCCGGGAGATCGATCGGAGAGCCCGCCTCCTCCAGGAACGCGTCGAGCAACCGAGCCGCCTCGCGCTCCGACCCCGGCATCAGATGCCCGTAGAGGTCGAACGTCAGCTTGATCGACGAGTGGCCCATGTACTGCGCGAGCGCCTTGGCGTTGACCCCGGCGGCGATCATGAACGAGGCGTAGGTGTGCCTCGCCTGGTGCAGGCGCAGCCGCTCCTCCAGGCCCGCCGCACTCCAGGCGGAGTCGGCGCGCCGGTACAGCGTCGCCGCGTGGAAGGGCTCCGCGTCCGTCGCGACCGAAGGCGAGCGCGCTCCCCGGCGCGTTCGGCGCGTCCAGCCGGCGATCGAGCAGCAGCTCGCGCAGGCGGTCGGGCATCGGCACCGAGCGCATCGAGGTCCGCGTCTTCGGATCGATCGAGCCCGGCCTTCGGATCCCACGACTCGCGAACCGCGACGGTGCCGGCGACGAAGTCGACCGCGTTCCAGCGCAGCGCCCGGAGCTCGCCGTAGCGAAGGCCGGCGTAGAGGGCCGTCCCCCACACCGCCTGATCGGCGATCGGCAGCGCGGCGAGCAGCTCGGCCGCGATCTCGGGCGCGACGATCTCGACCTTGCGGGCCCGTGGCGCCGGCAGCTCCAGGTCCTGCGTCGGGTTGACCGGCAGGCCGCCCCGAGACTTCGCGCGGCGGTAGATCGCCTGCAGCGGCTTGATCGTGTTGCGCAGGGTCGACGCCGAGTGGTTCTCGGCGTGCCAGCGATCGACCAGCAGCTGGAGGTCGTAGGTCGTGATCGCGCTCAGCTTCTCGCCGCCGATCAGCGGCAGGACCCGCTCCTCGAGCGCCTGGCGATAGCCGCGAAGCGTCGATGGCTTGTAGGGGTCGCCGGAGCGATTGCGGACCTCGCCCCTCTCCGCGCCGTCGAGCCAAGCCGTCGCCGCCTCACGGAGCGTCTGCTGGCTTGGGGCACGTAGGGCCCCGTGGTCGATTTGGCGCTTGGCATCGGCTCGCCAAGAGCGCGCCTCCGCGTAGCTCGAGAACGTGCGGCGGATCTTCTTGCCGTCGCGCGGCGAGTAGACCCACGCCTCATAGCCGGCGACGCAGTTGCAGCCCTGGCCGTCGCTGCTCCGAGCAGCAGCCCTTCGAATGCCTCTTCACGATCCCGGCGGCCATCGGTCCTCCTCTCGCGCGACTCCTCGTCGGAGCCGAGACTAGGCGCGTCACCGGACTGTCCGATCGAGCGTCAGCGCCGCGTTCTCGTCGGCCCAGCGCTCGAGGTCGCCGACCGGGATCAGCCGCATCCGCCCGCGACGGATCACGCGCACCTCGGGCTGGACGTAGCGCTCGAACGAATCCATCGAGATCCCGAGGGCTTCCGCAGCCTCCACCCTCGTCAGCGCGACCCTCTGAACCGATCGCCTCTGTCCGCCTACCGAGACTGCCATGACCACCCGACCTCGCTCGAACCCATCCCCACCGTCTCACGCCGCTCCTCGACGACCTCCATCATCTACCTAGACGCCAAACCGCCCGAAGAGTCCACGCCAACCGCTCCACCCACCTGCCGCTTCCAGCTGTCCTCCACCCGCCCAGCGCAGCCACAGCCGACCCCGTCCACTCCACATCGTGGTGGGGGCGGGGTCGGCTGTGGCGGAGCGTCAGATCTGGCTCGATCGCTTGGATTGCGGAGGGCTACCCCCGGTAGCCGATACCGGGGGTGAAACCGGGGGCAAATCCCGGGGGGCGAACGCCGGTCGCAGTGGCCTCAACGCCTCGGGTCGCGGCTCCTTTCACGCGAAAGGAGAAGTGCGCCACGAGTTCGAACGTGGCCTACCTGATTGGAGTTGGCCGGAGCATTTTTGACCCCCTTCGCTCGTCCGGGCGCTCCGCTCTGCACTCAGGAGAAGTTCGGCCCGAGTCAGATACTTAACCCGTGGCTGGTCCGAACGAGAAGATCGTGCGCCGCGTCATGGAGGTGCTGAACTCCTGCAAGTCCGTCGATGAGGCGATTGCGACTGGAGTGGAGGAGCTCTGGGACCCGGAGATCGAGTGGATCAACCCGGAGGACGCGCTTGAGCGCGGCACGCGCAAGGGCGTCGCCGGAATGCGCACGGTCCTGGAGAACATCTTCGCGGGAGCCGGAGCTGGGGCGATCGTCGAGATTGAGGAGCTGCAGGAGGGCGAGGATCGCGTGTTCGCTCGCACCCGCGTCCACGCACGGGGCGCTGCGAGCGGCGCCCAGGCCGTGGGACCGTCCACAGGCGCGGTCTTTACGTTCCGGGACGATCGGATCCTCAGGATCGAGTGGCACTACGACGTCGATAGGGCCCGTGCAAGTTTCGAGCAGGACGGCTGAGGCAGCAACCAACCTTGAGGAGTCAAGTCGCCTGAAGTGGTGTAACTCCTCGTCGGCCTCGGCCCTTTGCTACTCCCTCGCGCGATGAGGAGCACCGCTGGCCTGTCTGCAGGCACGCGGAAGGAGAAGCCTGCGGTGTCGACCTCGAGCGTTGCTGCCGCTTGAGCCCGTCTTCGACGCTCAGAGCACGTGGACCGTCTCATCGCCGTCGACCAACTCGATGCGCCCGAACTCGCCCCGGCCCTCGCCGCGCTGGAAAAAGGCGACCGAGATCAGCCATGCACGAACGACGCGCGCCGGCGGCGGCCCGCCGATCGCCACCTCGTGATCCGCGAGCACTGAGCGCTCCTCGTCGACCCAGCGGCCGAGGTCCGCGATTCCGCTGCGTGCGACGACGTGCGTCTCGCGATGGCGCCAGTGGTCGAGCGGGCAGCGATACGCAAAGCCCTCGGGGAGCGCGCAGCTCCAATGCCACGTGAGGTCTTGGCCGTCGTCGAACTCCAGGCCGACGCTGAGGTAGTCGTGCGTGAGCGGCGTGTCTTCCGGGAGCTCGGACGGCAGCGCGTCGAGTCGCCACGACCATCGCAGTCGCAGCGTCGAAGTCAGCGCCGCTTCCGCCGGTCGGCGCACGATGCCAACGGTCTCGTGGACCTGGATGGCGATCCCCCGGTCTGAAGGCTCGTAGACCTCCGACGGGGCGAGGAGCGGGTGGGGGTCCCATCCCGGCGGCGGCTTGGGCGGGTCGGCGAGCCGTGCGGCCTCAGCGGCGCATAGCCCAGACGGATCGCGGGCGGCGACGGCCTCGAGCGCCTCACGTGGGTCGGTTCCCGGCGCCCAGCGTGCGACCACCGTGACCAGGCTGCCTCTCATCATGCGATAAGGCGTCCGATCCGTCGCGATCGATCCGTCCGCTCGCATCTCGCCCGGGAAAATGCTCCCAAGCTCGAGGGTGCCGTCTCCGCCCGCCGTGAACGTGCAGGTGTCGCGCGCGCTTGCATGGACCGCGCCGTCACCGATTCGGCCGTGCAGCAGGTTCGGCGGCCCGGCACCGATCCCAAGTGGCCGGACGACGTACGCGAAGCCCCACGCCAGCCACGTCAGTTGATCCCCGGCGGCCGCCCGCAGGCGAGTGTTCGTCCACGGCGGCCGGTTGACCGGGATCTCGACAAGCTGCACCTCCGCCGCCACTTGACCGACCAGGTCGCGCCGGGCACACGCCATTGACTTGCGCCGCCTGCTGCGGCGCCGCCTTGGCGCGCGCCCGTCCGGCGCGGATCGCCCGGCCGATCGTCACGGCTTGGCGCCGCGACCGCCGCAGCCTGGTCTCGCGGAATGCCTCCATCGCCACCGATCATCCCACCTCAACGCAGCGCCGCAGGCGTCGCGTCACTCCTGCCTTGCGCGAGCTGCGCCAGCCGGGAGCGCCCAGCCCTCCTCCGTCTCGCGGCGCGACCACCCGTTCGTCAGCGTGGAGATCCCCCACCCATTCGGTTGTGTTTCGCGGCGGGCCTCTGAGTAACTTCGTCGTATCTCCTTTTGAGCGCTCCGACTTGTTCACGGGCAAACCGCGCGAGTATCGGACCGTCGAGCACTACTTTCAGGCAGCAAAGACGCGCAACGCGCAGGATCACGCGCGCATTGCCGGGCGGCCGACGCCGCGCGATGCCAAGCGCTTGGGACGCGCCGTGAAGCTGCGATCCGACTGGGAGGATGTGAACTTCAGGTCATGCTCAGCGGGCTTCGAGCGAAGTTTGAGATCCCGCGCTTCCGAAAGGCACTTCTCGCGACCGGTGACCGTCCGTTGCGCGAGGACAGCCGGCACGACTTTGAGTGGGGCGCGCGAGACGCCACGGGAGGCTGATCCGGGGAGAACCTGCTTGGCTCCGCGCTCGAGCAGGTGCGCCGCGAGCTCGTCGCTGAGCAAAGACAGCTGACGCTCACGCTGTGATCGAGTCTCTGTCGCTCGGCCGGCGCTTGGCGGCGGCCCGTCAGCTCGTTTATCACGTGACCCGCACCGGCTCGCTGTCTGACATCGTCGCCAGCTCCGCGCTGCTGAGCCCGAACGCTCGAAGGCCTCCGGTCGCCCGACACGGTTGGGGAGTCAACGATCTGCTTGGTGCAGATTTGGTGTGCGTCTCGCTGATGCCGTCCTACGACATCCTCTCGGCGCAGTTTCCAGACGAGGAGGCCGTGATCCTCGGCTTCGATCCCCGCGCCGTCGGTGACCTTCCACACGTCCGCCCGTGCCCGCACAACAGCGCCACCCCAGAGGCGACGCCGTATCTCGATGGTTCGGTCGATCCCTCGACGGCGATGGACCATTTGCTTGCCGACGGCCGCTGGCGAAAAGGCGAGCTGCTCATCCCCGAAGCGCTTCCGCTCAGCGGACTGAAACTGGTCACACTTCCCGATCAACCGGCCTACGAGCGCTGGGCAGACTTCGTGCGCCGTGACGCCGGACCCGTGGTTAAGGTCGTTGCCGACTGGCCTGCGGGTCCGAGGCCACACTTCCCACCCTGGTACCGGCCAACTGTCCGGCCGGAGGTTCGACAGGGTGTCGATCAGCGTCGCGAAACGGTGCGGCTTGCGTCGGTCGACCCCCAAGGGCTCGCACCTCTCGACCTCGAGGCGGTCGACGAAGAGCTCGTCGATGAGGAAGACCAGGAGCCGGACCTCTACGAGCAGCTTTACGGGGAGGGCCGCGGTCGGTTGTTGAGCTCGCTCCCGGAGGACCCAGACGATCCGTCCAACGATGAGACTGACTCAGATCCTTGGTGCTGAGCGACCCAACACGCTGATTGCGTGTACGAACAACCGCTTCTGCGCTCGCGCAGGGTTCATGGCTCCCGCCTTGCGCGACGAGGAGGCGCGCGGTGAGCTCGCCCCGTCGACTGAGTCGTGGCCGAAGGACGCGCATGCGTGTTCGGCCCCGGGTACGAGTGATCCGTGGTGGGAGTGCGGGTACCGTCGCGGCGGGTGACGTTGTTGCGACTACGGCAAAGACGTGGTTGGCCCAGCACCCCGCGTGCTCTGGGAGAACGAGAGATCGATCCGTGCTCGCCGGCGGTCACCGGAATTCGGGTTGAAGGCAGTCGCGCGCGCGGGCGTTGGAGCGGAACGACCGAGGTCGGCAGGCGGTTGGGAAGGATGAGGATCAGGTTCTGACCCAGTCGTTGCCCGGCTGGTTGTGGCGCTCCGCGAGGAACTCGAGCACGTTCTCGGCAACGCGCTTGGGAACCGCCCTGACGGGGGGGCTGTCGAGGTCCCGATAGTTCGGAACGGCCCGCCAGTCCTCGGCTGACAGATGATCGGGCACGGCATTCGCGTACTCGCGAGAGAACGTGCCAAACGTTCGGGCGATCCGGTTCTGCTCCACGTAGTCGCGCAAGATGATGGGAAACCGAGGGCGCCAGATGCTCAGCGTTTGCTTCATCTGCGCCTCGTAGTACTGGATGGGTTCCTCTGCGCGCACAACCCCGTAGCCACCGGACACGATCAGCACGTGAAGCCCGCGCATGATGGCATTGAGGAGCCCATCAACCACGCCGACGGTCGCGTAGGGCTGGCCGCTGTAACGAAGCACCGCCGGCACGCGTTCCGAGGCTGGGTCCAGTCGCGCACGGTTGAAAGTCTCGGACCTCCCGTCGGCAAGGTCCCCCGCAGCTTGTGGTCCGAGGACGTCGGCTATCGAGCGGGGCGGCAGCGGCACGCGCCGTGCGCCCTTCTTGCCCGCGCTGCACGGGATCAAGAGCAGCGTGTCGGAAAGATCGTCGGCCGGGTCCGATTGCTGTGCGAGCTCCCGAAACGTCTTGATGTCCGCGTCCGTGGTGCAGGGACCGTTCACGTGATTGCTGTTCCAGAGACCACTTGAGCGAACGTTTTCGGGATAGGTCCGTAACCCCAGCCACCTCGCCGACGGCTGGCATTTCGTGCATTGCGCGACACAGGCGATCAGGCGGCGCTCGAGATCGTTTCGCAGCTCCTGGTCCTCTATTCGCACGCAGGCGAAGGTGAAGCTGGAACGCAAGCACGCGGTGACCATCTCCTCGTAGCCAACACAACGTGCGCACTCCGACCCGCCCTGCATCTCCCAGTGCCCAAGGCCTGCGGCCGGCGCGAGGCAGCCTTCGATTCCGTCTCGCCGGAGCAAGGCGCCTCCGAGATACCGGCGGAAGACACTGCCGTTTTTCGCATCGGGCCGAGTCGCGTAGTGGTCTCCGAGTCTTCGTACGAGCCCTCCCTGTCTCCGAGGGTGGTTCCCGATCCGCGTGATGCGCGGGCGGCCGTGGGAGCTGTTCTCGCCAGACTCGAAGAAGAAGTACAGACCGTTAGAACACGAAACTTCGCTCGGCGCGGTGTACCTCGGGAGTCTCATCACTGCGGCATGAATCGCCTCGCAGGCACGTGTCGCATCGACGGGTCGGCGAACGCTGAGGAAAGGCCGGGCTCCGGGCTCGCTCGGCGGCTCGGCACGACTTCCGCCCGAGTTGAGAGCCGTAACCGGTGCTTCGGCTTGTGTGCGGACAGTCAGCCTGCAGGCAGAGTTCATCGAGAAGACGAACGTCTCGTCGGACCGGGACTCGCAGAGCCCTAAGGCCGCGACCAAGCGGGCCAACGCGACCATGTGCGCCATGCTCGCCTTAACAACTTCTGAGCGCCGTACCGAAGCTGAGCCAGCCCAGGAGGCCCTGTGGCCAAACTCGGCGATCGACGGCAGATGTGCGGCTGCTGAGCGACCCCCGGCAGCATCCTCGACAAGGTCGCGTAGCACCCCCGCCTGTGCTGCCCAGAACCGATCGTACTTTGAGGCCACCTCGCAAATATTGGCGGACTGGCGTCCGGCTCCCGGGCGATCGTCGTCGCCGCGTTTGGCCGCGGTGACGTGTGTGAAAGTTGCAGGCACACGCCGGGCGAGCACCCGTGACTTGTGCTTTCCCCACGCCAGGGACAGTTCCGCATCGCGCGATACGGGGTAGTGCCGCGTCGATCGCCGACGGCGAGTCCCACGCCAATTTGGCCGCAGCGCCAGTAGCCCGCAAAATCCATGCGCCAGTCCGCGCGCCAGTGACACCCCATTGACTGCGGCTTTTAGCGGCTCTGAGCGGTTTGTTACAAACCCCCGCAAACGGCTCTAGCAAGCCCGATTCGCTTGCTAGAGCCGAAGGCGCCTGCCAGAATCGAACTGGCGTAAACGGCTTTGCAGGCCGCTGCGTAACCACTCCGCCAAGGCGCCGCGAAGTCCGGCAAGCCTAGCGACCACCTGAACGCTCACGGCGCGCCCGCGCGGGCCTGACAACGCGGCTTGTTACGATATATCGCGTTAGGTCACGATATGGAAGGACGCTTTTTGATGACGCACACCAACTACGGCCGGCACGGGCACCCCGGCCCGCGAAGCCACTACTCGCGCCACGGCGGCTACGGGCATCGGCTCCACGGTGGGCGGCGGGCTCGGCGGGGCGACATTCGCGCCGCGATCCTCGCCCTCCTGGCGGACCGGCCCATGCATGGCTACGAGATGATCAAGGAGCTCGAGGAGCGGACCGACGGGGTCTGGAGCCCGAGCGCCGGGTCGATCTACCCCACGCTGCAACTGCTCGAGGACGAGGGACTGATCCGCGGCACCGAGCAGGAGGGCAAGCGCCGCTTCGAGCTCACCGCCGAAGGCACGAAGAAGCAGAGCGAGGAGGGCGAGAAGGCTCCCTGGGAGAGCGTCGCGGCCGGAGCCCCGGCCGAGGGGCTGAAGCTCAAGCGCTCGCTCAAGGAGCTCACGGTCGCCGTTGCGCAGGTGATGGGCAATGGCACGGAGGAGCAGCGCGGCCGCGTGCGTGAGCTGCTCGACGAGGCGCGGCGCAAGGTCTACGGGATCCTCGCCGACTAGCGGGCACCGTTAGGCTCGGCCGGCGTGGGCGCGGTCGAGATCAAGCGCGGGGACCGCTTTGCCTACCGCGAGGCGGTCCCCGGCGATCAACCGACTGGACCGCCCGTCCTCCTCGCCCATGGCTTCCCCGAGAGCTCGCTGATGTGGGAGCCACTGATCGGTGCGCTCGCGAGCGCCGGCCGCCGCTGCGTCGCTCCCGACCTGTACGGGCTCGGTGATTCTCCGGACATCGAGCCGGCGACCTTCGAGCGCAACCTGGCCGAGTTCACCGCCCTGCACCGCGAACTCGATCTCGGGCGGGTGGCGATCGTCGTTCACGACTGGGGCGGCTTCATCGGGCTCGCCTGGGCGTGCGAGAACCCGGACCTGGTCGAGGCACTCGTGATCAGCAACACCGGCTTCTTCAGCGACGGGCGCTGGCACGGGGTGGCGAAGATGATCCGCGCCGGACAGGGCGAGGAGCTGATCGCCGCGCTTGACCGTGACGGCTTCACCGCCTTGCTCACCTCTGAGGGGGCGAAGTTCGGGGGCGCCGCGCTCGAGGCCTACTGGAGGCCGTTCGAGGAGGGCCGCGGGCAGCGTTCGACCCTCGCCTTCTACCGCTCGATGGACTTCGAGAAGCTCGCCCCGTACGAGGGCGGGCTCGCGGCGCTCGGGGTCCCCACCCTGCTGCTCTGGGGCGCCGAGGACGAGTTCGCTCCGATGGGAGGCGCGAAGCGGTTCGAGCGCGAGATCCCCGGCGCCCACCTCGTCGCGTTCGAGGGTGCCGGGCATTTCGTTTTCGAGCACGAACCGGATCGGTCCGTACACGAGGTCGTTTCGTTTCTTACCGGAGCGGCCTAGGATCCTCCAAATGGGGGACGCCACGCTCGACCGGGTGAAGGAGGCATACGCCGCTTTCGCCGACCGTGATATCGAGGCCCTTCGCCGGCTCAGCCACCCGGAGATCGAGGTCTTCGCCGTCACCGGCCTCGTCGCCGGCGCCGGCCAGCCCTACCGGGGCGCCGACGGGCTCTCCAAGTACATCGCCGATGCCGGCGAGGTCTGGGACGAGATCGAGCTCACCCCGCAGCGCTTCGAGCGGCTCCCGGACGGGCGCTATCTCGTCCGTGGCCGGGTGCGCGTGAAACGCGATCGCGCTCGCGTCGATGCTCCGAACGCGTGGCTCTGGGAGTTCGAGGGCGACCTCGTCCGCCGCGTTCGGATCCTCACCGACCCGGCCGAGATCGAGGACCTGACCCGTCCCGGCTAGCGCCGGGCGCTCACCGCGACTCGGATCGTGCCGCGGTCTACGACTCGAGCATCGGCAGCGCTGCCTCGGCGCCGGTGATCGTGAGCAGATGCTCGACCTGACCGGAGGCGCCGAAGACGCGCATCGGGTCGCCCGAGGCGCGCGAGTGCCGCGTCATCCGCAGCAGGCAGCGGAGCCCGGTCGAGTCCATGAAGGTGAGCTGCTTGAGGTCGAGGATGATGCGCTCGTCCTCGCTCGTGATCAACCGCTGCATCTCCGCTTCGAGCGAATAGGCCGTGCCGAGGTCGAGCTCGCCGCTTACCTGGACCAGGCAGACCTCGTCCCCGGGAACGACATCGACCGTCAGCTCGCCGTTCTCGATCCGTCGCTGCCCCGGCCGACGTAGCGTCGGCCGCTCTTCTTGGGTCGCCAAGTTCTCGCTCTTTCACCCTCGAGGCAGGCCCACCCCACCCCTTAACTCCAACCCCAGCGGACGCGGGCCCGGGTCGGACGCGCCGTGCTTCGGCGATCATAACGGTCCTGAAGGTCTCGCAGCAGCACTTGTGCTGGACTGCCCCGGACCGGCCGATGACGCTCCACCCGATCAACCCCGACGAACTGCCCGTCCCGGAGTCCTACACGCACGTCGTCGTCGCGGAGGGCAGCCGGCTCGTCTTCGTCTCCGGGCAGGTGTCCGAGGACGCCGACGACAAACTCGTCGGGGAGGGTGACTTCGCGGCACAAGCGCTGCAGGCGTTCGCCAACCTCGGCCGCTGCCTCGCCGCCGCCGGCGCCTCGCCGGAGCAGGTCGCGAGGATCACGATCTACGTCGTCGGCCACCGCCCCGCCTATCTGCCGCTGATCTCGGCGGCGCGCATCGCGCTCTTCGGCGAGCACAAGCCCGCCGATTCGATCCTCGGCGTGCAGACCCTGGCCGAACGCGGCCGGCTGATCGAGGTCGAGGCGATCGCGGTCCTCGATTGACCGAGCCGACCGTCGTCCCCCCGGGTACCGGCGAGATCATCGGCGACTCGGCCGAGCGCCGGGTCGAGGTCCTCTCCTACGCAGACCAGCTGCACGCGACCTGGTCGCGCTTCGCCGCCGGCCGCGACGGCGCCGACCTCCACATTCACCGCCGGCACACGGACCTCTTCTACGTGCTCGAGGGAGAGCTGACCTTGCGGCTCGGCGTCGAGGACGATCAACGCACCGTCCCGGCGGGCACGCTGGCGCGCGTCCCGCCGATGGTCGTGCACGGCTTCCGCAACGCGAGCGGGGCCGACGTCCGCTACCTCAACATGCACGCGCCCGGGCGCGGCTTCATCGACTACATGCGATCGATCCGGGAGCAGCGACCGATCACCTACGACCAGGAGCCCCCACCGGAGGACGGCGAGGGCCTGCGGCCGGGAAGCGAAGCGGCGATCGGCGGCGCGGAGTTCGAGGCCGTGATCGACGGGCACCGCCGCCGGCTTCTGTGCGAGGTCGAGGAGCTCGGCATCGTCGAGACTCAGGCCGGCGGCGCGGGCGAGATCCATCCACCGCACGCGCACGAGGACCGGCTCGAGTCCTGGTACGTGCTCGAGGGCCCGATCCTGTTCGCGCTCGGCGAGCGCGAAGTCGAGGCCGAGGCCGGCACGTGGCTGCAGGCGCCCGCCGGTCTCGAGCACACGTACGAGTTCACGGGGCCCGGCGCCCGCCTGCTCAGCATCCACACCCCGAGCGGCGAGCTCGGCGCCTACCTGCGCGGGGCCGCTACTTCGGCTTCCCCTTGACCCGGACCGAGCCGCGCATGAACGGGTGGATGCGGCAGAAGTAGGTGTAGGTCTTGCCGGGCCTGGTCAGCGGCGGCGTCGTGCAGTCGGTCGTCCCCGTGGTCACCCCCGCGCTGAGGCCCGTGCCGAAGCCGAGTTGGCCGGAATCGAACTTGACGTGGTCATGTCCGGATAGCTCGCGGCGCCGAGGACCGGTCCTCGCCTCTACCGGGCGCAGGTCAGGCCGCGCGAACCTCGAACTCCGTCAGCGTCACGGGGCCGAACGAAGTGATCACCGCAACGTCGACGGCGTCGCGGCCGCGCCCGACGACAACCCGGCCGACCCGCCGGCGGTTGTTGCGGGCGTCGAAGGTGTGCCACGCGCCGTCGAGGTAGGCCTCGAACCAGGCGGCGAAGTCCATCGGTTCTGCGGGCTGCGGCACGTCGATCTCCGGGATGTAGCCACAGACGTAGCGCGACGGGATGTTCAACGCCCGGCAGAACGTGATCGCGAGGTGGGCGAAGTCGCGGCAGACGCCCTGACCGGCACGGTATGCGTCGAGGGCCGTCGTCCATGGATTCGAGGCGCCGGCCACCCATTCGAGATGACCGTGCACGAAGTCGACGATCGCCTGCACGCGCTCCCAGCCGGGCGGGAGACTCCCAAAACGCTGCCATGCCTCGTGGCCAAGCTCGTCGGGAAGGCAGAAGCGACTCGGCATCACGAAAGCGATGTGCTCGTCGGGCAGCACCATGATCGGCGTCTCGGGTGTCCCGGGCGCGGTCCGATCGACCGGCGACGGCAGCGAGACGTCCGCCTCGTAGACGATCCGCGAGGCGCCCGCGGGGATGGTGAGCCGCTCGCAGCGGTTGCCGTAGAGGTCGATGTAGCCGTGGTGATCGGCCCCGGTGTCCCAGCGCTCGGCTTGGATCTGGAGATCGGCCCCGGACGGCGCGACCTGCAGCACCGATGACACCGGCTGAGGCGTCTCGAGACCAACCGTGCAACCGACCGTGAGGGCCAGCGGTCTGTTGTCGTCGGCAGGAACGCCTACACAGTACCTACGTTGGCAGTCGCGTCCGCGATGCCAGCGTCTTTGCCAGCGGGACCGGCCCGCGGAGACCGGCGAGCGCGACGGTCGTCGCCAGCGTCATATCGCCGCTGCGCTCGATCATGCTCGCCAGTGCCGTTGGCCCGCCGAGCCATGGCGTCGAGAAGACGAAGTGATCGTTGGCCGAGATCCATCAGCCGATGGTCTCAGGCTCTCGAAGGGGGCGCACGCGCTCCGGAAGGACGCGCTCGCAGTGGTCTGCCGAAGCCGGAGTAGATCGCGGGGCGGCTTGCACATACCTGTCTTCGGGATCCCGACGCAATGGCGAACTTCGTGGCCACCAACGGTGTCCAGGTTCTCCATCCGCAGCAGGGCGCGCCGCTCCTCGTCGCGCAGGGCTTTCAGGTTCCGTGGGACGAGCCGAGCGCCTCGGAGGCAGATCTTGCGACCGTGAGTTGACCCTGCGCTACGCACCGAGGAGTTTGCCGCGGCTCGGGCGGTCGCCGCAACTGGTAGCCGGCACCCCCATCGCCGCCGAGCATGCTGATCCTCAGGGCGCCGCCGGACCCCAGCTGGGCCAATTTTCCTGACGATCAGGAGTGCTGATCAAGTGGACGAGGTTCGAGCCGTCCGCGTTCATCACACAGATGTCCTGGTTGTAGTCATCCGGAGGTCGCTTGCGAGTTCCCTGGTTCTCGCACATGAAGAGGATTTGCGTGCCGTCGGGCGAGAACCACGGCTTGTGACCGCCGAAATCCCTCGTCGCCGGTGCAATCGTGCGGCGGTGCTTGCCGGAAGGGCGCACCACCTGGACGGTTCCGTTGGGGGCGTTGTTGTAGAGGACCCAGCGTCCATCCGGTGACCAGGTCGGATGCTCGGATGAAAGCCCCCATGGCGTCAGCTGCCGAACCCGACGCGTTCGGGTGTTGACGACGAAGATGGCCTGGCTGAAGTCTCCGTCCGCGTGGATCCGAATTCGCCCGAAGGCGATCTGATCGCCGGTAGGCGAATAGCGCGGCTCGACATCGAAGCCCGGTGAGCGCATCGGCAACCGGCGCTTACGGCTGCCGTCCGCCCGCATCGTCCACAGATGGGTCTCGAACTCTGGCGAGCTGAAATCCGTGCTCGGCGAGAAGTCGTACACGATGCGGCGACCGTTCGGCGACCAGGAGGGAAGCTCGTGGATGCCGTGGCCCGAGGTCAGCACCTCGGCACCGCTTCCGTCAGACGCCATCGTCGCGATCTGCACGTCGCCGTCCCGCTCGACGAAGTCGAAGGCGATCCGGGCTCCATCGGCGCGCCAGTCGGTGCCGAAGCCGGGCCGCTCATCAAGTGCGGTGATCTGAGTTCCGTCGGATAGCGCGCGGAAAAGCGGCTTGCTTTCGCCCGTTCCGAGATTGTCGAGGCGGAAGGCGATCGGTCCGTTCGCCCCGGGGAACGTCGCGCCTGCCGGCAATGCCGACGCAGATAGCGCGGCGATGAGGAGCGCTGCGACGAGTGAAGCCCTTCGATTCATGGACGCCAAGTGTCTGTTGAAGCTCGGCCGCCCTGCACTACGGCTCGCGTCGCGCCGCTGGACCTCATCCTCGGACTCCCCTCCTCGGGCGCCCGCTGATCCGGACGCCGCAACCAGCCTACCGCGCGCGCTGGCAGGCCGCTGGCAATGTGGGGGCGTTAACGAGGCTGCTACCAGCCGCTGAAAGGCTGCGCGCCGCACCTTGAGCTCAACCGGCTGAGGTCAAGATGAAAAGCAGAGCCTTTCGCTACTGATGTATGGAAAGGTCCCGATCCCATCGCCCCATGCCCGTCGTTTGCTCGCTCAAGACATGACCGAGCCGTTCCTCCAGCGCCGGCGCACGGCGACGGCACGCGCGTGGAATCTCGATCACGGCGTTGTCTGCGTGGCCGCCGTGATTGGCCTGCCGCGCTCGGCCAGCCCCGCGTTCACCGCCGCGGCGCGGGCGATGGCCGTGGGCGCAAGGAATCGACGGACGGGAATGCTCCGCACTAGGAAGCTCTCGAGGTGGCGAGCGGTCCGGGCGTCCTTGGTCGCCGCCGAGAACATCAGTCGCTCGATCGGGTTCGGGGGCTTCGCGAGGGCGCCCGCGTTCAGCATCCGCACGTGGCCCATCAGCCTGCGCCGGTGGGTGCGGCGGTAGCGCCGCAGCCCGGTGCTCAGGGTTTCCTTTTCCCTCAGTGCGGGTGACGTCGCATCGACGAGCCACTCTGCGCTTTGCAGTGCGAACCCGCAGCCGATCGCAAGCACCGGGTCGCAGGTGATCGCTGCGTCGCCGGCCAGGGCGACGCCGTGCCGGGGCACGGTCGCGCGCACGATCGGCGTGTAGTCGGTGTAGCCGACGTGCTTCGAGACCCGGCGCGCCTCGCCGCGAACCTCGCCGCCGGCGAGCTTTTCGAGGTAGCCGTCGAAGGCCGCGCCGCGGTCGGCCTTGAACGCGGCTTGACGATCCTTGTGAGGGAACTCTGCGACCAGGGTGATCCCGTCGTCGTTCGGCGACAGAAAGAGGACATCAGGGCCGTTGATGAAGCCGAGGGCGCGATCGCCGTCGAGCTCGATCCCCTCGTAGTACGCCATGTAGCAGAAGCGGTTGTTCGGATGGCGGCGCTCACTGGCGTTGGCGAGTTTCGCCACCTTCGAGTTGCGACCGTCGGCGCCGACGACGAGCGGCGCGTGCACCTCGGTCTCGTGGCCGGCTCGATCGCGGACGACGACGCCGTGCACCGAGCCGCCCTCCTCGATCAGCTCGACTGCGCTCGAACCCCCGAAATAGGTCACGCCCGTGGTCTCGCGGGCGAGCGTCCGGATCATCGGGTCCAGCTTCGAGCGGCGAATGCTGTAGCCGTAGGGCGCCCGCTCGCCGGCCGGCGGCCGGGCGCGACACCAGCCCCATTCGGTGTTGAGATCGGCACCGTTTCGAACCGCGCCGGCGCTCTCGACCGCCCCGGCGAGCCCAAGTCGCTCGAAGACGGGAACCGCGCTCGCCTGGATGAAGTGGCCACAGAGCCGCTTGTAGGCGTCCGGTTCCGAGCTCTTCTCGACCAGTGCCACCGTGAGGCCGTTCTGCCCATACATCCGCGCAGCGGCGCATCCCGCCAGGCTCGCGCCCACCACCGCTACGTCCACTTCGACTCGCTTGCTCATCTCAGGCTTCCTCCGGATCGCTGACGATGCGATCCTCGAGCCCAGCCGCGAGTATTCGCATCGTGCAAGGGGACGAAGACTTTTCCCCTCGACCCCGAAGGGCG
The DNA here is from genome assembly GCA_963846565.1 of uncultured Solirubrobacterales bacterium. Classification (GTDB taxonomy): domain Bacteria; phylum Actinomycetota; class Thermoleophilia; order Solirubrobacterales; family 70-9; genus WHSW01. The sequence continues at coordinate 228,634 of CAWJWL010000001.1, read as the reverse complement.
CTCGACCTGCTCGAGCGCGAGGGCGAGATCGGGATCCTGCGGGAGCAACTCGAGGGCGCCGTCAACGGCGACGGCACGATGACCGCGGTAATCGGGCCCGCCGGGATCGGCAAGAGCAGCCTTCTTTCCGTCGCCCGGCAGGAGGCGCAGGCAAGCGGGTTTCTGACGCTCGCTGCTCGCGGAGGCGAACTCGAGCGCGACTACGGCTTCGGCGTCACACGACAGCTTTTCGAGCGTCCCGTGGCCGAGCTCTCATCGGCCGACCGCCGAGCCCTGCTCGGCGGTCCCGCCGCGCGGGCGACGGCGCCCCTCGGCCTGGAAGCCCATTCGGCGGTGCCGGAGTTCGAGGAGAGCCACGCCGTTCTCCACGGGCTCTACTGGCTCGCCGCGAATCTGTCCGAGCGCCGCCCGTGCCTGTTGCTGGTCGACGATCTGCACTGGTCCGACGCCGCCTCGCTGCGATTCCTCGCCTACCTGCAGCGGCGACTGGACGCGCACCCGATCGCGGTCATAGTCGCCACACGCCCGACCGTCGAGTCACCCGATCCGGTCGCCCTCGACCAGGTCGTCGGCTTGCGGGGTGTGACGCAGGTGATGCCGGGCTTGCTGAGTCCGCAGGCGGTCGGCACCTTGCTCGAGGCGGTGCTCGAGGACGCGGCGGACGACGTTGCTCGCTCGGTGTTCGACTCGACCGGCGGCAACCCGTTCCTCTGCCGCCTCGCCGCCGCCGGGATCGCGGAGGGACGCAACCTGACAACCGACTCGAGCGCGGCCGTGATCACTCGCCGGATCGGACCGCTCGACGAGGCGTCCGAGGCGCTTGCCCGCGCCGTCGCCGTCCTCGGCACCGACGTTCCGCTGACACGGGCAGCCACCCTCGCGGAGCTGGACGAGGACAAGGCTTCTGCCGCCGCGGATGCCCTGGTCGCGCGGGGCGTGCTCGCCCCGGGGACCGTGCTCGAGTTCACCCATCCACTGGTGCGGGAGGCAGTGCGGGAGGGGATCGCACCGCTCGAGCGCGCCGGCCTGCACCAGCGCGCGGCTGAGCTCCTGCGGGGCGAGCGCGCCTCCGAGGAGGAGATCGCCGTTCACCTGCTCTCGGCGCCCCCGGGCGGCGTGCCCGACTTCGTCGAAACCCTCAGCCGCGCCGCACACACGGCCGCTACCAAAGGCGACCCGGCGACGGCCGCGACCTACCTGCGCAGGGCCCTCGCCGAAGCGCTCGATGTCGACGTGCGCGCCGCGCTGGAACTCCAGCTGGGCGAGGTCGAGCTGCGGGCGGGAGATCCCCAGCGGGCGGTCGCGCACCTCGACGCGGGCCGGGACTCGATCCATCGAAGCGACGAGCGGGTTCGGGCGACGCGCCTGCTGGCGATGGCGCGGATGTCGGCGGGCGATTACGAGCCCGCAGTGACGCTGCTGCGCGAGGCCGCGGATGGCCTGGCGGGAGCGGACCCCGAGCTCGGGATGCGCCTCGAGGGAGAGCTCTTCCAGTGCGCGATGATGCTGCCGGAGACCTATCAGGAGGTCTCCGCGCGGCTGGATGCCAGTGACCCCGATGTCGACGGCCGCACCCCTGGGGAGCGCTCCCTGCTGACGGCGTTCGCAACCAGTGCATGCATCCGCGGGGAAAGCGCCGAGCGGGTTCGAATGCTGGCTTGGCGAGCCCTCGATCGAGGCCTGCTCGACGACCGCGGGCCCTTCTCCTCGGTGTGGACGAACGCCGCCTACCCACTGATCTTCGCGGAGGGGTTCACCGAGGCCGAGTCGGTCGTGGCGGCGGTCATGGAGCGCGCCGTACGTGAGGCCGACCCCCTCGTGTTCGTGCGAGCGCTGACGGTGTCAGCCCTGCTTCGCATGAAGCAGGGAGCGATGCGCGAGGCGGAGGCCGACGCCCGGCGTGCTGTCGAGCTGGGCCGCGAGATAGCGATTCCGGCTGCGCTGCTCGCGAGCTGGCCTCTGGCAGAGGCGCTCGCCGAGCGGGGGGCCGCGGACGACCCGGAGGACCTGTTGGCAGTGGCCGCCGAGGCAGGGCGCGTCACGTTCATGGCGGGCTGGGCACATCTGGCGCGCGCTCGATTGCGCTTCTCGCAGGGCGAGATCGAGCAGGCGATCGCCGAGCTCCGCAAGCTGCAGGAGGGCGAGGCGCGCTGGAACGCCTGGAACCCCGCGATGTTTCCGTATCGCCCGCTGCTTGCGTCGGCGCTGTGGAGAACGGGAGAGGCGGAGGAGGCACGGGCGGTTGCCGAGACCGACCTCGAGCTTGCCCGGCGGTGGGGAGCGCCCGGCGCGCTGGCGGCCTCGACGCGGACTCTTGGTCTGCTGGCGGGGGAGCCTGACCTGCTGCGCGAAAGCGTTGCCCTGGCCGAGCGCTCAGGGTGCGAGCTCGAGCATGCCCGCTCCCTCTTTGAGCTCGGGGCGGCGATCCGGCGCGATGGTCGGCGATCGGAGGCACGCGAGCCCCTTTATGCCGCGCTCGACAAGGCCCACCGCTGCGGCGCCACCGTCCTTGCGGCGCGTGCTCGTGAAGAGCTCGTCGCGACCGGGGCCCGCCCGCGCCGCGCCGTCCGCACCGGCGTCGACGCGCTGACGCCGAGCGAGCTCCGCGTCGCCCGCATGGCTGCCGCGGGAATGACGAACCCCGAGATCGCCCAGGAGCTGTTCGTCACCATTCGGACCGTTCAGACCCACCTGACGAGCACCTACCGGAAGCTGGAGATCAGATCGCGAGGTGAGCTCGACGCAGTCCTCGAGGGTTCTCCGCCGCATCAAGGTGGGACGTGAGGACTCCACCCGCGGGCGGCGCCGCTTTCGCGACGCTTACGGACGTTCTGTTGCCCCCGTGTTGCACCGGAGCCCGGTGCTGGCCCGCCGGGGTGGGCCGTTGGCGTCTACTCGCGCCGCAACCGGTAGAACCGTGGCTCGGCCCGCTTCACATAGCCGGGCACGCCGGACGGGAGCTCCACCGCTTGATCGTCGATCGGGCTCCACTCGGGGAAGGCAGCTTGGATGTCCTCGCGGCTCGCACCCCGCGGAAACAGTGTGCGGCGTGCCGGCTTCCAGCTCAACAGCAGCAGCGTGGCACCTGGGGCGGCGGCCGCGGTAACTTCGCGGCCCTCTTCGGCTCGCTGCTCGTCCGACAGCTCGTCGTGAAAGGTGAGGAAGTCGAGCAGGAGCTGGAACCCGGAGCCGACGCCGGCAGCGTCGAGCCTCGTCACGTCCCCTTCGAGGAACTCGACCTCGACGTCTGCCTGCTCCGCCCGCTCGCGCGCCCTGTGGAGGGCCTTCGGGACGAAGTCGACACCCGTGACCTGCCAGCCACGCTGAGCGAGCGCAACCGCCCAGATCCCGCTCCCGCATCCGAGATCGAGCGCGCGGCCATAGGGCGGATCACGTCCTTCCTCCTCGCGCGCAAAGAGATCGGCGTACTGGCCTGCAATCTCAGGGTGGAGCATCTGTTCCCAGGGAGTGAAGCCGACCGCGTACAAGATCCGATAGGCAAAACTCACCGCGCCCTCCACGTCTTCTGATTCTCTGAAGGGAGTGTCGCATGCGAGCGATGCAGATCGCGGCCAAGTTTCGGCGACCTACTGATCACGACGATCGGAATCCAGCTGATGCTCAACGGGATCGAGACCTTCTTCGAGATCAGCTGAGGCGAGCGCGGATCGCAGCAGCGTGCGCGCCGACGCGCGCATCAGATCGGCGGCTTCTTCACCGGTGAGGCCGCCGACGTCCGTAAGCCAGACGAGCGCTTCGATGCCAAGGGTTGCACGGATGGCGAGCACGAGCCGGCGCAGCTCCGCTGCGGGCACGCGGCCCTTCAGTGGCGTCAATGCATCTTCGAGCCAGCCGATAACCCGCCCCCGGCGCAGCGGAAGCTCCTCTGGGTCCGGCGGCGGCAGTTCGAGCGAGAGGCGCAGCATCGCGCGCAACTCGAGTTCGTGCTCGAGCAGCTGGCGGGCGACGCTCTCCGTGACCAGTTCAAGCCGGGCCGCGGGGTCGGCCGGGCCGTCGGCGTCGAGTAGTGACGGCATCTCGAGCTCGGGATAGCTGGCGATCAGGAGCGCCCGCTGGTTGGGGAAGTAGCGGTACGCGGTCGTACGGGAGATCCCGGCGTGCGCCGCGGCCTGCTCGACCGTCGGCTGCGTTCCCTGGGCGAGCAGCTGGCGGGTCGCGTCAACCATCGCCACGCGGGTGCGGGCCTTCTGGTTGGTCCTGCCCGTCAGCTCGTATGGACTCTTCGCGCCGATGGCGGAACTATAGTACCCTTCATGGGCACTAGAGTTCCATCTTGGGAGGATCACCATGAGCGGCGCAGTTCCGATCATCCGACAGGACGGCGAGGGCGAGCTGATGTGGTTCGCAGGTGGCGGGACGTTCAGGTGGAAGGCAACCGCCGCGGAGACCGGCGGTGCGTTCCTGATGTTCGAGGACGAGATGGAACGCGGGAAGACCACCCCGTTCCACCTGCATCCGAATGAGGACGAGGCGATCTACGTGCTCGAGGGCGAGCTGCTCGTCGACATCGAGGGCGAGCAGCATCGTGTTCGCCAGGGCGGCTTCCTCTGCATACCGCGTGGTGTCCCCCATGCCTTCATGGTCACCTCCGAGACCGCGCACGTGCTCGCGCTGCAGACGCCCGGGACGGGAGAGGCCTTCTACCGAGACGCAGGCGAGCCGATCGATTCGGTCGCGGACGCTTCACGGCCGGCGGACTGGGCCCGACTGCGGGAGGTCGCGGAGCGCTCGGAGAGCATCGAGCTCCTGGGACCCCCGCCGTTCGAAGCGGCGCAGCAGCAGGCGGCGCACGCGTCGTCCGAGGCGGGCACGTCGTAGAGCGGCTGATGGGACTCGAACCCACGACCCTCTGCATGGCAATTTGATCAAGGGTTTGCGGCGGGTTGCGGCTGCTCGCTCTTCTCCTGCGAATCGGCGGTTTCGTTGCGTAGGCGCCGCTCGCGAGCGTGTGGCGTCACACCCGCTTACGACGCGTACGCTCATCTGCGCGCCGACCGGTTCCGAGCTCATTTCGTTCCGACGCCGACGTTGACCGCGTTCGTGAGGACGGCTCGCCCGTCCCCGCCGGCGCGCTCGCGGAGCATGCCGTCGAGGATCTGGCGCAGTCTCGCTTGCTGCTCCTCCGCGAGATCGAGATCCGCGATCACCGTGCCGGGGATCGGGTTGCCGTACAGCACCCAGTCCCACATCTCCTGCCCCGAGGAGAACGTCGCCCGCTCGGCCATGCGCTCGACTCTGACGTCCTTGAGTCCCCCATCGATCAGGCGCTCGCGCAAGACCTCCGGGTCGGACACCTGGAACTCGAGCGGCGGTGGATCGTCCGGCAGGCCGGGGAACTCGGGAGCGACGGCCTTCAACGCGCCGACGAAGAACTGAAGAAACTCGAGCTCGGTGGGGAAACCGTAGGCGATCACGAGCACGCGGCCGCCGGGCCTCGTCACCCGAACCATCTCGCGCAGCGCGCGCGCCTGGTCGGGCACGAGCATGACCCCGAACTGCGACCCGGTGACGTCGAAGCCGTCGTCCGGGAGATCGAGGGCGTGACAGTCCATCACGCGCCCCTCCGCGTGGCTCAGTCCCTGCTCGCTGACGCATGCCTCGAAGCGCTCGATCATCGCGGGTGACCAGTCCGTGGCGAGCACCTCTGCCCCGAGGCGTGCAGCCGGCAGGCTGAGACCGCCCGTCCCCGCCGCGACGTCGAGGAAACGCTCGCCGGGCTCGAGCCCGGCGAGGCGGAGCGCCGCGTTCGCCAGATCGACCTCCTGTGGAGCCACGTACCGGTCGTGGCCCGCCGCGATCGCGTCCCAGGCCTCTGGGGGCGCAACGTGCTCCTCCGCCGTTGTTGCTTCGCCCTGGCGTGCACTCATCGTTTCCTCCTCGCCGTAGGTGTGTCCGCAAACGACCGTAGACGGCGAGCGATGCCCTGACTTCGGGCGAAACACCCAATTCCGCGGAGTCGCGACGTGGGTAATTCTGTGCACTAACGCCTACCGGACGAGGCCATGCTTGTACGCGTACGCGGCGGCCTCGGTCCGGGACGAGAGCCCCAGCTTGGTGAAGATGTTGCTGACATGCCGCGCGACCGTCTTTTCACTGATGAACAGCTCGGTCGCGATAGCGCGGTTCGTCTTGCCCGCGGCAACGAGCCTGAGCACCTCGCTCTCGCGCCGGCTCAACCCTCCCGGGCGCGACGAGCCGGCGAGACGCGCGAGACGCTCAAGGTCAGGGGCGGCGCCCAACTCGTCGAACGCGCTGCGTGCCGCCTCGAACTCGAGCTCGGCGGTGGCGGCGTCGCCGAGCGCGCGGCAGGCGACCCCGATCAGCATGCGGACGCAAGCCGCCTGGTGCGGCGCCTCTAGATCGCGCCAGGAGCGCTGCGCCGTACGGAGGATCGACAGAGCTGCCTGTGGAGCGCCTTCCGCCAGGAGGACGGCGCCGGTTGCGTCAGCCACGAGAGCGTTCAGGTACGGGGCGTCGAACTGCGCGGCGATCTCGGCAAGCTCATCGGCCGCCGCCCGCGCTGCCTCGACGTCATCGCCCTCAAGCACGACCTGGACACAAGCGGGAAGCAGTCGTGACCGCGCGACGGGATCCTGCGCCTCCTCCAGCGCCCGGCGGATCGCCGGGAGAGCGAGGTCGATTCGTCCCTGCGCCATGCGCAGCAACGACATCCCTGGCTCGGGGTCGCGTCCAGCCAGACTGGCTTCACGGTAGGACTCCTCAGCGTCGCCGAGCTCGCCGCGCAGCCGCTGGATCTCTGCTCGCTGATAGTAGGCCGATCCGAGCATGTCCCATGCCGGTGGACCGGCGAGCCACTCGCACGCGCGCCGTGCGGAATCGAACGCGTTCGTCCACGCGCCCTGCAACTGGAAGATCTCGCAGCGATGAACGAGGCAGTTGCCCTGGAACGGAACCAGGTCGGCCTGTGAATCGCACCAACGCGTGAGCGCCTCCGTCCACTCCCTCGCGCGCCGCTGGTCGAATACCTCTTGGCATAGGGCGATCACCTGGCAATAGGCGATCCCCGCAAGGATCGGCGCCACCTCGTCTGCTGTGACCGAGACCATGGTCTCGTCAAGCAGCGCCATGCCCTCTGCGATCTGTCCCCGCAGGATCAGCGCGTATCCGCGGCAGAGCCGCGAGAACATAATCGCGTCGGGATCCGCGAAGCGCACGGCGATCTCCCCCGCCTCGACGAAGCTCGGATATGCGGCGTCTGCGTCTCCCTCGAACAGGACCGGCAAGGCCTTCAGCATCTGCAGCCAGACCCGCTCGACACAGTCGCGATCGCTCTCCTCCAACACTCGCCCACCGCGGGCGACCCACCCCATCGCCGGTGCGAGGTCGCCGCGGAAGAAGAGCCCGAGCGCGTGCCAGAACGCACAGCGTGCGGCGCGTTCCGCTTCGCCACGTCGCAACCACGCGCGGTGCGCCAGCATCCAGGCGTCTTCGCAATCGCTCGCTCTCCCAACCATGTACGCGGCAACTGCGAGGCGCTCGAGATCCTCGGCGTCCAACTGCCCCTCGCGGTGAGCCATCGATAGTTCGGCGTACTCGTCACCCCACGTCAGCGCGTCAAGCGAGCCGCGGGCGCGCTCTTCTCCGTCGGCCACGGCCATCGGCGTCACGATACGCCCAGACGTGCACGGCGTCCCTGCCGCACTCGTCTACCAGTTTCCGGCGCGCCGACGGCTACCGGGACCGGTAGCAGGTGGCCACCCTGCTGGTGGCCACCGCGTTGATGCGACCGCGCAACTCCGCTGCTGCTCGCATGCGAAAGCGGAGGCGCAATACAACCGCTTAGAACACGACTTCGCGCCCTGCACCGCGCTCACGGGCGGCTCGCAGCACCAAGGCTGCGGCGACGCCGTCCTGCACGGCGACGCCGACCGACTTGTAAAGCGTGATCTGCTCTGCCGAGGTGCGGCCGGGCCGCTGGCCTTCGATCAGCTCGCCGATCTCGGCGTGGACGTGATCGGCGTCGATCAGCCCCCGCTCGATCGGCTGGAGGAGGTCGTTCGACCCGGACGGCACAGGCGCCAGCGCGGCCGCGCGCGACTCGACCACCACGAGCGAGTCGACGACGGTGGCGTCGTCGACCTCACGCCCGTCCACGTTGTAGCCGACCGAGGTCACGTGCGCGCCCGGGGTGAGCCACTCGCGCCTCACCACCGGCTCGAGCGCATGGGTGGTCGCGCAGACGACGTCCGCGCCGTCGCAGGCCTCCTCCCAGGATGCGGCCGCGCCCACCGCGAGATCGAGCTCGCCGACAAGCTCCTCCGCCAATGCCTCGGCTTTCGCGCGGTCGCGCCCGGCGACGCGCAGCTCCTCGAACGCCCGGACACGCACCACGGCGCGGGCGTGCGAGCGAGCCTGAACCCCGGTGCCGAGGATCGCGAGGGTCGTCGCGTCCTCGCGCGCGAGCACCCGCGTGGCGAGCGCGGAGCCGGCCCCGGTGCGGATCGCGGTGATCGCGGTGCCATCGAGGAGCGCCTCAGGCCGTCCATCGTCGGGGTCGAAGACGGCGATCACTGCCTGGTGTGTGGGCACCGCCGTGCCCGCGTTTCCGGGGAAGAGCGTCACCAGCTTGCTCGCGAGTGCTCCGGCCGACGGCGTATAGCCGGGCATCGCGGCAAGCAGCCCGTCCCGCTCGGGAACGAGCGCGCCGACACGGTGGGGCACGGAGGCCCGGCCAGCGCTCAGGTCGGCCATCGCGGCCCCCAGCTCGTCGATGAGCTCGTCTAGATCGAGAAGCTCCTCGACCTCAGGCCGGCTGAGCAGCAACACGTGCGGACCATACAGCCGCTTGCCGCCTCAATGGCACCAGCGGCCGGTAGACACCTCGGGCGGCAGTCGACTCTGCCACCAGCCGAGCTGCCGGTCGCGCTCGACTCGCTGACTCGGAGGCACCAGATCACGCCTGGTGCGGCCTTATCGAGGCGCTGAAAGGAGCGGCTGCATGGGACTCGAACCCACGACCTTCTGCATGGCATTGGATCCCGCTGTTCTGTTGCCCTGGCGTTGCCCCCGATGGCGCTTCTTGTCGTTCGGGGCTCGCGCTGCTCGTCCCAAGCGGAGCACCTGCGGCCTCGAGAGACCCTCCCTCAGCCGTCGTAGTCGACGGCCACGGAGGGGCTCGTGGCGCGAGCCTGACAGGTGAGGATGTAGCCGGCGTCGAGGTCGCCCGGACCGAGGGCAAAGTTGTGGTCCATCTCGGCCGTCCCGTCGAGCAGCCTCGCCTTGCAGGTGCCGCAGGCTCCGCCCATACACGCGTATGGCGCGTCCGGGCGTGCCTGGAGCGCCCCCTCGAGCAGGGAGTCGCCCGGGCTCACCTCCACAGACTCCTGGCGGCCTGAGAGCGTGAACGTGAGGGTCGCGGGCGGGGTATCGGCCCGCGACGACGGCGAATCATCCGAATACCCGAAGAAGAGCTCGAGGTGAACCTTCTCCTGCTCGACGCCGTGCTCGATCAAGGTATCCCGCACCAGCGTCACCAGTTCCAGCGGCCCGCACAGGAACCATTCATCGACGCTCTCCGGGGCCAACACGTTTCCCAGCCAGCGCTCGAGCTTCTCGCGGTCGATTCGCCCGCTGAGGTCGGGGACGTGGAGAGGCTCGCGGGAGAGCACATGGTGAATCTCGAGCCGGTCGGCGTAGCGCGACTCGATCTCGTCGAGCTCGGCGCGGAACATCGTCGTTTCCTTCATCCGGTTGCCGTAGATAAGGGTGAACCGGCTCTCCGTCTCGATCTCGAGCGTGGTCTCGAGCATCGAGAGGATCGGCGTGATCCCGCTGCCGACGACGATCGCGGCGTAGTGCTTGCTGTTGAGCGGGTCGAGCGGGGTACAGAACCTCCCCGTCGGCGTCATCAGCTCGAGCACGTGGCCGGCCTGGAGCTCCTCGGCAACAAACGTGGAGAAGGCGCCGCCGGGAATGTGCTTGACCCCAATCCGCAGCATCGCGCGGGTTGCGGGCGCGCAGATCGAGTAGTTGCGCCTCACCCCCTCGCCACCGAGGTCGGTGCGCACGGTCACGTGCTGGCCGGGCTCGAATCGGAACTGCTCGCGCAGTTCCTCTGGGACGGCGAACGTCACAAGCGTGCTGTCGTCGGTGATCGGGTCGACCGAGGCGACGGGCATCCGGTGGAAGATCGCGTGCGGCGCACTCGAGCCCTTCGGCATCCGGACCGGCAGCACCTTGAGCAGCTTGCTGTTCAGTCGCTTCCACTCGCGGAACTCGTCCGGATCGAGCGACTTCCCGAACGCGGTCGAGATCGCCGCGTCGCGCTCGAGATAGGCCTCCTCGTTGCGGCGCCAGGTCCTCAGGTAGCGGTAGAAGGGCACCGAGGGATGGAGGTGATGGACGAGGTGGTAGTTCTGGGAGAGCATCAGTGGTGTGAACAGCCACTCCATGCCGACGCGGTTGCGCGTCGCGCCGTAGCGGTTCTCACTCTGGGTCTCGTCAAGCCCGTGGTGGGGTAGCCAGTCGAACCACCAAGCGAGCGCGAACATCGCTACTCGCTGAGGGATCAGGTAGACAAGCGCGAGCATCCAGATGTTGCCGGTGGCGACCGCGGCCGCGATCACGCCGACGGCGAAGGTCATCGACGCGCCGGTCTCGATCAGCTCCGCCCGCGGGCGGCGACGCAGGTTACGTGCGTAGAAGGTGACGTAGGGCACGTCCATAGCCGCGAACCGGACCGGTAGCTGCCACCAGGGTCCGTGGCTGGCGAAGTGGTCCGGGTCGTTTTCGTCGTCGTTCGTGTGACGGTGGTGCTCGATGTGGATGAACCCGAAGGCCGGGAACGAGATCAGCGGCGAGACGAACAGCATCGCCGCCCGGCCGAAGACTCCGTTCACCCACCGGTGCGAGCTGATCGAGTAGTGCGAGGCGTCGTGGAGGACCGTGAACATGACGAAGATCGCGATTGCGTTCATCGCGATCGTCGCCACCGCCGGCAGGTGATTTCCGACAGCAGCCCAGGTACCGGCGGCGAACAGGGCGAGCGCGGCGACGAAGATCCCGACGATCGGCCAGGAGAGCGTCGGGACCGGCTCGCCGGGGTCAGGGAGCGCCTGACGTGCCGGGGTCGACCTGAGCGCCGGATCCGACGGGTCGCTGCTGGTCAGATCAGTATCGGTGCTGATGCTCACAGCCTTCCCTTCACCCCGCCGCGAACTCGAACCGAACATACCCCGTGTCGATAATCGAGTAGATTAGCAGCTATTGACACGGCGTCGATAGCGCGTAGCCTGTTGCCCCGGGCGTACCTCCACCGCGCTCCCAGTCCATGGCTGCACCAGCCCGCACTACCTACAAGCGAATACGGCGCAGGCCCGAGGTGGCCGAAGCTCTCATCCTTGACACCGCGGAGGTGTTGCTGGGAGAGCGGCCGTTCCGCGATCTATCTGTGGACGAGTTGATGTCGCGTGCCGGGATGCGCCGGTCCTCGTTCTACACCTACTTCAAGGATCGGAGCGAGCTTGCGGTTCGGCTGATCGCTCGGATCGGCGGCGAGATCTTCGCCGTCGCCGACCGCTGGCTCTCGGGCCCGTCGGAGAACGAGGTCGAGGACGTCCGGGAGGCGCTTCGCGAGGTGACCCGAATCTACGCCGCGCACGGCCCGGTTCTGGCGGCCATCGCCGAGGCCGCCCACCACGACGACGAGGTGGAGAGGGTGTTTGACGAGCAGCTCGAAAGTTTCAGCGCCGCGGTGGCCAGACGAATCCGCTCCGGAAAGCGAGCAGGCCGCAGCACCGTCGCCCACCCCGAGCAGACTGCCCGCGCTCTGGTGCTCATGAATGAGCGCGTCCTGGCGCAGGAACTAGGGCGCAAGCCACAGGATCGACCACTGGTCGTCGCCAAAGTCCTCGAGCAGATCTGGATCCGCACGATCTACGGCGAGCCGAAACTGACCGATTGAAGGGCCTCAGCAGCTCGTGGCCGCGTCACCGTCGGAGTTGTCGCAGGTATCGGTGCCGGCGCCGCCGTGCATCTTGTCGATCCCCCCGTCGCCGTCGCAGGTCGAGAGGGTGTCGGCGCCCTCGCGCCCCCTGACGTGGCTGACGACGCCGACCCAGCGCGCACTGTTGTTGTCGGCGTCGGCGTCCCCCAGACGTGCTGTCGGCGCCGGCGCCGGTCAGCAGGTTGGTTTGGTTCTTCGCTCTGGATGGTCCAGAACGTGGCGGGACAGCAGGGGGTTTATGCGACAGCCTCACGCGAGAGGGGAAGCCGGCCCCGCCGTGTCGCCCTCGGCGAGTCAGGCCAGCCGTCGCCCGAGGGCGTAGCCTGCCGCAGCGGCGAGACGAGCTCCCATGCCCGGTCCACGCCGAGGACTTTCTTCGATGCGCGGGAGCGGAGAGGGCGGGATTCGAACCCGCCCTCGCTCCACCGCTGCTCCCTACCGTGGCTCAGGTCTGAGCGAACTCCGGGACCGCCCCGATCTGCTGCAGGAGGGTGACCGTGTCGACGATCTCCCACTCCTCCTCGATCTTGCCGTCGCGGCAACGGCTAACGGTCAGGCCGGTGAACTCGACCTCGCGCCCCGTGGGCGGCGCACCCATCAGCTCGCCCTCGTGGCGACCGGTAAACGTCGTCCTCGTCGCGACGTAGTCGCCCTCGGTGAACTGATGGTCGATCGTCACCGTCAGGCCGGCGATCGCCTCCCGATAGCCCTGGACCATCGCGGCGAGGTCGTCGGCGCCCTTGACCCCCTCGGGGTGCAGGACGTAGTCGGGACTGAGAATCGCGGGAAGGGCGTCGAAGTTGCCGCGCGACCCCTCCTCGAAACAGGCGCGGACGGCGGCCTTGTTCTCTTCGCTGCTGCTCATGGTGCCTCCTGTGGTCGCTCGCGGGCTGTCGGTCACAACCCGCAGAGAGCATCGATCCCGCGCGACCACCGTGCATCGGCAGAAGTACCTATTCGGCTACCTGTATTCGGCGCGGCCCCGCACGGCGTGGGCCGCGGCCTCGGCGCGGCTGTTCAGATCGAGCTTGCGCAGGACGTTCGCCACGTGATGCTCCGCCGTGCGGACGCTTATCACGAGCCGATCGGCGATCTGGGCGTTGGTGAGCCCCTCGCCCAGCAGCATCAGAACCTCGTCCTCGCGCTTGGTGAGGGGGCTGCGCCCCCGCGGCCAGGTCCGAGCGACGCCGATCTCCCGCAGGAACGCGGCCGCGGCGTCGGCCTCGGGCGCGGCGCCGAGGCGCTCGAAGGCCTCGAGCGCGAGGCGCCCCTCGTAGCCGGCGGCCTCGGGGCTTTCCGTCGCGAGCACCCGGCCGAGCTCGATCCGGCACCGGGCGGCCTCGAGCGGCAGATCGAGGGCGGCGAACGACTCGAGCGCCCGCTTCAGGTGGCCGACCGAGTCGCGCTCGCCGACGGCGCCGGAAACGAGGCCCGACGCGAGCTCGCCCGTGGCCTCCGACCGCTGACCGGCCACCCCGAGCGCCACCAGCCGATCGCAGCTTTCCGCCGCGCCCTCCAGATCGCCGCGCGCTATCTGGACGGCGACCAGCAGCTCGAGCACCGCGCCGCCGGCGGGATCGGACGGCTCCCGTCCCTCGAAGCACAGCAGCGCGAGCTCCTCGGCCAGCGTGAGGTCGCCGCGGCCGCGGGCGATCGCGGCCGCCGCCAGACGCGCGTCCGGGTGCCACTCGAGGCCCTCGAGCAGGCGCTCGGCCTCCTCGAACCTCCCCTGCCGGACGCGCAGGTCGGCGAGACGGATCATCGGGAAGACCCTGTCGCCGCGGTATCCGCGTTCGAACGTCTCGATCGCCGCTAGGAGCTCCACCTCGGCCTCTGACCAGCGTCCGACCGCCACCAGGATCCCGCCGAGGTGAGTGCGGCAGGTCGGGCGCACAAAGTCGCTCCAGACGACGTACCGATCGACAGCCGCGACCCAGTCCTCGGCCCTTCTGACGTCCATCGCCTTCTCGCAGGCACTCAGCAGCCGGCAGTAGATCTCCCCGATGACCTTATGGTCGGTGACCTCGCCACCGGTGATCGCCACCATCGCCTGGTCGATGAGCCGCATCCCGTCGGCGACTCGGCCGCTCGCGACCTCGGATTCGCCGAGCAGGGCGATCGCGTCGAATTCGAGCTCCGCGTCGCCGTACCGCCGGGCGATCGCGAGGGCCGCGGTGGCGGCCTGGGCGCGGTCGGCGGGATCGTTCGTGAAAGGTGCGCGGTCGAGGGCCAGCCAGCCGTGCGCGGCGCACTCGTCGACTCCGTCCAGGAGCGTTTCGGCTGTACCCATCCAGCCACCGGCCACCGCGAAGTTCCCGTGGTAGGTGACGTGCATGAAGGCGAGCCACCGCGCGACGTCGGCGGCGTCGGCCGGCTGCTGGCGCCGCCGGAACTCCGCAAAAGCCGCCTCCTTGAGCTCGATCGCCAGCTCGTAATCGCCCTCGAAGTTGGCGACCTCGCTGAGCCCGTCGAGAGCCTCCGGGCTCGGCTCGAGCGCCTGCGCCCGCTCGAAGGCCGAGCGCGCCGCGTCCCAGTCCGCCGCGGCGAGCGCGGCGGTCCCTTCCTGAAGCAACCCCTCCTTGCTCAGGCTTCGCATCCGTCGATCATCTCACCCCCGCGGCCAGCGGCGGCATGGGTAGCACCGATAGCGGAGGGGGCGGGATTCGAACCCGGGTGGGTTCCGTCACTCACTGCTCCACTGCGCGAGGAGCGGCCGGGGCGCTCGAAGACACCTCCATAACCGGTGGCCCCCATGATCAGAAGGAGCGAGGGGGCCCGCGCCCCTCAGCTCGTAATGCAGCTCTGCTTCACCCGGCTTCAGCAGTGGCATGAGGCCGCTCGAGGCTACGCGCCGACGGCCGCCGACTCCGGGAACCCCAACGGGCGCTCCGCGAACGCCTTCTCCGCGTCGATCTCGTAGCACGTGTTCTCGCTTGAGTCCCCGAGCGTCGAGTCGACGTACGTGCTGGATCGCCTCGGCGGAGTCGGCCTCCCAGAGGCAGCTGACCGCGGTGCCATCACGGCTCGGATAGAACTGCAAGGCCCGCGCTCCAGCGGGTGCGCCCTCGCCGTTGAGCAGCTTCTCTCCACGCGGGAACGCGGTCTGCGGGTCTTTGATCTGGTGTTGAACGACTACGTACATGCCGGTACCTCCTTGTGGTTCCGTTCGGTATCGACGTCGACGCTATGGCGAGCGATACGGGCGCGCATCGCGTAGATTCACCAACTTGCGTAGACGCTTCGTGGTCATTTCTGACCACGTCGGGCGTCAGACGAGGTCGTGCTCGAACGCGAACGCGGTTGCAGCGGTTCGCGACGAGACACCGAGCTTGGCGAAGATGTTCTGCAGGTGCCGAGCGACCGTGTGCTCGCTGATGACCAGCTCCGCAGCGATATCGCGGTTGCTCTTTCCGACGGCGACCTGGCGGAGCACCGCGAGCTCACGCTTTGTCAGTCCATGGGTATCCTCGGAGGAGGCACTTGCCAGCAGCGTGTCGACGCGGGTGAGCTCCGTCTCCGCTCCCAGTTCTTCGAAGACGTCGCGAGCGGCCTCCAACTCCAGCGTCGCGGTGTCATCGTCGCTGAGGGCTCGGCAGGCGAGCCCCACCAGCACCCGCGTACGGGCGGCGTCGTACGGAGCCTCGAGCTCCTGCCAGGTCCTCCAGGCGTCACGGAGCTCGACCAGAGCGGCCCGGCGTCGCCCTCTGCCAGGGCCACCGCTCCGCGGGCCTGCGCGGACATCGCGCCCAGCAACTCGCTCCCTTGGCGTTCGGAGATCTCCTCGAGGGCACGGCAGGCGCTGCGCGCTGCCTCGACGTCGCCGACGGCGAGCATGATCTCGACGTAGGCCGGCAGCAGCGCGGCGCGCTTCAGCGACTCGGTGGTCTCCCCCACCGCTCGGCGGATCGCGGCGGCTGCCGCGTCGCCCTTCCCCTGCGCCAGGCGCGCCAGGGCCAGACCCGGCTGTGGCTCGCACCCGAACCGGCTCGCCTTCCGATACGCCTCCTCGGCCCCATCGAACTCCCCCCGTAGTCGATGGACCTCCCCCTGTTGGTAGACGGCGTGGCCGAGCGCCCGCTGATTCAAGACTCCCTGCGTGAAGCGTTCGCCCACCTGTCGCGCTTCCTCCAGCGCGTCCTGCCACGCGCCCCCGAGCGCCATGATCTCGGAGCGATGAACCAGGCAGAGGCCGTTGTGGGCCACCATGTCGGGCTGCTGCTCGCACCACCGCGTCAGAGCGGCCGTCCATTCCCGGGCGCGACGGAGCTCGTACGCCCCCTGACAGAACGCGATCGTGTTGCAGTACACGATGCCGGCGACGATCGGTGACAGCTCCCCGGCGGTGACGGCCACCATGCTCTCGTCAACGAGCCGTCGCCCCTCCTCGACCCGCCCCTGCCTGACCAGAGCGTGGCCCTCCTCCATCACGGCGAGTGCGACCAGGTCTCGGTCGCCGAAACGCTCGCCGACCTCCGCGGCCTCGACCGCGACGGCGTGGGCCGCCTCGTGGTCACCGGCGATCACGTGCCCGATCACGACCGGCAACAGCAGATAGCCGCGCTCGGCGCAGTCGGGCTCCCGTTCCAGCACCCGGTCCCCGCGAGCGAACCATCCCCTCGCGGGGTTCACCTCTCCGCGGAACATGAGGTTGTGACCGACCCACCACGCGCAGCGCGCGGCGGGCCCTGCTTCACCGCCGTCCAGGTACGCGTGGTGCGCACGCTCGAGTGCGCTCACGTACTCGTCGTCGCGTCCGAGCATGTAAGCCGAGCGCGCGAGCAGTTCGAGGTCCTCACCGCCCAGCGGCACTGCCCGATCGGCGCGCGACAGCGACTCGAATGCATCGATCCACGCCCGACCCTTGTAGGAGTCACGGCCCCGTTCGAGCTCGGCGATGGCATCCACGACGAGGTGATTATCGTCGCCGAGCGTCCCTGGCCCGACGGAGAGGCGGCTCGGCAAACGGTGCGGAGCCAAGGTCGCTCAGATCGACATCGCCCGTCGGCTCGCCCACGCGATCTGGCACATGCTTTCCCGAAGTGAGGAGTCCGCTCCCCGAGGCGCCGCTTTCGTCTGGCGGCCTGACCGCCCCTTTCGGACATACGCCCGCGAACGAAGCATCCTTATCGCCTGATCCTCCCGACGAGGAGGCCATGGAGACATGAGTGCCGCTCCACGCCCACCACCTGAGACAGGATCCTGCCCCTGCACTACCAACCGCTACTTGACGCAGAGCCCTACTTCACAGAGACGAGAAGCGCGATGGTCGGCGAGAATGTCAACGTGCGTCCGGTCCGGGAGCCCTCAGGTAGCCATTCTTCTCTCCTGGAACGCGATGCTGAATTGGCTCAGCTGGAGTCGGCGCTGGCGATCGCCTCCACTCGCAACGCTGGGGCAGCGGTGTTGGTCGAGGGGCCCGCGGGAATTGGCAAGACGGCAGTTCTCGACGCTGCAATCGAGATGGCGGGCGGCCATGGGCTCGACGTCCTCACCGCCCGTGGCGCGGAGCTCGAGAGCACATTCGGCGGCGGGCTCGCGCGCCAGCTCTTCGAACCCGTCGTCATGGGCATATCGGCGGAGGAGCGAGCGGAGCTCCTCTCCGGGCCCGCCGAGCTTGCCGGGCGACTTGTCGGTGCTGCGCCCGCCGAGGAGCGCGCCGAGCCGGGGCTTGCGGTACTCCACGGCCTCTACTGGCTGACCGCGAATCTGGCGGAGCGGCAGCCGCTTGCGCTCGTGGTCGACGACATCCACTGGGGCGACGAGGTTTCGCTGCGCTTCCTGGTCTATCTGGCGCACCGGATCGAGACCGTGCCCGTCGCCGTGATCGCCGCCGCGCGGAGCGGCGAGCCGGGATCGGCGGCGGATCTCGTTCGAAAGCTCGCCATAGAGCGGGGCGTTGGCCTGCTTCGGCCTGGGCCGCTGAGCCCCCAGGCGGTCACCGACGTCGTCGCCAGTGCACTCGGCGAGCCGAGTCCGGAGTTCGCCGCAGCGTGCCTGACGGCGAGCGCGGGAACTCCGTTCCTTCTCCAGGAACTGCTTCGAGCCGCGGCAGCGGACGGAATCGAACCCGACGCGCGCGGTGCTTCGGCAGTCGAAGGGCTGGTCCCCGCCTCGGTCTCGCACGCGATTCTGCTGCGCCTGGGGCGCCTTCCCCCGGCGGCGCGCGAGCTGGCAGGGGCCGTGGCCGTGCTCGGGCCGGGGGCTGAGCTCGCCCATGCCGCCGAGCTCGCCGAGCTCGAGCGGGGTGCGGCCGCTGAGGCATTCGACACGCTCGTCGCCACGGAGCTGTTCGCCGAAGCGCAGCCGCTCGACTTCATCCATCCGCTGGTGCGCTCGGCCGTCTACTCCGATCTCTCGCCTTCCGAACGTTCGCTGCTGCACGCCCGCGCCGCGCTGATCCTGCGCCGGGCGGGCGCCGCCCCCGACCGATTGGCCGTCCACCTGCTCGCGCTGCCGCCGGCGGCCGATCCGGAGGTGGCCGAGGCGCTCTTCGACGCCGCTCGCGCGGCTGCCGCCCGGGGTTCGGCGGACACCGCGATCGCGTACCTCCGTCGCGCGCTCGACGAGCCGCCCCCCGATGACGTTCGCCAAGCATTCCTGCTCGAGCTCGGTTCGATCGAATCGCGCGTCGGCGATCCGCGCGCCGTCGAGGACCTTCGGGCAGCACAAGCGAGCGCTCCAAACGACGACGCGCTGATCGGCGCCACCTTGGTCCTCTTTCTGACGTTGATCTTCGAAGGCCGGATGGACGACGCGGTGGCGGCGATCCAACCTGCGATCGACGAGCTCTCCGAGAAGAGCCACCCCGGCGTGCTCTTGCTCGAGGGCCGTTTGCTCGCGGGGGTGACTCTCGATTACCGCGGAGCGCCGATCGTCGAGGCACGTATCGAGAGGGTGCGTGAGCGCGCCCAAGAGGTCGAGCGGCCACCGTTCACCGTCCTCTCCGTCCTCACCGAGTGGGACGCCGGGCGAGGGGAGCCGCCTGCGGAGCAGATCGCTGCACGAGCGGAGCGGGCGATCGTCGAGCGCTCGCCCGACGACCCTGCCGCGAACGTCCCGGGCGACTTCCACGCCTACATGGCGCTGATTCACTGCGAGCGCTACGAGGTCGCTCGGCGGCTTATCGGGCTGCGGATCGATGAGGGGCGGCGCCTGGGGGGTTTGTCGCTGCTGACCGTGATGTCGACCTTCGCGGCCTGGGCAGCGCTCCGCCAAGGCAATCTCGTCGCCGCCGAGGAGCACGCCCGCACCGCGGTCGACATCGACTCCCTGCGCCCGCTGCCTCTGCTGACCCCGTTCGCCGCCGCCACGCTCGCCGGGACCCTGATCGAGCGCGACGAGCTCGAAGAGGCCGATGCGGCTCTTCGGGCCGTCACACCGGAACCGGGCTCGGAGCCGCCGACGATCTCGTGGGTCCGCCTGGTCGGCATCCGCGGACGCCTCCGGCTCGCGCAGGGTCGCTTCGAGGAGGCGCTGGAGGCCTCACTTGCCTGCGGGACGTTGCTCGACCGGTTTCGGCAGCCCGGCCCGGCCACGCATCCCTGGCGCTCTGAAGCCGCCCTCGCCCTGCACGCGCTCGGTCGCTCGGACGAGGCGGCGGAGATGGCGAGGGACGAGCTCGAGCGGGCAAGGACGTTTGCCGCTCCGGGGGCGACCGGAATCGCACTGCGAGCGCTCGGCTTGGTCGAGGGCGGGGACCAGGGACTCCGGCACCTTGACGAGGCTGTGCGCGTCCTGGAGAGCTCCGAGGCGCGGCTCGAGCACGGCCACGGCCTGTACGAGCTCGGCGCGGCGCGGCGCCGCGCGAACCGCCGGGTCGAGGCGCGCGAACCGCTGCGGGAGGCACTCGACATCGCCGTACGTGTCGACGCTGTGCGGCTGCGCCGTCGCGCCGAGGAGGAGCTGAGGGCCACCGGAGCGCGGCCACGCCGACTGATGCTGAGCGGGGTCGACTCACTGACCGCGAGTGAGCGCCGAGTCGCGCGGCTGGCGGCCGAGGGCCGCACCAACCGGGAGGTCGCCCAGTCCCTGTTCGTCACCGCCCGTACGGTCGAGGGCCACCTGACCGCCGTCTACCGCAAGCTGGACCTCAGCTCACGCGAGCAGCTACCGGCAGCGCTCGCGGCGGAGTCGTCCCGGGGCTAGCTGGCGCGCTCCGGGTCGTCTGCCTCGCGGGCCTGCTCCAACTCCCGCGCCAGCGCCAGCCAGCCGCTGAACGCCCGCCACTCGTCGTCGTCTGCCTCGCGGAGAAAGCCGCGCAGCGGTTCGACATTGCGCTGGAGCATCAGCTCAAGTCTCGCCAGGTCCGATGAATCCATTTGTAGAAGTCTCGTCGCCGAGGCGCGGGTTCGCACCGTGGCAACCCCCTGGATTTACGCGGATTCCAAAACTCAGGGGGGGTTCCACGGTGCGAAGGGGCACCGACGCGCTCGATGCTCACAAGCGATGGATCCCGGACCCCCCAAAAGGAGATGAGATGGCAACCGTTGTTGATGAGACCAAGCTGCAGGACTTCGTCGGCCGCTTTGCGGGCGATCTCGGTGCTGCGCTCCACCAGACCACCGTCATCATCGGTGACAAGCTCGGCCTGTACACCGCGATGGGCGACAGCACACCCGTGAGCGCGGCGGAGCTCGCCGAGCGCACGCAGACCGACGAGCGCTACGTTCGCGAGTGGCTCTGCGCGCAGGCCGCGAGCGGCTACGTGGAATACGACCCCGAGACGGAGCGCTTTCACCTGACGCCCGAAAAGGCGGCCTGCCTTGCCGACCGGGAGAGCCCGACGTTCCTGCCCGGAGCGTTCTACATCGCGGCTGCGTGCCTGAAGGACGAGCCGGCGCTGACGGAGCGGTTTCGCACGGGGGAGGGATTCGGCTGGCACGAGCACGACCACGACCTCTTTTGCGGAACTGAGCTCTTCTTCCGGCCGGGCTACGTTGCGAATCTCGTGCCCTCGTGGCTGCCGGCCCTCGACGGAGTCGAGGAGAAGCTGCAGGCCGGCGCCCGCGTCGCCGACATCGGCTGCGGTCACGGCGCCTCGACGATCGTCATGGCGCAGGCGTACCCGCAGTCGGAGTTCTTCGGCTCCGATTACCACCCCGAGTCGATCGAGGCGGCAACCCAGGCCGCCGAGAAGGCCGGCGTCGCCGAGCGGGTCCGCTTTGAGGTGTCGAGCGCCAAGGACTTCAGCGGCGACGGCTACGACCTCGCCTGCGTGTTCGATGCCCTTCACGACATGGGTGATCCGGTCGGAGCCGCGGCGCACGTCCGGCAGGCGCTCGCCCCCGACGGAACCTGGCTGATCGTCGAGCCGATGGCCGGCGACCACGTCGAGGACAACCTCAATCCGGTGGGCCGCATCTTCTACTCGGCCTCGACGATGGTCTGCACGCCGGCCTCGCGCTCGCAGGAAGTCGGGCTGGCCCTGGGCGCCCAGGCCGGCGAGGCGCGGCTGGGCGAGGTCGTCACGGAGGCCGGGTTCACCCGATTTCGCAGGGCCACTGAGACCCCGTTCAACCTCGTTTTGGAGGCGCGGCCGTGATGGGCAGAAACGGGAAGCGACTAGGGAGGAATCAGGATGTCTCGCCCGACTCGCCGCCACATCGCTAGCAGCGTCCTCCGGTCTCGGAGGTTTGGACTCGGGGGGTTGCTCGCGGCGGTACTCGCCATCCTGCTCGCATGCGCATCCACGGCCGCTGCTGCGACCTTCACCGTCAACCTGACAGGCGACCAGTCGGACTCCAACAGGGGGAACGGCCTTTGCGACGTCGCCTCGGCGAGCGCAGGGGAGCAGTGCACGCTGCGGGCCGCCGTTCAGGAGGGCAACGCCGACGATCTCGCTGACCGAGTCGTGTTCGATATCGGTGGTGGCACCGGCGATGTCAAGACGATCACACCGCGAGTCGCCCTGCCGAAGATCACGAGGCCCCTGACGATCGACGGCTACAGCCAACCCGGAGCCAGCGTGAACACGGCTGCGACGGGCACCAATGCCCAGCTCAAGGTCGTGCTCGACGGCTCAATTGTCGGAGATTTTGTCGACGGCCTGACTGTGACCCGGCCAGGCACCACGATCCGAGGGCTCGTGATCAACAACGGCTTCGGCTTTGGCGTGAATCTGAGCAGCGTGACTACGGATGACGCCGGTAGCGTGGTGCAGGGCTGCTTCATCGGCACCGACGTATCCGGAACCGCGGCTTCGCCAACCGGGGGTGGCATCCAGGTCGGAACTGACAACGTGGTCGGCGGCGCCGCTCTCAGCGCGCGCAACCTCATTTCCGGCAGCGATAACTACGGCATCACGCTGCACGGGCTTTCAAGCCGCAACCGCATCCAGGGCAATCTCATCGGCACCCAGCGCGATGGAACGTCAGCCCTGGGCAATCACACCGGCATCTACGTCCTCGGGTCAAGCAATCGGATCGGAGGCCCGGGCGCAGCGGCAAACACGATCGCGTCCAATCGGGCCCGCGGAATCCAGGTGCAACCGAGCGAGCCCGGTGCCGGTAGGCGCAATCAGATCCTCTACAACTCGATCTTCCGCAACGGGGCGCTCGGCATCGAGCTCGGCGTGGATGGGATCACCGCTAACGATCTTGGTGACCTCGACAGCGGAGCAAACGATCTGCAGAACTTCCCGGTTCTGAGTTCCGCTCACAACACGCGCTATCTCACCCAGATTGCCTGGAGCCTGCACAGCACGGGCGAGACGACGTTCAAGATTCAGTTTTTCTCGAATCCGGATAGCGACCGCGCCGAGGGCGAAAAGTTCATCGGCGAGACCACGGCAACCACCGATGCTGACGGCGAGACCTCGTCGATCCTCGTTCCGGGCGCGAAGGTGTCAGCGGGTCGGTGGATAACCGCCACCGCGACCGATCCCCTCGGGAACACGTCGGAGTTCTCCATACCGATGCAAGTCCGTCATGCCCCGTTTGAGGGATGACGGACCGCAATACCCAGAAAGGAAGTGTCACGTGTCCAAGGGAATCCGAAACGGCATTACCTACGCGAACGTCGTCTCGACGCTCTGCCTCGTGTTCGTCGTCGGGGGTGGAACGGCATGGGCGGTCAACGAGTGGACCGGCGCCAACATCGTCGACAACACCATCCGGAGCGTCGATTTGCGAAACAACGATGTCCGCAGCGCTGACCTCGCGAACGACACGACCCCCTACGCGCTCACGGGGGTGGACATCCAAAATGAGTCGATGGGCAGCCACGACGTCATCGACAACAACCTGACGGGCGCCGACGTCGACGAGTCGACGTTGGCCACCGTGCCCAGAGCGGCGCAGGGCGGCGTCGGCCGCTATGCGACAGGCGGGTGCAATCCCGTGTACGTGTTCGAAGGGTCGTGGGTTGATTGCGCATCGCTACCGGTTCATGTGCCGATCGGGTCACCGGGACGCGTTTTGATCACCGCGCAGGTGCAGGCCAAGCGGAGCAACCTAGGAGAGTCGGGCAACGGCTCGTGCCGGCTTGAAGTCAACGGTGACCCGATCGCGGCCTCCCAGACACTCATCCCCTTGTTCGACGGCAGGGAGAACGCCACGCTCACCGCTGTCTCGGGCGTAATTCGGCCCCTGCCAGGGCCCGGCGCCCAGGTCGTGGGCATCGAGTGTGCAGATCTAAACGACCTCGACAACTTCGAGGTTGAAATGGCGCGGATCTCCGCCGTGAGCCTCTCTGCCCTATAGGCGCGGCGACCGATGTTGGGTGACTGGGGCCCGGGGAGCGGCCTTAAGCCGCAGAGCCGGACGAGGCACGCGAAACCACCAGCGCATAGGAGGGAAACGATGAGGATCGGACGAATCGCGGCCGCACTGACGCTGCTGGTCGCCCTGACACTGGCGCTTGCGCCGAGCAAGCAATCGAGCGCGGCGGCCGGCGACAACGCCGTCGTGCACTGGAACGAGGCGACTCTGAGAACGGTGTTCGCCGACAGCGCTCGCCGCACGCCCTCGGCCGCCAGCCTCTATGTGGCGATCGCCCAGGCGGCGGTCTATGACGCCGTGATGGCGATCGAGGACACCCACGAGTCCTACGCGTTCGATGGCTACGCGGCGCCGGGAGCCTCCGCGGAGGCGGCGGTCGCGGCCGCCGCCCGCGACGTGCTCGTCCACTACTTCCCCGCGCAGCAGGGCGCGATCGACGCCGACTATGCCAACGCGCTCGCGGCGATCCCCGACGGCGCCGCCGAGGTCGACGGGGTCAGCGTCGGCCAACGCTCGGCGGCGGAGATCATCGCCCGGCGAGCCAACGACGGGCGCGACGCGGCCGTCCCGTCGCCCGCCGACGGCACCGAGCCCGGGCAGTGGCGGCGCACGGGTCCCGGGTCGGTCGTCACGCCCTACGTGGCGCAGGTAGCGCCGTTTCTCGCCGAGTCGCCCGACCAGTTCCGGCCCAAGGGCCCGAACAAGCTGACCGGCAAGCGCTACGCGACCGAGTTCGAGCGTACGCGGCTCTACGGGGCGAAGAACGGCTCGCTGCGCACGCCCGAACAGACCGACATCGCGGTCTTCTGGACCGAGAACACCGTCGTCCAGTACAACCGGGCGCTGCGCGGGCTCGCCACCGCTCGCGGGCTCTCCATCGGGGACTCGGCGCGGCTGTTCGCCCAGACCGCCCTGCCGGCGGCCGACGCGATGATCACGTGCTGGAACACGAAGTTCCACTACCTCGCGTGGCGGCCGGTGACGGCGATCCGCGAGGCCGGCGCCGACGGCAACCCCAGAACGACGGCCGACCCCGCCTGGGAGCCGCTCTCCGTCACGGGGCTGCATCCGGAGTACGCGAGCGGCCACGCCTGCCTGACGGGCGCGATCACCAGCGGGCTAAGCGAGTTCCTGGGCACGAAGGCGATCGACCTCGACGTCGACGTCGACCTCCCGGGGAATCCCATCGACGGCACGGTCCACCACTTCGCGTCGGTCGGGGACCTGCAGAGCGAGGTCGAGGATGCGCGCGTCTACGGTGGCGACCACTGGGAGACCGGCGGGACCGACGGCACCGAGCTCGGCGAGGACCTCGCCGAGTGGGCGCTCAAGCGCTACTTCGAGCCGACCGGCTGACTCGGACTGCGGGCCACGGCGCGGACGCCTTCCTTCTGGCAGACGAAGCGCCGTGGCCTCGCAGCTACGACCGCGCCAACTGGTGAGCTGCCAGCCGACGACCTTGCGCGAGAAGACGTCGGCGACGAAGGCGAGGAAGCTGACGCCGGCACCGCGGATCCCGTTCGCCTTCATCAGCCGCTGCAGCGTGCAGCCGGCGAGGCCGTGGTGGCCGGCGCGAAGCAGGGCCTTCCAGGTGCGCCGGTAGCCGCAGGCCTCGTAGTTCTTGGCGAGCGTGGTCCGGATCTCGGCGAGCAGGCGCTCGTCGGAGACCGCCCGCGCCGAGCGCCGCCCGGAGCGACGCTCGTAGCAGGCCGGGGGCGGGTCGAGCTCCTTGGCGAAAAGGCCGAGTACTTCTTCTACCTTGGCATGGCGGAGGTTCTCCTCTCGCCAGGACGGAACGTCCTGGGTTCGAGGTCTCCGTCAAACCCGGCCTGGCTCATACCAGTTGCCTCGCCGATCGGGGCAAACAGGACAGGTAGGGGTGCGACGGGCAGCAGCCGAGCTCGCGTCCCCGCCTACGAAAAAGAGCGCCCCGGCCGCGCTCTGATGCGAACCGGCGGGGACGCTCAACGAAAGCGGCTGATGTGAGCGAAACCAGTTTCCAGCGCAGCGTCGGGTACCGGAACTGGTAACGCAAACGGCCCCGAATCTGGGGCCGCAAGCGGGACGGGACGGTGGCCTCAGCTCGTCAGTCGGACCTCGCGGCGCTCCGCGCGCGCGCTCCTGAGCATGAGCGCGCCGCCGACACTGAGCGTCACGACGGCGAGCACGGCGGCCGCGCCGAGCGCGGCGTCGCCCCAGCTGAAGCCCGAGTCGGGGGAGCTCACGGTGGGCACGCTGGCAGACGAGGTCTCGATGGGCGCCGGGGCGGAGCCGAGGAACTGTTCGGCCGGGGCCGCCGTGGCCGCGGACGGCAGCGCCAACGCGACGACCGTCAGGGAGCGTGCGACGAGCCCGGTCCAACGATGCTTGGTCATGTGATGCCTTCCTCTCGGTCGATCGCCCTTTAGCGATCGGGGTCTTTATGGGACGCTCTTCGATGGGCGTTGCAAAAACGTTGCACCAGCGATAGCCGCGTGACCGAAACGAATTCGACATTGGAGTTCCGCGTACTCGGGCCGGTCGAGGCCCATGCCGGTCGGCGCCGGCTGGATCTCGGCGGTCCAAAGCAGCGCTCCCTGATGTCGCTCTTGCTCATCGAGCAGGGCCGGCCGGTCACGGCCGATCGGCTCGCGGACGAGCTCTGGGCCGGGAATCCCCCCGATGGCGCCGCGACGACCCTACGCTCTTACATCTCCCGCCTGCGCACGTCACTGGGGAGCGAGACGGTGATCGGCACCTCAGCGGGTTACGCGCTCGATGCCGCGGCCGAGGCGGTCGACGCCCGACGGTTCGAGGACCTGACCCGGCAGGGCGAGAGCGCGATACGACGAGGTGCGCCGGGCGCTGCCGCAGAACGGCTGCACGCTGCCCTGGCCCTGTGGCGCGGCCCAGCCTACGCCGGCACCTCCGACGTTGCACCGCTGACTCTGGAGGCAAGACGCCTCCAGGAGTTGCAGCTCGTCTGCATCGAGCAGCGGATCGAGGCCGACCTCGACCTCGGGCGGCATGGCGACGTCGTTGCCGAGCTGCAGCAACTCATCGAGGAGGAGCCCTTGCGCGAGCGGCTCTGGCGACACCTCGTGCTCGCGCTCTACCGCTGCGATCGGCAGGCTGACGCTCTCGACGCGTATCGACGGGCGCGCGAGCGGTTGCGAGACGAACTCGGGCTGGAGCCAAGCGAAGACCTGAGAGAGCTCGAGCGCGCGATCCTGCATCACGACCTGCCAGCCGTGCCCGCGTCCGTCGCCCGGCACAACCTGCCTTCCCCGGTGAGCAGCCTCGTCGGGCGCGAGCGGGAGCTCGCGGAGATCCCCAGCCTCCTGCGCAAGCACCGCCTGGTAGTCCTCAGCGGGGTCGGTGGATCGGGCAAGACGCGGCTCGCGATCGAGATCGCGCGCCAGCAGGCGGGCGTCTGGGCCGACGGAGTCTGGCTCGCCGATCTCACCCCGCTCGCCGATCCGGCGCTCGTGTCGGACGAGGTCGCGAGCGCGCTCGACTCCGGAGGCGCGGATTCCCAAGCCGAGGACCTGGTCGAGCGGACAGGCGAATCGGAGCTGCTGCTGGTCCTCGACAACTGCGAGCACGTGGTCGACGGGTGTGCGGAGCTGGTCACCGCCCTGCTGCACGGGTGTCCAAACCTGCGGGTGCTTGCCACCAGTCGAATATCGCTTCACGTTCAGGGCGAGGTCCTGCTCGAGGTCGATCCACTGCCGACGCCGGTCGAGAGCGCTTCGCCGGATGAGATCGCGGACGCGCCCGCGGTGCGTTTGTTCTGGGACCGCGCCACCGCGGTACGGCCCGGTCTCGACGCAACGCCGGAGCATCTGGAGACCGCGGGCCGCATCTGTCGCGAGCTCGATGGGCTTCCCCTCGCGATCGAGCTCGCGGCGGCGCGGGCGAAGGCGCTATCGCTGAACGAGATCGCGACCCGGCTCGGGGATCGATTCCGCTTCCTGAGCTCGTGGCGGCGGATCGTCGATCCGCGCCACCGCACCCTCGAGGCGGCGATGGATTGGAGCTACGACCTGCTGACCGAGGCCGAACGCCACCTGCTATGCGGACTGGCCGTCTTCGCCGGGCGGTTCACGGTTGCCGGTGCTGCGGGCGTATGTCTGGAGGACGACGAGTCCGAGAGCCTCGAGCTCGTCGAGCGCCTCGTTGACGCTTCTCTAGTTCGCGCAGAAGACGAGCCCAGCTCAGGCGGCGGGATGCGCTACCGGCTACTCGAAACGGTGCGTGAATACGCAACCGAGAGGCTGGTTGAGAAGGGCGACGAGCCGCAACTCAGGCGGGCACACGCCGAGTACTTCCTGCGGCGCGCCGAGGCCGCGCAGCTGTCGACCGAGGCCGGAGGCGAGCAGCGGTTCGAGGCCGTGCTCTTCGAACAGGATGAACTCCGCTCGGCATTCGACTGGTCCCTCGAGAGCGATCCGCTGCTCGCTGCGAGCCTCGCGATCTCACTCGAGCAGCTATGGGTCTCGAACAATCCGTTCGAGGGCATGCGTTGGTTCAAGGCGCTGCTCACACGGAGCGACCAGCTGCCGCCTGAGCTGCGTGCTCGAGTGCTGCTCGCCCAGGGAGGCATGACGTTCATCGCGGGCGATTTCGAGCAGGGCGAGCAGCTCTACGAGTCGGCTCTCACTGAGTTCCGCGAGCTCGGCGAAGAGGCCCGCGCGGCAGAGGTGCTCCATCGACTCGCGGCTGCCCGTCTGCAACGGGGCGCTGCGGACGAGGCCCGGGCGCTGACAATGGAGGCGCTCAGCATCCAGCGTCGGCTCGGGGATCAGCGAGGCGAGGCGGTAGCGCTGGGCACGCTGGGGGGCATCGCGCACCACGAAGGCGACGACCAGCGGGCGGTGGAACTGCTCGAGCAAAGCGCCGAGCTGGCGCGCGAGACCGGCTTCC
Source organism: uncultured Solirubrobacterales bacterium (assembly GCA_963846565.1). GTDB lineage: Bacteria > Actinomycetota > Thermoleophilia > Solirubrobacterales > 70-9 > WHSW01. Next base: position 200,026 of record CAWJWL010000001.1, on the reverse strand, counting down.
TCTGGTGGCGCGCGCAGACGCTCGCCGACCTCGGCGAGATCGCGGTCGAGAGCGGGAGCTTCGAATTAGCCGACGAACACCTGCGCCGAGCACTCGAGCAGGCAGCCGCGATCGGCGAGCGGCAGCTGACGATCTACATGCTGGCGTTGCTTGCGCGAACCGCAGCCGAGCGGGGCGCTGTCGGGCGCGCCGGCGTTCTCTGGGGGGCGATCGAGGCCGAAGAGCAACGACAGCCGATCGGGCAATGGGAAGCAGAGCGCGACGAGTATGCGGCGCCGATCCTCGCTACCGACGGTGACGCGCTCGCCGGCGGGCGGAAGAACGGGCGACGCCTCGCGCTTGCTGACGCTGTCGAGGTCGCGCTGCAAGAGCCCTGAGCACGCGCGCCCGCCGCCGGTTGCAACGGATCTGCAACGGTCGTCAACCAGGGTGGCGCCATGACCAGCGGACTGGGCGATGCAACGGCGAAGCTGGCTTCGGCGGTGGCGAGCGGCGACGCAATCGCCGCAGGCGCCCTCTACACGGCCGACGCGAAGATCCTGGCGCCCGCCTCCCCATTGGTCGCCGGCCGGGACCAGATCGAGACGTACTGGCGAACCGGGATCGCGCTCGGCATCACCCAGATCGAGCTGGAGGTCCTCGTCCTGGAGATCGCGCCTGCGGAACCCGTCGCGTTGGAGGTCGGACGCTATGCGCTCGGCGTCGAGGCGGGGGATCGAGGCCACATCGTCTATCGCGGCAGGTACGTCGGGCTCCACCGGCGACAGGCCGACGCGTCGTGGCGCCGCGCCGTTGACGTTTTCAACCCCGACCCAGCCGTCGGGTGAATCACTCGGAAGAAAAGCGGCTGAGGGGACTCGAACCCACGACCTTCTGCATGGCAATTAGCTCCGTGGGATTGCGGCTGGTGTCGGATAGCCCGGTCTATGCGTGAATGACGCACGCGCGGCGGTGCCCGCTCACCTGCGAGTTGCGGTCGTATCTGGACGTCCTGTTGCCCCCGTGTTGCCGTGGGACGCCGGGCGACGAACGCCTGCGATCGCCGCGACTGAGGAGCGAGGTCGCCTTGAGCCGGTAGCTCAGATTGCCGCCTTCGACTTCGTCCTTGTCGTGCTAGCTGGAAGCAACTCCGCACAGATGCTCTCCCCGCAGCAGTGAAGCGCCGCGCCCTCGCTGCTAGTAACCCCATCCGGTCTCCAGCGCCGCCAGCGCCCCCGCTGCCGGCCTGTTGAGATGGCGGGCCAGGGCGCCGACCAGACGCTCCTGCGGCTCTGGCTTCGCGCCCTCCCCCATCACTCCGATCCGCCAGACGCGTCCCGTGAAGGCGCCGAGTCCGCCTGAGATCTCGATGCCGTCTTCGGCGAGCAGTGCGCCGCGCACGGCGGCCTCATCGACGTCGTCTGGCACCCGTAGCGCGAGCAGCGAATACAGCGCCTCGTCTTGGGGCGCAAGTCGTCGCAACCCCAGTTCCTCCGCGGCCAGGTTGAGAGCAGCGTGCGCCTTCGCGTGGCGCTTCCATCGCTCATCGATGCCTTCGGCGTCGACAAGCTCCAAAGCCGCCCGGATTCCATAGACCATGTTGATCGGTGCGGTGTGGTGATAGGCCCTCGCACCGGACTCGTTCGACCAATAGTTCAGTACCGCCGAGAAATCGAAGTACCAGGAGCGGTTCGCCCGCACCAGGCGCTGAGTTGCGCGCTCCCCCAGGGTGAACGGGGCCAGGCCCGGCGGGCAATTGAGACACTTCTGCGTGCCGCTGAAAGCTGCGTCCGCGCCAACCTCATCGATCTCGAGCGGATGCCCGGCGAGCGAGGTGACGCAGTCCAACAGCAGGAGCGCGTCGCGCTCTCGGCATAGCTGCGCGAGCCCGTCAAGCGGCTGTGCCACACCGGTCGAGGTCTCACCGTGTACGAGGATCATCGCGTCGAAGCTTTCCTTGGCGACCTCGTGAAGACGCTCGAGCGGCAGTGCACGACCCCACTCGCCATCGACACGGAGTACCTCAGCGCCGTGGCGGTGAAGCGCGTCGGCGATGCGTTCGCCGAACAGCCCGTACACCCCGCAGATGACGCGCTGCCCTGGTTCGATCAGGTTGGCGATCATCGCCTCCATCCCGCCGCTGCCGGTAGCCGAGACTGGAAAGGTCGCGCGGTTGGAGGTCCGGAAGGTTCGCCGCAGGAGCTCGGAGGTCTGGGACATCACCTGCCCGAACGCCGGATCCATGTGGCCCACGGTTGGAACTGCGAGCGCGTCGCGAACATCCGCCGGCACGATGCTTGGGCCCGCTCCGAGCAACAAGCGCTCAGGTAGCTGTGATGTCCAGGTCAAGGCCGGGGACGCGCTGTCACTCACCCGCAAGTCCTTTCTACCCAACGACGACGAGCTCTCGTGGTGAGCTGTGCATGCGCTCGGGTCCATCCTCGGTTACCAACACCATGTCCTCGATCGTGATCGCGCCCAGGTCGGCCCCATAAAAGGGCGCTTCGACGGCGAAGACCATGCCCGCCTGCACCGGCCGATGCTCATCGCGGGCAATGAAGGGCGGCTCCTCCGGAAACTGCTCCAGTCCGAGGGAGTGCCCGTACTGACCGCGGCTGTATTGCGGGTATCCGGCTGCGTGCATGTGAGCTTCGGCAGCGTGAAATGCGTCTGCTACCGGCGCTCCGGGGACCAATTGTGAAACGGCTCGATCATTGGCACCGAGCAGCGCGTCGTAGAGATCGCGAACCACCTCCCCGGGCTCGCCGATGGCGAAGGTACGCGCCCCGTCGCTCTTGTAGCCCCCGACCCGAACTCCACCGTCGATGGTCACGAGGTCGCCCGACTCGAGGCCGTCGCTCACGGGATTCTTCTGCGGACCGCCAGGACTCACCACCGCCCAGCTGTCGTCGAAGTCGGCATAGCGATCGTCGGCGTTCGCGGCGTCCAAGACCGCCCGCGTATAAAGGTTGCGCACATGGCGCGCGGACATTCCGGCTCGCAGGTTTTCGCGAATGGCCGTGAACCCGTTCTCCTGCAGCTCGGTCGCACGCGTGAGCCGGTCGATCTCAAACGGCTGCTTGACGGCGCGCAGATCGAAGATCTCGTCTGTCCAGTCGACCCACTGTGCATCTGGTGCGAGCCCGCGAAACCGATGGAGCGAGTCCGCCATCGCGAACGCCACGTCCGTTCCGATCCGGCCTCCCAAGAGGCCCCGGTCGCCGACCATCTCCCGAAGAAGCCGGTCCTGTTCATCGGGATCCGACCACGTCGGACGTTGCAGCGGCTCACCACCGTCTTCGGGCGCGGTCGTGATCTCGCCGAGCTCCCGCGTCTCGATCCACATGCCGAAGCCTCGGATGTCGTCGATGAGGGTGGATCGGCGCGCGGCCGAGACCTCGACCTCCGGCACCATCATCGCGGGCGGGACCGCCGGATCCGCCGCGATGAGAGTCAGGTTCGCACCGTGAAAGCGCCAGTGCTCGGCCGCAAACCAAGAGACAAACCCGGCGCAATAGAGGTTGTTGGGCGGCGTGTAGGCCAAGTACGCGTCCAGGCCATCCGCAGCCAGGCGCATGCGCACTCGCTCGACAATCGCTTCGCGCTGAGCAGTCTCGCTTGCGGTCATGGACGGCGCGCGGCGCTGAGGCCGGCCACGGGATCGGCATCGTCGATCAAGCTCGCCAAGCGGCGATTGTCGGTCCGCCTGCGGGCAAGCCGTATGCGGCGCCTGATGCGAGGCACGACCACGATCACGAACAGTAGGACGACGCCAAACAGCAGGGTGCTGTAGCCCTCGCCGATCACGCGAAGCTCGTCGCTGAGATACAGCAGGGCGGCGGTCGAGATGACGGGCCCCACCAGCGTGCCCAACCCGCCGGTGATTCCCATCGCCACCACCATCGACATCTCCGAGACGCTTCCGATCGCTGGTGTGATGAAACCGGTGTAGTAGGCGATGAAGACACCGGCGACCCCGGCCCAGAAGGACGTGTAGGCGAAGATCGCCGTCTTCCACGGCAGCGGGTTGATCCCGATGGCCACAGCCCCGTCCTCATCGTCGCGAAGCGCCGCGAAGACCTTCCCCGCACGCGTACGTAACAGGGCGACCGAGACGGCGAAGAAGAGCGCGACCAGCACCAGCCCGAGTACGTAGTAGCTGAGCTCTGGATCGGGACCGTCGATGAGGGGCGGGACGATCGATCCACTCGCGCCACCCGTCTGAGTCGGGTTGGCGAGGATCACGGTCTGCACCGCGACCAGCAGGCCGAAGGAAGCGACGATCAGATACGGGCCGCGGATGCGACTCGAGAGAAGCCCGAGCAAGGTGCCGAGCAAGCCGGCGACCAGCCCGCCGATAAGGAAGGACAGCTCGATCGGAAGACCCTCGCGCTCGACCAGGACGACGGTGCAGTAGGCCCCGATAGCCGCGAAGGCGACGTGGCCGAAGGAGTACAGGCCGGCATAGCCGGCGAGCAGGTTCCAACTCGCGACCAGCAGGACGTAATAGGTCACCCGCACGGCCAGGTCTCGACCAGCATCGTCTGCAAACACGGGCCAGATCGCTGCGATCACCAGTACGGCCGCGAGAGCGAGCTTGGGGGCGTTGCCAGGCAGGCGCCGACCACGGATCCGTTCGATCAGTCCCATAGCCAGCTTTCCACGATCTCCGGCAGGCGTCCGAGAATCTCCTGCGCGGGACCCTCCGTCGTGTTACGCCCGGCAACGACGCAATAGGCGTGATCGGCCGTCCGCAGCGCGGGCTCGAGGTTTTGCTCGACCATCAACACTGTGACCCCCTGGCTCTGGGCGAGCTCGCGCAGCAATGCGAGCAGCTCCTCGGCGGCTGGCGGCGCCAGACCAGCCGTCGGCTCATCGAGAATGATCACGCTCGGCCGGCTCACAAGAGCCCGTCCGAGCTCGACCAGTTTCTGCTGGCCGCCGCTCAGCAGCCCCATCCGCTTGTTGCGCCACTCGACCAGCTTCGGGAGGTGCTCGTAAACGCTGTCCACGCGCGGGGCGAGTTGCGAACGGTCGCGGCGCCACAACCAGCCCCCCAGGGCGAGGTTCTCGTGCACCGACATCTCCGGGAAGCCGGTGCGCTCCTGGGGAACGAAGGCGAGGCCATGACCCAGGCGCTGCGAGGGCGAGAGCTGCTCGAGCTCGGTTACCGAGTCGCCCTTGATCAGCCGGACCGCCCCCTCGTCGGTGGATAGCAGGCCCGCGAGCGCGCGCATCGTCGTCGACTTTCCGCATCCGTTCGGCCCGATCACGACTGTCAGGCGGCTCGGCTCAGCCGCCAGGCTGACGCCGTTGACGATCGGCAGCCCGCCATACCCGGCGACCAGGTCATGGACCTGCAATGTCGACCCGGTGGCGCTCATCGAAGGTAGGCGTCCCTGATTCGTGGATCGCTGCGCACCACGTCGACGCCTCCCTCCACCAAGACCTCGCCCGCGCGCAGAAAGAGAATCCGCTGGCACAGACCGAACGTCCACGGAAGGTCGTGGCTGACCAACAGAACCGCGGTGCCGTCCTTGGCGGCGTCGTTGAGGGCCTCCGTAACCAGCGTTTGGCTGGCGTGGCTAACGCCGGCCGTCGGTTCGTCGGCGAGCAATACGCGGGGACGCACCGTGACCGCCCGCGCCAGGTCGACGAGCTTGCGCTGGCCCCCGGACAACTCGCCGGCCTGCGTTGCGCCGGTGTGCGCAAGTTGCAACCGCTCGAGGACTCCATCGATGTGTTCTGCGTCTGGCGAGCGGTGTTTGGCATGACAGGCAAGCTCGAGGTTCTCGCGCACCGACAGGGACGAAAAGACCCGAGGGTTTTGCAGCGTGCAAGCGACGTCGCGGCGCCTGGCGCTGAACGGCGCGGCCCTGGTGACGTCGCGACCGCCGGCGCGCACCCGGCCTGAATCGGGCCGGACGAGTCCGGCAAGAAGGGACATAAGCGTCGTCTTCCCCGACCCGTTTGGACCCAGGACGCCGACGATCTCGCCAGCAGCCAACGAGACGTCGACCCCGCCGACCGCCGCGATGCCGCCGAAGGCCTTGCGCAGGTCGGTGCCCATGAGAGCTGGGTCGCCGGTCATCAGTAGGTCCTGCTCGTGCGGGTAAACAGCCCGGCGGGCCGGATCAACAACACCGCCAGCATCAGGATGTACGGATAAACGTCGGCGTACGCGGAGGAGACGTAGACGACGCCGACGGAGCTGGCAACGCCGACAAGCAACCCACCGAGAAGGGCGCCCCCCATCGAGCCGAGTCCGCCGATGACCAAGACGACGAAGCTGATCAGCAGAGGCGTCACCCCGCTGGTCGGAAACACCGAGGTCAGAGGCGCCAAAACGCCGCCGGCCAGACCGGCCAGACCGCACGAGGTCGCGAAGGCCGAGCGCTGCGCCTCGCGTTCATCGATGCCAACCACCGCCGCGCCGGTTGGGTTCTGGGCCATCGCGCGCCAGGCTCGGCCCGTGAACGTGTAGCGCAGCATCCACCACATGCCCGCCGCGGCAAGAATCGCCGTGCCCGCGGCGATGAACCGGTCGGCGCCGAGCGCGAGGTCGAGGAAGTTGACAGTTCCGGAGGAGATGCTGGGCGGGCGCTCGAACTGCGGCCCGAACACGATTGTGGCCCCGTTGACGAGGACGATCGTGACCGCGAAGGTCACGATCAACACGTAATCGCTGTAGGGCATGTCGCCCCCGGGCTGGGGCCGCAGGAGCGTTGCGTGCAACACCCAGCCGAGGGCGAAGGCAGCCAGTGGGGCCGCGAGGACAGCCACGCCCGGCGGGATGCCGGTCGCGTCGGAGACGACGACGAAGGCATAACCGCCGAGCGTGAACATCGCCCCATGCGCGAAGTTAATGGTGCGCATGACGCCGAACAGCAACGCCAGTCCCAGGGCCATGAGGCCGTAGACCGCGCCCATCAGCAAGCCGACGACGATCGCTTCCAACTCAGCTCACCATTCCTCGTCGGCCTCCGCCCGCGGAGCAGCCGAAGCTCTCACTCGGCGCCGAAAATCAGCTCCGCGTCGGAGGGCTTGGCTCCCTCTTCGTTGAATGCGAGCACATACATCGGGATACCCGACCGGTCGTGATAGCGATCGCCCTCCGTATCGAAGTCGATCTCACCGGTAGCACCCTCGAAGGTGAGCTCCTCCATCGCCGTCTGCAGCGCCTCAGGCTCGGTCGAACCGGCGTCCGACGCTGCCTCAGCGAGGCTGCGACAGGCGTCCCAAGCCCACTTTGCCCAGATCGAGCTCTCTTCGCCGAGCGCCTCGGTCATCACATCCGCTTCCTCGGTTGGCTTCTGATCGGGAGCCTCAAAACCAACATAGCGCACGCCAACCCCCTGCTCGCCGGCCACCTCCCAGAAGTCGTCATAGGTGGGCCAATCCCAGCTCGCGATCAGCTCGGCATCCGGTGCCAAGCCGACTTCATATGCTTGGGGAATTGCGAGGTTGCGGCCTGCGTTCGCGGCCAGGATCACCACCGCCTCCGGTGTGGGCGAGGCTCCCTTCAGCGCCAGAAGCTGGGCGCTGACGTCGGTGCTGTTGGCGGGGAACAGCTCGGAGTGAGCAACGGTCCCTTCAGGCAGTTCCTCCGCAATGCCCTGCTCGACCTCGGCGAGCAACCCGCGGCCAAACGACGAGTCCTCGGCCAGGATGCCGATGCTCTGTACGCCCTCGCTTTCGGCGAGCTCGGCCAGATACGGCATGACTCCATCGCTCGCCAGCGCTTGATTGGCAACACCTACGCGGAAGACGGTTGGATGCTCGCTCCCGGTGAGCTCATCAGCCCATGAGGTGCCGAGAACAAGGAAGGCCTCGTTTTGGTCGATCAGCGGCAGGACTGCCTCGGAGAGGGCGCTCGTGATGTCACCTACGAACGCCGTGGCGCCTTCATCGATGAGTCGGTTCACGGCCGAGCGCGCGATTGCTGGATCGCCGCGATCGTCTTCAACTCCCACCAGGTCGATGGTCACGCCTGTGTCGTTGGCGTTGTTCCACTCGACGCAGGCCTCAACAGCATCGGCTTGCTCGCGCCCGAGTTCGAAGACGCCCGGCTCTGAGAGTGACGTGACCACCCCGAGCTTCAGGACCGGCTCCCCTCCGCTCTGCTCGGAGCCGGTGGCGTCATCGTCCGAACCTCCGCAACCCGCGATGAGTGCCGAAAGGGCGATCGCCAAAACGCTTACGGACCTTTTGCGTGCTCCTGAAGCCATGTCTCTCCTTCTCGACTTACTCTGCACCAGCTACGAACGCATACGAGTCGGGCCCCCGTCGAGCAAGCGCGTGATGCTCTCGCTCAATGGCATTCCGGGCTTGAGTCCGGGTGATGGAACCGGTGTCCCGAACGACAGCTCGAAAGGGACGACGCCGGCCCAGGTGTCGATGTCCGCGTCCGGGGTGTCGTCGTCGTCGGGCGGGCCATAGCGGACCTTGGCCGCCGCCTCAGTTATCGGCATCTTGAGCAGGGACGTCCCCTTGAGCTCTTGACGAGTGGGCTCTCGAACTTCATCCCACCGCCCCGGCAGAAGCTTCTCCGTGAACGCCTCAAGCGCTACCAGCCGCTCTTCGGGATCGTCCACGCGGGTAAAGGTCCCGAAAGCCATCACCGCCTCGTAATTGGCCGAGTGCTCGAAGACCGAACGGGCCAGAACGATCCCATCGAGGATCGTGACGGTCACGCAGCTCGGCGCGCCGTCAGCCAGCGCGCGCAAGGTCCGGCTGGCCGACGATCCGTGGATGTAGAGCTCGTCCTCGACGCGCGAGTAGAAGGTGGGCGTGCAATAGATCTCGTCTTCGTCAGTGCTGAAGGCGACGTGGGCGACGATGCCACGGTCGAGCACCGAATAGACCGTGTCATGGTCGTACCGACCCTTCTTCGGGCCCCGGCGCACCTTGACGCGATCTGAAGCTGGCTTGGCCATCGCGGGCGATTCTCGCCGCCCGTCTGGTCTATGGGAAGAGCCACGGAGTTGCGTTTCTATGAGACCAGATCTCAGAGAAATGTACGTACGACGCGTCCCAAGGCGGCGACCGCGGTCTCGATTGCCGACTCGTGGAGCCGCCCGTAGCCGACCACGAGGCCGTGGCGCGAGCCGGGACGCAGCTGATAGTCCGAGAGGGGAAACACCGCGATCCGTGCGATGGCTGCCGCCTTGGCAACCGCAATGTCATCGACATCGTCGGGGAGGCGAAGCAATAGGTGCACGCCGGCGGCGACGCCGTCGACAGGAAGCTCGGGTAGGTGTTTCTGAAGCTCGGCGATCCAGCGATCGCGGCGCACTCGGTAGATCTTCCGCGCTCGGCGAACGTGGCGGTCGTAATGCCCGCGGCTCAGCAGCTCCGCCAGCGCCAACTGGTCCAGCGATGGCGAAAAATCGTCCAGCAGGGACTTTGCTCGCTGCGCTTCCTCCACCAGCTGCGGCGGGACGACCAGCCATCCCAAGCGTAATGCTGGAGCCAGGGTCTTGGAGACCGTGCCGATCTGAACGACATGCTCTGGCGCCAGGCCTTGCAGCGCGCGCACCGGTTCGCGGTCGTAGCGAAACTCGCTGTCGTAGTCGTCTTCGATGACGAGCGCTCCGGTCGAGCGGGACCATGCCAGCAGCTCTCGACGACGTTCACCACTCAAGACGTGGCCGGTCGGAAACTGGTGTGCGGGCGTCACGAGGACTGCGTCGGCGTCCAGTCCGCTGACAACGAGGCCGGCGTCATCGACAGGCTGCGAGCGCAGCTCGAAGCCGAGCGCCCGGATGCGTCGGTGCTGGGAGGTGTGAGAGGGGTCCTCAACCGCGACGTTGCTCGCACCCAACTCTCGAAGAACTCGGAGCATGAGATCGACGCCCTGCGCCGTTCCCTGGACGATCACGAGCTGACCGGGATCGGCGATGACACCGCGCGTGCGCCCCAGATGGTCGGCCAGCGCCTCACGCAGCTCGATCGCCCCGCGCGACTCGCCGTAGCCGAGGGTTGCCGGCCCGGCGCTTCGGACGACCTGCTGCACCGCGCCGAGCCACTGACTGGCGGGAAACAGCGAAACATCGGGAGTTGTGGGAGTGAGATCGAAGCGCGGTGAGGAAGGCGGTGATTGCGGGCCGGGGTCATAGACGCCGGGTCGCGAAACCGGCGCCACGACGGTCGCCGCCCTGGGACGCGTCACCAAGAACCCCTGGGCCTCGAGCTGCTCGTACGCGTCGGTGACCACACCGCGCGAAACGCCGAACGCCGCCGCCAGGGCACGCGACGCGGGCAGCTTCACTCCCTCCCGCAACGCCCCCGAGAGGATCGCTTCGCGCAGCGTGCGCTCGAGTGCGCCGCGTAGGGTCTCGCCAGGCTGGGGCTCGAGGCGGAGCCAGCTGGCCTCATCGACTTCCAACATCGTGGCTCTTTCGATCGGACCAGCGGCAGTGTAAGACACTGTTCGTGGAGCACTCTGTGACACCCTCCGATCCAACCATCCTCAACAACGGCACGATCCGCGCCATGGACGGCTCGGCGCCGGCGTCAACGAGCTTGGCGATCGTCGGCGATCGGGTCGGGCGTTCGTCTGAACCCACGGCGCAGCAAACGCCGGTCGATCTCGGGGGCCGTTGCGTGGTGCCCGGATTCACCGATTCGCACACGCACTTTCCCACCTGGGCAATCCTTCGCCGCTGGCTCAACCTCGAGGATTGCAACACCGGCGCCGCCACCTTGGCCCGCGTCAGTGCGGCTGCCGCAGGCGCTCCTGCCGACCGCTGGCTGGCCGCGTACGGCTGGTCGGGGGAGCCGTGGCGCGCCGTCGGATTGTCGCCCCGTGAAGCCCTTGACGCGGTCACCGGCGATGTGCCGACTGCCCTGTGGTCGAATGACATGCACACCTTCTGGCTCAATTCGGCCGCCATCGCTCGGGCGCCAAGGGACGCGGCTGCCGGCGAGCTCGACGAACGGGGTGAACCAACCGGGATCCTGCGCGAGTGGGCAGGCTGGGACTTTCGGGAACACCAACTCGTCTCCGTGGACGAGTACGCGAACGCGGTCATCGACGGGATCGAGATCGCTCACGCGCGGGGAGTTACCGCGGTCCACGACAAGGATGGATGGATCGGCGCTCCGGCGATCTGGAACGAAGTCCGCGACCGCGGGAAGCTTGGGATTCGCGTCTGGCAATCCGTACCACCTGACCGGATCTCCGCCTACGAAGACGCCCGCGCCAGCAGTGTCCCCGGTGATTTCCTTCGCATCGGTTACGTCAAGGTCTTCGTCGACGGCAGCCTCGGCTCCGGTACGGCGCTGATGGCGAACGGCTCCGGAGTAACCACCACAAGCGAGGATGAACTGCGCGAGATCCTTCGCGAGGTCTGTGCGCTCGGATGGCCGGTAGCCGTGCACGCTATTGGCGACGAGGCCAATCGGATCGCCATCGACGCGTTCGAGGTCACCCGCGATATCTGGGAACCACAAGAGTTGCGTCAGCGCATCGAGCACGCCCAGCACATTCGCCGTTCTGACATTGCTCGCTTCGGTGCGCTCGGAATCGCCTGCTCGGTTCAGTTCGCCGACGGAGTGCTCTCCCGCGACGCCGTCGATGACCTGTCCGCCGCGGTCCGCGAGGGCAGCTTCGCCTTTCGCACCCTCTGGGATTCCGGCGCGTGCGTCGTCAACGGCTCGGATGCCCCGCTGACCGAGCTCGATCCGCTGGCAGGCATCCGAGCCGCCGTCCTTCGCACAGTTGACGGCCGTCCGCCGTGGCGACCCGAACAGGCCTTGACCGCAACGGAGGCTCTCGAAGCCACGACCGTCAAGCCCGCCTGGCTTTGCGGCGAGGAGCACGTCCGCGGCCGGTTGGTTCCCGGTCAACTGGCCGACCTCGTCGTCCTCAATCGAGATCCGGTCACCTGTGAGGAGGGCGACCTGGCCGACCTCGAGGTCGTAGCGACCATGGTCGGCGGGGAATGGGTGCACAACCCGCCTCCCTGGGACTGACTCTGCCCTAGATGGCGCGCCGGTAGGCGCGATCGAGGAGCTGCATGGTGTGCAGCAGCGGAATCTCGTGTCCCAGTCGTCGCAGGTGCACACGCAGCTGGGTCATGCAGCCGATGTTGCCGGTCGCGATCACGTCCGGGTCGACCCCAGCCAGGACCTGCGCCTTGCGTTCACCGAGCTCGGCGCCGGCAGCATGTTCGATGTTGTAGGTGCCCGCCGACCCACAGCAGACCTGCCACTCATCCGGTTCCGTCAGCTCAACGCCGGGGATCGCGGCAAGCAGAGCTCGGGGCTCGGCGCGCACGCCCTGGGCGTGAGCCAGATGACAGGCGTCCTGATAGGCGACCTTCAGGTCTCGCCCGAGCGCTCGTGGCCGGCTCGAGAGACCGAGCGCGGCGAGGAAGGCGCTCACATCCTGCACTCGATCGGCGAACTCCTGAGCCGCCGCCCGGTCGTGGGCGTCAGCAAACCAGACGCCGTACTCACGCATACCCGAGCCGCAACCCGCGGCGTTGGTGATAACCACGTCGACGTCCCTGGGAAACGCGGCGAGGTTGCGCCTGGCTGCCCGCAACGCCAGGTCGCTCGCACCGGTGTGCATGGCCAGCGCCCCGCAGCATCCCTGGGACTCGGGGATCACGGTCTCGACGCCGTTGTGCGCAAGGACGCGCAGAGTCGCCCAGTTGATATCCGGCTCCAGGACTCGCTGGGCACACCCCGCGAGCAACGCCACTCGCGCCCGCCGCGGTCCGACCGCTGGGTACACGGCAGGTAGGCGAGACGCGCGTGGAAGTTGTGCCGGAAGCAGGGCCAATGGCCTGGCTAGCGAGGCCGGCAGGTGCCGAGCTACGGGACGCAAGAGACGGCCAAGCCGTACCGCTGCCCGGAAGCGCCGCGGGTGAGGGAACACCCGCAGCACCAGCGCCCTTTGCATGCGTTGGAGGGGCGGGCGATTGCGCCGAGGCTCCGCGTGGGCGCGAAACGAGGTGATCAGGTCGCCGTACTCCACCCCGGAGGGACACGCGGTCACGCATGCCTGACAGCCGAGGCAGTTGTCGATCGGCGCCAGCGCATCTTCGAGCCTGAGATCGCCCGCCAAAACCTCCTTCATCAAGACGATTCGCCCGCGCGGGGAGTTCGTCTCCTCACCCATTGTCAGATAGGTGGGACAGGTCGGCAGGCAGAACCCACAGTGGATGCAGGCGTCGATCGCCTCGCTCATCACACCTGTGCGGTCAGCGGCAGCCGGCGTGTTCGCGAGCCGAGCCATCAGACCGAGATGAAACGCCGGTCTGGGTCCAAAGCGACGCGGACGCGGTCCGCGAACGCACTATGCCGGTGCTGACCCAAGACGATCCGGTCGGGCGCCCCGGTGAGGACCAGCCCACTGGCGCCGACCGCTTCGAGGCCGCGGTCGAGACCCTCGAGCGAGGCGCTCGCCGGCCAGGCGATCCACGCAGCGTTACCGGCGAGACTGATCCGGGCCCGTCCACCGGCTCGCTCGACCAAGCGGATCAGTGAGTGGGCGCGCCGCAGCGTGAGTGCCACCCGAATTAGCGCGTCGCCTGGTGAGACGAAGTCGAGCTCGGCCGCATCGCGCCATGCACGTGCGTCGTCCTCGCCGGCGAGGCAGGTCTGCGGGCGGTGCCCCGTCAGCGCTGCCAGCTGAGTCGCAAGTCGCTCGGATGCACCGGCGAAGCGCGCCGCGACGCGCTTGGGCGCGATCAGGTCCAGTGCCACCGCCGGGAGCCCAGAGCCAGCGATCGCCGCCAGCGCCTCGAGCGCGTCAGCTGTCCGCGCGAACTCGAGGATCGCGGTGACCTGATCTGGCGGCTTGGGAAAGACCTTGAACGAGAGCTCGACCAAGACGCCAAGGCTCCCGATCGAGCCGACCATCAGCTTCGGAAGATCGAACCCAGCGGCGTTCTTGACGACTCGTCCACCGCCGCGCACCGCTGACCCCGTCCCGTCGACGAACTGAACGCCGATGATGAAGTCGCGCACGCTGCCGAAGCCAAATCCGCTCGGCCCGGTGGTGCCAGCGGCGACAACCCCTCCGATCGTGGCGCCCGAACCGGCCAGAGGCGGGTCAAAGGGCAGATGCTGACCGTGCGCGGCGAGGTCATCGCGCAGCTGTGCGACCGGCGTGCCCGCCAACGCGGTGACCGTCAGCTCCTGCGGGTCGTACTCGACGATGCCCCGTAACGAGCTCATATCCAGCCGCACCACCTCTGGCGAGCGCATCTTCAAGAGCGCCGGCTTCGACCCGCCGCCGCTGGGAAGCACCGATGCAGACTCCGCAACCACCTCTCGCACGGCTTCCACGGTCTCTACGCAAACCGTGGCGCTCATGCTGCGGCTGGCGGCGAAAGCAGCACCTTGCCGCGGTTAGCGAGTTCGAGGGGGTCCACGGACTGGCGCAGGCGCAGCATGCAGGCAATGTCCGCCTCAGAGAACATCCTGGTGAGCAACTCGCGCTTCTCGATTCCGATTCCGTGCTCGCCGGTGATCGAGCCACCCGCCTCGAGGCACAACACGAGAATCTCGTTGCCCAAGGCCTCGGCCCGCTCGAGCGCACCCGGTTGAGCTCGGTCGAACAGGATCAGCGGATGCAGGTTTCCGTCGCCGGCGTGAAAAACGTTCGCCACCTCGAGGCCGTGCTCTCGACTCAGGCGCTCGATCGCCGCCAGCGTCGGCCCTAGTTGAGTGCGCGGCACCACGCCGTCTTGGACCAGGTAATCCGGAGCCAGCCAGCCGACCGCGGAGAAGGCGCTCTTTCGCCCCTTCCAGATCAGGGCCCGCTCCTCGAGCGCTCCGGTGGCACGCACCTCGGTGGCCCCCGACGAAGCGAAGAGCTCGCGCAGGCGCTCGGCGTCGTTGGCGATTGCCTCTCGCTGGCCCTCGAGCTCAACGATCAAGAGCGCGGCGCCGTCGGGATAGCGCGGCTTGACCGACGCCTCGGCCGCCTTGATCGCCAGCGCGTCCATTATTTCGATTGCGGCCGGCAGCATCCCGGCGCCGACGATGCTGGCAACCGCATCGCCCGCGCTCTCAAGGCTTGGATAGGCCGCCAGCGCTGTGTGCACCGCTTCGGGTACCGGCAGCAAGCGCAGAGTGATCTCGATCGCGATTCCGAAGAGGCCTTCAGATCCGCAGAACAGACCGACCCAATCGGGCCCGACGTGCTGCGTCGAATCGCTACCCAGCTCCACGACCGCGCCGTCGGGCAGCACGGCCTTGATTCCAAGAACGTGATTTGCCGTCATGCCGTGCAGAAGGCAGTGCGCGCCCCCCGAGTTAAACGCGACGTTGCCGCCGATCGTGCACACGCTTTGACTTGACGGATCCGGCGTGTAACGCAGACCAAACGGGGCTGCCGCGGCGGTGACGCGAGCGTTGATCACCCCCGGTTCGACAACCGCAACGCGCTGGGTCGAGTCCAAGCGCAGGATGCGGTCGAGCCGGTTCAGTGCAATGACGATTCCGCCCGCGACCGGGAGCGATCCGCCTGAGAGCGATGTCCCGCTGCCGCGCGCAACAAATGGAACCTGCTCGCGCGCGCAGAAGCGGACGACTTCCACGACCTCGTCAGCGGACTCGACCATGACAACCGCGAGTGGCTCCTGACGAAACGCGGTCAAGGCATCGGAGCTGAACGCGGCCAGGGTCGCCGGATCGCCGCGCACCCGATCGCCGAGTCCAAGCTTCCCAAGCCCGGAGAGCACTGAGGACGCGACCGAGCCGCGGTGCGCCGAGATCACATTGAGATTCCGTGACGGACCGTGTTCTCCGTCACCACAACCGGCTCGACGTAGCTGAGCAAATAGTCCGGGCCTCCTGCTTTCGTCCCGGTGCCCGAAAGTCGGTTCCCTCCGAATGGCTGCCGGCCGACCATCGCCCCGGTCGTCCCGCGGTTGACGTAGAGGTTCCCGACCGGCGTCCGTCGGCTCACCGCACTGACTGTGCGCGGGTTTCGAGAGAAGAGCCCGCCCGTCAACGCGTGCGCCTGTGCATCGACGAGGTCGCAGGCCTCATCCACGCTCTGAACGGTCTCCAATGTCACCACGGGCCCGAAGATCTCCTCGCAAACGACGCGCGCGTCGCGCTCAGGGTCGACGACGAGAGTCGGCGCGACGAAGAATCCGTCGCCGGTGGGCATGTCGGCGACCTGGTGCACACGCGACGGGTCCGCATCTGTTGCCTCGGCGAGGATGGCGTTGGCCCGCTCGACGCTGGCGTGCTCGATCACCGGCGGCACGTCCACGCCGAAAGTATCGGCTTGGCCTACGAGGATCGTTTGAAGCGCACCGGTCAGCCGCTCGGCGAGCACGGGCGCAACTCGCTCGTGAGCCAGCACCCGCGACGTGGCTGAGCACTTCTGCCCCGCAAAGCCAAAGGCCGAGCTCATCACCGCGGGGACGACGTCGTCGAGGTCGGCATCTGCGTCGACGATCAGGCAGTTCTTCCCGCCCATCTCGGCCACCACCCGCTTGATATGCCGCTGACCGTCGGCGAGGACGGCTGCGCTCCGCAGGATCTGTAACCCCACAGCTCCCGACCCCGTGAACGCGATGGTCTGGATGCCCCGATGGGCCACGAGCAAAGCGCCAACCTCACCCTCGCCCGGCAGCAGGTTGATCACACCAGGGGGCACGCCGCCATGAAGGAGTGCCTCGACGATGGCGAGCCCGCAGGCGGGCGACTGCTCAGCGGGTTTCAGACAGACGGCGTTGCCGGTGGCAAGGGCCGCCGAGGTCATCCCGCAGAAGATCGCCAGCGGGAAGTTCCACGGGGCGATTACGGCCGTCACCCCACGCGCTCGATAGTGGAGGGTGTTGCGCTCGCCGGGTAATTGGATCAGGGGTGGCCCCGCGTCCAGCGCCACCGCCTGATCGGCGTAGTAGTCAAGGAAGTCGATCGCCTCACATACGTCGGCATCCGCCTCGGCCCAGGGCTTGGCGCATTCACGCACGGCAAGCGCCGTCAACTCGTCCCGCCGCTCGCGCAGCCGGTTGGCCGCCGCGTGAAGGGCGGCCGCGCGGTCGACTGCCCGCATCGTCGCCCAACCCCGCCCGGCTTGGGTTGCGGCAGCGACCGCACCGTCGACATCGGCGAGGGTCGCAACGGTCGCCCGGGCGACAACTCGCGACGGCATTCCCGGGTCCACCGAGTCGAGCCCGGGGTCAGCCCGCCGATCTGTCCCGATGATCACGGGCACCTCGACCGGGCCGGCCCGGTCCAGCTGGGTAAGGGCGGCCGCCAGGCGCGCCCGTTCGGATGCGCTGCGGAGCTCGGCCAGAGGCTCGTTGCGGAAGTCGCCTATGGGCATGCGAGTAGCCGATCCAGATTTACGCCGGAGGCACGACGCGCGAGAAATGAGTCGTTCGAGGTGTTTTCGAGCAGCCTGCGAACCAGGTAGGCCATTCCCGCCACCAGATCGCCAACCGGGCAGTAAACCCGGCCTCGCAGGCCCTCCGCGGCAAGTGCTCGCTGCAAGTCGTCGCCGAGACCGCGAAGAACCTGCACCTCGAGATCACCGGCTGCCAGCCCCACCTGGCGCGCATAGGCCACCGCATGCGCCACCGAACGGAGATTGTGGGAGGCGATCGCGGGTCGGACAAGCGGGAAGGCATCAATGAGGCGCCGGGTGAGCCGCTCAAAGCAGCGGTCGCTCTCGGTCTTCTGCGTCCACACGGGCGGCATCCATCCGTGCTGGTGCGCTTCGATCGTCTCGTGGTCCCAATAGGCCCCTTTGACCAGGCGAATCGTCAACGGGATCGCCCTCGGGTTATCGCGCGCCCACTCGAGCACCCGCTCGAGCTCTTCTTCGCTGTCGCGGAGGTATCCCTGAATGACGATCCCGCTCGACGGCCCCTCAGCGAACTCGGGCTCAGCGAATGTCTTCAGGGCCAGCCCGAGAACCAGTTCGTGAGCGTCGAACCACTCCATGTCCACGTGAACATGAGCGCCCAGCTCGCGAGCGGTGCGAAGTAGTCGCCGCAGATGCTCAGCGGCATCGGCGCGACCTCGCTCGGGCGCGTCCCCACGGACGAGGGGGGTCAGAGCAGTGATCTTGACCGACAGATTGACCCGCGATAGCTCGCCGACGCTGTCGCGCTCCAGCATGGGGCGCTCGGGCCAGCTCTCGACCGCGGCCGCGAGCGTCCTGAGAGTCTCATCACAACGATCGGCGTAGGCCTGCGCCTCGGCGCGGGTTGCGGTCTTTTCGCCGAGGAGATCTACGGATGCAGCGCCGCCCGCATGCCACAGGTGGGCGAGGACCGGGACGCTCTCGCCCGCTGTCTCGCCGACGATAAACCGGCGCGCGAGTCGCCGAACGACACGAAGAGCGACCCGGCCGGAGAGTCCGCGCAAGGCCGGGGTGGTCGCCGCACGGCGGAGAAATCGCGCAATCGCCCCCTGCGGAGTGGCATCCAACATGAGCGCGCCCAGGTGATCGCCGAGTTCCTTCGGGCTGTCGCAAGCCGGCGCGACGTCGACCAAGCGCATGAGCGGGACCTGCAGCTCGGGGTCGTCTGCGAGCCCGAGCAGCCGGCCCTCCACCAACCCCGACCACCGATTGTGAGCCGAGCGCTCGGCGAGGCGCAAGCCGAGCTGGCGAACGCTCTCTTCGAGGGTGAGTTCCTCAGAGGGCGGCGGGAGTACCGCCTCCACGGTCATAGCTAGACGGTAAGCAGGCGCCGGCCCTGCCGATACGGACAATTGCCGCGGCGACTCAGAACAACTGTTCAGTTCTCAGGGCCAGCTGTGCCAGCAAACGATCGCTCCCCGAGTGCAGGTTCAAGCCGCTGAGCTCCTCAATGCGCCGCAGGCGGTAGTACAGGCCGCTTCGGTGGAGCGAAAGGGCGGCGGCGGCCACCTTCACGTCGCCGCCGGACTCCAAGAACGCCGCCAGGGTTTGCGCCAGTTCAGGCTCGTTGGTCAGGAATCCGCGCAACCCTTCCGGTATGTCCGCGTAGGCGCCGTGCGGCAGCTGGGCGATCAGGCGGTCCGGGCCCATCGTCGACCAAGCCGCGAATGCGGCAGGGCGTGGTTTTGCGCGTGCGGTCCTCACGGCCAACCGGGCCTGACGCATGGCGTCGGGGAGTCCCTCCGGGTCGGTGTTTGCGGACTGCCCGACCGCCACACCCGCGCGCAAGACCGTATGAATCCAAGCCGCCGTCTCCTCGCTCGGAAGCGCTCGCAAAACGGGGTCAGTAACCGTGGCGAGGACCGCGCCGCCCTCTGCGACAGCGCCGGCTATAGCGTGGCCGGTCGACAGGTGTCGCGCCGCCTGGCGTGCGGCCTCGGCGGGATCAAGGTCCTCGTAGGCATAGAGCAGGCAGAGCACCAAGGGCTCGTCGATCAGCATGCCCTTGCTGCGGGCCTCCAGGATGGCTTGTTCGTGGCGTGATCCGCTCGCCGAACACAACGCCTCCAGCAGGGCGGACTCGTCGGCGACGGACTTCGCTGGGTCCGCCAGCAGCTTCGCGAGCCCAGCAGCGGTCGTCTGAGCGCGGTTCAGTTCCTCGCCGGTCAGCTCGTGCTCGGGATCCAGTAGCCAGATGTAGCCGAGGCAAGAGCCACGATGTCGAACCGGAATGCACAGACGCTCTGCCATCCCCAGCTCCGGCATCGCGCTCGTGCGGAGAACGCCAGAAGCCTCCGCGATACCTTGCGCAAAAAGAGCCTGCCTCACCTGAGGGCTGGGCCCGCGCGAGAGGATGCTGTCGCTGCGAACCGCGTCAACGTCCCACTGCCGACTGTACGCAAGCGGGATCAGGGCGGCGTCGTCGAGGAGGACCGGCCGTCCGAGCGCGACGCTCAGTGCGTCGACGAGCGACTGGGCTGACTCGTCCACGCTCACGGCTTCGCGCCGAGCCACCGCTGTCGTGCCACCACGGCGGATCTCACGTCCATACGGCCTAGTGTGACCGAGAGCCGCACGGCACGCGAGAGCCTGAGCGACATGCTCAAGGCACCTGCCCTGCACCCGGTGTGGGGCAGAATCGCCGGGATGACGACGGCCCACGTGTGGGCGGCGGATATTCGGGACGGTCCGCTCCAAACAACACCAGTTCCGCACCGGGGGTCTCGCGCGCGAGCGCACGCCCGCCAGTGATGAGAACCGCGGCGGCCGGCCCACGGGCGGGCTTGCGGCTCTCAGGGCTGTCTGCGGCTACCTCCGGTTGAAGCGGCTGATGGGACTCGAACCCACGACCTTCTGCATGGCAAGCAGACGCTCTAGCCAACTGAGCTACAGCCGCGCGGCGGCAGAGTCTAGCGGCGCTCAGCGCTGGATCTCGACCAGGAGCACCCAGGCGTTCGCGACGCCACCGATGATCGTGCCGACGATGCCTGCGGCGATCCAGTACAGGCCGCCGCCGGACTCGGCGAGCAGGCTGACAGCACCGACGACGAGCGGCACGGCCCCGAGCGCCAGCACGAGAATCCGGCCGACGATCCACGAGGCCGGATCACTCGCGGCCGGGAAGCTACGCCGAGCCGTGACCGCGAGTGCGCCGGCGTAGACCGCTGCGATGAAGAGCAGCTCCAGCCCGAGAGCCGCCTCACTCTGGCCCGGGATCAGGCCGACGGCGGACACCACGAGGACGACGATCAGCATGAGCAAGGTCTGAAGGGCGCGCGCGGGCAGGCCGGCGTCGGCAAGGATGCGCTCGAGATTGATCGAGACGGCGACGAAGACGAGGCCCGCGAGCGCCGCCGCGGCGCCCGCCATCGCGACGAAGAGCTCACTCCACTCCGAGGCCTCGTAGGCGACCACGGCGGGCTACTTCTCGAGCTCGGCCATTAGATCGTCGACGTCGAGCGGCGCGGTGAACATCGCTACGCCGGGCGAGCCGTTCTCGGGCCGCGGCCATTCCTCACGCGGGCGATCCCAGTAGAGCTCGACCCCGTTTTGGTCCGGGTCGCGCAGATAGATCGCCTCGCTCACGCCGTGATCCGAGGCGCCGTCGAGGGGGATCCCGGCCTCGGCGACTCGCCGCACCGCATCGGCGAGCGCCTTACGGGTCGGGTACCGGATCGCCGTGTGAAAGAGGCCGGTCGTCCCGGGCGCCGGGGGCGAGCCGCCGCGCGACTGCCAGGCGTTGAGGCCGATGTGGTGGTGGTAGCCGCCGGCGCCGACGAACGCGGCGTCCGTGCCCATCCGCGCCTGAAGCTCGAATCCGAGCACACCCGAATAGAACTCGAGCGCCCGGTCGATGTCGGCGACCTTCAGGTGGACGTGGCCGATATCGGCTCCCTGGTCGATGGGTTCGGTCATCGGGCCCTCCTCGTCAGGCCGCGTCGAGGGTCTCGTTGACGAGCGCGTCGGCGGCGGCGTTGTGCTCGCGGCGCACGTGGCGAATCGACCAGCGCTCGAAGCCCTGGAGCGCGGAGCGAACCTCGGCGTGCAGGGGGCGTAGGCCCGCGTCCTTCACCTTGTACTCGCCCTTCACCTGCTTGACGACGAGCTCCGAGTCGCCGACGAGCTCGACTTCGCTCGCGCCGAGCTCGCGCGCCCGCTCGATCCCCAGCAGCAGGGCCCGGTACTCGGCGACGTTGTTGGTCGCGCGGCCGATCGTCTCGCCGTGCGAGTCGACGACCTCGCCCTCGGCGTTGGTGACGACCGCCGCGATCGCGGCAGGGCCCGGGTTCCCACGGGCGCCACCGTCGACGTTGACCACCAGACGGCCGTTGTCAGACAAGCGTCAGGCGGCCGTCCTCGGCGGCGGTCGCGGTCCAGTCGCGGTCCGTGATCGGGAGCTCAGAGATCTCGTTGCCCTTTTGCAGCTGGCGGATCCGCTCACCGTCGACGCTCCACTGGTACCAGCAGAGCTCCCAGGCGACGGTGATGACTTCTGTGCCGGCGTCGCCGGGGCGCAGCGAGACGCGCGGCTCACCGAGCGAGCGGCGCAGGCCGGCCACCTTGCGGAGCGCGTCGCTCGAGTTGAAAACCTCGATCGCCCCACGTGGGCGGGGCGGCCCGGCGTCCTCCTCGGCCGGGGACTCGGGCTCGGCGCCGTGGGCAACCCTCTGGGAGATGCGCTCGAGCAGCGCGGCTCCGGTGCGGCGGCGAGCCGCCTGAGCCGGCGCCGGTGCCGGGTCGTGGCCTGCGGGCACCCATGCGGATGCCTCCGCGCGCGGCATGCAGAGCACGCAGACCCCGCGCTCGGCGCCGCCGGGATCGACGTAGGAGACAGTGCGCTCTCCGCGCAGGATCGTGCGGCCGCAAACGGCGCAGGAGGGGTACTCGTCGCGCGCTTCCCTCATCGGACGGAACGTAGCAGCGCGCCCGGCTCAGGCCTTGACGCCCTCTTCGTCCGCGGCCTTTGCCGCGTCGATCACCTTCGAGGCGAGGTGGCCGGGTACCTCCTCGTAGCGGAGGAACTCCATCGTGAAGTCGCCTCGCCCGCCGGTGATCGCGCGCAGGTCGGGGGCGTAGTCCAACACCTCGGCCATCGGTACCTCAGCCTTGATCTCGGTCGCGGTGCCCTTCGGCTCCATCCCGAGCGGGCGGCCGCGCCGCGAGTTGAGATCCCCGATGACGTCGCCGACGGCATCCTCGGGCACTGCGATCGCCATCTCCATGATCGGCTCGAGCAGGTACGCGTCGGCCTCGGCGACGGCCTGCTTGAAGGCCATCGAGCCGGCGATCTTGAACGCCATCTCCGAGGAGTCCACCGTGTGGTATTGACCGTCGTAGAGGCGCACCTTGACGTCCTTCATCGGGTAGCCGGCCAGGACGCCGCCCGACATCGTCTCGACCACGCCCTTCTCGACCGCGGGGATGAAGCCGCCGGGGATCGACCCGCCCTTGATCGCGTTGACGAACTCGAAGCCCTCTCCGGACTCGTTCGGCTCGATCTCGATGTGGCAGTCGCCGAACTGTCCGCGGCCGCCTGTCTGCTTCTTGTAGCGGCCGTGCGCCTTGGCCGCCTTTCGGATCGTCTCGATGTACGGCACCTGCGGCGGGTGGAGGACGATCTCGGCGCCGAAGCGGCGCTTCATGCGATCAACGATCACCTCGACGTGGATCGCGGTCAGGCCGGCGATGATCTGCTCCCCCGTCTGCGGATCGCGGTGGACGTCGAGCGTCGGGTCCTCCTCGGTCAGGCGGCGGATCGCGTTCGCGGCCTTGTCCTCGTCGCCCTTGGTCTTCGCCTCGTAGGCGAACGCCATGACCGGCGCCGGTAGGTCGAGCGGCGGGAAGCGAACGTCGGTCCCCTTCTCCGCGAGCACGTCGCCCGCGCGTGTCTCCTTCAGCTTCGGGACGGCGCCGATGTCGCCCGGTCCGAGCTCATCGATCGAGGTCATCTCCTTGCCCTCGGGCGCCGAGAGCTGGCCGATCCGCTCCTTCTCGTGACGGCTGACGTTGAGCGCGTGCGAGTCCGAGGTGAGCACTCCCGAGTAGACCCGGAGCATGTTGATCCGGCCGGTGTACGGATCGGCCGTGGTCTTGAAGACGAAGGCGAGCAGGTCGCCGCTCTCCTCCGGGGCGATCTCGACCGCCTTCACCTCCTCCCCGCTCCCACTCCGCGCCGCCACCGGCCCGCGCATCTCCGGCGAGGGCAGGTCCTCCACCAGGGCCTCGAGCAAGCGGTTGGTGCCGAGGTTCTTGGTCGCGACGCCGCAGGTGACCGGGAACAGATGCCCTTCGGTCACTCCCTTCTTCAGTGCGGCGACGATCTCCTCGTGCGAGATCTCCTCGCCCTCGAGGTAGCGCTCCATCAGCGAGTCGGAGTTCTCGGCGACCTCGTCCATGAGCTTCTCCCGGTACTCCTGCGCCTGCTCGGCGAGCTCCTCCGGGATCTCGATGCGCTTCGAGTGCCCGCGACCCTCGTCCTCGTGCTCGTAGGCCGCCATGTCGATCAGGTCGATCACGCCGTGGATCTCGTGCTCGGATCCGATCGGGATCTCGGTCGCGACGACGTGGGAGCCGAAGGCGTTTTGCAGCGACTCGAGCGAGCGGTAGAAATCGGCGCGCTCGCGGTCGAGCATGTTGACGAAGACCAGCCGCGGCAGGCCCTCGGCGTCGGCGCGGCGCCACAGCCGCTCGGTGTGGACCTCGACGCCCATCACCGCATTGACGACGACGACCGCGGCGTCGACGACCCGCAGCGCGCCGAGCGCCTCGGCGACGAAGCTGGGCTCGCCCGGCGTGTCGATCATGTTCACCTTGCGACCGTCGTGCTCGAACGAGGTCACGGCAGCGCCGATCGACATCCCGCGCTCGTGCTCGTCCTCCTCGAAGTCGCAGACGGTCGTCCCGTCCTCGACCTTCCCGAGCCGGTTGATCACTCCGGACTCGAACAGGATCGCCTCCGCGAGGCTCGTCTTCCCGCTCCCGCGATGGCCTACGAGAGCGACATTTCGAATGCGATCCGGTGGCTTGTGCGGCATCGCCGCACACTATCGAAGCGGGAGTTCTCGACTACGGACGAAAGCGGCTGCGGAGGCCGATCACGGCCTTCGTGTGGAGCTGGGAGACGCGGGACTCCGTGACCCCGAGGACCTCGCCGATCTCGCGCAGGGTCAGGTTCTCGTAGTAGTAGAGGGCGATCACGAGCCGCTCGCGCTCGGGCAGGCCCTCGATCGAGTCGGCGAGACGGTCCTTGAGCTCGGACGACTGCGCCTCGGACTCCGGATCGACGGCGCCGGGATCCTGGATCGTGTCGAGGACCGAGAGCTGGCTCCCGCCCTCGGGGTCGGCGAAGGTCCAGAGGTCGTCGAGGGCGAGCACGGACGAGTTCGCGATCTGGAGCAGCACCCCCTGGAAGTCCTCGACGCTCATCTCGAGCTCGACGGCGATCTCCTCGTCAGTGGGCGAGCGTTGCAGGCGGGCCTCCAACTTGCGGTGCGCCCGCTCGACGTCGCGGGCGCGGGCACGGACGGAGCGCGGAACCCAGTCGAGCGAGCGTAGCTCGTCGATGATCGCGCCCTTGACACGGGCGACGGCGAAGGTCTCGAACTTGATCTCGCGCTCGAGATCGAAACGCTCGATCGCGCCGATGAGGCCGAGGAGCCCGTAGGAGATCAGGTCGGACTCCTCGACGTAGGAGGGCAGTCCGGAAGCCATGCGGCCGGCGATGAACTTGACCAGCGGCGAGTAGGCGACGACCAGGCGCTCGCGCGCCTTCTCGTCTCCCTCGGTCTTGTAGCGGCGCCAGAGCTCTCGGAGCTCTACGGCCTTGACGTTCGTTTCCATACCTCGCCTCGCGCGAACGTTACTGGCCGAAGAGGCAGTTCACGCCCCATCGATTACGCCCGCGGGTGCGCCTTTGCGTACTCGCTGCGAAGCCGGGACGCCTCGACCCGCGTGTAGACCTGCGTGGTCGAGATGCTCGCGTGGCCGAGCAGGTCCTGGATCGAGCGCAGGTCCGCGCCCCCCTCGAGCAGGTGGGTGGCGAAGGAATGGCGCAGGGTGTGCGGCGAGACGCGCCCGGCCAGGGCCGCTTCCCGCACCCACTTGCCGAGGCGGCGGCGCACGTCGGAGGTCGAGAGCCTGCGGCCGCGGCGAGAGACAAACAGCGCCTGCTCGTCCCTCGCGGGCTCAAGCGCATGCCTGGCGGTCTCGAGGTAGCGGCGGAGAGCCTGCTCGGCGTGCTCGCCGACCGGCACCAGCCGCGTCTTCTTCCCCTTGCCCGTCACCCGCAGCGTCTCCGAGTCGAAGTCCGGGTCGCCGAGGTCCAGCGAGACGATCTCCTCGGCCCGCAGGCCGCAGGAGTAGGCGAGCTCGAGGAGTGCCCGGTCGCGCACCTCGAGCGGTGTCCGCGCCGGGATCCGGTCGAGCATCGCGGCGAGCTCGTCGGCCGCGAGTACGCGCGGGAGGCGCGACTCGCGCTTCGGGGTCGGCAACAGGTCGGCGGGGTTGTGCTCCGCGCCCCCCGCGGCGACGAGGTGCGTGTGGAAGCTGCGCACGGCTACGAGCTTGCGGGCGACGCTCGACTTCGCCAGCCCGCGCGAGGAGAGCTCGGCCGCGTACCCGCGCAGGTTTCGGTAGGCGAGGCCGCCGGGCTCGAGGCCGCCGCGGGTCGCCCAGTCGGCGAGTTCGAGCAGGTCGCGCCGGTAGGCGCGGACCGTGGCCGGTGACGACCCTCGGGTGGTGAGCTCGACCATGTAGCCCTCGATCGCCGCCGCCCAAGCCGGGCTCGGGTCGAGCTCGGATGCCGGCGGGGCCGGCTTCAGCGTGCGATCGGCCATGGCTGTCGGTTCGCCGCCCCGCAGCGCAAGCCTTCCGCTGGGCGCGCTCAGCCGATGTAGACGGGCGTTCCGACAGGCACTTGGTCGTAGAGCGCCTCGATGTCCGGGACCGCCATTCGCATGCAGCCGTGGGAGGCGGGGGTACCGAGCGAGCCGGTGTCCGAGGTGCCGTGGAAGCCGACGCCGTCGGTGACGCCCATCCAGCGTGACTTGAGCGGGTTCTCGGCGGTCCCGCCGGCGACCGTCGACCCGGCGAGCTCCCCGGCCCACTCGGAGTTGGGAACGCTCCAGACGGGGTCGACCTGCTTGTTCGCGACCGAGAAGAGTCCGTAAGGCGTCGGGTACTCGGGAGCGCCGACCGCGATCGGGTACTCCGCCGCGACTTCGAGGTCCTTCCACAGGGTCACCGTGAAGTTGCCCTGGCTGACGGTCAGGTAGGTCGGGTACCGGGCGGCGAGGTCCTCCTTGGTGACGTCGGGCTCGACCGTCTCCACCGGCAGCGTGAGCTTGCGCTGCTTCGAGTCCGGGCTCTGCACCGCGGACTCGATCCGCGAGCGCAGCTTGCCCTCGTTGACGACGAGGCCCTCCTGGCCGGTGACCGCGACGAGGTCGGAGGAGCTCGGCTCGATCGTGGCGTCGATCGGGTCGCGATTGACCTCGCCGGCGACCTTGGCGATGAACTCGTCGATCGCTTTCGAGGAGTAGGAGATCTGCGGGGAGATGGCGACATCGACCTCGCCGCCGGTGGCGTAGCGGAAGACGCGAGTCGGGAGGCCGCCCTCCTGGCTCTCCTCGAGCGCCCGGTCGACCATCCCGTCAACGTCGGAGCTGACCTCGAGCTTCTCGGGGCTGAGCTTGTACTTGACGCCGTCGTACCTGACGACGACGTGATCGCGAAGCGGCTCGACGAGCGCCTCGTCCACAGCACTGCGCGCCTGGGCCCCGGTCATCCCGCCGACGTCGACGCCGCCGATCGTTACGCCCTCCGCGATCTCGTCCGAGCGCGAGTTGTCCCACGCATACGCGCCGACGGCGCCTGCGCACAGGAGCATGACGACGAGCACGACGAATATCTGAAGCTTGCGACCCACCCAGGACCTCTCGTTTGAGGGTAGCGACACCTCTCGACGACGCCTACCACCCGGGCGGCCTTGCAAACGTCGATTCAGCGCGAGTCAGGCGTCAGATACCGAGCGGATCGTGATCCGCTGCGACGCCCTCGCGCCCGGACTCGAGCTGGCGACGCACGTGGGGGCTCCAGCGCAGGAACTCCTCCACCTCGCGCTCGTACCTGTAGCTGTCGTCGCGCCCACGCAGTACCGGGATCAGCCGCTGATGCTCGCCGAGGCGAAGGACCGTCTCGCGCGAGGTGAAGCCGTAGTCGAATCCTTCGAGCTTGAGGAGGCGGTTGTCCACAGCGCGCCCGAAGCGCAGCAGGTTGTTCATCTCGTCGGGGACCCGGAAGCCGAGGCGGCGCAGCGGCCCGGCGAGAAGGCCGGAGCCGAACGGGGGCAGGATCGGCAGCGGGCGCTTGCCGAGCAGACCGATCACCTCCGAGAGGGCGAGCACACCGTCGCCGGCGACGTTGAAGACCCCGGGGACGGCGTTCAGGGTCGCGTGCTCGAGCGCGTGGACGATGTCGTCCTCGTGCACGAACTGGAGCCGTGGGTCGAAGCCGAGCACCATCGGCACCATCGGGAGCCCGAACATGAGCGTGAACGCGGTCTCGACGTCGGGACCGAGGACGTTGGCGCAGCGCAGGACCGTGACCGTCGCCCCCGAGCTCTTGTCCTCGAAGTCGGCGACCGCTTCCTCGGCCTCGACGATGTCGCGCTCGAGCGGGGTGCGCGGCGGATGGCGGCGGCGCATCTTCTCCGTGAAGAAGGCGGGGTCGTCCTGCTCGCAGCCGTACCAGTGGTTGGAGCTCTTGAAGATGAACTTGCGCACCGGCGAGTCGGAGCCGGCGGCAGCGGCAAGGATGTTCATCGTCCCGATGACGTTGTTCTCGTGCGCGGCGCGCGGCGACTCGACCACCGAGTTGACCGTGAGCCGGGTGTCGATCACCGTGTCGATCTCGGCCGCGCGGATGATCCGCTGCAGCAGCGAGTGCTGATAGGAGGTCTTGACGAACTCGGTGCGCTCGAGCTCCAGCGTCGGATCACGCGAGTCGACGCCGATAATCGTCTCGATCTGCTCGAAGGTCTCGAGTGCCTGCGCCAGACGGCCACCCCAGTAGGTGGATAGGCCGGCGATCAGAACGCGCTTGCTCATCCGAACCAAACGCTCTTTCGCTTCGCGACCATCTCGTCGAGGTTCTCCTGGATCCGGGCGCGGATCTCCTGCGAGACCGTCTGCACGAGCGCCTTGTCGTGAACCGCCTCGGAGCCGCCGAGGGCGACGGTGTCGATCGGCTCGAGGAAGCGGATCTTGAACTTAGCCGGCAGGTACCCGAGCATTCCGAGCGGGCCGAGCCAGGGGAAGGTCGGCGTGATCGGGAAGTAGATGAGCTTCGTCAGCCGCTGCATGAAGTTGACATGAGCGAAGATCGGCGCGGCCTCCTCCGCCCCGACGACGCAGACGGGGACGAGCTGCGCCTCGGCGCGCATCGCCGCCTCGACGAAGCCGCCGCGGCCGAAGCGGCGGAGGCGATAGCGGTCCTTGTAGAGCTTCTCCGTGCCCTTCCGTCCCTCTGGGAAGACGAGCACGAGCTGGCGCTCGTCGTGGAGCAGCCGGTGCACGTTCGCCGGATGCGCGGCGACGCACCCGATCTTCGGGATCAGCATCGAGAAGCCCGGATAGCCCTTGAAGAAGTGCTCGACGGTGATGTTCAGCGGGCGCGGGGTCGGATGCTCCTCGCGGATCGCCTTGCCGATCGTCGCCGCGTCGGGCGGGAGCGCGCCTGAATGGTTGGAGACGAGCAGCGCTCCGCCGCTCGCCGGCACGTTCTCGACCCCCTCGACCTCGGCCCGGAACCAGTAGCGGTAGAAGAACTCGACCAGCGTGCGGTCGAAGATCTCCTCGATCCGCTCCGAGCGACCCCAGTCGTTGAGGCGGCGCTCCGGCTCGAGCGCGGGCAGCAGTTCGCGCATCCGCTCGACCTCGCGCCTCTCCGGCAGCGGGCGCGAGTCCTCGTCGGCCTGCTCGGCGACGGAAGAGAGTGAGGTCCTGTCAGGCATCGCGGCTCATAGTATGAGGAGGCCTGAGTACCCGCCCGCTCCCCGATTCCACCCCCGCCAACGGACCAGACCCGTACGGCAACCCGGATCCCGAGTGGCTGGGGTTCGATTGGTCGACGTACCGGCGAGCAATCAACGTTCCGCCGGCCTCCTCGGCTTCGCCTCCGGGGGCGGCCGGGTCAGCCGGCGGGATGACCGCAGTCAACTATGTGGAGATGCGCCCACCCGAGGGCCGGCAGGCCTCCCTGGCGCTCGTTTTCGTCCATGGATTGTCCGGCTGCTGGCAGAACTGGCTCGAGCAGCTCCCCCATTTCGCTCGCACGCACCGGGTGATCGCGCTCGACCTGCCCGGATTCGGTGACTCCCCTCCCCCGCCCTGGCCGGTGACGATTCCGAACTACGGCCGGCTCGTGCTCGACTTCTGCACCGCGCTCAACGTTCGCGACGCAGCCATCGTCGGCAGCTCACTCGGCGGCTTCGTCGCCGCCGAGACGGCGATCGCGGAGCCGGGGCGGTTCGAGAAGGTCGCGCTCGTCTCGGCGGTCGGCGTCTCGAGCGTCCGCCTCCCGCCAAGGCGCTTGGCGCTGACGGCCCGGATCCTGCACGCGGTCGGGCCGCTCTACGCGCGGGCGCAGACGCTGGGCTTTCGGCGCCCGAGGGCGCGAGCCCGGTCCTTCGAGGGAGCGATGCTCCGCCCCGATCAGATCCGCCCGGAGCTCCTCTGGGAGCTCTTCACCGGAGGCAACCGCGGGCAGCGCTTCGTCGAGGCGCTGACCAGCATCGCCGGCTACGACATCCACGACCGCCTGCGGGAGGTAGCGGTGCCGGCGCTCGTCCTCTGGGGCCGCCAGGACCGGATCGTCCCGGCCGCGGACGCCCCCGAGTACGCAGCGCTGCTCGAGAACTCACGACTCGAGATCTTCGACGGGTGCGGCCACCTGCCGATGGTCGAGCGGCCGCTGAGGTTCAACAGGGTGCTGGCGGAGTTCCTGAGCGCCTCTTCGCACCACCGAGCGGTCACTTAGTCAACCTAGGGTTGACAAACCCGCCACTCGGTGACGCGACGCGAGCGCGCTTTCACCGCCAGCCGGCGGAACTCCCACCTGTATTCAATGGTGGGTGCGCCCTCGACACCCGGTGTACCTTCGCAGTACCCGGGCTGATCCGAAGCTCGGCGCGCCCGTCCTCCTAGCCCGTGATCGCGCCGTGCGATGCGGAGGAGACCGTCTTCGCGTACTTGGCGAGCACGCCGGTGCGGTACTCGGGCTCCGGCGACTCGTACGCGGCGACCCGTTCGGCGATCTCCTCGTCCGATAGGTCGACCGAAAGCTCGCGGGCGGCGACGTCGATCGTCACCTGGTCGCCCTCGTTCAGGGCGGCGATCGGGCCGCCCTTGGCCGCCTCCGGAGCGACGTGGCCGACCATGAGGCCCCGGGTCGCTCCGGAGAACCGGCCGTCGGTGAGCAGGGCGACCTCCTCGCCGAGGCCCTCGCCGACGATCGCGGCGGTCACCTGGAGCATCTCCCGCATTCCGGGGCCACCGGCCGGTCCCTCGTTACGGACGACGATGATGTCGCCGGACTCGATCTCCTGCGCCTTGACCGCCTTGAAGCATTCCTCTTCGGACTCGAAGACCCGCGCCGGGCCGGTCTGGCCCGTGCGCTCGGTGCCGGCCAGCTTCACCACAGCACCCTCGGGCGCCAGGTTCCCGCGCAGGATCGCGAGGCCACCCTCGGCCTTGAGCGGATCGCTCAGCGGCCGCACCACCTCCTGCCCGGTCTCCTCGACCGCGTCGGCCGCCTCCTCGCCGATCGTCCGGCCGGTGACCGTGAGCGCGTCGTCGTGGAGGATCCCGGCTTCGGAGAGGCGGTTGAGGATCAGGGGCACGCCACCGGCTCGGTAGAGGTCGGTCGCGACGAAGCGACCACCGGGCTTCAGATCCGCAAGCAGCGGGGTCTGCTTCGAGATCCGCTCGAAGTCGTCGATCGCGAGCTCGACCCCGGCCTCGCGCGCGACCGCGAGCAGGTGAAGGACGCCGTTGGTGGACCCGCCGGAAGCGCAGACGCATGCGATCGCGTTCTCGAGCGAGTCGCGTGTGATCACGCGACTCGGGCGGAGGTCCTGGGCGAGCACGTTGATCACCAGCTCCCCGACCTTCTCGGCGACGGTCCGCTTCTCGTCGTCCTCGGCCGGGACCATCGCGGCGCCCCCGGGAGAGATCCCGAGGGCTTCGAAGGCGCAGGCCATCGTGTTCGCCGTGAACTGCCCGCCGCAGGCGCCGGCACCGGGGCTGGCGACGTCCTCGAGCGACTTCAGCTCCTCGTCGGACATGTTCCCGGCCGCGTGGGTCCCGATCGCCTCGAACAGGTCGACGATGGTCACGTCCTTGTCGTGCCAGCGGCCCGGGGCGATCGAGCCACCGTAGAGCAGCACTCCCGGAATATCGAGGCGGGCGAGCGCCATCACGGCGCCGGGGATCGTCTTGTCGCAGGCGGCGAGGGTGACAATCGCGTCGAACTGGTAGCCGCGGGCCATCAGCTCGATCGAATCCGCGATCACCTCGCGGGAGACGAGCGAGGTCTTCATCCCCTTCGTCCCCATCGTGATCCCGTCGGAGATCGCGACGGTGTTGAACTCCATCGGCGTCCCGCCGGCCGCGCGCACGCCCTCCTTGATCGGCTCGGCAAGCGCCCGGAGGTGGAAGTTGCAGGGCATCGCCTCGGTCCAGGTGTTGGCGATGCCGATCGTCGGGCGGCTGAGGGAGTCGTCGTCGTAGCCGATCCCCTTCATGTAGGCCCGGGCCGCGGCACGATCCGGGCCGTCGAAGACCGCCGCCGAGCGCGGGCGGGGGAGTGAGCTGGTGTCGCCGTTCGAATCGCCCATGAGAGCAGGCAAGTCTAGGCGGCGGCGCTGAGGGCCCGGATACGGGCGATATCGCTGCGCGCCTGCGCGGGATCCACCTGCGCCCCGGGCGGGTTGAGGTTCGAGGCCGCGATCAGCTCGCGCTCGCGCGAGCGCAGGGTCATCCAGCGCGCGAGCACGTCGTCGGCGGGCGGCAGCCGCTCACCGTCGTCGGCGAAGCGGATGCAGAACTCGGAGAGCAACTCGCCGGACGCCGTGTCATAGGCGATCAGCGGTCGATAGGGGTAGACGAGCCAGGCGTAGTTCGGGTTCGAGCCGGGGACCGAGAGGAACCCAAGCCGCTCGTAGAGGTCGAACTCCTCCGCGGAGACGACGCTTGCGAGCAGCTCCCGGGCGCGCGCCTCGGCCGCCTCCACCGTGAGCGATTCCACGGCCTCGCGTGCGCCTGGGCACGCCTGGCCGAGCAGATCGAGGACGCAGGGAGCGTGGCGTGCCGATAGGCACGCGAGCGACTGAGGACGAAGACGATGCGAAGTGCCGAGACGGGGCCAGGCGTGCGTGAAGTCGTGGAATCGCTCATCAGCCGCCGGCGGCCTGGGGGAAGAAGATCACTCGATCCGCGTCGCGCGGCACCTCGGAGAAGTCGCGGACCAGGAGGGCCTCGTTGCGCCCGGCGCTCGTCGTCGGAACTGCGGCCCACATGCCGGCGTCGAGCTGGCGGCGGAACTCCTCGACCAGCCGCTCCTCGTCCTCGGCCAGCTCCGGATCACCCTCGGCGAGGAGGACGTCACCGTGCCCTGCCTTCATCCGGACGAGCTTCATCACGAGCGATTATCGCGCCCGATGCCGAATACGTCCACCGGTCCCGGGCCGGCGCCGATCCCGCGCAGGCCGCTACCGACCGACTCGGCGGCGATCTCCTTCGCCCAATGGGCGGCCTCCGAGAGCTCGAAGCCTCGGGCGAGGTACGCGCACAGGGTCGATGAGTGGGTGCAGCCCGAGCCGTGCGCGGAGCCGGACGGATAGCGAGGGCCCTCGATCCGAAGCGACCCGGCAGCCTCCACGAGGACGTCGGTGCCGTGCTCGGTGTGGCCGCCCGTGACGACCACGGCGTCCGGGCCGAGGGCGAGAACGGCCGTGCCGAGGTCCTCCTGGCTCGCGCCCTCCGCGAGACCCGAGAGCGCCTCGGCCTCGGGCAGGTTCGGGGTCACCACGGTCGCCCGGGGAAGGATGCGCTCGATCAGCGCCGCCTTCGCGTTCGGGTCGAGAAGCGCGGCGCCGCTCTCGGCGATCATCACCGGGTCGACGACCACGGGAGTTCCCGGCTCGAGCATCTCGAGCGCGTCGACCACGGCGTCGATCGTGACCTCGTCGGCGAGCATCCCGATCTTCACCCCGTCGACGCCGATGTCCTCGCACACGGACTCGACCTGGGCGACGATCGTCTCCGGCGGGATCGTGAACACCGCGTCGACGCCGACGGTGTTCTGCGCCGTGATCGCGGTGATCGCGGTCATCCCGTGAACCCCGCTGCGCGCGAAAGCCTTCAGGTCCGCCTGAATCCCGGCGCCCCCGCCGGAATCGGACCCGGCGATCGAGAGGCATGCGGGGACGGGCTTTGGCACCCGCCCAGCTAACACGACTTCGTCGGGTTCCGCGTCGGCGCCGCCCCGGCGTGCGCGGGGGGCCCGACAAGGTCGTGCAATCAGGACTCGGGGCGGAGTCCGGTGGGCGCATAGGAGCCAAGCTCGTCGCGACGCGCATAGCCGAGCAGCTCCAGCCGTGCCAGCGTGATCGCGGCGTCCCGGGCCTCGAGGCGCCCGGCCGCCGCGAGCTTCTCCGGCGTGGATGCGCCGGCGGCCAGCAGCTCGCAGGCGGCGGCGAGAGGAGGTTCGAGCGGCGGCCCACGCCGAACGGGGGCCGTGGCGCCGACCCCCGCGAGGAGGTCGAGCACGTCGTGGACGTCCCGGACGAGCGCCGCGCCCTCCTTGATCCTCGCGTTTGTTCCCGCAGCCACGCGCATGCCCACCTGGCCGGGCACCGCCGCGAGGTCGCGGCCCAGATCGACTGCGCGCTCAGCGGTGATCAGCGTCCCGGACGGCTCGGCAGCCTCGACGATCACCACCACCTGAGCCAGGGCAGCCATCAGCCGGTTGCGCGCCGGGAAGCCCTCTTTGTAGACGGGGCTGCCGGGCGCCCGGTCGGCGATGACCGCGCCGCGCGCGCGGATCTCGGCATGCAGGCGGCGGTGGCGCCCCGGGTAGACGACGTCCGGCCCGCCCGCCAGGACGGCGACGGTGACGCCACCGGACGCGAGCGCACCCCGATGCGCCGCGGCGTCGATTCCGATCGCCATCCCGCTGATCACGGTCACGCCGGTGATCGCGAGGTCAGCCGCGAGCTCCTCCGCCATCCGAAGGCCGTAGGTGCTCGGTCGCCGCGTGCCGACGATCGTCACCGCGCTGTGGCGGTCCAGACCGGCCACCGCTCCGCGCTCCCCGAGGCCATGCAGCACCGGTCCGTCCGCCTCCCCGAGATCGGTCAGCTGCTCGGGGTAGCCCTCGTCACCCGGAGCGAGGCGCCATGACGCCGAGGCGTTCACGCGCCTTCCCCGCTGCGAAGGGCCGAGGCCTCGACGAGATGATTGACGCCCACCCGCTCGTCTCCATCGAGATCCGCGAGCGTGCGCGCGACCCGCACGAGGCGGTCGTGCCCGCGGCCGTTGAAGCGAAGCGGCCCGCTGCGCAGGAACGTGCGGGCGTCCGGCGCGAGCGCGGCCCGTGCGCGGGTCTCCGCGACGGTCATCTCGGCGTTCGCGCGCCCGGGGCCGAGTCGCGCGGCCTGACGCTCCCGCGCCGCCAGGACCCGCTCGCGGACAGCCGCGGACTCCTCCCCAGGCTCCTCGGTGAGCGACTCGCGCGAGGGCTGGCTGACGGTGAGGGAGAGGTCGATGCGGTCGGCGAGCGCGCCACTCATCTTCGAGCGGTAGCTGCGGATCGACGGCTCCGGGCACTCGCAGTCCCCGGAGTCGGCACCGCGCCCGCACGGGCACGGATTGGCGGCGATCACGAGTTGGAAGCGGCAGGGCAGCTCGATCGAGTGCCTGGCGCGAGCGATCAGGACGCGGCCGTCCTCGAGCGGCTGTCGCAGCGCCTCCAGCGAGTCGCGACGGAACTCGGGCAGCTCGTCGAGGAAGAGGACGCCGCGGTGGGCGAGCGAGATCTCCCCCGGCCGCGGCGGGTTGCCGCCACCGAGGAGGCCCGCGGCCGAGACCGAGTGATGTGGGGCCCGGAATGGGCGCACGCCGCTCGCTAGCGCCTCGAGCGGGCGACCGCAGGCGCTCGCGACGCGCATCGCCTCGACCATCTCGACCGGGTCGAGGGGCGGCAGGAGCGAGGGCAGTCGGCGTGCCGCCATCGACTTACCCGCGCCGGGCGGCCCGACCATGATCATGCTGTGGCCGCCGGCGGCCGCCAGTTCGAGCGCGCGGGCAAGCGCCGGCTGCCCGCGGAGCTCGCTCAGGTCCGGCCGCGTGATGCGCTCGGCGGTGTCCGGGCCGAGGCGCAGGGGCTCGGGCGGGCCCGGCTCCGCGTCGGTCCCGAGCGCCGCCAGCTGCTTCAGGTGGTCCACCGGGATCACGCGCACGCCGCCGACCAGCGCCGCCTCCGGTGCCACCGCGCGGGGCACCACGAACCCGCGCGCCCCCGCGCGTGCCGCGGCCTCGGCCATCGGCAGGATGCCCGGCACCGGCCGGATCTCGCCGTCGAGAGCGAGCTCGCCCGCGAGAGCGAGCCGGTCGAGGACTGGAATATCGAGCTGGCCCGAGTCGGCCAGGATCGCTGCGGCGATCGCGAGGTCGAAGCCCGGCCCGGCCTTGCGCAGGTCCGCAGGCGCCAGGTTCGCCGTGATCCGGTTCTGCGGGAACTTG
The DNA here is from genome assembly GCA_963846565.1 of uncultured Solirubrobacterales bacterium. GTDB lineage: Bacteria > Actinomycetota > Thermoleophilia > Solirubrobacterales > 70-9 > WHSW01. The sequence continues at coordinate 163,900 of CAWJWL010000001.1, read as the reverse complement.
AAGCCGCTGTTGGCGAGCGCGGCGCGGACCCGCTCGCGTGACTCGCGCACCGCGGTGTCCGGGAGCCCGACGAGCGCAAACGCCGGCAGGCCGGTGCGGACATCAGCCTCCACGCGAACCTCGCGCGCTTCGACGCCGTCGATGGAGTACGTGCGCACGGTCGCGGCCATGGGAGGCGACGGTAGGCGCGTCCTGTGCGCGGGTGGCCGGCTCCCTGTGTCGGATCTGGGACCGAGTCGGCGCGATTTGCGGCACACCCGCGCGCCGGCGAACCCTACGTTCGGCGAGTGACCGAAGCCCGCCAATCCCTCGGACGGCTCGCCGAGGATCTCGTCGCCAAGCGGCTGCTCGCCGAGGGCTGGCAGCTCGTCGATCGCAACGCGCGCATGAACGGCATCCACCTGCGAGGCGAGCTCGACCTGATCGGCGTCGACGGCCCCGCGCTCGTCTTCGTCGAGGTGAAGGCACGACGGGCGGGTTCGGTCGGCGGACCGGAGAGCCCGGCGCTCGCCGTCGGCCCGCGCAAGCAGGCGAAGATCAGGATGCTCGCCGCCGCCTGGCTACGCCAGCGGGGCTACGACGTACCGCGGCACCGCGATCTGCGCTTCGACGTGGTCGGCCTGCGGCTCGACGCGTCGGGCCGGGTGGCCGAGTACGAGCACCTGCACGGGGCCTTCTAAGGCCTCAGCCGAGCCGCAGCTGGCTGTACGCAATCGACGCGAACGAACGCCGGTGTAGATCCGACGGCCCGTGCTCGATGATTGCCGCCCGGTGCTCGGGGGTCGAGTAGCCGACGTTGCCGTCGAACCCGAAAACCGGGTAGGCGGCGGCGATCCGGTGCATGTAGCGATCGCGGGTCACCTTTGCGATCACCGATGCCGCGGCGATCGCGGCGCTCTTCGCGTCGCCGTCAACCACGGCCCGGTGCTCGACCGCGCAGCGGGGTCCGAGGCGGAAGCCGTCGCTCAGGCACACGACTCCGGGCACGTCGCACGCGACCCGCTCGAGACTCCGGGCGAGGGCCGAGAGGTTGGTGTTGTGGAGCCCCCGCGAATCGATCCCGCGGACGCAGCGGATCGTCACCGCGGAACGGGCGACAGCGCGGATCACGCACGGGTAGAGCGCCTCGCGCTCCTCGGGGCTGCGCTGCTTCGAGTCGTCGAGCATCCCGAGCGCCCGCCGGTCGCGCATGCTGAGCCGCTCGTAGTCGATCAGGACTGCCGCGGCGACGAGCGGGCCCGCCAGGGAGCCGCGACCCGCCTCGTCCGCCCCGGCGACGAATCGCGCGCCGAGCTCGCGGTCGAACTTGAACAGCCTCGCCGCCTTGCGCCGGCGGCGGGCAAGCGCCTTCTTGCCCGGCCCGCGCTTGCCGGGCCGCTCCTCCGCGTTGTCGATCCTCCTCGGCGAGGCTTCCACGGGCCTGATGATGCACAACGGCCCGGCCACTTCGGTGCGTCGGCGCCGCAAAGTGCGGAAGTTGACACCCGACCCGGCCGCCCCCGGAGGCGTAGCCGAGGAGGCGGGCGGAACGTTTGTGCGTTCTAGAAGAGGCCGATCTGGTCCGGCGGCCAGTAGGTGAAGAAGGCCTTGCCGATCATCCAGTCGCGCGGCACCGGGCCCCAGTAGCGGCTGTCGTCGCTCGAGCCGCGGTTGTCGCCCATCATGAAGTAGTGATCCTCGGGGATCGTGATCTCCTCGGGGTAGTCGCAGCTCGGGCACTTGCGGATCGTCCAGTCCGACTGGTCGACGGGCTCGCCGTTGACGATCGGGTCGCCGTTCTCGATCCGCAACGTATCCCCGGGGCCCGCGACGACGCGCTTGATGAAGTTCTCCTCCGCCATCTCGTCGACAGGTTGCGGGCAGGCCTGGTCGCCGCTGACCTCGACGCCGCAATCGTTGCGCCCCGAGATGGCGCCGACCGGCGGGTGGAAGACGACGATGTCGCCGATGTCGGGGTCGCCGCCGAGCCGAAAGGAGAAGCGGTTGACGAGGACGCGCTGACCGACCTCCAGGGTCGGCACCATCGACGGCGAGGGGATCTGGTACGGCTTGACGAGGAAGGCCTGAATTCCGAGCGCGAGGCCGATCGCCAGAGCGACGATCACGACCAGCTCGATGAAGGCTCCGCGGCCGGTGGTCGGCTTAGGAATCATCGGCAGACTCGGACGTTCCGCCCGCCTTTTCGGCTTCGCCTGCGGGGGCGGCCGGGTCAGCGTTGGGGACGGCCTCGTCTGCCTCGGACTCGTCGACGGGTTGCGGCGCCGGCTCGGCGTCGGACCCGTCATCGGTACTGCCCGCCTCTGCCTCATCCGCCGCCGCCTCCGGCTCCTCCACCGGATCGATCTCCTCCTGGGTTGTGCCCTCGGAGTCGATCGCCGCCGGCTCCTCCGCGGTGGCGAGGACGAGATCGTCCTCGATCCCCCAGCGTCGCTCGGCGACCCGGGCGCGCTTGCCGACGCGTCCGCGCAGGTAGTAGAGCTTCGCCCGGCGGACGTCGCCGCGGGCCACGACCTCGAGCCGCTCGACCTTCGGCGAGTGCACCGGGAAGGTCCGCTCCACGCCCACCCCGAAAGACTGCTTACGGACGCTGAAGGTCTCGCGCGCGCCCGATCCTCGGCGAGCGATGACGATGCCCTCGAAGACCTGGGTGCGACGGCGTGTGCCCTCGATCACCTGGAAGTGGACCCGGACGCGATCGCCCGGCTCGAAACGCGCCACCTTCTTCAGCTGGCGCTGCTCGATGCTCTGGATGATCGTGCTCATGTGAGGGAGTCCTGATGGGTCGGTGTCCGGATGGGACGTAGAAAAGCGGGCGCCGTTCGCAGATCGAAACGATCGCGGGGCCCGCCGGGCAGAAGATAGTAGACAACTCGTCTCTAAAGCGGACGAAAACGCCGCTCGCAGGCGGAGACCCTACGCCCGCTTTCGGCTCTCCCCCAGCCTCCACTCGCGGACCGCGGCGTGGTCGCCGGAGAGGAGGACCTGGGGTACCTCCCAGCCGCGGTAACTCGCCGGCCGGGTGTAGTGCGGGTACTCGGGCGCCCCCTCGAGGGCCTCCGAGAATGACTCTTCCAGCGCACTGTCGGCGTGGCCGAGCGAGCCGGGGAGCTTTCGCAGCACCGTGTCGGCGACGACCATCGCCGCCAGCTCGCCGCCGGCGAGGACGTAGGGGCCGACCGAGATCGCGTCGTCGGCGAGGTGGTCGCGAACGCGCTCGTCGACGCCCTCGTATCGCCCGCAGAGGAGCGCCAGGTGCGGCGCATCGGCGAGCTCGGTCGCGAGCGCGTCGTCGAGCTGGCGTCCAGAGGGCGCGAGCAGGATCACACGAGCCGAGTGCGGCCCGTCGCCGTAGGCCGCTCGCAGGGCGGCGTCCACGACGTCCACTCGAAGGACCATCCCGGCGCCGCCGCCATAGGGCGAGTCGTCGACCTGTCTCCCGCTCAGCTGGGTCGAGTCGCGGTAGTTGAAGAAGGAGAGCTCGGAGCCGTGCTCGACGGCGTTACGGACGTGGCGCTGCCCGGAGAACCACTCGAACCACTCCGGGAACAGGGTGAAGAAATCGATTCGCAGCGTTAGTCCTCAACGATTTCGACCATCACGCGGACACCCTCGACGGTGGCCGCGGCCTTGGCGAGGGTGCGGATCGCGTTCGCGACCCGGCCTTCCCGGCCGATCACCCGGCCGAGGTCCTCGTCGGCGACGTGGACCTCGAGCACAATGCCCTCGGAGCCCTCGTCGATCTCCTCGACGCGGACGGCGTCGGGGTCGGCGACCAGCGCCCGCACGAGGAACTCGACCAGATCACGCATTCGGCGTATCTCTACCGCACCCGGCGCTAAAAACGCGGCCGGGCGTCGGCGTCAGGTCCCCGTGGCCTCGATGCCCTTCGTCCGCAGCAACGTGGCGACGGTGGCGGAAGGCTGCGCGCCGTGCTCGAGCCAGTGCTTGGCCCGGTCCTCGTCGATGACGATGACCGAGGGCTCCGTCTGCGGGTTGTAGTGGCCGATCGTCTCGATCGTCCGACCGTCGCGCGGGGAGCGCTTGTCGGCGACGACGATGCGCCACTGGGGGTTCTTCTTCGAACCCATCCTTCTGAGTCTGATTCGTACAGCCATGAGGAGGGCGAAGAGGTTACACACCTGCCCCCGCACGCCCGCAGGCGAAGCCGAGGACGTGGCGGGGACTGGTTCTAGCGCATGCCCTTCATCAGTTGAGCGGGGTCGGGCATCTTGCCCTTCGCCAGCTGGCTCATCATCTTGCGCATCTGGGCGAACTGCTTCACGAGCTGGTTCACGGCCTGCACCGTCGTCCCCGAGCCCTGCGCAATCCGCTTGCGCCGCGATCCGTCGATGATCGTCGGGTTGGCGCGCTCCGCCGGGGTCATCGACAGGATGATCGCCTCGAGCCGGTCCAGCTCGCGCTCGTCCATGTTCACCGAGCGGATCTGCTTCATCGTCTTCCCCATCCCGGGCATCATCCCGAGCACGTTCTGAAGCGGGCCCATCTTCCGGACCTGCTTCATCTGGTCGAGGAAGTCGTCGAGCGTGAACTCCTGCTTGCGGATCTTGCGCTCGAGCTCCGCCGCCTGGTCCGCGTCGGACACCGATTCCGCCTTCTCGATCAGCGAGAGCACGTCGCCCATGCCGAGGATCCGGCTCGCCATCCGCTCCGGGTGGAAGCGCTCGAGCTGCTCGACCCGCTCCCCCGTCGACGCGTACATGATCGGCTTCCCGGTCACGGCGCGGACGGAGAGCGCGGCGCCACCGCGGGCGTCGCCGTCCAGCTTCGTCAGCACGACGCCGTCGAAGTCGACCGTCTCGGAGAAGCTCTCGGCGACGTTGACGGCGTCCTGACCGGTCATCGCATCGAGGACCAGGAGGATGTTGTGCGGCTTCGTGCGCTTGCGAATCGCCGCGAGCTGTCCCATCAGCTCCTCGTCGACGTGGAGGCGTCCGGCGGTGTCGACGATGAGCACGTCGAGGCTCGCCGAGCGCGCCTGGCCGAGCGCCCATTCGGCGATGTCGACGGGGTCGCGTTCCGTTCCCTGCTCGAAGACGGTCGCACCGGAGCGCTTGCCCATCGTCACCAGCTGCTCGACCGCTGCCGGCCGCTGCGTGTCACAGGCCGCGAGTCCGACCGACTTGCCCTGGTCGCCGAGCTGCTTGGCGAGCTTGGCGCAGGCGGTCGTCTTACCCGAGCCCTGAAGCCCGGCCATCAGGATCACCGTCGTGCCGGAGGAGGCGAAGGCGAGATCGCGGCTCGCGCCGCCCATGAGCGCACCGAGCTCCTCGTTGACGATCTTGACGACCTGCTGGCCGGGGTCGAGCGACTCGAGCACGCCGGCGCCGAGGCAGCGCTCCTTGACCTGGGCGGTGAACGACTTGACCACCTTGAAGTTGACGTCCGCCTCCAGCAGGGCGAGGCGGATCTGGCGCATCGCCGCGTCGACGTCGGCCTCGGTCAGCTTCCCGCGCGAGCGCAGGTCGCCAAGGGTGGACTGGAGGCTGTCCGAAAGCTGGTCGAACATCGGACGGACCAGCTTAGAGCCGCACGATGCTCAGCCTGCGATCTCGCGCAGCCGCGGGGCGGCTTCCTCGCCCAGCCGGCGGATGAATCCAACGGGGTCGTGATCGGGGACGCTGACGAGGAGGGTGTCGAATCCGAGCTCGCCGGCGCGGGCGAGCTGCTCGGCCCAGGTGCCGGCGTCTCCCGACAGCTCCATCAAGTTGGCCGCGCGCCTGACCTCGGCAGGGTCGCGCCCGGCGGCGCGGGCGCCTTCGTCGACCTTCGCCTGCATCGCGGGAACCTCCTCGACCTTCAGGTAACGCTCACCGAGGCTTGGCAGCCACGCGTCGCCGAGGCGGCCTGTGAGGCGCAGCATGCGCGGCCCGTAGGCGCCGATCCAGAGGCCGATCTCATGCGCGGGAGCGGGCCCGGGCTTGGCCCCCTTGGCTCGGTAGTGCTCGCCCTCGTGCCGCAGCGATCCCTCGGCAGCCCAGAAGTCGCGAATGATCGGGATCGCCTCCTCGAGGGCGTCGACCGACTCCTTCGGCGTGCGCCGCGGGCCGCCCATCGCCTCGACCGCGTCCCAGAAGGCGCCGGCTCCGATCCCGATCTCCACCCGGCCCCCGCTCAGGAGATCCAGGGTCGCGGCGGACTTGGCGATGACCGTGGGAAGGCGGAGAGGGAGGTTGACGACGTCCGTGAGCAACCGGATCGCGCGCGTCCGCGCGGCGACGAACGAGAGCAGGGTCCACGTGTCCAGGTACCGGCTCTGGTAGGGGTGATCCTGGACGGCGACGTAGTCGAGACCGACCTCGTCGGCCGTGACCGCCTGGCGAAGGCTCAGCTCCGGATCCTCGGCGCCGGGTACGACGAAGATCCCTACCTCGGGCACGGCTACTCGCCGACCAGTGCCGAGGCGAACTCTCGGGCGTCGAAGGGGCGGAGGTCCTCGATCGACTCGCCGACGCCGATGAGCTTCACCGGTAGCCCGAGGTCTTTGGCGATCGCGAGCGCGATTCCGCCCTTCGCCGTGCCGTCGAGCTTCGTCAGCACGACCCCGGAGAGCGCGACCGCCTCCGAGAACGCCTTCGCCTGGCGAAGGCCGTTCTGACCCGTGGTCGCGTCGATCACGATCAGCGTCTCGTGCGGGGCGCCCTCGACCCGCTTCGACACCACGCGGTTCATCTTCGCCAGCTCCTCCATCAGGTTGCCGTGCGTGTGTAGGCGGCCGGCGGTGTCCGCGATGACGACGTCTGCCTCGCGGGCCTCGGCGGCGGCAACCGCGTCGAAGACGACCGCACCGGGATCGCCGCCAGGGTTGCCGCGGACGATCTCGACCCCAGCCCTGTCGGCCCAGGTCTCGAGCTGTTCGATCGCGGCCGCCCGGTACGTGTCCGCCGCCGCGACGATCACCTCGAGGCCGAAACGCTCCTTGAGCACCGACGCGAGCTTGCCGATCGTCGTCGTCTTCCCGGTTCCGTTGACGCCGACGACCATGATCACCGTCGGTTTCGCGCTCAGATCGAGCCGCGGCGGCTCACTCGCCGCCAGCTCGGCGAGCAGCTCGACCAGGCGCGCCCGCGCCGCCTCCGGGTCGGTGATCTTGCCCGCCTCGACCTCGCCCTCGAGCCGCGACACCACATCCGCCGTCGCGGCCGCGCCGACGTCGGCGAGGATCAGCGCCTCCTCGAGTCGCTCCCAGGTCTCCTCGTCGAGCCGCTCGAAGAGGCTCGCCGAGAGCTCCGCGGTGAGCGCCTGGCGGCTCTTAGAAAGCCGCTCACGCAGACGTGCAAATGGGCGACGTCTGCCTTCAACATCCGCGCCCTCGGCTGACCCGTCCGGCCCCGCAGGCGAAGCCGAGGAGCCGGACGGAACGTTTATCAGCTGTTCCCAGTCCATCGGCCTGGGCAGGCTAGCTATGCGGCCTCGGCAGCCTCTCCCTCGCCAAGCGCCGGTTGTTCGGCATCGAAGCGCCGCGAGACGACCTTCGTCACGCCGCCGCGGCCCATCGAGACGCCGTAGAGGACCTCCGCCGCGTCCATCGTGCGCTTCTGGTGGGTGACGATGATGAACTGGGCGCGGTCGGAGAAGCGGTTGACGAGCTGGAGGAAGCGGTCGATGTTGGCGTCGTCGAGCGCGGCCTCGACCTCGTCGAGGATGTAGAAGGGCGAGGGCCGCGCGAGGAAGACGGAGAAGACGAAGGCCAGGGCGACGAGCGCCTTCTCGCCACCGGAGAGGAGCGAGAGACGGCGCGTAGCCTTGCCCGCGGGCGTGACCTCGATCTCGACCCCCTGGGTCTGAATACCGAACGTTCCGTCCGCCTCCTCGGCTTCGCCTCCGGGGGCGGACGGGTCAGCTGCCAGGTCGGTTGAGTCGTCGACGGGCGCCTCGGCCCCGCCCAGCACCGGCTTCGGGCCGCGATCGTCGTCGACGAGCCGCAGGCGGCCGCGACCGCCGGGAAAGAGGTGCTCGACGAGCTCCTCGAAGTTCTTCTGCGTCGCCTCGAACGTCTCTTCGAAGGCCGAGTGGATCTTCCGATCGGTCTCCTTGATCAGCGTCGCCAGCTCCGCGAGCGCCGTCTCGAGATCCGTGCGCTGCGCTTCGAGGTCCTCGACGTGGGCGAGCGCCTCCTTGTACTCCGCCTCCGCGAGCGGGTTGACCGGGCCGAGCTGTTCGCGACGACGGGCCAAGCGCTCGAGCTTCGCCTCGATCTCGGCGCGCTCCGCCTCGCCGAGTGGCTCCTCCGCGACCGGGATCTCGCGGCCGAGGGTCGCGGCGGCCTTCGTCAGCTCATCCGCGGCGTCCGTGCGCCTGTCCTCCAGATGGGCGACGCTCACCTGGGCCTCGGTCACGAGGTCGCCGGCCGCCCGCAGCTTCGCCTGGATCTCGGCGTCCTCGCGGGCGCAGGCGCGAAGCGCATCGGTGACATCGTCGGCGTCCCCGCCGACCATCCGCCCCTCGAGCTCCCGAGCCCGGTCGCCGGTCGCGTCGCGCGCGTCGGCGGCCGCCTCGCAGAGGTCCGCGAGCGCGGCCAGAATCGCGGCCTCGCGGTCGATTCGGGTGGCAAGCGAGTCCTGCTTGCCGGCACCGAGCATGTCCTCGACCCGGCGCGCCATCCGCGCGGCGTGCTCGGAGGATTCACGGACGAGCGCCAGTGCGGCGGCTCGCTTCGTCGCGGCGCCCGGCTCCCGCGCGCCGCCCAGCGCCGCGGACGCCTTCGCCAGCGACTCGCCGATCCGCTCGAGGCCGGCGGCGACCGGATCGTCACCGTCCCCGGCGCCGGTCGCGCTCGCAAGCTCCTCGGCGAGCGCGCCGAGGGTTGCGCTTCGACGCTCGACGGCGGCAGCGAGCTCGGTCCGTCGCGCCGCGAGCGCCTCGGCGCGGACGGTGAGGCGCTCGTTGGCGCCGCGGACGGCGGTGAGCCGCCCCCACGATTCCGTCCGCTCCCGGTCGCGGGCGGCGAGCTTCTCCTCGATCGCGCTGCGGCGCTCGTTCAGCGCCGCGAGCTCGGCGTCGAGCTTCGCCCGCGCCTCACGCGCCTTCGTGGCCTTCGTCTGCGCGGCGGCGAGCTCGCCCTCGTGGCCGAGGAGCTCCGCGGCCAGCAGCCTGGCGCGCAGCTCGGCGGAGTCGCGCTCGAGGCGCGCGTGGATGTCGGCGGCCTGTGCCTGGCGCTTGAGCGGCCGCAGCCGCGATCGCGCCTCGCGCTCGACGTCGAGCGCCCGGTCGAGGTTGTCCTGGGTGCGCTCGAGCTTCAGTTGCGCGCGCCTGCGGCGCTTTCGGTGCTTGCCGAGCCCGGCCGCTTCCTCGACCAGGAGGCGACGCTCGCGTGGCGCCGAGAGCACGATCTCCTCGACCCGGCCCTGGCTGATGACGGAGTGCATCTCGCGGCCGAGGTTCGCGTCGGCGAGCGTCTCGACCACGTCCGCGAGCCGGGCGCGCGCGCCATTCAGGCGGTAGCTGCCGTCTCCACCACGGTCGAGCCGGCGCGTGACCGCGATCTCGGACCACTCACCTCCGTCGCCGCCGTCGTTGTCGAGAACCACCTCGACCTCGGCATAGCGGCTCGGCCCGATCCCCTCGCCACCGGCGTAGATCATGTCCTGCATCGACTGGCCGCGGACGCTCAAGGGGCTCTGCTCGCCAAGCGCCCAGAGGACGGCGTCGGTGACGTTCGACTTACCGCAGCCGTTCGGCCCGACGATCACGCTGACGCCAGGCGAGAAGACGAGCTTCGTCCTTTCGGGGAAGGACTTGAAGCCCTTGATCGTGATCGAACTCAGGTGCATCTGGGCATGCGAGTTGTCGTAAACGGTCCGCGCAGGTCCGGTAAGCCTCGCGACGCAGTCGGACGACACTTTCGGCCCTTCTGGCGCGCTTCCTACGCGCCGAGGGACGTGAGCGCCTCCTCGGCCGCCGACTGCTCGGCTGCCTTCTTGCTGCGGCCCTCGCCGTGGCCGAGGACCTCGCCGTCGACGCTCGCCGCAACCTCGAAGAAGCGGTCGTGCGGCGGGCCGGATTCCGCGGTCACCTCATATTTTACGCGGGACCCGTTGCGTGCCAGGCGCTCCTGCAGCGCAGACTTGAAGTCGAGCAGCCGCTCCGAGGCGATCTCGAGCTCGGAGGCGAACGCGGCAACCGTGGCCGCCGCGGTGATCTCGAAGCCGTGATGGAGGTAGCAGGCGCCGATCACCGCCTCGCAGACGGAGGCGAGCGCGCGCTCGGAGGAGAGCAGGGCGTCGACGTCGATGCCGCCCTCGAGCTCGCTCGGCATCGCCTCCGCGAGCAGGTCGGGGACGCCGAGCGCGATCGAGACCTCGGCACAGGCCCGGCCGCTGACCGCCTGTCCGTGCATCTTCGTCAGCCGGCCGATGTCGGCGCTGGGGTAGCGGCGGAAGAGGTGCTCGGCGAGCGCGAGGCCGAGGATGCTGTCGCCGAGGAAGGCGAGCCGCCCATAGGAGTCGGCGCGCTTGTCGACCCAGGAGGAGTGGGTCAGCGCTCGGTGGCGCAGATCCGGGGGGAGGCCATCGAGCAGCGCGCGCAGCGGCCGCGGTCCCGCCGGGACAGCCTTCGAGCGACTCCCCCTCGCGAGCCTCCGTATTCCGCGTGCCATCTAACCGTGCCCGTCTCCCAGAGCTACGCGGCAATCCGCCCGGCGACGAAGTCGACGGCATCGCCGACGGTCTTGATTCTCGACGCCGCCTCCTCGGAGACGGAGATCCCGTAGGTGTCCTCGAGCTCCATCACGAGCTCGTAGAGGTCGAGCGAGTCGGCATCGAGGTCGTCGCGAAAGCTGGTCGCGTCGTTGATCTTCTCGGCGCTCACCTGGAGCTCCGCGGAAAGGTGCTCCCGCACCTTGGCCATCACCTGGTCGCGATCGAGACTCATTCGGGAATCTTCTCATCCCCGCCGCGCGAGGGTCCCGACGCGGGCAGCAGCTCGGTCATCTTCGCCACCGCCTCCTGCTCCACCGCGCGTGCGGCGAGACGGACGGCGTTGGCGATCCCGTCCGGCCCGGAAGTACCGTGGCCGACGACGGCGACGCCCCGAAGGCCCAGCAGGATCGCCCCACCCGTTCGATCGGGATCCATGCGGCGGCGAAGGCCGCCGAGCGCCGGGCGGAGGAGAAGCCCGCCGGCCGCCGCGATCGGTCCGGACCGGGCCGCGTCGCCGACTGCGCCGGCAACCGCCTTCGCCGTCCCCTCGATCGTCTTCAGGGCGACGTTGCCGGTGAAGCCGTCCGTGACGATCACGTCGGCGGCTCCACTCAAGAGGTCACGGCCCTCTACGTTGCCGCGGAAGTCGATCTCGGCCTCGGCGCTCGCCGCGAGGGCCTCGTGGGCCTCCACCACCTCGGGCGTGCCCTTCTTCGGCTCCTCACCGACCGAGAGCAACGCCACGCGCGGGCGCTCGACGCCCAGTACGGCGCGACTGAAGGCCGCGCCGAGGTAGGCGAACTGGACCAGGTCCTGCGGGCGCACCTCGCTGTTCGCGCCGACGTCGAGCAGGAGCACGGGCGGGATATCGCTTCCCGGGACGAGGAGCTGGAGCGCGAGCGCCGGCCTTCGCACTCCCCTGATTCGCTTCAGCGTGAAGAGCGCCGCGGTCATCGTCGCCCCGGTCGGTCCGGCGCTCGCGAGCGCGTCGGACCCACCCTCGGCGACGTCGCGGGCGGCGCGGACGATGGAGGCCTCGACCTTGCCGCGGACGGCCTTCACCGGCTCCTCGTCGTTCGTGATCGAGTCGGCGGCCTCGACCACCTCCACGCCATCGATGTCCGCGAGTTCGGCCAGCTCGGCCGGGTCGCCGAAGACACGCAGTGCGATCCCGTCAGCCGCCGCGGCGCGTGCGCCGGCGACGATCACGTCGGCCCCTCCGTCGGCCCCCCGGCCGTCGAGGGCGATCGTCGTCATCGAGCGTGCGGCTTGACTAGGCGCCGGCGTCGGTGCCGGTGCCGGTGTCGTCCTCGCCGATCTCGTGCGAGATCACCTCGCGCCCCGCATACGTGCCGCAGACGGGGCAGACGCGGTGGGGCAGTCGAGGGCTGTGGCAGCGCGGGCACTCGTTGAGGCGCGGCGTCGCCGCCTTGTGATTCGCTCGCCGCTTGTCGCGGCGGGTGCGAGACTGTCGCTTCTTCGGGACGGCCATGGGCAGCGCGGAATGGTAGCGGGGAAGCGCCGGCGCGAGATACTCCGCGGGCGATGTCGGAGGAGAACATGGAGTTGGGCCGCCGCGGCGTCGACGACGTCGACTTCTTCTGGGCCCTGCTCGATGACGACGTCGTCTGGGACATGAGCGCGACGACACGGCTCATCGATCTGCCCGAGGTCATCGTCGGGCGCGATGCCGTGATTGAAGCTTCGCGGCGCTACTGGGGCACCTGGGACGAGTACCGCCTCGCCGCGGAAGAGGTGATCGATGCCGGCGAGCAGATCGTGCTCGTCGTCGACGAGCGCGGCCGCGGCAAGGGCAGCGGGGTTCCGTTCCAACGCCGGTTCGCCCAGGTCTGGACCTTTGAAGGGGGCAAGGTCGTGCGCTGGGAGGTCTTCTCCGGGAAGGTCGCCGCGCTGCAAGCGGTCGGGCTTACTCCTGAAGCTCCCTGAGCTTCGCCCACCTCGGATCCGGCTCCTTCGGATGATCGTGGGCGCCCGGGGCGGCGTCGTTCAGCGACTCGCCACACACCGCGCAGAGGCCCGCGCAGTCGGGACGGCAGAGCAGCTTCGGCGGGAGGGCGAGCGTGAGCGCGTCGCGCGCCCAGGCGCCGAGGTCGAGATCGCCCTCGTCCACGTAGGGACTGAGCAGGTCCTCGTCGCGGGAGAGCGGCTGATCGACCTCGCGGGCGTCCACAGGCACAGTCATCGCCGCCGGCGCGAGGCAGCGGAAGCACGGGCCGCGGACCTCACCCTCAAAGCGCAGGCGAAGCGCGAACCCGGCCGCCGTTCGAGAGACGTCGAGGCGCGTCGGGACGGGCCCATCCCCGACCGCGAGCTCGACGCCCCCGACCGTCGGCGCGTCCGGGGTCACCGAGACGTCGACCCGCTCGCCCTCGCCCGGGCTCAGGTTGAGGCCGGCGAGCTCGATCGTCTGTCGTCTGTCACGCGCCGAATCGCTCATCATGTTCCGCCGCGGGTCCGCCGGGGCCCGAAATCACGATAGCGAGAGGACCGCGTGGAGGCTGACTTTCGATGGGATCCCGAGACCTACCTGGAGATGGTCGTCGGCGAGATCCCGCGCTACGAGGAGCTGCAGGAGCAGACGCTCGCGGCTATTCCGTTCGAGCCGAAGCGGGTGCTCGAGCTCGGCTTCGGCACCGCCGAGACCACCCGGCGGATCTGGGAGCGGTTCCCCGAAGCCCGGATCACCGGAATCGACTCCAGCCCGGAGATGGTGTTCAAGGCCCGCGAGCTCGGCTGGGAGGAGATGCGCCTCGGCCGCATCGAGGACCCGCTCCCGGATGGGCCCTGGGATCTCGTGATCGCGGTCCTCTCCGTCCACCACCTCGACGAATCTCAGAAGCAGGAGCTGTTTCGCCGCGTCCGCGAGCAGTCGCGCTCGCTCGTGATCGGCGATCTCGTCCTCGTCCCGCCGGAGCAGCAGGTCGCCCCTCCCCACCCGGAGTTCGACCGGCCCTCGCCGGCCGCGGACCAGGCCGAGTGGGCCGGCGGTGAGGTGCTCTGGGAGGGCGACGACCTCGCCGTGATCCGCGCCGTCTACGACTGAGCGGCGTCGTAGCCCGGCCGGGCGACGGCGAGCTTGCGGGAGACGTGCTCGCGGAGCCTTCCGATCGCCGGCGGGAGGTCGTCGTCGAGGTCCCCGGCGCGAATCGCCTTCGCCAGCTCCGCCGCGGAGGCGCGCGCCGCCGCGTCGGCTTCCTCCGGCAACGGATCGTCTGCCGCGCCGTTGCCGAGCAGCTCGCGAAAGAGCCGCGCGTCGGCGAGCGCCGGCTCGCTCCCGGCGCGCAGCTCACGGGCGAGGACGGCGCAGACGTTTGCGGCGACGAGAATCTGAAAGCGCCGCTCGCGCGGAACCCACTCGCGGACCTGCGAGAACAGCATCCCCGCCAGGGCATCGAGCAGCTCGGGTGCCGTGGGGCGATCCTGCATTACGGAACGCCGCCTGCCGGCTGCTCGGCTTCGCCTCCGCTGCCGTCCGGGTCCGCCCCAGGACGGACAAGCTGCAACAGGTCCCACTCCGGCTCACAGATGCGGCGTCCCAGCGACGCGAGCTCGAGGCTCGGCCGGTCGCCGAGGAGGTGGTCATGGGCCTGGCGGGCACAGATGATCGCCCACTTGGCGTTCCCGAACGCCTCCCACCAGCGCAGCCGCTCGGCGTCCGGGCGCGCGCCCCCGGCCGCCTCGTAGGCGGCGAGGAACGGCTCGAGCTCGCCAACGCCCGCCACCGGCAGCGCGTCGTTGCCGAAACGCCACGAGCGGATGCAGAGCCAGCCGATGTCCTCGACCGGGTCCCCGGCGTGGCAGAGCTCCCAATCGATGACCGCGGCGAGCCCGTGCTCGTCGACGATGAAGTTCCCGAGCCGGTAGTCGCCGTGGACGAGCGTGATCCGCTCCGGCGGCGGCGGTGGATTGAGGCGGAGCCAGCGCAGCCCGGCCTCGACCGCGGGCAGCGGCTCGCCGACCTCGTCGAGGGCGCGCTCCCAGAACTCGCAGGACTCGAGCGCCGGATCACCGGCGCCCCCGGCGAGGCCGTCGATCGTCGCCGGATCGACCGTGTGCACCTGCGCGAGCGCGGAGCCGAGCTGGGCCGGGAGCCGCTCGCGCGCGGCGGCGTACTCGTCCCGGCGCAGCACCCGCGGCGCCAGCGACGTCCCGGGCACGTGGTCCATCAGGTACCCGGCGCCGGCCCCGAGCCGGCCGCCCGGCTCCTCGTAGGCCAGCGGGAGCGCGATCGGGACGCCCGCGAGATCCGCGGCCTCGACCACGCGCCGCTCGAGCTCGAGCGCCGTCAGCGACATGCCGGCCGCGGGCTCCCGGCGGACGACGAAGCGGGGTTCGCCACCGGCGAGGGCGATGAAGGTCTCGCGCGAGGCCCCGCCCTCGACCGGGCGCAGCTCGAGCTCGCCGGGATCCTCTTCCGTGGCCACGCGCGCGAGCTCGCGGACGGCGGCGGGGTCCGGCGGTTCGGCGCCCTCGGTCGTCACGCGTCCGGGCGGGAGCGGCTACTGGACCTCGACCGGCTCTTCCTCTTCGCGGCCGGCGAGGCGGTCACGGCCTCGCTGCACGGCGGAGAGGAACTTCTCGAGGTTGACCTCGAGCGTCGAGAGGATCTCGTCGGCGTAGTCCTCGGCACCGAGGCGGATCTGGCGCTCGGTCTCGCGAGCGTCCTCGATGATCTCCTCGGCTGCGCGCTCGGCCTGCTTGTAGACCTCCTCGTCGGAGATCAGGCGGGCCTGCTGGTCGCGGGCTTCCTTGACCACGCGCTCTGCCTCTCGCTTGGCCTCGGCGAGCATCTCCTGGCGCTCCTTGACGATCCAGCGCGCCTGCTTGATCTCCTCGGGGATCGTGGCGCGCATCTGGTCGAGGAGGTCGTAGATCTCCTCGCGATCGACGCGGACCTGATCCGTGAGCGGCACCGGCCGCGCGTTGTGGATCAGATCGTCGAGCTTGTCTATTAGTACGAGAACGTCCATAAAAGCTCCGGGAAGCTTACGCGGCCGCTGCCAGGTGGGCCGGTTCGGGCGTCATTTCGCCGCGCTCTTGCAACCTCCTGCCCATGCGACGCCTGACCCGGCCGCCTCCGGAGGCGAAGCCGAGGGGGCGGGCGGAACGTCCGGTACTCACTCCTCCCGCGTCGCCCTTTCCTTGAGCGCCTCGGCCACCGGTGCCGGGACGAGGTCGGAGACGTCGCCACCGAACGTCGCCATCTCCTTGACGCCCGTCGAGCGCAGGAAGCTGTAGTCCGGCGAGGCGAAGAGGTAGACCGACTCGAGCTCGGGAGCGAGCTTGCGGTTGAGCTGGTTCATCTCGAGCTCGTACTCGAAGTCGGAGATCGCCCGGATGCCCTTGACCAGCGCGGTCGCGCCGCGGTCCCGGGCGAAGTCGACGAGCAGGTTGGTGAAGATCTCGATCTCGACGTTGGCGAGGTCGGCGGTCGCGTCGATGAGGAACTGCGCGCGCTCCTCCGGGGTGAACATCGTCTTCGACTTGCGGATGCCCTGGCCGACGACGGCGACGACCACCTTGTCGAAGATGCGCGAGGCGCGCCCGATGATGTCGAGGTGCCCGTTGGTGACCGGGTCGTAGCTCCCCGGGCAGACTGCGATCTTTTCGCTCTCAGCCATCACTTCGAGTAGATCCGGATCAGCGCCTCGCCGATCTCGCGCTCCGCTTCGAGCGGCAGATCGATCGCGAGCGGGCGCCGCGCGGAGCTCTCGACCACGAGGCGGCCGAAGCGCGGCAGGAGCGGGGGCAGCAGCTGTGCGAGTTCGGGCTCAAGCGGGTCGGCGAGTCTATAGGGCGGGTCGCAGAGGACGAGGCCGAAGCGCTCCTTGCGCTCCACCGCGCGCTCGAGGTAGCGGATCGCATCGCCGCGGATCACCTCACAGCGGCGCTCCAGCCCGAGGTCGGCGACGTTGCGGCTCGCAAGGGCCGGCGCCTTGTCGACGAGCACCGCCGAATCAGCGTCGCGGGAGAGAGCCTCGATCGCGAGCGCGCCGGAACCGGCGAAGAGGTCGAGGACGCTGAGGTCGGAGACGTCGCCGAGGATCGCGAAGAGCGTCTCGCGGGCACGATCCGAGGTCGGGCGGACGTCCTTGGTCCCCTTCTTCGGCGGGGTCAGCTTGCGGCTGGCCAGGCGGCCTCCCGTGACCCTCATGCGGAGATCCCCTCCGTGCGCTCATCGCCGAACTGCATTCGAGCGGCGTCGAGCAGCGGGCCGAGCTCCGGCGCGTCGAGGGTCCCGTGCTCCTCGAGCAGGCGCTGGATCTCCGCGCGGGCGGCCGCCAGGAGCTCGGCGTCGTCGGGGAGCACGGCGGCGCGATAGCGGGGCATCCCGTGCTGGCGCGTGCCGAGGATCTCCCCCTCCCCGCGGAGGGTCAGGTCGACCTCGGCGAGCTCGAACCCGTCGTGACTCGCGGCGATCGCCTTCATCCGCCGGCGGGCGAGCTCGGAGTCCGGGTCCGAGAAGAGAATGCACTGCGACTCGTGCTCGCCGCGCCCGACCCGGCCGCGGAGCTGATGGAGTTGGGAGAGCCCGTAGCGCTCGGCCCCCTCGATCAGCATCACGGTCGCGTTGGCGACATCGATACCGACCTCGATCACAGTCGTCGCAACGAGCACGTCGGTCTCCCCCGTCGCGAACGCATCCATCGCAGCCGCCTTGTCCCGCGAGGCCATCTGCCCGTGCAGGAGCCCGACCCGGAAGTCGGCGAACTCGCCTCGGGCGAGTCGCTCCGCCTCGACGCTCGCCGCCTTCGCCTGCATCTGCTCGGAGTCGGCGACGAGCGGGCAGACGACGTAGGCCTGCCTGCCCTCGCGCAGGCGCTCGCGGATGAACTCGTAGGCGCCCTTGCGCTTCTCCTCGCCGACCACCCAGGTCTTCACCGGCCGCCGGCCGCGCGGGAGCTCGGCGATCGTCGTCGTGTCGAGGTCGCCGTAGGCGGTCATCGAGAGCGTCCGCGGGATCGGGGTGGCGGTCATGTGCAGCGTGTGCGGCGCTGCCTCCCCCGGTCCCTTGCGGTCGAGCGCCGCCCGCTGGCTGACGCCAAAGCGATGCTGCTCGTCGACTACGCAGATGGCGAGGCTCGCGAACTCGACGTCGCGCTCGATCAGCGCGTGGGTGCCGACGACGAGGCCGAGCTCGCCCGATGCGAGCCGCTCGAGGGACTCGCGGCGGCGAGCGGCCGGCGTCGCCCCGGTCAGAAGCGCAAATGGGATCAAGCCGACGGCTGACCCGGCCGCCCCCGGAGGCGAAGCCGAGGAGGCGGGCGGAACGTTCGGTAGTAGCTCGTTGAGGGTCGCCGCATGCTGCTCGGCGAGCGTTTCGGTCGGCGCCATCAGCGCGGCCTGGTGGCCGCCCTCGAGCGCGCGCAGCATCGCGTACACGGCGATCACCGTCTTTCCCGAGCCAACCTCGCCCATCAGCAGCCGCTGTACCGGCTGTCCGGTCGCGAGGTCCGCGTCGACCTCGGCGAGCGCCTGGCGTTGATCGCCCGTGAGCTCGAACGGCAGCGAGGCGAGCCAGCTCTCGGCGAGCTCGCCGCGCGGGCCGATCGGTATCCCCGGGCGCGAGCCGCGCCGGGCGTCGCGCCGCATCGCGAGGGCCGCCTGGTGCAGGCAGAGCTCCTCGAACGCGAGCCGGTCGCGGGCACTCGCCGCCTCCTCGGGCGAGTCGGGGAAGTGGGCCGAGCGCAGCGCGTCGGCCTCCGAGGCGAGGTGGAGGCGAACGCGGAGCTCGGCGGGCAGCGACTCGATCGCGTCCGGCGCCCGCGCGACTGCCTGCCAGATCCAGTCGCGGAGCTTGTTCGCGGAGAGCCGCGCGGTCGCGTTGTGGACCGGCACGATCCCGGTCGTGTGAATCCCGGTGGCCGGGGTGCCGCCGGCGACGATCTCGTGCGCGGAGACGCGAAAGCCGGACCGGTCGAGTTTCCCGTTCAGGAGCAGGGTCGTGCCTGGGCTCAGGCGCTCGGCCAGGTAGGCCTGGTTGAACCAGACGGCCTTCATCGGCCCGCTCGCGTCGGCGACGCTCGCCTCGACCAGCCGCAGGTTGCGGCGACGGGTCGGGCGAACCCGCGCGGTGCGGACGGTGACGCGGACCGTCGCCTGCTCGCCGATCTTCAGGTCCGCGACCTCGCGCACGTCGGCCTGGTCGCGGTGAGCATGGGGGATGTGCCAGAGCAGGTCGGCGAGGGTCTCGATCCCGATCTCGGCCGCAGCCGCGGCGAGCTTCGGCCCCGCGCCTCGCAGGCTCGAGATCGGCGCCGCGAGCCGGCTGGGCCGCGGTCGCGAGCGCAGCTCGACGGACCGCAGCTCCTCGCGACCCTGGGATTGCCCGGAGCCGATCGCGCGCGGTATCTCCAGGGTGTCGGTCGTCACGGCTCGCAGAAGGCTAGATTGGCCTGCCGATGGGACGGATCGACGACCGACTCGGAGAACTCGGCCTCGCGCTGCCCGCCGTCTTCGCGCCGCCGCCGGGAGTCGAGTTCCCGTTCGACCTGGTCCGGGTGAGCGGACCACACGCCTACGTCTCGGGCCATCTGCCGACCGACGGCTCCGAGGTCCTGATGCGCGGCCGCGTCGGCGACGAGGTCACCGTCGAACAGGGCTATGAGGCCGCCCGCCTGACGACGCTCGCGATTCTCGCCAGCCTCCGCGCGGAGCTCGGCGACCTCGACCGCGTCACCGGCTGGGTCAAGGCCCTCGGCCTCGTGTCCTGCGCACCGGGGTTCGACAAGCCGCCGGCCGTGATCAACGGATTCACCGACCTCATACTCGAGCTCTGGGGCGATCACGGCCACCACGCACGCAGCGCGATCGGCGCCGGCCAGCTCCCGTTCGACGTCCCGGTCGAGATCGAGGCGGTCGTCGAGATCGACGGCTAGCTACTGCGCCGCGATCAGCCAGGAGTAGTTGGGCGTTCCGCCCCGGTGCAGCTCGAGCTCGGCGCCGTTGGGAAGCTCGAGCAGGAGCTCGTCGAGGGAGATCGGCGCCTCCGCCCCCTCGATCACCGTGACGATCTCCGCTTCGTTGCCGTCGAGTAGCGCGGCGACCGTCTGCACGAGCGTCGAGCCCGCGCCACCCCACGCCTCGATCTCCTCGCCGACGAAGCCGACCGAGTCGCCGCGTCGAAAGCGGCCCTCGACGTCGTCACGCGCGGCCGGGGCGACGGCGCCGGTCCGGATGGCCGCGATTGCCCCCTCGAGCCGCCCGGCGTTCGCGGCGGCGTCGTCTGCGGGGTTGAACTCGACCAGCCCGGCGAGCGCCGCCTGCTGGGTCGTGGTCGCGACGACGACGACCGGCTTCGCCGCCAGCTGCGCCGCCTCCTCAGCCGCCATCTGGACGTTCTTCGAGTTCGGCAAGAGGACGACCTGCGCCGCCTCGCAAGCCTCGATCCCGGCGAGGAGGTCCTTGGTCGGCGGGTTCAGGGTCGGCCCGCCGTCGACCACGATCGCGCCGAGGCTCTCGAAGAGCCGGCGCATGCCGTCACCGCTCGCAACCGCGACCACGCCCGCGGACCCGCCGGAGCCCAGGCGCTCCCTCTGCGAGGCGACCTGCTCGTGCATGTCCGCGATGTCCTCACGCTCGACCGTGCCGGCGGCGTCGAAGATCGCCTTCGCCGCGTCGGGATCGTCGGTGTGGACGTGGATCTTGAGCGTCGCCTCGTCGCCGACGACGAGTACCGAGTCGCCGAGCGCCTCGAGCGCGGCAACGTGGGCGTCGCCATCGAGCCCCTCGCCGGTGACGATGAAGTTGGTGCAGTACCGGTACTCGGAGTCCGCGTGGTGGACCTGGTCGAGGCGGGCGGCGGCGTAGTGGGGGATCTTCGGGATCAGTGCCGAGGCCTCCTCGCCGGCGAGGCCTGCGACGAATCCGCGGACGATGACGACGAGCCCGAGCGCCCCGGCGTCGACCACCCCGGCCTCCGCGAGCACGTCGAGCTGCTCGGTGGTGTGCCGGAGCGCCTCCTCGCCGGTGAACAGGGCCGTGGTCAGCATCTCCGCGAGCAGCGCGTTCTGCTCCGCGTCGCCGGCGCCCTCGTCGAGCCGCTCGCGTTGCCACTGCGCCCGCCGCTCGGCGACCGCATGGGCCATCACGCGGATCACGGTGAGCATGGTCCCCTCGGCGGGCTCGCGGACCGAGGCGTAGGCGCGGTCGGCCGCGTTCGTGAGCGCCGCCTCGATCAGCTCCGGATCGATCAGGCGCCCGGGCGGGGTGACCAGCTTCTCGGCGGCTCCGCGGACGATCTGGCTCAGGATCACGCCCGAGTTGCCACGGGCGCCGAGCAGCGCCGCGCGCGCGACCTCGCGGACGATCTCGGGTCGCTGCGGATCCCTCTCACTGGCCCGCTCGAGGTGCTCGAGCTCGTCCAGGACGTGGCGCATCGTCAGCGCCATGTTGTCCCCGGTGTCGCCGTCGGCGACCGGGAACACGTTCAGATCGTTGATCTCCTCCCGCCGCGCCTCGAGATGGGAGAGCGCAACGGCGACGACCTGGCGGAAACGATGAAGAGAGGGGTCCGACACTTGGCTGGAGACTACGACGCCCGGCCCAAGCCCGGCACGCCCGGAGGCGAAGCCGAGGACGTGGCCGTTCATTCGTCAGGCGTGCTTCAGAACTTTGCCCGCTTTGAGGCAGCGGGTGCAGACGTAGACGCGCCGGGGGGCACCGTCCTCGGTGATCCGGACCTTCTGCAGGTTCGGGTTGAAGCGGCGCCGGGTGGCAACCATCGAGTGGCTGCGCGAGTTTCCAAACGCCGGCTTCTTGCCGCAGCTGTGACAGACCTTCGCCACTAGAGATTCCGGTGAGTCGCCGTCAGGCGATGAAAGAAGCAGGTGCCGTGCATTGGGTTCGGAATGGTAGCGACAGCGCGGGGCTAGGCGAGCGAGCGCTTCAGCTCCGCCGAACGCACGACCGCCTCGGCCGCGTGGCGCCCCTGATCGCGCTTGTCGCCGTCCGCGCGGGCCTCGGCCTGCTCGCGCGTGTCGCAGGTGATCACGCCGAACGCGCAGGGCACGCCGGTGTCGAGTTGGACCCGCTGGATCCCGCGCGCCGCCTCCGCGCAGACGTAGTCGTAGTGGTTGGTCTCGCCGCGGATGACGACACCGAGGCAGGCGACGCCGTCGTAGCGGCCGCTCTCGGCGCACACCTTGGCGGCGAACGGCAGCTCGAAGGCGCCGGGGACCTCGAACACCTCGACCGAGCTCGGGGCGATCCCGCCCTCGTTGAAGGCCTCGGTCGCTCCGTTGACCAGGCGCTCGGCGAGGTCGTCGTAGAAGGTCGCGACGACGATCGCGAACTCCGGACTCCGCTCAGCCACCGCGACCCTCGTCCTTCTCGTGCTCGTCGTGGATCAGTTCCTCGTCGAGCGCTAGGCCCTGGTGGTGGAGGACGTGGCCGAGCTTGTCGCGCTTCGCGTTCAAGTACTCCTCGTTGTGCGGGTTCGGAGTCGACTGGAGCGGAACCTGCTCGGAGAGCGAGAGGCCGTAGCCCTCGAGACCGTGGATCTTCTTCGGGTTGTTGGTGAGGATGCGGATGCTGGTGAGGCCGAGGTCGACGAGGATCTGGGCGCCGATCCCGTAGTCGCGCAGGTCGGCCGGGAGGCCGAGCTTGAGGTTGGCGTCGACGGTGTCGAGGCCCTCCTCCTGGAGCTTGTAGGCGCGGAGCTTGTTCAAGAGACCGATCCCTCGTCCCTCCTGGGACAGGTAGAGCAGTACCCCGCGGCCCTCCTTCTCGATCATCGCCATCGCCGCCTCGAGCTGCTCGCCGCAGTCGCAGCGCAGCGAGTGGAAGACGTCGCCGGTGAGGCACTCCGAGTGGACGCGGATGAGCACGTCCTCCTGCCCGGCGACGTCGCCCTTGACCATCGCGACGTGGTGCTTGTCATCGAGCAGTGCCCGGTAGCCGACCGCGGTGAACTCGCCGAACGCCGTCGGCAGCTTGGTCGAGACGACCCGCTCGACGAGCTGTTCG
This sequence comes from uncultured Solirubrobacterales bacterium, assembly GCA_963846565.1. GTDB lineage: Bacteria > Actinomycetota > Thermoleophilia > Solirubrobacterales > 70-9 > WHSW01. The sequence continues at coordinate 141,254 of CAWJWL010000001.1, read as the reverse complement.
GTACGGCGGCGGTAGGCGATCAGGTCGGCGACCGTGATCATCTTCAGCCCGTGCCGCTCGCAGTAGGGCACCAGATCGGGGACCCGGGCCATGGTCCCGTCGTCGTTCATGATCTCGCAGATCACCCCGGCCGGATTGAGGCCGGCGAGGCGGGCGAGATCGACGGCCGCCTCGGTCTGCCCGGCGCGCTCGAGCACGCCGCCGTCCTTCGCCTTGAGCGGGAAGACGTGGCCGGGCTGGACCAGCGATTCCGGCGTCGAGCGGGGATCGATCGCAACCTGGATCGTGTGCGCCCGGTCGGCGGCCGAGATCCCGGTGGTGACGCCGTGGCGCGCCTCGACCGAGACCGTGAACGCGGTCTGAAGCGGCGCCTCGTTCTTCGCCGCCATCAGGTTGAGACCGAGCTCGTCGCAGCGTTCGCCGGTGAGCGAGAGGCAGATCAGCCCGCGCCCCTCCTTCGCCATGAAGTTGATCGCCTCCGGCGTCGCGAACTGAGCCGCGAGCGTCAGATCTCCCTCGTTCTCGCGGTTCTCGTCGTCGCAGACGACAACCATCTTCCCGGCGCGGATGTCCTCCAACGCCTCTTCCACCGTTGCGAACGTGGTCTGGGTCTCCGTCTCTGCCATCAGCTGGTCTCCTCCTGGAAGCCTAGAAGCCTCTCGACGTAGCGGGCGACGACGTCGAGCTCGAGGTTGACCTTCGTGCCCTCAGCCGCCGCGCCGAGGGTGGTGCGTTCGAGCGTTTCCGGGATCAGCGAGACCTCGAACGATTCCTCGTCGAGGCCGGCGACCGTAAGGCTCACCCCGGCAACGGTCACCGACCCGTGCTCGACCAGATAGCGCTCGAGCTGATCCGGGACGCGGACCCGGACGCGGCGTGCGAAGCCGTCCTCGCTCACTCCGGCGACCTCGCCGACCCCGTCGACATGCCCCTGGACGATGTGGCCGCCCAGCGGCTCCCCCGCGCGGAGCGGCGCTTCGAGGTTGACGCGGTCGCCTGGCTCGAGCCCTCCGAGCGTGGTCAGTGAGAGGGTCTGGTTCATCACGTCGGCCTCGAATGCGCCGTCGTCGAGCCCGGCGGCGGTGAGGCAACAGCCCTCGACCGCGATCGAGTCCCCCTGGTGCAGATCGCGGGCGATCCCGGCGCGGATCCGGAGACGAACGCCGGCCTCGCCGACGTCGATCCGCTCCACCTCGCCCAGCTCCTCGACGATCCCGGTGAACATCCTCACCACTCTCGCAAGCGGGCGGTCGCGAGCACGTCCGCGCCCGATGGCTGCCAGTCGACGTCCAGCGCGGGCAGGGCATCCGCCGGGGTCGCGGCACCGCTTCCGGCGAGCAGCGGGCGCCCGGCGCCCAGCAGGATCGGGGCGATGAACAGCCTCAACTCGTCGATCTCGCCGGCGTCGTGGAAGGCACCCGCCACGGTCGCACCACCCTCGAGCAGGACGGAGTCGATCCCACGCTTGCCGAGCTCGTCGAGCGCGGCACCGACGCGGTCCGGCCCGAGCGCTTCGGACTCGATCACCTCGACTCCGGCGGCGCGAAGCCCGGCGGCGCCGGGTGCGCCCGTGGTGGCGATCACGTAGACCGGCGCCTCCACGATCGACGCGACCAGCTTCGATCGAACCGGCAGCCGCGCGGAGGAGTCGAAGACGACGCGTGCGGGCTGACGGGCGGCCGGCGGGTCGAGGTCGCGGGCGGTGAGCAGTGGGTCGTCGGCGAGGGCCGTTTCCACGCCGACCGCGACCGCGCCGCTCTCGGCGCGCCAGCGGTGCACCAGGGCGCGGCTCTCGGGTCCTGAGATCCACTGTGAGGTGCCATCTTCGGTCGCGGTGAAGCCGTCGAGCGAGACCGCGGCCTTGAACCGCACCAGCGGCCGCCCCGTTGCCGCCAGCTTGCGGAAGGGCTGGTTCGCAAGCCGCGCCGCGAGCGCCTCCGCGCCGTCGGCGACCACGACCTCGACGCCGGAATCCGCGAGGGTCTTCGGACCGCGCCCGGACGCCTTCCCCGTCGGATCCTCTGAGGCGATCACGACGCGGGAGATGCCGGCCTCGAGAATCGCGTCCGTGCAAGGGGGCTGGCGCCCGTGGTGGGCGCAGGGCTCCAGCGTGACGTAGATGGTCGAGCCGGCGACGTCCCGGCCGGCGGCGCGCGCGGCCTCGATCGCCGCGACCTCTGCGTGGCGGCCGCCGAGCTCCGCGTGGAAGCCCTCGCCGATAACCTCGAGCCCGCCGTCGGCATCCGCGCGGGCGATCACCGCGCCGACGAGCGGATTCGGCGCGACCGCTCCGTGCCCGCCCTGCGCCAGGTCCAGGGCCCTGCGAAGCAGTACTCGGTCGGCGTCTGTGGCGACGGTCTCCATCCGATTTCAGGGCTCCTGATTGACTGGTCAGTCAACCAGTCTACCGCGCCTGCCCCGGCGCCGGGCCGCGGACGCTTGGTCGGGCGCCTATCGGTACGTTTGCCGCGGTGTCAGGCACGAAGAGGAGCGCAGGCGAAGGCACCGGAGCCGAGCGAAGCCGCCTCGCGCGGTCGGCGGGAACCCTCTCGCTCGGGGTCGCGAGCTCGGGCCTGCTGACCTACATCTACTTCGCGCTCGCCTCGCACAACCTCGACTCGACCTCCTACGGCGAGGTCGTGGTCCTCTGGTCGTCCGTGTTCGTCACGATCGCGCTGCTCTACCGCCCGGTTGAGCACTTCATCTCGCGCAGCGTCGCCGAGCATCGGGAGCGCGGCGAGGCGATCGGCGCCACCCTCCGCACAGCGGCGCTGCTTCAAGGCGGGATCGCGCTGGCGCTCGCGATCGTCGCGCTGGCCCTGCGCGGGCCGATCCAGGACGAACTGCTCTCCGGCAACGAGAGCCTCTACTGGATCTACGTCGCCGCGGTCCTCTGCTTCGCGGCCAGCTTCTTCGCCCGCGGGTACCTCGCCGGAAGCCAGGAGTTCAGTCTGCTCGCCGGCCTCCTCGTGTGCGAGTCCGCCTCACGCACCCTGTTCGCCGTCGCCCTCGCGCTCGGGATCACCAGCGGCCAGGAGGCCCTCGCACTCGGGATCGCGGCGGCGCCGATCGTCAGCCTCGTCGTTGTTCCGCTCGCATTCCGCAAGCGGGCATCTGGCCGTCCTTCGGCTGACCCGTACCCCCTCGGAGGCGAAGCCGAGGAGGCGGGCGGAACGTTCGGTATTCGGGCGGGCGGCGCCTTCGCCGGCGCGGTCTTCTGGATCATGCTCGCCGAGCAGACGTTGCTCAGTGGCGGGCCGCTCCTCGTGCGCGGGCTCGAGGGCGCCGCCGCGGCGGGCTTCATCTTCAACGTGCTGATGCTCGCGCGCGCGCCGCTGCTCGTCTTCCAGGGAATCTCGATCAGTCTCCTCCCTCATCTGACGCGTCTGCGCTCCCGCGGCGACGGCGAGTCGAAGGCGCAGTTCGACGGCTCGATCGGCCAGACCCTGCGGGCCGTTGCCGCCTTCACGGCGTTCGTCGCGGTGATCGTCGCCGCGGCGGGGCCCGAGCTGATGCAGGTCGCGTTCGGCGACCGCTTCTCCTACGACCGCCTCGGGCTCCTGGTAATCACCGGGGCGATGGGTCTCTACCTCGGCGCGACCACGCTGAGTCAGGCTGCGCTCGCCCAGGGGCGCGCCCGCCACGCCGCGTACGCCTGGGTCGCCTGTGCCGCGGTCTTCCTCACGTGGAGCGCGCTGCCGCTGATCGACGACGTCGACCTACGGATCGAAACCGGCTTCGCGCTCGCCGCAGGCCTCCTCTGCGCGGCACTCGCGCACGTGAACCGCGAGCGCGGCGACGCCGATGAGGCACCGGCGCCCGGGTCGGCGAACGAGATCTCGGCGCGCCTCGCGCTCGCCGACGAGGCGAGCTAACGAATGGACGACTACGAGCTGATCCTCGTCGCCGGGCTGCTGCTCGCCGCCGGCCTCGCCGCGGCGAAGGTCGCCGACCGCGTCCGCGTCCCGGGCCTGCTGCTCTTCCTCGGGCTCGGGATGCTGATCGGATCGGAGGGCCTCGGCGGAGTCGACTTCAGCGACGCCGAGTTGACCAGGACCCTGGGGACGATCGGCCTCATCCTGATCCTGTTCGAGGGTGGTCTCACCGCTGGTTGGAAGGAGATCCGCCCGGTGCTCGGGACCGCGGTCTCGCTCGCGACCTTGGGCACGGTCGGAACCGCGGTGATCTCCGGCCTGGTGGCGGCCTGGCTCTTCGACCTCGGCCTGCTCGAGGGCCTGATCGTCGGCGGGGCGATCGCCGCGACGGACTCGGCCGCGATCTTCGCGGTCCTCCGCGGATCGCGCCTGCGCCGGCGGGTGGCGCGGGCGCTCGAGGGCGAGTCGGGGCTGAACGATCCGGTCGCGCTGCTGCTCGTGGTGGGCTTCATCGATTGGATCGAGCTGCCCGACTACGGCGCCGTCGACATGGCCGGCGCGCTGATCGGCAAGCTCGCGTTGGGCGCCCTGCTGGGCGCTGCCGTCGGCTTCACCGCCCGCGCCGCGATCCGCCGCCTCGACCTGCCGAGCCCGGGCCTCTACCCGGTCGCTTCGATCGCGGCAGCTGCGATCGCGTACGGGCTGCCCGAGCTCCTGCATGGCTCCGGCTTCCTCGCCGTCTACATCACGGCGCTCATCCTCGGCACCGGGCCGGTCCCGGCGCGCCAGACGACGATCGCGTTCCACCAGGGGCTCTCGTGGGTGGCGCAGATCTCACTCTTCGGCCTCCTCGGGCTGCTCGTCTTCCCCAGCGGTCTCGGCGAGGTCGCGCTCGAGGGATTGGTCCTGTCCGCGGTCCTGATCGGCGTCGCGCGTCCGCTGGCGACGCTGGTGGCGACGGCGTTCGCGCACTACGAGATCCGAGAACGCGTGATGCTGAGCTGGGCAGGCCTCCGCGGCGCGATCCCGATCTGGCTCGCGACCTTCCCCGTCGTCGCCGGCGTCGAGGGCAGCGAGGTGATGTTCAACATCATCTTCTTCGTCGTCGTCAGCTCGACGCTGATCCAGGGTGCGACGTTCGAGCCGCTCGCACGCCGCCTCGGGGTGACGAGCACCGAGCCCGCCCTCCCCCAGTCGTTGATCGAAACCGGGACGGTGCGCCGGCTCGGCGGGGAGTCGTTCGTCTGGCAGGTGCGCGAGGGGGACGCGGCGGTCGGCCGTCAGGTGAAGGAGCTGAACCTTCCGCGCGAGGCGCTCGTCAACCTGATCGTGCGCGGCGGCTCGGTGATCCCACCACGGGGTTCAACCGAGATCGAGGCCGACGACGAGCTGCATGTCGTCGTCCGCCACGAAGCGCTCGAAACGGTCCAGCGGCTGACCGAGGCCTGGCGTGAGGGCCCGCTCGGCGAGCCGCCCGTACCGACCCTTCCGCCGCGCGGTTCACCGCAGATCTTCACCGTGCGGCCGTGGCGGGACGAGGACGGGGACGCTGCCCAGGTTTCGGCGATCGACGGAATCGACGTCGTCGCCCACCTGCGCGTGCGGCGCGATGGGGCAGGTTCCCTCCTGCTCTTGGCCGACAGCCGCTACGCGCTTGCCTCCGAAGGCGTCGTCGCGGTCGGAGGCCGCCGCCAACTCGCCGGCTGGGTCGGGCGGCGCCTGACGATCAGGGGGCTCTCGACCCAGGACCGAGCCTGGCTCCAGGAGACGGCCGGCGTGCTCTCGGCGCCGAACTAGGTCGCGCCCGCGGCGGCGGCGATCGCCTGGTACGCGGTCCCGGGGTCCTCTGCCCCGAAGATCGCGGAGCCGGCGACGAGGAGGCCCGCCCCCGCGTCGGCGACCGACGGGGCCGTCTGCGGGTCGATGCCGCCATCGACCTCGATCAGCGAGTCCGGGGCGAGCTCGCGCAGCCGCGCGACCTTTCCGGGCGATGCCTCGATGAACGCCTGCCCTCCCCAACCTGGGTTGACGGTCATGCAAAGCGCGATGTCGGCGAGCGCGACCACCTCGCTCACGGCGAGCGCCGGCGTCCCCGGGTTGATCGCGAGCCCGGCGAGGCAGCCGGCCTCGCGGATCGCGGCGAGGGTGCGGTGGCGGTGCGGGTCGGCCTCGGCGTGGATCGTGATCGAATCGGCGCCGGCCCGCGCGAACTCCTCGACGTGCGCGGCCGGCTGCTCGATCATCAGGTGGACGTCGATCGCGCCACCGGCGTCGTGGACCTGGTCCGCGATCGCGCCGGCGACCAACGGGCCGATCGTGATCGGCGGGACGAAGTGGCCGTCCATGACGTCCACGTGGATCAGCCGGGCGCCGGCATCCATGACCTCGGCGACCTGGGCGCCCAGGCGGGCGAAGTCGGCCGACAGAATCGACGGCGCGACGCGGCGATCGCGGTACAGAGCGGGGGCTTGGCTGCGGGGCTCGGTCAAACGGGCTTCAGCATCGAGTGGCCGCAATGCTGGCAGAGCATGTCCTCGTCGGTCGACATTCGGACCATCGTCTGGTGCTCACCGCAGTTCGGACAGCCGGAGACGAGCTCGAAGCGGCGCAGGCAGTAGACGCACCGGTAGCGGCCGGGAAGCTGGGTCGGCCGCAGCCAGGGCTCGCCGCAGCCGGGGCACGACGGGCGCTCGATCGGCGGCTTCTCCCCTCCGCTCTGGCCCTCCATCAGATGACTGATTCCCAACCCGCGTGTGCCCGGGGGCGCGCCTGGCCGAGCAGATCAAGGACGCAGGGTGTGAAGCGTGGCACCGCCACGCGAGCACCCGAGGCCGCCGATATGCGAAGTGCCGGGTGCGTCATCCGGGCGCGGGGGGGTTGGGGGTCATTCATCACCCTCCTTGCCGAAACGAGCGAGGAAGAAACCCGTCGTCCGGTCACGATCGGGTCGGAGCTGGAGGAAGCGGTGGTCGCGCCGCGAGCGGTGATCGCGGAACTCGGCTCCGAGCTCGTGCGCGACCACGCCGGGGGCGAGCCCCTCGAGGGCCCCGGCGACCGCCTCGTTCTCGTGCGCCGAAACCGTGCAGGTCGAGTACACGAGCGTGCCCCCGGGACGCAGGGCACGGGCGGCGCGGGTGAGGATCCGGCGCTGTAGGAGCGCGAGCCGCTCGATCTGCTGTGGGGACTTGCGCCAGCGGGCGTCGGGTCGCGACGCCAGTGTTCCCAGATCCGAGCAGGGCGGGTCCACGAGGACGCGATCGTAACCGGACCCGAGGTCGGCCTCGGCCGCATCGGCGACCTCGACCCTGACGATCGTGGCGCCCACTCGCTTGCACAGGCTCTCGACCTCGGAGGCGCGACGGGCATCGGCCTCGACGCTCACGATCTCGCCGCGGTCCCCCATCCGCGCGGCGATCGCAGTCGTCTTGATCCCCGGACCGGCGCAGAGATCGAGGACCCGGTCACCCGGCTGCGGATCGAGGAGCGAGGTGACCGCTTGGGAGCCGCGCGACTGCGGTACGAGGACGCCCGCGTCGATCCGGGTGCGCACGGGCGGCGATGCAACGTCGACGACGAGGCCGTCGGCCGCGTCGAGCAAGGACCCCTCCCCCGGTCCCCTGACCTCCACGCCGGCTCCGCGCAGGAGGTCGGCGACGGCGAGCGGCTCGGCGGCGAGCGTGTTGACCCGGAAGGCGGTCTCGGCGGGCTCGTTCATCGCCCGCAGCAGTGCGCGAGCGTCATGCGCTCCGAGCTCGGCCCAGAACGTCTCGACCAGCCAGAGCGGATAGGAGAGCGCCGTCGCGGCTCCCTCGGGCGTCGAATCGTCGAGCGGCGCGAGCAGGCGCTCGCGTTCACCGACGGCGCGACGGAGGACCGCGTTGACGAACCCGGCAGCGGCCTTGGCGCGCGCGGGCGGCCCCCCGTCGCGGCGGACGCCCGCCTTCGCCAGCTCGACCGCCTGGTCGACGGCGGCGTGGTCGGGCGCGGCATCCGAGAAGCAGATCTCGTAGAGGCCGAGGCGGAGCGCCGCGAGCGCGCCCGGATCGATCGAGCGGCCGGGGCGGCGAGCGAGCACGGAGAGGAAGCTGTCGGTGGTCGCCTTGCGCTGGACGGCACCGTAGGAGAGGCGTCGCGACTGGGCGAGCTCGCGGCCGGTGAGCTGATAGCGGCTGACGGCGGACGCGAACGCCCTGTCGGTCCAGGCGTCGTCGTCGAAGGTCCTGCGAATCACCTCGTAGGCGGCCCGTCGCGCCGGGGTGATCCCGGGGCGGCCCGGATCGGCTTCCGCGGCGCTCATGCGAAGCGCGGTAGGTCGTGCCCGCGCAGGTAGTCGGCACTGGCCATCGGCCGACCGCCGGGGGGCTGAACGCGGGTGATCTCGAGCGTCCCCTCGCCGGTCCCGAGGCGAAGCGCCCCGTCGACCTCCTCGACCTCGCCCGGTCCGAGCGCGCCGGGGACGACCCGGGCCTGCCAGATCCGAAGCCGCTCCCCGCTCTCGAGCTCGAGATGGGCGCCGACCTGGGGCGTGAGCGCACGCACCGCCCGCTCGAGCTCGAGCGCCGGGCGGCTCGGATCGAGGCGGCGCTCGTCACGGTCGATCTTCTCCGCGTAGGTCGCCGCGGCATCGTCCTGCTCACTCAGCTCGAGCTCCCCGGCGGCCGCGAGGTCGAGGGCGCGCACGAGCAGGTCACCGGCGATCCCGGCGAGCACCTCGGCGAGCGCGCCGTAGTCGCGGTCGCCGACCTCGACCTCCTCCGCCAGCGCGATCGGCCCGGAGTCGAGCCCGGCGCTGACCTCCAGGATCGTCACTCCGGTGGTCGTCTCGCCGGAGAGAATCGTGCGCTCGATCGGAGCCGCCCCACGCCATCGGGGAAGCAGCGAGGGGTGCACGTTCAGCAACCGCAGCTCTGAGAGCAGCGGCTCGCGGATCAGCTGGCCGAACGCGCAGACGGCGCCGATGTCGGGGCCGGCGGCACGGATGCGCTCGAGCGTCGCCGCACCGTTCACGTCGGCGGCTTGGTGGAGCTCGAGGCCGAGCTCGCGCGCCGTCTCAGCGGCGGGCGGCGGATGCGTCCTGCGACCGCGGCCGCTGCGAGAGTCGGGTGGGGTGACGACGAGCGCCGGGCGGTGGGGCGAGTCGGTGAGCCGGCGCAGGACGTGGGCGGCGAAGGGTGAGGTCCCGAGATAGACGGGCCTCAAGCGGCCCTCATTCGGAGCGCGAGTCCGCGTCCGTCTCGTCCTCCGGCGGGTCGGGGTCGGGCGAGTAGGGCTCGCCCTCGCGCAGCGCGCGCATCGCGCCCTTGCGCTGGTCGCGGCTCGTTCGATCGAGGATCAGGACGCCGTCGAGGTGGTCGATCTCGTGCTGGAGGACGCGTGCCTCGAGCCCCGAGGCCTCGATCAGCAGGGGCTCGCCCGAGACGTCGACCCCGGTGACCCGGGCGTGGAGGGCGCGCTCGACATCGACCGCGATCCCGGGGAGGCTGAGGCAGCCCTCTTCCGCGGTCGCGAGCTCGTCGGAGAGCCACTCGACCTTCGGGTTCGCGATCGCGGTCGGGCGCGCATCGACCCCGGCCTGGAAGACGAGCAGCCGGCGCAGTACGCCAAGCTGCGTCGCGGCGAGACCGACCCCCATCGCGTCGCGCATGATCGCGACCATCTGCTCCGCCTCGGCGGCGAGCTCGGAGCCGAACTCGGTCGTGTCCGACGCCGCGGAGCGCAGCACCGGGTCACCGTACTGGCGCACCTGGGAGAGCGCGACGCTGCGACGCTCGCGCTCCTCTTCGCTGAGGCCGGCCTCGTGCTCCTCGGCGTCCTCGGCCTCCATCGACTGCTCGAGCTCGTGCTCGGCTGTTTCGCTCACGCTTTCGAGTCTATTTGGCCGCTCACGCCGGGTCCACGTCGACGGAGAGCGCGATCTCGCGCAGGCCGCGCCCGGCGACCGCGGCGTCGACGACCGCGCGCACGGCGTCGACGGCCGCCCCGCGCTCGCGAGCCTTGATCAAGACCTGCCGGCGTTCGCGGCCGCGGAGGCGAAACCGGGGCGCCGGCCCGAGCGCCGACGCCGAGGCGGGCAACGCGGCATCGAGCCGGCTCCGGATCTCGGCGGCGGCGCGGTCGAGCCTCGGAGTGTCCGCCGAGGTGAGCTCAACGCGGATCAGGTGCGAAAAGGGCGGATAGAGAAGCTCGCGGCGGCGCTCGAGCTCGCCGGTGAGGAAGCCCTCCGAGTCGTGCTCGGCGGCGTGATGAATCGCGGAGGCGGTCGGATCGAGCGTCTGCACCAGGACCCGGCCGCCGCGCTCGCCGCGCCCGCTTCGCCCGGCGAGCTGGGTGACGAGCGAGAACGTCCGCTCCTCCGCGCGGAAGTCCGGGAAGCGCAGGGTCGCGTCCGCGTCGAGGACGACGCCGAGAACGACGTCGGGGAAGTCGTGGCCCTTGGCCACCATCTGGGTGCCGACGAGGACGCCGCTCTCCGCCGCCTGGAAGCGGGTGAGGATGCCCAGGTGCCCGCCGGAGCTCGCGGCGCTGTCGGAGTCGAGGCGGAAGACGGGCAGGGGTGCGACCGCCTCACCGATCAGCTCCTCGACCCGCTCGCTGCCGGCGCCGCCGCGGGCGAGGGTCACCGAGCCGCAATCCGGACACGACTTCGGCGGCGGCTCACGGTGGCCGCAGTGGTGGCAGTGCAGGCCGCTCGAGCGGTGCAGGACGAGCGAGACGTCGCAGTTGGGGCACTGCCAGGAGCGACCGCAGGAGCTGCAGCTGAGGAACGGCGAGAAGCCGCGCCGGTTGACGAGGACGATCGCCTTGCCCCCGTCTGTCGCCAGCGCGCCGAGCGCCTCGCGGGTGCGCGGGTGCAGAACGCCGGCGGTGCCTGAGCGCCCGCGCAGGTCGAGGACCTCGACCGGCGGCAGGCCCCGGCCGTCAACCCGCTCGGGCAGCTCGATCCGCTCGAGCTCGGCCCAGCTCTCCGGCCGCGGTGTCGCCGAGCCGAAGACGAGCGCGGACCCGGTCGCCTCCGCACGCCTGCGGGCGACCTCGCGCGCGTCGTAGCGAGGGTCTCCCTCCTGCTTGTAGGAGGAGTCGTGCTCCTCGTCGACGACGATCAGGCCGAGGCCGTCGATCGGCGCGAACACGGCCGATCGCGGGCCGACGCAGATCCGCGCCTCGCCCGAGCGGAGCCGGTGCCACTCGTCGCGCCGGGCGCCGGCGGCGAGCCGTGAGTGAAGGACCGCGACGAGGTCGCCGAAGCGCGCCTCGAAGCGTGCCACCGCCTGCGGGGTGAGGCCGATCTCCGGGACCAGGACGATGACGCCGCGCCCGCGCTCGAGCGCCGCCTCCGCGGCGGCGAGATACACCTCCGTCTTGCCGGAGCCGGTGACGCCGTGCAGCAGGAGCGCGTCCGCGTCCGGCTCCGCTCGGTCGAGCGCCCCGACCACCCGTCGCACCGCCGCCGCCTGCGCCGGGTTGAGCTCGATCGAGCCCTGCGGTCGCACGGCACCGATCGCCGCCGACGGGGGGCGGCGGCGCAGCTCGCGCTCACTCAGCTCGATGAGCCCGCGGCGCTCGAGCCGCCTCAGGGTTTCGCGGCCGACGCCGGCCGCTCGCAGCTTCGAGGCGGCCAGCTCTCCCTCGGGGCTCGCGAGGAGCATCTCGATCGCGGCGCGCTGGCTTGCGCCGAGCCGGGCTCCGTCCGCCGCCGCCTCGGCAGCGTCCGGGGCGGCACGTGCGACCGTCTCCCGGCGCGCCCGCATGTGTCCGCGAGCGCTCCCGGTCCCGGGCGGCAAGACGAGCTCGAGCCCGCGGGAGGGGGTCGAGCAGTACTCGTGGGCGACCCAGAGGCCAAGCTCGACCAGTTCCTCGCTCGCCCCGTCATCTAGCGCCTCGAGCGGCTCCGCGAGCCGTTCGAGCGCGAGATCGCTGCGGTCGGTGATCTCGACCACGACTCCGACCAGCGGCTTGCTCCGGTTCCCGAACGGAACCCGCAGCACCGAGCCAACGCGCACCTCGCCGAAATCCTCCGGAAGCTTGTAGTCGAACGGGCCCCGCAAACCGCGAGCGGTGGTCAGTGGCTCGACTTTGACGATCCGCGGCGGCACCCCGGCGAGGCTAGCCGCCGCCCCAGCGCGAGATATGCTCCCGGCCGTGGCGCCCAAGCTTCAACCCGGAGAACGCGTCCTCTACGAGGGTCACCCCTCGTGGCGGGCGATCCTCGACTTCTACATCAAGGGGATCCTCGCGACCGCGGTCGTCGCTCTGATCGTCGGCTTCGTCAGCGGCATGGGCGACGGCGGCACCAACTCCAGCCTGGTGACGATCATCGCGCTCGTCGGTGTCGCGGGGACGATCCTGATCGGATTCGTGAAGCGGGTCGCGACGAGCTACACGATCACCGACCGCCGGCTGCACATCAAGCGCGGCATCGTCTCGCGGACGATCCAGGAAACGCGCCTCGAACGGGTGCAGAACGTCAACTACAACCAGTCGGTGCTCCAGCGCATGCTCCAGGTCGGCGACGTCGACTTCGACACCGCCGCCGGCGACGACTACAACTTCGTCTTCTCCGGGGTCGGCGATCCCGCCGAGGTCGTCCACATGGTCGACCAGGCGACGCAGTCCGGCGCCCCCCGCGGGCTCGGCGACGACCCGGCCGATCAGGCTCCGCGACCGGCCTGAGTAGCTTCCGAGCCTCTGCGCCGTTCGCGCGGGCGCTCCACCGCTCAGATTCGCAGCCGCCGCTCAAACCGAGGGGTCGGGTTGTACCGCTATGCGGGACGAACTCGTCGTTCGGTTTTGAGTGGCGCGAAGGCCGACCGGGAGACGCTCGCCGGCGCGTCCCCGCGCCGCTCTAGGCGAGCGCGCCCTCGCTGTCGGCGGCGCCGAGGCCGGCGGCCTCGCGCAGCGCCTCGGCGCGGTCCGTCCGCTCCCAGGTGAAGTCCGCGTCCTCGCGGCCGAAGTGGCCGTAGGCGGCGGTCTTCTGGTAGATCGGCCGGTGCAGGTTCAGCTCCTCGCGGAACGAGCCCGGACGGAGGTCGAAGTGCTCGGCGACGAGCGCGGCGATCTTCGCGTTCGGGACCTTCTCCGTGCCGAAGGTCTCGACCATGACGCTGACCGGGTGGGCGACGCCGATCGCGTAGGCCACCTGGACCTCGCAGCGGTCCGCGAGCCCGGCGGCGACGACGTTCTTGGCCACCCAGCGGGCCGCGTACGCGGCCGAGCGGTCGACCTTCGACGGGTCCTTGCCGGAGAAGGCGCCGCCGCCGTGGCGGGCCATGCCGCCGTAGGTGTCGACGATGATCTTGCGCCCGGTGAGCCCCGCGTCGCCGACGGGGCCGCCGATGACGAAGCGGCCGGTCGGGTTGACGAGGAAGTTCTTCGACGTGTTCGAGCTGGCGCTCGTCGTATAGCTCAGCGGGCAGGATCGGGTGCACGACGTGCTCCCAGAGGTCGGGCCGGATGAGCGTGTCCGTGTCGACGCCGTCCTTGTGCTGGGTGGAGATGAGGATCTTCTCGATCTGGATCGGCACGCCGTTCTCGTAGCGGACGGTGACCTGGGTCTTGCCGTCGGGACGTAGATACGGGACGACATCGCCGCGGCGGACCTCGGCGAGCCGGTGCGCGAGCTTGTGCGCGAGCGAGATCGGCAGCGGCATCAGCTCCGGCGTCTCCCGGCTCGCGTAGCCGAACATCATTCCCTGGTCGCCGGCGCCGGCGATGTCGAGCTCATCGTCGTCGGAGGGATCCGTGCGCTTCTCGAGCGCGGCATCGACGCCCTGCGCGATGTCCGGCGACTGCTTGTCGATCGCGTTGATGACCGCGCAGGAATCGGCGGAGAAGCCGAGGTCGGCGTCGGTGTAGCCGATCTTGCGGACCGTCTCGCGGGCGATCTCCTGGATGTCGACGTACGTATCGGTGGAGATCTCACCGGAGACGACGACGAGCCCGGTGTTGACCAGGGTCTCGCACGCGACGCGGCCGTAGGGATCGTCCTTGAGGACGGCGTCGAGGACGCCGTCGGAGATCTGGTCGGCGACCTTGTCCGGGTGCCCCTCGGTCACCGATTCGGACGTGAACAGAAACTCGTTTTGCTGATTCTCGTTAGTCATCGGGCGAGGAGGTTAGAGCGTCCTCGTCCGCATCGCCAAACAGAACCCGCGCGTCGGTCGCCAGCAGCTCGTCGCCCTCCGCGACCGAGAGCCCGAGCGCGTCCAGGCGCCGGAAGTCCTCGGCGAAGCTGTTGAAGGCAGGCACCTGGGCGAGTCCGATCTCGAAGCCCTCGGTGAGCAGCGCGCGGAGGTCGAGGAAGGCGAGCAGCGAGACGGTCTCCGGGAAGTCCTCGGTTGCGCGCTGGTACTCCTTGCGCGACTCGAGCGCCTCTTCGGAGCCGGCGAGCTGCGCGATCGCGGCGGGATTGGTCGCGACCGCAACCAGACCTTCGAAGACCGCGTAGGTGAGCTCGACGTTCGGGGAGACGCGCAGGCTCTGCGCGTCGATGCCCGCGATCTCGAGCTCCTGGAAGACGGGTGCCTGAACCTCGCTGATTCCAACCTCATCAACGACCGCTCCCTGGAGCGCGGCGAGGGCGCGGCGAGCCGCGTCCTCCTCGACGCCCGCCGCAATGAACTCGAGGAATGGGAGCCCGCCGCCCGGCGTTTCGCTTCCGGATTCCGCGCCGACGGCGACCGCGGCCTCGTCGCCAAGGGCCGGCAGGAGCTCGTTCTCGATCTCCACGTCGCCGCCGCTTCGCAGCCGCTCGACCAGGGCCGCGAAGCCGGTGGCGATCGCCGGCGCCTGCGCCGCAGCCTGGTCCAGCAGCGCCGTCACGGTCGACCGCGGCTCGCCGAAGCCCAGGTAGGCGAGCGAGGATGCGGGCAGAGTCTCGGGAAGGCGCGGGTCGAAGCTGGGGAAGGCGGCGAAGAAGCCGGGCGACGTCTCCTCGCGCTCGGGGTCGAGCTCGCTGCGGATGGCGAGCTCGAGCGTGTCCCCGGCCGCGGTGAGCGCGGCCGCCGCACCCTCGCTCGTGCCCGGGGAGAAGAACGGTGCCAGCGTGCCGACCGTGCCCGAGTCTCCCCCGATCAGGTCGGCGACGCCGGTACCCGAGATCCACGCTTCTGCGAAACGGTGCTCCGGAAGCTCCTCGCGCACGCTCTCGGCGAGCTCGTCGTCGGCGAGCGACGCGGACCCCTCCGCGTCCGTCGCGGTGTCGATGATCGCACGCAGGCCGTCGAGCGATCCGACGACGAGGAAGTCCTCGACCTCCGCGCTCGCGAGATCGCGCTCATCGGAGCGAATCGTGACGCCGCGGTAATCCTCCTCGGTGGGCGTGCCCGCGGCGATCGATTCGGCGTACGCGCTCGCCCCCTGGGGATCGCCGATCTCGAAGAGAACGACCTGCTCGGGGGAGGGGGCGGCGTCGCCGAGGATGGCGAGCGCCCCTTCGCCGGTGAACCACGGATCGACATCGCTCGCGTAGTCGGCGCCGCTGCCCGCCGGCCCCGGGATCAGCGTCAGCGCCCTCGTCGCGAGCTGCTGAGCGAACAGCGGCACGCGCGCGGCGAGTGTCTTCAACTCCTCGAACTGCTCGGTCTCCGGGTCGAGGTTCACGTGCACGTAGGCGAGGGAGTCGGCGGGAATCAACTCGGCCGCGTTGTCGGCGGGCGGGCAGCGATCGCCGGCGGGGAGCTGGCACGGAAGCGCCGGGACGGCGACCTCGAGGAAGGCGAATATCGCGGCGGCCGCGACGAGTGCCGCGACGAGGCGGCGGCGGGCGACGAGTGACAGCCCGCGCCACCCGGCCGCGATGCCCCTTCCGGCGGCGGTGACCAGGTGCCCGGCGAACGCGACGAGCGGCCAGATCAGGCGGCCGATCGACCGCAGCGCCCGGCCGATCGCGTAGATCAGGTCGCCGAAGAGGTAGCGGAGGTCCCGCAGGCGCTGGCGCAGCCAGGCGACGATCGATCCCGCACCGCGTCTCACCGGCGGGCTTTATACCTGCTGCGCGCCACGTCGCTCCCGGGCCCGCTTGGGGATGAAATCGATCACCAGCGGCACGCCACCGAGCCGGTAGTGCTCGCGGAGGCGGTTCTCGAGGTGATACGCCCAATCGCGGGTGATCAACCGGCGGTCGTTGACCTGGATCGCAATCCGCGGCGGCCGGTCGCCGACCTGGGCCGAGTAATAGAGGCGCAGGCGCTTCCCCGCGCGACGGGCGGGCGGCGGGTGTGCGGCGACGACCTCGCCGACGAACCGGTTCAGGTCCGGCGTCGGAATCCGCTCGGCGCGGCGGTCGGCGAGGTCGATCGCCGTCGCGAGCATCTTCGCCACACCACGGCCGCTCTTGGCGGAAACGGCAAGGACTTCGGGGCGCTGACGGACCCGCTGCTTGATCCGGTCCTTCGCGTCCTCGAGGGAGTACGCCTCGGGCTCCTCCTCCGAGGCCTCGCGCCGCAGGTCCCACTTGTTCAGGACCACGACCGTCGCGCAGCCGGTCTTCATCGCGAGGTCGGCGATCCGCAGGTCCTCGGCGGTGACGCCCTCGGTCGCGTCGCAGACGACGATCGCGACGTCGGCGCGCTCGGCGGCGGTCTCGGAGCGCAGCTGGGCGTAGTAGTCGACCGTTCCCGCCACCTTCGTGCGGCGTCGCAGGCCCGCCGTGTCAACCAGGCGGACGCTGCGGCCCTCGAACTCGAGCTCGGTGTCGATCGCGTCCCTTGTCGTCCCGGCAATCTCGGAGACGATCACGCGGGGCTCGCCGAGCAGGCGGTTGAAGAGCGAGGACTTGCCGGCGTTCGGGCGGCCGATGAATGCGACGGCGACAACACCGGACGTTCCGTCCGCCTCCTCGGCTTCGCCTCCGGGGGCGGACGGGTCAGGCGTCAGGACGGCGACCATCTGATCGAGCAGGTCGCCCGTCCCGTGTCCCTGGGTCGCGGAGACCGCGATCGGATCGCCGAGGCCGAGTCCGTAGAGCTCCGCGACGTCGGGCTCGACCGTCGGCCCGTCGACCTTGTTCGCGACCACGAGGACGGGAACGTCGGCGCGGCGCAGGATCTCCGCGACCTCGGTGTCACCGGGACGGAGGCCGGCGCGGACGTCGACGACGAGGGTGATCGCGTCGGCATCGGCGATCGCCGCCCGCGCTTGGTCCTGGACCGAGCGCGAGAGTGAGTCCGCGGCGGCGAGGTCGACGCCGCCGGTGTCGATGAGCTCGAACTCGACGCCGTTCCAGTGCGTGGGCACGGACTTGCGATCGCGGGTCACCCCGGCTTCCTTGTGGACGACGGCCTCGCGGCCGCCGGCGAGGCGGTTGACCAGCGTCGACTTGCCGGCGTTGGGAAAGCCGACGACTGCGATCCGTGGTTTCCGCGCCGCCATCAGCGGCCACCGAGCCCGCGTTCGCGGGCGAGCTCGACCACTCGCCCGATCACTTCGTCGATCCCGAGCCCGGTCGTGTCCACCTCCACGGCATCCTCGGCGATCCGCAGGGCACCGATCTCACGCTCGCTGTCGCGTGCATCGCGCTCACCCTGTTGTTCGCGCACCAGCTCGGCCGACTCGCCGGTCTGCACAGCGCGGCGGCGGGCGCGTTCGGAGGCGGAGGCGGTGAGGAAGATCTTGAGCGGCGCGTCGGGGCTGACCACCGTGCCGATGTCGCGGCCTTCGGCGACGTAGGAGCCGGCCTCGATCAGCGAACGCTGGCGGGCGACCATCGCCTCGCGCACGCCGGGATGGACGGAGACGCGAGAGGCGGCGGCCGTGACCTCGGGCGCGCGGATCGCATCCCCGACCTCCTCTCCATCGAGCAGGACTCGGTCGCGGTCGAGGACGATCAGGAGTCGCCCGGCGAGGCTCCCGAGGGCGTCGCCGTCATCGACGTCGACGCCACTGCGGACCGCCGCGAGCGCGACCGACCGATACATCGCCCCGGAGTCGAGGAAGGTGAACCCCAGCGCAGCGGCGACGCCGCGCGCCACGGTCGATTTTCCGGCGCCGGCGGGGCCGTCGATTGCGATCACCATCCGCGCGAGGATAGAGTTGCCCCCGTGGAGAGCTGGGACCTGAACGAACTCGCGGTGCAAGCGCAGCAGCCGCAAGTCCTCGCCTCCGACGAAGAGGGAAGGGTGATCGTCATCCACCTGCTCGCCGGCGAGCAGCTCAAGGAACACCAGGTCCACGAGCGCGCCTGGCTCGTCGTCGTCGCCGGCGCAGTCGAGATCGCCGACGCCGACGGTGGCGCGATCAGCGGCGGCACCGGGCTTCTCGTCGGATTCGACCCGAACGAGCGCCGTGAGGTGCGCGCGACCGAGGACGCCCGCCTGCTGCTCCTGCTCTCCCCCTGGCCCGGAGTCGGGCATCCGAGCCAACGCCCCGATCGCTAGCGGATCAAACCTCGCAGGTCTGTTTCGAACCCCGGGTAGCTGACCGCCGCCGCTTCGAAGTTCTCGACCTCCACCCCGTCGCGGGAGGCCAGCCCGGCGAGCGCCCCGAGCATCGCCAGCCGGTGATCACCGTGCGAGTCGATCGTCCCGCCGGCCAAGCCACCGCCCCCCTCGATCGCGAACCCGTCCTCGGTCGCCTCGATCTCGGCGCCGAGCCCGCGAAGCCCGTCCACGACCGTGGCGATCCGGTCCGACTCCTTGTGGCGAAGCTCCTCCGCGCCCGAAACGACGGTCTTCCCGTCGGCAAAGCATCCGGCGAGGGCGACGAGTGGCAGCTCATCGATCGCGAGCGGTACCTCGCCCGCGCCGACGCGGGCGCCCTGGAGAGGGCCCGAGCGGGCGAGGATCGTGGCCCGCGGCTCGCCGCGTGCCGCGGCTGTCTCGACGACCTCGATCGCCGCCCCCATCCGCGTCAGGATTCCCAGCAGCCCGATCCGGGCCGGGTTGACGCCGACGGCTTCGAGACGGACCTCGCTGCCGGTGACGATCGCCGCGGCGACGATGTAGAAGGCCGCAGAGGAGAAGTCCGCCGGAACCTCGAGCTCGCCGAGCTCCAGGCGGTCGGTGGGCTCGATCGTGATCCGCTGGGCCGGCAGGTGGCCGCGGAGCGTCACCGGGGTCCCCGCCTTCTCGGCGCTCACGCGGGCGCCGGCGGAGCGGAGCATGCGCTCGGTGTGGTCGCGGGTCGGGCCGGGCTCGACGACGGTCGTCTCCCCCTCGGCGAGGAGGCCGGCGAGCAACACGCAGGACTTCACCTGGGCGCTCGCCACCGGGAGCCGGTACTCGATCCCGCTCAGCTTTGAGCCGCGCACCGTGAGCGGAGGCAGACGCTGCTCGCGGCATTCCACTGCAGCGCCCATCGCCCGCAGTGGCTCGGCGACACGATCGACGGGGCGCCGGCGGATCGAGTCATCGCCGTCCAGGGTCCACTGGCCCGCCGGCTGGCCGGCGAGCCACCCGGGCAGCAGCCGCATCAGCGTGCCTGCGTTGCCGACATCGATCGGCGAGTTGGTGGCGCGCGCGCCACGGAGGCCGACGCCGGTGATGTCCAGTTCCAGCGAGCCGGGCCCGTAGCGGCCGATCTCCTCGACCTCTGCGCCCAGCGCAGCGACGGCGCCGAGCGTCGAGCGTGTATCGGCGGCGTCGAGGTAGCCACGCACCCGCGTCGCCCCCTCCCCCATCGCCGCGACCAGCGCCGCGCGATGTGAGACGGACTTGTCGGGCGGCGGCGTGAGTGCGCCGCGCAGGGGGCCGGCGGGGAGAAATCGCGTCGCCATCTCAGCCGCCGACGCCCACCACGTGGCCGAGACCTCGGACGACCTCGGCCGCGCGCTCGGCCTGATCGTCGCCCGCAACCCACACCGAGATCGCCCCGGTGCGCATGTCGGGAGCCGGATAGAGCGCCATGTCCTCGATGTTGACGCCCGCCGCGCCCAGTGCCAGCGCGATCTCCGCGACCGTTCCGGGCCGGTTCTCGACACCGATCCGGAGCTCGAGCAGCTCGCCGCCGACCAAGTCGGACTCGAGCAGAGTGCGGCGTGCGTCGAGCGCCCGGCCGTGCCACTCGCCGACCGCCTCGGGGTCACCGGAGCGGATCAGCTCGGCCGCTTCGCCGAGGCGCTCGATCACGGCGTCGATCCCGCGCGCCACGGCGTCGGCGTTGCTGGAGAAGATGTCCGCCCAGATCGCCGGGTTCGCGCCCGCGACGCGGGTCGTGTCGCGAAAGCTCGTGCCGACCTCCGGGAGGTGCTCGGCCTCCTCCGCGAGCGCCGCGGCCGCCTCGCCGACGAGCACGTTGGCGAGCACGTGCGGCAGGTGGCTGACCGTCGCCATGACCCGATCGTGCGTCTCGGCGTCGATTGCCTGAGGGCGAGCGCCGAGATCGGCGAGCGTCCGCTGGAGGCGGTCGTAAAGGATGCCGTTCGAGTTCTCTGACGGGGTCAGGTACCAGCGCGCGCCCTCGAGCATCTCGGCGCGTGCGTTGGAGACTCCCGCCGTCTCGGCGCCCGCGAGCGGGTGGCCGCCGATGAAGCGCGAGCTCGCCTCGCTCGCCGCGATCGCGTCGATCAGCGCACGCTTGGTCGAGCCGACGTCGCTGACTACGGTGTCGGGCCCGCTCGCCGCGAGCGCCTCCGTGACCAGCCCCGGCAGCATGGCGACGGGGGCAGCACAGAAGACGACCGCGGTCTCGGGGTCCGCGACCGCGTCGGCGACGGAGTCTGCGGCCCGGTCGAGGGCGCCGAGCTCGACCGCGCGCTCGAGGTTGGCGCGGTCGAGGTCGAAGCCGACCACGCTCGCGCCGAGTCGATCGCGCGCGGCGAGCCCGATCGAACCGCCGATCAGCCCGACCCCGAGGACCGCAATCTTCACCGCCCGCCGACTCTCGGACTCAGACGCCGACGAGCTTGCCCGCGACCTCGGCGACCCGGCGGACCTGCTCCGCGTAGTCGGCGAAATCCTCGGTGGGCAGCGCCTGCGGACCGTCGCAGATCGCGTGCTCGGGGTCGTTGTGGACCTCGACCATGATCCCGTCGGCACCGGCCGCGGCAGCGGCCATCGACATCGCCGGCACCCAGTCGCGCCGGCCCGGCGCATGGCTCGGGTCGACGACGATCGGCAGGTGCGTGAGCTCGCGCAGCGCCGGGATCGCAAGCAGGTCGAGCGTGAACCGGTAGGCGGTCTCGAAGGTGCGGATCCCGCGCTCGCAGAGGATCACGTTCGGGTTCCCCTCCTTGAGCACGTACTCCGCGGCCATCAAAAGGTCGTCGAGGGTCGAAGCCAGGCCCCGCTTCAAAAGGACCGCCTTGCCCGTCCGCCCGGCCTCCGTGAGCAGGGTGTAGTTCTGCATGTTGCGGGCGCCGATCTGGATCACGTCGGCGACCTCGGCGACGTGCTCCGCATCACGGACGTCCATCAGCTCGGTGACGATCGGCAGGCCGGTCTCGTCCTTCGCCTCACTCAGGAGCCGCAGGCCCTCGACACCGAGACCCTGGAAGCTGTACGGCGACGTACGGGGCTTGTACGCGCCGCCGCGCAGCATGTCGGCTCCCGCGTCGCTGACGACGCGGGCGACCTCGAGCGTCTGCTCGCGGCTCTCGACCGTGCACGGCCCCGCGATCAGGCCGAAATGGTCGCCGCCGATGCGACGCCCGTCGATCTCGACCACGGTCCGCTCGCCCTTCTTGAACTGGGAGGAGGCGAGCTTGTACGGCTTCAGGATCGGGACCAGGTGATCGACCCCGTCGGTTCCCTCGAGCCCGAGCGCCGCGACGCGCTCGCGGTCGCCGATCGCCCCGATCACGGTCAGCAGCTCGCCGCGCGAGAGGTGGGCCGAACACCCGACCTCCTCGATTCGCTCGACGACGTGGGCGATCTGCTCCTCGCTCGCCCCCTCTTTCATCACGATCATCATCTTCAGAACATCCTCACGTAAGACTGGTTGGACACGGTCTAGCTGCTGCGGCGCCCGGCGAAGATCTGATGCTGGAAGGCCCTGAGTGGCCGGCCGGACGCCTAGCTAAATCGCCAGTAATACGCAAACGATGCACGCGACGCGCGGCCCGCGAGGGCAGGTCCGAAAGCGGTCGGGTGCACGGAGTTCATTGCGGGTATTGAACCACACGAGGCCGGGCGGGCCGCCGAGCTACGGGGTCGGCAGCGGGAAACCGAACCGCTGCTGGCCGAAGGTCAGGCTGAGCTTGCGGTAGTAGCCGATCGTGTCGCGGGACTCGAGCCTGCGCGCCTTGAGGACCACGTCCGACTCGAAGCAGGCGCCACCGGCCGGGCAGCCGCGGAGCGTCCCGTTGCCGGTCGCTGCCTTCGCGCCCCAGTCCGACCACTCGATGCCCTTGATCACGACCGCGATCCCAGCGCCCGTTTCGCGCTTCGAGTACTTGAGCTTCGCGGGCTCGTAGGGGAACGAGCCGCCGTCGGCGCCCGAGTACATGATCGGCTCCGGGATCCCGCGGGCGTGGGACTGCGCGAGCAGCGGGCCGCCCAGGCAGAGCAGGGCAAGGATCGTCAGCAGTGAGCGTCTCATCGGGGCGGCGATCCTATCCGCGCGGCACCTTGCATCTAGCATCACGGCGCGATGCTGGGGATCCTTGCCGCCGCCGCCATCACGCTCACCGCGGGCTCCTCTGCCACCTTCGAAGGCGGCGTCGAGCCGATCCGCGGCAAGGTCAAGGAGCGAGTCGAGGGCAGCTCCTGGCACCCGGGATGCCCGGTCGGCCTCGGGCAGCTGCGCCTCCTCCGGCTCACCCACTGGGGTTTCGACGGCGAGGTCCACAACGGCAGGCTCGTGATCCATCGCCGGGAGGCCGACGGCGTGCTCGCGGCGATGGAGCGGCTCTTCGAGCTTCGCTTCCCGATCCGGCGGATGGAGTTGATCGACCGCTATGGCGCCGACGATCACCGCTCGATGAACGCCGACAACACCTCGGCGTTCAACTGCCGCTTCGTCGCCGGCACCGAGCGCTGGTCGATGCACGCCTACGGAAGGGCGATCGACATCAACCCGATCGAGAACCCGTACGTGTCCGGATCGCACGTCTCGCCGCCGGCCGGCGAGGAGTTCGCGGACCGCTCGCGGCACGCTAAAGGCATGATTCACGCCGACGACGCGGTCGTGATCGCTTTCGAGCGCGAGGCCGGCTGGGCCTGGGGCGGCGCCTGGCCCGGCGATCCCAAGGACTACCAGCACTTCTCGTCGAACGGCAACTGATGGGCAACCGATGACAACTGAGACCGAAGCCGATCTCGACCGCTGGCGCGCGCTGCCAGCCGTGCAGCAACCCGAGTGGCCGGACCGGGCGCGCCTCGACGCCGTCGCGGCGGAGCTCGCCGGCCAGCCACCGCTCGTCTTCGCCGGCGAGTGCGACCAGCTCAAGGAGCGGCTCGCCGCCGTCGCCCGCGGCGAGGCGTTCGTGCTCCAGGGCGGTGACTGCGCCGAGACCTTCTCCGGGTCGACCGCCGACGCCGTTCGCGACCGGCTGACGACGCTGCTGCAGATGGCGGTCGTGTTCACCTACGCGGCGAGCGTTCCGGTGGTGAAGATCGGCCGCATGGCCGGGCAGTTCGCGAAGCCGCGCTCGCGCTCGACCGAGTCGCGCGACGGCGTCGAGCTGCCGGCGTACCGCGGCGAGGCGGTGAACGGCTTCGACTTCACCCCCGAGGCGCGCCACCCCGACCCGGGACGGATGCTCGAGGCCTACCACGTCGCCGCCGGCACTCTCAACCTGCTGCGCGCGTTCTCGAGCGGCGGCTACGCCGACCTCCACCGGGTCCACGCCTGGAACCAGGACTTCATCGCCCAGAGCCCGGCAGGGCAGCGCTACGAGCGGCTCGCGAGCGAGATCGACCGCGCCCTCTCCTTCATGCGCGCCTGCGGGATCGATCCCGAGGAGCTCCACGGAGTCGAGCTCTACTCGAGCCACGAGGGGCTGCTGCTCGAGTACGAGCGCGCGCTGACGCGGATCGACAGCCGTACCGGCGACCCCTACGACGTTTCCGCTCACATGGTCTGGATCGGAGAGCGGACCCGCGACCTCGACGGCGCGCACGTCGAGCTCTTCAGCCGGATCCGTAACCCGATCGCGGTCAAGCTCGGGCCGACGGCCTCCGCGGAGGACGCGCTCGCCCTGATCGACCGCCTCAACCCCGACGGTGAGCCCGGACGCCTGAGCCTGATCACACGGATGGGCGCCGGGCAGGTGCGCTCGCTGCTGCCGCCCCTGGTCGAGAAGGTGACCGAGCACGGCTCGCCCGTCGCCTGGATCTGCGATCCGATGCACGGCAACACGTTCGAGGCCAAGAGCGGGCACAAGACACGCCGCGTCGACCACATCCTCGACGAGGTCGCCGGCTTCTTCGAGGTCCACCGCGCGCTCGGCACGCATCCGGGCGGGATCCACGTGGAGTTCACGGCCGACGACGTCACCGAGTGCGTCGGCGGCGGCCACGAGGTCGGCGAGGCCGACCTCCACCAGCGCTACGAAACGCTCTGCGACCCGCGGCTCAACCGCCGCCAGTCGCTCGACCTCGCGTTCATGGTCGCCGAGCTCTACCGGGCCCAGCCCGACGTGGGCGACGGCAACCCATAGGCAAACGTCCCAAACACCCCCCTATGCGGGGGTGATCGGGACGTTTCGCTCGTTAGACCAGCTTCGCGAGCGCCGCGAGGAAACGCTGGTTCTCGTTCGGCGTTCCGTAGCTGACGCGAATGTGGCCGGGGCCGCCGAGCGGTGTCCCGGGGCGGACCAGGATCCCCTGCTCGCCGAGCTTCGCCACCACCTCCGCCTCGTCGGCGTCGCCGAGCGCGATCCAGGAGAAGTTGGTCTGGGAGTCGGGCGTCTCGAGCCCGAGCTCGCGCACTCCCTCCTCGACCGTGACCCGCTCGACGATCGTCCGCTCGACCCGGCTGGCGACGTCGTCGCCGTGCAGGATCGCCTCCGCCGCCGCCGCCTGCGCGATCGCGTTGATCGAGAACGGCTGGCGCACCGCGTCGACCGCGGCGCGGAACTTCGGTGAGCAGAGCGCGTAGCCGACCCGGAGACCGGCGAGGCCGTAGACCTTCGAGAAGGTGCGGACGATGACCAGGTTCGGGAACCGGCGGCGCAGGTCGACGGTCTCGGCGGGGTCGTCGTCGACCTGCATCTCGACGTAGGCCTCGTCGACGAGAACCGTGACGTGACCGGGGACGCGGTCGAGGAACCCGGCGATCCGCGCCGCCGGGATGTGGGTCCCGGTCGGGTTGTTCGGGTTGCAGACGATCACGAGCTGGGTCGCGGCGGTGATCTCCCCGATGATCGCCTCGAGGTCGTGGACGACGCCGACCCCGGTTGCGTCGGGCTCCGCCAGCGGCACCCGGATCTCGCGTGCGCCCGAGAGCGGCGCCAGGTACGGGTACATCGAGAACGAAGGCCAGGCGTAGGCGATCTCGGCCCCGGGCTCACACAGCGCCATCGCCGCCGCGAGCAGGAGCTCGCACGAGCCGTTGGCGAGCGCGACCTGGGAGGGCTCGGTCTCGAGCCGCTCGGCGATCCGGCGCCGCAGCAGGCTCCCGGACGGATCCGGATAGCGGTTCGAGGCGGCCGCGGCTCGGCCGATCGCCTCGATCACCGCCGGGTGCGGACCCCAGGGCGACTCGTTCGAGGCCAGCTGCGCGATCCCCTCGCCGGCGATCGACTCCGGTGACTTGCCGGCCGGCGCGCCGGCGACGTATCCCGGGATCTCCTCCAGCTTCTTCGCGAAGACGACGCTCATTGCGCGCTGTGGAGGTCGGCGCGGAGCTTCCTCGCCTCGCCCAGATAGATGTGCTCCGGCTTGTGGTCGGCCGGCCCGTAGTAGTGCGCCAGCACCCTGATCACCCGCTCCATCGCGCCTGGAACGTCGAGCTCTCGGTTACAGAGGAGCGGCACCTGGCCGAACCCGAGCTCGCGCGCAGCGACCGCGGGGAACTCCGCGTCGAGGTCCTCTGTGCAGGTGAAGATGACGCTGACGAAGCTATCGACGGCGAGTTCGTTGCGGCCCATCAGCTCGTTGATCAGCTCCGTCGTCGCGGCGAGGATCGACTCGGCGTCGTTGCGGTCGGCCTGGGCGGCGCCGCGCACGGCCCAGAGCCGGTCGTCGGCTGTCGCGGGAGCGGTCAAGACCGGGAATCCTTCCAGAGCGCCTCGACCTCCGGCGCACGAAGCCGCCGCGCGGCGCCCGGCTTCAGCTCGCCGAGCTTCAGCGGGCCGAACGCAATCCGCTCCAGCTCCACGACCTCGTTGCCGACCGCCTCGACCATCCGGCGCACCTGGCGGTTGCGGCCCTCGCGCATCGTCATCTCGATCACCCGGGGGGAGACTCGTCGCACACGCGTCGGCGCGGTCGGGCCATCCTCGAGCTGGATCCCCTGCGCCAGCGAGGTGAGGTCGCGATCCTCGGGCGGGCGCCGGAGGCGGACGCGGTAGGTGCGCGGGACCTCGTAGCGGGGGTGCGTGAGCCGGTTCGCGAGCTCGCCGTCGTTCGTGAGCAGGATGAGCCCGGTCGAGTCGGCGTCGAGGCGGCCGACCGGGTAGAGGCGCCGGGCCGAAGGGACAAGCTCGGTCACCGCCTTGCGCCGGCCCGGCTCGCGCGCGGTCGAGACGACGTTCACCGGCTTGTTCACTACCCAGACCTCGCGCTGCTCGACGCCGACCGGGCGCCCGTCGACCTCCACCCCGCTTTCGGAGTCGACATCGCGGGCCGGATCGCTCACCACGGACCCGCCGACACTCACCCTGCCGGTGGCGATCAGCTTCTCGGCCTGGCGACGCGAGGCGACGCCGCCGTGGGCGAGGTACTTGGCGAGGCGCATCTCGGAGGAGACGCTAGTGGTCTACTGGCCGCCGGCCCGCTGCTCGCCCGCCTTCAGCAAGCGCTCGCGGAGCTCGACCTCGACCTCGGGGGTCGGGTCGAAGACCGACGGGTCGGGGAGCGCGTCGAGCCCGCTGAGGCCGAAGAGGCGCTCGAACAGCGGCGTCGTGCGATGAATGACGGCGCCGAAGCGCGAGCGTCCCGACTCCTCGATCAGCCCGCGCTCGGTCAGGGTCTGGACCGCGGACTCCGAGGAGACGCCACGGATGCGGGCGATCTCGGGTCGGGAGACCGGCTGGAGGTACGCGACGATCGCGAGCGTCTCCGCCTGCGCCTGGGTCAGCGGCGGCGTCTTCGGGCGGGCGAGCAGGCGGCGAGCCGCAGTCTCGGCCTCGGGGTGCGCCGCGAGCGCGTAGCCTCCGGCGACCTCGCGCAGGACCACCCCGCGCCCCTCGAGCGAGGTGCCGAGCAGGTCGAGGGCTCGGTCGATCTCCGCCTCGCTCGAATCGCAGGCCTCCGCCAGCTCGGCGACGCTGACCGGCGAGGGCGAGAGGAATAGGAGCGACTCGACGACCCGCTCCAAGCTCGTCCCTGGGCTCACCCGGCCGCCCCCGGAACCGAAGGCGAGGAGACGGGCGAAGCGTTTGTATTCCGGGAGGCGGGCGGAACGTTCGTGATCTGGATCGGGTCGAAGACGCCATCCTGCTCCCACGTCGCCTCGCCGCGCTTGTGCAGCTCGAGCAGCGCGAACAGGGTCACGGCCTGAGTCAGCTTGTCCTCATCGCCGAAGGCGTCGTCGAAGTCGAGCGAGCCGCGGCCGATGAGCAGGTCGCGAAGCACGCGCAGGCGCTTCTCGAGCGACACCGTCGGGCGGATGTGGCTCGTGTCCGGCGGCTCGGGAACGTGGAGCAGGTCCCCGATCGCGGCCCCGAGTCGCGCCGGCTCGTAGGCCTGCCGGGCAGCTTCGAGAGCCACCTGGCGAAGCTCGGGCGGCAGGGGTGCCGAGCGGTAGAGGTAGCGGTGCCCGTCGGCATGGAGCTCGGCGAGATGGGCGGCGGCGTCGCGGTAGCGCCGGTACTCGAGCATCCGCGCGAGCAGCTCCTCGGCCGCCTCCTCGGGGGCGAGCTCGAGCTCGTCCTCCTCCGGGGCCGGCAGCAGCAGCCGCGACTTGAGCTCGAGCAGCGAGGCGATCAGCACGAGGAACTCCGTCGCCGCCTCGAGATCGAGCTCGCCCTGCTCCTCGACGTGGTCGAGGTATGCGATCACGATCTCGCCGAGCTCCACCTCGGCGAGCGCAATCTCCTCGCGCAGGACGACGCTCATCAGGAGGTCGAACGGACCGGCGAAGACGTCGAGGTCGAGGTCGAGCTCCGTTGCGGCTCCCATCACCGAGGAGCGTAGTGCCCGCCGCGGCGCGAATCCCGGACCGCATTTGCTCCCAGCGGCCGCCGGCAATAGGGTCCGCCCTGCATGGACGCGCCGCACAGCAGGGGCGATTCGGGGCTCGAGCCGCGCCCGCACGCCGTCGACATCTACGACCGCGTCTGCGACGACACGATCGAAGAGCTCGGCCGCCCGTGGTCGAGCCTCGCCTACTCGGGGCTCTTCGCCGGGTTCACAATCGGAGCGGCGCCGCTCGCCTACGTGCTCGCGCTCGTCGCCCTCGGGGGCGACAGTGATGCGGACAAGTTCGTCGCCTCCCTGCTCTACCCGATCGGCTACATCGCGGTGATCATCGGGCGCGCCCAGTTCTTCACCGAGAACACGCTCTACCCGGTGATGGTGACGATGCGCCGGCCCAGGTTCCTGAGAGCCTCGGCGCGCCTCTGGGCGATCGTCCTCGCCACGAACCTGATCGGGGCGCTGCTGTTCGCGATGCTGGTCATGTTCACGGGCGCTTTCGGCGATCCGGTGCAGGCCGGGTTCGTGGCCGAAGGGGTCGGCGACACGTCCGGCGCGCTGACCTCGACGTTCTGGAGCGCCGTCGTCACCGGCTGGCTCCTGGCGCTGGTCGCCTGGCTCGTGGAGGCCGCGGAGGACGCGATCGGCCAGATCGTCGTGATCTGGGCGATCACCCTCCTCGTCGGCCTCGGCGGCTTCGACCACTGCGTCGTGACGACGGTCGAAGCCTTCGCCGCGCTGTTCGAGGGCCCGCTCGCGTTCGGCGACTTCGCCGGCTGGCTCGCCACCACGATCGTCGGGAACATCGCCGGGGGCGTGCTGATCGTCGCCGCGATCAACTACGGACAGGTGCGCGAGGAAGACGGGGACTAGAGCTCAGCGAGCGGGCCCGAAGCCCATCGCCTCGCGGACGTCCGCGACGACGGGCGCGGCGATCGCGCGTGCCTTTTCGGCTCCACCGGCGAGAATCCGGTCGAGCCCGGCGTCGTCGCCACGAAGATCGGCATAGCGCTCGCGTACCGGATCGAAGTACTCGACGACGCCGTCGGCGACGGCCCGCTTGAAGTCGCCGTACCCGCAGCTCTCGAACTCAGTCTCGATCGCGTCGGGCTCGACGCCTCGGACGACCGAGAGGATCTCGATCAGGTTCGAGATCCCGGCCTTGTCGGGCCCGCGCACGACCTCGGACCCGGAATCCGTCACCGCGCTCATCACCTTCTTGCGGACGACATCGGGCTCGTCGAGGACGAGCACCGTCCCCTGCTCCGTGCCGCCCGTCGTCGACATCTTCGATGTCGGGTCCTGGAGGTCCATCACGCGGCCGCCCACCTCCGGGATCCGGTGGTCCGGCACGACCAGGATCTCGCGCCCACCGCCGAAGCGCTCGTTGAAGCGGCGTGCGATCTCCCTCATCAGCTCGACGTGCTGGCGCTGGTCGTCGCCGACCGGAATATCGTCGGCCCGGTAAGCGAGAACGTCCGCTGCCATGAGCACCGGATAGAGGAAGAGCGCGGCCGAGGCGAGCTCGCGCTGCCTGCCGGTCTTCTCCTTGAACTGCGTCATCCGGTTGAGGTCTCCGTGCGAGGTGACCGCGGAGAGCAGCCAGGTGAGCTCGGTGTGCTCGCGGACGTCGGACTGGCGGAAGAGGATCGAGCGCTCCGGGTCGATCCCCGCCGCGACCAGGATCGCGGTGGTGTCGTAGACGCGCTCGCGCAGCTCGACCGGGTCGTAGGGCACCGAGATCGCGTGGAGGTCGACGATGCAGTAGATCGCGTCGCCCCCGGCGCGCTCCTGGCCTTCGACGTACTGCCGGATCGCGCCGATGTAGTTGCCGAGGTGCTTGCGCCCGGTGGGCTGGATGCCGGAGAAGATCCGCACGGGCCGGGAATCTAGCTTCCTAGGAGAACCCGGCCGCCTCGAGTGCCTGAGCGCGGTCCATGGCAGCGAACTGCGAGACGACGAAGGCGTCCCTGATCCAGAGCACCGAGTACATCGTCCTTTGCGTCTCCGCTCCACTCGCCCCCCCGATGGCGTTCATCTCCACCCCGACGTAGAGGACGTCGCCACCGTCGAACATCTCCACGGGGCGCCAGCGCACGCGCGAGAACGGCTCATGCCAGAGCGCGAGCCAGCGGGTGATCTCGTCCCGCCCGACGGCGAGTTGGGGAAGATCGAGCCGTGTCCCGTCGGCGGTGCGAAGCTCGCAATCGGGAGCGAACAAGGCGTTGGGCACGGTGGTGAAATCGCCCCGTTCGTAGGTGCTGAACGCGACCGCGAAGAAGCGGCCCAGCGTGCGCTGTCGGATCTGGGAGCGCAGGGGCAGGTCGAACGCCCGGCGTCGTGCCGCCTCCACGGCCCGCGGCCGGCGAAGGAGCGCCAGGTCGATCCCGCTGCCGGTGGCCTTGAAGTACCGCGACGGGATCACCGCGTAATGGCCCTCGAGCATCCGGTGAGTATCCAGGGGAACCGGGCTCGGCGGGCCGGCCTAAGGCTCGGGCGGCTCGCGCAGCTGGTGCGCATCGGAGAAGAAGTTGCGGTAGGCCAGCGTCGTCGCGACCAGAGCCGAGAGCGCAACGGCGCCGAGCAGCGTCCAGAGGAGGATCAGCTGCAGGCGGACGGCGTCGATCGGGTCGGCGCCGGCGAGCAGCATCCCGGTCATCGCGCCGGGGAAGAAGATCAGCCCGGTGGTCTTGGTCGAGTCGACGAGGGCGATCGTCCCCGAACGCAGGGCGCGACGCACGTACGGGGCCGCCGCCTGCGTGGAGGTCGCGCCCAGCGCCAGCGTCGCCTCGATCTCGCGCGCCCGGCCGTGCATCTCGTCGCCGAGCCGGTTGAGCGCGACGGCGGCCGACGTCATCGAGTTGCCGATCACCATGCCGCCGACGGGGACGAGGTAGCGAGGCTCGAGCTCGAAGATCCCGAGGGCGACGACGAGCGCGAGCGTGCCGGCAGCGGCCAGGGAAAGCGCGATCGCGATCGGGCCGAGCGCCCCCGGGACGCTGCGGGCCCGCGCGCGGGCGGTGAAGGAGCCGAAGGTGACCATGACCGCGAGCAGCCCAACCACGAGCAGCAGGCTGTCCTCGTCGAAGATCGCCTGGATGACGTAGCCGATCGCGATCAGCTGGATCGCCGAGCGGACGACGGCGACGGCGATCTCGTTCTCGAGGCCCGTCCTCCGCCACAGCGACACGGCGATGGCGACCGCGACGAGTGCGAGGCTGGCGACGACCTCGCCGACGCTGACGTCGATCCCGCTCACCCGAGGATCTCCGTGGTCGGGCCCTCGGCGACGGCGCGTCCCTCTTCGATCCGCACGACCCACTCCGACATCCGTTTCGCCTGCCCGATGTCGTGCGTGACGAGCACCGTGGAGAGCTCGAGCCGCGAGCGCAGGTCGCGCAGGGTCGCCTCGACCGCATCCCGCGCAACGGCGTCGAGTGCCGAAGTCGGCTCGTCGAGGAGGAGCACCCGCGGTTCGAGCGCGAGCGCCCGCGCAAGCATCACCCGCTGCTGCTCGCCGACCGAGAGCTTCGCCGGGTCGCGATCGGCGAACGAGCCGTCGAGCCCCGCGAGGTCGAGGAGACGAGCGATGTCGGGCTCGCGGCCGGCGAGGTCGGCGGCGAAGCGGATGTTGCTCTCGACCGTGCCCTCGAGCAGCGCCGGTAGCTGCGGGACGAGGACGACTTCGCGGCGGAGGGCGAGCGGATCCCGTTCGCGGACATCGCCGCCCTCGTACGTGACCGATCCAGAGGCGGGATCGGCGAGCCGGTCGAGCAGTCTGAGGAGCGTCGACTTGCCCGATCCCGAGGGGCCCGCGATGCAGGTCGCCCCGGTGGGGATGCGAGCGCTCACGCCCCGCAGCACCGGCTTGCCGGCGCGGGCGAGGGTGACCTCGTTGAGCTCGAACAACACGGTGCGCTGCGATTATCGACGCGATGGAGTCCCCGATGCCGCGAAAGCTCGAGCCGATGCTGGCGACCAACGAGCGCAGCCTGCCGCCGGGCGACGGCTGGGCCTATGAGCTCAAGTGGGACGGCGTACGCGCGCTCGCCTATATCGACGGGGCCGAGGTGCGGATCTCGGCACGAAAAGGGACGGACACGACCCCGCGTTACCCGGAGCTGGCCGCGTTGGGCGAGGCCCTCGGGGGACGCGCGGCGATCCTCGACGGTGAGGTCGTCGCCTTCGACGAGCACGGGAACCCGGAGTTCGGGCTCTTGCAACGGCGAATGAACGCCTCCGATCCAGGGCGGATACGCGCCCGCGTCCTCGACACACCGGTGACCTACGTCGCCTTCGACCTGCTCTGGATCGACGACGGTTCGCTCTGCCCCGAGCCCTACGAGCGCCGCCGCGAGCTCCTCGCGGAGCTCGAGTTCGACGGGCCGAGCTGGCGGGCGCCTTCTCACCACCTCGGCGACGGCACGGCCTTCTTCGCCGCCGTCAAGGAGCGCGGGCTCGAGGGCGTGGTCGCGAAGCGCCTCGGCAGCACGTACCGCCCCGGCCGGCGCAGCTCCGAGTGGGTGAAGGTCCAGAACCGGCGCCGCCAGGAGCTCGTGGTCGGCGGCTGGATGCCGGGCGAGGGCCTGCGCTCGAAGCAGGTCGGCTCGCTCGTCGTCGGCTACTGGGACACGACGCCGGCGGAGGCCGAGAGCCTGGGCCGCGAGCAGCGGCTCGTCTACGCCGGCGGCGTCGGCACCGGTTTCACCGAGGACACGCTCACCCTGCTCTCGGGGGCGCTCGCGCCACTGGAGCGGGACACGAGCCCGTTCGAGCTCGGCTGGGATCCCGCGGTCAAGTACGCCTCACGAGCGCGTGACCGTGGCGGCCTGCGCTGGGTCGAGCCCGAGCTCGTCTGCGAGGTCGAGTTCCTGCGCTGGACCCACGAGGACACCCTGCGCGCGGCCTCGTTCAAGGGGCTCCGCGACGACAAGGGCCCACGCGAGGTAATCCGCGAGGGGTAGCCGGCGCAAAGTTTCTTTCGCCGGACCGATGAGAAAAGGGTCTCCGGGTAGTCTCAGGTACTAGACACTTATGCCACGCGCTATTTGGTCAGGTTCAATCTCCTTCGGGCTTCTCAACGTCCCGGTGAAGCTCTATTCCGCCGTCTCGAAGAAGTCGGTCAGCTTCCGCGAGCTGCGCGAGTCCGACGGCTCCCGCGTGCGCCACAAGCGCGTCGCCGAGGCCGACGGCGAGGAGGTCGACTACCAGGAGATGGTCAAGGGCTACGAGATCGCCCCCGACCAGTACGTGGTGATCACGAAGGACGAGCTCGAGGATATGAACCCGAAGAAGACGCGGGCGATCGAGATCCTCGACTTCGTCGACCTCGACGCGATCGACCCGATCTACTTCGACCACCCGTACTACCTCGGCCCCGACAAGGGCGCCGAGCGCGCCTACGACCTGCTCACGAGGGCGATGGGCGAGTCGAACAAGGTCGCGATCGCACGCTTCGTGCTCCGCAACCGCGAGAGCCTCGCGGCGATCCGCCCGATGGACGGCGTGCTGACCATGGCGACGATGCGCTTCGCCGACGAGGTCGTCTCACCCGGGGAGATCTCGGAGATCCTCGGCGAGGAGGTCGACAAGCCGCAAAAGCGCGAGCTCGAGATGGCGCAGGCGCTGATCGACTCGCTTACCTCCGAGTTCGACCCGAGCCAGTACCACGACGAGTACCGCGAGCAACTTCTGGCGCTGATCGAGCGCAAGGCGAAGGGCGAGAGCATCGTCGCCGCCGAGACCGACGAGGTCGAGCCGACCAAGGCGCCCGACCTGATGGCGGCACTCGAGGAGAGCCTCGCCGCGGTCAAGGGCGAAGAGGCCAAGTCCAAGCCCGACCCGCCGAAGCGAAAGAGCACACGCTCGAGCTCGGGCTCGAACGGCAAGAGCTCCAAGACCACCAAGCCGCGATCGCGAAGCAAGGCAAAGGCAAGCAAGTAGAGGTTGACGGGCGGGAGCTCTCGCTCACCAACCTCGACAAGGTCCTCTGGCCGGGCAAGGGAGGCCGCGGACCCGAGTCCGGCAAGGCCTTCACCAAGGGCGAGGCGATCGACTACTACGCCCGCATCGCGGACACGATCCTCCCCCACCTCCGTAACCGGGCCCTGACGCGGGTGCGGTTCCCCAACGGGGTCGACGACCAGCGCTTCTACGAGAAGCGGGCGCCCTCTCATACGCCTGACTGGGTCGCGACGGCGCCGATCGAGATGGGTCGCGCGGGGATGCTGGAGTTCATCGTCTGCGACGACCGCCCGACGTTGATCTGGCTCGCGCAGCTCGCGGCGCAGGAGCTCCACCCCTCGCTGTCGCTCGCGAACAAGCCCGAGGTCCCGACGGTCGTCGCCTTCGACCTCGACCCCGGGCCACCCGCCGACATCGTCACCTGCGCGCGCGTCGCGCTCATCCTCCGCGGACTCTTCGGCGAGCTCGGGCTCGAGAGCTTTCCGAAGACCTCGGGCTCGAAGGGACTTCAGGTGTATGTGCCGCTCAATACCCCGAAGGCGACCTACGAGCAGACGAAGTCCTACTCGCGCGCGGTCGCCCAGGCGCTCGAGCGCTCGGAGCCCGATCTCGTCGTCTCCAAGCAGGACAAGAAGCTGCGCGAGGGCAAGGTGCTCGTCGACTGGAGCCAGAACGACTACTCGAAGACGACGGTCGCGGCATACTCGCTTCGCTGCCGGCCGCGCCCCTGGGTCTCCACCCCGCTCACCTGGGAGGAGGTCGAGGCGCTCGAGACCGACGGCGACCCGGAGGCCGTCCGGTTCGAGGCAGCGGACACGCTCGCCCGGGTCGAGGAGCACGGCGACCTCTTCGCACCCGTGCTCGAGCTGAAGCAGAGGCTGCCGGTCGACGGGGGTTAACCCCCGATTCGCCCGCCGCAGGCACGGGTACGTCGCTCCCCGTGGCGGCCCTCGAGCTTCACGATCTGAGCAAGCGATACGGCGACACCGTCGCCCTCGACGGCCTCGGCTTCACGGTCGAGGGCGGGCAGGTTTTCGGCTTCGTCGGGCCCAACGGCGCCGGCAAGACGACCGCGATGCGGATCGTGATCGGCGTACTCGAGGCGGACGCCGGCCACGTGCAGTGGAACGGCAGCGCGGCTCGACACCGGCACCCGGCGGCGGTTCGGGTACATGCCGGAGGAGCGCGGCCTCTACCCGAAGATGCGGGTCGGCGACCAGCTCGCCTTCTTCGGCGCCTTGCACGGCCTCGACGACGAGCAGGCGCGCGCGAACGCTGAGCGCTGGGCGGAGCGGCTGGGGATCGCCGAGCGAGTGAACGACAAGGTCGAAGAGCTCTCGCTCGGCAACCAGCAGCGGGTCCAGCTCGCCGCCGCGTTGGTCCACGACCCGGACCTCCTGGTCCTCGACGAGCCCTTCAGCGGCCTCGACCCGGTCGGCGTCGACGTCCTCAGTGAGGTCCTGCTCGGCGTCGCCCGCGAGCGCGAGGTTCCGGTGATCTTCTCCTCCCACCAGCTGGAGCTGGTCGAGCGCCTCTGCGATGCGGTCGCGATCATCTCCGCGGGGCGCCTCGTCGCCTCCGGTGAGGTCGCCGAGCTACGCGCCGAGCGGGCACGCCGGCGGTGGCGGGCCGAGGTTCGCGGCGCCGCGGAGAACTGGGCCGGCGCGGTGGCGGGGGCACAGCCTGTGCCGGGCGAGCCGTCCGTTTACGAGCTCGCCGACGACACGGACCCGCAGGCGCTGCTCGAGGCCGCCCGGCACGCCGGCGAGGTCGTGCGCTTCGCGCCCGAGGAAGCGACGCTCACCGACCTCTTCCGCGATGTCGTCGCGAACCAATCCGACCCCGACGAGGTGCCCGCGTGAACAGCCGCCGCGCGATCTTCCTCAACGCCCGCCGCGAGGTCGTCGAGGGCGTGCGCACGCGCGCGATGCAGATCTCGACCCTCGTCCAGGTCCTGATCGTCGTCGGGATCGTGGTCATCGCCGCGGCCACATCCGGCGACGACACGGAGAGCTTCGACATCGGCCACGTCGGCCAGGAGGCGGAGCTGATCGTGAGGGCCTCGGAGAAGGCCGCGCCGGCTTTCGCCGCCGAGGTGACGCCGAAGACCTTCCGCAGCGAGGGCGCGGCCGAAAGCGCCGTCGACGCCGACGAGATCGATGCCGCCGTGCTCGGGGACGCCGATGCCCGCATCGTCACCGGATCGGACCCCGCGGACGCGCTCGTACCGCTGCTTCAAACGGCGGGCCGCGACGCGCGTGGGAGCGCGACGCTGCGCGCCGAGGGCGTTCCCGAGACGAAGATCGCGGAGGCGCTCGAGCCGCCGCCGCTCGAGGTCACCGCGCTCGGTGGCGATTCGGCCGGCGCCGGGATCGCTTGGATCGGCAGCCTGCTGCTCTACATCGCGATCCTCAGCTTCGGCTACGCGGTCGCCTCCGCCGTCGTCGCCGAGAAGTCGACCCGCGTGGTCGAGGTCATCCTCGCCGCGATCCGCCCGATCCAGCTCCTCACCGGCAAGGTGATCGGGATCGGGATCCTCGGCCTCGGCCAGGTGCTCCTGATCGCCGGGGTCGGCGCCGCGACGGGCTTCGCGGCCGGGGCGATCGAGATGCCGGCTTCGACGCCTGAGGTGCTCGTCCTCGTGCTCGTCTACTTCCTCCTCGGCTACCTGCTCTACGCGGCGGCGTTCGCGGTCGCCGGCGCAATGGTCTCGCGCCAGGAGGACGTGCAGAGCGCCGCCGCGCCGCTCTCGATCGTCCTCGTCGCGGCCTACCTCGTCGGGATCTCCGTGATCGAGAGCCCGGAGGGCACGCTCGCGGTGGTCACCTCGCTGATCCCGCTCACCGCCCCGATGGTCGTCCCCGGCCGCGCGGCACAGGACGCGCTGCCGCTCGGCGAGCTCGTTCTCTCGCTGGTCCTGATCGCGCTCGCGGCAGCGTTCACCCTCTGGCTCGCCTCGCGGGTGTACGACCGCGCGGTCTTGCGCATGGGCAAGCCACTTCGGCTCACCGAGGCCTTGCGCCTCGCCCGCCGGCCAGGATAGGGTGGGCGCCGTGGAGGCGTCAGAACAGCAGGAGCGCGCGCGAGCCACGTGGAGCGCCGGGGAGTACGACGAGATCGTGGAGTACATCTGGAGCGTGGGCGCCGACCTGGTCGGTCGAGTCGGCGTCGCGGCCGCGGACACGGTCCTGGACGTAGCCTGCGGCACCGGTAACGCGACCATCCCCGCCGCGCAAACGGGCGCCACGACGACGGGCCTCGACCTGACGCCGAAGCTTCTCGACCAGGGCCGGGCCCGCGCGGCCGCCGCCGGAGTCGAGATCGAGTTCGTCGAAGGCGACGCCGAAGCGCTTCCGTTCAACGACGCGAGCTTCGACGTCGTGCTGTCGACCTTTGGGTGCATGTTCGCCCCGAGCCACAGGGCCGCGGCGGCCGAGATCGCGCGCGTTCTGAAACCGTCCGGGCGGATCGGGATCGCCGCGTGGACGCCGGACGGCAGGGTCGGCCAGTTCTTTCGCAGCATGGGCGAGCTGGCGCCTCCGCCGCCGCCGGACTTCCAGCCGCCGCCGCTCTGGGGCACCCGTGAGCACGTCACGGGCCTCTTCGACGGCACCGGGGTCGACGTTCGGTTCGAGGAGACCGCGGTTCGCTTCGAGTTCGAGTCCCGCGAGGCCGCAGTCGAGCTGTACTACGAGAAGTTCGGTCCGGTTCTGATGCTCCGAGCGGTGCTCGAGCCGGAGGGCCGGGCTGAGGAGATCAAGGACGTCCTGCGGCGCGAGTTCGGCGGCGATGTCCTTGCCGAGGATGGCTCGGTCGCCTACGACGGCGAGTACCTGATCACCCTCGGCGAGAAGACCGCTCAGCGCTAGACCGGGGCGACGACGGCCCGGGCCCGCCGGGTCCCGAGCGCATGCGCGGCCGCCGCGATCCGCCGCACGCCCTCGACCAGCTCGTCCGGTTCGAGGTAGCTGACCGACAGCCGCAGGCAGACCGCCCGCGGGCGCTCGATCGACATCGCCGCACCGGGGACGCAGGCGACGCCGCGCCGCGCCGCCTCCTCGACCAGTTCCCGCTCGTCGATCGGCAGGTCGAGCGTGACCCAGACGTGCCCGCCGCCGAGTGGCCGGGGGTAGGACGCCTCCGAGCCGAAGTGGTCGTCGATCGCCCCCAG
Source organism: uncultured Solirubrobacterales bacterium (assembly GCA_963846565.1). GTDB lineage: Bacteria > Actinomycetota > Thermoleophilia > Solirubrobacterales > 70-9 > WHSW01. Next base: position 103,071 of record CAWJWL010000001.1, on the reverse strand, counting down.
CAACACCTCGCAGCGCTCGCGATAGAAGCCGCGGGCGGTCTCCGCCTGCTCCGCGTAGTGCCCGCTTGCGAGGTACCGGGCGACCGTGAGCTGGGTCAGGGTGCTCGAGTGGATGTCGTCGGAGCGCTTCTCGGCGACGATCCGGTCGAGCACCGGGCCGCTGGCGGCGACCCACCCGGCGCGGAGGCCGCCGCTGACGGTCTTCGAGAAGGAATCGCAGTAGATGACGTGCGCGGGCGCCTCCGCGCGCAGCGAGCCCAGATCGTCGCCGCTCCAGCGAAGGTCGCCGTAGATGCCGTCCTCGACGATGAAGAAGCCGTGCCGGCGGGCGAGCGCGAGCAGGCGCTCGCGGCGCTCGGGTGCGAGGTCGCGGCCCGTAGGGTTGTGAAGTCGCGGCTGCACGGCGAGCGCCTTGATCTCGTTGCGGGCCAGGAGCTGCTCGAGCGCGTCGACCTCGAGCCCGTCGTCGTCGACGGGCACGCCGAGTACGCGGGCGCCGCTCGAGCGCACCGCGCGCAGCACCGACATGAAGCTCGGGTCCTCACAGGCGACGGCGTCGCCGGGCTCGAGCAGGGCGCGCATCGTCAGCGACAACCCCTGACTGGCGCCGTTGGTGGCGACGATGTCGCGGGGGTCCTCTGGAGCGCCGCGGGTGGCGGAGAGGGCCGCGATCTGCTCGCCGTACTCGTGCACGCCCTGGACGTCGGAGTACTGGAGCGCGCGCTCGGGCTGCTCGCGAAGCACCGCGTCGGTCGCCGCACGAAGCTCTGCGACCGGGACCATGCGGTCCGACGGGTAGCCGACGGAGAGCGGGATCAATCCCTCGGTGATGACGTGCTGGTGCATCTCGGCGAGGACCCGGTCCCCGTAGCTCTCCTCGGATTCGGGCAGGGCGTAGCGCTGCCAGGCGATCGAGTCACGCACGCGGCTCTCCTCGCGGCCGGCCCCACGGACGAAGGTGCCACGGCCGACGTGGGCGCTGACCAGACCGAGCTCGCGCAGCTTCCGATAGGCGCGCACGGCGGTCAGATGGTTGACCCCGGCGAGCTCGGCGAGCTCGCGGGTCGGCGGGAGCTGCTCGCCCGCGGCGAGCTCACCGCCCCGGATCGCGCCCCCGACCGCGTCGACGAGCTGCTGCGCGAGCGAGATCTCGCTCCCGCGATCCAGATCAGACAATCGCTCTTTGTATGACATTGACTAAGCCGATTACCCCTGTGTATCGTCGTACACTCTGAGACGGAGAGGCGATTAGCCGCGAAAGTATTACTCAAGGAGCGCACAATGTCAACCATGACCGACACAATCGAGAGCATGACCATCCGCCCCGCCGGCTACGGCGACCGCGACCGGCTGATCGAGCTCGCGCAGCGCGACTCGGCCTCGGTGCCGGACGGCGCCCTCCTGGTCGCCGAGGTCGACGGCTCGATCCGTGCCGCGGTCGCGCTCGGGAGCGGCCGCACGATCGCGGACCCGTTCACCGCCACCTCCGACCTCCTCGGGATGCTGCACGCCCGCGCGGACCAGCTCGACAGGCGGCGACGGAAGGACCTGCGGCTGGTCGCGAGAACAACGAACGTTCCGCCCGCCTCCTCGCGCTTCGCCCTCCGGGGGCGGCCGGGTCAGCTGGCGGGACCGGCGTAGAAGCTAGCTCTGGCGGAGCTTCGGCTTGCGCGACGCGGCTGCCTCGTCGAGGCGGCGCACCGGCGTCGTGTAGGGCGCGTTGTGCAGGATCGCCGGGTCCTCTTCAGCCTCCGCGAGGATCGCCTCGATCGCCTCGGCCAGCTGGTCCAGCGACTCGCGGGTCTCGGTCTCCGTGGGCTCGAACATGAGCGCCTCGTCGACCAGCAAGGGGAAGTAGATCGTCGGCGGGTGGAAGCCGTAGTCGAGCAGGCGCTTGGCGATGTCGAGCGTGTTCGCGCCGAGCTCGCGCTTCGCCGGGGCACCGGAGAGGACGAACTCGTGCATGCAGCGCTCGCGGAAGGCGAGCGGCAGGTACTTCGCGGCGCCGCCCTCGCGTAGCCGCGACAGCAGGTAGTTGGCGTTCAGCACCGCGGTCTCCGAGGCCTCCTTGAGGCCGTCGCCGCCGAGGCTCGAGATGTACGCGTACGAGCGGACGAAGACGCCGAAGTTTCCGGCGAAGCCACGCAGGCGGCCAATCGACTCGGGCGCCTCGTAGTCGAGGTCGAACCGCGGCCCCGAGCCGTTGTCGCCTTCGCTGCGGACGATCCGGGGCACCGGCAGGTAGGGCGCGATCCGGTCGGAGACGGCGATCGGGCCGGCACCCGGGCCACCGCCGCCGTGCGGCTGGCTGAACGACTTGTGCAGGTTGACGTGGACGATGTCGAAGCCCATGTCGCCCGGCCGCGTGAAGCCCATGATCGCGTTCAGGTTGGCGCCGTCGTAGTAGAGGGTCCCGCCGACTCCGTGGACGATCCGGGCGATCTCGGCGATGTTCTCGTCGAAGACCCCGAGGGTGTTCGGGTTGGTCAGCATCAGGCAGGCGACCTCGTCGTCGGCCTTCGCCCGCAGGTCGTCGAGGTCGACTCCGCCGGTCTCGTTGGTCTCCACCTTCACCACCTCGAGCCCGGCCATCGTCACGGTCGCGGGGTTCGTGCCGTGCGCCGTGTCGGGCGTCAGCACCTTCGTCCGCGTCTCGCCGCGCGCCTCGTGATAGGCGCGCGTGAGCAGGAGGCCGGCGAGCTCACCGTGGGACCCGGCCGAGGGCTGGAGGGAGACGTGCGGCAGGCCGCAGATCTCGCTCAGCGATCGCTCGAGCCGCCACATCAGCTCGAGCGCGCCCTGCGCGCGCTTCGGGTCCTGCGCCGGATGGAGGCGCGCGTGACCGGGCAGCGCGGCGACCCGTTCGTTGACGCGGGGGTTGTGCTTCATCGTGCAGGACCCGAGCGGATATGGGCCGGTGTCGAGGTCGAAATTGCGGCGCGAGAGCCGGTTGTAGTGGCGGACGATCTCGGGCTCGGAGACCTCGGGGAGGTCCGCGGGTGTCTCGCGGAGGAGGTTCTTCGGGAGCAGCTCGTCGAGCGGCGTGTCGGTGAAGTCGCCGGCGTCCGTGGGCGGCATCACCGCGGCGCGGCGGCCTTTGACGCTGCGCTCGTAGATAGTCGTGGCGGGCTCACGCTGCTGCGCCGAGGGGGTGTCGGCGTTGGCAGGAGGCGGCGAGGGGGCTGCGAGCTCGGGCGTCACTGGCCGACCCCCTCGGCGAGCGGGCGTTTTGTAGCCCCCTGGTTGACAAACTGCCCGCTCGCGCGTTCGAGCGCCTCGGCGAGGCGGTCGATCTCCTTGCGGCCGGTGCGCTCGGTGATCGCCACGAGGATGCAGTCCTCGTACTCCGGGTAGTCGCGCGCCAGCGGGTACCCGGCCGCGATCCCGTCCGCCGCGACGGCATCGAGTACCTCGGGCACGGAGCCCTCCACCCTCACCGCAAACTCCCTCACAACCGGCGCATCGGGATGGAGCAGCTCCACGCCTTCAACCTGCGCCAGTCGAGCGCGCGCGTACGCCGTCCGCCGCACCAGCAGCTCGCCCAGCTCGACGAACCCGCGCTTGCCCAGCCAGGCGAGGTAGACCGTCCCGCCGAGCGCGTTCAGCGCCTGCGAGGTGCAGATGTTGTGGGTCGCCTTCTCGCGGCGGATGTGCTGCTCGCGCGTCTGCAATGCGAGGACGAAGCCGCGGCGCCCGTCGACGTCGGTCGTCTCCCCGGCGATGCGGCCGGGCATGCGGCGCAGGTGCTCCTCGGTCGCGGCGAAGAAGCCGAACGACGGCCCGCCGAAGTCGAGGCGGCCGCCGAGCGGCTGGCCCTCGCCGAGGGCGACGTCGACGCCGGCCTCGCCGGGCGGGCGGAGGATCGAGAGCGTGATCGCATCGACCGCGGCGACGCAGAGGGCGCCGGCGTCGTGCGCGGCCGCGGCGAGCGCCTCCAGGTCCTCGACGGTGCCGAGGAAGTTCGGGTTCTGAACGAAGACCGCAGCGGTCCTCGTCGTCGACGGCCGCAGCCAGCTCGGCGGCACTCGTCGCTCCGTCCGCGAGCCCGACCTCGACGACCTCGGTGCCGAAGCCGCGCGAATAGGTCTCGAGCGTCTGGCGCGAGTGGGGATGGAGCCCGCGCGAAACGACCAGCTTCGTCCTTCCCTTCCGCGCGCCGAGCGCCAGGTAGGCGGCGGAGGCGACCGAGGACGGGCCCTCATAGAGCGAGGCGTTCGCGATCGGAAGGCCCGTGAGCTCCGAGATCGCGGTCTGGAACTCGAACATCACCTGCAGGCCGCCCTGGGAGACCTCGGGCTGGTAAGGCGTGTAGGGGGTCAGGAACTCCGAGCGCGACTGGATCGTGTCGACGATCGCTGGCGAGTAGTGGTCGTACATGCCGGCGCCGAGGAAGCAGACCTCGTGCTCGGCATCGGCGTTGCGCGCCGCGAGCCGCGAGAACTCGGCGACGACCTCGGCTTCGGAGAGTCCGTCAGGCAGCTCCAGCGGCCGCCCGAGCCGCAGATCGGCCGGAATGTCGGAGAACAGCTGCTCGGCGTCTTCGACCCCGATCGCCTCGAGCATCGCCGCGCGATCGGCGTCCGTTGCGGACGTGTAGCGACTCACCCGCGTGAGGCTAGCGAGCCCGCCCGCCGTTCAGCCTCGGCTAAAGCAGCTCGCGGTACGCGGCGACGTCGAGGAGCGCCTCGACCTCGGACGGGTCGGAGAGCTTGACCTTCACCAGCCAGCCCTCGCCATAGGGGTCCTCGTTGATGCGCTCCGGCGAATCGGAGAGCGCATCGTTGACCTCGATCACTTCGCCGGAGAGCGGCGCGTAGACGTCCGAGACGGCCTTCACCGACTCCACCTCGGCGTAGGGGGAGTCCTTCGCGATCGTGCCGCCGACCTCCGGCGGCTCGTAGAAGACGACCTCGCCGAGCGCATCCTGGGCGTACCAGGTGATCCCGAAGGTGGCGACCTCGCCGTCGAGCCGCGCCCAGTCGTGCTCGGGGTGGTACTTGAGGTCCTCGGGATAGCTCTCGTCGGCCATACGCGCGGCAGCCTACCCGAGGCCCGGGTCTATCTGTCGCTCACGGGACGATGCACGCGAACATTTCGTCTTCGGCGCTGTGAACCGCTGCGTTGAACTGGTGAACGCGCCAATGGCCGAGTGCGATCAGGCTGGGCGCGATGACGGTTATCGGCGGTGCGCCGTCCCCGTCGGCCTCGACGTTGCAGATCGTGATCGCTGCCCCCAGACCGTTGAAACGGATTCGATACTGACCCGTCTGGATCCGCGAGGCCTCGACCGTGCCGCCGGCACAGTTACGAGGGACGCTCACGCCGGACGTCGAGTAGGTCGGTTCCGCCACCATCGCTGAGGGGTCGAAGCGCGCGAACCCGAGCACCGTGCCCTGCTGGCAGACGTCACCGCGGAGGAACTGCGATGGGTTGATCCCGCCCAGCTTTGCGGCGTTCGCCGCCTCCGCGGCCGTGTCCGCGCTCTTCGCCTTCGAGACCGAGAGCCCCGGGGCCCGCTTGTCGATCTCCTTCTTGGCGATCGCACGCACCTTCGCTTTCGTCAGCTTCGCGAGCGGGTCGGCGGCGATCGCCGTCCCGCCGAGCGCAAACGTGAGCGCGAGCGCGGCCGCGATCATCCCCAGCGACGGACGTCGCCGTCCAGCATCAAGTGCATCCATTTCCGGTCCCCTCGCGTTAATCCGACTGTGTGAACCGCCGCCCGCCGCGGCGGGGCCCCGTACGCGGGCACCCTCCCAGGTCTGCCCTCCCGGGTCAAGTGCCGGCGATATCGAGCAACGGCTTGCGCTCGGTCCTCGCAGCACGCCGTTTCCCGCGCACGTCGATCTCGATCTCGATCCCGGGCTCGGCCAGGTCGGCGCGCACGTACGCCATCCCGATCCCGCGCTCGAGACTGGGCGAGTAGGTGCCGCTGGTGACGACTCCGACGACCTCGCCGCCCGAGACGACCTCGTTGTCCTGCCGTGGAATGCCGGTGCCGGTGATCGCGAACGGCGCCAGCTTCTCGGCGGTGCCCCGCGCGCGTGCGGCCGCGATGGCCTCGGCGCCGATGAAACCGGTCTCCTCCTTGCAACACCAGCCGAGCCCGGCCTCGATCGGGTTGCGGTCGAGCGAGAGATCGTTGCCGTAGAGGTGGAAGCAGACCTCGGTGCGCAGGGTGTCGCGCGCGGCCAGGCCGGTCGGTGCCGCGCCCGCCTCGACGAGCGCATCCCAGAGCGAAGCCGCGCGATCGGGGGCGATCAGGACCTCGACCCCGTCCTCGCCCGTGTAGCCCGTGCCGCAGATCAGGGCCTCACCGCCGAGGAGCTCGAGCGTGGCCGTGCGCATGCGGGCCGGGAGCTCGCCGCCGGCGAGCTCGGACACGATCGTGCGCGCGTTCGGGCCCTGGATCGCGAGCATCGCGTACTCCGCGAGCCGGTCGCCGACCTCGCATTCGAACCCGGCGGCATGCTCTTCGAACCAGGCCAGGTCGCGCTCATGGTTGGCGGCGTTCGTGACCGTCAGATAGCGGTTCTCGCCGAGCTTGTAGGTGAAGAGGTCGTCCATCACCCCGCCGTCCTCGCGGCAGAGAACCGAGTACTGGGCGCCGCCGACGTCGAGCTTCGAGGCGTCGTTGGAGAGCAGCCGCTGGAGCAGCTCGAGGGCCTGCGGGCCCTCCGTTTCGATCTCCCCCATGTGGGAGACGTCGAAGACGCCGGCCGCGGAGCGCACCGCCAGGTGCTCCTCCTTCACCCCTGAGTACTGGACCGGCATCTCCCAGCCGGCGAACGGGACCAGCTTCGCGCCGGCGGCGACGTGCTGGTCGAAGAGCGGGGTGCGCCTGAGCGCCGTGGATTCCACGACGCCCAGGCTAGCCCCAGGTCCGATCCTTACGCGTACTAACCGGCGATCTGCCCGCTGAAGATGCAGACGTTGCCGTCGCCGTACACGCCGTTGCCGCCGGCGAGCGCGCCGTTCTTCGCGGCTGCGGTGACCTGCCCGTTGAGCGCGGTACCGTCGACGCCGTTGGCGCCGAAGCTGCTGACGCCCATGTTCGCGCTCGTCGCGCCCGCCGAAACGGTGGCGATCTGGCGGTCGGCGAGCGCCGAGTCGTCGTTGAGGAAATCGGCTGCTGCGTTGCCGCCGAGAAGCGCGTCGGTGAACGAGGTGAAGGTCGCGCCGTCAGTGGACGTACCGGCGTAGACCTCCGCGTAGACGTCGTTGCCCGCGGTATCGCGGAAGCACTTCGCCGTCACGGTGAGCTGACCCTTCTTGAAGAGCTCCGCCGCAGGCGCGTCACTGCGTCCGGCCGCTGCCGTCGCAGCGTCGGTCGCGGCGAGCTTGACGAATGGCCCCGTCGCGTTGCCGATGACCGCGTAGTCGCTGATGTTGCCGCTCGAGATGCCCTCGGCCGCAACCTGCTTGCCGGTCAGGGAGCCGTCCTTGACCTTGTCGGCGGTGATCGCCTGCGCTTCGACCTTCTTGTTCGAGACCGCGTTCTCAGCGAGCTGCTTGCTCTTCACGGCGCCGTCCTTGAGCCGGTTGCCCTTGATCGACTTGCCGATGATCTGCGCCGAACCGACCGCGCCCTTGGCGATCTTCTTCTTCGTCACGGAGCCGTTCTTCAGGTCATTGGTCTGCACCTTGCCCTTGCCGGGCAGCGCGATCGCGGCGCCGGACATCGCCATCACGAGCGCCGCCATCGCGACGATCATCGCCGGCGACGGGCGACTCTTGGAGATCCAACTCATCTCTTACGTCCTCCTTCGATTGGTTTCCCTGGTCTCATGCTGTACGTCTGGAAATCGCTAGCCGACGACGGTGAGAGCGAACACGCACGCGTTGCCGGAGCCGAAGGCATCGTCGCCGGAGAAGCTTCCCTGCTTGGCGCCGATCGTCGTCAGCAGGCGGAACGAAGTCCCATCGGCGTCGGCGAGCGCTCCGTCTGCGACTCCGAAGTCCGCGGCGTTCGGCACGTTGACGCTCTCGGCGTCGATCTGGCGTGCCACCTCCGGTGTCCCCTGGTTGAGGGGGGCGGCATCGTCGTTTGGAAGCCCGGCCGCCTCGCCGGCGAGCAGTGCGCCGTCGTCGTTGGTGCGACCGAAGATCGCGCCCTCGGTCGCGCCGGCGAGCGAGTCGCGGTAGCACTTCGCGTAGACGCTGAGCCCGTCGTCCTCGTAGAGGATCGTCTCCGGCGCCGCGGCGCGCGCGGCGGCGATCCCGCCCGCGGACTCGTGAGCGGCGACCCGGATCAGCGACTCGTCGGAGATCGAGAGGCCCGAGATGTCCGCCGGGGTCAGCGACTCGGCCTTCACCTGCTTCGTTGTCAGCGTGTTGTCGGCGACGTCGCCCGCCTTGACCGACTTGCCGTCGATCTCCTTCGAGCGGACCGCGTTCTTCTTGATGTCATCGGCGGAGACCGTGTTCTTCCCCGGCAGCGCGACCGCCGCTCCCGAGAGCGCGAGCACAAGCGCCGTGAGGGCCAGAAGCACGCTCGCCGAGCCCGGTATCCGCCTAACACCCATCCCTGAGTTAACCGGCTCGTCGGGGGCGAGTTGCGGAGCGCTGCCGATGCTTCGCTCAGCTCCCGCGCAGGAACGGCGGCACGTCGATGTCGTCGTCGGAGACCGTGAGCTCGCGGCGCTCGCGGTCCGGCAGCTGGCCGACCTGGCGGCGGCGCCCGCGCTCGCGGACCTGCATCGGCTTGCGCGCGAGCGTCTCGCGACCCTCGAACCCGGTCGCGATCACGGTCACCTTGACCTCGTCGGCGACGCTCGGGTCGATCACGGTGCCGAAGATGATGTTCGCGCCCTTGTCCGCGGTGTCGACGACGATCTGCGCCGCCTCGTTGACCTCGAACAGGTTGAGGTCGTCGGAGCCGGTGAAGTTGAGGAGCATGCCGGTCGCGCCCTCGAGCGACTCCTCCATCAGCGGCGAGGAGATCGCCATCTTCGCCGCCTCGAGCGCGCGGTTCTCGCCCGCGGCGGTGCCGATCCCCATCATCGCCGAGCCGGCGTCCGCCATCACGGTGCGGACGTCGGCGAAGTCGAGGTTGATCTGACCCGGGGTCGTGATCAGGTCGGTGATGCCCTGGACGCCCTGGCGGAGGATGTCGTCGGCCATCCGGAAGGCCTCCTGGACGGAGGTCCGGCGCTCGACGACCTCGAGCAGCTTCTGGTTCGGGACGATGATCAGCGTGTCGACCTTCGCCCGCAGCTTGTCGATGCCGTCCATCGCCTGCTGCATCCGGCGCGCGCCCTCGAACTCGAACGGCTTCGTCACGACGCCGACGGTGAGCGCACCGATCTCCTCCTTCGCGATCTCGGCGATGACCGGCGCCGCGCCGGTGCCGGTGCCGCCGCCCTCGCCGGCGGTGACGAAGACCATGTCGGCGCCCTTCAGCGCCTCCTTGATGTCGTCGCGCGACTCCGCCGCGGCGCCCGCGCCGACTTCGGGGTTCGCGCCGGCTCCGAGCCCATGCGTGAGCTGGTGCCCGGCGGCAAGCTTGATGTCCGCCTCGCACGACTGGAGTGCCTGGACGTCCGTGTTGATCGCGATGAACTCGACGCCCTTGAGCCCGGCGTCGACCATGCGGCTGACCGCGTTGGTCCCGCCGCCGCCGGCGCCGACGACCTTTATGACCGCGAGGTAGGAGGACTCGACCATTTGCCTGTCCGTTCCCTTTCGAGTTGACCCGGTTCTACGCCGATACGAGTTGTTCGAGTTGACGTCCGAGGCTGAAGCGATAGTTGAGTGTTTTCGCTTGGAGCAGCCTGAACGTGGGATCGACCGTAGGGTATCGAGCCGTCTGTGTCAATCTCCGCAGTCCTGCCCCGCACAGGATCCTGCAGCGCCCCCACTCTCGACCATGAGTCGAGGGTCTACGTAATTACTAAAGTCTCAAGCCCGGGTCGAGAATACGTCTTGATCCGGCTACAGCTCCTCGGCCGGCTTCGCCGCACCGCCGGCGACGGGGCGGCCGGGGACGCGGACGTCGACATACGACGCGTACTCGAGCTCCGGGTCGGCGAGCACGGCGGCAGCCGCGTTCCACTTCGCCGCGACGCCGTCGGGAGACCCGAAGCGGACCGGGAAGCCGCCCTCGAGCGTGACGACGAGGCCGAAATCCTTGGTCTCCTCGACGTCGCCGATCAGGGCTCGCAGGGGCGCGGGTGCCGCGCCCGCGACGAGGGCCTTCTCGAGTGCCTCGCCGCCGAGTTCGCCGCCGGCCGGCGAATTGCCGAGGTCGAGCATGGGCAGGCCGTCGTCCTCGGGCACCGGGACGCCCGCGAGCACGGTTCCGTCGGCGGCCACGGGGATCGCGTCGGCCTCCTTCTCCCCGTTCGCGGCAAGCATTGCCGGCGGGCGCTCTGAAAGCTCCAGGCGGAGTCCGTGGGGAAAGTTGGGATCGACGTCGACGGCAGCGATCGTGCGGAACGAGGTCGCGATCTCCTCGAGCCGCCCGCGGTCGACGTTCAGCGTCGACATCTCCTCGGCGGCGGCGGTCAGCTCCTCGACCACGGCGGGCCCCTCGCCGCTGGTCGTGCCGACGACATCGACGTCGTTGATCGCGACGAAGGAGGAATCGCGGAACCAGAACCAGTAGCCGCCCGCCGCGACGACGAGCACGACGATGAGGATCAGACCGCGCGCCCGCCAACCGAGCTCTCCGAGGGAGAGCCTCCGCGCCGCGGGCCGCTTCGCCGCCGGCCTCTTCGCCGCGGGCTTCCGGTTCGCCGGCTTGCGCGGCGGCGATTTGCGTGCGGGCTTGTGGCCGGTCGCTGCGCGTTTTCGAGCGGGGCCCTTGCGCGGGGTGGAACGGCGGCGTCCGGCTGCGGTCGATGCGGAGGAGCGGCCCATCCGTGCCTACTTCGCCGCCCGGGGGCGTCCCTCCTTCCGTTCAGAGCTCCCAGGCGTCAGGCCACTCGGCCGGGCCCAGCACCTGAACCTCGGGCTCGAGCACGACCCCGAAGCGTTCGTGGACGCGCCGGCGGCCCTCGGCCATCAAGCCGAGCACGTCCGCGGTCGACGCCGAGCCGGTGTTCTCGACGAAGTTCGCGTGCTTGGGTGAGAAGCGCGCGCCGCCGACGGCAAGGCCCTGGCAGCCCGCGGCCTCGAGCAGCTGGCCGGCGGTCATCCCCTCCACCCCCGGGTCGTCGGGATCGGGGTTCTTGAACGTGGAGCCGAAGGTCTTGATCCCGGAAGGCTGCGCCTCGTGACGCCGCGAGCGCATTGCGGCCATCGTGGCCTTGACCTCCTCGGACACCCCCTCCTCGAGGCCGAAAGACGCCCTCGCAACGACCTCGCCGGCGCCGAGATTCGAGCGGCGGTACTCGAAGCCGAGATCGTCCGGGTGGCGGCGCTCGGTGCCCTCGGCGGTCGAGACCTCGACCCATTCGAGGACCCGGGCGAGCTCGCCGCCGTAAGCGTTCGCGTTCATTCGCACCGCGCCGCCGACGGTCCCCGGGATGTTGACGCCGAACTCGAGCCCGGTGAGGCCCCACCCGGCCACCTTCGCCGCCGCCGAAGGCAGCCGGACGCCGCCGCCCGCGCGGACGCGGGTCCCGTCGCGCTCGAGCGCGGTCAGCTCCCCGGCGAGCTTCAACACCAGTCCCGGAACCCCGGCGTCGGCGACCAGCAGGTTCGACCCCGAGCCGACGACCTCGACCGGATGGCTCTCGGCAGCGGCCCAGGCGAGCAGCGAGCTGAGCTCCCCGTCGCTCGAGGGCCGCGCGAAGAGCTCCGCCGCGCCGCCGGCGCGCACCGTGGTCAGCCGCGCGAGCGAGTGGTCACGCTCGACGCCGTCGGGCAGGCGGCTCACGCGACCAGCTCCTCGGCGAGTGCGTAGATGTCGCCGGCACCGATGGTGACGACGAGATCGCCGGAGCCCAACCGAGCCGGCATCACCCGCGCCGCCGCCTCGGCGTCGCGAAGCCAGAGGACCGGTTTGCCGCCGGCGCGCTCGGCGGTCGCCCGGGCGACGTCGAGGCCGCTGACTCCGGCGAGGTCGCCGACCGGCTGCTCGCGGGCGGCGTAGACGTCGAGGACGCCGACCTCGTCGGCCGCGGCGAGCGCGGCGCCGAACCGGGCCGCAAGCGCCTTCGTCCGCGAGTACAGGTGCGGCTGGAAGATCGCGACGAGGCGGCGCGGATCGAGCTCGCGAAGCGCCTCCAGCGTCGCCGCGACCTCGGTCGGGTGGTGTGCATAGTCGTCGTAGACCGCGGCACCGGAGCCGGTGGCGCCCTTGAGCTCCTGCCGGCGCCTGATGCCCGGGAAGGTCGCCAGAGCCGTGGCGGCCGGCGCCGGATCGACGCCGGCGAGCTCCAGCGCCGCGAGCGCGGCGCGCGCGTTGAGGACGTTGTGGGCGCCGGGCACCGCGAGCTCGAGAGCCGGTCCGGGGCCGTCGCGGTTGAAGCGCCGGGGGCTCGCAGCATCCACCTCCACCCCCTCCCCGACCGCGACGCCGGCCGCGGGACGCACGAACTCGGCGAAGGCTCGGTTGAGCTCGGCGAGCGAGCCCCAGCGCGAATGGTGGTCGAGTTCGACGTTGGTGATCACGGCGACCTCCGGGCGCAGCTCGAGAAAGCTCCCGTCCGACTCGTCGGCCTCGGCGATCACCCACTCGCCCGACCCCCAGCCGGCGTTCGCCGGCTCCCCGGTGGGCCCGGCGCCCGGGAGCTCGCCGCCGATGAAGAAGGCCGGGTCGGCGCCGGTGGCGCGGAGCGCGTGCACCAGCATCCCGGTCGTGGTCGTCTTTCCGTGGGTTCCGGCCACCGCGATCAGCCGCTTCCGGGCGCAGAGCTCGGCGAGTAGCTCGCCGCGGTGGATCACCCGCTGACCGCGCTCCCTCGCCGCCGCAAGCTCGGGGTTGTCCTCCGCAATCGCGGTGGAGACGACGACGACGGCGCCCGGCGGGACGGCGGCAGCGTCATGGCCGACGCGGGCATCGATGCCGGCGGCGCGAACGCGCGCGAGATATGAGCTCTCCGCCCGGTCGGATCCGGTGACCGTCGCACCGAGCTGGTGGCAGACGAGCGCGATGCCACTCATGCCGGCGCCGCCGATGGCGATGAAGTGAAGTTCGCGGCCGTTCACGAGGAGGAAGCTTGGCCGATCGCGCCGAGCACCTCGGCCGCGACCCGGCACGCGGCGTCCGGACGGGCGAGCGCAGCGGAGGCGGTCGCCATCGCCTCGAGCCGCCCGGGGTCGGCGAGCAAGCCCGCGGTCAGCGCCCGCAGCGACGTCGCCTCGAGCTCATCGTCGGCGATCACCACGGCTGCCCCCGCCTCCGCCATCCAGTTCGCGTTCGCAGCCTGGTGGTCCGCGGCCGCATGCGGGTAGGGAACCAGGATCGCCGGTCGGCCGGCGGCCGCCAGCTCGAAGATCGAACCACCCGAGCGCGCGAGCACGAGGTCGGACGCCGCGAGCGCGTCGGCGAGGCCGGGCTCGTACTCGACGAGGGTGTAGGCGCCGGGGTCACCCGCCTCGGCGAGCATCGATGCGACCCGCGCGTGGTCGCGATGCCCGGAGATGTGGAGGACGTGGAAGGAGCGGTCCGGCGCCGAGGCGAATGCCTGGACCGCGCAGATGTTGATCGAGCGAGCACCCTGGCTGCCTCCGAACACCAGTAGCGCGCGGGCATCGGGATCGATCCCGAACCGCTTCCGCGCCCGACCCGGGTCGGCGGCGCCGACTTCCGCGGGCACGGGTCGCCCGGTGACCAGGTAGCGGTCGCCGGTCCGGCCCGCGATCGGGAACGCGAGGCACACGCGGCGCGCCCGCCGCGCGAGCATCCGGTTGGTGAGGCCGAGGTGGCGATCCGCCTCGGTGATGATCAGCGGCAGCCCGAGTGAGACGGCGGCGACGCCGACCGGACCCGACACGTACCCGCCCCCGCCGAGGACGGCGTCCGCCTCGCTTCGGCGCAGAAGGCCACGGGCGGTGCGCACCGCCAGCGCGGCGACCGCGCTCGCCGCCGCGGCGCGGAGCGGGCTGCGGCCGACGAGTGAGACGACGTTCAGGAACTCGATCTCGTAGCCCGCGGCGGGGACGAGATCCGCCTCGGCGCGGTCCTGCGTGCCGATGAAAGAGACGTCGGCGCCGTCAGCGCGAAGCTCGTCGGCGACCGCCAGTGCGGGCACGACGTGGCCGGCGGTCCCCCCCGCGGCTATGACCACCCTTGGCGCCATCGACGACGCGGAGTCTCGCATCGGAGCTCGACGGCTTGCGCGCGGTCCCGGCGCTGCCGCCCCGCGCGATGTTGAGCAGCAGGCCGACGGAGGCGAGGAGGACGAGCATGCTCGCGTTGCCGTAGGAGACGAACGGCAGCGGCACGCCGGTCAGCGGTGCGAGGCCGAAGACGGCGAGCAGGTTGACGAGCGCCTGGACGAGGACGAGCGAGGTGAGCCCCGCGGCGAGCAGCTTGCCGTAGCGATCGCGGGCGTTCTGAGCGATGCGCAGGCCGGCGTAGGCGAACATCCCGTAGAGGCCGATGAGGGCGAAGATCCCCAGCATCCCGAGCTCCTCGCCGATCACCGCGGCGATCATGTCGGTGTGCGCCTCGGGCAGGTAGAAGGCCTTCTGGAGGCTCTCCCCGAGCCCGGTTCCGAAGAGGCCGCCGGACCCGAGCGCGATCTTCGCCTGGATCAGCTGGAAGCCGGTGCCGCCGGGGTCGCCGCTCGGATCGAGGAAGGTCGTGATCCGCGCCATCCGATACGGCTCGATCATCACGGCCAGCAGCGCGACCCCGCCGACGCCGGCGCCGAGGAGGCCGAGATCGCGGGGGCGGGCGCCCGCGGCGAGGAGGAGGGCGGCGAGGCCGAGGCAGATCACGAGCGCCGTCCCGAGGTCGCCGACGACGACGAGCAGGATGCCGCAGCCGGAGACCCCGAGGATCGGCATCAGCGGCCCGATCCCGCCTTTGACCAGCTTCGGCCGGGTCGCGAGCAGGTTCGCGGCGTAGAGGATCAACGCGATCTTCATCAGCTCCGAGGGCTGGATCTGGAAGCTGCCGGCGCCGATCCAGGCGCGCGAGCCGTTCACCTCCATCCCGATCCCCGGGACCAGGACCGCGGCACAGAGGACGAACGACCCGGCGAGCACCAGCGGCGTCAGCGGCCGCAGCAGCCTCACGCCCTTGACCGAGAGCACGCGCATGATCAGCAGCCCGATGACGACGAAGAGCAGGGTGCGCTTCAGGTAGTAGGCGCCGTCGCCGGACTCACCGAGGAGCGAGGTGGTCGAGCTGGCACTGAAGACCATGACCACGCCGAAGGCCAGCAGGCAGAGCGTCGCCGTGAGCAGGAGCGAGTACTCGAGCGAGGGACTGGCCGCTCGCGAGCGTGACTTCGAGGCCATCTGAGGCTTGTTCGCCCCCGATGCACGAAATCATTCTCCGTCGAGCGCCCTCACAAGGGCCCGGAAATGCTCGCCTCGCTCCTCGAAATCGCGGTAGGCGTCGAAACTCGCGCAGGCCGGGGCCAGGAGGACGACCTCGCCGGCCTTCGCCGCCGCCGCCGCGGCACTGACCGCGGCCGGCAAATCGGCGCAGCGGTGGATCGCGACGCCGCGCTCGCGAGTCGGGGCGAGCTCGCGGTCGAGCTCGTCCGCCGCGTCGCCGATCAGATAGCAGCCGATGCAGTGCCCGCCCACCGGATCGGCGAGGCCCGCGAACCCCCCGCCCTTGAGCGAGCCGCCGAGAATCGCGTGGACACCCCCGTCGAAGGACCGCAGCGCGGCGGTCGCGGCGGCGACGTTCGTCGCCTTCGAGTCGTTGACGAACAGCACCCCGTCGCGCTCGGCAACGCGCTCGAGGCGATGCGCGACGCCGGCGAAGCTCGCGAGTCCGGCGGCGATCGCCTCGGGGCCGATCCCCATCGCTTCGGCGGCGGCCTCGGCCGCCGCGGCATTGGCGGCGTTGTGGGTGCCCAGCAGCGATGTCTCGACCTCGCCGATTGCCGCAGAGAAGTCGACACGCCGCGCGGCACCACCGAGCGCGACCCCGGCGAGCGCCGGGTCGGCGGCGTTCACGATGCAGACATCGTCGGCCCCCTGGTTCGCGAACAGGCGCAGCTTCGCGTCCCGGTAGGCATCGAGGCTGCCGTGGCGGTCGAGGTGGTCGGGTGCGAGGTTGAGGAGCACACCGCACTCGGGAGCGAACTCGCTCGCGTCCTCGAGCTGGAAACTCGAGGCCTCGCAGACGATCGTCGCCGCAGCGTCGACCTCGCCCACCAGGGCGGCGAGAGGCGTCCCGACGTTGCCGGCGACGGCGACCGGCTCACCCGCCTCGCGCCAGATGTGGCCGAGGAGCTCGACCACGGTCGTCTTCCCGTTCGTCCCCGTGACGGCGACGAAACGGTTCGGAAGCAGGCGCCAGGCGAGCTCGAGCTCCCCGATCACGGACTTGCCGGCGTCGACCGCCGCGGCGATCACGGCGGCCTCCCGCGGCACGCCCGGGCTCTTGATCACGCTCGTGGCGCTCGCGAGCTCGGCGAGGCCGTCGGTTTCGAGGGCCACCTCCACCCCGTGCTCGCGCAGCTCTTCGGCGCCGGCGGGAGAGCCGGAGTCGACACCGATCACGCGCGCACCGCGCTCGGCGAGCAGGCGGGCGGAGGCTGCGCCGGATCGCGCCAGGCCGACGACGAGGTAGGGCGCCTGGGGAAGCTCGGGTCGGGGATGGTCGGATGCCATCGGTCACAGTCTCACGAGTCCGTCTAGATTCGGCAGCCATGTTCGAGGCGATCCACAGCGAGGAAGCGACGGCACCGCCGGAGGCGATTTGGGAGCTCTGGGCTGATCCCGACCGGTGGCCGCAGTGGAACGACCAGATCGAGTCGGGCGAGTTACAGGGCGACTTCGCCGTCGGCGAGACCGTGCGGGTGAAGCTCCGCCGCGGCGGCAAGATGCGGTACGAGATCATCGCGCTCGAGCCCGAGCGGCTGTTCATCGACGAGACACGTTTCCCGGGCGCCCGCTTCGGCCACGAGCATCGCCTCGAGCCGCGACCGGGTGGCTGCGAGATCACGCACCGCCTCTACGTCAGCGGGTTCGCCTCCGGAGTTTGGTCGCTGATGATGGGCCGCAAGCGAATGCGCGAGTCGGTTGCGGGCTTCGCCGCACGCGAGCGCGAGATCGCCGAGGCGAAAGCGACGCCGCGCGCGAGCGGCAAGCGCAAGCGCCGCCGCTGAGCCCGTCACCACCTCTCTAACCTTTTTCGTTGTGAGCGACATTCTCGTCCCGGCGCTGCGCGCAGGTGCGATCACCGCCTTCATCACAGGGCTGATCTTCCTGCTGCTCAACCCGCCCTCGTTGAGCGGACTCGAAGACCTGCTCGCGATCCTTGCCGGCGCGACCCTGATCATCCTCCTCACCGCCTGGCTGACGGTGAGGATGATCGGACGCGAGGCCCCCGAGCCGGAGTTCCGCCGCCTCGTCGACCGCAGCGAGAAGCTCGCCATGCTGCCGCCGCCCGACTACCCGCCGAGCGAGTTCGACGAGCTCGTCATGCGGGCGCTCGACGACCTCCCGGAGCCGTTTCGCAAGGTCCTCGAGGACACGCCCGTGACCGTTTCGAGGCGCGGGTACGAGTTCGGTGCGTACGGCCACTACATCGGCGGCACGATCGCCCGCGACGTCTACGCCGACCACATCGTCGTCTACCAAGACACCCTCGAGCGCGACTTCGGCCACAGCCCGGACCTCCTCCGCGCCCAGGTCGAGCGCACCGTGAAACACGAGCTCGCCCACCACTTGGGCTGGGACGAGCCCGGCGTGCGCAGCCTGGGGCTGTAGCGCTCGGTCCGTCCCGCGCTAAGCCGTCCCGTACATCCCCGGAGGGCGAAGCCCGAGGAGATGGACGGAACGTGATTTCGTCTCCATCGTCTGACCTTCGGTCAGCCGATGGAGTTCTGATAAAGCGTGAAGCCGATCCCCGCGCACACCGCGGCGATGATCCAGAAGCGGAGCATGATCTTCGTCTCCGACCAGGCCATGAGCTCGAAGTGGTGGTGAACCGGGGCCATCAGCAGGACGCGGCGGCGGAAGAGCTTGAAGCTGATCACCTGGACGGCGACCGAGAGCGCCTCGATCACGAAGATCCCGCCGAGGATGATCAGCAGCAACTCCGTCTGGGTCATCACGGCTAACGCGCCGATTGCGCCCCCCAATCCGAGCGAGCCGGTGTCGCCCATGAAGATCGAGGCCGGGAAGGCGTTGAACCAGAGGAAGCCGACCGAGGCGCCGACGAAGCTGGCCGAGATCAGCGCCAGGCCCTCCTGGCCGGAGGCGATCGCGATCGCCGTGTACGCAAGCAGGACGATCGCGCACGATCCGGCGGCGAGGCCGTCGAGGCCGTCGGTGAGGTTGACCGCGTTCGACGCTCCGGCGACGACGAGATAGATGAAGACGAGGTACAGGACCGGCCCGATCTCGATCTCGCTGTCGAAGATCCGCGACTGGAGCGCCGGGTCGAGGCCAAGCTCGTCGTAGGCGACCCACCAGAGGGCGAGCGCGATCGCGATCTGACCGAGCAGCTTGTAGCGGGCCGAGAGGCCGAGCGAGCGCCGCTTCGAGATCTTGATGAAGTCGTCGGCGAAGCCGAGCGCGGCACAGGCGATCGCCACCCCGAAGACGGCGAGGCTTTGCGTGTCCCTGTCCGAGAGCACCAGGTACGGGATCGCGATCGCGAGGAAGAGGATGAGGCCGCCCATCGTCGGCGTCCCGGCCTTCTCATGATGGCCCTCCGGCCCGTCCTCGCGGATCTGCTGGCCGAACTCCTTCACCCGCAGGTACTCGATGAACTTCGGCCCGAGGAAGATGGTGATCAGCATCGCCGCCATCCCGGCGATCAGAACCTCGCCGCGGTCGATCGCTTCGGAGGCGAAATTGGTCAGCTGGGCGAGCGGCATCAGTCGGCCACCAGCCGTTCGGCGAAGGCCTCGAGCCCGACCGATCGCGAGCCTTTGACCAGGATCGCGTCGCCCTCGCCGAGCAGCCCCTCGACCAGGTCCGCCGCAATAGCGGGCTCCGGGACCCACTCGTCGGGCGCGTAGTCCCGTGCCAGCTCGCCGACCCCGACCACGACGTCGATGCCGAGGTCGCGCGCGTGGGCGCCGGCCTCGCGGTGATAGGACGGCGCCTCGGGGCCGAGCTCCGCCATCCCGCCGAGGACGGCGATGCGGCGGCCGGAGACCTTCAGCGATGCCAGGTTGTCGAGCGCGGCGCGCATCGACACGGGGTTGGCGTTGTAGCAGTCGTTCACGAGCAGGGAGCCTGCGGGCAGGTCGATCAGCTCACCCCGCAACCGCGAGAAGGATATGCCCGAGGTGCGGATGGCCATCTGCTCGAGCGGAGCCGTGAGCGCGACCCCGATCGCGACGGCGCAGACGGCGTTGGCGATGTTGTGCGCCTCGGTGAACGGGAGCTCGAAGCTCGCCTCGCCGCTCGGCGCGACGATCCGCACCGTGGTCGAGCCGTCGCCGCGCATCGTCTCGGCGGCGAAGACGTCGCCGCCCGGCCCGAAGGTGATCGTCTCGAGGTCGTCGGAGAGATGCGGCTCGAGCGCCTCGGCGTCGCTTGGGACCACGGCGCAGCCTTCCGGCCCGAGACCGCCGAGGATCTCGGCCTTCGCCTCGGCGATCGCCTCCAGGGTCCCGAGCAGCTCGAGGTGAACGGGCCCGACGTTCGTGATCGCCGCGACGTCGGGCTCGGCGATCTCGCACAGCTCGGCGATCTGGCCACTCCCCCGCATCGCCATCTCCAGCACGAGCAGCTCGGCCTCGGGCGGCGCCGAGAGGATCGTCAGCGGCAGGCCGATCTCGGTGTTGTAGTTCTCCGGGCTCGCATGGGTGCGCCAGGGAAGGACCGCGCGGGCGATGTCCTTGACCGAGGTCTTACCGGTCGAGCCGGTGATTCCCACCACCGGGCAGTCGAGCGCCCGGCGCCACGTAGTCGCGAGCGTTTGCAGTCCGCGGAGCGGATCCGGCGCCGCGAGGATCCACCCGCCGCCGGGAGGATCGGCCGCGAGCCGCTCCGCCCGCTGCCGGTCGACGACCACTCCCCAGGCGCCCGCCTCGAGCGCCGCCGCCGCGTGCTCGCCACCATCGGTGCGCTCGCCGCGAAGGCCGAAGAAGAGGTCGCCCGCCTCGATGGCCCGCGAATCGATCGTCGCCCGCTCGCGGCCGCTCGGCCCCTCCCTCGGCGACCACCCAAGCCCCAGTCCCGGCGACGAGCCGCTCCGCGGAGAGGTCGATCACGCGGCCCTAGTCGGCTTTCGTGGTGAGCTCGAGCAACGCCTCGCGGGCGACCTCGCGGTCGTCGAAGGGGAGCTTGCGCCCGCCCTCGAACTCCTGCCCCTGCTCGTGACCCTTGCCGGCGATCACGACCGTGTCGCCGGCCGACGCGCGGTCGAGCGCCATCGCGATCGCCGCCCGCCGATCCACCTCGACCTCGACCGTGCTCGCCGCTCGCGTCGGCGTAGCCATCCCGGCGAGAATCTCCTCGATGATCGCCCGCGGCTCCTCCGAGCGCGGGTTGTCGGAGGTGGCGATCGCGACGTCGGCGAGCCTCGCGACCACCTCGCCCATCAGCGGGCGCTTGTCGCGATCGCGGTCGCCGCCGCACCCGAAGACGCAGATCAGCCGTCCGTCGGGCTCGGTGATCTGGCGGGCGGAGACGAGCACGTTCTCGAGCGAGTCCGGCGTGTGTGCGTAGTCGACCAGGACCCCGAACGGCTGGCCCTCGTCGACCGGCTCGAACCGTCCCGGCACGCGGTCGGCATCCGCGAGCGCCGCGGCAGCGGCCGCGAGATCGATCCCGAGCGACGTGACGCAGGCGATCGCGCAGAGGGCGTTCTCCACGTTGAAGCGCCCGGGAAGCGGCAGCGCCACCTCGACCTCCGACCCCTCGGCGGAGAGGCAGCGAAAGCTTGACCCGGCGGCGTCGAAGGAGAGCTCCACGGCGCGCAGATCGGCGCGCTCGTCGCCTCCTGCCGAGAAGGTCGTCGCCTCGAACTCGGCCGCGAGCTTGTCCCCGTAGGGGTCGTCGACGTTGACCACGGCGTGCTCCGCGCGCTCGCCGGCGAAGAGCCGCCGCTTGGCGAGGAAGTAGTCCTCCATGTCGGCGTGGAAGTCGAGGTGATCCTGAGTCAGGTTGGTGAAGGCGCCGACCGCGAAACGGATGCCGTCGACGCGGTTGAGAGTGAGAGCGTGGGAGGAGACCTCCATCGCGCACGCGCGGTCGCCCGCGTCGGCCATCCGGCGGAAGGTCGCCTGCAGGTCGATCGCCTCCGGCGTCGTCCGCTCGACCTCCTCCTCGACGCCGCCGACAACGCGCTTGACGGTGCCGAGCAGGCCGGTCTGCACGTCGCAGCGCTCGAGGATGTGACGGACGAGGAAGGCGCTCGTCGTCTTCCCGTTCGTTCCCGTGATCCCGACCACCCGCACCTCCCCTGTCGGGTCGTCGTACAGTCGGACCGCAGCGTGCGCCATCGTCGCCCGGGCGTCGCTGACCCGCGCCTGGACGACGAACGGCGGCAGCTCGAGCCCGCGCTCACAGACCACGGCCGCGGCGCCCGCCTGGGCCGCAGCCCCCGCGTAGGCGTGCCCGTCGACGGTGGCGCCTGGATAGGCGAAGAAGAGGCTCCCCTCCCGCGCCTGGCGCGAGTCATAGGCGAGGCCGGTGATCTCGACCGCCGGGTCGCCGGTGATCTCGATCACGTCGGCGCCGGCGAGCAGCTGGCGAAGCTCCATCGTGGGCGATTCTAGGTATGCGGTGCGACGGCGAGGCCCGCCCGCCGTCTCAACTACTGCCCGGCGATGAAGGTGATCGAGTCGAGGCCGACCACCACGCTGCAGGCGGCTGCGGGATTGCAGCTAGGTGAGACATCACCGTCGGACTGGATCTCGACGATGGCTGCGGTGGGACCACCGGCCACGCCCACGGGGAGCAGGTCGTCCGCCGGGCGATACCCGGGAGGCAGCCTGAAGGCCACGGCCCCACCGCTGCCGTCGATCGCACCCCGCAGATGGATGACTCCGAGCGGGTCTTTCGCGAACGCCGCGGTTGCGTAGCCCGGGGTGGGGGTCCAGCCGTTTTGGAACATCGGCTCCCCGGCCGCTCCGATGACGTGGTACGGCTCGATCGTGCGCCCAGCGTAAGCGCTCGGTGCACGGCCACCAAGTTTGGCGGCGTTGGCGGCGTTGGCGGCGTTGGCGGCGTGGGTTGCGTTGGTCGCGTTGGTCGCGTTGGTCGCGTTGGTCGCGTTGGTCGCGTGGGTCGCGTTGGCGGCGTGAGTCGCGTTGGTCGCGTTGGCCACGCTCAGGCCGGGAGCCCGCTTGTCGATCTCCCTCTGGGCGATCTTGCGGACCTTCTTTGCGTTCAGCTTCGCGACAGGGTCGGCGGCAAACGACGTGCTGATCAGCGCGAAGGCCAGCGCGATGGCCGCCACGAGCGTCGCCGGGGACGGCCCCGCCTTCCGCGGTATCGACATGCCAGCCCTCCTCGCTCTCGAGTCACGAGGACCCTATCCCTACTGTGGCGGAATGCCAAGGTAGGGCAGCGCGAAGGAGGCGATCTCGCCGAAGGCGGGCGCGGCGACGGTGCCGCCGTAGTAGTCGCCCTTCGGGTTGTCGACCACGATTGCAACCAGCAGTTGTGGATCCTCTGCCGGGGCGAAGCCGACGAACGACGCCACGAACTCCGTCTCCGAGTAGAAGCCGTCGACGACCTTCTGCGCCGTGCCGGTCTTGCCCGCGAGGGTGTAACCGGGAACGGTCACCGCCGAGGCGGTGCCGCCCGCCTCGAGCACCCCCTCGAGCATCTCGCGCAGCTTCGACGCGTTCTCCTCGCTGATCACACGCTTACCGTCCGGCGGCGTTACCGGCGCACCGTCCTCCTCGAGCACCAGCCGCGGCGCGCGCAGGACGCCGTCCGACGCGATCGCCGCGTAGGCGGCCATCATCTGGATCGGCGTTACGGACAGGCCCTGGCCGATCGGCAGGTTGCCCATGGTCGAGCCGGAGTAGTCGTCGGGCGGCGTCATGATCCCTACCTCCTCGCCCGGGTAGTCGATGCCGGTCGGCGAGCCGAAGCCGAACTTGCGAATCCAGTGGTCGAAGCGCGAGCCGAACTGCGAGTCGCCGAACTCCTCGTTCAGGGCGAGCCCGATCGTGACCGCGCCCACGTTCGAGGACTGGGCGAGGATGTCGGCGACGGTCAGCGTCCCGCCGCCACCCTCGTGGGACTCCTCGATCACCCGGTCCGCGACTTGGATCGTCGGGCCGAGGCTGAACGGCGTGCGCGGCGTGACCACGTCGTCCTCGAGCGCGCCCGCCACCGTGAACGCCTTGAAGGTCGAGCCGGGCTCGTAGTTGAAGCCCGTCGCCATGTTGCCCAGCAGATCGGGCTCCGAGATGCCGGCCGGGTTGCTGGGATCGATCCCCGGCCAGTTCGCCATCGCCAGCACCTCGGACGTCTGCGGGTCCATCACCACCGCCGTCGCGCCGTCGGGCTGGTAGTCGCGCCCGATGCCCGTGATGACCTCCTCGGTCTGGGCCTGGATCGCGGCGTCGAGGGTGAGCTTCAGATCGGACCCTGCCTCGGCCGCGGCGAGTGTCGAGCGTTCGAGCTCTTCGCCGAGGGCGTCGGAGACGACCTCGCGCTCGCCGTCGGTGCCGTGAAGGATCTCGTCCTGGGACGCCTCGAGCCCGGTCAGGCCCTGGTTCTCGGTCCCGACGGTCCCGATCACCTGGCCGGCGAGCTCGCCCTGCGGGTAGATCCGCCGGCTGTCGGGCATCAGCCCGATCCCGGGAAGCTCGAGCGCGGTGATCTCCGCCGCTGCGTCGAGCGAGACCTTGCGGTTGATGTAGGAGAAGCCCGAGTCCTCGGTGAGGCTCTCGAGGATGCCGTCCTCGTCGGCGCCGAGGATCTTCGCCAGCTTGTGGGCCGTGCCGGGCGGGTCCTCCACCTGGTAGGGCGTCGCGAACACGGTCGCGGCGTCTTCGGAGACGGCGAGCTCCTTGCCCGCGCGATCGAAGATCGTCCCGCGCGAGCCCGGGATCACGACCGTCTGCTTCTGCTGGCTCTGCGCCTCGTTCGCGAGCCCGCTGCCCTGAATCCCCTGAACCCAGACGGCGCGGATGAGAACGAGAGCGAGGAGCCCGACGAAGGCGGCGAAGAGGAGACCGACCCTGCGCTCGATCAGGTTCACGGCGTCGGCACGCCTCCGGCTGCCACCGGAGCGACGGCGGTTTCGGTGACCGGCGCCGTTGCCGCCGGGTCCACAGGCACGGTCGCGGGATCGACCGGCGCCACGGCGGCCGGATCGGGGACGACCGCGGTGGTGTCGGTGACCGGCACCGCGGCGGTCGTCTCGACGACGGCCGGAGGCGCCGCGGGCGCGCTCAGCTCACCGTCCTTCAACCGCTTCGCCGCCACCGCGGCGTCGTCGGGGCTCGGCTTGACGTAGCGGTAGGAACCGGGGAGTGGCACGTGAAGCCCGAGATCGTCGGCGGCCTTTTCGAGCTCGTCTGCGGACAACATCGATGCGAGCTGCGCCTCGAGGGCGGAGTTTCGCCGTTCGAGGTCGTCCGCCTGGGCCGCCGCCTCCGATGACGTGGCGCTGAAGCTGAGGGCGACGACGTTGAGGCCGACGATCCCGACGAGGAGTGTTCCGAGGAGCCCGATCCAGAGCCGTCCGCGGGTGAGACGGAAAACGAGGCCGGAGTCGGCGATCCCGCCGACGGCGACCGCCGTCCTGCCGACGGCCGCGACCGGGGTCATCCAACCGGTCGCCTGGCGTGGCGCGGGTCGCCGCGTGCGTGCCGGGGCCGTACGCACTCGAGCCGGAGCCGAACGACGTGCCGGAGCGGTCCGTGCCCGCGGCGCCGGGCGCGCCGGCGAGGTCTTCAAAGCCGTCGATGCCGCCATCTCAGATCACCTCTCGGGGGTTTCGCCTCGGGTGCGTGGACTTCCTGCGTCGGACGGTGCCGCGAGCTTGCGGGCCGCGCGCAGGCGCGCCGAGCGAGAACGCGGGTTTTCGCTCGCTTCCTCCTCGGTGGGCTTGACCACGCGGCGGGCGAGGACCTCAGCCTCGGGCTCGTGCCCACACGTGCAGATCGGAAGCTCCGGCGGGCAGATGCAGCCGCGCGCGAGCTCGGCGAAGAAGCGCTTCACGCGCCGGTCCTCGAGCGAGTGGAACGAGATCGCGGCGAGCCGCCCGCCGTTGCGAAGCAGGTTCCAGGCGGCCGGCAGGGCCCTGTCCAGCGACTCCAGCTCGCCGTTGACCGCGATCCGGATCGCCTGAAAGCTGCGCTTCGCCGGATGCCCGCGCGCGAACCGGTACGCCGGCGGGACGGCGGCGCGGATCGCCTCGACCAGCTCGCCGGTGCGCTCGAGTGGCCTCCGGCGGACGATCTCCGCGGCGATCGAGCGTGCGTGGCGCTCCTCACCGAGGTCCCGCAGGACGGTCGCGATCTCATCCTGCGGCCACTCGTTGACGAGCTCGAGCGCGGAGAGCTCCTGATGCGGGTCCATGCGCATGTCGAGCGGGGCGTCGTAGGAGTAGGAGAAGCCACGCTCGGAGACGTCGAGCTGCATCGAGGAAACGCCCAGGTCGAGGTAGACGATGTCCGGCTCGACCCCCTCGTCGAGGAGCGACCCAAGCGCGTCGGCGAAATCGGCGCGGATCAGGCGAGCCGGGCTCGCGAGCTCCGGCTCGGCCTCGGCGAAGCGCTCGGCCGCGGCAGGGTCGCGATCGATCGCGACCAGGAGCCCGGTCGGGCCGATCCGATCGGCGAAGCGGCGGGCGTGGCCGCCCGCCCCAAAGGTGCAGTCGACGACGACGTCGCCCGGCTGCGGGTCGGTGAGCGCAACGAGCTCCGACGCGAGGACCGGACGGTGGTGTTCGCGATCGGTTGGCATCTCGATCAGTGTGGCCATCGCTCAGCTTGTCCCCGGGCCGGCCGCGAGCTCCTCCGCCATCAGCTCGGCCTGCTCGTCGAGCTCGGCGTAGTGCTCGGCCCAGCGCTCCGGGTTCCACAGCTCGAGGTGATCGTCGACACCGACGACCATGCAGGGCCCCTCGAGGCCGGCGTGCTCGATCAGGTGCTTCGCCACCCGCACCCGCCCGGCGGAGTCGACCGACTCCTCCGAGGCGGAGGCGTTGAAGCGGCGCGCCATCATCCGCCCCTTGCGGCTCAGCGGGTTGAGTGGGGCGAGGAAGCGCTGCGAGAACTCGTCATAACCCCGCGGCGTGTAGAGCTCGACGCAGGGGTCGAGGCCGGCGAGGAGAACGACACCCTCCGAGAGCGTGGCGCGGTAGCGCGCCGGGATCGTCAGCCGGTCCTTGGCGTCGAGGCTGTGCTCGTGCTGACCGCGGAAGGTCATCGGCTGGCGTGATCGAGTGAGATAGGAGAGGGAAAAGGTTTGGACCGGAGTGGAGAGGTGGGAGGAACCTCACCACCCCGGTCCATGGGTCAACTCGTGCTGCCACGCTAACCCACTACGTCCCACTTTGCAACACAACACTGCCTGGGCATTGGAGTCGTTCCGTCGGACGGAACCGCTACGGCCCGGTGCACCGAGTCCGGATCCGGCTCACCCATGCGGTTTCTCGTAGCCGAGAGCCGGCAGCGCATCGCTCCGAGGAGGGCGCCGATTGTGCAATCGAGCTTGCAGATGCCGCCCCGCCATCGGTCCGATCGAAGCCGGTAGGCTGCGGCCGTGGCCGACGAGCAGCCCACCGAAGCAGCCCCCGATGCGGTGAGCGCGGGCCCGCCCGGCGCCGCCGCCGAGGAGCTTCAGATCCAGGCTCCGCCGGAGCTGGCTGCGGTCCCAGAGGACTCCGACGACACCCGCGGGCACCACTTCGGCCGCCTGCTGCGACACCCTGCGACGCTGATCATCGGCGCGATCCTCGTCGGCGGCGCGCTGATCGGCGGGGCGGCGTCGGGCAACATCGCGATCGGCGGCGGAGGGGCCGTAGTCCTCCTGCTGCTGGTCGTCCTGGGCGTCTACCTACTCGCCTCCGGGAAGGCGGCCGACGACTTCTACCGCGCCTATGCCGAGGGTCGCAAGCTCACACGCATCGAGGGAAAGTCGAACCTGCCGCCGCTCACCCCGCTCCTACAGAAGGGCGACAAGCGCTACGCCCAGCAGCGCTTCAACGGCCTCCTCCCGGGCGGCCTCGACGGCAGCGTCTGCCTCTACACCTACGAGGACACCACCCGGGACTCCGACGGCAACCGGCAGACCACCTACATCCACTACACGATCGTCATGACCCAGATCCCGGAAATGGCGCCGTTCGTCCAGGAGCTCTTCTGCCAGCGCCGATTCGGGTTCCGCTTCCTCGACTCGGCCGAGGACGTCTTCCGCTCGCGCCAGCGGGTCGAGCACGAATCCGAGGCGGTGGACAAGCAGTTCGAGATCTTCACGGGCCGCAACGACGACATGAACCGCGCCCGCCAGGTCCTCTCCCCCACCTTCCTCGTCTGGCTCGAGAACCACTCGCCGGAGGCCTTCGCGTTCGAGCTCGTCGCCGGCTCCCTGGTCGCGAACGTCAAGGGCCACAAGAAGTCCTCGGCCGAGCTCGATCTCCTCTGCGAGGCATCGGCGGCCGTCGCGCGGCGCCTCCACGAGGAGGCGATGGAGGTCTCCGAGCACTCGACGCTTCGCGACCCGAACGCGCCGCCCTCCTAGGCGCCCGGGGCCCCGCCCGTCCGCCCCACGCCGAGCCCATGAAGATCCAGCTCGTGACGCAGATGTGGCCGAGCGAGGAGAACCCCGACCTCGGGAGCTTCCTCGTCCCGATCGTCCGCGAGCTCGAGACCCTCGGACACGAGGTCGAGGTGAGCTCGATCTCTCGCCGCGGCGGCGGGCCGGTCAAGTACGGGCGCCTGGTCGCCGCGGCGAGGCGCGACGCGCGCCGCCTTCGGCCGGACGTCGTCTTCGCGCATTTCCTCTTTCCGGCCGGGGTCGCGGGGGCGGTCGCCGCCAAGGCGGCGGGCGCTCCGCTCGTCGTCATGGCGCACGGTCAGGACGTGGCCAACCTCGAGCAGATGCCCTGGACGCGCCGCCCGACGCGGGCGGTCCTCTCGCGCGCCTCCGGGCTGATCGTCAACTCGACCTGGCTCGGCGAGCAACTCGAGGCGTCGCTCCCCGGGTTCGCGGGCTCGGCGGAGGTCATCGATTGCGGGATCGACCTCGAGACCTTCGCGCCCCGGGACGCACACGCTGCCCGGACCGCGATCGGTTGGGACGGCGAGGGGCCGTCGCTCCTCTGCGTCGGCTCCCTGATCGAGCGCAAGAACGTCATCCGCCTCGCCGACGCGGTCGGGGAGCTTGGTTCCGGGCGGCTTGCCTTCGTCGGCGACGGTCCGCTGAGAGGCGCGCTCGAAGGCCGCGAGCGGGTCCGCGTGGTCGGGCGCGTTCCGCACGCGCAGGTCCCGGAGTGGATCGGCGCCTGTGACGTCCTCTGCCAGCCCTCGCTTCGCGAGCCCTTCGGTCAGGCGCTACTCGAGGCGATGTCGATGGAACGCACGGTGCTCGGGACCCGGGTCGGCGGGCCGCCGGAGTTCGTCACCGAGGCGGCGGGCGTGCTCGTCGATCCGACCGGCGGGCGCTCCCTGGTCGACGGACTCAGGCGGGCGATCGAGATGCCCGCGCCGAACCCGGCCGCCCGTGAAGCCGCGGCGTCGCACTCGGTCGATGCGCAGGCCGCGCGGATGGCCGACCTGCTCAGGCGGGCCGCCGCGGGCGCGACCTGATCAGGGGGCGACGACCATCGCGCTGCCGCCGCCACGGCGCTCCGGCTCGGCGGCGGCGAGCATCCCGCCGCCGGGGAGGAGCTCGATTCCCGTCGCGGCACCGATCTCCGGCGGGTCGGCGGGCACGGGGATGAACTCGTGGCCGTAGACCTGCGCAAGCGCCTGGCCCTCCGCTGAGCGGCGGAAGGCGCGCTCGGCGGGAGTCTCCGGCGAGTTCCCCTGCGACGCTCGCGGCGCCGCAATCGCCTCGGGGAGCGTCCGCCCCAGATCGAGACGCTCGACCAGGATCTGGAGCACGGTGGTGATGATCGTCGAGCCGCCCGGCGAGCCCAGCGCCAGCACGGGAACGCCGCCGAAGGTGACGATCGTCGGTGCCATCGAGCTCCGCGGGCGCTTGCCGGCGGCGGGGGCGTTCGGATGTCCCGGGTCGTCGTAGTCGAAGTCGGTGAGCTCGTTGTTGAGCAGGAAGCCCCAGCGCGGGACGACGATCCCGTTGCCGCCGGTTGACTCGATCGTGAACGTGTAGGCGACCGTCATCCCGCTCGAGTCGGCGACCGTCAGGTGCGTGGTCGATTTGCCCTCACGGTCGATCCCGACCCGCCCCGGCGGGGGGTCGTCGGCGGGCTCGCCGGGCTGCACCGGGTCGGCATCGGCCGCCTGCTCCGTGATCAACGCCCGGCGCTCGGCGGCGAAGGAGTCCGAGAGCAGGCCCGGCAGCGGCACGTCGAAGAAGTCCGGGTCGGCGAGATAGGCGTTGCGGTCGGCGAAGGCGAAGCGCGACGCCTCGATGAAACGGTGGAGCGCCTGGGTGCGGTCGGCGCCGAGCGGGACGTAGCCCTCGAGGATGTTGAGCGCCTCGCCGACGGTGGAGCCGCCACTCGAGGGCGGCGGCATGCCCCAGACGTCGTAGCCGCGGTAGCCCACCCGCGTCGGCTCGCGGACGAGGGCCCGGTAGCGGCGCAGGTCGGCCTTCCTCAGCAGGCCCGGGAGCCATGGGTTTGCCGCATCCTCGTCGACGCGTGGCTCCCGCGCGGCTTCGGCGATCGCCGCGGCGATCGGTCCGCGGTAGAAGCCGCCGGCTCCCAGCCTCGCGATCCTCCGGTAGGCCCGCGCGAGCTCCGGGTTCCGCTGGCGAGTGCCGACGTTGTGCGGCGTGCCGTCGGGGTCGAGGTAGATCGACTCGGTCGCCGGGACCTCGCCGAAGAACTCTTCGTTGAGCTCGACCTGGCCGAAGAACGTGCGGTCGATGCGAAAGCCGTCCTGCGCAACCGCGATCGCCGGGCGCAGGAGGCGCTCGAGCCGTTGCGAGCCGTAGCGCTCGAGCGCAACGTCCCAGGTGGCGACCGTGCCCGGGACCCCGGCCGAGAGTCCGCTGTAGCGCGCCGTGTCGAACTCGAGCGGCTTCCCCTCGGCGAAGAAGGAGCGCGGGCGCATCGCGGCCGGCGCCGTCTCGCGCCCGTCGATCGCAGCCACCTGGCCATCGGGTGTCCGCACGAGCATGAAGCCGCCGCCGCCGATCCCGGACGAGAAGGGCTCCGTCACGCCGAGGACGCCCGCTGCGGCGACCGCGGCGTCGACCGCGTTGCCGCCATCCCGAAGCGTGTCGATCGCGGCCCGGGTGGCGAGCCGGTCAACCGTGGATGCGGCGCCGCCGGTCCCGGTGGCGGTTGTGGCCGCGGCGGCGCCTGCGGGTGCTCCCAGGCATGCGAACGCGAGCACGAGCGCAATCGATCGTCTCCCTGGCACGTTCACTCCCTACCCCAGAACGCCGTTCGCACGCCGCTAACCTGGCGGCGCGATGGGCAGCTCCGAATACATCTTCTCGATGCACCAGGTCTCGCGGACCCATCCGCCGGACAAGACCGTGCTCGAGAACATCTCCCTGAGCTTCTTCCACGGGGCGAAGATCGGCGTGCTCGGCCTCAACGGGTCCGGTAAGTCGACCCTGCTGCGGATCATGGCCGGGGTCGACGAGGACTATCGCGGCGAGGCGCAGCTGAAGCCGGGAGCGACCGTCGGCCTGCTCGAGCAGGAGCCGCAGCTCGACGAGACCAAGGACGTGCGCGGCAACGTCGAGGACGGCGTTCGCGAGATCCGCGACCTGGTCGACCGCTACAACGAGGTCGCCGCCAACTACTCGGATGAGACGGCCGACGAGTTCGCCCGCCTCACCGACCAGATCGAGGCCGCCGACGCCTGGAACCTGGACACGATGCTCGACCAGGCGATGGACGCCCTGCGGCTACCGCCCGGCGACGCCGACGTGACGAAGATCTCCGGCGGTGAGCGGCGCCGCGTCGCGCTCTGCCGCCTGCTGCTCCGCGCGCCCGACCTGCTCCTCCTCGACGAGCCGACGAACCATCTCGACGCCGAGTCGGTCGCCTGGCTCGAGAAGCACCTGGAGGAGTACAAGGGCGCCGTCGTCGCCGTCACCCACGATCGGTACTTCCTCGACAACGTCGCCGGCTGGATCCTCGAGCTCGACCGCGGCCGCGGGATCCCCTTCCAGGGCAACTACTCGTCCTGGCTCGAGCAGAAGACGGCCCGGCTCGAGCAGGAGGGGCGCAGCGACAAGGCGCGCGCGAAGACGCTCGCCTCCGAGCTCGAGTGGGTGCGCGAGAACCCGAAGGGCCGCCGCAAGAAGTCGAAGGCGCGACTGGCGCGCTACGAGGCGCTCCTCGCCGAGGACCGCAACGTCAACCTCGAGGACGTCCAGATCCACATCCCCGCGGGCCCGCGCCTCGGCGGGAAGGTAATCGAGGCGGAGGGGCTCACCAAGGGCTTTGGCGAGCGGCTGCTGATCGAGGACCTCTCGTTCTCGCTGCCGCCCGCGGGAATCGTCGGGGTGATCGGGCCGAACGGCGCCGGGAAGACGACGCTGTTTCGGATGATCGTCGGCGACGAGTCGCCCGACGCCGGCGCGGTCGAGCTCGGCGAAACGGTCGAGCTCGCCTACGTCGATCAGAGCCGCGACGCGCTCGACGCCGAGAAATCCGTCTGGGAAGAGGTCTCCGACGGCTACGAGCGGATCAAGGTCGGCGACCGCGAGATGAACTCGCGCGCGTACGTCTCCGGCTTCAACTTCAAGGGCTCCGATCAGCAGCGCAAGGTCGGCACCCTCTCGGGCGGGGAGCGAAACCGCCTCCACCTGGCGAAGCTCCTGCGCTCGGGCGGCAACCTGCTCCTCCTGGACGAGCCCACCAACGATCTCGACGTCGACACCCTGCGCGCCCTCGAGGAGGCACTGCTCGCGTTCGCCGGCTGCGCCGTGATCATCTCCCACGACCGCTGGTTCCTCGACCGGATCGCGACCCACGTGCTCGCCTTCGAGGGCGACTCGGAGGTGGTCTGGTTCGAGGGCAACTTCGAGGCCTACGAGGAGAACCGGCGCGAGCGCCTCGGCGCCGCCGCCGACCGACCGCACCGGATCACGTACAAGAAGCTCGTCGCGCGGTAGCGCGGTCTCTTCGTCGCGGTCACGTCGTCCTCGAGACGAACGGCGATCGGATTCCCGTCAGCCGCCTCTAGAACCCGGCGTATTCCGTGCACCAGGGCGACGGAGAAGACGTTCTCGAATCGCCCTGGTGCAGTGAGATGACCTCCGCTGCCCTCAGACGGGTGGCGGCGAGGCGGCGAGCTCGCACAGTGACGCCCCGACGACACCGCCATTGGGGTTGGCGGTAACGAGCACCTGAACCGGGTCCTTGTTGGACGGGCCATACAGGTCGACCACCAGGCCGAGCAGGTCGAGGTGGAGCGGGCCGAGCAAGAGGTCGAGGACCTCGCAGCTTCCCGGCGGAACCGGCGGCACGTCGGAACTCATGCCGCGCCGCACCTTCGTCGGAGGTTGCTCTTGGCTGCGTATAGGCGCCCGGAACGAGAAGACCGGCAAAGGCCGCGAGTCCAGCGCCTTGTTGAGCGACCGAGCGCTGCGCCTCGCGAGCGCATTCTTGTCCAGCTTCAGGCCTTCGGAGAGATCGCAGAACAACTCTCCGAGGGTGCGCTTGGGATCACCGCTGACCCTCAAGTTCACCTCACTGGTGCGAACCTCAAGACCGAGCAGGTTGAGATAGAGCTTTGCCAGGTGGAGGTCGAGGATGCGGCAGTTGCTCGTCGTCTTGACCTTGAGGTTGACCTTCTGGTGCACCGTCTCGGTGGTTCCGTCGGCGCGGACCACCTTTGCGGTCACCGGACCCCGGGCGACGACCTGATCGCCGTCGACGACGAACCGCTGGGCGGCAACGTCGACGCTGAGCTTCGTTTTCGCGCCTTCGCCCTGAGCGCTTGCCGTCGTGACTCCGCATGACACCAGGACACCTATGGTCAGCGCGATTACCTTGCGCATCCGCTCGCTCCTAACATTTCGCTCCAGTCGCCGAGTTGGCCCGTAGTAGCGCGCTGCTACCCGGCGGCCGTGTCCCTATGCAAAGCGATACGTCTGCTCGGCGGCCGGGCGAAGTCGCCCCGGGCAACTCACGGCTCCGCGGGGCCGTGACGGCTGGCGATGACATGGGCAAGTCGGCGTCGAGCGCCGGATAGGCTCCCCGCATCGAGCCTCGGATCGTCGACAACCCGGAGGAGAGCCGCTACGAGCTCCGGATAGGCGACGAGGTCGCCGGGGTCGCGAACTACCGCGACCAGGGCGGGCACCCCGCCTTCTTTCACACCGAGGTGGATCCCGAGTTCGCGGGTCAGGGCCTCGGCAGCAAGCTCGCCGCCGGGGTGCTCGAGGCGATGCGCGAGCGCGGCGAGACGCTCTACCCGATCTGCCCTTTCATCGCCAGGTACATCGAAGAGCACCCCGAGTACTCGGACGTCGTGGTCCCGGCGATGCGCCGCCGGTTCGCATCCGGATCAGGCTGAGTGCGTGCCCCGCGCCGCCCGGTAGCGGCGGATGAGCGCGTTGGTCGAGCTGTCGTGGGCGAGGTCGCCCTCCCCCTGGAGCTCGGGGATGATCCGCTTCGCGAGCGCCTTCCCGAGCTCGACCCCCCACTGGTCGAAGGAGTTGATCCCCCACACCGTGCCCTGGGTGAAGACGCTGTGCTCATAAAGGGCGACCAGCGAGCCGAGCGTGAACGGGTCGAGGCGCTCGGCGAGGATCGTGTTCGACGGCCGGTTGCCGGGGAAGGTCCGGTGCGGGACGAGCTCCTCGGCGATGCCCTCGGCGCGGACATCGTCCGCGGTCTTGCCGAAGGCGAGCGCCTCGGTCTGGGCGATCATGTTCGCGAGCAGCAGGTCGTGGTGTGAGCCGAGCGGGTTGAGCGTCTGCATGAAACCGATGAAGTCGCAATGGAACGGCTCGGTTCCCTGATGCAGGAGCTGGAAGAACGAGTGCTGGCCGTTGGTCCCCGGCTCGCCCCAGTGGATCGCCCCCGTCTGCACCGCCACCTTCTTCCCGTCGAGCGTCACGCGCTTGCCGTTCGACTCCATCGTCAGCTGCTGCAGATAGGCCGGAAAGCGGTGCAGGTAGCGGTCGTACGGGAGAACCGCGACCGTCTGCGCGCCCCAGAAGTCGCCGTACCAGACCGAGAGCAGCCCGAGCATCGCCGGCAGGTTGCGCTCGGCGGGCGCCTCGCGGAAGTGCTCGTCGACGGCGTGGAAGCCGGCGAGCATCTCCGCGAAGCCCTTGGGCCCGATCGCGATCATCGTCGAAAGTCCGATCGCGGAGTCCATCGAGTAGCGCCCCCCGACCCACTCCCAGAAGCCGAACATGTTGTCGGTGTCGATCCCGAATGCCGAGACCTCCCCGGCATTCGTGGAGACGGCGACGAAGTGCTTTGCGACCGCCGACTCGTCCCTGAGACCGGCCAGCGACCACTCGCGCGCGGTGCGGGCGTTGGTCATCGTCTCGAGGGTCGTGAACGTCTTCGAGGCGATGATGAACAGGGTCTCGGCCGGGTCGAGGTCCTGGGTCGCCTCGGCGAAGTCGCTGCCGTCGACGTTCGAGACGAAGCGGAAGTTCATCTCGCGGCGGGAGTAGTGGCGAAGTGCCTCGTAGGCCATCACCGGACCGAGGTCGGAGCCGCCGATGCCGATGTTGATCACGTTGCGGATCGGCCTGCCCGTGTGTCCCTTCCACTCGCCGGAGCGGATCCGCTCGCAGAAGGCGCCCATCCGGTCGAGCACCTCGTGGACCTCCTTGACAACGTCGACGCCGTCGACCACGAGCGAGCGCTCCCGCGGCATCCGCAGGGCGGCGTGGAGCACCGGCCGGTCCTCGGTCGTGTTGATGTGCTCGCCGCGGAACATCGCCTCGCGGCGCTCGGCGAGCCCGACGGCAGCGGAGAGCTCGCAGAGGAGCTCGACCGTGTCGTCGGTGACCAGGTTCTTCGAGAAGTCGAGGTAGAGGCCCGCGCCCTCGAGCACGAAGCGCTCGCCGCGCGCCGGGTCGGTGGCGAAGAGCTCGCGCAGGTGCGTGCCGGCCAGCGAGCGCTGGTGGCGCCCGAGCGCCTCCCAAGCCCCTCGGCCCTGCAACGGCGCGCTCGCCTCGCTCATGCCTTCGCGACCCGCTGTTCGAAGACCTCCTGGATCTCCTCCAGGTGCTTGCCCCTGGTCTCGGGCACCAGACGCAGGCAAAAGAAGAACGTGAGCACGCAGACGGCAGCGTAGAAGAGGAACGCGCCGCCGCGCCCGAGCGCGTCGATCAGCGAGAGGAAGGTGAGCGAGACGATGAAGTTGAAGAGCCAGTTCGCCATCGTCCCCAGCGCCGCCGCCTTGCTTCGCACCGCGAGCGGGTAGATCTCGGCGTTCAGGAGCCAGAAGATCGGGCCGAGGCTGATCGCGAAGGCCGCGACATAGAGCATCAGGCTTCCGATCGCGACGGCCGACCCCGCAGTGCTGCCGGCGCCCACGACAAAGACGAGCGCCAATCCGACGAGCGCAATGGCCATCACGGCGCTGCCGCCGAGCAGCAATGGCCGGCGGCCCAACCGGTCGAGCAGGCGGATCGCTACCAGCGTCATGCCCACGTTGACGATCCCCACCCCGATCGACGCGAGGATCGCCGCGGACGAGGAGTCGACGCCCGTGAACTGGACGATCGTCGGGGCGTAGTAGATGACGGTGTTGATCCCGGACACCTGCTGGAGAATCGCCAGCCCGATGCCGACCAGCAGGGCCGCCTTGACCACCGGCTTTCGCAGGTCGTTCCACGTCCCGGGCTTCACCGAGACCTCGTGCCTGATCTCCTCGATCTCATCGTCGATCGCCTCCGCGTCGCCCGAGCGCACCCGAGCCAGCACCGCGCGCGCCTCGAAGTCACGGCCCGCCATCACCAGCCAGCGCGGGCTCTGCGGCATCCGCAGCATCCCGATCCCGAGCGCGAACGCCGGGAGCGCTCCGATGGCGAGCATCGCGCGCCACTCCTCGTTGGGCTCGAAGATGAGGCCGACCACGTATGCGACGACGATCCCGATCGTCACCGCGAGCTGGAAGAACGTGACGAGCTTGCCGCGGATATCGGGCGGCGCGACCTCGGAGATGTAGACGGGGGCGGTCGCCGAGGCGAGCCCGATCGCGACGCCCAGGACCGCTCTGGCGAGTACGAGAACCAGGAGCCCGCCGGCCGCAGCCGAGATGAACGAACCGATGACGAAGATCCCAGCCGAGCCGAGAATCAGTATCCGCCGGCCGTAGGCGTCGGAGAGCCGGCCGGCGAGTCCGGCGCCGAGGACGGCGCCGATCGGGACGGCGCCGACGACGAGGCCCGACTCGAACGCGCTCAGGCCGAAGTCCGGCGTGATGAAGAGGAGCGCGCCGGCGATGACGCCGGTGTCGTAGCCGAACAGAAGGCCACCCAGACCGGCGATCGCGGCCGTCATGACCACGTTCCGACCGACCTGACGCGAGCTGATCGACTTCGACTCCTCCATCGTCGGCGCCGACCCTATCTCAGGCGAAAGCGACTACACGAGCTGCTTTTCGAGCGTGGCAAGAAGATCCCGCCACGAGGCGTTGAAGGACTCCTTGCCCTCCTCCTGCAGGCGGGCGGCGAGCGCGGCGACGTCGATGCCCGCGGCCTCGAACGCCGCCAGCTTCTCCTCCGCGGCAGAGCCGTCGGCCGGGATCGGCTCGCCGACCTCGCCGTGGTCGGCGAAGGCGAGCAGCGCCTTCTCGGGCATCGTGTTGACCGTGTTCGGCGCCGCGAGCGCCTCGATGTAGAGGACGTCGGAGGCGTTCGGGTCCTTGGTCCCCGTGCTCGCCATCAGCAGCCGCTGCGCATGCCCGCCGGCGTTCTCGATCCGCTGCCAGCGCTCGTCGTCGAGCAGCCCGCGGTAGGCGGCGTAGGCGTGATGGCCGACCGCGATCCCGAGCTGGTTGCGGAGCTCGTCCGGGACCTCCTCGGTGACCGCGGCGTCCCACCGGCTGATGAAGAGCGAGGCGACCGAGGCGACGTTCGGGTCCAGGCCGGCCTCGATGCGGCGCTCGATCCCGCGCATGTAGGCGTCCGCGGCTCCGAGGTACTGATCGGTCGAGAACAGCAGGGTGACGTTGACGGGGATCCCGGCGAAGATCGTCTCCTCGATCGCGCGGCGACCCGCCTCGGTGCCGGGGATCTTGATGAAGAAGTTGTCCTCGGCCTTGCCGTAGAGAGTCGCCGCCTGGGCGATCGTCGCGTCGGCGTCGTCGGCGAGCAACGGCGAGACCTCGAGCGAGACGCGCCCGTCGACCCCGTCGGTGCGCTCGTTGACGTCCCGGAACAGGGCGGCGGCCCGCCGCAGATCGGCGAGCGCAAGCTCGAAGAAGAGGTCCTCGCCCGCAAGACCCTGGCCGGCGAGCTCCCCGATCTGCTCGTCATAGGCACTGCCGCCGCCGATCGCCTTGTCGAAGATCGTCGGGTTCGAGGTCAGCCCGGTGACGGAGAGCTCGTCGACGTAGCGGGCGAGCGTGCCGTCGTCGAGCATCGTCCGGGTGATGTTGTCGACCCACAGCGACTGGCCGAGATCGTGGAGCTTGTGCGTCGCCTTCAAGCCTTCTTCTCCTTCTCTCGCGCGAGCAGCTCGCGCGCCTTATCGACAACTGCCTCGGGCGTGAACCCGAACTTGTCCTGGACGTCCTTGAGCGGCGCCGAGGAGCCGAACGTGTGCATGCCGATCGTCGCCCCGGCCGGTCCGACGTAGCGGTCCCAGCCGAGCGTCGAGGCCTCCTCGATCGAGATCCGCGCGCCGACGTCCGGCGGCAGGACCGAGTCGCGGTACCCCTGCTCCTGCTGGTCGAAGAGCTCCAACGAGGGCATGCTCACCACCCGTGCGCGAATGCCGTCCGCCGAGAGGGTCTCGAAGGCGGAGACGGCGAGCGAGACCTCGCTTCCGGTCGCGATCAGGATCACCTCCGGGGCCTCGCCGCCGGGATCGTCGGCGAGCACGTAGCCACCCTTGGCGAGGGCCGCCGCGTCCGTGTAGCGGTCGCGGTCGAGGATCGGCACGTTCTGGCGCGTGAGGATGAGGGCGACCGGCTGGTGGCGCTGGGCGAATGTCCACCGCCACGCCTCGGCGACCTCGTTCGCGTCGCAGGGCCTCAACACGACCAGCCCGGGGATCGCGCGCAGCGAAGCGAGCTGCTCGACCGGCTGGTGGGTCGGGCCGTCCTCGCCGAGGCCGATCGAGTCGTGGGTGAAGATGTGGATCACCGGCAGCTCCATCAGCGCCGAGAGGCGGATCGCGGGGCGCGCGTAGTCGGAGAAGGTCAGGTACGTCGACCAGGCGGGGCGCAGCTTGGAGAGCGACGAGGCCGTTGGAGACGGCGGCCGATCGCATGCTCGCGGATGCCGAAGTGGAGCTTGACGGCCGCTGCGATCGTCCGGCGAGAAATCGCCGGCGTCCTCGACGGTCAGCCTGGCCGAGGTCGAGTCGGTGAGGTCCGCGGAGCCGACGATCAGCCACGGGACGGCTTCGGCGATCGCGTTCTCGACGGTGTGGGAGGCCTTGCGCGTCGCCATCCCCTTGCCGTCGGCATCCGGCTTGAAGACCGGGATGAAGCGATCCCAGCCCTCCGGCAGCTCGCGGTGCTGCATCGCGTTGATCTGCTTCAGCAGGGTCTGGTGCTCGCGTGAGTAGCTCGTCTTCAACCTTCCCCACTCGCGGCGATGCTCGCCGCCGCGGGCGCCGATTCCGTCCGCGAACCGCTGCGGCACCTCATCGGGGACGAGGAACTGCGCGTCCTCCGGCCAGCCGTACGCGCGCTTGGTCTCCTTGACCTCCTCCTCGCCGAGCGGCTCGCCGTGAGCGGCCGCGGTGTCGACCTTGTGCGGCGAGCCGTAGCCGATGTGGCTGTCGACGATGATCAGGGTCGGCCGGTCCTCGGTGGCCCGGAACGAGTCGAACGCGCGCGCGACCAGCTCGAGGTTGTTCGCGTCACCTACGCGGGCGACGTTCCAGCCATAAGCCATGAAACGACGCCGCGACATCGTCGCTGAACGTGATCTCGGTCCGGCCGTCGATCGTGATGTGATTGTTGTCGTAGATCCAGCAGAGGTTGTCGAGCCGCTGGTTGCCGGCGAGCGAGGCGGCCTCGTGCGAGACGCCCTCCATCCATGTCGCCGTCGCCGCAGATGACGAACGTGTCGTAGTCGAAGAGCGGGAAGCCGGGACGGTTGAAGTGGGCGCCGAGCCAGCTTGCTTGCGATCGCCATGCCCACCGAGGTCGCGACGCCCTGTCCGAGCGGGCCCGTCGTCGTCTCGACGCCGGAGGTCCACCGGTACTCGGGATGCCCGGCCGCCTTCGAATCGAGCTGGCGGAAGGACTCGATGTCGTCGAGGCTCACCGACTCGGCGCCGCCCGTCTCGTAGTCGGAGTCGACCGACTTCACCCCGGCGAGGTGGAGGAGCGAGTAGAGCAGCATCGAGGCATGGCCCGCGGAGAGCACGAACCGGTCGCGGTTGGGCCAGATCGGGTCCTCGGGGTCGAAGCGCAGGATAGCGCTGCCAGAGGACGTACGCAACGGGGGCGAGCGCCATGGGCGTTCCCGGATGCCCGGAGTTCGCCTTCTGGATCGCGTCGATCGCGAGCGTCCGGATCGTGTTGATGGCGAGTTGGTCGGTCTCGTCGAACGGCTGCTGCTCGGCCTCGGCCATCACGACTCAGCCTAACGGTGCGGGCATGCGTTTATATCCCCACCCGATGAGCACGGCCGAGGACGAGAAGCGGGCGGCA
Source organism: uncultured Solirubrobacterales bacterium (assembly GCA_963846565.1). Taxonomy (GTDB): domain Bacteria; phylum Actinomycetota; class Thermoleophilia; order Solirubrobacterales; family 70-9; genus WHSW01. Next base: position 63,160 of record CAWJWL010000001.1, on the reverse strand, counting down.
GCCGAGGCCGCGGCCGAGCTGGTCTCCGACGGAATGCTCGTCGGCCTCGGCACCGGCTCGACCGTGGCCCACCTCCTCCCCGCCCTCGCAGCGCGCAAGCTCTCGATCCGCTGCGTCGCGACCTCGATCGCGACCGAGGAGCAGGCGGGCGAGTTTGGGATCCAGGTCGAGGCGTTCAGCTCGCTCGAGCGGCTCGACATCGCGATCGACGGCGCCGACCAGATCGCGCCCGACGGCTGGCTCGTGAAGGGTGGCGGCGGCGCGCACACGCGCGAGAAGATCGTCGCCGCCTCGGCGGAGCGCTTCATCGTCATCGCTGACTCGTCGAAGACGGTCGAGCGAATCACGGCGCCGATCCCGCTCGAGTTGCTCCGCTACGGACTCGGCTCGACCTTGGCGCGGCTCGGCTCGGCGGAGATCCGCCCGGACACGCCGGCCTCGCCCGACGCGGGCGTGATCGCCGATTACACGGGCGAGGTCGAGGACGTCGGCTCCCTGGCGGCGGATCTCGCGGCAGTCCCCGGCGTCGTCGACCACGGCCTCTTCGAGCCGGACCTCGTCAGCCAGATCCTTGTCGGCGAGGACGGCGGCGTCAGCAGCCGCACGCTCTGATCACCCCGCGGCGGCCCGGTCCCCGATCAGGACCTGGTTCGGGGTCTTGATCCGCCCGGCGGGGATCGACTCGTCGCCGGCCAGCAGCTTCTCGAGCGCGTCGCGCTTGTCCTCGCCGGTCACGTGCCAGAAGACCTTGCGCGCCGCGTCGATCGCCGGGTAGGTGAGCGTCACCCGTCGCCGGCTCTGGTACTCGCCGGTCGCCGCGACCGTGCGATCGGTGACCTCGAGCACCGGATCGCCCGGGATCAACGAGGCCGTGTGCCCGTCGGGGCCGAGGCCGAGGTGGATGAGGTCGAACCTCTCCGGCAGCGCCGCGGCGTACGCGCTCGCAGCAGAGTCGAGGTCGGCGTCTTCGACCGGCATCGGGCGCAGCGAGCCGAGGGCCGTTGAGGGCAGGCTCTCTTCGAGGTGGGTGAGGTTGCGGTCGGGATCGCCCTCGTCGGCAACCCGTTCGTCTACCTGGAAGATCGTCACCTCGTCCCAGTCGATGTCGTGCTCTGAGAGCAGCTCGAACATCCGCCACGGGCCGCGGCCGCCGCTGACCGCGAGCGTGAAGCTGCCGTGGTCGGCGATCGCCGCGCCGGCTTCGGAGGCGATCAGCTCGGCGCCGCGGCGCGCCGCCGCCTCAGCGTCGGCGAGGACCTCTACCTCCGGCACCGCTTACTTCTTCTCGTCGTGGCCGCCGAACTGCTTGCGCATGGCGGAGAGCACCCGGTCGGCGAAGTCGTCGAGATCCCGTGAGGCGAAGCGCGAGTAGAGGGCGCTCGAGAGCACCGGCGCCGGGACGCCCTCCTCGATCGCGGCGATCGAGGTCCACCGACCCTCGCCGGAGTCGGAGACGCGGCCGGCGAAGTCCTCGAGCTCGGGCGAGTCGTGGAGGGCGGTCGCGGTCAGGTCGAGGAGCCAGGAGCCGACGACGCTGCCGCGGCGCCAGACCTCGGCGACCTCGGGCAGGTCCAGCTCGTAGCGGTAGTACTCGGGGTGGGCCAGCGGCGCCGTCTCGGCATCGGCCTCGCGCTCGCGCAGGCCGGCGTCGGCGCTCTTCAAGATGTTGAGGCCCTCGGCGTAGGCGGCCATGATCCCGTACTCGATCCCGTTGTGGACCATCTTCACGAAGTGACCCGCGCCGGGCGGGCCGCAGTGCAGGTAGCCCTGCTCCGCCGGGGTCGGGTCGCCGCTGCGCCCGGGGGTCCGCTCGGCCGCGTCGACGCCGGGAGCAAGCGAGGCGAAGATCGGCTCGATCCGGGCGAAGGCGTCGTCCGGGGCGCCGATCATCAGGCAGTAGCCCCGCTCGAGGCCGAAGACGCCGCCGCTGGTCCCGCAGTCGAGGTAGTCGATCCCCTTCTCGGCGAGCGCCTCGGCGCGCCGGATGTCGTCGCGGTAATAAGAGTTGCCGCCGTCGATGACGGCGTCGCCGGAGTCGAGCGCCTCGCCGAGGGCCTCGACGCTCGACTCGGTGATGTCGCCGGCCGGCAGCATCACCCAGACCGCGCGCGGGGCGTCGAGCTTTGCGACCAGGTCCTCGGGCGAGTCGGCGGCTGTCGCGCCCTCGCCGGCGAGCTCGGTGACAGCGTCCGCGTTGACGTCGAAGACGACGCACTCGTGGCCGTCGCGCATCAGGCGCCTGACGATGTTTGCGCCCATCCGTCCCAGGCCGATCATCCCTAGCTGCATCCGCCCGGGATACTAAGCGCGCGGGCCGGGACTAGTCTGCGCGGCGTGGCAGGCGGCGCCGACACCCTCGTCATCTTCGGCATCACGGGCGACCTGGCGAGGAAGATGACCTTCCAGGCCCTCTACCGGCTCGAGCAGCGCGGGGACCTCGACTGCAAGATCGTCGGGATCGCCAGAAACCGCTGGAGCGAGGATGAGCTCGACAGCCACTGCAGGGACTCGATCGAGGCGACGGTCAAGGATCCCGACGACGACGTGATCGCCCGCCTCGAGGCCCGGCTCGACTACCACCAGGGCGAGTTCGACGATCCGGCGACCTACCAGGAGCTCGCGGGGCTCCTCGCCGACTCGAAGGAGCACGTCTTCTATCTCGAGATTCCGCCCTCCCTCTTCTGCGACGTGGTCGAGCGGCTCCACAAGGTCGGGCTCACCGAGGGCGCCCGGGTGATGTTCGAGAAGCCGTTCGGCACCGATCGCGCCTCGGCGCGGCAGTTGAACCAGGACCTCCACCGCTACCTCGACGAGTCGCAGATCCTGCGCACCGATCACTTCCTCGGCAAGGAACCGGTCATGGACATCATGTACCTGCGGTTCGCGAACGCGATCCTCGAGCCGGTCTGGAATCGCCAGTACGTCGACTGCGTCCAGATCACGATGGCCGAGGACTTCGGGGTCGAGGACCGGGGCAGCTTCTACGACCCGGTCGGCACGCTCCGCGACGTGGTCCAGAACCACCTGCTGCAGGTGCTGGCGCTGACCGCGCTCGAGCCGCCGTCGGCCGGGCCCGACGATCCCGACCCGGTCGGCGACCGCAAGAACGACCTGTTCCGGGCGATGCCGGCGGCCGACCCGGAGCACTACGTCCGCGGTCAGTACAGCGGCTACCGCGAGATCGACGGCGTCGCGGCGGACTCGAGCACCGAGACTTTCGTCGCCCTCACCCTGCGGATCGAGAACTGGCGCTGGTCGGGCGTCCCGTTCTTCATCCGCGCGGGCAAGTCGCTCCCCGTCGAGGCGACCGAGGTGCGGGTGATCTTCAAGCACCCGCCGCCGCTCGGGATCGGCGGGGACGTGGTCTCCGACCACGACGAGCTGATCCTGCGGATCAAGCCCGCGCCCGGCGCCGAGCTCTGCCTGCTCTCGAAGAAGCCTGGCGAAGAGGCGCTCCAGCGGGTCCACCTCGATCTCGTCTTCGAGGAGCAGGTCGGCGTGCAGCCGGAGCCCTACGAGCGGCTCCTCCGCGACGCGCTGCTCGGCGACCACACCCTGTTCCCGGACCAGGTCGCGATCGAGGAGACCTGGCGGATCGTCCAGCCCCTCCTCGACAACCCACCTGCCCCGCTCGACTACGAGCCGGGCACGTGGGGCCCGCCGGGCGCCGCCAGGCTCCTCGAGGGCCACTGCCCATGGCGGGACCCCTGGCTTCCTGAGTAGGTCCCGCGCCCGATAATCGAGCGGCAGCTAACGACCCACTGCTAGCCGGCCTCGTCCAGCAGCAGCGACGCGCCGATAGCCCCGCCGAAGTCGCCGAGCTCGGCAAGGAGGATCGGGGGTGGGTCGTCGGCGGCGAAGAGGTTCTTCGAGACGCGCCTGCGGATCTTCGCCACGTAGGGCTCGCCGAGCCGCGTGCCGACGCCGCCCCCGATGACCACGGCCTCGAAGTCGACGAGGTTGATCGAAGATGCGACCGCGGCCCCGATTGCGTCGACCGCCTCGCCGATGAGTTCCTCGGCGAGCTCGTCGCCTTGCTCGAGCGCCCGCGCCCAGATCCCCGACGTCAGCCGGTCGCGCCCGCGCTTCTTCGCGATCTTGAAGAGGTCGGTGTGGCGGTGGCCGTGCTCGTGCTCGTGCCGCGCATGGGCCTCCATCGCCGCGCGTCCGGCGTAGGCCTCCATGCAGCCCTTGTTCCCGCACGGGCAGCGCCGGCCGTCGAGCTTGACCACCATGTGCCCGATCTCGCCGGCGATCCCGCGACCCGACCACGGCTTGCCGTCGAGCACCAGCCCGCCGCCGACGCCCGTGCCCCAGAAGACCCCCAGCAGCGACTTGTAGGGGCGCCCGGCGCCGAGCTCGTACTCGGCCCAGGTCGCGACGTCGACGTCGTTGCCGACCCGCACCCGCGTCCCGAGCGCGTCCGAGAGCGTGCTGCCCAGCGCGAACGCGGCCTCCCACCCGGCGATGTTCTTGACCGCGCTGACGTCGCCACTCGCCTGCTCGACCTCGCCCGGCGTGCCAATCCCGACGCCGCCGAGCGAGTCTGTCTCGATGCCGGCGGCCTCGGCGGCCTCGGTCATCGCCGCCGCCATCTCGGCGGCGACGCGCTCCGGCGGTCCCTCGTTCGGCGTCGCCCGGCGGGCGTCGGCCACGACCTCGCCGCCGTCGGCGATCACCGCCGCCTGGATCTTCGTCCCCCCGAGGTCGATACCCCCGCGCAGCGCCACGTTCTTCGCGCTCGCGCCGCTCACGTCGCGCAGTCTATGCCCGATCCCCGACGCCAGACGCCGTCTAGAACTGCCCGAACAGCTTGTCCGTATGGGCGAGGATCGCCGCGCCGATCATCAGCAGCACCGAGGGCACCAACACCAGGGCGACGGCGAGCTGGATCTTCGGCGCCGCGCGCGCCGCCCGTTCCTCGATCCGCCGGCGCGCGTCGCGGCGCAGGGCAACCGCCTGCAGGTGGAGCTGTTCGGCCAGCGGAGACCCGTAGCTTCGGGAGCGGTCGAGGGCGGCCGCGAGTGCTCCGATCTCGGGCCCCGGAATGCGTTCGCCGAGCGCGGCGAGCGCCGTGCGCGGGTTGGCGCCCGCCTCTATTTCGGCCACCGCCCGGCCGAGCTCGGCCGCCAGCGGACCGGGGCTCGAACGTGCGATCTCCGCGAAGGCGGTCGCCGGGTCGCGGCCCGAAGCCGCGCCGACCGCCAGCATGTCGAGGGCGTCGGGGAGGGCGGCGACCGCACGCTCGCGACGCCGCCGGGCGGTGCGCTCGAGGAGCGCGTCGGGGGCGAGGAAGCCGGCGGCGAGAAGCAGCGCGATCGCGACCGGGGCAAGGCGCCCGGGCACCGCCGGCAGGGCAGCGAGGGCGACGAACCCGCCGAGCAGCGCCCCGCCCGCCTTCGCGAGCGCGATCGTGCGGGGGTCGAAGCGGTCCTCGAGGCCGGCACGCTCGATCCGGCCCGCAATTCCGAGGCGCGTCGCCATCGTCGCGAGTGAATCCGCCGAGCCGAGCCTCGGGCCCGCGAGCCGGCGCAGGAGCCGCCCGCCTCTCCCCTCGATCGCACCGAGGATCTCCCAGGCGGCGGCGAACGCGAGCAGCACCGTGAATCCGACGAGGAGGGCGCTCAAGGCTCGGCGATCCTGCTCAGACGCCTGATCAGCGTGAACCCGGCGACCTGGAGCGCGGCGGCGAGACCGAGCAGGCTCGCCGACGCGGGCTCGGAGAAGAGCCCGCCGACGAATCCCGGCTCGAGCAGCTCCGCGAAGAGGGCGGCACCGGCCGGCATCGCGACGACGAGCAGGCCAGTGAAGCGGGCCTGTGCCGTCGCCGAGCGCGCATCCGCCTCGGTCCGGTCGCGATCGGCGGCGGCATCGGCGAAGCGCCGCAGCAGCGTGGCGAGGTCGCCACCCGCGAGTTGCTGGGAGAGCAGGGCGGCGGCGAACGAATCGACCCTCGGTGAGTCCAGGCGCCGGCAGAGGGCCGAGAGCGCGTCCCGTGTCGGGGCGCCGAGCGCGAGCTCGGCGGCTACCCGCGACATCTCGGCAGCGGCCGGGCCCTCGAGAGCGCCGGCGGCCGCGGCCAGGGCCGAACGCGCGGAGCGGCCGGATGCGAGCGCGTCGGCGACCGCGACCGCGACCCCAGGAAGCCCGCGCTCGAACGCCCGCCTGTAGGCACGCCGGCGGCGGGCAACCGCCCAGCTCGCCGCCGCCGGACCCGCCGCCGCGAGCACCGGGGCGGGGCCGGGTCCGACGAGCAGAAGGCCCGCGATGAACATCGCCCCGGCCCCGAGCAGCGCCAGGCGGCGGCGTTCCGCCTCCGTCGGCAGGTGGCCCTCTTGCCCCGCGCGTCGCAACGGATCGAAGGTCGCCGCGACCCACCTGGCCGCGGCGGGGGTGGCGATCACCGCCTCGCGCAGCGCCAACGCGCCGAGGCCACCGGCGAGCGCCGCCAGCAACACCGGCGCGGGACCGGCGGCGCTCACCCGCGCCGCCAGAGCTCGCGGAGCCCGACCGAGCCCGCCGCCCGGGCGACCTCGGCGACCTCGATCACCCGCCGGCGCCCGTCCACGCCCCGTGCCATGTGGACGACGAGATCGATGCCGCGGGCGAGCTGCTCGCGGATCGCCTCGTGCGGGAGGCCGACCCCCGCCATCAGCGCCAGGGTCTCGATGCGCCGCAGCGCGTCCTCGGGCGAGTTGGCGTGCACGGTCGAGAGCGCGCCCTCGTGCCCGGTGTTGAGCGCCGTCAGCAGGTCCAGGGCCTCCGGCCCGCGTACCTCGCCGATCACGATCCGGTCCGGGCGCATCCGCAACGCGTTCCGCAGCAGGTCGCGGATCGTCACCGCCCCGCGGCCCTCGACCGACGCCGGCCTCGACTCGAGCCGGACGACGTGAGGCTGCACGAGGCGCAGCTCCGCCGCGTCCTCGATCGTCACCACCCGTTCGGCGGGCTCGATCCAGGCCGACAGCGCGTTCAGCATCGTCGTCTTGCCCGAGCCGGTGCCGCCGGAGACGAGCAGGCTGCGGCGCCCGGCGACGGCGTCGTGGAGGATCTCGCGCAGGCGCGGCGTCAGCGTCCCCGACGCGACCATCTGCTCCGGATCGGGTCGCATCGCGGTGAAGCGGCGCACCGAGAGCACCGGCCCGTCGACCGCGAGCGGCGGGATCACGACGTTGACCCGCGAGCCGTCGGCGAGCCGCGCGTCCGCCATCGGGCTGAGCTCGTCGACGCGGCGCCCGACCGGGGCGAGGATGCGCTCGATCGCATCGCGCAGCGCCTGCTCGGATTCGAACCGCACCGAGGTGCGCTCGATCCGGCCGCGGCGCTCGACGTATACCGCCTCGTGCCCGTTGACCATCACCTCCTCGACCTCACCGTCACCGAGCAGCTCCTCGATCGGTCCGAGCCCGACCGTGTCGCGGAGGATCAGCTCCGCGATCTGCTCGCGCCGCGGCTCCGAGAGGATCCCGGCCGCCTCGTCGACGAGCGCGGCGACGGTCGGCGCCAGCTCGCCGCCGTCGCGCCCGGCGGAGGCTTCGGCGCGGCGCCGCTCGATCAGCCGCAGGCGAAGCTCCGCGGCCAGCACCCGTGCGTGATCGTCGGCGGTGGCGATACCTCCTTAGAGGGTCGGCGGGGCCCTTCCTCTCCCCCTTATGCTCGAGTCACATGGCGGCGATCGAGGTGCTCGAGGAGGACATCACGACGCTCGCGGTCGACGCGATCGCGAACGCCGCGAACACCCAGCTCAAGCACGGCGGTGGCGTCGCCGGGGCCATCGTCCGCGCGGGCGGGCGCTCGATCCAGGAGGAGTCCGACGAGCTCGCGCCGATCGCCCTCGGGGAGGCGGTCGCGACCGGGGCCGGATCGCTCGCCTGTCGCTGGGTGATTCACGCGGCGACGATGGAGCTCGGCGGGCCGACCTCGGCGGCGATCATCCGCGACGCGACCGCGGCGACCCTGGCCTGCGCGCAGGCGCTGGGCGCGCGCTCGCTCGGCCTGGTCGCCTTCGGCACCGGCGTCGGCGGCTTCCCGCTCGCCGATGCGGCGGCAATCGAGGTCGAGCAGGTCCGGGCCCACCTCGACGCCGGCGGGGGGCTCGAACGGATCGTCTTCTGCGTCCGCGGGGATGAGGCACGGCGCGCCTTCGAGCGCGCGCTCGGGCCTTGACACTCGGGCCCGCTAGTGCACGATCAGGCGCACGGAGCGGGCGAAGCTCTCGGCCTGGATCAGGCGCAGCGCCTGCTCGCGGGTGAGCGCCAGCGTCGCCACCTGCGAGTCGAGCGGAGGGCCGGGAATCACGTCGTCGCCGGCCGGATCGCCGGCGCTCGCGGCGAGGCCGAGGAGGACGACGGACTCCGCGGCGACGTACGTGCGTCCCGCCCCGCCGGCTCCGGGCTCGGTGGTGACGATGACGTCCACGTGGCGACCCTGCGCCCCGGCGCCGAGTGCGGCGGCGCCGTCGACGGCGATCTCGACCGGACGGCGCCCGCGCTCGAGCTCCTTCGGCGGCCCTCCGTCGGAGGAGCCGGCGAGGCGGAGCTGCGAGGCGAGCAGGTAGCTGCCGGCGGGGATCGGGGCCAGCGGGCGCCGGCCCGCGAGCTGCGCGGGAGCGCTCAGCGTGTCCGGCGAGACGAAGCGGGCAGGCACCCGCCGTACCTCGACCAACTCGGTCAGCCGCTTCGCGGCGACGACCCTGCGCGCCGGCAGGGGCGCCTTCGTCACCAGAGCCGGGCGCAGCTCGCCGAGCTGGGCCTCGACGTCGGTGCGATAGCCGCCGATCGCACTCGCCGCGAGTCCGGCGCACAGAGCCGCGGCGGCGGCGAAGCCGAGCGCGCGCCGACGGCGGTTCACCCGAATCGCGGTGCAGTCGCGAGCGGCAGCTCGAGGACCGCGCTGCCCCCACGCGGTCCGCGGCAGCTCGCAAAGCGACCACCGTGACGGGATGCCACCGCGGCGACGAGCGCCGCGCCATGGCCGCGCCGCGGATCGCGGCCGGCGCGTCGCGGCCGACCTGGCGCAGTCGCCACGCAGGGACCGCCGTCGGTGACGTGGAGGCGGACGCGGGCGCCGCGGCTCGTTCCCTCGACCACGATCGGCCCACTCCCGTGTTCGAGCGAGTTCGCGATCAGGTTGTCGAGCGCCCGCGCGATCGCCGCCGGGTCGCATTCGATCGGGCAGGGTCGTGCGTACCAGCGCAGCTCGATCCCGCGTCCGAGCTCGAGCACCGGGCGCCGCCAGCGCTCTACCGCCTCGCGGGCGAGGGCCCGGGCGTCGACGAGGACGCGCGCAGGCTCGCCCGCCCCGCCGTTGATCTCGCGGTCGAGGATCGCGAGCGCCTCGATCGCCGCCCGCAGCTGCGGCTCGTCGCCGCTGCGGTCGGCGAGCGCCAGCGCCTGCAGCGGCCGGCGCAGCTCGTGCAGTGCGCGGTTGAGCTCCAGCCGCCGGCGCCCGCGGCGGGCGCGACCGACCAGCGCGAGCGAGGCGAACGTGAGCGCCAACGGCGCCAGCAGTCCGGGCGCCTCAGTCAGCGCGCCCACCGCCGCTCCCGTCGACGAGCTTGTACCCGACCCCCCACACATTGACCACGTAGCGCCCGTGCACGGGATCGAGCTTCCGCCGTAGCCGGCTCGCGTGCGAGTCGACGGTGCGCGTCCGCCCGCTGGCCCGGAAGCCCCAGACGTCGCGGAGCAGCTCGTCCTTGCCGAAGACGCGCGACGGGTCACTCGCCAGCGTCCGCAGGAGCGCGAACTCCTTCGCCGCGAGACGAACCTCCCGGCTACCGACGCGGACCTCCCGTGTCGACGGATCGACGACGAGCTCGCCGACGCGCAGCGGGCCCCCGCGGCTCGCGCGGCGCCGTCGCAGGACGGCGCGGATCCGCGCCGCGAGCTCGGGGTAGTGGAACGGCTTCACGAGGTAGTCGTCCGCCCCGCACTCGAGCCCGCGCAACCGATCGGCGTCGGTCCCGCGACCACTGAGGACGATCACCGGCAGCTCGGCGTCGTAAGGATCCGTGACCGAGTGCGCGGCGCGCACCTCGCGCAGGACGTCGAGGCCGGAGGCGTCGGGGAGCCGGAGGTCGAGCAGCAGGAGGTCGGGCTGGCGGTAGTGGCACAGGCGCAGCGCGTCGGAGGCCGAGGGGGCCGGCAGGACGTCGAAGCGGTCCGCCGTGAGGTTGTCGCAGAGGAGCTCGAGCGTCGGTGCGTCGTCCTCGCAGACGACGATCGTGCCGGCCGGCTCGCGACGCGGCAGGCTCACTCCGCGGCCTCCACCGGTAGCTCGACCACCGCCCGCGCCCGGCGGTCGCGCACGACCCGCCCCGGGCCAACGGCCGGGCAGATCGAGATCGGCCGCATCGAGCGGTCGAGGAAGACGAGGTCGATCGGAAAGCGCATGCCGAAGGTGTGCACGCTGCGACAGCGCGGGATCAGGAGGCCCGCTCCCGCCCGCTCGGGTCGCAGGAGCGCGAGCCCGAGCAGACGGGAGGGGAGGCTGACCGCCACCGGCACCCGATGTGAAGCGACGTCCGCCAGGGGCAGCTTGCGGAGCCGGAGCGGGGTCTTGGCGGCGGTCACGCCTCCTACAAGCCCGGCCCGCGACCGTCTGCCCCCTCCCCCCACGGCCGGTCCGCTCAAATACAACCTCCGATGCACACCGAGCTCGCGCTCACGATCATCCTCGTCACCGCGGTTCTTCTGCTGATCGTCGCCCAGTGGTCGCGGATCCCGTACCCGATCTTGCTCGTGCTCGGCGGCCTCGGCCTCGCGGCGGTGCCGGAGATCCCGGAGATCGAGCTCGAGCCGGAGGTCGTGCTCCTCGTCCTCCTGCCGCCGCTGCTCTACGCGGCCGCCTACTTCACCCCGCTGCGCGAGCTGCGCCGAAACGTCAAGCAGATCTCGGCGCTGGCGATCGGACTCGTGCTCGCAACAATGCTCGGGGTCGCCACGGTCGCCCACGCGGCGCTCGGCTTCGGCTGGGAGCAGGCGTTCGTGCTCGGCGCGATCGTCTCCCCCACCGACCCGGTCGCGGCCACAGCGATCGCGCGCCGCCTCGGCGTCCCAGCCCGGATCGTGACGATCGTCGAGGGCGAGTCGCTGATCAACGACGGCACGGCTCTCGTCGCCTACAAGTTCGCGGTCGCCGCCGTGGTGACCGGGACGTTCAGCCTGTTCGAGGCCTCCGGCGAGTTCTTCGTCAGCGTGCTCGGCGGGATCGCGGTCGGGATCGCCATCGGCGCCGCGATCGCCGCCGTGCGGCGCCGGCTCCACAACCCGCCGGTCGAGGTGACGATCGCGCTCTTCAGCGCCTACTTCGCCTACCTGCCCGCCGAGGCGATCGGGGTTTCGGGCGTGCTCGCCGCGGTCACGGTTGGGATCTACATGGGCCGGCTGACGTCGAGGCTGACGACGCCGACGACGCGAATCCAGGGCGAGGCGGTCTGGGAGATCGTGACCTTCATCCTCAACTCGGCGCTCTTCATCCTCGTCGGCCTGCAGCTCCCGACCGTGATCGACGGGATCGGCGGGCTGAGCGCCGGCGAGCTGGTCCGCGACGGCGCCCTGATCGCGGGCACGGTGATGCTGGTGCGGATCGCGTGGGTCTTCCCGATCACATATCTGCCCTCCCTCTGGCGGAGTGGCCCGGGGCCGCCATGGCGCCACACGCTGATCGTCGCCTGGACCGGGATGCGCGGCGCGGTGTCGCTCGCCGCAGCGCTCGCCTTGCCGCTGACGATCGACGGCGGCGCCGCGTTCCCCGAGCGCGACCAGATCATCTTCCTCACCTTCTGCGTGATCCTCGGGACGCTGGTCCTCCAGGGCCTCACGCTGCCCCCCCTGATCAAGGCGCTGGACGTCGACGATGCCGACGAGGTTCTCCGGGAGGAGGAGGTACGGGCACGCCTGCGGGCAACCGAGGCGGCGCTCGAGCGCATCGAGGAGCTCTCCGCCGAGGAGTGGGTTCTCGACGATACGGCCGAGCGCGTCCGCGGCGCTTATCGCTACCGGCACCGGCGCTTCACCGCCCTCTCCGCGGAGGGGGAGTTCGACGGCGGCGTCGACGGGGACGGCATCGACTACGAGACCCGCGCGGTGGCCTACCAGGCGGTCGTCCGAGAGCTACTCGAGGCGCAGAGGGCAACCGTGATCGAGATGCGCGACCGGGGCGAGATCAACGACGTCGTCCTGCGCCGGATCGAGCGCGAGCTCGACCTCGAGGACTCGCGGCTCGAGATCTGACGAGCCCGAACCGGGCCCTATTCGACGTCCGAGGTGCAAACCCTCGCCCACTCGCGAACGACCTCGCTGCGCCCGGCTCGCCCATCGGCAAAGATGACGCTCCTGGGATGGCCCGGACGCGGTGTTCGGGAAAAACGATCGGAGCGGAGAGCGCCAAGCAGTGGAACGGGCAACTCGCAGAGGCAACTATGAGTCGGGTTCCGACTACGTCCTCGAATACGGCGAACTCCGTTTCTCCTTCAACGAGCAGGACTTCTCCCAGCGCGTCGAGCAGGCGGCGGTAAAGCTCGACTTCGTCGACCAGGGGCTCGTTCACGACGAGCTCCACGACCTGCTCGAGCTCGCCGTCAACGGCGAGATCCGCGAGCCGACCTCCGCCCTCGGCGAGCACATCAACGAGCACTGGACCGAGCTCGTCGGGCCGGCCAACCGCAGCCTCGTGCACTGGATCCGCCGCCTCGTCTTCCGTGGCGCCTGGCTCGACCAGCGGGTCAAGGAGGGTGAGCTCGACGTCGTCTTCGATTCCGACTCTCACAGCTTCGGCTACGTGCAGCCGGACCGCGACGCCGAGCCGATCGAGCTCTCGCGCGAACCCTCCTGGGCCGGGCTCGCCTACCGGCGCTGACCGGCTCCGTTCCGGGGTAGGGTTGCTGCCGTGGGAGCGGGAGGTTGGCGGCTCAGGGGCGTAGGCATCACCGGCCTCACCGCGCTCGTCTTGGGCGCGGGCATCGCCGCCGGCTCTGCGCCGGCCACAGACCACGTCTCAGCGAAGCCGCCACAGGGCTCGCGCGCGAAGGTCACGCGGATCGCGATCGCCGACGTGGAGTTCCGAGGGGGGAACAAGCGGATCGGAGTCGAGGTCGCGGCCCGTTATCGACCCTTCCACTCGGGGCACGGCGCGGCGAGCTTCGTCCACCGCTTCGCCGCTCGCGCCAAAGCGGAGATCGGAAGCAAGACTTTCGCGGCCGATCCGGAGCCCGACGCCCACCTGAAGAGCTCGCTGAGCACCGACGGCCGGCGCCTTCCGCTCGAGGCTCATCTCTTCTTCTCGCGAGCCGAGAGCCGTGAGATCCGGCAGGCGCGGAAGGCGCGGGGCGTGAACTTCGTCGGCGCGGTCACGTACTCGGTGGACCGCAACGCCGACGGCACGAGCGACGCGAGCTTCAGCGATCGGGCGGAGGACGACACGCCGAAGGTGGTTGCTCCTGGGGCCTCGGGCGGCGGGCTTGCCACTCCCTCCGAGCCCTGCACGGTGTCCGCGGACCCGTCGAAGTGCACGAACGTCGTCTCGGCCCCGGAAACGGCGAAACACTTCTGGTCCACGGAGAAGCTCGTGCCGCCGGATTGTCCGTCCGGGACGGAGATCCTCGAGTACGGACCCGACAACGAGGGCGAAGGCGACACCGTCTACCACGTCACGAACTCCCCGTCCGACTCAGACCGCTTCACCGTCGACACGATCGACGAGCCGACCCTCTACGTCACCGACGACAACCTGCACCACCCGGTCGTCTACCAGGCGCGCTACGGCTGCTCGCCGGGCGGCAACTAGCGACCGAATACCGAACGTTCCGCCCGCCTCCTCGGCTTCGCCTCCGGGGCGGCCGGGTCAGGCGAACTTCGGGGCCCCATTAGGGGCGGAAGTCGATGCCGTCCAGCTGCAGGTAGGGAGTTCCGCCCGACCTGTTGTCCCCGAGGATCACGCGGCCGTTGGGCAGCACCTTGACGTAGCCGAACTTACCGGGCACCGACTCGTCGTAGACGCCGAACAGGCGGATGGTGCTCGGCCGGTAGCCCGGTGGGAGGTAGAAGATCGTCGGCCCGGCGAACTGGCTCCCCCGGACGCTGCCCTGGATGTGGACGATGCCGACCGGGTCCTTCCAGAAGTACGCGATCTCCCAGCTCCCCTCATAGCTGTAGCTCGACCAGAAGCCTGGCGTCGGGCCCGGGGAGTTCGAGCAGAACTGCCCCCAGTTCGGGCAAGTCTCGCCGGTGCCGGGCGGTCCCGCCGGGCCCGGATACGCGACCTCGGTGAGCGTGGGGTCGGCGATCTCGCTCTCGTCGACGGAGCCGGGCGCCAGGTCGTCGCGCCCCAGCCCGCCATTTGCCGTGGTGTCATCGCGAACGTCGACGCCCCGGATGTCGTTGTTCTTCAGATCGGCCGAGGCGACCGAGTTGTTGATGATGTCCTCGGAGCCGACGGTGTTGACCGCATAGGCGGTACCGCCGGCGAGGACGAGGAACAGTGCGACGAATCCCGCCCACTGATTGCGGATCTGCGAGCCGAGCCGGTTGAGCATGATGACCCTTCCCCGATGGACGATGCGACCCGACCACACTAGACCCGATCCGACCAGCGGTGTCTGTGCGGTTCGTCACGCGACGACGAGGCGTGACACACCATCCCCACTCTGACGGCTCCGCGGAACCGCTCGGCGGTCGTTAGAGCGAACCGAGGAGCTTCTCGTTCGAGGGCGAGCCCTCGATCAGCTCGCGCAGGCGCTCTGCAGCGGCCTTCGGCTCGAGCTCGTCGAGCTCGGAACGCAGCTTTCGCGCGGCCTCCAGCTCATCCCCTTCGCGCAGGGCATCCTCGTTGGAGGCCCGGCACTCCGAAGGATCCAGCGCGGGCACCACGCCTGCCGCCGCGAGGTCTGGATCGAGCGTGGCGAGCGCGCTCTCGGTGGTGATCACCGCGCGCTCGGCCTCGCCCTCGTCGTGGGCGTCTTGGACCGTGGTCGCGACCACGGTCAGGGAACCGCCACCTGAAAGGTTCCGACCCGCGCCGAAGACGCGCTTGACCTCGTCGACTCCGCCGGCGGCGAAGGCGAGGCGCGACAGTGAGTCGCAGATGAGGACGACGTCGCCGCCGGTCTCGGCGACCCGCTTCGAGCGCGCGAGCGCAAGCTCGGCGATCCGCACCTGCTCGGCCGGCGCGTAGTCGGCGGTCGCGATCGCGAACTCGGCGACCGGGAGGCTCTCGCGCCACGCGGTCGCCTCCTCGGGACGCTCGTCAACGAGCAGAACGATCACCTTGGCGTCCGCCTCGGCTGCGGCGCGAGCGATCCCGCGCAGGAGCGTCGTGCGGCCCGAGCGCGGGGCGGCGCGGACGAGCACCCGCTGGCCGAAGGCGAGTGGGGCGAGCAGGTCGAGCGCGCGGACGAGCGTGTCGGTGCCATCCTCGCCCAGCGGCAGCCGGCGCTCGGCCACCACGGGGGCCAGCGCGTCGAATTCCGGACGCCCGCCCTCGATCGCGGGGTCCGCCCCGTTGACCGCATCGACGTGGACGAGCGCTCGGTGGCGTTCGCCCCGGCGCGGCTCGCGGGCGGGGCCGCTGACCTCGTCTCCGGGCCGGAGCTCGCAGCGACGCACCTGCGCGGCGGAGATGTAGACGTCGCCGGCATCGGGTGAGAGGCCGGTCAGGCGAAGGAAGCCGTAGCGCTGCCGGGTGACCTCGAGCGTGCCGCTGACCTCGTCGACCGGGGTGGGATCTTCCTTCTCGTCCCCCTCCGCCGGGCCGCCGGCACCGAGCTCGACGGGCGCTTCCTGCGCGTCGTCGATCACGGTGCCCTCGACGACGACCTCGTCCTCGTCGCCGGAATCCTCATCGCCGGAGCCGGGAGCGACGATCTCGAGCTCGTCCGTGTCGACCTCCTGCAGGGCGGTGATCAGCTGCCGTCGGCGCAGCATCCGGTAGTCGCGGACGCCGTGCTCGGACGCGAGCGCGTGCAGGTCGGCCAGGTGGAGGTTCTCGAGTTCGCTTGCGCTCATCGAGTGGCGCAGGCTATCGGGCGGCTGGCCGACGGGTCGATCAGGCCGCTGCCGCGGGGTCGATCCCCTCGGCAGCCATGTCCTCGACCCACTGCTCAGCCGCGGCCGCAACGCGCGCGTCATCCCAACCGAGCGCCTCGCCCAGCAGCTCCGCGACGGGGCGCACCGACTCGGGCGTCCGCAGCTGCGGCGCCGCCAGCAGGCCGAGCCGCGTGCGCCGCAGGAGCACGTCGGCGACCGATCGCGCCTGCTCCTTGGTCGCGGCGACCACGACCTCCGCGAGCAGGTCGGGCTGCCCCTCGACGATCGGCCGCGCCAGCTCCGGACGCGCCTCGCAGAGCTTCAGCACCTGGCGCCCGTAGTGGCCGTAGCGGAACGCCAGCAACCGGCGGTAGCCGGAGGGAAGGTCCGCCTCGGTCAGGCCCTCCGGCGGATCGAGCTCGCCCTCCCCCGCCGCCATCCCCAGCGGAATGTCGTCGGTGCGGCAGGGGGCGACGCGGCCCTCGCGCTCGACCATCCGGTCGACCACCTGCTTCGCCATCCGCCGCCAGGTCGTGAGCTTGCCGCCGGTGATCGTCAGCAGGCCGGAGGACGTCTCATAGAGCTCCGCCTTGCGCGAGATGTCGACCGACTTGCGCGGGTCGCCGGTCGAGATCAGCGGCCGCACCCCGGCGTAGGCGCCCGTCGCGTCGGCGGCGGTCAACTCGGTGCCGAAGAAGGCGTTGACCGCTTCCAGCAGGTAGGTCAGATCCTCCTCGCCCGGCTTCACCCGCGAGATGTCGCCGTCGTAGTCGTTGTCCGTGGTCCCGATCAGCGCCCGGCCGTACCAGGGGAGGGCGAAGATCGTGCGATCCTCCCCGGCCGGGACGATGCAGGCGGCGCGCCCGAGCGGCAGCTGGTCCATCGAGATCGTCACGTGCGTGCCTCGGCTCGGCGCGATCCGCGGCACCTCGGCCTCGTCGTGGATCTCCTCCGGGCGGATCCGGTCCGCCCAGACGCCGGTCGCGTTGATCACGTTGTCCGCCTCGATCCGGACCTCCTCGCCGGAGTCGGACTCGCGGGCGATGACGCCGGCGGCGCGACCGTCCTCGCCGATCAGGCCGGTCACCTCGAGCCCGTTCAGGCAGACGGCGCCGAAGCGCTCAGCCTCCCCGAGGATCGTGATCACCAGGCGGACGTCGTCCGTCTGGCAGTCGTAGAAGAGGTACGCCTCCCGCGGGTCGCGGCCGCTGAGTGCCGGAATCCGCTCCGCGACCTCGTCGCCCGGAATCGTCCGATGGCGGTCCGGCGCCCAGGAGTCGGCACCCTCGACGCGCTCGGCGCGCTCGCGGCGGGAGAGCCCGACCCGCGTCGTCGCCATCACGTCGTACATGTTGAGGCCCATCCCGATGAGGCGATTGCGCTTGTCGTCCCCGAGCGTCGGCACCAGGTAGGGCGTCGGGTAGACGAGGTGCGGCGCGAGCTGGACCATGAGCTGGCGCTCGAGCAGTGCCTCGCGAACGAGGCCGAGATCGAAGTTCTGCAGGTAGCGGAGGCCGCCGTGGACCATCTTCGAGGACCGGCTGGACGTGCCGATCGCGAAATCATCCCGCTCCAGCAGAGCGACCGTGTAGCCGCGCGAGGCGGCGTCAAGAGCGGCGCCCGCCCCGGTGATCCCGCCGCCGACGACGACGACGTCGAAGCGCTCGCCGGTGACGGCCTTGAGCGCGTCGGCGCGCGCCAGCATCCCGGCCTACTCGAGGAACTCGACCACGTCCGCGGCCGGCTCTCGCTCCGGGGGCTGTTTCTCCTGCACCGGGTAGCCGAGGTGGATGAGCGCGACGAAGCGCTCGCCCCCGCCGACGCCGACCGCCTCGAGACCGTCCGCCGTCCGCAGCACTCCCGGGGTGCGCCAGTAGCCGACGAGCCCGCGGGCGTGGGCGGCGAGCAGGACGATGTAGACGGCGGTCGCCGTCGCGTGCAGGTCCTCCTCCTGCTCGAGCGGGTCGGAGCCGAGCTTGCACGAGCACACGATCAGCGTCGGAGCTCGGTCAAGCTTGACCGCCGCCTCGGGCCCGGCGGCCACCTTCAGCCGCTCGAGCGCCTGAGGGCCGATCACCCGGAAGCGCCACGGGTTGGTCAGGTTGTGATTCGGCGCCCAGCGAGCGAGGTCGAGCAGTTCTTCGACGACCTCACGCGGCACCGGATCCCGGCCGTAGGCTTTGTGCGTGCGCCGGGTGCGGATCGCGGTCTCGACATCCATCAGGGGTGAAACGTAGCCGAGCCACGAGAGAGGCTCCTAGGGAAGGCGGTTCCGGTACCAAACGAAGCCACCGGCGAGGAGCGCCGCGAGGACGGTCATGCCGCCGATCACCCACGGCAGGGTCGAGCTCTCGTCGGCTTCGTCCGTGGTCGGCGCCGGCGCCTGGGCGACCGGGGTGTCGCCCGCCACCGCGGTCGTCGCCTCGGGGTCCACCGGGGGTGTCGGTGCCGCCGAGGCGTCCGTTTCCGGCGCACCGACCTCGGCCTCTGCCCCGCCTCCGCCCGCCGGCGAGTCGGCGCCTCCGCCTCCGCCCCCCGAGCCGCCGCCGCTCGACCCACCCTCGCCCGCGCCGACCACCGGCCCCGTGGCCGAGGGCGGGGCGTTACTCGGCTCCACACCCGAGCCGGTGGATGACTGCGCCGGCGCATCGTCCGATGCCGATGCCGCCTGCCGCTGGACCGGGGCGAGCGGGAAAGCCTGCATCCGCAGGGCGAGCAACGCTTGAGACGTGACCCAGACCGGAGTCTGGTCGCTCGCCGAGGAGTAGCGGTAGTGGCCGTCGGAGGCGCGCAGGGACTCGATGTAGGCGAGCGCCTCGCGGCGCGGCCTGCCGCCCGCCCCGGCGGCCACCATGCCCTGGACGGCCCAGGCGGTCGACTGGGAGTTGACGACGCCGGACGTTGAGAGCGCGAAGCCGCCGTTCGGGCGCTGGGACTTGCGCAGGTAGCGGACCGCGTCCGCGAGGGGATCCCCGCCCGCGCCCGTGGCGACGATCGCCTGCAGGGCGGCGCCGGTCGAATCCGGGTCGCTGACAGCGCCCGGCTGAAAGCCCCAGCCGCCGTCCTTGGCCTGGGCGCGCACGAGCCAGCGACGCGTGCGCTTGAGCCCGGACGGATCGACGCCCGCGGCGCGCATCGCCAGCGCGTAGAACGCGGTGATGTTCACCTGGCCGTCCACCCCACCGTCGCCGTCGCGCTTGGCCTCGAGCTGGGCGACCAGGTCGCGGCCGGCGAACTTGCGCGGATCCATCCCGGCCGCGGTGAGGGCGAGGATCGTGCGCTCGATGTCGGTCGCCGAGCGCAACCGGCCCGCCTCGGCGCGCAGGTAGGAGACCGGATCCTCGCCACCGGACTCGACGTCGAGCGGGTTGATGCCGGCCGCCTCGAGGCCGAGCATCACCCACCCCGTCATCGCGGGGCTGGAGGGCTGGTCGGGACTGGCGGCGAAGCCGCCGTCCGTGTTCTGCGTCCCCGCGACCCAGTCGGCCGTCGCAGCAGCGGATTGGCGCGCCGCGCCGCTCGGCGGGTCGGCGAGGAGAGGGGCGGTCAGCACCACGAGAATCAGCGGCACCGCCGCCGCCGGGCGCCACGTGAACGTGAGCCGCGTCTGGTAGCGCGAGATCAGGCGGACGAGGGCCGGGCCCGCGGCGAGTGCGAGGGCGAAGTTGCCGGCGGCGTGGACGACGTTGAACGGGACGCCCTTGGCGGAGAGGGCGAGGTAGCGGTCGAGCGACTGCTCGCCGCCGTAGGTGACCATGGTCGAGAGGTCGAGCAGTGCGCCGTAGGCGAACCCGGCGATCGCGCAGGCGACCGCCAGGCCGAGGCGGCCGAGGTCGCGACCGGCGACCGCGGCGAGGGCGGCCCCGCCGAGCCCGACGAGGCCCCAGCCCGCCATCTGCCACGCGGTCCAGGGGCCCTGGCCGAGCCAGATGTTCGAGATCGGCGCCGCGAGCGCCCCGACCGCGAACCCGGGGGCGCCGCCGAGCGCGTATCCGGTGAGCAGCGCGACGTCGGTGGTCGCGACCAGGTTCGGGATCGGGGCGAAGACGAGCCGACCGGCGACGGCGAGCGCCGCCAGCGCGGCGACGAGAGCGACCAGTCGCGCCGGCGGATGGCTTCGCTCCCACCAGACGAAGCCGCCGACGACCACGGCGAGGAGGAGCACGAAGCTGACCAGCTGCCAGGTCATCGCCCGGCCGTCTCGCGTTGCGCGGCGGCAAGCGCCTCGGCTCCAACCTCGGGCGTGATCGCCCCGCTCGCCCCGAGGATCCGGGCGACCTCGGTGGCGAAGTACCAGCCGCCCGACAGGACCTCGGCGGCCCGTCCGTCGGCGATCAGCTCGCCGGCGCCGAGCAGGATCACCCGCTCCGCGAAGCGAGCGGCGAACTCGACATCGTGCGTGGCAACGAGCACCGCCGAGCCCTGGTCGGCGAGCGTCCCCAGGCGCTCGATCAGCTCTCCCTTGCGGGCGTTGTCCATGCCCCGCGTCGGCTCGTCGAGGCAGACAGCCCCTGGCCGCTCCTGATCGCGACCCGCCATCACGATCGCGAGCGCAAGCCGCTCACGCTCACCACCGGAGAGGTCGCGCGGATCCGCCTGCGCCGCCCACTCGAGGCCCACCGCGCGGAGCGCTCGCTCGCCCTCGGGACCGGGCAGCTCCTCGTCGACACGCTCGCGCACGAACAGGTCGCCGGGACTCTGCGGCAGGAGCGCGAGGGGACCGGCAGGGGCGGCGATCGACCCGGCGACGGGATCCACCAGGCCGGCCGCCGCACGCAGGAGGGTCGACTTGCCGGCGCCGTTTCGGCCCATCAGCGCCACCCTCTCCCCCGCCCCGATCGTCAACTCGATTCCGCGCAGTACCTCCGCCGGGCCGGCCCCCGCGTCGAGCTCGACCCACAGGCGCCGCGCCTCCAGCGCGGCGACGGCCGATTTCGGCACGCCGGTGGCCGGCTCCTCCTCGGCGCTCCCGAGAACGTCCGCGAGCGGCAGCTCGAAGCCGTTCGCGTCGAGGATCTGCCTCGCGTCCTTGGTCGCCACGGGGTAGGGCCGGATACCCGCCAGCCCGAACAGGCGCCCGGCCGGCGTGAGCAGCGAGCGGTCAGTCGCCGCCGCCCATTCCGCGAACTCGCAGGGGCTGCCGTCGAACGCGAGTCGCCCGGCCGCAACGGCGAGCACGCGGTCGGCCGCGGCGAGGCAGCGTTCGAGCCGGTGCTCCGCGAGGACGACCGCCATTCCCCATTCCTCGTTGAGCCTCCGCAGAAGCCCGATCAGCTCGTCGCCGGCGACCGGGTCGAGCTGCGAGGTCGGCTCGTCGAGAAGCACGAGCTTCGGCCGCAGGACGAGCGCCGACGCGAGCGCGACCCTCTGCAGCTCACCGCCGGAAAGCGTGTCCGTGGTCCGGTCGAGCAGATTCTCGATCCCGAGCGCGAGCGCGACCTCCTCGATGGCCCGGGCGCGGGCCGCGGCGGGCTCGGAGCGCAGCTCGAGGGGCAACTCGAGCTCGCCGCGCACGGTGGTCGCGACCACCTGGGTCTCCGGGTCCTGACGCACGAGGCCAACGATCCCGCCGAGGTCGGCCGGGCCATGCTCGCGCACGTCGAGGCCGCAGACCTCGAGCCCGCCCGACGCCTCACCGCCGTGGTAATGCGGGACGAGGCCGCAGAGAGCCCGCAGCAGGGTTGACTTCCCGGAACCGGAGCGGCCGGCGAGGACGACGAACTCCGCCGACCCCAGCTCGAAGTCGATCTCGGTCAGCGACTCAGCCGACGCCTCGGGGTAGCGGTAACCGAAGCGACGCAGGATGGCGGCGGGCTCAGCCACGGCCGCGCCTCCCGGAGCCGGCCCAGGCAAACGGGAGCGCCGCGAGCAACGGCAGCGCGCACGCCAACGCCCATGTCGCCGGCTCGGTATCGATCGAGACCGTCGGGTAGGCCTCGAAGTCGCCGCCGCCGGCAACCCGAAGCGCCACCGAGAGGACGACGACCGTGATTCCCGCGAGCGCGAAGCGGCGACCATGGCGCCCGGGGCGAGGCCCGCGGCCGGTACGCGGCAGGCCGCGGGCGTAGCCGCGCAGCTCGAGGGAGGCGGCGACGTCAACCGCCCGGTCGAGCGAGCCCGCGAGCAGGCGCCGGGCGATCGCAGCTCGGCCGACTTCGGCGGCACCCGGCCCCCGCAGGGCGGCGGCCTCGCGCAGGCGCAGCTGATCGGCCGCGGCGAGCGGCACCAGGCGGGTGATCAGCGTTGCGGTCAGGGCGGAATGTCGAGCGATCGGCCGCACCAGGCGCAGCACCCGATCCGGGTCGACGCACGCCGAGTACACCGCGAAGGCGGCAAAGACGACGGCGATCCGCAGCGCGAGCACGCCGCCCTCGACCAGCGCCTCGCCGCTGATGTCGATCTGCCCGACGACGGGCAGGTCCCACCCGCGCAACAGGATCGTGTCCCCCCGCTGCGACGCGAGCGCGTTGACCGCGATCACGAAGACGCCGAGCCACGCCCCCCAGCGCCAGGCGGCTGCGAGGGCCCGAGGGGCCCCGGCGAGCAGCCCGGCGACGGTGACCGCGGCCCCCGTGCCGGCGAGGACGATCGGGTTTGCGTAGACGAAGGCGACGAGCGCGAACGAGGCCAGGTATGTCGTTGCGGCGATCGCGCTCGAGCGCTGCAGTGGCCCCGGACGCGGCGAGTAGGCGAGCGGCGAGCGGGCCACCATCACCCGTCCCCCTCGATCGGCAGAGCGTGCTCGGTCTGTCCCGCGACCGCGACGGCGTAGCGGTCGGCGAGGGGTCCGGCCCCGAGCAGCTCGACCGCGGCCTCGACCCCGGCATCGTCGGTCCCGGCGACGACCCAGGTCGGCGGATCCTCGCCCTCGCGAAGCGCGGCGACCAATCCCGCCCCCGGGCCGAAGCGGTCGGCCTCGGCGCCGTTGACGTCGTATGTGAGAAGGCTGGGCTTGCCGGCCTCCCCCTCGAAGCTCGCGAACACGCCGCTCGTCGCCGGGCCGTCGGCGAGCTGCGAAGCGACCGGATCGCGCGCGAGCTCCGACCATGGGCCGATCAGCACCCGAATCGCCTCGTCGGCCCGGGCCCGCGGCTGGTGCCCGGGCTCCACGCTCGCGTTCACCCCTTCGTCGGCGAGCCGCTCCGCTGCCTCGTCGCACGGGACCTCGCGCGCGGCGCAGACGATCCGCACCGGGAGCCGCTCGGCGCCCGCAGAGAGCTGCGCGAACGGCTCCGGCCACGAGCCGACGACCGCTGCAACCCGCATGGCGTCGGTCCAGTCGCGGTAGTCCCACCAGATCCGGTCGCCGCCGCGAACCGGAACATCCGCGGCTCCGGTCGATGACTCGATCCCGTTCACGTAGAAGAACCAGTCGAGGCTGCGCCCGCCGCTGAGGTCGCCGGCGACGCCCTCGATCGAGTGCACGAAGCCGCCGCCGAACCGGGTCGTGATCTCGGCCTCGCGGTCGAGCATGCGGATCACGGTCTCGGACTCGGAGGGCTGGGAGACGGTCGCCTCGAGCACCGGCTCGGCGCCGTAGTCGCGGGTCACCGTGAGGCTCGCTTCGCCGCTCGAGCTCTCGCCCGGACCGAGCCCACAGGCCCCGCCGACGGCGGCGGCGCCAAGCAGCGCCGCCGCCGCAAGTGAGCGCGGACCCTTGCCGATCGCCTACCTCCGGGTCCGCTCGCAGTCGCCGCTGACCTTGTCGTCCTTATCGCTCGAGCGCAGGCGGACAACGTCCTTCCCGGGGCCGCAGTCGATTCGGTCGGTGCCGCCCTTGCGCGCGTCGACGACATCGTCGCCGCCACGGGCACGAATCGAGTCGGAGCCCTTGGTGGTGGCGATCGTCTCGCCCTCGGGGCTGCCGACGAAGCGCTCGCCGCGCTTCGACGGGCAGGTCGCGACCACCTCGGCAACGCAGACGGACAGCACCTCGGCGGGGATGTCGGCACCGCGCGTCGCCGCGAGCTTCACCCGGTCCGTCGCGCTCACCTGCGCGCTGCCGTCGGCGCCCGTGATCACGGGACTCGTGCCGCCGGAGATCGTGACCCCGGCCGCGGGCGTGCTGTTGCAGGTGACGGCGAACGTGCTCGGATCCGTGACGCAGGCATGCTGGACCGCCTGCACGGTGAACGGAGTCCCCGTCTCGGCACGTGCCGGGGCGGTGAGCTCGAGCTCGGCGGGATTCGGGGCCGGGAAGTTGTCCTGCGCCAGGTAGAGGAGCACCTCGTCGCCTTTGGCGAGCTTCAGCTGGTCGGCGCCGACGGTCGCCTCCTCGTGGTTCGACTTCAGGTACCAGAAGCTGCTCTGGTCGGCCTCCACGCCGCCGATCCCGCAGATCACGAGGCCGAAGCCGAACTGGTCGCTGAGCAAAAGCGGCTTCACGGACTTGGTGGTCCGCCCCGCGGTCGCCAACAGGCTGAGCGCGACCGGCTCGGTGTAGGAGAACTCGGCGCCGCTACCCCCGGGAGCCCCGAGGCAATCGGCCTGCGGGCTGGTGGGGACGGTCACCGAGTCGTCGACGATGTAGTTGGTGCCCGGGTCGAGCACCTGGGTCGGGGTCACGACGCGGAGCTTCGCGGAGACGGTCGCGGCGCTGGAGGACGCCGGGACGACGACGAGCCCGAGCGCGACGAGCGCGAACAGAGAACGTATGGACATTTCCACCCTTCCTTCGAGGGTCGAGCCCGGCGGTGATCGCCGGGCGGGTTGCCCGGTCGATGAGAGGTCTCCTGGCTTGCGGGCTGGTCGTCGCGCCTTCCCGCGGAGCCCTACGGCTCCCAGTGGCTGGACCTGAGTCCTGCGACGCCCTTCTACCCGGTCACAGTGGCGGGACCGCGCCGGCTTCACACCGGACTTCCCTCATACACCGACCGTTATGTCGTCAGGAGTCTAGTCGTCCTTCGGCTGACCCGGTCGCCCCCGGAGGCGAAGCCGAGGAGGCGGGCGGAACGTTGTCAGTTCCGCTCTTCCACCTTCTTGCGCAGCTCTTCCACGACCTCTGGCATCGCCTGCTTCATTCGGGAGAGCTCCCAGTGCTCGATCCGGATCAGGCGTACCGGGGCGGTTGCGGTCACCGTCGCCGAGCGCGCTTGCTTCTCGAGCAGGCCCTGCTCGCCGAAGACGTCGCCGGGACCGAGCTCTGCGACGACCTCGCCGTCGCGCTCGACCTTGACCGTGCCCTCCTCGATCGCGTAGAGGTCGTTGGCGAATCCGCCCTCGCGGATGATCGTCTTCCCCTCAACGGCCGACTCGAGGGTCGCGAACGTCGCCACCTTGGCCAGCTTCTCGTCGTCGACCTCTGCGAACAGCGGAATGCTCTTCAGCGCGCTTACGTCCACGAACTCACTTGCTCCTTGTCGTCACCGGCGTCGGCGGTTGCGCGAAGAACCTAACCGATCGCCGCCTCGCGGGGGCCGTAGGCTGGGCGAGTGCAGGCCGCGGCGCTCGCCCCGGACACCTTCGTCGTCCTCCTCGTGATTGCGCTGCTGATCGTCGGCGCCGTCGTCGTCTGGCTCATGAGCCGCACGCTCGGCAGCTGGCGAGCCGGGCTCTCGGGCGTCGACGAGGGCCTCCTCGCCCGCGAGGGACGCACCCGTCCTGGCGAGGGCGACGACGAAGCGCTCCGCGAGGAGGTCCGGGCGCTCGTGATCGCCGAGAACGGGCGCCGCGAACGTCGCGGTGAGGAGCCGCTCGACGTCGAGGCGGAGACCGACCGTCGCCTACGCGAGCTCGGCGTCTGGATCTAGGTCCAGCTCAGGGATCGAACGGCTCGACGCGGTCGTAGGACCCGGGCACGAAGGGCTCGTTGTCGTAGCCGTCACCCGGCTGCGGGTAGGCGTTCGAGCAGACGCCGCCGTTCGGGGCGACGTCGTCCTCCGGGAAGCAGGTGGAGGGAATGTGCTCATCGAGGATGAACGCGGGCTCGAAGATCGCCGCCACACGGAGCCAGTGCCCGTTGGCATCGTGGCTCGAGCCGGAGTCCGCGAGGTTGGCGAAGAACGAGGCGATGCCCTTGCGGTTCTTGGCCGAGTAGTCGAGGAGGGCGACGACGTTGCGCGCCGCCGCCTCCATCTCCGGGATCGCGGGACCCACCAGGGCGACGACGTCGAGGAGCTTTCGCAGGGTCGGAATCCCGCTCAACTCCGAGACGATCTCGACCGTGTCGGCGCTCAGGGCCGGCAACTCGGCGAGGACCGGGCTCAGCTTCGGCGCCGCCCGGTCGAGCTCCCGCACCAGCGGCCCGGCGCTCTCGATCAGCGGCCTCGCCAGGGCGAGGACGAGCTGGCCCTCCTCGAGCAACGGCGGCGTCTCGCGCAGGCCCTCGGCGAGCGAGGTGGTGTTCGCGGCGAGCGCGTCGAGGGTCACCCGGCCGGCCCCGACCAGGGTGCGGATTGAGGCTTCGCGCGAGCCGAGCTCGCTGAAGACGGTCGATGCGTCGCCGACGAGCCCGGCGATGTCCTCCTCCTGTCCACGCAACGCCCGGGTCAGACTCCGGAGCTCGGTGGTTACGCGGGCGAGCTCGCCGACCGTCTGGTTGAGGTTCTCCGGACCGCGGTCCCAGCGAGTCGCGATCCGCAGCTCATCGAGGATCGAGCGCGTGTGCACGCGGCCCTCCTCGTCGAGGAAGTCGAGCGCCTCGTCGAAGTCGACGCTCGGCAGCGCCTCGACCTCACCCCCGTCGTCCGAGAGCTCGCCGGCGGCCTCGGTCCCCGGGTCGAGCGCCATGTACGGGTCGCCGAGCACCGTGCGCTCGCCGATGATCGCCGTCGCGTCCTTGTAGATCGGCACGTACTCGTCCTCGATCGTGAACTCGACCGTCGCCTGCGCCTCGTCGTGCTCGTACTCCACCGCGCGGACCTTGCCGACCTCGAGCCCGCGCAGGAGCACCGGCTGCTTGGTCGGCAGCACCTCGGTGTCGTCGAAGACGGCGACGAACTCGTGGCGCTCGCCGCCAAGCGAGCGCAGCAGGCTCGGGCCCTCGAAGGCGAGGTTCAAGTAGATGAAGGTGATCAACGCGAGGGCGCCGCAGACGATGCCGAGGATCAGCCTGGCCTTGGGGATGCGATGGTCCACTTACTCGCCTCCCCCGCTCGTGACCGGCTCATCCGGGAGGCCCTTGATGTTGAACCGCATCAGGCAGGCGAGCGGGTTCTCCTCGACGCAGGTGAGCTCGAGCGCCTTCGCCAGCATCGTGTCGAGGCGCGACTCGCCGTCTGCCCCCTCACGCGTCGCGGCGGCCCCGCCGAGACCGAAGTTCTCCGGCCGCGCCGATTCGATCTTGTTGATCGCGATCGGCGCGTAGGCGCCGTTGTGGTCCTGCGTCGAGAAGACGCTCGCGAGCAGGTCCGACGTCTGCAACATGCCGCGCTTGTAACGGTCGAGCCTCGTCGTCAGTTTCGTCAGCGCCTTCATCACTGGGACCAGCGCGGCGGCGCGTTCGCCGATCCCGCGGGTGCCGAACTCGAGCAACTCGAGTGGCCGCTCCCCGTCGGAGACGAGGCGTTCGAACCGGTTGGTGAGGCGCTCTGCCTCGGGGTAGAGGTCGTGCAGGGCGGTGACGCTCGCGGCGAGGTCCGGCGCGCTCTCCCCGAGCTGCTCGAGCACCGGCTGGAGCGGGTCGGCCAACCGGCGCAGGGAGGCGACCGAGCGCTCTGCCTCGCTCAGGACCGGGGCAAGGAGGCGTACCGACTCGGCGAGCTCCGGTTCGCGGGCGGCGGTGACCGCGAGGGTGTCGTTCGCCGACTGGATCGCGGCGGCGAGCTGGGCACCACGGCTGGCGAGCGTCCGGCCGACGACATTCAGCTCGCCCACCAGGTCGGTGAGCAGGCGGCGGCGCTTGGCGAGCCCGCGCGAGATCGGCACCGTCGTGTCGACGAGCTCCCCGAGCTCGATCAGCGCGTCCTGGAACTCCGTCGAGCGACCCTTGACCGCGATCTGCGCCTGCTGCAGCAGGATCGACGTGTATGCGCGGGTGTCGGCGTCGAGGATGCTCGTCAGTTCGTCGATCGCGACGTAGTTCGAGGTCCGCTCGGGCGCGATCACGGCGTCCTCGGGCAACGGTCCCGTTTCCGGGGTGCCCGGGTCGATGTTGACGAGGAGGTTCTGGAGCGCGCTCGCGGGCCGCACGGCGACGCTCGCGTCCGCGAAGACCTTGCCGCGGACCGAGTCCTCCATCGTCATCGTCACGAGCGCCTTGCCGTCCTCGTAGTCGACGTCGGTGACGATGCCCAGCGGCGTGCCGGCGACGGCCGCGGCCGGCTCGTCGAGGCGATCGAGGCCCTGAGCGTCCTCGAACAGCACGTGGATCTGGTACGGCTCAGAGGAGACGATCGGCACGCGGATCGACTTCTTGCTCAGCGTGTAGCCGAGGAAAACGAGCGCGAGGAGGACCTGGGTGACGATGACGATCCGCCCGTATGGGATCGCCCCCGCCTTCAGCCGCGGATTGAGGAACTCCCAGACGAAGCGAACGAAGCGGACCGGAAGCATGAGGATGCGGCGGATCACGTGCACAACCCCAGTGCCTTCAGCCGGTCGGCGAGCGTCTGGCTGAGCAGGGCGATCGTCGCGCACGAGGGCCTCGTCAGGCCACTGATCGTTCCCGGGACGTCGAGGTAGGTGCCCGTTCGGATGATGTGACCCGCCGATCCCGTCGGGTTCTGCGCCGCGGTCTGGTAGTGCCGGGCGATTGCCGAACCGCCGGTGAAGGCGGAGACGAGCTCGACGTAGGAGGGCACCCCGTAACGGGAATCACCCGTGATCACGGGCAACACGGATTCCTGAAGCAGCTTCGCCGACGGCGCGAGCGCGCCGATCGCGGCCTCGAGCTGCGGGGCGGCGTCGGCCGCGCGGCTCAGCACCTTGTGCAGCTGGTCGATCAGCGGCGTCGCCGCCTCGAGGATCGGCGGCGTCCGCCGGAGCAGTGGCTGGGCATCGCGAAGCAGCGGCCCGAGCTGCTCGGACACGGGGAGCAGCTCCACCGACGTCTCGTCGAGGGTGTCGATCAGAAGGGCGAGCTCACCGGCGTCGGCCTCGAGCTCCTCGAGCCCGCCCGGCAGCGCGCGCAGCGCAGCGTCGAGCGGGGCGCCGCCGTCGACGTCAAGCGCGGCGAGCGTGCGGTTGGTCCGGTCGATCAGTGGCGCCAGGTCGGCCTCGCGGCTGCCGATCGCCTCAGCCGTCCGCGCGAGCCCGCCGATCGCGCCCTCGAGCTCGGTCCGGGTCCTCCCCTGGAGCGCCCGAGCCGTCGGGCCGAGGTTCTCGAGCAGCGACGGAGCGGCCTTCAGGGTTCGGCGCAGGCTCGCGATCACCTCGGGCTGCAGCGTGTCCGAGAACGAGTGGATGACCTCCTTCAGCGCCGTGCGGTTGTCGTCGTCGAGCACGCGCAGCGCCTCGTCGAGCGAGACGTAGTTGCTCGTCTGGATCTTCGGGATCTCGTCCCCCTCGGAGAGCAGCGGAGCGCTTGGGCTCCCCGGGTGGAGGTCGACGAACGCGGAGCCCTCGAAGAGCGTGTGCGGGCGCAGGTCGGCGCGGGCGTCGGTGTGGACCGCGATCCCGGGCTCGATCTCGAGCTCGACGACGACGTCGTCGCCCTCGCGGGTCACGTCCCCGATCTGCCCCGCGTTACCGCCGCCGATGCGGACGTTGCGATCGATGCGTCCCAGGCCGCTGACGTTGTCGAACCTCGCCTTGATCACCTGCTGGTCGGCGAACGGGTCCGGGCGGGTGACCGCGAGCACGACGATCAGGAGGGTTCCGACGATGACGCTGACGCCGAGGATGCGGCGACTGAAGAGGGTGTCGAAGCGCGGCAGCCTCATCAGCAGCCCTCCCGGTCGTTGCCGGCGGTGCCGGGCTCGGGATAGGGGTTTCGGTGCTGGTGGCAGGTGAAGACGGGGCCGAAGCGCAGCGCCGGCTGCCCGCCCGCGGTGCCTCCCTCGGGATAGCGGACTCCGGTCGCCGACAGCACGTTGAGCGCCGATTGCTTGACGTCCTCGGCGTAGCTGTCGAGGGTGTTGGTGAACTTGCGCAACGGTTCACGCAGCGGGTCGATCGAGGCCACGGTCGGCTCGAGCGCGGCGAGGACGGGGATCGCCTTCCTCAACACGGGGATCAGGAAGCCGGTGAGGCGGGCCGTCTGCAAACGCAGCTCGTCGCCGAGGGCCAGCGTCCGGTTCAGGTCCGGGAGCGCCGCGGCCACCTCCTCGACCGCTGGGTTGAGCGTCTCGGAGAGCGAGATCGCGTCTTCGAGCAGCGGGTCGAGGACCGGCGCCGTTTTCAGGAACTCGTCCTCGAACGGGCGCAGGAGCTCGATCGTCTCCGCGAGCGCGGTGCGCTCGGCGGCGATCGTCCCCACGACCTCGCTGCCCGACGTGAGGCTCGCGGCAACATCGTCGCCACGCTCGCCCTCGAGCCCACTCGTGGTCGCGGCGGCCCCGGAGATGAAGCGCGCGAGAGCGCCGGCGCGGGGCGTCAGAGCGTCGAAGATCGGGGTGCCGTCCTCGAGGATCTCGGGGAGGTCGCGAATCATCGCGTTGAGCTGTCGGCCCCGCCCGGCGAAGGCGATGCCGGCGTTGTAGATCGAGCTCTGCAGCGTCTCTCGCGCCCTCCGGTCGAAGAGCTCGACGACCTCGAGCAGGTCGACGTTCGATCCGCTCTGCTCGACCGGGATCGTCCCCCCGTCCGGGATCGGGTCGTCGAGGTCTCCCGGCCGCAGCTCGACGTAGGTGAGGTAGACGATCGACTTCACCCGCACGGTGGCGGTCGCGTTCTCGCCCACCGGCGAGTAGGCGGGCCGGAGCTCCATCGTCACCTCGCGGAAGCCGTCGTCCGGCTGCACGTCGGTGACGAGGCCCGCCAGGCGGCCGGCGATCCGCACGGCGTCGCCCTTCTGCACGATCGGGGCGTTGGCCGGCACCTGAGCCTTCAGCAGGTAGCGATCCTGGAAGGGAACGCCGTTCGTCGAAGCCCAGCCGATGTAGGCGAGCACGGCCCCGGCGCCGGCGACCAGCAGGCCGAGCAGCATCACGTGACCGTCAAGTCGGCGGGACGTCTTCGTGACGAAGGTCTGGAAGCGGCCGGGCTTTCTCACGTGCGAGCTCATGGGCGCAACAGGAAGTCGAGGAGGTCCTGGACGGCGTTCGCGTTCGGCGCCTGGCCGCCGGCGCCGGGGTTCTGGATGCCGAGGCCCTCGAGGGTCTCGTTCAGGCCCTCGCCGAGCTCTCCGAGCCCGAGGTCGATCCCGAGCTCGTCCTCGAGCTCGTCGAGCGCGCTGCCGCCGCCACCCTCATCGGGACCCGGGGTCGAGGGCGAGTCGCCAGTGTCGTCGCCCCCACCAGCGCCGTCCGACCCGCCGCCGGAGCCGCCGCCGTCCGCGGCGCCGGCCGGCTCGCGCAGGGCCTCGAGGACCGTCGCGAGGCACCCGGGAGCGATCGGGACGCCGAACGCCTCGCAGCTCGGAATCGCGACCGAGCGAATCACGTGACGCTCGCGGTCGTACTCGTCGGGGAAGCCGAGCTGCTCGCCGGTTTCGACCGCGACGGAGCCGAGGCCGACGTCGTCGCTGTTGTCGCCGGGCTCGGTGCCGCCGTAGGTGTCGGCGCTGAACAACGACTTGATCAGCGTCGGATCGCCAATCAGCGAGTCGAGCAGCCCGCCGATGCCCGCCGCGAGGTCGAACGGCGCCGTGAGGACGCGCTTGGGATTGGCCTCGAGCGCCGGTAGCGACGCCGTGAACGAGCGCGTGATCAACCCGAGCGTGGGATCGATGTCGCGGATGATCGCCCCCGCGTCCTCGACGAACGGGCCGAGAAGGGCAGCCGTACGAGCGAGGTCCGGGCTCGCCGCCTCGAGCGTGTTCGCCAGTGGCAGCGACGCCTCGGCGAGGCGCGTCAGGCGACCGAGGGTCCCCTCCGCCGCGCGCAGGGTCGGAGGCGCGACCTCGAGCGCCCGATCGAGCGCCGGGGCATGGGCGGCCGTCGTCTGCAGTGTGGCGGCGAGACCGTCGACGAGCTTCGCGAGCTGATCGGAACGGTCGGCAGCCTGGCGGTTGACCCGTTCGGCGCTCTCGATCAGCGAGCCCAGCGCCGCGTTCTGGGACCCGACCTCGCCTAAGGCGTCGTTGGCCACCTCGAGCGCGGGACGGAGCTGGATCGTCGCTGTGTTCAGATCCTGCCCGCGGGACTCGAGCGCCATTCCGAGCTGGACCAGGACGAGCTCGAGGCCTTGTCTGACCGGCTCGTTGAAGCTGTTGAGGAGATCGTCGAATCGGGGCGCGACGCTCGTCCTCGAGGTCGGGATCTCGGCGTTGCCGAGCTCCTCTTCGTCCTTGCCCGGCTCGAGCGAGACGTAGCTGTCGCCGGTGATGTCCTCCTGGCGGATCGATGCGACGGCGTCCGCCCGCGGCGGCTCCGTGCCGTCGAAGAGGACGAGCGTGACGTGGGCGTCACCGTCGTCACCGAGCTCGATCTCACCGACCCTCCCGGCGACCGCGCCATAGAGGCGGACGTTCATGCCCTCGAGCAGCGGATAGGCGTCCTTGAACGCCGCCCGGACGTCGGTGCCGCCCTGCTCCTGGGCCTTGCCAAGCAAAAAGAGGGCGCAGACGCTGAAGATCGCGAGGGCGACGACCGCGAACGCCGACATCTTGGCCATCGCACTGGTCATTCCGGCGGCCCCTCCCCCTCTTCATAGAGCCGGTCGACCGACTCCGCCCCGCCGAGGAAGCTCTTCCAGTAGTTGTTCCACGGCTCGGCCTCGAGCGCCCCGGGCGTGCGGAAGAACGGCCGTTCGATCAGGCCGGGACCGGGGTCCGAGGCGTCGATCACGTTCGTGTGGTCGACGGAGTTGCCGTTGCCGAAGCCGAGCCGGGCGAGGTGGCCGGCGGCGTCGTAGTTCGCCGCCGCGTCGCCCCACAGCAGGAAGAAGGAGGTCACGTCCGGTGCGGCCGCCCGCAGGTAGTCGACCATCGGGCCGAGCTCCGTCATCAGCGGATCGAGCCGCTTGACGACCGGTAGGGCGACGTCGATCACCGGCTGGATTGCCTTGATCTGCCCGGGGACGTCCTCGAGCAGGGCGCGGGCGCTGGCGAGCATCGGCCGCAGCGCGTCGATCACCGGCCCGAGGTTGCGGGCCGTCGGCACGAACTGCTCGACCGCCGGCATGGTCGCGTCGACGAGCCGCTGGAGGTTGGGGATGGACTCCCGCGTCTCCTCGAGCAGGGCACGCGCCGAGGCGAGGCCGGGCCCGATCGCCTGCGCCGTGCGCTTCAGCTCGCTCTGGCGCGCGGCCGTGACGCTGAGGACGGAGGCGAGCCGCTCCGTCGACTCGCCGAGCGCAGCGGGATTGGCGGCGAGCGCGCCGACGATCTTGCGACCCTCGCTGATCAGGGTGCGGAGGGCGACCTGGTCGGAGTTCACCTCCCCGAGGAGGTTCGCCGTCTCGCCAAGCCCCTTGACGCTGTGCCGCAGCGCCCGATCGAGGTCGGCGCCACGACCGGAGAGGGTCTTGTCGAGGCCGGCGAGGATGTGGCCGATCTCATCGCGCGTGGCCGGATCGAGGTCGGAGAGCGCGAGGTCGATGTCGACCGGGTGGTCCGTCTGGCTCGGCCCGAGCGTGGCCCCGTCGGCGAGCGGGGGGCCGCCGCCCTGCTCGAGGTCGACGAAGCGGTTCACGCCGCCGACGTTCGACGCGAGCCGGATGTTCGCGAACCCGCCCTGGTTGATCTGGAAGTCGTCGTCGACGGTCATGGTCACGAGCGGCAGGCCGTCCTCGTTCAGCTCGATGTCCTTGACCGAGCCGACGACCTCGGCCCCGGCCTTGACCTCGCCGCCGGGGATCAGGCCGCGGACGTCCTCGAAGACGCCCTTGACCTCGTAGGTCGAGCCCGAGCCCGTGAGCACGTAGACGAATGCGATCGCGAGCGCGGCCACGCCGCCGAGGACGACCACCCGCCTTCTCCTCCGCGCGACCGGGGTCACGCGATCGGGAGGTTCGGGTTGAAGCCCCAGAAGATGAACGTCATGACCATGTTCAGGATCGTCACGAGGATCAGGTTCACGGCCATCGAGTTCGCGGTCGCCTCACCGACCTCGACCGGGCCACCGCGGACGCGGTAGCCGTAATAGAGCGCGGTGGCGATCACCGAGAACGAGAGCACCAGTCCCTTGATCAGGGTGTAGAGCAGGTCTAAGGGGTCCAGGGCCGTGTAGAAGGCGAACTCCCACGTGCCCTGCGAGACGTCCTGGGTCCGAACGAAGGAGGCGAGCCAGGCGCCGCCGTGGGCGGCTCCCATGCCGACGACGTAACACACCGGCAGCATCAGCAAGGCGGCGAGCATCCGGGTCGAGATCAGGTAGGTGATCGAGGAAACGCCCATCACGTCCATCGCGTCCACCTCCTCGGAGACCCGCATGGCGCCGAGCTGGGCGACGATCCCGCCGCCGATCTTCGCCGCGACGATGAAGCCGAAGATGAACGGCACCACCTCTCGGGTGGTGCAGAAGGCGGAGAAGATCGGGCCGGCGATCCCCGCGCCGATCGCGCGCGAGATCGCGGTACCGGTGATCCCGCACACGGCGCCGGTGAGGAACGTCATCCAGACGATCACGAGCACGCTCCCGGTCGCGAGCAAGGCCGTCTGTCGCAGCACCTCGGCCGAGTAGCGGCTGACGCCGCGCATCCCGAGAGCGGCCTTCCAGAGGAAGCCGAAGTAGTCGCCGACGGCGTCGATCAGCGGCAGCCGGGCCGGGCGCTCCACGGCGGCCTTGAATCCGGTCGCGTCGGCGTCGGCTTTCGCGGGAGGCCTGCTCATGCGCCGAAGTTCACCTCCGGGTAGAGCGCCTGGAAGAGGGTCGTGTAGACGACGCTGACCATGAAGGTCGCGACGAGGCAGGTGACGACCGACTCGTTCACCGCACGGCCGACCCCCTCGGTGCCGCCGCCGACGGCGAGCCCCTTGTAACAGGAGATGACGCCGATCATGAGGCCGAAGATCGCGGTCTTGACCACGCTCGACCAGAGGTCGATGAAGTTCGTTAAGAGCAGCAGGTTCTCGAAGAACGCCGCCGGCGTCGAGCCGTAGAGGAAGACGGCGGCGCAGAAGACGCCCGCGACCCCGGCCCAGAAGGTGATCAGGTTGAGGATCGGCATCATCACCCCGAGCGCGACGACCCGGGGCAGGACGAGGTTGCGGACCGGGTTGATCCCGAGCACCTCGAGCGCCATCACCTCCTCGCGGATCTTGCGCGCGCCGATCTCGGCGGTGATCGTCGAGCCGAGCGTGCCGGCCACGATCGCGGTCGTCAGGATCGGCCCGAGCTCGCGCAGGAACGCGACCGGCGCGACGGCCGAGATGCGGTCGATCGCGCCGAATGCGGACGCGAGCGAGCCGCCCTGGATACCGACCGAGGAGAAGCCGATGACGAAGGCGACGATCGCCGCCGGCCCGAGGGTGATCCCGAGCGAGAAGGCGAACTGGCGCAGGAACTCGGTCCGCCAGCTGAGCCCGGGGCTGACGAACTGGGCGAAGGTCTGCACCCCCAGCGATGCCATGCCACCCATGCGCTCGATCCACAGACCGGGCGGGATGTCCGTGCGCTTGAGGTTCGCTGGCACGGATGCAACACGCCGTCGCAAACCCGGCGCTCTCGCGCTTCCAGCCTCCATCAGCTGATCTCCATCCCAACCGCTCCCGGGGTCGTCAACGACGACCGGTGCGGGACGGTATCGCGCGGAGTTGGCGGGGTGCGCCATTTCCCTGGGCGCTGCGAGCGCCCGGTCACGACGTAGGGCGCTCGCCGGGTTCGTGGATCATGAACGCGGGTGGCTGCGCGGCGCTCGGGGGAACGGCCGGGCTTGGCGCCCGCAAGATCCGCGATCGGGACGTCCTCCCTGGTGATGGCCCGCTTGCTGCTCGACGACATCAGCGATTCACCCTAGTTCGTCCATTGGCGTCGTGCGCCGCCCGGAGGGCCACAACCCGCAGCATCATCGGCCTTACCAGGCGGTAGCTTTATCGCCAGGATGGGAGCCACGCCCGCGTAGCCGGCAAAGCTACGCCCCCGTAGGTTGTACGCTGGCGCGATGGCGAAACGGCCCTATGCGCCTCGCCTCCCCCCGGCCGAGCGCCGGGAGCAGCTTCTCGACGCGGCGCTCGCCGTGCTCGACAACCGGGGCTACGGTGGCGTCTCGATGGAAGCGATCGCGCGCGCGGCCGGCGTGACGAAGCCGGTCGTCTACGACCTCTTCGGCAACCGCGGCGAGCTTCTGACCGCCCTGCTCGTGCGCGAGGAGGAACGGACGCTCGCCCAGATCGCCGAGGCGATGCCGATCGATCCGCAGGCGGATCCGGACCAGCTCGCGCTCGAGAGCTTCCGCGTCTTCCTCGATTCCGTGCGCGCGACGCCCGCTTCCTGGCGCCTCATCCTGCTGCCGGCGGAGGGGACGCCGGAGCTCGTCCGCGAGCACGTCGAACGCGGGCGCCGCATCGTTCGCGAGCGGCTCGAGCAGGTGATCGCCGCCGGGGTCGAGGCGCGCGGCGGCGATCCGGCCGACCTCGACCTGGAGCTCGCGGCGCAGGCCCTGATCGCGGTCGCCGAGCATTTCGCCCGGATGGTCCTCTCACAGCCGCGCACGTACCCGCCCGACCGCATCGCCGAGTTCGTCGCCGGCCTCCTCGGTGCCCTACAACCGAGCCGGTGACCACCGAGACCGAAGATGTTCGCTATCACCGCGCGCGGCTGACGGTCGCCAGGGCGGGGCCGCTCGACGGCGACGATCGCCTCGGTGCGGCGCTCGACTCCTACGAGAAGGGAGACGTGCGCCCGGGGACCGTGGCGATGGCATACCTGCGGGCGCGGGTCGTCGACCACTCGCCGAGCTTCCGCTGGCGCGGCGCGCGCCTCGGCGAGCTGATCCCGCTCGTCACCTCGGTCTCCGCCGGCCCCAAGATCGAGGCGGAAACCTCCCGCGAGCTTGCCGACGCCCTCGTGGAGCTGCGCCGCGAGGCGAGGCCGAAGCCGCCGAAGGCCGCGGCCCCGGCGGCGCCGCCCGCGCCGCGTCCGGCCGAGCCCGCGGAGCCGAAGCCGGGCCCGCCCACGCCGGCGCCGAAGCCGGCCGAGCCGCCGCCGGCCGAGCCGCTCAAGCCGAAGCCCACCCGGCCGCCGGCGAGCCCGCAGGTCCGGCGGCGCAGGCTCGCGCTGGTCGGCGCCGGGCTCGTCGCGTTCGTGGCGATCGTGTTGGCGATCGGGCACTTCGGCGGCGCGGGCGAGCGCTACGCGGACGACTACCGCGAGCAGGCCAGCGAGGCCGTGAAGGACGTCGCGGATTCGATCGACACCGTCTTCGACAACTTCGACCTCTTCCTCTCCGGCTATGACACCGGGATCGCCCGCGAGGCGATCGACGAGGCCCGGGCGACGATAGAGGCGCAGCGGGGACGGATCGTCGACGCGCCCGACCCACCGCGCGTCGGCGGCGGCGAGGCGGTCGAGGAGGTCGACGACGCTGTCGCGCGAGGCGAGGCCTACCTCGCCGACGCGGCCGAGTTCCTCGACGAGCTCTCAGCCTTGATCGAGCTCGACAAGGCCGGGGTCGAGGAACAGGCGCGGAGCGTCTACGAGCAGACGATCGAGCTGGCCGAGGAAGCCGAGGCGCTCGAGGACGCCGTCTTCTCGCTCGGCACCGGCGAGGGCGACCCGGGCGGCCCGGACCACTACCGGCCCGCGACTCCCTCCTCGCTCAACGATGGCTGAGTCCCACGACAGCGGCTGGGATCCGCGTCGTGGACGCCGCTCGTCAGAGCCCGGCCGGATGGCGGGCGACGTAGCCATCGGGGTAGGGCAGCTCGGCATGCCACTTGGGTCCGGTACCGCGTTGCTCGCCGACGGTGTCCCAGCGAAGGCCCGCGATCACCGCGTAGGTGTGGCCCGGGTTTGAGTAGACGGTGACCCACTTCCCGCGTCCGGGCTCGCCCCAGTCCATGAGCGCGCTTGAATCGACGGGCGCCCCGAGCAGGCCGGCGCCGCCGAGTGCATAGCTGACGGCGCCGGAGCAGTCGTAGCCGCGGTCGTTCCACGACGCGTGGCCGCCGCCCCAGATATACGGGCGGCCGACGATGGCGTTGGCGGCGCTGATCGCGCGCTCGACCTCCTCGGGGGCACCGGCGGGGGCGATCGCGGTGTGGCCGATCAGGAACGCGCTGCGTTCGGGCTCCAGACCGGCGGCGTCGCTCATCGTCACCGCGTCGAGTTCTCGCCCCGGAACCGGCGGCTCGTCGAAGGTCCCGTTGTCGCCGGCGCTGGCCGGGAGAATCCCCCCGGGACCGCGCTCGATGTGGGCCCGCTCCTCCTTGCGCCGCACTGCGGCAATCGCGGCGGCCGCCTTGCGCGCGGCGGCAACCTCGTCAGGCGAGGCCGAGGCGTACCGGATCTCGTCGGTTGGGGCGCGTTCCGGGACCGGGGCCGGCTCCGTGCTTCGCGAAGCGACCGGCGCCGCCACAGGGGATGCTGCCTCGGTCTCCCCGTCGCCGGTCGCGGCCGCGATCAGCGTGCCGCCCGCGACGCCGACGATCACCGCGCCGAGGGCGAGCGCGATCTCCCACCGAGTTGGCAAGCGCACCCGCTCCATTGTGTCTCATTCGGCATTCGGGCGTTACCGGATTAGCGGGCCGCCGTCCCTGGCCACGCAGCCGGATGGAGCGCTCGTTGTCAGCGCTTCGGCGCGTAGAGCTCGGTGAGCGTGCCCTCGGCGCGCTCGGCGGCGAAGCCGAGCGTCTCCGAGAGCGTCGGGTGAGCGTGGATCGTGAGGCCGAGGTCGTCGGCGTCGGCGCCCATCTCGATCGCCAGCACCGCCTCCGCGATCAGCTCGCCCGCGTTCGGACCGACGATCCCGACGCCGATCACCCGCCGCGAGGAGGGATCGACCAGAACCTTCGTCAGCCCCTCGGGACGGCCGATCGACAGGGCCCGGCCCGACGCCTGCCAGGGGAAGATCGCCTTCTCGTAGTCCACGTCCCCGGCGACCGCTTCGGCCTCGGTCACGCCGGCCCAGGCGACCTCGGGGTCGGTGTAGGCGACCGCGGGGATCGCTCGCGGGTCGAAGGCGGCGTTGTGGCCGGCGATCACCTCGGCGGCGACCTTGCCCTCGTGGCTCGCCTTGTGGGCGAGCATCGGCTCGCCGGTGAGGTCGCCGATGGCGTAGATGTGGGACACGTTGGTGCGCCGCTGCTCGTCGACCGCGATCACGCCGCGCTCGCCGACGTCCACCCCGGCCGCCTCGAGCCCGAGCGTGTCGCCGTTGGCGCGCCGGCCCACGGCGATGAGAACGGCGTCGAAGGTCTGCGGCTCGGGCGCGTCCTCGCCTTCGTAGCTGACGACGAGTCCGTCGTCACCCGCCTCGACCTTCGAGACGGAGGTCGAGAGCAGAACCGCCTCGTAGCGGTCGCCGGCGCGCTTGGCCAGCGGCTTGACCAGATCCGGGTCGCAGCCCGGGATCAGCTGGTCGGTGAGCTCCACGACCGTCACCGCGCTGCCGAGCGCGTCGTAGACGGTGGCCATCTCGAGCCCGATGATCCCGCCGCCGACGACGAGCAGACGGCCGGGGACGTCGTCGAGCTCGAGGGCCCCAGTCGAGTCGACGATCCGAGGGTCGTCGGGAAGGTCGGGCAGCATTGCCGCGCTCGAGCCGGCGGCGAGGATGCAGTGGTCGAACTCGAGCGTCTCGCCGTCGACGTCCACCGACTTCTCGGAGGCGAACTTCGCCGTCCCCGTGACGACGTTCACCTTCCGCTGCTTCGCGAGCCCGGCAAGCCCTCCGGTCAGCTTGCCGACGACCTCCTCCTTCCACCCGCGGAGCGCATCCAAATCCAGGTCCAGCTCGCCGAACCCGAGCCCGAACTCCTTCGCCTCATCGACCTCGGCAATCACCTTCGCCGCATGCAACAGAGCCTTCGACGGGATACACCCGACGTTCAAGCAGACCCCACCGAGTGCCGGATAACGCTCGACCAGCGTCACCTCCAACCCCAGGTCCGCCGCCCGGAAGGCGGCGGTATAGCCACCGGGTCCGGACCCGATCACGACGACGCGCTTACCCTCAGGCTCAGAGGGCTCCGATGAAGGCGGCGATGC
The DNA here is from genome assembly GCA_963846565.1 of uncultured Solirubrobacterales bacterium. Lineage (GTDB taxonomy): Bacteria > Actinomycetota > Thermoleophilia > Solirubrobacterales > 70-9 > WHSW01. The sequence goes on along the minus strand of CAWJWL010000001.1, from coordinate 23,007 downwards.
CGCATGCGACTCTTCCGCCGGGGCCTCCTCCTTGTCTTCCGCCGGGGCCTCCTCCTTGTCTTCCGCCGGGGCCTCCTCCTTGTCTTCCGCCGGGGCCTCCTCCGTGTCCGGCGGAGCCTCCGCTTCATCCCCTCCGCCGCTCTGCTCGAGAACGAGGATCGCGGTGCCCTCGGAGACCGTGTCGTTGAGAGAGACGAGGATCTCCTTGACGGTCCCCGCGGAGGGCGCCGGCACGTCCATCGTCGCCTTTTCGGACTCGAGCGTCACCAGCGGCTGCTCGGGCTCGACCGAATCACCGACGGAGACCAGGATCTCGATCACCGGCACGTCGGTGAAGTCGCCGATGTCGGGGACCGTGACTTCGGTCGCCATCAGAGGAGCACCCTCCTGAAGTCGTTGAGCTCGGTGACGAGGAAAGCAGTGAAGCGGGCGCCGGCGGCGCCGTCGATCACCCGGTGGTCGTAGGAGAGCGAGAGCGGGACGATCAGGCGGGGGACGAACTCGGAGCCGTTCCAGGTCGGCCGCATCGCCGCGCGGGTCACGCCTAGGATCGCCACCTCCGGGGCGTTCACGATCGGGGTGAAGCTGGTGCCGCCGATACCGCCGAGGGAGGAGATCGAGAACGTCCCCCCCGCCATCTCCGCCGGGCCGATCTTCCCGTCACGCGCCTTCGCCGAGAGCTCGGTCAGGTCGGTGGCGATCTCGAGCAGGCCCTTCTTGTCGGCGTCCTTGATCACCGGGACGAGCAGGCCCTGCGGAGTGTCCGCGGCGAAGCCGATGTTGTAGTAGCGGCGCAGCACGAGCTCGTCGCCGTCGAGCGAGGCGTTGAAATCCGGGAACTTCTTCAGCGCCGAGACGCACGCCTTTACGAGCAGGGCGACCATCGTCACCTTGACGTCGTCCTGCTCGGAGTTGATCTGCTTGCGGAAGGCCTCGAGGTCCGTGATGTCGGCCTCGTCGTTGTGGGTGACGTGCGGGATCGCGACCCAGTTGCGGGCCAGGTTCGGGCCGCTGATCTTCTTGATCCGCGAGAGCGGCACACGGTCGACCGGCCCGTACTTCTCGAAGTCGACCTTCGGCCACGGGGCGATCTCGAACGGCAGGCCGCCCCGAGGCTCCTCGACGCCTTGAGCCTTCGCGGCTTTCTCGACGTCGTCCTTGGTGATCCGGCCCTTGCGCCCGGTCCCCTTGACCTGCTCGAGGTCGACCCCGCGCTCCCGCGCCACCTTGCGCACCGAGGGCGTCGCATAGACGGGTCCACCGGCCGCGGCCGCCTTCGGCGTGGGCTCGGCGGTCTCCTTCGGCGCCGGGGGTCCGGCCTCCTCGTCGCCGGACTCCTGCTCGCCGGCCGCAAGCGCCGAGGTGACGGGAGCCTCCTCCGTCGAGGCGAGCCCGGCCGCCTCGGCGTGTTCCATCGTCGCGATCACGCTTCCCTCGGAGACCTCGTCGCCGATCGACACCTTGATCTCGACGACCTTGCCGGCGAACGGGGCCGGAACGTCCATCGTCGCCTTGTCGGACTCGAGCGTGACCATCGGATCGTCCGCCCCCAGCTCCTCGCCCTCGCGGACGAGGATCTCGATCACCGGCACGTCGGTGAAGTCGCCGATGTCCGGGACGGTGACCTCGCGCGTCTCAGGCATATGCGGGATCCGGCGCGTCGGGGTCGATGCCGAACTTCTCGATCGCCTCGGCGACCTTGCCGGGCTCGATCGACCCCTCCGCTGCGAGCGCGCCGAGAGCCGCAACGGTCACGTGCTCACGATCGACCTCGAAGAACCGGCGCAGATCGCGACGGTAATCCGAGCGTCCGTAGCCGTCCGTCCCGAGAACCTCGAAGCGCGCCGGGACCCACTCGCGCACGCCGTCGGGCAGCGCCTTCATGTAGTCGCTGGCGGCGATCACCGGGGCGTCGGAACCATCGAGGCACTGCATAACCCACGGCTTCGCCGCCTCTTCGCCCGGATGGAGGCGCGCCTCGCGGTCGAGGCGCAGGCCCTCGCGTCGCATCTCGGTGTAGCTCGTCGCGCTCCAGACCTCCGCCTGGACGTCGAAGTCCTCGGCGAGGATCGCGGCCGCCGCCTCGACCTCGCGCAGGATCGTCCCCGAGCCGAGCAGGCGCACGGCGGCGTGACCTTCGGCGGGGCGGACGACGTGCATGCCGCGCAGGATCCCCTCCTCGGCACCCTCGGGCATCGCCGGGTGCGGATAGTTCTCGTTCATCACCGTGAGGTAGTAGTAGACGTCCTCCTGCTCGGAGACCATCCGGCGCAGGCCGTCGTGGACGATGACCGCGAGCTCGTAGGCGTAGGCGGGGTCGTAGGAGATGCAGTTGGGCACGGTCGATGCGAGCACGTGGCTGTGTCCGTCCTCGTGCTGGAGCCCCTCGCCGTTGAGCGTGGTCCGCCCGGCGGTGCCACCGATGAGGAAGCCGCGGGCGCGGTTGTCTCCGGCCGCCCACGCGAGATCGCCGACTCGCTGGAAGCCGAACATCGAGTAGAAGGCGTAGAAGGGCACCATCTGGACGTCGTGGTTGGAGTACGACGTCGCCGCGGCGATCCAGGACGAGAACGCGCCGGCCTCGTTGATCCCTTCCTGGAGCACCTGGCCCTTGCGGTCCTCGCGGTAGAACATCAGCTGGTCGGCGTCCTCCGGCTCGTACAGCTGGCCGACGTGCGAGTAGATCCCGAGCTGGCGGAACATGCCCTCCATCCCGAACGTCCGCGACTCGTCGGGGACGATCGGCACGATGCGCTGTCCGATCGCCTTGTCGCGCAGCAGCGCGGCAAGGACGCGGACGAAGGCCATCGTGGTCGAGATCTCGCGCTCGCCGGTGCCCTCGAGCTGCGAGGAGAACGTCTCGAGCGGCGGCACCTGCAGCGCCTCGTCGACGCGGGTGCGCCGCTGCGGCAGGAAGCCGCCGAGAGCGTCGCGGCGCTCGCGAAGGAACCTGATCTCCGGCGAGTCGTCGGGCGGGCGGTAGTAGGCGACCTGCTCGACCTCCTCGTCTGAGATGTCGAGGTCGAAGCGGTCGCGGAAGACGCGCAGCGCCTCCTCGTTCATCTTCTTCTGCTGGTGGGTGATGTTCTGGCCCTCGCCGGCCTCGCCCATCCCGTAGCCCTTGATCGTCTTCGCCAGGATCACAGTCGGGACCTCGGAGGCCTGCGCCGCGGCGTAGGCGGCGTAGACCTTCTTCGCGTCGTGCCCGCCGCGGTTGAGATCCCAGATCTGCTCGTCGGTCATGTCGCGCACGCGTTCGGCGAGCTCCGGGTAGGCGCCGAAGAACTTCTCCCGCACGAACGCGCCGTCGCGTGCCTTGTACGTCTGGTACTCGCCGTCGACCGCCTCTTCCATCCGGCGGACGAGGAGACCGTTGTGATCGGCGGCGAGCAGGGGATCCCACCGGTCACCCCAGATCAGCTTGATCACGTTCCACCCGGCGCCGCGGAAGATCGTCTCGAGCTCCTGGATGATCTTGCCGTTGCCGTGCACCGGCCCGTCGAGGCGCTGGAGGTTGCAGTTGACGACGAAGACGAGGTTGTCGAGCTTCTCGCGGCCGGCGAGGCCGATCGCGCCGAGGGACTCGGGCTCGTCCGTCTCTCCGTCGCCGAGGAAGCACCAGACCTTTCGCCCGGTCACGTCGAGCAGCCCGCGATCGGTCAGGTAGCGCATGAACCGGGCCTGATAGATCGCCATGATCGGCCCGAGCCCCATGGAGACGGTCGGGAACTGCCAGTACTCGGGCATCAGCCACGGGTGCGGGTAAGAAGCGATCCCGCCTCGGGACACCTCCTGGCGGTAGCCGTCCAGCTGCTCCTCCGTCAGCCGCCCCTCGAGGTAGGACCTCGCGTAGATGCCGGGCGAGGAGTGGCCCTGGATGTAGATCAGGTCGCCGCCGTGCTCCTCGGAGGGCGCGTGCCAGAAATGGTTGAAGCCGGTCTCGTACAGCAGGGCCGCCGACTGGTAGCTGGCGATGTGGCCGCCAAGCTCCGAGGACTCCTTGTTTGCCCGCAGGACCATCGCGATCGCGTTCCAGCGAATCAGCGAGCGGACCCGCCGCTCCAGCGACGGGTCGCCGGGAATCTCCGGCTCGTCCTCCACCCGGATCGTGTTCACATACGGCGTCGGCCCGACGTACTCGATCGCGGCGCCGCGATGGCGTGCGCGCTCGACGACCTTCTCGACGAGATCGTGGGCGCGGCGCGTTCCGTCGTGCTTGACGACGGCGTCGAGGGCCTCGAGCCACTCCTGCGTTTCGACTTGGTCCACGTCGCCATTTCGGGCCATGGCTCCATCTAAGCACCTGGCCGTCGGGGACCGAGATCACAGTCGACGGGCGGCGTCACGTATGAGGAGCCGCGGCACCATTCGCGTCCGCGGACGAGCTCCAGCTCGCGAGCTGCGCCGACTGGTCCGCGACCGACCCGGCGGCCCGGGACCGGGCGCTCGCGCTGATCGGGGCAGTCGTCGCCGGCGGACGCGAGGAGGGGCTGACGCTGCAGTCGGCACGCGGTGCCGAGGTGCTCGACACGGCATGCGCCCGTCCCGGGGCCGCCGGGTTCCTCCTCTACGAGATCTACATCCGGGCGGTCGCCTGGTAGGACCTCGCGCCGACGGCCTCGCCCGTGTCGAAGTAGGTTTCGGACGTGAGCGTTCAGGGCCGGATCGGGGATCTGGGGAGGCGAGTCTCGTGGGAGGCGCGCGGCTTCCGTGCCCTCGTCCGGGCCGGGATGCTCGGGCGCGAGTCGCCGAAGACGATGGCGGCGATCGGGAAGGCGATTCGCGACTACGGCTCGTTCGCCTCTGCCTCGCGCCTCGCGGCCCTGCGCCACGGCTCGTATCCGGCGATAGCCGACGACCGCGGCGAGCTCACGTTCGCCGAGCTCGACGACCGGGTGAACCGGCTCGGCAACGCGCTGCTCGCGCAGGGCCTCGGGCCCGGGGACGCCGTCGGCGTGATGTGCCGCAACCACCGCCAGCTCCTGATCGCCGCGTTCGGGACCGCGCGCGCCGGGCTCAGCCTCGTTCTCCTCAACACGTCGTTCTCGGCCCGCCAGTGCGCCGACGTCGCCGAGCGCGAGGGCGTCGCGCTACTCATCCACGACGCCGAGCTCGCCGACGCCGTCGCCGATGCGTCGGTGGCGCGCGGCAAGGTGGTCTGCACGATCGACGACCCGGAGGCCGACGAGCTCGACCGCCTCCTCGAGGGATCCAGCCCCGAGCTCCCGCCGCCCTCGGACGACCCGGGGCGGATCGTGCTCCTCACCAGCGGCACGACCGGGACGCCAAAGGGAGCCGCCCGACCCGACCCGAAGGGCTTCATCGGCGCGGGAGCGGTCCTCGAGCGGATGCCGATGCGCGCCCGCGAGGCGACCGTCGTCGCCCCTCCCCTCTTCCACGGCACGGGCCTGCTGATCGCACTGCTCTCGATCGGCCTCGGATCGAAGCTCGTTTTGCGGCGGCGCTTCGACGCAGCCCAGTTCCTCGACGACATCGAGACCCACCGGGCGACGGGCGCCTGCGTGGTGCCGATCATGCTCCAGCGCGTGCTCGCGCTCGGCGAGGAGGAGATCCGCGCCCGCGACCTGTCCTCGCTTCACTGCGTCTTCTGCGCCGGGTCGCAGCTGCCCGCCGAGGTCGCCCTGCAGGCGATGGACGCGCTCGGCGACGTGATCTACAACCTCTATGGCTCGACCGAGGTGGCCCTGGCGACGATGACGACACCGGCCGACACGCGCGCCGCGCCGATGTCGGTCGGCCGGCCGCTTCTCGGCTCCAGGATCCGGATCCTCGATGACAGCGGCAACGAGCTTCCGCAGGGCGCAACCGGGCGGATCTTCGTCGGCACCACCTCCCCGTTCGAGGGCTATACGGGCGGCGGCGGCAAGGAGATCATCGACGGCATGCTCTCGACGGGGGACGTCGGCCACTTCGATGAACAGGACCGGCTCTTCATCGACGGACGCGACGACGAGATGATCATCTCCGGCGGCGAGAACGTCTTCCCGCGCGAGATCGAGGAGCTGCTCGTCACCCACGAGGCAATCGCCGACGCCGCCGTGATCGGCGTCGAGGACGCGGACTTCGGCGAGCGACTGCGGGCGTTCGTCGTCAGCCGCGAGGGCTCGGTGCTGGAGGTCGAGGCCGTGCAGGCCTTCGTCAGAGACAACCTCGCGCGCTACAAGGTCCCGCGCGACATCGTCTTCCTCGACGAACTGCCGCGCAACCCGACCGGCAAGATCCTCAAGCGTGAACTGGCACAGCTGTAGGTCGCGCTCAGGCCAGCGGCCCGACCACGGTCGCGCAGGGAGGCCCCAGCGCCAGACCCTCCTCCGGGTCCTCGACGCCGTCGCCGAGCCACGACTCGATCACCGCGGAAACCGCGTCCGCGCCGACGTGCGGATGCACGCTCACGGAGAGCAGCGAGTCGCCGGCGGACACGATGCGCAGCGCGTAAGCGGGGAAGGTGCGCTCGAGCTCGGCGACGAGATCGAGGGCGCGCCCGTCGTCGACGGCAGCGAGCAGATGGACATGGCCGCTGGCGATCACGGCGCCGACGACGGGCCGCACGCCAAGCTCGTCGGGCTCGCCGATGCGAACGACGTCGCCGAAGTTGAGCTCGTCGATCAGCACCGGGACGCTCGTCAGGATCGCCTGGTCCGGATCGGCCGGATCCTCGATCGCGTTCATCACCTCGCTACGGACCGGGATCTCGAGCTCGGTGATTTGGGCGGCGACGCGGATCGCCTCCGCGTCCGTGTATGTGGCTTGTTCATTCATCGAACGCATGTTCGTCACGCGTTCGGACGGAACCGCCAGCGATACATGGTTATGTCATGCTTGGGACCGTTGGTCTGCTACCGAACCCCCGTGCCCGCGCGCCACCATCGCGCGGGCGATGTGCGGACGGGCGACGATCCCGTCACCGGACTGCTCGCGCACGTCGTCCATCGAGATGGTGGCACCGAGCTCGTTCAGGAGCTCGACGATCGCGCGGGCCCGCCGCTCCCGGTCATCACGAAGCGACCAGAGGGTCTCGAGCAGAGGAGCCGAACGGTGGCCGATGAACGGACCGAGGACGTGCACGTTACGTCCCTCGTGACGCGCCGATACCTCGATCGACGCGATGACCTCGACCTTGAGTTCGGCCCCCGCCGCCATCGCCTCGTCGATCCCGTCCACCGTGTCGTGATCCGCTGACGGCGATGACATCCACCTCGTCGCGTGCCGCGCGCTCGATCAACGCCCGAGGCGTCAAGCGTCCGTCGGACGCCGTCGTGTGACAGTGCAGGTCGATGCGGCGGTGGGTCGAAGGCATCCGGTTACTCTAGTTCTCCCGCAGGAAGGAGGACGCTCATGACCGTCACGAAGACGCTCGACCTGTCCGGTACGTCGTCGGAGTCGCTCGAGGCCGCGATCGAAGAAGCCGTTTCCCGCGCTGCGCTCACCGATCTTCTCGAGCGTGCGCGAGTTCGAGGTCGACCGGATCCTCGGGGACGGTGAAGAACGGCACCGTCGACGAGTACCGCGTGTGGCTCAAGGTGACCTTCGTCGTCGAAGAAACGCTGCACGAGTAGTCCGTGGAGCAGTACTACGAACGCCCCTCGTTGGCGATGCCCTTCCCGGGCATCTCCCGCGTGACCTGTCCGACACCGTTCCCCGGCCTCCCGCATGTGCACGTGTACATCGCCGAGAGCCCGGATGGTGGCCTCGTCGTCATCGACACGGCGATGCCCGGACAGGAGACGTTCGACACGATCGAGCGCAGCATCGAGTCGATGGGACGCAAGATCACCGACATCGACACGATCTACCTCACGCACTGCCATCCCGATCACTTCGGCGGGTCAGGGCTGCTCCAGCAAGCGAGCGGTGCCGTCGTCGTCTGTCATCCGTTCGCCAAGGCCCAGCTCGAGCGCATGGCGAACCCCGACCCCGACCGCTTCACGGCGATGATGAACGTCTTCGTCGAGCACGGCCGGGCCCCCGAACACATCGAGGAAGCGATGGGTCCGCGCGTCGAGCTTCTTCTCGCAGATGGTGTTCCCGACGCAGATGACGACGATCGACGAAGGCGACACCGTTCGATTCGCGCAGAGCGAGTGGGACATCTACTGGACGCCGGGCCACGAGGAAGGTCACGTCGTCTTCCATCGTCGCTCAGACGGGGTCTGCATCGTCGGCGACACCGTCCTCGGCAAGATCACGCCGCACATCGGCTGGTTCCCGGACACGCCCGACCCGCTCGGACAGTTCCTCGACTCGCTGGAGAAAGTGGCGAAGCTCGAGCCCTCTCTCGTCCTGCCCGGTCACGGCCGGCCCTTCGACGAAGGGGCCGAGCGCGCACGCTCGATCGCGAGCCACCACGCGTTGCGGCTGCGACGATGCCGCGAGATCGTCGTCCGAAGCGGTTCCGCCCATGCGCTCGACATCGCGCGAGCGCTCTTCGACCGCGACCTGATGTTCTTCGAAGAACGGCTCGCGCTCGCGGCAGACGCTCTCCCATCTCGAGTACCTCCGTCTGCGCGACCGCATCCAACGGGAGAAGGTCGATGGGGTCTGGCTCTACGCGGCGCCTCGCGACCTGATCGGTTAGCGGGTGCACCCGACCGCAGCGAAGGGGTTCACGACGCCCGACGTCTACGAGCGTGGTCGTCCCGACTACCCGGTCGCGGCGGTCGAAGCGCTCGACATCACCGACGGGATGCGCGTCGCCGATCTTCGGTTGCGGCACCGGGAAACTCACAGCCTCACTCGCGGCGACCTCCGCCGAGGTGGTCGGCATCGAGCCACTGGCCCCGATGTTGTCCGCCTTCCGATCGACGCTTCCGGACGTGAGGGTCGTGTCGGGCCTTGCTGAATCGATCCCGTTCGCCGACGCGAGCTTCGACATGGTCGTGTGCGCGTCAGCGTTCCATTGGTTCGATCACGCCCACGCGATCCCGGAGATCTGGCGCGTGCTTCGTCCGAACGGACGGTTGGCGATCGTGTGGAACCGACGGGACCGTCTCAAGGGTTGGGCGACGGGATTCTGGGATCACGGAACGCCACCGCGGCGATACCCCTGGATACCGGTCCGGGGTCTGGCAGAGCGCCGATCGAACTCAGTGGGATGTTCGGCCGATCACGGAGCAGGGCTTCGATCACGTTCAACACACGGACCTCGACGGGTTGCTCGCACGCGTCGCCTCGATCTCGTTCATCGAGACCCTTCCTGCGGCAGACAAGCAAGCGGTGATCGACGAATCGCGCACCTACATCGAGACGCACCCGGAAACACGAGGACGAACCGGATTCGAACTCCCTTACCTCACGGCCGTCTACACCACCGCTAGACTGCCCCGACCATGGGCCGGGACGCGATCGCCGCCATCGAAGCTGCCTTGAAGGAACTGATCGACGCGCGAGATGCACTCCCCGAGGAGTTCGCGACGGAGATCGACCAGGTGATCCAGCAAGCCCGCGTGCTCCTCGCGTCCCTCCAGGGAGCCGAGGGAGCCGAGTCCGCCTAGCGGTTGACTCGGCGGAAGAACCCGGCGAGCGCTTCGTTCACGACGTCGGGTGCTTCCATCGTCAGCGTGTGTCCAGCATCGGAGATCCGCACCAGTTCGGCCCCCGGGATGTTGTCAGCCGACGTTTGCGAACGCTCGAGCCCGAGGGCCGAGTCGAGCTCACCGTGCATCACGAGGGTCGGGATGCGAACCTCGGGGCAGCCGGTGGAGCAGCGGCCGCGGCTGTTCACGATCCGCAGTCCCTCGACGACCGCGGCCGCCGGCAGACTCGTGATCCGATCGACGTGGACAGCGATGGTCTCCGGCTCTCGCTCTTGGAACGGTTCGCTGAAAAAACGGGCAAGGTCAGCCGCGCGAGGTCCTCCGTCACGCCGTCGTTCTCTTCGACGGAGGACTCGTACCCCCGGTAGAGCGAGACCCACTCCGGATCCTCGGCGTCCGGCGAGGTGGCAAGCAAGACGAGCGAGCGGAACAGATCCTCGCGCTGGATGACGGCCCGGAGCGCGACCATCCCTCCCCACGACGACCCGACGACGTGACACGGCGCGGCGCCCGTCCCCTCGATGAACGCGATGAGGTCGACGACGATGTCCTGCATCGTCCAGGGAGCCGGCGGGCAATCGCTTCTCCCGTGCCCTCGCATATCGAAAGCCAGACAGCGATAGGTGTCGGGGAGGTCTTCGAACTGCGCGGCATACATCGTGTGATCCATCCCGAGTTCGTGGACGAACACGATGGCCGGACCCTTGCCCTCCTCCACGTAGTGGAGCTTGAAACGGCGTCCGTCGAAGTGAGGCATCCCTACTGCGGCCTCAATCCGAGTTCGCGTGACAAGACGAGATGTTGGATGTCGGAGGTCCCTTCGACGATGACGTAGTAGCGCGAGTCCCGGAACAGCCGCTCGATGGGGAACTCACTCCCGATGTACGCGTACCCACCGAACGTCCGCAGGCCCTCGCTCGCGGCACGCACCGCTGCTTCCGAGGCGATGAGCTTGGCCACTGCGACGTCCTTCGGCGTCTCGTTCCCCGCGTCCCATCGGCTCGCCGCCCAGTACGTCGTCACGCGTGCCGATTCGATCTCTGCTGCCGACTGCGCGAGCCGGAACGCGACGGCTTGGAAGCTCCCGATCTCCCGATCGAAGGCCTTGCGCTCCTTGGCGTAAGCGACGGAGACGTCCACTGCCCGTTGTCCCGTGCCAAGCGCTCCCCCGGCGACGACGAGTCGGCCGCCGTTCAGCGTCCTGGCAGCGCGGCGGAACCCTCCGGTGGGCTCACCGATCAGGGCGTCGTCCGGCACGTCGACACCGTCGACGATGACCTCCCCGACCTCGGAGCTGCGGTGCCCGAGCGTCTCGAGCGGCTGAACCGCATCATCTGGGAGCCGATCGCGATCGAGGATGAAGTTCGCGATGCCGTTGTAGCCGATCTCACGGTCGGTGTAGCAGGTGAAGATGAAGAACTTCGCCGACGGCGCGCAGGTGATGAACATCTTGCGTCCGTTGAGGACCCAGCCCCCGTTGCGACGCTCCGCCGTGGCCTTGATCCCTTTCACGTCGGAGCCGGCCTCGGGCTCCGTCAGCGCGAACGCCCCCATCCATTCGCCGGCGGTGACCTTCGTCAGGTACTTCTGCTGCTGCTCGGGCGACCCGAACTCGTAGATCGGGTACGAGCCGATGTTGCCGGGGACCGACAGCGCCGACCCGATCCCGGCGCAGACGTAGGACGTGGCTTCGCGCCACAGCACTTCCGCAAGGATCCCGGCGCCCTGGCCCCCAAGATCGGCCGGATACCGCATCCCGATGAACCCCGCCTGCCCGGCTTTGCGGTACAGGTCGGCAGGGAACGTCGCTGTCTCCTCAGCGTGCGCGACGACGGGTGAGATCTCACGCTGCGCGAACGAATCCGCGGCTTCCTTGAGGGCTTGGAGCTCGTCCGGGAGGTCGTAGGCCATCGCGGGCGGGAACATATCAGAGCCCAGCCGGTGGGTAGGCTACGACTCATGCCGCTTCTCGACGACCTCTTTCGCCGTCGCGCGATCTGGGTGACCGGGAAAGGCGGGTTCGGGAAGTCGTCGATCACCGCGGCGCTCGCATCTCCTCGCGGCCGAGCGAGGCATGCGGACGTTGCTGATCGACGTGCAGGCCAACGGCGACGCCGCCCGCTTCCTCGACGCGTCGCCGCCGACGTACGAGGCGCGCAAGCCGTGCAAACGTTCCGAACCTCTTCCACCTCGCGCTGCACCCGGAGGAGGTCCTGGACGAATACCTCGAGATCGCACTGCACGGTCCCACGGTCCGGCGATTCGGACCGATACGCAAGGTCTTCGACTTCATCGCGACCGGCGCACCCGGCGTGAAAGAGGTCCTCGTCGCCGGCAAGGTCGGGTTCGAAGAGCGAGCGATCGAGCGTGGCAAGACCGCGATGGGACGTCATCATCGTCGACGCAGCACCGTCCGGACAGGTGATCTTGGCGCCTGCGCGGCCCGCGATCGATCCAAGAGATGGTCGGCGTCGGGACTCATCCGCAACCAGACCGCGTGGGTGCAAGAGCTCCTCGACGACCCCAAGCGCACGGGCTCGTCGTCGTCGCGCTGCCGAGGAGATGCCCGTCACCGAGACCGAGGAGCTCCTCGAAGAGCTCCCGAAGCGGTCAACACCCCGGTGCTCGCCGATCGTTGCGAACCGCGCTCGTCTACGCGCCCGCGATCCGCAAGCGGTCCGCCGACTCGTTCACCGCTGCCGACTCGACGCCGACCGCGCGGTCAGCGGCTCGACGGCGTGCCCTCTCGACGGCGATCGCAGACGAGCAGGCCGAGCTCCTCGAACGGTTGCGGCGCTCGGCCCCCAGACGCGACGCGTCCCGTTCGTTCGCGTTGGGACCACCGATAACTGACGGCGACGCGACGCATCGCGCACGAACTTGCAGCGGAGCGCACATGAATCTGACCGACGCCGATCCGCCGAAGAGCATCGTCGTCGTCTGCGGTGCTGGCGGCGTCGGGAAAGACCACGCGGCCGCATCGATCGCGCTCGACGAGCGGCCAACGGACGACGGACATCGTGGTCACGATCGACCCGGCGCGCAGCGCTTGGCGTCCGCCCTCGGCCTCGCGGTCCGGTCTCGGCCACAGGAGTGCGCGCGTTCCGACCCCCACGGCGACGGGACGGCTCATTGCACGCCCGATGCTCGACATGAAGACGGCCTGGGACGACCTCGTCGATCGCTACTCCCCACGCGAGCGCAGGCCAACCCATCAAGGAGAACCGGATCTACCAAGGTGTGTTCCAGCAGTTCATCGGCTCCCAGGGCTACATGGCGATGGAGCGGCTCGCCGATCTCCACGAACCGGCGACTACGACCTGATCGTGATCGACACTCCACCGACGCGAAGCGCGCTCGACTTCCTCGAGGCGCCGGGCGGATGACGGACTTCATCGGCGGCAGCCTGCTGCGCTGGATGGCGAAGCCCTACGCGGCGGCCGGCAAGCTCGGCCTGCGCGCGTTCAACTTCACCGCCTCGCCGTTCCTGAAGATCGTCGACCGCGTGCTCGGCTCCCAGGTCCTCGAAGACCTGTCGGCGCTCGTGATCGATTTCCAGAACATCTACGACGGTTCAAGGAGCGCGCGGACGACGTCCTGCGGCTCCTCAGTCGTCCGACCAAACCGGCTTCGTCGTCGTCACGACCTCGAGGGCCCGCCGCTCGAAGAGGCCGGCTTCTTCATCGACCGTCTCGTCGGAGAAGCCCTGCACGCTGTCCGGCGCCGTGGCGAACAAGGTCGTCCCGGTCGAACTCGCCACGCCGACCCGGACACCGTGCGGGGCCCCGACGTCGGCACGATCGTCTCGGCGACAACGCTCGCTGGCCTGGACGCCCGTGAACGACGACCGTCCCACGACACGCCGACGGCCCTCGCACCTGTCGGGACCCTCGCGCGTCGCGATCGCGGCACCTCACGGAGCTCGCCGCCGTTCACGGCGCCGAGTGGCGCCGTGCCGCTGCTCACGCACGACGTCCACGACGTTGACGGGCTGCGCGAGCTCAGCCGGGACCTGCTGGGTACGGCCGGAGCCCGCGCACGCCCTCTCGTCGGGGGGCACCCCCGCGCCCCCTGACGGGTCGTGACGCGCCAAGCCACCGACGTCCTCGGCGTCCTCAGAACGTCTTCGGCTACGACGAGTTCCGCGGCGACAAGGCGAGATCGTCGAACACCTCGTCAACGGTAAGGAAGCTGCCTCGTCCTGATGCCGACCGGCGGCGGGAAGTCGCTGTGCTACCAGTACCCGGCGCTCGTCCAGCCCGGGACGGGATCATCATCTCGCCACTCATCGCGCTCATGCAGGACCAGGTCGACGCGCTGGCAACAGATACGACGTCCGGGCATCGAGTTCCTGAACTCGACGCCTCGAAGTCGGCCCGAGCCGCGCAGCGAGTCAACAGAGCCTCGTCGACGGGACGCTCGACCTCCTCTACGTCGCACCGGAACGCGCACTCATGGACGGCTTCCTCGACCTGCTCGCGCGGCAAGCCGGCGCTCTTCGCGATCGACGAGGCGCACTGCGTCTCGATGTGGGGACACGACTTCCGCCGGAGTACCGCCAGCTGAGGGTCCTGCACGAACGATTCCCGGGTGTCCCGCGCATCGCGCTCACGGCAACCGCCGACAAACCAACCCGCGGCGACATCGTCGAGCACCTCGCGCTGCGTCGGCGAGCGTCGCGCCGCTTCGTCGCGAGCTTCGATCGTCCGAACATCCGCTACCGCGTCGCGAGAAGAAGACCCGAACGTCCAGCTCCTGCGATTCCTCGTCCGACCACCGAGACGAGAGCGGGATCATCTACCGGTTCTCACGGCGCAAGATGTCGAAGAAACCGCGAACGCCCTCAGCGCCGAACGGCCGGCACAACGCGATACCCGTACCACGCCGGCCTCGACGCAAGACGCGGCGGAGAAACCAGGACGCGGTTCGTCCGGAAGACGGCGTCGTCGTCGTCGCGACGGTCGCGTTCGGGATGGGCATCGACAAGCCGGACGTCCGGCTCGTCGTCCACCTCGACCTCCCGACGCAGCTCGAGGCGTACTACCAGGAGACCGGACGCGCCGGCCGCGACGGTCTGGCGTCCGACGCATGCGATCTACGGGATGTCGGACGTCGGTCGGATGCAGAACATGATCGACCAGCGGTAACGGCATCCAGAGCGCAAGCGCGTCGAGAAGCAGAAGCTCTCCGAATTGCTCGGCTACGCGAGTCGATCGGGTGCCGGCGCCAGAGCCTGCTCGCGCACTTCGACGAAGCGCATCCCGGGGAATGCGGCAACTGCGACAACTGCCTCAACCCGCCGACGTCCCGGGACGGCACGATCGACGCACAAAAGGCGCTCTCCTGCGTATACGGACAGGTGAACGGTTCGGCGTGAGCCACCTGATCGACGTCCTGCTCGGCGGGATACCGAGAAGGTGCTGCAGCTCCGCCACGAGGACCTCAGCGCTTCGGGATCGGCGCCGAGCTGCGCGAGCCGCAGTGGAGCGCCGTGTTCCGCCAGGTCGTCGCGCCGGGCCTGCTGCGCACTGACCCCTACGCCACGGTGCACTGCGTCCGCGTCACCGAGGCGACCGGCCATCCTCCACGGTGAACGCCAGCCTAACGCTCCGCGAGGATCCGCCCGAGTGCCGAAGAAGGCGCAAACGAAGCAAGGCCAGTCGATCCCACGGACGTTCGGTGACGTCACGCCGGAGGACGTCGAGCTCTGCGAGGCGCTTGCGAACGACTCGTTCCAAGGCCCTCGCGACGGAGCAGGGGTGCCCGCCTACGTGATCTTCCACGACGCAACGCTGCGCGACATCGTCGAGAGGCGCCCGCGACGCTCGACCAGTTCGCGACGATCAGCGGCGTCGGGGCCGCAAGCTCGAGCGCTACGGTCCGCGCTTCCTCGAAGCCCTGTCCGTCTGACTACAGCGCGGGCGGGGCGGGCCTCGGCGGGATCGCCGGTGGCGGCGTCTTCGCCGGCTCCGGCGCCTTCTTCGTCTCCGGCGGCGCGGCGGGGCGCGGGTACATCCGGAAGTACAGGAAGCAGTAGGCGAGGAGATAGATCGCGAACACGGCACCCTGACCGCCGGCGATCTCCCCGCGCGCCGTTCCCGCGATCGTCGAGACGGCCGTGATCGCCTGCACGGCGAAGAGCTGGACGAGCAGACTCCTGCTCCGAAGCGGTTGCGCGGCTCCGAGTCCGAACCCGATTCCGACGGCGATCAATGACGCCGCCGAACAACCGAGCAACACCGGAGGCACGCGTCGGGACGTCAAGGCCGAGGACGCTTGTCGAGCGTCCCGATTCACGCGAGACCCCAGATGCCGATCGCGACGGACTGGACCGCACCCAAAACGAGGAGCCCCCGGAACCCACGGTCGTTGGACTTCTTGACGTCCGCCACGCGTCCATCATGGCAGCCGATCAGGACGGAATCGTCGAATCGAGGCCTAGGCTCCCCGGAGCATGGCCTTCTTGGACTCGAGGAAGTCGAGAAGGACGTACTCGCCGAGCTGGTCGGGTGACGTAAGAACGCGCGGCCCTTGGACGCTGCGTCATCCGTTCGATGAACCGCATCAGGTACGGCGACCGGTCGAGCATGAACGTGTTGATGATGATGTTGTCCTTGAACAGCGCGCGACTTCCCTTCAGCGTCTCCTCGAGGGTCTGCGGATCAAGGGGGCCAGTTGAACAACACCTCGCCGTTGGGCAACAGGTGGGCGGTCGGCTCCGGTCGGTCACCATCGCGATCTGCGGCTCGCACCGCGGTGCTGCCCGAGGAGTCGGCGCGCAAGAAGAAGCGCGTGCTGCATGTTGGTGCCGTAAACCTCTTCCAGCCCAAGGTTCGGCAGCTCATCGGCCTGGATGTGTCGCGCGTAATCCGAGACCCCGACGAGGAACAGCCGGTCGCGCGGGAACTGCGTCGAGTCAGAGCGTGCAGCGCGAGCGCGACCTTCTTGGCCGCGACCAGTTGCCGCGCATAGGCATGGACAGCGACAGGTCGACGATCAACAGGGCCGTCGCCGCCTGCACCTTGTGTTCTGTGCGCTCGACCATGAAGTCGTCCGGCGTGAGTCTCACCGGCGTCCCAGTCCCTTGCCGCGGACCGCCTCGAACACCGTCTCCTTCACTTCGATGTGGAAGGAATCGCCGAACTCGTAGTGCCTCAGATCGCCCGTGATGTCACCGCCGCGTCCGATGTCGGGTTGGTCGTGCTCGCCGGCGAGCGCGGACCGCAGTCGGTGGTAGACCTTGCCGAGCGCCTGCTTCCCGATGCGGCGGACACCCTGCGGCGTGAGGTCGAAGTCGACCCTTGGTGCGCTCGACGTACCCGGCCTCCTCGAGCATCTTCTCGATCTCGCGCAAACGGTTGATGTCCGGCGCGGCCTCTTCGCCGAGCAGGTTCTCGACCCGCTCGACGTCGACCTCGCCGAGGTCGGCCGGCTTGGACGCCGCGGAGGTACCTCTCGAGGTGCTCCGACTCCTGCATGCGCTCGATGACCTGCATGGCTTCGTTCATCGCGAGCGACTCGTCGCCGCCGAACCGATACCGCTGGTACCACATCTCGCCGGGCATCGCCTGGCGGAAGGCGTTGGCGAGCTCCTTCATCTGGTGCGTGAGGTCTGGGTCCCCTGAGGGCGCCGATCAGGTCCTGCAGACGCTGTCGTTGGTCCGGCGACATCGAGTTCATCATCGCCTGGGCCTGGGCCATCCGCTGCGCGAGCGACTGCAGCAGCTCCTCGAGGTTCTGCGGGTTCTCCGGGAACAAGTCGCCGTACTGGTCCATGAAGTTCTGGAAGTCGTACGGCTCGTCGTCGTCGTGCGTGGGAACCATCTCGTTGAGGTCCGAAAGCATGTTCTTCGTGCGAGCAATGTCCTCCGGCGTCATGTCTGAAGCGCTTGCTCGGCCCCCTTGAAGTACTGCTGCATCATCTGCTGGCGGAGCTTGTCGGTGAGCTCCTTGAACTTGGCTTCCGCCTCCGGCGATTTGAAGTCGTAGCTCTGCAGGCCCTTGATCGCATCCGCCGGTCGTCCCTCGAGCTGATCGAGGTAGTCGAGACGCGGGTTCAGACGATCGCCGAACGGCGGCGAGAGGAATTCACGTTCGAGCGCCGACAACGGGTCGTCTTCGGGAAGCGCATCCAGATTCGGTGCGACTTCGCCTTCGGGGGTCGATCGAGCGTCCCGGGACTGCTCGCGCACATCGAGCCGGTCGTTCACCTCGCCGCGTTCGAGATCCCGATTCTCCGCAGGTCGTCCTCGATCCCCTCGACGATCGAGTCCATGTCGTAGCGTCGGGTCGCATCGCGTCGAAGGTTCCGAAGGCGCTCAGCCAGGGACTGGAGGCCCGTGATCCGCTGTCCTTCGAGGTTGAACCCCCGCTGCAGCATCCGGCGGAGCGCCTGGCTCAGGTCGCCGAACTCGAGGAGGTCGTCGGACAGCCCCTCAAGGACGTCATCGGGGTTGGCCCACGGTTCCTGTTGATCCGTCCCAGCGGGAGTAGTTGACCCTGGCCACGTCGACCAGCCTAGCCGTGTCGCGGCAGGTCTGACTCCGCGATGGGCGCTGGGCGCGGCTGTGGGACCGCTGGGGGCAGGTCCCCGGAGATCCGCGACCGGCATCTCGGAGGGGTTCAGGCGGTCTTCCAACTCTCGCACCTTGGCTTCGAGCTCCCGCACGACGGAGGACTCCGACGCGAGGCGGTCCTGCATGTCTCGAACCGAGTCGACGAGCGAATACTGCACGCGGTCCTGATGCTCCGCGAAGTGCCGGACGAACCGCATCACGAACCGGCGCATCGTCCGGCTGACGAAACCGTACTTCGAGGGCGAATCGGAATCCGGACCAGCCGACAGGTAGTGCGCCGCGGAGTCCACGGCAGACCAGGGCCGACCGCCGTCGCCGGTCTGCGCCTTGCGCCGGATGCCGGTGATCGCTTCGAGTCGATCGATGATGAATGGAACGCGCGCTGCGGGGCCGTGGAGCCAGGCGATGTCGGACGCAGCGCGAGCGCCGCGCTCGGCGGCGAGATGGGGATCGTCGACGACCTCGCGCGGGCCGCGGCATCGGAGTCGGGGTCCGCCCACTCGCCGTCGGCGGGGTATGGATCGCAACCGGGACCGATCGCAGCTCCCGAATTCGACCAGCCAGCTGTTGGCTTCGTCCATGAACTCGAGGGTTCCCGAGTACACCGTAAATAACGGGCTTCCCGAGCGCCATCGCCTCCGCGACCGTGAAGCCGAAGCCCTCGGCTCGATGGAGTGAGACGTATGCATCGCACGCCGCGACGAGGGACAGGTGGTCGGCACGGTCGAGGTAACCGTCGACCACATGGATATCGCTTCGCGCTGACGCTGCACCCTTCAACTCGATCAGCTGATCGGGGTGGGCATCACCGCGCACACTCTTGATGACGAGATGCGGTCCGACGGGAGCCGGGAACGCTCGGCGGAACGCCTCGAGTCACGCCGATCGGATTCTTCCGCTCGAAGACACTGTCGAAATCGAAGCAGAACAGGAAAAGGAAGCCGCTCTCAGGCAAGCCAAGCTGCTTGCGCGAACGGGGTCGCACGACCGGCGTCGTGATCGGAGGAGGACAAACGAAGACCGGCTTGTCAGTCGGCTGTTCATCGCCGGCCAGCGCCTGGATCGAGGTCGCCGGCGCCATGGTGGATCATCGATGGCCATCCAGCAGGATCGCCTGGCCGGCCAGGCCGCTGCAGGATGGATGACCTGCTCATCAGCTCCTGCGCCTCAGATCGGAACGTGGGCAGCTGATCCGCATTGATGCACACGAGGTTCACGTCGTGCAGGGGCCCAGCCTCCGACGCCGTAACGGCGTCCTGGCGGCTCCGGGTGTTGCGATACGTGATCGTTGCCGTCGGCACCCGTCCGGCACGCAGGGCGTCAGCCATGCGCCGTGCTGCTTCACCGACACCACTGGCGGCCGCGAGATACCCGGCGAGGTTCACGCCACCCACAACGGACGCCGTCGAGGGTCGCGGAACCAACCGCTCCGGGATCCGTTCATGGACAGCGCCAGTCGTACGGACCCAATCAACGAATCGTCTCGCGTCGACCCCGTCGATGTCAGGGAACGCGACTTTCAGGTCTGCGCGTTCGTCATAGAGCGCACGGAGGTACCGAGTGATCTCTTGAGCGCCGACAGACTGATTGAGCCACCGCTCGAAGGCGTCGCCGGCATCGAAGGGGTTCGGTGGCTTCAGGAAGCTTCTGTCGCTCCGAGCGGATGAGCGCTTTGCGGTACACGGCGCGCGCTCGTCGATCGAGCCGAAGGCCCGACGGCGTCCGGTCGAAGGGATAACGGATGCGGGATGTTGCGCGATGACCCGCATGGATCAGCTCGTCGCGTAACGGGAACAGACCTCGGCCAGTGCAGGGTGATCCTTGAGACGGATCCAGGGGATCGATCCCTTGGTAGAAGCTCAGCACGTCGGAGCGATCAGGATCGAATCCCGAGTAGTGGAAGAAGCGCAAAGGCTTTCCACCGACGAGGTACCCGCTGTTCCCTCGCTCGAGCATCATCGCCGGCAGGTTCCAATACGCGACGTTCCAGCCCGGCTCACGCAACACGTGGGGCTCGAAGTAATTCGGAACGAGATCGATCCACTTCTGATCGACGAAGAGGCCTTCCTCTTTCGAGATGAGGCAGTCACGTGACAGCCGCTGCGCCCACCGATCAGGAATCCGTCAGCTTCGCTTCCGACCGCGATGAACCCCAGGTTGTACGTCCCGGCCTGCAAGATGGTCAGCTCGGTCGGGCCATACCCGTCGAGTGGGAGCGGCGAGATGGTGTGCGGCGTGAGAACGATCCCCTTGTCGCGCGCGTGCGTGACGATCTCATCGATCGGCGCAAACACTTCGATGTCGGGATCGAGATAGATGACGGGCTCCCGATCCTTCGCGAGCAGACTGCGAAGGAGCCACGGCTTGAGCGCAGTCGACAACTCAAGCACGTCGTAGATGCCGGCCATCCGCATCAGCTCGTCACGATCGAGACCGATGTCGCCGGGACCGACGACATCGAAGTGTTCGTGCCAGGCCGGATCGCTCGTCGAGGCGTCCTCGTCGATGACGAGAACCGTGACCTCGGCGTCAGGGTGGTGGTCGAGCACCGACCTCGTGAGGACTCGAGCGTGAGCCCAGTAGTTCCGTGCGATGATCGTGCAGACCCGCAACCAGCCGACCTCCCATCACCCCGTGGTTCGAGGTATTGCGCCCACAGTCAACGGCAAAGGATAGTCGCTTCCGCACCGTGGGGTCCGCTACGGGGGCTCCGCAGCCTCACGCCGCGACCATTCTGTGACCCCGACAGCGCTCGCCACGGTCAACGCCATCAGTGCCTCGCTCGAGATGAAGAGGCTTTCTGAGAAATTCATGATGACGGCGAACACGATGAGCGTCAGCGGCCACAGGCTGGCGGCATCCAGCGCTCCCAGGCGTAGCAGAACGCGCGCCGCGCCGAGTCCAAGAACGCAACGAACAGAACCAGGCCGATCCGCCCCACGCTCAGGAGACCTCGAAGTAGCCGTTGTGCGCCGAGTACGGGTACCGGCCCGTGGCTCCGTACGCCTGCTCGATCGCCTTCGGGTTGGTCCATAGCGCCTCGAAACCCTGCCCTGTCCACGGGCGCTGGTCGGCGAAGTACCGATCGACCTCCCAGATGAAGGTCCGTGACGTGAGCGTCGGTCTCGGCCCAACCACCCGAGGTTCTTCGGCCCAGTAGTAGTGGACGAACAACCCCAGCGTTCCAAGGGTCGCGAACGACACATACGCGCCGCTCGCCGCCGACATGCGGCTCGAGCCCTGCCGTCGAAACAACCAGACCGCAGAAGCCACGGCGAGCGCACCTGCGAACGCGACAGGACCGGTCCGAGATCCCGTCTTGAAGAGCAGCGCGCCGAAGACAACCACAAGGCCGGCGGCCGGCCGCGGGTTCGGCGCGTCGCTGAGCCAGAAGAGTGTCGCCAGCAGGCCATAGGACAACACGAGTCCGAGCAGGTTCCGGTTGACGTAGATGCCTGACCACTGACCGAGAGCGCGCCCGGTCGCGCGGGCAAGGTCGTTCCAGAACACCAACGCGACCACCGTCCCGACCGTTGCGAGGCACGAGACCCCGACAACGACCCGGACCTGCTCCCTCGGACGGGAACGAATAGACCGACGTACCAACCGACCACAGCGGTCCCAAGGAACAGCAATGCGCGTCGGACGCTCACGGACGGTTCGACGGACCACATGATCGACAGCCACGCGAGGCAACAAAACGCGATGAGCACGGGTTCGCGCCGCCAAGGGCGCTCGGGTGCGCCTTGCGGACCGCGATGACGAGCACCGCAACCATCACGGTCCCGAACACCACTTGCAGGACGAGGTCGTCCTGCCACAGTGGCCCGGCCCGGCCCCCGAACACTGATGCGAGACGCTGACGGACGAAGAGCACGTTGGAGCGCCCGAGGACGAAGAGCGCACCGATCGCGACTCCCCACTCCCACCGCGCAACGGACCGCGCGCCGACCTCGCTCAGGCTTGTGTGCACGCGGCCATGGTGCACGCCTCGAGTTCGGGTTCGCACACCCGCGTTACGCGCCCTTCTTCGATCGCTTCTCCCGCCCGCTTCAGCGACTCGGCAAGCAGGTACTCGATCTGTGCGTTGACGCTCCGCAGCTCGTCCGACGCCCACTTCTCGAGAGCGGCGTACAGTTCCGGCGGTATCCGCAGCAGGAAGCTCTTGCGCTCGGCCAGACCGTCCCTCCGCTGTCCTTGGCGGCTGCTCGGCGGTTACTGGTACAGGCTGCCCGCGTTGACGACGGGCTGGACGTGGTTGTCACTGCACAACACGACGAGCAGGTTCGACACCATCGCCGCCTTCTTCTCTTCGTCGAGCTCGACGATGTGCTGCTCCGATAGTCGCGTGAGCGCGTCCTCGACCATACTGACCGCGCCTTCGACGATGCGCGTACGTGCGGAGACGACAGCCTCCGCCTGCTGACGGCGCAACATCTCCGATGCGATCTCCGGTGCATACGCGAGCCGCCGGAGCTGTGTCCGCAAGACCTCGACACCGGCGACACCGAGGTGCTCCTGCAACTCGACGTTCAACGCGTTGGTGACCTCGTCCGCGTGCGATCGCAGCGACACCTGGTCGGCGACGTACTGGTCGTACGGATACAGGCTCGTCATGTGACGGACGGCGGTCTCGGTCTGGATCCGGACGAAGTCCTGGTAGTCCTCGACGTCGAACGACGCCTTCGCGGTGTCGACGACGCGCCACACGACCACCGCCGCGACCTCGATCGGGTTGCCGACCGCGTCGTTGACCTTGAGCACCTGGCTGTCGAAGTTCTGGATACGCAGCGAGATCGTGTCGCGATTCGTGAGCGGCCACGTCCAACCCCAGCCGTTACGTCGGATGGTGCCGAGGTAACGGCCGAGGAAGGTCA